>NZ_KE384430.1:0-1418899 GCF_000425645.1 Gaetbulibacter saemankumensis DSM 17032
ACTAAAATCTGAATGATACTCCTCCCTAAAATCCTGCGTTAGGGATGGAAATGGCATCCTTTTTATGGGATTCATCCATGCACCTATGATACATTATATAATAGACAACATTACAACCTGCATCACGCCCTCCCATTTTTAAACACCCATAAAAAGATAGAATGTACAGCCCGACCTTGACCTATGGCAAGGAAACGCTCAAATGATTTTAAATAAAGAAATCCCAAACCACACCAAAGCGGATTGTAAAATCGCGGTAAGGATTACCTGGTGCCGAATAATAATTATACCCCGTAAAAGCCGAATTAAAATGCTCCGCCATTAAATATATACGTGTTTGACGCACTTTGGCATTTAAAAAGAAATCGAACCTCGGGAAATTACCATATTCCTTATCGTTTTGAACGTAAAATTCGGCAAGCACCGGATTATATCCATTCATATAATAATTGGTGAAATAATTAAAAGTTAATCCTGTTTGTAAAAATAACGCCTTTTTAAAAACATAACTTGTAAACGAGAAGGTATTTCGCGTAGTAAACTCTGGCACATTTAACACCTGATTACCATCCTTGGTGTTTTGATATAATATAGTATTGTTTAAAGCAAACTTCCCGAACTTAATCTCATTATCTAGCTTAGCCCTCAAGTAATTTATAGTTCCTGAGTTTTGAAATGGTCTTACCTGCCCCGAAGCTTCATCGGCCCTGAAATACACATAATCTGTAATTGTAGAGTAATCGACTTTTAAATCGGCTAGTTTTTTATATTTAAGCTGAAACGCTAATTGCTGTGTTTTAACATTATCAAAACTATTCTGCCAGTTATAATTAACATAATCACTTTGATACAGCAATGTATTATAATTAGGCACTTTCGAACTGTGGTTTAAACTGGCGTTAGCATAAATATCATCATTCAACTTAAATGAAGCCATACCTTTAATATAATTCCCATCAAAATCACCTGCAATATTAAGTCCGGCATCTCCTAAAAGATCGAAACCTTTATACTTTTTATGATACTTCGCACCCGCTGAATATACATTACCTTTTAAACGATTGGTTATTAACTGACCATTTAGAAGCACCAACTTATTATATCCATAGTTATAATTATCATTACTTATATTAAATTGTAAATCACCAACTATATTATTACTGTAATTTAATTGAAGTTGATTGTAAAAATGCTCCAATGTTGCACGATCTTTTAAATTTGAATTCTTAAAGGCATCGCCAAAATAATCTTGCGATGATCTTTGTGAATATTCAAAATACTTATCTTCAAAAGATATAACATGCCCCAGACTTAAATTGTTATGAGATAAGGAATCATTTGCATCGATAATTTTGTATTCGTGCTCCAAATGAAAACGTTTTCCTTTTAGAATACTTTCAGCATCTTCAAATTGCACTTCAAGTATTGATCGATCCAGATATTCTTCTGCGCCGCTCTCAAAATACTCAACACTCTCATCTCGCAACCCGCCATTTTCCTGATTCATTAGATCCTGCATAACAATATGGGCTCGGGCCAAATACCTCCTGTTTTTAGTTTGATAATTGGTGGTAAATCTAAAATTCCCAGTACTCGTTAAAATATGCTGGTATTTACCCAAAGACCTTAATCCTTTATATGCAATAGAGTAATTTACTTGTGGTGATGTGTTTATCGTAAAAAACGAATCAGCCAATTGGCCTTGCTCAAAAGCTGTTTTAAAAAACAACTCGGTAAATGGTGTTGGTACTCGGAAGTACTTCATATCTTCTACTTCCATATAATTAAAATGACGTGCTCTTGCCCCAAACAACGGCATAAGCTTCGTATTTTGAAAATTATAGGTTAAACTATTGTAAGTCTGCCCTAAATTAGAAAACGGCATTAACCCAAAATCATCTCTTCTTAAATAATTAAATTTATATTCTTTCTTAATCGTGAGGGCAGTATCGACAAAGGTTGTATCTTTTTCGTATGAAATGATTAAATAATCTTCAGCCTTTGTCTGATTTATAGAATCGTTCTTTTTACTCTTTTTGGAAGTATCTTCTATGCGCCTCATTTCACCTTGAGCAAATACACTCCCTAATTGAAAAAAGGTCGCAACTACCAATATAAGTTTGAAGAATAACATTTGCTTATTGGCTGTAGATTTATAAAAGTCGATTTGCATATTTGAGTTCTAAGTAAACCAGGTGTCTTAGCTCACACCTAAATAAATTTCATTACTGTGGCAAAAGTAATTATTTGAACGGAATGCATCATTAATTATTTTAAATAAACAAAGCCAATATAAACATATTGGCTTTGTTACAAAGTTAGATTCGCCTTTAAAAATACAGACGAGTCATTAAAAATTTATTTGAGTTAGTCGCGTACAACAGTTAAAATTCTATCTCAAATAAACAAAATTAGATTTAATTAATCAAAAAAATATTACATAAAAAAACGTATTTTTTTATAACATACACAAAAAGAACATTCAACGATTATCATATAACCAATTTAGACTTTAATTCTTTAAAAATTATATAATCGCTATTTTTAGGGCAATTTAAACTGCAAGGCTTACATACAAAATAGCTACTATCTTTGATTAAAAATAGCCTTCAAAAAAATCGACGTTACATGTTATTAAAAAATCATTCAGCACTTAATTTAGAATGTGGCACAGACGAAGCAGGTCGCGGTTGTCTGGCTGGACCGGTTACCGCAGCAGCTGTTATTTTACCTGAATCGTTTAAAAACAACTTTTTAACAGACTCTAAACAACTGAGTGAAATAAAGCGTGATATATTAAAACCAATTATCGAGACTGAAGCCTTAACTTTTGGAGTCACACATATTTTTGAAGAAGAAATCGACTCCATAAATATTCTTAATGCTTCCATTCTAGCAATGCATAAATCTATTATGCAACTAGAACCTCAACCCGAATTTATAATTGTTGACGGCAATAGATTTAAACCTTATGAAAACATTCCATTCGACACCATTGTAAAAGGCGATAGCAAATATTTAAGCATTGCAGCTGCTTCGGTTTTAGCAAAAACCTATCGGGATGCTTACATGAATAAAATTCATGAAGAATTCCCCATGTACAATTGGAAAAAAAACAAAGGCTACCCTACCAAAGAACACCGTGAAGCGATAAGAAAATATGGCAGCACTAAATACCATCGCAAATCATTTAAACTTTTACCCGAACAATTAAAATTAAATTTTTAAAGCAAGTCGATTCAAAGGGCTTTTCATATGAGATAAAATGAAAAAATATGTAGGTTTGTATAAACGAATTCAATTTATGAGATTATTTTGTCTGTCCCTCCTATTTATTTTAGCCATCAGTTGTACAAACACCAGCCCAAATAGAATATATCTTGTCGATTACATTCCTGAAAACACCTCTGTTATTATAAAATCTTCCAACATTGAAGATTTAAAAAGCAGTATAAAAAACAGCGATTTTATTAAAACTTTCTCTAAAACGAACGCCTACAAAAATCTGGACAGTAGCTTACAAAATATTAAACTTTTAAAACCGAGTGGCGACCTGCTTATTTGTTTTAAAGAGCAAAAAAAACAACTGCAATATGCCATAATTACAAAATACCATAAAGATTTATTTGTTTCAGATTCGACCACTAAATATGAGTCTGAAGTTTTTAAGTTCAACAAGCACAACATAACAAAAACCGCTATTAACAATGTTAAACTATATCATACTGTTATAGACAGCGTATTTTTTGCTTCCTCTTCTAAAGAACTGGTAGAACATGTTTTTACTGCTTCAATGGCTAGTCCTGAATTGATAAAAATTTACAACACTACCGATAATGATAAAACCCTTTCTATTTTATTAAAAAACGAAAACCCTTTTATAAAAACAATTTTACAAAATGACACATTAGGCCTTAAAAGCTTAACCAATTACCTGGCTTTAGATACTGAAATATCACAAAACAGCATTTATTTTAATGGTATTACCAAAGCTAATGATTCGACTAGTAGCCTAATAAACATTTTCAAAAACACCATTCCTCAGGAAAATGAGATGCAACAGATTACACCATCCAATAGTGATGGATTTCTAAGCTTTACTTTTAATAATTACAAAACTCTTCAAACAAACCTTAATGCATTCAATCATACAGATTCGTTAAACCTTAATAGTGAATTATTTAATAATATTTTTGAAGTTGGTGTTATTTACGAAGACAACAATCGCGCGGTAGTTTTAAACTCTATAGACTTGATAGGTACCGACGATGCTCTAATCTCAGAAAAAATGCTGATTGAAACCTTCCGTGAAACGGACATTTTTAGTTTTAGCAAACCTAAGACTTTTAAGAAACACTTTTCTCCTCTAATCACATTCGGTAATGCAAATTCTTATTGTATTCTTGATAACTATTTTGTGTTTTCTAATAGTATCTCTATGCTGAAAAACATTATTACCAATTATCAAAATAAAACCACATTACAAACGAAAACTTATTTCCAATCTATTAACGAGCAATTGAGTGCTGCTTCCTCTTTACTTTTTGTAGCAAAACCTAATATGCTCAATCAGATTATCCAAAACAATTTTAGCGAATCACTTAATTTAGAATTCAATAATTATAATACTTCCGCCGTACAATTTATTTATGATAAACACTTTGCGCATGTTAATGGCATTATAGAAAAAGGCAAGGCTAGAACTGTTCGAAATGGCATTACCGAAGAACTAAATATAAAGCTAGATTCCGATATTATAAACAACCCTCAATTTGTTGTTAATCATATCACAAAAGAGAAAGAAATTGTAGTACAGGATATAAAGAACAATCTTTACATAATATCGAATAAAGGAAAAGTCCTTTGGAAAAAGCAGCTCTCTGGCCCAATATTAGGTCGTATAGAACAAATCGACATGTATAAAAACGGACGACTTCAACTAGCCTTTGCGACACCTAAACACGTATATGTTTTAGACAGAAATGGTCGTGATGTAAAACCGTTTCCAATGAGTTTTAATGATGAGATTACCCAACCATTGGCTGTTTTCGATTACGATAAAAAGAAAAACTATCGGCTTCTAGTTACTCAAGGAACTCATGTATTAATGTACGATCGAAATGCTAAACCTGTAAAAGGTTTCAAATTTAAATCGGCTAAAACCCCTATCATTACAACACCTCAACATTTTAGAATTGGAAGCAAAGATTATATCTGCTTAAAAACTAAAGAACATTTATATATATTAAATCGAACAGGACATACCCGCGTAAAACCAAAAAGTTCTCATAGCTATTCTAATCAACCTGTCTATTTATACAATAATAGTTTCACAACAACTACTGCAGATGGTAAGATAACCTCTATCGATACAAAAGGCAATATAGCTAACCAAAATCTAAACCTATCGGCTAACCATAATATTACTACTTCAAGCAAAACTTTAGTTGCTCAAAGTGAAAACAAATTATTTATAAAAAACAATACGATAGATATCGACTACGGAAACTACACACGTCCTGGATTCTTCTATATTTATGATAAAATATATATTTCCATTACCGACTTACAATCGCACAAGGTTTATTTATACGATAGTAATGCCAAATTACTACCTAATTTCCCGGTATATGGCAACTCAGAAATCATACTTGACAACGTAGATAATAACCGAAATTTAGAATTCGTTACAAAAGGTGAAAGTAATTCTATTTTACTATACCGCATTAATTAACAGATGTTTATAACTTGTTGAAAAACAAGTTGTAGCATTTTAAAAACAGCCCAAATGAATACTTATCTTTAGGCAAGCTATTATCAATCTCTAACAAGAAAACTATTACGATACCGAGCCATAAATATCAAGATGCTTCGGCTTTCTAATTATTATGTAATACCCTATCTAAATAATAGAAGCTAAGTCCTCAAATCTTAGAACGTCAAAGTTATGCTTTGGCGTTCGCTTTTTAATGTAAATATCTCGTGAATTTAGTACTATTGCATATCTAAAAGCAATACTATGATTTCCAGAAAAAATGCCTCTATTTCAAAGTTTATAATTCATAAAGTTGGTAATAAGTTTAACGACACTAAAAATGCTTTTTCAGAAAAGCTGGTTGATTTTGATGAAGCTAGTTATGATCTTATGCTCCCCTTTTTACTGAGACCTTTTGGAAGTGTTGTTCAAAGTTATCGATTTAATCACCACTCAAACATTACTCTCAACGAAATTAATAGTTATAGCAACCAACTATTTAATGATGAAGACGAATTCATACAAATTTCCAAACATATTGTCACTCATCTGTACGAGCAATCGACTTCTGCTAACATAAAAACAGGAGACGTACTAATTGTGATGTTCGAAGGCATTGAATTTAATGAAATAACCACCAATGCACTGGGCATCTTTAAAATTGAAAATAAAGTAAACTTTTTTCAAACCTATTTAGAAAACAATAGTTATGATGTGGTTGTACAAAAAGGAATCAACTCGAAAAAAGTAGACAAAGGCTGCTTAATTCTAAACCAGAGCGATTCGGAAGGTAATATTATCTTTAGTGTAGATAATAATAACTACGATGCCATGTACTGGATTAATCAATTTTTAAATATTAAGTATGCTGATGATGCCAATAACCATACTCAACAATACATGGAGTTATGCAAAGACTTCTCTAGTGAAATTCTAAAATCAACTTATGGTGCTCAGGAGCAAAATACGTTTTTAGCTCGTACGGTCGACTTTTTTAAGGAAAACGAATTTGTAAATGTAGAACGCTTTAAAGAAGAAATTTTTGAAGAAGAGAAACACCGAACGCTTTTTGATGATTACAAAAAAACCTTTCAAGACGAGCAAAACATCGTACTACGAAATCAATTTGATGTTGCAGAACGCGTTGTTACTAAAGAAAAGAAAAAATTTAAATCGGATATAAAATTAGATACCAATATTGAAATAAAGATAGACGTTGATGCCCCTGATGCCTCTGCTGAATATATGGAACGTGGTTACGATGAAGAAAGAAAAATGCATTATTACAAAGTATTTTTTAATGTTGAAAAATAAACTAACATTACTTTTCAACATAACACATTGTGATTCAAAACACATTCACTTCTATTTTTTTCTTAAATTGTCGCTATGAAAGACTCTAGCGAACAAACATTAAAAAAGAAAAAATTTAATTACGACGAAGAACTAGCCAAACTACATACCGAATTGGTTCATCTGCAGGAATGGGTTAAAAAACAAGGACTAAAAGTAGTAATCGTATTTGAAGGGCGCGATGCTTCTGGTAAAGGAGGCACCATTAAACGATTTACAGAACCTTTAAATCCGCGCGTATGCAAAGTCGTTGCCCTAGGGATTCCAACCGAAAAAGAAAAAACGCAGTGGTACTTTCAACGTTATACACAATATTTACCAGCTGCCGGAGAGATTGTATTGTTCGACCGATCTTGGTACAACCGTGCCGGTGTGGAAAAAGTTATGGGTTTTTGTACTCAGAAAGAATACGAAGAATTTTTAAGGTCCTGCCCAGAATTCGAGCGTATGTTAGTACGTTCGGGTATCATATTATTAAAATATTGGTTCTCTGTAAGCGATGCAGAACAGGAAAGACGCTTTAAAAACCGAATTTCGAACCCGTTAAAACATTGGAAATTTAGTCCAATGGACTTAGAATCACGCTCAAGGTGGCTTGAATACTCTCAAGCAAAAGATACGATGTTTGCGCATACAGACACCAAGCAAGTGCCCTGGTATGTCGTTAATGCCGATAACAAGAAAAAAGCACGATTAAACTGTATTAGTCATGTATTAAGTATGATTCCTTATGAAAAAATGAAAATTGAAGAAATCGAATTACCCGAATTACCCGATTATAAAGCCTATGTACGTCCTCCAATGAATTACCAAACCTTTATTCCTGAAAAATATTAATCTTGAAGGGTTCACCCATGAAAATTGACCGCTTCGTATTAGCTATAATAGCCATAATAATTATAGCTTATTTTTTTCCAGAATGGGGAAATGAAAACAGCAAAATACCATTGGACCGCATAAGTAGTATTGGTATTTCTTTAATATTTTTCTTTTACGGACTAAAATTAAGTGGCTCTAAAATCAAAGATGGATTGAAAAACTGGAAGTTGCATTTATTAGTTCAGGCCTCCACTTTTATATTGTTTCCACTTATTATAATCGCATGTAAACCACTCGCTCATTCCAACGAAGCCGAAACTTTTTGGCTATCGTTTTTGTTTCTTGCCGCTTTACCCTCTACCGTTTCTTCTTCGGTAGTCATGGTATCAATCGCTAAAGGTAATATCCCAGCAGCGATTTTTAACGCCAGTATTTCAGGTCTAATAGGCATTGTCCTAACACCTATTTGGATGGAGCTTTTTTTACCTAAGATTACGACATCCGATTTCGACCTAGGTGCTATTTATATCAAATTAATTATTGAAATTTTAATTCCTGTACTATTAGGGCTCTTATTACAGCGCTTCTGGGGAAAATACACAAGTATTTACAAAACGCAACTTACGATGTTCGATAAATCGATCATCTTATTAATTATTTATAAAAGTTTTGCTGAATCTTTTGAAAACAACATTTTTAGTGAAGTGAGTATTACAGATTTATTATTAATTTCAGCAATTCTTGTTGGTCTCTTTTATCTGGTATTTTACCTTACCGGGTTTATTTCAAATCTTTTAGGTTTTAATACAGAAGATAAAATTACGGCTCAATTTTGTGGTACAAAAAAATCTCTAGTACACGGAACGGTATTTTCTAAAATATTATTTCCGACGAATTTCCCTATTGGCATGGTGCTTTTACCTCTCATGATATTTCATGCCATGCAAATTTTTATCATCAGTATTATTGCCACCAAATTAGGGCAACGCCATAATTAATAAACAGATATTATTTATCTTAAATAAAAGTAGCTTCAAATAATTCCCTGAAGTGTTTTAGTAGTTTTTCTTTTACTTCATCTATATTAACAGTATCCTGGTCAAGTTCAACATTTAAAGAAGTAACTGCTTTACCGCGAATTCCACATGGAATGATATTATCGAAATACCCTAAATCGGCATTTACATTTAATGCGAAGCCGTGCATGGTAACCCAACGACTTGCCCGCACTCCCATGGCGCATATTTTTCTAGCAAAAGGAGTACCTACACCTAACCATACACCGGTTTCTCCCTCACTCCTTTCGGCTTTTAACCCGTATTCAGCTAATGTTAAAATAATGACTTCCTCCAAAAAACGCAGGTACTTATGAATATCTGTAAAAAAATTATCTAAATCTAAAATCGGGTAACCCACTATTTGCCCTGGTCCGTGATAGGTAATATCACCTCCTCTGTTTATTTTATAAAACGTAGCCCCCTTATCTTTGAGTTGCCGCTCATCGAGTAGCATATTCGCAGCATCTCCACTCTTCCCCAACGTGTACACATGCGGATGTTCAACAAACAAAAAGTAATTGGGCGTCTCGATTCCGGCATCTTCACGTCGATTTTTTATTTTTGCATCTACAATACCTTTAAAAAGATCTTCCTGATAATCCCAGGTTTCTTTATAGTCCTTACAGCCTAAATCCTTTAGTATAACATCCTTATTCATAGGGTGCAAAAATACAACATTTTTATGGTTTAGTTTTTCGGATTATTAAGAATTACCAATGCAGCAATAACCCCTGGCACCCAACCACATAACCAAAGCAGAAAAACAATTAATATAGAACCACAGCCCTTGTCTATTACGGCAAGTGGAGGACAAATAATAGACAATAAAACTCTCCAGAAACTCATTAACGTACTTTTTAATTTTTGATTGACTACACTAATATGACGCAAAAATATTTAATTTGTTACAATTCAGAAGACAGATAAGTTAATATTTATAAAGACTCTATTTCCATCAAGATACACCTCTTAAAATCAACGAGTGTATATCGTTTTTCCAACCCAAAAAAATGTTTTATAAGCGAGCTTTAAATAGTATCTTTGTGCCTTTAAAAATTTACTCAGCAATATAGAATATGTCGCAATTATCAGAGCAAGAGCTTGTACGTAGAGAAAAATTAGAAAAATTACGCGAATTAGGTATAAACCCGTATCCGGCAGATTTATACCCAGTAAATAACACTTCAAAACAAATAAAGGAAGATTTTGAAGAAGGCAAACAGGTAGTTGTTGCAGGACGATTAATGTCTATGCGTGTTCAAGGTAAAGCCAGTTTTGCTCAGTTACAAGATGCTGAAGGAAGAATCCAGGTGTATTTTAACCGTGATGAGATCTGCCTTGGTGATGACAAAACTAAATATAATGAGATCTTTAAAAAATTACTAGATTTTGGCGACTTTGTAGGAATTGAAGGTGAATTATTTTTAACTAAAGTTGGTGAAAAAACCATTAAGGTTAAAGATTTTACATTATTAAGTAAAGCCTTAAAACCCTTACCCGTTCCTAAAGAAAAAGACGGTGTTGTTTATGATGCCTTTACGTCACCTGAGCAACGTTACAGACAGCGTTATGCCGATTTAGTTGTGAACCCACAGGTTAAAGATGTATTCGTAAAACGCACCAAACTTTTCAATGCGATGCGTCAGTTTTTTAATGATGCTGGCTATTTTGAAGTAGAGACCCCTGTGTTACAACCCATTCCAGGGGGTGCTGCTGCACGACCTTTTGTTACACATCACAATGCACTAGACGTACCATTATACATGCGTATTGCCAATGAACTTTATTTAAAACGTCTTATAGTTGGTGGTTTCGATGGTGTATATGAGTTTTCTAAGAACTTTAGAAACGAAGGTATGGATCGCACCCACAATCCTGAGTTTACGGCTATGGAAATTTATGTAGCCTATAAAGACTACAATTGGATGATGGATTTCTGTGAGCAATTATTGGAGCATTGCGCCATTGCAGTAAACGGTACTTCTAAAGCAACCTTCGGAGAACATGAAATAGATTTTAAAGCGCCTTATGCTCGAGTATCTATGACCGACTCTATTAAAGAGTTTACAGGTTTCGATATCACTGGTAAAACCGAGGCCGAAATCCGTGAAGCTGCGAAAGGTATGGGAATTGAAGTTGATGACACCATGGGTAAAGGAAAGCTGATAGATGAAATTTTTGGTGAAAAATGTGAGGGCAACTACATACAGCCAACCTTTATTACCGACTATCCAAAAGAAATGAGTCCGTTGTGTAAAGAACATAGAGAAAATCCGGAATTAACCGAGCGTTTCGAACTTATGGTATGTGGTAAAGAAATTGCCAATGCCTATTCTGAGCTTAACGACCCTATTGATCAACGTGAACGCTTTGAGCATCAAATGGAATTAGCTAAAAAAGGAGATGACGAAGCTACTGGTGTTATAGATTACGACTTTTTACGTGCTTTAGAATACGGCATGCCTCCTACTTCTGGTATGGGTATTGGAATGGACCGCTTAATTATGTTTCTAACAAACAATCAATCCATACAGGAAGTATTGTTCTTCCCGCAAATGAGACCAGAGAAAAAACAGGTTGAATTGAGCGAGGACGAAAAAGTGGTATTTAGCCTCCTTAAAGCCAACTCTCCTATAGACCTAAACACGCTTAAAGGGCAATCTGGACTGAGCAACAAGAAATGGGATAAAACCATTAAAGGATTGACTAGCAAAAAAGTAGCGCAGGTTTTGAAAAATGACGATGGCCTTTTTGTGGAAGTTGTTTAAGAACTCCTTAATAAAATTTAAAAAAGGGGAATCAAATTTGATTCCTTTTTTTATTATCATTTATCCTATTAAAAATATTAAACGATACAGTTTACTATTAAGTATAATATAAACTAAGCTTTTTAATAAACAGTTAATCATCAATATATCAAGTTGTATCAAATAGTATTGGAAATTTTCTCTAAGTGTATTAATTTTAAGACAGATTACCTTATTTCAATTACTAGACTTAATACCGTTCACAAAGAATGATTCAGGATGATAAATTAATATCCAAACTAAAATCGATAGTTCTAGATAATCTTCAAAATGAACAATTTGGAGTTGAGGAATTATCAAAATCAGCTGGGCTAAGTCGTTCTCATTTACATAGAAAATTAAAAAAACTAAAATCCCAATCCATAAGCCAGTTTATTAGAGAGATTAGGCTTAAAGAAGCACATAAATTACTTCAGCAGAACAACTATACGATCTCTGAAATAGCTTATAAAGTTGGCTTTGGCAGTACGTCATACTTCCATAAATGCTTTCATGATTATTATGGATATCCTGCAAGTGAAGCTAAAAAACATTTAAACCAAGAAGATAAACAGAGCATTAAGAATATAAATAAATTAAACTTTAAAGGCCAGTTTAAAGGTTATCAAACTGTTATCCTTGCCGTTATTCTTTGTATTACTATTTACCTTTTTTTAAATAATTATTCAAAACATGAAGTGCTGTCTAAAAATGAAAAATCTATTGCTGTTTTACCCTTTAAAAATATAAGTGGCGATGAAGAAAATCAGTTTTTTGCAGACGGACTGGTCGAAGGGATTTTAAATAGGCTAGCAACCTTAAAAGAATTCAAGGTTATATCACGCACATCTTCAGAAATCTATAAGCATAACACATCTAAAACAGTCCCTACAATAGCTTCAGAACTGGATGTCTCCTACATTTTGGAAGGTAGTATTCAAGAATATGAAAACAAAGCTAGAATTACGGTTCAACTCATAGATGCTATTCATGATAATCATATTTGGATTAAAACTTTTGACAGGGATATTGCCGATATTTTTGATATTCAAAGAGAAATAGCAATCCAAATAGCTTCAGACCTTAACGCAACCCTTTCCGAACAAGAGACTTTAGAAATTAAAAAGAACCTAACTGAAAATTTAGAGGCATTCAAACTATATCAACTAGGTAGGTTTTACTGGGGGAAACGATTAGACAAAGACTATTTAACCGCCATTGCTTATTTTAATAAAGCTGTAAAAGAAGACCCTAATTACGCGCTTGCTTATGCTGGCCTAGGCGACACTTATTTTCTTAAAATCTGGTTATCATCAAACCGTGAAGAAATTAAAGAAAATAGAGAAAAAGCCGAATATTTTGCACTAAAAGCCTTGGAAATAGACCCCAATTTAGTAGAGGCCCATACAGTACTGGCTACTCTTTATTTTTATATTGATTGGGATTGGGAAAAAGCTAATAAGGCATTTACAAGAGCCTTTGAAATTGGAACAAACTACTCCACTCTACATCATCGTTATTCTGAATATCTTAGCTACATTGGTAAACATGAAAAAGCAAGATTCCATATAAACAAAGCCCTTGAGATAGATCCTTTATCTTATATAGTTAGGGAAGTAAGTGCAAAACTCTATTTAAATAGAGGTGAGTTTTATGAGGCTTTGTCTGAAGCAAAAATTGCGGAAGACTTGAATAAGGAAAAAAGAGTTCCTTACCTTCATCAATTTTGGGCTCATTACATGCTTAAAAATGACCGATTGACAATAGAAAGCTTAAAAAAATTTAGACCGTTATTAAAAAACAATATCACCGATAAAGAGTTAGATAGCATATATAACCTATCGGGAAGAGATGGCCTAATGAAATGGTGTATATCACAACCCCAAGTTCTTGGTTTTAAGGATAAAGTTAAAAGTTTATTCTTTTTAGGCAATTACAATGAAGCCATTGACAAACTTGAGGATGGTTTCAACAAAGGAAATCTACTTGCAGATGTCCCATATGCTTACCCCTCCCATATTTTACATTCCAATCAACGGTTTATGGCATTAATGAAAAAAATGAACTTACCTTACAGCCCGGTTTCTAACAAATAACCCTCTATTGAAACTGCTCAAACCCTAAGGAAGCTTCCTATTAACAACATAGCTTAATTAAGCAACATAGTTTTCAAAAAAATTAATGTTTTTGCAACATAGTTACTTAATGTCATGTACATTATTTAACCATCTTTATACATATAAAATGTATTGTATAACCTTTAAAACATATATTCATGAAAACTATTAAACTATTGAGTGTAGCCCTATTAAGTCTTTTTCTTTTCACTGGCTGTGAGGACATAACCGATGAAATCAATACAGAACAAAGCTTACTTGAAAAAGACTATCTGCATTCAAAATCAAGCGTTGAAAAAAGTTTACCTTTTAAAGCTACCTTTACCGTGTGGCGTGCAGAGGCTCCAGGTTCCCAGCCATGTGACGCTGGTTCTAGTGAAACCATGGTGATGAAGGGAAATGGAGAATCGATCCATCTGGGCCAGCTTCAAGAAATTTTTATGAGATTTTGTTCTGCTCCTACTCCTGAAGTTATTTTTCCTGTGAACTATTGGTTTATAGAAACGGGTAAATTTGTAGCAGCTAACGGAGACGAATTACATTTTGTAATTGAATCAGGTCAGATATGGCCTTATAATGGAGATAATCCTGATTATCAATTACATTTTAATGACGATTTGATATTTACAGGAGGCACTGGTCGTTTTAAAGGCGCATCCGGTAGTGCTAAAACCAATGCCTATGTTCATGCAGGAACTACTGATAATGAAGGGGATGACCCTTTTTATACAGATTTTTTTATTAATATAGGAAGATTAATTATTATACCTGGTAGTGCATCGGAATAGTAATTTTTAAGAAAGGAAAATCTAATTCAAAAAAAGGAGGGAATCTTAAGATTCCCTCCTTTTTTACTTAAACGTTTTTCTATATTTCTAAATGACTTCTGTAAATAATAAAGGTACTGCCCAACATGCCTAATCTATCCAAATCTTCATGAATGTTTAATACTTTTAAATTTATATTGAAGCTAAAAGACGAATGGTTTTATGGCTATCTCATTCAACATTTGATGAAATGATAGCTACGGGAAGTAAATAGAGATTTGAAATGGCATTGGGGTTACACGGTGGTTATCCTTTTGAAAAGCCAGAATGGATGAATAATAGAGCATTCAATGATTTTATTACAGAATCCGAATTCGACACATCAGAATATCAAAATATCAGAAAATTATCAATCAACTTTTTGAAAAAGCCGAAGAAAAAAACTAAGCACAACAAAGGCTCCTATGAAAAGCACTAGTAAACTCAAGTAAATCAATCCAAGTTTATAATCACAATATTGTCAAGAATTAACATTTCCAATTATATTTATCTGTAAGATAATATATACAAAAGTAAACCTTCGTAAAAAGTATTCAAAGCACTCTGGGACATCCAAAAAGAACAGTCCATATAAGTTTCAGTTAGATTTTTATCACAACGGTAAAAGAATGAGAGAGGTTATCTCTGATGTTGAATTCTTACCAACAGATACTAAAGAACAACGAGAACAAAAGAAAAGAATTGTAGATAAAATAAAGGCCGACTTAGAAATTGAGTTGGCAAATAAATCTACTGGATTATTATCAAGAGAGCTAAAAATGGCAAGTTTCATTAATTTCTTCAAAGAACAGGCAAAAAAGAAAAGTCCAAATACTAAAGTTGCTTGGGATAACACTTTAAATTACATTATAGAGTTGCACGGTAATAAGTTAAAATTTGTAGATATAACTGAAAATTGGTTAGAATAATTTAGCGAATACCTCTTGTCTAGTAATCTTTCACAAAATTCTATTAGAACCTATCTGCAAAAGGTTAACACGGCTCTAAACCAAGCCGTAAAACAAAAAAATAAAATATGTTTACAGATAATAGGATATAAACGGAAGTTTTAGTCACGAATTTGTCACGCCAAACAACATGATAACTGAAAACACTAACATTTACAGCGATTCTAGAGGATACGTTTCATTCTTCCCGCAAATGAGACCAGAGAAAAAAGCTATTGCATTAAGTGATAACGAGAAAGCTATTTTCGAAGTTTTAAAAGCTAAAAAAAGCCTTCCCTTAACTATTCTTAAAAGAGAAAGTGGATTAAGCAACAAGGCTTGGGATAAAGGTATTAAAGCTTTAACTAAGCACAAATTAGCTAACGTTATTAAAACCGATAGCGACTTAATTGTTGAACTTATTTCTTAAAAAAGCATCTAACGCATAATACATTTTTAAAAAAGGATTTACTTTATAGTAGATCCTTTTTTATTTTCATATTATAGAGGATTTCAATGGATTTTTAGTTAGGAATCTATCTCTTAATAAAGTATTTCTAATTAACAATCTTAAAATTAATAGAGTCAGAGAACTTGACAAATACAGTTCAGTAGGAATTCCCTATCAATATTATTATCTTAAAAACATATGCTAATAAAGTGAACTTACCACTTTTTAAGGATGTTAACCTATATAAAAATATTATTCTTTGTTTTTAGAATCAATAAGTATTGTTACCGGACCGTCATTAATTAATTCGACTTTCATATCGGCACCAAATGCACCTGTTTGAACTTTTTTATTTAAATCAAGCTCAAACTTATTAACAAAGGCCTCGTATAAAGGAATAGCTACGTCTGGTTTTGCAGCCTTAAAATAACTTGGGCGATTTCCCTTTTTTGTAGCAGCATGTAAAGTAAATTGGCTTACTACAATGGCATCACCACCGACATCTATTAATGACTTATTCATAACCCCCTCATCATCACAAAAAATGCGAAGATTAGTTATTTTTTTAGAAAGCCACTCAATATCTGTTTGCGAATCTTCGGCAACTATACCTAATAAAATTAATAATCCATTTCCTATGGAAGCCACTTTCTTTTCTTCAATAGTAACGCTAGCTTTTGACACACGTTGAATCACCACTCTCATTCCTTATCCCAATTATCGGTTCGGTAATTTTCGTCATCACCTTCTACTATCTGAATATAACTACGGTATCTGGAATAGGCTATTTCATCATTTTCCAAGGCTTCTTTAACCGCACATTTAGGTTCTTGAATATGCAGGCAGTTGTTAAACTTACAATCCTGCTTACGTTCAAAAATTTCCGGGAAATAATCGCCAACTTCTTCTTTGTCCATATCAACCACTCCAAAGCCTTTTATACCTGGTGTATCAATAATTTTACCCCCAAAACTTAAATCGTACATTTCAGCAAATGTCGTAGTATGCTGCCCCTGCATATGTAATGTGGATATTTCTTTTGTCTTTAAATTCAAATCTGGTTCAATAGCATTTACCAAAGTTGACTTACCTACACCAGAATGTCCTGAAAACATACTTACTTTATCACTCATTAGAGCCTTTACCTTATCAACATTCTTTTCTGTTTTCGCAGATACTCCAATACATTCGTAACCTATTTTTCGATATACATGAGCTAAATATTTAACCTCTAAAAGAGTTTCTTCATCATACGTATCGATTTTATTAAACAGTAATACAGTTTTAATTGAATACGCATTGGCAGTAACTAAAAACCGATCGATGAAACTTGTTAGTGTAGGAGGGTTATTAATGGTAATCATTAAAAACACCTGATCGATATTCGAAGCTATTATATGAGTTTGTTTCGATAAGTTCACCGATTTACGCACAATATAATTGGTACGATCGTGAATATGATTAATAATTCCTGTAACCTCATTATTACTTGTTTCAAGTTCAAAATCCACATAATCGCCCACCGCAATGGGGTTCGTGCTTTTTATACCACGAATACGAAACTTACCTTTTATCCGACATTCATAAGTATCACCCAATTCGGTTTTAACGGTATACCAGCTTCCTGTAGATTTATAAACGAGTCCTGTCATATCGACTTCAAAAGTAAAGCAAAAAAATAATTTACAAACATTTAATTCTTTATATTAGTAAATCAATCAACAATCAACAGCCTATGAAAAAAATTCTATTCGCTTTTTTAATTGGTGTATTATCCATTTTAGACATCGGTGCTCAAGTCGAATACAAAGTTATAACAAGTATTGAATCTATTGTCCCTAACGGCATAGGACGGTCACGTTTAATTTCTGCAGTTGAAGAAAAAGACTATAAAGATTTCACTTCCGAACAAACTGAAGACGACCATACCCGAAATAAATCTAATCGTGGAGATATTCGGGTAAAAGATTTCGAAGAAACAAAACTTTTAAACTTCTATAATATTGGGGGTATTCGCTTTCAAAACATTGCAGCTAATGATGCTGTTGTAAGTTCAAAAATAAACAGCATGATTGAAGAAGGCTGGGAATTAGCCTTTGTAACCAGTGCCGTTGAAAGTGATGCCGGCAAAGATGATGGTAATGGAATTTTTATAACCCGGTATATTTTCAAACGACTTAAATCATAACTAACTTGATAACTTTTAAAATATCAACAAAATATAGCCGATGAAAAAAATCTATATTCTCATAGTTTTTTTATTTTCAGGTTACACCATGCACTCTCAAATATTACTTTCTTTACTATTTGGCGACAAATTAAATTCTGATGGTATAGAATTCGGCTTAGATGGAGGTCTAAATTGGTCTGACATCTCTGGTTTAGAAACGAGTGATAAACTCACTTCGTTCAACATTGGGTTTTATTTAAATTTAAGATTAAAATCACAATGGCATCTTAGTACTGGAATTTTGGCAAAATCTAATTTAGGTGTCGACAAATTAACGTCGAACGAATTAAATTTTCTTGGTATTATTCCTTATGAAGAAAACGGAACATACAGCCAAAAGATAAATTATTTTATAGCTCCAGCGTTAATAAAATATGTTTTCAAAAACAGGATACACGTGGAATTAGGTCCTCAATTCGGAATTAAATATCGCGCCTGGGTTGAATTCAACTCAGAAACAGATAAGAAAGAAATAAATATAAAAGAGTTCAACAAAGATCGGATTAACTTTTTTGATTCCGGAATAGCTATAGGCTCTGGTTATAAATTAATGGCCGAAAATGGGATAACCTTAGGAATTAGATATTACCTCGGACTTACAAATGTATATAGAGGTTTTAAAAACACCAGAAACAATTCCATCTTTTTAAAAGTAAACATCCCGATGGGCGGTGGAAAAAATTAATTTAAATTTTAAAACGTAATGATTAAATACTTTGAATAAATTCAAATAAAAAAGGGCTCGCTGATTCGAGCCCTTTTTTATTTATCCATTTAAAATCTTTTCCTGATGATTTATAGACTCTTGATGGATTGCTTTAAACATTTTTAAAATAAATTCTTCACTTAAGCCATGTTGCTCACCTTCAAGCACCATTTTTCCTAAAATTTCATTCCAACGCTTACTTTGTAATACCGCAACGTTTTTCTCCTTTTTAAGAGTCCCAATACCGTCGGCAACAATCATACGCTTACCTAATAAATCGATAATTTGATTATCAATCACATCTATCTGTGCTCTTAAATTATCTAAGGATTTATTGTATTCTGCCTCAGAATCAGTTTCTTTTCTAATTTTCAAATCTTTCATGATTTGAACCAATGTAGATGGTGTTACTTGTTGAGCAGCATCACTCCAAGCATTTTCAGGATCGTAATGCGTTTCAATCATTAAGCCATCAAAATTTAAATCTAATGCCTCTTGGGATACATCAAAAATCATATCACGCTTTCCAGTAATATGGGAAGGATCATTAATTAATGGAATATCTGGGAATCGATTTTGAAACTCAATTGCCAATTGCCATTCAGGAATATTGCGATATTTTGTTTTTTGATACGTCGAGAACCCTCTATGTATAGCTCCGATATTTTTAACTCCCGAATTATAAATTCTTTCAATACCACCTAACCATAATGATAAATCCGGATTTACGGGGTTTTTAATTAACACGGGCTTATCCGTGCCCTCTAAGGCATCTGCAATCTCTTGCATAATAAATGGACTTACAGTAGAACGAGCCCCAATCCAAAGTAAATCAACATCATGCTCTAAAGCTAGCTTTACATGTGCTGCGTTTGCTACTTCAGTACACACTTTCATTCCGGTTTCGGCCTTTACTTTTTGCAACCACTTTAATCCTAATGCTCCAACACCTTCAAACATACCAGGGCGTGTTCTAGGTTTCCAGATTCCTGCTCTAAAATAACTTACATCTGTATCTTTCAGCTCATGAGCTATTTTTAAAACTTGCTCTTCTGTTTCCGCACTACATGGACCTGCAATCACTAAGGGATGATCTAAATTTAAATCATCTAACCAGGTTCTCATTTCTTTTTTGTTTTCCATAATTTTAATACTTAACTAATTCCTTTTAATATGTCTTTTATATGATTGGTGTTTTTCATCTCATTAAAAATGGCATCATAATCATTGTTTGTCATGAGTTCTTTAAAATGAGTTAGATTATTAATATATTCTTCCAGTGTTTCAATAACATTATCCTTATTTTGTCGGAATATGGGTGTCCACATTTCGGGTGAACTCTTAGCTAGCCTCACTGTTGAAGCAAATCCACTTCCTGCCATATCGAAAATATCACGCTCATTTCTTTCCTTTTCAATAACCGTTTTTCCGAGCATAAATGAACTGATATGCGACAAATGAGACACATAAGCTATGTGTTTATCATGTGCCTCCGGATTCATATAGCGAATACGCATACCAATAGATTTAAATAAATCTAAAGCCTTTTCCTGTAATTTAAATGTGGTTTTCTCTACCTCACAAATAATATTTGTTTTACCAATGAATAAGCCGCTCAATGCCGCCGATGGTCCAGAATATTCTGTACCTGCGATAGGATGCATGGCTAAGAAGTTACGACGTTTCGGATGGTTTTCAACCACTTTACAGATATCTGCTTTAGTAGAACCTGCATCAACTACCAATGCATCATCAGAAATCTTATCTAAGATCGTTGGTAATAATTTAACCGTCGCATCAACTGGAATCGCAACAATTACTAAATCAGCATTAACAACATCTTCTAATGTTGCTTTCTTATCAATAATTTTTAGTGCTAAAGCTTCATCCAAAGTAGATTGGTTTCTGCCAATACCATAAATTACAGAGTCTGGATTTTTTTCCTTTATATCCTTAGCCAGACTTCCGCCTATTAAACCAACTCCTATTACGTATATATTTTTCATTTCAATCTTTCAATGGCTTCTTCTAAAACTTCGGTAGTAGCACACAAGGAAAACCTTATATACCCTTCTCCCTGACTTCCGAAAATAGTTCCTGGTGTTATAAATACATGTTTGTTCTTTAAAATAGAATCAATAAAATCCTCTGCATCGATTCCCACAGGTAATTTGGCCCAAACGAACATACCAGTGGCATTTTTATCGTAGGTACAATTTAACAATTCGGCCATCTTCCAAACTAAATCACGGCGCTGTTGGTAAACATTATTAAGAGTAACAAACCACATTTCTGAGCATTTTAAAGCTTCTATAGCTCCTTTCTGAATTCCGTAAAACATACCTGAATCCATATTACTTTTAACCTTTAACACATGACTTATGTTCTCACTACTTCCTAACACCATACCAACGCGCCATCCGGCCATATTAAAGGTCTTGCTAAGTGAATTCAACTCTAAACAAACATCCTTTGCTCCTGGAACTGCCAAAATACTTTTAGGATTATCATTTAACACAAAACTGTAAGGATTATCGTTCACAATTAGAATGTTATGTTTTTTACCAAATGCCACTAACGCTTCGAAAACATACTTGCTAGGCTGCGCCCCCGTTGGCATATGGGGATAATTTACCCACATAATTTTAACCTTAGATAAATCGATAGCTTCTAAAGCTTTAAAATCGGGCATCCAATTATTGGTTTCATCCAATTCATAAAACACAGGTTTCGCACCTAACAATTTAGTCACTGACTGATAAGTAGGGTAACCCGGGTTTGGAATTAACACTTCATCGCCTTCGTTAAGAAAAGCCATAGAAATATGCATAATTCCTTCTTTACTCCCCATTAATGGTAACACCTCGGTTACCGGACTCACATTCACTGAAAAGTGATTCTTATAAAATTGCGCCATCGCTTCTCGCAACTCCGGAAGCCCTTGATAACTTTGATATTTATGCGCCACAGGACTTGTTAAACCTTCAACTAAGGCTTCAATAACCTTTTGTGGCGGTTGTAAATCTGGGCTACCTATTCCTAAATTAATTATAGGTTTACCACTAGCTACCAGCGCACTTACCTCTCTTAATTTTTTAGAGAAGTAGTATTCCTCAACCGTGTGTAACCTATCTGCTACTTCTATCATTTTTTTCCTTTTTTATATTCACCAAGCACCTTAAAATTAAGGGCCATAATATCCATCAACGATTTTGCCTTTTTAAAATCATTATAAACCTCAAAAGTAATATCTACAAAAAAGGCATACTTCCATGGAGTTTCAACAATGGGTAACGATTGTATTTTAGTTAAATTCAATTTACAATCGCTCATCACATTTAATATAGCCGCTAAACTTCCGCGTTTGTGATCTGCCTCAAATTTTATTGACGCTTTATTTATATCATTTTCAGCGACTTCAGAATTAACACGCTTTACAATAACAAATCGTGTTTCGTTATGATTAATGGTCTGAATGCTTCTCGCTAAAATGTCTAATTCAAATATCTCGGCTGCCTTAACACTTGCAATAGCACCAACACCCGATAATTGTTTCTCTTGAATTCTTTGAGCCACTTCAGCGGTATCTTTATCTTCAACTAATTTGATATGCGGATGCAACTTAAAAAACTCCTTACATTGCAATAGTGCCATTGGATGAGAATACACCTCTTTAATGTCTTTTACAATTTGATTTGGCAATGCCAATAAATTATGCTGGATATCTAAATAATGCTCCCCAACAATATGCAACCCGAATTTATCTATTAGCGCATAATTAGGAATAATAGAACCCGCAATTGAGTTTTCTAAAGCCATAATGGCAGCATCACAACTTTTGGTTATAAGAGAATCTACAACCCCATCGAAGGTTAAACACTCAATAACATCAACTGACTCATCAAAAAATTGCTGAGACACAATATGATGAAATGACCCCCTTACCCCTTGTATAGCTACTGTTTTTATCACAATTTAATAGTCTTATTAACTAACAATATCTGTTTATTTTAAAATTACGATGACCTTTGAGTGTTTTGTAAAAAAAAAGTCTCGATTTTCATCGAGACTTATATTTAATTTATGCTATAAATTATACATACAACGCCCCGATTTCTTTGCTAAAAAAGAAATAAAACCAGTTGTTAAAATATGTATAATACACTGTTGTTCTCATAATTATGTGGCTAAAGTAATTAATATTTTAAAATTTAAAAATCCTTTAAAAACTTTTTTTACTTTTTAATTGTAAGTTTTACAGAATTTACAGTAAACCCTAATTTGAAATATACAATATGAAATCAATCTTTAATTTTTCTAACACATCTTAAAAATTAGTTAAAATTTTGTTCTGGTAGTTTATCGCTATTTAAGTTATTTTTCATCGTAGATAAATTTTAAATTTAGATTAGGCTATCGTATCAGTGCATAGAAATATTATTATTTTTGAACAAACAATTACAACATGTCTATTCAAGTAGTCGGAATTTCAAAACAGTATGGTAGCCAAAAAGCTTTAAACAATGTTTCATTTAAAGTAAACAAACCTGAAATTGTTGGATTCTTAGGTCCTAATGGTGCCGGAAAATCGACTATGATGAAAATTCTAACCACCTATTTAAAATCTTCTGAAGGTAGTGCTACGGTAAACGGCTATTCCATAGACAGTGATAAAAAAGAGGTTCAAAAAAGTGTGGGCTATCTACCTGAACACAATCCGCTTTATTTAGACATGTATGTTAAGGAATACCTGGCTTTCAATGCCAATATCTATAAAGTATCTAAACTTCGTATTGCGGAAGTAATCGAACAAACCGGGTTAACCCCTGAGGCTCACAAAAAAATAGGCCAACTTTCTAAAGGGTATCGCCAGCGTGTAGGATTGGCCAATGCCTTATTACATGATCCTGAAGTATTAATTTTAGATGAACCTACAACGGGTTTAGATCCAAACCAATTAATTGATATCAGATCCCTTATAAAATTGATTGGACAAACTAAAACCGTTTTTCTATCAACCCATATCATGCAGGAGGTTGAAGCTATGTGTGATCGGGTTATTATCATTAACAAGGGAGAAATTGTTGCAGACAAAAAATTAAAAGAGTTACGTGATGAAAAAGAGCAGGTTGTTATTGTTGAGTTCGACTATCGCGTTGAAGATGCTTTTCTCTTAAATCTACCTCATGTTAAGCAGGTTGTTAATACCTACGACTTTGTTTATGAAATTACCTTCAACACCCCTAATGATATGCGTTCGCATGTTTTTGATTTTGCCCACGACAACGAATTAAAAATTCTTCAGTTAAATCAAAAGAATATGAGTCTGGAATCACTTTTCAGAGAGTTAACTAACTAATTAAAGCTCACATAATTCACATAAATTTAACGATTTAGATAACGATTTTTGTTAATTGTATGACAAATATCATCTTACATTGTATCATGTGCTATTAATTTTGCACACGTATTATGCAAGCATAAAATATTTATAAGCATAATATTTTAAAAGCTCATAAAATACTATCTTTATAAAACAATACATTGAAACATGAGTAAAGGAATTTACGTAGCAACCATCGAACCTAACAGTGGGAAATCTGTAATAATTTTAGGTTTAATGCGTATGCTTTTGGGAAAAACCGCTAAAGTAGGCTACTTCAGACCAATAATAAATGATTTAGAATCTGGCGAAACGGATAATCATATTAACACGATACTTTCTCATTTTGAGTTAGATATTAACTACAAAAGAACTTTTGCTTTTACACGTAGTGAAGTACTAGATTTGTACAATAATGGACGCTCAGGAGAAGTAATTGATGGCATTATAAAAAAATACAAAGACCTAGAAGATAAATTCGATTTCATCCTTGTTGAAGGCACCGATTTTTCGCATGAAAATTCTAGCTTAGAATTAGATTTAAACATCTTAATCTCTAAAAATTTAAGTTTACCTGTTATTATTGTAATGCAGGGTGATAAAAAATCTCATAAAGAAATTGTAGACAGTGCACAACTAGCTCACGACACATTCAAACAAAGTGTTGAAGTATTATCTATAATTACTAACAAAGTAAATTTAGATGATGTCGATACATTAAAACAATTACTTGAAAAACGCATTTCAAATACCGATATTACAGTAATTCCTAAAATACATAGCTTGGCTAGTCCAACAATAAAAGAAGTTGTAAAGGCTCTTGACGGAAATATTTTATTTGGAAAGGAGCTCGTTAATAACCTCATTGAAAACTTTAGTGTAGGTGCTATGCAATTGCGGAATTACCTAACACATTTAAAAGATAATTCTTTAGTAATAACGCCTGGCGATCGTGCCGATATTATTCTGGGTGCCCTACAAGCAAATATTTCTAAAAATTACCCTAAAATATCTGGAATTGTTTTAACAGGAGGATTAATTCCAGAAGATCCCATACTACAGTTAATTGAAGGTTTATCAAGTGTAGTACCTATAATTAGTGTTGGGGCTGGCACATATTATACCAGTAATAGTATTGGTAATATTAAATCTAGAATTTACGCTCAGAATACTGAAAAAATCACAACAGCCATTTCTACTTTCGAGCAACACGTTGACACTGATAGTTTAGCTGATAAATTAATAACATTCGAATCTGATGTATTCACGCCAAGAATGTTCCAATACATGTTATTACAACGCGCCTTAAAAGACAAAAAACACATTGTATTACCTGAAGGCTATGATGAACGTGTCCTACGTGCGGCATCACGTTTAATAAATGCTCAGGTGGTTGATTTAACACTTATTGGCGAAGCAGATAAAATTAAAGAACGTGTTGAAAAATTAGATATCTCTTTAGACTTAGATAAAATAAACATTGTTAATCCTGTTGAATCTGAATATTACGACGATTATGTTAATACATTCTACGAACTAAGAAAACATAAAAACGTAAACTTAGAAATGGCACGTGATGCTATGGCCGATGTTTCTTATTTCGGTACTATGATGATTTACAAAGGTCATGCCGACGGTATGGTATCTGGGGCTGTGCATACCACGCAGCACACCTTACGTCCTGCATTACAATTTATTAAAACAAAACCAGGTGTAAACATCGTATCTTCCATATTCTTTATGTGTTTAGAAGATCGAATTTCTGTTTTCGGAGACTGCGCCATCAACCCTAATCCCAATGCTGAACAATTAGCAGAAATTGCTGTTTCCTCAGCCGAAACGGCTAAAAACTTTGGTATCGACCCTAAAGTAGCTATGCTTTCGTACTCATCAGGATCATCAGGAAAAGGAGCTGATGTTGAAAAAGTTAGAGAAGCCACAGAGATTGTAAAATCTCAAAATCCAAATATTAAAATAGAAGGTCCTATTCAATATGATGCCGCAGTAGATACGCGCATCGGAAAAAGTAAAATGCCAGATTCTGAAGTTGCAGGTAATGCCAGCGTACTTATTTTCCCCGATTTAAATACAGGTAATAACACTTATAAGGCCGTACAACGCGAAACAGGTGCCTTAGCTATCGGTCCCGTATTACAAGGACTTAACAAACCTGTTAACGATTTAAGTAGAGGCTGTACTGTAGACGATATTTACAGTACCGTAATAATAACCGCCATTCAAGCACAAGAGCTTTAAAACATGCAAGTATTAGTATTAAACTCTGGAAGTTCTTCCTTAAAGTTTCAATTATTTTCAATGCCAGACGAAACCATTCTTTGTTCTGGACAAATAGAACGTATAGGTTTTAACGATTCTATTTTTAAGTATAAAACCAACAAAGAATCTATAGAAATTGAATCACAAATATTAAACCATAAAGCAGGTTTAAAATTGGTTTCCAAGTATCTTTTAGATAAAGATTCAGGCGTAATCGATTCACCTGACGACATTAAAGTTGTTGGCCATCGTGTAGTTCATGGTGGGAGTAGTTTTAGTGATACTACCGAAATTACAGCCGAAGTAAAACAACAGATTAAATCATTATCGACTTTGGCTCCATTACACAATCCAGCGAATTTAGAAGGTATTGAAGTTGCTGAATCTATTTTTGAAAACGCAAAACAAGTTGCGGTATTCGATACAGCTTTCCACCAATCCATACCTGAACATGCCTACAAATATGCTATCCCTAATGAGTTTTTAACAGAACATAAAATCAGGGTATATGGCTTCCACGGCACAAGTCACAAATACGTTTCTGAAAAAGCCATTGAATACCTTGGTAAAAAAACCTCTAAAATTGTAACCATTCATTTAGGTAATGGCTGTAGTATGACTGCTATTAAAGACGGCAAGAGTATCGATCATTCCCTTGGGTTCTCACCTGTAAATGGTCTTATTATGGGAACACGTTCAGGCGATATCGACCAGTCTATCATCTTTCATTTAGTTAACAATTTAGGATATAACTTAAAAGAAGTTAATACCATGCTTCAGAAACAAAGTGGTATGATAGGATTAACCGGATATAGTGATTTAAGGGATGTTGAAATCATGGCAAGCAAAGGCAACAAGGACTGTATTTTAGCTTTACAAATGAACGCCTATCGCATAAAGAAATACTTAGGAAGCTATGCCACCATTTTAAACGGACTTGATGCTATTGTATTTACAGCGGGGATTGGAGAAAATTCAGATTTCATGCGACAATTAGTCTGTGAAGATTTAGACTTTTTAGGAATAACATTAGATGCCGAAAAAAATACCATTCGCTCTAAAGGCATTAAATCAATTCATAGCGAAGACTCGAAAGTGAAAATACTAGTAATTCCTACAAACGAAGAATTAGAAATAGCCAAACAAGCCGTGCATTTAGTTAATAATTAATCGGCCTTTATACTGCTCCTCAACATCAATAACACTTGGAGTGTTCACTAAAACAACATCTCCTGTTCCTGAAATTTTTCCTTTTATTGATTGTTGAGGATGTAGTATCATATCATTTGAACTACGATTCCAGAAAGTAATATTTTGAGCGATTAAATCTCCTCCTTCAAAGCGCGACGTTCCCGAAGCTAGCGTCACAGAAAGATTATTTGTATTCCCTTTCACGTAACAGTTCGATAGGTTATTAAAAACTACACGTAAGCTTAAATTGTTAATTTCTAAATTAAAATTCCCACTATTGTAGCTATCAGGAAAATTAAAATCTTCCGATAGAATGGTTAGATTTGGATAGTTCAAAACGCCATCAGAAACAACATCGTATTGCGTAGAACTTCTTATTTCAGTAATGTTAGGTGAGGTAACATAAATTTTAGTTACACCATAATCACGCACATAATTACAAGAATTGTTATCGGTGAGGATTAATTTACCATCCTTCACCTTTACCTGAACATCATTTAATAAATTCTTTCCAGTTTCAATGATGACTTGCTGTTCTGCTCCTTGCTTTAAAACTAAAACCACATTACGATTCACTAATACTTTACTAAAATTTGGAACTTCAATTTCCTGCTGAATAATATCTCCTGTATTCTGAAAGCAATCACCAGCATGTTCACTATCGCAAGCCAACACAAAAACAATTACAAATATGTATAATAATCTTTTCATTTTATAATCGCACACCTAATCCAAATTCAACAGCTTCCGCCTTAGCACCATGTGATTTTAAAGTTACAGCAGCAAAACATTTTTCCGAAAAATACCGTTTTAGCCCGACCCTAAAATAAGTTCTTCCTTCAAAATCAAATGGATAATATACATAATAACCCAATTGCGTTATTATTGACGATTTATTTACAAACAATTCATGCCCCGCAAAAATTCCAACGCGTTTATAATCTTCATCTCCTGTCACGCCCTCTTCTGGAAACGACACCGATTTATAGTGTATTAACTCCTTTAAAAACATGGAGAAAAACGCATCAGTTCCCAATTGCAATGCACTTTTTCTACTAATACGTTTATCGGCATAAGCCGAAATTATATAAAATGGAAACTGCCCACTACCAACTACATCACTTTCATTAATACCCGCTCGAACTACAAGATTGTATTTAATAGGTTGAATAAACCGTTCTTTCACCCCAACCAAATTTCTTTGATAACTAAGCGGTGCTTCATCCAGATTATAAACAACTCCTAAATTTACAGTTATAGAATTTACACTCGCATTGGGCGCCTTAAAATTGGCATTTGAATAATGAATTAATGCCAATCCCGCCTGCAATCCGAACCTATCGAAAATGCGCTCTTTTTTATAATTAAGGATGGCATAGGTACTACTTAATAAATGTGTTCCGAATGCAATATTTCGATAGTTAGTTTCTTTATCGTAGGGATTAGTATTGTATGCTAAACCTTGTCCTATTCGAAATACAAGATGTCGTTTTAGAAAATAAAAATTATAATGCCCGTAAACTGAATAATTATTCCCTAAAACCGAATTTTTTAAATTCTGATAAATAAAAGACACACCATAATCTGGATAATTATAACGTTGTTCCCAATCTTCAAAACCAAACGTTTTTTTGTTCCAACTTACAATTACACCCTCAGGATGTCCTTGAATTAAATGTAGAATATCGGAATTATGTTCGGCAATATTTCCTTTAAAATAGTTAATATCCACATAAGAGGTATGCGTTTTATCCTGAGAAAAAACTACCCATGAAATAACAAATAAGGTGTAGGTTAAAAACTGCTTCATTAAAGCTTCAACTTGGTTGTATTTCTAAAATAAAGCCGAGGCTATTGCTTTAATATTATCACTTTTACCCATAGAATAGTAATGTAAAAACGGAACACCCGCATCTCGAAGCTCTTTAGATTGCTGTATAGCAAATTCAATCCCAACCTCGCGAACGGCCTTATTATCTTTACATGACTCTACAGCTTCAATTAATTCTTCAGGTAAATCTATTTTGAATACCTGTGGTAAGATCTGCAAATGACGCTTTACAGCAATTGGTTTGATTCCCGGTATAATAGGCACATCGATCCCAATAGCTCTGGCTTTATCAACAAATTCGAAATACTTTTTATTATCAAAAAACATTTGAGTTACCACATAATCGGCACCTGCATCCACTTTTTCCTTTAATCGTTTTAAATCTGTATTTAACGAAGGGGCTTCCATATGCTTTTCAGGATAACCTGCCACACCAACACAAAAATCGTAGTTATGCTCTACTTTAATTTCGTCGTGCAAATACTTCCCGCTATTAAGATTATTGATTTGCTCTACCAACTGACTAGCGTAAGCATGCCCTCCTTCGGTTGGTGTAAAATAAGACTCATCCTTTCTCGAATCGCCACGCAAAGCCACCACATTATCGATACCTAAATAATGGCAATCGACTAAAACATACTCGGTTTCTTCCTTGGTAAACCCACCACATAATAAATGCGGAATAGCATCTACATTGTACTTATGCATTATAGATGCGCAAATTCCAACGGTTCCAGGGCGCATACGTGTAATACGCTTATCTAAAAGTCCGTTACCTTTATCGACATATATATACTCTTCTCTAGAGGTCGTAACATCAATAAATGGTGGATTAAACTCCATTAACGGATCGATATTATTATATAAATCCTGAATATTTTTACCCTTTTGAGGAGGAATAACTTCAAAAGAAAACAAGGTTTTCCCGTTAGCTTTTTTAATATGTTCGGTTACTTTCATTATTACTATTATTATATTACATAAAATAAGCCGCCACTAAGGCTAAAACTGTAAGCAATAAAAGTTGAAGAAAAAATCTAATTTCTACACCTAATTTTTTCATGGTTTACTTTTTATGCAAACTTCTTATTTCATTTTATATTTTGTATTAGTTAAAGTGCAACAAATTGTTAACTTATAATCATTATATTTTTTTAATTTGTGTGTTATCACAAGGGTCGCGCTTTCAACTATATCTTTTTTGAATACAAAAAAGGATGCCGCTTCAATCGCTAACACAACTAAATGAGTCGCGATTTAACTTCCTCGTAATCTTCTAAATATTCCCTGTAAATCCATCGGCCATCAACATAATCCGTTAATATATATTTTTCACTTAAAGATTTTACTCTGGACACTGCTATTAGCTTTTTAGAAAATCTATCAACAGATATCACTTCTGTAACTTCCTCATTACTGACATTATAACCATGAGAAATCATATAACTACCTAATGTTAACTCGATAAATTTAGTATTCATAATCTATTATTATTGATCGGCAATATTAGGATGCAACCATTTTTCCGCCAAAGCCTTATCGATACCTTTTCTTTTAGCAAAATCGGTTACCTGATCGTCCGTAATTTTTCCCAACCCAAAATACTTAGCTTCCGGGTTTGCAAAATAATACCCCGATACAGCTGCCGCAGGCCACATGGCTAAACTCTCGGTTAAGGTTACGCCAATTAATTTTTCCACTTCTAATAATTCCCAAATGGTTTCTTTCTCTAAATGGTCTGGACAGGCCGGGTAACCCGGCGCCGGACGAATACCTTTATAACTTTCTTTAATTAATTCGTCGTTAGATAAATCTTCATTAGAGGCATACCCCCAATGTTTTGTTCTTATTTGCTTATGTAAATATTCGGCAAAAGCCTCAGCAAAACGATCGGCGATAGCCTGAGCCATAATAGCATTATAATCGTCATGCTTAGCTTTATAACTATCGGCTAACTCTTGAGCTCCAAAAATAGCCACACAAAAAGCCCCAATATAATCCGTTTTACCGGTCGATTTTGGTGCAATAAAATCGGCAAGTGCTAAATTTGGAATCCCTTGACGTTTGCTTAATTGTTGGCGTAATGTTCTAAACACAGCAACTTCCTTACCTTTCTTTTGTACAGAAATATCATCGTCATCAATACTATTGGCTTCAAACAATCCGAAAACAGCTTTTGGCTTTAGTGATTGTTTAGCAATAATTTCCTTAACCATAGCCTGAGCATCAGTAAACAACTGTACAGCCTGCTCTCCTACTACCTCATCTTCTAAAATGGCTGGATATTTACCATGTAAATCCCAACTTCTAAAAAACGGGCTCCAGTCGATAAACCGTTCTAAGTCTTTTAAACTCAACTGCTTTAAGATTTGAACACCAAGTTCTTTTGGTTTTACAATCTCAGAGGTTTCCCAATCAATTTTATATTTACGCTCGCGTGCTGTTTCTAAGGATATAAATGATTTTTCTTTACCACGTGTTAAAAATTTAGCACGAAACTCATCGTAATCCTTTTTTAATTTAGCTACATATTCATGCGAGGTCTTTTTATTTAACAAATCACCCACCACAGTAACCGCGCGAGAGGCATCATTAACATGCACAACGGCATTTTTATATTCTTTATCAATTTTAACGGCCGTATGTGCTTTCGATGTTGTAGCGCCTCCGATTAACAATGGTATTTCGAAATTTTCCCGTTGCATTTCTTTCGCTAAATACACCATTTCATCTAACGACGGTGTTATTAATCCAGATAAACCAATAGCATCAACTCGCTCTTTAATGGCTGTTTCAATAATTTTTTCTGGCGGTACCATGACCCCTAAATCGACAATCTCATAGTTATTACAAGCTAGAACGACACTTACAATATTTTTCCCAATATCGTGTACATCCCCTTTAACGGTGGCCATTAAGACCTTACCTACAGGTTCTGATTTATCTGATTTTTCAGCTTCAATAAACGGATTTAAATAGGCTACGGCCTTTTTCATAACACGTGCCGATTTTACCACCTGAGGCAAAAACATTTTCCCTGCTCCAAACAAATCACCAACAACATTCATCCCAATCATTAAATGCCCTTCAATAACATCAATGGGTTTTTCTGCCTGTTGTCTAGCTTCTTCGATATCCTCTATTATAAAAGCATCAAGCCCCTTAACTAAGGCATGTGTAATACGGTCTTGTACTGGATTTTCACGCCAAGATAGATCAACAGTTCTTTCAACTTTTGTCCCTTTTACAGTTTCAGCAAATTCTAGCAAACGCTCCGTAGCATCGTCTCTTCTATCTAAAACAACATCTTCAACATGCTCTAATAAATCTTTAGGAATATCATCGTAAACTTCCAACATGGTTGGGTTTACAATTCCCATGTTCATTCCCGCCTGAATAGCATGGTACAAAAATACCGAGTGCATGGCTTCACGTACTGGATTATTTCCTCTAAAAGAGAAAGACACGTTACTCACCCCTCCACTTACGCTAACATTCTCGAGATTTTGACGTACCCATCGTGTGGCCTCAATAAAATCGATGGCATTTTTTCGATGCTCATCCATTCCGGTTGCCACAGGAAACACGTTTAAATCAAAAATAATATCTTCTGAAGGAAACCCAACTTTATTGACTAATATGTCGTACGAACGTGCTGCAATTTCAATTCGTCTGTCGTAAGTATCGGCCTGACCTACCTCGTCGAAAGCCATTACAATTACAGCCGCTCCATAACGTTTTATTTGTTTTGCCTCCCAGATAAATTTGTCTTCACCTTCCTTTAGAGAAATAGAGTTCACAACACATTTACCCTGTACTACCTGAAGTCCTGCTTCTATAATTTCCCATTTTGAACTATCGATCATGATAGGCACACGAGAAATATCAGGCTCTGCTGCTATTAAATTTAAAAAACGAACCATCGATTCTTTACCATCAATTAATCCGTCGTCCATATTAATATCGATAATCTGGGCTCCACCATCAACCTGATGACGAGCAATATCTAAAGCCTCATCAAACTGTTCTTCTTTTATAAGCCGCAAAAACTTACGCGACCCTGCAACGTTAGTGCGTTCTCCTATATTAATAAAATTGCTGTTCTCATTTAGAACCAAAGGCTCTAAACCAGAAAGCTTCATATATTTAGTTTGTTTAATTTTCATTGATTAAAGTGCTGCCGTTTCGACTACATTTCTAGGTTTGTATTTAGCAGCAATATCTGCAATAACTTTTATATGCTCTGGCGTAGTACCGCAGCATCCTCCTATAATGTTAATTAGATTCTTCTTCAGATATTCTTCAATTTGCTCTCCCATTTCCTCTGGTGATTCATCATATTCTCCAAAAGCATTTGGTAATCCTGCATTAGGATGTGCTGAAATGGCAAAATCCGTTTTATTAGCAATAGCCTCTAAATGAGGTTGCAATAAATTTGCCCCCAAAGCACAGTTAAACCCTACCGATAATAACGGAATATGAGACACTGAAATTAAAAAAGCTTCAGCTGTTTGGCCAGATAACGTTCTTCCTGAAGCATCGGTAATAGTCCCACTTAACATAATGGGCACATCAATATGACGCTCATCCTTAACTTCTTCAATCGCAAATAAAGCGGCTTTCGCGTTTAATGTATCGAAAACGGTTTCAACCAATAATATATCGGCACCACCATCTAACAAAGCCTCTACCTGCTGTTTATAAGCAATCCGTAATTCATCAAAAGTCACAGCTCTAAATCCTGGATCGTTTACATCTGGAGACATACTTGCAGTACGGTTTGTTGGTCCAATGGCTCCCGCCACAAAGCGCGGTTTATGTGGTTCCTTTGCCGTAAACACATCGGCAACTTCCCTGGCAATTTTAGCAGACTGATAGTTTAACTCATAAACTAAATCTTCCATCTGATAATCGGCCATGGCAATGGTTGTACCAGAAAACGTATTAGTTTCCACTATATCGGCTCCTGCTTCAAAGTATTTAGCGTGGATTTCTTTAATTGCCTTAGGTTGGGTAATAGACAACAAATCATTATTACCCTGTAATGGTGTTGGGTAATCTTTAAAACGCTCGCCTCTAAAATCTTCCTCAGTAAATTTATATTGCTGAATCATGGTACCCATAGCTCCATCCAATACTAAAATACGTTGTTCTAAAGCTTGTTTAATGTTTGACATTTGACATTTATATATCTGTATGTCATCAAGAAAAGTAAAAAAAAGACTTTCCGTTATCTTTCTAATTATTTTTAATTAGTAGAACGTAGCACCTTCTTTACAAGATAAAGGGTTGCCAAGGCTTCAACGGGTCTATTCCCTCTACCTTTCTTGATAACATGATTTAACGTTTATGAACTAATGTGCAAAAATAGTACATATATTTTTTTTAATCATACTAAATCGAAAAAAACTGGAGAATTATTCGAATAGGGATGAAGATAAATATCGATCACCGCGATCGCAAATTATAGCTACAATAACTCCACTATCGATAGATTCTGCTACTTGTAATGCAGAATACACAGCACCACCACTACTCATACCTGCAAAAACACCTGCTTCTTTTGCCAAACGCTGGGTGGTAATTTTAGCATCCTGTTCGTTAAGTTCTATGACTTGATCGACTTTTGAACGATTGAAGAATTTAGGCACATAGTCCGGAGACCATTTACGAATGCCCGGAATTCTTGCTCCATCTTCAGGTTGCGCGCCTACTATAGTAATATTTTTGTTTTGTTCCTTGAGATAAGTTGAGACCCCCATAATGGTTCCAGTGGTACCCATGGCCGATACAAAATGAGTAACCTCACCGTTGGTATCACGCCAAATTTCGGGACCCGTAGTTTTATAATGTGCTTTCCAGTTATCATCATTTTCAAACTGGTTAAGTAAAGTATATCCTTTTTCGTCTCTTAATTTAAAAGCTAAATCTCTCGATCCTTCAATACCTGTTTCAGCCGAAGTTAAAATAACCTCAGCACCATAAGCACGCATTGTTTTCACACGTTCTTCGGTGGAATTTTCAGGCATAATAAGTACCATATGTAAGCCTAACAAATTAGCAATAAACGCCAAGGCAATACCCGTATTTCCACTGGTTGCTTCAACCAAATAGCCACCTTCTTTGATAGCTCCACGTTTTAATGCTTCGCTAATCATATTATAAGCGGCTCGGTCTTTCACACTTCCTCCCGGATTATTTCCTTCGAGTTTCAAATAAAGCTTTACATTTTTTTTTGATACTAAATGTGAGGCTTCAACAAGTGGTGTATTTCCTATTTGATTTAAAATTCCTTTAACGGATGCCATTCTTTTTGGGTCTGATTTTTATTTCCGTTTGATAAGTTACCAGCGAATTTTCAGGAACCGATTGGGTAATCCAAACGTTAGCTCCAATGGTACTATTAGCTCCTATTGATATGTCGCCACCTAAGATAGTTGCATTAGCATATATGGTAACATTATCTTCTATGGTTGGGTGTCTTTTGGTGGATTCCATGCTTTTTTTCACTTGGATTCCACCTAAAGTTACCCCTTGAAATATTTTTACGTTGTTCTTTATTATGGACGTTTCTCCTATTACAATTCCCGTTCCATGATCTAAAAAGAAGGAATCTCCAATGGTAGCACCAGGGTGAATATCAATCCCTGTTATCCCATGTACATATTCACTCATCATTCTAGGAATAATAGGCACTTGTTGCACATACAGCTCATGGCTTAAGCGATATATTGAAATGGCATAAAAACCTGGACATGCTAAATACACCTCTTCAAGACTTTTAGTTGCTGGATCGAAATTAACAACAGCCACGGCATCTAACTCTAATTTTTCTTTAATTTTTGGAAACTTACTTTCGAACGCTTCCCAAACTGTTTCACCTTGTTCTATATTGAAATTATCGGCGATTTCTACAAAGGTCTTTTTAAGACACTCAAGCTCATCATCGTGCGCATCGAACAGATAATAAAACAGATTTTTGGTAAACGATTTGACAACGTCTTTTAAACGGATGTTATATTTCTTTTGAATTAACTTATCGTTTAAATCTTTGCAAGGCTTCATATAAAAAAATTAAAGTTTGTAATAGTTGTCGCTATTCAGACAAGAAATTTACAACAATATTTAGTGCAAATAAAAACTTCACTTTATTTAATAGATTGAACTACTGCCTTTGGTGCTTCTTTACGAGACCCATCGAATCCATCAATACCACTTACCGTTGTATACTTTAACACATACTTTTTACCTGGATTGATAATTCTATAAGCCGCCTGACACATTAATGTTGCCTCATGGAATCCGCAAAGAATTAACTTTAATTTTTCCGGATAGGTATTCACATCACCAATGGCGAATATACCTGGTATATTAGTTTGATAATTAAGAGAATTATCAACTTTAATAGCATTCTTTTCAATATCTAATCCCCAATTTCCAATAGGACCTAATTTTGGCGATAATCCAAATAATGGAATGAAATGATCTGTTTCTAATTGTGTTTCTTCACCATCTTTAGTTATGGTAACAGCTTCCACCTTATCTTCTCCATGAATAGCAGTAACTTCGGCAGGTGTAATTAAATTAATTTTACCTAAAAGTTTTAGTTCACTTACTTTTTCAACAGAATCTAAAGCCCCTCTAAACTCATTACGTCTGTGGATTAATGTTACTTCGGAAGCTACATCAGTTAAAAAGATACTCCAATCTAATGCTGAGTCTCCTCCTCCTGATATGACCACTTTTTTATCGCGATAAATTTCCGGATCTTTAATAATGTACTCAACACCTTTATCTTCATATTTTTCAAGTCCATCGATGCCCGGCTTTCTTGGTTCAAAAGACCCTAATCCTCCCGCGATAGCTACAACAGGCGCGTGGTGTTTTGTTCCTTTATTGGTGGTTACAATAAACGAACCATCGTCTTGTTTTTCGATGGTTTCTGCACGCTCACCTAAAGTAAATCCTGGTTCGAATTGCTTACCTTGTTCTAACAAGTTTTTTGTTAAATCACCAGCCAATATTTCTGGAAAACCTGGAATATCGTAAATTGGTTTTTTAGGATAAATCTCCGAACATTGTCCACCCGGCTGAGGTAAAGCATCTATTAAATGGCATTTAAGCTTTAATAAACCAGCTTCAAAAACCGTAAATAACCCAGTTGGTCCCGCACCTATAATAAGTATATCTGTTTTAATCATTTTATGACTTTTTAATAACTATCTTTTTTCTATTAATCCTTTAGTGAATTCGTTTAGTGTTTCCACTTTTTCCTCAAAATCACCTTTTATTGTTTTTCTATATTCGTTTAAATTTTTCACCAAATCGTCTACATTTTCCGGTATAACATCCTCAAAAAATTGACGCAATCTTTTTGCTGTGGTTGGCGACTTCCCATTAGTTGAAATAGCAACTTTAACATTCCCTTTGGTTACAATACCTCCCATATAAAAATCGCAATAGGGTGGGTTATCGGCCACATTGACTAAAATACTTCGTTTTCTACAATGCTTATGCACCTTAACATTAACCTTAGGCTTATCGGTTGTTGCAATTACAATATGTTTCCCTTTTAGAAACCGTTTATTGTACCTACTTTTTATAAGCTTTACATTTCCTTGTTTAGCCAAAGACACCGTGCCTTCTCTAAACATTGGTGACACCATGGTTACATGGGCATCCGGACTCGATTTTAATAAGAACGTTAATTTTTCTTCAGCCACATTTCCACCTCCAACAATCAATACGTTAAGGTTGCTTAGCTTCAAAAAAATAGGATACAAATTATTTCTTTCCATGCTTACCACTTCTATTTACTGGTTACTCACAGCCTTACAAATTGACGACAACTCGACACGTTGTTTAACCACTTCCCCAATCACGATAATCGCTGGAGACGATAATTGCTTTTGTTGAACAATAGCTTGAATGGTGCTTACTGTTCCTATACCAACATTTTCATCTTCTCTTGTACCATTTTGAATCACAGCCATTGGTACATTCTGCTTATTTTCTTTTGAAAATACTTCAACAATTTCAGCTAATTTGTGCATTCCCATCAAAATAACCACTGTGGCCGTTGATTTTGCTGCTAATGGCACGTCGGCTGACAATTTGTGATGCTTGGTTGTTCCAGTAATAACCCAAAAACTCTCCGAAGCACCTCGTTTGGTTAAAGGAATTCCTTGATAGGCTGGTACTGCAAGTGCCGACGATATACCGGGCACCACAAAAGTTTCCAACCCGAATGGTTTTACAAAATCAATTTCCTCGGCGCCTCTTCCAAAAATAAATGGATCACCTCCTTTAAGTCGCACCACATGTCCTTTCTCTTGAGCCTTTGCAACAATCAACTCATTAATTTGATCTTGCTGAAAAGCATAGCATCCCTTACGTTTACCCACAAAAATTAACTCAACACCAGACTTAGCATATTTCAGTAAGTCTTCGTTGATAAGCGCATCGTATAAAATAACATCAGCCGATTCGATAGCTCTAATACCTTTTAAGGTTATTAATTCTATATCTCCTGGGCCTGCACCTACAACTGTTAATTTTGGGGTTACACTCATTATTTATTTTTTATACCGCTTGCCTATTAAGCTCATTTTGTTCTTCTCTAAATGCTTTAACACGTTGTAAAAAGGTATTTGCATTTTCAATATATTTTGCTGCAAATGCCTCGGTAGGAGCAAATTTATTGATTTGATATATTAAATCACTAAAAGATTGTCCTAAATCGATTTTACCTGAAGTTACAAATAATTCATCAAACTGACTTATAATGCCTGCATGGGTATTTGTTTTCTTGTTTTCAGCCAGCAATAATGCCTTCGCAGAATTCACTAAAGAACTGTATGCGTGATATATTGCTGCAGAATACACCTTATCATTAAATGACACTTGTGCATTTTCAATTTTCTCTTCACTTTCTAAAAATAAGGTAGCAATTAAATCGATCACAACACCAGCACACTCTCCAATACCAATTTCCTTTTCATACTTCTCTTCAGAACCCCAATCGATAAAATCTTCCTGAGTTAAATTTGAAACATCCTGAAGGTCATTTAATAAATCGTAAAAATAACGATCGCCAGTTTCTTTATAGTAAGCTACAAATGGTTTACCATTAGCATTTGCTTCGTAATCGTTTAAAATTCTGCGTAAAGCTTCAGGGCCTCTTCGACTTGGCACCTTTACCACTTTATCGGCAAATACTCCGTTACCATCACCCAAATTGCCTCCTCCTAAAAGCACTTGTAATGCCGGTGCAACTAATTTATCTGGCGTACGAACTGACATCCCTTGAAAACCAATGTTTGCCATGTTATGCTGCCCACAAGCATTCATACAACCACTAATTTTTATAACTACGTCATCGTTATTTAAATACTGCGGATACTCTGCTTTTATAACACGCTCTAACTCGTCGGCAATACCTGTACTACTGGCAATTCCTAAATTACAAGTATCTGTACCTGGACAAGCCGTAATATCGACTGCCTTGTTATATCCAGCTTCAACGAAACCTAATTTTTCCAATTCAGAATAAAAGAAAGGTACTAGTTCTTCTTTTACAAATGGAATTAAGATATTTTGACGTAATGACAATCGAATTTCACCAGCAGCATAATGTTCAACTAAATCGGCTAACAACCTCGCTTTATCGGTATAAAAATCACCTAACAACACTTTTATTCCAATCGCTACATATCCTGCCTGTTTTTGTGGCACCAAGTTGGTGGCTTTCCAAGTTTCAAAAGCTTTTTGATCTTTAATTTCAACTTGTGGAATCTCCGTCACCTCAACGGGCGTTGATACTTCATAAGCATCGGCATCGATAGCCACAGATTTAAACTCAATAGCATTTTGTTCTTCATCAACCAATGCTCTAAAAGCTTCTAATCCGATATCTTTAATTAAGAATTTCATACGCGCTTTGGCACGGCTTTTACGCTCGCCATGACGATCGAAAATTCTTAATACCCCTTCCATTATAGGTATAATTTTATCGGTTTCAACAAAATCGTAAAGTACATCGGCATGACGTGGCTGCGAACCAAGTCCTCCACCAATCATCACTTTAAACCCACGTATACCCTCTTTTGTTTTTGCAATAAAACCTAAATCGTGCAAGTACGATAATCCCGTATCTTCATCAGACGATGAAAAAGACACTTTAAACTTACGTCCCATTTCCTGACAGATAGGATTTCTCAAAAAGAAACGAAACAAAGCATCTGCATAAGGAGACACATCGAAAGGTTCGTTTACATCGATACCAGCTGTTTCACTTGCAGTTACGTTACGTACTGTATTACCACAAGCTTCTCTTAAGGTTACCTCATCGCGCTCCAATTCTGCCCAAAGTTCAGGCGTTCTGTTTAAATCCACATAATGAATTTGAATATCCTGACGCGTTGTAATGTGCAAACGTCCGCGTGAATATTCATCAGACACATCAGAAATTCGACGTAATTGCTTACTCTTAACTTTACCGTAAGGCAATTTAATACGAATCATTTGAACCCCTTCCTGACGCTGACCATAAACACCACGAGCTAAACGCAGACTTCGGAATTTCTCTTCGTCAATCTTCCCATTATTGAACAGCTCGATTTTTTTAGCTAATTCAATAATATCCTTTTCTACAATGGGATTTTCTATTTCTGTTCTAAAACTTTGCATAATAGTTAGTTATTGGATAAAGCAGTTAATTACTGAATAAAACCTGCTCCAACCGTATTGTTTGTTTGAGTATCAATTAAAATAAAAGAACCATTCGTTCTGTGATTTTTAAATTGATCGTAAAAAATTGGTTTATTTAATTTAAATGTTACTGAAGCAATATCGTTAACTCCTAAACCAGTAACATCGTGATCGATACCAGAATAATCTGGATGAATTTTATGATTAATGCGATCGACCTTTGCCAACACCTTATTTACACCATGCTGAACTATATACTTTCCTCCAGGCGTTAACTGATTTGAATCCATCCAACACACATTAGCTGTAAATTGTTTTTCAATAGTTGGTAAATCGCCTTCCTTAACAATCATATCCCCACGACTTACATTAATATCGTCTTCTAAAGTTATGGTTACAGACGAACGTCTTGAAGCTGTTTCGTATTTCTCATTGTAGAAATAAATATCTTTAATTTTAGATCTGGTTTTTGAAGGAAGCACAATGACATCATCTCCTACACTTAAGTTTCCTCCATACACCTTTCCTGCATAACCTCTAAAATCGTGAAAATCTTCCGTTTTAGGACGAATAACATATTGCACTGGAAAACGCGGTGTACCAACATTAAATATATCAGCTTTATTTAATTGCTCTAAATGCTCTAATAAAGCTTCACCTTTATACCAAGGCATTTTATCAGACTTATTAACAACATTATCACCTTTTAAGGCACTTACCGGAATGAAGGTAATTTTTTGATCTTGGTAATCGCGCTTACTCATTAATTCTTCAAAATCGGCTTTAATTTTATTATAAACCTCTTCAGAATAATCAACTAAGTCCATTTTATTAATAGTAACCACCACATCTTTAATTCTCAATAAATTATTGATAAAAAAGTGACGATTGGTTTGCTCTATAACTCCTTTTCTAGCATCAATTAAAATAATAGATGCCTGAGATGTAGAGGCTCCAGTAACCATGTTTCTGGTATACTCCACATGCCCTGGAGTGTCTGCAATTATGTAACTTTTCTTTTTGGTTGAAAAATAAATATGCGCCACATCAATAGTAATACCCTGTTCTCTTTCGGCAACTAAGCCATCGGTTGCTAAAGAAAAATCTAAGTAATCATACCCGCGTTGCTTACTTGTTTTTTCTATAGCCTCTAACTTATCTGTGGTTAAAGATTTAGTATCATACAGTATACGTCCGATAAGGGTACTTTTCCCGTCATCTACACTCCCTGCTGTTGCTATTTTTAATACTTCCATATTATTTTATACTGATGGCTAAGACCTAAGTCTTGCCTAATTTTTAATTCGATTTAATGTTCTGCTGATTAACTTCTGATAGATATCTTAGAAATACCCTTGCTGTTTACGTTTCTCCATGGCAGCTTCCGAACGCTTATCGTCTATACGAGCACCACGCTCTGATATAGTAGATTCTCTAATTTCTTCCACTACCTTTGAAATGGTTGTAGCATCAGACAATACGGCTGCTGTACAACTCATATCCCCTACGGTTCTAAAACGCACCAACTCCTCGACAACTTCTTCATGATTATCTCTGTAAACCACTTCGTCATCTGCAGACCAAATCATACCATCTCTTAAGAACACCTTACGTTTATGCGCAAAATAGATAGATGGTATCTCTATATTTTCTTGTTCGATATAAGACCAAACATCTAATTCTGTCCAATTTGAAATGGGAAATACACGCACATTCTGGCCATGCTCGATTTCGCCATTCAACATATCAAATAATTCCGGACGCTGATTTTTTTCATCCCACTGACCGAAATCGTCACGTACCGAGAAAATACGCTCTTTAGCTCTTGCTTTTTCTTCATCACGACGTGCACCACCAATACAGGCATCAAACTTAAATTCTTCAATCGCATCTAAAAGCGTGGTCGTTTGTAGCATATTTCTACTGGCATAACGTCCAGATTCTTCTTTTACTTTTCCTTGATCGATAGAATCTTGTACATTACGAACAATTAATTCCAGACCTAATTCTTCAACAAGACGATCTCTAAACTCTATAGTTTCAGGGAAGTTATGACCGGTATCAATATGCATCAAAGGAAACGGAACTTTAGCTGGATAAAAGGCTTTAACTGCCAATCTTACCAAAGTAATTGAATCCTTTCCTCCAGAAAATAACAGTACAGGTTTTTCAAACTGTGCTGCGACTTCTCTCATAATATAGATTGCTTCGTTCTCTAATGAGTTGATATGTGATGTATCCTTATTCATTTTATTTTTTTATCAATTTTTAAACTTAAGCGTGTAAACCACACTCTCTGTTCGCTAGTGCTTTTGTTGGATCGAAATATTTAAATTCATTTGGTAAACTGTGGTCTTCCAGATAAGTATCTAAATCGGCATCAGACCAATAATAGAAAGGACTCACCTTTAAAACGCCATCTTTACTTAGGCTAAATATACCAATACTATCTCTAAAAGCTGTTTGTCCCTGACGCAAATTTGTAAACCAAACCTCTGGTTTATGCTCTTCCATAGCACGTTTAAAAGGCTCCAATTTTACCTGTTCGGTAAATAAAGCATGCTCCGGAGCATCAACGTTTGGTATTCCCATAACCACATCTCGGTGCGCCGCCGTTTGCTTAGGAACATATAAAAAGATATTTAAATTTAAATCCTTTATTACTTGCTCTGCATGTTTATATGTTTGCGGGGTATTATACCCCGTATCGCACCATATTACTGGTATGTTTGATTCAACTGCGCTTACTGCATGTAAAATTGAAGCCTCGTAAGGTCTGAAATTGGTGGTTACAACAGCCTCTTGACTTAATTCGAATGCTTTCTGAATAATTTCTGAAGGCTTAGCTTCTTTATAAAGTTTATTTAACTCGTTTATGTTTTCTTGTGTAATCATCTAATTATTATTTACCCCATTTAATTGAATTCCAGATGCGCTCGTGAAAAAAGTAAAGTACCATTTTAGTTACCAATTCTACTGAACCTATTGAAAAAGCCAAGGTGAGCTCTCCGGTTATGAACCATGAAATTAGAATAGTATCTAAAGTACCAACGGTTCTCCAGCTTAAAGATTTCACTATACTCCTTAACGGCTTTTCCCCAGTACGGTCTTCATTATAAGTAGACTTTTCTTTACCTTTAAATAGCATCTGTCCAATCATTTTATTTAATTTACATTAATCCTATCAATTTAATAGGGATTACAAATGTAAAACATTTTATCGCAAATAAAAGTTAAAACTTAACTTTTTAGGATAACAGCAATCTTTTTCAGTTTAACTGAAAATATAAAATTAAAATCTAGATTATTTTAAGAATTTTTAATCGAATTTTAAATCGACAAATCCTCTAATGTAGTATTTCTAAATACTTTAAGTGTACTATCTCTTACCTGAATCATTAATTTATGAACACTGCATTGATGTTCATCCGGGCAATCATCACACTTTTCGTAGAAGTTTAAACTCACACAAGGTACCATAGCAATAGGACCTTCTAACACACGCATGACATCGGTCATTAGTATCTCTGATGGTGGTTTGCGCAGATAATAACCACCATGCTTTCCTTTTTTAGAACCTAAGATTCCGGATTTACGTAAGGTTAACAAAATACTCTCTAAGAATTTCTGAGGAATATTTTCACCTTTAGCTATTTCACCTACCTGAACAGGAGAATCACCTTCTACCCTTGCTATGAAGGTAAGCGCTTTAAGTCCGTATTTAGTTTTTTTAGAAAGCATGGTGCTAATATAACTAATTTAATGCTTGGCGCAAATCATCAATAATATCATCTACATGTTCTAATCCAGCAGATATACGCACCGACCCGTCAGTAATTCCAACAGCCGCCTTTACTTCTGGCTCTACTTTAGCATGGGTGGTACTTGCAGGGTGTGTAACAATAGTTCGTGTATCACCTAAATTAGCCGATAATGAACACATTTTTATATTATCGAAAAATGCACGTCCGCCTTCCACACCACCTTCCACTTCAAAAGCCACAATACTACCTCCTAAACGCATTTGCTTTTTGGCAACATCGTATTGTGGGTGCGACTTTAAAAACGGATACTTTACCCATTTAACCTTCGGATGGCTTTCTAAAAATTCTGCTATTTTAAGTGCATTTTCACAATGTTTTTCGGTTCTTACGGCTAAGGTTTCTAAAGATTTGGATAAAACCCAGGCATTAAAAGGACTCATACAAGGTCCCGTAAGACGAGAAAACAAATAAATTTCTCTTATTAATTCCTTTTTACCAACGGTCACACCTCCTAGTACACGTCCTTGTCCATCCATTAATTTTGTTGCTGAATGAATTACAATATCAGCACCATGTTTAATTGGATTTTGCAAATAAGGGGTTGCAAAACAATTATCTATTACTAATAGAATATTATGCTTTTTACAAATGGCACTTAAAAATTCTAAATCAATAACATCAACACCAGGGTTAGTTGGCGTTTCAGCGTATAAAAATTTCGTATTCGGCTTTATTAAACTTTCAATTTTATCAACCTCATTGATATTAAAATACGAACACTCGATATTCCATTTTGGAAAATACTTTGTAAACAATCCATGCGTTGCGCCAAAAACCGAACTACAAGATACAACATGATCTCCTGCATCTAATAAAGTAGCAAAAGTTGAAAATACCGCTGCCATACCGCTGGCAAATGCATAACCACTCTCGGCACCTTCCATAGCACAAACCTTATCTACGAATTCGTTTACATTTGGGTTGCTATAACGACTATATAAATCACGTTGTTTTTCTTCAGCAAAAGATGCACGCATTTCTTCGGCATCATCAAACACAAAACCCGACGTTAAATACAGGGGCACTGAATGCTCGGAAAACTGCGATGTTTCCGTTTGAGTTCGTATTGCTAAAGTTTCAAATTTTTTACTCATTACATTTTATTTTAACCTCCTAAAGGTTCAATTCTATTTTAATTTATATGTTTTGACAGTCTTAATATATCACCAAACACACCTCGTGCGGTAACCTCTGCTCCTGCTCCGGCACCTTGAATTACAATGGGTTGCTCGCCATAACTCTCAGTAAATATCTCAAAAATAGCATCTGAACCTTTTACATGACCTAAAGTACTATCTTCTGGAATAGATACCAATTTCACTTCCAGATTTCCTTTGTCCTGAGATAGATCACCAGATAAATCACCCACATAACGCAATACGTGACCTGCTTTCTGATTATCTTTTATAGCCTGAAATTCTTCATCTAAAACATCTAACTGACTTAAAAATTCTGGCACTGAAATGCTCCTGTAGGCTTCAGGAATTAAATTTTGAACAGCAACATCTTCAAATTCGTTCTGTAAATCCAATTCTCTGGCAAGAATTAATAATTTTCTAGCAACATCATTTCCTGAAAAATCTTCTCTAGGGTCTGGTTCTGTAAAGCCTTTATCAATGGTTTCTTGAACAATAGCACTAAATGGTTTATCCTGAACAGAAAAATTGTTAAATAAATAACTTAAAGTACCAGAGAAAACACCGCGAATTCTAGTAATATTTTCGCCTGATTCGTGTAACAACTTAATTGTATCAATCAATGGTAAACCTGCACCAACAGTGGTTTCGTATAAATATTGCTTATTATGTTTTTCTAACTCAGTTCTTAATTCCGTATAGAATTTATGCGATATAGTATTAGCAATTTTATTTGATGACACTAAATCGAATCCAGCTTCAACTAGAAGCACATAGTTATCATGAAAATTAGGACTCGCTGTATTATCAACGGCTATTAAGTTCTCTAAATGATTGTTCTTAGCAAACGCAATGATATCTTCAACAGAACTATCTAACACAGAGGTTTTAATATCTTCTTTCCAGGTAGTTGTCACACCTCTTTTATTAAGAAGTAACTTTTTAGAATTTGCAATAGCAAAAACATTTAAGTTAACACCTTTACGTTTTTCTATATCGTCTTTAGATTTTAAAATCTGATTAATTAATGCACCCCCAACACCTCCATGCCCAAAAATGGCAATATTAATCTTTTTAGAAATTCCGAAAATCTCACCATGAATCACATTCAGTGCTTTATGAAGCTCCCCTTTTCTAACTACCAAACTAACATTCTTACCAGTAACCGTATTATTAAATAACAACGGTGTAATTTGATTTTTAATAAGAGCATTAAAAGGTTTATGGAATGAACTTAATTCGATACCGACAATTGAAATTACAGATACATCATCATCTACAACTCCAATTTTATTCACATCTTGAGAATAAAAATCGTTCTCAAATTCACGCTCTAATGCTATAACAGCTTCAGTTGCTCGGCTAGCATCTACTATAAAACCAATACCACGCTCTGAAGAACCTTGAGAAATAATACTAACACTAATATCCTTTTTAGCTAAAGCACCAAATATTCTCGCATCTACACCACTTTTTCCTAATAAACCACGTCCTTCTAAATTCACTAAAGCCATATTATCTAAAACAGATAAAGACGTCACTTCTTTTGAATTTGGCTTAGCTGTAATTAAAGTACCTTCATCATTAGCATTAAAGGTATTTAAAATACGTAGGTTGATATTTTTTTCAACTAACGGAATTATTGTTTTCGCATGTAAAACCGTGGTTCCAAAATTTGCTAATTCATTTGCTTCACCAAATGATAACTCACGTATTTTTTTTGCGTCTTCAACTAAATCAGGATTAGCTGTGTAAATACCATTAACATGCGTATAGTTTTGCAACTCTTCGGCATCTAAATAATTAGCCAATAATGCCGCCGTATAATTACTCCCGTTTCTTCCTAAGGTCGTAGTTTCATTTTTATCGTTTGAAGCAATAAAACCAGTTACAACATTTACTACACCAGCTCCAGTATTCTTATAATAGTTCTTTACATTATCCTTTGAAAGCTTTGATATGGGCTGTGCATTACCAAAATTCCCATCTGTTTTTATTAGCTCTCTGGAATCTACAGGAACCGCTTTTACACCATGGTCGTTTAATAAGCCAGCTATTAATTTCACTGAAAGTAATTCCCCTTGAGCGAGAATTTCATCTTTCGTTTTCTCACTATAATCACCAAGCAAGCTTACTCCCTCAAATAATTTATCAAGTTTGGCAAATTCCTTTGAAAAATCGACCGTTTTCAACGGTTCCAACTGATATGCTTTAAATTTCTCTAAAGCATCTTTATATTCTTTTCCGTTTAGTGCCTTTTCTAAAATAGCTTCTAAATCGTCTGTGGATGATCCCCTAGCTGAAACGACTACAGTTATTTTTTCTCCTTCATTAACTTTATTTTCAATGATTGATAGTACTGTATTTAACCCATCACCATTTGCTAAAGATTTACCTCCAAATTTTAATACTTTCATTCTTCTTTTTTTAGAATCCGGCACAAAGATGCCTTCTATAATTTTCTCTAATTGTTCATATTCCATTAAAAAGGCATCATGCCCGTGCACCGAATGTATTTCTCCATAAGTTACATTCGGATTAGTTAAAGCCAGCTGCTTATGTGTTTCTCGATTTTCTTCAGCCGTAAAAAACAAATCAGAATCGACACCTACAATATGAATATTACTATGAATATTTTCTAAGACATTAAAATCGGACGGTCTGTTTTTTGTAACATCAATCGATTTCAACAACTGATTCATAAGTTTATATGCCGATAACTGGAAACGCTCCTGTAACTTATTACCATGATGCAACAACCAGCTTTCTACATTAAAAATTTCCAACTCTTCATTCTTAGACCGTTGGAATCGTTCTTTAAATGATTCTGGTGTACGATAACATAACATAGCATGCATACGAGCATCGTGCACTGGATTTTTAGAATTTAATAAGAATTGCTCCTGAATCTGGCAGTTTGCAATTAACCAGTCAGTAGATTTCCAGTCGGTCGCTACTGGAATTAAATTTTCCGTAATATCTGGACTTAGTACGGCCATTTCCCAAGCAATACCTCCACCAAGAGAGCCACCAACAATAGCAAAAAGTTTATCTATATTTAACTCCTTTAAACCAATTAAAAATATTTTTGCTACATCGCGCGCTACAAAATCCTTATAGTTTTCAATAATAAATCCATCGAAACCATTCCCGGGAATATTAAAGGATAAAACAGTATAAATAGTGGTATCTATAACCTTATCATCGCCAACCAAATCTTTCCACCAACCATCTTTTCCTGCCACGTTACTATTTCCTGTTAATGCATGATTAATGAGCACCACGGGAGCCGTACCTAACGCTTTTCCAAAGACCTGATAACTCAGTTTTATTTCTGGGTTATTAACTCCGCTTTCGGTTACGTAGTTCTTTATTACAATATGTTGCAATTCTGTTTTCAATTCAATTAATAATTTTAAATATTTTGAAAAGCCTGCTTTAAATCGGCCTTTAAATCTTCTACATCTTCCAATCCAACAGACAATCTAATTAAATCTGCCGATACACCAGCAGACAACTGTTCTTTTTCAGTTAATTGCTGATGTGTTGTGCTTGCGGGATGAATAATTAAAGACTTCGTATCACCTATATTAGCCAATAATGAAAATAATTTTGAATTATCGGCAATAGCCTTTGCAGCATCAAAGCCTCCTTTCGCCCCAAAGGTAACAATTCCGCTTTGTCCCTTAGGCAAATAAACATCAGCTAATTTTTTATATTTACTAGATTCTAATCCAGGATAATTAACCCATGCAACTTCATCCTGCTTTTCTAACCAAGTTGCTATTTCAAGCGCATTCTCACAATGTTGTTTAATTCGTACCGGAAGGGTTTCCAGACCTTGAATGATTTGAAATGCATTAAACGGACTTAAAGCACCTCCAAAATCTCTTAAGCCTTCCAATATTAATTTAAAAGTATAAGATGCTGCGCCCAACGTTTCGTAGTATTTCAATCCATGATATCCCTCCGATGGCTCTGTAAATTCTGGAAATTTACCATTAGCCCAATCAAAAGTACCTGCATCGATAATGGCTCCTCCTAAAGAAGTTCCTTGACCTCCTATATATTTTGTTAAGGAATGAATTACAATATTCGCACCATGTTCAATAGGATTTAATAAAGCAGGTGTTGCTACCGTATTATCAACTATAAATGGCACACCTGCGGCCTTAGCATGGGCAGAGATAGAACGTAAATCCAAAACATCCAGTTTTGGATTCCCTAAGGATTCCACAAAAAATGCTCTTGTATTATCTTGAACAGCCGCTGCAAAATTATCAGGATTATCGGCATCAACGAACGTTGTTGTAATCCCTAACCTTGGCAGTGTTACTTTTAACAGGTTATAGGTACCTCCGTACAGACTGGAAGATGCCACAATATGGTCACCAGACTTTAACAAGGTTAACAACCCTGTAGAAATAGCGGCCGTACCAGAAGCAAAAACTACAGCTCCAACTCCACCTTCAAGCGCAGCCAAGCGGTCTTGTAAAATCTGGTTAGTAGGATTATTTAATCGTGTATAAATAAAGCCTAATTCTTTTAATGAAAATAAATTTGCCGCATGATCGGAATTCTTAAAAACATATGAAGTTGATTGATAAATAGGAACTGCTCTAGTGTCTCCATTATTTGCAAAATCGTGACCTGCGTGCAACGCGTTTGTAGCTAGTTTGTGTGTACTCATTTTTCTAAGTTTTTAGTTAACAATAAATAAACCAAAAGTCAAAAACACCCTTACTTCGATGTTATGCTTACTAGAAAAATGTTATAAGAATTTAAATTACCTTGGTAATTTCCTGTAGTTATCTATCCAAAAATTCTAATTTTTATTTAGAATTGGGGTAGAATTTAGCACCTTCTTTACAGGTAAAGGGTTGCTAAGGCTTCATTGGGTCTAATCCCTCCGCCTTTCTTGATAACATTTCAATAAGTTTTTGAACTTTGTAAGTGCAAATATTCAGTTAGAATTTTTAAAATTCCTAATTTTTAACAAGAAATTTTTAAAATTTTAAGTCTAGGTTTCCCAAAACCTACATGTTAATGCTTATTAAGTTGTCGCTTTTTAAATTTATTCTGAATGATTAAATCAATAGGCTGATTTTGTATTTTAGACTCTAACCAGGAGATTATATCTAAATATAAGAATGCCCGACTTTGATAGGGGTCATTCTCAAATTCTTTCAGTTTTTTATGCAGTTTGATGAATTCATCTCGCACTTCATGTGGATATATATCACCAAGACCTCTTAAAAATTTAATAAATTCCTTCTGCACTTCATACAAGTCCTCCATTTTAATTAAAAACTTATAAGTACTTCTTATAAGCACATCTAAATTATAATCCATGCCCGCTTCATAATGCGCAACTAGATTTAAGATTCGCGAAAAACACAATAAATCCTCCCGCATTTGTAAAGACTTATTACTTATAATTTTTTCTAAGAAACAAATACATTTTCTATTATCCCCAGCCCCAAAATACATACTTGCGATCTTATAATAGAAAACCATAATATGATGCTCATCAATGCGGTCGCTATAATTTTTCAAACGTTCTAAAACCTCATCAATTAAGGGTACCCCCTCTTTAAAACTTCCCTCAATAAAATGCAAATTGAACTTATTATTATAAATAAACAAGAAACTTAAGCCATCAATATTATCATCAAAAGGAAACCATTTTTCCTTAGTAACACATTCTAATCTTTCTAAAGACTCTTTAAATTTCTCATAATGCCTTAAATAAAATAATGCCTCTAATAAGTAATGATTACCACGTAAAAAGAATACCGGATTTAGAATAATCATTTCGCGGTTTTCAAAAAACAAATCAACTAACTTACTCGCATATTTATAACAGGATAAAAAATCCAGCGTTAAAAAACTATACCACAGATAAGCCTTGTAAAGCCAAAGTTTTTCTCGAAACCCTAAGGTATGTATATCATATTTTGGTAATCTAGCATTAAAGTATTTAATAACACGTTGACTCTCTTTATCATTTTTTACATAGCCCGTTTTTAAAAATAATCCGTAAAGTTGAAGCGATAAATTTGACAACTTACTCGCTAACACATTATGCTGACTTAATTCTTTAGCTTGAATCGACAACTCATCGGCGCGATTACTTAGACTTCGAGTAATATATTGCGATTCTATAATCTTTTCAAATTCCACGATTTCATAAGCCACATTTTTCTCTTCATTTGAAATAGCCAAATTTTTAGCCTTATCTAATATTTTTAAACTTTGCTTATAGAGCCCCTTGTGATATAAAATTGTTGCGAAATCTAACTGCTCACGGATTTGTATGCGTATTGTCTGGTGGGACGGATTTAAGCGCAAACTAATTAAAATTTGCTTATACAAATGCGCCTTTAAATTAGAAAGCTGTCCCTTCTTAACAATACCCTTTTTTAAAATCGCGGCTTCATCGTAAGTATTTAATTTATCGAGAATATTAAATAAAGACAAGAATTTAGAATCCTCATTTACTCCTAATCTTCCTACATAAAGTTTAAACTGACGCTTTTCAGACTTTGAAAGCGATTTAACCAATACAAACAAATTATCTTTTTGTTCTTTTGTCATAGTTCCAAAACCGATATTAAATTACTGATATTCAGTTATTTAATTAAATTACTAAAGAGTTAAACATCGTAAAAAAACGTAATACTATTATCCTTTTACGAAACCAAAATATACATTCGTATTACAAAAAGAAAATTTATTTTATTAAATGTCTAATACTAACGTACAAATTTTTGACACTACGCTTCGCGATGGCGAGCAAGTCCCTGGTTGCAAACTAAATACTGAACAAAAATTAATCATTGCCGAACAGCTTGATAATTTAGGTGTTGATATTATTGAAGCAGGATTTCCTGTATCAAGTCCTGGAGATTTCAAATCGGTAGAAGCCATTTCTAAAGTTGTAAAACATGCAACAGTCTGTGGTTTAACACGTTCTGTTGAAAATGATATAAAAGTGGCTGCCGAGGCTTTAAAATATGCCAAAACTCCAAGAATTCATACTGGAATTGGAACTTCAGAGTCTCATATAAAATTTAAATTCAAGTCTAATCAAGATGATATTATTGAGCGTGCCGTAAAAGCGGTAAGCTATGCTAAATCGTTCGTTGAAGATGTCGAGTTTTATGCAGAAGATGCTGGTAGAACCGATAACGAATATTTAGCTCGAGTTTGTGAAGCCGTAATTAAGGCGGGAGCTACGGTATTAAACATACCTGACACGACTGGATACTGCTTGCCAAGTGAGTATGGCGCTAAAATAAAATACCTTAAAGAAAATGTAAAAGGTATAGATAAAGCAATATTATCGTGTCACTGTCATAACGATTTAGGTCTTGCTACTGCCAACTCTATAGAAGGCGTAATTAATGGTGCGAGACAAATTGAATGTACCATTAATGGTATTGGAGAGCGTGCCGGAAATACAGCTTTAGAAGAGGTGGTTATGATTTTAAAACAACACCCATACCTTAACTTAGATACTAGAATTAATACAGAAATGCTATATGGCATTAGTCAACTAGTATCAGACAACATGGGTATTTACACGCAACCAAACAAAGCTATTGTAGGCGCTAATGCTTTCGCCCACAGTTCTGGAATCCACCAAGATGGAGTTATTAAAAATCGTGAAACATACGAAATTATTGACCCTAAAGCTGTTGGAGTTACCGAATCTGCTATTGTTTTAACCGCAAGAAGTGGAAGAGCCGCTTTAGCCTACAGAGCAAAAAATGTTGGATACGAATTAACAAAACTTCAATTGGATGAAATCTACCAAAACTTTTTAGAATTCGCCGATAAGAAAAAAGAAGTTGATGATAATGACATCCACAAAATAATTGAAAGCAGTAAACTATACAAAGAAATTGTATCTGCTTAAAACCATAAATATATGAAGTTAAACATAGCTGTTTTACCAGGTGATGGCATTGGGCCAGAAGTTACTGCACAGGCTGTAAAAGTCCTGAAAGCGATAGCTATGGAATTTAACCATGTATTTACGTTTAACTATGGATTAGTTGGCGATAGTGCGATAAAGAAAACTGGCAACCCATTGCCTCAAGAAACCATAGATATTTGTGAAAAAGCAGATGCGATTTTATTTGGCGCGATTGGAAATACAGCGTACGACATCGACCCGAATGCTCAGATAAGACCAGAACAAGGTTTGTTAAGGCTTCGTAAGTTGCTTGGTTTATATGCTAACATACGACCTGTTATTGCTTATGAAGATTTATTAACAAAGTCGTCTTTAAAGAAAAGCCAGATTAAAGGCACGAATATCTTAATTTACCGGGAGCTTACAGGTGGTATTTACTTTGGAAAGCAAGCCTTAAGTGAAGATGGCAATACAGCCTCCGATGTTTGTGAATATCATCGTTATGAAATAGAACGTATCGCACATTTAGCATTTAAAGCAGCGCAATCTAGAAAACACAAAGTAACCTTAGTCGACAAAGCTAATGTTTTAGAAAGTTCGAGGCTTTGGCGTCGTGTTGTTCAAGAGGTGGCTAAACAGTATCCTGATGTTACTTTAGACTATCAGTTTATTGATAATGCCGCTATGGAACTCATTATAAAACCAAAACAATTTGATGTAATTTTAACTGAAAACATGTTCGGAGATATCCTTTCTGAAGAAGCCAGCGTTATTGTTGGTTCTATCGGATTATTGGCTTCAGCATCTTTAGGTGAAAATCATCAAATGTTTGAACCTATACACGGTGCTTATACAAAAGCAGCAAACAAAGGTATTGCAAACCCGATTGCTTCTATTTTATCGGCAGCTATGTTATTAGATCATTTTGGCTTAGACGATGAAGCTGATTTAGTTAGAGAAGGTGTAGACAAATCGTTGAAACTTCACATAACCACACCAGATTTAAATACGAAGTATGATAACATTTCAACCACTAAGGTAGGTGATTTCATTGAAGATTTTATTAACAATCCCGATGAAACAAATTTAAACTTTACCAACATACATTTAGGACAATCTACGATTATATAAATTATTTGAGTTAGTCACCAAAATACATCTTTAAATTGTCCTTAAAAGCGCATTATTTCTAATGCGCTTTTTCAATTTTATAAAAATAACAAGTCACCCGTTTAAACATCAAATAGCCTAGTTACAGAAACTTACAGCTCGGTTTAATCTGGAAACTTATTTCTTATTTTATCCAAACATAAGTTATGAATACTACCCTCATGCGTGTGCTTTTTTGAAGTATCAGGCACATAAGTTCCATCCTGAACTTGCCCACCAATTTTTTGATAAGCCTCTCTAAAAGTTTGTCCCTCTACCACAAGGGTGTTAATATTATCTACAGTAAATAAATATTTATATAAATCGCTATTAATATCAATATCTTTAACAATAACTTGCTGAATGGAGTAATTGAAAATATCTAAAATATCTTTTAATTCTTCAAACGCAGCGATCATGTTTTCTTTTAACAACTGATAATCCCTGTGATAACCACTTGGCAAATTATTGGTTATTAATACCATTTCACTTTGTAAAGCTTGAATTTTATTACACTTACCACGAATCAATTCAAAAACATCTGGATTCTTTTTATGTGGCATAATACTACTTCCGGTCGTTAATTCATCTGGGAAAGACACAAATCCGAAGTTCTGACTCATATACAAGCATGTATCCATTGCAAAACGCGCCATCGTATTAGCCAAACTACCTAAGGCTGCGGCAATAGTACGTTCATTTTTTCCACGTCCCATTTGTGCTGCAACTACATTGTATTTTAATGTAGCAAAGTTCATTTCGCGTGTAGTAAACTCCCTATCGATAGGAAACGAGCTTCCATAGCCTGCAGCAGATCCTAATGGATTCTGATCTACTGTTTTTATTGCTGCATCTAATAAAAACACATCATCAATCATGAGCTCGGCATAGGCTGAAAACCACAAACCAAAAGATGATGGCATGGCCACTTGTAAATGTGTATATCCAGGTAATACTTTTTCTTTATGTTCCTCGGCAAGCTCTAATAAAGTATTGAAAAAGGTTTTTGTTTTTTCTTTAATCAATGCTAAATTTTCCTTGTAATAAAGATGACAAGCCACCAATACTTGATCATTTCTAGAACGTGCTGTATGGATTTTTTTACCCACATCACCAAGTGTTGCTGTAAGTTCATATTCTATTTTAGAATGTACATCTTCAAATTGCGAATCAATTACAAACTCACCAGCTTCAATTTCATTTTCTAAAATTTGCAATCCCCCTAAAAGCTGCTCCAATTCTATGGTTGTTAAAATACCAATCTTGTGTAACATTTTAGCATGAGCTTTCGAAGCTAAAACATCATATTTAGCGATATGAATATCTATTTCTCTATCATTTCCAACAGTAAACTGCTCTATTTTTTTATCAATTGATATGCCTTTATCCCAGAGTTTCATTTTCTTGACTTTTTATATGTTTGACTGTTGAATAATTAAACAATAACACGATTTAATAATTCAACATATATTTTAATACCTTCTTCAATTTCGTTTAAATAAATAAACTCATCTGCTGAATGGGAACGCGTACTATCTCCAGGGCCGAGTTTAAGAGATGGACAAGATAACACGGCTTGATCGGATAAGGTGGGCGAGCCATATGTTGTTCTTCCCATGGCAATACCTGCTTTTACTAAATCATGATTCATAGGAATAGAAGACGAATTTAATCGTAAGCTACGCGGCTTTATCTTTGTACAAGGCGATTTATCTTGTAATATTTGAGCAATTTCAGCATTTGAATAGGCATCATTAACGCGAACGTCTATTACCAAATTTACATCTGCCGGCACGACGTTATGTTGTGATCCCGCCTTAATTTGCGTAACGGTTAATTTCACATCGCCCAAAGCTTCAGAGCCCTTTTCAAATTTAAAATCTTTAAACCACTGCAATACTTCAATGGTATTGTAAATCGCATTATTATCGTTAGGATGTGCTGCATGACTTGGAGTACCTTCAACCACAGCATCAAAAACAACTAAGCCCTTTTCAGCCACCGCTAAATTCATAAGTGTTGGTTCTCCAACAATAGCGACATCTATCTCAGGAATTAAAGGAAGCATACTATTTAATCCATTAGGACCACTACTCTCTTCTTCGGCAGATGCTACAATTACTAAGTTATATTTTAAATTTTCATAGTTATAAAAGTGGGTAAATGTTGCTATTAAAGATACCAAACAACCACCGGCATCATTACTTCCTAAACCATATAATTTACCATCTTCAACAATAGCTTTAAAAGGATCTTTAGTATAACCACTATTTGGCTTCACAGTATCATGATGTGAATTAAGTAACAAGGTTGGTTTCGTTTCATCAAAAAACTTATTTACAGCCCAAACGTTATTTTTCGTGCGTTTATAATCAATTTTATACTGTTTAAACCATGTTTCGATATGCGCCGCCGTAACATCCTCTTCCGAAGAGAAGGACTGGGTTTCTATTAATTGCTTTAATAGATTAATGGCTTCATTTGTTAATTTTTCTTGCGTCATCTTATAAAGTTATGGTTGTAAAATTATCATTTTCCTGAGTTAACATAGCTGTATTTCCCATGTTAATTGTTTTTACCCCATTATTTAAAGCATCGAAACAATTCTCTAATTTCGGCAACATCCCATCAGCAATTACCCCTTGTTGTAACAATTCCCTGTAAAGCTTAGTATCAATATGTTTTATAACTGAATTTTTATCGTTTATATCTTTTAAAACACCATTTAATTCGAAGCAATAATAAATCGAAGTTTCATAAACCTGACTCATCCCTACTGCCAGTTGTGATGTAATGGTGTCGGCATTCGTGTTTAATAATTGCCCATTCCCGTCATGGGTAATAGCGCAAAATACCGGAGTAAAATCGGCCGAAATTAATTTATCAACAGCCTTGTAATTCACTTTTTTAACGTCTCCAACAAATCCGAAATCAACCTCTTTTATTGGTCTCTTGTCAGAAAGAATACTATTGGCATCAGCTCCCGTTAGCCCGATGGCATTCACTTCTTGAGCCTGTAATTTAGCTACCACATTTTTATTTACCAACCCACCATAAACCATAGTTATAACTTCTAGTGTTTCGGCATCAGTAATACGACGACCATTTAACATTTTCGACTCTATGCCTAATTTAGATGCGATATGAGTGGCACGTTTTCCGCCACCGTGAACTAATATTTTCTTTCCTTTTAAATTAGAAAACAACTGTAAAAAGGCATTTAAAGCTGTATCATCTTCGATGATGTTTCCTCCAATTTTGACTATAGATAATTTTTCTTTAGGCATTTTCTAATAGTTTTTTCAATACTAACTGCGCTGCATAGGTTCGATTATTAGCCTGTTGAATAACGATTGAATTATCACTATCTAAAACAGCATCTTCAACTATAACATTTCTTCTTACTGGTAAGCAATGCATGAATTTGGCATCACCTAGTTTTTCTTTCGTAATCATCCAATTCGGGTCGGTATTGATAACTTTACCGTAATCTTCATAACTGCTCCAGTTTTTTACATAGACAAAATCGGCGTCTTTAAAAGCTTCTTCCTGATTATGAACAATAGGCGTATTTCCCGTAATTTCAGGGTTTAAATCGTAACCTTCAGGATTGGCAATTACAAAATCGACATCCATTTTCTGCATCGCCTGTGTAAAACTATTGGCAACAGCATGTGGTAGTGCTTTAATATGTGGAGCCCAGCTTAAAACCACTTTAGGGCGCGGCTTTGTACAATTTTCTGAAATAGTAATCGCATCGGTTAACGCCTGTAAAGGATGTCCGGTAGCACTTTCCATATTTACAATCGGTACCGAAGCATATTTTTTAAAGGCACTTAACACCTGCTCACTTTCGTCTTTTTCCTTATTTGTTAAAGTTGGAAATGCTCTTACAGCAATAATATCACAATATTGAGACACAACTGCTGCAGCTTCCTTAATATGTTCGGCAGTATTACCATTCATAATAGTACCATCGGTAAACTCAAGCCCCCATGCATCACCTGAAACATTCATTACAATAGGGTCCATCCCTAAATTTAAAGCAGCCTTTTGAGTACTTAAACGCGTACGCAAACTTGAATTAAAAAACAACAAACCCAAGGTTTTGTGCTGCCCTAACCCTATATTTTTTAAAGGATTAGACTTTAATAATTTTGCTTCCTCAATCCAAGAATTGATGTTATCTATATCGTGTATGGAGGTGTAATGTTTCATTTGTTTTTTTATTTTATTTTGGTAAATGGTACTTTATTTTCAAAGGCATTAAGAATAAAATCCTCTTCTAAGCCATTTAATATCCATGTTTCTATATTGGCATTTTTTGCTAAGGAAGCCGCTTCTATTTTAGACTGCATGCCTCCACTGCCATGAGTTGATTTTGAGTTAACCACCTCATTCTGCAAAGCTTTAAAATCTTCAACCACATCTATGGTTTTTGGAGTTCCATTTTGCATTGATTCTTTTGTATAAATACCATGGGTATTGGTAGCTATAATAAATAAATCGGCTTTTAACAAGGATGCTGTTAATGCCCCAAGCTTATCATTATCACCAAACTTAATTTCGTCGGTTGCTACCGTATCATTTTCATTAATAATTGGTATGTAATTATTATTTACCAATACATTAATAGTATTTACAATATTTGTACGGCTATCCTTCTTTTCAAAATCGGAATAAGACAATAAACACTGAGAGGTTAACAATCCGTATTCTCTAAAAATTTCCTGATAAATTCGTATTAAATGTGGCTGACCAATTGAAGCAAGTGCCTGTTTAACAAACACTTCTTCCTGTTTACTTTCCAGTTTTACAAACTGTTTAGCGACCGCAATGGCACCGGAGCTAACAATAATAAATTCGCAAGTACCTTTTAATTGAGCAATTTGACTGGCAATATCCTCAATTTTTCCTCTAGAAATATTATCGGTTTCCTTTGTCAGCGTATTCGACCCAACTTTAAGTAATATGCGTTTCTTTTTTGCCATCTTATCTTATTTGTCCATTACCGTGTACATACCATTTATTGGTAACCAAATGTTGTAAACCAATAGGTCCGCGTTGATGCAACTTATCCGTACTTATTGCCAATTCACCGCCCAACCCTAATTGTCCACCGTCGGTAAAACGCGTTGATGCATTATGATAAACCGCTGCGGTATCAACATTTTCCATAAAAATTTTAGCTTCGGCTTCATTTGATGTGATTATTGCTGCCGAATGTCCTCCGGAATATTTATTAATCATAGCTATCGCTTCTTGGGTCGAACCAATTTCAGCTATAACAATTTTATAATCTAAGAATTCCTCATACCAAATATCATCTGAAGGTATTAACGATACGTCATCAAACTTTGATAAAGCCTGATCACCTAATACCTCAACATCAAACGCTTTCAATTTTGAAAGTAAGATTTTAATGAATTCCTCCTTCTTCGGAAGATTTTCATCAATTAACACCTTATCTAATGCATTACAGGCAGAAATCTTAGCCGTTTTCGCATTCACTATAACATCTATGGCTATTTGTAAGTCAGCTTCCTTATGTACATACACGAAGTTATTCCCTCGACCGCTAATAATAACCGGACAGGTAGCATGTTCCTTTACAAATGCAATTAAACGTTCACCTCCACGAGGCACAATTAAATCGACTTTCTGTGTTGGTTTTTCTAAAAATGCTTGTGTTTCTGCTCGGTTAAACTGTAAGTACTCCACCCATTCCGTTGAAGCCCCATGTTTAATTAAGGCCTGATGCCAAAGGTCTACAATCTTAAGATTTGACTTTAAAGACTCTTTACCACCTTTCAGTAAAATTTTATTCCCCGATTTAAATGCTATACCAGCAGCTTCAACGGTTACATCGGGACGGGATTCATAAATAATTAAAACCGTACCAAATGATGCTGTTTTATTATAAACCTGCATCCCATTATCGTGTTTAAAACTGAAACGCTCAACTCCAACGGGATCTTCCTGAGATGCTAAATGTGTTACAGCTGCAATCATTTCATCAACTTTTGAATCGTTTACTTTTAAACGATCATACATGGAGATGTCTTCACCTTTATAGGCTTCTAAATCCAGCTTATTTACAGCAATCATGTTGGCTCTTTCCTGCTCTAACAATGTAGCCATTTCGAGCAAAACAGCATTTCTGGTTTCTATAGATAATAAGGTATTCATGTTTATAATACTTTTTGTAAAGCTTCAAAAAACTGATCCACATGCACCTTTTCAATATTTAAAGGTGGTAAGATTCGTAATAACTTTTTATTTGAAGCACCACCGGTAAAAATATGATGGTCGTAAATTAATTTCTTTCTCAGATTTCCAACTTCGAAGTCGAATTCCAATCCCAGCATTAAGCCTCGTCCTTTAATATTTTTTATCTGTGGAATGCTTTTCGCTTTTGAAATAAAATAATCCGAAACAGAATTTACATTTTCTATTATATTTTCCATTTCTATGGTATTTAACACTGCTAATCCGGCAGCACAAGCTAAATGATTTCCACCAAAGGTTGTACCAAGCATCCCATATTTTGCTTCAATACTTGGATGAATTAAGATACCTCCTATAGGAAACCCATTCCCCATTCCTTTTGCTATTGAAATAACGTCAGGGGTCACATTATAATGCTGAAAAGCAAAAAACTTACCTGAACGTCCATAACCCGATTGTACCTCATCGGCAATAAACATGGTGTTATTGGCTTTACAGAAAACATCCACTTGTTCAAAAAATTCTGCTGTCGCTTGATCTAAACCACCAACACCTTGAATAAACTCTACAATAACCGCACAAACATCTCCTTTTGCAAGTTCCACTTTTACGCCTTCAATATCATTAAGTTCTAAAATAGTTACGGCTTGCTGGGCATTAATAGGCGCAATAATATTGGGGTTATCGGTTGCTGCAACGGCTGCCGATGTGCGTCCGTGAAATCCATTTTTAAAAGCCACAACACGCTTCTTACCGGTCTTGAAAGACGCCAGTTTTAAGGCATTTTCGTTAGCTTCAGCACCCGAGTTACATAAAAATAAATTATAATCTTTACACCCTGAAAGCGCTTCTAGTTTATTAGCCAATTCCACCTGTAATGGGTTTTGAATAGCATTCGAGTAAAAACCTAATTTAGCAACTTGATTGCTTACCGCTTCAACATAATTCGGATGGGCATGTCCAATAGAAATTACGGCGTGTCCACCATAAAGATCAAGGTATTCTATATTATTTTCATCGTACACATGAATACCTTTCGCGGAAACCGGTGTTACATTATACAATGGATATACGTCAAATAATGGCATTTTAACTCTTTTTAAGATGATTAATTTTTTCGAAAGACGCTACAATACCCTGAATTAAAGCCGAACTTAACCCTTGGTGCTCCATAGCATTCAATCCTTCAATGGTACAACCACTTGGAGTAGTTACACGATCTATTTCCTGCTCAGGATGCTTACCTGTTTCAATAAGCAAACTAGCTGCTCCATAACAAGTCTGCACAGCAAGTTTATGAGCTTCATGGGCTTCAAATCCTAACTGTATCGCTCCTTGAGTCGTTGCACGTACTAAGCGCATCCAAAAGGCAATTCCACTGGCACAAATAACCGTTGAAGCCTGAATTAACTCTTCTGGAATTACTAATGTTGTTCCTAATTGGTTAAATATATCTTGAGCTAAAGACACTTTACCCTGTGCTTTATCGTTAGCAGCTATGCAAGTCATTGACTTACCAATAGAAATAGCTGTATTTGGCATTACGCGAATAATATTTTTGTCGCTGCCTACGATGTTTTCTATTCTAGGAATTTCAACTCCAGCCGCCACCGAAATAACTATATGTTTTTCGGTAATTAACGAGGTTACACTCTCTAAAACTTTATCGATATGTTTTGGTTGAAGCGCGAAAATAACCATCTCAGATTCCTGTACCGCTAATAAATTATCGTTAGTTACAGTTACGTTTTCCAAAGTGTTATAATCATCGACATTAGTCGTATTCTTATCACTTAAATACAATGAAGTGAACGTATTATTCTTAATAAGACCTTTAGCTATTGAGCTCCCAAGATTTCCAGTTCCTATTATGGCTATTTTCATAATTCGTTAGTTGGTTAAAAATATGTGGCCTTTAAATTTAAACCTGTAGTTTCTTCAAAGCGGAACATTAAATTCATATTCTGTACGGCCTGACCCGAAGCTCCTTTTAACAGGTTATCTATTATACTCGTAATAAGTAATTTTCCTTTATGCTTATGTAAATGGACTAAACATTTATTAGTATTTACCACTTGCTTTAAATGTAAAAAATCGTCGGAAACAAACGTAAATTCAGCATCTGCATAATAAGTATTATAAATAGCTTTAGCCTCTTCGATGTCACCATCAAAATCGGTGTAAAGGGTTGCAAAAATACCTCTTGAAAAATTACCACGGTTTGGCATAAAAAGTATGTCTGAATTGAATTCGTCTTGCAATTGTTTTACTGACTGATTTATTTCTCCCAAATGCTGATGGGTAAATGGCTTGTAATACGAAAAATTATTATCTCGCCAGGTATAATGCGTTGTTGCAGATAACGACGTTCCTGCCCCAGTCGCTCCAGTAACCGCATTAATATGTACATCAGAATTCAATAAACCTTTATCGGCTAATGGCAACAAAGCTAATTGAATTGCGGTTGCAAAACACCCTGGATTGGCAATATAATTGGCCGATTTAATCAATTCTCTTTGTAATTCCGGCAAACCATAAACAAAAGTTTTACCATCGAAGACCTTATCTGCTTCTAATCTGAAATCATTCCCCAAATCGATAATTTTTGTGTTTTCAGAAAACGTATTTGCCGATAAAAATTTCACAGAATTCCCATGTCCTAAACATAGAAATAGCACATCTATATCTGGGTTTACGGTATCGGTAAACTCCAAATCTAAACTACCCACCAAATCCTGATGCACTTTACTAATTTTATTCCCAGCATTTGATGTGCTGTACACAAAATTAATTTCGGTTTCTGGATGGTTTATCAACAATCTAATAAGCTCTCCTGCCGTATAACCTGCACCACCAATAATACCTACATGAATCATAATTTACGAATTTACCTGTTGATATATTTTGTTCTGATTTCCGAAGATTTTAATAAATCCCTTTGCCTCTTCGGCTGTCCAGCCTTTGTTTTCTTCCCCATAACTACCGAATTTAGCACTCATTAAATCGTGTTCTGAACTAATGCCATCTAAATTAAAATGATATGGTTTAAGTGTTACAAAAACATCACCACTGACTTTATCCTGACTACTTTCAAAGAACGCTTCCATATCGCGCATTACCGGGTCTAAATACTGCCCTTCGTGTAAATGCATACCATAGAAACTTGCTAAATAATCTTTATGCTGTAATTGCCATTTGGTAAGCGTATGTTTCTCTAATAAATGATGTGCCTTAATAGTAATTAATGCGGCAGCCGCTTCAAAACCAACACGCCCTTTAATACCTACAATGGTATCTCCAACGTGAATATCTCTACCAATGGCATAAGCAGAAGCCAGATTATTTAAAACTTCAATATTAATTTGTGGCTCATTTTCAAAGCCATTTACCGCAACAAGTTCACCTTTTTCAAAAGTTAGCTTTACTTTTTCATCTTCAGCATGTTTTAATTGCGATGGATATGCTTCACTAGGTAAAGGCTTATCAGAAGTTAATGTTTCTGACCCTCCTACACTGGTTCCCCATAATCCCTTATTGATAGAATACTTGGCTTTTTCCCAAGACATATCGATACCATTTTCCTTAAGATAATCAATCTCCTGCTGTCTGGTAAGTTTTTCGTCTCGAATTGGGGTAATGATTTCTATCTCAGGGGCCAAAGTTTGAAAAATCATATCGAAACGCACCTGATCGTTTCCTGCTCCTGTACTACCATGAGCTATATATTCGGCCCCAATGCTTTTTGCATACTCAATAATTTCAATTGCCTGTACAATACGTTCGGCACTTACAGATAATGGATAGGTATTATTTTTTAAAACATTTCCAAATATTAAATACTTCACCACCTTTTGATAGAAAGTAGCTACCGCATCAATATTCTTATAACTGGTAACTCCCATCTTATAGGCATTCGCTTCAATCTTTTCTATTTCCGCTTTGGTGAAACCTCCTGTATTGACACTCGCTGCATGTACTTCGTATTCTTTTGATAAACTAACCGCACAATATGAAGTGTCCAATCCGCCGCTATAGGCAATTACTAATTTTTTCATGATTTATTATTTTTATTTTTTTTCAAGAACATGGTTTCCTTAATGTGTTTTAATCTATTAAAAACCTTTTCTTTTATTTTTTTTGATTCTTTCTTATTTTTTTTAGCCTTAGGATCGAATAACATACCTGTACACAAACACATTTTCCTATTGGTTCGTGTTAAAACATCGTAATTCTTACAAGTCTGACAGCCATCCCAGAAGGTGCTATCGTCTGTTAATTCTGAAAATGGTACCGGTTTATACCCCAAATCACTATTCATTTTCATTACTGCCAATCCTGTAGTAATACTAAATACTTTAGCATCTGGAAATTTAGCTCTAGAATGCTTAAACACCTTATGTTTAATTTTTTTTGCCAGACCTACACCTCTATAGTCTGGGTGTACAATAAGTCCTGAATTGGCCACAAACTTGCCATGCCCCCACAATTCTATATAACAAAAACCTGCAAACTTATCACCATCTAGGGCTATAACCGCATTACTATTAGTCATTTTCTTTATGATATACTCAGGAGTACGACGCGCAATACCAGTTCCACGAACAGCTGCTGAATCTGCAATTGTCTCGCAAATGATTTCTGCATATTTAAAATGTGAACTATCGGCAATTACAACTTTCATTATAATTAAAAATCTATATTTTAAAGTTAGTACTTTATTTAATTCTAGGTTTTTCGGATTCCTGAACCGGACACACCTGGTTCTAATATATTAATACAACACCCCTACGGGCGACGTGGGAATATATAACCAAAAAAGCGTTTGTTAATTAAACAACTAACTAATATTTGAAATGCTATAAATGATATTTTGGACACTATGAAAAAAATTAAAATTACGTTATTGGTTTTGCTTCTAAGATAAGATTATGAGCGGCGGCGACTGCGCACAGGTAAACCGGGTATTGTACAACGTATTTTATTTTCTATTAATTTCATAATGTAAAGCTAAAGCTTTATTTTATATATTGGTAACCAAGGAATTAATTTTTCTAAAAAATTATTAAAATCTCTTTTTTTATTAGGTTTTGTTTTAAAAAAATCAGTTTTACCTCATTTTTTTTCTAAAATATAGCCATAACTATCTTTTAATTTTTTTGATTACTAAAAAGAGAGCTATGGTACAAGCTATTTACAAAACACTTAGCACCAAACCACTGCAATAGTGCCTGAATCGACCCAACAGCCGAACTAAATTAACCCTTAAAAATCATGCTATATCCTATAAATAATACATGACATCATGCATTTATACTAAGTGGATTCTAGTAGATGAGCAAATAACTCCTTAAATACAGATTCCAGACATAATTAAAAGCCACACTTAGTTACTTTATGACCTAAAAAACACGAGTAGACCTCATAAAATAAAATTAAAAAAATGAACACAGCAATAGATTCAACAGTGTGATTACAGCTTGGAGTTTACAACTACTTAACCTTAAAGCTAAACACTTCAGACATAGATGCATTTCCTTCTTCATCAGTAGTTTTCACTTTCCAATAATAACCCTTTCCAGAGGAAACACTAATATTATCCAGTTGATTGGATGTAATGTCACTTTGATATATTTCAGGCGTTGTTGTTTCTCCAAAATAAACAGTATAACTTGCAATATCATTATCCACATCACTGGACGACCACTTTAATGAGACAAAACCACCTAATGCCGTTACTTCCGATCCAATTAAAGGCTCAATTACTTCTGCTGGAAAAGGCACATATTTGGTTACGCCTTCTCCGGCATTATAAAAATTCCAAATTTCACTCTTTGCTACCGTGTTTGATTTTTTAGATTTTGAAATAACAAACCAGGAAAAAGGCATCCCTCTTTCAATATCAACACTTAAAGACGTACTTGTTGTGGTGTATATTTTTGTAATTTGTGAATTGAGATTTTTAACATTTACATCGTAGCTATCGGTAAAATTGGCGCTAGCCCATTTAAAGGTTACCGTACTCATCTCTGAATTTATAATTTGACCTTCGGTGCATTCAGAACTATTTTCCGGAAACACTAAAACAGCCATTTCAGGGTTAGAAACTTTGGCTTCTGGTGAATCGCCTCCTGAACTACACGATATCAACAATAAGACAAAACTGTATATATATATTATCTTCTTCATTGTTTTATAACTTTAAAATTTCGCTCCATAGTAGCTGTTTTTAAGCTAAGGTAATACACCCCGGCATCCAAGAAGGAAGCATCTACTACAACTTGTTGATTAACTACTGGTAAAACACGAACTAACACACTTTTACCAGTGGCATCATACATTTTTACATAGGCCCCACTTACATCTTCTCCTCCTAAGGTTATATACAAATTATCAACAAAAGGATTAGGATGCACCAATATATCATCATTAAGCATAATTGTTTTTTCAAACAGCCCCTGACAATCTTTATCTGTTGTTACTCTTATAAGATTAATACCTGATTTTAAATTTAAAGAGACTTTACTTTCGGAAGTATTTATTGTCTCCCCATTAAGAGAGATATTGTAAACATTACCATTAAACAATGACAGATCTAATTTTTGTGATTTAGTATTGTATTTAGCAAGTACAGCCAAATCTAAAGGCTCTTTTACCGTTATATCATAACATCTCTGAAAACTACTCTCATTCTCTACCGTAATGCATAATTGATACACTCCTGCACTTAAATTATCTATTGTTAATTGTTGATTGAAAGCATAATTTGTTTGATTATTGTTCCCTTGTAATGTAACCTGATAATTATAATTTTCCAAAGCACTTAAAATAATTTGCCCATCGTTATTATTCTTACAGGTTTCTGTAACGGTTTTTAATGTAAAATTATTAGCAGGTAAATTAAATAACTCACACCCGTTATCGTTAACAAACCTACCAAAGGGCGTTTCCGGACACAAATCGTCGACATCCAAAACACCATCATTATCATCGTCATCATCACAGGCATCACCCAAGCCATCATTATCAAAATCGGCTTGATCCGGATTATCAACATTTGGACAGTTGTCGTAAACGCATCCAACTAGCGTAACTTCTGCTATAGCTGCCACTGCCCTTCCACTAACCTCAGACAAAGCCCTAATTCTCATGTACCTAGCGACTTTTGGCGTAGAAAAGTCTAAACTCTGAAGTGCCGCAGAATTCTCAAAGACTCCTGTAAAATAAGGATCTCCCCAATTCGATTTGTCTGTACTGAAATAAATTTCATATTCATTAATTCTTCCATTCTCCTGGCCTTGTCTTGGTAAATATGAAAATTTACTCAAACTATAAACACCACCTAAATCTATCTGAATTTCATGAGGATAAGGATCATATCCTGTACTCCATCTAGTATGCCAGCGGGTACTTGGGTCACCATCAAATGCCATTGCACCTAATCCTGGATAATTATTAACTTCTTCGCTGTCCACATATAATAAGGACCATTCATTTTTTGGCAACTCTGCAGGATTATTACAGTCATATATAGAAGGACACGTTGTGGTAGTAACCATACCGATTATTGTTTTCACATAATCGATTCCGTTTTGAGTAACTGTTAAAGTAACATCATAGGATCCAGGGTTTCCTAAAACCACTTTAGGGTTTCTAATATTTACATCGCTAATATATTGTGGAGCTGGAGATATATTCCATTTCCAAGTAGCACCACTATGTTTTAAAATAGAGTGATCGTCGAAATACAAAGTATCGGACATGCAATCAAACTCTTTCTTCTGCACCCATGGATTAACAATAGGCTCAAATTCTTCCTGAATTGGTGATTCCCATACACCAGCATTACCAGCGACCCTAATTTTGCCGTCACGATAAAAAGGAACAGCCGTATTAACACCGAAATTTTTAGGATAGTTGTTTTCAAACAAGCTCCAACTGGTCATATCTGATCTTTTATAAAATATACTGGCTCCAGTTTCTTGTTTTCGGGTTGTAAATAAATAGATGAGATCATTTCCTGTGCTGGTAGGCTGTATAGCCAAACATTTGCTGAAAAGATCGAGACCTCCAGCAATATTAACCCAAGTATCTCCTCCATCGGTCGATTTGAACACTAAACCTTTATTTGCCGTCGAACCGCCATTAGAATAACAGGCGTAAATAGTATTTTCGTTATATGGAGAAACAACCAAACTTGTTCTACCATTCATTACACTTCCTCCGTTAGTCGAACTGCTTAAGGCTGGTTTATGCGTCCATGTTAAACCTTGATCGATACTTTTATATAAACCACTTTTTTTTACATCAACATACATCACATTAGGATTTGTTACACTAATAGAAACCCCCATAACACTTCCTGAAAACGTATGAAGTGACTCAAAAGTAGCTCCCATATCGGTACTCATCCATAGATCATTGCCTTCTCCCAAAAATATAATTTCATAATAATTTGGATGATGCACTAGACTCCCTCGGTTTCCTCCATATTCAAACATATTAGGGTACTTGGTAAAGACAAAACGCCCTTCTGCTTTTTCTTCTGCTGTTTTGGGTAGTATCCATCCCTTACCTAAATCGTTAAACGCAACATGTCTACTTTTCCCTTGCAGCACCCAGCCTGTAGGTGATTCGGCTCCACCCATACGTAAGGCCTTATCACCATAAAAATCAGCTATCGCCGTATTACCGTTATGGTATCTCCCGCCTACAACAATATCTTCATTCCATCCCTGATCGAAACCCCACATATTTGAACCTATCAGGTTATTTATTAAAGGTTGAAAATCGTTTTCAAAAGCATCGGTCGAATAGCTAACGCCACCATCAGTTGACACCCAAACAGAACCATCATTTAGCCATTTTACATCTTGAATATCAGGATGAAGTCGAAAACGCCCATTATGCCCACCTACATTAACAAAACTAGCACCTCCATCAACTGTCTTAAATAGCGTTCTGGTTCCTACAAAAAACTCATTTTCATTATTGGGGTTAACCTCCAATACTAAATCAAAATACCCCTGCCAATTAGTATATTTAAAAGTGCTGGTATTACAATCTATTACCTTACTCCAAGACCAGTTTCCATTATTATTAGTTCCTTTATATAACTGTGGTGTATTATCATCACTAAGTAAGGTTGTATAGATTATGTTTGGATTATTTGGTGTTACTGCAAGTAAGCCTCCTCCTTTATCATTAAACTGGTTTGGAAAATTAGGTAAAGCTGTAAAGGTAATTCCGCCATCTAAAGATATAATTGCATCAAATTTACCTGTAGCATTTTGTTTCAACCCGTATACAATATTGGTATCCCCTGGTTTAAACTCTACATCATAAAACTTACCTGTTGCATTATTACTCCAATTAACACCATCGTTAGTACTCGTGTAAATACCTTTATTTGTTGAAGCTATCACCTTACTAGGATTAGTAGGATCTATAATAATCTGGTTAGCTTGAGCATCAATGAGTACGACACTCCACGTATCCCCTCCATCTATTGATTTATGAATTTTACTCCTACTAGACATATAAACTATATTCGGGTTGGTAGGATGTACGGCTATGGCAGGGATTGCTCTTAACTGATAATCTGGTGCCATTAAGGTCCAATTTTGTCCCTTATCAACTGATTTATTAAGATACCCTGTTTCTGTTCCCGCATATATAATATCTGTATTCGAAGGGGCAACCGCCAAGCTATATACATTCACTTGCCAGGGTGCCACTCCCGGGATGTCCATAGAGCCATTATTTAGTAAAAAGGTTTGTTTTGGACCTAAAAATGTCCAGTTAGAATTAGAAGCATCAGCCACTTTACTAACACTAGACGTTTTTCCCAGAGTGTTTTGCTCTGTAGCTAATTCATCAAAATCAGGTAAAACAATTTCACCTTGACCATCAATATAAGGAGCCACTACCTGTCTCCAAATTTTATAATAGCGAATTATAGGACTCCTTTGCTTACCGTGGATAACAGTATAGTCATCAAACCCTTTTTCTATTTCAAAATAGTTGATTGGATATTCGTAGAGCTTTTTAGCCCATTCAGGAAATTTTTCGTCAAATAAAGGTTTATAGATTTTAATTATACCTGGCAAATCGTCGTAAGGTGTGTACTGTTGCTGTGCACATAACACTTTAACTTGCACCAATAATATAAAACACGTAAAATACTTAAGTAGTTTCATTAATTTTTAATGTTATAAATTAATTAGCGTGTCAAGAACAAATAATTAATGCGCCGTATGTACGTACTCCACTAAAAATTTAAATAAATTCTTTTTCCAACTTCACAAAGTTATTAGGTATCTAATGAAAAAACATGGGAGATATTAGGCTTAATAGGGAGATTCTTTGGTATATATTCATGAATAAATGATAAGCCAATAAACTAGATAGTTAAAAACCGTTTTTTTGCTAATAAAATTCAGGCTTTCATTCATTGACATCAGAAATATGACTTTTATGATAACAGAGTACAATTCAGTGTCTAATCTACTCAAAAAAAAAGCCCCAAAAACTAATATTTTTAGGGCATTTACATCTTAAAACTAATACTTATTCCACTATAAACTTCCCTTTCATTAAGGCATAATGCCCGGGAAAACTACATAAAAAATCGTAAGTCCCACTTTCCGGGGCATCAAATTCAATAACGACCGTTTCTCCACCTCCAATTAACTTGGTATGGACTATAACTTGATCACCTCCTTCCGGAATATAGTCTGATTCGCGCGCTGTAGCAGCCTTATTTGCGAATTGTACCAAATCGACACCTTTTTTTAAAATAACAAAATTATGCCCCATAACGTTCTTATCCATTTTCCCAATGTGTCTTAGCGTTATTTTAACCTTCTTACCGGCATCAACTCGTATTTCCTTTTTATTAAATTGCATGGCATCATTACCTGTTATAACAACATCGTTAGAATTACCTGCAACTTCCTTAACTACTGACTCTGTTTTTTTCTCATAAGTAAATCCTTCATTCTTTTTCTCTTTACTTCCACATGAAACAAAGCATAACACAGAAAAGATTAGTATAAAATATTTTAAAACCTTCATAATTATCAATTTAAATTCTTATAAATTTAACGAAAAGGTTTATAAAATATAATCTGTACTTATAAAATTTGAAGTTTTCTTCTCTAATAGTTCCGTTAAAATAGCATTATTATATTCATTATCTTTGGAAGCAACAAAAGTTCTAATCGAAAATGAGCGTAAGGCATCATGTACACTCAAGGTACCAAAAGCAGAATCTTTTCTCCCTGTAAATGGATAAACATCTGGCCCTCTTTGGCATGAGCTATTGAGATTCACCCTGCATACTAAATTAACTAACGTATCAATAAGAGGTGCTAAAGTCTGTACATTTTTACCAAATAAACTGACTTGCTGTCCGTAATTAGATTCGGCCATATCATCTAAAGGTTCTTCAATATCCGAAAATGATAATACGGGTACAACAGGGCCAAACTGCTCTTCGGTAAACACACGCATATCTTTACTTACTGGATATAATACCGCAGGAAAGATAAAATTCTCCGTTGTCTCCCCACCTTTTTTATTAATAATATTTGCACCTTTTTCTTGAGCATCACTAATCAATTCCTGTATATACCCTGGCTTATCTACTTCCGGCAGAGGCGTTAACTTCACACCTTCTTCCCAAGGGTTTCCGAATTTTAATTGATCAACCTTATAAGCAAATCGTCTGTTAAACTCCTCTACAATCGATTCGTGCACATATAATACTTTTAAAGCCGTACAGCGCTGTCCATTGAACGATAATGTACCAGCAATACATTCTTCTACAGCTAAATCTAAATCTGCATCCGGCAAGACAATAGCTGGGTTTTTAGCTTCTAAACCTAATACTAATCGCAATCTATTCCCTTTTGGATGCTCAGCTTGTAAAGCATTAGCTGATTTACTATTTCCAATTAGCGAAAGCACATCCACTTTCCCCGATTTCATAATTGGTGTAGCTAACACACGTCCACGACCATATAAAATATTAACAACTCCCTCAGGGAAACTACTTTGAAAAGCATCTAATAGGGGAGACAATAATAGTACCCCATGCTTAGCAGGCTTAAATATAACTGGATTTCCCATTATTAATGCGGGAATCAGCAAGGCAAAGGTCTCATTTAGAGGATAATTATAAGGCCCCAGACAAAGGACTACTCCTAAAGGACCACGACGAATATGGGCATATACTCCTGAATTTTTTTCAAATTTAGCAGAACTTCTATCTATTTGTTTGTAGGCTTCAATGGTATCGTAAATATAGTCTACTGTTCTATCAAATTCCTTTTCTGAATCCGGTAAGTTTTTACCAATTTCCCACATTAATAATTTAACAACCTGAGCCCGTTTGGTTTTCATCTGTTCTACAAATGTCTCCATACAAGCAATACGGTCGGCTACTTTCATGGTTGGCCACAAGCCTTTTCCATTATCATACGCAGACGTAGCAGAATCAAGTGCCTCAAGCGCTTCAGATTCTCCTAATTGGGGTATGGTTCCTAATAAGGTTGGTTTATAGGTTTCTGTTGATGAAATCGTAGAATAAACTTCGGCTTTTTCTCCGTGCCATTCTTTCAATTCTCCATTGACCAGATAGGTGCTCTGATGCAACAATGTATCTATTTTATATTCTTTAGCAATCTGTAGTGAAGTTGTTGTCATAAATAAAAAATATAGGATTTACCTTTGCTAAGGTACCTATATTTTATTCAAAAAACGAGTTATGACCTACGATGACACTTAAAAATATGGTATTACTATCTCATTAACAAAAAGGCCTTAAAAAATGAAACCCTAAAACGATTTCGGTAAAAAATAACGGATTGTAATTTTAGGGTTTTGAAGCTTATTATTTGTAATTAAACTAAAAATTGAAATAAATCGGGTTTGTTATTTAAGTAGTCGCCAAAGAAATTTTTACTTTTCATTCTGTTAATTAATGGCTCTAAGTCATCGGAAGATTTTAATTGGATACCTACAACAGCCGAACCATTTTCTCGGTTTGTTTTCTTGGTATATTGAAAATGGGTAATATCATCGTTAGGACCTAAAATATTAACAACAAAATCTCTTAATGCTCCTGCGCGCTGCGGAAACTTCACAATAAAATAATGCTTTAAATTAGCATAAAGCAAAGCGCGCTCTTTAATTTCGGCAGTACGCGTAATATCGTTATTACTTCCACTAACCACGCAGACCACATTTTTACCTTTAATCTCTTCAGCATAAAAGTCTAATGCAGAAATACTCAAGGCGCCAGCGGGCTCTACTACAATAGCATCCTTATTATACAGTTCTAAAATGGTCTGGCATACTTTACCTTCTGGCACTGTAACCATAGCTTCTAAATTGGTTTTACAAATTTCGAAAGTAAGATCACCAACACGTTTTACTGCTGCGCCATCGATAAATTTTTCAATATGTTCAAGCTCGGTATTTTTATTGTTTTCAATAGAAACCGTCATGGAGGGGGCTCCAGCAGGCTCTACACCAATGATTTTTGTGTTTGGAGACAACTGTTTAAAAACGGTTGACAAACCTGCGGCTAAACCACCACCACCAATTGCTATAAACACATAGTCGATAGGCTCCGCTGTTTGTTCTAAAATTTCTAATCCAATAGTAGCCTGTCCTTCAATTACTTTCTCATCATTGAATGGATGAATAAACGTTTTAGCCTTTTTGTCGCACTCTTCCATGGCTGCATGATAAGCATCATCGAAGGTATCGCCGTAAAGCTTAATATCTATATAATCTTCTCCAAACATTTTTACCTGCTCAACTTTTTGATTGGGTGTTGGTGCAGGCATATAAATCGTTCCCTTAATTTTTAAAAGTTTACAAGATAAAGCAACACCCTGAGCATGATTACCAGCACTGGCGCAAACAACGCCTTTCGCAGCTTGTTCCTTGGTAAGCGAACTAATTTTATTGTAAGCCCCTCTTATTTTATAAGAACGTACTTGCTGAAGGTCTTCACGCTTTAAAAGTATATTAGCTTCAAATTGTTTTGAATACCTTAAACTAGGACTTAAAGGCGTAACTGCCGACACCTTTTTAATGGTATCAGCAGCTACTTTAACATCTTCAATACTAGGAAAATAAATTATCTTTTCCTTATTCATATTTTGTTTCTTTTAAACTATTGGTTTCATTGCAGTCATTGAAGCTCTTAAGAACGTTCCAACTTTTTCAACTGGGTGCTCCCTTAAAGCTTTATTAACTTCAATTAATTTTGCATTATCTACACCTTTACCATTGTCTTTTGCATAAGCTTTACCAATAACATCTGTATCTATTTTAGTCATAAAATCAGCTAATAACGGCTTACATGCATGATCAAATAAATAACATCCATATTCAGCTGTATCAGAAATCACGCGGTTCATTTCAAACAATTTCTTTCTTGCAATCGTATTAGCAATAAGTGGTGTTTCGTGTAACGACTCATAATAGGCAGAGGCATCGATAATACCAGAATCGGTCATAGCTTCGAAAGCAAGCTCTACACCAGCTCTTACCATAGCTACCATTAACACCCCATTGTCGTAGTACTCTTGCTCTGAAATTTCAACATCTCCAGCAGGCGTTTTTTCGAATGCGGTTTCAGCTGTTTCTGCTCTCCATCCTAACAAATCTTTGTCACCATTTGCCCAGTCGGCCATCATGCCGCTAGAAAAACGTCCTTCCATAATATCATCCATATGCTTTTGGAATAATGGTCGCATGATATCTTTTAATTCTTCTGAAAGTTCGAAGGCTTTAATTTTTGCTGGATTAGACAAACGATCCATCATATTAGTAATACCTCCATATTTAAGACCTTCGGTAATCGTTTCCCAACCGTACTGAATTAATTTTGAAGCATAACCAGGCTCAATTCCCTTTTCAACCATTTTGTTGAAACATAAAATAGACCCTGTTTGTAACAATCCACATAAAATAGTTTGCTCACCCATTAAGTCAGATTTCACCTCAGCTACGAAAGACGATGCTAACACTCCAGCTCGGTCTCCTCCTGTAGCAGCAGCATAAGCTTTAGCTTGTGCCCATCCTTTACCTTCTGGATCGTTCTCTTCGTGAACCGCAATTAAGGTTGGTACACCAAAACCTCTTTTATACTCTTCGCGAACCTCAGAACCTGGAGACTTTGGCGCCACCATAATAACTGTTAAATCTTCACGTATTTGCATTCCTTCTTCAACAATATTAAAACCGTGAGAATATGATAATGTCGCTCCTTTTTTCATTAAAGGCATTACCGATTGTACAACATTGGTATGCTGCTTATCTGGAGTTAAGTTTAATACTAAATCGGCAATAGGAATAAGCTCATTGTACGTACCAACTGTAAATCCATTTTCTGTTGCATTTACAAAAGAAGCACGCTTTTCTTTAATAGCGGCATCACGTAAGGCATAAGAAACATCTAAACCAGAATCTCTCATATTTAATCCTTGGTTAAGCCCTTGCGCACCACATCCCACAATTACAATTTTCTTGCCTTTTAAAGCATTAACACCATCTTCAAACTCCGAAGATTCCATAAATCTACACTTCGATAATTGACTTAATTTATCTCTTAACGATAGTGTGTTAAAATAATTTCCCATTTTTAATTTTAAGTTATTATTGGTTATTGAATGCCTGAAGCATTTCAGTGATTTTCATTTCGTCTTTAGTAACAGCAATGCGTCCAGAACGCACAAATTGCATAATTCCGTAAACATTTAAGTCTCTACGCAAGGATTCAATTTCATTACGTCTACCTGATTTTTCAAGTACAAAAAACTCCTTGTTTACAGTTACGATTCGCGTATTACTATCTTTTATTATATTTTGAATTTGAGGTTCTTCAAATAAGAGTGCCGATTTAATTTTGAACATACAAGACTCGGTAAAAATAGTTTCCTCTTCCGTATGATAATAAGCTCTGATTACCTCAATTTGTTTTTCAAACTGACCTACAATACGTTTTGCTTGAGACTCTGTTATATTTACAACAATTACAAAACGATTAACACCATCGATTTCGGATTGTGATGTTGTTAAACTTTCAATATTGATATGTCTGCGTTGAAAAATGGCTGATACACGATTTAACAATCCAATGTTATTTTCGGTGTATATCGATATGGTATATAATTTTATTTCTTCGTTCATTTTCTTCTAAATATTTAGCTTAAACGTACATCTGAAACTGAAGCTCCAGTTGGCACCATTGGAAATACATTATCTTCTTTTTCAACACAAACTTCTAGAAAATATGATTCTTCTGAAGCAATCATTTCTTTAACAGCATCTGCCAACTCCTCACGTTTGGTTACACGTTTACCTTGAATATAATACCCTTTTGCAATGGTTACAAAATCTGGATTGGTCATTTCGGTAGAGGCATAACGTTTATCGAAAAATAATTGCTGCCATTGACGTACCATACCTAAAAATTCGTTATTTAACACTACAATTTTTACTGGTACTTTTTGTTGAAAAATCGTTCCAAGTTCCTGAATATTCATTTGGTAACCGCCGTCACCAATTATTGCTACCACCTCACGATCTGGCGCTCCCATTTTAGCACCTATAGCTGCCGGTAAAGCAAAGCCCATAGTTCCTAAACCACCTGAAGTTATATTACTTTTCGTTATATTAAAATCAGCATAACGACATGTTATCATTTGATGCTGCCCAACATCCGATACGATAGCAGCATTTCCTTTGGTTTCAATGTTTATTTGTTTCAATACTTCGCCCATTGTAAGCCCCTCCTTTGTTGGAGTCAAGTCATGTTTTATAACCTTTTCAAACTCGATAGCATACAAATCTTTAAATTCTTGTAACCAAGACTCATGAGTATTTACATTTAACAATGGTAACAACTGGGCTAAACTATCTTTAGAATCTCCTATTACGGCAACGTCTGTTTTTACGTTTTTATCTATTTCTGCCGGGTCAATATCAAAATGAATAACTTTTGCTTGCTTAGCATAGACATCTAACTTACCTGTTACACGATCATCAAATCGCATACCTATAGCAATTAACACATCACATTCATTGGTTAATTTATTTGGTGCATAATTCCCATGCATTCCAACCATACCAATATTTAATGGGTGTGAAGTCGGAATTGCGGAAGCTCCAAGAATGGTCCAAGCTGAAGGAATACCTGCTTTTTCTATAACAGCTTTTAATTCTTCTTCAGCCTTACCTAAAATAACCCCTTGTCCCCAAACAATCATTGGTTTTTTGGCAGCGTTGATTAAATCGGCTGCTGCCTTTACAGCATCAGGATTTGTTTTAGGAATCGGCACGTAACTACGAACGCCTTTGCATGGTTCATATTCATAATCTAATTCACCTTGCTGTGCATCTTTTGTAATATCTATTAATACAGGTCCCGGACGTCCACTTTTAGCAATATAAAATGCTTTAGCTATAACACCAGGAATTTCTGAAGCTTTGGTAACTTGGCAATTCCATTTGGTTACCGGCGTAGAAATACCTACGATATCGGTTTCCTGAAACGCATCACTACCTAACAAATGAGAAAACACTTGACCTGTAATACAAACCACGGGTGTTGAATCTATTTGCGCATCGGCAATACCGGTTATTAGGTTAGTCGCTCCAGGTCCCGAAGTAGCCATAGCCACACCCACTTTACCAGAAATACGAGCATAACCCTGAGCCGCATGTGCTGCCCCTTGCTCATGCCTTGTTAATACATGATGAATTTCGTTTTGAAACTTGTAAAGCTCATCATAAACAGGCATAATAGCACCACCGGGATATCCATACAGAATATCTACTCCTTCAGCTATTAAGCTTCTTACAACAGCTTCGCATCCTTTAATTCGCATTGTTTTACTTGCCACTCCTTGTGTTTTGTTTTCCGTTTCTGTATCCATAATTCTCAGCTTAAAAATGTGAGATTCCCGCTTTAACGAGAATGAAATGTTTTTGAATTAAAATGCATCGGTTACACAGCCTTTTGAAGCTGATGCTACTGATTTCGCATATTTATATAAAATTCCTTTTTTGTGTTTTAATTCCGGAGCAACCCAAGCTGCTTTTCTTTCTGCTAATTCCTCCGCTGAAACCAGGAGATTAATAGAATTATCTTCTGCACTAATTCTAATGGTATCACCCGTTTTAATTAATCCAATTGCACCTCCGGTTTGTGCCTCAGGCGTTATATGCCCTACTACAAACCCATGTGTTCCACCAGAAAAACGACCATCGGTAATTAAAGCTACCGACTTTCCTAAACCTGCCCCCATAATTAATGACGTAGGTTTTAACATTTCTGGCATTCCAGGTCCTCCTTTTGGCCCTACATAACGAATAACAACCACATCTCCCTTTTCAACTTCACCATTGGATATACCTGTATTAGCGGCTTGTTCTCCATCATACACAACTGCTTTTCCTTCAAAAACTAAACCCTCTTTTCCAGATATCTTAGCTACAGCACCTTCTTCCGCCAGGTTTCCATAAAGAATTTGTAAGTTACCTGAAGATTTTAAAGCCTTATCTGTTGGATAAATAACATCCTGCTCGTCTTCAAATTGAAGTGGCTCTACATCTTTTAAGTTTTCTGCTAAAGTTTTTCCAGTTACCGTCATACAGTCACCGTGCAAATACCCGTTATCCAGTAAATACTTCATTACAGCAGGTGTTCCTCCAATTCCATGAACATCTTCCATGAGGTATTTTCCACTCGGTTTTAAATCGGCAATTAAAGGTGTTCTGTCACTTACACGCTGAAAATCTTCTAAAGTAAATTCTATATCAGCCGCATGTGCAATAGCTAAAAAGTGCAGTACGGCATTGGTAGATCCGCCTAGAGCATTTACAAGAGCTATAGCATTTTCAATTGATTTTTTAGAGATTATATCCAAAGGCTTTAAATCTAATTCTAATAAATTTTTAATAGCCACAGCTGTTCTTTCTGCTTCCGATAATTTATTTGGATTCTCAGCCGGGATAGACGAGTTATAAGGCAAAGCAAACCCCATACATTCTATAGCTGAAGCCATCGTATTAGCAGTATACATACCACCACAGGCACCAGCACCTGGTATAGCACTTTTTATAATTTCACGATATTCTTCTTCATCAATCTCTCCGGCAACTTTCTGACCTAAAGCCTCGAATGCAGAAACAATGTTTAATTTTCTTCCTTTATAGTTTCCTGAAGCAATGGTTCCGCCATACATCATGATAGAAGGACGGTTTAATCTCAACATAGCAATTACTGCACCAGGCATATTTTTATCACATCCCACCACTGAAATAAGAGCATCGTAACTTTGAGCATTCATAACAGTCTCAATAGAATCGGCAATTATATCCCGTGATGCTAAAGAATAATTCATTCCTGAAGTCCCCATTGAAATACCATCACTAACACCAATTGTATTAAATCCAAGTCCTACCAGACCAGCAATTTTACATTCAATTTTAACCTCACTAGCCAAACCATTTAAATGCATATTACATGGGTTACCATCATAACCTGTGCTTGCAATACCCACTTGAGCCTTTTTCATATCTTCATCTGTCAATCCTACCGCATAAAGCATGGCTTGAGATGCTGGTTGTGATTCATCTTGCGTTAATCTTTTACTATATTTATTAAGTTCCTCCATTTTTGTTACAGATATTTTACACTATATCTCAATATTTTAAGTTTAATAATATATTTTTAAGGTTTTCATTAAAAACCACATAATTCTCAAATTGTCATCGAAAATAATAGTTTTCGGTTTTTACACTTCAATTCTTTTATTTTTCAGGGTTAAATTCACAACCCATAAAAACAACCTAACCACTTGTAAAACAATTATTTAACATGCTTTTTTTATGATGTTCAAAACTTTAATAAAATCCATAAAAAAAGCCTTCCGTTTTAGGAAGGCCTTTTTATAATGTATTTTTATAAATATAGTCTCCCTATCCTTGGTCGATAATGACAAGAATAATAATAGAAACTGTATTTAAAATTTGCTTTTTCATCTGTGTTGGTACAAATATTATTAAATAAAATTTAACATCCAATTAATTATCTAAAAAATAAAAAGTAGCATACAATTCTTTTAATTTTTATTACTTTTGCAGTCGCAAAAATTAACAGAGGAAAGATTTGACTGATTGCAACCTCTTTATTAAATACCTTATAAGACAATAATTATCAGGTTTTTAATAAATAAAAATGCTAAAGGCAGTGGAAACTTCCTTCGACGTTATCGTCAAATCTTGCAATAAAACATATAATTATGGCTTATTTATTTACTTCGGAAAGTGTTTCTGAAGGACACCCGGATAAAGTAGCAGATCAAATTAGTGATGCCTTAATCGACAACTTTTTAGCTTTCGATAAAGAATCGAAAGTAGCTTGTGAAACTCTTGTTACTACCGGACAAGTGATACTAGCAGGTGAAGTTAAATCTCACACCTATTTAGATGTTCAAAAAATAGCAAGAGATACTATTAATAAAATTGGTTACACCAAGGGCGAATATATGTTCGACGGTAATTCATGTGGTGTACTTTCGGCAATTCATGAGCAGTCGGACGATATTAATCGTGGTGTAGACAGAGGCTCTAAAGAAGAACAAGGTGCTGGAGACCAAGGAATGATGTTTGGTTATGCAACCAACGAAACGGAAAACTTTATGCCTCTCGCTTTAGATTTATCACACTTACTTTTAATTGAATTGGCAGCATTACGTCGTGAAAATAATGAAATTACTTATTTAAGGCCGGACTCTAAAAGCCAGGTAACCATAGAATATAGCGATGATAATGTACCTCAACGCATCGACTCTATAGTTATCTCAACTCAGCACGACGATTTCGCTGATGAAAACACAATGCTTAACAAAATTAGAGAGGATATTATTACTATATTGATTCCTCGTGTTATAGCCAAATTACCTGAGTCACTTCAAGTTTTATTTAACGACGACATTAAATACCATATTAATCCAACCGGGAAATTTGTAATCGGAGGGCCTCATGGAGATACTGGATTAACAGGACGTAAAATTATTGTAGACACATACGGGGGCAAGGGAGCTCACGGTGGTGGTGCTTTTTCAGGAAAAGACCCAAGTAAAGTAGACCGAAGTGCTGCTTACGCTACAAGACATATTGCTAAAAACTTAGTAGCGGCAGGTGTTGCAGATGAAGTTTTAGTACAAGTAAGTTATGCAATTGGCGTAGTAGAACCTATGGGGATTTTTATAAATACTTATGGAACCTGTCCTTTTAATATGACCGATGGTGAAATTGCTCAAAAAGTATCTGAAATATTCGACATGCGACCATTCGCCATCGAAGAGCGTTTAAAATTAAGAGCGCCTATTTACAGTGAAACTGCTGCTTACGGACACATGGGTAGAGCCAATGAAATAGTAACAAAATCATTTAGTCAGCCAAACGGAGAAAGCATTACTCTAGATGTAGAATTATTTACATGGGAGAAACTAGATTATGTTGATAAAGTAAAAGCTGCATTTGACCTTTAAATAAAGGTAATTTTATTCCATAACAACAAAACGCCTCATAAAAATTATGAGGCGTTTTGTTTTAACCAGTTATGAATACTTAATTCTATATATGAAAAAAGCCTGCATTTATGCAGGCTTCTCTTTTTTGGTGGGAAGAGCAGGATTCGAACCTGCGAAGACTTAGTCAGCAGATTTACAGTCTGCCCTCGTTGGCCGCTTGAGTATCTTCCCAAAACCGGGTGCAAATATATCATAGTTTACTTATTCTGCAAAATAAATTTTCAGCTATTTTTAGTTAAAAAAGATAACCCTTTAATAATTAACCCTATCCCTAAACTTCAATTTTTAAAACGTATAAGTTTTCAGTACTATATTAGTAAGAAAACAACAATTCATCAATTTCTACGATCTTCTCTCAAATTGCTACGCATTTCACTTAACTTTTCTTTCATCATAGCCTCGAAATCTGATTTTGAAACTTCCTTTCCTTTTGAGGGTCTTTCAATTGCCATCTTATCTTCAGAATTGATAATTAATTTAGTACAGAATATAGTGGTTCTATCTGTGTTTAATTCTAATATTAAGCCAGGTAAGCCCCAATAATCACCGGGCCCTTGATTCACTGGAACTTGTAATGTATACCACACGACTATTTCTATTTCTTTAGTTTGTTCCGCTTCGGATTTATCACGCGATGGTCTTCCAAAACCAAAAGCTCTAGCAGGAACACTTTTCGTAGTTGTCGCTTTAAAACACATATAATCACCAATCTGTTTGGTTTCCCCAAGCATTTTCCAGTTGTAGTTTGGCAGACTGTCCTTGATTAAAAATTTTTTACCTAATAACACCTGCTCCTGTAACAACAATTCTTCTTTAATATTTTTATAATGAGGTCCACTGGTCATTTCCAACATCATCCTAAACCGTCCACCTCTCCAGGTATTAGGTTTTTCTTCTTCTGCATATATGGATTCTGTTTGATTAAAGGTTAATACAAAAGATTTTTCAAAGTTCGATCGCATTCTCTCCGCCATTTCTCTCTTTCTCGCCTCACTCATATTATCTCTACCAAAATTCTCCATATCGAAAGATGTTTTTGAATCATAATATGCCTGACCTTGAATCTCCTTCTGAGCAAAACATAATACAGTACAAAGGAGTAATAAATATTTTATGTTTTGTTTTAAAATTTTAATAAGCATAAGTTTTGTAATTTAATAGTTTTTATTTTTTACGACCTTTACAATACTCCTTGATTTTAGACTGTAATTATATTAAAAAGTTTAACCTAAAATATATTTATACGATTACATCCTAGCATTATTTTTTTTTAATCTTAATTAGGACACTAATTGTATTTATAGTTTTGCTACATAACTAAAGGTTTTTTGTAATTTGCGATAACCATGAAACATTTTTTATATATCGTTACATTTATACTGTTTTCAACTAATACGCAAGATAAGCTTAAAATCACACTAGTTAAACAAATCGATTTAGAAGCTAATACCTTAGTAAGTGTTGATGCTTTTAATACTATTTTCTACATATCCGAAAATGTCTTATTTAAAAGAAAAAATGATTCTAAAGGTATCGATATCGGTTACAACAATTTTCAATTAGGCGACATAAGTTCTGTAAACACGTTTAACTCTTTAAAAATAAATGTTTTTTATCGCGATTTTAATACAGCCATTATTCTTGACAATCGGCTCGCCGAAATGTTTAAAATCGATTTCAACACCATCACGCCGTATAAGAATGTCTCACATATTACAACTGGATTTGATAATACCATCTGGGTTTTTAATCAAAATAACCAACAATTAGAACTTTTCGATTATAAAACTAAAACTACAAGAGCACAAACCCTCCCCATTAAAAGCAAGGTTTTAGACTTAAAAAGCAACTACAACAATTGCATATTACTTACCGAAGATTATATTTATGTTTATAATTATTTTGGAAGCCTAATCAAGAAACTAAACAATACCGGTTTTACTGAATTTTATGAAAATCAAGGAAACTTAGTCTTAAAAAAAGAAGACTCGTTATTTTTCTATGATAATTCTACAGATGAAATATCAAAAATAGAAGTACCGAATTTATCTATAGATCAGTTTTTTGTAACCAACGAAACCTTGTATATTTACGATAAAGAAACCATATACGAATACCAAATCAAAACAAACTAACACTATGCATATTGCCATTGCGGGAAATATTGGTGCTGGAAAAACTACACTTACAAAACTATTGTCCAAGCATTATCAGTGGGAAGCTCAACTGGAAGACGTTGTTGATAATCCATATCTTGATGATTTTTATAACCAAATGGAACGCTGGAGTTTCAACCTTCAGGTATATTTTTTAAATAGTCGATTTCGTCAAGTTTTACAGATACATCAAAGTGGTAAAGATATCATTCAGGACAGAACCATTTACGAAGACGCTCATATTTTTGCACCCAATCTACATGCTATGGGGCTTATGACCAATCGTGATTTTGAAAACTACCGTGCCTTATTTGAGTTAATGGAATCACTAGTTAAAGGCCCTGATGTTCTTATTTACCTAAGAAGCTCGATACCTAATCTGGTATCTCAAATTCATAAACGTGGGCGAGAATACGAAAACTCTATAAGTATTGATTACTTAAGTCGCCTAAATGAACGTTACGAAGCATGGATTCATGATTACAACAAAGGCAAATTATTAATTATTGATGTAGACAAACTAGATTTTGTAGATAACCCTGAAGATCTGGGAAGTATAATAAACACGATTGATGCTGAAATTAACGGCTTGTTTTAAACTTATATCATTATGGAATCAACTAACGCAGAATCAACCAAATTAAAACGACCTAAGCACAAGGGGTCTCCACAATTATTTGACAATCCATTATTAGAAAAGCTTACCCATACTCATATTTCTTTTCCTCTTATAATTTTCTCCGTAATTGCAGCTGCTTTAATATACTACGGGATTATAGAAAAGGGATTTAAAACCCCCGAAATGATACTTTTATTCTTTGCCGGGTTTATATTTTTTACTTTTATTGAATATATCGCGCATCGGTATTTATATCATATCCCAGCAACAACCGAACGCCGAAAAAAGATAGCTTATACCATGCATGGTGTTCATCATGACTACCCTAAAGATAAATCAAGATTAGCCATGCCTCCATTATTAAGCTTGATAATCGCTACGGTATTTTTTATTATTTACCGTGTTATTTTAGGTGATTATGCCTTCGGTTTTTTGGCAGGGTTTTTAATGGGCTATGCGACCTATTTAGCTGTACACTATTCCATTCATGCTTTTAGAGTTCCCAAAAATATACTGAAACATTTATGGTATCACCACAGTATTCATCATTATAGAGAGACCGACAGAGCTTTTGGAGTTTCATCACCTTTGTGGGATGTTATTTTTAGAACCATGCCAAGAAAATATTTGAAAGAAGAAAACAGTAAAATTCAAGATGTATAAAAAAAGGTCGCCAAATGGCGACCTTTTTTTATGTTTAAATCATAAACCCTATTCTGTGCGTTTTATTACTTTCTCAATTTGAATATGATTTTCTGAATCCGCTTTAGCTTGTAAACTTTCAATACGAGCTTCCACATCTGCTTTTAGTCCTTCAATTGTTTCGTAACTTGTTTCACTTGCTCCATTTTGCTCGGTTACTGTTTTAATAACGGCTTTTACTGTGCCGTCTGCATTTTCAGTCATTTCTACATTTACATTTTGAAGAACTTCAATCAACTCAGGTGTACTCCCCTCAACATAAGCCATTACAGAGTCTGAAGAGTTTGCAATACTTGGTGCGATAACTAAAGCAACCACCGACATTAACTTTAAAAGTATATTTAAAGATGGTCCAGAGGTATCTTTAAACGGATCACCAACCGTATCACCTACTACAGCGGCTTTATGTGCATCGGAACCTTTTCGTCCTTGCTCTTCAATGGTTTTCTTAGCATTATCCCAGGCCCCACCGGCATTCGATTGAAAAATAGCCATAAGCACACCACAGGTAGTAACACCCGCTAATAATCCACCTAACATTTCAGGTGTACCAATAAATCCTACTGCAACTGGCACAGCAATTGCTAATAACCCTGGAAATACCATTTCCTTGATAGACGCTTTAGTTGAGATATCCACACATTTATCATATTCAGCATAACCATCGGCAGCATCAAATATCTTTCTATCAGCTTCACTTGCCTTCGTCATATCAGAATCATACTTGCGCATCACTTCTAAGGCTGCTTTTAACTGAGGAATATCTCGGAATTGTCTACGAACCTCCTCAATCATAGCCATGGCTGCCCGCCCAACAGCATTCATAGATAAAGCTGAAAAAACAAATGGTAACATACCTCCTACCAATAATCCAGCCATAATATCTGGTTTGGACACATCAATAGCCGTTACATTAGCCGTTTTCATAAAAGCAGCAAACAAGGCCAATGCAGTAAGCGCAGCCGAAGCAATAGCAAACCCTTTTCCTATTGCAGCCGTCGTATTACCTACCGCATCTAATTTATCTGTACGCTCACGTACTTCACTAGGTAATTCTGCCATTTCAGCAATACCTCCCGCATTATCGGAAATTGGTCCATAAGCATCAACCGCCAACTGAATTCCTGTATTAGCTAACATTCCAACCGCTGCAATAGCAATACCGTATAAGCCAGCAAAATGATGTGATACTAATATCGCGGCTGCAATTAAGATAATGGGAATAGCTGTAGACATCATCCCGATACCTAAACCTGCAATAATATTGGTAGCTGATCCTGTTTCAGATTGTTTTACTATAGAATTAACCGGTGGTTTTCCTGTTCCCGTATAATACTCTGTTACTTTCCCTACTGCCAAACCAGCAACCAAACCGGCAATTACCGCTATAAATACACCCAATGGACCGCTAGGCAAACCTTCGGTACTAGATGGTATCAATTCATAAATAATAAAGTAAGAAGCAACAACCATAAGCCCTGCAGAACCAAACTCACCTATATTTAAAGCTGTTTGAGGATTACCACCATCTTTTACCTTTACAAAAAAGGTTCCTATAATAGACATCACGATTCCAATAGCAGCCAGTACCAGTGGCAAATATACGGCACCTAAACCATTTGCTATTCCCGGAGTTATAACAAAGGCACCAAGAACCATGGTCCCTATAATTGACCCCACATAGGACTCAAATAAATCGGCTCCCATACCTGCAACATCTCCAACATTATCACCTACGTTATCGGCTATAGTAGCCGGATTTAAAGGGTGATCCTCTGGAATACCAGCTTCAACCTTTCCAACCAAATCGGCACCCACATCGGCCGCTTTGGTATAAATTCCACCTCCAACACGAGCAAATAAAGCTATAGAAGAAGCTCCTAAAGAAAATCCAGAAAGCACATTTAGTACTTCACTTATTCCCCAGCCCATTTCACTGTAAATCATAAAGAGACTACTTAGGCCAAGAACACCTAAACCAACAACTCCTAACCCCATAACAGCTCCTCCGGCAAAAGCCACTTCTAAGGCCTTTCCTAAAGATGTTCTTGCTGCACTGGTAGTCCTTACATTGGCTTTGGTGGCTACCTTCATACCAATAAATCCTGCCAATGCCGAACAAATAGCTCCAACAATAAACGAAATAGCCACAACCCCATTAGAACCTGCTTCACTTGCCCCTTTGAAATATAACAGAATAGCGACGGCAATAACGAAGATTGATAAAATTTTATATTCAGCTTTTAAGAAAGACATGGCTCCATCGGCAATATTTTTGGCAATTTTTATCATTTTCTCATTGCCTTGATCTTGTTTAGACACCCATGCACTTTTCACAAATACAAACGCTAATCCGAGCACCCCGAAAAGCGGTAACATTTTCAATATTAATTCCATATTAAATTAGTTGGTTAAAATTATTTTTTTTATTCTGCTAAAAATAGGAAAATATAAGTGATAAAAAAAACCATCCTAAAATTAGAATGGTTTAAAATTTTGAAGATATTTTTAAGAATACATCAACCTATATTGTAAACGTGCGTTTCTTTTTATGATCGCTTTCTTCGTAGCGTTTCACACATTGGTGATAAATCTCGATAGCTTCTTGGGCATTACCCCATCCACCAACATCAACTTTCTTTTTCTCTAAGTCTTTATAAACTTGGAAAAAGTGTTCAATTTCTTTTAAACGGTGTGGATTTAAGTCACTTATATCCTTATTGTTGCTCCAAATTGGATCTGATACTGGTACACAGATTATTTTCTCATCTGGTCCCTTTTCATCAGCCATATGGAATACACCTATTGGCCTTACTTCCATTACTACCATTGGATAAGTTGGTTGATGACCTAACACTAATACATCCAGTGGATCTTGATCTAAAGCCAAAGTTTCAGGAATAAAACCATAATCACCCGGATACATCATTGATGAAAACAACATACGATCAAAACGTATTTTATGTAATGTAAAATCGTATTCGTATTTATTTCTACTACCCTTTGGTATTTCTATTAAAACATCAAATGTTACTGGTTGTTCCTTGCTCATTATAATTTTTATTTAAGACCGCAAATGTACTGAAGAGTAAGAGATTTAACAACAAATGCTACCTATTTATATTTTAATTTTATACTATATCGTTTAAGAAAAAATCAATCAAGCATAAGCATCTTTCTATTTCTAAATTATTATCTTGTAATTGAATACGTGACTAATTCAATTTTTATGAGACTTTTTATCATTCTATTATGGACATGTTTCATATGTCCTTTAATGACTGCCCAAAACCAACCTTGGCAAGGTAAATTTGAACCGTTAGACAACCTAATACAACCAGCAAACACCTATCGAACGGCAAGTGGTGCTCCAGGTAAAGCCTATTGGCAACAACAAGCTAATTATAAAATTAAGGCAACCCTTGACGAAAAGAACAATATACTTTCAGGGGAAGAAACCATTACATACATTAACAACTCTCCGGATATTTTAAATTATGTATGGATTCAATTAGAACAAAATGTAAATAAAAAAGAAAATGAGAGTTTTGGTGATTTCAATAATAGTTTAATAGATTCTATAACCACACGCCAGATGCAGTTATTAACTCGTGCAAAGGATTTCCCCGCAGGTTATACTATTAAACATGTTAAAGATAATTCTGACAACCATTTGAAGCACATCATCAATAATACCATGATGAAAGTAACATTAAACACACCATTAAACCCTGGTGAATCAACAAATATTTCAATTTCTTGGTCTTACCCAATTACCGATAGAAGTATGTTTCTTTTATCAAGAGAAGGCTACGAATATTTCCCCGAAGATGATAATACTGTATACCTAATTGCCCATTGGTTTCCTAGAATGGCCGTTTATAATGACACTGAAGGTTGGCAAAACAAACAATTTCAACGTTTAGGTGAATTCGCTTTGGAATTTGGAAATTATGAAGTTGAAATTTCGGTACCTGAAGACCATATTATTGCGTCGACTGGAAGTTTACAAAACCATAATCAGGTTCTATCTAAAACACAGATAAAACGTTTCGAAGAAGCCAAATCATCCTACAATAAACCCATTCAAATTATTACAAAAGAAGAAGCTGAGGCTAACGAAAAGACAAAAGCAACCAAACTAAAAACCTGGAAATTTTCCGCCACCAACGTACGAGATTTTGCTTTTGCTTCTTCTAGAAAATTTATGTGGGATGCTCAGGCTGTAAACTTACCAACTAATACGGTTATGGCCATGTCTTATTACCCTAAGGAAGGATTACCTGTTTGGCAGGAAGAATCAACAAAAGCTGTTATTCAAGCTCTAGAAGTGTATTCTGAAGCTACTTTCGATTACCCTTATCCCGTAGCCATTTCTGTTAACACATCAAATGTAGGCATGGAATTTCCGATGATTAGCTTTAATGGTGGTCGACCTAAAAATGGGAAAATAAGTGATTTTCAAAAACAAAATATGATTCGGGTAATAATTCATGAAGTAGGACACAATTGGTTTCCTATGATCGTGAGTTCTGACGAACGCAAATGGATGTGGATGGATGAAGGATTAAACACCTTTTTAGACCAGCGGACTGTTGCCGAAAGATACCCGAATTTCGATTATGTTACTCCTAAAAACATTGTTCCTTTTATGGATGGTGATAAAAATATTTTACGTCCAATAATGACAACTTCAGACAGTGAATTATTCAGTCAATTTGGTAATAATTTCTACAACAAACCTACGGTTGGACTGCAAATGCTACGGAATTCTATTATAGGAAAAGAACTTTTTGACGAGGCTTTTAAAGAATATGCGAACCGATGGAAATTCAAACATCCAAATCCGAGTGATTTATTCAGAACGCTGTCTGACGCCACAGCTGCCGATATCGATTGGTTTGTAAGAGGATGGTTTTTTACAACCGACCATGTAGACATGGAATTAAGCAATGTAAGATGGTTTAAAGTAGATGAAGAAAACACCAATATTGAAGACAAGCTACTAAAATATCAAACTAAAATTAACACGAAAACAAAGGGTTCACAAGCTAATGCCAAAGATTTCTCGAATGGCCCAGAAATTATAACCATGACCGATACACCCGATAGTCATTACGGAGGATTCCTGTCTCGTATCAACGAAAAAGACATGAGAAAGAGCCTCTCTGGAAAAAATCTTTACGAATTAACCATTAAAAATCTTGGCGGTCTTGTTATGCCTGTCACCATAGAATGGAATTTTACAGATGGCACCTCTGAAATTGAAACCTTACCTGCTCAAATATGGAGATTCGATGAATACCAAGTCACAAAAACCTTTATAAAAAACAAAGAAGTTTCAAGTATTAACTTAGACCCTAATTTTGAATTTGCAGATGTTAATATGACTAATAACTCCTTCCCAAAAACAGAAATTCCATCGGAGTTTGAACAGTTTAAAAAGAAAAACTAAGAATTTTATCGAGAGACGAATTGATATTCTTTGTAACTCTGCTGAGAATAAAACGAAAAAATACTATAAAAAGCTTTACAAAAAAAATTAAAGACTATGAAGATCAATAATTTAAATTAAGCACCAAACAAGTTTAATTTTTAAAATATTTCTAAAAGTAAAAACCAAAAGTACCGGTAACACCAAACTTTCGGGCATCGGGATGATCTATATCGTTAATATAGTTTCCTCTAAAATTGAAATCGATTCTGAATACTTTAAAAATATTACCTATACCCACGCTGTATTCATAATAAATCTCATTGCTAGGCGCATTTAAAGGTATACTATTAGGATTATTAGTTGTATTTAACGCTATATTCTCATCAGACAAATCACCCCAAACCCCTCGAATACTAAAAATTTCCCGCCAATTAAGTTTACGTAATAACGGAATTCTTGAAAACAAGCGACCATTAAAATTATGTTCCAGATGTACCGAGGTATAAGTATCTGTTACAAATTCGTAATAATCTAGTAAAGTAAAAGTGTTATATATTGAAAAATATGTCTGATTTCCTGGCACCACACTTAACAGCCCAAGTGGTATTTCACCAAAAGTTTTACCGGCTTCCACAACACTTGTTAAACGTCCAAAGCCACCTACTTGCCAGGGTTGTATATATGAAAACTGGACTTTTGTATAATCAAAATCACTATTAAAAACATCTTTTTCACCGTGGCTTACCTGAGCAAATAACCGTGCAAAATCATCATTGGCTTCATAGCGTTCCACTCCAAAACCGGTCATCTTACGTTTTGGAAAATAAGATACTGAAAACACAGATTCAAACTGCTTAACTTCAGAAGCAACACCATTTGGTGTATTATAATCAAGGCTGAATGTTGGCGATGCCGACTCTAAGGTTCTGTAATTGGCGCTAGCTCGAAAAACAACATTTCTCCAAGGTTCTATTTCAAGTGCTAAACTGGTTAAATTTATGTTGGTTAATTTATCGTTCGGACCGGTAGTTATTAATCCCGATGAAGCAAAGCTACGCCCTAAAACATCAGTACTCGCCGTTAAACTTACTCCTATTTGCTCCACATCCCGACGATTCCCTCCTGAAACAATAACCCGATTCTTTTTATCTAATAACCATTTTCCAGAAATACCATACTTAAATTTATCATCTCGAAGTCCATAAGCTAAAAACCCTTCTATTCTCCAGAGATCATTACGCCCAAAATAGGTTCTACCACCAGTTCGAAGACGTAAACCTTCAACCTCATTAAACCCAAAACTAGAAAACACGGGTCCATAATCCAGAGGTAATGAATTAAATTCAATATATCCAGAAGCGAGTATACTACCTAAGTTATACAGCCTTTTAAACTTATTAACGGTCTTTAAGGTATCGAGCATTTTATAAACACCTTTTTCATCCTTATTAAGAGATTCTAATCGGTTGGCTTCCCAAAATGCTTCATCTTTATCATAGATATCCTCATCGTACAAATAAACACCTTGTTCGTAAAATTTTTTATCTTTTATAATATTGAATTTATAGTTATCGTATAGCGTCGTCCGTTTTCCATAAAGTCCACGAGACTTTTCCTTTTTATTAATCGCGAAATCCGACATCATATAATCACGCTTTACAAGAAATACCGAATCGCTCACCACTTCGAATTCCTGCTCAATATAAATTTCTTTCACCCAGTTTATATTGGCACTTTTTGAAGCTTGTAATTTAATTTCTTTTATAGCATATGTGGTATCAGCTACCCAAAAATCACCTTTAAAAGTGAGCTCATTTTTTCTTCTCGGATAATAAATAATATTATAACACCATTTATTATCAAGATAAGCACTGTCTTTTAAAACATAATTATAGGTATTGATACCGGTTCTTGATAACGGACTCACAAAACTCTTATCAAAAAACTTTAAATAATTATCGTATACATTGAAATCAGAATACAGGTCATCGACAAAATCAATTATAAACTGATTATCACTAAAACCCGAATTCTTATTTCCATTTAAGACTTCCTTCTCTTTATTGAAATTGTTATCTCCATAGACAGCATAAACGGCTTCGTTTATAAATATGGGTAAATAGGTTTTTCCGGTTACATCCGAGGTATCAACTTCATCGAACACAAACTCCATACCCTTAAAAAGTCGACTATTAATTAGAGCACTATCAATAGTATTAATATCAAATTCGACTTTTTCATATTTTTGAAATTCATACTGATTATAGAGGTTGAGACCATTTTTACGTTTACGTTCCCATATTTTTCTTAAGATATCGATAGCTGGGTTATTTTTTTTAGATTGTTTTCCAGACACGATAAATACCTGATCTAATTGTGAGGCTTCTTCGTTTAACACAAATTTTAAATCATAATTCACTTTTTTAGTAAGTGGTACCACTAAGGTTTCATAGCCTATAAAAGAAATGGTTAATCCGTCCCAAGTTTCATTAGATTCTAAATAAAATCGACCGTCTTCATTGGTAATAGTCCCTTTTGTTGAGCCTTTAAAAATAACATTCGCAAAAGAAATAGGTTCGTTAAATTCGTCGTAAACATAGCCACTGACCTTGGTTTGGGAAAAGGCACAGATGGTAGTTAGTAGAAAAAATATGGTTAGTAGTCTTAAGTTCATAATACAAAAAACTTCATCAACAAGCTTGTTGATGAAGTTTAGCTAACGTAAAAACGTTATATTTTATTTATACAATACCTTATTTACAGCCTTAACAACCTCGTTGCTATTTGGCAGCCATTCTTCTAATAAAACAGGAGAATAAGGGGCTGGTGTATCTGCTGTATTTATTTTTATAATTGGAGCATCTAAATAATCGAATGCTTCATTTTGTACAATATAAGTAATTTCTGTTGAAACGTTTCCAAATGGCCAAGCTTCTTCAACAATAACCAAACGGTTTGTCTTTTTAACGGACTCTAAAATTGCTTGCTTATCTAAGGGGCGAACTGTACGTAAATCGATAATTTCACAAGACACACCTTCTTTCGCTAGTTCGTCTGCTGCCTTATAAACTTCTTTAATAATTTTACCAAACGATACAATAGTTACATCGCTACCTTCACGTTTCACATCGGCAACACCTAATGGTAAAATGTACTCACCTTCTGGCACCTCACCTTTATCACCATACATTTGCTCACTCTCCATAAAAATAACCGGATCATCATCACGAATAGCTGCTTTTAATAATCCTTTAGCATCGTATGGGTTTGATGGCACTACCACTTTTAATCCTGGTGTATTGGCAAACCAGCTTTCAAACGCTTGCGAGTGTGTTGCACCTAATTGACCTGCCGAAGCTGTTGGCCCTCGAAATACAATCGGACACTTAAACTGTCCACCAGACATTTGTCTGATTTTAGCTGCGTTGTTTATAATTTGATCAATACCAACAAGAGAAAAGTTAAAAGTCATGTATTCAACGATTGGACGATTACCTGTCATTGTAGATCCAACTGCAATTCCTGCAAAACCAAGCTCTGCAATTGGGGTATCAATAACACGTTTTGGACCGAACTCATCTAACATTCCTTTTGATGCCTTGTATGCACCATTGTACTCAGCGACCTCTTCACCCATCAAATAAATGCTCTCATCTCTGCGCATCTCTTCGCTCATAGCTTCACAGATAGCTTCTCTAAATTGAATTGTCTTCATTAAATCTATTTTAAATCGAACACAAAAATAACAATAAATAGCTAGTATTAAATAGTAAATATTTAAAATTTATTATGCGTGCATAATATTTATATTGAATAAAATAATTAACTTCGTAACCTCATTAAAAACTAAGCTCTTAATTTAATTATATTATGAAAATATTAGTGTGTATTAGTCACGTTCCCGACACCACTTCAAAGATTAACTTTACTGAAGACAACACTCTATTTGACACTAATGGTGTACAATTTATAATCAATCCGAATGACGAATTTGGATTAACACGTGCTATGTGGTTTAAAGAAAAACAAGGCGCACATGTAACCGTTGTAAATGTGGGTCAAGTTGATACAGAACCTACTTTGCGCAAGGCCTTGGCTATTGGTGCCGATGAGGCGATTCGAGTAAACTTTAAACCTGCCGATGGTTTTTCGGTAGCTAAGCAACTTGCTAACGTAGTAAAAACAGGGGGGTACGATTTAGTCATTGCAGGTCGTGAATCTATTGACTATAATGGCGGTATGGTTCCTGGCATGATTGCGGGACTAACCAACATCAATTTCGTAAACACCTGTATTGGCATCGAGGTAGAAGGAAACCATGCTACAGTAATAAGAGAAATTGATGGTGGAAAAGAAACTGTTAGAACTTCTCTTCCTTTGGTTATTGGTGTACAAAAAGGTATTGTTGAAGAAAGTGATTTACGCATTCCAAACATGCGTGGTATTATGATGGCTCGTAAAAAACCTTTAACCGTTTTAGAGCCTGTTGAAAGTAATTCAGAAACGACCTCTGTAATATTTGAGAAACCAGCACCTAAAGGCGCTATTAAAATGGTTGATACAGATAACTTAGATGAATTAGTAAACTTACTTCATAACGAAGCTAAGGTTATTTAAGCTTTTCTCAATCAAACAACAAAACCAAACTATTAATATCCAATCCCTAATTTATCAGGGACACAACTAAAAACATAAAACACATGTCAGTTTTAGTATATACAGAATCAGAACAAGGTAAATTAAAAAAAGTTGCTTTTGAAGTGGCCTCCTACGCTAAAGCCGTAGCCAATCTATTAGGTACTACTGTTACCGCTATTACTATAAATACAGAAGACACTTCAGAATTAGGCGCCTATGGTGTTGATAAAATTCTAAACGTAACCAACGAGCAATTAAATACATTTTGTGCTACATCTTATGCCGAAGCTATTAAACAAGCAGCGCAAAAAGAAGCGTCGAAAGTGGTTGTTTTAAGCTCGAGTGCTAACAGTAAATATTTAGCACCACTTGTAGCAGTTAGTTTAAATGCGGGATACGTTTCCAATGTTATTGAAGCACCTTCAAACACGGCTCCATTTACTGTAAAGCGTACTGCTTTCACAAATAAAGCTTTTGAACAAACCGCTATCAATACCGAGGTAAAAATATTAGGAGTCTCTAATAACGCTTTTGGGCTTGTTGAACATAATGGTGCAGCAGCAGTAGAATCCTTTTCTCCTGAAATTTCAGAATCAGGTGTAAAAGTTGAATCTGTTGATAAAGCAAGTAATAAAGTAAGCATAGCCGATGCCGATATTGTAGTATCTGGTGGTCGTGGTTTAAAAGGTCCTGAAAACTGGGGAATGATTGAAGAATTAGCAGATGTTTTAGGTGCTGCAACCGCCTGTTCTAAGCCTGTATCAGATTTAGGATGGAGACCACATGGTGAGCACGTAGGACAAACCGGAAAACCTGTAGCTGCGAACTTATACATCGCCATAGGTATTTCAGGAGCTATTCAACACCTTGCTGGAATAAACGCTTCAAAAGTAAAAGTTGTTATTAATACAGATTCTGAAGCACCATTCTTTAAAGCTGCCGATTATGGCGTTGTTGGGGATGCTTTCGAAGTTGTACCTCAACTTATAGAAAAATTAAAAGCTTTTAAGGCACAACAATAAATTATTTTTTTTTAAATTGTATAGTTCTAAAGAACTGTTTAAATTGGCATTGTATTCTTAAATCTGCCCTTGGCAGTTGGTAAAGTCCTAATTTAAACAGTTCTTTGCGCTTTTTATTATATATGAGTTTAGTAAGATTAAACATAAAAGGAATTTCGTATAGCCAAACTCAAAATGGAGCCTATGCGTTAATATTGAATGAAGTAGACGGCGATAGAAAACTCCCTATTGTTATTGGAGCGTTCGAAGCTCAGTCTATTGCCATAGCTTTAGAAAAAGAAATTCGTCCACCCAGACCATTAACCCACGATTTATTTAAAAATTTCGCCGATCGCTTTGATATTGTGGTTAAACAAGTTATTATTCATAAGTTGGTCGATGGCGTATTTTATTCTAGTTTAATTTGTGAACGCGATAAAATTGAAGAAATTATTGATGCCCGAACCAGCGATGCTATTGCTTTAGCTCTTCGCTTTAACGCGCCTATTTTCACTTACAAAAATATTCTTGATAAGGCAGGCATTTACTTAAAGGTAAATCCTAAAAAAGAAGATGAATCTGAAGAAAGCCAAGACAGCATATTAGTAGACGATTTAATAGCTGATGAAGTTGAAGCGAGTATGCCAAAAGAAGATTATAAAGGAAAAACACTTACCGAATTAAAAAAACTTCTCGATGAAGCCGTAAATAATGAAGATTACGAAAAAGCAGCGAGGATTAGGGATGAAATTTCAAAACGGCAATAACCATTAACACCCTTACGCATTATGAAGCAGGTATTTTTGTCTCTCTTTCTAATAATTACCATCTCAACAACTTTATTAGCTCAGGACAAAATTACAACTTCAGACAGCATTCAATCGGAAATTATCACCGACAGCATTAGCACCGACCTTAAGATAACGGACATTATTTCTAGGCCAGACACAAGCGCTAAAACTACCCAACAAGCTGCTAATACTATTACTACTCCTATTATTTCAAGTCAAGGCTTTTCGATTCACAGTATTTGGCGCGGTGTTTTGGGGATGATTACGCTTGTATTTATTGCCTTTCTTTTTAGCAGTAACCGTAAAGCGATTAACTGGCGAATTGTTGGCATTGGCTTATCCTTTCAACTCCTAATTGCAATAGGTGTTTTAAAAGTAGACCTCATAAAGTCTGTATTTGAATTTGTTGGAGGACTCTTTGTAAGTATACTGGATTTTACGCGTGCCGGTAGCCAGTTTTTATTTGAAGGACTAGTTGGTGATATGGACAAATTTGGATACATTTTTGCTTTTCAGGTTTTACCAACCATCATATTTTTCTCAGCATTAACCTCAGTTTTATTCTATTTAGGTATTATACAAAAAGTCGTTAAGGCTATGGCTTGGCTACTCTCTAAAACCTTAAAAATTTCAGGTGCAGAAAGCCTAAGTGTCGCGGGAAATATTTTTTTAGGACAAACAGAAGCCCCACTCCTCATCAAGGCTTACCTTGAAAAAATGAACAAATCGGAAATGTTGCTGGTTATGATTGGAGGCATGGCTACTGTAGCCGGGGCTGTTCTTGCGGCCTATATTGGATTTCTAGGTGGCGATGATGAAATATTACGCCTGTTTTATGCCAAGCACCTTTTAGCCGCTTCAGTTATGGCAGCACCTGGTGCTATTGTTATTTCTAAAATATTATATCCACAAACTGAAACTATTAATACCGATGTAACCGTTTCCCAAGACCAAATTGGGTCTAACTTTCTTGATGCCATTGCTAATGGGACTACCGAAGGTCTTAAACTAGCCGTTAATGTAGGTGCTATGCTGTTAGTTTTTGTTGCCTTTATTGCCATGTTTAATGGAATTCTTGCTTGGGTTGGAGATATTTCCACTATCAACAACTGGATTATTAGCAACACGCCTTACGAAAGTTTATCTATCGAATTTATTCTCGGTTACGCCTTTGCACCGCTTATGTGGCTTATAGGTATTGCTAAGGAAGATGTGATGCTGATGGGACAACTCCTGGGAATTAAATTAGCTGCCAGTGAATTTATTGGTTATATTCAATTACGAGATTTAAAAAATGTAGCTAGTACTATTCATTTAAATTATGAAAAGTCTATTATTATGGCTACTTATATGCTTTGTGGCTTTGCCAACTTCGCTTCAATAGGCATACAAATTGGAGGTATAGGTTCGTTAGCACCTGGACAGCGAAAAACACTTTCTAAATTTGGCATGACGGCTTTAATTGGAGGTACTATTGCTTCATTAATATCGGCTACCATCGCTGGAATGATTATAGGTTAGTATACACAGATTAAGTTGAGCATATATAAATTTTTATAGTTAATAACTTTTTAATATTAACCTTTTAGAAATCAAGTTAGACTTCGGCATTTTATTTATTTTCGTCAACGCAATCATTTTTCTTGATTTGCTACTCTATAACTATAATTATGAAACAATATCACGACCTTGTAAAACATGTTTTAGAACATGGTAATGAAAAAGCAGATCGTACCGGCACAGGAACAAAAAGTGTTTTCGGTTATCAAATGCGTTTTGATTTAAGTGAGGGGTTCCCTATGGTTACCACCAAAAAATTACACTTAAAATCTATTATTCATGAATTACTTTGGTTCTTAAAAGGCGATACTAATATTAAATACCTTACCGATAACGGGGTACGCATATGGAATGAGTGGGCTGATGAAAATGGCGATCTAGGCCCTGTATATGGACACCAATGGCGGAACTGGAACAGTGATGAAATAGACCAGATTAAAGAAGTTATTGACACTTTAAAAAATAATCCAGATAGCCGACGCATGTTAGTTTCGGCTTGGAATCCATCGGTTTTACCAGACACCTCTAAATCATTTAGCGACAATGTTGCAAACGGTAAAGCCGCATTACCTCCTTGTCATGCCTTTTTTCAATTTTACGTAGCAAATGGAAAATTATCCTGTCAACTTTATCAACGTAGTGCCGATATCTTTTTAGGTGTCCCATTCAACATTGCATCATACGCATTATTCACCATGATGGTAGCTCAGGTTTGCGGTTACCAAGCAGGAGAGTTTATCCATACCTTTGGTGATGCTCATATCTACAGTAATCATTATGAGCAACTAAAGCTACAGTTGTCTCGTGATATTCGACCTTTACCAAAAATGACTCTAAACCCTGAAGTAAAAGATATTTTCAATTTCACATTCGATGATTTCACTTTAACCGATTACAACCCACATCCTCATATAAAAGGACAGGTCGCTGTATAAAATAAAAAAAGGGCTTTTATAAATAAAAGCCCTTTTTTTATTTTATACCTTATTTTTTTAACTAAACAGATACAACACTGTTATCTGCTCCTGCGAAATCATTCCATTGGTATGAATCGGCAGCATCATCATTTACATAAGTGCCATCCACTAAATATTTAAATTCATAAGCACTATCTTTATCTAAATCTACCGTGCCTTTAAATAGACCACTTTTTAATTTTTTTAAAGGTGTAGCTTTTTCATTCCATTCGTTAAAACTTCCTACAAGAGAAACTTTTTTAGCATCCTCAGCTAGGATCGAAAAAGTTACTTTACATACTGGTTTAGTTTTTAGGTATTGTTTTGCAATTGCCATAATAAATGAGTTTTGTGTGTTGTTTGTTGAAACAAATTTAAAAAAGAATTTCATTACATATATGATTAATATAGTTTTGACCGTAAGAATTATCAATTTATTAATATCGACTTAACTTATTTTCTACTTAGCAATAATTTTAAGCCTAATATTTTTATATCTACAACATATTACATGTCATCAAACCTGATTTTCAATACTTTCAATACAACTTTAGCTCATTCCACCTCTCATTTGAGGACAACAAATTAAATTTAAGGATTGTCTTAAAAATCTTTAACTTTACCGAACACATTTTGGTATTATGTTTAATAAAAAAAAATCTACCCCACAGATAGATAAAGAACAATTAGAGTTATTAGAAAACGCTCAAAAACGCATCAAACAAAAAAAACGTTTATATGCGCACTTTATCATATTCCTAATCGGTTCAGTTATATTAATAATAGCCAATACAGTTTTAGGTATCGGCAAAGAATTTACACCTTTCGGAAAAGAATGGTTTTTATTTGCAATTTTAATTTGGTTTTTCATTCTACTTTATCACACCTTTAATGTTTTTATAACTAATAAATTCATGGGTAAAGAATGGGAGAAAAAACAATTGGATAAATTAATGGTATTACAACAACAGAGAATAAAAAAAATGCGTGAAGATCTACGAAAAGAAGAAATCGATATTGTGAAAAACAAACCTACTAAACAAACAATTACCTTAATAGCCGCTACAGCAGAAAACAACGCTATTGGAAAAGATAACAAGTTAATTTGGCACTTAAGCGACGACTTAAAACATTTTAAAAACTTAACTAACGGACACCATATTATTATGGGGAGAAAAACATTTGAAAGTTTTCCAAAGCCCCTGCCTAACCGCACCCATATAGTAATCACCAGACAGGAAAATTATAAAGTTCCTGATGGAGTTATAGTTGTAAATAACCTAGAAGATGCTATTGATGCTGCTAAATCCGACCTACAACCTTATATTATTGGCGGAGGAGAAATATACAAACAAGCATTAGATATAGCTGATAAAATTGAATTAACTCGTGTGCATGACACTTTTGAAGCGGATACTTTCTTCCCTGAAATAGACCCACAGATTTGGAAAGAAACCTCGCATCGTAAGTTTAGTAAAGATGAAAAAAATGACCATGACTATTCCTTTATAACTTATGAACGTAAATAGTTAAGATTCTTCATTTTTAAAGGCATCTTTACCATTTCTTTTTGAAAAAGGCATGGCTATTTTCCATAATTTTGTCGCATGGTAAAAGAATTGCAACTACGTATATCACTTAAGGAAGAAGAAATTAGTGATATTTTAATTATAAAATCATCACAAGCACTTGGTATCGATAAGGAGGATATCACGGGCGTTAAGGCACTTCGCAAATCAATTGATGCGCGCAAGCCAAAAATCATCTTCAATTATAAGGTAGCTGTTTATATACGTGAAGCACTTCCCAAATCATCAGAGTATCAATTCGATTACAAAGATGTTTCTAAAGCAAAACCAGTTCATATCGTTGGTTTTGGACCTGCCGGCATGTATGCTGCTTTGCGATGCATCGAGCTTGGTTTTAAACCTATTGTTTTAGAACGCGGAAAAAATGTTCAGGACAGACGTCGCGATTTACGAGCTATTAATCAGCAGCATTTTGTAAACGAAGATTCAAACTATTGCTTTGGCGAAGGCGGTGCCGGCACTTACAGTGATGGTAAATTATACACACGAAGTCTAAAGCGTGGAGATGTTCGTAAAATATTTGAAAATTTAGTTTTTCATGGAGCAACCGAGCAAATTTTAGTAGATGCACATCCGCATATTGGAACGAACAAATTACCTAAAGTTGTTCAAAATATTAGAGAAACTATTTTAAAATTTGGAGGCGAAATTCATTTTGAAACGCGTGTAACCGATTTTATTATAAAAAACAATAGCATCCAGGCCATTCAATTAAACAATAGTGAAGAAATGCCTGCAAATCGCGTTGTTCTAGCTACCGGACATTCGGCGCGAGACATCTTTTACTTACTTCATAAAAAAGAGATTGCTTTAGAAGCGAAATCCTTTGCTATGGGAGTTCGTGTAGAACATCCACAACATATTATCGACTCCATTCAATACCATTGTAAAGGGGATCGACATGAATTATTACCAGCTGCTTCCTACAGTTTGGTACAACAAATCAACGATCGTGGCGTATATTCATTTTGTATGTGTCCCGGCGGATTTATTGTTCCGGCTGCAACGGCTAACGGTGAAGTTGTGGTAAACGGTATGTCTCCTTCAAAACGAAATAATTTATATGCGAATTCTGGTATTGTTGTAGAAATTAATGCTGATAAAGACTTATCCAAATACGAAAAATTCGGAGCGCTAAAAGGGCTCGAATATCAGAAAAATTTAGAACGCATGGCTTTTACTGCCGGAGGCAGATCTCAGGTAGCTCCCGCCCAACGGTTAACCGATTTTGTTGAAGGCCGACTATCGACCCATTTAAATCCTACCTCCTACCAACCTGGATTAAACGCTTCACCTTTACATTCATTGCTACCAAGATTAATTGGCAGCCGATTAAGAAAAGGGTTTGATGCCTTTGGAAAAAAAATGCACGGTTACTACACTTCCGAAGCTAATATAGTAGGCGTTGAATCGAGAACTTCTTCACCTGTTTGTATTCCTCGAAATGAACAATTGGAACACCCTCAAATTAAAGGTTTATTCCCATGTGGTGAAGGTGGTGGTTATGCCGGTGGTATCGTTTCTGCTGCTATGGATGGCGAACGCTGTGCTGAAGCAGCTATTGTAGGATTATAATAAAAGTTTAATTAGCTACTGTTTATTTCAATTCTTAATTTAATTCCTATTTTTGCAGCACTAAAAACTAAAAATTTATGAAGGCTTATATATTTCCCGGTCAAGGAGCTCAGTTTACAGGTATGGGTTTAGACTTATATGAAAACTCTCAATTAGCTCAAGAATTATTTGAAAAAGCAAACCAGATATTAGGATTCAACATCACAGATATCATGTTTGAAGGTTCTGCCGAAGCACTTAAAGAAACTAAGGTAACACAGCCAGCCATCTTTTTGCATTCTGTTATTTTAGCCAAAACTTTGGGAGACAGTTTTAAACCTGATATGGTTGCAGGACACTCCTTGGGTGAATTTTCAGCTTTAGTAGCTAATGGAACTCTAAATTTTGAGGACGGACTTAAACTAGTATCTCAGCGTGCTCTTGCCATGCAAAAAGCATGTGAATTACAACCTAGTACAATGGCTGCCGTTTTAGGACTGGAAGACGAAGTGGTTGAAAATGTATGTGCTGCTACCGAAGGCGTGGTGGTTGCTGCAAATTACAACTGTCCTGGACAATTAGTAATCTCTGGTGAAGTTGAAGCTATTAATAAAGCCTGCGAAACCTTAAAAGAAGCTGGTGCCCGCCGTGCACTTGTATTACCTGTTGGAGGAGCTTTCCACTCACCACTAATGGAACCGGCACGCGAAGAATTGGCTGCGGCTATAGAAAATACTACATTTAGCAAGCCTAACTGCCCAATATACCAAAATGTAACAGCCAATGCCGTGATTGATGGAGCTGCCATTAAAACTAATTTAATTTCTCAATTAACAGCTCCTGTACGTTGGACACAATCTGTTCAACAAATGGTTGCCGATGGAGCTACGCTATTTACCGAAGTAGGTCCTGGGAAAGTATTACAAGGCTTGGTTAAGAAAATCAACAGAGAATCTGAAACCGTATCAGCCAGTTTATAATGAAATTATCAAAGCGTAATATTTACATATTTCTGGTAATTATTATTACCATTGCTGTAGACCAAATATCTAAGATTCTTGTTAGACAAGATATTGAACCAAGAACAGCATCAAGTGCAGGGGAACGTATTTCATTAATAGGAGATATGTTTATCATGATGAACGTTGAAAATACCGGTGCTTTTTTAGGAATGGGTAGTGACTTAAACCCAATGCTTCGACTGATAGTATTACTCATATTACCTATCGTAGTTTTAGGCATGGTACTTTTTCATATTCTAAAAGAGCAAAATATTGATAAATGGTCTTTATTTGCGTTCGCTAGTATTATTGGTGGTGGTATTGCCAATGTTTATGACCGTATTGTTTATGGTTCGGTAACCGACTTTTTCTATATCGATCTAGGCGGTGTTTTTAGAACGGGCATCTTTAATATGGCCGATGTATCGGTAACTACCGGCATGATAATATTACTCTTTGTTAGCTTAGGAAAGAAGAAAAAAACAACATAGTATACGCTATTTTATAAATAAAAAAGAGCCGCTAATATTAGCAGCTCTTTTTTATTTACACTTAAAATTTGTTTAACTTTTTACGATTCACTTCTTACTTTTTGTTCCCATTTCCAAGCAGAAAGCATCGCATCATCTAATGTTAATTCTGTTTTCCAACCTAATTCTTCATTAGCTTTTGTTGTATCGGCGTAAGCTGAAATAATATCACCCTCACGACGACCTACAATTTTATAATTTAATTTCTTACCAGAAACACGCTCAAAAGCCTGAACAACTTCTAATACAGAACTTCCTTTACCTGTTCCTAGATTAAAGGTTTCGTAACGTTCTTTATTCTTACCACTCAATAAGCGTCCTAACGCCACAACATGAGCTTTAGCTAAATCGACTACATGAATATAATCGCGAATACAAGTACCATCTGGTGTTGGATAATCATCACCAAATACAGATAATTCCTGACGAAGTCCAATAGCTGTTTGTGTGATAAATGGCACTAAGTTTTGAGGTACACCAATAGGTAATTCCCCTATTTCAACAGACTCATGTGCTCCAACCGGATTAAAATAACGCAACGCAATAGCGTTTAATGATGGTACCACTTTACAAGTATCTCTAATAATTTCTTCTCCTATTTGTTTTGTATTTCCATAAGGAGATTCCGCTTGTTTTACGGGTGCATTCTCTGTTATAGGCAATTCATCTGCTTGTCCATAAACGGTACATGACGAACTAAAAATAAAAGCCGCTGAAGGCAATTTCTTCAATTCTTTTAATATGTAAACCAAGGTTCCGATATTGTTTTCATAATACAACAGAGGCTCTTGTACACTTTCACCAACCGCTTTACTGGCTGCAAAATGAATTACCCCCTTGATATCGTTGTGCATTTTAAAGAAGGCTTCTACCCCAGCTTTGTCTTTTAAATCCAGCTTCTCAAAAATTGGTTTCTTTCCTGTAATGGCCGTTATGCCGTCTAGAACTTTAATTGAGGAGTTAGATAAGTCGTCGATAATAACAACTTCATAACCTTCATTTTGTAATTCTACTACGGTATGCGATCCAATAAAACCTAATCCTCCTGTGACTAATATTTTATCCATTAATGTAGTTTAAAATAGTGTTTGTTATATAATTGATTTGTTCGTTGTCTAATTCTGTGTGCATTGGTAAAGAAATGACTTCTTTCACTAATTGATTCGTTACTGTAAAATCTGATTCATTATAACGCGTATCGGCATATGCCTTTTGTTTATGTAATGGAATTGGGTAATAAACACCACAAGGAATCGATTTTTCATTTAGATGTTTTACTAAGGCATCTCTATCAATTCCAACTAAACGCAGGGTGTACTGGTGAAACACATGACAATCGCAAGTATCACATATATCTAAACAGCCATTAGATACTTTTGGTATAATTACACCCTCAATACCTTTAAAAGCTTGATTATATTTTCTAGCAGCTACTTGTCTCTTTTTATTATAGCTATTCAATCTTGGCAATTTAGCGTCAAGAACAGCGGCTTGCAAACTATCTAATCGAGAGTTCACGCCAACTACATCATGATGATAACGCTCGTACATCCCATGATTAACAATGCCTCTTATGGTATGTGCTAATTCATCATCGTTGGTAAAAATAGCTCCACCATCGCCATAACATCCTAAATTTTTAGAAGGAAAAAACGAGGTTGCACCCACATTGCCAATGGTTCCTGCCTTTGCTTTAGTTCCATTTTTATAAGTATAATTTGCGCCAATAGCTTGTGCAGTATCTTCTATTACAAATAAATTATGCTCCTTAGCTATTTCCATAATAGCTTCCATGTTTGCACATTGACCGAATAAATGCACAGGAACTATAGCTTTAGTTTTTGGTGTAATAGCCTCCTTTAAAGCTTCGATATTGATATTAAAATCATCCTCGTTAACATCTACTAACACAGGAGTTAATTGTAATAAGGCGATAACTTCAACAGTAGCTGCAAAAGTAAAATCGGCCGTGATAACTTCATCGCCTGGTTTTAATCCTAATCCCATCATAGCTATTTGAAGAGCATCGGTTCCATTTGCACATGGAATAACGTGCTTTACATCTAAATATGCTTCTAAATTCTTTTGAAATTGATGAACTTTCGGACCGTTTATAAATGCAGTAGTTTCTAAAACTTCTTCAAAAGAAGCGTTCACTTCTTCTTTTATCTCTTCGTATTGACCTTTAAGATCAACCATTTGAATTTTTCTCATCTAAATTTGCAGCTACTGTGAGTTCTAAATTTATATTTTTAAAACCTTCACATCATTAAGTAATTAGGCTGCGAAATTACAAAATTACTGCGCGGTAAGCAATGAATTTATTTTAAAGAAATGTATTTTAGCCGCAAATAAATAAGTATTGAGTTTTATTTACAACATAGGCATAAAACTAGCTAACCTAGGGCTTCAAGCTATTGCTCCATTTAATGATAAAATTAAACGAGGAGTTATGGGTAGAAAAGCGGCTTTTTCTAAATTAGAAAAGATTGTTTCTGCTAACGATAAGACCCTTTGGTTCCACTGTGCATCATTAGGCGAATACGAACAAGGCCTCCCAGTGTTTAGCGGATTAAGAACTTATTATAGAAACCATAAAATTGTTCTAACATTCTTTTCTCCTTCGGGTTATGAAATACGAAAAAACAGCCCTATTGCCGATGTCGTGATTTATTTACCAATTGATAGCAAAAGGAATGCCAGAAAATTTTTAGATATTGTAAATCCTGAACTTACTGTTTTTGTAAAATATGATATTTGGCCTAATTATTTAAACGAACTTAAATCAAGACAGTTACCTGCCATTTTAATTTCGGCAGCATTTAGACCCCACCAATCTTACTTTAAATTTTATGGCAGCTATTTAAGAAAGGCCTTATTTGCTTTTGAACATATCTTTACGCAAAACAAAACTTCTAAAGCCCTGCTAAACTCTATTGGTTATAATAATGTTACCATTTCTGGTGATACACGGTTCGATCGTGTTTCTAATCAATTAAACATTGACAATACATTAGATTATATTGAAAATTTTAAGCAAAATAAAGTTTGTGTTGTTGCCGGGAGCACCTGGCCAGAAGGCGAAGCTTTAATTGCTCGTTACATTAACGAACACGCTTTAGATAATGTGAAATTTATTATTGCTCCACATAACATTAAAACCAATCAAATAAAACAATTGAAGAATAGTTTAGAAGTTGAAACTGTGTTATTCTCTGAAAAAGATAATTCTAAGCTTTCATCGGCTAAAGTATTTATTGTAGACACGATTGGAATTTTATCAAAAATATATAGCTATGCCGATATCGCCTATGTAGGTGGTGCTTTAGGAAATACAGGACTCCACAACACTTTAGAACCAGCCGTTTTTGGCATGCCCATTATTATAGGAAACAACTACGATAAATTTCCAGAAGCTAGTGAAATGATTGCAAACGAGGGTATGTTTTCCATTTCAAATCAGAAAGAATTCAATTATGTTTTAAATGAACTCATTGAAAATTCAGAAAAACGAAGGTTTTCCGGAAATTCCAACCTAAATTATATTAAATCCAATAAAGGGGCGGTTACAAAAATTCTTGAGTACCTCAACATTCCATTGACAAATTAGTTTTTATTTCAAACCTGAAACATCCAAATGTGCATTGGTGTCGTATATGAAGTTAACAAATAATTAACACTAAATCGAAAACCAATGAAAAAAGTATTTTTAAGTACCGCTTTATTACTTGCCTTAAGTTTAAGTTTCACCTCTTGTAGAGACACCAAAAAATCTGACTCGGTAAAAGAGGCTATGGAAAATGTAGGTGACGCTATGGAAGATGCTGCCGATGAAGTTGGAGAAGCTTCTGAAGACGCTATTGAAGATGCTAGCGATGCCATCAACGAAGCTGCCGACGAGGTAGACAATGCTTTAAAAGATGCAGCAGAAGCTACTGAAGAAGCTGTAAATGACGCTAGCGAAGCCATTGAGAAAAAATCTGAAGAGCTAATAGGTGAATAATTAATAACCTTTAGAATTAGAATACGAAAACGCCTGCCTATCGACAGGCGTTTTTGTTACTTAATTGTTAACTCTTAAAATATTAAGAGGTGCATTTTTATTTAGAATTATAAAATGTATCTGGCCGTTAATAATAATTTTACTAATTGATTTTGCTTCATTATAATTCACAAAACCAGAATTCTCAACATTTATAAGTTTCCCTTTATCAGCCCCCAATAATACAAAACCTTTCGAAGCATCATACCTAATAGTCTCCACCTCTGCATCGTACACGTTACCTACGCCTAAAACATCTAATCTACCATCGTTATTTAAATCTTCTATTTCAAAACTTAATACAGGTCCAAATTGAACTTGCTCTGGTAATTCATTAATTTCAAAGTGCCCATCCCCCGTATTTTTAAGAATAATACTTTTAAAAGTTTCAACCTTAAAATGCACGGCGTTCTTCAAGCTTTCGGCACCATATATATCTGGCAGGGTTGAATTTGCAAACTCTTTAAAGGTCTTTAATTTATCATTAATAAAAGGATTTTGTTGCGACGAACATTCCTTACCACGAACAGGAAGTAACTCGCCCGTTTTAGAAACTTTACTTAATACAACATCAAAAGTTTTGTTATCATCAAAATAATCGGCATATATATGTAACGGTTTATCTGTTTTAGGATGAAATTTATTATTCCCTCCCCAATTTCCAATTAAAAAGTCGACATGACCATCATTATTTAAATCTGCAGATTTTATAGTTTGATTCCAACCATTAGTATTCTCTAATACAGGTAAATCTAGTTTTTCATATTTCTTATTTACATTTTCAAAAATTATTATTGGCATCCATTCCCCTACAACAATTAGGTCTAAATCATTGTCGTTATCATAATCGCAAAAAACAGCATCATTTACCATATTTATGCCTGAAAAATCATCAAACACTTCATGGGTTATATTTTTAAACATTCCTTTATCGTTCTCCAGCAATAAAGATTGATGAGCTAAAGGATATTTACCATGAATAACTCCTCCACAAACAAAAGCATCTTGATCTCCGTCTTTATCATAATCTGCAAAAATTACCTTTTTAGTGTTTGTAAAAATTTCAGGAATCACCGTTTTCGTAAACTGGCCATAACCATTATTTACATACAACCTATCTTGAAGGAGTTTGTTGCCTGTATTCATTTCATATCCTCCAGATGACACGTATAAATCTAAATCATTATCATTATCAAAATCAAGAAAAGTAGCACTGGTATCTTCATAAAGCTTATCGGCTTCAAATAAATTTTGATTAATTGATTCAAAACCACCGGCTTCATTTTGCATATATAACGCTCCTGAAGCTCCACTAGCATTCCCCACAAAAAAATCATCTAACCCATCATTATTAATATCTGCGACCGCAATTGGCGCTCCTTTTTCCGATTGCTTCTGTGGTAACAATAGCTGCAATTCAAAATCATTAAAACTATTTTCCTTTTGAATGTAATTAATCCCTATTTCTATAGGATCAACAGATTCAAATAATAATGGTTTCTCAACCGAATTAATTTTTTCTGTATTGGCATTATTATAATCTAGATTAATAAGTGTATTGGGACTTACATTAGTAAGTTTTTGTTTTCTTGTATCAGGCCAAACTACTATAACACTATCAATAGAATTTAAATTCCCAAGTCCAAAATGTAACTTATTGGTTACTGATGATTGATACCCCCTACTTAAATATAATGTTTTTGATTGCTTTAAGTTTTTTGAATAAACATTAATAGTTGCCCCTATTCCATTAATGTTTTCTTCTGCTCCCTTAAATTGAAACATTAAGTAGTTGTTTTTCGCATTATTTTTATAAACAGAAGCCTCATCACTTTGATTGGCCAGTACCAAATCTAAATCTCCATCGTTATCTAAATCAGCATAAACAGCTCCTGTTGAATTTACTTCTTGATTAATCCCCCATCTACTGGTTGTATTCTCAAACTTTAAATTACCCTTGTTTTTAAAACTATAATTGCTCAATTTTTCAGAAGGCATCATAGCTATAGCTTCCTCTAAAGATATTTTTTTACGATTTTGAATATTACGGCGCATCTGATTTCTAAAATCCTGATTCGACAAATCGTTTTCAATCCCATTACTCACAAATAAATCGTTATATCCATCATTATCAAAATCAGCTATAAGTGGCGCCCAACTCCAATCTGTTTTTGCAATACCTGCTAATTGTCCTATTTCACTAAAATGACCATCCCCATTATTTAATTGAAGCATATTAGACATGTATTGATGATGATATCCGCTATTAACCAAAAGATTAAAATTATCAGTACTCATAGTAGCCATATTTTGCTTACCTCGAATATGATCTTCAGCCATCATATCCAGAACTACCAAATCAGGTTTTAAATCATTGTTCAAATCCGCAAAATCAGACCCCATACTATTTGCCGAAATATGTTTAAACCGGTTTAAAACCTCATCCTTAAAGGTACCATCTCCTTGATTAATATATAGAAAATCCGGTTCTAAAAAATCGTTCGCCACATAAATATCGGGAAGATTGTCATTGTTAAAATCACCAAGACTCGCACTTAAACCCCATGCCTTGTTTTCAAGTCCCGCTTCCTTCGTTACATTCTTAAATGTATTACCATCGTTTCTAAATAACTGATCAGAGAAAAATGCCTCCTTGGTTTTCTGCAGTTCGGGATTTATAGTTATATTATTCCTAAAATCGGCTCGATGATTTACTAAATACATGTCTAAATCATTATCAAGATCATAATCGAAAAAATAAGCTTGTGTTGAAAACCCAAAATGATCTAAACCATATTCTGCCGACACTTCTTTGAAACTATTATCTTTTTGATTTAGAAATAATTTATTTCTCCTTAAATCGTGATTCTCTAAAGAGCCAGATTTACAAACATATATATCTAACCAACCATCATTATTGATATCAATCATTGATACACCTGTGGACCAACCATTAGCATCGGAGACGCCTGCAGATTCAGTTATATCTTTAAACTTAAAACCACCCTGATTTAAATATAATTTATTAGATTCCTGATTTGATGTAAAGTATAAATCTTCAAATCCATCGTTATTTATATCACCAACAGCAACACCAGTGCCATTATAGATATAAGAATAATTTAAAAAATTAAAATATAAATTTTCTTTTACGGTATTTTTAAAAGTAATACCAGTAAACTCACTGTTAACAAGACTAAAGAGTGTATTGTCTTTAACAGTAATTTCTTTTTGCTTATTGCAAGCCGTTATAAAAACAAAAAGTAAAACCATTGACAGCCTTACTTTTAATTGTAACATATTTGAGACTCTGTTCAAAATATTATTATTTAAATTATATACTTCGATTTTAATAAATTATTCTGACACTTTAAAGTTTTCTTCAGCATAATTTAATAGATAATTTAAATCACGTAAAATTACCACCTCAACATCTTCAACTGGTTGCTTTAAAGCTTCTATATATTGATTTATTTCTGAAATTGTTTTTTTAGATACTTCACGATTTTGAAATATTTCAAACAATAACCCGGATACCTCTGAAACATTCAAAGATAAATTCTCCAACGGTTTTGTTTTAGGATTCAAATCTAATTTTCGAAATTCTTCATGGTTATTAGACCAAATGCTCAGATAATCCAATAAGGCATTTTGCACTTCCATTCCACCATCAGCAATAAACTGAGACACCAAATTATTGAACTTTAAAGCGTCTTCTGCATCCACAACACAGGCATCTGCAAATAATGAAAACGGTGAAAACGTTTTATATTCAACGCCATCTTTATTACGTTTGTAAATCTTTAAGGGTTCACAAATCTTAGACAACACCTCTAAAGATTTAATATCCTGGTTGTGTGTCATACTACGTAAAATAACAGCCTTATTTCTTATGTGGGTAATTCCTAATTCTTCTAGGTCGAAAGATACCGTTTTTAATCGCGACAGCATATTATCAATATCATTTACTGATTGCGCAGACCAAAATCTTTCTGCTATAGCTGCTGTACGAGGCCAAATTCTGGAATCTATGGTTCGTGGAGTTACTAATTCACTCCACATGGTAGCTTCTCCTCCCAAAACACGGGCACGCTGTTCGGGAGTTAGCACGACATCACCTATAGGATCCACCGTGTAATGATGTTTTATAGACAGCATTCTGTCTATATAATAACCATTCGACAGTACCGTCTGATACCCCTGTTTAGCAGCACTAATTAATGACCCTCCTTTAGGCAACCCTTCATTTTCACCACGCCATGAATGTATCACGGCTGTGGTTGGCATGTTAGGGGTCATGATTTCATCCCAGCCCATTAATTTTTTTCCTAATTTATTCAGTATTTCTTCCAGTCTAATATTAAAATAAGTCTGTAAATCGTGATTCGAAGTTAAATTATGCTGCTTTTTAAACTTCTGAATCTCTTCATTTTCATCCCAGTGCTTCCCTTCATTCTCATCACCCCCAATGTGGAAATAGGTATCTGGAAATAAAGGAACCATTTCTGAAAATAAATTTTCAAGAAACGTATAAGTAATATCTTTTGTTGGATCTAATGTTGGATCGAACACCCCAGAGAATCGTTCTATGGCATAATGATAACCGTCTTTACTCCCCAATTCCGGATAAGCTGTTAATATAGCTGAAGCATGACCAGGCACATCAAATTCTGGAATGACACGAATACCTAGTTTATTGGCATAAGCCACCACATCTTTTATTTGTTCCTGAGTATAGTACAACCCATCGGAAGCTAATTGATGCAATTTGGGATACACTTTTGATTCGACACGAAAACCCTGATCGTCGGTTAAATGCCAATGGAATACATTCATTTTAACCGAGGCCATGGCTTCCAAATTTCGCTTAATAACCCCTATAGGATGAAAATGCCTAGACACATCAATCATAAGACCCCGCCATACAAACCGAGGCGCATCATTAATATCCGCTCCTTGAAAGTAATAGTCTGTCGCGTCGTGGGTTATTAATTGCAACAAAGTGTTCAGAGCTCTAATAGCCCCAACATCCGTTTTAGCATGTATACGAATCTCTTTATCAGATACATGTAGTTGATACGATTCGTCAGTTTGGATATTCAATTCGGCTACCGAATTAAATGTAATTTTAATATTACCTCTATCATTTGCTACGGGAAATCCTTCTTCAATAAAAATCCCTGTTCGCGTAACTAATCGTCTTAAAAAATTAACAGTGGCATTACGAACACGCTCTTGAGAATCATCACCCATTATGGAGACCGCAACCCCACTATTAATAATAAACTTAGCAGAATTTTTTGTTATTTCTTTTGGCCAAGGCAAGAGATTATACTCCTGAAGTAAGGTCGTCTGAGAGAAAGCATTTCTGCTAAAAACGCCTAGTATTAAAATAAGAAATATAATTTTTTTCATGCCTTTGGATACTTTGTATTTTATAACTTATCCTCAATTAATGATTAAAAATAATAGCGTTTAAATGCTTCAATAGCGGCATATTCTGCCAATCCTAACTCATTATACTTATTTGCCGTTAACCGATTTCTATCTTCAACGCGCACCCAAAACTCTCTTGAATCGTCACCTTGAAACATCACTCCATCTTTTTGAGATTGATGGTAAAAAATAGCATGTCGCTTTCTTAAAACCTGATCTGGGCTCATAGGCACAGCCATTTCAATCTGATAAGATTCCCACTCGTGCCAAGCTCCACGGTACAACCACACCCAACAATCGTCCATAAAAGATTTTGGCTTTAATATTTTCAATGCTTCAAACAAAGCATCTAAACACACCTTATGTGTTCCATGTGGATCGGCTAAATCTCCAGCGGCATATATTTGGTGAGGCTTAATATCTTCTATTAGGGCACACATTATATCAATATCATCTTGTGATAAATTATTCTTTTTAATGGTTCCTGTTTCGTAGAATGGTAAATCTAAAAAGTGTACATACGCATCGGGAACCCCTAAATAACGGGTCGCCCCATAAGATTCGGCACGACGTATCAATCCTTTTAGTTTTCTTACTTCTTTAGAATCGATAGCATTTTCTTTTTTCGATTTAAGAAAATCTATAATCTCTTTTGATGTGGTACAATCAGGATTTAAATTCTGAACAATCTCGGCAAATTTTATGGCTTCATCATCGGAAACCGCAATATTACCGGATGTTTGATATGCAATATGCACTTCATGTCCCTGCTCTACGAGACGATCGAAAGTTCCTCCCATTGAGATGACATCATCATCGGGATGCGGACTAAATATAATAACTCGTTTTTTGGGAATATGAGCACGTTCTGGTCGATTCGTATCATCGGCCCCCGGCTTTCCTCCCGGCCAACCTGTAATGGTATGCTGCAACTTATTAAACATTTTTATGTTTAAATTGTATGCCGTTCCTTCTTCGGTAAGCAACCCAGACATTCCATTATCATTATAATCCTTATCCGTTAACTTTAAAATTGGTTTCTTGGTTAATTCACTTAACCATACAACAGCCTTTAATTTCAACTCGTCATTCCAGGCGCAGGCTGTTACAATCCAAGGTGTTTTTACACGAGTTAATTCAGAAGAAGCGGCCTCATCTAGCAAAAAGCTAGTGTTGTCATGATTTTGAAGATAAGTCGCAGGAACTTCTGCCGTGACCTCACCTTCTATGGTTCGTTTCACAATCTCAGCCTTATTACCTCCCCATGCTAATAACACGATTCGTTTCGCGGCCATAACTGTACCTATCCCCATAGTAATGGCCTTTCTTGGCACATTATCAATTCCCAAAAATGCCGGAGCGGCATCCACCCTTGTGATATGATCTAAGGTTATATTTCGGGTGCCAGAATTATAATGTGATCCAGGTTCATTAAATCCTATATGACCTGTTCTACCAATACCTAAAAGCTGAAAATCTAAACCACCAACAGCTTTAATCTTCATTTCGTAATCAATGCAGTATTGATACAAATCTTCAGAGCTTACTTTACCATTTGGAATATTAATATTTTCAGGTAAAATATCAATATGATTAAACAAGTGTTCATGCATAAAATAGTAGTAACTCTGAATATCACTTTTTTCCATTGGGTAATATTCATCTAAATTGAAGGTTATTACATTAGAGAAACTCAGCCCTTCCTCTTTATGCATTCTTACCAACTCCTCATAAACTTTTATTGGTGAAGACCCTGTAGCTAAACCAAGCACACAAAACTCTCCCTTACCCTCTTTTTCTCTTATTAAAGTTGCTATTTCCTCTGCTACTAAAACCGAGGCCTCATTTGAATTATTGAATATTACGTTATGTATTTTTTCATAACGTGTTTCCTCGAATTTGCCAGCTTTTGTGAAAGCTATTTTTTTATGATCTACAATTTTCACAATAATCCTTTTTGAAAATTACTATTGTTTAAGCAAGCAGAAAACCGAAATCTCCTGCTTGCATACCAACAAACTAACTATGATAAAACTATCTGAATATTAAAAATTAGCAGCTCCAGTATCCCACCATAAGCGCGTACCTCCGTTGTCTGGACCTGATAATTTTGTAACAGCATCTTGTACCCCTTCCGGATTTGTTGATAACTCACTATCTACAAACGGAATTCTTCTAATCTGAATATTAGTATCGATAGTGCCTCCACTTTGATTACTAACAACAGGGAATATTTTAGGGTATCCAGTACGTCTAAACTCACTCCAAGCTTCTTGTCCTTCAGGGAACATAGCAATCCACTTTTGAGTAATAATACGCTCTAATTTCTCTTCATTCGTTGCTCCTTCATCCCAGGCAATTGTAATGTCTGTTAAAGCAGCTATATTATTACTAGGATTTACAGGATCTACATAATCTGCAGGTGTTGAAGTATTATCGGCTATATAGTTTGATGCTCCACTAGCCCCATGCTGCTCAAAAGATAATTGTATACCTGTTTCATAATTTGTTTTAGCATCTCCGGCACCTTGCCATCCACGTAAAGCGGCTTCAGCTTTCAAAAATGCTACTTCTGCTGCCGTCATTAACTGAACAGTTGAAGTATGAATATTATCATTTATTGAAGAGAAACCTATATAATCCGCCTTTTGCGCAAGCTCATCGGCATATCCCGGAAGTAATGGTAATCCGCCTCGAACCCCCTTAACCGTTCCAGAAACACTTGTAGGTGCATCAAAATAACTCGTCGCTCTTGCATCGTCGTAACCAACTAATATAGATTCCATAGATGCATTCATTCGAATATCTCCCCAAGAGTTATCTATAATAGATAATGGATGGTCCAAAGCACTATTAACAAAAAATCCTTCAGGATTTGTTCCCATAACCCCTAAAGACTGAGATAACGCTTTTTCTCCTTCTGTTTTCGCTTTTACTGGATTTACTTTCGAAATACGAATAGCCAGACGTAATCTTAATGAATTGGCTAATTTTACCCAATTGGTGTAATTACCCCCATAAGATAAATCGAATGCAGCAAATCTTTCACTATCTATATCTGTCATTAAATTAGCAACAGCCGTATCTAAATCTGTAAAAAAGGCATTATATGCTTCCTCTTGTGAATCATAAACCCCTGCATTTTCTAAATCTCCAAAGTTCGTATAAACAATGGGGCCAAATACATCAGAAACTCGATGCATTGCTGCAACCTTTAAAATTAAGGCAACTGCGTGCAATGTAGGATAATCCGCTTCTGTTAACTTAGATATTTCACTAACGTTATTCATTACATTAGAATATGGAACAGACCAAATAAAATTATTCCATCCACTAACCAAACTATATGTAGTATTATTCGCTCCCGCAACAAATGGCCTTGGGTTGGTCAAATAACCAGAATAGACATCGGCATTTAAATTTTGTTGTAACTGATACGACCACGCCGGCGTATACTGGTATATACTCTCAAATATTGGTTTATACTTAGACCCTACATGTTGAAAGTCGACTTCCAATTGTTCCTGAGTAATATTTCTTTCGTTTACATTAAATCGTTCTAAATCACTACAAGATGTATTTAGAAGCCCTGCGGCAACTAAACATGACAATATGTTCTTTATATTTTTCATTGCTTATTTTTTTAGAATGTTAAATTAAGATTAAGACCTATACTTCTCGTCGAAGGCAGAGCTAACACATCCACACCTTGTAATGCATTACCTGTGCTCATAGATAAATTAGGGTCATGCGGCGCATCTTTATAAAAGAAAAACAGGTTATTACCCACTAATGAAGCTTTTACTCTAGAGAAAAAAGAATTCTCACCTAAATTAAAATTGTATCCTAAAGCAAACTCTGCAAGCCTAACATTGGTTGCACTATAAATATACTCACCTGTAAATCCATTTCTACCGCCTACTTTACCATAATAGTCTTTCGCTGACATTGTAGTTGGTGTACCATCTATCTGTACATTAACATTATTATTTGCGGTTTCTCTTGCCGAATTATTACTAGTACCTTCCACTACAGCCTCTGTCATACTCATTGTTTCTCCTCCAAATTTTCCATCGATTAAGAAATCGACTGTGAAATTTTTAATAGAAAACGAGTTATTCCACCCTAAAGTAAAATCCGGGTTAGCATTACCTACCTTAGTAAGTCCATCCACTGTATTATCATTATCAGCTATAACTGCATCTCCTTCTATGATCGGTAAGCCATCAGCATTTCTTTTAACTACCTGAGCATAAATATCACCAAATGATCCGCCCTCAACTAAATAGGAACCAAAAGTATTAACTCCTTTTCCTGATAATGTAAAGAATTCAGGTTCTATTAAACCTTCAAGCACCTGTCCATTATAGATTTTTTCAATCCTATTTTTATTAGAAGCGAAATTTAATGAAGTATTCCATGAGAAATTATCATTCTGAACAGGTATTGCAAATACCGTTGCTTCAAAACCTTTGTTCGAAATTTCACCAGAATTTAAATATGCCTGAGGAGCACCTATAATTGAAACTGAAGTAGAAAACGCGTAATACTGATCTACCGTTTTAGTATTATAATACCCTAAATCGATTCCTAATCTATTATTTGCAAACTTCCATTCGGTACCTATTTCAAAAGATTTTTGTCTTTCTGGTTTTGGTGTAGAACCTGGGAATGGTCTTATTGGATCGGCAGGGCTAACGCCTCCACCTCCAAAAATAATCGAACGCTGAGGGTTAATTTGATCCGCAGCAAAACCATTACCTACCTCTGCATACGATGCACGTAATTTTGCAAAAGACACAGCTTCAGGCAATTCAAATAACTCACTTAAAACACCGGTTAAACCAATTGATGGATAGAAGAATGAATTATTTTCTTTTGGAAGTGTAGATGTCCAATCATTTCTTGCTGTTAAATCTACAAATATTTTATCATTAAAACCTATAGTAGCACTAGCAAACACCGAGTTCACTCGTGTCTCTAATGAATTTTGTGTAAAGTTAACCGACGGATTTCCATTAAAGTTCTGAAATGAAAACACATTTGCATACTGTAACCCGCCATTAGTTCCTGAATCACCTATAAAAGATTCTGAAGTTGTTCTAGTCGTACTAGTACCAACAATTGCAGATAAAGAAATTGTTTCTCCAAACTGCTTATTAATATTAGCTATAACATCACCATAATATTGTGTAAAATCATTATTATTTACAATGTAACGCCCATTCGCCGGAGCCAAAGTTGCCTCTGTAGTTGCATAAATTCTTCTTTCAAAATTGAACAACGACTTATCATATGTTCCTCTAGTTTGTAGGGCTAACCAATCGTTAACTTGATAATTTAAATTTACAGAAGCTACTAACTTTTGATTTGTATCCTCTGATGCATTTCTATGTAAAATCCAATATGGATTTTGCTCAATATCAGAAGTACCTCTAAACCAACGCTGAGCCATAATATTTCTTGAAGGATCATAACTTTCAAAATTTTCATAATCAGACAACTTTTCAGTATCAGACGCAAAACCATATACTCCTACTAACGGATTAAAATATAACCCTGATATAGGTCTATTAGTAACATTTTGCGTAGATGCCATTACACTAGCATTAATACTTAACTTATCATCAAAAAGTTTCGCAGTTTCACGGACATTAAATGTATGCTGCTTTAACCTATTTTCAGGCATAACGCCCGTTGCAAACGAATTACTATATGAAAAATACGTTTGTGCTTTATCGGTTCCACCAGAAACAGATAAGGCATTAATATTTGTAAATCCAGTATTTAAGAAATCATCAATATTACTTTGAGTTTCATCATTGAAATCCATTGCATAAGCAGCAGAATCAACTGTTAAATTTGACGAAAAATCAACTTTAAAACTTCCGGATTTACCTCTTTTGGTCGTAATTAAAATAACCCCATTCAATCCTGCACTACCATATAATGCCGATGCCGAAGCTCCTTTTAAAACTGTTAAAGACTCAATATCCTCTGGATTAATTAAAGACATAGCATCTCCACCATCTCTGTTTCCTCCATTTATATCACCAAAGCTATCTTCTGGTTGACTTGAAGATGGATTAGATAAAGGAACTCCATCTACAACATATAATGGCTGATTATTCCCTATAGACGAGTTACCACGTAAAGTAACTTTTACCGAGCCACCAACACCAGAACTACTTCTGGTTATCGACACCCCTGCCACCTTACCAGATAAACTATTTACCGGATTGGTTTGTTTCACCTTATTTAACTCATCAGCATTAATATCCTGAGCTGCATAAGTCAATGACTTTCTTGTTTTTTTAATACCTAAAGCCGTTACTACAACTTCGTTTAATTGTTCAGCATCTTCTTCTAAAGCTACATTAATAACATTTGATTCTCCAACTGTTACTTCAACAGAAGTCATTCCCAAGTAAGAGAAATTTAATACATCTCCAACATTTACCGTTAAAGAATAATTCCCATCAAAATCTGTTTGAGCCCCATTAGAGGTCCCTTTAACTGTTACATTCACTCCAGGCAATGGAATTCCATCGCTTTTTGAAGTTACTACTCCTGTTATATCTTTTTCCTGACCAAAGGTTAATTGCCCTATTAGCAGCACAAAAGAAAACAAGAAAAGAGTTCGTAAGTTTTGTTTCATAATTAAATTATTTAGTTTTTCTAGTTGTGCCAAACTATTGATTATTAAAAAAATGTTAAAAAAATTTATATAGACGACAGTATTTTACATACAGACAACACAATTAGTTAGATAAGACATTCTGCTACAATAAACTATTTATAAAATAATTGGTAATTAATGATTATATGATTAAAATTGCTTTATTTTATTATTGTTTTACCAACAAAATCTTAAATAATTAATTTTATCTCAACCTTTAAACAAAAAATAGGAACCACCATACCAGTCAAATATCACTTGATATTTTGGTTGATATATTTTGCATTTAATGTTTGGCGCTGGGGAAGTTATTTTAACGATTATGTCTATTCGTTTAAATCAAACGTAGTAGAGTTTGCGATTCATATTATTATCGTGTATGGTAATATATTTTATTTAATCCCAAAATTTATTTTACGTAAAAAATACAAGCGCTACGTAGCTATTATGATTTTTATTTTGGTTCTAGTGTATGTTATTAGAACATCTTTAAATTATATTTTGGTTACCGAAAAAATATATCCAGAATCTCACTTAGCATCTAACTTTTTTGACATCAACTATATAGTAGCAGTAATTTTAGGAGAACTGTATGTCATTTCTTTTGTAACCTCTATTAAGTTCGTTGTAGAGTGGTTTATGGAGAAAAAGAAAAATGAAGACCTAGCAAAATTACAATTAAGCACCGAACTGAAATACCTAAGAACGCAAATACAACCACATTTCTTTTTCAATACTTTAAACAATCTGTATGCCTTAACGCTCCAAAAATCTGATAATGCACCCAGACTAGTTATTAAATTGTCTGAAATGATGCAATACGTTCTTTATGAAATTGACGGAACCAAAACCAATTTACTACAAGAAATAAACCACATAAATAATTTTGTGGATATTGAACGTTTACGTTTTGAAGACCGCATTCATGTTGAAATGGATATTACCGGCAATCTTGAAGACATTGAAGTTCCACCATTGCTTCTGCTTTCTTTTGTTGAAAACAGTTTCAAGCATGGCATGAAAGGTAACGACAAATTAGAAATAGATATGAGTTTCAATGTGGAACAAAGCGGCTATTTAGAATTTAAACTTACGAATAGTTTTAATCCGAATGTTTTCGAGGATAACAGTAAACCCCATGGAATTGGCAATGAAAATGCACTAAGACGATTAAAACTACTATTTGCTAATGATTTTGTTTTAGAAACAAAAACTATTGATAACAAACACCAACTATTTTTAAAAATCCCTGTTTGATGAAGATTAAATGTATCATTATTGATGACGAACCTTTAGCAATTACGGTGATTGAAAACCATCTAAAAAATTTCGATCATATAGAAATTGTTGAAACCTTCAACAACCCATTAAAAGCATACCACATTTTAGAAAAAGAAAAAATAGATGTTATTTTTCTGGATATAAACATGCCACAGATGACTGGTTTCGCGTTTATAGACAACCTGAGTTATAAGCCATTAATTGTAATCACCACAGCATATCGCGAATACGCTGTTAAAGGATTTGAAATAAATATCTTAGACTATTTAGTAAAACCAATTCCTTTTGAGCGCTTTTTAAAAACCATTAATAAAATTTATCAACAAATGTATGTGAGCAATACCATGGGAGATTCCAGCATACATCAAGAGCCTCATATTTTCTTAAAAGTTAACAAGAAGTTGATTAAGGTGAATTTAAACGATATTTTATATATAGAAAGCTTAAAAGATTACATTAAGGTTATTACTAATTTGGGCGATTATGTTGTTCATAAATCATTATCTGCCATCACCGAAGAATTACCACAATCGAATTTTTTACGTATACACCGATCCTATACCATATCAATAAATAAAATAAGCGCCTTAGAAGGTAACACCGTAGAAATTTCAAACCGAAAAATACCTATTGGACGAAATTACCTGAAACAAACAAAAGAACGCATTTTCAACATAACAGACGACAACGAAAACTAATCAATAACCTTTTATAATTAACTATTTTATCATGGCTCAAACCATAGAAGAATCGACTCCATCAAAAAACAGCACCCTTATACCTATATTTATAATTGCTGGACTTTTTTTCATTTTCGGATTTGTAACCTGGATTAATGGCGCACTCATTCCCTTTATGAAAACCATTAACGAGCTTACCGATGCACAATCATACCTGGTAGCCTCGGCTTCCTATATTTCCTTTGTAGTCATGGCCATTCCTGCTTCCTACATCATTAACAAATTAGGATACAGAAAAAGCATGTCTCTCGGACTTATTATTATGGCTTTGGGCGCTTTAATTTTCATTCCTGCAGCCGAAGCTCGCACTTACTGGGTGTTTTTAACGGCTATATTTATTCAAGGAGCCGGCATGACTCTCCTTCAAACAGCATCAAACCCTTATATAACTATTCTAGGGCCTATTGAAAGCGCCGCCAAACGTATTGCCATCATGGGTATTGCTAATAAAGTAGCTGGAGCACTAGGTTCTGTAATTTTTGGAGCTATTTTATTATCGGGTATCGATAGCTTAAAAGACAAGCTTAGTACTGTAAACGATTCCGAAAAAATCGAATTACTTAATACCATGGCCGATAGCGTTATAACACCGTACATAGTTATGGCTATCGTCTTAATATTGCTAGGCCTATTAATTAGAAAAGCACCTTTACCACATGTTGAAGCCAAACCTATTGATGCTTCTGAAACTGGCGAAAAAACTAAAACCAGTATTTTCCAATTTCCACATTTATGGTTGGGAGTTTTAGCTTTATTCGTATATGTAGGCGTTGAAGTTATTGCTGGAGATACAATTATTTCTTATGGTATTTCCTTAGACATCCCTGTTGAACAAGCCAAGTTTTTTACCTTATTTACCTTAATGGCAATGGTAGCCACCTATGCGCTCGGCGTATTTTTAATTCCTAAATACATTAGTCAAGCTTTAGCCTTAAAATCCAGCGCGATACTGGGTATAATATTTTCTTTTTGCATTGTATCTACTAGTGGTTTCACATCTGTTCTTTTCGTGGCTGCCTTAGGAATAGCAAATGCACTAGTTTGGCCCGCTATTTGGCCTTTAGCTTTAAATGGTTTAGGTCAGTTTACAAAAACCGCCTCAGCATTATTAATAATGGCTATTTCTGGCGGAGCCATATTACCGCCATTATATGGCAAGTTAGTTGATGTTAAAAAAGAGCAATTAATATCCGAAGGTAATGAAATTTTAGCTGCAACTGCTGATGCCGCTTCGTTTGGATATTGGATATTGTTACCGTGTTATCTCATCATTCTATACTATGCTTTTATTGGTCATAAAGTAGGCTTAAAAAAGTAACATACTTTACTTTATAGTATAATGATGAAAAAAAGAATTGAATCGGTTGATATACTCAGAGGGCTAACTATCATCGCTATGGTATTAGTAAATACACCCGGAGACTGGAATAACATATATCCTCCTTTACGACATGCTCAATGGCATGGACTTACCCCAACCGATTTAATCTTCCCATTCTTTCTTTTTATTGTAGGCATCTCGATTTACTTCGCCTATAAAAACAAAACACCCAATGCTTCAACCATAAAAAAAATCAGCATTCGAAGTTTAAAACTTATTGGATTAGGACTGTTTCTAAATGCATTTATCCCGCAAATGCCTTTTATTTCCGATATCGAAACATTAAGATTTCCAGGAGTATTACAACGTATAGGTATTGTCTTTTTTGTTTCCGCCCTTCTTTACCTCAACTTTTCATGGAAAAAACTTTTAGCCATTTGTGTTTTCATATTGATAGGCTACTGGATCTTATTGGATTTTATTCCTTTGCCCAACGGAAATGTACCAACCTTAGATAGAAGCATAAATAATTGGGCGAATTATATTGATTTAAACATTTTAGGAAACCATATGTGGCAGGCTGATTATGACCCAGAAGGACTGTTAAGCACCCTAACTTCAATAGTGTCATGTCTTTCAGGTGTATTAACAGCTAAAGTTTTAGACCATTATAAAAGCATTAATTTTTTAATAGGTATAGCCTTGGTTTTTCTGACACTTGGCTATATATGGAATTTTTGGTTCCCTATAAACAAAGCCTTTTGGAGTAGCTCTTTTGTTTTAGTAACTAATGGGTGGGCTACCTTACTTCTGGCGATTATTTATTATCTAAAGGATATTAAAAACTATAAGTTTGGAAATATTTTTAAATATGTTGGCATGAATGCCATTACCATATACTTTCTTTCCAGTTTAATTTCAAAATGTATGTATTTAATCCCAATTAACAATTCTCAAAACATACATTCCTGGTTATATGAAAATATTTTTCTACACGATTTCATAATTCCTGAAATGAGTTCGCTCCTTTATGGATTAGGAGTTGTCGCCTTCTATATTTTTCTAGCCTATTTACTTTATAGAAAACGTATTTTTATAAAAGTATAATTCTGTGATATAATTAACTACAGCTCGAAAGTGCTATATATTTTCATTACTTAGTTTACACACAGGATAGTCTTCTTTTTCATTATTCCGCATTATTCGTAAGATTTTTTCCACCCATTTCCCACATTATCTACTCATAGTTTAAATATCTTAAGAATTTATTTCATAAATATTTAAAAGAATTTAAACAATAACAGTCAATATGAAAATCAAAAACACCTTAGCCATACCACCTATTCAAGTTATGAAAAGAATACTATACTTTGCATTAATAATGCTCCAATTGCAATCCTGTAACACAAAAAAACAACATCCCGAATATGCCAAATTATCAGGAAAAATTTTGAATGCTAATTCTAAAGAAATTTCAATCTATGGAATGAATGGATACAAGAAATCTGTTAAGCTCGACATGCAGGGCATTTTCACAGACACTCTTAAACTAAATACCAAATTTGATCAGTTTCATTTGTTATTAGAAAAGGATAGTATTAGTACTCCAATTTATATAAAAAATGGTGAAAACATTTCTCTAACTGCCGATGCAACTATTTTTAAAGAAACTGCCCAATTTGAAAATGACAATGCCGATTACAACAATTTCATCATTGAGAAACAACGGATGCTTTCATCAAATAAAAGCTACAAAAAAGATTGGTATAGACTAGATAAATCTGATTTTAAATATAAAACAGAAACTCTTAAAGCAGAATTTATGAAAGCCCTAAATGCTTATTCTAATATTCCTGAAGACAAAATTTCTATTGAAACATCGTATATCGAATCTTTAATTAAAAGAATTACCGATAAATATGATGAAGAGCATAATTTGTTTAAACAACTAAAAAAGGGCACTGTGTCACCTACTTTCGAAAATTATGAAAACTATGATGGTTCTAAAACGTCCCTATCTGACTTTACTGGAAAATATGTTTACATAGATGTTTGGGCCACCTGGTGCGGACCTTGTAAATATCAAATTCCCTTTTTGGAGACTCTTGAAAAGAACTATAGGGATAAAAATATTGCTTTTATTAGTATATCTGTAGATGACCAAAAAAACAAAAATAAATGGCGTAAAATGATTGAAGACAAGCATATGTCGGGAACTCAAATTATTGCTCCAGATAAATTTGAATCTAACTTCATAAAGGCATATGGCGTAAATGCTATTCCTAGATTTATTCTCATAGACCCTAAAGGCAATGTAGTAGACTATAATGCTCCAAGACCTTCCAATAAAGAAAAAATAGAGGTTTTACTATCATCCCTTGATCTTAAATTACACCAATAAACCCCACATAACTATTGTAACTGGACTAATCATTTACAATGGTTATGGGTTGTTTAGGTATGGTACAAAATCTCATTAAAATCCATAAAAAAAGCCTTTACAAAAATTGTAAAGGCTTTAGTACTGAAGGCGGGACTTGAACCCGCACGGCCATAATGGCCATTGGATTTTAAGTCCAACGTGTCTACCAATTCCACCACTTCAGCATCTTGGTATATCTTATTCGAAAGTTTCAGAGCGAAAGACGGGATTTGAACCCGCGACCCTCACCTTGGCAAGGTGATGCTCTACCCCTGAGCTACTTTCGCAGTCTTTAAATGAACGAGCAATTCGTGATTGCGGTTGCAAATTTAAGACATTTCTTGGATTCGCAAAGCTTTTTTGAAAAAAAATTTAATTTATTTTTCAAGCCCGTTTTTTCTTTACCAACATGCGCTTAATTTCATTTAATTTCATCAAAGCTTCCACTGGTGTAAGTGTATCAATATCAGTTTCTAATATTTCATCCTTTATATTTTCAAGTAACGGATCGTCTAAATTGAAAAAACTTAACTGCATTTCATCCTTAATAGATTTCACTGATTCGGTGAGCTCTTCACTGGAATGCGACTTCTCTAATTTCTTTAAAACTTGGTTAGCACGCCGTAAAACTTGCTGAGGCATCCCCGCCATTTTTGCAACATGAATACCAAAACTATGTTCACTACCTCCTTCTACCAGCTTTCTTAAAAAAAGCACATTATCTTTTAATTCTTTAACTGAAACATTATAATTTTTAATACGCCCAAAAGTTTCAGTCATTTCATTAAGCTCATGATAATGGGTAGCAAATAATGTTTTAGGCTTCGCTGGGTGTTCATGTAAATATTCGCTTATAGCCCAAGCAATAGAAATACCATCATAAGTACTGGTGCCACGACCAATCTCATCGAGTAACACCAGGCTTCTTTCAGATATATTATTTAATATGGAAGCCGTTTCATTCATTTCAACCATAAATGTCGATTCTCCCATAGATATATTATCGCTAGCACCTACACGAGTAAATATTTTATCTACCAAGCCAATTCTTGCCGATTCGGCAGGAACAAAACAACCCATTTGAGCCAACAATACAATTAAGGCTGTTTGACGCAAAATGGCCGATTTACCGGACATGTTTGGACCAGTAATCATAATAATTTGCTGAGTGGATCGATCAAGAAATACATTATTGGTGATATAGGCTTCACCAATAGGCAATTGCTTTTCGATAACCGGATGACGCCCTTCTTTAATATCTAAATCAAAAGAATCATCAATTTCAGGATATACATAATGGTTGTCTTTTGCCAATTGAGCAAAACCACACAAGCAATCAATTTGACCAATTAAATGGGCGTTCTGCTGCACGGGTTTAATATACTGATTCATCCATGCAACCAACTCGCCAAACAACTGCTGCTCGATGCCAAGTATTCTGTCTTCGGCACCTAAAATTTTTGCTTCATACTCCTTTAATTCTTCTGTAATATAACGCTCGGCACTTACCAAGGTTTGTTTTCGAATCCAATCTTCAGGAACTTTATCTTTATGCGTATTTCTAACTTCAATGTAGTACCCAAAAACATTGTTTGAAGCAATTTTTAAAGACGTTATACCAGTGCGCTCACTTTCGCGCTTTAGCATATTATCTAAATAATCTTTCCCTGATTTCGATAAATTACGAAGCTCATCTAATTCGGTAGAATAACCTACAGCAATAGTATGCCCCTTTAACACATTTACCGGAGCTTCTTCGTTAAGCATCTGCTTAATTTTTTCTCGAAGCACATCACAACTTTGCAAAGTATCTCCAATTATCTTTAAAGAAGTATTATCGCAATTAGAAGCCATAGCTTTTATAGGGACAATAGCCTCTAAAGAATTTTTAAGTTGAATAACTTCCCGTGGATTAACTTTGCCTGTGGCAACTTTAGATATGAGTCGTTCTAAATCGCCAATATGCTTTATCTGATTCTGAATTTTTTGAAGCAAACCGGTTTCCTTAACAAAGAAATCGACTACCTCATGACGATGCTTAATTTTATCGGCATTCTTTAAAGGTAAGGCCAACCAACGTTTTAGCATACGGCCTCCCATTGCCGAAATGGTCTTATCAATAACACTTAATAATGTTACCGCATTATTATTTGTTGAATTGTAAAGTTCTAGATTTCGAATGGTAAATTTATCCATCCACACATAATCATCTTCAGCTATTCTAGACACCGAAGCAATATGTTCCAGTTTGTTATGCTGAGTCTCTGACAAATAATGCAAAATAGATCCTGCCGCAATAATACCTTCATGCAAATCTTCAATTCCGAACCCTTTAAGGGTTTTTGTATTGAAATGTTTCGTTAAAGTCTCATAGGCATAGTCCGTTTGATAAATCCAGTCTTCAAGATAAAATGTATGATAATCACTTCCGAAGGTTTCATTAAACAATAACCGCTTCTGCTTAGACACTAGCACTTCACTCGGACTAAAATTCTGTAATAGCTTATCAATATATTCCGCATTCCCTTGAGACGTTAAAAACTCACCGGTAGAAATATCTAAAAATGAAACTCCTATATATTTCTTATCAAAATAAACCGAACACAAAAAATTGTTCGATTTCGACACTAGAACCTCATCATTTAATGCGACTCCAGGAGTAACCAATTCGGTAACTCCACGTTTTACAATGGTTTTGGTTTGCTTCGGATCTTCCAATTGATCACAAATAGCTACACGTTCTCCCGCTTTTACCAATTTTGGCAAATAGGTATTTAACGAATGATGCGGAAACCCGGCCAGAGCAGTTTCACTTTCGCTACCAGCCCCTCGTTTAGTTAATATAATACCTAAAATACCTGCAGCTCTCACGGCATCTTCCCCAAATGTTTCGTAAAAATCACCCACACGAAACAATAACAAGGCATCCGGATATTTCGCCTTTATTGTATTATACTGTTTCATTAAAGGGGTCTCTTTTTTTGCTTTCTTAGCCAATGGTAAAAGGTTTTTTAATGTTATTTTTGCGATTATTGTAAGATTGCTAAAGTAGTACTATTTTGATTTTTTTTGAAATCGTAACATTATAAGTTATCTACAATTAAATTGAGATTTCAACAATAGACTGAAATTAAACACAAACAGAAATCGAGTATGCGCAAATTAAAAAACAGTGAACTAGACAGATTAAGCGTAGATGCCTTTAAATCATCTAAAAAAACACCCCTAATTATAATACTAGATAATATTAGAAGCTTGAATAATATAGGTTCTGTTTTTAGAACAAGTGATGCCTTTTTAATTGAAAAAATCTATTTGTGCGGCATTACCGCCACGCCTCCTCATAAAGACATTCATAAAACAGCCCTGGGAAGTACCGATACGGTGGCCTGGGAATATGTAGAAAACACTATCGATTTAGTTGAAAAATTAAAACAAAAAGGGGTAAAAGTTTGTGCAATTGAACAAGCTGAAAATGCTACAATGTTAAACGAATTCACCCCTGAAAAAGATACAACTTACGCCTTAGTCTTCGGAAATGAAGTAAAGGGTGTTGCACAAGATGTGGTTAGTACTAGCGACATGGTTATTGAAATTCCACAATTTGGCACGAAACACTCTTTAAATATCTCGGTAAGTTGTGGTGTGGTGGTGTGGGATATATTTAGTAAAATGAAAACCTAATTAACCGCTATCTGTTGCAATACCCACAAATAATCTTCTCGATCGTTTACAAAGTCTTTATTTGAAACATCGATGATTTTTACATTAAAGTCGTTTTGAATTTTTAAAAAATCTAAATAACCAGAATTAATTTTATTTAAATAATCGTCAGCGATATTCTGTTCATAATCACGACCGCGTTTTTTAATATTTTCCTGAAGTCGTGCTGTTTTTTGATATAGATAAATATATAAATCAGGTTTCCGCAATTCTTTATACATTAAATAAAAAAGCTTGCGGTAAAGATTAAATTCATCCTCTTGAAGGGTAACTTTGGCAAATATCAGTGACTTAAAAACATCATAGTCACTTACCACAAAATCTTTAAACAAATCAAGCTGCGATAAATCGTCTGTGATTTGTTGATACCGATCTGCTAAGAAGGACATTTCTAAAGAAAAGGCATACCGATTGGCGTCTTCATAAAACTTTGGAAGAAAGGGATTATCGGCAAATCGTTCTAGAATCAATTTTGCATTAAAATCCTCAGCTATTCTAGTTGCCAGACTAGTCTTTCCTGCCCCAATGTTTCCTTCAATTGCGATGTAATTAAATTTTGATAATTCAAATTCTGAAGTAGGAATCTTTATTATTTCTTGTATTGGCTCTAATTCCGAAGCATCCTTGCAATTTTGCAATAATACACCTATTTCTTTTTTCAGTACAGGATGCATTACATATGACGCAATATCATTTAGAGGCAACAAAACAAACTTGCGATACATCATTTGCGGATGAGGCACTAGCAAAGATTCGGTATTAATAATCTTATCATCCACTAAAACAATATCTAAATCTATAGTTCGAGATTCATAAGTATCAGATTCTGTTCTAATCCGACCAAGTTTATTTTCAATAGACAGCAATATATCCAAAACTACCTGCGGCTCAAGACAAGAGTTTAACTCTAAACAACCATTTAAAAAATCATCCCCGTCGAAACCAACGGCTTTAGACTTATATAATTTTGAAATGTGTTTAACATCTCCTACTTGCTTGTAAATTTCATTTACAGCTAGTTGTATATTATTTAACTTATTGCCTTTATTACTACCAAAAGCTATATAAAATGTAGATGTTCGCTTCATATAAGGGGCAAAATAACTAAAACAAATTTTAATCTTTTATATTTACTAATCGTATTTTTCAAAAAATATTTATGACGTTAAAAGACAAACTCGCTGCCCAAAGAATTTATATGCTTTTAGGAGCTTTATTTATAACCTCATTGGTAGTATCAAATCTAATTTTTCAAAAGTTTTTTTATTGGTATCCTTTCGATATAGAAATATTCGGTTCTAAACTTTTTGTTGTTTCAGTAGGTATTCTACCCTACCCAATCACTTTTTTAATTACCGATTTAATAAGTGAAATTTACGGTAAAAAACGCGCCAATCAAGTAGTTATAACTGGCATTTTTGCCTCACTTTTTTCCGTTTTAATTGTTTTTATAGCCGATTTAGTTCCAGCTGTAGATAGTTCTCCAATAAACGACGACATTTTTTCCAATGTATTTGGACGCACTATATTAGCTGTTGGAGCCAGTATGACTGCTTACCTATGCGCGCAGTTTGTAGATATTCAGATCTATCATTTCTGGAAACGACTGACTAAAGGCAGACATCTTTGGCTAAGAAATAATTTTTCAACCTGGTTATCGCAATTCGTCGATACGCTTTCAGTTGTTTTACTTTTATGCCTTTTTGAAGTACTGCCCTGGCATATGTTTCAAGGCTTACTGATTAGTGGATTTTTATTTAAGGTTATTGTAGCCCTTTGCGATACTCCTTTTATGTATTTAGGCGTTTATATATTTAGAAAACGCTTTAATTTAAAGGTGAATGAAGAAATAAATTTACTCTAATTTTTATAGCAAACTTAAAGCCGAAAATTTTTAACTTTAAACTGTTCATACCTATTTTGCGTATATAATATAAAGCTCACTAATCAATAAACTTAACACCTGTGAAAAAGGCACTTAAAATATTCGGAATTTCAATATTAATCATATTAGCGCTTCTTATTGCGCTGCCGTTAGCATTTCAATCTCAAATACAACATTTAGTAAAACAATTTATTAATGATAACCTAAACGCCAAAGTTGAGTTTAGCAATGTTAATTTAAGTTTTATAAAGAATTTCCCAAAAGCACATGTGGGTATCGATGATTTAATGATTACAAATTTTGAACCTTTTAAGGATGAAAAGTTTATTAGCGTAAAAAACATAGCCTTTTCCATGTCATTAAAAGAATTATTCAAAAGTGAAAGTGATGGGCCTTTGGCTATAAACACCTTTACGATTGATGAAGCTGAAATCACTCTGAAAACAGACAGTTTAGGCCGAGTTAACTACGATATAGCAAAATCAAGCAACACAAGTGAACCTGAAGAAAGTGAACAATCGGGAGGATTTTCGTTTGATATAGAAAATTACGGCATTAGCAATAGTACTTTTATTTACATTGATGACGGCTCAAAAACTGAAATGCGCATTTCCGAATTAAATCATACTGGGAATGGCTCCTTTTCTGCTGACACATCCATTTTAGATACAAAAACCAGTGCCAATGTTAGCGTTTCAATAGATAACACTGAATATTTAAAAAATAATTCCATAAAATTAGACGCGCTTATCGAACTTGATTTAGAAAACAACAAATATAGCTTTAAGGAAAACACTGGTTTCATCAACAAGCTACCTTTAAAATTTGATGGTTATATACGATTATTTGACGACGGCCAAGAGGTCGATATTACTTTTGAAAATCCCGAATCCAATTTCAAAAATTTCTTAGCTCTTATCCCTGAAGTCTATTCTAAAAGTATTGAAGGTGTAGAAACCACTGGAGATTTTAAAGTTAAAGGCCTTATTAAAGGTAAAATTACCGAAACAACCATTCCTACATTCGATATTCAAATCACATCGAACAAAGCCTCCTTTAAATATCCTGATCTTCCAAAACGTGTGGATAACATAGTAATTAACACCTCTATAAAAAACAGTACAGGGCTGGCGGACGATACTCATATAGACTTAAACACACTAAATTTTAAAATTGATCAAGATGTGTTTAAATCATCTGCCTCTATAAGTAACATCACATCAAACATGTTTGTAAAAGCTCATATAGATGGTGTTTTAAATTTAGCCAACCTAAAACAAGCCTATCCTATAGAGCTCGATCAGGAATTAAGTGGTATCCTAAAAGCCAAGCTTTCTACAGCTTTTGATATGAACGCTATAGAAACTAGTAATTATGCACGAATTAAAAATAACGGTTCGGCTAGTGTTAGTAATTTCGTATTTGCTTCGAAAGATGTTGTAAACCCTATACACATTACAAATGCTGAGATTAGTTTTAACCCGCAAACCGTTTCATTAAATTCATTCGAGGCCAAATCAGGTGATAGCGATATTAATGCCAATGGAACTATTAATAACCTTATAGGATTTTTAGTTAGCAACAATACACTTCAAGGAAATTTTAATTTAAAATCGACGCTTTTTAAAGTAAGTGATTTTATGGTTGACAACAATGAAACAGAAGAAACCGAAACACAAAAAGAATCTACAGAAACCTCAGAATCTTTAAAAATCCCAGCTTTTTTAGATTGTACCATAAACGCACAGGCCAATCAGGTAGTTTACGACAATTTAAATCTGAAAGACGTAAAAGGCACACTCATAATAAAAGATCAACAAGTATCTTTAACCAATTTAACTTCACATATTTTTAATGGAGCCTTGGCCGTTGCCGGAAATGTTTCAACAAAAAACAACACCCCAAATTTTAATTTAAATTTAGACATAAATGGTTTTGACGTTGCACAATCTTTTAAAGGCTTAGAATTGCTTCAAAATCTAGCACCGATAGCTAATTTAATTCAAGGAACTTTAAATTCAACACTTAATTTAAGTGGCGATTTAACAAAAGATTTCACACCTAATTTAAGTTCTATGTCTGGGAATGCCTTAGCTGAATTATTAACAACCAGCATCAGTCCAGACCAAAGCGCAGCATTAAGTAAACTGGATAACACATTCAATTTTATCGACTTTAAAAAATTGAATTTAAAAGATATAAAAACAAAATTTGAATTTGCAGAAGGTAAAGTAAATGTGAAACCATTTCAAATTAAATACGAAGACATCACCATTGATGTTTCCGGTTCTCACGGGTTCGACGAAACCATGGATTATAATGCTGTATTTAATGTGCCTGCAAAATATTTAGGCAGCGATATTAATCAGCTAATAGCTAAAATAGATAGCGAAGAAGCTAAAAACATTTCGATTCCGGTTACAGCAAATATTACTGGCAGTTTCAACAACCCAAATGTAAAAACAGATTTATCCAGTGGGGTTTCTAATTTAAGTAAACAATTGGTTGAAATTCAAAAACAAAAACTTTTAAACCAAGGAAAATCGCAAGCTGAAGATTTACTCGGGAATTTAATAAAAGGAAATAACACAAAAACTGACTCAACCAGGGAGGAACAAAACAAAAACACCAAAAATGTTATTACTGATATATTAGGTAACAATCAGAACCAAACCGACTCGACAAAAACGGATGCCACTACAAATACTGTAAAAAATGCCCTTGGTGGTTTACTGGGTAAAAAGAAAAAAACACAGGATACTATTAAGTAACATTTTGTAAATCAATATCTATTTTTTAAAAAAGACGTCCAATAATTAGGTTTTTCGAATAAAAAAGTTAAGTTATAACCAAGTTTAACTTAAAACCAGAACAAGGCGTACATGCGGCAACTAAAAATTACGAAGCAGGTTACCAATAGGGAATCAAAATCTTTAGATAAATATTTACAAGACATTAGCAAAATACCACTGATAACCGCTGAGGAAGAAGTCGAATTAGCTCAGAAAATAAAAAAAGGTGATCAAAAAGCATTAGATAAGTTAACAACGGCGAATTTAAGATTTGTAGTTTCAGTATCTAAGCAATACCAAAATCAAGGCTTAACTTTACCCGATTTAATCAACGAAGGCAATGCTGGCTTGGTAAAAGCAGCCAAACGATTTGATGAAACACGTGGTTTTAAATTTATCTCTTATGCCGTTTGGTGGATTAGGCAAGCAATTTTACAAGCTTTAGCCGAACAATCTCGAATTGTTAGACTACCTTTGAACAAAATTGGTTCTATTAATAAAATTAATAAAGCCTATTCGTTTTTAGAACAATCGCACGAACGTGCACCAAGTGCCGAAGAATTAGCCAGTTCTTTAGATTTAAGTGTTAGTGATGTGAAGCAGTCTATGAAAATTTCGAGTAGACACGTTTCTATGGATGCCCCTTTTAAAGAAGGAGAAAATTCCAATTTATATGATGTTGTACAGTCTAGCCATACACCACAACCGGATGTTAATTTGATGCAAGACTCGTTAAACACGGAAATAAACCGTGCTCTAGATACTTTATCTGAAAAAGAAGCCGAAATTATACGGTATTATTATGGCATAAGTAAAGAGCAATCAATGAGCCTGCAAGAAATAGGCGATGCTTTTGGTTTAACTCGAGAGCGGGTAAGACAAATAAAAGAAAAAGGTATTAGACGCTTGCGTCATACCTCGAAAAGTAAAATGTTAAAAACGTATTTAGGATAATCCTAAAACAAATCTGAATTAATTTATATATATGTTAAAAATTATTGTAAAAGACGGCGAGAATATAGAACGTGCCTTAAAACGTTACAAAAGAAAACACAGAAATATTAAAGTGATGCAGAACCTGAGAGATGGTCAGTTTTTCACGAAACCCTCTGTAAAAAGACGTCGCCAAATCCAAAAAGCGGCTTACATTCAAAATCTTAGAGACCAAGAAGATATTTAATTTTTCTATATAACCCCCGATAACCATTAACTTGTTATCGGGGCTCTATTCCTTTTTTTAGTTGATTGTAATACTAACAACTAATCCTTCGTTCGCACGAACATTAAACACCGTATTATCTTCAAAAATTAAATACTGCCCTTTCACGCCTACTAATTTCCCCGTGTATAATTGTTCCTTTATTAAATTTAAACTTTTTGGTTTATCTGGATATTTATGAACCGGAAAATCTAGGTTGGTTTCTGTATTATTTTCAATAAAATATTCCATGACTTCCTCAGGAATGTATTGTTTTAAATTGTCGCGCCAGGTCATTAAATTTTCATCTTCAATATCATTCTTCAGCATTTTACGCCAATTGGTTTTATCTGCCACATGATCTTTTAATGCAACCTCCGTGATACCAGCTAAGTACCGATTGGGCACCTCAACAATTTCAATGGCTTCATGAGCACCTTGATCAATCCAGCGAGTAGGTATCTGAGATTTTCTGGTTACCCCAACTTTTACATTGCTAGAATTGGCAAGATACACAATATGGGGCTGTAACTGCACCTTTTTTTCATATTCTAAATCACGATCTTCTTTTCCTAAATGAGCCGTACTTAATTCGGGACGCATAATCCAATCGGCCGCCTGTGGAATCTCAAAAAAGCAACTTTTGCAAAACCCTTGACGATAGATTTGCTTATCCAATCGGCAGTTTAAACATTGATATTTAACAAATTGAATTGTTATGGTTTTATCGAGTAATTGGTTTATGTTTATAAAATCGTTTTCAAAAACTAAATAGTACTCTATAGGTTGTGAAAACTCCGTTTCCATTTTTGTTAAAACGCCTTGGTAGGTCATGAAAAAAAGTATTATTTTTAAAAAAATAAAGATAAAATAAATATGCCAATACCTATAGTAAATTCGATTGCTTCTTGGTTTCTAAAAAAACGTTTTCATCAAATTGAATTATTTCTAAAATACCCTAATGAAGTACAAAATGAATTACTATTTAGCCTTATAGACATAGCCAAAGACACTGAATTTGGAAGAAAATATGACTTCGCATCCATAAAGAGTTACAAAACATTTTCAGAGCGTATTCCCATAAAAAATTACGATGGCTGGCAAGACGACATTGAACGTTCTATGAATGGTGAAACCAATATTTTTTGGCCACGCCCTATTAGGTGGTATGCCAAATCTAGTGGGACCACCAGAGCCAAAAGTAAATTTATCCCTGTTAGTGCAGAGTCTTTAGAAGATTGTCACTACGCTGCTAGCAAAGATTTGCTTTGCATGTATTTAAACAACAACGAAGACTCCCAATTATTTACTGGAAAGAGCTTACGCTTAGGAGGAAGCAAAGAATTATACAAAGAAAACGGTATTATCTTTGGAGATCTGTCCGCCATATTAATTGACAACATGCCTTTTTGGGCAGAATTCAGTAGTACACCTAGCAACAAAGTGTCCTTAATGAGTGACTGGGAACATAAAATGCAGGCTATAGTAAACGAAACAATCAATGAAAATGTCACAAGTCTTGCTGGGGTTCCTTCCTGGATGCTTGTTCTACTAAATAATGTTTTAGAAACTACAGGAAAACAAAATCTGCACGACATATGGCCCAATCTGGAAGTCTATTTTCATGGAGGCGTAAGTTTTACTCCTTATGTGAATCAATATAAAAAGATTCTACCTAGAAAAGACTTTAAATATTACGAAACCTATAATGCCTCCGAAGGATTCTTTGCTATTCAGGATCAAAACAACTCCAACGAATTACTTTTGATGCTTGATTATGGTATCTTTTACGAATTTATTCCTATGGATACCTATGGAAGTTCTGAAGAGAAAGCCATTCCGTTAAGTGAAGTGAAACTCAATGTGAATTATGCTGTGATTATCACAACTAATGCCGGTTTATGGCGTTATAAAATTGGGGATACGGTAAGATTTACTTCATTAAGTCCATACCGAATTAAAATTTCCGGAAGAACAAAACATCATATTAATGTTTTTGGTGAGGAACTTATTATTGAAAATGCGGAAGAAGCTCTAAAGAAGGTTTGTAAACGAACTCGATCTGAAATTGTTGACTATACAGCAGCTCCTATTTTTATGGAAGGCAAAGAAAAAGGCGCTCATGAATGGCTGATTGAATTTAAAAAACCACCTAAAGACATTCACTATTTTAATGAACTTTTCGATAATGCGTTAAAAGCTTTAAATTCAGATTACGAAGCAAAACGCTACAACAACATAACGCTAAACAAACCAAAAATTCATATGGCTCGTAAAAATTTATTTTACGACTGGTTAAAACAAAACAATAAATTAGGTGGGCAACACAAAATACCACGACTTTCGAATACCCGTAATTACATGGATGAATTACTTCTTTTAAACATTTCGCATGAAAATCCGATTAACGGAAACAAGCTTAGTTTTTAAACGAGTATTTCGTCTAATAATCTAAAAGCTTATAAATTGGTTTTGTGATAAATTTATTTCCACATACATTTACTTCACAATAAAAAATTCAGGTAGATTTTCGTAATGTCCTTTATTAATTAATATCCATTATAAAACAAAAAAACCACGTTTTTTACGTGGTTTTTTTTATTAATGTAATAACTTATTTTAAGAAACTGCTTTTAGTTTTTTCAAGGTTATTTTTGTTAACTTTTCTTCGGCATATGCTTTGGTAACATTCAAGGCTTTATCATCACTACTTGGCATTTCAAACATAGCATCGGTTAAAATTTCTTCACACAAAGAGCGTAGACCTCGAGCTCCTAATTTATATTCAATAGCCTTATCAACGATATAATCTAAGGCTCCATTCGTAATAGAGAATTCAACCTCATCCATTTCAAACAACTTCTTATATTGCTTAATAATCGCATTTTTGGGCTCGGTTAAAATAGCTCTTAAAGTTTTAGCGTCTAAAGGATCCATATGCGTTAACACTGGTAAACGTCCAATAATTTCAGGTATTAAACCAAAATCTTTTAAATCTCTAGGGATAATATATTGCAGTAAGTTATTTTGATCTACCACATCTTCTGAGATAGATGCACTATACCCAACGGCCTGCATATTTAATCGTTTAGAGATAACGCGCTCAATACCATCGAAAGCTCCACCTGCTATGAATAAAATATTTTCAGTATTCACCTCTATAAATTTCTGATCCGGATGTTTACGACCTCCTTTTGGCGGCACATTAACGACCGTTCCTTCCAAAAGTTTTAACAAAGCCTGCTGCACACCTTCACCAGAAACGTCTCGTGTTATCGAGGGATTATCGCTTTTACGAGCAATCTTATCTATTTCATCAATAAATACAATGCCCTTTTCGGCTTTTTCTAAATTATAATCTGCTGCTTGGAGTAATCTGGTTAAAATACTTTCAACATCTTCACCAACATAACCTGCCTCTGTTAATACAGTAGCATCCACAATTGCTAATGGTACATTTAGCATTCTAGCAATGGTTTTAGCCATTAAGGTTTTACCGGTTCCCGTTTGTCCAACCATTATAATATTACTTTTTTGAATATCGATATCGTCGTTTGAAACGGGTTGTAATAAACGCTTATAGTGGTTGTAAACAGCCACAGACATTACCTTTTTGGTAGTATCCTGACCAATGATATACTCATCTAAGAATGTTTTTATTTGCAGTGGTTTACGAAGTTTTAATTCTGCCGATAAATCGCTACTGTCACTTTGTTTAGATTCTTCCAACACGATACCATGCGCCTGCTCAATACATCTATCACAGATATGCGCATCTAACCCCGCTATTAATAAATTTGTTTCTGGTTTTTTACGACCACAAAACGAACATTCTAATTCTTCTTTTGCCATTAATCCCTGTTATTATTTTTTGGAAGTTTATGCTATAAAATTCAGTAAAGCAATAACTTAAATTTACAAATTATTTAATTACGAGCCAAAATCTCGTCAATCATACCGTACTCCTTAGCCTTATCAGCCTTCATCCAGTAATCTCTATCACTATCGGCGTACACTTTGTCGTATTCCTGCCCTGAATGCTTACTTATAATATTATAAAGCTCTTCTTTAAGTATTAAAATTTCTCTTGCTGTAATTTCTATATCACTCGCCTGACCTTGCGCACCACCCAATGGTTGATGAATCATTACTCGCGAATGCGTTAAACCACTACGTTTTCCTTTAGCACCTGCACATAATAATACCGCCCCCATAGAAGCTGCCATACCAGTACAAATAGTCGCTACATCTGGCTTAATAAATTGCATGGTATCATAAATACCTAAACCAGCATAAACACTTCCTCCTGGTGAATTAATATAGATTTGAATATCTTTAGAAGCATCTGTACTTTCTAAAAACAACAGTTGTGCTTGGATAATGTTAGCCACCTGATCGTTTATACCTGTTCCTAAGAAAATGATACGATCCATCATTAAACGCGAAAACACGTCCATAGCGACAGCATTCATTTGACGCTCTTCAATAATGTTTGGTGTTAAATTGGTGGGGTACATACTACTAATAATTTTATTGTAGTAAGTACTGCTAATTCCTTGATCTTTTATCGCGAATTTCTCAAATTCTTTAGCGTAATTCATATTATTATGTCTCTTATTATTAGTTAAACCCTTAATTTTCAACAGCATGATAACATAACTGTATTTTCACTGTACTAATTTCGTTAAATATGCTGTGTTTATCAACAAATTAGGCGCTAAATTAAGATTATTTTAGCGCCTAAATATAAGGATTTATTTATTAGTTAAAAGCCTATTTATCGCCGTAAACTTCTTTCACAAAGTCTTCATAGCTTAAATCTTTAACTTCAATATTTGCTTTTTCTTTATAAAGCTCTAATAACTTCTGACTGATTAATTGCTCAGAAATTCGTCGCGCTTCATCTTGGTTTGATAATACACGAGCAGCAATATCGTCTAATTCTTTTTCTGAAGGATTCATTTGTCCAAACTGCGCCATTTGAGCCTTGATCATAGTTGTAGTATGACCTTTGATATCTTCCATAGTTACCTGAATACCATTATCAGCGATTAATTTACCTTCGATTAATTGGTAACGTAAGCTTTTTTCAGACTTTTCATATTCTTCTTTAGCCTCGTCGCTATCTAATTGCTTCTCGCCTGCAGTTTGTAACCATTTTTGTAAAAATTCTGCAGGTAAATCGAATTTAGTATTGGCTACCAAATACTCAGTAACATCATTTAAGAATTTTTGGTCTGCTTGTTGTGCAAATTGCTTTTCAGCGTCTTCTTTAATTTTATCTTTTAATTCAGTTACAGATTTCACAACGTCTTTACCAAAGATTTTATCAAATAATTCTTGATCTAAATCTGCTAACTCGCGTGTATTAATTTCTGAAACAGTAAAAGTTACTTCAATATCTAAACCATGAACATCATCATGACCTAATTTTAAAGCATGCATTAATTCATGCTCATCATCATAAAGTCCTTTAGTTTGAAGTGTAATTACATCGTCAACTTTAGCACCTAAAAATAATTTTTCCGTAGCATCACCCGCAAATTTATCTAAAGTAAGTGTTACTTTATTTTCAATTTCACGCTCTTCATTTTTGAAAACACCAGTAATTTCGCTGTCTTTTTGAACCTCTGCTTGAGATACTAACTTACCATATTGCTTCTGGATATTTTCAACCTGCTCGTCGATCATTTTATCATCAGCAGTGATATTGTACTTAGTAATACCTTCGAAATTTTCTAAACTTACTTCAAATTCTGGTGCTAAACCTAATTCGAACTCAAAAGAAAAAGTATCAGCATCCCAGTTGATATCATCTTGTTGTTTTGGAAGTGGCTGACCTAACACGTCTAACTTCTCTTCTGTAAGATATTTATTTAAAGCATCTTGCAATAATTTATTAACCTCGTCTACCAATACTGCCTTTCCGTATTGCTTTTTTACCATTCCCATTGGCACATGTCCTTTTCTAAACCCAGGAATGTTAGCTGTTTTACGGTAATCTGACAATATTTTTTCTACTTTATCGCTATAATCTTCTTTTGCGATATCTACTTTTACTACAGCATTTAATGCATCAACGTTTTCTCTTGTAATATTCATTTTTAAATGATATAAGCCTCTATTAGGCATTTAACAAAATAAGTTTCTTTTGAAAACTTAAAAATTATGTAACTAAAATCGGGTGGCAAAAATACAACATTTTTACCACCCGACAAAGTTTTTAATTGCCTGATTTTATGTGTTTTCCTTTAAGAAATCGTTTAAGAATGAACCAATTAACTTTAAAAGCGTAGATAGACTGTAAATAAAATCTGAAAAGCTAAATTAATCTTCTTTTAAAAACGAATGTAAAATCGACTGAAGTATTGAAAGTAAGACACTAAAAAGCAAGGCTACCCAAATACTACTTACCGAAAATCCGTCGACCAAACTATTTGCAATTAAGATAATTAACGCGTTTACTATTAACAGAAATAAACCTAAGGTTAATACGGTTATAGGCAGTGTTAATATTATTAAAATAGGCTTTACAAAGAGATTTAAAATAGCTAAGATTAAAGCAACCACAATAGCCGTTAAATAACTATCGACCGATACTCCCGACAAAACCTTTGAGAGCACCACAACTGCAAAGGCATTTAATAATAGTTTGATAAGGTTATTCATGTTGAAATTTTTATTTTAATTATAACTGTTAAAAACTTAAAGTTAGTAAATTATTACAACTTATTTTACAAACCTCATCACGGCATCAAAAAAATCCTTCGGGTTTTCGGCATGCAACCAGTGCCCCGCATTAGCAATTGTTATAAGTTCTGCCTTTGGAAAATGGTTACTAATTATTGTTTCATCGCCTACACCAATATATTCCGAACGGTCACCGCGTAAAAACAAGGTATCACCATCAAAATGAGCATAAGACGGCAAAGCTTCTCCAACCTCTGCTACCTCTTCTTTCAGGACTTCAATATTTAAACGCAAACCTAATTGACCTTTTTGAACCCAATATAAATTCTTAAGTAAAAATTGTCGCGTACCTAAATCTGATACGTATTCACTTAAAGCTTTATCTGCCTGACCACGGGTTTTAATAACACTAAAATCCAAAGCACTTAATCCGGCTAAAATAGCATCGTGATGCACAGGATAAAATCTTGGGGAAATATCGGCAACTATTAATTTAGAAACCAAATCCGGATACTTTGTAGAAAACATCATAGCTGTTTTACCTCCCATAGAATGCCCCAACAAGACAACATCTTCCAGTCCCAGCACGTCACAATAATGTTTTAAATCTTCCACCAGTACTTCATAATTAAACTCCTCATCATGAAAACTATGCCCGTGATTTCGCTGGTCGACCAAATGCACCTGATACTGATGCTCACTAAATTGCATACCCAAGGTTTTCCAATTATCACTCATTCCCAGAAATCCATGAAGTATAATAAAAGGGGCACCTTCTCCTAAAATATTTGAATGTAAAAGCATTATTTTAATTTCTGAAGATACATTTGAATAACATTCTCCACACCTAAATACAGACTCTCTGCAACTAAAGCATGACCAATCGAAACTTCTAATAAGCCAGGGATATTCTCTTTAAAGAACTTTATGTTATCTAAAGATAAATCATGTCCTGCATTTAAACCTAACCCCAGTTCGTTTGCTAGTTTAGCACTTTCAACGTAGGAATCAATACCCGCTTCATTACCTAAACCATACTCATGTGCAAAACTTTCGGTATATAGCTCAATTCTATCGGTTCCTGTAATTTTCGCACCTTCAATTTGTTCCAAAACAGGATCGACAAAGATAGACGTGCGAATGTTATTATTCTGAAATTCTTTAATAACATCAATTAAAAAATCTTTATGTTTAATAGTGTCCCAACCCGCATTACTAGTAATAGCATCTTCGGCATCGGGAACCAATGTTACCTGAGTTGGCTTCACCTCTAAAACCAAATCCATAAAAGACTTAATAGGGTTTCCTTCAATGTTATATTCGGTGTAAACCGCAGGTTTTAAATCGCGGGCATCCTGATAGCGAATATGACGCTCGTCTGGCCTAGGATGAATGGTTACCCCTTCGCTACCAAATCGCTGAACATCTTTTGCAAACTGCACAACATTAGGCACATCGCCACCTCTAGAGTTTCTTAAAGTTGCTATCTTATTAATATTTACACTTAATTTTGTCATGTATTGCTATTTTAAATGACAAAAATACAAAGTAGAAAAGGCTTATGTACTTTTTTTTTGATTAATTTGCACACTAATACCGAGAGCATAATGAATTTATCTAATTACATTATTAACGATATAAAACCATTAAACAGTAAGAGTAAAATAAGCGATTTACAATTACTTTTTAATCAGTTAACCTACTCTCATATTCCAGTTGAAGACGATAACAAAATCTACTTGGGATGTCTTTCAGAAACTGATGCCCATTGTTTTGAAAGTAACAAACATCTGGATGAATATAAATACTCCATAGAAACGTTTTTTGTTCGAGACAGTACGCTGTGGCTGGACGTTTTAGAAGCCTTTGCTGTAAACTCGACCAATATTATGCCTGTACTTGATAGCAACAACAAGTATTTAGGATACTACGAATTAAACGATATTATTAATCTATTTGGAGAAACGCCGTTTTTTACCGAATCTGGAGGCATTCTGGTGATTGAAAAAGGCATTAACGACTATTCGCTCAGTGAAGTAAGCCAGATTGTAGAATTAAATAACGGGAAAATTCTTGGCGCCTTTATCTCTAAGATGACCAGTGATTTAATTCAGGTTACCTTAAAAATAGAAAGCTCTGGTTTAAATGAAATTATTCAGACATTCCGAAGATATAGTTACACCATCGTCTCTGGCCATGAAGAAGACGGCTACTATGAGACACTGAAAGACCGATCGGACTATTTAAATAAATATCTAAACATATAATATGAAAATTGCTGTTTTTGGAAGGTTTTACAACGAAACGACCACCTCGTCTGTTGAACGCCTCTTCACATATTTATTAGAAAAAAATATTGAAGCCTATATAGAAACGCAATTTTTTAATTTAATCAAAGAGCAATCGCCAAATATTGACGACTATACCTCTTTTAAAACCTTCGACACCCTAGACAAATCTTTCGATTTATTAGTTAGCGTTGGTGGCGATGGTACCATTTTAAGAGCGAGTACCTTTGTTAAAGACATGAACATCCCTATTATAGGTGTAAATACAGGGCGTCTTGGCTTTTTAGCTACCATTCAGGTAGACCGAATTGAAAATGCCATTCAAAACATCATAGACGGTAAGTATAAAATATCAGAACGCAGCTTACTATCTATAGAAACCATTCCAGAAAATAAAGAAATTGCCTGTCTCGATTTCGCACTAAATGAAATTGCTGTGAGTCGAAAGAACACGACTTCTATGATTACGGTAGACACCCATTTAGATGGTGAGTTCCTTACTTCCTATTGGAGTGACGGGCTCATTATATCAACTCCAACTGGTTCTACAGGTTATTCTTTAAGTTGCGGTGGCCCAGTAATTACCCCAGGCACTAATAGTTTTGTGCTTACCCCAATCGCTCCTCATAACTTAAGTGCACGACCATTAATCATTCCAGATAGTACCGAAATTCAATTAAAGGTTCACGGACGCGAAGAACAGCACCTGGTTTCCCTAGATTCCAGAATTGCCACTTTAGACAACGGAACAATTATAAAAATTAAAAAAGCCGATTTCAAAATAAAAATGATTGATTTGCTTGATGAAAGCTTTTTAGACACGCTTCGCAAAAAACTTTTATGGGGAGAAGACAACCGCAATTAAACAATAAATCTTTAGAAAAACTGTTTTAAATTCAGACTATTTACATCAAATTGTAATTGGCTAATCATATTTATTATATTTGCAATCTTTCGAACATTTATGAAGCATTTAATCGTATTGACACTAAGCATTTTAAGCATTGGCTACGGCCAGGCTCAAATTAATGAATTAGGTGTTTTTTTAGGTGGAAGTAATTTTGTTGGTGACGTAGGCGCTACCAATTTTATTTCTCCAAGTCAATTTGCCATAGGTGGTATTTACAAATGGAACCGCAGCAAAAGACATTCTTACAGACTATCTGCTATTTTTACCGAATTACAAGGAATCGACAATAAATCTGAAGACCCAAGACGTATTCAAAGAGGTTACGAGTTTTCTAATGGCATTATTGAAATAGCCGCTGGAATCGAATTTACTTTCATCGATTTCGATTTACATTCTGGTGCTCGATCTTCTACACCTTATCTTTTTGGCGGCATAAGTGCAGCTCACCATGACGACACTTATTTCGTAAATGGCGTTCAAACTCAAGAAAACACTTCTAGTTGGACCATGGGCATTCCAATGGGGCTTGGTTTTAAATCTAATTTTTTAGGCGATTTGGTGTTTGCCATAGAAATTGGTGCTCGTTATACTTTTTCAGATGGTTTAGACGGCAGTCTTCCTAAAAAACAAAATTTACAACAATACAGATTTGGCAACATAAATAATAACGATTGGTATGTCTTTTCAGGAATAACCCTAACTTACACCTTTGGAGAAAACCCTTGTTATTGTGTGAATTAACAAATGAATTTATTAGAGAACATAAAAGATCATATTTTACCTAAACACATTGCTATTATTATGGATGGCAATGGTCGTTGGGCAAAACAACAAGGATTAATGCGAGTGATTGGTCACGAAAGTGGCGCAAAATCTGTCAGACAAGTTATTGAAGGCTGTGGCGAATTAGGTATTGAAAATTTAACACTCTACGCCTTTTCTACAGAAAACTGGAAACGACCAAAATTAGAAGTGCAAACCCTCATGAAGCTTTTAGTGTCTTCACTTAGAAAAGAAATTAAATCACTTCAAGACAACAACATTAAACTCAATGCTATTGGCAACCTTTCCCTTTTACCTAAAAAGGTACACAAAGAATTGCAAGACGTTATAGAACAGACAAAAAACAACAAAAAACTAACTTTAACACTTGCTTTAAGCTACGGTTCGCGAGAAGAAATAACAAATACTGTAAAAGAGATTAGTATTAAAGTTAAAAATAATATAATTTCGCCCGATAAAATTGATGAATTAATTATTAATGAGCATCTTTACACGAGTGAGTTACCCGATGTAGATTTGCTTATTAGAACAAGTGGAGAGCAACGCATAAGTAACTTTTTACTATGGCAGATTGCATATGCCGAATTATATTTTACTAGTGTATTATGGCCAGACTTTACAAAAGAGCATTTGTATGAAGCCATTAAAGAATATCAAAAAAGAGAACGAAGATTTGGGAAAACAAGCGAACAACTTAACTAATACTTTATCATTCAAAAATCAAATAAAGTATTTTATAGCGCTATTACTTTTTACTGCTACTATAAATATAACAGCTCAGGAACTAAATTACAGCGAGGGTAAAAAATATACCCTTGGAAAAATTACTGTATCAGGAAATACAGCCTTTAGTGAGCAAACCATTATTACCTATTCAGGTTTAAGAAGTGGCACGGAAATGAATATTCCTGGGGAAGCCATTAGCGCGGCAGTTAAAAAACTATGGAACTCGAAATTATTTAGCGATATAGAAGTCTATATTTCGAATATTGAAGGTGATGTCGCGGACCTACAAATCAAACTTTCTGACCTGCCTCAGCTTAACGAACTTAAAATTAACGGCGTTAAAAACTCTAAAAAAGAAGCTATTATAGACGATAATAAGCTTAAAAAAGGTGTAAAGGTAACAGAGAATTTAATTTCTACTACAAAATATTACCTAACCAACAAATATAAAAAAGACGGTTTTTTAAATACTAAAGTACACATCAACACCATTGAAATAAAAGATTCTATCGAAACGGCTCGCGTTAATATGGTCCTTAATATTGACAAAGGTGAAAAGGTGAAAATAGATCATATTAATTTCGATGGAAATAATATTTTAGATGATAAAAAATTAAAAAAGAGCATGAAAAAAACCAAAGAAAAGAAACTTTGGCGCGTGCTTAAACGTTCAAAATACATCGAAGAAGACTACCAAACGGACTTAGTAAGTTTAGTAGATACCTATAAAGAAAATGGTTATAGGGATGCTCGTGTTATTTCCGACAGTATCGTTTACAATGATGATAAAACTATATCTCTTAACATTGCTTTAGAAGAAGGTGAAAAATACACCTTTGGTGATATTACTTTCATTGGAAACACCGTATATACAGACGAACAATTACACCGTATGCTACGTATCGATAAAGGAGATACCTACAATGGGGTTTTACTTCAGGAGCGTATTGCCGACGACACAAAACCAGATGCACAAGATATCACAAACTTATATCAAAATAATGGATACTTATTCTCTAACATTAACCCAGTAGAGGTTAGTGCCGATAATAATGTTATCGATATGGAAATTAGAATTACCGAAGGTAAACCTGCATATTTTAATTCGGTATCCGTTGTTGGAAATGATAAAACAAACGACCACGTTATTTATCGTGAATTACGTACTCGTCCAGGGCAATTATATAGTAAAGCCAATGTGGTTCGTACCGTTCGTGAATTAGGACAATTAGGCTTTTTTGATGCTCAAGAAATCTCACCAAACTTCAACAATCCAAATCCTAACGAAGGAACCATAGATATGGAATATTCTGTAAAAGAAACAGGATCTAGCCAGATTGAATTACAAGGTGGTTATGGTGGAGGTGGTTTCATTGGAACCTTAGGATTGTCATTCAACAACTTCTCTATTAAAAACATATTTAATAAAGAAGCTTACAAACCAATTCCAATGGGGGATGGCCAAAAATTAGCCTTACGTTTACAGGCCAGCCGTTTTTACCAAACTTATAGCTTTTCATTTTCTGAACCATGGTTAGGAGGTAAACGCCCAGTACAATTCTCGACTTCGTTATCGCACACAAAACAGTTCTTATATGACTTTAGAACTGGTAATGCCGACAAATCTAGAAGTTTCAATATCACTGGATTAACTGTTGGATTAGCAAAACGTCTATCGGTACCTGATGATTATTTTACCTTATCACAAGCACTAAGTTACCAACGATACGATTTAAATAATTACAATACGGGCTTATTTACTTTCGGTGATGGTTATGCAAACAACTTATCATACACTGTAGGGTTAAGTAGAAACAATACCAGTGTAGACCCTATATATCCTACCGGCGGTTCTAATTTTTCTGTAACAGCTAAATTTTCATTACCATATTCGTTATTTGATGGTGTAGACTATCAAGCATTAAAAGATGAATATGACAACCTAGATCGAACTAACCCTAACGATTTAGAACGTATGGGAGAAATCGATCAAGAACGTTACCGTTGGTTAGAGTTTTATAAAGTTAATTTCAAAGGTGACTGGTACACGCAAATCTTTAAAGATTTAGTATTAAGGCCTAGTGCAGAATTTGGATTCTTAGGAGCTTACAACCAAGCGAGAGGTGTGATTCCTTTTGAAAGATTCTTTTTAGGAGGTGATGGTCTAGGAACCTATAGTTTAGATGGTAGAGAAGCCATTGCTCTACGTGGATATCCTAATCAATCTCTATCTGATGTTGATGGTGGAAGCATTTACAATAAATTCTCTTTAGAATTGAGATACCCTATAACATTAAAAGCATCAGCAAAAATTTATGCTTTAAGTTTTGTTGAAGGTGGTATATCTTACACAAACTTTAGAGATTACAACCCATTTAATTTAAAGCGTTCGGCAGGTTTAGGTGTTCGTATATTTATGCCTGCATTTGGCTTACTAGGTATCGATTTCGGTCATGGTTTCGACCCTATACCAGGAGAAACAGAGCCAAGCGGATGGCAAACGCATTTTATAATTGGGCAACAATTTTAATTTTGGCACGATATTTTCTAATCATTATTTGAATACGAATTGAAATTTTTAAAATTAAATTTCGTTAATTTTGAAGAGACAATTCGAAAAGTGACAGAAAACAAACCAATCATCTGTCGGTTTTTAGAATTTATAAGTCAATAAATTATAAAAATAACTAATAGATGAAAAACAACGTTCTTTTTTTACTGACCATAGTTTTCATAGGATGCCTATATACCCAATCTCATGCGCAACGTGGTGTAAGGATTGCTTATATAGATACCGAGTATATTTTAGAAAATATTCCAGAATACCAAGAAGCTACGATTCAATTAAATCAGAAAGCAGATAAATGGAAAAATGAAATTACAGCTCAACTGAATGCTATAGAACAAAAGCGTAAAGATTTAAGTAATGAGAAGGCCTTGTTAACGCCTGAACTCATAGAAGAGCGCGAAGAAGATATTGCTTTTGAAGAAAAAGAAATATTAGACTATCAGCAAAAAAGATTTGGTCCAAATGGCGATTTGTTCATTCAAAAAAAACAACTCATGCAGCCTATCCAAGATCAAATTTTTGCAGCGGTTCAAGATATGGCTTCTGGTAGACAATATGATTTTATTTTCGATAAATCATCAGATGCCGTGATGCTATATTCGGCCAAGCAATTTGATTTAAGCGATCGTATAATAAGAAGTATTACAAGAACAGCTAAACGTACACAGGCACAATCCAGAGCGGAGCGTAAAGCTGCAGAATCCGAAGAATTGGTTCCTGAAATCAATTACGAATTGGAGGCACGCGAAAAAGCTTTAGAAGAAAAACGTGAAGAAAGAGAAAGCGCCATTGAGAAACGTCGTCGTGAAATTTTAGAGGCTCGAGAAGCTAGGAAAAAGGAGGCCGAAGACAAACGTCAAAAAATATTAGAAGAACGTGAAAAAGCAAGACAGGCTAAATTAGATGCTCGTAATAATGTTTCAGAAAACAATACTGAAAAATTGAGCGATACCAAAGTCGTAGAAACTGAAGTAAACGCTAAAACTGTCGAGACAAAACCAGCTGAAGAAACAAAAACACGAGAACAATTAATTGAAGAAAACAGACAACGAAAACTAAAGGAAAGAGAAGACCGTAAAAAAGAATTAGAAGAACGAAGACAAAAAATATTAGAAGAAAGACAACGAGTTAGAGATAGCTTAAATAACAAAAATTAACAATTTATAACACATTAAATACAATTAACAGAAAAATGAAACACTTAAAACAACTTTTTTTAGCAGCTGCATTATGTATCGGATCAATAAGCTTCACGCAAGCACAATCTAAAGTAGCTCATATAAATACTCAAGAATTGATTACTGCTATGCCAGAAATGAAAGCAGCACAGTCTCAATTAGAAACTTTGAGTAAAACTTACCAAACAGACATTCAAAGTTCTGTTACTGAGTTTCAAAATTTATTAAAGCAATACGAAGCAGAAGCTGCTACTAAAACTGAAGAAGAAAACGCTAAGAGAGGACAGGAAATTCAAGAAAAGCAACAACGTATTCAGCAATTCCAAGCAGATGCTCAAAAAGATTTACAGAAAAAAGAATTAGATTTATTACAACCTATTACAGAAAAAGCGAAAGCTGCTATCTTAAAAGTAGCTAGAGCTCAAGGATACGACTACGTATTAGATTCTGCTCAAGGTGTTACTATCTTAGCGGATGGTAAAAACTTACTTGACGACGTAAAGAAAGAATTAGGTATTTAATATTATAGTTCAAAATAATTTTAAAAAAGCTGCTTTGTACAAAGCAGCTTTTTTATTTTTGTTAGACGATGAACAAACAACCTATTGGTATTTTCGATTCTGGTGTTGGAGGCACATCCATCTGGAAAGAGATACACACCTTACTGCCTCATGAAAACACTATCTACTTAGCCGATAGCGCTAATGCACCTTATGGATTAAAGAACAAGGAAGCAATTGTAAGCCTTAGTGTAAAAAACACCGAATATTTAATTAATAATGGCTGTAAACTTATTGTTGTGGCTTGCAATACGGCAACCACTAACGCCATAAATTATTTACGTAACACCTACGATATCCCCTTTATTGGCATTGAACCTGCTATTAAACCTGCTGCACTGCAAACAAAGACCAATACCATAGGTATTTTAGCCACCAAAGGAACCCTTTCCAGCGAGTTATTTTCTAAAACATCCGGATTATTTGCCAGCAATATAAAAGTTATTGAACGCGTAGGAAATGGTATTGTTGAACTTATTGAAAGTGGTAAACTCCATTCTGAAGATATGAGAAGCCTCTTATCAAATTATCTTAAACCTATGTTAGAGGCCAACATAGATTATTTAGTTCTAGGTTGTACTCACTACCCTTATTTAATACCCATTCTACTAGAACTATTACCTACAAATGTAAAAATAATAGATTCTGGTGAAGCCGTTGCACGGCAAACGAAAAGTATCTTAGAAAAAAATAGGCTCTTAAATTTAAGTAATGCTAATAGTAACAACCAATTTATTACCAATGGAAACCCAAAAGTACTGGCTTCATTACTAAACAATCACTATAAAGTAGAGTATTTACATTTTTAAATAAAGTAGACTGACTTTACTCTTTAAACCAACTCGAGTATTTAATATAGTTATTGGCAATACGGTCTATTTGACCGGCGATGAGTTCTTCACTAATATCTTTTATTTTTCGGGCCGGAACTCCAGCATAAATAGAACCTGCTTCAATATGCGTGTTTTGAGTAACAACTGCTCCTGCTGCAATAATACTATGACTCTCAACAACACAATTATCCATAATAATACTCCCCATACCTACCAATACATTATCATGTAAAGTACAACCATGTACAATAGCGTTATGCCCTATTGATACATTATTTCCAATATGCGTTGGCGCCGTTTTGTAAGTTGCATGAATTACAGCACCATCTTGTATATTTACTTTATTCCCTATTTTTATATAATTAACATCACCACGAATCACAGCATTAAACCAAACACTACAATCTTTCCCCATAACAACATCACCAACAATAGTGGCATTTTCAGCGACATAACAATCTTCAGGGATTTGAGGCGACTTACCATTTACAGATTTAATAACAGGCATACTATCTTTAATTAATTAACAGAAGGACAATTACAGTCATAACGTTCTCTCTTGCATCCAAAATTATACCCTAAAGTAAACTGATGAAAACCTCCATTAGTAAAAACTACAGAATTAGTTTGATAAGTATAATTATAAGCAAATAAGAATTTATTATAATTTACACCGAGAATAGGAGTTATTTGTTGTAATCTTTGACTATCAATGGCTCCGGAATCGGTAATGTATTCTGCACCATCAAAACTGTTTCTATATGACAGTCCAGCCCAAACTCTGCCAAAATCCATTTCCTTGTATGCTTTGGCATTAAAATCCATGGCCGATTCACCAGTACCATCTTTATACTGAAACATTAAGGAAGGCTCAAAACTCCAAGTACTACCATATTTACTATAAACATACCCAATAGATAACAAGTATCGTCTTAAATTGTTTGTAATTTCAATATCGTTATTAACTCCCGAATTTTTTAAAATATTCTTTATCGTTCCATGTGCATAAAAATCCAGATAATGGTAAGAAAATCCGAAATCCATATTAAAGTTGGTTTCATTTTGAACAATCCCATCAATAATCGGATCAGGTCCATCAAATAAAAATGAGGTTTCATCCAATCTGTACTGAATAAATCCAGCACTTAACCCAAAAGACAGCATATTTAAGTCTAACTCACTACGCGAAAACATTAAATGATGGGCATACGTTACATAAGCACCATTTTGAGAATGATAGCCATTTTTATCTTTATAAATGATACCTCCAATAGCTGAAGGCGAATCTCCTATCCTACCATTAGCACTTAAGGTCATTAAGCGAGGGGCATTTTCATTACCAAACCATTGCTGACGTCCTGTTAATCTAATTTTAGCACAATTTGCAGCCCCTGCCATAGACGGATGAATTAAATAATAATTATCGGTAAGATAATCGGTATAAATTGGCAATCCCTCTTGAGACGTTGCAAATTCAACACAGCAAAGCGTTATGACTAAAAGAAAAATATGTTTTAACTTCATAAACTATAAGTTAGGCGATAGCCTATATAAACGTCCTGATTATTAAAAAATTATATAAGCAAGATAAGAATTAATTTACCGTATTGTAACTTCTTAATTAGAAAGAACAAAAATCAAATATATACATATCTAAAGTTTTCTTTTAGTATTTTTGTGAAAAATTAGCTTAAATGAATACTTATCAGGTTTCAGTTAAAGAAACAACCAATAATGCCATAGTTAAATTCGAGCTTAACGAGTTTATTACCAAACATCAAAGTTTCGAATTTAATAATATAGATGAAGCAAAATCATCACCTTTAGCTCAGCAATTATTCTATTTACCTTTTGTAAAAAAAGTATATATCTCTAGTAATTTTATTGCAGTAGAACGCTATAATATTGTTGAATGGAATGACGTACAAGATGAAGTTGCTCAACAAATTGAGGCTTACCTGAATGACGGAGGCGTTATTATTGAGGAAACGGCACAACCGAAAAAAGTTCCGGTAACGGTCTATGCCGAAAGCACGCCGAACCCTTCAGTAATGAAGTTTGTTTCTAACAAAAAAATTGTAACAGCACTTTTTGAGTTCACCTCTATTGATGAAGCTAAATTATCTCCACTAGCCACTGAATTGTTCCATTTACCTTTTGTAAAAAGTGTCTTTATTGAAGAAAATTACGTGTCTATTACGAAATACGACATTGCAGAATGGCAGGATATCACGATTGAATTACGAGAATTTATTAAGAATTTCATAGAGAACGGTAAAGATATCGTATTACCTGAAGCTGCAACAGCACTTGAAAAATCTAATGATCAATTAGACAATAAATTCGAAGCTCTTGATGATACATCGAAAGAAATTGTAAATATTCTTGAAGAATTTGTAAAACCGGCTGTAGCCAGTGATGGTGGAAATATTCAATTCATTTCTTATGATGCAGACACCAAAAATGTTAGTGTATTATTGCAAGGCGCTTGTAGTGGTTGCCCATCATCTACATTTACTTTAAAAAGCGGTATTGAAAATATGCTAAAAGAAATGCTTGGCGGTAAAGTCAAAACTGTAGAAGCCATTAATGGATAATTACTTACTTTTTAAAATTGAAAATACTCCATAAATTAAAGTGTTTATTCATAGATAATTTGATTACTTTAAATTACATGAAGCACACTTTGATATTGACCATATTTATAATTTTATGCAGCTGTTTAAATAGTCCGACTGATTCCGAAATTCACAAATACACCAATGAACTAATTAACGAAACAAGCCTGTATTTGTTGCAACATGCCCACAATCCCGTAAATTGGCATGCATGGAATAATGAAACTTTAAAAAAGGCTCAATCTGAAAAAAAACTTATACTTATTAGTGTAGGTTATGCCGCTTGCCATTGGTGCCATGTTATGGAGCACGAAAGCTTTAAGGATACCTTGGTAGCACAAATTATGAATGATAATTTCATAAACATAAAAGTTGACAGAGAAGAACGCCCAGATATAGATCAAGTTTACATGAACGCAGTCCAATTAATAACAGGAAATGGAGGTTGGCCAATGAATGTTGTTGCTCTTCCTGATGGACGTCCAGTTTGGGGAGGCACGTATTTCACTAAAGATCAATGGGTAAATGCTCTAAAGCAAATTACTAAAACGTATAAGGAAACACCTGATAAATTAGTACAATTTGCCAATAAATTAGAAGAAGGTATTAAGTCTATTAGTGCAGTAAAATTCAATCCGGAAGACATCGATTTCAATCATATCTACCTAGAAAAAGCTGTTCAAACTTTCAGTGCAAGTTTCGATAAAATAAATGGCGGCTTTAACAAAGCTCCAAAATTTATGATGCCTAATAATTTAGAATTTCTATTGCGGTATGCATGGCATGCTAAAGATGAAAATCTTCTGGACTTTGTAAACTTAACCCTGGTAAAAATGGCAACGGGAGGTATTTTTGATCAGTTAGAAGGAGGATTCTCTAGATATAGCACCGATACTAATTGGCATATTCCTCATTTTGAAAAAATGCTTTACGATAACGCCCAATTAGTTAGTTTATACTCCAATGCTTATCTCATTTCTAAAAATGAATTATATAAAAACGTTGTTGAGCAAACATTGGATTTTATTGAAAAAAATATGACGGCTAAAAATGGGGCTTTCTTTTCCTCGCTTGATGCCGATAGTCTAACTAGTGAAAATGAACTAGAAGAAGGTGCTTATTATACATGGACGCTGGATGAGCTTCAACAAATTTTAAAGAAAGATTTTACCCTATTTAAAGATTATTACAACATCGATAAATATGGGCTTTGGGAAAACGATAAATATGTTCTTATTCGAAAAACAAGTGACGCTGATATAATAGCCAAACATAATATTTCCCGTAGTGAATTAGAAAATTCCAAATTACGTTGGAAATCAATACTTTTAAAACACAAAACCAAGCGTAATAAGCCTCGCTTAGACGACAAGACCTTAACTTCATGGAATGCTATGATGCTTAAGGGCTATACTGATGCCTATCGTGTGTTTGAAAATCAAAAATATCTTGATATCGCAATAAAAAATGCTCAATTTATTTTAAAAAACCAACTAAGAAACGATGGCGGACTAAACCATAACTATAAAAACGGAACAAGCACTATAAATGGTTATTTAGAAGATTACACCAACACCATCGAAGCATTTATTACTTTATATGAAAACACCCTTGATGATTCTTGGTTGTTAACTTCTAAAAAACTAACCGATTATACGTTTAAGTATTTCTTCAATGAAGGGAGCAGTATGTTTCATTTCACTTCCAGTAAGGACAAAAGTCTTATTTCTAGAAACATAGAATACAGAGATAATGTTATTCCTGCAAGTAATTCAATAATGGCAAAAAACTTATTCAAATTATCACATTATTTTGACGAGAAAAAATATGAAAGGGTAGCTAAAGCCATGTTAAATAATATAAAACCTGAGGCTTCAGAATACCCATCAGGCTATTCAAATTGGTTAGAATTAATGCTAAATTACACCCAACCTTACTACGAAGTAGCTATTGTTGGGACAGCAGCAAAAGAAAAATTAAAAGAACTTAATAAAACTTTCATTCCTAATAAAATGATTGCTGGTAGTACTAAAAACAGTAATCTACCTCTTCTAGAAAACAGATATAATCCTCAGGAAACGCTTATATATGTGTGCGTGAATAAAATGTGTAAACTACCTGTAAGCGAGACTAAAGATGCAATTAAATTTTTGTTAGAATAAAATTAGTTATCCAAAAATTTAACGTTTTTTTCATCTCTAAATAATGAAATCTATATTATAGTTAATATTTTTGAATGAATAATAAACTATAAAACTATGAATTTAGAAAGTATTGATACTGAAAAGTGGATTGAACTCGCAACTGAATATGGGCTAAAAGTGATTGGTGCCATAATAATATGGATTATTGGTTCCTGGGTAATTAGTGCCATCCTGAAAGGGACTAAAAGAATCATGACCAAAAGCAGTTACGATGAGAGTCTGCAAAAATTCTTATTAAACTTATTTAGCTGGGGGCTTAAAATACTTCTTGTAATTACTTTACTTGGCACCTTAGGAGTTCCAACAACATCATTTGCAGCTATTATTGCTGCAGCTGGTTTAGCTGTAGGCATGGCTCTTCAGGGATCTTTAGGAAATTTTGCCGGTGGTGTATTGATTATGATTTTTAAACCTTTTAAGATTGGCGATGTCATTGAAGCTCAAGGAGAAATTGGAGGAGTTAAAGAAATAAACATTTTTACAACCAAGTTAACAGGACTATCAAATAAAGAAATTATTATTCCTAACGGAGCCTTATCGAATGGAAATATTGTAAACTATACTACCGAAGGAACACGTCGTGTGGATCTCGTTATTGGAGTAAGTTATGATGCCGATATTAAACAAACCAAAGACGTTATTATGAAGGTATTAACATCTAATCCTAAAATACTTTCCGAGCCTGCACCAACCGTTAATGTTTTAGAGCTAGCTGATAGCTCGGTAAACTTTGCTGTACGACCATGGTCTACTTCTGCAGATTATTGGGCGGTATACTTCGAAACTACCGAAAATATTAAATTAGCATTAGATGAGGCCGGAATAGAAATTCCTTATCCACATCAAGTTGAAATACACAAAAATGCTTAAACCTTAGGTTTAGGCTTAAGAGCAATAAAATCTTTTAAATAATAAGGTTCAAAATAGGCGACATTTTCGGTGTCGCTTTTTTTATACTTATTATATGCTAAATGTCCCATTTCATTGGCCGATGGCATTTTATCTTCTACAAAAACGGCATTCGGATGATGTATCAGCGCTTTTGTCTTTTCAACACCATTACCAATAAAATACACCTTTCCTTGTTCTAAGTAAGACTTAAAGGAAGTATCATCTAAAATCTGAGCTTCAGTAGTTCTTATCTCATTATATTTGGAATCGTAAATTGCAGAATAAACTTCCATGCGTCTAGCGTCTAACATAGCAACTATTACACCTTCATTACATAAAACCTGATGTGCCAATGCCTCCAATGTTGGCACTGAAATTAAAGGTTTATCTGACGCAAAACACAACCCCTTAGCTGCGGAAACACCAATACGCAAACCTGTATAAGACCCGGGACCTTTACTAACAGCTATAGCATCTAAATCGCTAGTTGTAAGATTTTGTTCTTTTAAAACCTCATCTATAAAAACATGTAATCGCTCGGCATGCGAATAGTTTTTACTGTTATCTTCTTTTAAAAGAATGGTTTCTCCATTCTCGGATAAAGCTACCGAACAATTGGTAGTTGCCGTCTCTATACTTAGTATTAAAGCCACATTAATTGATTATTGGTTTTCCCATGTAAAAGTCTAAAACTTTTGTCTTAAAAACAAAATCATACTTCGCATTTATTAAGGAAGATTGTGCATTTATCAATCTTACCCGTGCTTGTTCTAAGTCGAAAGTGGTCATGGCACCAATATTATAACGTTCGGTAGCGTTATTAAATGCCAATTCCTGAGAAACAAGAGACTTTTTAGCTGCCTGATAAGTCTTAAATGCTGCCTGCGCATCGGTAAATGCACGCTGTATAGTCGACTCTAAATCTAACTTAGCCTGCTCTAAGTCTAATTTACTATTCTCTTCCTGAATTAAAGATTTTGCCACTGCTGTTTTATTCTGAAATCTTGAAAAGATAGGAATACTCAAATTCAAATTAAAACTATGTCCCTTTTGTTCATTTAACTGCTGAAAAAAAGATTTAGATTCCGATAAATTGGAAAAAGTTGCTGCAGAATTAAAACTATAGCCGAACGTTAAAGATGGTAAAAAACCGCCTTTAGAAATCTTTGTACTCAATTCGGCATTTTCAACATTCTTTTCTGCAAACTTAATCTCATTTCTATTCTGAAAAGCCATATCTAAAACTGGTTGCACATTATTATACAACAAAGCTTCCGAAGGATTATTAATTGTAGTAACTTCAACTTCAAAGCCATCAAAAGGCACCTGCAATAATTGAGAAAGCATCAACAATGCTAAATTCAAATTATTTTCGGCTACGGTAAGATTCTGGGCATCGCTACTTACTGTTGCCTCGGCATCGTAAATATTTGCCTTGGGTTGCACCCCTGCATCCACAAGATTTTTAACTTGCTTTAATTGTTGCAAACTAAAATCATACTGTGCCTGAGCTATTTCTAAATTCTCCTGATTAAACAAGACATTTAAATAGGCATTTACGACATTTAAAGAAATATCATCTTTTATCCTAGAAAGCTCCAAGTTATTAGCCTCAAAATTTAATTGTGATTGCTTGTAAAAATAAGTATTTCGGAATCCATCAAAAACAGTCTGAGAGACCCCTATACTAGCATTGGTCCCGTGAAACGTTCTATCAACAAAAGTACCCGGAAATAATTCGGCTTGCCCCAAGCTTAAGGATTGTGAAATATTAGCTCTAACTCCCGGTAATTTATTTCCCTGAGCAGCCTTTATATCTTGTTCATTAATTTTTAATTGATTTTCACTACGCTGGACTGTAATATTATGTTCTAAAGCATAATCAACACAAGCTTTCAATGTCCACTTTTTATTCTGTCCAAAACTTAAGCTACAGCAGGCTATAATCGCTATATATACAAATTGTTTCATTTTAATTTGAATCATATTAATGAGGAGGTCTCATAGTTGGGTTATTGTCATCTGAGGCTTTATTCCACACTTTTATTTTATCGCCTTCCTTAAGGCCTTCAGTTATTTCAACGTTTATTCCATCGGAAATACCCAATTCGATATCCACCTTTTTATACTGCCCCTCGGCTTCAAGCACCTCTACATATGGTTTTTCCGTGATTCTATTATATTGCAGTAATGCCTCCCGAATGGCAAATACGCTGTCTTTACTTTCAATATCTATTTCTGCATTTGCACTATAACCAGCTCTTACATTAGTGCCATCGTTAATATTTACATTAGCTTTTAAAGTAAACTGAACTGCTCCATTTTCTTCTACCCCTTTTGGAGCTATAAATGTTAATATTGCAGGAAAATCTTTGTCTTTTATAGCCCCTAAAACCACTTTAATCTCTGTGCCTTCAGAAAGCTTTCCTACTTCTGATTCGTCAACTTTACCTTCAAAAATCATATGACTCATGTCGGCAATAGTAGCAATAGTGGTTCCGGCATTAAAGTTATTACTTTCAATAACCTGATCACCTTCCCGAACCGGAATTTCCAAAATAGTTCCGGTTATCTGAGCAATAATATTAGTATTCGCTGTGCTCCCACCAGACAAAGATCCGAGTTTAATAATTTGATAATCGTTTTGTGCTTGCCTTAAAGATTCTTTAGCCTGATTATACGACAATTCACTATTTTCATAATCCTGCTGAGAAATCACCTCCTTTTCAAAAAGCACTTTATTTCTATTAAATAACGTTTCGGCATTTTTAAAAGACAACTCTGCTGTTTTAATTCGACTTTTAGCACTCACTAAGCTTTGTTCATTTGGAACAACACGAATTTTAGCAATTAAATCACCTTTTTGAACTTTATCGCCTTCTTCAACAAGTATGTCATCTATAATCCCCGAAATTTGTGGTTTTAACTCAATTTCTTCCTCTGGATTCAGTTTTCCAGTAGCCACCGCTTTGGTATTTATCGATGCATAAAAAGGTTCTTCGACTTTAAAATCTTCAATAGCCTTTGAATTAGCGTCTCTAAAATACTTAATCACCACCAGTAATAGGACTAAAACAACAATACCTAAAATAATTTTTACTGTTTTATTCATCTTTTATATTTATTTATTCTTCTCTTAATGCATCAATTGGTTTCACGCTTGTTGCTTTAAATGCCGGAATTAACCCGATTAACGTTCCCAAAACCACTGAAACTACCATGGCAATAAATAGGACCAGAATAGATACCGAGGCGTTTACAAGAATAGCATCTTCACCTTGCCCTAAAAAATGATCTAAGGCTATTAATATCCATCCACCTATTATTACTCCAAACATCCCAGCTACAATAGTAAGAAATACTGCCTCTACTATAATTTGCCTTTGAATCTCGAAAGGAGTTGCTCCCAATGCACGACGCACACCAATTTCTTTGGTGCGTTCTTTAACCGTTATTAATAAAATATTTCCAATAGCAAATACACCTGCTATTAATGTAGCAATCCCCACAAACCAGGTTAAAAATTGCATACCCGTTAAAAAATTATAGCGTTTAGCAAATTCCTTTCCTAAATTAAAACCTCCAAAAGCCTGGTTGTCTTCGGGGTGTACTTCATTAAGATTTTTCAACAACAATTTTGCATCTTGTTCAATCTGCCCAATTTTATATTCTGGCTTTCCGGTGATCATTAAAAATCCAAATTTATCGCCTTGATTATACACTTGCTGAAAAGTAGAAAACGGAATATAGACATCTTCACTTGGCCCAAAATTATCAATCATTCCTTTTTGATAAATACCTACAACCAAATAATTGATACTGTTAATTTGAATATAAGTTCCAATGGCTTCTTCTTCTTTTTCATACAACTGCTTATAAGTATCTTCTGAAATTACGGTGACCTTTTTATGATTATCAATATCATTTTGATTAATAAACCTGCCAGCTACTAAATTCCTTTTTTTCACTTTATCTAAAACGGGAAAATCTCCTAAAACATTCAAATTTGCCGACAAGAAATCTCTAACCACTAGTCCCTGGTTCATATTTCTTGCTACCGCAAATTCAATACCCTCTATATTATCTTCCAATTTTGCAACATCCGATAATTTTAATCTAAGACGTTTACCTTCCTGAAATCCTTTAAAGGGCTTACTTGTATTGCCAGCCCAGATGAAAACACTATTGGTTGCAAAATCACCAAACATACGATTAAACGAATTTTCCAGTCCTCGGGCTGCTCCCAATAATCCAACTAACAATAAAATACCCCACCAAACACCAACCATAGTAAGTATGGTTCGCAGCTTATTTTTACTTAAACTATCAAAAACTTCCTGCCATGTATCTTTATCAAATATAAACTTGAACATACTTATTCGTTTCTTATAGCTACAATGGGTTTGATGTTGGACGCTCGTTTTGCGGGAAAGTATCCTGCTATAGCTCCAGCTAATATTAAAGTTATTGTGGCACTTATTACCAAACTTGTACTTACATATGGATCTTTTATCATATAGGCCGCTAATCCTGGACCTGATAATTTAAGAACTCCAAAACCTATTAACAGTCCAACATAACCAGCAATAGTAGTTACAATAATACATTCGATTAATATAATTGATACAATAGATCTTGGTGAAGCTCCTAACGCTTTTCTTATACCTATCTCTTTGGTTCGTTCTTTAACTATAAAAATCATGATATTACTAATTCCAACAACACCAGCTATTAAGGTCCCTAAACCTATAATTAAAATAATGCTCGTTAAGGCGAGATTAAAAATATTTACTCTTTTAGCCTCTGTAGCTAAATTATGAACCCTTATAGCACGTTGATCGGTTGCTGAAACAGAAAAACGGTCTTTTAACTTTGAAGTTAGAAGGTTACTAAAGGCTAGTGCTTGATCGTAGTTTAACTCTGGATTATAAGTTAAGGTTATTTGATCGATGTCATCATTATTTCCATAAACACGCTGGGCCGTAGTAATTGGCATATAAATAAGACGCTCTTCACTATCGCCACCATCATCTGCAAACACACCGACAATTTTATAAGGTATCCCACTTAAATTTATATACTTACCTAAAGCCTTTGTTTGTAGAAAAAGATCCTCTTCAACCAAACGACCAATAACAACTACTTTAGTAGTGTTATTCAAGTCGTTCTGATTAATAAAACGTCCTTCTTTTATTTCTGTATTTTCTATGAACTGATGATCTGGATGAATAGCGCGAACATTATAATTATTCTTCTCATTTCTGAATGAAGCATTTACGTTTTTGTTTATTTGCCCCGTAATAAACTCTACTTTATCCTGAAATTCATCTTTTATAAAATTATAATCTTCATTTTTAAATTGAATTCGCCTACCAGCTTGAAGCCCTTCGCTAGCAGAAACAGTTCTACCAGAATTAACAAAAACTCTATTTAGAGCGTCATTCCCAAAAGCCTCTTTAAATGTATTTTTTAGCCCATTAGCGATCCCAAAAAGAATTACAAATAGTAGTATAGCAAAGGAAACTGTAAAACCAGACAGTAAACTTCGTACTCTGTTTTTATTTATACTTTGAAATATTTCCCGCCAAAGGTCTAAATCAAACATATTGTTGAGCTCTCACCTGAGTAATTTTTGTATCCTCCATTATAACACCATCACGAAGTCTTACAATACGCTTACACATATTAGCGATATCCTCTTCATGGGTGACCATTAAAATAGTTTTGCCTTCATCATTTAAATCTTGAATAAATTTCATGATCTCATAAGAAGTACCCGAATCTAATGCCCCTGTAGGTTCATCGGCAAGTAACAGCTTCGGATTTGCAGCCAAGGCTCGGGCAATGGCAACGCGTTGTTTTTGCCCTCCCGATAATTCTTTAGGTAAATGATGTGACCACTCGGTTAGACCTACTTTACCTAAATGGAACATAGCAAGTTCCTGTCGTTCCTTTCGACTCATCCCCTGATAATATAAGGGCAATGCAACGTTCTCCAACGCTGTCTTATAATTTATTAGATTAAAAGATTGAAAAATAAACCCTAAAAATTTGTTTCGGTATAGGGCCGCCTTTTTTTCTGTTAAGTTTTTAATAGGTAAGCCATCTAAGATATATTCACCTGAATCGGCTTCATCAAGCATCCCAATGATGTTAAGTAAAGTAGATTTTCCAGAGCCCGAAGACCCCATTATAGCCACCATTTCACCATCTTCGACCGTAAGATTAATCCCTTTTAGCACATGTAGACTAGAATCGCCTATAGGATAGGATTTGTGCAAATTTCGAATTTCTAACATCTTATTTACGTTAATGTCGTTATAACTTATAGGTTTGACTATCAACGCGAACGAATGTTACATTAAAAAGTAAAAACTTTTGAATTTATTTTGACGTATTGAATTTTCTATAAATTAGATAACCAAGACCTCCAACCAACACGTACGGGATAGCCATTAAATATACAATGCCATCATTTATTCCTTCGGCTGCTGTTTGACCTTCACCACTTTCTAAAACGGCACGACACATAGCACATTGAGCTTCCGTATTTAATGCGAAAACCAGGAAAAACAATATATAAATTACAACTCTTTTCATTTTAACTATAATACGGTGCAATCATAATATAAACTACAACGCCGGTTATTGCCACATACAACCATAAAGGAAACGTTATTTTAGCAATTTTTTTATGCTGCTGGATATTATTACTAATCCCTCTTACATAGGTTATAAGCACAAATGGAATAACAACAATAGACATTACTATGTGAGTTAAAAGTACGAAATAATAAAGATATTTTATAACGCCTTCACCTCCATATTTAGTAGAATCACTGGTCATATGATAAGCCACATACATCACCAAAAACAACACTGATAAAATAATTGCAAACTTCACTAAGCGTTCGTGCAATACTATTTTCTTATTCTGGACAGCAATAAATGCCAATACCAATACCAAAGCGGTTAATGCATTTATAGACGCGTAAATTGGAGGTAAAAATACCGGAAGTTCAGCATCTATTTTAACCCCAAAAAGTACCGCCACAACTAGTGGAATAGCCACCGATAAAACTATAATGAGTTTGTTGTACTTTTTCTCGTTTAAAAGTTCCTCTGTATTATTCATTGAGTAATTTTTTAATGTCAACTTTTAATTTACTAATTTCTTCTGGTGTACCGTCATCATCAACTTTTTCAGCTTCTGAAACAATACCACGATAATAAATTATTGGATTACCGTATTCGTCTTTTCTAGATCTAATAAACCCATTTTTATCGATTAGCGCAAAATTCCCTGAGTGTTCAAAACCACCAGCAGCTGAGGCCTCTTCAGCCGAATACAAATTAAATCCTTCATTAGACAATCTATAAATAACCTCTTTATCTCCCGTCATAAAATGCCAGTTTGGATTGGTTACCCCATATTGATCTGCATAAGCTTTTAATATTTCTACCGTATCATAATCAGGGTTGATTGTGAATGAAGCTATACCAAAATTTTCAAAATCTTTAAATTCATCCTGAATATCTACCAGATTTTTATTCATCCTCGGACAAATAGTTGGACAAGTTGAAAAGAAAAACTCCACAATATAAACTTTACCTAAGTAATCTTCATTGGTAATTATTTTGCCATTTTGATCCGTAAATGAAAAAGCTGGCACTTTCTTGGGTTTGCCATCAATTTCGATAAAAGCCATATCGGAATCAACAGACATTTTATCGCCAGCTAAATCACTACGACTTTCATTTCGTATGATATCATTATTGGTAATTCTATCGACAATTTTTGGCACGAATAATATTCCAAATAATAGAATAACAAACGCTATACCAATGTATGAATAATTAGTTTTTTTCATCTTTACTATTTAAATCTTGTGCTCTTCGCGTAGTAGAATCGAATTCGCCTTTTCTTTTTTGTCTGTATTCGGTAAATAAAATACGTAAATCATCACTCATTTTATTTTTAATTTCAGACACTTCAATACTATTATATGAATATAACATATAAGACGGTTTATTCGTTTCAATTTCTTTATCTGATCTATCATCGATACGTCCACGTTGGTATAAATCTTTATCGATAATAAAAATATCGTTTGTGCTTAAATCTTCATCCAGAGATGATTTACTTTTAAGACTATTGAATACTTTTTGGATACTTTCAGGTGTTCCAAACACAAAATGCCAAAACCTTAAATCCTCATAGGAATTTATTTCTGCCTTCAATTTTTCAATTTCTGCCTCAGTTCCTTTAGGCACGACAACGACCATTTGAAACTTCTTAAAACCTTTAAACTTGTCGTAAACCAGTTCTTTTAAATTAGACGCAGCAATAGCATTTTCTAGAGGCTTTGTCCCTAAGAACCCTACAACGGTTATATGATCTTTAAATTGAATATTTTCGTTTGAATCTGACTGAAACCCCTGTAACTCTATAACCGATTCATTAACAATATCTAGAGGCGTATAGTTATGCGTTGCCGGATATAAAAACAACAAAAACGTTACTGGTAGAAAAAATAAAATTCCCAAAACCACATAGCGACTCACTTTTTTATAATCCATGAACTCATTAATTTTAATCGTGTGCAAAATTAAAAAAAGGCGGTTTAATAACCGCCTTAATATATCTTATTTAACACTTATACCTCAAGATATAAGTAGACTTCTTAATTAAAAATCTTTTTTAATATAACCATTGTCATATACTCCAAATACATACCCACCTTCTTGTAATAAGATGAATACTAAATAAAGTATTAAGAAAATTGCTGTCCAAACTACAGCGCGTCTTAAACCTTTTGTTTCATCACGCATGTGCATGAAATCCCAGGTAATGTAATACGCTTTAACAATCGTTAAAATAATGAAGATCCAGTTAAGAATTTTCATTCCTAACAAATGTCCCATAAAAACTTCTGGTTTATAAATACCAAGTACTACTTCAACCGCTGTAATAATGGATAATAAAATTAATACGCCCCAGATTTTTTGTGTATTCGATTTAAACTTAACTAAACCTCTTAATATTTCTAGTTTATGATCTTGTGCCATTTTTAATGCTTTAAAATAAAATTAAACAAGGTAAAAGAATGTAAATACAAATACCCAAACCAAATCTACAAAGTGCCAGTATAAACCAACCTTTTCAACCATTTCGTAGCTCTTACGTTTTTCGTAAGTTCCTAATACCACATTAAAGAAAATAATGATATTAATAACAACTCCCGAGAATACGTGGAATCCATGGAATCCTGTTATAAAGAAAAAGAAGTCTGCAAATAAAGGTGAACCATACTCATTTACATGAAGGTTTGCCCCTTCAACTACTTGTTTCCCATTAGCCTTGATGATTTCTAAAGATTCAGCTCTCGACAAAATAGTTTTCTCACCTTCTTCAGTAAGTGTTTGTGTTCTAACTAAAACATTATCATGAGCCTCCAGACCGTGAATTACTTCTTCAACAGTATAAGTAGGTAACGCAGATTCACTTGTAAACCACAACCCACTTTTACGCTCGTGTTGTGTTCTTTCTTTGGGCTCTGCAACCACAAAATCTCTCAAAGCAACACGATGACCTTCAGCATCTACAAACTGAAGAATATTACCTCCCTTAGTTTGCACTGCACCGTAATCTCCTTGAATAAAAGTAGCCCATTCCCATGCCTGAGACCCAACGAAAATTAAACCTCCAATAATGGTTAAGAACATGTAAAACGTCACTTTTGCCTTATTTAAATGATGACCTGCATCTACAGCTAATACCATTGTTACAGACGACATGATAAGTATAAAAGTCATAAATGCCACATAAATCATTGGCAATTCCTGACCATGTAAAAACGGAACGTGTGTAAACACCTCATCCGCAATTGGCCACGAATCAATAAATTTAAACCTTGAAAATCCGTAAGCCGCTAAAAATCCTGAAAAGGTTAAAGCATCAGAAACGATGAAAAACCACATCATCATCTTTCCATAACTCGCCTTAAGTGGCTCATTGCCACCACCCCACGTTTTACCTTCTGAACCAGAAGTCACCACTGTACTACTCATATAAGTTGGTTATTTTTTAAAAGTTGGACAAAAATAATCATTTTATTTATCTAATGAAATTTACGCTCTATTTTTTAAAAACTTTAAATCGCGTTTATCATAGACACCGCCTAAGTTTTCCAAAAATTGTCGTTAAGTTTATCTTACAAAATACAGAAATAAAAACAGATACACCCAAAGTATATCAATGAAATGCCAAAAAGTTGCAGCCAATTCAAAACCTAACATATTACTGGCTGTATATTTTTGTTTAAAATGGTTATAAATAACCACCAACAAGCATATTAAACCCACAACAACGTGCAATATGTGTACTACTGCAATTAAATATATATAAGACATGGTTACATTACTGGTAGGTCCCGTAAAATTATAACCTAAATCAATGATTTGCTGAAACCCTGAAAACTGATTAAAAATAAAAACAACACCTAATACCAATGTTACCAATAACCATAAGGTTGTTTGTTGTTTATTATCTCTTTTTAAAGCATTTTTTGCTAATAAAAATGTAAGACTACTAATAATAATTACAACGGTACTGATTAAAAATGCATTGGGTAACTGAAAATCTTTTAACCAATCCGGTCTTGAACTACTAACTACAAATGCACTCGTCCACCCAGCAAACGACATAATAAGTGAAATAATGCCAAACCAAAGCATCATTTTCTTAGCTCTTCTATTTTTTTCTTCTGCAGTACCTTGAGTTAAATCCATTATTATCTTAAAAATTTATCTATCACGTAAACAATCTGTATCAAAGAAATATAAGATACACTAACTAGCATAAGTTGCCTTGCTGCTTTTTCAGTCATAAGTCTAAACAAACGAATGGCGTAATACAACATCCATAATCCTAATATGAATACAATTATTACAGCTACAATGGATAATTTTAAGTCGCCTGTAAAACCAAATACTGGAATTATTGAAACTAAAATAGTCCACACAGTATACATTATTGTTTGCACAGCTGTACCTCGATCTTGTTTACCTGTTGGCAACATAAAAAAGCCTCCTTTTTTATAATCTTCAAACAAAAACCATCCGATAGCCCAAAAATGAGGAAACTGCCAAAAAAATTGTAATGCAAACAAGGTTCCTGGTTCAATACCAAAATTATTAGTAGCAGCCACCCATCCAAGCATAAAGGGTATTGCTCCAGGTATAGCTCCAGCAAAAACAGCCAATGGTGTTTTAGTCTTTAAAGGTGTATAAACACAAGTATAAAGAAATATTGAAATGGCTCCAAACATAGCCGTTTGCTTATTGATGGTATATAATATAATAATCCCAAATAAAGTAAACAAACTTGCTATTATGAATGCCGTCGTTACAGACATACGCCCGGACGGCACTGGTCTGTTTTGAGTTCGACTCATTAATGCATCTAAATCCTTCTCTATAATTTGATTGAAAGCATTTGAGGCACCAACCATGAAATAACCTCCAAACGCTAAAAGTATAAGGGTTTTAAAATCGATGTTATCGGCTCCAAGCAAATAACCTGCCAACGAAGAAAACACAACACTTAATGCCAGGCGCATCTTTGTGATTTCCTTAAAATCTGCGATTACTGAAGTAGTTGCTAATGAAGTATTTGAATTACTCAAAATATTATTATCCTTTGACGCCTCTTTTATTGCGAGTGCAAATGTACTTTATAAAAGCAATCTGAGCAATGCTTTTTATTGTTAAATTTTAATTAACCACTTAAAAGCAAATATATTCTGCTCTAATTTTACACGCCAAAATTAAAAATCGAAATACCAATTGAATAAATCTGTACGCAATCCGAAACTAAACCAAACGGTATCATTTTTAAAAGTAGTTTCTGTGGTGGCATCAGGATTAAAGTTCCTGAAAGTGACTTCAGTAAACAACTTCAAATTAGATTCCGGGTTTACTAGATAGCCAATCTGTAAATTACCATTAAATGTATTTGTCCGGATTCCTTGACCTATCTTTACGCCTTTATCAAACGGTCGATCATTATAATTTCTATAAATATCGCCACCATAACTATAACTATCTATATCGGTATTAAAATCAAGTCCACGAACGCCATAAATTAATTTTGTATTCGCAAACCATCTATTTAAATGATAACGCCCAATCAAAATAGCTTCACTAAAATTAGCTCCCCACAAATGCGCCATAGATTGATTATTATGTCCGTAATTAGTTGAAATAGTATTATGCGAATAGGTATAAGGCCGCACGCGGTTATATTCAAATTGAAGCATTAAATTATCAACATTAAAAGCATCATAGTATTTGGCTCCAATTTGGTAACCAAATTTATTACGCCAGCTTTTCTCCCCTCCTTTAATGTCACTTAACGCAAATTCATCCAATATAAATTGTCCATATATATTAATATTATCATTCCATTTATATTTTCCAGTGGCACCTAAAATAGCATTTCCAGCATCCTGACCCGTTTCGAATTCAATGGCTCGGTAAAAAATTACCGGATTTAAATAATTCACATCAAATCCACGATTATTAGAATTAGTCCAAACTACAGATTCAAAGAAACCTAAATTTAATCGTTTAGATACATTCCAACTTAAATAATGATTCGCCATGTATTTTGTAAGAAAAGCACCATCTTCAGTTACTTCAGGTCTTACATCTCGCAACCACAACCAGGTATTGGTGTATTTAATTTTCCAGAATTTGGTATTTAACTTTAAAAACGGATGCGGACTGGCTACGTCACTTAATAATAATGAACGATATCCATCACCAATAAAATTTTTAGAATGCCCAAACTGGATATTAATAAATTTTGCTGGCGTATAAGACAAATAAGCTTCGGCTACAGGATAATCATACGAATTACTTTTAAATCGTTTAGCAATACCACGCCCCGGAATAATCGCAGGATCTGGACCAAACGCCTTTAAACTTTCTGCATAAGCATTTACATAGCGAGCAAAACGCCCTTGACTTTCAAATACAGAGGTGTAAAAATTGAATTTCTTTCCCAATCCTCCTTGTACAAGTATACCTCTTGTATTATTATATGTAGAATTAAAATCTGCATCGGTATCCTTACCAACTTGTAAATCAAAAATCGGGTCTAAGGTAAACCAAAACTCATGACTCTGTAATTGCACCAAATGTTCATTCCATAATTTTCTTCCGAACCAAGTTTGTCTTGTTTGCTTTAATTTATCCTTCTCAGCTTGAAAATCGTAGTATCCAGAAACTTCTTGATACACATAAGGTTTCGACGCCGTATGGCTATTGGTTCCAACCATATTCATTTGCCTGCCAAATTTGGAATAATCACCATGTGTAAATGGGATATTTAATTGACTCGAATATGCCTGTGGCTTATAAGATGAAATAGATTTATTTACTTCATCGTATTCCTGTTTAGCTTGTTGCTCTAATTTAGTAATTTCTCTAGTTTTAGATTTCAGTTCACTTTTAAACTGATTTTCCAATGGTATTTTTATAGCTATAGAGTATTGTTTAAAAGTAGGCCTCCCATTATAAGTAGCCGGCTTCACTTTCGGAAACAAGGAAAATACGCGTTTCATTTCTGCTTTTAAGGATTCGTAAATAGCATCTAAGTATACTATTTTGAATATACCCATTGTATCAACTTCAAATAACACAACAACCTCACCTTTATAATCATCATTGATTACTGTTTGAGGCAGCTTAAAATTATCCTGAATAAGCTTAAACACCTGGCTATCAAAACACGCCTCTAATTTCTCCATAACTATAGTATCACAAACAGAAAACACTGGAGGTTTTTCATAATACGAAGTGTTTTGAGCCGTTAGATTATATTGAAGAAAAAGAAGAAATAAAACAGTAAGTCTCTTCATGAATATGGGCATCTTATTGAAATTTATCCGAAAGATAGTATATTTTTAATAATGCCACCTCGAAAAAAAACCGCTATTACAAATGCAATAACGGTTTTAATATAGTTTACTTAGGTTTAATTTTGAACATAAAAAGTTATAGGCAAACTATAGATAACTCCAACATTTTTATCGCGCTGTCTTCCTGGAGTCACAACAGGTAATTTATTTATAACTCTTTCTGCTTCTACTTCGAGTTCACGCTGTGGACCCCGTACTTTTATTTCGGCCACTCTACCCATCTTATCAATCTTAAATTGCGTACGGATTACTTGCTTAACATGAAGCCCTAGCCTGTCTGCTAATGTCACATTAAAATGTCTCCGAATATGCTTTGATATTTTATTAGACATGCATTTACGTTTTGCTTCGTTGGATACCTCGGCTTCACAACCTGGGAAAATCGGAACCTCCTCGATAACATCGAAAGGAACCGGTTCTTCATCCTCGGGCACATCAATTACATTTACATTATCTGGAACAACTACATCATCGCTATTAGAAACCAGATATTCTGAGGTGTCATCAATAAAAATATCAGGAGTATCATCTGGCACTTGTTCTAATACCTGTGTCTCTTTTTTAGGAGTTGGTTTTGGCTCTTCCTTTTTAATTACCTGCACTTGAGGCTTAAAAACAGATACATCTACCATAGCAATATCTGTTGGTGGCAAGACATCACCTATATTGGGAATAGTAGTTTCAAGTTTCATTTCAAGTAAGCTATAAGCTGCGAGCAAACATAAAATAAGGCCGACTTGAAAATACAGCATGGTGTTTTTCGTAAATTTGCAATATGCTTTTGAGATTTTTTCACGCTAAAGTCATTTTGCCGAATGACTTCGTGAGTTTCTTTTGGAATACTTATAATATTTATAATGTATTGATTAATATTATGATAAAATCACAATAAGCATACCAAAAAGAAATCCCGTTACAAATTGTAACGGGATTTTATTTTTAATCTATCCTATTTAAGATATGTGTATTTTATTAATCTTGAACTTGAAAAACAATTGGTAAAGAATATGGTACGGTTACTGGCTTACCACGTTGCATCCCTGGTTTCATTTTAGGAAGTAACCCAATAACTCTAGCTGCTTCTTTCTCTAAACCTGGATGCGGTGCTCTAGCACGGATTCCAGTAATATTACCTGTTTTGTCAATTTTAAAAATTACATTGATACGTTGCCTACCAGTTAATCCTAAATCACTCGCTAATTCTGTGTTGAATTTTTTACCAACAAACTGAGAAATTTTTTGAGACATACATGCTTTTTTAGCATTGTTATCTCCTTTTTCACAACCAGGGAAAACAGGCACATTTTCAATTACTGCAAAAGGCACTTCGATATCTTCCTCTACTTCTGAAACTTCTACTTCTTCTACTTCGACAATTTCAGTTTCCTGATCAACTTCTGTAGACTCAATTACAGTTTCTTCAACCTCAACCTCATCTTCAACAATCTCGATAACCTCAGGAGCTGCTGGCGGCGGCGGCGGCGGCGGCGGTGGCGTTTGTAACTGTTCAGTAATTGGAATTTCTTCTTCCAACTCTTCTTCCATGTTCAATTGCCCTATATCAATTTCCGACTTGTCGTATGTTTTATAATTAATAGCAAAATTAGTTAAAAATAACATCAATGCTAAACCAACAGCGAAGTATAGTGAACTATTACGCCCAACATTTGCCTTAGGATTTTTCTTAAGTTCCATAATTAATTTTTGTGTTTTTCAAGAATTGCTAAAATAACTATTTATTTACTAAAAAAGCAAACGTTTATAATTTTTTAATGCTTCTTCTTTGAATGATTAATATAAATATTACACCGACTAATATACCCAACGAATTGGCTACAACATCGTAAAAATCTGATGCTCTCGATTCTGTAAGCACTCCTTGTAATACCTCAATAATTATACCAAAAAAGAATGCAAAAACACTGGCGTAAATTAAAGCTGAATTCTTCTCAAACTTAAATTTATACAAAAAGCTATAAAACCATAATATGCATAATGTTAAATAAGATCCTATATGAAATATCTTATCTGCAAAAGAAACTCCCACGTCGGGGAGTTTATTAAGATTTATTAAACACACACCAGCAAGAACTAGTGTGTAAATTATGCTTATTAAAAATATTTGCTTCTTAAGCACCTACTAGACTTTTGTAATCGTCTGCAGATAATAAATTTTCAACTTCAGATAAATCTGAACATTTTACCTTAATCATCCAACCATCACCATAAGGATCGCTATTTACCTTTTCTGGTTCGTCTTCCAACACTTCATTGAACTCGATAATTTCTCCCGATAAAGGCAAAAATAAATCTGATACTGTTTTTACAGCTTCTACAGTTCCAAAAATCTCTTCAGCATCTAAAGTTTCATCTACTGTTTCTACTTCAACGTACACAATGTCTCCAAGTTCACTTTGTGCAAAGTCTGTGATTCCAATAGTTGCAACATCGCCTTCTATACTAATCCACTCGTGGTCTTTGGTATACTTTAATTCTGATGGTATATTCATAATACTTTTTAAGTTTATTTTCGCAAATGTATTTATTCAAATTATAATTTCAAACAGAATAAATTGTTAATTACCAAAATTATACCTCAATGTAAAACCAGACCGTACGGTAGTTTGCGGAAAGGCTGTTGAAATGGCATAATCTGAGAAGGAATAATCGAAGTAAAATATAGCCGTAAGATTCTTACTAAACGCATAATCGGCTGAATATTTCAAGCCCCAGATAGTTTGTCCAGAGGTTACCTGATTATTATCCAAATCTAAATATCTAATAATTGTTTTATTCTCACGAACCGACACATCGGCTTTCATATTTAAATCACTTACCACACGTTTCGATGGCCCCGCTAGTTTTGAACGTATTCGTAAATCCTTAATGCGATACCCTAAACCTACTACATATTCATTTCCTAAAACCTCTGTCATTAAATTATTATCGAAACTTAAAGACATCAAACGGTCCTTTTTTACTTCTGCTAATATCTTTACAGAATTCTGCATCTCGAAATCAAGGCGCACTAAAGGACTAAACATCTCGGTTAAGTTGATATTACTGTATAAGGTTTCGTTTTTATAATTCCCAGACTGGTCTTTTACTTCGTTTGGTTGATTATCGTAGGGCACAGAATAATCTGCAGCCACATAATCTAAGTTTGCCTGGAATTGATTTATAGTATACATAGAACGATACCCATGAGTAAGTGAAAAACGTTTAAATCGCTTTTTAAACCAGGCCATTTTCATGAAACCCGTATATTTTAAATCCCAGTTTGGAATTGGTGTATTTCGGAAAGCTCCTAATTTAACTTTATTAGCATCTTGCCCTGTATATGCCGCTAAAAAGGATGGTAACAATACCGCCTGACTGTTTTTACCAAAGCCTTTAGGATAGCCTTCATCATCTAAATCATTCACATCTGCACCGCGCTCTGCTGCCAATCGGCGTGCAACGGTTAATCGGTTCGATCTAAAATCATTAAAAGCACCCGACTGCACTTCATCACTCTTACTAAAGGCGGTTTTAATTAAGAGTGTTGATATATTAAAATTACCAAATGTATTTGGTGTTAACGACTGATATTCATATTCCCCTCCTATATTATTTACAATATAATTTTCTGAATAGTTTTCATAATGTGCCCGACTTCCAATTACATCGATTTTTAAATCTTGTACAGGCTCTAAATTAGCAGAGATATCCAATTGCTTGGTATGGGTTTCCGTATATTGCTGATTAAATTCCGGGAATACCGTTAGCCACCCGCGTCGCGCCGCTTCAAACCTCACATCACGCTGACTACCGAAAGTGAACCCCACGGTCGGTTTGAGTGTGCCTATAAATCCAGGGGTTTGTAAATAACCAGGTAAAAAGGTTCCGTTATTTTCAGAATAATTAACCTGAACGCGTTTTATAGCTGTTAAAACATCAATCCCGGCATTCATCCATTTGGTAGCCGACTGTTTTTTCGTTTTTGGTTTGTTGTTGTTATTGGCATTAGTGTCTGGAGGTGTTCCTGCCCCTGATCGTGAACGTGTTCTTCTAATAGGTTTTTTAACTAAGCCGATATACCTATAAAATCTATTCATATCGAAAGATGAATTAAGATTATGTGTATTGGCATTCTGAACCGTATTTCCTAAATCGTAAGTATTTCCATTTAATTCTAAAGCACCGTAAAGATCTGATCCCTTTTGCCATTGGAAATTTCCACTATACTGATAGGTTGCACTTAAAAAGTCGAATGTTGGAATCTTATTAATCGGAAGCTCATAAGTAATTCCTAAATTTTGAGATTGTCTGTTTGGATCACCGAAATCGAAAAAGCCATCCCAAACACCCAAAGTCTCATCCTGTTCGCCATTAATAATATTATCTTTAAAGTAATTTCGAACAATATTATTGTTGGCCGCTGTAAAGTTAAAACTTAAAGCATCGGTTAGATTGTAATTAATAGTATACTGAAAATCGAAGGTATAATTTCTTCGAAATAATTCTTCAATACCAATATTACCGCCTCCAAGTTCTACTTCTCTAAATTTCTGACTATTAAACTGCCTGTTTATATCGGTATTCACCGTAAAACTGGCAGGCATTAAATTCAGATTAAAATCTTTTAAAATCTTCCAATATTTATTTGTAAATAAGGAATCGTTCTTTTTAAATGGTTCAACCCTAAATGGTTCAAAATTATAAGCGTAATTCGCACCCGCGCGTACTCGTTTATCTACCGAATTTTCAATTTCAAAATCGCGATGTTCAACTTTATTGTATGAATAATTTAAGGTTAAATTTTCAACATCATAAAAATGAGGTTTGGCTTCTGAGTTTCTAACTTTCCTAACTCCAATAAAATTGATGCTTTGACGTTTGGTATAATCTTCAGATTGTTGCTTAATACGTTCACGATCCGCATTATTATCGGCGGCATCCAATCGGGAATCTAAAGTTAAATCGTTATAATACTGGTCATATTTAGGCGTAATTAACTCTTCGCTTATCCCGTAGTTGAACGGCAACTGAATTCCCCAATCTTTTGGCAACAACTGCCCAACATTCACATTGGTAACCACATCATATTGCTTAACATCCTCTAAGCTACGTTGACTAGGTCCTTGCTCGATAGCTCCAAAACCAGATGTACTCTGTCTTCCGGTGGCGCTAATATTCATGAAATCTGCTATGTTAGAATCTAAACTTACTATGGCTGCCCATCCACCTTCATTATCCATTTCCGACAAGCGAAGTTCATTAAACCAAGCTTGTGCACAGACAAGCGACTGCATTGGCGGACTTCCTGGAACCGCATTTTTTACCCCTACCATTAAGGTTCTGATGTCACCATAGTTAGGATTTCCTTTAATAGCTACACGATGTTGTGTTGGACTATGTGGTGCAAATTCATCCACCGGATTTGTATCTAACTGGCCATCGATGACATTGTAAAACGTAGGCAGTTGGTTAGTCAAGGTCATATTATCGATGCCTAAAGCCTTAATTTGTCCTAAAACATCAATTGGGAGGTTAATTTCATTTTCAACAGGCCAAAGGCCTTCACGAGTCGATGATTCTGATACTTTTAAAGGAATTTCAATTTGATAGTAGTTTTCCGTAAGGTCGTTACCCATGCGGATAAACCCAACTACCGTACTTGAGTTTGGTATACCTGCACCATCCTCTTCTAGGTGCATAAACATACGCATACGTTTAAACTGGCGCATATCTAAATTGATATTTTTATAAACACCACGCGAATCTTGAGATTCTAAATCACATACATTCAAGACCAGAGATTGTTCATTTTGTCTAACTACAGTATTATTATTAAATAACTGCTCCGGATTAATGCCTGGAGGACTTTGATAACGTCCTTCATTCTCAAGCGTTCCAACTACCCCAACAGAAAATTCGGTTTGAGTACTTTCGGGTGAAGTCGGATCATTTTTTAAAGATTGCGTATAACGACGCCATTCGCTACGTACCAACTCAAAAGTACCAAAACGAAATACGGTAGGTTCCATAAAGCCCTTTAAATACACCCTACTAAAACGAATAGATCTAAAATCGGTAATACCTCCATAACGCTTATAAGCAGGCACCGTAGGGTCGTCAAATCTATCTAAAGGCACATTAATAGGGATTCTAAACTGATACCAACGCACATCTTTGCTATCTCCATTTGGTAAAGAACGTGGTCGTTGCTTATAATCAACTAAAAATTCTTTTAAAGGATTACTGTTAGGTAAATTTTCAAAATCGGCCTTCGATTCCGGTAAATTTTGTCTGTTAACCTCAAGCGTGTATTCAAAATAACTATCAATCGTGTTCATGGTATTATCACGATTAATATCTTCTACATCGGGTTGAGTATTTGCACCACGATCGGTATTTGAAAAGGTGTCTGGCGTATTACCCTCTACCCCATTATAGCGTTTATAGCGCTCAAATATATCACCGCTCGCATTTAAGAAGTAAAGATAGTTATCGTTTGATGGATCCTCTAACGAAGCATAATTTGGATCTAAGTTATTTTGAGTAACATAATCTCTTTCGGCAGCATCATTATATCCATCATAACCAACATCCTGATTGACACGCTCTTCTCCTAAAGTATCGAATGCATAAATTAATGATTGATTCTGTGGTACAACAGTACCATAATCTGTTTTTGGCAGTAAACTTATATTACCATCTTTTGGCAAACCATTTTCATAAAGTTTACGGCCATCTTTTATAATATCCTCGGAAATATTACCCAAGTTAAACACTAGCTTTCCTCCAGGGTTATTCGGGTTTTCCTGAAACGGATCCTGTAACCAAAACTCGATATATTCAACATTCTGTTGCTCAAAATCTGTTGCTGTTAGTTGTCTAGTAATACCTGCCCAGGAATCCATAGGATTATCAATAACACCATTCGCAGCGACAGGGTCAAAGTTATACGGACCTCTTTCATCTGGGTAATATGCTAAATCTAAAGTATTTAAAACCGAGTTCTGTCCTTGAACCAAATCTCTATCCGGGAATAATTCTTTTATAAATACCCGACTTGTATACAAACCTGAAATATCATCATCTGACACATCGCTTGGCTTTTGGCCACTGTAAAAAATAGGGTCAATGTTATACCAGTTTAACATAGCTCTTTGGTAACCATTTTGAATACCATTATCATCTTCATCTGGGTTACTGGCTATATTTAATTCCAATGGTCTACTCGACAAATACCAAGATAATTGGGACTTTAAATCGATACCGTTTTGTGTTCCTTCGAAGTCATCAATATAGGAAGTGGATTCGCCATTTAAACTCGTTCCTTTTGGTGCACCTGGCAACAGATAGGCAAACTCACCACGTAGCGATACATTAGATTCTACATCTGTATCTATATTAGGAAGCTTATTTACAAGCCTTGTTAAGAATGGTACTTTGGTAGCATAATTACCGTTAAACCCAAAAATAGTATTATTAATAGGCTCGGTACCATAATTTGCCTTTTGAGTAATTGGACGCTCATTCAAATTTAAAAGGGTTCCACCCAACACAAAATTGTCATTGAACTTATGTTCAATATTTATACCGGTAAATCGTTTCGTTTGTTGCCCGAATACCGCATTGTTCTCCGTTGATACTTCGATAGGCGTATTTGATGCTTTTAGAGCTTCATCTAAAATTTGAACTCGCCCTAACTGATAGTTCACCGTATAATCAATACCTTCAACTAAAACACGCCCCCCAGCAGTTACTTTAACAGAACCTCTGGGAACATTAAAAGAACCTATTGGAATACCATCGTTTCCTGTAGATTTATAACGCCCTTTTAATTTGAATTTATTTTTTTCAGGTACTTCTAAAGCCGCTGCTTTTGTACTATTATATAGCACATCGTAAACATACTTCCTTTGATCATCATTATAAGTCGTATCATCGCCATAATCCCCACCGGCTCCTAATTTCTTAAATAAGTATTCTCCAAATGGTTCTGCACTTGTAAAAACAATTTTACCATTCTGAGGAATAACAGTCAACCCAGGCACAAAATCGAAGAAACCATCACCTCGCGCTTGGGGGTCATTATTAAAATTAAGCTTGTCTAAATTAAAAACACGAAGTAGCGGCACATTCTGAATTAAATCTTTTTCTTCTGTTGATCCTGTCACAGGGTTTCCGTTTACATCGAGTTCAAAATTAGCTCCTACTGGCGTAATATAATTTAACGGAGAAGCCTCATTGTAAAAAATATTGAATTTAAAATCATCACGACTTAAATTGTAAGCACCGGTGTCGTAGATGTTTTTCATCATTAACTTCCAAACAGGCAAACTAACACTGGTCACACTACTCTTTAATAATTTTAAAACCAGATTACTATTTACCACTGAAGTAACCTGTCCTCCCGTATTTGTTGTAACATCGGTCGCATTAACACCATCGTTTGCAAATTCACCAACTTGATAAACTTTACCGCCTAAAGTATACTGAAAGGCCACCGCTAAAACCTCATCATTATTTAATCGCTGATTTAATGAGATATATCCCAGCTGACTATTAAGAACAAATTCCTGTCCCTGAATAAGTTTTCTCGCATTTTCTAGTTTTGCATAATCGAAACCTTCATTCACGCCTGGGACCAAAATTCCAGATTGCACGGTTGCAACATCTCGAATCGCATCGTTTAATTCTGAATCTGCTCCACCTATGTTTGTCGGGTCAAAATTATTATTTTGGTTACTTGGCACGGCTCCTGGCCCCACATTAAAGAAATCTGCCGGTGGTGATTGTAACCCTATCAAATCAGATTCCCCTAAATCCTGAAAAGCTACAATATTCCTTACATTCTCAGTACGATTACTTCTATTGGTAACCCAAACCTCTAGTCTGGTAATTTGAAGTCCTTTATTGTTTATAAACGGATAATTGGCTAATGCGGCATCATAGGTATCTCTAAAATATTGGGCCAAAAAGAAGTGGCGATTCTCATCATAATCACGAATAAACAATTCAAATTCATCAAGAGTGCCACCGCCTTGGGCAATAACACGATTGGCCTCCGATTTTTGTTCGGAAAAGACACCTGTTACTGTTGTTTTACCAAATTGCAATTGTGCCTTCACCCCAAATAAACTTTGAGCACCAGTAATTAAAGAACTGTTTAAAGGCATATTTACATTACCAACCTCAATTTTCTGGATAATATCGTCTTCTGTTGGCGTGTATTCCAATTTGATTAGATTCTGGAAATCAAAAGTTGATTGCGTATCATAATTGGCATTAACCTGCAATCTCGTTCCAACCTTACCTAGTAAACTCAAACTAATACGTTGATCGAAATCGAAAGTAAAATTACTACGGTTTCTTGGTGAAAACGAAGGATTATCTTGCTTTGAAAACAATATACCCATATCCATTTCAACAGACCCTTGAGGAATTACTTCTATAGTATTTCCGCCAAAAATATTTTCAAAAAGACTGGAATTCACATAGAATTCGGGTAATAAATTTTTCTGAGCATCATCGGCACCATCCTTTTTCCCATCGAAAGCATCAATCTTTTCTTTATAATAGGCTTTTAAATTTTCTTTGGCTACCAAGGCATAATACTCCTTAGGAGTTAAAATAACAGGATAGTTTATATTAAAGTTTCCAATCTTCTCGGTGTAGATATACCTGTCTGTAAGCGCATCATAAGTATATTTAGACTCAATACTACTAGGTGGAGGTGTTTTAATATTCCCTAGACTATATCCTGTTTTTACTGTATCCTGTTCAACAGATTCTTGGGTAAAACCGAAAAACACACTTGATAAAGCGAAAAGAAAACATACAATTCGACTGTGCCTATTAAAATAAACTGTATTCGATTTTAATAAATTGAAGTTGGTTAGAATCAAAATCTATTATAAATTTTTTAAAGCTTCTTTTATTATCGTTTCTATAGATGCCTCTGGTTGAGAAGCCATAATTTTTTCAACGACTCGTTCTGCAGCTTTCCGCGCAAATCCGAGAACCTCTAAAGCAGATAACGCTTCATCTTTATTGGTATTGTCTTTGGAAACAGAAACTTCATCGACATCGTAAATTTTTAAGACTTTATCTTTTAAATCGATAATAACCCGCTGCGCCGTTTTTGCTCCTATACCTTTAATAGATTGAATTAAAGCAACATCGTTCCCTGCAATACCTTCTACGACTTGTTTGGGAGTTAAAGACGACAACATCGTTCGTGCGATACTCGACCCAATACCACTAACAGATATGAGTAATCTAAACACTTCACGCTCCATAGCTGATGAAAAGCCATAGAGCGTATGTGAATCTTCTTTTACCTGTAGGTGGGTATATAATTTTAAGTGTTCTAAATCTGGAATTTGAGAATATGTATGTAATGAAATATTTATTAAATATCCCACCCCATTACATTCAATAACCACATCGGTTGGATTTTTTTCAACAAGTTTGCCTTGTATATGTGTTATCATTTATAGCAATTGGTTAATAATCAAATGTAATAAATTTATTTTCAATAAGATTACTTAGCATTTTTCCTTTCTAATTCCTGCTTTTCCTTTTGCTGCGCATCGATAACCGCAATTGCTGTCATATTAACTATCTCGTCGACACTTGCTCCCAACTGTAATATATGTACTGGTTTACGTAACCCCATCATGATTGGCCCAATTGAATCTGCTTCATTTAGCTCTTTTAAAAGCTTATAAGTAATGTTTGCGGATTCTAAACTTGGAAAAATTAAAGTATTTACTTTTTTACCAACTAATTTTGAAAAAGGAAAGGTCTCTTTTAACATATCCGGATTCAATGCAAAATCAGTTTGTAATTCACCATCAACAACTAAATCTGGATTATAACGATGTAAATAACTAACCGCATCGCGTACTTTGGTTGCCTTAATATGATCGGATGAACCAAAGTTTGAATACGACGTCATAGCTATAACTGGTGTCATACCAAACATTTTCACTACTTGAGATGTCATTTGAGCTATCTTAACTAACTCTTTTGTTCCCGGTTCAATATTTATTGAAGTATCACTTAAGAAAAGTGGACCTCGCTTCGTCATCATTACGTTAGTGGTGGCAATACGTTGTGCTCCTTTCGCCATCCCAACTAGCTCTAACATAGGCTTTACAACAGATGGATAGTTGCGAGAATACCCCGTAATAACGGCATCGGCATCTCCTTCATTTACCATCATGGCCGCATAATAATTACGCTCGCGCATTAAACGCTGCGCTGCATAATAGGTAACACCACGGCGTTTACGTTGTTCCCAATATACTTTGGCATATCTATTTTTGTTTTCGTTTTCCTCTTCGGTTTTAGGATCGATTATTAAAACATCTGCATCAAACTCTATTTCAGACATTAATTCCTTGATGGTTTCCGCTCTACCTAATAAAATAGGAATAGCAACACCCTCTTCAAAAACTATCTGAGCTGCTTTTAATACATCTAACTGATCGGCCTCTGCAAATACTACGCGTTTAGGAGCCAGTTTCGCTCTATTCATTAGTAATCGCACTAACTTATTATCGGAACCTAGGCGTTCCCTTAACGTTTCTTTATAGGCTTCCCAATCTGTAATCGGAGATTTAGCAACACCACTTTCCATAGCCGCTTTCGCCACTGCTGGTGGTACTTCAGCAATTAAACGTGGATCAAAAGGCTTTGGTATAATATACTCCCTACCGAAGGTAAGTTTTGTTTCTCCATAAGCTATATTTACCTGCTCAGGCACCGGTTCTTTAGCAAGTCGAGCTAAAGCTTTAACGGCGGCCATTTTCATAGCTTCATTAATTTTTGTGGCACGCACATCTAGAGCGCCTCTAAAGATAAATGGGAAACCAAGCACGTTGTTCACTTGATTAGGGTGATCACTACGCCCTGTAGCCATTATAACATCCTTTCGGGTTTTTATTGCTAAATCGTATTTAATCTCTGGATCTGGATTTGCCATTGCAAAAACAATTGGGTTATCAGCCATGGTTAACAACATCTCTGGTGCTAATACATTAGCCATAGATAAACCAATAAACACATCAGAATCTACCATTGCTTCTTCCAAAGTATCAATCTTTCTGTGTGTTGCAAATTCAGCTTTTTCAGAAGATAAATTTTCTCTATCATCCCTGATAACGCCTTTACTATCCAGCATTACCATATTCTCACGTCTCGCACCAAAGGCTTGATATAGTCTAGAACATGAAATCGCTGCAGCCCCAGCGCCACTAATCACAATTTTAACCTCTTCAATTTTCTTTTCTATAAGCTCTAAAGCATTAATTAATGCCGCTGCTGATATAATCGCCGTACCATGTTGGTCGTCATGCATCACAGGAATATCCAATTCTTCCTTTAAACGTCGTTCAATCTCAAAAGCTCCTGGTGCTTTAATATCTTCTAAATTAATACCACCAAATGTAGGGGCAATATTCTTTACAGTTTCGATAAACGCATCAACGTCCTCCGTATCTACTTCAATATCGAATACATCGATATCAGCAAATATTTTAAACAACAAACCTTTACCTTCCATAACCGGCTTTGATGCTTCAGGACCAATATTACCCAATCCTAAAACAGCTGTACCATTAGAAATTACAGCCACTAAATTACCTTTGGCCGTATATTTATAAGCATTATTTTTATCTTTTTCAATTTCTAGACAAGGTTCTGCTACTCCTGGAGAATAAGCCAAAGACAAATCTCTTTGCGTGGCATATTTCTTGGTTGGTACTACTTTTATTTTTCCTGGAGTTGGTTTGGCGTGATATATTAGGGCCTCTCTGCGTTTACTTTCTTCGCTCATAAATTAATGAATTATGTACTAAGACAAATATAGTAATCATATGTTAGCTACACCCTTAATCACGTAAGTTTTTAATGGTACTTTTTTAGCAAAAAATCGTATGATATTAATGCCGATTGTAAGCTCGGTTTAATTTATGGGCTCTATAATTGAATAGAATTTTTAAAATAACTTAGAACCTTTTGCTTATAAGTTCGTGAAATGGGCAAGTTCCAATTTGCATTAACAATAACTTCATTCCCGTTTAAAGTAGAATGCATAGGACTAACCAAAAATGAGCGATGAATACGAATAAAATCGCCGAGACGTATCTCCCACTCCGATATTCTGACGTTGTTTTTAAATTCGCTTCCGTCAATAAGCACAGCTATAGTAAATTCGGCTCTACTTTCTATATACGCCAAGTTACTGATATTAATTGTTGTTTTTTTTCTATCACTATAAATAGTAATAGTTTCTTGCTCTTTCGGTTTTGACTTATTGAATAGAATATACTCTAACAACACGAAGAACCCCATTATTAACCAAATAAATACCGGACTAATTAAAACCTTGTCTAACAAATCCCCTTTAAGTTCCAAAAAATACCAATAGGCAACAGCTATTGCCACATACCCCCAATACAAAGACAACATGGCGATAAAAAAAAACCGAATCCATTTTTTTATACCTTTAAAAAGATTGGCCTTTTCTATCCCAAATTTCACAATTAAAGCTGCCGGTAAGAAAAACAACGCAATCAACCAGGCATTCCAAAAATTAGGAATAGAATTTTTTAGCAACATAGCTATTAAAACAGAGGCTACTAACCAATACCCTGTTTTAAAAAAAGGATGATTTTTCATATCCTAAAATTATAATAATTCTGTTTTATTTGCTTCCGGATCTGATAACGTTTTACTTTAGAACGGGATTTTACAGCTCTGGACTGGTTTATAACATCATTCAAAATCATGATTTTTAGATACTTTTAAAGTAAACCTTAAAACAAAAATTATGTTGAATTTATTTTATGAAGGAGGTACATTATTTATGACCATCCTGACCTTTTTACTACTAGCCGTTATTATTTGTTTTGTGAAATATCCGAATTGGACTAAAGACATGGGTATTATGACCCTTTCGTTTGGTATTCTAGGACAAATTATTGGTCTTTACAGTGCTTTTAAAGGTATTGAACAAATGGGACAAGTAAGCCAAGCTATGATGGCGGGAGGATTAAAAGTTAGTTCTATTACCACCATTTACGGATTGCTTATTTATATACTTTCCATCATTTTAAGCCTTATAAATAAGTATAAATTAAGCTAAAAAGAATGCCCGACAAGGGCTTCTTTTATTACTTTAAAAAATTAATATTTCGCTGCAAACCTGAATATTTGGTTCGTTTTACTGGCGATTTTTTAAATACTTTTTTGAATGTTTCCTCTGTAATTTCTTCCCAATCCTTTTTCGTCATAGACAATAACTCCGGATGAGGATTAAATAAAGGTTCACTATGTGCCTTTGAAAACCTATTCCATGGGCACACATCCTGACACACATCACAACCAAACATCCAATCATCAAATTTCCCTTTAAATTCTGAAGGAATATTGTCTTTAAGTTCGATGGTAAAATACGATATACACTTGCCGCCATCCACAACATGCGGCTCAGTAATTGCTTGTGTTGGGCAGGCATCTATGCAAGCCGTACATGTACCACAATGATCTGTTGTAGCTTGATCATATTCTAGTTCCAAATCGACAATAAGTTCGGAAATAAAATAAAAAGACCCCACTTGTCGTGTTAGCAAATTACTATGCTTACCAATCCAACCTAATCCACTTTTTGCTGCCCATGCCTTATCTAAGACTGGAGCTGAATCGACAAAAGCTCGACCTTCTACTTCCCCTATTTCTTCTTGAATAAAATGCAATAATGCCTTTAACTTGTCTTTAATTACAAAATGATAATCGGTGCCAAAGGCATATTTTGAAAGTTTATAAGAGCCTTCTATCTGCGTTTCTTTTGGGTAATAATTTAACAAAAGAGAAATAACACTTTTTGAACCTTCTACCAATTTTGTGGGATCTAATCGCTTATCAAAATGGTTTTCCATATAATGCATCTCACCATGCATTCCCTTTTTTAACCACTTTTCCAATCTTGGAGCCTCAGCTTCTAAAAATCCTGCCTGACTCATGCCACAAGACAAAAAACCGAGGCGTTTGGCTTCGGTTTTGATAAGTTGCGTGTAATGCGATTTTAAGTTCATGGTTGAAACTCTATATAAAAATATTGTCGTGACTAGAATAAACCACCTTGAACGGAACCTTTAATTCTTCCCAAATGTTTATAGGCTAACTCTGTAACCTCTCGACCTCGCGGGGTTCGCATGATAAACCCCTGTTGAATTAAAAAAGGCTCATAAACCTCCTCTATAGTTTCAGCACTTTCACTTACGGCAGTAGCAAGTGTGGTAATTCCAACAGGTCCTCCTTTAAACTTATCTATAATGGTAGTAAGGATCTTATTATCCATTTCATCTAATCCATGGGCATCTACATTTAATGCTTTCAACGCAAACTTAGCAATACCTATATCGATAATTCCAGTACCTTTAATTTGAGCAAAATCACGAACACGACGCAATAAAGCATTCGCAATCCGCGGGGTTCCACGACTACGTCCGGCAATTTCTATAGCTGCTTCCATAGAAATGGGCACATCGAGAATTGAGGCACTACGTTCTACAATAGTTGACAATAATTCAGTATTGTAATACTGTAGTCGGCTTTGAATACCAAAACGGGCACGCATAGGAGATGTTAATAATCCCGATCGCGTCGTAGCACCAACTAAAGTAAACGGATTCAGATTAATCTGAACCGTTCGAGCATTAGGCCCAGATTCAATCATGATATCGATTTTATAGTCCTCCATAGCCGAATACAAATACTCCTCTACAATAGGACTTAAACGATGAATTTCATCTATAAATAAGACATCACGCTCGTCGAGATTAGTAAGCAATCCTGCCAAGTCGCCTGGCTTATCTAAAACAGGTCCCGAGGTAACTTTTATTCCAACATTAAGCTCGTTGGCTAAGATATGTGCCAAGGTAGTTTTTCCTAGTCCTGGAGGCCCATGAAATAAAGTATGATCTAAAGCTTCACTACGTAAATTAGCTGCCTGAACAAATATTTGAAGATTTTCCAACACCTGATCCTGACCAGTAAAATCATCAAAAGCTAAGGGTCTTAACTTCTTTTCTACATCAATTTCTTCAGGTGAAAAATTATCGTTTGTTGGATCTAGGTTCTCGTTCATAAGCCTTAAAAACACCTTTTAATGAATAATCATAATAATACCATAAAGGCATATTACAAAAGCAAATATAAAGAAAAAGCCTTTCTAATGTATAGAAAGGCTTTAATGTATTTTACATCTAACTAAGTCCTAATGTTGAAGTTCTTCTTCACCATCTTTCAATGGAACTGTTTGAGGAACGAAATCAACATCGTGACCCGGTTTACTGTAATCGTAAGCCCAACGGTGCACATGAGGAATTTCTCCTGGCCAGTTACCATGAATGTGCTCTACTGGAGTTGTCCACTCTAGAGTAGTCGATTTCCAAGGATTTTGTTCTGCCTTCTTACCATAGAAAATACTAATAAAGAAGTTATATAAATATATAATTTGAACGGCACCACCAATTAAGGCGAACACTGTAATAACTACATTTACATTTGCTAAATCATCAAATAATGGGAAGTTACTGTTCGTATAATAACGACGCGGTAAACCGGCCATTCCGATAAAGTGCATTGGGAAGAATACCCCGTAGGCACAGATAGCGGTAATCCAAAAGTGAATATATCCTAAATTCTTATTTAACATACGTCCGAACATTTTTGGATACCAGTGGTAAATACCAGCAAACATCCCATAAAGTGCAGAAATACCCATTACTAAGTGGAAGTGAGCCACTACGAAGTATGTATCGTGAACGTTAATATCTAGAGCCGAATCACCAAGAATAATACCTGTTAAACCACCTGTTATAAACGTTGATACAAAACCGATTGAAAATAACATGGCTGGGTTCATCTGTAAATTACCTTTCCATAAGGTGGTAATCCAGTTAAACGCTTTTACCGCCGATGGAATAGCAATTAATAAGGTTGTAAATGTAAACACCGACCCTAAGAATGGATTCATTCCCGAAATAAACATATGATGTCCCCATACAATCGTAGATAGGAAGGCAATTGCTAAAATGGAAGCAATCATCGCTCTATAACCAAAAATTGGTTTTCTCGAGTTTGCAGCCATAATCTCTGAAACAAGTCCCATTGCAGGTAAAATAACGATATATACTTCAGGGTGTCCTAAGAACCAGAATAAGTGCTCGAATAATACAGGCGAACCACCTTGATAGTGTAATACTTCACCTTGAATAAAAATATCTGATAAGAAGAATGACGTTCCAAAACTTCTATCCATGATTAACAATAATGCGGCAGATAATAACACCGGGAAAGAAATCACACCAATTACAGCCGTAATGAAAAATGCCCAGATTGTTAAAGGTAATCTTGTCATGGTCATACCTTTTGTACGTAAGTTAAGTACCGTAACAATATAGTTTAATGACCCTAATAATGATGAAGCGATGAATATAGCCATAGACACTAACCAAAGTGTCATTCCCATACCTGAACCACCTTGAGCCATTGGCAATGCACTTAATGGAGGATAAATTGTCCAACCAGCAGCAGCAGGTCCAGCTTCAACAAATAAAGATAATACCATTACAACGCTCGATAAGAAGAACAACCAGTAGGATACCATGTTTAAGAAACCAGATGCCATATCACGTGCTCCAATTTGCAACGGAATTAATAAGTTACTAAAGGTACCACTTAAACCAGCCGTTAGTACGAAGAATACCATGATAGTACCGTGAATTGTTACTAAGGCTAAATAAATATCGGCATCCATGACACCTTCTGGTGCCCATTTTCCTAATAAGGCTTCAAAAATCACATTAGGCTCTTCTGGCCAAGCAATTTGCATACGGAACATCAATGACATGATAATCCCGATAACACCCATAATGGTACCTGTAATAAGATATTGCTTTGCAATCATCTTATGATCTTGACTAAATATATATTTAGTTACAAAGGTTTCCTTATGATGATGTCCGTGGTCGTCGTGAGCGTGAGTATCTGCGTGTGCTGACATAATCTTATATCGTATTTACTTTTTGTTAATTAGTTTGATAGAGAGTTCTTAAATTCTTTTTGTTCTTTAATCCAAGAATCATATTCTTCTTGAGATTCTACAACAATCTTCATTTGCATATTGTAATGAGATTTACCACATATTTTGTTACATAATAATAGGTAATCAAACTCATAACGATCTAAAGCATCTTCACCTTTAGCTACTAAGGCTTCACTTTTTTCAACTCTAATTCTATTGATATTAGCTACCTTATCTTGAATTTCCTGTGTTTGTCTCATTTCGGCAGTCGTTACTGTTGGCGTAAATCCAAACTGAGTAATCATACCTGGAACACAGTTCATTTGTGCTCTAAAGTGAGGCATATAAGCCGAGTGCAAAACGTCTTGCGAACGCATCTTAAATAATACAGGACGTCCTACAGGTAAATGTAATTCTGTTGTAATAATATCATCTTGAGCATTAGGATCAGCCTCATCTAACCCTAATATATTAGCTCTATCAATATCAATTAAGCGAACATTTGCTTTACCTAAGGTATTATCAGCACCAGCGTATCTCGCTTTCCAGTTAAATTGCTGTGCATATAATTCTACTACTAACGGATCTTCAGTTTCATCTACACCCATGATATTAATCCAAGTGTTTAATCCGTATATAATTAAACCTGCTAAAACAATTACCGGGATGATTGTCCAAACTGCTTCCAACTTGTTGTTATCGGCAAAGAATAAAGCCTTTTTACCTTTTTCACCTTTATATTTAAAAGCAAAATAGTGTAATAAAAACTGAGTAATAGTTTGAACAAAGAATATAATTACTAAAGAAGTAATCATTAAATTATCCGTAGTCGACCCGTGTTCTGAAGCCGCATTAGATAAAAGAGGTAAATCACCCCATTTTACAATAGATACTATGGTAATGATATATATGAACGCTAAGAAGCCCATCATAATATATCCATTAATTGTATTATCCTTGTCCGTGGCAACTTGTGTATTTTCTGTTCTGGCCTGTGCCAAATCGAAAATCTTTACCATTTGCCAAATGGCAACTAAAATAAATACTAAAACTATAATTGTTAATAAAGCAGTCATTGTTATCGTTCGTCTTTATTTATATCTTAATTAATAATGAAATTGTTCACTCTCCTTAATCAACGGATATCCTTTTACTAGTAATGGTGCTTTCGTTAAAGCAGTAAATACTACGAATATGAATAATCCTGCGAAAAGTAAAATAGAACCAATTTCAGGAATTCCTATAAACCATCTGTCTCCTACAGTTGCCGGCATAATCATGTTGAAAATATCAACATAGTGACCAAATAAAATAACTAAACCAGTCATTACAACAAACCAAGGAATACGTTTGTAATCAGCATTCATCAACATTAAAATTGGGAACACAAAGTTTAATACTACCATACCTAAGAACGGTAATTTGTAATCGTTAAAACGAGATACAAAATATGTTACCTCTTCAGGAATATTAGAGTACCAAATTAACATGAATTGAGAGAACCATAAGTAGGTCCAGAATATACTCATTGCGAACATAAACTTAGCTACATCATGTAAATGATTTTCGTTTACGAATTCTAAATAGTTTCTAGATTTTAAGTAAATAGTAATTAAAGCAATTACAGTAATACCACTTACAAACATACTTGCAAATACGTACCATCCAAATAATGTAGAGAACCAGTGAGGATCAACACTCATAATCCAGTCCCAAGACATCATTGATTCTGTGTAAATGAAGAATACCAAGAAACCAGCCGCAATACGGAATGATTTTTTAAAGTTACTAGTATCCTCAGCTGTATCTTGTGCAATTGAAAATTTACGAGCAAAATGACGGTATAAACTCCATCCTGCTATAAATACTAAACCTCTAATAGTAAAGCCTGTTATGCTTAACCATCCTGATTTTCCCTGAATTAATTTATCGTGAGCTACAACATCCGGATCCATCCATACAAATAAATTGTAGTGTCCTATGGTTCCTGAAGCAACTGCAATTAAAAGCACGATTAAAGCACCTGGTAAGACATAAGCTGTAATGGCTTCCATAACTCTAAATAATACTGGCGACCATCCTGCTTGAGAAGCAATTTGAATAGCGTAAAATGCTAATACACCTAAACCAATCATCATAAAGAAGAAAGCTGCTACATACAATGCAGACCAAGGTCTGTTAGCTATTTGATGTTGTACATGCTCTACATGTTTTTTATGGTCGTTAACTTCTCCATGCGCCTCTTCACCGTGAGTATCATGAGTATTAGCAACTTCATGTGTTGCTTCTTCTGCATGACCTCCACCATGGTGCGCCTCTTCTGCAAGTAAGGTTTCAACCTCTTCAAAAGATTTATGAGATGTCATAAAACCATATCCAACACCTAACACTCCTAAAACCATTAGAATGATAGAAAATGTCTTTAATTTATTTGAAAATGTGTACATATCTATATAATCTTATCTTCTTACTTTTCTAAATCTGCCTTTAATTTCAATACGTATGAAACTACTTGCCAGCGTTCTTCTTCGTTTAATTGGTTCGCATAAGAACCCATCGCATTTTTACCGTAGTAAATTGTGTGGTAAATACTTCCTTCATTAATTGCTCTACCAGCATCATCATAACTAGGAATACCTAATATTTTTTCACGCTTCACTAAGTTACCTTGTCCGTCACCTTTATTACCATGACAAATTCCACAGTAAATATCATACAACTCTTTACCTCTTTCCAAATCTACCTGAGTAGAATCTAAAGGACTGCTTAAAGTTTCTTTTGCCAATAGGTAACCTTCTGTTGAGTTTTCAATATCAAAAGGAACATATCCTCTCGCTACAGTACCTTCTGCCGGTAATTGTGCTTCTACTCCATTTTTAAAAGCCGCTTCCCCATAAGTTTCATACCCTGCAGACTCGTACATGTTTGGCATAAATTGGTAGTTTGGTGCCGTATCCTTTTTACACGATACAGCTACTAAAACGACTGCTATTGCTAATATTTTAATTAAGCTCTTCATCTCTTATTAATGCGCTTTATCAATTAAATTAATCTCAACTGCTCCAGTTTCTTTTAGTAAACTTTCCAGTTCTTCTTGATTACCATTTACAGGGATCTCCATTAAGAAATGATCGTCTGTAGTTCTTGGATCTGGATTTTCTGCATTTTTGAAAGGCCACATTCTACTACGTAAGTAAAAGGTAATTACCATTAAATGCGCCGCGAAAAATACCGTAAGCTCGAACATAATTGGAACGAAAGCCGGCATATTTTCTATGTAACTGAAACTTGGTTTACCACCAATGTTTTGTGGCCAGTCTTCAATCATGATAAAATTCATCATGATAATAGCGACTGTTAACCCTACTAGACCATATAAGAACGCTGTAATAGCAATTCTTGTAGGTGCTAACCCCATAGCACGGTCAAGTCCATGAACAGGAAATGGTGTATATATCTCTTCAATCTGATGTTTTGCTGCCTTAACTTTTTTAACCGCCGACATTAATACGTCATCATCCGTATAAATAGCGTGAAGTACTTTAGATGCTGCTTCCATTGTCTAAGCTTCGTTTTTTGAGTTGTTAACATTATCTCCTGAAGTTCTTGCATCTGCACCAGTTCCTACTAAACTTTGTCCAGCTTCTCTTAAGTTTTTATACTTTTCTCCTGAAGATTTTAAGATCGTTTTAACCTCTGCCTGTGCAATTACAGGGAATGTTCTCGAGTATAATAAGAACAATACAAAGAAGAATCCTATTGTTCCAATAAATATTCCTATATCTACAAATGTAGGCGAGAACATAGTCCAAGATGATGGTAAGTAATCTCTGTGTAACGATGTAACAATAATTACGAAACGCTCAAACCACATACCTACGTTTACAACAATCGAGATAAAGAATGAGAACATGATACTTGTTCTTAGTTTCTTGAACCACATAAACTGCGGAGAGAATACGTTACAAGACATCATCATCCAATATGCCCATGCATAAGGACCTGTTGCTCTGTTTAAGAATGCATACTGCTCATATTCTACACCAGAATACCATGCAATGAATAACTCAGTAATATATGCCACCCCTACAATAGAACCTGTAATCATGATTACCAAGTTCATTAATTCGATGTGTTGAACTGTAATATAGTCCTCAAGGTTACACACTTTTCTCATAATGATAAGTAAAGTGTTTACCATGGCAAATCCCGAGAATACCGCTCCAGCAACGAAGTATGGAGGAAATATTGTAGTGTGCCATCCTGGTATAACAGATGTTGCGAAATCGAATGATACAATGGTATGTACCGAAAGTACTAATGGCGTAGCTAAACCTGCTAACACTAATGATACTTCTTCAAAACGTTGCCAGTCTTTAGCTCTACCAGACCATCCGAAACTTAATAAAGCATAAATTTTCTTTTGGAAAGGTTTAATAGCTCTATCTCTTAACATAGCGAAGTCAGGTAATAAACCAGTCCACCAGAAAACCAATGATACCGATAAATACGTAGAAATCGCAAATACGTCCCAAAGTAATGGTGAGTTAAAGTTAACCCATAATGATCCAAATTGATTTGGAATAGGTAATACCCAGTATCCTAACCATGGACGACCCATGTGAATAATTGGGAATAAACCTGCTTGAACAACCGAGAAGATTGTCATTGCTTCTGCAGAACGGTTAATTGCCATTCTCCATTTTTGACGGAATAATAAAAGTACCGCAGAAATAAGTGTACCTGCGTGACCTATACCAACCCACCAAACGAAGTTAGTAATATCCCAGGCCCAACCAACGGTTTTATTTAAACCCCAAGTTCCAATACCTGTAGATATGGTATAAATAATACAGCCAAGTCCCCAAAGAAAGGCTACAAGTGAAATACCAAAAACAATCCACCATTGCTTATTTGCTTTTCCTTCTACAGGTTTTGCCACATCCACAGTAACGTCGTGGTATGATTTCTCACCTGTAACTAAGGGTCTTCTAATAGGTGCTTCGTAATGAGACGCCATAATTATATAATTGATTCTTTAATTAGATTTATGCTTCAGTTGTATTTCTCACTTTTGTTTGATACTGTACGTTAGGTTTTGTTCCTACGTGCTCTAACAAGTGATACATACGGTTATCTTCCTTAAGTTTTGCAACTTTACTTTCCTTATCATTGATATCACCAAATACCATAGCCCCACTGCTACAAGCTGCAGAACAAGCTGTTTGGAATTCACCATCTTTGATTACACGTCCATCACGTTTTGCATCAAGAATTGTTTTTTGTGTCATTTGAATACACATAGAACATTTCTCCATAACACCACGAGAACGAACTACAACATCTGGGTTTAATACCATACGTCCTAAATCATCATTCATGTGATAATCGAACTCATCATTACCATTGTATAAGAACCAGTTGAAACGACGTACTTTATAAGGACAGTTGTTTGCACAGTATCTAGTACCTACACATCGGTTATACGCCATGTGGTTTTGACCTTGACGCCCGTGAGATGTAGCAGCTACAGGACATACTGTTTCACAAGGTGCATGATTACAGTGCTGACACATTACTGGTTGGAATGCTACCTGAGGATTATCAGATGGGTGTTCCATTTCTCCAAATCCTCCAAGAGAACCGTTGTCTCCGAATAATCCAGAGAAACCTTCCTTCTTAGCGTCATCACCTTCAAAAGTTTCATCAGATGAATAATATCTATCGATACGTAACCAGTGCATATCACGGCTACGACGAACTTCAGTTTTACCTACTACAGGTACGTTGTTTTCTGCGTGACAAGCAATAACACAAGCCCCACATCCTGTACAAGCATTTAAGTCGATTGATAAGTTAAAGTGATGTCCGATAGAACGATCAAACTCATCCCATAAATCAACATCTGGAGAAGTTACAGGAGTTTCTTCGTGATTTAAAGACACTACAGGAACCGCATTCCAATGCTTTTTATCTTTTGTGTTGAATATCTCTAAAGTAGTTTCTTTAAGGATATCTCCACGTCCCATAAGGGTATTGTGTAACTGAACACATGCAAACTCATGCTCTCCGGCAGCAGCTTCCACTGTTACTGTTTGCACATTGTTAAATCCTTGGTATAATGCATAAGCATTAACCCCCGTTTGCATTTCTTCTTTTAAACCTCTAGTTCTACCATAACCAAATGATAACCCTACCGATCCTTTTGCTTGACCTGGCTGAATTAACACAGGCACGGTAAGTGTTGTACTTCCAACAGTTACTTTTGCATAACTTCCATTTAAGGCTCCAGTTGCAACATGTGTATTAGCTAAACCTAAGGCATCTGCATCTGCTTTAGAAACCGTTAAATAGTTATCCCAAGATGCTCTTGAAATAGGATCTGGAAACTCTTGTAACCAAGGATTATTAGCTTGCTGTCCATCACCCATACCAGTTTTAGTATAGAATGCTAATTCTAAACCATTAGACTTAGCCGATGCTGCTAAACTAGCAGCAGCATTACTCGCTGGAGTTTCTGCACCTTCAGAAGCAGTTTCTTCCTCAGCTACATTGGTAACAAATTGTCCATCGTGTAAAGCTTGGTTGAAAGACCCACCATTTAAGATAGATGCATTCCAAACTTGTTTGATGTAATCGTTATAAGAAATATCATTACCAGTCCACTTTAATAAAGCTTCCTGGAACTGTCTAGTATCAAATAAAGGACGAATGGTTGGTTGCGTTAAAGCAAAGTGACCACTCTTAAATTCAACATCACCCCAAGATTCTAAATAGTGTGGTGCTGCTGCAATGTATTGTGCTTCCGAAGACGTTTCATCTTCTTTCATTGAAAACGCAATAGATAACTCAGCCTTCTTTAAACCTTCAGCAAATTCTGAAGCATTAGGCAAAGTATATAATGGGTTAACTCCAGCCATAATAACTGCAGCTACCTGACCAGCTTTTAAATCGGCAACTAATTGAGACACCTCTTTATCGCTTCCTTGTCTTGTTTTAATAACATTCTTAGTATCGAAAGCTTCACTTGCTAAACGCTCGTTAATTTCCAATACCACTGTTTGAGCATTTACATCTTGAATTCCTGTAATCACAACACCTGCGCTACCAGCATTTTTTAACTGGGCAGCAGCACTCTGTACAGCCTTTTCAACATGTTCAGGTAAATTCCCTGATACCGTACCACCAACAATATGACTATGTAATTTAGCTAAAGCAATTTTTTGCTGAGTTGGTGTTAAAGGCACACGCTTATCGGCATTAGCACCAGATAAAGACATATTAGATTCAAACTGTATATGACGTGACATTTTTCCATGCTGAGGAATTCTATTCTTAGAATATCCAGCATCGAAACCACCGCCTTGCCAATCTCCTAAGAAATCTGCACCAACCGAAACGATAGTCATCGCCTTAGAGAAATCGTAATTAGCTAAACCGCGTGTTCCATATTTTGCTTGAAAAGCGTCTAATGCAGCAGATTCTGATACCGCATCGTAAGCTACATGCTGTACGTTACCATATTTTTCTGTAAATTGTGCAATGAGCTTACTTGTAGACGGACTTGCAAAAGTTTGTGTTAGTAACACGATTCTTTTATTTGCCCCTTTTAATTCGTTTAATTTTTGAGTAGTTTCAGCATCAAACGTATTCCAAGAAATAGATTCTCCTCCTTTTTTAGGACCTTGAACTCTTAAACTATCATACAATCCTAAAACTGAAGCATTCACTCTGGCATTAGCACTTCCGTTAGTAGCAGCTAAGCCATTGTTTTCAATTTTAATTGGACGACCTTCACGCGTTTTCACTAAAACACTAGCAAAATCAAAACCATCAGCTATTGTAGTGGCATAATAGTTTGCTACACCCGGAATAATTTCCTGAGGTTGCACTACATAAGGAATGGATTTCTTTACTGGACCTTCACAGGCAGCTAATGAAGCCGCAGCAGTACTAAATCCTACATATTTTAAGAAATCACGACGGCTTGTAGATGTCGACTCTAATGTATCCTTATCTCCTAAAAATTCATCAGTAGGTATTTCAGCTACAAACTCGTTTTGCTTTAGCGTCTCAACAATAGAGCTATTTTCGTTCAGCTCTTCAACACTTTTCCAGTATTTCTTGTTTGATGACATATTATATAATTGAATTACTTCTTAATTAATCTTTTAAAGTTTTCCTTTTCTGGAAAATTAGTAGTGACACTTACCACATTCTAAACCTCCCATTTGAGCAGCTGTAAGCTTCTCTACACCATACTTCTTAGATAATTCTTCATGAATTTTCTCGTAGTAAGCGTTATCTTCAACTTTCACATTTGTTGTTCTGTGACAGTCAATACACCATCCCATTGTTAATGGAGCGTGTTGATAAAGAACTTCCATCTCTTCAACTGGACCGTGACAAGTTTGACATTCAACACCAGCAACAGAAACGTGCTGTGAGTGATTGAAATAAACAAAGTCTGGCAAGTTATGAATACGCACCCATTTTATTGGTTGTGTTTCTCCTGTATACTTTTGCTCAGCATCATCCCATCCTGCAGCTTTATATACTTTCTTGATTTCGCCATCGTAAAACTCTTTAGAATATTCTGCTGATGTTTCACCGTTATACTCATAAATTGATTTATGACAGTTCATACAAACATTTACAGAAGGAATTCCTGATGTTTTACTTACACGTGCAGATGAGTGACAGTATTTACAATCGATACCGTTATCACCAGCGTGAATTTTATGTGAGAAATGAATTGGTTGCACTGGTTGATACCCTTGATCAACACCAACCTGCATTAAATATCCGTAAACGAAATAAGCACTTGAAAGCAATAAGAAAATAGCCATAACCAACATTAAAAATTGATTCTGAATAAAAGCTTTCCAAAGTGGCGTTCTTTTTGTTGCCTCTGCTAACTCGATATTCTGAGCTTCAGCAAAACGACGTAATGTTTTATTAACTAAATAAAGACCTAAAGCTAACAACAAAAATAAGATTGCTAAGGCTCCCAAAATTAATTCATTTGAAATACCGCTAGAATCTGAGGTTGATTGTGTTGCTACTGCAGTAGCAGCGGCAGGAGCTTCTTTCTTTTCTTCAGCCGTATACGCTAAAATATTATCAATATCTTCTTCTGATAACTGAGGAAATGCCGTCATCGCAGCACCACCATATTCGTTGTACACTTTATTAGCGTAAGCATCGCCAGATTTAATAACACCCGCACTATTATGAATCCAATCATAAAGCCATTGTTTATCTAAACCTTCGTCGTCTGCCAAACGTTGCTCTACGTTACGTAAAGCCGGACCGGTCATCTTTTTATCAAGCTGATGACAAGCAGCACAATTCGCATTAAATAATGATTTTCCTTTTGCCGGGTCTCCTCCTTGAGCAGAAAGAGAGGCTGTAAACAGTAATAAAATAGATAAGCTTAAACCAAGAACGTTTTTACTTAATGTACGGTGAGTCACCTTTCTCATATTGTCGGTTATATTAACTTCTAAACTTTGGTATGATTTTTTCATTTAATCAAAAAGAAAAATATACAGTTATAAAATCTTGGGCAAAAGTAACACTTAAAGTGGATTTAGGAAATGTTCATGAACTCTTAACATTTAATTTAGAGACATTCTAAATAAATAAATAATCTTATTTTAAACTTATAACGTATACATTTGTACTAACAATATTAAAATAAAAACAATTGAATTTGAAAATCAACATTTTAGGCTTTTTAGTTGTATTTACCGCATGTGTTTTCAGTCATGCTCAACAAGGTCAGGTTAGCATCAATCAAGACAAAAACATTAGTAAATTATTAGAAATTAAAAAGGATATGAACAAAAACGATTCCGATAGATATAAAATACAAATCTATTCAGGCAATCGCAAGGAAGCCGAAGCGGCTCAAAATGACTTTAATAAGGAATTTGAAGATTGGCCTACTATTATGCAATACGAAACTCCAAACTTTAAAATATGGGCTGGAAGTTTTAGAACCCGCCTGGAAGCCGATCGTGCTCTTAAAAAAATAAAAAGACAATTCCCAAGTGCTTTTATTTTTAAGCCGAAAAAGAGCTCATAGCAACATGGTATAACAATCAAAAAAAGCGCTAAAAATTTATTTAGCGCTTTTTTTATGTCCTTTCTAAACTTTCAAATCGACGGCTTTTAAGATGTACCTTATAAAAATTCTTATTAAAACTACATAGCACCTGTCTAAGATTCTATTTAATCACCTTATTATTTAAAACAATACCAAAATCAGCTATAACCTAAACAATTGCCTCCTGATGCTACAAATACAACCTTAGATAGACAAAAAAAGCACTTGTTTTCACAAGTGCTTTCTCTTTTTTATAATTACTTAAATTACTTAAGCTTCTTTTTAACTTCAACTTCGTGGAAGGCTTCGATTATATCACCCTCCTTAATATCGTTGTAGTTTTTAATTTGCATACCACAGTCGTAACCTTTAGATACCTCCTTAACATCATCTTTAAATCGTTTTAATGATGCTAATTCGCCGGTATAAACCACTACCCCGTCTCTAATAATACGAACGCCTGAACTTCTAAGTATTTTACCATTGGTAACCATACAGCCGGCAATAGTACCTATTTTAGAAACTTTAAAGATTTCTCTAATTTCAGCAGTACCTGTTACCTCTTCTTTAAATTCCGGAGATAACATACCTTCCATAGCATCCTTCAAATCGTTTATCGCATCATAGATGATTGAGTATGTTCTAATATCGATTTCTTCTTTATCAGCTGTTGCTCTTGCATTTCCAACAGGACGCACATTAAATCCGATAATAATCGCATCAGAAGCCGATGCTAATAATACATCACTCTCTGTTATAGCCCCAACTCCTTTATGCAAGATATTAACTTGAATTTCTTCAGTCGATAATTTCTGGAATGAATCTGTTAAAGCCTCAACAGAACCATCCACATCACCTTTAAGGATAATATTTAACTCCTGGAAATCTCCTAATGCAATACGACGACCAATTTCATCTAATGTAATATGACGTTGTGTACGAACAGATTGCTCACGTTGTAACTGAGAACGCTTAGCTGCAATTTGTTTTGCTTCACGCTCATCTTCAAATACATTGAATTTATCACCTGCCTGTGGCGCACCATCTAAACCTAAAATTGATACAGGTGTTGACGGACCTGCTTCAGTCACATCATTTCCACGCTCATCATGCATCGCTTTAACCTTACCACTGTTCTTCCCTGCCAATACGTAATCACCAACTCTTAAGGTCCCTGCTTGTACTAATACTGTAGCCACATAACCTCTACCTTTATCAAGGAAAGCCTCTACTACAGTACCAATTGCCGGTTTATTAGGATTTGCTTTAAGCTCTAATAATTCAGCTTCCAGTAATACTTTCTCTAATAATTCTTTTACACCAGTACCCATTTTCGCAGAGATATCGTGTGATTGAATTTTACCACCCCAATCTTCAACTAACAGGTTCATGTTTGCTAAACCTTCTTTTATTCTATCTGGATTAGCATCTGGTTTATCTATCTTGTTAATTGCAAATACAATAGGCACTCCTGCAGCCTGCGCATGAGAAATAGCCTCTTTTGTTTGTGGCATAATATCATCATCTGCCGCAGCAACAATAATAGCTATATCGGTTACCTGAGCACCACGGGCACGCATCGCGGTAAAGGCCTCGTGACCAGGTGTATCTAAGAAGGCTATTTTTTGTCCGCTTTCTAATTCAACACCATAGGCACCAATATGCTGTGTAATACCACCGGATTCTCCAGCAATTACATTTTCCTTACGGATATAATCCAGAAGCGACGTTTTACCGTGATCGACATGTCCCATCACTGTAACAATTGGAGCACGCTCTTTTAAATCTTCTGGTTTATCTACAACTTCCTCTATTGATTCTTCGATATCGGCAGTTACAAATTCCACCTGATAACCAAACTCCTCAGCAACAATACTTAACGTTTCTGCATCTAAACGTTGGTTCATAGTAACCATCATACCTAAAGACATACATGCGGAGATAATCTGTGTTACAGACACATCCATCATGGTAGCCACCTCGTTTGCAGTAACAAACTCGGTTACTTTAAGTATTTTACTTTCTGCTGCTTCTTGCTGAAGATCTCTTTCAGTTTGATCTCTATGCTGATCTCTCTTATCCCTTCTGTACTTAGCACCTTTTCCTTTTGAGGACTTACCTTGAAGCTTTTCAAGTGTTTCACGCACTTGTTTTTTAACATCTTCCTCGCTAGGATCTTCTTTTACTATTGGACGCCTTGCTTGACCTGGTTTACCTTTAAAACGATCGTTCTTACCACCTGGTCCACGATTATTTCCACCAGTATTGTTATTACTATTTGGTGCTCCAGCTTTACTTATACGACGACGCTTTTTCTTATTTCCAGAAGCGTCTCCCCCTTTAGCTTCAGGCTTTTTATCTTCCTTCTTCTTTTTAGGCTTATTAAACTGTGATAAGTCAATTTTATCTCCAGCAATTTTTGGTCCAGTAAGCTTTTGGTATTTTGTTTCAACACGCTCTTCAGTAATCTGCTCACCATCTTCCGTTGTAATGGTGTTTTTCTTAACTACAGGCGCATCTTTTTGTATAGGTTTCTCCTCTTTTTGTGGAGCTTTAGGAGCTTCTTCCTTCTTCTCCTTAACAACTTCTTTCACTTCTGCCTTTTCAGGCTTCACTACCTCTTCTACCTTTTCAGGTTTTGTTTCTTCCTGAGATTTTTGAACTGGTTGTTCTACTTCTTCTTTTACAGGCGCTTCTTGCTTAACAATTTTTTCTTGAGCTGGCTCTTCCTTTACAGGAGTTTCCTGCACAGGTTCAGACTTAACCTCTTCTTTTTTCTTAGGGTTAAGATCTATTTTACCAACTTGTTTAGGTCCAGAAAGTACTTTAGAGGCTCTAACTATTTCTTCTTTTCTTGCTGCTTCCTTCTGCTTTTCTTCAAGCTCACGTTCGCGCTGTTCACGCAATACTTCCTTTTCCTTTTGTTTTGCTTCGCTAACCTCTTTAGACGCTACTTTTTTACTTGCATCTGTTTGAAATTCATCAGACAGTACATTGTATACATCTTCTGTAATTTTTGTAGTCGGTCGCTTTTCAATTTCGATGCCCTTAGAATCTAAAAATTCTACAGCACGGTCTAAAGAAATGTTAAGTTCGCGTAATACTTTATTTAATCTTATTGTTTCAGCCATAAATCGCCTTTAAAATACTCAAATATATGTTATTCTTCGAATTCTTCCCTAAGAATATTAATAACTTCTTTAATTGTTTCTTCCTCTAAATCGGTTCTTTTTACTAAATCTTTAATATCCTGCTCTAAAATACTCTTAGCGGTATCTAGACCTACTTTACTAAATTCTTCAATAATCCAACCTTCTATTTCATCAGAGAACTCTGCTAATTCAACATCTTCCTCTGCTCCTTCTCTAAACACATCAATTTCATAACCTGTTAGCTGTCCTGCTAAACGTATGTTGTGTCCGCCTCTACCAATAGCTTTACTTACTTCTTCTGGTTTTAAAATTACCTCGGCACGTTTTGTTTCTTCATCAATTTTTATTGAAGTTACACGCGCTGGACTTAAAGCTCTGGTGATATATAATTGTAAGTTATTAGTGTAATTAATAACATCAATGTTTTCGTTACCTAGCTCTCTTACAATACCATGAATTCTCGATCCTTTCATACCAACACAAGCACCAACCGGATCGATTCTATCATCATAAGAATCTACAGCTACTTTTGCTTTTTCTCCTGGTATTCTAACAACATTTTTAATAGTAATTAAACCATCGAAAACTTCTGGAATTTCTTGTTCAAATAATTTCTCTAAGAAAACAGGGGAGCTTCTTGACATGATTATAGCAGGTTTTGCTCCTTTTAATTCAACACTGTCAATAACACCCCTTACGTTATCACCTTTTCTGAAAAAGTCTGAAGGTATTTGCTTATCTTTTGGTAATACAATTTCGTTCCCTTCATCATCCAACAAAATTACAGCTCTATGACGAATATGATGTACTTCAGCGGTATAAATTTCGCCTACTAAATCTTTAAACTGCTTATAGATAATGGTATTATCGTGCTCGTGAATCTTCGATATTAAGTTTTGACGCAAAGCTAAAATAGCACGTCTTCCTAAATCAATAAGTTTAACTTCTTCAGAAACGTCTTCACCTACTTCAAAATCTGGTTCAATTTTACGAGCTTCAGTTAAAGAAATTTCTTGATTTGGATCTTCAACCTCACCATCGGCTACTACAACTCTATTTCTCCAAATCTCTAAATCTCCTTTATCCGGGTTTACAATAATATCGAAATTATCATCATCGCCATATTTCTTTTTTAAAGCACTTCTAAACACATCCTCTAAAATTGCCATTAACGTTACTCTGTCAATTAGCTTATCGTCTTTGAATTCTGAAAAAGATTCAATTAACGCGATATTCTCCATAACTCTTATTGAATTAAAATTTAATCATAACTTTTGCTTCTACAATATCTTCGTAAGCAATATTTGCTTGCTTTTTTACAGTTACTTTACCTTTACCTATAGGTTTTGGCTCTCTAACTTTCCACTCTAAAGTGATGTTTGTTTCGGTTGCTAGCATTAAAGTGCCTTCAATTTTCTCTGTAGCTGTTTTAACTTTTAAATCTCTATTAAGATTTTTAGCATATTGTCGCTTATTCACTAAAGGAGCAGCGGCACCCGCCGACATGACTTCTAAAGAAAAATCTTGCTCTTCACGATCTAAATTATGTTCGATAGCACGACTAACAAACATACAATCCTCAACCAAAACACCATTATCACCATCAACAACCACTTTTATGTGATTATCTGGCTGCACAGTAAATTCTATTAAAAATAGATCCGGTCTCTCAACCAAGGCTGCGTCTAATAAATCTTTAACGGTATCTTTAAACATTTTTTATTATAAAAAGAGGGGACTTTCCGTCCCCTCGTTCTTAATTTTTCCTTTCAACGGTGCAAATATAAAACTTTTTATTGGTTTTTAAAGTATTACGATTAAAATTCTATGTTAGAAACCCATACACTCAAACACCATTCTACTTTTGAGATAAAAAAGATAATCTCACAAGATTTAAAACAAAAAAAAGTCTTAACAATATTGCTAAGACTTTTAAAACAACTGTTGGCCTACTAGGGCTCGAACCTAGACTCTTCTGGACCAAAACCAGACGTGTTGCCAGTTACACCATAGGCCAATTCCTCATTGCGGGTGCAAATTTAAAACAAACTTTTGTTTCTGCAAGTATTTTTTAAAAAAATATTTTCACCAAACTTAACGTTTACTTAAAAATATATTGAATATCATATTTATTACTAAATTCGCCAAAGCAAATAAAAAATCATATGACCTCATTTAACTTTAAAAAATGGAATACCATTCTAGGGTGGGTTTCTTTTTTAATAGCCTTAATAACATACAGTTTAACTGTAGAACCTACTGTTAGCTTTTGGGATGCCGGAGAATACATTTTAACCTCTGCAAAATTAGAAGTCGGCCATCCTCCAGGAGCACCACTGTTTCAAATGATAGGGGCTTTCTTTTCTATGTTTGCCCTTAATTCTGGCCAAATAGGCTTTATGATGAACATGATGAGTGCCATTGCTAGTGCATTTACCATCTTATTTATGTTCTGGTCTATTACCTTACTTTTAAAAAAACTAATTTCTGAAAAAGAAGACGTAACAAAAGATAAAGGTATTGCTATTTTGGGCAGTGCTTTAGTCGGTAGTTTAGCTTTTACTTTTACAGATTCGTTCTGGTTTAATGCCGTTGAAACTGAAGTATACGCCATGGCTGCTTTAATCATGTCTGCCATGTTCTGGCTAGGATTACGCTGGGAACACGACATGAACAAGCCTCGAGGCAATCGTTGGTTAATTTTAATTTCATTTATAATAGGACTTTCTTTTGGGGTGCATTTTATGGGATTATTAACCATTCCAGCCATAGGTCTTATTTACTATTTTAAAAATTACAAAACTGTTACTCTTAAAGGTTTTATTGTCGCCAATGTTGCTGCAGTGGCGGTTTTATTATTCATATTTAAACTTTTAGCACCTAATATCTTAAAAATATTTAGTGCCTTCGAAATATTTTTTGTCAATACCATTGGGCTTCCATTTAACTCAGGTTCGATCATTGCAGGCATCCTACTTATTGGAGGCATTTATTATTTGCTTAAATACACCAGAAAAAAAGGTTATGTGCATTTAAACACAGGAGTATTATGTTTAACCTTTGTTATTATCGGATTTTCCACTTGGTTAATGCTACCAATCCGTGCCAATGCCAATACGGTTGTTAATGAAAACAATCCTTCAAGCGCCCGTGAACTTTTAGCCTATTACAACTTAGAACAGTATCCTGAAACACATTTGTTTTACGGACCACAGTTTACCGATCAATATGCTTATTTAGATGAAAACAATCCTTATGTAGACGACAAACCGAAATACGAAAAGGATGAAGAAAAAGGTAAATATGTGGTTGTTAACGACTATAAAGGTGCTAAACAAAATTACAATTCTAAGCACGCTTCATTATTACCAAGAATGTGGAGTGCCGAACACGCCGAAAACTATATGATGTTCTCCGGGTTTTTAAAATTCAAATTAAAACCTGAATATCAAATGGAAAACGAACTACGTTCTGCCGTAGCGAATTTTAGAAATGATGTTAATCAAGGAAATGTAGACTACCAGGATTATAATAATTTCCTTAAACGTTTTAAAAATTACATAGACATAGAGAAACCTAGCCTATGGGATAATGTAAAATATATGTTCCAATACCAGCTAGGCTATATGTACTGGCGTTATTTTATGTGGAATTTTTCAGGGCGTCAGGACGACATTCAAGGTCGTATGGACAATCATGGTAACTGGATTACTGGAATAAAACCACTCGATTCAAAAATATTGGGTTATTCACAGGAGAACCTTCCAAGTGATGTATTAAATAACAAAGGAAGAAACACCTACTACATGTTGCCTCTAATTTTAGGGCTAGTTGGCTTCTTCTTCTTATTTAACACTAACAAAAAAATCTTCTGGACTATGCTGGTGTTTTTCGTGTTTACCGGTGTAGCAATTCAAGTTTACACCAACGTTCGCCCATTCGAACCTCGCGAGCGTGATTACTCGGTGGTAGGATCATTTTATGTATTCGCAATATGGATTGGATTTGGGGTCTATGCCATTTACGATACTCTTAAAAATTACATTGCTGCGAAAAACCTAACTGCAGGTATCACCACAGCTATTTGCCTTGTTCTTGTTCCGGGTATTTTAGCTGCCAATAACTGGGATGACCACGACCGTTCTGATAAATATACCGCTGAAGCAATGGCTAAAATGTATTTAGATTCTTGCGAAGAAAATGGCATTTTATTCACTATTGGAGATAACGACACCTTTGCGCTTTGGTACGCCCAGGAAATAGAAGGCTACCGTACAGATGTTCGTATTGTAAATACCAGTTTATTCCAAACAGACTGGTATATCGATCAAATGAAGCGACAGGCCTACGAAAGTAAACCTATTCCTTCTCAATTAACGCACAATTTATACAAATATGGAACTAACGATTATATTGTTATTGAAGATGTTATTAAAGACACATTAGACATAAAACAATTTTTAGATTTCGTTGCTAGCGATAATGCCAAAACAAAATACAAATACATTTTACAACAGCGTGGCATCGACTTATCTCAGGTTAGAAGGCAAGATTTAAATGCTAGCTATATGCCTACACCCCATTTACGCATACCCGTAAACAAAGAGAATGCCTTAAAATCGGGTATTGTAAAAGCCAAAGACGCTGATAAAATAGTCCCTTATATCGACATTAAAGTTAGCGGTAATGCCCTTTACAAGAACCGACTATTAATGTTAGATGTGATTGCTAATAACAACTGGGAACGCCCCATATATTTTACAGGCGGAAGCTTTGGCGACGATGATTATTTATGGATGAAAGACTACTTACAGCTAGATGGTTTATGTTATAAATTAGTTCCAATAAAAACCCCTATCGATCGTGCAAACCCTTTCGACATGGGTCGCATAGACTCCGATTTAATGTATGAAAAAGTTAAAAAATGGGATTGGGGTAACAGCGGAAGCCCTGACATTTATCATGATCCTGAAACCCGCAAAAACGCCATTACTTATAGAGGTAATTTAGCTCGTTTAGTACAGGAATTAATTAACGAAGACAAACTAGATAAAGCCGAAGAGATAGCAGATATTGCTATGACTAATATGCCTGTTGACTATTTTGGTTACTACACGCTTTTAGAGCCCTTCATTGGTGCTTACTATGAAATTGGCAATCAGGAAAAAGCAAGACAGCTATTTAAAGATGTGGCCGTAAAATATCAGGAAAACCTGATCTGGTATAGCAGCTTAACCATTGCCAATCAGGAACGTTTATTTGAAGAGATTTACACAGACATCCAACGCTACAAAGCACTAGTAGATGTTTTGGTAAAATATGATCTAGAATTTGCTGAAACCGAAGGTGATATCTTTAACAATCACTTAATGATGTTTAAGCATTTCTACGGAGATGATCCTGAGGAAGAAATTGAAATACAGGACGATCTTGATTCTATTATAGAATTAGGACACGATAGTACAATAAAGTAAGGCATGACCTTAACCCCGATAAAAACACCGTTAGTTGCTAAGAAGATGTTCCCAAATTTTATTTGGGACATCTCCACTAACGAGAAATTCATTTATCTTACTTTTGATGATGGTCCGACACCGGAAATAACAAATTGGGTTTTGGATACATTAAACACATACCAAGCAAAAGCTACTTTCTTTTGTATAGGTAAGAATATTGAAAATCATCCCGATATTTTTCAAAACATTATTCGTTATGGACACGCTATTGGCAATCATACCCACAACCATGTAAAGGGCTGGAAAACGAAAGCTGAAGCATATTTACAAAACGTCGATTTGGCTGCTAGCGCCATAAATAAGCATTCTAATAACACCCCCTTACAGCAAAAAGCAAAATTATTTCGTCCGCCATATGGTCAAATAACACCAAAACTCGGCAAATTACTATTAGCTAAAGATTATAAAATTATTATGTGGGATGTTTTATCTTTCGATTGGGATTATAAAACAACTCAACAAGACTGTTTGGAGAACGTGATTTCTAAAACTACCAACGGAAGTATTGTTGTGTTTCATGACAGCATAAAAGCCTCAAAAAATATGCAATATGCTCTTCCAAAGACTTTGGAGTACTTTTCAAAAAATGGTTACAGCTTTAAATCATTAGACTTTAAGCATACTGCTGAACAATACCAATAAGCGTGTTGGCATCCTGCTCACCACTTTGTCGCCATTTCATTTCACCTCCTTTGTAAACAATCAATGTTGGCAATGACTTTACTCGCAGCGCTTCTGCTAACTCACCATTTTTTTCAACATCAATTTTTATAACTTTAGCCTTATCACCAAGGGCTGCGGCCACATCTCTAAGCACCGCATGCATGGATGTAGATTGCTCATTCCATTCTGTGAAAAAATTCAATAAAACAGGAATTTCTACATCAATAAGTTCTCCAAATTTTGACATACGCTGTTATTTAAAAGTCTAACACCTTATACAAACCTACATATTTTTTACATATTACAATTAATTGCAATAGTTTACAACACATTTTTCAAGATCTTAACATAAATTTACGCAAATTATTGAAATTTATCACCAAATAGGACCTAATTAGGCTTTAGCAACTCCCTTTTTTAATTCAATCACAGTTATTTCCGGCCAAATACCTACGCGTCCCGGAAATGCCAGATATCCAAATCCGCGGTTCACGTTAATGTACTGCCCCATTTCCTCATATATACCTGCCCAATATTTATAGCGCCATTTAACCGGACTCCATTTAAACCAGCCCGGAATTTCAATACCAAACTGCATCCCATGGGTATGACCACTTAAAGTAAGATGATAGTGATACGAATCGTCTATCACTTGTTTTTCCCAATGTGACGGATCATGACTCATTAACACCTTAAAATCATTCGCCTCAATTTTTTGTATCGCTTTCTTTAAATCACCTGCTTTTTTAAATCCACCAGCTCCCCAATTTTCAACACCTACTAAAGCTATACGCTGTCCATCTTTTTCTAAATAGCGACTATCATTTAATATCAAATCGAATCCTATAGCTTTCTGAATTGATTTTAAATCTTCCAGATTCTGGCGTTTATCTTCTTCAGAATCCCAATGCAGATAGTCCCCATAATCATGATTCCCTAAAACCGAGTACTTACCATCTTTGGCATGAAGCTTACTAAAAATATCCATGAAAGGCTTCATTTCTTCAGCCTTATTATTAACCATATCACCTGTAAATAAAATAACATCGCTTTCCTGTTCATTTATTAAATCGATTGCGTATTTTACTTTTTCAACATCATCAAAACTTCCGGAATGAATATCACTTAATTGGGTAATTTTATAACCATCGAAGGCTTCCGGTAAATCATCAAAAGAAAGCGTGTATTTAAGGACCTTATAATTATATTTCCCTTTATAAATCCCATAAATAATAGAAGCAAACGGAATCGCCGCTATCCCCAAAGCAATCTTACTTATAAACGCACGTCTGGAAGCAAAATAATTCCCTTTGGCTGAATCCCCCTCTGTAAAATATCTAAATATGGCTTGAGGCAACCGAAATAAATCCTCACTAAGCATAACCATCAGCAGGACCATTTTTGGAATTAAAATTGCAATAAAGAATCCAAAGGCAAAAGCATTGGCATGGGAAAATCCATCACGCCTATTAAATCCATAATAATTATATATAAAATTCCCTATGACCAATACAGAAAGAAACCAGTATACACCATAAACCCAATTACTTTTCGTAACCGTTTTAAAGGATTGAAAGGCATAAAAATCTATTATACCGTAAAGGCATATAAAAATAATCCAACGTAGCATAGTACTTTTTTTTCAAATATAACTAAATCCAAAACAGTTATAAACCTGTGTTTTACATTTAACTATATGTTAAGACATCTGTTTTTGTTCATAAATTACAATGCGAAACACTTTTAAAACGCATATATAAGCGCAAGTTTTCGTAGTTTTGAAATTCTACCAAAACAAATACAATGTCCGATAAAAAACGTCTTTTTTTAGTCGATGCTTACGCCTTAATCTTTCGCGGTTACTATGCTTTTATTAAAAATCCAAGAATAAACTCCAAAGGCATAGACACTTCTGCCATTATGGGTTTTATGAATTCACTTTTAGATGTTATTAAAAGAGAACGCCCGGATCACCTGGCGGTTTGTTTTGATAAGGGCGGAAGCACCGATCGCGTTGAAATGTTTGAAGCTTACAAAGCCAACAGAGATGAAACGCCAGAAGCTATTAAAGTAGCTATACCTTATATACAGGACATTCTAAAAGCCATGCATATTCCAATCATGGTTAAAGAAGGTTATGAAGCAGATGATGTTATTGGAACCCTATCTAAACAAGCTGAAAAAGAGGGCTACCAAACCTTTATGGTAACTCCTGATAAAGATTTTGCGCAATTGGTTTCTGAAAATATTTTTATGTACCGTCCAAAATCGTTCGGTGGCGGTTACGAAACCTGGGGAATTCCCGAAGTTAAGAAGAAGTTTGAAGTAGAAGACCCATTGCAGGTTATTGACTTTTTAGGTATGATGGGAGATTCCAGTGATAACATACCTGGATTACCTGGTGTTGGTGAAAAAACAGCCAAAAAATTTATTGGCTTATACGGTAGTATGGAAGGCTTACTGGAAAACACGCACGAGCTTAAAGGCAAAATGAAAGAAAAAGTGGAAGCCAATAAGGAACTCGGTTTGCTATCGAAAAAACTGGCTACTATTATGCTGGATGTCCCTGTTGTATTTGACGAGCATGACTTTGAAATGTCTGAACCAGATATTGAAAAAGTAACCGAAATATTTATGGATTTAGAATTCCGCCAGTTACTAAGCAATTTCCAAAAAACCTTTATCGTAAATACCAAAGCACCAGAATCAACTCAAGAAGAAGCTAAAAAAACGATCACTGAAGCAAAACCGGTTGATACACAAACCGCAGGTGCCGGACAATTTTCTTTGTTCGGAGCAGACCCTTCTAATGATGCAGGAGCACATATAAATTTTGGGCGTAAAACAGCCGAGAATACTTCACACTTCTATCAAAGTGTGGCATCAGGTATGGCTACGAAATTATTCATTCAAAACCTCTTGAAACAGAATAGTGTATGTTTCGATACGGAGACTACGGGATTAAATCCGCTTTCGGCAGAACTGGTAGGCATTGCATTTTCCTGGGAAGTTGGTAAAGGGTTTTATCTGCCATTTCCCCAAGACCAAAAGGAAGCACAGAACCTCATCGAACAGTTAAGACCGTTTTTTGAGAGTGACACCATACAGAAAATAGGTCAGAATTTAAAATACGACATCAAGGTTTTAGCCAAATATAATATTCAGGTAAAAGGTAAACTGTTCGATACCATGTTAGCACATTACCTTATTAATCCAGATATGCGTCATAATATGGATGTGCTTGCCGAAACGTATCTAAACTACAGCCCCATCTCCATAGAAAATTTAATTGGTAAAAAAGGTAAAAACCAACTATCTATGCGTGAAGTCGCCCTAGAAAAACAGACGGAGTATGCCGTAGAAGATGCCGATATTACCTTACAGCTTAAAGAACATTTCGAAAAAGAACTAGGCGAAGCTAATACCCAAACCCTGTTTGATGATATTGAAATTCCATTACTTCGTGTATTAGCAGCCATGGAACTTGAGGGCATCAACCTTAATAAGGACTTTCTAAATTCGTTATCGGAACAACTTAACAATGACATAGCTCAGCTTGAAAAGCATATTTATGAAGCCGCGGGTGAAGAATTCAACATCGCTTCACCAAAACAACTTGGTATCATACTGTTTGAAAAAATGAAATTGGTGGATAAACCAAAGAAGACTAAAACAGGTCAATATGCAACCTCGGAAGATATATTAAGCTACCTAGCGAAAGACCATGAAATTATTCAACAGATATTAGATTTTAGAGGATTATCGAAATTAAAAAGCACCTATATTGATGCATTGCCTAATCAGGTTGATAAAATTACGGGTCGCGTACATACCGATTATATGCAAACAGTTGCTGCAACTGGGCGTTTAAGTAGTAACAACCCGAACTTACAAAACATACCTATTCGCACCGAGCGCGGACGCCAGGTTCGCAAGGCATTTATTCCCCGCAATGAAGATTATACATTGCTCGCGGCCGATTACAGCCAGATTGAACTTCGTATTATAGCAGCATTAAGCAAAGAAGAAACCATGATTGAAGCTTTCAAGAATGGAGAAGACATTCACGCTTCAACCGCTTCAAAAGTATTTAATGTGCCTTTAAATGAAGTTACTCGCGAACAACGTAGTAATGCTAAAACGGTAAACTTTGGTATTATTTATGGTGTTTCTGCGTTTGGCTTAAGCAATCAAACCGATTTATCGCGCAGTGAAGCTAAAGAACTTATTGATACCTACTACGAAACCTATCCTAAATTAAAGGCATATATAAGCACTCAGGTAGATTTTGCACGCGATCATGGGTATGTACAGACGGTTTTAGGCCGTCGTCGCTATCTGAAAGACATCAATTCCCGTAATGCTGTAGTTAGAGGCGCCGCAGAACGTAATGCAGTAAACGCTCCTATTCAGGGTAGTGCTGCCGACATTATTAAAATTGCCATGATTAATATTTTCGAAAAACTAGAGAAGGGTCATTTTAAAACGAAGATGCTACTACAGGTACATGATGAATTGGTATTCGATGTATATAAACCGGAATTAGAAAGCATTAAAAATTTAGTAAAATCTGAAATGGAAAATGCTTACAAACTAGACGTTCCCTTAGTTGTCGATTTAGGCACTGGTAATAATTGGTTAGAAGCACATTAATAAATACACTTCACATTTAAGAACAAAAAAGCGATTCAAATATTTGAATCGCTTTTTTGTTAGCTCCTTTTCTTATTAGACCTAAATTTAGCTTTATTTTTCCGCTGATTAAATGGTACGGCATCATCAAAAGTATGTTTTGGCTTACCTGGTTTATTTTTTCTCCAGCTATCGTTTTCGGGTAATAATACTTTTAATAAATCCTGACGCCCTAGCTTACTCAATGTATTTCGAATCCACGCTTTATTTTCATCTTTATACCAAAAGAAAAAGCGATGTTGCTCATCTTTTTCTTTTCGGGTTTTTGGCGTTCTTACTTTCTTAAGAGTATAGGGATGATATCCACTATAATAAATTACCGTAGCAACTGTCATAGGCGTTGGAGTAAACCCTTGCACCTGTTCCAACTGAAAGCCCATATCTTTAGTTTCGGCAGCCAGATTAGCCATATCTTCAGCTTCACATGCCGGATGATTAGATATAAAATAAGGTATCAGTTGTAATTTCAATTTATGCTTCACATTTATCTTATCAAAACGTTCTTTAAACTTATGAAAATATTTAAATGACGGTTTACGCATCAATTTCAATACTGGATCACTGGTATGTTCAGGAGCCACTTTTAAACGTCCCGAAATATGCTTGGTCATCACCTCCTCCGTATAATCATCTAACTCTTTGGCATCGGCATTTTTATTGAATTCCGGCACCAACATATCATGTCTAATCCCACTTCCTATAAATGATTTTTTCACCTTTGGGTGACTATCTACTGCCTGATACAATTGGGTTAATGGCTTATGAGAGGTATCCAGATTACTACAAATAACTGGTGAAATGCATGAAGGCGCTACGCACTTATCGCAAATCGATTGTACTTTTCCCTTCATTTTATACATATTGGCACTTGGCCCGCCAATATCAGATAAATATCCTTTAAAATCAGGCATATTGGCTACCGTATCCACTTCTTTTAAAATAGATTCCTGACTTCGTGATGCAATAAACTTTCCTTGGTGAGCCGAAATAGTACAGAAACTACAACCCCCAAAACATCCCCGATGGATATTTATGGAAAACTTAATCATTTCAAACGCCGGTATCGGACCACGCTTATTATACTTGGGGTGTGGTAATCGCGTATAAGGCAAATCGAAAGACGCATCAATTTCTTCCTCGGTCATAGTAGGATATGGGGGATTAATCATCAGAGTCCTACCTCCTACTTCCTGAAAAATACGACGCGCTGCCAATTTATTAGATTCCTGCTCAATAATTTTAAAATTCGAAGCGTATGCTTTCTTATCCATCAAACAGGTTTCATGAGAGACAATCTCAACATCTTCCCAATTACTATTTTTTGGAATGCTTTCATCTGCATTTAAAAGGACAGCCGTTTGGCTAATGGTTTTTAAACTATCAAAGGGCACGCCTTTTTGCAGTAAGCGAACAATTTCTCTTAAAGGCTGTTCTCCCATACCATATACCAACATATCGGCTTTAGATGTTTCTAATATGGTAGGCATGAGTTTATCACTCCAATAATCGTAATGTGTTACGCGACGCAAAGATGCTTCAATCCCGCCAATTAAAACAGGTACATCCGGCCACTTCTCCTTTAAAATATTAGAATATACCGTGGTAGCATAGTCTGGTCGAAAACCAATATCTCCATTTGGCGTATAGGCATCTTTATCCCGACGTTTTTTATTAGCATTATAATTACTAATCATCGGATCCATACAACCTCCTGTGACGCCAAAAAATAATTTGGGTCTACCTAGCTTTACAAAGTCCTGAAGATTATCGTTCACATTAGGCTGTGGCACTATAGCAACTTTTAAACCATAACTCTCTAGTATCCTACCTATTACCGCAGGGCCAAACGATGGATGATCAACGTAAGCATCACCACTAAACAGGATAACATCGAGTTCTTCCCATCCCCGTATTTTCACCTCTTTGTTCGTGGTAGGCAACCAATCTGAAAGTTTTAATTCTTGCATAGCGATGCAAAAATAACCAAAATTAAATTGGTAACTATTTATTTAACTAAACAGACGTTATTTATGCATCACTCGTTAGACATAATAAGCTTAAAGAAAAATGGCAATTAAATATTCATAAAAAACTTTAATGATTTAATAACTGCAACTTCTCTCTTACTGTAAACAAACACTACAATCAATACAAAACTCACTAATAATCAAATATTAAGAAATGATTAAATATTGTAAACGATTTTATTTTAACATAAAATTCACTATTTTTATTAACTAGACTTTCATTGACTAATTCAAAATAATTAATTTACACTTATGGACTTCAAGCCTAATTCACAATTAGCTATACCTGAAAATTTTTATTTTTTAGAGTATAGCCGAAACATTATTATCCCTAAAAATTACAAAATATTTAATACCAGTCCTCCAGGTGCTCTAGCTTAAAAGCTATATCCATAAAATACTACAGTTATCATAAACCAAGGCACAAATTATCAATGTGCTTTAACAATATATATATTAATCTAATATAACAATAACATGAAATCATCATTTAGAGTCATCTATTACACTGGAATTTGTTCTTTAGCCTTATTTTTCAGTTGTAATCAAAAAGCTAGTCAAAGTACACCAGAGGAAAAACCTGCAGCACCTGTTAATCTGGAAAACTTCACCTCTATGCAGATGACAGGCATAGAACAAATAACTGTTGATGTTGATTTAGATGCTGCAGTTAAACGACTATCCAAAGCTGTAACTTTTCCTACCATTTCCAATCAGGACAGAAGCGATTTCGACACAAAAGCTTTCGAGGGGTATCACAAATTTTTAGAGCAATCATATCCGTTGGTTCATAAAACGCTAAAAAAAGAATTACATGGAGACCCCAGACCTTATAGTTTACTTTATACTTGGGAAGGGAAAGACCCTAGTTTAGAGCCAGCATTATTTTACGCGCATCAAGATGTTGTTCCTGTTCCAGAAGAATCTAGAGATCAATGGAAAGTAGAACCTTTTGCTGGCACTGTAAAAGATGGTTACATCTGGGGACGTGGTGTTTTAGACGATAAAAATCAAATTCATGCCATTCTGGAAGCTGCCGAAATGAAAATTAAAGAAGGCTGGCAACCAGCACGTACTATTTATTTCGTATTTGGACAGGACGAAGAAGTAGGAGGTGCAGAAGGTGCCAAAAAAATTGCTGATGTTTTAGAAGAACGCGGTATTAAACGATTTGCCTATGTAATGGATGAGTCGGCCCCATTAACTCCAGGTATCTTCCCTGGCATTAAAGACAATACGGCTTTAATAGGTATTGCTCAAAAAGGATTTATTAGTTTAGAATTGGCTATACATGGTATTGGAGGACATTCATCGATGCCACCAGAAGAGTCTAACATTGGTATTTTAGCAGAAGCTATTACCAAATTAGAAGCGGCTCCTTTTCCATACAAAATACATCCTGCTGTTCGTTCACAATATCGCTATATGGGACCTGAACTAGATGAAACGATGCAACCACTTTATGCGGCGGTTGCCTTTGGTAAGGATGATGAACTGACCGACATGGAAAAAAAATTCATTGAGGCCATGACTAAAAATGAAGTTACCAGAGCCATGTTACACACCACGATTGCTGTGACTATGTTCAACGCCGGCATTAAAGACAATGTCTTACCGCCCTCAGCAACAGCTGTTGTAAATTTCAGACCTATGCCGGGTGACACCCCTGAGGTAATTATCCAGCACGTGAAAAATGCTATTCAAGATGATCGCATTCAAATTAGAGACATTTCTGCTTCTACACCAGCTACCAATATAGCAGAGGTAGGTAATCCTGCTTATAAAATGCTTGAAAAAACCATCCGTCAAATCTATGGCAATGATTTAATTGTATCGCCTTTCTTTGTAATTGGAGGTTCCGATTCGAAACATTTCCAAGCACGCGATTTTGCTCCTGATGTGTATACCATCACCGCTATTCAATTAGAAAACACTGAAGAGTTTAAAGGCTTCCATGGTGTGAATGAGCGTATCCTTGTTGATGAATTTGGGAAATCAATTGGGTTCTTTTACACCATATTTGACAACCTAAAAGAGCTACAGAACTAGTTATAAGTAAGTCACACACTTAAATAAAGTTAAGAAGTTTTTTCTTAACTTTATTTTAACCGCAAATATTAATTATGAGCAACAATCTATTGAATAAATGTATTTCCCTCTGGCACCTTGTTATAATCCCAGCTATAACAAGCAACGTTTTAGCCCAACAATTCGTAGGGGACAATCAATGGGTCGCACCTCATGGTGTAGCAACTTTTGTTGCAACGGCCGGTCAAGAATATGCACAGTTGTATGGCATCATAGCTTTTTTACCAAATTGGGAATTTAATTCTCAGTTTGTCTATTATTACGATAATCCAAGAACCAATACAGACTCATATTTGAATCCTTCATTTTATGTAAAAAGAAGACTCTATCAAAATGAAACAGAAACAGCGGGTTATGCCGCATTTGGAGGTGTTGGATTATTCCCCCAGCACCTGGATCAAGGCGAAGTAACAAGTCGCTTTCAATCTTGGTGGGTCATGGCATCAGCTACTTATGCCTTTGCTAATGATAACATTTTACTTGACATATTACCTGGAGCCACGGTTAATTTAGACCATAAACAAACAGGAAATACAGCCTGGGGATTTACGTATAGTTCAAGGGTAGCCTTTTATAAAATCATACCGCAGTCTGCCATTGTAGGCGAAGTATTCGGAACTGCAGGACAAGCAAATGCGCCTTTTAGTTATCGCGGAGGCGTTCGTTGGGAAAGTCCTAAATGTGTGGTATCACTAACCTATTCCAGCGCCTTTAACAATTCCTATGCGGCTGGGATAGAAATTGGAATAATGTTTTTTACCAATCCTTTATTTAATAACAGAAAAAAGAAACAAACAGAAATAACCATTTAAATTTTAACATTATGAAAAATCAATTACGTATTAGTTTCATTATTTGCTCTATTTTTTTTAGCCTATTCGCCCAAGCTCAGGATCAATCCAGTGAAGCATCAGCAGAAGAACTAGCTAAAAAATTAGCTAACCCAGTAGCCTCATTAATAAGTTCACCTTTTCAACAAAATGCAGATTTTGGAATAGGTGATTTAAACGGGGCAAAATATACCGTCAATTTTCAGCCAGTTGTACCTATTTCCTTATCTCAGGATTTAACTCTTATAACGCGTCTTGTTGCTCCTATAATTTCTCAATACAACATTTCGGGAGTCGGAAACTCTGAAAGCGGCTTATCTGATATTCTAATATCAGCGTTTGTAAGTCCAACACCAAAACCGGGAGGTTTAATCTGGGGGGTAGGTCCTGCTTTATTTTTTCCTACTGGCACTAACGAATTCTTAACTACTAAACAATTTGCTGCCGGACCGTCTATAGTAGCATTAAAGCAAACTGGCGGATTAACCATTGGTGCTTTAGTAAATCAAATCTGGAGCTATGCAGGAAATGACGAACGTCCTGATATTAATCAGTTATTTTTACAACCTTTTATAGTATACAACTGGAAAACTGGTGCTGGAGCCGGAGCCACAATTGAATACACACAAAACTGGGAAGGAAATACTTCAACCCTATGGATAATACCAAGTGTAAGTGGTGTTACAAGTTTAGGAAAGCAAAAACTTCAATTTTTAGTTGGTCCAAAATTCAATGTAATCGCTCCTAGTAGTAGTAGAGCTAAATTTGGTATAAGAGCACAAATATCCTTCATTTTTCCGAAATAACAGTTAATTTGAATTAGAACATGTAACTATACACAGGAGTTATTTTTTTAATATAAACTATTTATAGTCTTTAAAATATAGGATATTATATTTTTAAATTATTAGAAAAGTAACTCTTTTATAACTTTTTAGAACAAAATTATATGTAAGTCACCTTCTTGGAAATTTCTCAAAATTAAAAGAAGGCTCTTATAAGATATTAACAACTAATACTTAAGTAAATTGAAAAATTACAATGTTTTTTCCCTACTATTGAGTTTGTTATTTTCTTTAGGCACTTACGCACAGGTTAAAGACTCTGTTCCAAACCAGCTATCCTCGCCTGCTGACGATATTAAAGAAAATATATTAAAAACAGCAAAAGAGCATCTTGTCAGTTCAAAATTCCCAGGCTCATGGCCCTTATTTGGAACCGATTTAAGAATGAAAATTGGAGGCTATTTAAAAGCCGATTATTTATATGATTTCGATGGAACCAATGACAAAAAGCAGTTTTTACTGTCTGGTATTCCTGTAGAAGGGGAGCCTGAGTTCAACAACGAAGGTTACACCTATTTTTTAGTAAACGAAACCCGTTTTAATATAGATGTTCGGCGTTTTGAAACAAACAAAATTCCAATACAATTATTTTTTGAGGGCGACTTCTTTAACGATGAAAACCATTTTAGAGTAAGACATGCCTATATAGCAGCAGGCGATTTTATTATAGGTCAAACATGGACGACGCTTTCGTTTCTGGAGTCCATGGCCTTCATGATTGATTTTGCGGCTGGTGACGCCTTATTTGGAGGACGATCTGTTCAATTGAGATACCAAAAGCAACTAAGTGAAAAAATTAAATTTATTGCTGGTTTAGAATATCAGGGATTCTTAGGTATTGAAAACCCAAATAACTTTGATGGTCAAGCTTCGATAAAACTTCCGTTATTAGCCTTAAGAATGGACTACAGATGGAAAACCGGAGTTTTATTTTTAGGTTCAAGCATAGCTCAATTACGTTGGGATGGTGGAGCTACAGGGCCATCAGACGATACCTTGCAATGGGATTTTATAATTGCGGGTAGACAATACATAGGAGAAAATAATTACTTCACCTATAACTTTAGCTATGGTAATGCCTCTGGCGAAAACATCATAGCCTTTGCAGGTAGTAAAGCTAATGCCGTATTAAATACCCAAGGGAAACTAGACCCCATGTTATCAAAAGCCATAATGTTTGGCTTTATGCATAGGTGGGCACCAAAAATTGAATCTAACATTAACTATGCATACGGATGGCTTGGCGCTCCGGCATCAAGAGCACCATTTGCTCTAAAGCGAGGAGGCATTGGGCATTTGAATTTAATATATAAATTCGATGAAAGATTCTCTATTGGTGCCGAGTATATTTGGGGCGCTCAAAGAACATCGAACGATGCATACGGTGCCGCTAATAGAATTCAAACCATGGCGAAATTTGAATTTTAATTAGCATCGCCATAAACCATATTAAAAAATGGAGTGTCATTTATTACATTTGACCTCCATTTTTTTATTTGGAAATATCCCATTTTTTATCCCTTAACATTTTAAATAAATTTCCAAGCGCAACCACCTGTAAATCACTCAAAACCAAAACAAATAAAAATTCTACAAGAGGTTTTGGTTATCAACAAGAATATCGTACATTTGCAAACTCTTTTAAAGAGAGGAATGTTTAATAAAAAATAATTAATAACGTGGACACATTAAGCTACAAAACCATTTCAGCTAACAAAGCTACTGTAGATAAACAGTGGGTTTTAGTTGACGCTGAGGGTCAAACTTTGGGCCGTTTAGCTTCTAAAGTTGCAAAACTATTAAGAGGAAAACACAAGCCTAGCTTCACACCACACGTTGATTGTGGCGATAACGTAATTGTTATCAACGCTGAGAAAATCAACTTATCAGGAAACAAGTGGAACGACAAAACTTACATTCGTCACACAGGTTACCCAGGTGGTCAAAGAAGTTTAACTGCTACTGAAATGTTTGGAAAAGATCCAGCTAGATTAGTAGAGAAATCAGTAAAAGGAATGTTACCTAAAAACAAATTAGGTGCCGATTTATTCCGCAATTTAACTGTTGTTGTTGGTTCAGAACATGCACATGCTGCACAAAAACCAGAAACAATTAACTTAAACGAATTCAAGTAATGGAAGTAATTCACAAAATCGGCCGTAGAAAGACGGCTGTTGCTCGTGCTTATGTTGCCTCAGGAAGTGGTAACATTACAATCAACAAAAAAGACTTAGCTAATTATTTTACTACAGCGCCTTTACAATATAAAGTAAAGCAGCCTTTAGCTTTGACTAACAATGAAAGCAACTTTGATATTACAGTAAATGTATATGGAGGTGGTATTACTGGACAAGCAGAAGCTGTACGTTTAGCAATTTCTCGCGCTATGTGTGAGGTTGATGCTGAAAACAGATTAATACTTAAACCAGAAGGCTTATTAACTAGAGATCCAAGAATGGTAGAGCGTAAGAAATTCGGACAGAAGAAAGCTCGTAAGAAATTCCAGTTCTCTAAACGTTAATAGCAAATTAAAAAAATTAAAACTAGTTATTGTTGTCCTAGTCCAAAAGACAGGATTTAGTTTAGCATCTAAATGGTTAAGGCGATTTTTAAAAAGACCACTTGATCATTGCTAATTCAACAGAACGTAAACTATTAAAAAATGGCAGTAGAAGTAAAAGAATTACTTGAAGCAGGTGTACATTTCGGACACCTTACTCGTAAGTGGGATCCAAACATGGCTCCTTATGTTTATATGGAGCGTAATGGTATCCATATTATAAACCTATATAAAACCGCAGCTAAAATTGACGAAGCTGGAGCAGCATTAGCTAAAATTGCAGCATCAGGTCGTAAAATTTTATTTGTTGCAACAAAAAAGCAAGCTAAAGATATCGTTGCTGAAAAAGCAGGTGCTATCAACATGCCTTACATCACTGAAAGATGGCCAGGTGGTATGTTAACTAACTTTGTTACTATTAGAAAAGCTGTTAAAAAAATGGCTTCAATCGATAGAATGAAGAAAGATGGTACTTTCAACACATTATCTAAAAAAGAACGTTTACAAGTAGATCGTTTAAGAGCTAAGTTAGAAAAAAACTTAGGTTCTATTAGCGACATGACGCGTTTACCAGGTGCTTTATTTGTAGTTGATATTAAGCGTGAGCACATCGCGATTAAAGAAGCTCAAAAATTAAACATTCCTATTTTTGCAATGGTTGATACTAACTCTGACCCACGTCAAGTTGACTATGTAATCCCTGCAAATGATGACGCTTCTAAATCAATCGACAAAATCTTATCTGAGGTTACAGCTTCAATAGCTTCTGGATTAGCAGAAAGAAAAGCTGAAAAAGAAAACGAAGCAACAGTTAAAGAAGCTGCTAAAGCTAAAAAAGCAGCAGCTAAAGTAACTGCAAGCCAAGAGGAAGAATAATTAACAATTACACAATACAAATAAGTCGTTTAATTATTTTCTTTGTAGAAATTTTAAACGACTTTTTTAAATTAAAAAACATATGGAATCTACAGTAAAAGTTACAGCAGCAGAGGTTAACAAATTAAGACAAGCTACTGGTGCAGGAATGATGGATTGTAAAAAAGCTTTAGTTGAAGCTGGTGGTGATTTTGATAAAGCAATTGAGGTTTTACGTAAAAAAGGTCAAAAAGTAGCAGAAAAAAGAGCCGATAGAGACTCTTCTGAAGGAGCTGCTATCGCTAAAGTTAATGCAGACCAAACATCTGGTGTTGCAATCGTTTTAGGTTGTGAAACAGACTTCGTAGGTAAAAACGAAAACTTCGTTAAATTAGCTAACGAATTAGCAGAAACTGCTTTAAACTACAATACAAAAGAAGAATTTTTAGCTGCCGATTTCGGTGGAATTACCGTTGCTGAAAAATTAGTTGAGCAAACTGGTGTTATTGGCGAAAAATTAGACATTACTTCTTTTGAAAAATTAGAAGCTCCTTTCGTAGGATCTTATGTTCACATTAACAAAATTGCTGCTTTAGTAGGATTATCTTCAAAAGTAGATAACGCTGAAACTTTAGTTAAAGATGTAGCTATGCAAGTTGCTTCTATGGGAGCTACTTCATTATCTTATAAAGATTTCGATCCTGCTTACGTTGCTTCTGAAACTGAAGCCAGAATCGCAGTTATTGAAAAAGAGAATATCGAATTAGGTCGTTTAGGTAAAACACTTAAAAACGTTCCTAAATACATCTCTATGTCTCAATTAACTCCTGAAGTTTTAGCTGAAGCTGAAGAGGCGGCAAAAGCTGAATTAGCTGCAGAAGGCAAACCAGAACAAATCTGGGACAGAATTTTACCAGGTAAAATGGAGCGTTTTATTTCTGATAACACTACGTTAGACCAAGAGCAATGCTTATTAGACCAAAAATTCATTAAAGATGAAAAGAAAACAGTTGCTGAATATGTTTCTTCTTACGGAGAAGTTGAAATCACTGGTTTCAAAAGAGCTACTGTAGGTTAATTCATCCTATAATCGATAAATCAAAAAGCCATTATACTACATAAGTATAATGGCTTTTTTTATGTAAAAAATTCACTTTAGCAATTTAAGATATTCATTATATTTGCTAAACTTTTATAAGCAACAATATAATAGCCACAACTCGGCATGCCAAAGAAAAGCACGCCAATCATAAATTGCTCAAGAAAAGAAACTTAAAATTACAAATGAAATATAAACGCATACTCCTTAAACTATCTGGTGAAGCCTTAATGGGAACTCGCCAATATGGCATCGACCCAGAACGCTTGGCAGAATACGCCCAAGACATTAAAACTATTACTGATAAAGGTGTCGAAGTAGCCATCGTTATTGGTGGTGGTAATATCTTTAGAGGTGTTGCTGGAGCTAGTAATGGCATGGACCGAGTTCAGGGAGACCATATGGGTATGTTAGCAACCGTTATAAACGGTTTGGCTTTACAAAGTGCTTTAGAAGATGCCGACATCCCTACCAGATTACAAACCGCTATTAAAATTAATGAAGTAGCCGAGCCATTTATTAGAAGAAAAGCCATGCGCCATTTAGAAAAAGGGCGCGTTGTTATTTTTGGTGGTGGCACTGGAAATCCTTATTTTACAACAGATTCTGCAGCCGTTTTACGTGCTATAGAAATAGAAGCCGATGTTATATTAAAAGGAACACGGGTTGATGGTATTTACAACGCCGATCCGGAAAAAGACACAACGGCAACCAAATTTAATTTCATCTCTTTCGATGATGTTTTGAGAAAAGGTTTAAAAGTTATGGACACCACCGCGTTTACCTTAAGTCAGGAAAATCAATTACCTATTATTGTATTCGATATGAATAAAAAAGGCAACTTATTAAAAGTGGTTTCAGGTGAAAACGTTGGCACGGAAGTAAACTTATAAATTTGATCTGATTTTTGAAACATCGATTTACTAAAAGCTAAAAACAATGAACGAAGAAATTCAATTTATATTAGATTCAACAAAAGAATCTATGGACAATGCCATAAAGCATTTAGAAAAGCAATTCGTAAATATTAGGGCAGGAAAAGCAAGTCCTGCTATGCTAGGTAGTGTTATGGTTGATTATTACGGATCACAGACACCACTCAGTCAGGTAGCAAACGTAAACACACCCGACGGTCGTACTATTACGGTTCAACCTTGGGAGAAAAGCATGCTTCAGGAAATTGAACGTGGTATTCAGATTGCCAATCTAGGTTTTAACCCAATGAACAATGGAGAAACCATTATCATCAACGTACCACCATTAACAGAAGAGCGCAGACGCCAACTTAGTAAACAAGCTAAAGCTGAAGCGGAAGAAGCTAAAATTAGTGTTCGTGGCGCAAGAAAGGATGCCAACAATGATCTTAAAAAATCGGATGACATTTCTGAAGATTTAAAAAAGAATGCTGAAATCGATGTACAACAATTAACAGACCGATACGTTAAGAAGATTGACGATCTTTTCGAAGTCAAGGAAAAAGAAATCATGACTGTGTAATAACAAATTTAAAAGCGACATTTTAATTGTCGCTTTTTTTTAATTCTATAGTTTTAACTTTGTACATGCTTAAAAAACGTTTTCTCGTTTTATTTATTTGTTCCTCTGCCATAATGCAGTCGCAAACAGCTAGCGACAAAAATGAGCCGGCTCAAGATTCTATTAATCATGAAAATAAATTTCTGAAAAGCTTAGGCAACGGTTACTTTCCTACTAAATATTTCAATTTCGACCTTAGATATTTGTTTAAATATAACCAATACGAAGGTGTGAGAACAGGACTTGGTGGCACAACAAATGAAAATTTTTCAGAGAAATTCCGATTTAACGCATATACCGTTTATGGATTTCGTGACGACAAGTTTAAATATAGTGTAGGTGCAGGTGCGAGATTATTTGAAACTACGAATACTTGGTTAAACCTATCTTATACAGACGACTTACAGGAAACAGGAAGTACCAAATTTTTAACAGACAAACGTTTTTTTCAATTTTTTGAACCGCGACTATTTAACATCGATTTATTTCATCATCACATTACGAAATCAATTGGTCTAGAACATACTTTTACCCCAAGCCTAGTTGGAGAAATCGACTTTTCGTCAAGTTATATAAATCCAACATACAACTACAATTATAACCTTAATGGTACTTTATATGATACTTTCCATGTTAGTTCAGCAAAAGCAGCTATTCAATGGAGTCCGTTTAGCGCATTTGAAACCGATGGAACAAAAATGATTGAAACTACGGCGGGCTATCCGAAATTCACTTTTCAATTTACCAAAAGTTTCAAAGATGTCTTGCAGAGCGATTTTAACTTTTCAAAATTCGATTTTAGGGCGGTTTACCAAATAGGTAATAAAGATGATTATCTTTCACAAATAAGTCTTGTTGCTGGTATTGCCAATGGCGACATACCACTAACACATTTATACCATGCGTACCCTAATAACATTACTAAAGAAACCATTTTACAACGGTTTTCTGTAGCTGGAAATAACAGTTTTGAAACCATGTATTTTAATGAATTCTTTTCCGATAGATTTACAACTATTCAATTTAAACAGTTTATTAAGCCGTTTCATATTTCGCAGCGTTTTCAACCCCAATTAGTACTTATTACTCGTTATGGTTTGGGTGATATAAGAAACATTGAAAGGCATCAAAATGTTTCTTTCAAATCATTAAATAAAGGCTATACAGAATCAGGTTTTGAGATTAATAAAATACTGTTCGGATTTGGATTAAGTTTCACCTATAGGTATGGAGCTTACCATTTACCTGAATTTGAAGATAATCTGGCTTTAAAATTTACATTTAACTTGACTTTATGAGGTAATATTTAGCTTTTTTCTACCTTTGCGCAACTTTTATTTTAGGCATGTTTAAACTTCTTACCAAGCACTTCTGGGATGTCGTAGCTCGATTAATATTACGTAATAAAATAATCATACTTTTAAGTATTATTTTAATCACCCTATTTTTCAGCACAAAATGGGAAAACATGCGCTTCACCTATACCGAAGCCAACCTACTACCGGACGATCACGAAGTAAATATTATTTACAATAATTTCTTAGACACTTTCGGAGAAGAAGGCAACTTAATTGTTCTTGGTGTTAAAGATAGTTCGTTATTAACCGTCTCGAAATTAAATGCCTGGAATAATCTTTCAGATAGCTTTAAAAAGTATGATGCCGTAGAAACGGTAGTTTCAATAAAAGACCTAAAAAAACTTGTAAAAGATAACGAACATACAAAGTTTAAGTTGGAGTCTTTTATTAAGGATTCAATTGTATCTCAAAATCAAATTGATATTCTGGAAGATGAACTTTTTAACAAATATCCTTTTTATGATAATGTTTTGTTTAACAAAACATCGAAAACTATTCGAACCGCCATTTATCTTAAAAAAGATATTGTAAATACTGCTGAAAGGAAAGATTTCATTGAAGCAAACCTAATTCCCGAGATTAAAGCATTTGAAGAGGCACAGCAATTAGATGTTCGTATTTCTGGAATGCCTTACATTCGAACTTTAAACTCACAAAATATTGTTGATGAAATTGGTTTATTTGTTGCTGCGGCCCTATTGGTAACTTCCATCATTTTCTTTTTCTTTTTCAGATCGTTTAGAGCAACCTTTATATCTCTGATTGTCGTTTGTATCGGTGTGATGTGGACCTTAGGAATTATTGGTTTATTAAACTACGAAATTACGGTTTTAACTGCCTTGATCCCTCCTCTAATTATTGTTATTGGAATTCCAAATTGTATATTCTTAATCAATAAATACCAGCATGAAGTAAAACTTCATGGGAATAAAGTAAAATCGTTACAGCGTGTTATTACTAAAATTGGTAACGCCACTTTAATGACCAATGTAACCACGGCATCTGGTTTTGCCACATTCATTCTTACCGAGAGCACCTTATTAAAAGAATTTGGTATTGTAGCTTCTTTAAGTATTTTGGCGATTTTTATACTTTGCTTACTTATCATCCCTATTGTTTACACCTTTCTTCCCTACCCTAAAAATCGTCACTTAAAGCATTTAAATAAACGATGGATAGGTGGTTTTGTAAATTGGATGGAACGCATGGTTAAGCATCAACACATTGCTATTTATTCGGTTTCATTAATACTATTAATAGCTAGTATTATAGGTATTTACCAGATAAAAATATCGGGAAGTTTAATTGAAGACATGCCCCAAAACACCGAATTCTTTCGAGATATACGATTTTTTGAGAAAGAATTTAACGGTATTATGCCTCTTGAAATTATGATCGACACCAAACGAAAAAAAGGTGTTATGAAAAGTTCAACATTAAAGCGAATGGATGAGTTACAGGAGGCCATTAATGACATTCCTGAACTATCTAAACCTCTTTCGGTTGTAGATCTGGTAAAATATTCTAAACAAGCCTATTATAACGGAAATACTAAATTTTACCAGTTACCGACTTCTCAAGAAAGTAGTTTCATTTTATCTTATGCCAAAAACATGTCTTCAGATTCTTATTTACTTCAGAATTTTGTAGATAGCACTGGACAATATGCTCGTATTACTACCTTTATGAAAGATATAGGTACTGATAAAATGGAACGCATTGAAGAAAACCTCCAAACAAAAATTAATAAGTTATTTCCAGAAGATCGCTACAAAGTAACTATGACAGGTAAAGCCATGGTATTTCAAAAAGGAACAACCTATTTAGTTAAAAATTTAATTATTTCTTTGTCTTTAGCCATCTTCCTAATCGCACTATTCATGGCCTACATGTTTAGATCATTAAGGATGATTGTTATTTCGTTAATTCCCAATTTAATTCCATTATTAATTACGGCTGGATTAATGGGCTATTTAGGAATTCCAATCAAACCATCAACGATTTTAGTGTTTAGTATTGCCTTTGGAATTTCGGTCGACGATACCATTCATTTCCTGGCTAAATACCGTCAAGAATTACAAGCCAATCACTGGAAAATTAAACCTTCAGTTTATGGAGCTCTTAAAGAAACTGGGGTAAGTATGTTCTATACTTCTATTGTTTTGTTCTTTGGCTTTTCGGTATTTACTATTTCAAGCTTTGGAGGAACAGTCGCTTTAGGAGCTTTAGTATCAGTTACCTTACTTTTTGCTATGTTATCTAACTTATTACTTCTTCCGTCGCTTTTACTCTCTTTAGAGCGTAGTATCGCAAACAAGCAAGTATTAAGAGAACCTGCAATAAATATTATTCCAGAGGAAGACGAAGAAGAATAAGATTTTAAGATTTCTTTAAATATTTTTAGTAGATAAAAGCCACGCCGCTTTTTTATCTTTACAATATAAATTTATAACCATGACATTACGTACTGTTTCAGAATTATTATCGCAAGAAGTAACCAATGTAGAAATAGAAATAAAAGGATGGGTTCGTACGTTTAGAGCCAATCGTTTTATTGCATTAAACGATGGTTCAACACTAAACAACATCCAGTGTGTTGTTGAATTTGAAAATTTTGATGAATCACTATTAAAACGCGTTACCACTGGTGCAGCTATTCAGGTAAAAGGAGAATTAGTTGAAAGTCAAGGCAAAGGACAAAGTGTAGAGATTCAAGTAAAAGAGCTTGAAATCTTGGGAGACTGTGACCCCGAAACCTACCCTATCCAGCCTAAGAAACATTCATTTGAATTTCTAAGAGAAAATGCCCATTTACGTACTAGAACCAATACTTTTAGTGCTGTTATGCGTTTACGCTCATCGCTTTCGTTTGCCATCCATAAGTACTTTAACGAAAATGGTTTCTATTATATGCACACGCCTATCATTACAGGAAGTGATGCTGAAGGAGCGGGTGAAATGTTCCGGGTAACCAGTTTAGATCCTCAGAATCTACCAAAAGATGAGAATGGAGCCACAGATTATTCTAAAGATTTCTTTGGAAAAGAAACAAACCTTACGGTTTCTGGTCAATTAGAGGCTGAAACCTATGCTATGTCTTTGGGTAAAGTCTATACGTTCGGTCCTACCTTTAGAGCAGAAAACTCAAATACATCACGTCACTTAGCAGAATTCTGGATGATTGAACCAGAAGTCGCGTTTATGGATTTACCAGGTAACATGGATCTAGCGGAAGACTTTATGCGCTACGTGATAAAATATATTCTTGAAAATAACCGTGAAGACTTAGATTTCTTAAACGATCGTTTATTAAACGAAGAAAAAACAAAGCCCCAAGCGGAACGTAGCGAAATGAGTTTAATTGAAAAATTAAAATTTGTTAGTGAAAACAATTTTAAGCGTGTAAGCTATACAGAAGCTATCGATATTTTAAGAAACTGTAAACCTAATAAGAAGAAGAAATTTAAATACATCATTAACGAATGGGGTGCCGATTTACAAAGTGAACACGAACGTTACTTGGTAGAAAAACACTTTAAATGTCCGGTGATTTTATTTGATTATCCAGCCAATATAAAAGCCTTTTACATGCGTTTAAACGATGATGGCAAAACAGTTCGTGCTATGGATATTTTATTCCCAGGTATTGGTGAAATAGTTGGTGGTGCACAACGTGAAGAGCGTTTAGATGTACTAAAAGAAAAAATGGCAGCTATTAATATCCCGGAAGAAGACCTTTGGTGGTATTTAGACCTTAGAAAATTTGGTACTGCAGTACATTCTGGCTTTGGCTTAGGTTTCGAACGTCTTGTTATGTTTGCCACTGGAATGAGTAATATTCGGGATGTTATTCCATTCCCTAGAACACCACAAAATGCGGAGTTTTAATAAAACGGCTTAATTGTTAGTTCTGAGATAAAAGATTTTTTTTACTTTTAACTCCAATTAAGAGATACTCTATGCTCAAGCAAAATTTACAATTTAAATTATCGCAAAAGCTGTCGCCGCAACAAATTCAATTAATGAAATTGATTCAGTTGCCAACACAAGCTTTCGAGCAACGTATTAAACAAGAATTAGAGGAAAACCCAGCCCTTGAAGGCGGTAAAGAATCGGATACTGAATATGACGATTTTGATAATTTTGACAATTCGAATGATGACATTAACGATAGTGAAATCATTGGTAATGACGATATTAATGTCGATGAGTATTTAAGCGACGATGAAATTCCAGATTACCGCACGCAGGCTAATAATTACAGCAGTGATGATGAAGAAAAAACCATGCCTTATGCAGCAGGCACTTCATTTACTCAACATTTAAAAAATCAACTTAACACATACAGACTCGACGAGGAAGAACGCGACATTGCGGAATTCCTCGTGGGGAGTGTAGACGAAAGTGGCTATATTAGACGTTCTTCAACAGATATTATGGACGATTTAGCTTTTACACAAAACGTTTATACTTCCGAAGAAAAAATTAATAAAGTTTTTAAAATTGTTCACCAATTAGATCCTGCCGGTGTTGGTGCTCGAAATTTACAGGAATGTTTAAGCATTCAACTACACCGGAAAGACAAATCGAAGACCTCTGAACTGGCTATAAATATTATCGATAATGCTTTCGAGCAATTCACGAAGAAGCACTATAAAAAGTTACTTCAAAAATTTGACATTTCTGAAGACCAATTAAAAGATGCCATTCATGAAATAGAGCATTTAAACCCGAAACCTGGCGGTTCGTATTCTGGTAATAATCGCATTGTAGAACACGTAGTTCCTGATTTTGCTATTAAAATTGTTGATGGTGAACTTGAATTAACCCTTAATGGTCGTAATGCACCGGAGCTTCATGTATCTCGTGGTTATAATGATATGCTAAAAGGCTATAAAGAAGCTAAAGAGAAATCGAAATCACAGAAAGATGCCATTACTTTTATAAAGCAAAAATTGGATGCAGCAAAATGGTTTATTGAGGCTATTAAACAACGTCAGCAAACGCTATATGTTACCATGAGTGCTATAATGCATTATCAAAAAGATTATTTCCTTACCGGAGATGAGCGCAATTTAAAGCCCATGATTCTTAAGGATATTGCCGACGAGATATCGATGGATGTATCTACCGTTTCCAGAGTAGCCAACAGTAAATATGTTGATACACCTTATGGTACCAAATTGATTAAAGAATTCTTTTCAGAATCTATGACTAATGATCAGGGGGAAGAAGTATCAACGAAAGAAATTAAAAATATTTTAGAAACTGTTATCGAGGAAGAAGACAAACGAAAGCCACTTACCGATGAAACTCTAGCTTCAATTTTAAAAGAAAAAGGCTATCCTATTGCTAGACGTACTGTCGCAAAATACAGGGAGCAACTGGATATTCCGGTAGCACGATTACGTAAAAAAATATAATGGATAGAATTTTAAAGAGTATCTCATTTATTTTTCATCCTGTAATAATGCCAGTTTTAGGTATTACCTTTTACTTTGCTAAATCACCAAGATTTATTCCTTTTGAGGTGATAAGAGCCAAATTTATTTCAATTTTTATTTTAACAGTTCTACTACCCATACTCTTATATTTTCTTTTAAAAACTTTAGGAAAGGTTAGTACAATCTATTTAAATTCGGTTCAGGAACGTATTATTCCATTAGTTCTAAATTGCCTGGTTATATTAGTGATTGTAAAACGGATTATACCGGCTTCTCAGATTATTGAACTATATTATTTCTTTATTGGTATTTTAATATCCAATATAACCTGTTTAGCCCTAGCTTTTGTGAAATTTAAGGCAAGCATACACATGATTGCGGTATCGGGCTTATTCATGTTCTTTATCGCGTTGAGCATCCATTTTAGCATTAATATAAACGGGACATTGGCCATCATGAGTATTTTATCTGGAGCCATAGCTACATCTAGACTCCACTTCAAGGCGCACAACTATAAAGAACTTATTATTGGGGCTTTTATTGGAGTATTACCTCAGTTACTTTTAGTGAATTATTGGCTATAAAAGATAGAACATTAAACCAATTTGAAGCGTACTCATATCGATACTGTTTCCATTAAGTACAGCGTCTTTAGTTAAGAGGGAGTTCAAACCATAATAAGCATAAAAATTCCAAGTATTATAACCCACACCTAGAGTTAATCCATACTGGAACTCATTCAAATCTTCAATATTTCCATAATCAAAATCACCAATATCCCCTCTATGTTTAGCATTATCACTAATAACATAACCAAACTTAAATCCCGAATATATTCTCCAAAATTTGTATTCGGTATAAGTAGAACTACGCCATCTAAATTCTAGTGGTACTTCAATAATATTATTAGAAATTTTATTTCGTCGGTAGGTTTCAGCATTCGGCAAAATTTCATAATTATAGGTGCCCGTTTCTAATTTCGTGATAAGTAAGTTTTCATTATATGAATTCGTAGAAAAGCCTAGACCTAGACCTATTGCCAAATTCCGACGTTTATTAATAGGCATATCTCTAATAAACCCTAAATGAAATCCTGCTGAAAACGCATTTTGCTTAACATTGTCAGGTTTATTTAGTAATAGATTATAAGTAATACCAAAAAAGAATTGATCCTCTCTATACAGAGAATCCACCTTGGTGTTTGGCACCTCTTGAGCCATAACTCTGAGAGTTTGAATGAATATTATAAAAACAAATATGAATCGTTTCATTGATTATGCCAGACCGGATATAAATCTATTTTATCAAATATAATTGAAGATACCCATTATATCAAAAAATAAAAGCGTTTTGAAAATCAAAACGCTTTTAAATATAAAATTAAGAATTAAAATCTAATTCGTTACCTTACCTTTTTTGGTAGTGTAATTTATTTTAAGTGCATTTACTTTACGTAATTCCTGCTTAACGTCCATAATAATACCCATATTAGCCTCACTATCGACCTTTAAAGCAGTTGTTAAGAATGGTACTAATTCTTCACGCTTAGATGCTCTTTCTGCAGCAATAAATGCTGCAATTTCACTTACATCTGCGAATTTATCATTCAGTTGAATTTTTGTTGTAGTACCATATTGCTTATAATTTTCACTTGGCTTACCAGCATAAATATACATTACCAAATCCTTTTTATCAAGCTTCTCAACCTGATCGGCGAATGGTAAATTATTCTCAATCATTAAGGTGTTTTGTCTCATTACTGTAGCCACCATAAAGAAGAATAACAGCATAAATACAATATCTGGCAAGGACGCGGTAGATATTGCTGGCAAATCACCTTTCTTTTTCTTATTAAATTTACCCATGTTTTTATAATGTTAAATTATTGTACTTCAGAAAGCTTTTGAGGATATTCCAACTTGATTTTTTCAATTTGTTCCTTAAGTCTTTCCTTATTTCCTGGCCAGTTAACATCTTTATAATCGGCTTCCATTTCTTGAAAGGATTTACCATATAAAGATTGCGCTCTTTTATTTCTTAAAGTATTATACGCTGCCACCAACTCATTTTGTACCGCTATATAGGTTTTATAAGTCGTTTCACGCTCATTCTTTAAAGAAATAATGGCTTTATCAGGATTATCAGAGGAAGAAGGATCTTTCTTCCCATTACAGTAACTACATGAACCATCACCACCATTATCTAAAAACTCAATAGCTGCTTGTCTTAAATCTTTTAGCTCCATTAACTCGTCTTCAACAAGTAACTGGTCTTTTCCATTTAAAAGTACAGTAAAGATATTCTTTTGCTTAATTACTGGAGGCTTAGCCTCACTATCATCGATAGGAGGAAGCTTACGGTTTATACCCGAATCTGTCTCAATAGTAGTTGTTACTAAGAAGAAAATTAAGAGTAAAAACGCGATATCGGCCATGGAGCCCGCATTAACTTCTGGTGCTGCTCTTTTTGCCATAATCTATTTATTAAATATTTTTTTTACTCCTGAATACAACATCGATGCTATAGCTAAAAAAGCTAATATGTAAAATGCATATAATCCAGCTCCAACTTTTTTAGAAGTTGCTTCAGTAATATCCTGCCCTTTATCTGTGAATGGTTTTAAATCCAAATCTGTTCCAGAAGAAATGGCATAAGACAATAGAATAATTGCAAAGAATGCTCCTACGGTTAGTAAGGTCTTCTTTAAGTTTCCTGCAAATAGCCCTGTTATAACGAATACTAACACCATTGCCAGTACAATACCAAATACGATGTAAGCAATGTATAGCATATTACCGCTCATATTTTGAGCAGTTTCTTCGTCTCCCGTCATAATCATTAGTGCAAAAATCGCACCAATAATAGCAAGAGCAAAGGCTATTATTTTTAATATTTTATGTGAATTCATAATTCGTTGTATTTTTTATTATTACTTTTTATTTCTAATTAATAGGTCCATTAACGTAATAGAAGCATCTTCCATGTTGTTAACGATACTATCAATTTTAGCAATAATGTAATTATAAAAAATCTGAAGGATAATTGCCACTACAAGACCAAATACGGTTGTTAAAAGTGCCACTTTAATACCTCCTGCTACAAGTGATGGTTGCATATCACCAGCTGCTTCAATTTTATCGAATGCTTGAATCATACCAATTACCGTACCCATGAAACCAAGCATTGGTGCCAAAGCGATAAATAATGAAATCCAAGATACATTTTTCTCTAGTTGTCCCATTTGAACACCACCGTAAGCTACAACAGCTTTTTCAACAGCGTCAAGACCTTCATCAGTTCTATCTAAACCTTGATAGTAAATAGACGCTACAGGTCCTTTAGTGTTTCTACAAACTTCTTTAGCAGCTTCAACACCACCTGAAGACAAAGCATCTTCTACATCTTGAGTTAATTTCTTTGTGTTTGTTGTAGATAAGTTTAAAAAGATAATTCTCTCAATAGCAATTGCTAAACCTAATATCAAACATAACAATACAATACCCATAAAACCAGGGCCACCTTCAATAAATCTCTTTTTTAATTCTTGATGAAAACCAAGTGTTTCTGCAGGTGCTGCTTCTTCATCTTGAGTTGTACTTGTTACTACAGTTGTAGTTGTTGTAGTTGCACTTGCGTTGGTAGTTGCATTAACAGTTCCAAAAGCCATCATTCCAGTAATGGCAAGGATAGAAAATAATCTTTTCATGTTCTAGATCTTAATTTTATTTGTTTAAAGTGTTAAAGATATAAAAAATAATACAATTAATACATAAAATATAAGCAGAGAGGAAGGGATTCGAACCCTCGATACGCTTTTGACGTATACACACTTTCCAGGCGTGCGCCTTCGACCACTCGGCCACCTCTCTTTATTTAATTGCACTCTTTTTTCAGCGGCTCAAATAACAAAAAATTCTTTGAACCTTAAAATATTATAAGTTAATTTTAGGAGATTTCTCCCCGTAATGGTGTTTCATAAATTGTTTTAAAAACCTTTTTCGATATATTTTGCCCCAGCATATACATTAATTTACAAACCGCTGCTTCGGTTGTTATATCCTTACCTGAAATTACACCAATGTCTTTCAAGTGGTTACTGGCCTCATAATGCCCCATCATCACACTACCTCCTGCACACTGTGTAACATTAACAATATGAATACCTTCATTAATAGCAGTTTCTAACAATTTGGTAAACCATGGTTGAGTAGTACAATTTCCAGAACCATAAGTTTCCAAAATTACAGCCTTTAAATTGGGCGTGTTTAAAATATTTTGTAAAACCTGCTCCGATAACCCTGGAAATAATTTAATAAGGGCAATATTATTGTCCAGATTTTTATGAACCTTAAATGGTTTTCTTGAGTTTGGTTTTAATAAATAATCTGTGTTCACCTTTAAATGCACCCCAGAAACAGCTAAATCGTGGTAGTTTGGAGAAGCAAATGCTTCAAAATGTTCTGCATTTATTTTGGAAGTACGATTAGCACGGTATAATTTATACTCGAAATATAAGCACACTTCTTGGACCACTGGCTTACCTCTATCTAGCAATGAAGCTACCTGAATGGAGGTTATCAAATTTTCCTTCGCATCGGTCCTTAAATCACCAATCGGAAGTTGAGATCCCGTAAATACAACCGGTTTCACTAAATTTTCTAACATAAAACTTAACGCAGATGCCGAATAACTCATCGTATCACTACCATGTAACACCACAAATCCATCAAATGAATTATAATTCTCCTCAATAATATTGGCTATTTGTACCCAGTATTCAGGGTTCATATCACTTGAATCTATCGGACTCTCGAACGATATGGTATCAATATTACAGTCTAACAACTGCAATTCCGGAATCTTATCCAACAGGTTTTTAAAATCAAAAGCTTTTAAAGCTCCTGACTCAAAATCTTTTATCATACCAATGGTACCACCCGTATAGATTAGTAATATGTTAGGTTTTATTTTATTCATTATTATATACCAAATACGTCTTTTGAATTTTGTGTTGTAATAGCCGCGATTTCTTCGTTAGATATATTATAAAGGTTAGATAACTTCTCTAATACATTTAAAACATACGCGCTTTCATTTCTTTTCCCGCGATAAGGTACAGGTGACAAGTAAGGCGCATCCGTTTCTAAAACGATATGTTTTAAATCAATTTGATTTAAAAACTGATCAATTTTACCATTTTTAAAAGTAACTACACCACCTATTCCTAATTTCATGTTACAAGTAATAGCTCGTTTTGCTTGCTCGAATGTTCCTGTAAAACAATGAAAAATCCCAAACAAATCATCGCTCTTCTCTTCCTCTAGAATTTCGAAAATTTCATCGAATGCTTCTCGACAATGAATAACAATAGGCAATTTATATTGCTTTGCCAATTTAATTTGAAAACGAAATGCTTCCTGCTGAATTTGAAGCGTGGTCTTATCCCAGTATAAATCGATACCTATCTCACCAACTGCATAAAATTTACGTGCTTTCAGCATATCTTCGACATGATTCAACTCTTCCTTAAAATTAGCTTTCACATGTGTTGGATGCAGACCGGTCATTAAAAATATGTGCTTCGGGTAGTCTTTTTCTAACTGAAGCATAGATTCTGTGTAAGTTGAATCGATAGCAGGGATAAAAAATCTAGTAACTCCTGATGCTATCGCTCTTTCTATCATCTCACTTCTATCATCATCAAAAGCCTCACTATATAAATGTGTGTGTGTATCGGTAATAATCAAACGAATCGTTTTTATTAGTATTTGATTTGCAAAAATAATGGTTTTACATGATTATCTTTGCTTAAAAAATTATTGATGGCAACTTTACAAGATTTTCTTCTTGAAAAAGGATACACTAAAATAAAATTACACCTTACAAGAACCAATCATTTCGAAATAAAAGCAAGTATTAATGGCAAGAAGGGCCTATTTATTTTAGATACAGGAGCCTCCAATTCCTGCGTGGATTTTGCCGCAACTGATCGTTTTAATCTTAAGGTAAAAGATTCAAACATCATGGCTGCCGGTGCAGGCGCCATTAACATGGAAACTAAAATGTCTAAAAAAAATAAATTGAAAATTGGTAAATGGAAAAATGACAAGACAGTTTTAGTGTTATTTAATCTCACCCACGTAAATACAGCTCTAACCAATCATGACTCCAAACCTGTTGATGGCATTATTGGTGCCGATATTTTGAAGAAAGGTAAAGGCATTATAGATTACGATAAAAAGTATCTGTATTTAAAACTTCCAAAATCTGAACGACAACAAACCCAATAAAAAAAGGCTAACTGTTAAGTTAGCCCTTTTAGTTTATTTTAAAATCAATATTTAAAGCTCTAAAGCTTTCTTAACATCGTTATTCATTAATAATTCAACTGGATTTTCAAGCGCCTCTTTTACGGCTACTAAGAATCCAACACTTTCCTTACCATCGATAATTCTATGATCGTAAGATAAAGCCACATACATCATAGGATGTATTTCAACATTACCATTTACAGCAATAGGACGTTCGATAATATTATGCATTCCTAAAATACCACTTTGCGGAGGGTTAATTATAGGCGTTGATAACATACTTCCAAAAACACCTCCATTTGTTATAGTGAATGTACCTCCGGTCATTTCATCAACAGTAATTTGTCCGTCACGAGCACGTAAAGCTAAACGCTTCACCTCTGCTTCAACACCTCTAAAACTTAAGTTTTCAGCATTTCTAATAACAGGAACCATTAATCCTTTAGGACCAGAAACAGCAATACTGATATCAGCAAAATCGTAAGAAATCATTTCTTTACCATCAATCATGGAATTTACAGCAGGATACATTTCTAACGCACGAACAACTGCTAAGGTAAAGAAACTCATAAAGCCTAATCCAACACCATGCTTAGCTTTAAAGGCTTCTTTATATTCATTTCTCAAGTTGAAAATAGGCGTCATGTTAACCTCATTAAAGGTCGTTAACATTGCAGTGGTATTTTTAGCTTCCACCAAACGCTCTGCAACTTTACGACGTAACATAGACATTTTAGTTCTTGAAGTACCTCGGTTTCCTCCAGTAGGTGTTCCCATTGAAGGGACTGCTTTTACAGCATCCTCTTTAGTTACTCTACCATCTTTACCTGTACCTGACACCGCTGATGCGTCCATACCTTTTTCAGCTAAAATTTTCTTAGCCGCAGGGCTGGCTGTCCCCGTTGCATAAGTCTTAGTTTCCTGAGCAACTGGCTCTGGAGCCTCTGCTTTAGGAGCTTCCTCCTGCTTTTCCGCTTGAGGTGCCTCTGTACCTTCTGGTTTTTCAGCTGCCGTATCTATTAAACACACTATAGCTCCAACTGCTACAGCATCACCTTCTTCTGCTTTAAGTGTTATCGTCCCACTAGCTTCAGCAGGCAATTCTAAAGTGGCTTTATCACTATCTACTTCTGCTATCGCTTGGTCCTTTTCTACATAATCACCATCTTCAACTAACCATGTAGCTATCTCTACTTCTGTTATAGATTCACCTGGCGAAGGCACTTTCATTTCTAAAATCATTCCTGTATAATTTTAATTGGATTTTACTGTTTCTTTTTAATAACTAATTTTTGTCAAAAACAGCATCAATAACGCGTTGCTGTCTTCTTTTATCTCTTGTACTTGAACCAGGTGCAGGCACCGAGCTATATGGCCTGGAAGCTACTTCTAATCTTACTATATCCATACGCTGTGCCATATGCGTCCAAGCCCCCATATTCTTAGGTTCCTCCTGAGCCCAAACGTACTTTTCAACATTCGGGTAACGGCTTATTACCTCTTGGATTTTATCTAAATGTAATGGGAATAACTGTTCTATTCGCACTAAGGCTACATCTTCTCTCCCGGAAGCTTCACGTTCCGCTAATAAATCGTAGTAAAACTTACCCGTACAGAATACTAATTTCTTAACGTTCTCCGGATTAATACTATCATCTATTACTTCCTGGAACTCACCTTTTGCCAATTCACTTAAGCTAGACACTGCCTTTGGATGGCGCAATAAACTTTTAGGTGTAAAAACTATTAAAGGTTTTCTGAAATTACGTTTCATCTGGCGACGTAACAAATGGAAGAAGTTAGCAGGCGTGGTACAATCGGCAACAATCATGTTGTCATCACCACATAACTGCAAATAACGCTCTATTCTCGCCGAAGAGTGTTCTGATCCCTGACCTTCATATCCGTGAGGCAGTAAAACCACAATGCCATTTTGTGCTTTCCACTTATCTTCTGCTGCCGATAAATACTGATCGAAAATAATTTGGGCCCCGTTACTAAAATCCCCAAACTGGGCTTCCCAAATAGTTAGCGTGTTCGGGTTTGCCATAGCATAGCCATAATCGAAACCTAGCACCCCATATTCTGATAAAAAGGAGTTGTAAATATACATTTCCCCCTTGTTCTCAGGATTTGTATTTAACAAATTAATACGATCTTCTGAAATCTCATCACGCAAAATAGCATGTCTATGACTAAACGTTCCGCGCTCGACATCCTGGCCTGAAATACGTACATTGAATCCTTCTTCTAACAAACTTCCGTAAGCTAAAGTTTCGGCCATACCCCAATCGAGCGAATCGGCTTCAAAAACCATCTTTGCCCGACCATCTAGAATTCTTTCCGCTTTGCGAACAAACTTAACACCTTCAGGCACCGTTGAAACTACTTTAGAAATACCTTCTAACTTTTCCTCTGCATAGGTAGTATCAACAGGTTGCAGCATCCCATCTAAGTCAGAACGCTCAAATCCTTCCCAGCGCTCTTGCATAAACTCTCTTACTTTCGAAGAATCAGACTCTCGGGCCTTGGTATATTCAGACTCTAAAGTACCTTTAAACTCATCAATAATACTCTTCTTATAAGCCGCATCAATCGTATTTTCGGCTATTAATTTATTTGAATAAATATCAAACGGATTATTATGCTTAGAAATGGCTTTATATAATTTAGGCTGTGTAAATCGAGGCTCATCGCCTTCGTTATGACCATATTTACGGTATCCTAATAAATCGATATATACATCCTTTTTATAACGCATTCTATAATCTAAGGCTAGCTCCACTGCATGAACTACTGCTTCGGCATCATCGGCATTTACATGTAATACCGGAGAGAGAGTTACTTTAGCCACATCCGTACAATAGGTACTTGAACGCGCATCTAAATAGTTCGTTGTAAATCCAATCTGATTATTTACAACAATATGTACTGTTCCTCCCGTTTTATAACCAGCAAGTTGACTCATTTGCGCCACCTCATAAACAATACCCTGGCCTGCAATTGCAGCATCGCCATGCACTACAATTGGAATTATTTTAGAATCATCGCCATTGTAATCGTTATCAATCTTAGCTCGTGTAATCCCTTCAGCAACGGAAGCCACTGTTTCTAGGTGCGATGGATTCGGCACCAAGTTCATTTTTATATTCTTTCCGTTTTGGTAAGTCTTATCTAGAGTTAAGCCTAAATGATACTTAACATCACCATCAATATTCTCATCCTCAAAATCCTTACCATCAAACTCGCTGAATAACTCATGCATAGGCTTTCTGAAGATATTTACCAAGGTACTTAAACGTCCACGGTGAGCCATCCCTAAAACACATTCTTTCACGCCATATTTTTCAACTGCGTAAAACAACACATTACTAATAGCTGGAATTAAAGATTCCCCTCCTTCTAATGAGAAACGTTTTTGACCAACGTACTTGGTCTGTAAAAAGTTTTCAAAAGTTACCGCCTGATTAATCTTTGAAAGAATGTATTTCTTCTTTTCTACTGAAAAGCTTGGTTGATTATCATTCGTATTTAACTTTTCTTGCCACCACCCGATAACTTCAGGATTACGCAAATACATATATTCTACACCTATCGAGCTACAATATATACGCTCTAAATGCACTATAATTTCACGTAAAGTTTGAGCTCCTATACCGAGAATCTCACCGGCATTAAAAACGGTATCTAAATCGTTTTCGGTTAAACCGAAATTTTCAATATCTAAGGTTGGTGAATAAGAACGTCTGTCGCGAACAGGATTTGTTTTGGTAAACAAATGTCCACGCATTCTATAACCATCAATAAGTTTAATTACTTGAAATTCTTTCTGAAGATACTCCGGCATTTGAGTTGAAACACCATCAATGACTTCACCTTGTAACCCATAATCTTCACTACCGAAATCGTAACCTTGAAAGAACGCTCTCCAACTTGGTTCTACCGCATCTGGGTTTTGTAAATATTGCTCGTACAAATCAGCAAAGTATGCTGTATGTGCTGCATTTAAAAAGGAAAATTTATCCATTATTTTCTTAATTCACTATCTTTTAGTCAAATTTTCGAGCAAAAATACAACTTTTAGTAAAATTAGTTGTTGTTTTACTATATTTATAACAGGTTAAAAATACCTAAAAACTAAATACGCATCTTTTTAGTTAATTTATTATAGATTCATAAAAAAGAAAACCTTATTTATAAGATGAATAAAATTTTAGCCCTGTTTATTTTTATTTCTATCGGATTATTTAACAATTCTTACAGCCAACAAAATTCGAGTAATTTCTCAGACCATTTACAATTTGGAGGAGGGATAGGCCTTAGTATAGGCAACGGTTTTTTTAGTGGCACCCTTGCGCCCAGCGTTCTATACAGATTCTCCCCAAAAGCGGCATTAGGCCTCGGACTCAATGCCACATATAACAAAAGTAAAGATTTCTATAAATCTACGGTTTTAGGAGGTAGTTTAATTGGACTCTTTTCCCCAATTCGAAGCTTACAATTATCAGCTGAATTTGAAGAATTACATATTAACCGCAAATACGAAAACTCATTAAACTACCGCAACGACAACTACTGGTACCCTGCATTATTTTTAGGGGCAGGTTACAGAAATGGTCCTGTTACAGTGGGTGTTAGATATGATGTATTATACAAAAGCAGTAAAAGTATTTATGCCGATGCTTGGGCTCCGTTTGTTAGAGTTTACTTCTAATTTTTAATTATTAAACGTTTAACTTATAAAATTCACATCTCAAATTAGGATAATTTTATCCTAAATATGAGATTTATCATATTTTTTAATATTTGATTGAAATATATTTGATTGAAATAAATTCATATTATGAAAGCACTATTAAACATTCTAGCCATCCTATCAATTGTCTTGGCTCTAAGCTGCGGAGGCAAAGCGGAAAAGAAAAAACCCTTCTCCTATGAGAAACAAAGCACAACTGAAACATCCACTACGGTTAAATCTGAAAAATTACCAGCATCAAAAACAGTTGATTTGAAAAATAAGGGCATTGGTCCTATCTCATCCATTACCTTAGATGCTGAGATAAATCAAGAAATGGCAACCCATGGCGCCGATGTATTTAAAAAAATGTGTACTGCCTGCCATAGACCTGACAAAAAATTTATCGGCCCTGCACCAAAAGGTATTTTAGAGCGTCGTACACCAGAATGGGTTATGAATATGATTTTAAACCCGGATGAAATGACGCAAAATGATCCCCTTGCAAGAGAATTACTAATTGAATTCAACGGTTCCCCAATGGCTAATCAAAATTTATCTGAAGAAGATGCCAGAGCTGTACTAGAATATTTTAGAACACTAAAATAATCAACTAACACCACTAAATATGAAAACCATTAAACCAATATGTCTCTTTTTTATATTAGCAGTTGTCCTATGCTCTTGTAAAAATGAAACTAAGGAGACGCAAACCAGTACAACAGAAACCAATGCTCCCTCAGAAAAAACAGGACAAGCTTTTATTCAAGATGACGAAGGCACCCCAAACTGTCTGCAAATAGCACTTAACTCCCCTGACCATAAAACCTTAGTAGCCGCAGTTCAAGCCGCTCAAGTAGAAAATGCCCTTGTAAATGTTGGACCACTCACAGTTTTTGCCCCTACAGACGAAGCCTTTGCAGCGTTACCTGAAGGTACTGTTGAAGACCTAGTGAAACCTGAAAACAAAGCAACCTTAGCTAATATACTGAAATACCATGTAACCCCAGGTAATTTAAGCACAACCATTTTAAGTAAACTCAAAAAATTAGGGCAGGCTAATAATCAGTATGTTCAAATAGAAATTATTGACGGAAAACCTGTTATTGGAGGTGCCAATATTATAGCAAGTGTAAAAGCTGGAAACGGTATTGTTCATGTTGTTGACAAAGTACTTTTACCTCCTTCAGAAGAATCTAACTAAACTAATTTATTATACAATGAAAAATATATTAAAATCTGCAGTAGCCATTTTAAGTATACTTGTAGCTTTCACTAGTTGTAACAATTCAAGTAAATCTGGCGGAAAGTCGGGAGCCCTTGCAGGAAACGTAGCCGAAAAAGTCTATGTAGCTCCAGGTGAACATGATGAATTTTATGCCTTCATTTCTGGTGGTTTCAGTGGACAACTATCTGTTTACGGTTTACCTTCAGGTCGTTTGTTCAAAGTAATTCCAGTGTTCTCCCAAGATGCCGAGAAAGCTTATGGATACAACGAAGAGACCAAACCAATGTTAAACACTTCTCACGGTTTTGTGCCTTGGGATGATTCGCATCACCCAGATATTTCCCAAACCAATGGAGTAATTGATGGTAGATGGGTATTCATAAATGGAAACAACACCCCTCGTATTGCTAAAATTGACTTATCAACTTTTGAAACCACGGAAATTATTGAAGTCCCTAATAGCGCTGGAAACCACAGCTCCTCATTTGTAACGGAAAACACAGAGTATGTAGTTGCGGGAACTCGCTTTTCGATTCCAATTCCACAAAAAGACATGCCAATTAAAGACTATAAAGGCAATTTTAAGGGGGCGCTATCTTTTATTTCTGTAGATCCTGAACATGGACATATGGATATCAAGTTTCAATTAATCATGCCTGGATTCGATTATGATCTGGCACATCCTGGACGTGGAGCTTCACATGGGTGGTTCTTCTTCTCTACTTACAACTCGGAAGAAGCCAGTACCCTCCTGGAAGTCAACGCATCACAAAACGACAAAGATTTTATTGCTGCCGTTAACTGGAAAAAAATTGAAGAATATGTAAATAACGGAGGCGGAACAATGATGCCGGCCAACTACGCCCATAACGTGTACGATGAGAGCACGCATACAGCAAAATCAACCATGAAAAAAGAAGTTTTGGTAGTAAATCCAGCCGATGTTCCAGGTGCTGTATATTTATTACCGACTCCTAAATCACCTCATGGCTGTGATGTTGACCCTTCAGGCGAATACATTGTAGGTAATGGGAAACTCTCTGCCAATTTAACAGTACACTCATTTACCAAAATGTTGAATGCTATAGCAGACAAAAAAATAGCAGGCGATGCCTATGGTATTCCTATTTTAAATTTTGAAGATGTTTTAGCAGGCGTTGTTGAACAACCAGGATTAGGACCTTTGCATACCGAATTTGACGGCAAAGGAAATGCCTACACCACCTTCTTTATTTCGTCGGAAGTAGTTAAATGGAAACTCGGAACCTGGGAAGTGGTCGATAGACAACCTTGTTACTACTCTGTAGGTCATCTAATGATTCCAGGCGGAAACTCGCAAAAACCTTTTGGAAAATATGTTGTTGCCATGAATAAAATAACAAAAGACCGTTATTTACCCACAGGGCCGGAAGTAACACAATCTGCTCAACTCTACGATATTTCAGGAGAAAAAATGGAATTACTTCTAGACTTCCCTACAGTTGGTGAACCACACTATGCAGCAGGATGTCCTGCCGATTTAATAAAACCGAGATCTAAAAAAATATTTAAACTAGAAGACAACAACCACCCTTACGCTGCTAAAAGTGAAGCCGACACAAAAGTTGTTAGGGATGGTAATGTCGTACATATTTACATGACTACTATTCGTTCTCATTTTGCGCCTGATAATATCGAAGGCATTAAAGTTGGCGATAAAGTATATTTCCACATTACAAACCTTGAACAGGATTATGATGTACCGCATGGTGTGAGTATAATTGGAGCAAACACCTCTGAGTTATTGATTATGCCAGGGCAAACAGAAACTTTCGTTTGGGAACCAAAACAAGTAGGTGTGTGGCCTTTCTATTGTACAGATTTCTGTTCGGCATTACATCAAGAAATGCAAGGATATGTTCGAGTATCTCCAGCTAACTCAAATACTCCTTTAAAATGGTCTTTGGGTGAAGACATAGAATAATACTATATTTATAAGTTATTCTCATATTGCAAGTAAAAGTAATGGCGAGAGTGGATTTCGCTCTCGCCTTATTTCTTAAAACACTTCTTAATTAACACAACAGTTCTAGAACTTATGAAAAAGTCTAATCTAATCATGTTAATAGCGGCTTTATTACCTCTAGGGCTCTTTATTTTTCCTCTTTGGAAAATTACCCTCGAAGCGCCTCAATACCCGACCCCATTAGGCATGTATATTCATATTAACGATTTTTCCGATGTTCATCCTCACGATATAAAAAATATTAACTTAATGAATCATTATGTGGGCATGAAATATATTCCTGAATCCATTCCTGAATTTAAAATATTCCCAATTGCTATTATTGCTTCCTCAATTATTGGATTATTAATTGCTTTTATAGGTAATTATAAGTGGTTCTTAGCTTGGTTTATATTAATGGTGATTATGTGTTCTGCAGGCTTGTATGATTTTTATCTATGGGAACACAACTATGGTCACGACCTTGACCCTAAAGCCATCATGAAATTCACCAATCCAGATGGTTCTGTCATGGGATTTCAACCGCCATTATTCGGAAGTAAAAACATTCTTAATTTTCGAGCACACTCTTATCCTCAACTAGGAGGTCTTTTTCTTGGCTTTGGAATACTAACTTCCTTATTAGCATATTATATTGGTAAAAAAATTAAAAAATCATCTTTTAAAATAGGTTAATTTTAAACATCCGAAATTATGAAAGCACTAACACATTACCTTAGCTTCTCTCTTATGCTCTTACTTTTCAACTGTAATGTGACTCCAAAACCAATAGCATATGGTAGCGATGCTTGTCACTTTTGCAGAATGACCATTGTCGATAAAGTGCATGCAGCCGAAGTTGTAACTAACAAAGGAAAGGTTTATAAATTTGATGCTACCGAATGTATGCTTAACTTCATGAAAGAATTTGATACCGCTGAAATTAAATTATTCTTAGCGAACGACTATTTAGAGCCAGAATCTCTTATCGATGGAACAAAAGCAACCTTTCTTATTAGTAAAAAAATTCCAAGTCCAATGGGTGCTTTTTTATCAGCTTTTAAATCTCATGAAGAAGCCAAAAGTATACAGTCCCAAAAAGGAGGTCAACTCTATACTTGGGAAAATATTCAAAAAAAATTTAACAACTAAATTCATGGCAAAAAGTTTCCTTTTTTTATTAGTCATGACTATGACTTGCTTCAGCTATGCTCAAAAAATAAATGTATGTGAAACATGCCCAATTTCTTCAATAAAAAAAGCCATTTCTGAAGCAAATAATTCTGACACTATTATCATAAAAAAAGGAACCTACAAAGAACACAATATACTAATAGATAAACCACTAACCCTTATTGGAGAAAACTACCCTACAATAGATGGAGAAATGAAAGGCGAAGTTCTTACCATAGTTGCAGACCATGTAACTGTTGATGGCTTATTCATTAAAAATGTTGGCACAAGCTACACCGAAGACTATGCTGCGATTCGGGTAAAACGAAGCAATAACTTTTTAATTCAAAACCTAGTTCTTGAAAAATTATTCTTTGGTATTTATCTAGAAAAAGCTAATAATGGACGCGTATTCCACAATAAAATAATTGGTAATGCAGAAGAAGAATACAATTCAGGCAATGGCATACAGCTATGGTACAGCAATTATATTGAAATAGAGCATAATTACATAGAACAAGTTAGAGATGGTATTTATTTAGAATTTGCTAATAACTGCACTATAAAAAACAATATAAGCGCCAAAAACTTACGCTATGGCTTACATTTTATGTTTTCAAATAATGATACTTACCAAAACAATACTTTTGAAGATAATGGAGCAGGAGTAGCTGTAATGTTTTCAAAAAACATAAAAATGCTCGACAACGTCTTTCAAAAAAACTGGGGAACAGCCTCTTATGGTTTACTTTTAAAAGAAATTAACGATGCTGAAATAACAAGAAACACCTTTAGCAAAAACACTATTGCTATTAATATTGAAGGTTCAAACCGTATTAATTACACCAATAATAACTTTAAAAATAATGGTTGGGCTATAAAAGTAAGAGGAGCATGTTATAACAATTATTTCACGAAAAATAATTTTTTATACAATTCCTTCGACATTTCCTACAATAGCAAAGTTAATGATAATAAGTTCGACAAAAACTATTGGAGTAATTACACGGGTTACGACTTAAACAAGGATGGCATTGGGGATGTCCCCTACAGACCTATAAAACTATTTTCCTATATTGTAAATAAAACCCCCGAAACCATTATTTTACTTCGTAGTTTATTTATCGATATCATTGACTTTTCGGAAAAAGTTTCACCAATATTTACCCCTGATAATTTATTAGACAACAACCCCTATGTAAAGCAAATTGAATGGTAACAATTAAAAATCTATATAAATCTTTTGGAAAAAACGACGTACTAAAAGGTCTTGACCTAGAAATAAATAACGCTGGTATTTTTGCTATTCTAGGGCCTAATGGGTCAGGAAAAACCACATTAATAAAATCTATTCTAGGTATGGTAATTCCTAATAAAGGAACTATTAATGTCCAAAATGAAAACATAAAAAACAATTCTAACTATAGACATAAAATAGATTACTTACCACAAATAGCAAATTTTCCTAGTAACTTAAAAGTTAAAGAACTTATCCGGATGATTAAAGACTTAAGAGGTAAATCGACCCTAGACACATCTTTAATTACAACTTTTCAGCTAGAACCTTTTCTAAATAAAAAATTAGGAAATTTATCGGGCGGAACCAAACAAAAAGTAAATATCGTCCTTACTTTTATGTTCAATAGCCCCATAATTATTTTAGACGAACCCACAACGGGCTTAGACCCTATTTCGCTTATAAGATTAAAAGCCTTAATACAAACCGAAAAAGAAAAAGGAAAAACCATTATAATCACCTCCCATATTATGAGTTTTGTTGAAGAAGTAGCCGATGAAATTGTGTTCTTACTTGAAGGACAAATATATTTTAAAGGCAGTATTTCCAAATTGAAATCCCAAACAAAACAACCCGATTTTGAACACGCAATTGCGTCAATTTTACAAGAAAACCATGCTTAAAATATTAAAATATAGTTTTTATGATTTAATGCGCAGCCGCTGGAGCTATGTGTATTTTTTATTTTACCTATTACTGGGCGTGATACTGTTATTTCTAAATAACGATTTATCTAAAGCTATCATTACCCTAATGAATATTATAATTATCCTTGTTCCTTTAATAGGTACCATTTTCGGGGTCATGTATTATTACAACTCAAAAGAATTTACAGAATTGTTATTGGCGCAACCCCTTAAACGATCCTCCATATTTTTAGGTCAATATTTTGGAGTAGCCCTATCGCTTTCAATGAGTTTAGTTTTAGGCTTAGGTATCCCCTTTATCTTTTATGGACTCTTCAAATCTGCCGTTATTTGGGATTTTTCATTACTACTTATCAACGGTTCTCTTTTAACGTTCATATTTACAGCTTTGGCTTTTAACATTGCCCTTTCGAACGAAAATAGAATAAAGGGTTTCGGTTTTGCTATACTGCTTTGGCTTGCTTTGGCCATAATATACGATGGTTTTTTTCTCATGTCTCTAATTATTTTCGAAGACTACCCATTAGACCAACTATCAATTGCAGGCACCATGCTTAACCCGATAGATTTATCAAGAACACTTATATTACTTAAATTAGATATATCGGCTTTACTAGGATATACTGGTGCTGTATTTAAAAAATTCTTCGGGACAAATCTAGGGTTAATTGTTTCCTTTGTAATGCTCTTTATGTGGGTAATACTTCCAATTCTTAGAATTGTTAATAAATCGAAGAAGAAAGATTTCTAAAGCAGAATACATGTGTCTTTTTAACTATCTTCGCGCCATGATTAAGATTTTGGCTAATAAAATCATAGCTTTAGTATTAGTAACAATATTTCTTGCTAATAATATTAGAACTTTGACTGTTGTTGGTAACTTTGTTATTAACCAAGATTTTATTGCTAAAACATTATGCATTCAAAAAGACAATCAACAAGGGTGTAACGGTAAATGTCATTTAAAAAAGGAACTCCAAAAAACCTCTTCAAATCCTAATTCAGACAAAAGCCTACCTGAAAACAAACGTCAATCACTTGATGTTTTTTACGTTTCAGACATTAACTACTTAAAGAAGCAACTTGTAAGGCTTCAATTAGAAAAGAACCTGACTTGTTTTAATCTACCCAAAATCAATAAAACGTATTTAGATATAGATACACCTCCACCTAATTTCATTTAGTTTTTCAGTTTAAAAATCACATTGATTTTACTCCATATCCGGTCTAATTATATACAGACGGGATGGCGGTTTATGAACTTATATTATACTTTTTAAAAAACACAAAATGAAAATTAAATATCTATTGCCTCTCCTATTTATAACATTATTATCCGTTTCTTGTTCAACTGATAACACCAATACTCCTCATGATGAAACCGAAGGATTACTTAAAATTCAAGACTTTAGCAACGGCGACTATACCATCGAAGTTTACAGTAAATCTGGGTTATTTTATACAGGTTATAACCACATAAGTTTAAGAATAAAAAATCTTAACACTAATAAATACCTTGAAAATGCCAACATAGAATGGATGCCCGTTATGCAAATGCCTACCATGGAGCATTCCTGTCCCAAATCGGAAATTACAAAAGTTGAGAACAAACAAACCATATATGAAGGCTATATTATTTACCAAATGACGGGCATGAATGGCTCTGGGTGGTCTTTAACCTTTAATTTCACAATCGATGGTGTAAATCATACTATTAAAGACACGATAAACTTAATTCAGAGTGATTTACAAAATGTAACCTCTTTTACTGGGACCGACGAAGTACGTTACATAATTGCTTTAGTAGAACCTAACCAGCCAGTAATTGGAACCAACAAAATAAAAGCAGGGCTTTTTGAAATGGAAAGCATGATGAATTTTACTGAAGTCACAGACTACACCATAGCTTTGGATCCACGAATGCCATCTATGGGGAACCACACTTCTCCATACAATAAAGATTTAAGCTACAACAGTACAGACAGGATGTACTACGGTGATTTATCCCTAACCATGACCGGATACTGGGTACTTAACCTAAAATTACTAAATGAGGAAAACTCTGTTTTAAAAGGTGAAGACATTACAGAAAGTAATGCAAAAAGTTCGCTTTATTTAGAAATAGAATTTTAACTAAAATCTTAAGCCTGTACCGTGATTTCATGGTACAGGCTAAATTCATTTCTGATATGAAAAGATTAATCTTTAGCTTCTTTAGTGTAATTGTGAGCTGGTATAACTTTGCTCAAAACAATAATTTCGCCACACAAAAAGACACTACACATTTGGATGAAATCCAAATAATTGGACGCCATAAACTCAGCCATTACCGTCAAGAAAAAACCCTATCCAGTATTGACGATTATTTAGAAAAGGCCAACAAAATCACCATGATAAAACGTGGTAATTATGCTTGGGAACCAACTTTAAATAATATGGCTAGCGAGCGCCTTAACATCACTATTGATGGCATGCAAATTTTTGGCGCCTGTACTGATAAAATGGACCCTATTACATCCTATGTCGATGTCTCCAACCTAGACAATGTAAATATAGGCTCTGGCCAGTCCGGTAACGAAAATGGCCATTGTATTGGTGGCAGCATTGATTTAAAACTTCCCGATTCTAAATTTTATGAATCTGGCCTTAAAACAAGTGTCGATTTAGGTTACGAAACCAATGGTAATTATAAGATAAGCGGCTTAGATTTAGAATACTCTGGTAAATCATTCTATTTTAATCTTGATGGGATTTTCAGGAAATCAGATAATTACAAATCCGGTAACAATCAGGAAGTTTTGTATTCGCAATTTCAAAAATACAACTTGTCACTACAAACAGGAATAAAAGTTTCTGAAAACCACTCAATCGATGCCAATATTATTTATGATAAAGCAAACGATGTTGGCTACCCTGCCCTGCCCATGGATGTATCTTTAGCAGAAGCTGTAATTACTTCATTGTCGCATAATTACAGTAACAATTCAAATTTTATAAAAACCCTAGAATCCAAGCTGTATTTTAATTCTATTACGCATATTATGGACGACAGCAAACGTCCGGATGTACCAATTCGTATGGACATGCCTGGGTGGAGTAACACTTTTGGTTTTTATAGCAAAGCCCAGGTTTCTACGAATAAACATCATTCCTCTTTTAATTTAAATGGTTATTACAACCAGTCCCTTGCAGAAATGACTATGTATCCTAATAACTCTAATGAGCCTGATATGTTTATGCACACATGGCCTGATATTAGAACCTTAAACACTGGGTTTTTTGTTAAGGATATTTACCAGATAAACTCGAACGCAGCTATTACCAATTCGGCGAGATTAAGTTATCAAAACAACAGAATTGCTAAAGAGGAAGGTTTAGAAAGTTTAAAAATATTTTACCCTGACATTGAAGCTAACAAAAGTCGCATACTTACAAGTATAGTTTCAGTTTACAATTTCAAAAAAGAGCAATACAGCTATAGTTTTGGATTAGGGTATGGTTCCCGCGCTCCTTCGGTAAGCGAAGGTTATGCCTTTTATATTTTTAATAGTTACGACAATTTTGATTATATAGGAAATCCGAATTTAAAAAACGAAAAAGCATTGGAGGTCAATTTCAGTTCCAGTATGCATAAGAATAACTTTCATATTGGTATCGAAGCCTCATATTTTCGCATATCAGATTACATAATTGGAGATATCGACCCAACTATTAGTCCTATGACTATTGGTGCTAATGGAGTGAAACTACACAAATCTTTAGATTATGCGACTATTTTTGACATATATCTAAACTCCAGCTACCAGCTATCTTCTAAATTTTCGGTTAACGGCACCATAGGGTACAATTATGGCAAAGCTAGTAACAGGAAGTATTTACCTTTTATCAAACCTCTTTCGTATTTAGCAGAAATTAACTATTCAACCCAGAAATTTAATGCTGCAATTCAATTAACAGGAAACGGTAACCAAAGTCAGTACAGCAGTTTTTATGGTGAAAACAAAACACCAGCTTACGCTCTTCTAAATTGTAATTTGGGTAATGCATTCGACTATAACAATAACAAAATTGTTTTAAAATATGGTATTGAAAACCTTTTAGACACTAAATATTCAACATTTGCAGATTGGAACGGTATTCTAAGACAAGGGCGTAATTTTTACATTAACCTGTCTTTTATTTTGAAATAATACAGGCTGAATAAAGTAAAAAATCCGGAATACAAGCTCCCGGATTTTTTTTAATTCCACATTAAAAAAACTTTATTCTGTAAATTGCTTCTCTAACTTAACTGCTTGTGGAAATAAAATATTATTCTCTAAATGAATATGCAGGTGTAAATCCTGTTCAAACTCTTCCAGCATGGCATAGGTTACTCTGAAGGTATTGCAAGCATCTGCTGGTGGATTATAATTATTAGTTAATGCGGCAATCTCTCTAAAACGCACACCTTCATTATCATGCTCATGCTTCATCATTTGAATAGGATTTTCTACTGTTCCGAATTGAGGCACCTCTATTGCTTCATGACTAAACGTAGCTGCGACCATTTTTTTCACAAAAGGAAATAATACAAGTTCCTCTTTTTTCATATGTACTGCCAACTCTCCTGCCGATGCTGTAAACAGTTTATTTATTTCAAATAATTCCGGATGTCTCTCCCCATGTACCCTGCAAAGTTTCTCTAAAAATTGTGACAATACTGGTATTTTGGCCTCTACATACCTATGATGTTTTTTTTCAATATAGTCTATTAACAAGTCCAGTGGCCAAGACTTATAATCGATAGTTTGATCTGGCTTAGAGTTTAAAACAGCTTCTAAACTATCTAATATATCATTTTCATCAATCCCATTTTTTTTGCATACTTCTTCAATTGTTCTATGACCTCTACAGCAAAAATCGATGCCATAATTTACAAATACTGCAGCAGTCCTAAAATCGTCTGCTACAAATTCCCCTACTTGTTTTTGGGCATTATTAATATTTAGTATTTTCATAATTAATTTTATTTCGGATAATTCTATCCTATTTATTAGTAAATTTTTTTAAACCTTTAAAAATGATAATCCTGACTTTATATTTAATGCCAGTTCTTCTAAACTAGTATTTTCTAACATATATTTTAATTCTTCTCTTACGCGCTTAAATTTATCATGTACTGGACAGGGATGATTTTCGTTACATTGATTTAAGCCTAAACCACATCCTTTATAGATAGTATCACCATCAATAGCATTCACAATTTGAGATAGTTTAATACGACCAATTTTTTCTTTTGGTATTTCAAAACCACCATATGCTCCTTTAACAGAAAAAACAATATCGTGCTTTACTAAGGCTTGTAATATTTTGGCCGTAAATGCCTTAGGAGAATCTATTTCAAGCGCAATTGCCTTAGGCGTAACTCGATTTCCTTCATAGGATTGGGTTGCGATATAAATTGCCGCCTTAATACCATACTCACATGCTTTAGAAAACATAAACTCCTATTAATTGAATTACAAAAGTACAAATTAAAATCAATTAAGACAAAAATATCCTAATTGATTTTAATAATTATTTTTATACCACACTTTCTGCCATTCCCGTTTAAGTATCAAGAAAGCAACTTCTTCAGATAATTTAAGCGTATCACTCCCATCTAAAGTTTTAATTTGACGCTCGGAAACATCAGTAATATAAAGCAAATTTAAATAATCACTAAACTTATGTTGTATTAAATTATAAATAGTCTCATGTAACCGTAGTTGGAGGCTTGATGGCAAAATAGACTCATGAAAATCTAAATTTATATTTGCCAGCAAAAAGTCTTTATTTAATTGTTTTATTAATTTATCATAAAGATCAAATTTATTTACCTCTTCAACCAATGCCTCAAAACTTACTGGTAGTTGCATTACACATTTCTATTCATTAAACTATTACCAAAATCTCGCAATAAGACCTTTTTATCGTCGGTGATATCCAAATCATCTAACACTTGAAACGCTTTATTTGTATAGTCAACAATAGCAACTTTAGTAGCTTCGGCAGCTCCAGACGAAACAAATAGTTCTTTTACGGTTTTAACCTTTTCTGAAGCATCCACAACATCTATACTAAACAAATGCTGAAGCTCCAACACTTCGCTATCATTAAGAAACTCTTGAGCTTTCAAATACAAATAAGTCTTCTTATTTTCAATAATGTCTCCTCCCACTTGTTTTCCGAAGGTTTTAGGATCCCCAAAAGCATCTAAATAATCGTCCTGTAATTGAAAAGCAATACCTAAATTTTTTCCGAAATGATAAATTAATTCCTGATCCTTAGCACTCGCCTTAGCTACAATGGCTCCCATTTGCATAGCAGCACCAACTAAAACCGCTGTTTTATACTCGATCATTTTTAGGTATTCTGCAATAGTAACATCATCACGAGTTTCAAAATCTACATCATATTGCTGACCTTCACAGACCTTTAAAGCCGTTCTACTAAATAATTTTGCAAGCTCCTGAAAGGTATAAGCATCATAATTCTCGAAAAGTTGATACGCCATAATGAGCATGGCATCACCAGAAAGAATCCCTGTATTTACATCCCACTTTTCATGTACAGTTTCTTTACCTCTTCTCAAAGGTGCATCATCCATAATATCGTCATGAACCAAAGAAAAGTTATGAAACACCTCAATACTTAAGGCCGCATTAAGTGCATGTTTATATTCAGAATTAAAAATATCTGCAGTCATTAAAGTTAAAACTGGCCTGAGTCTTTTACCTCCTAAACCCAATATATAATTTATCGGTGCATACAGGTTTTCAGGTTCTTTACGGGTTACATAAGCTTCTAGATATGTAACAAATTCCTCTTGATAATTTTCTATTGAAAGCATGAAACAAAAATAAATTAAATACCCGTACTAAAAAGAAGGAATAAAAGTTTCATGTTAAAAAATTGTAAAACTTAGGAAACTTTTTTTGTATTTAAAGTTTCCTGATTTACATTTGCAGCATATTATGAGAGCAAAAATTATTGAAAAAGCTTCCGACATGTTCTTAACTCTTGGTGCTAAAAGTGTTACAATGGATGATATTGCCAATGAATTAGGTATATCTAAAAAAACCATATACGTTCATTTCAAGAATAAAACAAAATTAGTAGAAGCCGTCGTATTTGAAGTATTTGAAACTGTATGTAACGGCATAGATTGCGTTTGCAATACGGCCGAAAACCCTATAGAAGAACTTTACCAGATTAAAGTACTTGTAATGGAATACCTACACAAAAAGAAGGCGTCTCCACAATATCAGCTAAAAAAATACTATCCGGACATTTATAGACGATTAAATCTTAAACAGTTCGAGAAAATGCACGTATCTATTAGGGAAAGTTTACAAAAAGGAATTAACATGGGACTTTTTAGACCTGACTTAGACGTTGATTTAGTTTCCCGATTTTACTTTAATGGTATGTCAGGAATAAGAGATTCCGACTATTTCCCTCATGAAATATTTAACATGGAATATCTTATGGAAAGTTTCTTAGAATATCACCTCCGTGCTATTACTACGGAAAAAGGCTTACACATATTAAACGAACATCTTACATCAAATCAATCATAAAACATGAAACACAAACTAATTTTACTGTTTAGTTTATTACTATCAATCTATGGATACTCCCAGGAAAACTCACAAAGTTTTTCATTACAAGAGGCCATCGATTTTGCATTAGAGAATAATCGAATTGCAAAAAATGCGGCTCGCGATATTGAAGCCGCGAAAAAACAAAAATGGGAGACTACCGCTACAGGTCTTCCTCAAATTAGCGCATCCATAGATTACCAAAATTTCTTAAAACAGCAGGTATCATTAATACCTGCAGAATTTTTTGGTGGTAACCCTGGAGAATTTCAAGAAGTAATTTTCGGCACAGAACAAAGTATTATGGCTACCGCTACATTGCGACAAAAAGTTTTTGATGGCTCATATATTGTAGGGCTGCAGTCTGCTAAAGTGTTTTTAGAAATTTCAAAAAATGCCAAAGAAAAAACAGATCTTGAGGTTAGAAAAGCTGTCATAGAAGCCTATGGCAATGTACTCTTGGGAGAAGAAAGTGTTAATATTTTAGAACGCAATGCAGCTACACTTGAAAAAAACCTGAATGAAACGACTAAACTTTTCGAAAATGGTCTGGAAGAACAAGAAAGTGTGGAGCAGCTTCAAATTACTTTATCAAGTATTCTAAGTGATCTTAACAACCTAACACGCTTAAGAGACTTAGCCTATAAAATGCTGAACATCTCGCTCGGATTAGACATTAACACACCAATTGTTTTAAGCGATAATCTAGAAACTCTATCGAAACAAAATATGTCGCTGGAATTGTTAACAGCCGATGAAACTATAGAAAATACAATCGACTATCAAATAGCAGAAAACGATATGTTTTCTAAAGAACTATTATTGAAGTTAGAACGAAGCAAAGCCTTACCAACGCTTGATGCATTTCTTAACGGAGGATATTCCGGATTTGGTAATGAATTTAATTTTGCTCAAAAGGAACAAAAATGGTTCGGCTCTTCGCTATTCGGCGTAAGCTTAAACATACCTATTTTTAGTTCCCTACAACGAAGTGCTGCTTCGCAACGCGCTAAAATTAATTTAGACAAAGCACAGGACAATTTAACACAAAGAGAACAAGAAATTAAACTGGAAATCGCTTCGGCAAAAAGCAATTATCAATTTGCTATCGAAGACTACGAAAACAAAAAACAAAACCTCAATCTTGCCGAACGCATTCAAACAAAAAATGAAACCAAGTTTTTTGAAGGTATTGGCTCTAGTTTCGAATTACGTCAGGCCCAAACACAACTTTATACTGCCCAACGAGAATATTTAGAAGCCATGATAAGTGTTTTAAACAACAAGGCGGCTTTAGAAACCATTTTAAATACGGTTAATTAATCAACAAAAAATATGAAAATGAAATACATATATACACTAACACTTACATCCCTTTTATTCATTGCCTGTGGAGGCGAAAAGAAAAGAAATTCCGTTGAAAAAGTTTTAGAAAGCAACGACTTAACAATCATCCGTGCAAAACGCAGTGAGCTGGTTAATGAGCATGAAATTATAAATTCTAAAATCAAACTTCTGGATGAAGCTATTTCAAAACTGGATACAATAAAACACGTCCCTCTAATTACTACGTTTACTGCCAAAACAGAAGTTTTTAATCACACCTTAGAAATTCAAGGAAATGTAACTACTAAAAACTTATTAGTGATTACACCAGAATATAATGGCATATTAACAAAGGTCTATGTTAAAGAAGGGCAAAAAGTAAGTAAAGGACAATTACTCGCTAAAATTGACGATGGTGGTTTAAGTCAGCAATTAGCCCAACTTAAAATTCAAACAGATTTAGCTAAAACCACCTTCGAACGCCAAAAAAAATTATGGGACCAAAATATAGGAAGTGAAATCCAATATTTACAAGCGAAATCTACTTACGAATCGCAGGTGGAAGCCATTAATCAGTTAAAGCAACAGCTTGACAAGACTGAAGTGAGAGCGCCCTTCGATGGCACTATTGATGATGTAATGACCGAACAAGGCAATGTTGTAGCGGCTGGACAATCTCAACTTATGAGGCTAGTTAGTCTAAAAGACATGTATATTGAAACCGATATACCGGAAAGATATATAGCCAATGTTACTAATGGAAAAAGCGTAACGGTCGAAATTCCTGTCTTAGGTATGACGATAGATACTAAAGTGCGTCAAACAAGTAATTTTATAAATCCAGCCAACCGTACCTTTAAAGTGGAAATAGCAATTCCAAATAAAGATCAATCTATAAAGCCTAACTTAACGGCAAGACTTAAAATTAACGATTACACAAACGAAAATGCCTTGTTAATTCCACAAAGTATCATTTCAGAAAATGCTAACGGCGAACAATACGTTTATGTTATTTCAAATAAAAACAACAAAAATATTGGTATTGCCAACCGCGTCATTATTAAAACAGGAAAAACCCAAGGCGATGTCATTGAAGTTTTAGAAGGTATTGAGGATGGCACTGAAATTGTACAAGAAGGAGCACGTAGCGTTAAAGACGGTCAGTCTGTAGAAGTAATTAACTATTAAACCAAAAAACACAATGACTAAAAACAAAAAGAAAGTCTATAAGGAATTTGGTTTATCCACTTGGGCGATAAACAATAAGACTACCATGTACGTGCTTATTGCAGTTATGTTCTATTTAGGCGTTTCTGCCTTTTTCGACATGCCACGAGAAAACTTCCCTGAAGTTAATGAAACCAAAATTTACGTGAGTTCTTTATTCCCGGGAAATACGGCTGAAGATATTGAAAAACTAATCACCGACCCTCTTGAAGATCGCTTGAAAACAGTAAGTAATGTGGTTGAAATTACCTCAACATCACAGGAAGATTACGGTATGTTAGTGGTAGAGTTCGACGAAAATATTACTGTAGAACAAGCTAAACAAAAGGTGAAAGACGAAATCGATCAGGAAACATCAAGCGAAGATTGGCCCACTTTTAACGGTGCCAAAGTAGAACCAGATGTTTTTGAATTGAGTCTATCTGAAGAAATGCCAATTCTTAACATTAATATTTCAGGCGATTATCCTATTGAAAAATTAAAGCAATATGGTGAACATCTTCAAGATGAAATTGAAGATCTTTTGGAAATTAAAAAAGTGGATATTCGTGGTGCTCAAGAAAAAGAAGTTGAAGTTGCTGTAGATATCTATAAAATGATGGCTGCCAAAGTTACCTTCAACGATATTATAAACACCATTAACAATGGCAACATGACCATGTCTGCCGGAAATTTAAAAGCTAGTGGGCAGCGTAGAACTATTCGTATTATTGGTGAAATTGAAAAACCATCAGAGCTTGAAAATTTTGTAGTTAAATCGGAAAAAGGAGATGCTATTTACCTTAAAGACGTTGCAACAGTAAAATTTAAAGAAGAAGACAAAACTACATTTGCTCGTGAATTTGGCGAACCGGTAGTTATGCTAGACGTTAAAAAACGTGCTGGAAAAAATATGGTTGCGGCTGCAGAACAAATTCAGGTTATCGTTAAGGATGCTGTAAATAATGTATTCCCTGCCGATTTAAAAGTAACCATTACTAACGACCAATCTGAAAAAACAATTGGTCAGGTAGACGACTTGGTAAATAACATTATCTTCGGAGTACTTCTAGTAGTTACGGTATTAATGTTCTTCTTAGGGTTTAAAAATGCCATTTTTGTAGGGTTCGCTATTCCTATGTCTATGTTTATGTCGCTTACCATTCTTGATGGTTTAGGCTACAGTTTAAATACCATGGTGCTTTTTGGTTTAATCATGGGACTTGGAATGTTAGTAGATAATGGTATTGTGGTTGTTGAAAACGTTTATCGCCTAATGGACGAAGAAGGCATGAGTCGATTGCGCGCCGCAAAAGAAGGAATTGGAGAAATTGCCTTTCCTATTATCATTTCAACGGCAACTACGGTGGCCGCGTTTATTCCTCTAGGATTATGGCCTGGTATTATGGGGGAATTCATGATGATATTACCCATTACCTTGTCTGTAGTATTAGGTTCTTCATTGTTTGTTGCTATATTCTTTAACTCCGTTCTGGTATCACAATTTATGAATACCGAAGATAAAGATATGCCTTTAAAACGAATTGTTAGAATGACCATTATTATGGCGGCAATTGGTTTATTAATTGTCTTTGTAGGAGGAGCCTACCGAGGGCTAGGAACTTTAATGATTGTTACGGCTATTTTACTGTGGATTTACCGTTTGTTTTTGCGTAAATGGGCTAACAATTTCCAGACAAAAACCCTAGTAAAATTAGAACGTTGGTATGAAGAACAATTACGTTGGGCACTTTCTGGTAAAATGCCCTATGTTATAAGCATCGGAACTTTTCTACTTCTAATCTTATCGTTTGTGGCATTTGGATGGTCTTTAAATGAAAAACGTACTAAAGTCGAGTTTTTTCCCGACAATAAGCCAAATCAGATTATTGTCTATATAGAATATCCACAAGGCACAGCTATTGAAAAAACTAATGCCATTACCAAGGAAATAGAAAAACGCGTTTATAAAGTATTAGATGACAACCATTACAAAGATGGCGATTATAACTTTATGGTTGAAAGTGCGGTGTCTCAGGTAGGTGAAGGGGCTGGAAACCCACAAACTGAAGGTGGATCGACAGCAGAAATGCCACATAAGGCAAAAATAACTGCATCGATGCGCGAGTATAAATATCGTCGTGGTGAAGATAGCGAACTATTGCGCCAAAAAGTACAGGAGGATTTAGTGGGCATTTTCCCAGGGGTATTAATCTCTGTTGAAAAAGATGCAAACGGACCACCTGCAGGGCCTCCCATTAATATTGAAATTGAAGGTGATGATTATAATGAACTCATTGCTACCGCAGAAAACATGCGTGAATTTATCAATACAAAAAACATTCCTGGTATCGATGAACTTAAAATTGATGTAAATAAAGATAAACCATCCATGAAGGTGGTTATCGATAGAAAAAAAGCGGGTGAATTAGGGATTAGTGCTGCACAGATTGGTCAACAATTACGTAATTCCATTTTCGGATCTAAAGCAGGAATCTATAAAGAAGATGGTGATGATTATGATATTTATGTACGCTTTAACCAAGCAAACAGATACAATACCAGTGCCTTATTCAATCAGAATATTACCTTTAGGACGAATACCGGTGAATTAAAGGAAATTCCGGTATCAGCCATAACCACGCACGAGAACAATTCCGGATTCAGTGCAATAAAACATAAAGACACTAAACGCGTAGTTACCGTATATTCGGCATTATCACCCGGTTATACAGATGCTGGAGCCATTGTATCTCAAATTCAAAATGAAATGAAGGGCTATGAAGACTTGCCTGAGAATATAAAAATAGATTACACTGGACAAATTGAAGAGCAAAACAAACAGATGAAATTCTTAATGGGAGCCTTCTTTACTGGCCTTGGTTTAATTTTCTTCATTTTAATATTTCAGTTTAACTCAGTATCTAAGCCAGGCATTATAATGCTGGCTATATTCCTAAGTTTTATTGGTGTATTTGGCGGACTGGTAATTACAGGCAAACCATTCGTTATTATGATGACTATGGTGGGGATTATTTCGCTTGCCGGTATCGTTGTAAATAACGGTGTGGTACTACTCGACTATGCACAGCTTTTAATTGATAGAAAAAAGCATGATTTAAACATTGACACGACCGAATATCTCGAAACTAATGATTTATTCGAAAGTATTATAAAAGCAGGAAAAGCACGTTTACGCCCCGTTTTATTAACAGCCATTACAACTATTTTTGGATTAGTACCTTTAGCTATTGGACTTAACATAAACTTTTTTAGTCTGTTCAGTGAACTAGATGCTAACATCTACATGGGAGGTGATAATGTAATATTCTGGGGGCCACTGGCCTGGACGGTTATCTACGGATTATTTATTGCAACCTTCTTAACTTTAATTGTAGTTCCTGTTTTATTTTTCTTAAGTATGAAGTTTAAGATGTGGTTATTCAAAAATCGGGTAGCTCATACAACAGAATTAGAAACCATTGCAGAAAATACACCTGTTATCTAATTGATGTAACCAAAGTTATTTTAAAAAGCCTCAATAATATTGAGGCTTTTCTTTTAAATCATTTGCAGATAATCATTATACTAAAACTTCATTTGCTTCCTCTTGTATAATGTAATCCAGGTCTTTCTCAACTGATTGAGTGACTTTTGTCGACAACCAATTTAAATTTCTTTCATATTGATACCATTTATTATTATCGGCTGGATCCATAACTAAAAGATAAATCCATTCGTTGTCAAGCAGACTTTTCAAATTTTCATTTTTAACCAATATACTGCTTACCCTTGAAAGGGGGGCCTGAATTACAACTGATAACCTTAAGGGTTGGTGATACATTTTAGAGTCGGACTGCATTAGCGACTGTAAAGGCAATCCCATTTTTAAGTCGCCACCATTACCTTGAACAACCCCAAATTTCCCGGTAACGTTATGGGTTATTTTAGATCCTCCGCCAAAAGTTTCATTATTAACAGTTGAAAAATAATAATGATTATTAATCCATTGGGTAACGACTACCGGACCTTGCATAATGGCCTCCAGAGCCGCACCTTCTTTATCTGTTTCCCAATCATAAGAATGAAGGAAACACCTACCTTCAAGATTCGCATGTTTAGTTAAGTTTCTAGGACCAACAATAAATCCAGCATTTTTAGCTAGGCCCCATTCTGGTCTTGTTTCTCCCCAATTATTAGCCTTTTTATTTGCTAAAGCAATACTGTTTTGGGCAACCCCTAAACGCTCTTGAGTCGCTGTTTGTCTAGCCTTTTCTAAATTTGATTTTAACTTTTGTAATTCTTCAAAATGAGAACTTGGAACTTCGGCATCAAACAAAACAATCTCATCAGTTGTAGTATTATGCTCTGCTCCCACAAAAATCGTATGCGGAGGAATCTCTATGTTATGATTCTCTCTTAGGACTTGTTTAACCTCAGACATATTGGCCAGTTTTGCAAGCATTCTAGCATTATGTCTCCCTGGACTAGCTGCACAAGCCCCGCAATCTAAACTAGAACCAAAAGGATTATTTGCAGAATGACTTCCATGACCAACGAACACTACTAAAGGTGCAAAATCTTTCCATCCCATTAAATCGAACCCCGATTTCACAATAGCCACCTTTTCTCTCAAAGGTATATTTTGTGTGTCATTTGTTTCACAACCGCTATTGTGAATTTCTGTTTGAAAAATGGATTCATGATGTCGTGAGTTTAGCTTTTTAAACCTTAACAGATACTCTGGAAGTAATGTTCTAAAAATCATATACAGACCATAAAAACCACCTGAACCCTCTACAAATCCAAAAGCAGATGGCAACATGTTTTTTAACCTTTTCAGAAAATAATTCTTAAATTTTACATGTTCATTTTTTTTCTTATAAACCTCAACTTCTTCACTACAATTTTCTTGAGGAACTTCATTTACATGGTAAGCCGACTTTACAATTGGCGGACAAGATTTTCGAATTATACCATTATTTAAGTCCTCATAGTCCATAGCTATTCCAAAAAAACCAGCATATCCAAAGGTTTCATAATTACCCTTATTTTCAATATGCCTTCTTATAAGTTCCGACCTTGTATCGATACAAAAAACCATTTGAGCTTCAGTTTGTTGCTTAAGGTTTTTTATTGATTTTGTATTTAACTGCTGCTCACTTATCAATTTTTCCATTTCGACTTGCCAACCTTTTTCCCAAGCTTTCAACCATATATATTGTAATTTTGATATATTCGGATTTGATAGCTCATCATTGGTTTTTGAGTGAATTTGTGCATTTATTTTTTGAGCTGTCCACAATCTTACGGCAAGATATTCTATTAGTGTTATGGGGTATTTTTGTTGCCACTCCGAATTCGATTCACATCTATAATTTATGTAACCTGTCCACCCAGGTAATGCTGCCAAATGTTGCTTAAATATTTCAAGTATATCAGATTCAGAAAAACCGTTCAGAATACTTTCTACAGTTTCACCAGGAGTTTTAGGAATTTCTGCAATACTTGTTTTTGGTATCTCTTGGTCATAAATTACCAATTTTCGCCAAGCCTCATAAAACCCTTTTTCTTTATTAGGCATGTCCCATTCTGCTAAACCTTCATCCATAAACGCTGCAAGCCATTTGGTCATAAATCTATCCAAATCATTATTAGCATTAATTCCAATTGGTCTTTCTATATTATTCATCTGCTCTAAATAATACTCCGGAGATTTTAAAAAGTCATTCTCTTTGAGCAGATGATTAAGTCTTTCTTTATGAATATACCCTCGTTCCCAGGCTTCTCTAAACAAACTTACCTCCGGGTATACTTGAGCATTAAATCGTTTTTCTGCATGATTAACAGCCTCAAAGAAAGGCTTTTTCTCATATCCAGATAATGGATTTGAAGTTACAAATGAATATAATGGCCAGGTTTTTCCAATAACCTGGGAAGCTTCACTTATACTTTTATTAATGGTTTGATTTATCATGATTATTTGGATTTGTACATTAAAATAGTTTTTTTGTAGGGCTGAGTAATATTCATCAATTTCACATATAACCATGGGTATCTGCGGTACGCCCCAAGTTTCATCATGAAAAATCCTATTAAAAACACCACCCCAAAACCTACTTCTAGTGCAGAAAGAGGTAATGGCTCTGCCACCATTGGCATACTAATCATTAAAGCCGTTACAAAATTGTACATAAGGGCATAGGTTATAATTCCAGACATAAATAATATTGGAGGTAAAAATGCTTTTTGCAATAATGTTAGACTCTGCTCTTTAACAATATTGTAAGTTACTTGCCCTACGGTTATTGCGACTATTAAGGTTAAAAAAATACTACTGTTTAATCCCAGGCCTTTCCCTGTTGAGAAACTAAACATTAGAGCACCACATACTCCAAAAAACAATACAATTAATGCCTGTATAGGTTTTATCGTAATGTATAAAGGCTTTTTTGGTTTTTCTTGTCGCACCGCTTCTCCTGAAGACAGAAACAAATATGCTTTATAAAACCCATGAAGAATTAAATGAACTACAGCTGCATTAAACAACCCAAGACCACATTGCATAATCATAAAACCCATTTGGGCAATTGTAGAACAGGCCAGTTTTTGTTTTACGTTTACTTGAATAAGTTTGGTAAACTGAGCAATAACGGCTGTTAATCCTCCAATTACAAATAATATAATTAATGTATTTGAAGCAAACAGGACGGTTGAAAACAGTGCTAGTAAAATTCCTGATCCATTTACGAAGCCCGCATGCATTAGTGCCGAAGCTGGAGTTGGCGCTGTCATAGCCGAAAGCAACCATCTATGAAACGGATAGATTGCAGATTGAATAATTGCGGCGGTAATAATAAATAATCCAGAAATTATTGTGAGATATTTAGGTAAAGCATCTACTTTTAATAAGATTTCACTCAGAGTATAGGATTGGGTGCTGAAAGCTAGAAGAAACATTCCCGTTCCCAAAAAGATGCTACCCGCCAAAAAATATTTAAGTGCAAATTTTGCAGCCTCCTTCGCTTCACCCCATCTAGAATCTACGCCAATTATCATTGACATAAAAACCCCCATTAACAACCATGTTATTAACAATAGGATGATGTGATTGGACATTACAAATGTCATTATAGACAGTGTAAACCCAAAGCAAAGTATCGAAAATTTCGAGTGATATTTGAACCCCTTCAAATAGTTCTTTCCATAACTTCCAATGAGCGCACTAAAAAATGTTACCAAAGTCCAAATAAGTATAGTAAAGCCATTTATTTTCAGAATATCATTATATACCCATTGTGGAATATTTGGATAACTATATACTAGATAACTTAGATTAGCTATAAAAAATAGCCATAATAGATATGTTATGGCATTGCTAATCGCATTTGTTATTTGTTTTTTTAATTTCATCGTAAAATTTAATAATATGAACATCTCTAATTAATAATAAAATTATGGTGTCTTACTCCGCATTCGAGCAATAAAAACAGTTGTTAGAATAAAACTGCTCACAACTATCTCATCGATAAATACGGTCTCCCTAACAAATGCAAACACATTAAACATTACTAATACTATCATGCCTAAAACGGGCAATACAATTGATTTTGTTGGGATCATATTTTTTATTCTTTAAATTCATTATCAGCTACTGTTATTTCCAGAATACCGTTTATTTTTATATTCCTTTGTAACGCTCTATTTTTGTTAATAAATGTTTTAGCAACTTCCTTTTCCTTTTCAAGTTCAGAAATTCTATCATCTAGTTCATTGGTTTCAGCTCTATGATTACCCTCCCATTTTTGAAGTCTTTGAATCTTATGAAAATTTATTTTCTCGTCTATCAAAGACATAATAACATGCGCAGCATCAGAAGGTGTAAACTCACCTTTTACTAACTGAATCTTTTGTTGGATTTTTTCTGGTTTAATTAATTCTTTTGTTTCCATGATATTAACTTTTAATGATTAAATTTTAAATTCCGCCACAAAGATTATATTTTATAATCATAAATTTTTATTTATATTTGTTATGATATACATAAATATTATTTATGAATTATACATTGCATCAGCTACAAATATTTTTAAAAATAACTCAAGTAAAGAGTATTACTAAAGCCTCCGAGGAGCTTCACCTTACACAACCTGCCGTATCAATTCAGTTAAAAAATTTTCAAGATCAGTTTCCTATTCCTCTAACTGAAGTCATTGGAAGAAAACTTTATGTAACTGAATTTGGTGAAGAAATAGCTCAAGCTGCCGAGAAAATCATCAACGAGGTGTATGCTATTAATTACAAAACATTATCATTCCAAGGACAATTATCCGGACGCCTTAAAATTTCCAGTGCATCGACAGGAAAGTATGTAATCCCATATTTTCTATCTGGGTTTATGAATGAAAATCCAGGAGTGGAACTAAACATAGATGTAACAAACAAATCACGAGTAATAGAAAGTTTAGAATTAAATGAAGTAGACTTTGCGTTAGTTTCCGTTTTACCCGAAAAATTAAAAGTGAACTCTATAGAACTAATGGAAAACAGATTGTTTTTCGTTGGAAGTGGCGGACTAAATTTCATTCAAAATAATCGTAAAAAAGATCTATTTCAAAACAACCCTTTAATTTACAGAGAACCAGGTTCTGCTACCCGAAATGCCATGGAAAATTTTGTTTCAACCAATAATCTTTCAATTCAAAAAAAAATTGAACTAACCTCAAATGAAGCCATAAAACAAGCCGTAGTATCTGGCCTAGGCTGTTCCATCATGCCCTTAATAGGGATAAAAAATGAACTTAAAAACAAAGATTTACAAATTGTCCCCGTAAAAGGACTTCCCATTATTACAAACTGGAACTTAATTTGGTTAAAATCAAAAAAACTATCTCCAGTTGCCAAAGCATATTTAACCTATTTAGACAGCAACAAGAAAGAGATAATAAAAAATCAATTTTCTTGGATTGAGAATTATTAAATCAATATGCACTCGAAGCAATAAGTCAAATAAAAAAGTGAGTGTCATTATCTAATTATTACAGCTATTTTCATTTATTAACTCACATAACTTATGTAAATTTGCCCTTTAAATAATACATATGTACAGAAGTCATAATTGTGGTGAATTAAACGCATCACATATTAACAAAGAAGTTACACTAGCAGGATGGGTTCAAAAGTCTAGAGATAAAGGCTTTATAGTTTGGGTAGATTTACGCGATCGTTACGGTATCACCCAACTAGTTTTTGATGAAGAACGTACTTCAAAAGATATGATGGATCAAGCACAAAATCTTGGTCGTGAATTTGTTATTCAGGTAAAAGGAACCGTTATTGAACGTGCTTCAAAAAACCCAAATATTCCAACTGGAGAAATCGAAATTTTAGTTTCAGAATTAAATATTCTTAATGAAGCAAAATTACCGCCATTCACAATTGAAGATAAAACCGATGGCGGTGAAGATATCCGTATGAAATATCGCTATTTAGATATTAGACGTAACCCGGTTAAAAACAGTCTCATTTTTAGACATAAAGTTACTCAAGAGGTAAGAAACTATCTTTCAAAAGAAGGATTCATTGAAGTTGAAACTCCTTATTTAATAAAATCCACTCCGGAAGGTGCTCGTGATTTTGTGGTTCCGTCTCGAATGAACGAAGGCCAGTTCTATGCCCTACCACAGTCGCCACAAACATTTAAGCAATTGCTCATGGTAGGTGGTATGGATAAATACTTCCAGATTGTAAAGTGTTTTAGAGATGAGGACCTTCGCGCCGACAGACAGCCTGAATTCACGCAAATAGACTGTGAAATGGCCTTTATCGAGCAAGAAGATATTTTGAATGCATTTGAAGGATTAACGCGCCACCTACTTAAAGAAGTAAACGGTGTAGAAGTTGATAAATTTCCACGAATTCAATACGATGATGCCATGCGTTTGTACGGTAATGACAAACCGGATATTCGTTTTGGAATGGAGTTTGGCGAACTGAACGAAGTCGCTCAACATAAAGATTTTAGCGTTTTTAATAGTGCCGAATTAGTTGTTGGTATTGCCGTTCCTGGCGGAAACAGTTATACACGTAAAGAAATAGACAAATTAATAGACTGGGTAAAACGTCCACAAGTTGGTGCTTTAGGTATGGTTTATTGTCGTTGTAATGAAGATGGTACTTTTAAATCGTCGGTAGACAAATTCTACGTCCAAGATGATTTAGCGAAGTGGGCCGAGGCAACTGGTGCCAAAGCAGGGGATTTAATTTGTATTCTATCCGGTGTTAAAAACAAAGTTCGCGCACAATTAAGTGCTTTACGTATGGAATTAGCCGAGCGTCTCGGATTACGTAAGCCAGATGAATTTGCACCGCTATGGGTCATGGACTTCCCTCTGTTAGAATGGGACGAAGAAACCGAACGTTACCATGCCATGCATCACCCGTTCACTTCACCAAAACCAGGCCAATTGGAATTACTAAAAACCGACCCTGGAGCCGTTAAAGCCAATGCTTACGATTTAGTATTAAACGGTAACGAAATCGGTGGTGGATCCATAAGAATTCATGATAAGGAAACACAATCCTTAATGTTCGACTATTTAGGATTCACACCTGAGGAAGCCAAAGCACAGTTTGGATTTTTAATGGACGCTTTTCAATATGGAGCACCACCACATGGAGGACTGGCTTTTGGATTAGATAGATTGGTGGCCATATTAGGAGGACAGGAAACTATTAGAGATTTCATTGCCTTTCCTAAGAATAATTCAGGTCGTGATGTCATGATAGATGCTCCTGCACCTATTGATGATAATCAATTAGAAGAACTTAGTTTAAAACTAAATATTAAAGAATAATATCAAAATCCTGCTAACGCAGGATTTTTTAGTCCGTTTAAAAATGCCGAAACAAACCATATTAAAACAAATTTTAATTTGGAGAGCGAAACACATATCGCTCCGTCAATTTGTTTACATTTTAAGTATTGTTATTGGTTTTACCGCTGGTGTTGGCGCCGTAGTTTTAAAAAACTTAACGCATTTTATTCAGCATTTATTAGAAGGCAAGTTAATACAAGAATATCACCATGCCTTTTATTTTTTGTTCCCTATTCTCGGGCTTACTTTAGTATACCTCATTATTAAATATGTGATTCGAAATAAGGTGAGTCATGGTATTCCTTCCACATTATATGCCATTTCAAAACGTAAGGGTATCATGAAACGTTACCAAATGTTTGGTTCCATATTAACAGCACCTTTAACCGTTGGTTTTGGGGGATCTGTAGGATTAGAAGGCCCAACGGTAGCGACCGGTGCTGCATTAGGCTCTAACATATCTCGTATGTTTCACATGAACCAAACCACGAGAAATTTACTTATTGGTTGTGCGGCGGCTGGTGCTATGAGTTCTATTTTTAAGGCTCCCGTAGCAGCCATTATTTTCGCCATTGAAGTATTTAGTTTAGACCTAACATTCGCATCTCTATTGCCCTTGTTACTCGCTTCTCTATCGGCTATATTAACATCCTACTTTTTCTTTGGTGAAGATGTTATTTTACCCTTTAGAATTGAAGATAAATTTCATCTCCCAGATGCGCCTTTCTATATCCTTTTAGGGGTTATAGCCGCTTTTGTATCTATTTATTTCACCGAAGTATATGATCGAATTCAGAAGTTTTTTGATTCTTTAGATTCTCCAGTAAAAAAACTTCTCATAGGTGGTTCAGGAATAGGCCTACTGCTGTTTTTAGTGCCTCCTTTGTATGGTGAGGGCTTTGCTGTTATAAACAACTTGATTGCTGGCGTCCCTGAAAAATCTTTAGAAAACAATATTTTTAATTTAGATTTAACCAATATCTGGGTAGTAATAATTTTACTCCTAGGTCTCATGTTCTTTAAAATTATAGCAAGCGCCTTTACTTTTGGAGCCGGAGGAGTTGGCGGTATATTCGCCCCAGTACTCTTTATGGGAAGTATTATGGGTAATTGTCTCGCCAAAATAATAAACAACTGTGGTTTATTTAACAATCAAATTTCTGAAAGCAATTTTACACTTGTAGGCATGGCCGGTTTATTAGCAGGCGTATTACATGCACCATTAACAGCCATATTCTTAATTGCCGAACTTACAGGAGGATACGAACTATTTATTCCATTAATGCTAACGGCTACTATTTCGTTCAGCATAACAAAATACTTCAAATTACATTCCGTTTATAATATGGAATTAGGAAGAAAAGGAGAATTAATCACACACAATAAAGACCATGCTGTATTAACCCTCATGAACATTGATAAAGTAATCGAAACCAACTTTATTTGTATTACGCCTAATATGAATTTGGGAGAAATTGTTCATACGGCCATCATTAAATCAAATAGAAATTTATTCCCGGTTGTTCATGCGAAGACAAAAAAACTGGTCGGAATAATTTTAATGGACGATTTAAGACCGATAATGTTCGATCAGGATTTATATGTTGACGTTCGCGCCAGAGAACTTATGCAAGCCGCACCAGAAGTTATCGATGTTGAAAAAGATAAAATGACCGATATTATGAAGAAATTCCAAGATAGTAGTGCCTGGAATTTACCTGTAGTTCGAAATGATGTGTACATTGGGTTCATTTCAAAATCGAAGCTTTTAACCACCTACCGCCGACAATTGATTAATTTACAAGGTGAATAAAATTCATGACAAGAACCTATTTATTTAGGTTTAATTTTTAGTAAATTTATGCAATGCCTGCCAAACTTAAAAGTTTACTGCGTAAATTTCTAATCTGGAAATATAAACATATTTCAGAGCGTCAATTTGTTTATATACTTAGCATACTTGTTGGCTTTTTAGCAGGAATGGGTACCGTAGTTTTAAAAAACTTAACACATGCCATTCGATTACTTTTCGAATTAGATTTATTTAAAAATTACCAAAATTCATTATACTTCATATTTCCTATTATTGGATTAATATTGGTGTATATAATAAAGCAAGCTTGGCTTAAAAAGCATATCGGACATGGAATTTCATCGACACTCTATGCTATTTCAAAACTAAACGGCATAATACCTAGATATAATATTTACGCTTCCCTAATAACTGCCCCATTAACAGCAGGATTTGGTGGTTCTGTAGGACTACAGGGTCCAACGGTTTCTGTAGGTGCTGCTTTAGGATCGAATGCCGCGCAACTTTTTCACATGAATGCCAAATCGAGAATGCTTTTGATTGCCTGTGCATCGGCAGGCGCTATGGCCTCCATGTTCAAAGCTCCTATAGCGGCCATCATTTTTGCTGTAGAAATCTTTAGCTTAGACATTGCCTTTACATCATTGGTTCCATTATTACTTGCTTCGGTTTCAGCCGTCGTTACTTCGTACATGTTTTTAGGTACTGATATATTGTTGCGCTTTGAATTAGTAGATAAATTTCAAGTAAACGATATAATTTTTTACATTATCCTCGGACTCGCAACCAGTGTAGTCTCAATTTATTTTTCGAAAGTATTTTTTACCATAACCAATTTTTTCAAACAATTTGAAAGTCGAGCTTTACGACTTTTAATTGGGGGTACTGCCATAGGAACTTTACTCTATTTTATTCCGCCTCTTTATGGTGAAGGGTACGGCATAATGAACAATCTCCTTAAAGGAGATCATTTAGCAGCCATTGGTATTACACCTTTTAATTTAGACCTTAGTAATATTTGGCTGGTTATAGCACTATTATTAGGGATAACAATATTTAAAGCCATTGCCATGACAACCACTTTTGGTGCCGGTGGTGTCGGTGGTGTATTTATCCCCACACTGGTTATGGGAAGTGCCTTAGGAAATGCATTTGCTAAAATTATTAATAATATAGGATTTGATTTAGAAGTATCTGAATCCAATTTCACACTAATAGGAATGACTGGCTTAATGGCCGGTGTACTCCATGCACCATTAACCGCAATTTTTCTTATTGCTGAAATAACTGGCGGTTATGAATTATTTGTCCCGTTAATGATTGTATCTGCAATTTCCTTTTCAATTACTAAATACTATGTTTCACACTCAATATACACTTTAAAATTAGCTGAACGTGGAGAATTAATGACCCATGACAAAGACCAAAATGTACTAATGGTTTTGGATATCGATAAGGTTATTGAAACAAATTTTATCATTTTAAAACCTAATATGAAACTTGGTGATATACTTAACAAAGCAGTTGCTAAATCGTCAAGAAATCATTTCCCGGTTGTGAATGATGAAGGTCATTTTTTAGGAGCCATTCGTTTAGATGATATTCGGCATATTATGTTCGACTCTAAATTATACGACACGGTGGAAGCCTCAAGTCTTATGCATGCCGACACCCCAATTATAGATTACGACAACGATTCTATGAATGATATCATGGATATATTTAAATCCAGTGGCGCCTGGAATTTACCTGTTATTAAACAGGACAAATATTATGGTTACATATCAAAATCTAAACTTTTAACAGCTTATAGGCAACAATTGATTAATTTTACCAATTAATATGAAATACATCATTTTAATAATAGCAATTGCCGCTTTTACCAGTATCATACTAGGTTTCACCTTAGATGTTGATTATGCCAACAAATTAGTTGGCTTTGGTGTTATGAGTCTCTTTTTTATAGTTTTCCCGCTGTTTGCCTATTACCGCTGGAAGGACAAAGACATTAAAGACTATATGATTACAAAAGAGAACCTTGATAAGATGCGTGAAAATCAAAAAAAGCACAAATATTAAGTCTTAATTTAGATTCCGGCGTTCTATAAAAAATCGTTTTAACAAAATACTGGCCTCTTCTTCTAAAACACCACCTTTTATAATAGTTTTAGGATGTAATTTGGTTTTTAAATTTAAACATCCACGCTGTTCATCACGAGCTCCATATACAATATTCGAAATCTGACTCCAGTACAAAGCACCTGCACACATTTGGCAGGGTTCTAATGTAACATACAGTGTACAGTTTTGAAGATACTTACCTCCTAAAAAGTTAGATGCTGCCGTTATAGCCTGCATTTCGGCATGAGCTGTAACATCGTTTAAAGTTTCGGTTAAGTTATGCCCTCTGGCAATAATTCTATTATCGATAACAATAACAGCACCTACAGGAATTTCTCCTTTATCAAACGCCATTTCCGCCTCTTGCAGTGCTTTTTTCATAAAATAGGTGTCATCGAATGGCTGCATCATGCTAAGTTGTTTTGATATTGAATTTCAAAAATACAATTTCATCTCTTAATATTTGTTGTTTGTTTATGGCAATTCAAGTGGTACATTTGCACTACAATGCATAAGCTATTAAATCAAATAAACACACCTGGTGATGTTCGCTTGTTGAATCAAACGGATCTGCCTCTACTGGCCAATGAACTTCGTGAATTCATCATAAACATTGTAGCCACCAAAGAAGGCCACCTAGGGGCAAGTTTAGGGGTGGTAGAACTAACTATTGCCTTGCACTATGTATTTAATACGCCTGACGATCAATTAATCTGGGATGTTGGTCATCAAGCTTATGGCCATAAAATATTAACAGGAAGAAAGAACCTATTTCACACCAATAGACAATGGGGCGGAATTAGCGGTTTTCCAAGACGTGATGAGAGTGTTTATGACTCATTTGGCGTTGGACACGCCTCCACTTCAATTTCGGCAGCACTAGGTATGGCCATAGCCTCCAATTTACAAGGTGATACAGACAAACAACATATTGCTGTAATTGGTGATGCTTCTATTGCTGGGGGTATGGCTTTTGAAGGCTTAAATCATGCCGGCGTAACAGATGCCAACCTATTGGTTATTCTAAACGATAATGCTATTGGTATTGATCCGAGTGTGGGTGCTCTAAAAATGTATCTGACCAATGTAAAAAAAGGTACCCAAAAGCGAAATAATATTATTAAGGCCTTGAACTTTGATTACTCTGGCCCTATAGACGGACATGATATTAATGCAATAATTAAAGAACTTAAACGCTTAAAAAAAATTAAAGGCCCTAAGTTTTTGCATATAATTACTACAAAAGGCAAAGGTTTAAGACAGGCTGAAGAAGATCAGGTAAAATACCATGCACCTGGAAAATTCGATTCGCACACAGGAGAACTTATCGCTAAAACTGTTTCAAAATTCCCTAAATACCAGGATGTTTTTGGCCATACTATTTTAGAATTAGCCAGACGAAACAAAAAAATTGTAGGCATCACACCTGCTATGCCTACTGGTAGTTCATTAAAATATATGATGGCCGAGATGCCAGACCGTGCCTTTGATGTCGGCATTGCCGAACAACATGCCGTTACCCTAGCTGCTGGAATGGCCACACAAGGTTTAATTCCGTTTTGTAATATCTACTCTACTTTTTTACAACGCGGATACGACCAAATAATTCATGATGTGGCGCTACAAAATTTACCAGTTATTTTTTGTTTAGATCGTGCCGGGCTTGTAGGTGCCGATGGGGCTACCCACCATGGTGTTTACGATTTATCCTATTTACGATGTATTCCTAACCTCATAATTTTTGCGCCGCGAAATGAAATCGAATTACGCAATATTATGTATACAGCTCAATTAGGATTAGACTATCCTATTGCAATACGTTACCCCCGTGGCCGAGGTATTACTGAAGATTGGAAACAACCTTTTGAAAACATTGAAATAGGCACTGGTGTTGAACTTAAAAAAGGAAATAAACTCGCTGTTTTAAGTATTGGAACCATTGCAAAAAATGTAAATGATGCTATTGAAAATAGAAATATTTCACATTATGATTTGCGCTTTGTTAAACCATTAGATGAAGGTTTACTACACGATATTTTTAACCAGCATGACACTATTGTAACTGTAGAAGACAACACGGTAAAAGGTGGTTTTGGAAGTGCTATTTTAGAATTTGCAGCAACCCACAACTATAAAACCACGATAAAAACATTAGGAGTTCCCGATATATTTATTGAACACGGCAGTGTTGACGAATTACAAGAATCCATAGGCTTAGATGTTGAAAGCCTAAAACTTTATTTTAATAAGTTTCTATAGCAAACAGAATTTTGCGTTAGGGATTGCAGCGACATCCTTTTGCATTTTATGCAAAAGATATAGCGAAAAGCCCGACCCTTGTGGTAACGCCTAAATATATTAAAAGGTAATTCCTTTTATTTTTTTATAATCTAAAATGGCTTTACTATCGGACAGCAACGACACATAAAAACACACGCTTGACAAACGTTGATACAAACTATCACTATTATAATGTAAATTTTTAGGTAAGCCCTTTATAATGAGTTTGTCATAATTAGAAGCCGTACCGTAAAAATAGTTATTTACCGCTTTGGTGTAGGTGCTTAGCAGCGTATTAATTACCCCGTAACCTGCAATTTCCTTATCAATGACCTCGGTTGACTGATATATTTTTTCGACACTTATTTTAATGATATCTTTAATCTGTGCATCGTACTGACTTTTATCTAGCAACGCACAGTCGAAATCGCCATTAAGAATAACATCTTCGTAGGTCATAAAAATATCGACCGCTTCATTAATTAAAGACCCTATAGCCAAAGCACGTAGATAACCAACACGATCTTGCTTGGTAGTAAGAGCATAATAGTTTTCCGGGCGAATGCTATGTCGTATTATTTTTGAAAGATACTCTAAAGCATAATCTTCTGGGATTAATCCCAGGTTAATACCATCCTCAAAATCGATGATGGTATAACAAATATCGTCGGCAGCTTCAACCAAATAAGCCAAAGGGTGTCGAGCAAAACTCAAATCAGTTTCACTTCGTTTAATAAGTCCCAGTTCACCAGCAATATCTACATAAGCATCTTTCTCACTTTGGAAAAAGCCATATTTTTTATCGGCAATATGTTTAGTAGGTTTCTTAGGTAGTGACTCCTTAGGATATTTAGTAAAAGCCCCGAGTGTCGCGTAGCTTAATCGGAGTCCACCCTGCTTACCATCTCTCGTTTCGGTTAAAATTTTAAACCCATTAGCATTCCCTTCAAAATCACATAAATCCTGATATTCTTTAGCCGTTAACTGGTCCTTATATTCGGCACCTTCACCATTTATAAAAAATTCGCCTATGGCCTTTTCACCGGAATGTCCGAAAGGGGGATTCCCAATATCATGTGCCAGAGCGGCAGCGGCAACAATGGCCCCGAAGTCGTTTGGCTGATAGCCATGAACATTTTGTAAATGCGGATGTTTATCTAACAATCTTTTACCTACCAATCGCCCAAGAGACCGGCCTACCACACTAACTTCTAGACTATGCGTTAAACGGGTATGAACAAAATCGGTTTCAGATAACGGAATAACCTGAGTCTTATCTTGTAAACTTCTAAATTCTGAAGAAAATATGATTCGATCGTAATCGACTTCGAAACCTAATCGTGTTTCATCTTGTTCTTTTCTTATTCGCTTATTAGTATCGCCAAAGCGCTTTAAAGACAACAGTTGCTCCCAGTTCATTGTTAATTTTTATGTTGGCAAGATAATTAAATTCATATTAATTTACTGGTATAATTTGCATTGTCATGAACTATTCTATATATCAGATTCTCATTTAAGTAACACAAAAATCATCCTTACTTAACAATTAGGTAACATTTAGAAAAGACATAAGTTATTAATTTGCAATAGCATATAAAAACACCAAATGAAAGTATTTTTCTTTATTGCATCTTTGTTTATTTCAAGCACATTATTTGCTCAAAACACTGGAATGGTTGTGGGCAAAATTATGGATAATGAATTGACTGATGCTCCCTTAGTCTTAGCAAAAGTATCGGTTAAAGGTACTGATATTGAAGCTAGCACTGATTTATCTGGTTTGTTTTATATTGAAAATTTACAAGATGGAGAGTATACTTTAATTTGTAGCTTTATTGGATACGAATCTAAAGAGATTCATGTTAAAGTAAATGCATTTGAACCTACAGAATTAAAAATTGGTTTAGCAGCAAGCACTATTTCTTTAAATGATATTGCTTCATTAACAAACTTAGCACAAAAGGAGGAAGACCCTAATACAGTATTAAACTAATATGTAGCTCATTTAGTAACTTCTTCTTTAGGAACCCACAACAAAATCATAAAATCGCCTTACAAGCAACAACGTTTCAAGGAGAGTTCGATATTTTCTAAGAAGTGCATATTTAGCTTTTTCCTTAGAGGACTATTTTTTCCAAACACGCTTTAACCCTTCTTACTCTTCTTATCGACACACAGACTATTTTAGAAAATCTGATCTTACTTTCTAATGTTAAATGAATGTTTCTTAATTACAAAAAAGCACCCATTTAGATAACATTTAGATAACTCTGTTCTTACCATTCTTTAACTTCTAGGTAACATCCTGTTCATATAACGTAACGTTCTTTGCAGCATGATAAAAACTAATAAAATGGAAAAAATCACCTTATTGTTGCTAGTTATTTTTTCAACAATATCATATGCCCAAACCACTGGTTCCGTTGCTGGTAAACTTACTGATAAAGAATATAACAATGAGCCTTTGGCTTTTGCCAATGTTATTATAAAAGGCACTACAAAAGGAACCACTTCAGACTTTGATGGTTTATATCAATTAGACAATTTAGAAGCTGGTGACTATACTTTAATTTTTAGTTTCGTAGGCTATGAAACTCAAGAACTACCTGTTACTGTAGTACCTGGTAAAGTAACCGAATTTAACGTTCTTATGGGCGCCAGTGCGGCCTCTTTAGACGAAGTTATTATTACAACCACTAGTAAACGGGAAAGTGAATCCGCATTATTATTAGAGCAGAAGAAAGCCGTTGTTATTAAAACTGCCATTGGCGCACAGGAATTAAGCAAAAAAGCTGTTTCAGATGCTGCTGGAGCAACATTAAAAGTTACTGGGGTTAATAGTCAAGAAGGCTCAAGTAAAATCTATGTAAGAGGATTGGGAGACCGATATAACAATACAACACTTAACGGATTACCTTTACCTTCAAATGACCCTAGAAATAAAAATATAGATTTAGCACTATTTAGCTCAGATATAATAGAGAGTGTTGGTATTGGAAAATCTTTTTCTTCCTATATGTCTTCTGATGTTGCTGGGGCCAGTGTAGATATTATTAGTAAGATAACAAGCGAAAAATCATTATTTAAAGTGAGCCTTTCAACTGGAGGTAATACGCTAACTACTTTTCAAGATTTTAAAACTATTGATGGCGCAAACTGGTTTGGAATTAATCCTAACACCCATCACAACGTTAGAAACCTAAACATCTACAGCTTCGATAACAGCTTTACTCCAAACTCAGGAACAGCAAACCCAAACATAGGTCTATCTATTAATTACGGTAGAAAATTCACCTTATCTGATGAAAGCAATATAAGTTTCTTTTTAGTTGGGTCGTTTGATAACAATTATACTTACCAAGAAGGAACCTCAGACGCCATTGTAGATATTAATGATGATGGTTCTCTCAATGTTGGTTCTATTTTTGACACAAAAACTTATAACTACGGTGCCTCAAAAATGTTAATGGGCAACGTATCTTACAAAATAAACAACAACCACAGATTAAGTTACAATCACTTATTCGTACATTCAAATTCACAAAAAATAGAAGATTTCCTTGGGACAACTACCGACATAGGACGCCCTGAAGACGATAACAGATTAGTTAACCTAATATTACAAACAGAAATACAAAACAAACTGTTTGTAAATCAATTGATGTCTGAAAATAAATTTGGTGAATCACTAGATATTAATGCTGCATTAAGTTACAATACCATTTATAATGATGAACCAGATAGAAGGAAAAACACTTTCATCATTGATAACAATGCTAATACCACTAGAATTTCACAAAATGCTGTAAGAGATAATAGTAGGTTTTACGGAAATCTCTTTGAAAATAGTATCGCTGGTAACTTAAATGCCATTAAGTATTTTGGTGAACGTTATGAAAACAAAGGAAATGTTACTTTAGGTTATAACGGAAGCATCACAGATAGAAAGTTTGATGGTATCTATTTTGACCACAACTTCGCTAATCCAAGAATAACATTCGTTAATCCTAATAATTTAGACGCTACTTTCAACCAAAATAATTTAGATTATGGCGTATTCGGAGTTGAGACCTCTCGCGGAAGAAATAGTGAAGACCCTGAAACATATTTACCGCAATTATATGATGCTAAAAAAACTATTCACGCAGCATATATTGATGTCGTTTATAACTTCAATGATAAATTATCAGCAAATATTGGTTTACGAGCAGAAGATATTAAAATGGATGTAGAATGGGATACCAATATTAGTTTTCCTGGTTTTTCAGATAACAGCCAAATTGCTTTAAACAAACAATATTTTTTACCCACAGGGAACATAAAATATCAGCTAAACGACAAAATCAATCTAAGGGCTTCAGGGAGTAAAACTTATACCTATCCTCAATTTAAAGAAATTGCACCGTTTACTTACGAGGGAATTAACTATCAAGAAAGTGGAAATCCCGCATTATTACCTTCTGATAATTATAATGGAGAACTGAAGTTTGAAATGTTCCCTAATAAAAATGAATTAGTATCTATTGGAATATTTGGGAAATTAATCCAAAATTCTATCAACCGTTTAGAAAGAAATTCTGCTATTGAAAGAGACTTTACTTTTGACAACTCTGGAGATGCTACAGTATTTGGATTAGAATTAGAAGGTAAAGTCGATCTATTATCTATTGAATCTGACGATGAGAAAACTCAATATCTTTCATTAGGTGGCAACGCTACTTTAATGAAAACACAACTTAAGTTCAACATAGCTAATACATTATTCAACTATACAGGAGATAGTTCTGAACTAGAAGGTGCTGCTCCACTTACTTTAAATGCAGATGTTTCATATAGATTTAATATTAATGAAAAAGAAACAATGTCTACTTTAGTTTTCAACTATCAAAGCGATAAAGTGTACAGTATTGGTACTAATTTTAAAGAAAATATCATTGAAAAAGGAGTTCCAATATTAGACTTTGTATTCAGTCATAAATTCAATCAAAACTTAGGAATGAAATTTAATGTGAAAAATATTTTAAATCCAAGTTTTGATAGGTATAGAGATATTCCAGAAAAGCTTACTATGAATTCATACAAAAGAGGAACATCTTTCTCTCTGGGAATCGCTTACGAATTATAATTTCTAAAGATATCAATTTACCCCCTCTAACCATGATAAATATTCTAGAGGGGTCTTACTCTAAAAATAACATAAAGTCATAATAAACACTAATTTAACATTGCGAGAATTTCTTAACCTAATACTAATATTAGCTTCAAATTAGATTTAAAACTGTGACTTTAATTTGCAGAGTAATAAAAACTAGGAAAATAAAAACAAAATGAAAAACTTAAAAAACTTATTAATAGTTACGATTGCAGCTTCAATCTTCTCATGTTCAAGCGACGATGATAATAGAACTATAGATCCAGGTAATGGAGAAGGACCAATCATTGGTAATGAATTAAAAGGTGATATTACTGAGGACGCTACATTATTAGCTTCTATTGAATATACCCTAACCAGCTCTTTAACCGTAAAAGAGGGCGCAACTCTAACCATCGAGCCAGGAACCGTAATTAAAGCTAAAAGTGGTAGAACCGACGTTTTTATTGCTGTTGAAAGAGGAGCGAAATTAATCGCAAAAGGAACGGCCTCTGATCCGATTATATTTACATCTGATGCTGCTTCCCCTAAAGCTGGTGACTGGGGCGGATTAGTTATTGCTGGTAAAGCAAAAAGTAACAAAGGTACAGACGTCCAATCTGAGGTTGCTGGTTTATTATACGGTGGTACTGACGACACCGATAACTCAGGCGAATTAAGCTATGTAATCGCTGAATATACTGGAGCTAAAATTAATGGTGAGCAAGAATTTAACGGAATCTCTTTCTTCGGTGTTGGTAACGGAACTACTGTAAACAACATTATTGTAAGCAATGGTAACGATGATGGCGTTGAGTTCTTTGGAGGCACTGTTGATGTAACAAACGTTTACTGTGCTAATATCGCTGACGATATGTTCGACTGGACAGAGGGCTACTCTGGAACCATAAACAATGCTTTTGGTGTTCGTAACGATGGATTCGATGCGGCTAGTGAAGACCCAAGAGGTCTTGAAGGAGATAGCAATAGCTCCGATCCTACTGCTGCTCCAATTTCTATGCCTACATTAAAAAATGTAACCATCTTAAATCTTAACCCAGATGTGGCTTTAAAAGCTGGTGCGGAAATTAGAAGAGGCACTGTTGCAACTATAGACAATATTTTATTCGCTGCTTATGGTAATGCTTCTTTTGGAAATAGAATTGACACAAACGACGACAAAGGGAATGGTACAGTAACTATTACAAATGCTGTGTCTCAAGGATCTGTTGGGGCTGACAAAGTAGGTGGAGAAATTAATGGTACTGTTACTGAAATTACTGATGGTATAACTGTACCCGCCGACAACACCATAAGTACGAAAACAGGAGTTGGAGCCGACCTATCTGTTTTCTCTTGGGCAAATCAAAATTTTGTAGTTATTAAATTATAAATAAATCAAAATCTTATTACAAAAAAAGCATCCCAATGGGATGCTTTTTTTATTCTTATAATTTATTTTTAAAGCCCTTGGTTCTTTTTAACCTCATGCTCCTTTAAATTAGCTATAACATTATCGTTATAATCTACTTCTTTTACAGTTCCATCGGTATTATAATAGAACCATTTGCCGACTTTTTTACCATTATCATAATTACCAGAAATCGTTTTTTTACCTTCTGCGCTAAAACTTAACCATTCTCCTTGTAGTTTACCATCTGTAGTGTAAAATCCTGTTTGACTTACAGCTCCATTGTCATGATAGTAAACCACTTCAATTAAATTGGTTTCCTTGTTAAATTTTAAATCTCTCTTTTGCTGACCAAAAGATACCGCAGTAATTAAAAAGGCAAAACTTAAAATCAATAAATTCTTCATAATTATGGGGTTTTTAACATTATATCTCAAAGATACAACTAAGACAACTTTAACACAACACTTTGGTAACATTAATTTAACATTGCTCTGCGGCCATTTATACAGCAATCAATTACAACATTAAACCCTTCATTATATTATTAATAATTAGTTAATATTAGCATTACAATTTAATTACGTAAATCGTTGATATTTGCTAAGTCTTAAGACAAACCATTTAGTATTCATATAATTTATTAGTTTTTGTCGACTACATTATTATGATTTCTAACGAGACTACCAGGGCCCTGGTAGTCTTTTTTTTTTGACGTATTGATAACTATTAGGAAACATTAAGTTAACATTAAAGATATTTCTTTGCCACCGACAAAAATTGATAAATACAATGCAACTAAATCTAAAGTTTTTGGCCATATTATTATTGGCTACCAGCACATTTTGTGCCCAAGAAGTAATATCTCCTAAGTTTGGAAAAGGAATTTTAAACCTGACTGGAAAAGACAGTACATGGACTATGAAAATGGGCTTACGTTTTCAAACGCTGGGTATTGGAGTATGGGAAGATGGTGCATCTCCAGAAACCAACTTCTTAATTAGACGTTCCAGATTAAAACTTGATGGGTGGATTTTATCTCCAAAACTTAAATATAAATTTGAATTAGGTCTTGCAAACCGTGATATAGCGGGAGGTAGTGAATACACCAGAAATACCTCCAGACACATTATGGATGCGGTATTAAAATGGAATTTCTATGAAAACTTTGTACTGTGGGTAGGGCAAACCAAACTTCCTGGTAACAGAGAACGTGTTATTTCATCTGCCGATCTTCAAATGGTTGATCGCTCCATACTGAATTCAGAATTTAACATCGATCGTGATATAGGCATTCAATTAAGGCACACAACAAAGCTTTATAAAAACTTTATTATGAATGAAATATTTTCTCTATCTCAGGGAGAAGGTCGTAATGTTACAAGCGGAAACTTAGGTGGATTTCAATATACGGGACGCGTAGAATTATTACCTTTCGGAAAATTTAATGGTAAAGGCGATTATAAAGGTGCTGGTCTAACACGGGAGAAAAAACCAAAATTATCAGTAGCTGCGAGTTACGATTTTAACAACAATGCCGTAAGAACCAGAAGTAATCTTGGTAATTATATGAAAATAGATGATGGCGCCGGTTTATTTGAAACCAACATTACTACCATTTTTGCAGACGCTATGTTTAAATATAAAGGTTATTCCTTAATGGCAGAATATGCAAAGCGAGATTCTGATAATCCAATCGCTTTGAATTCTGATGGAACTCCTACAGGCGATGTTGTAAACGTAGGAAGTGCTTATAATATCATGACTGGATATTTATTTCCTTCCAATTGGGAATTAACCGGTCGATATACGAACTCAGAATTAAATATTAATATAACTGGAAAAAATCCTAAAAAACAATATTCATTGGGTCTTTCTAAGTATATTGTAGGACATAAACTAAAAGTACAAACAGATATAAGTTATTTAGATATTCAAGAGAAAAATAACCAATTAATGTACCGTTTACAAGTGGATGTTCACTTTTAAAAAATATAACAATTAGATAACATAATTTTATGTCATACTTTAGATATTTGCAAACTATTTAAAATTCATTATGGAGAATATATATTTATACATGATTATAGCCTTAGCGCTACTTGCCATTGCCGATTTAGTAGTTGGTGTAAGTAACGACGCGGTTAACTTTCTAAATTCTGCTATAGGTTCTAAAGCAATATCATTTAAAACAATTATGATTGTTGCGAGTCTTGGTGTTGCCGTTGGAGCCGTATTTTCCAGTGGTATGATGGAAGTTGCCCGTAAAGGGATTTTTAACCCTGGTGAATTCATGTTCAACGAAATCATGATTATTTTCATGGCAGTAATGATTACCGATATTTTACTGTTAGATTTCTTTAACTCAGTAGGGATGCCTACTTCAACTACAGTTTCTATTGTATTTGAATTACTTGGAGCTGCCGTTGCCATTGCCCTAATAAAAATAGGACATGACAATGGAAATTTCAGCGATCTTATTGGATATATCAACACTTCCAAAGCCTCCCAAATAATTTTTGGTATTCTCTTGTCTGTTGTAGTAGCTTTCTCAATTGGAGCCGCCGTGCAATGGGTATCGCGATTATTACTTTCTTATAATTTTGAGAAGAAAGCGAATTGGGTAGGTGCTCTTTTTGGAGGTATAGCCTTAACCTCTATTACCTACTTCATATTTATGAAAGGACTAAAAGGCACCTCTTATGCAAGTCAAAAATTTGACTTATTGGGAGGCCTTAAAATGAGCGATTTCTTAGAAACCAATGTATTACCGATAATCGCAGTTAGCTTTGCTTTTTGGTCGCTATTATCTTACGCCCTCATTGTTTTTGCTAAAACTAATATCTACAAACTCATTATTATCGTAGGAACCTTTGCTTTAGCATTGGCTTTCGCCGGTAACGACTTAGTAAACTTTATAGGGGTTCCGGTAGCCGCATACAATGCCTTTAACGAATGGTCTGCTTCTGGTATTGCTGCAGCAGACTTCCCTATGGATGTTTTAGCAGCAAAAGTACCAACAAATAATATACTCCTTTTTGGAGCTGGTTTAGTAATGGTTCTTACTTTATGGTTTTCTTCAAAATCTAAGGATGTTGTAAAAACCTCATTAGATTTATCTAGTCAAGGAGAAACTAAAGAACGTTTCCAACCAAATTATTTATCTAGAAGTTTCGTAAGATTTGCGGTTTTAATGTCTCAGATGTCCTCATATATCTTACCCGAATCCTGGCAAGCTAAAATCGACAAACAATTTGAACAACCTGTAATCGTAGTAGGTAAAGACAAAAAAATTGACCTCCCTGCTTTCGATTTAGTTCGTGCGGCAGTGAACTTAATGGTAGCTGCTGTATTAATCTCCATTGCTACGTCATATAAGTTACCACTCTCAACTACTTATGTAACCTTTATGGTCGCTATGGGAACTTCATTAGCCGATCGCGCTTGGGGAGCAGAAAGCGCAGTATATCGTGTAGCAGGAGTAATCAACGTCATTGGGGGATGGTTTTTTACAGCGCTTAGTGCCTTTATTGCTTCAGCATTAGTAGCATACTTATTAAACTTGAATTTAAAAGTCATGTTCCCTATCTTATTGCTAGCTGCTATTGTACTATTAATAAGAAGTTCTGTTGCTCATAGTAAAAAAGCAAAAGAAGCAAAGGCAGAAGACACTTTAACAAAAGCAGAAAGCAGCTCAATACAGGGTGTTATATTAGAAAGTGCTGGCAACATAGCCAATGTTGTAAAACGTGGTAATCGTGTATACACCAATGCTATTAATGGTCTTGCAAAACAAGATCTAGTTTTACTTAAAAAGAATAAAAAACAAATAGTAAAACTTTCTAGCGAGGTTGACGAACTTAGAGACAACATCTTCTATTTTATTAAGAACTTAGATGAATCGAGCATTGGGGCTAGTAATTTCTACATCCACATTTTAGGATACCTTCAGGATATGACTCAATCTTTAGAATATATTACTAAAGTGAGCCATAAACATGTTCAGAACAACCATAAAAAACTTAAGTTTAATCAAATAAAAGAACTTAAGGAGGTTGACGAACGCTTTGAAATATTATTCAATAATACCAAACAAGCATTCGAGACCCAATCATTTGATGAAATTGGTGTTATTCTAAGTAGAAAACAAGAAATAACATCTTTGGTTTCTAACAAAATTCAAAAACAAGTTGAACGAACTCGTACGGAAGAATCGAGCCCGAAAAACACAACGCTTTACTTTAGTTTACTATTAGAAACTAAAGATTTATTAAACGCTACTATGAACTTACTTGAAGAGTATTACAATGCACACGATGCCTCTGTAAAACCCGCTACCATTAGCGAAGAAAACGAATAGTAATACGTTTAAATAAATAATAAAAACCCCTTAAGTTTTTCTTAAGGGGTTTTTTATTCTAATCATCTATTCGGAATTTTTTCTTTTTACTACCACCAAACAAGCGTTTAAAAAATCCATCCTTCTTTTCAGGGTCACAATTTAAATCTTTCAAGACCTCATCTGGTATATCTTCAAAATGCGCTTTAGTAATATTGTTAAACGAGTCGTCTTTATTCAATTTCTGATAAAACCTAGCAAATAAAGGCAATGCCGAATTTGCCCCCTGACCTATCCCTGTATTTTTAAAACCAATGGCATGATTATCATTACCAACCCACGTTACTGTGACTAATTTAGGAGTAATTCCCACAAACCAACCATCCTTATTATTCTGAGTCGTTCCTGTTTTACCAGCAATGGCATTACTAAGGTTATAACTAGACCTTAATCTTGTTGCTGTACCAGAATTAACAGTAGCTTGCATCATTTTAAGCATTATTTGTCTTGTATAATCACTGTAAGCTGGCTCCAATATTTCTGGTTTAAACGCCGCTATGACATTGCCATGTTTATCTTCAATTTTTGAAATAGCATAAGGTCTTACGGGCTTACTCTCATTAACATAACTCGTATAGGCTCCTGTTAAATCTTTAAGATTTATTTCAGCAACACCTAATGCTAAAGATGGCTCTTTGGGCAATGCTGTTTCGATTCCTAGTTTATTTACCTGATCTATCGTATTTGGAATCCCAACCTTATTTAAAACTTTCACAGCAATGGTATTTACAGATTTACTCAAAGCTGTTTCAAGATTGTAATTAAGATGCTCAACTTCCTCTTCTTTACCAGAATTCGTTGGAGTCCAGTCCTCAAAATTTGTATAAGTTACCTCTGACAATGAAAAATAAGTACAGGGCTTCATACCATGCTCAATAGCCGCTGTATAAACAAAAGGTTTAAAGGTTGATCCTACCTGGCGCTTACTCTGAGATACATGGTCGTATTTAAAAAATTGATAATCAATACCACCAATATAGCTTCGAATAGCGCCCGTTGATGGCTCAACGGATAACATGCCTGTATTTAAAAACTTCATAAAGTGTTTTAAACTGTCTAAAACTGTAACATTATCGATGGTATCGCCAGACCAATTAAACAATTCAACCTGACGCTTTACGGCTAGGGAGTCTTTAATTTGTTCATCGGAAAGTCCTTGTTTCTTGAAGGTTTTATAGATCGATAAATTTTTCATCGCAGCATTCAACATATTTTTATCTGTTAACCATGGTGCAGACGCCCCATAAGCCCTTTCATGCTGCAACTGTAGTTTGGAAAGATGTTCTTTCATAGCTGCTTCCGCCATAGCCTGCATGGTTTTATCTAAAGTGGTATACACTACCAAACCATCTCGATATAAATCGTAAGACGTTCCATCAGGTTTTTTTAGAGTATCTAAAACCGTTTTTAATTGCTTTTTTACTGATTCCCTAAAATAAGGTGCCAGCCCCATATCATGACTATAAGAAGTATAATCTAAAACCAAAGGTGTTTCCGAATAAACTTGTAATGAATCTTCCCTTATATAATTGTATTTAAGCATTTGCTGTAATACCACATTTCGGCGACCTACACTACGTTCTGAATACAATCTCGGATTAAAATAATGGGTTGCCTTAAGTGTTCCAATAAGTGTTGCCGTTTCAGGATATGTTAATTCAGAAGCAGGTTTATTAAAAAACTTCAGGGCTGCACTCTCTATTCCATAGGTGTTATCTGGAAACGGCACCGTATTAAGATATAAAGTTAAAATATCTTCCTTTGAATAGATTTCTTCCATTCGTTTTGCTATAATGGCTTCCTTAAACTTGGTAATTAGCATACTCAACATAACATACTTACGGCGACCAAAAAGATTTTTTGCCAACTGAAGTGTTATAGTACTTCCACCTCCAGCCGATTTATCTTGAAGAATAATATTCTTTATAAATACACGGAGTAAACTAACATTATCGACACCATCATGTTCGAAAAACCGAACATCTTCTGTCGCTACCAATGCATCAATTAGATGCTTAGGAAAGTCATTATAGGTTAGTGGTTGCCTGTCGTAAATGTAGAATTTACCAATTAATTCGCCATTCCTATCTAGCACCTGCGTGGCTTCTGCCTGTTGTATAGCCTTTAAATCTTCGATAGTAGGGATTTTTCCAAAAACACCCAGGTAAACGCTACCATAAATAACAGCAAAAAAAGCAACGACTGCAATACCCGCAATTGCTAACCGCTTTAACCATTTACTTTTTAAAAGGGATTTTAATAGTTTCATTGGGGCGGTATTTTTAGATTACTCTTTTACTCTATAGTGTTTCCATCGTAATCTGGATAAAGAAACTTATTATAAGGGAATCGGGTTACGTGAATTTCACGAACCTCATCATATACGCGTTTTTTAAAATCTTCGAGATTACTCTTATTAATGGCTGAAATAAACAAGGCATTTTCCCCTATTTTATTCATCCAGGTTTTTTTCCATTCCTCTAAACTATAATGTTTTTCGGTACGTTCCATTTCTACATCCTCATCATCGAAAGGCTCCGCTTTATAGGCATCGATTTTATTAAAAACCATGATGGTAGGCTTATTAATACTATCTATTTCTCCTAAAATTTTGTTTACCGATTCGATATGCTCTTCAAAATTAGGATGTGAAATATCAACCACATGAAGTAGCAAATCGGCTTCCCTTACCTCATCCAAGGTACTTTTAAAACTTTCAACCAACTGGGTTGGCAACTTTCGAATAAACCCAACGGTATCACTTAATAAAAAAGGTAGATTTTGTATAACAACTTTTCTAACCGTTGTATCCAGAGTTGCAAACAACTTATTTTCCGCAAATACCTCACTTTTACTAATAACATTCATTAGGGTAGATTTCCCTACGTTAGTATATCCCACCAAAGCGACACGCACCATAGAGCCTCGATTACCACGTTGCACGGACATTTGCTTGTCGATGGTTTTAATACGTTCTTTTAATAAAGCAATTTTATCACGAACAATACGGCGGTCGGTTTCAATTTCAGTTTCACCTGGACCACGCATTCCAATACCCCCCTTTTGTCTTTCAAGGTGCGTCCACATCCCTCGTAATCGCGGTAATAAATACTCACATTGGGCTAGTTCAACCTGAGTTCTTGCATAACTTGTTTGAGCTCGTTGTGCAAAAATATCCAGAATTAAATTCGTTCTATCTAATACTTTACATTCTAATATTTTACTAATATTACGCTCCTGCGCTGCGGATAACTCGTCATCAAAAATAGCTGTGGTTATATCATTCTCATCTATAAATGCTTTTACATCCTCCATTTTACCTGTCCCGATAAAGGTTTTCGGATTAGGCATATCCATTTTCTGTGTAAAGCGTTTTACAACTTCACCGCCAGCCGTGTAGGTTAAAAATTCTAATTCATCTAAATATTCTTTAGATTTAGCTTCATCTTGTTCCCTGGTTACGACACCCACTAAAACTGCCTTTTCTAATGAAATATCTTTCTTCTCTAGCATAAAAAATAATTAATGTACAAAGTTACATAATTGCAATCATTTTAATTTTTATATTTTTAATTCAGATTAATGAATTTAGATGGATAATTTCGAAGATGCTCCTGAGCGCCCCGATTTGCATACAATAGGTTTTTATAACGTTGAAAATCTATTTGACATATATGACGACAAACGCACGAATGATAATGATTTCCTTCCAATTTCGGCTAAAAAGTGGACTCCCAATCGCTATGATAATAAGCTAAGAAAATTAAGCTTTACCATTGCTAATATTGGTCGATTAGAAACTGGAAAACCACCGGCTGTAATGGGTTTAGCTGAAGTTGAAAATGCCAAAGTCATAGAAGATTTAATAAACTACGAGCACTTAAAATCCTATAATTACAACTATGTACATTATAATTCTCCTGATGAACGTGGTATCGACGTGGCGTTGATATATAACGCAGACATGTTTAAAATAGACACTACCGATACCTTTAGCATTTATTTAGAACATGCCGATGGCACTCCAGACTACACTCGGGATATTCTGCTCGTTTCAGGCTCCTTGCATGGTGACTATATTCATATTATTGTTAATCACTGGTCTTCACGCCATGAAGGTGAAAAAGAAACCGAACAAAAACGCTTAGTGTCTTCTGAAAAGGTTGCAGAGATTATAGACTCTTTACAAACCCAGAATTCGGATGCTAAAATTATTGTGATGGGCGATTTTAACGATAACCCCTCGAACCAAAGTATTAAAAACCTAGTTAACAATTTCAATTTATATAACCCTATGAATACCCTACGTTCGTTTAGTCGTGGTACAGTATTACATAACCGGCAGTGGTTTTTGTTCGATCAGATATTTTTCACAAGTAATTTTATAGCAACAACAACCAATGCATTAGAATACGAAACGGCCGATATTTTTGATGTAGATTTTCTTAAGCAATTCAAAGGAAAATTTAAAGGTTCTCCCTTTAGAACTTACGTAGGTAAAAAATACCATGGCGGTTACAGCGATCATTTTCCAGTGTATGCTATTCTCAAAAAGAATTAAATAAAAAAGACCGCCAATTAGCAGTCTTTTTCCTTGTAATAAGATAATATTTAAGGCACATATACCTTTACATTATCGACATGTAAGGTCATATTTTGATTCCCAGTATCGCTGCCCGTATATCTAAAAGCGATATAAGCCATCCCCGAATAACTTGATAAATCTATAGCTCCTGAATCTGTAAAACTGTACCACTCACCATAATCTACTTTATAACTAACATCGAATGTTAAAGGCTCCCAAGTGGCTGTGGCAATACCCGCTGTTGTACCATCAAAATCTGTTGAAATTAAAACAGCCAATGGATCATGACCTGAATCAGGATATGCATGCTCCGTCTGGAACGACAACAATTCGCCTTCCTGAGTATCTAAATCTATGCCTGGTGTTATTAACCAAGATACCACTGTTGCATCTCCAGAATTATAAGGGTTTAATTCGGCATAACCATTACCACTAAACACCTGCTCCGTCCAAAGTTCAGTACCCTCAGTGACAAAATTCGTCCAGCCTGGCAAATCTAAAGTCGTATTATCTACAGCCGCACTAAAAGTTTCTTCAAATAAAGGATCGCAACGATCACTATCGAACATCACATCATTAGTATCACGAATAAATAATTGATAATCTGCATTATACTTACTAAAAATGGCTACAACCGAGCCTCTTCCTTCTGGAAACATCTGATTTTTAAAATCTGAAAACCCACTATTTCTTAAAATAGTTTCAGAATCATCATTACAGTTTTTTAGATAACGATTTATCGTAAAAGTATTATCGGGATATCCATAAGGCTGCCCAACTTCCTCGCTACGTAATTGCATATCATCAATTTGTACCAACATGTTAATATAACTATCATTAAATTCAGAAGGAGTAATTACTTTAGGAACAATCGTTGCAACTTCAGCCGAGCGAATAATATAATTGGTATAATCAAAGGCAGAAATTCTTCCTACCGAAGTTCCTTCGATAGCCCCAATATGAAGCACTCCATTCATATCGTCCATACCTAAACCATTCAATTTGACATATATTTTCCTTCCTGGCCTGTAGAGTGCAAACATGGAAGTAAGATCGACATCTAACTGAATAGCAGCACTAGGATTCTCAGGGGCATCCTGAATAATAAGTACTTTATATAAGTTGCCAGCTTCATCATTAGAGACCACGTAACCTTCAATTATTAATTCGCCTCCATTGTTAGCTTCATCAAAATCGACGAAACTTCCCGAATACATTTCTTTAACTAGTGAAATGGTTGTGTTAGGAGTTATATCAGGCTCGGTAATTTCCAATTCAGGAATATTATAATCGTCGTCTTCTACACAAGCAGTAAAAGCCAGGGCGAACACTATGGAAAGTGTCATGAATAAAAATGTATTTAACTTTTTCATGATATTATTTTTATTGAATTTATCTAATGCACTGCACATCATAACTTTTAATATGTTTTTGAACATGGGTTAAAATCTGAAATACAGATTTAAAAAATAGTTTGCACCACGACCATACCAGTATTTGGACCCGAATACTGGAGTGTCATTACTAGCATCATCTCTTAACTGACGGAAATTAGCATTTCTACCTTGTTCGAATCCGCCCGTTTTGTATTCTTTATCCAATACGTTACCGATACTTGCAAAAAAACCAATGTAATAATCGTCCAGTTTCCAGGATTTACCACCAATTAAATTTACAACCATATAATTATCGAACCGTTCTTGTCTTAAAAGGTCTCTGGCTAAATCTTCATCATAATCATTAAATGGTAAACCGTCTACTGGATCTGTATAGAAATTTGAAGTTCTTGTTAATGGGCTAACATCCACATAAGTATCAGCAAAGAAATTAGCCGTTGCTCCAAACCACCAGTAATCAGGATCGCGATACTCAAAACCTACCGAATAAGCTTTTTGTGGACCATTCGCAATTTTATAATCTTTTAAATTTGCTTTACCTATTGATGCTGATACAGCATCGGCCGTTAATTTTAAATTAGGATTATTGGCATAAGTGTATTGCCCTATTGAAGCCGCCCCCTTTAACTTTATAGTTGGGGTTACCTGAGCATCGATACCAATTTCGGCCCCAATATGCTGTTTATCGATATCCTGAAGTACTTCATTTACAAATTCGGCATCATCTTCGAACCCTATAACACCATCGGCATAATAAAACGAGATGTCATTAGCATCTTCTGTTTTCACATAAAACCCGGTAAGTTTAGCTTTTAGTATGGGTGATCGGTATATATAACTTGCATCTACTGCAGTAATTTTTTCTTCAACGATATCGGGTACAATATTATTATTTACACGGGCATTAGAAAAGGTATTCCTTAAATTGGGAGCTCTTGTTATATACCCAGCATTGACATCAATTAAATGTTTTCCCGATATTTTATAAGTGAAGCCTCCTTTACCACCAAAGCCAGTAAAATTGACCTTGTCACTTTTACCAAATGAATTCCCTGTATTGGCTTCATTATCGTACAGCCCTTCACGTTGATAATTAGTTTGTGAAATGCTTCCCGATAAATAAAAATCTATTTTATTGTATTTGAATTGTGCTTGAGCATACCCAGAAATTACATCGGCGAATAACTTATAATTATACCGGAATGTATCACCCTCTCCTGCAATTCGATTTGGATTATTTAAATCGTATTGAAACCCGCCAAAAGAATCAACATTTAAAAACCCGTTACCTCCCAGCAAATCAATAATTTCCGCAAAATTGTTGGACACCAAGTTTTTATAATTTACAGAAGCATTTAATAAGATATTATCTGTTAACTGCGAATTTAAAATAGTGTTGACTGTAAATTGATTATCATCATTCCTATCTTCATATAGGGCATAGGTTGAATAATTCCCAATATTCTCCAGATTCGTTAGATACATACTTTCCCAATCTACCTGACCATCATTTACAAATTGCTCTAGGCTTAAATACGCCTTTTCGTAATCTGGACCTGCTTCAAGTGTTAACCAGTAGCTCGGTAACTTCTGGTAATAAGCGGGACTAGGATTAGAACCTCCTCCAATTGGTAAACCATCATCATTTAAACGGGTTCCTCCAAAATCAATACGACTATTACCTATTTTTCCAAACTGATAACCGACATTGGTATTTAAAGTCGTTTTGCTTGAAATGTCCCAATAGTGATTTAACATAAAAATAGGCTCTTCAACCTCTTTAACTCTGGAATTGCGTTTATGTCCATTTTGCCACCCCCAGTATTCATTATATTTAATGCCTTTTAAATTGTAAACTTCCTGAGTATTAGGGGAGGACTTACCTCGTTTGTTAGGCGCGTAAATAGATGTAAAATTTATACTATGCTTATCACCAAATTGTTTTTCAATAGAAACAAAAAATGAATTAGAATCATATAGCGTGGCATCTTGATACCCCTCGTTTCCCCAACGTCTTGAAATCATAAATGCCATAGACCAGCCGCCCTTTAAAAGGCCGGTGGCATAGCTTGCCATGGCTCGATTGGTGTAACTTCGGTTTGAAAACGAATAGGTGAGCTGCCCGCCTTCTCGATAACTGGAAGCCCGTGTGTTGATATTGGAAGTTCCTAAAACACCTCCGAAATTATAAGCCGAAGGTGTTAAACCCACGGTTAATTCCTGATTTCTTCCCATATCGTTTAAACCTCCCCAATTACTCCATTGCGGTCGCCCGTTATACATTTTATTCATTTCAATTCCGCTAATCAATACCGAACTATTTTCTGTATCTAATCCTCGCATTCTAAAAAATGAAGCGCTAAACTCGAAAGCTGCTGTACGCTGAAAAACATCTAACGACGACATGAGTAAACCCGAAATGTTATCCGCACCACTAGTATCATCGTTCAACTCATCGTCGGTTAAAGTGATTGTAAACAAATCCTGAGAACTCGTTGCATCGTATTCCAGAGTCATATCACTAATGTCAACCGTACGAGATTCATTCACAACAATAGGATAGCGCTTACTAATGTATCCTCCTTTTGAAATCTTTAAAATCTGCTCACCCAAAGGCACATTAACAGCAAACACAAATGCTCCATTCGCATCGGTCAGGGCGGTATGCTCTGTGTTTTCAATTAAAATAGTTACCTCGGGAATAGGCTTAAATGAAACGGCATCTTTAACACTTCCCTTTATAAGTGTTTGTTGCGCATAAGATGAAAAAAATAAAAGCGTTCCAAATAAAGAAAAGAGTAACTTTTTATCCATACTTTAATTTAAGGTTAATTGATCTTTAAAATATTTGTTGTATATTAAATTTACCACACTAAGTTACATATTTTCTCACAAATATTTATTTTTGATGAATAATATTCAGTTTTTATAACCATAATATTTCAATAATGAAGCTAATTAAACTGTTCTTTTTAATCATTACCTTTTTAAGTTTTCAAAACAAGGGACTTTGTCAAGAAAAAAAAACATTCAAGGTACATACCATTGCTTTTTACAACTTAGAAAACTTGTTTGACACTATAAACGACCCGAATAAATTTGACGAGGCCAGTCCGATAATGGAATTAAAAACCAACCGCTCTAATGTCTATAAACAAAAAGTAAAAAACATGGCTAAAGTTATTGCCGACATTGGTTACGAAACAGCCCACAATAGCCCGGCCATTATAGGAATTTCTGAAGTTGAAAACCGAGAAGTTGTTGAAGATTTAGTAAACGATTCGTTATTAAGGAACAAAGATTATGGCATTATTCATTATTCTTCACCCGATGCCAGAGGTATTGATGTTGCTTTATTATATCAAAAAAAACTATTTAACCCGGTAACTACAAGCAGTCACGAATTAAAAATTTACGATGATAATCCTAAAAAACGTGTTTACACAAGGGATCAATTATTAGTATCTGGTGAGTTGGAAGGCGACCCTATACACCTCATAGTAAATCATTGGCCTTCAAGAAGCGGCGGCGAAGCAAAAAGCAGACCTAAACGTGTTGCCGCGGCTAAACTAACAAAACACCTGGTAGATTCTGTCCAAGCTCACAACCCTTATGCCAAAGTATTTATCATGGGCGATTTAAACGACGACCCTACGAATAAAAGTGTAAAAGATATTTTAAAAGCAGAAAAAAATAGAAAAAAAGTAAAGCTTAAAGGAATTTACAATCCCTATGAAAACTTTTTTAATAATGGCCTTGGAACAACAGCTTACCGAGATGCCTGGAGTTTGTTTGACCAAATTTTAATAACCCAACCCCTATTAGATAAAGATTATTCTTCATTCCGTTATTACAAAGCGGGCATTTACAACAAAAACTATTTAATAAGCAGTAAAGGACGATACAAAGGTTACCCTATGCGAAGTTTTTCTAATGGCAGCTTTACTAATGGATACAGCGACCACTTTCCAGTATATGTTTATGTAATTCGTGAAACCAACAAATAACACTGTCCTCAGTAAATAAAAAAAGCGACTTAAAAGTCGCTTTTTTTATTTACTGTTCTATCCTATCCATGTACTCCAAGGAATTCTTGACAAGAATAATACTAGTGCAATTGTATATAAAATCGCAATAGGTTTTAATTTAGCTGCCGATGTTAGCTTCTTTTTATGTTTTGAGTATCCGATTGTAATTAAAGCTACACCAATAATATTAACTAATGGATGTTCTACTAAATATAATCGAGCCATACTATTTTTCATAACTTCAGACCCTAATTCGCCCCATAATTCAAACCGTGGTGTTACAAAATACAGCACCAGACCTATAAGTAACTGAATATGAGAAACAATCAAGGTGAATAATGAAATTCTAAAATCTTTAGCCTCATATTCTTTACCTCCAAATACTTTAATAAGAGCATTTATTGAAGCTACTAGTAATACCAAAAGGACTAAATACGCCCAATAAGAATGTAAATTTTTTATAATACTATACATGAAAATTAATTTTAGAATTAAAAAACAAATGTAATAATTAAAAGCATAAAAAACCCGCTTCTTAAGAAGCGGGTTAAAATAGTATATAATTATTCTAAAAACTATATCTTAAACTAGCATTCCATGTTCTTCCATATCCAAATCTACCCGTATTGGAGGTATTTACACCTTTCCAGTTTTCGGTAGGGTTAGAAGACAGTGGTGTATTACCACTTACAGATTCCAAGTAAACTTCATCAAACAAATTATTAATGTTAACTCTAAACTGTAATGAATTTTGACGATTTTCTCCTAATAACATTTTGTACGACAACCCAATATCCATGGTGTTGTAATTTGGTAATTTAATCGGTGGGCTTTCAACCGTTGTTTGTCCTTGAGAATATAAATTATTATAAATATTCCACGTACCATCAACACTAAAACGTGGCAAGAACATATAATCTGCAAATAGTCCGGCCGTAAATTGTGCTGCACCACCTACTTCAACACCGTCTAAATTAACTTCTGTTTCCGGATCGGTAATATTCCCGGCTTCATCAAACGTTCTTTGAATACCTACGCCATCAAATTTCCAATCTCCGATAGATAAAAACCCATTTAATTTAAGATTGTCACTAGGGCGGGTAAAAATTTCCAATTCAACACCTGAATGAATTTGCTTTACCCCTTGCGTTTGAAATAATCTAAATGCCGGATCTCCTTGGTCCTCACCATTGGTATCTAACAAGGTTCTATTATCCCAAATGGTATAATAAACGTTTAAATTGGCAGAAACAGCTGTACCTCCTAATTGATAACCCGCTTCTATACCTGTAATTTTTTGATTTTCTACCGCAGGCTCAATCAATTCATTACCATTTCTATCACTAATAAATAAATCACTGTGAAAAGGTTGGCGCGAATAATATCCTAAATTAACAAAGACCTTATGTAATTCACTTATCGTATAAGCCCCACCGGCCTTTACATTAAATCCTGGATTATTAACTTTTTCTGACTCTTCGGAAACACCTTCATTCTGAGCATTTAAATATTCTGTCCGAACATGTGATTGCGATGAAACCGATCCTTGAAAAAACGCTGTAAAATTATTATTTTCATATTCTAACTGACCAAACACACCATAGTAATTGATATCTTCTTCATAATCATATCCGAATCTTTCACCATGATCATCATTAGTATTAAAGGTAACATTCCATGGGTTTATGCCCCCAAAAGCATTTGTTAACTGATAGGCACCACCGTTATAATTACTAAATGCATTTACAGCATCTACTGTTATAAATTCATTTACACTTCTAAAATGAATTCCATTATATAGACGAATATCTGCTCCCAGATTAAAATTAAAATGTTCACTAATTTGATTTTCATAATTAGTTACAAGACCATACCAGTTATGATTATTATTTGAACCACGAGCATAGGTTACATTACTACCTGAGGTCCTCGCTTGAGCAAACGTACCTCGACCCACAGAGCCATAAAGTATAGTGGAAAGTGATGAATTTTCGTTAATATTAAAATCCCAGCTTAAATTTGCTACAGGCTTATGATATACATTTCTACCTCCAGGGTACCGACCACCATGAAGCAGATTTGGACTATCTACATTTGCAAAATTCCATGAATTGTAGCGTCTTCCATTGTCTAAAAATTCCTGTATACTTCCACTACCGGCGGCCGCATGCCATTGCGGAGCTCCTGTTATTAAAAAGTTTAATAAATGATTCTCATTTGGCTTATATCCAAAAGATAAAAAATAAGTTTGACCCTGACCGTCGGTATAGTCTACATAACCATCACCTTGCCAATGTCCTAACATACCGGAAAAGGCCCAACCATTTTCCATTAAACCTGTAGAGTAATAAGCCGTAGATTTTATGTAGTTGTCATTACCAATCATTTGTTGCACGAAGCCTCCTTGTTTACGATCTACCGTTTTGGTAACAATATTAACCGTTCCACCAACTGAAGATATAGCTAGCTTAGAAGACCCCAACCCTCTCTGTACCTGTACCGCGTTGGCTACATCTAAAACTCCAGACCAGTTAGACCAAAACATACGCCCATCCTCAGGACTATTTATTGGCTGCCCATTCAACATAAAAGCTGTATTTGTTTGATCAAATCCACGTAAGAACATTTGACCATCACCAAATCCTCCTCCTTTTATATTTTGAACTGAGGGGGTAGATTTTAATATTTCAGGTAAATCCCAGTTACCGGCTTTTTCTCTAATTTCATTTGCTTTAATTGTAGAAACCGCGATGGGCGTTTTTCTATCTTCAGCTAAATCGATTACGCCACTCCCCGTAATGACAATCTCTTCTAAAGTATTATCAGTAGACAGATTTATTTTCCCTAAATCTGTAGTTCCGCTAAACGTTAGTGTAACTGTTTCATAACCCACATAAGAAATAACAATCTGACCGGAAGTTTTATCCGATTCTATAATAAAATTTCCATCGAAATCGGAAGACACCCCATTTGTTGTCCCCTTTACAATAATATTCGCCCCAGGTAAAGGCGCCTTAATTTCGGCATCAATAATAGTACCCTTAATCGTACTTTGTGCCATACTTGCTGTAGCAAATAGCATTACCACAGCAACCAAGAAAAATTGCGTAATTTTTTTCATAAGATTAATTAATTGAATTAGTCGTATCTAAAATACTGATAAATAACACAATAACATTAATTTTTTATTAAGAAAACAATAAATACACATAAACAAAAAAGGGAAAAGTAACGCTATACTTTTCCCTTTTTAAATTGTTTTAGAAGAAAGAATCTATCTAAAACTCTTATAATGCTCTAACAAATTTGTTGTAGATGAATCATGGCTGTTTGCCGCAGTATTATTAAATTCTTGCAAAATCTTGTTAGCCAATTGCTTACCTAATTCTACCCCAAACTGATCATAACTAAATATATTCCAAATAACACCCTGAACAAAGATTTTATGCTCGTACATGGCTATTAATTTGCCTAAACTTTCCGGAGATAATTTGTTAATAAATAATGTATTAGTAGGTTTATTACCTTCAAACACCTTAAATGGTACCAAATTGGCACTTGCCCCTTCGGCTTTTACTTCTGTTTCAGTTTTACCGTTAAGCAAGGCCTCTGTTTGTGCTAAAAAGTTGGATGTTAATTTATCCTGATGATCTTGATTACCGTGCAACGACTGAGCAAAACCAATAAAATCGGCAGGAATTAATTTAGTTCCCTGATGAATTAATTGAAAGAACGCATGCTGCGCATTAGTACCTGGTTCTCCCCAAATAATTGTTCCTGACTGATAATCTATTTGATTGCCATTTCTATCGATACTTTTACCATTACTTTCCATAATACCCTGTTGCAAATAAGTTGCAAACTGATTTAAGTATTGCGAATAAGGAATAATAGCTTCGCTTTCTGCATTAAAGAAATTGTTATACCAAACACTTAATAAAGCTAATACCACAGGAATATTGCTTTCGAAAGCTTCATTTTTAAAATGCTCATCCATTTTATGAGCTCCTTGAAGCAAACTATCAAAATTGTCATAACCTACGGCTAAACTAATAGATAAACCAACCGCACTCCATAATGAGAATCGGCCACCAACCCAGTCCCACATGGGGAAAATATTATTTTCATCGATACCAAAGGCTTTTACATTCTGAATATTTGTTGATACTGCAACAAAATGTTTCGCTATGGCACCCGCATCGGCAGATTTTAAAAACCAGTCTTTTATAGTATTCGCATTTGATAAAGTTTCCTGCGTGGTAAATGTTTTAGAAACTATAACAAATAGGGTGGTTTCCGGATCTAATTTTTTAATAACTTCATTTACATGGTCTCCATCCACATTACTCACAAAGTGCGTTGTTAAATGGTTCTTGTAATATTGTAATGAATCAACCACCATTGCTGGTCCAAGATCCGATCCACCAATACCTATATTTACCACGTGGGTAAAAGATTTCCCTGTAAACCCTTTTCTTTCTCCAGATACAACTTCGTTTGTAAAGGTTTCAATTTTATTTTTTACCGCATATATTTCAGGCATTACGTTTTCTCCATTCACCTTAAAATTAGCCTCTTTAGAAGCACGTAAAGCTGTATGTAAAACAGCACGACCTTCTGTTTGATTTATAATTTCACCTGAAAATTGACTCTTAATGGCCTCTTTAAGTTTTACCTCATCGGCTAATTCAAGTAATAAACCGATGGTTTCTTCAGTGATTCTATTTTTAGAATAGTCTACATAAAAATCATCCCATTTAATAGTGAATTTATTTGCTCGATTTGCATCTTCAGAAAACAAATCTTTCATATGGGTCCCACATATTTTATGGTAATGCTCCTGAAGCTTTTTCCAAGAGGCTGTTGTTGTCGGGTTGATGCTTGGTAATGCCATGTTATGAATTTGATTGTGTTATTGTTGGTTGTTGTGTGTTTTCTTCTTTCTTAATATCTGGTTTAAAATAAATATTATCTAATTGATATTTAACAGGTTTTATAAACTCTAGATATTTCACTTTTAAACTGTCTGAAATAGGCTTAGCTTCGGGTAATTTTTGCTTGAAAGGATCTACTTGTCGGCCGTTTACCCAAAAGCGGTAGCACACATGCGGACCTCCCGTATTTCCAGTCATACCAACCCAGCCAATCACATCGCCTTGCTTTACAAACTGCCCTACTTTTACATTGCGCTTTTTCATATGTAAATACTGTGTTTCATAGGTAGCATTATGTCTTAACTTTACATAATTTCCATTTCCACCTGTGTAACTTGATTTCGTAACAGTTCCATTAGCCGTTGCCATAATAGGCGTGCCAATAGGAGCTGCGAAATCGGTTCCTTTGTGCGGACGCACTTTATAACCGTAAACCGCTATACGACGTTTTAAATTATATCGGGAGGATATACGACTAAATTTAACTGGCGCCTTTAAAAACGCACGTCGTAAATTTTTAGCTTCTTCGTTAAAATAATCAACTATACCTTTTACACTATCGGTTTGAAATCTAAAAGCATAAAAAGGTTCATTGTTATGCTCAAAATAAGCCGCTTTCACATTATGAACTCCTACATAAACACTATCATCGATATACTTATCCGTATAAATAACCTTAAATCGATCACCTGGCTGTAGCCTTCTAAAATCTATAGTCCATGCATAAATATCATCGGCCATTTTATTAGCAAGCACCTGACTTAATCCAGCTTCCTCTAATGTTTCAGAAATACTACTATTTATAACCCCAGTAGCCGTTTTTTCGACATACTTAATAGGTTTTCTACTAGTATACGCGTGAATAGAATCGTGAAATTTAATAACCACATATTCTTCCAAAGATGGCTGATAAATAAAACATTTTGGTAATTCTAATGAATCTTTTCCACATAAAAGAGTATATGGCTTACCTATCTGAAGTTTCGTAATATCGAATGTATCCTTAGTTTTTTCTGCAATGTGAAAAATTTTAGGATAGCCTACTTTATTTCGTTCTAAGATTTGCCCAAAACTATCTCCTTTTCTTATTGTATCCCGTTTAACGACATAGTCGTTTAAATTGAAACCAAACTCATGAATTTCCTTTGGTTCTTCTTTTACGATTGCTAATTCGTGCTCAACTTCAACTGGCTTAACTTCATTTTTACATGCTAAAAACGTTAAGCCCAGTGCTGCAATTAAATATCTACTCCCCAATTGTCTTTTTCTTGTTTTGTCCATAATTCTGGAAAAAATATTCTCTTTTGATATTTTGGATGCATGTACTTTACCCATTCACTTCCTCCTGTTGCTTCGGCGGTTTCCCCACCTATATTTAAATAATGATTTGCTGTATTATAATGCGCCATAACCCATTTAATATTCACCGTATAATCATAGTGGCGCATGGCTTTTATTAGATTTTTATCCTCTCGAGCTTCCTTTGGAAGCCCCTTATATTTAGAGTATAAATTATTACCATAATAAAATTTGGTAAATCTAATAAATTCGTCTTTATATTTTTCTTCAAAAACCTTTAAAGTATAACTTTTTTTTCCCGTTTTATAGTCCTTACCGGCGGCTTGCCAATATAAATGTTCGAAGGCATTTTCGTAAGAGGAATTTCTGTCGATGGTATCTCTAAAGCGTTTATCAATTAAGTTTATTAACTCGGTTGAGGCAAACTCGATTTTACGATACTGTGCACTTTGAAATCCGCTAGCAGGTGTTAAAGTTTTTCTGAACTTATTATATTGCTCGACACTCATACCATCTTTCATAATACTAAATGAAGAGGTCAAAATATCAAAATACCTACTTATACGATGTAATTTATCTGCAAAAATACTGGCATTAACTTGTCTACTTTTGGCCAGTTGATCAATCTCAACCAATACCATTTTAAAAAGAAGTTCATTTACCTGATGATACATAATAAATACCATCTCATCCGGATAACTACTACGTGTTGTTTGAAGATTTAATAAGGCATCTGTTTGAATATAATCCCAATAATTTAATGGCTTACTATGCAATAAGCCTTCCAGATGATCTTCTAAATCCTGACCTAATGCTTCGTATTTTTCTTGTAATGCTTTTGTTATATCGTCTTTCAAGATCTCTTACTAATTATCTACGCTCTACAAAAATTTTAAACGGATACTTCAATCCTTTAAAAGCCTCTAAATCTGCTCTTAATGATCCAACCGCCAAATCTGCCTTAATTCGCAAAGGTACTTTATTTTTGTCTTTTGACACCCAAAGCGTCAAACTTTCTTCCTCTTTAAATACACGACCCGCCATAACATAAGGTCTGAATTTTAATGTTTGTATTTTACCAAAATCGGTTTCAATAATCTCTTCACCCAGATACCTCAATTTAAAACCATAATTTTCTTCATCGAAAAACATATCGGTTCTAATTTCATCACCTTTATTTAAACTATTAATATCTATCTTACTTCGCAAATAATAATAAGTCGATACCATATCCTGTATATTATCCGGCGTAGAAAATTCCTTTACAGTATTGTGCTTTTTATCTGTTACTCGAGCTAAATTTTTATCATGGTCGAAATGAATTTCTAAATCTTTGGTATATCCGCCTTCATCAATATTTCTAATAAACTTGTACGGTTGGTAAGTTTCTCTGTCGAAATAGCTTTCATAACGATCTTTCACTTTAAAGAACCACTTAATCATACCCGTTGTCCAACCTTTTCCCATCACATGATATACCTCACGCCCTTCAAGATTGGTTTCTTTAACTTTCAGTGTGGCATTTCCGGCCTTTAAAAAACCACTGTAACTCATTCTAAATTGAAACCATTCACCATCTTTAAATGCCGATTCCTGCTGTGAAGAAACAACATTAAACAGGCACAAAGTAAGGATTATAACAATTATCTTTTTCATGTGATTTTGGGTAATAGTAAAGTAACTTTAATTTTTTACACTCATTGTACAATAAAGCTATTTACAATTACTATTCCAAAAATATAAAAATAACTTAGACTCTTAGTTGTAACATGACGAGCTTAACAATAATTTGTTACACAAAAAACGCCATCAAAACATTGATGACGCTTTATAATTTAGTTATGTTTTAATTACTTATAAGGTTCCACGATTGGCTTGCTCACGTTCTATAGATTCGAAAAGGGCTTTAAAATTACCGGCTCCAAATCCGCGCGCCCCCATACGTTGAATAATCTCAAAGAATAATGTTGGCCTGTCCTCTACTGGTTTGGTGAAAATTTGTAATAAATAGCCTTCCTCATCAGCATCAATCATAATTCCAAGCGACTTCAAAGTTTCGATATCCTCACGTAATTCATGATCATGCGCCTGCAAACGTTCCGGCACGGCCTTATAATAAGCCTCAGGTGGTGTCGATAAAAATTCAACCCCTCGCGCCTTTAATTGACTTACGGTTTCAATAATATCATCAGTTGCAACTGCAATATGCTGTACACCGGCACCTTCATAAAAATCTAAATACTCCTCAATTTGCGAACGCTTCTTTCCTTTCGCTGGTTCGTTTATTGGGAATTTAATTCGACCGTTACCATTGCTCATCACTTTACTCATGAGCGCCGAGTACTCTGTATGAATTTGTTTATCATCAAAAGACAAAAAGTTCTCAAAACCCATAACATCTTCATACCATTTTACCCAGGTATTCATTTGCCCCCAACCAACATTACCTACCATATGATCAATATATTTTAATCCTACCGGAGTTGGATTATAATCGGACTCCCAAGCTCTAAATCCTGGCAAAAAGGATCCGTTATAATTTTTACGTTCTACAAACATGTGAACTGTTTCACCGTAAGTATAAATTCCTGCCCTTACAACTTCACCATGCTCATCGGTTTCTACCACCGGTTCCATATAAGATTTTGCACCACGGCTCGTGGTTTCTTCATAGGCTTTTCTCGCATCTTCAACCCAAAGCGCCACAACTTTTACACCATCGCCATGCTTAACGATATGCTCGTTAATTGGTGACTTACTATGTAATGGTGTGGTTAACACCAAGCGGATTTTATCTTGTAATAACACATAACTCACACTATCTTTTGATCCTGTTTCCAGACCTTTATAGGCGTACGACTGAAAACCAAAGGCTGTTTTATAAAAATGTGCAGCTTGCTTAGCATTACCCACATAAAATTCTACATAATCGGTCCCTAGAAGGGGCAAAAAATCTTGTGCACCTTCAAATATTTTTTCTAATCCGTAGTTTACAGATTTAATTTCTTTACTCATTGCTTTTAGTTTTTATCTTTTAGTTTACTAGGTATTAATATTTATAGCCATGATAGCAACGATATCCTTTTTTTAAAAAGAAATCGTCAAAAGCCTGTTTCAATTTCTTAAAAAATTACTCTAACCAAGATTTGTAATAATCCTCATCGGCAATTTTTAAAGCCTCTTCAGTCACCATTAGCGGTTTAAACGTATCGACCATGACGGCAAGTTCTTCCGTTTCTGTTTTACCAATACTACGCTCTGTTGCTCCAGGATGTGGACCATGCGGAATACCAGCAGGATGTAACGAAATATGCCCGGCTTCGATATCATTACGACTCATAAAATCGCCATCGACATAATACAACACCTCATCACTATCAATGTTACTGTGATTGTATGGTGCCGGAATCGCCTGGGGATGATAATCATACAAGCGCGGCACAAAACTACACACTACAAAGGCATCGGTCTCGAAAGTTTGATGCACTGGGGGTGGTTGATGAACACGACCAGTTATAGGTTCGAAATCATGAATTGAAAAAGCATAGGGATAGTTATAACCGTCGTACCCCACCACATCGAAAGGATGTGAGGCATAGACCATTTCAATAATATCATCTTGTTTTTTAACTTTTATTGTGAAATCACCTGATTCATTATATGTTTCTAATTCTTCCGGACGACGAATGTCACGTTCGCAAAATGGTGAATGTTCCAACAACTGTCCGAACCAGTTTCTATATCTTTTGGGAGTATATATTGGCCGGCGTGACTCTACAATAAAGAGGCGATTATCTTCGGAATCGAAATCGATTTTATAAATAATTCCACGCGGGATTAACAAATAATCGCCGTATTTAAAATCAAGATTTCCCAAATGGGTTCTAAGCTTACCAGAACCTTTATGAATAAAAATTAGCTCATCGGCATCGGTATTCTTATAAAAATAATCCTGTGATTTTTGCATTGGTGCAGCCAAAATAATAGCACAATCAGAATTAACAAGAACTGTTTTTCTACTTTCTAAATAATCGGTCTCCGGTGCCACCTGAAACCCTTTGAATCGATACGATTGAATATTATTAGCTTTACTTATTTTAGGCGCTACGCTATATTGTTTTTTAATTTCTTTTACTTGTGTAGGACGCTGCTCGTGATAACTGTTTGTGGACATACCATCAAATCCAATAGTTCCAAATAACTGCTCGTAATACAAACTACCATCAGCTTTTTTAAACTGTATGTGACGTTTATGCGGAATGCTTCCTAATTTATGATAAAAAGGCATAACTTTAAATTTAAAATTTAATAAAATCTAATCATTTTTAAGGTGAACATCTTAAAAATGAACTACATATAAAGATACAATAAAGAAAACTTATTCAGGATTTCTCTTGATAAGAAAATGAAGTAATAGTAAAAGGTCCTGCCAAAAAAGTTTCATATCTGAACAAATATCGCAAAAATTTCAATAATTAAAAAAGCTTTTAACAATTAGCATTAACCTGCTAAAACCAATAGCCTACATTAAAAAACCAGATACTATCATGCAATTCAGGAGAATAGGTGTATTTAATTTCAATAGGCCCTAAAAATGTATCGAAACCATACCCCAAGGAATAACCACTATAATCGGGGGCAGTGAACCACTCCCCTGAATCGAAAATATCATCTTCAATATTAGACCAATTACCTATTAACGAAATATAGTGTTTTTTTAAAAATTCATAATTCACAGTTAAAGACCCCTGAACATAACTATTTCCTGTAAGAGATATAAAATCATAGCCCAAAAATGGCACAAAATTATTTATAAGATTATTACCGTATCCACCTAGTGCAAAATCTAAAGTTTTGGTTGATTTATCACCAACTTTAAAACCTCCACTGGACTGGATAATGAAAGACATATTACGAAATGGCGTAAAAGCATACCCCATATTAGCCTTTGCCAGAGTAAAGTTATTAAAACCAGCATTGAAATGTGATGCATAAAAATAATTATGCAAATCACCCTTAAAAAAGCCTCCTTTAGTTGGAAAATATTTATTATCGTAGGTATCTATTTTTAATTGTCCGAACAGACTTAAATAATTGGTGTTATCAAAAACCGTTTCGAAATCTTCTGAAGTATCAACAAAAGTTTCCGAGGTAACTTTTAATCGTTTGTGCTCAATACCTGCACTTATAGCAACGTCTTTTCTAAAAAGAGTCTGTAAGTAAAACTGATTTGTTAGGTCTCCCAATTCGACATCTAATTTATTGATTCCTCTTGTATTTAGCTCGTCTTCAGATAAAAGCATACTTGCATTAATATTTTTATCGAATTGCTGATACCTCGATTTAACCCCAATACTCCAATAAAATCCTTTATCTATAAAATACTCGAAATTATAACGCACATTATCTCCTAAAATCAAATCTAATGATGCCACGTCATTATTGAATAACAATCTCTTTTTTGTTAAATTTAATAGCACCGCCGACTTATATAGCTTATCATAATGCACGCCCAACTTTAAAAAAGTATTAGCCTTGGTCTCCTCCACTTTAGATAACAAATTATAGCCCTTTTGATCCTCTGATTCATGCAATTCGTACTGAAAAGCATCAAAATTATTTGTCGCAATCAGGTTGTTAATTCCATCAACAAAACTTTTATAACTAATTCTTTCATTCGTTTTTAACTTTAACTTACCCAACACATAAGCTCTGGTGTAATTTTTTAAGCCTTTTACCTGAATCTCATTTATAGTAATAGAATCTTGCTTTTCTATTTTCAACTTTTCTCTAAAATGAACGCCATCAACTACTAAAAGATGCTTTAAATCTTGAATTTTATTAATTGCCGATTGCTTCCCATTTTCTATAATCTGAGCTCCTGCATCAAATGATATCACGCCATATTCCTTTATATCTGGTTTTAAATAGATATCAGTCTTATCGGCCTTTAGCTTCATGTCGTTTATTGTTCGATAATTATTAATTTGAACCAAAACATCGATTGCCGATGATAATTCCTCGCGACTTGCAAGCCCATCCTGAACATCTACCCCAATTATAATGTCCATCCCCTTGGCTCTTAACTCGTCAATTGGGTAATTATTTACCACACCTCCATCAATTAACACCTGATCATTAATATTAACTGGCTGAAATAAAGAAGGAAACGAACCACTCGCTAAAATGGACCTGGCCAAACTACCTTCTTTTAAAAACACAGGCTCCCCTGTTTCTACATTAGTAGCAACACAAAAGAACGGAATGGATAACTGACTAAAATCACGAATACCACTGGTATGCAAAGTTAATTCTGAAAACAAATCATACATATTTTGCCCTCTGGATATAGCAGATGGCAACTTTATTTTGAAATTTTCAAACGGTAATGAAACAGCATATTTCTCGGAATTATTACGCTCAAAAAAAGCTTTTGAAGATCTTGGTAAATCATCACTTATTAAGGTTTCGAAATCTATAGATCTAAAAATAGAATCTAATTGCTTCCCTGAATACCCTGAAGCATACAACCCACCAACAATAGCCCCCATACTGGTTCCAGCAATATAATCTATATTTACCCCCAGACTATCAATTACCTCTAAAACACCAATATGAGCTAAACCTTTAGCCCCTCCACCACTTAACACCAAGCCCACTTTTATATCTTCATGTGAAGTCTCTTGGGAGAACCCTTCCCAAACAGTAAACACCATTAAGATAAAGACTGCATACTTCATAGGGTTATTTTGCTTTAGTAGGCGTTTTACTTTTCATGATAATAATTATAAATTTTTGAAGCTCTTGAAGCTCCTACAACATCTTCTAATTCATCTAATTTTGCATTTGCAACACGTTTAGCGGACTTAAACTTTTTTAATAATTCAACAATAGTTTTCTCGCCAATACCAGGAATCGTTTCTAATTCCGTATTTATAGCATTTTTGCTACGTTTGTTTCTGTGATGCTCAATACCGAAACGATGCGCCTCATTTCTTAAAAACTGAATTACTTTTAAAGTTTCACTTTTCTTATCTAAATATAAGGGAATTGGATCATTCGGGTAAAATAATTCTTCCAAACGTTTTGCTATTCCGATAATTGCAATTTTTCCTCTTAGATTTAAGGCATCTAAACTTTTTAAAGCCGATGACAACTGTCCTTTACCGCCATCAATAATTATTAATTGTGGTAGAGGTTGATTTTCTTCTAACAAGCGCTTATACCTTCGGTATACCACCTCCTCCATGGAAGCAAAATCATCTGGTCCTTCAACAGTCTTTATATTAAAATGACGGTAATCCTTTTTACTAGGTTTTCCATTTTTAAAAACTACACAGGCTGCTACAGGATTGGTTCCTTGAATATTAGAATTATCAAAACATTCAATATGCCTCGGTTCTTCATGTAATCGCAAATCAACTTTCATTTGCGCCATAATACGATTGGCATGCCTATCCGGATCAGTAATTTTTATTTGCTTGAAACGCTCCATACGATAATATTTAGCATTTCTAACAGACAGATCTAAAATGTGTTTTTTATCGCCTAGCTGTGGCACAGTCACTTTTATATCTTCTCCTATATCTACTTTAAAAGGTACATAAATTTCTCTGGATTTTGAATGAAATCGTTGTCGAATTTCCGTTATAGCCAACTCTAATAACTCTAAATCCGTTTCATCTAATTTTTTCTTTATTTCCAATGTATGCGACCTAATAATAGAGCCGTAAGATATTTGTAAAAAATTGATGTATCCATAACTTTCGTCACTTACAATTGAAAAAACATCAACATTACTTATCTTAGGATTAACAATTGTAGATTTAGCCTGATAATTCTCTAATATTTCTATCTTCTCCTTAACTTTTTGGGCCTCTTCAAAACGCATTTCGACCGCTAATTGCTTCATTTGGTTTCGAAACTGCGATAAAGAATCTTTAAAATTTCCTTTCAGAATTTCCTTTATATCCTGAATATTCGTTTGATATTCTTCCTCTGTTTCATATCCTTCACAGGGGCCTTTACAATTTCCTAAGTGATACTCTAAACACACTTTATATTTTCCGGAATTAACTTTGTCTTCAGACAAATCATAATTACAGGTACGTAAGGAATATAAGCCTTTAATTAAATCAAGCAAAGTATGCACCGTCTTAACACTGGTGTACGGTCCAAAATAATCACTCCCATCCTTAATGACACGCCGGGTAGAAAACACACGTGGGAAACGTTCCTTTTTTATACATATCCAAGGATAAGATTTATCATCCTTAAGCAACACATTGTAGCGAGGCTGGTATTTTTTAATCAGATTATTTTCCAATAACAAAGCATCTGTTTCGCTATCTACAACAATATGCTTAATATCAGCTATTTTTTTTACCAAAACACGAGTTTTCCCTTGTTCGTGTGTTTTTGTAAAATACGAGGACACCCGCTTTTTTAAATTCTTTGCCTTTCCTACATAAATTATTGTGCCACTGGCATCATAATACTGATACACTCCAGGCTGATTTGGCAAGGTTTTCAACTGTATTTCTAGGGTAGGTTTATCCATTATTTCAAAGGTAATTATTTTAAGGTTTTTAACTTTTATTACCTTTAATTAAATTATTTAATCTTTTATATTGTATTAGTTTTAGAATTAACTAATTTGCTACCTTGCGCCACTTTTATAAATTGTTATGAGTAAAAAAATTCTTGGAAGAAAAGATCGCGTTGATTTTCCTAAGTTAGGACTCTTCAACATCGATGTTAAAATTGACACAGGAGCTTACACCTCGGCTATTCATTGCTCTGAAATTATTGTAGAACAAGACAAATTGCGCTGTGTTTTCAATAGTGATGTTCATAATAACTTTGGTAAAACCGAAATTGTGTTTAACGAATTCTCAAGAACCAATGTTCGTAGCAGTAACGGATTCAAAGAAAATCGCTACAAAGTTAAATCTGAAGTCATTTTTTTTGGTAAAACTTATAAGATTAATCTAACTTTAAGCACACGAGACGACATGAAGTTTCCCGTGTTAATTGGAAGACAGTTTCTAAAACGTAAATTTTTAGTCGATGTAGACATAGAAAATGCTTCCTATAATTACAAACCCATATGAACATAGTCATTTTATCCAGAAACCCTAATTTATACTCAACCGACAGACTTGTTGAAGAGGGTGAACGTCGAGGACATAAAATGGAAATTATCGATCCTTTAAAATGTGATATTATCATTGAAAAGGAAAAACCTACAATTTATTATAAAGACCGCTATTTAGACTATGTCGATGCCGTAATTCCAAGAATAGGGGCGTCGATTACATTTTATGGCTGTGCCGTTGTGCGCCAGTTTGAAATGATGAATGTTTTTACCATAGCAACTTCAGATGCCATTCAGCGTTCACGTGATAAACTTCGCAGTTTACAACGCTTAAGCAAGGCTGGTATTGGTATGCCTAAAACGGTTTTTACAAATTATTCTCGTGATGTTGAAGAGGTCATAGAGCATGTTGGTGGCGTACCAGTGATTATTAAATTACTGGAGGGGACTCAAGGACTTGGAGTTGTTTTAGCTGAAACAAAAAATGCTGCAGAATCGGTACTAGAAGCCTTTAATGGACTGGAAGCCCGAGTAATTGTTCAGGAATTTATTAAAGAAGCTAAAGGCGCCGATTTACGTGCTTTAATTGTTGATGGACAAGTTGTTGGTGCCATGAAGCGTCAAGGCAAAGAAGGTGAATTCCGTTCTAATTTACATCGTGGTGGCTCCGCCAACATAATAAAATTAAGCAAAGAGGAATTACAATTAGCTAACAATGCATCTAAAGTTTTAAAACTGCCTGTTTGTGGTGTTGATATGCTACAATCCGAACGCGGCCCATTACTATTAGAGGTAAACTCTACACCCGGACTTGAAGGCATTGAAGCTGCCACCGGGCGTAATATTGCTAAAAGTATTATTACGTATATAGAAAGAAATCGCCATAGAAAATAAATGCCACTACCTCCAAATAACATATTACATATATTAGATACGAAGGTTTACCCTAGCGAAAGTAAGGAAGTAAATTTTGATGTAGCCAACCTACATACCTCTTCTAATGTTAATGTCCCTGTTATTATAGAAAGAGCTAAAAAACCAGGCCCTATTGTATTGTTTACTGCCGGCATACACGGTGATGAAGTAAATGGGGTAGAAATTGTTAGACAGCTCATCTCTAAAGGAATTAATAAACCCAAAATAGGCACCATTATTTGCATGCCGGTTATTAATATTTTTGGCTTCATCAATTTAAAGCGAGAATTCCCCGATGGACGTGATTTAAATCGTGTCTTTCCGGGTACTGCAGACGGTTCGCTAGCCAGTCGAGTGGCCTATAAACTCATTGCAGAAATTATTCCGCATGTCGATTACATTATCGATTTTCATACCGGTGGTGCCGGACGTTTTAATGCGCCTCAAATTCGCATTTCTAAAGAGAATAAAGACCTTAATGAACTTGCCAAAGTTTTTGGCGCCCCGTTTGTTTTATATTCTAAAAACCTGAATAAATCCTTTAGAAATTCCTGCTACAAGATGGGGAAACCCATGCTTCTTTTTGAAGGTGGAAAATCCTATCATATCGATGAGTCTGTTACGGCATCAGGCGTAAATGGCTCAAAACGTCTCTTACAGCATTTAGGTATGCTTAACACGAAATTAAAAGCCAGAAAACCTAAAAATGATACCGTTTTTATAAATGAAAGCCGGTGGATTCGTGCTAATTATTCGGGTATGTTCCGTGCTTCCATTGCTATAGGTAGTCTTGTTAAAAAAGGAGATATTTTAGGCAATATCACGGATCCCTATGGAAAGTTTAATCATCCTGTAAAAGCTCCGCATTCTGGCTACATAATTAACGTGAACGAATCTCCCATTGTCTATCAGGGTGATGCTTTATTTCATATTTCAAAAAAATTAAAACGATAAATTTCCATTTATGCTAAAATCAGAATTACGAAAAAAATACAAACATCTTCGTAACCCTTTAAGTATAGAACAAACTGATGAGCTTAGTATTGACATTGCTAATCAGCTATTAAAATTACCTATTTGGACCTACAATTTCTACCATATATTCTTAACCATTGAAGAGCAAAAAGAAATAAATACCGATTACATTTTAAATATTCTTTCCGGCAAGGATAAAAACATTTTAATTTCGAAAAGTGATTTTAAAACTGGTGGGATGGACCATTTTTTACTTACCGACAATACGGTAATCAAGAAAAATAGTTACAATATACCCGAACCTGTAGATGGTATTGAAATAGCAGACCATAAAATCGATGTCGTCTTCATTCCTTTGTTAGCTTTCGATGAAACAGGCCAACGTGTTGGCTACGGCAAAGGATTCTACGATCGTTTTCTTTCAAAATGTAAACCACACGTTCTTAAAATTGGACTATCGTTTTTTGAAGCTGAAACCGTAATTTCGGATGCCTACGAAAACGACATACCGTTAGATTATTGCGTGACTCCGAAAAAGATTTACAAATTCTAATGGGCACAACTCTCGCAATAGGTTTTTCTTAAATACTTATCATCTAACAACTGAAAAGTAATACCACCGTCTTCATTAGAGTTAAACAACTGGCAAAAACGCTGTTTGTTTATGTTAATAGCATTAAACATGATGGTTCTATAATCATCATCATTCGTTAACTCCTTGTTTATTAAGGTAAGGTTAAGATAATAGAACAATAAATTTTCGTTTATATCGATACTTCTTGCCTTTTCTTCCAAAGATTCTGCGGCCATAGCCACGGTTCCATAATAACTAAAAAACTGAGCTAAACTTAAATAATCAAAATCCGATAATTTAAATTTATGATAATTATTTCTCACAAATGCCACAGATTTATCCTTATCGGTATAATCTCTTGTCTTCATTAAATTTTCAGCTTTAATAATGTGATAATTTACAAGCATTCGTGAAATCAAATCCGAATCGATACCATAATTTCTTAATGCTTTTATCTCATTGACAAGCATATTCTCTGTAACTTCAACAGCATTATAACGCCATAAATTTAATTTAATGGCAACGATATTATAATTAATAGCAGGGTTGTTGGGTGCAATTTTTTCGAGCTCTAATAATTCATGGTATACAATAACCGCTTGCCTGAAATCCAACATGAATTTATAAACAGAATTTTTATTTAACATATTGACGTACTTTCCTTGTTTTGGAAGTGACATTTTTTGCGAATATTCAGGAAACCCTTCAGAAATATAAAACCTTTCAAAAATGGAGTTTTGAATATCATTAGCTTCCACCAGGTTTTCTTTTGCAACACTTGCATTAAACTTGGCTAATAACTCCTCTTCTGAATCAGTACTGTATTTGTCCTTTTTTTCTAACTCCAGCTCAATAACTGCTTTTCTATGGTTTTTAAAAATAGGTTCCATCTCTCTGGATAAGGCACCGGCTATTTTGTCCTTTATTTCAACTTTACTTAAGGGTGCCAGAAACTCATACTTAGTTCCTTTTATATCATTAAAAAATTCCACCCAGTTTTCAGATGACGACACGGTAGTTTTAATAGTTGGTTTTTGAAATGCTTGAAGGGCAGCCACAATGCTTTTTGCTCTTAAATCCTGAAGTTCTAGATTTCGACTTTCAATACCCTCGATTGAAGAATAACCTTTAATATTTATAGTCTTTATATTGAAATCTGTTAAACGAAGTGAATCGTAAATTGGTTTTATATCGGTCTGTGAATAATTCGATTTATTTTTTTTAAAGGGTATTTGAAACTTTAAACTTTTACTTCTGGTAATATAACTTTGTTCTCCTAAGGCTTTAATTTGCTTAGTGTTATAGTATATAGAATCCAGATAAACTCCCATATCTAGTAAATCCCAATCGTAAGCATCTAGATCATAGATCACATAATACTGACAAAGATTTTTATCACTTAAAAAAAGAATATTAAATTCCAATTCTGAATTCAATAGCACATCTGGAATCGTCCCTACTTCTACAGTAAAAATATTATTGCCAACATCAGTAAGACCCTTTTTTAAAGCCTTTGAATACACAGGTTTTAGAAGAGTACCTTTTATTTGTACGTTTTCAATTGATTTCAGATTACAATCGTAGCGATCTTTAGTCACCACATCGACTGCGATGCCATCGCCAGGTTTATCAAATAACAGGTTAAACCAGGATGTATCATTAATTTCGAAGTAGAGTTTATTCTGAGTTCGCTTTATAGAAAACTTGACTTCCTTCGGCTTTTGTTTAAAAACCTTTAAGCATTCGCTGCACTTTTCAGCTCTATCTTTTCCAGGAATATTAATATCGAAAGTGGAGTTTTGAGCATATCCAAATGACACGACGAGCAATATAAAGGCAAACAGGAGGGACTGACCTTTCATTTAATTGAGAGAGATTAAATTAATATTCTATAAAGATAAACAAATATTTTGCTCGAAAATACCTACCTAAACGTATTTTCCATATCATACAGTATTTAAGCCTCTTTTTTTGAAAAAGCTTGCTTATTAAACACGATAAGCATAACAAAACCGGTACTTATAGCCACATCGGCAATATTAAATACTGGCTCAAAAAAATTAAATCTCTTTCCACCATAAAACGGCATCCATTCTGGCAAATCAATCTCAAATAGGGGGAAATAAAGCATATCTACCACTCTACCGTGTAAAAACGTATCATAACCACCTCCTTCTGGTAAAAATTGTGCCACTTGACTGAAACTATCATCGAACAGCACACCATAAAAAACCGAATCAATTATATTACCTAAGGCACCCGCAAAAATTAAGGCTACCGCAACTATTAAAGTTTTAGTCGCTTTTTTATTTGTAGAATCATACAGCCAATACCCAATCCCGAAAATAGCAACGACACGAAATAGCGTTAAAATTATTTTTGCCGACCTTTCTGAAATAAAAGATATAAAATCACTGATTTTTGTTCCCCAGGCCATGCCATCATTCTCAATAAAATATATTTGAAACCAACTAAATACCTCAACACTTTCCTGAAGTTTAAAATGTGTTTTTATGTAAATCTTACTAATCTGATCGAGCAGTAAAACCAAAACGATTAGAATTATCGATTTTTTTAAAGACATAGGGTTAAATAAAAAACGCCTCATAAAATATGAGACGTTCAAATATACTATTTTATTAATTTATTATTGCATGTTTTTCGCTTCAATGCTTAACGTAGCATGCGGCACTAACTTTAATCGCTCCTTATTAATAAGTTTACCTGTTACACGGCAAATACCATAGGTTTTATTTTCAATTCTAATAAGAGCATTTTTAAGATCGCGAATAAATTTCTCTTGCCTAATAGCTAATGCCGAATTAGACTCTTTGCTCATTACTTCACTACCTTCGTCGAATGCTTTAAACGTGGGCGAAGTATCATCTGTACCATTATTATGGTCGTTCATATATGCACTTTTTATTAGTTCTAAATCGTGCTGCGCCTTTTGAATTTTATCTTGAATTATCTCCCTGAATTCAGCTAATTCCTTATCTGAATATCTTACGTTTAAATCTTCACTCATAATTGTTTAGTGTTAGTGTTTTTGTATATACAATTTGGTATTTACATCATCAAAAGCAATTTCTATACCGTTTTCTACATTGTCAATAATTTCAAGCTCATTTGCCAATGTTTCCATTTTTATATAAGCCATGTTTGAATCGATCGCATTTACAATTTGATCATCTTTTTGAAGTACAACATCTATTCTATCTGTCACCTCGAAACCTGAATCTTTACGTAAGTTTTGAATACGATTAATCAGTTCTCGAGCGATTCCTTCTCTGCGCAAATCGTCGGTAATTGTAACATCCAATGCTACGGTTAAACTACCTTCATTTGCCACTAGCCATCCTTCAATATCTTGCGAGGTAATTTCTACATCACCTAAGGCTAAAGTTATATTTTTTTCGTTAACTACAATGTCTAAAGAGCCTTTTTGTTCAATTTTGTTAATATCTTCTGCAGAAAAGTTAATTACTGCATTAGCAATAGCTTTCATGTCTTTTCCAAATCGAGGACCTAAAGCTTTGAAATTAGGCTTAATACGTTTAACCAATATTTCTGAAGCCTCTTCTAACAACTCAATTTCCTTAACATTAACTTCATGTTTTATTAAATCTGAAACTGCTGAAATCTCCTCCTTTTGCTGCTTACTAGCAATTGGAATCATGATTTTTTGAAGCGGCTGTCGCACTTTTATCTTCTCTTTAGCTCTTAACGACAACACTAATGAAGATATTGTTTGAGCACTTTCCATTTTACGCTCTAAAGCCTTATCTACATAATACTCATCGAAAGTTGGGAAATCCGCTAAATGCACACTCTCGAACGTTTCTTTCTGACTTGCTTTATTTAAATCTAAATACAGTCTATCCATAAAGAATGGTGCAATTGGCGCTCCTAATTTGGCAATTGTTTCCATACAAGTATAAAGCGTTTGATAAGCTGATATTTTATCTTTTTGATAATCACCTTTCCAGAATCGTCTTCTACATAAACGCACGTACCAGTTACTTAAATAATCCTGTGTGAAATCTGAAATAGCACGAGCTGCACGTGTAGGCTCATACTCTGCATAGAATACATCAACCTTTTTAATTAAGGTGTGTAATTCTGAAAGAATCCAACGGTCTATCTCAGGACGCTCTTCTAAAGGAATATTTTCTTCTCGATATTTGAAGCCGTCTAAATTAGCATATAACTGGAAGAATGAATAGGTATTATATAAAGTTCCGAAGAATTTACGTTTCACTTCTTCGACCCCTTCTAAATCAAATTTTAAGTTATCCCAAGGGTTGGCATTACTAATCATATACCAACGCGTAGCATCGGCACCGTAGCTACCTAAAGTCTCAAAAGGATCAACAGCATTACCAAGACGCTTAGACATTTTTTGTCCGTTCTTGTCTAATACCAATCCGTTTGATACGACATTTTTATAGGCTACGGAATCGAAAACCATAGTTCCAATAGCATGTAAAGTATAGAACCACCCTCGTGTTTGATCGACGCCTTCTGCTATAAAATCGGCCGGATACGATGTTCCGTTATCAATCAATTCTTTATTTTCAAACGGATAATGCCATTGTGCGTAAGGCATAGACCCTGAATCGAACCAAACATCTATTAAATCGCTCTCACGTTTCATAGGCTGTCCTGAAGCTGAAACCAAAACAATCTCATCAACTATATTTTTATGTAAATCGACAAGATCGTAATTTTCTTCAGAATTATCTCCAACCACAAAACCTTCAAAAATATCTTTAGCCATAAGGCCAGCCTCAACAGCCTTAGACATTTCAGCTTTCAATTCTTCAACCGACCCGATACAGATTTCTTCCTTACCATCTTCAGTTCTCCAAATAGGTAACGGAATTCCCCAGTAGCGTGAACGCGATAAATTCCAGTCGTTAGCATTCGCTAACCAGTTACCGAAACGTCCCGTACCAGTTGCTTTAGGCTTCCAATTAATGGTTTCGTTCAATTCAAACATGCGTTCCTTAACATCGGTAACTTTAATAAACCAAGAATCTAACGGATAGTAAAGAATGGGTTTATCGGTTCTCCAACAGTTAGGATAGCTGTGTTTATATTTTTCAACCTTGAAGGCTTTATTTTCTGTTTTTAACTGAATGGCAATTTCTACATCTACCGATTTTTCAGGAGCTTCCCCATCGGCATAGTACTCATTTTTCACATACTTACCAGCGTATTCACCCATTTCAGGTCTAAACTTACCTTGTAAATCCACTAACGGTACTAAATTTCCATTTTCATCTTTAACCAACATTGGTGGCACTTCTGGAGTTGCTTGTTTAGCAACCAAGGCATCATCTGCACCAAAAGTAGGTGCTGTATGTACAATACCTGTACCATCTTCTGTGGTAACGAAATCTCCAGAAATTACTCTAAAAGCATTTTCAGGATTATCGTTTGGTAAAACAAATGGCAATAACTGTTCATAAGTAATGCCTACTAAATCTTTACCTACAAACTCTTTAACAATATAAAATGGTATTTTTTTATCGCCTTGCTTGTAAGCTGCTATTTCTTCTTGATTTTCAACCTGCTTAAATTTTCCTGAAAACTGGTAACTCACTAATTTCTTAGCTAACACCACTTTTATAGGCTCAAACGTATATTGGTTATACGTTTCAACCAATACATAATCAATTTTTGGCCCAACGGTTAACGCGGTATTACTTGGGAGCGTCCAAGGTGTTGTCGTCCAAGCCAAGAAATGAATATCACCTTCATTTTGTAAAAATTCCGGAAGCGAATCTCCTTTTGCTTTAAACTGAGCTACTATGGTGGTATCTGTAACATCCTGATACGTTCCTGGCTGATTCAACTCATGTGAACTTAAACCTGTACCTGCTTTTGGAGAGTATGGCTGAATGGTATAACCTTTGTACAAAAGTTCTTTGTTGTAAATCTGTTTTAACAACCACCATACAGATTCCATATATTTTGGTTTATAGGTAATATATGGATCGTCCATATCTACCCAATACCCCATTTTTTCTGTTAAATCATTCCAAATATCTGTATAGCGCATCACTGCCTTACGACAGGCTGCGTTATATTCTTCAACTGAAATAGTTTTCCCTATATCTTCTTTGGTAATTCCTAACTCTTTTTCAACTCCTAACTCCACCGGAAGTCCGTGAGTATCCCAACCCGCCTTACGTTTTACCTGATAACCTTTCTGAGTTTTATAACGACAGAATATATCTTTTATAGCTCGTGCCATAACGTGGTGAATCCCAGGTAAACCATTTGCAGAAGGGGGTCCTTCAAAAAACACAAACGATTCGTTATTTTCTCTGGTTGAAACACTCTTTTCAAAAATATTGTTTTCTTGCCAGTAGTTTAGAATTTCTTCTGCTACTTTTGGCAAGTCAAGACCTTTATATTCAGGGAATTTAGCACTCATTATATCAATTTTCATTTCGAGCAGCGAAATTAATGAATTTTGCTAAAATAGCGTGATTGAATACTGGTAAATTAAACAATAAAACCTACCAAATCCTCAATTTTTGAAATCATCTGAATTTTGATAGCGGTATTTTTCAAGGAAATTTTATTATACTTAGACACAAAAATGGCCGAAAACCCTAGTTTTTCAGCTTCTAATATGCGTTGCTCCACCCGTTGTACCGGTCGAATTTCGCCAGATAATCCGACTTCGGCAGCAAAGCAAAAATCTTTCTGAAGCGCCACATCTTCATTAGACGATAAAATCGCAGCTACAACTGCTAAATCGATTGCAGGGTCGTCTACAGTAATCCCTCCTGTAATATTTAGAAACACATCTTTAGCGCCTAAACGGAAACCTGCTCGCTTTTCTAAAACTGCAAGTAACATATTAAGCCTTTTGGAATTAAATCCTGTGGCACTGCGCTGTGGCGTACCATAAACTGCCGTACTTACCAGCGCCTGAACTTCAATCATTAACGGACGCATTCCTTCTAAAGTAGCTGCTACCGCATTACCGGATAGCTCTTCATCTTTTTTAGAAATTAGGATTTCAGAAGGATTAGACACTTCTCTTAATCCAGTACCCTGCATTTCATAAATCCCTAATTCGTTAGTAGACCCAAAACGATTTTTATGCGCTCTTAATATCCTAAACACATGGTTACGGTCACCTTCAAATTGCAAAACGGTATCGACCATATGTTCCAATATTTTAGGTCCGGCAATATTACCATCTTTGGTGATATGACCTATTAAAATAACTGGAGTCGCTGTTTCTTTGGCAAATTTTATTAACTCAGTCGTACACTCTTTTATTTGAGAAATACTTCCGGATGAAGACTCGATATAATCGCTATGTAAGGTCTGAATGGAATCTATTATTACTACATCGGGCTCCAAGGCTTCGATTTGTTTAAAAATGTTTTGAGTTTTAGTCTCTGTTAGAATATAGCAATTACTGTTGTCAGGATTAATACGTTCGGCACGCATTTTAATCTGTTTCTGACTTTCCTCTCCAGAAACATAAAGGGTTTTATATGGTAATTTTAAAGACACTTGGAGCAGCAAAGTACTTTTACCGATACCCGGTTCTCCTCCTAATAACGTTAAGGAACCTGGCACGACACCTCCTCCCAAAATACGATTTAATTCCCCATCAAATGTATCTAATCGCGCTTCTTTTGAGGAATCAATATCCTTTATTCTAAGTGGCACTGCTACCTTTTTCACAACTGAAGTTGGCGACTTCCAATCGCTTTTGACAGATGTTTGTATCAGCTCTTCAACTATGGTGTTCCACTCTTTACAAGCATTACATTGCCCCTGCCATTTTGCAAATTGTGTTCCACAATTCTGACAAAAAAAAGTCGTTTTTACTTTCGCCATTAATATCCAAAATCAATTTTTATTGCCTCTGCTCTTTCTAACATTAAATCTTTTGTAAGTCCAGCAACCTCTTCAAAAGTAAATGCGGTTTGATAGGTACGCATAGCCTTTTTAGACTCTCCTGTTTCCTCATAAAATCTAGCCAAATAATAATTCCCCAACATAGTACTTGGGTACTCCTCTCTCGCCAGCTTTCCTAAAGCTTCATAATATTCATAAGTTTCATTTTTTTCTATTGCCGCAGAAATAGCACGAAAATCATTAATTAAAACCTGCTTTTTTACACCAAATAATTCATATACTGTATTATATTTCTTTTGAAGATAGTCTACTGGGGAACCATCTAGTTTTAGAATAGTCTCTTTATACTCATGCTTACTTATTGGGCGATACACTTCAAAAATCGACTCTAATGCTTTTGGTATTGCATGCATAGGGGCCGAATAATGTGAAGCCTCTTCGAAATTATTAAACTTGTACTTTAAATTATCATTACTCAACAGGGAAATATCTAAATTTAAAGCTGAAGCCATTTCCTGAACCGTAGCTGTATCACCATCAGAGCAAGCCAGATAATAAAATAATGTACTTTGAATTTTACCCAATTGCGTAGGAAGATAATCTATCATATTGGGCGCTAAGTCCGGACTAATAGCAATATAACCACTAAATAGTGGATTGGATTTTAATAAATAATAATTTATAAAATTCGCTGTTTCTCCATGCCCAACCGCCAATCGGAAATTTGCTGTTCTGTAATTTCGTTCAATGTAAGGGACTAATTCTGTCCCGATAAATTCAAAAAAGCTAGCTCCAGTTTCGATAGGTAACGAGTTCTGTTGTGAATACATACAGTCGTCGTAACGAAAACCATTTTGATTAACTCCAACTATAATCGCCTCTGGCATATCTTCCCAATAAGAATAATAATCGACATTTCCTGCTACCACCTCAAACAAATAATCACCATCTAAAACCACAAACAAAGGATAGCTTTTGTCTTCATTACTATTATAACTTCTTGGTAATTGAATTTTTAATTGTCTGCTTTCTCCTAATTTTGAAGACTCGATAGATTCGTACTTAACTTGTGCATTTAACAACAGACAAGACACACAAAAAAACAGAGTAGCAAGTTTGGTTTTCATCATAATTATCCGATTTGAGAATTATTATTGGCAAGGTATAAAATATGCCAGAACAATTCAAACCTACAGAAATTGATTTACCTGTTATTTTTACGATTATAAATAGGCAAATAAGCCAGTGAAATCCCTCCAAAAACAATAATCATAAGAGTCTGAGACGACCACATAATCCAACCAAATGCAATACTTGGCTCCTGCGCAATACCAAAAATTGAAAATGCCGCATAAATAGCCACTGGGTATGATCCTATGCCGCCATTGGTAGCAGCAATACTAAAACTTGCAGATATAAAACCGATTAAAATAGTTCCGATAGAAATATCTTTTAAATCATGTATGGCTTGAGAAGTGATATAAAACATTAAAATATACATACCCCATATAAATAAGGTATGAAAAATGAATGCCCATTTCTTTTTCATAGTAAATATGGAAAGTATACCTTCCAACAAACCATTCATAAAAGTCTTTACTTTTAATGCGAATTTTGATGAACTTTGTTTAATATATCTGAATAATACAAAGACTGTAATTATTAGTATAACAAGCAAAATACCGATTTTAAACGGATGAAATCTTTCAACTAAAAATGCATAAATAAAATCATATTGCAGAAACAATGTAATCGCTATTATAAATAGCATAACAAGCAAATCGGCTATACGCTCGGCCACTATAGTACCAAAACCTTTTTCAAAAGGCACTTTTTCGTAATTAGCAAGAATAGATGCGCGTGCTACTTCGCCCGCCCTTGGGATCGTATAATTAATTAAGTACGTAGCAAAAACCGCCATAAAGCTATTGGCATATTTAATTTTATACCCCATAGGTTCTAACTGAAACCTCCAACGATAAGCTCTTGACATATGACTAAGCAACCCTAAGAACATACCCGCTATAATCCAGCCATAATTGGACTTTTTTAGGTAAGTCATGATATCGCTTAGAGAAACTTTAGACAGTGAATACCAGACTAAAAAAACTCCCAATAATAATGGGAGTATAATTTTAAGCATTCTTTTTGTCTTTCGGTTCACACCTTTATTTTAAAAGGTTTGTAGCCTCATCAGGAAATACCAACGAAGGTTTAAAAACTTTTGCTTCCTCAATATCCATAAAGGCATAAGTAATTAAAATAAGTGTATCGCCCACCGATACTTTTCTGGCAGCGGCGCCATTTAAAGTTATCTCACCTGTATTACGTGGTCCTGGAATACAATAGGTTTCTAATCGCTCACCATTATCATTATTTACAATCTGAACCTTTTCTCCCTGTATTATATTGGCGGCTTCCATTAAATCTTCATCGATAGTGATACTACCAATATAATTGAGCTCAGCACCCGTACACTTAACTCTATGAATCTTAGATTTTACTACTTGAATTTGCATGTGGCAAAGATAATTAATTTAAAGCAATATTATCAATCAGTCGAACGTCATCCGCATACACTGCTATAAATGCTCTGTAATTTGTATTGTTATTCTTGGTATCAATAGATTTTAGGGTAGACTCCTCTGCGATTATAAAATACTCTAAATCTAAAAACTCATTTTCATAAAATTGATTTTCAACCCATTGCACCACATCATTAACACTTTTTATGCCGAAATTTACTTTAGCACTTTTTAAGGTTTTATAAATAAATGGTGCGGCTTCTTTATAACCACCATGCAATCGAACATTCCTTGAACTCATAGCTAAACCTGATGGTTCTCTACAAATTTCGCAAGCAACAATTTCGACTGGGATATTATGCTTTGCAACAAGCTTTTTAATAATTTGCAATTGCTGAAAATCCTTTTCTCCAAAATACGCCTTATCAGGTGTAGCAATTTCGAATAATCGCTTTACAATAGTTCCAACCCCATCGAAATGACCGGCTCTAAATTTCCCTTCCATTTCAAATTCTAGCCCATCAAAATCGAAATGCTCTGACACTGCACCTTCTTCATATACATCCTCCACCGTTGGTGCATAAACAAGAATATTTTCAGCATCCACCGCTTCTAAAAGTCGAATATCCTCTTCCATAGTTCTAGGGTATTTTTTCAAGTCATCCTGATTATTAAATTGGGTAGGATTTACAAAAATACTCACAACCACTTTGTTGTTATCTTTTAAAGCAGATTTAACCAGGGCCAAATGCCCTTCGTGAAGCGCCCCCATAGTCGGCACAAGACCTATTGTAAGGTCTTGCCCTTTAAAGCCAGAAATAGCCTGACCTAATTGTTCTTTTTTCGAGTAAACTTTCACAGTGTAATTTCAAATCAACTTGTGCAAAATTAAGATTTTACATCCAAACTGCATAAATTTTTGTACTTTTGCATGGTTTTTATTTCATATTTTATAATGTGCTAACATAATGTAACACAATTACGGCATCCTTTTTGCAGGAAAGCGCGGTAAGGATGTTGCATTCATTTTATTTGTAAAATACGGAAATAATTACAATAATCATTCAAGAAATTGAATGTAAGTCATTACCTATTAAAGATATAAATAGAAACACATGAAAGATAAGAGGATATTATATGTATCATCTGAAGTAGTACCTTATTTACCCGAAACCGAGATTTCTTCAATGTCTTTTGAAGCACCAAGATTAGTAAATCAACAAGGTGGACAAATAAGAATATTCATGCCCCGATACGGCAATATTAATGAGCGAAGACATCAATTACATGAGGTTATCAGACTCTCAGGCATCAACTTAGTAATTAACGATTTGGATATGCCGCTCATTATAAAAGTGGCTTCTATTCCAAAGGAACGCATTCAAGTGTATTTTATTGACAACGATGAATACTTCAAAAGAAAAGCAACACTAACAGATGAAGATGGAAATTTATTTCCTGACAATGACGAACGTGCTATTTTCTTTGCCAAAGGTGTTATCGAAACTGTAAAAAAATTAAACTGGTCGCCAGATGTTATTCATGTGCACGGCTGGTTAGCTTCGTTATTACCAGTATACCTAAAAGAATACTATAAAGACGAACCATTATTTAACGAAAGTAAAATTGTAACTTCTGTTTATAATCAAAGTTTTAACAATACCTTAAATGAAGATATGCTGAATAAGGTTAAATTTGATGAAATAAACGAAGAAAAAATACAAGTTCTAGAAGAGCCATCATATGTAAATCTTATGAAAGTGGCTATAGATTATTCTGATGCCTTAATTATTGGTTCTGAAGAAATTCCTGAAGAGCTTAAAAATTATGTTGAATCATCAGACAAACCTGTTCTAGAATACAAAAGCAAAGAAGATTTTGGTCCTGCTTATACAAGTTTTGTTACAGAAAACGTTCTATAAACAAACACCCATATCTTCATTACATATATATGAAAAAGACAATTAAAGCCCTTAAATTTTCTGCAGCTCTTATATTAATCACATCGTCTTTTATTGCCTGTGATAAAGATTTCACTAATATTGATAGCGATGTTATTAGTGAAGACAATGTCAACTTTAAAAAAGGTCAGGAAAATTTAAATATTCTAGCGTATAGTAAAAAATTAAAGTCACTACAAATTAATGGGTTAAATTCAAATGTACTAGGTGTGTTCCACGATCCTGCCTTTGGCACCACAACGTCTAGTATTGTAGCTCAAATTGTCCCTACAACCTACAATCCGGATTTTGGAGACAACCCTGTTATTGACTCGGTGGTATTGAAAATACCTTACTACAACAGAGCTATTACTGACTCTACTTATACTATAAGTGATTCATTATACGGCAGCGGAGAGATAAAATTATCAATATTCAAAAACGATTATTTTTTAAGAAGTTTTAATCCGGGAAATATTACACAATCTCAGCGCTACTTTTCAAAAGGAGATAAGGAAATAAATGCGACTGATAATTTTGTGCTTAATGGGTCTTCTACTATAAATTTTGATGAACATAAGAGTGAAACTATTTTAGAAATTCCAAACTTTACTCCAAGTGCAAAACGTATTAAATTATACAAATTCGATGATGAAGGTGAAATCGCAGACACTGAATATCTGACTCCTGCTTTAAGAGAAAAATTGGATCCTACATTCTGGAAAACTACAATTTTAGACAAAGAGGGCAGTACAGAATTAAGCAGCGCCAACAGTTTTGCTAATTATTTTAGAGGCCTTTATTTTAAGGCCGAAGCGATAAGTCCAGAAACTGGAAGCGCTATCTTAATTAATATGCAATCTTCAAATGCTAATATTGTAATTTATTATTCTAAAGATTCAACGGTAGAAGGAGAAAGAACACAATCTACATATACCTTCAATTTTAAAGGCAATATTTTAAATCCGATGATTAACGATTTTAGCATTCCATTAGAAGACGGTAACAGCACAGACGGTGATGAAAAAGTATTTATAAAAGGCTCGGAAGGATCTTTAGGTATTGTGGAATTATTCAAATCTGAAGCTGAATTAGAAACTTTCAAAAAAACCTATCGAAAAACAGATGAATCAGGTGAATACATAAAAGATAGAAATGGAGAATTTATCTTGAAACGTTTAATAAACGACGCTCAACTAATCATAACGGAAGATGAAAATATAGAGGTAGGTGAAAATGAGGATTTCCACAAGTATGACAGGTTATACGTTTACGATGTAAAGAATAACATTCCCATTGTAGATTATTCAGTTGATCCGCTTGAAAACACTCAAGTACCATTCAACTCGAAAATACTTCACTTAGGACAACGAATTACAAACGAAGATTCGGGTACATCAAAATATAAAATACGATTAACTGAACATTTAATAAATGTATTAAAAAGAGATTCAACTAATAATAAAATTGGATTATGCTTGTCTACAAATGTTAATTACATAACAAACTCAAGAATATTAAACGGCGAAGACGACATTAACGCCGTTCCTGCTTCTTCTCTGATTACACCAAGAGGAACTGTATTGTATGGAACTAACGTCTCGTCTACTGATGAAAATAAAAAAATGAAACTCGAAGTTTATTTTACGGAGTCTAAATTAAACGAATAGCCATTCCTATAACTATTTAGACTTAGTAAATTACAACGACACGTTCTAAAACTTACAAAGCATAACCTTTAATCGAACCAAACTAAAGGTTATGCTCGTATTATTCATACTACACACTAACACAAAGAACAAATTTATGTGCGGAATTGTTGGCTACATAGGACAAAGAGAAGCTTACCCTATTGTAATTGAGGGTTTAAAACGTCTGGAATATCGAGGTTATGATAGTGCCGGTATAGCTTTATACGACGGTACAAACCTTAAAGTTTGTAAAACGAAAGGTAAGGTTTCTGATTTGGAAAAACGCTCGGAAGAAGAAATCACGACTATTGGCAATATAGGAATTGGTCATACAAGATGGGCAACTCATGGCGTCCCAAATGATGTAAATTCACATCCTCATGTCTCAAACTCAGGCAATCTTGTTATTATTCATAATGGAATTATAGAAAATTATGAATCACTAAAAAAAGAATTAATCACCCGAGGATACTCTTTTAAATCCGAGACAGACACCGAAGTTTTAATTAACCTTATCGAAGACGTTCAAAAGCAGGAAGGCGTTAAATTAGGCAAAGCCGTACAGATAGCTCTAAATCAAGTAATAGGAGCCTATGCTATTGCGGTATTCGATAAAAATAGACCTGATGAAGTTGTAGTAGCGCGTTTAGGGAGTCCGTTAGCCATTGGAATTGGTGAAAATGAATTTTTTATTGCCAGTGATGCCTCACCGTTTTTAGAATATACTAAAAACGCTATTTATCTTGAAGATGAAGAATTAGCCATTATTCATTTAAATAAAGAAATAAAAATAAGAAAGATTCAAGATGATTCTTTGGTTGACCCTTATATACAAGAGTTACAAATAAACCTGGAGCAAATTGAAAAAAATGGTTTCGACCATTTTATGCTAAAAGAAATTCATGAACAACCCAAAGCTATTACTGACACCTACAGAGGTCGTTTATTAAGAAACGAAGCCATTATAAAAATGGCAGGCGTAGAAGATAACATGAAGAAATTTCTGAACGCCAATCGTATTATTATTGTAGCTTGCGGAACCTCTTGGCATGCGGGGTTAGTAGCCGAATACATTTTCGAGGATTTGGCTCGTATACCTGTAGAAGTAGAATATGCTTCCGAATTTAGATATAGAAATCCAATAATTACCGAGAAGGATGTTGTTATAGCCATATCACAATCAGGTGAAACAGCAGACACACTAGCTGCTATTAAATTAGCCAAATCTAAAGGCGCTTTTGTTTTTGGCGTGTGTAATGTAGTAGGATCATCTATTGCGCGTGAATCTGATGCAGGCGCATACACCCATGCTGGGCCCGAAATTGGTGTCGCTTCAACGAAAGCCTTTACCACGCAAATTACGGTTCTAACGTTAATAGCGTTAAGACTAGCTAGAGCAAAAGGTACCATTAGTAGTTCTGATTTCAGAACGCATATGTTAGAATTAGAGCTAATTCCTAAAAAAGTAGAACAAGCTTTAAAATCAGACAAACTCATAGCTGAAATTGCTGATATCTATAAAAATTCACGCAACTGCTTGTATTTAGGACGTGGTTATAATTTTCCTGTCGCTTTGGAAGGCGCTTTGAAATTAAAAGAAATTTCATATATCCATGCTGAAGGTTATCCAGCCGCCGAAATGAAACATGGCCCTATTGCATTAATCGACGAAAATATGCCGATAGTGGTTATTGCCACTAAAAAAGGCCATTACGAAAAAGTAGTTAGCAACATTCAGGAAATAAAATCCAGAAAAGGAAAAATTATTGGTATTGTTACCGAGGGTGATGAACAAGTTAGAGCTTTAGCAGATCATGTTATTGAAGTTCCCGAAACTTTAGAATCATTATCTCCTTTAATAACGACTATACCATTACAACTATTATCTTATCATATAGCTGTTTTGTTAGGTAAAAATGTTGATCAACCTCGTAACTTAGCAAAGTCCGTTACGGTAGAATAGCAGAATTATAAATATTTAAAAAGCCTTTGACATTACAGTCAAAGGCTTTTTTTTATTAGCCTAAGCCAAGTTACCCTAATTATTCGCTGAACTATTTTATAGGACACCATTTCCCATAATTATATTTTACTTGCATTTAATATTTAAATTTATTTAATATTTTGCACATTAATTTAAGATATAGCAATAGTTGCCTTAAAATTTTATCAAATTTATTATGCGTGCATAATTTTTTTTATATTTTTATAATCAACTAAATATCCAAGAACTATTTTCAACTAAACTAATTAATTCATGAAAACATTTATTCTCCCTTTGTTTTTAGTATTTATCTCTCTATCCTACTCACAAACGAAACTATCCGGAATTGTAACCGACAATAATGGGCAACCTATTCCTGGCGCCAATATTTTAGTTGTAGGTACAACTACTGGGACAGTTACCGATTTTGATGGTAAATTTGTATTGACCTACAATCAAAATCCTCCATTCTTGGTTCAAGCGAGCAGCATAGGATTTGAATCTGACAAACAAGAAGTTAGTACTAATAATCAAATTATAAATTTCATACTTACAGAAGGTACCTCCCTCGATGAAATTGTAATTTCGGCGTCGAGAACACCAGAAAAATTATTTGAGTCTCCAGTAACTATTGAGCGTTTTGGGTTAAAAGAAATTGCATCAACTGCTTCTGCCGATTTTTTTGGAGAATTAGAAAACTTAAAGGGTGTTGATGTTAACACCAATAGTTTAACTTTTAAATCTGTCAATACAAGAGGCTTCGCAACCTTCGCTAATAACCGCTTTATGCAATTAGTAGACGGTATGGATAATTCCTCACCAGCACTTAACTTTCCTCTAGGGAACTTAGTTGGAATGAATGAAACAGATGTTTTAAGTATTGAGTTACTCCCTGGAGCTTCTTCAGCTCTTTATGGAGCCAATGCATTTAACGGAATTCTGTTTATGCGCAGTAAAAACCCATTTGACTTTCCAGGGATTAGTGCTTATATTAAAAAAGGGGCTACATCTCAAGAAGCCTCCGGCACCAATGATTATACCGATTTAGGTATACGTGCTGCTTATAAATTTAGCGATAAATTTGCCGGAAAAGTAAATTTCGGATTTTTAAAAGGTACAGACTGGGCTGCTAACAATGATGCCGACAAACTTAACCGCGGATACACAAGAGTTAATCCTGATTATGATGGAATCAATCTATATGGGGACGAATTAGCAGTCCCTATCAACTTTGATCAAGTGGCCATAGGCTTAGGTCTTTTACCTCCTGGTACCATTTTAATGGGATCGCAAGCCATTACTCGAACTGGATATGAGGAAGGAAGTTTAACCAATTATAATGCAGAAAGCGTTAAAGCCGACTGGGGACTTTACTATCGTCCGTGGGCGAATGATTTTGAAATTTCATACGTTGGAAAAGTAGGCGTTGGATCAACTATTTATCAAGGCACGAATCGCTATAATATCAATGGATTCTTCCAGGAACAGCATAAATTTGAAGTTAAAAATGATAATTTCTTCTTACGTGGTTATCTGGTTGGCGATAAAGCAGGAGACTCTTATGATATGGTTTCTACAGGAACAAATATCAATAGAGCCTGGAAATCTGATGAAGATTGGTACACCCAATATACCCAAGCATATATTTCAACCTTTTTAACGGAACTAGGAAGTGGGGGGGCACCAAATCCGGTTCTCATTCATCAACAGGCTAGAGCATTTGCAGACATCGGACGTTTGGAACCTGGAACACCGGAATTTCAAGCGGCGTTTAACAGAACAATTAATGATCCTAGTTTAGTAACGGGGTCTAAATTTCAGGACCAGTCCAAATATTATCATGCAGACGGAAATTATAATTTCGGTCACTTATTAGATTGGGCTGAAATTCAGGTTGGTGGATCCTACAGACAATATAGTTTAAACTCATCAGGTACCATATACACCGATTTTGACGGACCAATTAATTATGAAGAATTTGGAGTTTATACACAGATTCAAAAAAATATAGACTTAAGTGAAAACTTAGATTTAAAACTAACAGGTTCTGTAAGATATGACAAGTCTGAGTTCTTCGACGGATTTCTTTCTCCAAGACTTTCGGCCGGTTTTACATTAAATGAAAATCATAATTTTAGAGCGTCAGTACAAACAGGTTTTAGAAACCCTACCACACAGGATTTATTTATAGGCTTGGATGCCGGACTTGCTGTACTAGTAGGAGCTGCACCAACAAATCTGGATCGATACTCTGAAATTTACAATATAAGTTCGGCGGGACAACAAATAGGTGTACCCGCACAACTTACTCAAACGGGGCGAGCAGCCTATGAAAACTCATACAAATTATCTTCCGTTCTTGCCTTATCGGCCACTGGAAACCCAGCCGTATTGGCTGATCCAAATGCTATTGCTAATCCAGAATTAGTAAAACCAGAACAGATAACTTCCTATGAAATAGGATATCGTGGTAAGTTTGACGACTTTATTATAGACTTTAATGCCTATTACAATAACTACAAAGACTTTATTACGCAACCCACCGTAGTAGCTCCTTTATATGGTACCGTTGGTGACAATTCACTTTCTATTGCGGCTATAGCCAATGGCGATTATAGAATATATGGTGCTTATACGAATGCCGATGTCGACATTAGTTCTTATGGAGCTTCTATCGGATTCATGAAAAAATTATTTGGTAATTTTGATTTACAAGCTAATTACACCTATGCTAAACAGGATTTTGACACAGCGGCCAATCCCGATTTCCCAACCAACTTTAATACTCCAGAACATAAAGTAAAAGCTACTTTTGGTAATACTGAAGTATTTAAAAACTTCGGATTTAATGTGTCATGGCGTTGGAGTGACGATTACTATTGGGAAGCCACTTTTGGTAATGGTGATGTACCCGCATTCCATACGATAGACGCCCAGGTAAACTACAAAGTGCCAGTAATCAAATCGGTATTTAAAGCGGGAGCTACCAATTTAACCGGACATGAATATTTCACAGCTTTTGGTACTGGATTTATAGGTTCCATGTATTACCTGTCTTGGACAATTAACAACTAATTCCTTACAATATAAACCATAATAAAAAACACCTTAATAATTAAGGTGTTTTTTTATGGGCAAAAAAGAAAAAACCGCTTTTATTTTAAATTAAAACAACTATCTTTGCACGCGAAAACAAAAACCGTTTTCATACAATTAAAACGCATAATATTAAACATATAAGTAATGTCTAAAGTTACAGGTAAAGTTGCACAAATAGTTGGTCCGGTTATCGATGTCGCATTCGGTGCAGGCGCAGAGCTTCCAAAAATTTACGATTCGTTAGAAATTAAAAGACCTGATGGTTCTTTATTAGTACTAGAAGTACAATCTCACATTGGTGAAAATACTGTGCGTACCATAGCCATGGATTCTTCTGATGGTTTAAGCAGAGGTATTGAAGTAACAGCTACTGGTGCTCCTATACAAATGCCGATTGGTGATGATGTATATGGACGTTTGTTTAATGTAATAGGAGACGCTATCGATGGTCTTGGTAATTTACCTAAAGCAGGAGAAGCTGGCTTACCAATTCACAGAGAAGCTCCAAAATTTGAAGATTTATCAACTTCTACTGAAGTTTTATTTACGGGTATTAAAGTAATCGACTTAATCGAACCTTATGCAAAAGGTGGTAAGATTGGATTATTTGGTGGTGCTGGTGTAGGTAAGACAGTATTAATTCAGGAGTTAATTAACAATATTGCAAAAGGTCACGGTGGTTTATCAGTATTTGCTGGTGTAGGTGAAAGAACTCGTGAAGGAAATGACCTTTTAAGAGAGATGTTAGAGTCTGGAATTATCCGTTACGGTGATGACTTTATGCACTCTATGGAAGAAGGCGGATGGGATTTATCTAAAGTAGACAAATCTAAAATGAAAGAATCTAAAGCCACTTTCGTATTCGGACAAATGAATGAGCCTCCTGGAGCACGTGCTCGTGTTGCCTTATCTGGATTAACTATTGCTGAATATTTCCGTGATGGTGCTGGAGACGGACAAGGGAAAGACGTACTTTTCTTCGTAGATAACATCTTCCGTTTTACGCAAGCCGGTTCTGAGGTATCTGCATTATTAGGTCGTATGCCTTCTGCAGTAGGTTACCAACCAACATTAGCAACAGAGATGGGGGCAATGCAAGAGCGTATTACTTCAACTAAAAAAGGATCTATTACATCTGTACAAGCGGTTTACGTACCTGCGGATGATTTAACTGACCCTGCTCCTGCAACAACATTTGCCCACTTAGATGCTACAACCGTATTATCTCGTAAAATTGCTGAGCTTGGTATTTACCCTGCGGTAGATCCCTTAGATTCTACATCTAGAATTTTAACAGCTGATATTTTAGGAGCTGATCACTATAACTGTGCGCAAAGAGTAAAAGAGTTATTACAACGTTACAAAGAGTTACAAGATATTATTGCCATCCTTGGTATGGAAGAATTATCTGAAGAAGATAAATTAGCTGTAGGTAGAGCAAGACGTGTACAACGTTTCTTATCTCAACCATTCCACGTAGCAGAGCAGTTTACAGGTATTCCAGGTGTATTAGTAGATATTAAAGAAACTATTAAAGGATTTAACATGATTATGGATGGTGAATTAGATCACTTACCAGAAGCAGCGTTTAACCTTAAAGGTACTATCGAAGAAGCTATTGAAGCTGGAGAAAAAATGTTAGCCGAGGCTTAATCTAATTAAGAAATATGTATTTAGAAATTGTATCACCTGAAGCCACATTATTTACTAGTGAAGTTGATTCTGTTGCTGTTCCTGGTGTAAATGGAGAATTTCAAGTGTTAAATAATCACGCCCCTATAGTTTCAACTTTAAAATCAGGGTTCGTTAAAATTTACACACATACCCAAAGCCACTTAGTTCTTGATGATTTGCATGGGAAAATTATTCCATCAAAAGATGACAATAAAATATTGCATTTAGAAATTCAATCAGGAACCTTAGAAATGAAGGATAATAAGGTAATTGTTTTAGCAGACTAAAACTTACTGAATACAAAAATAAAAAAGGCGAAACTTGCAAGTTTCGCCTTTTTTATGCACTAAAACTTTAGCGCATATCAATTAGTAATTACATCTTTTTTACGTTATCTAAATTGTAATAACCACCTTTATTTTCTGTTCTTTCTAATGACTGACCAATAATTAAGTGTGCCACATTTATCATATTTCGTAATTCACATAACGAGGTGGTAATTTTAGACGTTCTGTAAAGTTCTTCTACCTCATCATAAATCAAATCAAGATGTTTTACAGCACGATGTAATCGTTCATTACTGCGTACAATACCAACATAATCACGCATTAAAGCCTGCAATTGCTGCGTATTATGTCTAATAACGACATTATCCTTTGTTAGTGTAGTTCCCTCATCATTCCAGTCTGGAATCTCCACATCAGACATTTCATAACCATGTTTGCAAAGGTACTTATAGATATTATGCGCATAAACTAAAGCCTCTAACAACGAGTTAGACGCCAATCTATTCGCGCCATGTAAACCGGTCCGTGTGCACTCACCACAAGCAAATAAATTATCAATACTGGTTTGCCCTTTTTTATTCACCTCTATACCTCCACATAAATAATGTGAAGCAGGCACCACAGGAATCCAATCGCGTTCTACATTGATATGATGATCTAAACACTTCTTATAAATATTTGGGAAATGCTTTTTAAATTCATCCATATCTAAATGGGTACAATCTAAGTATACATGCGAATCACCTGATTCTTTTAATTCACTATCAATGCTCTGTGACACAATATCTCTGGAAGCTAATTCGGCACGCACATCGTAGTCTAACATAAAGCGAACCCCGTCCTTATTTCTAAGATACGCCCCAAAACCTCTTACTGCTTCAGAAATTAAAAAAGAAGACTCTCCTTTTTCTTCATATAAAGCCGTAGGATGAAATTGCACGAACTCCATATCCCTAATTTTTGCCTTGGCACGATAGGCCATTGCAATACCATCACCTGTAGCAATTTTAGGATTGGTAGTATGTCCATATACACATCCAACACCTCCAGAAGCCAATAAAGTACTATTTGCCCTTATTGTGAATATTTCACCTGACTTTTGATCTAGAACGTAGGCTCCGTAACATTGTAATTGTTCAGACTGAATATTTTTCACATGATGATTAGTGACTAAATCGATCGCAAAATGATGCGGTAAAATAGAAATATTTGGTAACTGATGTGCCCTAGCTAACAAAGCACGTTCTATTTCATAACCTGTAATGTCTTTATGGTGCACGACCCGATACTCTGAATGTCCACCTTCTTTTCCTAAATCAAAAACACCCTTGTCATCCAAATCAAAATTCGCGCCCCAATGTAGAAGCTCCTGAAGACGCTTTGGCCCCTCTTTAACGACCATCTCAACAACTTCCTCATTACACAAACCATCGCCCGCAATTAAAGTGTCTTTTATGTGCTTTTTAAAAGAATCGTTTTCCTTATCTGAAACAACAGCAACTCCACCTTGGGCATATTTGGTATTAGATTCATCTTCATTAGCTTTTGTTACAACAACAACCTTTCTTTCAGGATATTTCTCGGCTATCTTAACGGAAAATGTTAAGCCCGCAATTCCTGAGCCAATTACCAAATAATCTGCAGTTATCATGTTTTATTTCGACAATTCTAGCATACGCTCGATAGGTAACAGCGCACGTTCTATAATATTTTCAGGTACATTAATTTGTGGCGATTCGTTTAACAAACAATCGTACAATTTCTGAAGCGTGTTCATTTTCATAAAATGACATTCGCTACAAGCACATGTATTATCTTCCTTTGCAGGTGCTGGAATCATTTCAGTATTTGGCATTTCCTGTTGCATTTTATGTAAAATTCCCGCCTCAGTTGCCACGATAAATTTCTCATCCTGATGTGCTTTTACATAATTAATCATCCCTGAAGTAGATCCGATATAAGTAGCTGTATTTAAAATATGTTCCTCAGACTCTGGATGTGCAATAATCTTATAATCCGGATGTTTTTTATGAAGTTCTATTAATTTATCCATAGAAAATGCTTCATGAACTATACAGCTACCATCCCAAAGCAACATATCACGACCTGTTTCTTTCATAATATAAGCACCCAAATTTCTATCTGGAGCAAATATTATTGGCGTTTCCTTAGGAATAGATTCTACAATTTTAAGGGCATTAGATGAAGTACAAACAATATCACTCAATGCCTTAATTTCAGCAGAACAGTTTACATAAGTAATTACAACATGATCCGGATGTGCTTTAGTAAATTTCTCGAAAGCATCCGGCGGACAAGAATCGGCCAAAGAACAACCTGCGTTTAAATCAGGAAGTACAACTGTTTTTGATGGATTTAAAATTTTAGCCGTTTCAGCCATAAAATGAACGCCTGCAAACACAATAACATCGGCATCGGTCTCCGCTGCCTTTTGCGATAAACCTAAACTATCTCCAACATAATCTGCAATATCCTGAATTTCCCCTACCTGATAATAGTGCGCAAGAATTACAGCATTTTTCTCTTCTTTAAGACGTTTTATCTCCTTTACTAAATCCATTTCAATTTTAATCTACTTTAAAACAACTCTTTTGAAGCCTAAACTTGGCTCAACATATATTTTGCAAATATCTTAATTAAAATTATATGTATTTGAGTTTACTTTAAAAAATAAAAGAAATTTAAGGACATTTTATCTATTTATCAAATCTTTAAATTCTCAGTAATTAAACACGTAGTTAATTAACAAAATTGAAATGGATTTTATCCTATTTATAGTTTGTATTAAGCTAGGACTTTAGAAGCCTCTAATTTAATAACGGCCGATTCAACTTCTAGCCTGAGAATTTCCAATATGTTTTCTGCTTTATGCAATTCGTTAGAAACCTCTACTTTAATAGAGTAAAAAGAGGTTTGCACTTTTTGGAATAACCCCTGATAATAGGCAACTCCCTGGCTTAGGTTTTTAATAAAATTGAATAAATATTTTTCATCCTTTTTTGTCATCGACTCTTTTACGTCGTTGATTTTATTAATTAAATAATCTATATAAATATGGAGTTCTTTAATAAAAAGGTTTGGTCTATATTTAGAATTTAACATATTATCACGTCCGTATATGTGATCTACCATATTTTTCAAACTCATCACTTTTGAATAATATGCCATATTTGGTCCAGGACATATAGAAACCCCTGCTCCTTCTGTCCTTGTTTCCAAATTATAAGCTAACAGAGCTGAAGTCCCTAAACCTACACAAGTACATGACTTCTCAATAATTTTATTATACTGTTTCTTATACTCAAGTTCAGAAAGGTCTTGGCTATCTAACTCCTCTAGTTTTAAATGCTGGTACTCTCTTGATGCAGTACAAATTCCTTTCTCCTTGAACTCTTTATTAAGCGCCACAAACTTCTTAGGACATGCACTACCAGGTCTTCCTTTAGAAATATTTAACTCCTTCTCTAAATCTTTTGTATTATTCTTCAGGTTATTAAATGGAATTCCTAGGGGAGAAATATCACTTAAATATAAATCGTCTTCATTGGCTTGAGCTAATTGATTTAAAGTATCCCTATCTACTGTCGATGCTTCAGGAACTAATAAAAATGGTGTTCCCCATCCAATGGCGTCTAGCTCATATTCGTTTAATAAAAACTCGTGCTCTTCATTGGTTCCAACACCACCTTGAGCCGACACATTAAATTGTAATGCACTTGGGGGAATTTCGCGCCCTTGCTGCTCCAATTCCTTTACTATAACAGCTTCAATAGTCGTTCTTAATTCTTCCCGATTTTCTTTAAATTCAGCTAATACAGGCCCTAAAAGGTACCCATCGGTAGCAAAGGCATGACCTCCGCAATTCAACCCAGATTCGATGCGATATTCAGAAACCCATAAGCCCTTTTTAGCTAGAAATTTACCTTGAATTAATGCGGAACGATAATCGCTCACCTTTAAAATAATCTTCTTTTTAAACTCGCCTTGTGCATTAGGATAAAAATCGTCGAACTCACTCATGTAAGCATATAATCTCGGATTCATACCCGCCGATAGAACTACAGAAGCTTCTAAATCACTTTTAGCAAAACCACGTAAAGCTGCATGGGCATCGTTAAATTCCACAGGTAATTGTTCGTCTTTAACATAGTTATCCTTATCGACTTTCGTCATGATATTAACATCTATACTTCCCTTTTTTAAATGCTGAGAAGCCCACTGTTTTATCTCAGAAACATGAAATCCCTTTTTCTGAACCAAACTTTTATATTCTGCCAATAAAGAAGAATTTGAAGGCAAAAGGTTTAGATAAGTTTTTAAAGCTTCACTCTTTTCGTTAGTAACATTTTTTAAAGCCTCAAAGTTTTTATCAACAAGTTCATTCACTAGATTTAAATAAGAAGTAATACGCTTCGCTCTAAAATCTTCAACTTTTTCTGTTATTTCTTTATACGGCAATTCAAATTTTTCACTGTACATCTTTCTAATCTTCTCAATCAAAATATCATCAACTAAAGATATAACAGAGTCTATTCCCAAATGCGCAACTTTTATCGGACTATCGATAGTAAAACCTATGCCCATTACCGGAATATGAAATGAATGTATTTTATTCATCTAAGTTATTTTTTGGTTAAGTGAGCAAAATTATAACATATGCTACGGACTAACTATGACATTTATCATACTCCCATAATACGACATTATAATAGGCTTAAAGCCTCGTCGCTGTTTTTATAAGAAAAGGCAAGTAAGGCGATTATAAAGATTTTGATTAAGCGCATCATTTTTTTAATTATTCACAATAAGAACTGAATTATTAAAAAAAATTAATAAAACTTCTTTGAGTCTGCACGCTTTAATTATAGCTTCATTACTTTTATGGTTAAATAAAAAATAGAAAGATTTATGTCAGTAGAGCCAAAATTAGCAAGATTCAAACAAAACGTATTATCGAAGTATCAAATATACAACAGTATATTTATGACCTTACCTTTCGATACTATTACAAAAACGGGAGTTTTGTTACCACTTTTTCATGAAACATGTAAAAAAGGATTTGCAAATGGCGATGATCCAACGACCATAGTAGATACATTTTTTAAAAAATACCAAGGCAGACGCTCAAAAGAAAGCCAAATAAACCTCTTGTTCAGATTCATTCAATATATCGAACGCCAGGTGGTGTTATTCGATGCTGTTGAAGATGCAGCTTTCCCCATTGTAAATAACATGGAAGGTATTGGAACCCTTAGAAACTTAAAAGAGTCTGCAAATTCTGAAAATCAACTTGAAGCATTAAAAGCCTATTTAGAAGAATTTAAGGTCCGTATAGTTTTAACGGCACATCCAACACAATTTTACCCTGGAACAGTACTAGGCATTATAACCGATTTAACCGCTGCAATTAAAAGCAACAACCTTTCGGAAATTAATAACTTATTCGCTCAGTTAGGAAAAACACCTTTCTTTAAGCATGAAAAACCTACACCGTACGATGAAGCCATTAGCTTAATTTGGTATTTAGAGAATGTATACTACCAAACCTTTGGTCAAATTTACAATTACATTCAACAAAATATTTACGGCGACGGTAAAAAGCATAACGAAATTATCAATTTAGGATTCTGGCCCGGTGGAGATCGCGATGGCAACCCTTTTGTTAAACCTGATACGACCCTAAAAGTTGCTAAGAAACTAAAACAAGCGGTTCTTAAAAAGTATTATGCCGATTTAAAGCAATTGCGTAGAAAACTAACCTTTAGAGGGGTTGAAGAACGCGTGATTCGATTAGAAACCATCATGTATAATTATAGTATCGATCTTGAAACACCTGATGCTATAAGTTGCGAAGAATTAATAAAAGAACTTTTAAGCATTCGAAATGTGGTGGTTAATGAGCACCAATCACTATATGTAAATGAAATTCACAGCTTAATAAACAGAGTTCACTTATTCAGATATCATTTCGCAACTCTTGATATTAGACAAGATAGTAGAATCCATCACTCGGTGTTTACAGGCGTTGTTGATCAGCTGATAGAAAAAGGAGACACGATATTCCCTGCCAATTATCACGAATTATCGGAAGCAGAACAAATTGATATTCTTTCAAAAGTTTCAAATGAAAATTTAGATTTTGATGCTTTCACAGATGAAATGGTTTACAACACCCTAAAAACGATTGAAGCCATAAAATACATTCAAAAATCGAACGGAGAAAAAGGTGCTAACCGTTACATTATAAGTAATAACCAAACTGCTTTAAACGTTATGCAACTTTATGCCATGCTTAAAATGGCAGCGTTTAAAGAGGAATTAACTGTTGACATTGTACCGCTTTTTGAAACTATTACCGATTTAGAAAATGCTCCAAAAGTTATGGAGCAATTATATACAAATCCTGCTTACGCCGCACATTTAAAAAGCCGTGGAAATAAACAAACCATCATGCTAGGATTCTCTGATGGGACCAAAGATGGTGGTTATTTAATGGCCAACTGGGGCATTTACAAAGCCAAAGAATTACTAACCGAAATGTCACGAAAATATGATGTAACGGCTATATTCTTTGATGGCCGTGGTGGACCACCAGCACGCGGAGGTGGAAAAACCCACCAGTTCTACGCATCTTTAGGCCCAACTATTGAGGACAAAGAAGTACAACTTACTATTCAAGGGCAAACCATTAGCTCTAACTTCGGAACATTAGATTCTGCTCAATATAACATCGAACAACTTATTAGTTCTGGCATTAAGAACAGCATTGATGGCAGTAAAAATAAAATGTCTGAAGAAGATAAAGTCGTAATGAACGATTTGGCCGTTACCAGCTACGAAGTTTATAAGGACTTTAAAAATCACCCAATGTTTATCCCGTATTTAGAGCGTATGAGTACGTTAAAATATTACGCAAAAACCAATATTGGTAGTAGACCTTCAAAACGCTCAAAGTCTGATGAATTAATATTTTCAGATTTAAGAGCCATTCCATTTGTAGGGTCATGGAGTCAGTTAAAACAAAACGTTCCTGGCTTCTTTGGCGTTGGTACTGCCTTAAAAAACTACGAAGATCGTGGTGAATTTCATAAAGTAGAACAGCTTTATAAAAATTCTAAATTCTTTAAGACCTTACTTGAAAACAGTATGATGTCTCTAACAAAATCGTTCTTTGATTTAACCAAATACATGGCTAAAGATGAAGAATTTGGAGAATTCTGGAACATTATTTACACCGAATACGAGAAGACAAAATCTATTTTATTAAAGCTTACTGGGTATGAAGAATTAATGGAAAACGAACCTTCTGGAAAAGCTTCAATTGAAGTACGAGAGTCTATTGTTTTACCATTACTTACTATTCAACAATATGCCTTAAAGAAAATTCAGGAACTTGATAAAGCAGGCGTAAAAGACGGTGAAGAGTTAGAAATATTTGCAAAAATAGTGACACGCTCTTTATTTGGAAACATTAATGCCAGTAGAAACTCTGCTTAAAAAAACTTTTTATTTATTACCATAAATTAAAGCCTTCAATTAAAATTGAAGGCTTTTTTATTTACATACTTTTATAAACTTAATCATTATAACTGAAACTCAACATTTAGCTATACTAACTCAAAAAAAGATGCCTCATCTATAAAAGACAAGGCATCAGCATAATATTTATTCTTTTCTAAATCTTAATGCTCATTCAATCTAAAATCAGGATACGCATCCATACCATGCTCATGTCCATCTAAACCTTCTAATTCTTCACGTTCCGAAACTCTAATACCCATTGTTTTCTTTAAAGTATATATAATTACGAATGCTGAAACTATGCATATAGCAGCATAAGAAGCAACACCTATTAACTGACTTATAAACTGATCAACTCCAGCAAGATTTCCAAAGATTCCAACCGCTAAAGTTCCCCAAATACCGCACACTAAATGCACAGCTATAGCACCAACGGGATCGTCCAATTTCAATTTATTATCAACGAAACTAACCGCCAAAACAATTAAAGCACCTGCAACTGCACCGATTATAATAGCATCTGTTGGGCTCATTTGGTCAGCACCCGCAGTAATACCGACTAAACCACCTAATATACCATTTAGAAACATTGTTAAGTCTAGATTCTTATACATAGCGGTAGACACTAGCATCGCTACAACTCCACCAGCGGCTGCAGCCAAACATGTGGTCACTAAAGTTAATGATGTTAAGGTCGGATCGGCAGACAACACAGAGCCTCCATTAAATCCAAACCATCCTAACCATAAGATTAATACACCAGCTGTAGCCATAGGAATATTATGTCCTGGAATAGCCTGTGGTTTTCCATCTTTAAATTTACCTATTCTTGCTCCTAATAAACAAACAGCAACTACAGCAGCCCATCCACCAACTGAATGCACTAGCGTTGAACCTGCAAAATCATAGAATGGAGTTTCTAACATATCTAAAAAGCCACCTCCCCATTTCCAAGAACCAGCAATAGGATACACAAACCCTACATATACAACGGTAAATATCATAAAAGGTAAAATCTTAATACGCTCGGCTACCGCACCTGAAACAATAGTCGCTGCTGTTGCGGCGAACATCCCCTGAAATAAGAAATCTGTCCAATAGGTATAACCTTCGTTATATGTTAAATCTAACACTCCATCAACAGTAGGTGAATCTAACCCAAACCCGGCAAATCCAAATATTCCTGAAGAACCTTCTGCAAAACCAGGGTACATTAAATTAAACCCTACCAAACAGTACAATAATAGACCTATGGTAATAATAAAAATGTTTTTAAATAATATATTGATTGTATTTTTTTGTCTTGTTAATCCAATTTCCAAAAATGCAAATCCTAAATGCATGAAGAAAACTAGTGCTGTACAGATCATCATCCATACATTATTTGTTGTAAGTAATTCCATAATAATTATTTAATAATTAGTTGCTTGTTATTTTAAAGTATCTCCTCCCTTTTCTCCTGTCCTTATTCTGTAACATTCATCTATAGTGGAAACAAATATCTTACCATCTCCTACTTCCCCTGTTGCAGCTGAATTTAAAATTGCTTTAATAGTTACCTCTTCAAAATCATCATTCACGACAATAGATAAATATCGACGCTGAATATCACTAGTGCTATAAGAAATTCCTCTGTAAACATGCCCTTCTTTCTCATTACCTAATCCAGTAACATCCCAGTAAGAAAAAAAGTTTACCCCTACTTCGTGTAAAGCGTCTTTAACCGCGCGAAATTTTGACTTTCTAATAATTGCTTCAATTCTTTTCATTTTATATCTTATTAATATTGATTAGTTAGTTGAATATAAGAAAATAATTTTGTCTCCATTTTCATATAATTTCTCTAATACTTAAAAATTCAAAAGATGCCTTATATAATAAGACATCCTTTAAATTTTTATTTAGAAATAATTATGCTTATTCCATTTCTCTTTGTCTCTTACCTGCGTAAGCAATTGTTCCGTGCTCAGAAATATCAAGACCAGCAATCTCTTCAGCCTCTGTTACTCTTAAGCCACCACAACATTTCTTAATAATAGTAAGGAATATGTATGATAACACAATGGCCCAAACCGCATAAGCTACTACACCAATTGCCTGCGCAATTAATTGTGAAGCACCACCTCCATTAAATAATCCAATACCTGTATCACCATCTACACCCCAAAGACCTATCACTAAAGTTCCCCAAGCTCCGGCAACACCGTGTACTGAAATAGCTCCTACAGCATCATCAATTTTTAATGTTTTTTCAATGAACCCTATAGACAATACCACAAGAACACCACCTAATAATCCAGCTAACACAGCCCCACCTTCAGTCATGTTACCACAACCAGCAGTAATACTTACTAAACCGGCAAGTGCCCCGTTTAATGTCATTCCTAAATTTGGTTTACCATTTTTGATCCAAGTAAATAACAATCCACTTAAAGCTCCAGCAGCAGCAGCTAAGTTAGTTACTAAAACGACTTGAGATGCAGCAGTTGCATCGTCGCCACCCCATGCTAATTGAGAACCACCATTGAATCCGAACCATCCTAACCAAAGGATAAACACACCTAAAGTAGCATACATTTGGTTATGGCCGTGCATTTCAACTGGCTTACCGTTTAAGAATTTTCCAATTCTTGGTCCTACCATCCAAGCAGCAACAAGTGCCGCCCATCCTCCTACAGAGTGTACAATAGAAGATCCGGCAAAATCGATAAATTCAGCAGGCATCCATTCAGCGTTTAACCAACCACCATTCCATTCCCAACCACCAGCGATTGGATAAATAATAGCTGTTAAGATGATACTGAAGATCGCATACGTAGTATATTTTGTTCTACCAGCTATAGCTCCGGACACAATTGTTGCGGCAGTTGCAGCAAATACTGTTTGGAAAAATAAATCTGCAGCGCCTTGAGAGAAGATTAAACCTCCCCAGTGAAGAAATCCTCCTCCAGAAATATCCGCTCCATACATTAAAGAATACCCAATAAACCAGAAGGCTAAAGAACCTACGGCAATATCAAGAAAATTCTTCATTGCAATGTTTACTGCATTCTTAGAATCTGTCATACCTGACTCAACTAAGAAAAAACCTGCCTGCATAAAGAATACTAAGATACCTGAAATAAGCATCCATAACATCCCCATATCACCTTCGATTGCAGCAGTGTCTTGAATTAAAAGTGGCACATTTAATAATGACATAATAATATAGTTTTAAGGGTTAATTAAAGAGAATAAAGCCGTTGGTTAGTTTAATCCTTACTTTATTCTCTTTAGAAAATTAAGTTTTAAAGTTTTATTCTTAGAAAGAATAGATAGCAGCAAGTGTAAAGGCTGCTAAATTATCCGAAGCCATACCATCATTATCGATATATGGCATATCATTAGACCAAGAATCTAATCTTACCTCTGGCTTAATAATTAAGTTCTCAAGCGTATAACTTCCGGTTAAAGTAGCTGCAAATACACTTGGTAAATCATCAGCATCTTTATCATGGTATCCAAAATACTCTCCTCTTAGACCAAGGCTCCAAGAATCAGTAAAAGAGTATTGTGGGTATAAAGCAGCTCCATAAAATCCAGCACCGTCATTATCGTTATACGCACCATTGATTCCTAAGAAGAATGAATCTGCTAAATCAAAGCCACCTGTATAGTCTATCTCAAAACCTAGACCGTCATTCTCTCCACTATCATAATATAAGTTAAGAAATTGTCCATAGAAACCTACTTGAGCACCGAATGCGTATTCACCCGTCATTGACACATTATTAGTATCCCATGGATTGGTTACAGCTAACATGATGCTCCAATCATCAGATAAAGCAAAGTCTGCTTTTAATCCCATATGAGAGAAAGGCCCGTTTGAAAATAAATAAGAACAACTGTAGTTGAAATTAGCTGCCGGAGCGATAACTTCATAACCTAAAAAGGTATTCCATCTACCAAATGTTAAGGTAGTACTTTCAGATACGTTCCAGTAAACATATGCTTGATTCACAATCCCATCAATAATATCAGAATTAAATGTAGCACCTGCTCCTCTTGGTCCAGTTACAAGATCAAGTACAGCACCTACCTTATTACCTTCATAACTTGCTATAAGATTCCCCATACCTAATGCAAATCCTGATTGTTCCGCAAAAGCAGTACCGAAAGATACGCCTTCATTATCCGGAGCAGTTAGATAAGTTTGATAATAGGCATCTACACTACCTGATATTGATAACTTAGGTTTTTCATCTTCCTGAGCAAATAATACCGATACCATAAGTAGCATTGAAAGGGTGATTAATTTTTTCATAATGTTAATTTTTAAGTTAATTTATTGGTTAATTTTTCCTTAAGAATGGAGTAAATCTATATCAAAAAGATTTAAACCCCATATTTTTAAGGGGTCAATAACTCACTTTTATCAAAATTCTAATTTTAACCCCTTTTTTTTAGGGGTTACATTAAAATAATTTGATTTTTTGTGTTTTCAACAAACAAATTCTTTGAATAATCGTCAACATTTACCCTTTTTAAATAACATTATTTCTATTTCTACTAAAATTCATTAGCATTAATTCACTAATCTTCATTTAACACTCATTTTTACGCATTGAATATTTATTAAAAATCCCCATATTTATTGACAGATAATTATTTTTATATTAACTTATATCATAAAATCGGAATAATTATTTAGCGGTTATTTTTATTTAAAATCTATACATATATTCGCTAATTAAGTGACATTTTAAATCCAAATATTGTTGATTATGCTGAAGAAACAAGGAATGTATTTACCTGAATATGAGCACGCAAACTGCGGAGCTGGTTTCATTTGTAATCTTAAAGGTGAGAAGACAAATCAAATCATTCACGATGCGTTAGAGATTCTTGTAAAGTTAGAACATCGAGGCGGTGTTAGTGCCGACGGAAAAACAGGAGATGGTGCCGGTTTACTAATAGATATTCCACACGATTATTTTAAACGCGTTTGTAGTTTTTCTATTCCAGAACCGAGAGACTATGCCGTTGGGATGATATTTTTACCAAAAAACAAAAATCAATATACATTTTGTAAAAACACCTTTGAAAGGGAAATAAAAGCACAAGGGCTTACTATTTTAGGGTGGAGAGAAGTTCCTGTTGATTCATCACAATTAGGGGAAATTGCTTTAGCTTCCGAACCTAAAATTGAACAAATTTTTATTGGAAAATCTGAAGATATTTCAGAAACAGATTTCAAGGCGAAACTTTATGCCGCTCGTAAAATAACAGAACATGAAATTCGTACTTCTAAAATTTCTGAAAGTGACTATTTCTACGTTACAAGTTTATCAACCACAACATTAATATATAAGGGTATTATTATGCCCGAGGACATTGGACCTTACTATACCGACTTACAACAAATCGATTTAGTAACACGTCTAGCATTGGTGCACCAACGTTTCTCAACCAACACCATGCCTACTTGGGAATTAGCTCAACCATTCCGTTTTATGTGTCAGAATGGCGAGATCAACACCTTGAGAGGTAATGTAAGTCGTATGCGTGTACGTGAAGAAATCATGAAAAGTGATGTTTTCGGACCACAAATTGATAAACTATTCCCAATAATTCTTCCTGGCAAGTCGGACTCAGCATCTATGGACATGGTGGTTGAATTATTAACACACACTGGCCGTTCATTGCCTGAAATAATGATGATGATGATTCCTGAAGCCTGGGAAAAACACAAAACCATGTCTGAAGACAGAAAGGCTTTTTACGAGTATAACGCTTGTATTATGGAGCCTTGGGATGGACCTGCATCGGTTCCATTTACCGATGGTGATTACATTGGAGCTTTATTGGACAGAAACGGACTAAGACCTTCTAGATATACCGTTACAAAAAGTGGTAAACTTATTATGTCTTCAGAAATTGGGGTTGTAGACATAGCTCCTGAAGATATTGAAAGCCATGGTAGACTGGAGCCGGGTAAAATGTTCTTGGTAGACATGAACGAAGGTCGCATTATAAAAGATGAAGAAATAAAAGATAAAATTGTTTCTGAACGCCCTTATAAAGCCTGGTTAGATAAAACAAGATTGCATCTTAAAGACGTACCTTACACTAACGAAACTTGTCCGATAGAAACAATCGACATTAAAACAAGACAGCGCCTATTTAACTATACTTTCGAAGATATACAAGAGGTTATAACCCCCATGGCCGTAGCTGGTAAGGAAGCTTTAGGCTCCATGGGTATCGATACTCCTTTAGCTGTTTTATCAGACAGACCTCAGCTAATTTCAAATTACTTCAAGCAATTATTTGCGCAGGTTACGAATCCTCCATTGGATGGAATTCGTGAAGAAATAGTTACTGACATCAGCCTTAATTTAGGTAAAGACCGTAACATATTCAGTATCACCGAAAGACAATGTAGAAAATTACGTATTCAAAACCCAGTAATTTCAAATGCGGATTTAGAAAAAATAAGAACCATTTCTATTGAAGGATTCAAAGCTGAAACTATCCAAATGTTATACCCTAAAAAACAGGGATTAAATGGTATAGAGGAAGCTCTTGAAGACATTATTACACAAGTTGAAAAAGCATTAGATAGAAAAACAAACATTATCATTCTTTCTGATAGAGGCGTCAACCAAGACTTCGCTCCTATACCTGCTTTATTAGCTTGTTCCTATGTTAACCACCAATTAAACCGCTTACGTAAACGTTCTTACTTCGATATCATAATCGAATCTGCAGAGCCACGTGAACCACATCATTTTGCGACCTTATTCGGTTATGGCGCCAGTGCAATTAACCCTTATATGGTTAATGAAATTATACGTATGCAGGTAAAAGAAGGATTTATTGAAAATCTTAACGAAGACAAAGCTGTTGAAAACTTCAATAAAGCCATTGGCAAAGGAATACTAAAAATCATGAATAAAATTGGAATCTCAACGTTACATTCGTACCGAGGTTCTCAAATTTTTGAAATCGTTGGTTTCAACTCCCAATTTGTTGAAAAATACTTCCCATATACCGCTTCTAGAATCGAAGGTATTGGGTTATACGAGATAGAACGAGAAATTAACGAACGCTACAAGCAAGCGTATCCAGATAATAAAATTGATAAAAAATTAGGTTTAAATATAGGTGGCGACTACCGTTGGAGACGTAATGGAGAGCGTCATATGTTTAACCCAACTACCGTGGCTAAATTACAGCAAGCTGTACGTTTAAGCGACCAAAAAAGTTACGATGTTTATGCAAAAGCAATAAACGAACAGTCTGAAAACTTAATGACCATCCGTGGTTTATTTGAATTTGATAATTTAGACCCGATTCCAATTGAAGAAGTAGAGCCTTGGACAGAAATCGTAAAACGCTTTAAAACGGGCGCTATGTCTTACGGATCGATTTCCAGAGAAGCTCACGAAAACTTAGCCATTGCGATGAACCGTATTGGAGGTAAATCGAATTCTGGTGAAGGTGGAGAGGACAGAAAACGATTCCATCCAGATGTAAATGGAGACAGTCGTAATTCCGCTATCAAACAAGTGGCTTCTGGTCGTTTTGGTGTAACCTCACATTACTTAACCAACGCTAAAGAAATTCAAATTAAAATGGCACAAGGTGCGAAACCTGGTGAAGGTGGACAGTTACCTGGAGAAAAAGTATTACCATGGATTGCAGCCGCACGTAATTCAACACCTTTTGTTGGATTGATTTCGCCACCACCACATCACGATATTTACTCGATTGAAGATTTAGCGCAGCTAATTTACGATTTGAAAAATGCGAACCGAGAAGCTCGTATTAATGTAAAATTAGTATCAGAAGTTGGTGTTGGCACCATCGCTGCCGGTGTTGCTAAGGCTAAAGCCGATGTTGTTTTAATTTCTGGTTACGATGGGGGTACTGGAGCATCGCCTCTAACATCACTTAAACATGCTGGTCTTCCTTGGGAGCTTGGTTTATCAGAAGCACAACAAACATTGGTACTAAATGACTTAAGAAGTCGTATTGTGGTAGAATGTGACGGACAATTAAAAACAGGACGTGATGTTGCTATCGCTGCTTTATTAGGTGCTGAGGAATTCGGGTTTGCAACCGCGCCTTTAGTTGCCTCAGGATGTATCATGATGCGTAAATGTCATCTAAATACTTGTCCAGTTGGTATTGCCACTCAAGACAAAGAGTTGCGTAAAAACTTTAAGGGTACCCCAGAGCACGTTATTAATTTCTTCTACTATGTAGCGGAAGAATTAAGAAGCATTATGGCGCAATTAGGATTCAGAACTTTAGCTGAAATGGTTGGTCAAACGCATAAAATTAATGCGAATAAAGCCATTAAACATTACAAAGCGCGTGGTTTAGATTTATCAGCTATCTTACATCGTCCAGCATCTTATAACAAAATGACGGTAAGAAATACCGAAAAACAAGATCATAACTTAGATAGTGTTTTAGATTTTACCATCTTGAAAGACTCACACAGAGCTTTATATAGAAAAGAAAAAATGGATTTAGCTTACCCGATTCATAATACAGATCGTACGGTAGGAGCCATAGTAAGTAATGAAATTTCTAAGATTTACGGCCACCTAGGTTTACCTGAAGACACCTTAAATATTAATTTCACAGGATCGGCAGGACAAAGTTTTGGAGCCTTCGGTGCACATGGATTAACATTCAAGTTAGAAGGCAATACCAACGATTATTTAGGTAAAGGACTATCTGGCGCTAAACTTATCGTGAAAAAACCTGTAAAAGCCGATTTTATTGCTGAAAACAACATCATAGTTGGTAACGTTTGTTTATTCGGTGCCGTAGAAGGAGAAGCCTATATAAACGGTATTGCCGGTGAACGTTTCGCAGTGCGTAATTCAGGAGCAACAGCCGTAGTAGAAGGCGTAGGAGACCACTGTTGTGAATATATGACGGGTGGACGCATTGTGGTTCTTGGCAGAACAGGCAGAAACTTTGCCGCTGGTATGAGCGGTGGAATTGCTTATGTTTATGACCCAGAAAATAAATTTACTAATGGTTTATGCAACACTGAAACCATAGAGTTTGAAGACATGTCTACTCAAGATCAGGAAGAATTAAAATCTTACATCGAGAAACATATACTATACACAGATAGTTCTCGAGGAAAAGCACTACTTGAAGACTGGGAAAACAGCTTAAGTAATTTTGTAAAAGTGATGCCAACAGAATACAAGCGCGCTTTAAAAAGATTAGAGACTGAAGAACAAATGGTAGAAGAATTAGAAATAGCATAGTGTCATGGGAAAAGTAACAGGATTTAAAGAATTTGAAAGACAAGATGAAACGTACACACCTGTAAAAGACCGTGTACAACATTATAAAGAGTTTACAGTTCCATTAAGTGAAGCTGAAATAACAAAACAAGGATCGCGTTGTATGGATTGTGGAATCCCTTTTTGCCATAGTGGTTGTCCACTAGGTAATTTAATTCCAGATTTCAACCATATGGTCCATCAAGGTGAGTGGCAAAAAGCCTCATGGTTATTACATTCCACGAATAACTTCCCTGAATTTACAGGACGCTTATGCCCTGCTCCGTGTGAAAAATCATGTGTATTAGGTATTATTGAAGATCCCGTATCAATAGAAAATATTGAAAAAAACATTGTAGAGCGTGCTTTTCAAGAAGGATGGATTAAACCTCAACCTCCAAAAACACGCACCGGTAAGACAGTGGCAGTTGTAGGTTCTGGCCCTGCTGGTTTAGCAGCAGCTCAACAATTAAACCGTGCCGGACACACAGTAACCGTTTTCGAACGTGATGATGAAATCGGAGGTTTATTGCGTTACGGTATTCCAAATTTCAAACTGGAAAAAGAAATTATCGATCGTCGCTTAGCAATCTTGAAAGCCGAAGGTATCGTATTTAAGACCGACGTAAATGTTGGTGTTAATTATGATGTCGAAGAATTAAAAACATTCGATTCTATTGTTCTATGTGGTGGTGCAACGGAAAGACGTAGTTTACCTACTCCTGGTATTGATGCTGATGGTGTTGTTCAGGCTATGGACTTCCTAACTCAGCAAACTAAGGTACTTTTTGGTAAGGAAGTAAAAGACCAAGTTATGGCTACTGGCAAAGATGTTATCGTTATTGGTGGTGGTGATACTGGTTCCGACTGTATAGGCACTTCTAATCGTCATGGTGCTAAATCGGTTACTAATTTCGAAATTATGCCAAAACCACCGGGACACCGTTCCCCACAAACACCATGGCCATTCTGGCCATTACAATTAAAAACATCGTCATCACATGAAGAAGGTGTTGAACGTAATTGGCTTATTAATACCAAAGAATTTGTTACTGACGACAACAATAAATTAATTGCTTTGAAAACAGTAAATGTTGAATGGAAAATGGTTCCAGGTGAGCGTCCACAATTAATTGAAGTACCAGGAACGGAAAAAACATGGCCTTGTGATTTAGCTTTATTAGCACTTGGATTTACAGGACCTGAAAGTACTTTAGCCGATAAATTAGGTATTGAAAAAGATACCCGCTCTAATTACAAAGCAGAGTATGGAAAATATCAAACAAACACACCGAACATCTTTACGGCCGGAGATATGCGCCGTGGACAATCATTAATTGTTTGGGCTATTTCAGAAGGCAGAGAAGCTGCCAGACAGGTAGACATCTATTTAATGGGTAAATCAAACCTACCAACAAAAGACATGTCTGGAGACTTAGTTGCTATGTAATTATAACCAATATAAATATGTACACGTCGCTCTAATTTTTATTAATTATTGCGACGTGTTTTTTTTAATCTATTTTTTTTAGATTATATTTAGCATCATTAATTATTATTTATTTAAATACGACGACACTTTAACAAACTAACAAATGATTAAACAGTCAATCGCAATATTCTTTACAGCACTGTTTATGGCACAAATCTCTGCGCCATCGGTTATTATTGCTCTTGATGACACATTTGACACTTCAGTATTCTATTCTTTTTCTGAAGAAGAAGAAAACGGAAAAAGTAAAAATCTTATATCGCCGTTTTCATTAATAAACCATGATTCCCTAACAAGCTTCTCTTTTCGTAAATATGAGGTTTTCAGATACATGTATGGGATATACCCAAAACCTCATCTTAATTTAATTTCACCTCCACCCGACCAAAACATATATTCTTAGTTTCTAAACTTTTTAAGTCATTAATTTATTATTAATCAATACATCTTGGTTTACCTAAGATGACAAACTTATTATATATGTTTAATTATATTAAAAATGATATACCAGCCAGTATTGTAGTATTCTTTGTAGCCTTACCCTTATGTCTTGGTATCGCCTTAGCCAGTGGGGCACCTCTATTCTCAGGATTAATTGCGGGAATTGTCGGAGGCATTGTTGTTGGTAGCCTGAGTGGTTCCAACATAGGTGTAAGTGGGCCTGCGGCCGGACTTGCAGCCATTGTATTAACTGCCATCGGTACACTTGGCGGTTATCAAAACTTCTTAGTTGCCGTTGTATTAGGAGGGATTATACAAATCGTTTTTGGGGTTCTTAAAGCTGGTGTTATAGGATATTACTTCCCTTCATCCGTTATTAAAGGCATGCTAACAGGCATTGGCATCATTATTATTTTAAAACAAATACCACATTTTTTTGGCTACGATGCCGATCCTGAAGGCGATTTTGCCTTTTTACAATTGGATGGAGAAAATACTTTTTCTGAAATATTTAAAACCTTTAAATACATCGCTCCAGGTTCAACAATCGTTGGCATACTCGGTTTAGGAATTATTCTGCTTTGGGATAAAGTACTTTCAAAGAAAGGAAAATTTTTTCAAATTATTCAAGGACCTCTTGTAGCTGTGGCATTAGGAATTATTTATTTTATTATAACCGAAAACCATGACGTACTAAGTATTTCGAGTAATCATCTGGTAAGCGTTCCAATACCTGAAGATTTAACTTCTTTTTTCGGACAATTTAGCTTTCCAAATTTTGCTGTAATTACCAACCCTGACGTTTGGGTTGTTGGATTTACGGTTGCATTAGTGGCCAGTTTGGAAACTCTTCTTTGTGTGGAAGCAACCGATAAGATAGACCCACACAAAAATGTTACACCCACAAACAGAGAATTATTAGCTCAAGGAACAGGAAATATTATATCTGGTCTTATTGGTGGTTTACCAATAACACAAGTTATTGTAAGAAGTTCTGCGAATATTCAATCCGGAGGTAGAACTAAACTTTCTGCTATTATTCATGGATTCTTACTTCTTATTTCAGTAATTCTGATACCCCGCCTATTAAATATGATACCCCTTTCGGTCTTAGCAGCCGTACTTTTAATTGTAGGCTATAAATTAGCCAAACCAAAATTGTTCAAACAAATGTATGATTTAGGCTGGAAGCAATCAATACCTTTTACTGTTACCGTATTAGGAATCGTGTTTATTGATCTACTATATGGTATTGGCCTTGGATTGCTAGTAGGTATTATTGTTATTTTACTGAAAAGTTACCAAAATTCACACTTCCTTCATATTGAAGATAAAAGCAATGGCAAACATCAAATTAAAATGACACTTGCCGAAGAAGTGACCTTCTTTAATAAGGGTGCCATTTTAAAAGAATTGGACAGTTTACCTAGAGATACTTATTTAGAAATAAATCTATTAAAAACAAGATATCTAGACAATGATATAATTGAAATACTCGAAGACTTTGGTTTAAAGGCTAAAGAACGAAATATAGATATCAAGCTAGTCTCCAAACGTGGTGTTGTAGAAAATCCTCCAAGTTTTATCGAATTCTTTAGAACAAGACCTAAATCAGCTATGGGATTATAAAATGTTGCGCTATGAAAAAAAATAAGATACTCGTTATTTCAGATTTAAAAAAATCTACCAAAACTACTTTAAAAAGCGCTATTAGCCTTTCGAAATTAATTGAGGCTGATATTGAATTTTTTCATGTAAAAAAACCAACAGAGGTCGTTGATAGTCATAACCAACTAACCGCAGTTAGAACCATCAATGCAACCTATAGGGAAACAGAAAATAAAATTAAAACAATTACTAGTAACTATGCTGACAAATATGATGTAAACATTCATTATGACCTTATTATTGGCAATGTAAAACATGAATTAGAAGGTTATTTTAAGGCTTCAAAACCAGACATTATCGTTTTAGGCAAAAGACAATCATCTGCTATAAAATTAATTGGTGATGATATTGTTTCCTTCATTCTGAAAACATATAATGGCACCGTATTGATTGCTGGAAAAGAACATACCTTAGAACCAAAGAACATATTATCTTTAGGCATTCTAAATCCAACACCAAACAGTTTCAAAAGCAAAATTTTATCCGAATTAATTAATAAAACTGAAACACCAATTAAAACCTTTAATATAAATAATAGCAAGAATAATTCTATACAAAGCACTGCCAACACTGTAGATTTTGTTTTCGAAAATGGGACTAATGCCGTTAACTCTATTGCTAATTATATTAATAAAAATAAAATTAACATGTTATATATAGATCGCAGCAAGACTAATTCTTTAACCAACAATTTTAAGCAATTTTTAAAAGCGATCGATATTTCAGTATTATTCACAAATAATACACAACTTTAAAAAGATAATTAGTAAAAAACATTATGAAAGCACATACAAAAGAAACACAAGCCACAATGACTCCAGAAAAGTCATTACAATTTCTAAAAGAAGGTAACCAACGATTTCAGCAAAACCTTAAAGCTAATCGTAATTTACTGGAACAAGTAAACGATACTAGTGAGGGACAATTTCCATTTGCAACTATTTTAAGTTGTATCGATTCCCGCGTTTCTGCCGAATTAGTCTTCGATCAAGGCTTGGGCGATATTTTTAGCGTTCGTATTGCTGGAAATTTTGTGAACCAAGATATTCTTGGTAGCATGGAGTTTGCATGTAAATTAGCAGGGACCAAACTCATTGTTGTTTTAGGTCACACGAGTTGTGGTGCTGTAAAAGGAGCTTGTGATGACGCCAAATTAGGTAACTTAACAAGCATGCTGAGTAAAATTAAACCAGCTGTTAAAGCTGTACACGAACCCAGTGATGCCAGTTTAAGAAATTCGAAAAACGTTGAGTTCGTTGACAATGTCGCACACATGAATGTAAAACTTACTATCGACAGAATTCATGCTGAAAGCCCTGTTCTTTCTGAAATGGAAAAAAATGGTGAAATTATGATTGTTGGAGCTATGTATGATATTAATACAGGAGCTGTTAAATTCTTTGAATAGGATTTTAATTACCACTATTAGAAACAATCAAATATATAAACCATTACATTTTTTGTAATGGTTTTTTTTTGCTATTTTTTATGTAATAAAAAACTTAAACATTCTCTGCATGAAAAATATATTTTCTAATCTAAAAGGTGATGCCTTTGGTGGCATTACAGCAGGAATTGTTGCTCTTCCCTTAGCTCTGGCTTTTGGTGTTTCATCAGGGTTAGGGCCGAGTGCAGGTTTATATGGTGCCATTTTTATTAGTTTTTTTGCTGCACTTTTTGGTGGTACAGATACCCAAATTTCGGGTCCAACAGCACCTATGACAGCCGTAAGTATGGTAGTTATCGCTGGTATTATTGCTGTTAATGATGGCGATATATCAAAAGCACTACCAACCATCCTAGCTGTGTTCCTATTAGCGGGACTCATGCAAATCGGTTTAGGACTATTAGGATTAGGGAAATACATAAAATACATTCCGTACCCCGTGGTGTCAGGATTCATGACAGCCATAGGAGTCATTATTCTAATTACGCAACTTTTACCATCTATTGGGTATTACCCCAAGGAGGATTTAGAATTTGTTAATGAATTTAAACCCAAAGCCCAAGAATTAATTCTAGAAAATATTCTTAAAGAAGAGGCCGGAGAAGGCATACTGGTTTTAGAAAACTTTAAAGAAACAGTTAATCGTGCCAATAATATAACCGAAGACGACATATTTAAAGAATCTAAAACTCTTGCAAAAAATGATGCCTCAGGTGTTTTGGGAACCTTAAAAACATTACCAAGAGCTTTGCAATTTATTAATTGGCTCGAGTTTTTCTTAGCGCTTTCAACCATTATTATTATTTATGGATTTAAACGAATCACAAAAAAAATACCTAGCACTTTAGTCGCTCTTGTTATTGTTTCAGGGGTAGCTGTTGTATTTAACTTAAATTATCGTCCTATAGAACAAATTCCTTCGGGACTACCCTCTCTAAATTTAGAGATTTTTTCAAATTTTAATTTAGCCTATCTAACGCCATTTGTCTTTACTTCTCTTACGCTAGCTCTACTAGGTGCTATAGATTCTTTATTAACAAGTATTGTAGCCGATAATATGACCAAAACCAAACACCAACCTAATAAAGAATTAGTAGGCCAAGGTATTGGAAATAGTATAGCGGCTATTTTTGGAGGCATTCCTGGTGCTGGTGCCACCATTAGAACCGTTGTAAACATTAATTCTGGAGGAAAAACAAAACTTTCCGGAATGATAGCGGGCCTAATGCTTTTTGTTATACTATTAGGTCTAGGTCCCGTCGCATCTAGAATACCAGCAGCGGTGCTCTCGGGCATTCTAATTACTGTAGGCATAGGTGTTATGGACTATAAAGGACTTAAAGCCATACCAAGTTTACCAAAAGATCTTAAAATTGGCCCTATTAAATTTAGTTCTGAAGTTATGGTTATGCTAATTGTTCTCTTACTATCGTCCTTCTGGAATCTGGTTTACGCAGTTGGCATCGGTCTAGTTATTGCCTCTTTAATGTTCATGAAAAAAATAGGTGATTTAACTGCCGAACGTTCGGACGTAAAGCCCTTAAAAGAAGAACGATGGAATGACGAAATTAACTTTCCTGAAAAACTTAAAGAAGAGGTATTTATTAAGCATATAAAAGGACCATTATTTTTTGGATCGACTAGTGAATTTCAAAGTTTAGCAAATCAAATCCCTAAAACAGCTTCAAAAGTAATTATTAGAATGGATCGCATGCAATATATAGACCAGTCTGGACTTTATGCTTTAGAGGACGTCCTGCAGGAACTGAATAAAAATAAAATATTAGCTTTATTTGTCGATTTACAGAATCAACCACAATATATGATGGAGCGTATTGATATTATCCCCGATCTAATTCCTAAAGAACATATATTTGAAACTTTCGATGACTGCATTCGCTGGATAAAAACAAATGCTAAAAACTAAAAAAGCGAACTTATAAGTTCGCTTTTTTAGTTTTTAAGTAAATATTACTTTGCAGCACGCATAAATTCTTCGGCTTTTTCCACCATATTTTTACTTCCACAGATAAACGGCACGCGTTCATGTAATTCTGTTGGTTGTATATCCATAATTCTATTAAAACCATCACTAGCTTTACCATTAGCTTGCTCAGCTAAAAACGCCATAGGATTGCATTCATATAGCAAACGCAACTTCCCCTTCGGGTTTTTAGAACTTTGCGGATACATATAAATTCCACCTTTAATCATATTTCTATGAAAATCTGAAACTAAAGACCCTATATAGCGTGATGTATAAGGCCTATCGCCTTCTTCCTCCTGGCAATACTTTATGTAATTCTTTATACCTTGTGGAAAATGAATATAATTCCCTTCATTTACTGAATAGATATTCCCATTTACAGGAAACTGCATATCTGGATGTGATAAATAAAATGATCCGATTGCAGGATTTAAGGTAAACCCATTAACTCCTGCTCCAGTCGTATATACTAACATAGTAGAGGTTCCATATACAATATAACCCGCAGCCACCTGCTGACTTCCTTTTTGTAAAAAATCCTCAACTTGCACTGGTGTCCCAACAGGTGTTACACGTCTATAAATTGAAAAAATGGTCCCTACCGACACATTTACATCTATATTAGAAGAACCATCAAGCGGATCGATTAATACCACATATTTATTTTGATGTTGCTCATCTTGACTATTAATTGTAATAAAATCATCTTCTTCTTCACTAGCAATACCACAAACAATATTTCTTTTTGTTAAGGTTTGAATAAATTTATCGTTGGCATAAACATCTAATTTTTGTTGATCTTCTCCCTGCACATTAACATCTCCCACAGCTCCAATAATATCTACTAATCCTGCCTTATTCACTTCATGATTAACTACTTTTGCTGCGAGCCTAAGCGAATTCAATAAACTTGACAATTCTCCAGACGAATACTTAAATGCGGCCTGGTTTTCAATAATAAATTCCCCTAATGTTTGTTTTTTATGTGACATATTTAAATTAAGATTATAGGGCAAAATAAAGGTATTTTTTCACGAACTACAACGTTTTCGTTGCTCAATAATTAATTATTAAACTTTAAACTATATTTGGGATAATTTTAAAGCATATGAATTTTAACATACGAAAATCTAAAAAATCAGATATGCCGGAGGTGCTCCAACTTATCAAAGAGTTAGCCATTTATGAAAAAGAGCCTGGTGCAGTTGAAATTACAGTAAAAGATTTAGAAACCGATGGTTTTGGAAACACACCCCAATTCCAGTGTTTTGTAGGTGAAATAAATAATAAAATAGAAGGCATTGCACTTGTTTATAATCGCTATTCTACATGGAAAGGTCGCGCCTTGCATTTAGAAGATTTAATTGTGCGCGAAAACATGCGCGGCTCGGGATTAGGCACAGCGTTGTTAAATGAAGTTATTAAATACGGCCATAGCTTAGGTGTAAAACGTATTAACTGGGAAGTTTTAGATTGGAACGAACCGGCTATTAGCTTTTACGAAAACAAGGGTGCCAAGGTGATGCGCGATTGGGATGTGGTGCAATTAAGTGAAGAAGGCATAAAAAACTATATTTCAAAACTCTAAAATGCAGATATTTAAATTTGGTGGTGCTTCAGTTAAGGATGCTAAGGGTGTCATTAATTTAGCTTCAGTATTAAAGAAAACAGGGTATAACAACACTGTTATAGTGGTTTCGGCCATGGGAAAAACAACCAATGCCCTGGAAGTAGTAATTAAAAATTACTTCGAAAATAAAACAGAACTACAAAGTGCCCTTCAAGAGGTTATTAAATATCACAATGAGATTCTGCTCGACCTCTTTGAAGATGAAACGCACTCCATCTATGAGAAGGTCAATTTACTGTTTATTGAGCTTAAACAATTTTTAAAAAGTAATAAATCACCCGATTATAATTTTGTATACGACCAAATTATCGGTTATGGTGAATTAGTTTCAACCACTATAATTAGTGCTTATTTAAATAGCATTAACATCAAAAATAATTGGCTCGATGCAAGAGATATTATTAAAACTGACACTAATTACAGAAGCGCCCATGTAAATTGGGAAACTACACAAAAACTAATTTCAGCAAATTTAAAAACTAACTCACTTAATATTACTCAAGGATTTATAGGGAGTGACCCTAACAATTTCACAACCTCATTAGGGCGTGAAGGAAGTGACTATTCGGCCGCTATTCTAGCCTACGGCCTCAATGCCGATAGTGTAACTATTTGGAAAGATGTTCCCGGAGTACTTAATGCCGATCCGCGTTATTTCGACAACGCTAAACTCCTTAATAAAATAAGCTATCGAGAGGCTATTGAATTAGCATTTTACGGAGCTTCGGTGATTCACCCTAAAACATTGCAGCCATTACAACGTAAGGAAATCCCTTTACTTGTTAAGTCATTTTTAAATCCAGATGCTTCCGGAACAAGAATTGGCAAGAATGAAACGCTTAACCCGATGATGCCATGCTTTATTGTTAAAAAAAATCAGGTATTGATATCGCTATCATCTTTAGACTTCTCGTATATAGTAGAAGAAAACATTAGTGAAATATTTAATTTACTACATTTATACAAGATGAAAGTGGATCTCATTCAAAATTCAGCCATTAGCTTTTCTGTATGCGTTGATAATATTTATAATAATCTTGATGAATTATTACTTCATTTAAAAGCAAAATTTAAAGTAAATTGCACCGAAAATGTATCACTGTACACAATTCGGCATTATACCCAAAATGTCATAGACAAAATTGAAGCAGATAAAACAGTGTTATTAAAACAATTAACTCAGGAAACTATACAAATAGTAAGTAAATAGTTTATTTACTACCTTTATATTCATGACCAAACAACAAAATACCGGCTTAGTGACCGCCAAAGAGGTCGCCAGTGTAATTAACATAAGTAACTATGGTTTTATAGGAACATTTATTGGCTGGTTACTTATGAAAGTTTTGAAAATATCAACCTTAAACAAAATCTATAATCGCAATAAACACCTTAACGAACTCCCTTTTTTAAATGCTATTTTAGATGATTTTAAAATTAAGTTCGAAATCCCTGAGGAAGATTTAAAACGACTACCCAAAGACGGCGCCTACATTACGGTTTCCAACCACCCACTAGGTGGCATTGATGGCATCTTACTTTTAAAATTAATGATTGAACAACGCAAAGATTTTAAAATAATAGCAAATTTTTTATTGCACAGAATTGAGCCATTGAAACCATTTATAATGCCCGTTAATCCTTTTGAAGACAGAAAAGATGTAAAATCTAGTCTTGCCGGGTTCAAAAATTCTATATTACACTTACGAGAAGGGCACCCTCTGGGCATCTTTCCTGCTGGTGAGGTTTCAACCTATAGAGATGGTAAACTGGTAGTCGATAAACCCTGGGAAGAAGCCGCTATAAAACTTATAAAAAAAGCTGAAGTACCAGTAGTTCCTATCTACTTTCATGCTAAAAACAGCAAACTTTTTTATAAGCTTTCAAAAATTAGTGATACGCTACGTACGGCAAAACTACCTTCTGAACTATTAACACAAAAAAGACGTACCATAAAAGTACGCATAGGTAGACCCATTTCGGTTGCCGACCAAAAAGAACATGCTTCGTTAGAAGAATTCTCGGAATTCCTAAGACGAAAAACCTATATGCTCTCTAACGCATTTGAGGAAAAGCCTAAAATTTTAAACAATATATCTACTTCATTAAAAACTCCGAAAGTTCCTAAACGTATTGTTACGCCTATAGCAAAGGATTTAATGGAAAAAGAAGTAAATGCCCTGAGAGATGAAGACGCAAGACTTCTAGTTAGTAAAAACTATGAAGTGTTCTTAGCTCCTGCAGATAAAATACCAAACATTTTACGTGAAATCGGACGCCTACGAGAAATAACTTTTAGAGAAGTGGGTGAAGGCACTAATGAAGCCATAGACTTAGATACTTTCGACACGTACTACCATCATATGTTTTTATGGGACAATGAAAGCAAACTAATTGCCGGCGCATATAGGATGGGATTAGGTTCTAAAATTTTTGAACGCTATGGTATAGACGGTTTCTATCTTCAAGACCTGTTTAGATTTGAACCTGAATTATATAAAATGATGAGCCAGTCCATAGAAATGGGGCGTGCTTTCATTATAAAGGATTATCAGCAAAAACCCATGCCCTTATTTTTACTTTGGAAAGGCATTGTACATATTACATTACGTTACCCCGAACACAAGTTTTTAATTGGAGGGGTTAGTATTAGTAATCAATTTTCAAATTTTTCTAAATCGTTAATGATAGAATTTATGAAATCGCATTACTACGACCCATATATAGCCCAATATGTGCGTCCGAAAAAGGAATTCAAAGTAAAATTAAAAGATGCTGACAAAGATTTTGTTTTCGACGAAACTGAAGCCGATTTAAATAAATTCGATAAAATTATCGATGAAGTCGAACCAGGAGCATTACGCTTGCCAGTACTACTTAAAAAGTATATTAAGCAAAATGCTAAACTCGTGGCATTTAATGTGGATCCATTATTTAATAACGCGGTAGACGGGTTGATGTATATTAAAATAGCCGACTTACCGGAAAGCACTGTGCGTCCCGTAATGGAAGAGTTTCAGCAAGAATTAGAAAAAAAATTTATGAATAACGGTGATAAATAAATTCATAAAAAAATCCCAAAAATACATTTTGGGATTTTTTTTATATTTTAATTAAAACCAAGGCTTCTTACCAACCTGATAGGTATTGTAAAATTCTTCATCAGATTTGGTTAAATATATGATTCCTTCAATTAATCCAATTATACTTGCTATTCCACAAGTTAAAATTGAAGCAATTAAAAGTATAATACCTTCCTTGTTATAACCAAGCACGAATTTATGAATTCCTAATCCTCCAAAAAGGATTCCTAAAACGCCTGCTAATACCTTTTTATTTTCCTGACTGCTAAAGGTCTCTTTAGCACTTTCTGAAAATTCTTTGGCGGTTTCTTTTGCCTCTTCAGCGAATTCTTTCGCTTTGTCTTTAAGGTCGTCGTTTAAATTTTTATCCTCGGACATATTTTTAATTTTTGATTAAAGTTTAAAGTTAATAAAAAATTGAATTCGATATAATTTCTAATACTATCTAAATAACATTATTACGCCTCCTATAGCTGTTACAATTAGAATAAAACGGCGGTAATTTAAATTTGAAATACGTTTTACAATTCGGGCTCCAAAGAAAAATCCAATACACACCGCAGGTATTAATACGGAGTTTAAAACTAAAGTTTCTAAGGTTACCGTTTTCCAAACAAAAAAATGAAATGGAAGCTTAAAGAGGTTGATTATAAAAAACAACCACGCCGCTGTACCAATAAATTCATTCTTGGGTAATCTTGTTGCAAGAAAATAAATATTCGCTATTGGCCCGGCTAAATTTCCTATCATAGTTGAAAACCCAGCAAGAAAGCCCATAATACCAGCAAACCATCTATTTTTAGGCACTATAAGTGATTGTCGTTTTTCGGTATAAAACATTATAAATACCGAACCAATTATAATTATAGCCATAATTTGCTTGAACAGCTGTTCAGAAATATCATTACCTACATAAACACCAACGAGCACCCCAATTACCATGGCCGGCATGAGTTTTTTTATATAATCCCATTGTGCATGTTTATTATAATATATTACGGCAATAATATCGGCACTTATAAGCATTGGCAATAAAACACCAGTCGATGCCTTTTCTCCAAAAACGAAAGCTAATATTAAAATTATTATAATCCCAACACCCTTTATTCCCGCTTTTGAAAGTCCTAAAACAAAGACCGCAAAGGCCACCGCCAACCAATGCCATCCCGACAGATTAAAAGATTGAAGAATATCGAAGTAATTCAATAATTAAAGTTTTGGAAGGTTATTTAACGAAATTACGAAAAAGCCTTACCGATTAGCTCCCAAAGTTCAATTTTATTACCATCATTATCCATAATCCAACCGAATTTTATTATTAATATTCTCAATATTGCTTATTACAGCAATCCCTTATTTTTCTAATTATAAAATACTGTAAAGCAAAAAAGATCGCTAAATGCGACCTTTATAATATTTAAAGTTGATATTAATGTAATTCAGTTATAAATTCCTAAAATCACTGACAGGATGCTTTCTAAAGAACTGCGTGATTTAGAAATGAACCATTTAGTAAAACGAACCGTTCAAGACTCCGTACCAGTAGTTGTGGAATACTCGTTAACCCAAATATGGTAATTCCTTAGATCCCGTAATTAAAGAGCTATAAAATGGGGTGTTCAACATCGTAAACACCTTACCAGTGAGGAAGAAGTCTAATTAATGTTTAACAAAATTTAGCCTTTATTTTATCTACAATAGTTTGAGCCAATTTTTCTTTGCTTTCAGCGGTCCAACCACCAACGTGTGGACTTAAAATAACATTTTTAGCTTCAATTAAATATTGAAATGCCTCTGGCAATTCCGATGAAAATAAGTTTTCGAAAGAGGCCTTTTCGTATTCCAGAACATCTAAGCCAGCCCCCAAAATTGACCCCGATTTTAACGCTGAAACTAAATCGGAAGTCACAACGCTTTTCCCCCGAGCTGTATTGATAAACCAAAACGGCCTTTTAAAGCCCGAAATAAACGTATTATTTATCATCCTCAATGTTAATGGTGTTTGTGGCGTGTGTAAACTTACTACCTCAACCTTTTCCTGAAATTCTTGTAGCGATACCTGTTTGGCATTTTTATCTCCCACGCCTTCTTTAATATCATAGCATAAAACCTCAACATCGAAGCCTCGTAATTTTTTAGCAAAAGCCTTACCCATATTACCGTAACCAATAATACCCACGGTACGACCGTCGAGTTCTATGCCCCGGTTATCTTCACGTAACCACAACCCCTGTCTTACTTCTAAATCAGCCTTATTAAGTTTATTAAAAAGCGATAATAACATTGCCAAGGTGTGCTCGCCTACCGCATTACGATTACCCTCGGGAGCAGCTATAAGCTCTATTCCTTTGGACTCAGCATACTCACAATCTATGTTCTCCAGACCAGCTCCTACACGACCAATAAATTTAAGATGACTTGCGGCATCTAAAAATTGTTTGTCGATTGTGAAGCGGCTACGCAAAACAACACCATCATAGTGCGCCATTTTCGACTCGATTTCGGCTTTTGAAGACGTATAATCTTCATGATTTATGAACCCTAAATCGTTTAGTTGATTTATTAATAATTCGTGATTGGTATCGAGATGAAGTATTTTCATAAATTGAAATTAGAATGCAAAATTACAAAGTTTTGCGTTAGGGATTGAACGATTTGTTTGAGCTATTCGCAGAAAGCGAGTCGTGAAAGCCCGCCCCGCTAGGGTAACGCCCAAATATTAAAATCCCAAAATGAATTTTGCTATTAAAAAGTAAATAAAAATACCAAAAACGTCGTTGCTTGTGGTAATAAATGGTCCGGTAGCTACCGCGGCATCAATCCCTCTTTTATCTAAAAAAATTGGAATAAAAGTACCTATAAGAGCCGCCATAATAATAACGGTTATAAGTGCTACGCAAATGGTTAAAGATTCTAAATAACTGGTCTGAAAAGCAAAATGACTTATTAACAATACAATGGAAGCAATGGCTAGCCCATTAACCAAACCTAAAGCAAATTCTTTTAAAAGGCGACTAATAATACGACCATCAATAGTATCGTTTGCCAAACCTTGCACCACAATGGCTGAAGATTGAACCCCAACGTTTCCAGCAGTTGCCTGAATAAGCGGAATAAACATTAATAAGGCAGGAAAATTTATCATAGCATCGCTAAAACCATTAATGATACTTGCAGCTCCAATACCTCCGAACATACCAATTAAAAGCCATGGTAAACGTGCTTTAGTAAGTTTCCAAATACTATCATCTGCCTCGACATCTTGCGAAATACCCGCGGCTAACTGATAATCCCTTTCGGCTTCTTCTTTCATAACATCGACAATATCATCGATGGTAATTCTACCGAGTAGCTTCTGTTCATCGTCTACTACAGGAATAGCTTCTAAATCATATTTCTGCATGACACGAGCTACATCCTCAGCTTCGTCATGAACATTAACCCAATCGACGCTCGAAATAAATATATCAGCAATTTTTTGCTCGTTTTTTGCCACGATAAGATCTTTTAAAGACAATCGTCCAACCAACTTATCTTTTTTATCGACTACATACACTGAGTGAACACGCGTTACCTCTTTTGCTTGCCCGCGAATTCGACGCAAACAACCCGCAACCGTCCAGGTATCATAAACTTTTACCAACTCCTTAGCCATAAGGCCTCCCGCAGAATTTTCGTCGTATTTAAGAAGTTCTGTAATCTCAGCCTTGTGCTCTTCATCCTCAATTTGTGAGATAACCTCTTGACGACGGTCTTCAGGTAATTCTGAAATAATATCGGCAGCATCATCGGTATCCAGTTCACCAATTTCATCAGCGATTTCCTTTGTTGACAGATTTCTTAAGACTTTCTCCCGATTATCCTCATCGAGTTCCATCAGGATATCGGCCGTGGTTTCGGAATCTAAAAGTTTAATAACATAGACAGCCTCTTCAAGTTCGAGTTCGTCAAGAATTTCAGCTATATCGGCATAGTGAAATTCACTGAGAAACTTTTGAAGTTCCTTATCCCGATTTAGACGAATAAGACTCTCAACCTGATTTATTAAATCTTCGGTTAACTCAAATTGTATGTTATCTATTTCTTCAGACAAATTTTAATTTTTTTGGTCTTTCTCTATTAATTGTGTAAGATGAATAAACTCCTGAACAGTTAATTGTTCCGGGCGTTTCCCAAATATACTATCTTCCCTTAAACTATCACTTAAATTCAAGGTTTTTAAACTGTTACGAATGGTTTTTCTTCGCTGCTGAAATGCCATTTTTACTACTTTAAAAAATAAAGCTTCATCGCATGGCAAGCTGTAATCTGCTTTTCTAGTTAATCGTAATACACCCGAATCTACCTTTGGCGGGGGGTTAAATACATTTGGCGGTACGGTAAATAAATATTCGGCTTCGTAAAAGGCCTGTGTTAATACCGATAATATCCCATAAACTTTACTACCTTCTTTTGAACAAATACGCTGAGCCACTTCTTTTTGAAACATTCCTGAAAATTCTGGAATTTGATCCCGCATATTCAAGGCTTTAAAAACAATTTGCGAAGAAATATTATATGGATAATTACCAATAATAGCTAAAGGCTCGTGGTGAAACACCTCATTTAAATCGTACTTTAGAAAGTCACGCTCGATAATTCGAGGTGCCAGATTTAAGTAATTTGCCTGAAGATACTCTACCGATTCGGTATCAATTTCTATAACATAGGTCGTTATATCCTTTTTAAGCAAATATTTAGTGAGCACTCCCATTCCAGGACCAATTTCTAGAACATTTTTGTACCCGTTTAAACTAAGGGTATCTGCAATGCGTTTTGCTACCGATTCGTCATTTAAAAAATGCTGCCCCAGATGCTTTTTCGCTTTTACCTGATGTTGATTTGAGTTATTTGCCACGTTTAAGGATATTAGCTTAAAATGCCGTTAATTGCGAATATATAAAATATTACGGCCAATTGGCTTTAAGGGTTATTAATAAAATAGCCAGGATTATTCTGGCTTATTAAAACTTACAGAATACTCATCGATAATTTGAAGCTCGGTTCTAAAAGAGAGTACTTTATCTGCAAATCGTTTTAAACCTTCATTTCTTAATCGATCGGCATCTTCTTTATAATAGGCGTCTAAGGATTCGCGTGAATTGGTTTTGTATTGCACCGAATAGGTAACACCTCCCATTTCTTCTTCTACCAAAACTCTTGTAAGTGTAGCCTTTTCGAACTTTCCTGTTGATAATACTTGTGGGATATGTTCTTTAATCCACTCTAACCATTCTTCATGAATAGACTCATCTATGTTTAGAGTAACGTTATATATGTACATAATTATAATATTTTTGCAAATAACAAGAGTTCTTCGTCATCTTCAAAAGGTTTAACTCTTTTTTCATACTCCAAACCCAGTTTTTCAAGCAATTTAATGGATTTTGCATTTATTGGGAGGGTAATAGCAACAAGTCTGTTTATATTAAATTCCTTCTTAGCTAACTCAATTACTGCTTGTGACGACTCATAACCAAAGCCTTTCCCCTCATATTCTGGCAACATAGCAAACCCAATATCGACATCTTCTAGCACTTCACGTTTTACTAAACCGCAAGTTCCAATAGCTATATTATCCGCCGACTTTAAAAGTAATTTATAAAAGCCAAAGCCTTTATCCTCATAACTTTTAATAGGCCCATCTAAAAGATATTGCTTAGCATCTTCTAAAGAATATACCTGTCGATCTCCAATATATTTTAACCAATTTGGTGTATTTACAAGTTTCAAAAAAAAAGCGGCATCGTCTGGAGTTAACTTTTCTAAAATGAGTCGTTCGGTTTCTGCTACCATATCTGCTAATTTATTGAATCACCACGCAGAGCCCGATAGCGTTTTCTGGCTTCAACAAAGAAAATACTATCCGCATAACTAAATATAATTTGCTCGTATAAAGGTTTAGCCAAGTCCGGTTGATCTAATTCCCGCTCATAAATTTCAGCTAAAAAAAAGTAAGCATCATCAGCCAAAATGCCATCAGGATAGTTTTCTATAATGGCCTCATAATTTGTTACAGCTTTATTGAACTCCGATTTTTCTACAAACAATTTAGCCTGCTTAAATAAGGCCTGAGGTATTATTAGTTCGGTTTTATGATAGTCTATAATAGTATCGAGTAATCTTAAAGCCTCTTCCTTTTTATTCTGAAATTCTAACAAATCGGCCTTCGCATAAAGTTTCAATGCCGTTTGAAGTGAATCGCCATATTTATTATCGGTAATCAGTAATTTTAAATCCAAAGCATCGTTAGCGATCAACTGAGAAGTAGACGATTTTAATATTTTTAACTGAGATTCCGCCCATTTAAAATCCCCTTTATAATAACTTGCTCTTGCAACTTTAAACCGGGCCTCCTGAGAAATGGTACTGTTTTTCAGATTCCTTTGAATCTGTGTATAATAAATAAGTGCCTGACTAAACCGTTCCTGTAACACTAAAATATCTCCCAGTTCTAATTTTACTTCTGCTTTTTGCAAAGACGATAACGATAAATTAAGTGTGTCTTCTAAAAATGATGTTGCCTTCTTAGAATCGTTTCTGTAAAAAGCCAAAAAATGAGCATAGGCAATTTGAAGTTTAAGGGTTTGAGGATTCTTACCAAACTCTACAAACAAATTCTGATACTTACTATCAATAACTTCATATGCATCTTTAGAACTATTTTTTGTTTCTATATCTAATAAGTAAAAATGGGCATGTAACAATACATCAAGTTCTTGCGAGGTTTCAATTAGGAATTGAAAAATAGACTTCGCCATATCGTCTTCTCCTTCATTTAAAGCTATTAATGCCAGTTCCTCAATTCTATTTAAACTCTCCGGCTGTCTTCTATAAATAGCCTTTTCTTGAATAAATGCCTTATTAAAATCTTTTTGCTGAATAAACAACCAACTCAACAATTCATTCCATAATAACTTGGGCTCAACTTGTAATTTCTTGAGTAATATTTTCTTTAATAGCTGGTTGTTCACGTTGTCGCCATTTTCACTTATAAATTCATTAATAGAACGTTTTATTGTGGATAATGCAATAGGATTTAACTCGGCAAACTCAACATAACGTGTAAACATTTTTTCGATATTACCTTGTTCTCCAAACAACTTAGCTAATTGAAGGTTAAAATTATAATCGGGGTTTAACAGCATAGCCTTCTCATAGGCCACAATGGTTTCATCTAATAACGAATGATTTTGAAACGTTTTAGCCACCGAGAAGACATTGCTTGGTTTATCATCAATGCTTTTTAATGCCTGCTGATAGTAAGTATTTGCCTGTTCCGAATTATTTTTAAGCTGGTAATTATAGCCTAATTCTACCATAAAAGCAGGATAATTTATTCTTGCCATCAAGTTCAACAAAAATTCTTCAGCTTCATCATACTGCTCTAACTGCTGATACGTGGCAATAACCTGATAGATATAGTTTATGTTGGAGGGCGACTGGGCGTACAACCGTTTATACTCATACAACGCCTTCTCGAAATCACCATTTTTAAAATACTCTGTTGCCAGCGCCTCATTTTGCGCATAAACCGACACCCCAATCAACATTAATAGAATAAAGACTAATCTCATAATGTAAATATAATAAATGCTCTGAGGAGATATTGCAATGACAGTATAAAAAAGCCCGAAAAAATTCGGGCCTTAACCAACCAAAAATAAATGTTTCATTATTAACCGCTAAAATTAAAAACGATGTAATATTTGATTGGGGACAATCTTAAACACCCACAACTGTGCGAGTTTTAAAATTTCAATAAAACTTTACAACTTAAAAACTAAAGGAGTTCATTAATCATTACTCACAACGGCAATCGTATTGTTTTCAGATTTAAAAAATTCAAAGTCTGAAAATAACACTTTACTTGCGAAAAAAATTAATGTAACCAAAATTACAAGGCGCTTAATATTTTTCATGGTTAGCAGGTTAAATAGATTTGGTACCTCTAACTTCCTGAAATAAAATTAATTTTCAAAAGAAACTGACAGAAAATCGTTAAAAAACGTATTTTACCAACACTTTATCGATTAAAAAACAAAAACCATACAACATCTGTAGGTTTTTACATATATATTTAAAAATGTTTTAATCTATAATTTTGAATCCAGTATAAGGCTGAAGAACTTCTGGGATTACGATTCCATCTTTAGTTTGATAATTCTCCAGAATACCCGCTAGTACTCTTGGCAATGCCAACGAACTACCATTTAACGTATGCGCCAACTCATTTTTACCTTCATTATTTTTAAAACGCAACTTTAATCGATTTGCCTGGAAGGTTTCAAAATTAGACACTGAAGAAATTTCTAACCATCGATCCTGTGCCGTTGAAAATACTTCGAAATCGTAAGTTAGAGCCGAAGTAAAACCTAAATCGCCACCACATAGCCTTAATATTCTATAAGGTAATTTTAGTTCTTGAAGTATCGATTTTACGTGCTCAACCATACCATCCAAAGCGTCATAAGATTTACTCGGATGCTCAACACGTAAAATTTCAACTTTGTCAAACTGGTGTAACCTATTTAAACCACGTACATGAGCACCATAACTTCCAGCTTCCCTACGGAAACATGGCGTATAACCTGTAATACCAATAGGCAAATCAGTTTCGTTTAAAACAACATCTCTAAAGATATTTGTTCCCGGAACCTCAGCCGTTGGTATTAAATATAAATTATCGGCCGTAACATGGTACATCTGACCTTCTTTATCTGGCAACTGTCCCGTACCGAAGCCTGAGGCTTCATTAACTAGATGTGGCAACTGATATTCCTTATATCCAGCCTCCGTATTTTTATCCAAAAAATAAGCAATTAAAGCTCGCTGTAAACGCGCTCCCTTACCTTTGTAAACCGGAAAACCAGCACCAGTAATTTTATTACCCAATTCGAAATCAATGATATCATATTTCTTCGCTAATTCCCAATGTGGTAGGGCATCGCTATCCAACTCAGGAATATCTCCTTCACGATAAACCTCTTCGTTATCGGCATCTGTGCCACCTTTTGGAACGATGTCATTTGGCACATTAGGCACCTTGTAAAGCAATTCATTAAGTTCGTTTGCTTTATTATTTAAGGCTTCTGTAAGCTCTTTTGAAGATTCTTTAAGCTCACTGGTCCTTGCTTTAAGTTCATTCGCTTTTTGAACCTCACCAGATTTAAACAAATTACCGATTTCTTTGGATAGAGTATTGGATTCAGCTAAAGTGTTATCTAATTCTGCCTGAATTCGACGTCTGTCTTCATCAAAAGCAATAATATTATTTATCATTTCGGCAGCATCAATATTTCGTTTTGCTAACCTTTCAATAACCAAATCTTTATTTTCTCTAATAAAAGGGACCTGTAACATGTCTTTAAAATTTAAGGGACAAATTTAATGAATTACACCAATACTTAAGCTGCTTTTAAGCCTAAAATCTTAGTTATTTCTTATGTGATTCTATAAACTTCATCGAGGCTTCTTTATCTTTTTGAAGTTGTTTTTTTAAAGCATCGACCGACTCAAATTTTTGCTCATCCCGAATACGATGTAACAATTCTATTTGAATACGTTGATCGTAAAGATTCTCATTAAAATTAAAAAAATGTACCTCAATACTTTCACGATTTCCCGCTACCGTTGGGTTGGTTCCAATATTCATCATACCATAAACCAAATCATCATTTATATAGGCCCTAACAACATATGAGCCATGTTTTGGTACAAGTTTATAATCATCTTCAATTTTAATATTGGCCGTTGGATAATCTAATTGCCTACCCAATGCCTTACCTTTAATAACCTTACCAGAAAGACAGAAGTTATACCCTAAGTAAGCGTTAGCCTTATCTATATCACCATCGCTTAAAGCCGCTCGAATTTTAGTTGAACTAACAGCCACATCATCAATATCCTGAGCGGAAATCTCCTCAACATCAAAGCCATAGGTTTCTCCATAAGCTTTTAAATCATTAATATCAGCATTTCGATTTCGGCCAAATCTGTGATCATAACCGATGATTACTTTTTTTGCTTTTAACGTCTCCACCAAAATTTGTTTTACAAAATCTTCGGCCGAAAGCCTTGAAAATTCTTGAGTAAACTCTTTTACCACCAAACAATCCAATCCGGAATCTTCTAAAATTTTACGTCGCTCGCTTATCGTATTAATAAGTTTTATACCCGAATCTTTTTGCAAAACCATGCGCGGATGGGGGAAAAAAGTTAAAATTACTGACTTTAACCCAGATTGTTTTGCGGTATTAATTAAGCGTTTAATTATTTTTTGATGACCTATATGAACACCATCGAAAGTTCCTATAGTAACTACAGTACCTACTATTGATTCGTTGTTAAACGTATGGCAAATTTTCAAGCTAAAAAGTTTTGCGTAAAATTAATTATAAAAGCTGTAACCGCAAAGATAGATACCAATTAACCAAGTTAAATACTAGGTGAATATCCGTAATAAAATATGATTTCAAAATGCAGATTGATTATTAAATTCACACACCATTTGAAATAATTAGGCGAACATCATTAAAATCAAAATTCTCCTACACCTGGTAGCATCTATCTAAAAATAATATCATTTTTTTGTAATTGATAATTTTAGAAGCTATTTTTATTAAATTATTGCATTACCAAAAACAAACCAAGTTGCTATAAATGAAATTGATCACCCCCCTTCACACTGCATTTTTTTTCATATTTACGATGTCAATTTTCATTGCTTCGGCACAAAGCAACAATCCGCTTTGGATCAAAATATCGAAATCATCTGCGATGCAGGGAAAAGCCGCAACTGGGAAACATAAAATAATTGAAGAATCCAATTACTACGAATTAAACACTGAAAACATGCGTAGTATTCTAGCAAATGCAGCCAACCTCAAAAACCCATCAACCTCAAACATAATAATAAGTGTTCCAAATACTCAAGACGACTTCGAGCCTTTTAGAATAGTTGAATCGTCAATTTTAGAACCTACTTTTCAAGCAAGCTTTCCAAATATTCGAACTTATGAGGGTGAAAGTATTAAAAATCCAGGAACGAAGATTCGACTTAGCATGACTCCTAAGGGTTTACATTCTATGATCATGTATGCTAACAAAAGTACTGAATTTATTGACCCTGTTTCTTACGGCGGAAAAAACTACGTGGTTTATAAAAAAACTGATTTAAAAAATTTCACAAAAGATTTTACCTGTCATTTTATTGATAATCCATCTGCTTCTAAAAATCAATTATCAAATAAATCATCTAGCGCAATGAATGCCAACGACGGCATTCTACGCTCTTACGATTTAGCTTTGGCATGCACTCAAGAATATGCTAACTACCACATAAATGCCAATGGATATAATGGCGGAAATATAGATATAAAAAAAGACATTGTTATTGCTGCTATGGCTGTAACGATGAATCGTGTTAATGGAATTTTTAAAAGAGATTTGTCGATTGAAATAATTATGATTAACAACCGCGACATAATTTTTCTTTCAGAACCAGATGGTTATGATAATACTGCTTCAAACGCCATGCTAGACCAAAACCAATCTATTATTGACACTGCCATTGGCTCTGCAAATTACGATATTGGACATTTATTTAGCACCAGTTTTGGAGGCATCGCTATGCTAAATTCACCATGTAACAACAACAATAAAGCTAAAGGAATCACGGGCTTAGAAAATCCCGTAGGTGATGTATTCGATGTAGAATTTGTTGCCCACGAAATGGGGCACCAATTTGGGGCGCCACATACCTGGAGTGCTGATAGCGGCAGTTGTGATCCAGCCTCCGAATGGTCTGCTTCAAATGCTTATGAGCCTGGAAGCGGAAGTACTATTATGAGTTATGCAGGATTATGCACTCCAGAAAATGTTCAAACAAATGGCGATGATTATTTTCATCAAAAGAGCATCCAGATGATATGGACTAATATTACAGGAGGAACAAGTAGTGTATGCGACACCGAAACAGCTACAGGAAATACAGCACCAACAGCTAATGCGGGCAACAACTACAGCATTCCTGTTTCCACGCCTTATAAATTAACAGGTTCTTCTATGGATGCTGATGGTACCGGCTCTCATACTTATACCTGGGAACAGTTTGATTTAGCTCCAAGCCAAGGCAGTATTTCAGAAAGCAACACCTCAGGTCCTTTAGTGAGATCGTACCCGCCAAGCTCCAGTCCCGTAAGATATATTCCAAATCTAGAGGATTTGGCTACCTCAAACGGATCGACTACCTGGGAAAAATTAGCTTCAGTTAATCGAAGTATGAATTTTCAATTTACGGTTAGAGATAATGATTCCAGAGGCGGACAAACTGATGCCGACGGTATGGTAATTTCAATCGTAAATTCCAACGGCCCTTTTCAAGTGACTTCTCAAAACGATGCCACATTAAGTTACCCGAAAGGCAGCACGCAAACCATAACTTGGGATGTTGCCAATACAGATTTAAATCCTATTAATACATCACAAGTAAATATAAGATTATCAACCGATGGCGGATTAACCTACCCAACCCTTTTAACTACAACTGCCAACGATGGTAGTGCCGATGTCACCTTTCCTGCTAATATTGCTGCTCCTTATTGCAGAATTATGGTTGAAGCGGACCCTTCGGAAAATATTTTCTTTGCTATAAATAAAGAAAATTTTGCTCTTGGATATACTATATCAACCACTTGTACAGTTTATGAGGGTGGCAGTAATTTACCACTCCCTATTACTGATAACAGTACCGAATTTAGCACGAGTACCATAGCTGTATCTGAATCTACTACTATAAGCGATATAAATGTTTCTGTCGATATTAATCATACCTATAAAGGTGATTTACAAATTACTTTGTTAAGTCCACAGAACTCTCAAACCAATTTATTAACAGCAGGGTATTGTGGGGCCGGTAGTTTAAATATCACTTTTGATGACGATGCCAATACTTTAGATTGTAATAATTCTGAAAATAACGAAACCTACAAACCGGTAAACCCTCTTAGTATTTTCAATGGCGAAAATCCTTCCGGAAATTGGACTCTTGGTATTGTAGACTTAGCGGCAGAAGACACTGGAACCCTTGAATCTTGGTCCATAAAATTATGTACGACAACCATTTCACTATCAAACACTACTTTTGAGAATACTCAAAAAGATTTAAAAGTATTTCCTAACCCTAATCATGGGGAGTTTACAGTTACTTTTAAAAACAGTAAAGCCAGTAATGTTAATTTAGAAATTTTTGATTTAAGAGGACGCTTAATATATATAGAGCAATATACAGACGTCATTGATTTTAATGAATCCATAAACCTTAATCATTTACAATCCGGAATGTATATTTTAAATATTAGTGATGGACCAAGAAATTCGACTAAAAAAATAATTATAGAATAATAAAAAAGGAGGACCTAAAACCCTCCTCATTTATTTTCCATTAAAAGCATTCATAGTTGTTGCCATACCGGCCAACCCAAATGATTTAATCACTTCTATAGACTTATCTAATCGTGCTCCTAGTTTGCCAGATTCCTCTTCGGTCCAGTCTCCCAAAACATAATCCACTTGGCGCCCTTTGGAAAAAGCATCGCTAATTCCAAATCTAAACCGATTATATTTTGTGGTATTTAGTTTTTCCTGAATATCCTTCAGTCCGTTGTGTCCACCATCACTTCCTTTGCCTTTTAAGCGAATACTACCAAATGGCAAATTTAAATCGTCGGTAATAACCAGTAAGTTTTCTAAAGGAATCTTTTCTTTAGTTAACCAATATAACACGGCCTTTCCACTTAAGTTCATATAAGTGCTTGGCTTTATAAAAATAAAAGTTCGTCCCTTTAACTTGTATTCGGCTCTATCTCCCAGCTTCTGAGTTTCAAATATAAAATCTTCTTTAGCGGCAAATTCATCTAATACTTTAAACCCGATATTATGTCGTGTATTGGCATATTTTTCACCAATATTACCTAGCCCCACAATTAAATACTTCTTCATATTTTGAAGCGTTTCTTTTTCTTTCTTACTAAATAAATTAATTAAACACCGAAACATACAATACTGTGTATTCGGTAAAAATAAAAAAGCATTCTGAATAATACAGAATGCTTTTATTATTATCCTATGAAAGGATTTATTTATTCTTGAGCTGCTACTTCTGCAGTTGCTTCTACTTCATCTTCATCTTCATCATCAACATCTACTGAAGTTCTAGAACGTCTTACCTGACATACAACCGTGTTATCTGGGTGCATGAATTTGTAAGCATCATTTTCTAAAGTAGTGATGTATAATTTACCACCAATTTTTAATGGTGTAATATCAGCCTCGATAAAGTCAGGTAGGTTAGCTGGTAAAGCTTTTACTCTTAAGCTACGTTTGTTCTTACGTAAAACACCACCATTTTTAACACCACGAGAGTTACCTACTAATACTACTGGAATTTCCATAGTAATTTCTTTATCTTCGAATAACTGATAGAAATCTACGTGTAAGATTTTATCTGTTACTGGGTGAAATTGGATATCCTGTAAGATAGCATTAAATGTAGTACCATCTTCTAAAGCAATCACAACTGTATGCGCATTAGGCGTGTATACAAGTTTTGAGAAAGCGATTTCGTCTGCTGAGAAATGAACTGGCTTATCTCCTCCGTATAATACGCAAGGAACCTGACCAGCATTACGTAAGGCTTTTGTTGCTTTTTTGCCCACGCTTTCTCTTTGAGATCCGTTGATTGTAATTGATTTCATTTTCTATTTATATTAATTATTAAATTACATTACAAAATTAGAACTGATAGATTTGTTGTTATGCACTTTCTCCATAACCCCAGCAAATAAATCTGCACAACTTAACACTCTAATCTTGTCGCTTAAAGGCTTCACAGGAATAGAGTCTGTTACTATAAGTTCTTCTAATTTAGAATTTTCTAAACGCTCGTATGCGTTACCAGATAATAAGGGGTGTGTACAAATGGCACGCACACTAAGTGCTCCACGCTCCATCATTAAATCGGCTGCTTTTGTTAAAGTACCCGCTGTATCGACCATATCATCAACCAACACCACATTTTTACCTTTTACATCGCCAATAAGTTCCATATGTGAAATAACATTGGCTTTAGCTCGTTGCTTATAACAAATTACCACATCACTATGTAAGGCTTTCGCATAAGCATAAGCTCTTTTAGACCCCCCCATATCTGGCGAGGCAACTGTTAGGTTATCTAAATTAAGACTACGTAAATACGGTAAAAAGATTGTTGAAGCAAACAAGTGATCTACAGGTTTCTCGAAGAATCCTTGAATCTGATCGGCATGTAAGTCCATAGTAATAATTCGAGTGGCTCCTGCAGCTTCTAACATTTTAGCTACAAGCTTAGCTGCTATTGGCACTCTCGGTTTATCTTTTCGGTCTTGTCTCGCCCATCCAAAATAAGGCAACACAGCTGTAATATGTCTTGCTGATGCACGTTTTGCAGCATCAATCATTAACAGCATTTCCATTAAGTTTTCAGAACTCGGATTTGTAGATCCGATAATAAAAATACGAGTACCTCTAATAGACTCTTCATAAGATGGTTGAAATTCACCATCACTATAAGTTGAAGTAATTACATTTCCTAATTCAGTTCCAAAAGCCTTCGCAATTTTCTCACCAAGTACTTTACTTTGTGTACATGCAAAAATTTTGGCTTCGGTTATAACTATTGGCATACTTAACGTGTTGTTTTATAGTGCACAAGCACCCTTATTTTTTAAACGAGTGCAAATTTAGGCATTTATTTTAACCTAAAAAGAATATTGCTAGGTATTTTTATTCATAATCTAGAAAAAATATATATTTTTGTGCCGCACTAATGCTCAAGTGGCGGAATTGGTAGACGCGCTGGATTCAAAATCCAGTTTCTTCGGAAGTGTGGGTTCGATTCCCACCTTGAGTACGAAAAACCCCATGTTAATTACATAATTAACATGGGGTTTATTTTTTTAGCAATAACAATTCATTATTCTCTTCACATGGTTTTTACTCGTAATTAGCACAAAAATGTCCATCTAATTATAAGGCTCCATTAAAACATCCTACTCTCACTTTAATAATATTTCCTTCTGAATCCACAGCATCAAAACAAAACACACCACTTACAATAACTTTTTCTAAATACAAATATATACTAGTTAACTCCCCAATTATAATACTTGTTGTTTGATAAGTTGTTTCATCATAATCATTGCTTCGTGTTATATATTCTCTGTTTTTTTTTGAATTTTCACCTAACTCTTTTAATTGATAGCTCTGTTCCATCCGGATTTCTTCATCATGGGATACCAAACACATATTTTCTTAAATTATTTCTTTGTAACAATTAATTAACACATTCCAAATAGGTAACCACAAACTATTTACTCACTGTTTTTCTATACTTTATGTTTTAATATTACCTTTGTAAACTTTAAAACACGCGTTTATGATATATTCAATGACAGGTTATGGAAAATCTGTATTGCAATTACCTACTAAAAAAGTAACGATAGAGTTAAAATCTCTTAACAGCAAAAACTTAGATTTAAATGCCCGAATGCCTTCTATTTATAGAGAAAAGGAATTATCGATTAGAAAATTACTAGCCGATAAATTGGTGCGTGGCAAGGTAGATTTTTCAATTTATGTAGAGGCCACTGCTGAAGATACTTCTACACAAATTAATACCCCGGTTGTAAAACAATATATCGAACAATTACGAAAAGTAGTCGATGGCAATGATATTGAATTATTAAAAATGGCCGTACGTTTTCCAGATGCCTTAAATACGGTACGCGAAGAAATTGACGAAAATGAATGGCAACTTATCAATAATGAAATTCATAAAGCAGTCGATGATTTAAACAACCACCGATTAGACGAAGGTAGAGTACTGGAAAAAGATTTTCATGAGCGCGTTAAAATCATAGATGCTTTACTAGACCAAGTTATTGCTATGGACCCTGAACGTGTTCAAGGTGTTCGTGAACGTTTGCTTAAAGGTGTTGAAGAACTAAAGGAAAAATACGACGAAAACAGATTCGAACAGGAACTTGTGTATTACATTGAAAAATTTGATATCACCGAAGAAAAAGTCCGTTTAAAGAACCATTTAAACTACTTTTTGGAATCTATAAATTCTGAAGATTCTAATGGTAAAAAACTAGGCTTTATAAGTCAGGAAATGGGCCGAGAAATAAATACCATTGGCTCAAAGAGCAACTATGCACCTATGCAGCAATTAGTGGTTCAGATGAAAGATGAGCTTGAAAAAATTAAGGAACAGCTATTAAACGTTTTATAAAAAAAGTACATATCACACAGCGAAATCTGAGTGCTTAAAGTAAAAAAATTGACAAAAGAAAATAACAAGAAACAAGGTAAACTAATTGTATTTTCGGCTCCTTCTGGGTCTGGGAAAACAACCATTGTTAGACATTTATTAGGTTACGACGATTTAAATTTAGAATTTTCCATATCGGCAACATCACGCGAAAAACGAGGCACCGAAGAACATGGTAAAGACTACTACTTCTTATCGCTAAAAGAATTTAAAAACCATATTAAAAACGACGATTTCTTAGAGTGGGAAGAAGTATACCGTGATAATTTCTATGGTACCTTAAAATCTGAAGTCGAACGCATTTGGGCTTTAGGCAAACATGTTATATTCGATATAGATGTATCTGGAGGGTTACGCATAAAACGTAAATTTCCAGAGCAAACTTTAGCTATTTTCGTAAAACCACCAAGTATCGACGAGCTTAAAATCCGACTTAAAAAGCGTAAAACTGAAACCGAAGACAAAATCAATATGCGCGTTGCTAAGGCTTCTGCCGAACTCGCAACAGCCCCTTTATTTGATGTTATCGTGGTAAACGACAACCTTGAAAAAGCCTTAAAAGAAACACATGATCTGGTAAAGGATTTTGTAAATTCATAAAGCGATTAAACCCCATGAAAGTAGGATTGTATTTTGGTTCTTTTAACCCTATTCATATAGGCCATTTGGTTATTGCCAACCACTTTGCAGAATACAGTGATTTAGATCAGGTTTGGTTTGTAGTAACACCTCTTAACCCTTTTAAGAAAAAGGAAAGTCTGCTTGATAATTATCAGCGGTTAGAAATGGTGTATCGTGCCACCGAGGAATACGATAAATTAAAGCCTTGCGATATTGAGTTTTCATTACCGCAACCTAATTATACCATAAATACCTTAGTGCATCTTCAGGAGAAATTTCCTAAAATTGAATTTGCTTTAATCATGGGTGAAGACAACCTGAAAAGCTTTCATAAGTGGAAAAATTTCGAGGTTATTTTAGAAAATTACACCCTTTATATTTACCCTAGAATTTCTGAAAATAAAATAAGTACCCGTTTCGATAATCACGAGAAAATTAAACACGTAGATGCACCAATCATGCAATTATCTTCAACGTTTATTAGAAAAGCATTTAAAGCGGGAAAAAATATAAAACCCATGTTACCTGATAGCGTTTGGAAATATGCAGACGAAATGAATTTTTATAGGTAAAATAAGAAACCGCCCAAAGAAGTTTTCTTTAAAGCGGTTTCTAAACTAAATAACCAACCAAAACTATATGTATTATTAAACCCGAGTATTATCTCGTGGGTTTGCTACTTTATCTTTTCTATGCTTACGCATTTTATTTGATGGAGGCGTAACACTTCCTTTTCCTCCCAATTGTTTTAAATACTGAATATAACTTCTACCTGTAAATTCATAAACCGTTTCAGAACTTGGATGAAACAACTCTATCGTTCTGTCATTAATAACGCTCAATTCGAAATATTCATTGTTGAAGAAATCATAATCTAATGTTAAAATTTTCAAATACATATCATTAGCTACATTTCCAACCCCATAAACACCTTCATAATCCCAAATCAAATCAGCCAAACTAGTACCATTGGGATCTTGAGAACTAAAGAATGTAGAATCATTGCCTCCAGCTAAAAACTGTAAATAATTTTCACTATCAAATTCGTTAATGACGCCAAAAGTACTTGTATAGGTCTTCTCCCAAGCCACATATTCCTGTAAGAAATAATGAATGTTGTCGTAATACACAAAATCATAATCGAATGTGGTACGTTGATACCCATCAAGAAAATATGAGGTATCGTTATACGGATTGTACAATTCTATGGTATTATAATCTACCTGATATACGTCGAAGGTTTCAATGCCATCAATGACATGATTTACATCTAAAATCATCTCGTAAGCATCAAAATTTCCAATTTTCACACCAAAACCATTTCCTGTATCACCCAAACCTACAATATTATTATTGGCATAAACGGCATTACCCAGAAAAGAAATGGTAAAAGCTTTCTGCAAAAATGGTGTTTCACCATAACCCACGGTACTATTTATATCGACATACCACAATTCATAAGAATCTAATATATCATATAAGGTTACTGGAGGCACTTCTTCAACTACAACTTCATTATAGCAAGATGTTAAAAAGCTGCTCGATAGTATTAAAATTAAAAGTAATTTTACCCTTTTCATAGTCGCTCGTTTTTAGATTATACTTCTACGTTTTCAAAACCTGTGCCAAAAAATACTTTCTTAATATTCACAACACCTCCTATCATTAATATTTTATGTACTTTTGACCACAAATTAAGGATCATTAATTATGGATAAACCTTTGAAGTATGCCGTTTTCGGTGCTGGAAGTTGGGCAACTGCAATTGTAAAAATGCTTAGTGAAAATTTAAATGAAATTGGCTGGTATATGCGCAGTGTATATACTAAAGAACATTTATTAAAAGAGCAGCATAACCCCAATTACTTAAGTTCGGTAGAATTTCATATGGAACAACTAAAACTAAGTAATGACATCAATGAAATGGCGGATTACGCCGACGTTTTAATTTTTGTAATTCCTTCTGCCTTTATACATGAAGAATTAACCAAGCTAAACATCGATATTTCAAATAAAGTTATTGTTTCTGCCGTTAAAGGTATTATTCCAGAATCTGGTTTATTAGTAGGGGAACATTTCCATGATTATTACAATATTCCTTTTGATAATATCGCCGTTATTGCCGGACCCTGTCATGCCGAAGAAGTCGCTCTGGAACGTTTATCATACCTTACTATTTCTTGTGCCGATCCTTATAAAGCACAAAGTATAGCAAACAATCTTTCCAGTGATTATATAAAAACTAAAATTAGTGATGATATTATTGGTGTTGAATATGCTGTAATGCTTAAAAACATTTATGCTATCGCTGCCGGAATAGCGCATGGATTGGGATATGGAGACAACTTCCAAAGTGTTTTAATGAGTAATTCTATACGTGAGATGAAACGCTTCATTAAAAAAATGCATAAAATGAAACGTAACATTAATAATTCGGCTTATTTGGGTGATTTATTAGTTACGGGATATTCGGTATTTTCACGTAACCGTATGTTTGGAAACATGATTGGTAAAGGTTACACCGTAAAATCGGCACAAATGGAAATGAGTATGATTGCTGAAGGTTACTATGCAACAAAAAGCGCGCACCTACTTAATGAAAACAACAAAAAGAAAACACGATTACCAATAATTAATGCGGTTTACGAAGTGCTTTATGAAAATAAAGACCCTAAAAAAGTATTTAAAAAATTAACCGAGCAACTCGATTAATTATTTAACCAACACCCCTTTTACATCCATTAAAGGCACAGGTTGTAATGCTTTTAAATTGATGGTGTTTTTTCTAAACAAATAGGTCTTCTCGAACATTTGGTTGCCTTCGAAAAAAGTAATTTTAAACTGATTATTGAGGGCAAACAAGGCTTCTTGAAGTAATTCTATTTTAGCATAACTTTTGGCTGGTAATTTATCCAGTTTCTTTCTGAAAGTTGAAGAAATTTTTTCTTCATTATATCCATTAGTAACTATAAGTACAACATCTAAATCTACATCCTTATCGTTTATGATGTAGGCATTCCAGTCCTGAGTTTTATAAATCTCATTATACTCATTCACTACGGCCACATACACTCCTTCTACTTTTGGAATTTCAATATCTTTTTTCATCTTATATCTGTTACTGGTTTAACAAAGAGGAAACTCACATTTAAGCCGCTTTAAAGTTAAAACGCTGCAAATTTCACGCTGCAAAAATAATAAACCCTTTTAATAAATGAAGGACTTGTCTCCAAGTCCTTCATTTAAAATTTATACACTTTTATATTTGTATTATTTCCAGCCACCACCAAGTGCTTCATAAATATTTACGACACTTAATAGTTGTTGCAATTTATTATCTATTACATTCAGTTCGGCATTTAGTGCACTTTGTCTAGCGGTTAGCAAATCTAAATATGTAGCATAACCATTTTGTAGCAACTCTTCTGAATTAGTCTCGGCATGACGTAAAGCTTCAACCTCATTTTGTCGGTACTGAAACTTTTCGGTTTCCGCATTATAAGCATATAAAGCATTAGACACTTCGTTCCCTGCAACTAATAAGGTCTTCTTAAAATGAAGTAAAGCCTGCTCTTGCTGCGCTTCCGCCACTTCTTTCTGCGTTTTTATTTTACGCTGATTGAAAATTGGCTGTGTTAATCCTCCAACAATATTTGCGAATAAGGAGTTCGCGCTAAGCAATTGATCCAGTTGTAAACTCTGTAACCCTCCAGCTGCAGTAATAGTCAACGATGGATAAAAATTACTTCGAGCCACGTTAGTCATTTCAAAAGACTGTATCAATCCGAATTCAGCAGCCATAACATCAGGGCGATTACTTAATAATAATGCTGAAACCCCCAGATTAATTTCAGACTCTAGATGTTGATTATTAAGAGCACCCCTTTCTATAACAACCGAGGCTCTTCCTAATAGAAGATTCAAGGTGTTTTCGGTTGTAAAAACCGCGGCTTTTAAATCAACCTCAAGTGCTCTGGCATTGTTATACTGAGCAATATTTTGATCTACCGCTACTTGATTTACCTGACCTGCATCTTTAAGCGCCTTAATAGTTTCTACACTGCTTGCTCTGGTTTCAATTGTTCTTCGGGTTACAGCTAATTGTTCATCTAAAGCTAACAATTGATAGTAAACAGAAGCAATGCTAGCTACCAATTGAGTTTTTACTGCCTGATGAGCTGCTACACTTTGCAAATAACCCGCCTCACTCGCACGTTTATTACTGCGTATTTTTCCCCAAATATCGGCTTCCCATGATAAATTACCCGACAACTCGAACTGCTGTAGCGATCCATTAAAGAAAGATCCAAACTGACTATTCTTAGCTAATTCCTGATGAGTAGCAGTCGCTTTAGCTCCTAAACTAGGGAAGTATGCCGCTTTCCCTTGTTTATAATAAGCTTCGGCAACATCCATTTGTTCAATGGCCACTCGAATATCAATATTGTTTTCTAACCCTTGCTCGATATACTGTCTCAGATAGGGATCGGTAAACATATCCTTCCATGATACATCAGCCATAGACAAACTATCGGTTGAAAGGGCATCCGTTCTATATAAATTTTCAGTTTCTTCGAACTCGGGTCTCTTATAATCTTTAGCCACGAAACACCCCTGCAGGCTTGTAACAATTACAGTTAAAACCAACGCATTTTGTATTAGCGAATTTTTTATGTGCAATTTCATAATTAATCTACTTTAGTTTCTTCAACAATGGGCTTACTAGTTACTTTTTCCTGTAACCACTGGAATACAATGAATAGCACTGGAATAATGAATATTCCTAAAATTGTTCCAATTAACATCCCCCCAGCAGCACCGGTACCAATAGAATTATTTCCTTCAGCCCCTACACCTTTTGCTAACACCAATGGCATTAATCCCAAAATGAAGGCGAACGAAGTCATTAAAATAGGTCTTAAACGTGCTTTAGCTCCATGAATAGCCGCATCAACTAAACTTTCACCTTTTCGTCTTCGCTGTAATGCAAACTCTACAATTAAGATGGCATTTTTCGCCAATAATCCAATAAGCATAACTAAGGCTATCTGGAAATAAATATTATTTTCCAGACCCATCATTTTTGTTGAAAAGAAGGCTCCAAAAATACCTAGTGGTAAAGAAAATATTACTGAAAGTGGCAGCAAATAACTTTCATATTGTGCCGATAATAAGAAATATACAAATATCACCACCAGTACAAAAATCATAACGGTTTGATTACCTGCATTAACTTCTTCACGAGATAAACCTGAATATGCTACCTCGTAATTACTAGGCAGATTACTAATCTCTTCATTTACAATTTTAATGGCATCACCTGTACTAAATCCTGGATTCGCAGCACCATTAATTTTCGCTGAATTATATAAGTTGAAACGCGTTACCGATTGCGGACCATAAACACGCTTTAAACTCACAAACTGGGTAATAGGCGTCATCTCTCCGCTCCCTGTTTTAATATATAATTCGTTAAGAGCACTTTTATCGGACCGATCTTCCGGAAGCGCCTGAATATACACTCGATATTGCTTACCAAATCGAGCAAAATCTGCTGCATAAATTCCACCTATATACCCTTGTAATGTTGAAAAAATGCTACTTACAGATACTCCATATCTTTTCGCAAGTGGGACATCAATTTCCATTTCGTACTGCGGATACTTGGTGTTAAATGACGATTGCCCATATTGAATTTCTGGGTGCTTCATTAAGTTACCAATAAACTCTTTGGTTGTTTTATCTAATTCATCAAAACTTCCACCAGATTTATCTAATAAATTTACTTCGAATCCACCCGATAACCCAAAGCCTGGAATACTTGGTGGTGCAAAGAAAATGATATTAGCTTCTGGAATGGTTGCCGCAATGCCAAATAATTTACCGATAATGGCATTTGCCGATTCTCCTTCGTCACCACGCTCTTCCCAGTCTTTCAATTTAACAAATCCTAACCCATAATTAGTCCCAGCACCACTTATTAAACTTCGTCCATTAATAACCGTTACGCCTCTCACTCCAGGAAGCTGGCTTGCTTGTTTATACAACTCTTGAGTAACCATACTCGTGCGATCCATAGAAGATCCTGCCGGTAATTCTATGTTCATAAATATAATACCTCTATCTTCTGAAGGTACAAATCCTGTAGGAGTTGTATTTGCAGTCCACCAGATACCTACACCCGATAAAACCAACATAAATATGGTAATCCATTTATTGCGAGATAAAAACTTTAAGGATCTTCCGTAGCGTTCGGTTGCAGCATTAAATCCTGCATTAAAAGCATCATAAAAACGCTGAATAAAACTTTTGTTTATATGCTCTTCACTATGCGGCTTTAAGAATAAGGCACACAAAGCCGGACTTAAGGTTAGAGCATTTACCGCCGATATAAGAATAGCTACAATTAAGGTTACCCCAAACTGTTCGTAAAACACACCTGTAGGCCCTTGAATAAAAGTTACCGGAATAAAAACGGCAGCCATAACCAGGGTAATAGATATAATTGCCCCAGAAATTTCATGCATAGCATTTAAAGTCGCTGTTTTAGCATTCTTTTCGCCTTCATCAATTTTGGCGTGCACAGCTTCTACTACTACAATGGCATCATCTACTACAATACCAATAGCTAATACTAATGCAAATAAGGTTAATAAGTTAACCGAATACCCAAATAAATTCAGAAAAAAGAATGTCCCTATAATAGCTACGGGTACTGCTATTGCCGGAATTAATGTAGAGCGAAAATCCTGAAGAAAGATAAAAACCACTAAGAATACCAATAAGAAAGCCTCAATAAGGGTATTCCTAACCTTATTCATCGATGCGGTTAAGAAATCATTAGTATCATAATTAATCACATACTTGACGCCATCAGGAAAATCGGCTGACAAACGAATTAACTCCGATTTAATTTCCTTGATAATTTCCTGAGCATTCGATCCTGCCGTCTGGTATATCCCCATATTTACACTTGGGTAACCCTCGGTAAACCCAAAAGATTCATAACCCTGTGCATCCATTTGAACCGTAGCTACGTCTTTCAGTCTTAAATATTCACCATTATCTAAAGCTTTAATAACGATATCTTCATACTGTTCTTCCGTTTTAAATCGTCCACTATATTTAATATTATAAGTAAATGCCTGACCATCATTCTGACCTAAAGCGCCTGCCGAAGCTTCTAAACTTTGCTCTTTTAATGCCGCCATAACTTCTGCCGGAATTAAATTATAAGCCGCTAATCTCTCGGGTTTTAACCAGATTCTCATGGCATAATCCTGGTTAGAAAATACATTCACATTTCCTACCCCATTAACACGCTGTATAGCTGGAATTACATTAATTTTTAAATAATTCTGAACGTATGTAGCATTATAGTCTTCATTTTCAGAATACACAGAAAAAAACATCAATGCCGATGTCTGCTGCTTTTGAGTTAGCACCCCTGTCTGTTTTACCTCTTGTGGCAATAGCGGATTAGCCCGAGCCACACGGTTCTGTACATTAACGGCGGCAATATCAGGATCTATATTCTGATTAAAAAATACGGTAATATTCGCGGTACCATTATTATCTGCCGAAGAAGTCATATAGGTCATCCCCTCAACCCCGTTAATCTGTTCTTCTATTGGAATGATAACACTCTCTAAAATAGTTTCTGCGTTCGCTCCCGGGTAAGTCGCAGTTACCTGAATGGTTGGTGGTGCAATATCAGGATACTGTTCGACCGGTAATGCGGCATAACCCAAAACCCCCAAAATAACAATGATAATGGAAATTACGGTTGATAAAACCGGTCTTTCTATAAATGTTTTTAACATGATTATCTTTCTTTCTAAATATTACTGGAATAATGGTTTTATTGGCTCTACTACACTATCGAAAGCCACCTCGTTAGGAATAATTGGCATCTTATTTCTTAATTTACCAATACCACTTACCACAATTTTATCACCCGCACTAATACCTGATTCAACAATATAAAGTGTGTTAGTTCTATCTTTTACAGTAATTAACTTCGAGGATACGGTATTGTCGGAATTCAGCATATAAACAAATGTTTGCCCCTGTTGTTCGTATGTAGCCGATTGTGGCACGACATATACTTTATGGTAAGTCGTTGGAATTTCAATACTACCACTACTACCATTGGCCAATATTAAATTAGGATTTTCGAACATCGCTCTAAAACTTACCGCTCCTGTAGTTTGATCTACTTGACCGGTTACTGTCTGAATCGCTCCTTTAAGATTGTACATTTGTCCGTTAGCTAATTGCAAACTCACTTTTGGAAAGTTTAAAATTTTATCATGACGGGTTTCGCCTTCCGTGTTTAAAAGAAAATCTAAATACGCTGTCTCATTCATAGAAAAGAATGCATAAACTTGATTCATGCTTGCTACAGTCGTTAAAGGCTTCACACTACTTGCACTGACTAAAGCTCCTTCGCGATAAGAAATGGCTCCTACATAGCCATTTACCGGGCTGGTTACCGTTGCATAACCGATATTAGCTACAATACTTTTATAATTACTTTTTGCCTGAGCCAGCTTCGCTTTTGCCGTTTCCAACTGCACTGGGCTGATAATATTTTTTTCTACTAAGGGAATTAATTTATCTACCTCAACTTTAGCCGCATTCATATTAGCTTTTGCAGCCTCAGCATCCTGACTTAAGGACTGGGTTTCTAATTTAAATAATGCCTGTCCTTTAGTTACCTTCTCACCTTCATCAACTAATACTTTTTGAATATATCCAGAAACTTTAGCTCGCACCTCACTGCTTATAGTCCCCTCTATAGTTGTTGGATATTTAACATAGGTAATAACATCTTTTTGAGGAACCGCAGCTACTTGAACGGGTAATGCCTGAGATTCTCTTTGGGATCCCTGATTATTACCTTTTCCACAGGCAACGAAAAACATCATGAACAATGCCGTGGACAATATAAAATAGTTATTCTTTATCATTTTCAATTTATTGTTTTTTTAAGTGGTTATTTATTATTTTATCTCTGAGCACAGCGACAGAATTTATAACATCCTTTAAATAAACCATAAAGATGTCATGAAAAGCCATATCAAATTGCTCTTCTATTGGTAAATGTTTGTTTGCTTTTTCTTTGTAAGCTTTTATCTCCTTATGCAAATCCAGTTCTTCATGCCACATACCAACCATTTTATCAATATTTTGAACCACAGATTCTCTATTGATTAGATAATATTTTTTTCGATCACCTGATTTTGTGAAATAGTTTAACCTCTTTAGGTCGGCTAAATAATTTAAATGTGTTGAAATCGTACTTTTACTGGCACATAAATTGGTTACCAAATCTTCAAAAGTTGTTCCGGCGTTTCCTTTTAAAATGATATATGCCATAATTCGGGCCGCTACAGGAGCCAGTTGTTCTTTATTTTCCAGAAACACCCCTAATTTTTCTACCAGTGCTTCTCGTTCTTTACATACCATTCTTTCCAAAATTTTGTGTAAAAATAAAAATAGTTCGGATAAAACCGAACTAAACGAAGTTAAGTTTTTTGAACAAAAAAAAGCCGATGATAATCATCGGCTTAAAAATTATATTTTAACTGAATTAGAATGCAGATTTAAACTGCTCTAAAAACCTTACATCGTTTTCACTTAGAAGTCTAATATCATTAATTTGATGCAATAACATGGCAATTCGGTCAATGCCAACACCAAAGGCAAAACCTGTATATTCTTTAGAATCTATTTTACAATTCTCAAGAACATTAGGATCGACCATACCACAACCTCCAATTTCTAACCAACCGGTACCTTTTGTTATTCGGTAATCAGATTCGGTTTCCAAACCCCAGTACACATCAATCTCAGCACTTGGCTCCGTAAAAGGAAAGTACGACGGACGTAATCTAATTTTAGACTTACCAAATAATTGTGTTGTAAAATATTGTAAGGTTTGTTTTAAATCGGCAAAACTTACATCCTTATCTATATATAAACCTTCTACCTGATGAAAAAAGCAGTGCGAACGTGCAGAAATAGCTTCATTTCTATAAACACGACCCGGTGAAATGGTTCTAATAGGAGGTTGATTATTTTCCATATAACGCACTTGTACCGAACTGGTATGCGTACGCAATAGCACATCTGGATTTGTTTGAATAAAGAAGGTATCCTGCATATCACGTGCCGGATGATACTCTGGTAAGTTTAATGCAGTAAAATTATGCCAATCGTCTTCAATTTCCGGTCCTTCACTCACGTTAAAACCAATGTTTGAAAAAATATCTATAATTTGATTTTTAACAATAGATATAGGATGACGGGCTCCAAGGTTTACAGGCTCACCAGGACGTGATAAATCACCATAAACACCTTTTACTTCTTCCTTACTTTCAAGTTCTTCTTTTAAGGTATTAACTTTAGCCTCAGCCGTTTTTTTTAAGGTATTAATAGCTTGACCAAATTCCTTTTTTTGGTCGTTTGCTACATTCTTAAATTCAGCAAAAAACTCATTAAGCAATCCTTTTTTACCTAAATATTTTATTCTAAATGCCTCAACCTCTTCTTTAGATTGTGCTTTAAATGATTCCGCTTCGGCTACAAGCTCTTTTATCTTATCTATCATAACATCCTTAAAATGATGGCAAATTTACTATTTTTTGTTGAAATGACTTAGGCTTACCACGAGTTTATAATGAAAACCAGGTCTTAGGTATATGCGTTAGCGATTGTAATGAAAATCCTTTTTGTTTTCTAACAAAAAGATTGAAATGTAAAGCGCGACCCGCAGGGGAACGCCCAAAAACCTATTCGATATACTCGCTTTCCAAAAAGTAGTTTACTATGGCCTCTTTCATTAAAATGGCCTGCTCACCAGCTTTTAAATGAGGCAGGCTATCCTTTACTTTATAATGGGGCCATTTATCGTCATCGAAATAGTCGAATTCGTAATACCCATAGGGTTCAAGTAATCGACAAATGGCAATATGCATGAGATCCAATTTATGATCCTTTTTAAAGCGTAAATGTGGCTGACCAAGTTCCTGAACACCTATTAAATAAATGATGGCATCCAAATCCAAGCGGTCTCCATCGGCAAACTGATTGGATAATTTATCTACAACCAGTTCCCATCGTTGCTTTAATTCTTCGTCTCTTGCCATAATTGTTTACTGAATAAATACTTTAATATTACAAGTCGCAAAGTTAACTTATATTTGACAAAATTCGATGACCCATGAGTGTTTTAGATATTGTTTTATTAGCCTTACTATTATTTGGTTTAATACGCGGTTTTTTAAAAGGTTTATTTGTTGAAGTTGCCTCGTTGCTAGCTTTAATTGCAGGCGTTTACGGAGCTATACACTTTAGTGATTTTGCTGGAAACTATTTATACGAATTGACAGATTGGGACGAAAAAACCATTAATATTGTGGCTTTCGCTATAACTTTTATCATCATTGTACTTACTATTTCACTAGCAGGTAAAGCACTTACCAAATTAGCCGATTTTGCAGCTCTAGGTATTTTAAACAAACTTTTGGGTAGCGTATTCGGTGCTTTAAAAATTGGCTTAATTCTTAGCGTGTTACTTATTGTATTTGACACAATGAATAAAAGCTTGCCTTTTGCCGATGAAGATACTTTAAATGATTCCGAGCTTTACGCTCCAATCAAAGCTTTAGCGCCGACATTATTCCCTAGCATATTAAACAAAAAATCTATTGGTGAGGAAGAAAACGACCCACGAAATACAATTATCTAATTAATCTAAATGATAGATTTCCCTGATACTTTTTAGGATATTTTCAAAATCGATTTTTAAATCGATAAGCTTTCCCGTATGCACATCGAATACCCAACCATGCACTTTTAAACCTCTCTGACGTGAAGCTTTTTGTACCGCAGCCGTTTTAATAAGATTGACACATTGCTCTTGCACATTAAGTTCGACTAAGCGATTGTATTTCACATCTTCATCCTGAATAGCATTGAGTTCTTTTTTATGAATGCGGTAAACATCACGTATATTTCGTAACCAGGGATTGAGAATCCCTAAATCTGCAGATTGCATAGCTGCTTTAACACCTCCGCAAGCGTAATGCCCACACACAACAATATGATTTACTTTTAAATGAACCACGGCATATTCCACTACCGACATCACATTTAAATCGGTACCTGTAACCATATTGGCGATATTACGATGTACAAACACCTCACCAGGCCCAAGTCCCATTAACTCTTCGGACGTAACCCGACTATCTGAACAACCAATAAATAATAATTCCGGATTTTGACCTTTACCCAATTTTTCGAAATATTCAGAATCTTGAGATAGCCTATCTTTAATCCATTGTTCATTATTATCGAATACTTTATCCAGATTCATATTACAAAATTTAGCAGGATAAAGATAAACTAAAAATCCTTAGAGTGACTTGATATCTTGTTTAGAAACCCAGCCCGTTTTACCATCGGCTAGTTTTATTTTTTGCCAGTCGGCAACCGTATCTATTACCTGTACTTTAGTACCTTCATGAAGTCTAAAAGCCTCCTCACTACGATTGTTAGGTTCACTTTTCACTTTACTCTCCTGAACAAAAATAATAGCAGGTTTATCATGCTTATCTAAGTTATATTTATGAAAAGCAAAGGCTAAAGACACACAAACCGAGGCTAAAGCTATTAAACTACCAACAAATGCCAGTCGCTTTCTCAACGAAGTATAAGCGAAATAGTAGGTTAAAAATAAAATTACGAACACAAATACGAGTACTACGGCCACTTTAGCCCAAGCATCGAAAGAAAAGCTATGGGTTATATTCTTTATTAATTTTGGCAAACCCGCTTCAGGAAGTACATCAATAGCATCTATAGTCATATTTCTGGCAAATGCCAGATTATTTTTTATCTCATCATCGTTAGGCTCTAACTGCAAACCCTTTTCATAATAATAAATACTAGGCGCTACATTATTTAGTTTATAATGCGCATTACCAAGATTAAAATATAATGCTGCCGATTCATTTTTAGTCGCTAAAATAGCTTCATATTTATCTATAGCTTCAGCATACTTACCTTCATTATATAAGGTATTGGCTGCTTTAAACAGCTCTTGATTCTGTCCAAAAACTCCAAAACCGAACAAAAACGATAATATGTATAATAACTTTTTCATCTTAACGTGCTTGTTTATCAATTAATGAAATAGTTTTAGCGGCCTTATCATAATCTTCTTGCATGGTCACATTATCGATAGGGCTATAACGTGCCAATTCACAACTTTCAAGAATACCTAAAAAGTCTTTTATAACAGACGCTTCCACGTCCTTTTCAGAAAGCAAATCACTGATACGTTCCTTACTAAACTCACTTGTTTCAATAAATAATTTTGCTTTTAAATAATTATGCAAGGCTTTTTCTAAGGCTATATAAAAAGCCTCTTTAGAACCTAAAGATTTCTTCGCATGACTTAAGTATTTTTTAGCAAGCTTATCGGCTTTTCTAATTTTATTACCATAAACATCTGCATCGCGAACTGCCTTTTTCTTACGAATAACTATTGCCAGAGGAATAGCCAAAAACGGTAATAACAATAAACTCCAGAACATTTTTGTTTTAAAAAACACAGAGGTGTTCATGCTACTAAACGTGGCATCAGTTTTTATATAAGCAAACTGCTCATTATTTAAAACAACAGGTTGTTTCCCAATGGTTGAATTACTAGTGCCAGAGGTCGTTTCAGCAGTATTTGTTGGACCATCCAATACATCTACAATAATTTCTTCTGAAGACAAACGTTTATAGCTTTCAGTCTTCAAATCGAAATATGAAAACGAAATACTCGGTATAGGGTACTTGCCTTTATATTGAGGAACGATGGTATAACTATCGGAAATACTACCCTGCATTCCGGAAAGATTTGTTGTAACATCTTCCTTATGTTCTGGCTCGTAAACCTCTAAAGAACTCGGCAAAGACACCTTAGGAAGCTTGAATAATTTTAAATTTCCATTTCCTCTTACTTTCACTTGTAACTGAAGAGATTCCGAGGCGCTCAATTCCTTTTTACTCGCATTCACATCAAAATTGAAATTTCCAACAGCTCCTGTAAAATCTGAAGGTTTCCCCGCTTCAGGTAATGGTTTTACATTAATAGTTTTATTTCCTGCTGAAACCGTTTTATTAACACGTGTCATTAGCATACCTCCAAAAATATCACGCCTGTTTGTTGGCACACGCAAAGCAATATCCAGGGTTAAAGGCTCAATATTTAATTTCCCGGTTTTCTGCGGATACAATACAGTTTTTCGTAGTACTAGGAATCGATATTCCTTCCCATTGTACATGCCATTCTCAACCTTTTGATTTTGAGTATTGATATTCTGACTCCAAAAATCGTTAAATCTCGGACTATCCAGTTCATTCCAATTATCGACTGCTACGGTTGGCGAGACGTATAACTTATAAACTACAGTAATCGCTTCGTTTAAATAAGGATTTGATTTTGAAACTTCAGCTACCAGATGTACATTCTCGGAGGCAATATAATCGGGATTGTGTGGATCCTTTGGAATATCGACTGCTGCCGTAACTTCAACCTTAACAGGCAAAGTTTTATAAACTTCACCATCAATAGTAATGGTTGCCTGCTGAATAGTAAAATTACCGCGTTGCTTAGGAGCTAAAAAGTAACTGTAGGTCTTTTTATAAGAACGCACTCCGTTAACCCAGGAATTACTTACCGACTGATTAGGCCCTCCTACAACCGTAAAATTGGAAAAATCTGGCGGGTTAAAATTATCGCCATCCTCATTCATTTCAAAATCGATACGTAAGCGTTCGTTAACGCCTAATCGTTCTTTGCTTACTTTCGCCTCAAATTTCACTTGTGCTACAACCATACTGGTTGTCAATACAATGAGAAATAATATCGTGTGTTTTATAAATTTCATGATTAATTAACGAATTTTGACTTATACTTAATTCAACAATCGTTATTATAATTTTATTTGGATTACCAATCTTTTTCAGTTTTCACTTTAACGCCCTTTTTCTTTTCAGCATTCATCTTTTCCTGAACTTTTTCTTCCTGATTATTCATGGCCTCCAATAGGTTTTTTATCTGTTGTGGTGATAATTTACCAGGCTGAGGTTTTTGTTGTGGCTGATCTTTCTTTTCCTCATCTCCTTTACCTTGATCTTCTTTTTCATCTTTAGGTTTTCCTTCATCATCTTTCTCGTCTTCACCATCTTTCTTATCCTGATCTCCTTCGTCCTGATTATCCTTTTTATCGTCGCCTTCCTTGTCTTGATTATCCTGATTATCCTTGTTTTCCTGATCTTTATTTTGATCCTTGTTATCCTGATTATCTTGATTATCCTTATTGTCTTTATCCTGGTCGTCCTGATTCTGATCTTGTTGCTGTTCGGCACATATTTTAGCAAGACCTAAATTATATCGTGTTTCCTCATCGGCAGGGTTGTTCCTCAAAGCATTTTTGTAAGCTTCCACCGCTTCTTTACATTTCTTATTTTTCATCAGAATATTTCCAATGTTATGAAAAGTCTTGTGTTTTTCTTCTTTTGAAGTCGCCACTTTTGCTGCCTGTTGATGGCGATATAAGGCTTCTTCAAAATTACCCTTTTCTATATATGAATTACCGAGGTTATAGATTCCTGCAACAGATGCAGGTTGTTCTGAAACCGCTTTTCTATAAGCCATTTCTGCGGAAATAAAATCCTCATCACTTAATAAATTATTTCCTTCGTATACATATGCATTAGCCCTTTTAGCAGCTAATTTTGCTGTTTCTTCCATAGCTGCATCCTGCGCATATCCAAGCGATGTAATTAACGTTAAAATGATTAATACTATATTCTTCATAATAATTTTATAATTCTAAGGTATAAAACCCTGTATTTTTGACAGTTAAAAATATTATAAAATATAACCCTCTAAATCCAATGACTTTTAGACTCTTAATTATTGTTTTCGTTAAACAAATTAAGTTTTTGTAACCAGGCTGTCTTACGGTCCAACAGAAATATATCCAGTAATAAAAAGAATATTCCAAAGCCTAAAAACCACTGAAACTGGTCTTTAAAATCTGCAAATTGTTTGCTTTCAAATTCTGTTTTATCCATGTTATTTAAAATCTCTCGAATGCTTTCTACCACTTCATTAGTGTTTCTTCCATTTATATAAACACCATTAGCTTCAGCAGCAATATTCTTTAATGTCTCCTCATTTAGACGAGTAATTACCGTTTCACCCTGGCTATCTTTTTTGTAATTTAACACGACTCCATTGCGCTTTTCCGGTATTGGTCCTCCTTTTACATCTCCAACCCCAATGGTGAAAATGCGAATACCTTCCTGATTGGCTTGTTCTGCAACAGAAGCGGCGGCATCACCATGATCTTCACCATCTGAAATAATAATAAGTACGCGATTAGTTTGTTCTTCGTCATCAAAATAAGTTGTCGCCAACTTAATAGCTTCACTAATGGCCGTTCCTTGTGAAGACAACATATCGGTATTCATATTCTGAAGGAACATTTTCGCTGACGCATAATCGGTAGTAATTGGCAACTGCGGAAAGGCTTTACCTGCATAGGCTATAATACCTACACGATCGCTTGCCAAATTATTAATTATCTGCGTAACCAACTGCTTGGACTTTTCTAATCGATTTGGCGCAATATCTTCTGCTAACATACTTTTAGAAACATCGACCGCAAAAACAATATCAACCCCTTCACGTTTTACTGTTTCCAGCTTAGTTCCTACCTTCGGATTAACCAGAGCAATGGCTAAACATGCGAAGGCTAAACTTAAAACCACTACTTTTAAAACACCCTTAAAAATGGAAGTATTAGGACTTAAACGCTTTAATAATTCTTTATCTCCAAATTTTTTCTGGGTTTTATATTTCCATATTTGAAGCACCAAAAAGAACAGCACTATTACTGGAATAACTGCTAATACCCAAAACCATATTTTTTCTTCTAATTGATACATGTATCTTTTTTATTGTTCGTGTTTTACATGTGACACGAATTCCCTTTTAATTTGAAACCTAAATAAAACTTCTAAACACCGTATACCGCAAGAGTAGTTCTAACAGTAATAACAAACCAGCCAATATTACTAAAGCGCGGTATTTCTCATCGTAGTTGTAATATTTAAATTCTTCTATATCTGTTTTTTCCAGTTTATTAATTTCTTCGTAAATCTCTTCGAGCTTCTTATTGTTAGTTGCTCTAAAGTATTTACCCCCGGTAGCTTCAGCTATTTCTTTTAAAAGCTCCTCATCAATCTCAACCTGAATACGTCCGTATTGAAAATTCCCGGTTCTTGGATCGATAGCTACTGGCGATAAAGCCATACCGTTTGTACCCAATCCGATTGTATAAGTCTTAATTCCATACTCTACGGCCAATTCGCTTGCAATTTTAGGATCTATAAAACCGGAATTATTAACACCATCAGTTAATAAGATAATTACTTTACTCTTCGCTTTACTATCCTTTAAACGATTTACGGATGTTGCCAATCCCATACCTATAGCCGTTCCCCCTTCTATAACCGTATTGTATTTTATACTTTGCAAAGAACGTAATACAATAGCCTTATCGCTGGTAATTGGTGTTTTGGTATAACTTTCTCCTGCATACTCTACCAAACCTATACGATCGTTTGGACGGCCTTTAATAAATTCGGCTGCTACATTTTTTAAAGCTTCAAGACGGTTAGGTGATAAATCTTTCGCCAGCATACTCGCCGAAACATCTATAGCCATTACAATATCTATTCCGCGAGTGGTTTTAGTTCTTGTTGAAACATCAACCGTTTGTGGTCTGGCCAAAGCCATAATTAATAAAACTAAAGCTAAAATTCGTAATACGAATAAACCATGTTTTAATTTTGGCAACCAACTATTGGTAAGCTTAAAACCTTTTAAACTAGATATTTTTAATTCTGGTGTCTGCTTTTGGTTTTTAATAATATACCATAAAATGGCTAGTGGCAATGCCAACAATAACCAGAAAAACTCTTTATTTACAAATTCGATGCCTTCAAACATTAGCTCTCTGATTTTTTAAGTTCAACCGAATTCAAAATACGCTCAACTATTTTATCGGCATACATATCATCCAATTTCCAAGACAAAATAATCTGTTGAATGACGTTACCCGAGGTAAAGCCAAGAATGACATAATTACCCTTTTGTAGTTTATCGGAGTTTGGCACAGGTAAATCTAAGGTTCCGAAAACCTTTAATCCTTCAGCTCCATTTGGCGTACTAAACTTTTCGCTTTTCGTTAGAATATTTTGTCCTCCAGCCGATTCTATCATCTTTAAATTATAATCGATAGACTGCTTTATATCAATTTTATTTTCACCTGCGTTTTTCAGTTTTGTAGTAGTAACAACAATATTAAATCTATCGATTAAACTCCCATAACTAAACTGAGTCACATCCATTTGCTGTGCTAATTCTTCAGGTAATTCCGGGGTCATTCGACGTAATACCTTAGGCGTACTAATAGTAACGGGTGGCACACCGTAATCACTGATTACCCATTCTCCTTCTAGCAATTCTTTACTGGCATGACCAATAATAGTATCTTTCACATAACCGAAACCATATTTTATTGAGAACCCCGTTAACGTAGCTAGCAACAAAAAGAGACTAATAGCAACTGTAATAATAACTTTTTTACGTTTACTTTTTCGCTCTAACTCGGCAAGGTATTGAGCATCCTGAAGTTTCTCTTCTTCGGTAGGCTCTGGAAGCGCCTCTTTAACATGATCGATTTCAACATCGATAGTCTCTCTGTCTAATTTAGCCAACTCAACATCTACGGCAGACTTAGCAAATTTCACTAAATCGGCACGCTTTAATATACTTTCCAAATTTTTTATATCGTCTTTACTCAACTCAATTTTATTGGCATCTTTCAATAAGTTAAGACGGGTAATAAGTTCATCCGTGGTACTTTCTAAAGCGCGATCATAAACCTTCTCTTCAAGATATCGACGAATGATAAATGTAAGTTCAGAATAGTAACTCTTCATTTCAGAATTTTGTAAATACTGACTTTCATCGAGTTTTTTCAACGCTAATTTCGCACGATCATATGGTGGCAACAAGGCAATTTCTTCAGCCTCTGTTAATGGTTTCTTTCGCCAAATAAACCAGTATAAAGCAAAAGCCACTAAAGCAATAATAAACAAGACTAATAATAGATATTTCCACCAGTTACTCACAGGTTTTTTAACCTGAATTAAGGGCTTTATATCATACAAACCCTGTTTAGTCGTATCGATAAGCACATTATTTACCTCTACTTTAAGAGAATCGGTAAAAAATGTTTTTTCGCCAATAATTATTTTTTGTCTGGGAATTGTATAATGCCCCGAATCGAATTGTGTTAATCCGTATTTCTTAATTAGATTAAATTTATCTTTATTTCTAAGCGTATCAACCTCATATGATTCAATCATTTCGAGTGGTGAGAACGTTTGCCCTTCAGGGAAAACCACCAATTGCGTTGAATCGGTTTCAACTTGGATATGATAGGTAATCTGCTCGCCAATTTTTATAGAGGTTGAATCGATTGCAGACTTCACCTGTGCATTCGCAACAAATGAAGACAACATAATCACTACCCCTAACAACCAAAGCTTCACATTTGAGTAACTCATTATTTTAAACTGCATATTTTCAAACTTCAAACTGCTCACTTTTATTTCTTAATTAGCCTCTTCTTTTAAAATAACCCAGCATCTTTTTCACATAACTCTCATCCACACGGCAATCGATCGTTCCGGCACCAGATTTGGTAAAACTTTCTTTAAAATACTCTACCCGATCACGATAGTATCTGGTGTAATTTTGTCTCACTTTTTTAGATCCTGTATTAACAAGCATATACTCTCCTGTTTCACCATCCAGCATTTGAACAACTCCTAAATTTGGAATTTCTTCTTCTATCTTATCATACACCCTAATACCAGTTACGTCGTGTTTTCCTGCCACAATTTTCATGGTATGATGATAATCATCGGTAACAAAATCTGAGAGAACAAACACAATAGCTTTTTTCTTCATAACATTTTGCATGAATTTTAAAGCTTCTGCTAAATTTGTTTGCTGACTTTCCGGCTCGAACTCAATAAGCTCACGAATGATACGCAATACATGTGAACGCCCTTTCTTAGGTGGAATATACAATTCTACCTTATCTGAAAATAAAATAAGACCTATTTTATCGTTATTCTGAGTTGCTGAAAAGGCTAATGTGGCTGCAATTTCTGTGACAACTTCATTTTTAAATTGCTGATTAGTACCAAACATTTCAGATCCCGACACATCAACCATAAGCATCATGGTTAGTTCGCGTTCCTCTTCAAAAACTTTTACAAAAGGCTCATTGTAACGTGCGGTTACATTCCAATCGATATTTCTTACATCATCACCAAATTGATATTGTCGTACCTCACTAAATGTCATACCACGTCCTTTGAAAGTGGAATGATATTCCCCTCCAAATAAGTGATCAGACAAGCGACGTGTCTTAATCTCAATTTTACGTACTTTTTTAAGTAATTCTTTTGTATCCATCTATTCAGCAAACAAGTTCAGTATCAGTTATCATTAAGAATATAAGGCGTGGTTTTCACAAACTTTTTGTGTAATCAACCCAATACTTTTAACTATTATGGCACCTCTATTTCGTTTACTATTTTGTTGATGATATCCACTGAAGTTACATTTTCGGCTTCAGCTTCATAGGTAATACCTATTCTATGTCTTAAAACATCATAAACTACCGCCCTAACATCTTCAGGAATTACATAGCCTCTACGTTTAATAAAAGCATAACACTTAGCTGCTGTTGCTAAGTTGATACTTCCACGAGGTGAAGCCCCAAACGATATTAATGGTTTTAAATCGGCTAGTTTATATTTTTCAGGATATCTAGTAGCAAAAATGATATCAAGAATATATTTTTCAATTTTCTCATCCATGTAAACCTCTCTTACAGCCTTTTGAGCTTTTAAGATCTGCTCTAAAGACACAACAGGGTTTACTTTTTCCCAGGCACCTTTTAAATTGGCACGCATAATTAATTGCTCTTCGGCAATTTTTGGATAATCGATAACTGTTTTTAACATAAAACGATCGACTTGCGCTTCAGGTAGCGGATAAGTTCCTTCCTGCTCTACCGGGTTTTGAGTAGCCATTACTAGGAATGGTTTATCTAATGGAAATGTTTCATCGCCTATAGTAACCTGTTTCTCCTGCATAGCCTCCAGTAAAGCAGCTTGCACTTTGGCCGGAGCCCTGTTTATCTCATCGGCTAATACAAAATTAGCAAATATGGGACCTTTCTTTATTGAAAAGTCATTCACTTTCATATTGTAGATTAAAGTACCCGTAACATCGGCTGGTAATAAATCTGGAGTAAACTGAATTCTACTAAAACTTCCTTGTACGGCCTGCGACAACGTATTAATTGCTAAGGTTTTTGCCAATCCGGGAACACCCTCAAGTAAAATATGCCCCTGACCAAGTAGTCCTATAAGCAAACGTTCTACCATATGTCTCTGACCTACAATCACTTTGTTCATTTCTAACATTAGTAAATCAACAAAAGCACTTTCTTTTTCTATTCTTTCATTAATAGTTTTAATATCAATTGTACCTGTATCTTCCATCATTTAAAGTTTTTTCAAGCCCGAATATAACACGCTTATTCGAGCAATGCAAATTCATATTTTTTTTCTTTGATTGCTGTTAACAATAGGTTAAAAAACTTGAAAACCGGAAATAACATGCTAAAAAAAAGCGCATTACAAATTGCAATGCGCTTTTTTAAAAATTATTTATGAATACTATGCTTCTTCCAACACCAAAGTAATAGCCTCTAAAACTGTTTCAGCATCTACTTCTACCGTAGCTTCCACCTCTACAGACACATAACCTTCTGCTCCAACGGTTACTATATAAACTCCTGCTGGTAGATCTTCAATTAAAAATTCCCCATTTTCATTCGAGTTTAATGTAGCAACAACTTCATCTGTTTCTTTTAATTTCACAGATACATTAACCACCATATCGTTTGTTACATCCCCGCTAATAGCACCTGGTTTCAACATTAATTCAACAGGATCCATTGTGGTAATTTCTCCGTTAGTCACTACAACGCCTTCAATACTGGTTGCAGCATAATCTGATTCTGCATTAACAGGCGCTATCATAACTTCATATGTTCCTCCAGGAACTCCCCATAAAGCAAAGGCTCCATTTTCGTCGGTTGTTGCTGAAATAACAAAATCATTTTCCGGATCGTTATCACCCATATCATCCACTAAAACAGAAGCTACTGCTGGCAATGCTTCAGCAGGCCCTACAGTTCCTTCAATAATACCTGAACTTACTTCTGCACTTGCATACAATACTGGCTTTAGGATTATATTACCTGAATTACCAGCCATAACTATAGACTTTTGAACATCAAAATCTAAAACATAGTTATATGTAAACCCTTCTTCAATCAAAGCATCTATTTTAACTTTTAAACCAGATTGCTGAGCACTTGGCGTTTTAAGATCGAATGTTTCGGCAACTTCTTGATCATTTAAAATTTCAATAGTGTTGCCATCACCTAATACCAAACGCATTTGACTTAATGTCCCTGCAGGAATTGGAAAACGATCTACAAGTACTTTGCTAAACCCTCCGGTAAAATCTAATAAATTTACAATACCAGATTCAGCCTCTAATGACATCCAACCTTCATCACCTTCCCCCGAGTCATTCATTTTAATCATGACATCTACAATCTCAACATTAACCGCTTCGTACGCTCCAGGAGCATCCACAAGCCTTACAGAAATCGTTGGACTTTCAGGATTGACAGAACTCGAATCATTCTTATTACAAGCAAAGAACGACACTAATACCAAGGTTAATAAAAGCATTTTTAATTTTTCTAATCTTTTCATCGGTTTTTTTGTTTTATTATAATTTAAACTCATGTTTATATATCTTTATATACGACACAATACAATTTTTAGATCAAACTTTAATATTTCCAAAATCAAACTTCGTATAATCAACTTACAATCAATCACTTTAAAATTTGATGCTTATTTTAAAAGATTCATCAATTTCAACGTAATAAACCTTTAAATATTTTACACTATACTTAACACCAAATAAATCATTATTTCAAGATGACTTAAAACCATATCTACAAACAATGTTACAATTTTAAAACTGTTTTAAGTACTTTTATATGTGAATTACATATAATTTCTATAAGTAACATAAAACCCTAATTTAAAGACAGTTATTGAATGATCCAAACAGCTTTAATTACCGGAGCAACTAGTGGTATTGGACATGCTACCGCCTATGAATTTGCAAAACATGGCATAAACCTCGTTTTATGCGGACGCCGTTTAGAGAGGTTAAACGCTTTAAAATCAGCCCTAAAAAGCCAGACTGAAGTTCATATTTTAAATTTCGATGTTAGAAATAAACAAGACACATTTAACGCCATTTCATCACTTCCAGAAACATTTAAAAACATTAATATTTTAATAAATAATGCAGGAAATGCGCACGGTTTAGACCCCATACAAGAAGGGAATATAGATGATTGGGATGCCATGATTGATATAAATGTCAAGGGACTTCTTTATGTAAGCAAAGCCATAATACCACAGATGACCGCACGGCAATCTGGACACATCATAAATATTGGCTCTTCAGCCGGCAAGGAAGTTTACCCCAAAGGCAATGTATACTGCGCTAGTAAACATGCCGTATTAGCTATTACCGAAGGAATGCGAACAGACTTAAACCCCTTCGGAATAAAAGTTAGCGCCATCAATCCTGGTCTTGTTGAAACCGAATTCTCCAAAGTAAGATTTAAAGGCGACTTAAAAGCAGATGCTGTTTACAAAGGCTTTAAAGCCCTGCAGGCAGAAGATATTGCTGAAATCATTTATTTTGTGATATCCCGTCCGAATCATGTTAACATCGCTGATTTATTAGTATTCCCAACAGCACAAGCCAATTCAACAACAGTAAAAAAAGAACTATAGACTTAAGCATCGGTAATATATGATTAACAAACGCCTACTAATTAAACACCTTTTAGCTCATAACGACGAAAACAGCTTTTACGATAAAAAGCGTAAAATTGATATTAGTTTTAAAGAAGGAAAAGCTAAGTTTTTAAAACATGTTTGTGCGCTTACAAATAGTAATCCTAAAAACAATTCATATATAGTTATAGGTGTTGAGGATACCGATAATAATATTGTAGGTGTTGATTTTTTTGATGACAGCAAAATTCAAAACCTTATTAATGCCTATTTAAGCAATCCTCCTATTGTTCAATATGAAAATATTCCCTTTCCTCACTTACCAGATAATAAAGTGGTTGGGCTAGTTACTATTAGACCAAAATCAGGATTAACTTCATTACGGAAAAACATCTGGAAATATTATGGTGGCTCCGTATTTTTTAGAGACGGCAGCATGAGCATGCCAAAGGTTTTCGATATCGAAATTAAAGATGTTAACTCTACCATTGTCGCTTCTATTGAAAATAATGCGCAAAATAATATAGAACACACCCTAAACGGCGTGTTCGATTTTTTAAACAACCGGAAAGATTACAATCCTAAATACAAGGTTTTCAAAGAATATTTTGTGGTTTGCTGGGCTGGACAAAAAAAGATCGTAAAAGACGAAGTATTCTATTCGCGGGTAGATATTGAATTAATTAACGAACAGGTACGCCTGTTTTTTTCCGCTTTAGATGAAGTCGCAATTTTTATAAACGATGATTCCTTTAGAATAATAGAATATGTAAATCTGGGATTTCAAAACGTAAACCGGTATTATCAACTAGAAGAAACCATTATAACCTTTGATGAAAATGCCCAATACAACATTAATACTAAACTACTCTTTGAACCGCCTCAATATGATAAAAAAGTATTACATCATATTTACAATACCAATAATATCATTTTAGAAAAACTAAAAAAAGGCTTGTCTCTTACAAAAAATGAAGAACAAGACTTAAAAACGCTTCCCGTGACTTATTTAATTTGTTATTTGAATTTATTTCATGAAGCTATTGACAAACTAGACGAGGCAAAATATTATTTAAAAAATTACAACGAAGAATTATTTCAATTACATAAAGAAACTATGCGAATTTTACGTAAAGTAAAATATAGCTAATAACATTTAGATAATGATTATTTAACTTAAAACATTCTATTATTCATCAAAAATCATTAAATTTACAGTGCTATTAATCTTTTTAGATATGACCTTGCTACTTACCTGTGAAGGATTTTGGAGCAAGGTTTTTATTTAAATAAAGTTCAATTTAGAAAACGATTTATTAAGAACTTTCGCATCGTTCACCTCTAACCATTTATCTAAAACAGTAGCATAAATGGTTCTAAAATCAATTTCAAATCTAAGATCACCATTATCATCTAAATCACTTAAGTTAGGCATCTTATTAAATAATCCCGGATTTTTTAATTTATTTCCAATAACAAATACATTATTAGATGTCCCATGATCCGTTCCTACATTGGCATTTTGTTTTACACGACGACCAAATTCAGAGAATGTCAATATAAGCGTATCGTCGAAAGCTTGATTCTTTTTTAAATCGTCAACAAAAACTTCAACCGATTCTGCATATATCTTTAATAATCGCTTTTGTGTATTCAATTGATTGACGTGCGTATCAAAACCTCCTAATGAAGCATAAAATACTTTTGTATCTATCCCTGAATTAATAAACTGTGCAGTAGTTTTTAATTGTTTTCCAAATTTAGTGTCAGGGTAATCTTGAGTAGAAGAAACTGTCTTGCTGGTTTCATAAATATATTTTGCCGAAGAATGAGCCTCTATCATTGATTTATAGAGATATCCTAAATTATGCTCATTAAGATGTGCTTCGTTTTGATGTTTGATTATATTATTAAAATAGGGGTCTTTAGACATATTATAAAGCACCGATGGATTTTGAGTCGCGATGCCATTCATATTATTCCCCTTAAGAGCCAATGATAAAGAATCGTCTATTTCAATAGCTGCATAAGGATGCTTTGCATAGTTATCTAAATAACGCCCAAGCCAACCAATTTGTGAAAATTTATCGGAATCTGTAGCGGTTTGCCAGATATCCATCGATCTAAAATGCGACCTAACTGGATTCGGGTAACCTACATTGTTTATAATAGACAGATTGCCATTTTCATACAAACGCTTAAGCGGCATTAAACTTGGATGTAAGCCTACCTCATCGGTAAGTTTAATGGTTTCATTTTTAGAAACACTTAAAGAAGGACGTGCTCGATAATATAAATCGTTATGAAAAGGAATCACGGTGTTTAACCCATCATTCCCTCCTGACAACTGAATTATTACGAGTCTCTTGTATCCCAGTGTATTCGACGCTACTTGTTCGAATGCTTTTACAAAACTTGGCACGAAAAACAAACTACTGGCTAATGAAGATTGTTTTAAAAATTTTCTTCTATCCATAACTAACACATTTGATATTCTGGCAACGACATTAACTGAATACAATATTCTTTCTTAGATATTTTATCTAATTTCTTCAAATATTCTGAAGTTTCAGGCTGCAAATCACAACACAATATAAATTCTGATAAATCTTCAATTGAAACATTTTTAAATTGCTTTTCAAAAGCATCCCAATTAACATCTGTTTTAAACTGTTTACTTACACGCTTTTTAAAAGCAGAACGAATCATTTCTGAAGCTTCATTTGAAAACTGATTGTCTTCAGATTTCGATATAAATGCATCATTTAATATCAGCGATGGTAACTTTAATCGAATTACAATGGTGTTACTGTCGATCCAATTCTTGCCGCCTTTCCAACCAGCTACATTAGGCGGATCTAACAACACTTGCCCTAACTGCTTTTGAATAAACATTAACTGCCGTTTATTTTTAAAAGTGACAGGAACCACTTTTTGAAGTCCTACTAAAAACTCTATAGGCGATTTAATTTTAGAACCCATATGATCTTGATTATAAAACCAATCAGACAACATAACAAACCGCATCAATTTTTCAATATCATAATCTCGATAAAACACCTTAACCATACTTTTTACGTGGTTTTGATTAATCCTATCATGTACAAAATAACTATATATCTTTTCACAAATAAATTGGGCACACTGTCTCTGTTCTAGAATAATGTCAATGATATCATCCCCCTTAAAGATTCCCGTTTTACCAAAAAAGGTTTTATTACCATTATCATGCTGAAACTTCCGAAAAACAAAATCTCCTTTAAGATTATGGCTATATCCTGTAAAAGCCCTAGCACTTTCCTTTATATCTTGTTCTGTATAGTGCCCTTCACCAAGCGTAAATAATTCCATAAGTTCTCGTGCAAAGTTCTCATTTGGTTTTTGCTTCCTATTTTGCTTGGTATTTAAATATTTGGTCATTGCTGCTTCTTTAGAAACAGCCTTTACAAATTCTCCAAAATTTCCCAATGCGTACTTACGAAGCATATTATTGTAACGTTGGATATATATGGTGTTATTATCTTCACATACAAACACATTCGCCCAGAATAAGGTCATCTTTTCTCGTAACATTTCCTTTGACGTTACCAAACGATTAATCCAGGCCTGATTCAATTCGATACTCTTTTTACGTGAAAGTTCCTGTATTTTTCTTCGGTTATCCGACGACAATTTTTCACCTAAGTTCAATATAGATTGTATTTCGGAAGTATCCACAGTAAGCAAGGTTACACTAGCAGAATCATCAAACAATTTATTTACAACAACTTTACGTTTTAAGTGACGCAGCGATTCTATCGTAACTGGTGATATTCCAAATCCCGCCCGCCAATATAAATGTTGAATCTCTGACCGTCTCATGATATTTGAATATTAATTTTATTGAAATACAATGTATTAGACCTTTAAAAAATAGAAAAGTTTAATTCCAAATAAAAAAACCGTTTCTATATATGAAACGGTTTTTACTTATATCTTTTCACATACTACAAATCAAACTTAATACCCTGGGCTAATGGTAGTTCGGTAGTATAATTTATAGTATTTGTCTGACGCCTCATATAGACCTTCCAGGCATCAGATCCAGATTCCCGTCCTCCACCAGTTTCTTTTTCTCCACCAAAAGCTCCGCCAATTTCTGCTCCCGAGGTACCAATGTTTACATTTGCAATACCACAATCTGAACCTGCCACTGACAAAAAGCGTTCGGCCTCACGTAAATTATTAGTCATAATTGCCGAGCTTAAACCCTGTACAACATTATTTTGAATAGCGATGGCATTTTCAACATCTCCAGAATACTTTAATAAATACAATATAGGAGCAAAAGTTTCATGCTGAACAATCTCAAAATCTGGTTTTGCTTCGGCTATGGCTGGCTTTACATAACATCCGCTTTGATAATCATTGCCTGAAAGCACACCGCCTTGGACAATAATACTTCCACCTTCCTCAACCACTTTATTTAAAGCTGCTTTATACATATTTACAGCCTCTTTATCTATTAATGGCCCTACATGATTATTTTCATCTAGAGGATTACCGATTCGCAATTGACCATATGCATCAACCAAGGCTTGTTTTACCTTTTCATAAATACTTTCATGAATGATTAAACGACGTGTACTAGTACAGCGTTGCCCTGCTGTTCCTACCGCCCCAAAAACAGCTCCTACAACGGTCATTTTAATATCGGCATCTGGAGTCACAATTATGGCATTATTTCCACCCAATTCTAACAAACTCTTCCCCAATCTACCAGCAACTTCTTTAGCTACAATTTTACCCATTCGGATACTGCCCGTAGCAGAAATTAGTGGAATTCTAGAATCTTTGCTCATAAACTCCCCAACCTTATAATCGCCATTAATTAAAGATGATATACCTTCGGGCAAATTATTTTCGGCAAACACTTCGGCCGCAATTTTCTGACAAGCCACTCCGCACAGCGGCACCTTTTCACTAGGCTTCCAAACACATACATCACCACATACCCAAGCTAGAGCGACGTTCCAAGCCCAAACAGCAACAGGGAAATTAAAAGCAGATATTACGCCAACAACTCCTAAAGGATGATACTGCTCGTACATACGATGCCCAGGCCGTTCGCTATGCATCGTTAAGCCGTGTAATTGTCTAGACAAACCAACGGCAAAATCGCAGATATCTATCATTTCCTGAACTTCTCCCAAACCTTCCTGATAACTTTTACCCATTTCGTAAGAAACCAGTTTTCCTAAAGCTTCCTTTCTTTGTCTTAGCTTATTACCAAACTGACGCACTATGTCTCCTCGTTTTGGAGCAGGAACGGTTCTCCAAATTTTAAAAGCTTCGGTAGCTGTAGTTATTACTTGTTCATAATCAGCAGCAGAGGTCGATTTAACTTTGGCGATTAAGTGTCCGTCTACAGGAGAAATTGATTCTATTATTTCACCATTTGAAAAGTTTTCTGAACCCGTTGATGTACCATCATTAATAAGATTAACGCCAAGAATTTCTAAGGTTTTCTTTATTTCAACATTTATCGTTTGTACTTGCATAATTTTCAGAATTACTACTTAAAGATATATTTTACATGAATATAGCAATAAAAATATGCATTATTTAACATTCTTTCAAAATGAATACTATTTCCTATAGGTCATCTTTAACCAAATTTCGAATAACGAAATACCCCAATACTCCGGACACAAAGGAACCTGCCAATATGCCAACTTTTACCGAGCTTAAAAGAACTTGATCTGTAAATGCTAAATTGGCAATAAATAAAAACATTGTAAAACCTAAACCACCAAATAGTGCCGCTCCTAAAATATGCTTAAAACTAACTCCATAAGGCAAATGGGCTATTTTTAATTTTATCGCTATCCATGAAGTTATACTGATACTTAAAAACTTCCCAACTATTAAAGCTAAACATATAGAAAAGGCTCTGTTAACTCGAATCCCGATTCAAGAAAACCGAAGGTAAATTCACTTTTTAAAAGCTCATGGTAATATATACTCCAGGGAGAATTTGCAATCATTAAAGCTAATACCGTTGCAAACAACAATAAAAAACTAGCGGAATTTGAAGATTTTACAAAGCGATTGAAGGGTACTATGATTTTGTTCATTAAATGCTATTTTGAATTTCAAGTTACTAATAACATTTTTTAAAAAATATGACAGCAATCAGTCTTATTATAAAATAATTAAGTTCTAAAAACCCCCAATTCCTAGTAATAAGGAGGGATCCCCATGATATTTATAAACCAGATTACGTCTTTTATCTAAATGGATAAAATTAATACAAGATATTTACCTTATCTAAGTCCATAGCCTTTAGCCGCCCACCAGGGATGTATTTCTATAATTAATCGCCCAGCCTTTACCATAGGGTCGGCATTAGCCAAACTATCGGCCATCTTAAGTGTTGGCACATTATAAATAGTAATTCCACGAATTTCAGAATTATCACCCAAAGGCCCTGAAATATCAGCATAGCCCATTTCATACATTTTAGTAAGGTGTGCTACATGAGCCTCCTGTAATAACTCAGCCTCTTCTTCATTCTGTGAACGTATAGGGCCAGCCTTTAAAAAGGCAATAAAATATTGTTGCATTAAAATGGTATCTGCGGTCTTCTCAACAATATAGTCGAAAGTTTTAAAGCCTTTAGCCGCTAATTCTTTTTTAATTTCTTTTATAGGGCGTTTAGCAGGTTCTACAGGGACTTCGACAAATAAGGTATCTGTTTTAACCATAGCATCAAGCTCTCCTGTATTCCTAACAGATTTATTATCATTTTTACAAGCTACAACTAACGAGCTAAAAAGAATAGCATACCAAAATGTTTTATTACTTACCATAATTTATAAGGGCTTTTACTTAATTCTGAATTATAATATTTCACCTCTCCAGTAACCTCTTTTCCTAACCAATCCGGTTTTAAAAAAAATTCCGTTTCAGAATTTAATTCTACTTCTGCAATTACTAAACCTTCATTTTCACCAAAAAACTCATCAACTTCAAAAGTATGACTACCGACAAAAACTTCGTAACGCACTTTATCAATAACACCTGGCTCACATATTTCCAGTAAATCTTTCGCTTCAGATTTCGAAATTTCCGTTTCCCACTCAAAACGCGACAACCCATCTTTGGAGGACATACCTTTAACAGTTAAAAAACCTTGTTCGCCTTTTAATCTTATACGTACTGTTCGCTCTTTATGCGTATTTAAAAACCCTTGAATAATGCGGGTGCTTTTTACTGATTCTTCTTTATATTTTGGAGAAGTTACCAAAAATTTACGTTCAATTTCAATCATTAATAAATTTTAATCTGCTCTTAATTTCTTAATTCAATTTGCACATGACTTAGACATCAAATTAAAGCCATATTATGTCTAAATTTACGGTATGTTAAGCGATTTACCAATTCGAAAAATTATTCATGTTGATATGGATGCTTTTTATGCATCGGTAGAACAAATGGATCATCCAAATCTTAAAGGAAAACCATTGGCCGTAGGAGGCTCAGAAACTCGTGGAGTAATAAGTGCCGCCAGTTATGAAGCTCGAAAATATGGGGTAAAAAGTGCCATGTCTGGTAATTTAGCTATTAAATTATGCTCAGAACTTATTTTTGTAAAACCACGATTTGACAGATACCGAGAAATCTCTAAAAAAATACAAGCCATTTTTTACGATTACACCGATTTGGTTGAGCCTCTCTCTTTAGACGAAGCTTATTTAGATGTAACCCATAATAAAAAAGGAAACCCAAGTGCCTCGAAGATAGCACAAGAAATTAGAAAGCGTATTTATAATGAAATAGGATTAACAGCATCGGCTGGTATTTCTATAAACAAGTTTATTGCCAAAATTGCCAGTGATGTAAATAAACCAAATGGACAAAAAATAGTATCTCCCGAAGAGGTCATCTCCTTTCTTGAAAACTTGGAAATAAGAAAATTTTACGGTGTTGGAAAAGTTACGACCGAAAAGATGTATCAATTAGGCATTTTTACTGGATTAGACCTAAAACTAAAACCTCTCGAATTCCTTGAAGCACACTTTGGAAAATCAGGAGTTTACTATTATTATGCCGTTCGAGGTATTCACAACAGTCCTGTAAAACCCGACCGTGTTAGAAAAAGCCTAGCTGCAGAGCGTACCTTCAATGAAAATTTATCTTCTGAAGTATTTATGCTCGAAAAATTAAAACACATTGCTAAAGAGGTTTCAAATCGATTAGAAAAAACCAATATTACTGGAAAAACGGTTACCTTAAAAATTAAATACAGTGATTTCTCTCTTCAGACCCGCAGTAAAACATTGCCTTATTATATAAGTGATGAAGCACTTATTTTTGAAACCTCAAAAGAGCTTCTATATCAGGAAAAATTAAGTAATTCGGTTCGTTTACTAGGCATTTCATTATCGAACCTAAACACAGAAGTGAAACAGAAAACCCATAATAAATCTGTAAGTGTTCAACTAAAGTTTGAATTTTAATTTCACAATCTTGAAAAAAAAAGCGTTATTTAAAAATTAAATAACGCTTAAATTATATTAAACAACGACTACTAATCGTTTGCAATTTCTCTTACTCGAAGGGTATTTACCATACCTTTTTCTGCAATTGGCATAGATGCTAAACTAATTACCATATCTCCTTTGGCTACATAATCATTCTTTTTAGCAATTCTATTGATATCACCAACTGTTTGGTCTGTTGAGACAAATTTATCATAATAAAAAGCCTTTACACCCCATAACAAACTTAACTGTGTTAAGATTCGTTTATTAGAAGTGAACACTAAAATATTACACGAAGGCCTCCATGCAGAAATTTGAAATGCTGTATAACCACTATTTGTTAAAGTAGATATTGCTTTCGCATCAATTTCATTTGCCATTATTGCGGCGTGGTAACAAATTGATTTTGTTATATAACGTTTGGTTCTAATATGAGGTGGCATTTGCGGCACCTTAATTAAAGGTGAATCTTCAACACTCTTCAAAATAGCCGCCATTTGTTTAATTACCTGAACCGGATAACTACCAACTGAGGTTTCTCCAGATAGCATTACAGCATCGGCACCATCCATAACCGAGTTAGCTACATCATTTACTTCGGCTCTTGTAGGAGTTAAACTAGAAATCATAGTCTCCATCATCTGGGTGGCTATAATTACAGGGATACGTGCTTTCTTCGCTCTTAATACTAATTGCTTTTGAATAAGCGGTACTTCCTGTGCAGGAACTTCAACACCTAAATCACCTCGAGCTACCATTAAACCATCACAATTAGATACAATTTTATCAATATTTGTTACGGCTTCCGGCTTTTCAATTTTAGCCACAATAGGAATTCTATAATCACTATGCTTATCAATTAATTCTCGTAATTGCATTAAATCTTCTGCATGACGAACAAACGATAATGCAATCCAATCTACTTCCTGACTAATAGCGAAAATAGCATCTTCAATATCTTTTTCGGTTAAAGCAGGCTGCGAAATATTTGTATTTGGCAGGTTTACTCCTTTTTTAGATTTTAAAGGACCTCCTTGAATAACCTTGGCTTTTACTTCAGCCTTCTTATCTGTAGAAACAACCTCAAAAATTAACTTTCCGTCATCTAAAAGAATACGTTCTCCTGGCTTTGCATCTTGTGGAAATCTATCATAAGTCATGTAAACACGCTCCTTAGTTCCTTCGAAACGCTCACCAGTGGCGAAGATAATTTCATCACCAGGATTTACAACAACTTCTTCCTTCATTACGCCTACACGTAATTTAGGTCCTTGTAAATCGGCTAATATAGCAGCATTGTATCCAAATTCTTCATTCAACTCACGTATCATTTTAATACGTTCTGCCACATCATTGTAATCGGCATGCGAGAAGTTAATTCTAAATACATTAACTCCCTCATCCAACATTCCTTTCAACACTTCCTTAGTACTGGAAGCCGGCCCTAACGTTGCTACTATTTTCGTTTTCTTTCTAATTGACATTTAGTTAAAAATTAAATTATCTTTTGATTTCAATTGACTGCTATCAACACTAAAAGCTGTGACAACTTGAGGAATTTTTAAAATATTATTTAAAATAATTTTTTCTTTACTCACACTGTATTCACTATCTATTTTTAAAAAATAGCTCACCCTTTTATATTCAGGTATCAAATGGTTTGTTTGAATGATACGCTCCGGAGTATCGAATAATGATTTGTTTCCACGCTGTTGAAAAACTTCTGTTTTACAAACGTTAGAAACCAAACTCCAAGTTGTTAATTCCCGACAATCTTCCCACTCGAAAATTGAATATGTCGACCCTACTAAACTAAATTCTATATCGGACGTCCTTCTAGAAAGACTTATGCCTAAATGTTTGTTTAAAAGATACGCTAAGCGAAAATCTTCAACCGAGCAATGAATTGCTATTAAAGTGTATAAAACTTCATCGAAAACATCGTCTAGAATAAGTTTGTGAACAGCCATAACTTATATTATACGACGTAAATATAATATATAAAACTATCAGTTTTAATAAGTTTATGTTAATCTTAATAACAAAAACAACTCAAACGTTGTAGTTAATTGATATAAATTTAACATTTTTATATCATTTTTGATATTTTATTCTGAAAGGCATAAAAGGCGCGTTTTGAAGCTTTTTCTTCGGCCTTCTTTTTTGAGGTTGCTCTGGCTTTAGCAACCACTTTATTATCAATGGAAAGTTTGACAGAAAAATGCCTAACATCATCATTTCCAGTATCCTCATAAACATTATAGCTAAAAGTTTTTTTCTCCTTTTGGCACCACTCTATAAGTAAACTTTTATAGCTGATTACTTTACCCTCTAATTTTTCGATATCAACATAAGGAATAATAACACGCTTATAAATAAATTTTTCGCAAAATTTATAACCGCGATCTAAAAAAATGGCTCCAACTAAAGCTTCAAATAAATTACCATGAATATTATCTCCGAACTGCCCTGGGGGAATTTTACTTTCAACTAAATCTATCAGATTCAGCTCCTTACCTAATTCATTGAGATGCTCTCTACTTACAACCTTAGAACGCATTTTAGTTAGATAACCTTCATCGCCGCTTGGCACTTCAAGATATAAATGAGAAGCAATTACAGAGCCCAGCATGGCGTCTCCTAAAAACTCGAGCCGTTCATAATTAATAGCATTTCCCTTACTATCCTTAATATTCATAGAACGATGGGTAAAAGCTTTTCTATAAACTTTTTCAGATTTCGGTCTGAAACCAAGAATGTTAGTTAACTGCACAAAAAAATTCCCGTTACGTTTGAAACGGGAATTTAATATGTTACGAATGTTTTTCATTCGGGATTTAGTCTAATTTCTTGAATAATACACAAGCGTTATGTCCGCCAAATCCAAATGTATTACTCATTGCTATTTTAATATCTCGCTTTTGCGCCTTGTTTAAAGTTAAATTTAACTCAGGATCGATATTTTCATCTACAGTAGTATGGTTAATTGTTGGAGGTACGATGCCGTTCTCCATGGCCAATATAACCGATATAGCTTCTATAGCTCCTGCCGCACCTAATAAGTGACCAGTCATCGATTTTGTTGAATTAATATTTATATGCTTTGCGTGGTCACCAAAAACTTCAGAAATTGCTTTAAGTTCTGCGACATCTCCCAGTGGTGTAGAAGTACCATGAGTATTGATATGATCTACATCTTCAGGGTTTAAGCCTGCGTTTTCTAAACAATTCTTCATTACAGCAACAACACCTTTCCCTTCTGGGTGTGGCGCCGTCATGTGGTAAGCATCAGAAGATAAACCTCCACCTATAAACTCAGCATAAATTCTTGCTCCTCTAGCTTTTGCATGCTCATATTCTTCAAGAACCAGAGCGCCTGCTCCTTCACCAAGTACAAAACCATCTCTAGAACCATCAAATGGACGAGAGGCCGTTTCCGGACTTTCGTTTCTTGTCGATAAAGCGTGCATAGCATTGAAACCACCCATACCAGCAATAGTAACAGCTGCTTCACTTCCCCCTGTAACAACTACATCACAATGTCCTAAACGTATAGAGTTTAATGCATCGAACATAGCATTAGCTGAAGAAGCACAAGCCGAAACTGTGGTATAGTTAGGTCCCATGAATCCATGTTTAATGGAAATGTTACCAGGAGCAATATCTGCTATCATTTTAGGAATAAAGAACGGATTGAATCTTGGGGTACCATCTCCTTTTGCAAAGTTTAAAACTTCGTCTTGAAATGTTTCCAAACCTCCAATACCAGCTCCCCATATAACACCTACTCTTAACTTGTTAATAGCGTCTAGATCTAAATTTGCATCCGCAATTGCTTCATCTGAAGCAACCATTGCATACTGCGTAAATCTATCCATTCTACCAGCAAGTTTTCGGTCTATAAAGTCTGTGGCTTTAAAGTCTTTTAACTCACACGCAAACTTCGTTTTAAACTTTTCGGTATCAAAATAGGTTATAGGCGCAGCACCACTTTTACCACTAATTAAGGCTTCCCAATATGAATCTTTGGTATTCCCAATCGGTGTTAAAGCGCCCAATCCTGTGACTACAACTCGCTTTAATTCCATAAAGTAAACTGGCTTATTTTGCTTCTTCTATGTATGATATAGCTTGACCAACTGTAGCGATGTTCTCTGCTTGATCGTCTGGAATTTGAATATCGAATTCTTTTTCGAATTCCATGATTAATTCTACAGTATCTAAAGAGTCTGCTCCTAAATCGTTTGTGAAGCTCGCTTCAGTAACAACTTCGTTTTCATCAACTCCTAATTTGTCTACGATAATCGCTTTTACTCTTGATGCAATGTCTGACATAATCTTTTAATTTTAAGTTTTAATTTAGTTGGCAAAAATAAAAAACTTTATTTTTAAAACACACGTTTGTTATAAAAATGTGATTGTAAATTACTAAATAAGTTTCAAGTATTTAAATTTTACCTATTAATTGTTAATAATTATTCTTTTTTTTGCTGCATATTCACAACCTTTTATATAGTACAACATGAAGCGCATTGTAATTTTTGCATCGGGAGGAGGCACAAATGCCGAAAATCTAATTAAGTTTTTTCAAAATAGCGAAAAGGCTTCTGTAGTACAGATTCTTACGAATAATCCAAAGGCAAAAGTTTTAGATCGCGCAAAAAAACTAAAAGTTAGTGCCCTTTCATTCAACAAAATAGCCCTTACAGAAACAGATGATGTCCTTAATATATTACGTGCTACAGAACCTGACTTAATCATACTTGCTGGTTTTTTATGGAAATTCCCGGAATTTATTTTAAACGAATTCCCTAATAAAGTAATTAATGTACACCCGGCGTTATTACCTAATTATGGAGGCAAAGGCATGTACGGCATGCATGTACATAATGCTGTCGTTGAAAATAAGGAACCCAAAACAGGCATTACCATTCACTACGTAAACGAACATTACGATGAAGGAGCTATCATTTTTCAAGCGAGTTGTGATGTTACTCCTACTGACACAGCCGACGATGTAGCTGCAAAGATTCACGAATTAGAAATGGAACATTTTCCTAAAGTGGTTGACAAATTATTAGATGAGTAAAAAAAAGAAAAAATATTACACCGTTTGGAAAGGTCACAAAGTTGGTGTTTTTGATTCTTGGAACGACTGTAAAGCTCAAATTAACAACTATGAAGGCGCACAATATAAATCGTTCGAAACTTTCGATGCCGCGAAAAAAGCATTAGATGGCAATTACAAAGATTACATAGGGAAGAAAAAAGTGTTCCAAAGTTCTTTATCTGAAGAACAATTAAAAAAAATAGGACAACCCAATTACAATTCCATTGCCGTAGATGCTGCTTCTAGTGGCAACCCAGGCATTATGGAATATCGCGGCGTAGATACAAAAACCAAAAAACAATTATTCATTCAGGGTCCTTTTGAGGAAGGCACTAATAATATTGGTGAGTTTCTTGCTATAGTACACGGATTAGCCTTCTTAAAAAAACACAACAGCAACCGTATTATTTATACCGATTCCAAAACTGCTATTAGCTGGGTAAAACGTAAAACCTGTAACACGAAACTCGAACGCAACATTAAAAACGAAAAACTTTTCGAACTGGTAGACAAAGCCGTTAATTGGCTAAAAACCAATACCTATAAAACCGTTATAGTGAAATGGGAAACCAAAGCTTGGGGAGAAATTCCGGCAGATTTTGGTCGAAAATAAATGTGGTATTTAGTATTTAAAACACGTATATTTGCACAAAATTTTAGCAAACCTTTATGGGTAAATTAGTCATTGTAGGTACTGTAGCTTTTGACGCTATTGAAACACCTTTCGGAAAAACCGACAAAATCCTTGGTGGAGCAGCCACTTTTATTGGACTTTCGGCTTCACATTTTAATGTTGATGCTACTGCCGTATCCGTTGTAGGTGGAGATTTTCCACAAACCTATTTAGATTTACTATCGAATAAAAAGATTGACATTTCCGGTATTGAAGTTGTAAAAGACGGAAAAACATTCTTTTGGAGTGGTCGTTACCATAATGATATGAACACACGCGACACCCTAGTTACAGAATTGAATACTTTAGCCGATTTTAATCCGGTTGTACCTGAAGATTACAAGGATTCCGATGTGGTTATGTTAGGAAACTTACATCCGCTCGTCCAATTAAGCGTATTAGAACAAATGGCACAAAAACCAAAATTGGTAATTTTAGACACCATGAATTTTTGGATGGACTGTGCTCTAGATGATTTGCTGAACGTGATTAAAAAAATTGACGTAATTACCATAAATGATGAAGAAGCCCGACAATTAACCGGCGAATACTCGTTAGTAGTTGCGGCTCGAAAAATTTATGAAATGGGACCTAAATATGTGGTAATTAAAAAAGGAGAACACGGTGCTCTTTTATTCCATGAAGAAAACATCTTTTATGCACCGGCATTGCCTTTAGAAGAAGTTTTTGACCCAACAGGAGCAGGAGACACCTTCGCAGGAGGATTTGCAGGTTATCTTGCAAAAACCGAAGATTACTCATTTGAGAATATGAAAAATGCTGTTATTTATGGTTCTACCTTAGCTTCCTTTTGTGTTGAGAAGTTTGGAACGGAACGCATGCAGGATTTATCGAATAGCGAGGTCCATAAAAGACTAATGCAGTTTAAACAATTAACGCAATTTGAAATAGAATTAACATAACACAGCGCGCTCGTAAAAGAGTGCGTTTTTAATTTAACATAATTATTTCCGAAATAGCCTTAAAACATAATATAATCTAGAGAAATGAGCGACGCTTTAAAACACGAATGTGGTATAGCCATGATTAGGCTTTTAAAACCCTTAGAATATTATAAAGAAAAATACGGCAGTGCATTCTACGGTGTAAACAAAATGTATTTAATGATGGAAAAACAGCACAACCGTGGACAAGACGGCGCTGGTTTTGCTAGTATTAAATTAAATACTAATCCTGGAGAACGTTATATAAGTAGAGTTCGCTCAATTGCTCAACAGCCTATACAAGACATTTTTGCCCAAATAAACGACAGAATAAACAAGGAATTAACCGAGCATCCAGAATATACCGATAATGTTGCTTTACAGAAAAAAAACATTCCATATATAGGAGAAGTATTATTAGGACATGTGCGTTATGGAACCTTTGGTAAAAATAGTGTGGAAAGTGTACACCCATTTTTAAGACAAAACAACTGGATGCACAGAAACTTAATTATGGCCGGAAACTTTAACATGACTAATGTTAAGGAATTATTCGGAAATTTAATTGAGTTAGGTCAGCACCCAAAAGAATATACCGACACCATAACTATCATGGAAAAGATTGGTCATTTCTTAGATGATGCAGTAAGCAAAATTTACAAAGACCTAAAAAAAGAAGGCTATAACAAGCGTGAAGCTTCTCCTCTTATTGCCGAACGCCTTAAAGTTGCTAAAATTTTAAGAAGAGCTGCTAAAAACTGGGATGGCGGTTATGCTATGGCCGGTCTGATTGGTCATGGAGATTCTTTTGTCTTAAGAGACCCTGCGGGTATTCGTCCGGCATACTATTATAAAGACGACGAGATTGTTGTAGTTGCTTCAGAACGTCCAGTTATTCAAACGGTTTTCAATGTTAAATTTGAAGATGTTCAAGAATTAAAACCAGGACAAGCTATTATAACAAAAAAATCTGGCGAAGTAAGATTTAAACAAATATTAGAACCTTTAGAAAGAAAATCTTGTTCTTTCGAACGCATATATTTCTCTCGTGGTAGTGATGCTGAAATTTACCAAGAACGTAAAATGCTTGGTAAATTAGTAATGCCTGAAGTATTACAAGCTATAAATAATGACACTAAAAATACGGTGTTCTCATTTATTCCTAACACAGCTGAAACTTCGTTTTATGGGATGGTAGAAACAGCCGAGGCCCACCTTAACGAGAGAAAAACAGCTGCCATACTAGATGGTCAACGTTCTTTATCCGCAGAAAAAGTAACAGAAATTTTATCGGAGCATATCCGTGTGGAAAAAATCGCAATTAAAGACGCTAAATTAAGAACCTTCATTACTGAAGATAGTAGTCGTGATGATTTAGTGGCACACGTTTACGATATTACTTATGGTGTAATTAAGCCTGAAGACAATTTAGTTATAATAGACGATAGTATTGTTCGAGGTACAACGCTAAAGAAAAGTATTTTAAGAATGCTTGATCGCTTAGGGCCCAAACGAATTGTTGTTGTGTCTTCAGCACCACAAATTAGATACCCTGATTGTTACGGTATCGACATGGCAAACTTAGAGAGCTTAATTGCTTTTAGAGCTGCTTTAGAATTATTAAAAGATGCTGGTAATTACGGCATAGTTGAAGAAGTATACAAAAAATGTATCGAGCAAACCGATTTAGACGATAAGCACGTACAGAACTTTGTAAAAGAAATATACGATCCGTTTACAGATGAACAAATATCTGATAAAATTGCTGAATTATTAAGTCCGGAAGACATTAATGCAGAAGTAAAAATTATTTTCCAACCGGTTGAAAACCTACATAAAGCCTGCCCAGAACATCTGGGTGATTGGTACTTTACAGGTAACTACCCAACCAACGGAGGTAATCGCGTTGTAAACCGTGCATTCATTAATTTTTACGAAGGCAACAACGAACGAGCCTATTAATTGATAATATATCAATAAACTATAAGAAAAATTAGACTAAATGCATTTTAAAAAATTCGGATTTACATTTCATCCAATATAAATGCATTTTATCTAAAAAAAAACCGGATTACTCTTATTTAGAGTAATTTAGAGCCACCATAACATAAGTAGGTTAAGTTCATGGTAGATTTGGGGCAAAAAAAGGTGAACTCTTGTTCGCCTTTTTTTATGGCATAAACTGAACTAAATAAATCTACTCGATTTTCTAAAAAACCTTCTTCTAAACCCATTTATTAGTCGTTTAACTAATAAATTTTAGCAAAATAAATTCTCAATATATTTTAGCAGAACCATAACATAAGTAGGTTAAGTTTATGGTAGATTTGGGGCAAAAAGGTGAACTAACGTTCACCTTTTTCACTTTAAAAACCTTAGAGTTAAGCACAAAAAAAGCGCCCAAAACTAGGCGCTTAATTCTATGAAATTATTTTAACTCTTATTTAGCCGCAGCATAACGTCTTTCAGCTTCATTCCAGTTTACTACATTAAAGAAGGCTTTAATATAATCTGGACGACGGTTTTGATAGTTTAAGTAATAAGCATGCTCCCAAACATCAAGACCCAAAATAGGAGTTCCTCCGCAACCAACACCTGGCATTAATGGATTATCTTGATTAGGTGTAGAACAAATATCTACTTTACCTCCTTCGTGCACACACAACCAAGCCCATCCAGACCCAAAACGTGTTGCAGCTGCCTTACTGAAAGCTTCCACAAACGCATCTTTAGAACCAAAAGCTGCTTCGATTGCATCTTTTAGTTCTCCGGATAAATACCCTCTATCTTCTGGATTCATTACTGTCCAGAATAATGAGTGATTATAAAATCCACCTCCATTATTTCTAACAGCAGCATTGTTCATATCTAAATTAGTAAGAATATCTTCAATAGATTTCCCCTCTAAGTCAGTTCCTTCAATTGCATTATTTAAGTTATTAGTATATCCTTGGTGATGTTTAGTATGGTGTATCTCCATAGTACGAGCATCCATATGAGGTTCTAAAGCATCATAAGCATATCCTAATTCTGGTAATTCAAAAGCCATAATTTATTTATTTTAAAAAATTAATATTTAATTCTTTCCAAATTTACGCATAATACCATTCAATTAAAAATAATTAATAGCTATCAAATCATCGATAGTTTTTATCTTGGAAGCAAATTTTCATTTTATGTTTCGCACCCCTTCATTTACAATTTACAATGCTTCGGCGGGCAGTGGTAAAACATTTACTCTGGTTAAAGAATATCTAAAAATTTTATTCGAGTCGAAAAGTAACGACACCTTTAAACGTATTTTAGCCATTACCTTTACCAACAAGGCCGTAGCCGAAATGAAAGAACGGATTATAGATACTCTAAAACATTTTTCAGATGAAAAGATTTTAGAACACCCCGAAGGAATGTTTGCAATTATTTGTGAAGAATTAAACTTTACACCTGAGGTTCTTCATAAAAAATCACAACAGATTTTAAATACTATTATGCATAATTATGCAGCGTTTGATATTTCCACCATTGATGGTTTCACCCATAAATTAATTCGAACCTTTGCTTACGACTTAAAATTACCTTTAAATTTCGAAGTGGAACTAGACCAAGAATCCTTAATCAATGAAGCCGTAGACAGTTTAATTTCCAAAGCTGGAAAAGACAAAACGCTTACTAAGGTTCTTTTAGATTTTGCCATTGAAAAAGCCGATGAAGACAAAAGCTGGGATGTTGCCTTCGATTTTAATAAAATCGCCAAACTCCTACTAAATGAAAATGACATTCCTTATATATTAACCCTAAAGGCCAAAACCTTAAACGACTTTAAACTTCTTAAAGATCAACTGAGAAAAGACATAAAAGCGAGTGAAGAACATATTAAACAAAACGCCAATGATGTGTTGAGTTTAATTGAAAATACCGGATTGGAACATGCGAACTTCTCAAGAAGCACCTTACCAAACCATTTTAAAAAAGCAGCCAAATTAGATCTCGACACTTTATACAACAATAAACTGGAAGAAAACATAGTCGAGCGTAAAGGCATTTATAATAAATCATTAAACAGTGATATAGCTAATAGTATTGAGAGCATACTTCCGGAAATTGAACTTTACTATAAAATTGTTAAACGAGAAGTTTACAATTTAAAATTTTTAAGAGCGGTATATAAAAACATAACACCTTTGTCGGTAATTAACGCTATAAATAATGAACTGACATCTATTAAATCTGAACAGAATAAAATGCTCATTTCAGAGTTTAATACGCTTATTAGCAAAGAAATTAGCAATCAACCAACACCTTTTATTTATGAACGGATTGGTGAAAATTTCAAACATTATTTTATTGATGAATTTCAGGACACTTCGGTATTGCAGTGGCAAAATTTAATACCTTTATTAGACAATGCTCTATCGGTTGAAAACGGTACAACCATGTTAGTTGGCGATGCAAAACAAGCCATTTACAGATGGCGTGGCGGTAAGGCGGAACAGTTTATAAAATTATTTAACGATGATAATCCATTTCAAGCAGAAAAAAGTATTGAAAACCTTCCAACAAACTACCGAAGTTCTAAACAAGTGGTATCGTTTAACAACGCATTTTTTAAATTTTTGGCATCGGAAGTTTTCTCTAATAAAACCTATCAGGAACTTTATGTTAAGTCAGGCCAAGAAATAAGTAAGACTTTAGAAGGGTATGTAGAATTAACCTTTTTAGATATTAAAAGTGAAGATGATCGCGATGCCTTATATTGTGAAGAAGCGTTAAAATCAATACAAACCAACTTAGATCAAGGGTATGCTCTCAAAGATATTTGTGTCTTAGTACGTAAAAAAAAGGAAGGCGTAGCCATAGCAAAATATTTAAGCACCAATAACATTCCTATTATTTCTTCAGAAACACTGCTATTGTACAATGCGCCGGAAGTAGGATTTATCAATAGCGTATTAGAACTTTTAATTCAACCAAAAAATAATGAAATAAAAATAAAAGTTCTAAACTATTTTTGTCAGCTTTTAGATATAACAAACAAACATGATTTTTTTACTGACCACCTGAATTTATCAATATCAGAACTCTTTAAAAGCTTAGAAGAATTTAATGTCTTTATCCCAAGTATTAACCTACTGCAATTACCGCTTTACGATTTGGCTGAAACGATTGTAAGAACCTTTAATCTAATAGAAAAATCAAACGCGTATGTCCAGTTTTATTTAGATATTATATTAGATTTCACAAATAAAAACGGATCCGATATTCCAGCCTTTCTAGACTATTTCAATAAGAAGAAAGAAAATTTAAGTATTGTATCTCCTCAGGGACAAAATGCCGTGCAAATTATGACTATTCATAAATCTAAAGGTCTGGAATTTCCAGTGGTTATTTTCCCTTATGCCGATTTGGATATATATCGTGAAATTGAACCGAAAGAATGGTTCCCAATACCTCCAGAAAAATTTCAGGGATTTTCACATATGTTACTAAATTTTAACAAAGACTTTGAGGCATACGACACTACAGGGGCAGACATTTTTAATAAGCATAAATCCGAACAGGAATTAGACAACATCAATCTGCTGTATGTTGCTTTAACCCGTGCATCGGAGCAGTTATTTATAATTTCTAACAAGGATGTTTCAACTAAAGGGGAGGTAAATACCAATCGATACTCCGGATTATTTATTAGCCATTTACAGCATTTGGACCTATGGAATAACTCCCAATTTAAATATAGTTTCGGAACACCAAAAGAAGCTGGTTTAACCAAACAACTAGGTGACACCATTTTCCAAAACGAATTTATTTCGACTTCTAAAGAATCACACCAAATAAACATAGTAACAAAATCTGGCATGCTATGGGATACTAGCCAAGAAGAAGCTATTGAAAAAGGAAATTTAATACATAACCTAATGGCTAAAATTGTTTCTGAAAAGGATATCGATTCGGCAATTCACGAGTTTATCTCTGACGGAACTATTAATGGAGATCAAGCAAACAGTTTAAAAGATATTATGCTACAAATAGTAAGACATCCCAAGCTAGAAAATTATTTTAACGACCATCATACTGTCATTAATGAACGAGACATAATAACCAATGAAGGCATTATTTTACGACCTGACCGTTTAGTTATTAATTCAAATAATGAAGCTGTAATAATCGATTTCAAAACTGGACTTCAAGACAAAAAACATTTTCAACAGCTACAATCCTATCAGGACGTTTTAGAACAAATGAACCTTAAAGTCCTGAAAAAGATACTGATATACACAAATGACGCAATTCAAATTTCAGAAGCTTAATTCTTACATATTGTTACAATATTTCACTTTATCGGTTATTATTGTCATTTTGTCGAATTAATATGATTCATCTTTCAGAAAAGTTGTAAAGATGTAAATTTGCCGACTTAAATATATTGTTTTTCAAACAAATCGACCCATGAAAAAATTAATTACACTATTTTTTGCTTTTGTTATTGTAGGTTTAAGCAGCCTAAACGCTCAAGATGCTAATAATCCTTGGTTAATAGGGATAGGCGTAAATGCAGTAGACAGTTATCCAACAAATGTTGGAGACAGCAATTTCCCAGGCCAGAGTACTTGGTTTGATGAGTATTTCAACGCTACAGATCATTGGAATATTTTACCATTCCCTTCATCAGTTTCTGTATCACGTTACTTAGGAAGTAACTTTTCTGCTGGTATTTTTGGTTCTGTAAATAAAATTACCAAAGTTGGGGACGCATCAACTTATTCAGGAAAATCAATCAACGACTTTTCATATTATGGTGTTGATGGTTTTTTCAAGTACAGCTTTGCTCAATTAATTAATTCAGAAAGCTTTGAACCATTTATTAAAATTGGAGGAGGTTACTCTTGGATTGATAAAATTGGTGCTGGTACCGTTAATGGAGGTCTTGGATTTAACTGGTTTTTCACTAACAAGAAAAACATCGGATTAAACGTACAATCTACTTACAAACATGCGTTTGAAGATTATTTAATTCCTCATTTCCAACACAACGTAGGTATTACGTTCAAATTAGGATCTAAAGACACTGATAAAGATGGCATTAAAGACAAAGATGATGCTTGTCCAGAAGTACCTGGTTTACCTGAATTTAATGGTTGTCCAGATTCTGATGGCGATGGTGTTCAAGACAGCGAAGATGAATGTCCTGAAGTTGCTGGTTTACCAGAATTTAACGGTTGTCCTGACACAGATGGTGATGGCATAGCTGATAAAGATGACAGATGTCCTAAGGTAGCAGGATTAAAAGAACTTAATGGTTGTCCAGATTCTGATGGTGATGGTATTGCTGATATCGATGACAAATGTCCTAACGAAAAAGGAACTGCAGCAAATAATGGTTGCCCTGAAGTTGAAGTTGACAATACTCAAGATTTAATCGACGCCTTAGCGAAGACTATTTTCTTTGAATTTGACAGTGCTGAATTAACCCCTGAAAATCAAATTACTTTAAATAAAATTGCTGATTTAATTGAGCAAAACAATAAAGTATATAACTTAACAATCGAAGGTTATGCTGACAACGTAGGTGCTAAATCTTACAACCAGACTTTATCTGAAAGAAGAGCTCAAGCTGTTGCAGATTATCTAACAAGAACAGGTGTTACTCCTGAAAATGTTTCAACAGTAGGTTACGGTGAAGAAAATCCTGTAGCCGCTAATAACACTAAAGAAGGAAGAGCACAGAACAGACGAAGTGAAGTAAAAATTAAGGTTACTTCTAAATAAAACAAGTCAATTTTATATTTATAAAAGCCTCACAGTGTGAGGCTTTTTTTATTATATTTATTTTGTTAATAAATTTTAACAACTTACATTTGTTTGACGATTAACACTTAAAATTAAACTTTTGAATATGAAAAATCTTAGCAGATTATTGCTTGCGATGCTACTTGTACTAGGTATTAGTAGTGTAAATGCGCAAGACAAAAATAACCCTTGGCAAATATCTATAGGAGTCAATATGGTTGATGCCTATCCTACAGGAGCTGGTAATTTATATACCGGTGGTGGCTACAGTAGTGAAACAATTTTTGGTGAGTATTTCAATGCGACCGACCATTGGAACATTTTACCTTCGCTATCTACGATATCTGTATCTAGATATTTAGGAGATGGATTCTCTTTAGGAATAGCAGGATCATTGAATAAAATTGATAAATGGGGAGACATTAGTTCTAATCCAGATATGACCAATAAAGTTGACGATTTATCATATTACGGACTTGACGGTACTATAAAGTACGGCATTGGAGAAGCTCTTGATTGGGGTGTATTCGATCCATTCATTGGTGTTGGTGGTGGTTACACATGGGTTGATGAAATTGGAGCTGGCACAATCAATGGAACTTTAGGTTTTAATGTATGGTTTAGTGAAAATATTGGTCTTACTTTACAATCTGCATACAAACATGCCTTTGAAGATTATTTAGATACACACTTCCAACACACAGTAGGTGTTTCTATTCGTTTTGGAGGTACTGATACCGATGGTGATGGTATTTACGACAAAGATGATGCTTGTCCAGATGTTCCTGGTATAGAAGCTTTCAACGGTTGTCCTGATACTGATGGTGATGGTATAGAAGACAGCAAAGATGATTGTCCTAACGAAGCTGGTCCTGCTGAGTTTAATGGTTGTCCAGACTCAGATGGTGATGGTATTCCAGATAAAGATGACGATTGTCCAAACACTCCAGGTTTAAAAGCTTTAAATGGTTGTCCTGATGCTGATGGTGATGGTATTGCCGATAAGGATGACAAATGCCCTAATGTAGCTGGACCAGCTGCTAACAATGGATGTCCTTGGCCAGATACAGACGGTGATGGTGTTGCTGATAAAGATGATAAATGTCCTACTGTAAAAGGAACCGTTGCCAATAACGGATGCCCTGAAGTTTCTGAAGCCGTACTAAAAACACTTAACGAATACGCTAAAACTATTTTATTCGATACAGGTAAAGCAACTATCAAAAAACAATCTGCTGGTGTATTAAACGATATCGTAGGTATCTTAAAAGAATACACTAATGCTAAATTTACTATCGACGGACATACTGATAGCACAGGCAGCGACACTCTAAACCAAAAATTATCTGAATCTAGAGCAAACGCTGTTAAAGATTATTTAGTTGAAAACGGAATCGATGGTTCTAGACTTTCAGCTGCAGGATACGGTGAATCTAAACCAATCGATACTAACGCTACTAGCGAAGGAAGAAGAAACAACAGACGTGTTGAAATTAACTTAGTAAAATAAGAAGTCTCTAAACAGACCTTTAAAATAAGTTTGAAAAAAACGCTTCGGAAATCCGAAGCGTTTTTTATTTTTATCAAATGACAAGTTTTATATTCGATGTTCTCAAAGACTTACAAAATAAAGGGGTTAACATCCCTGAAACAACCTTTATTTTACCAAGTAAACGTGCTGGTTTATTCTTAAAACATCAACTCCCAAAAATATGTAAGCAAACCATCTTCTCCCCAAGAATAATTAGTATAGAAGAATTTGTCGAAGAATTATCTGAACTTAAAAGCATTTCGAATACTGAACTCCTTTTTGAATTTTATAACTGTTATAAAGCACTTAACAAACCCGAAAGAACAGATAGTTTTGAAGTATTCTCTAAATGGGCACAAATACTCCTTCAGGATTTTAATGAAATAGATCGCTATTATATTCCACATATCCATATTTTTGATTATCTAGCGGCCATTAAAGAAATTGAAACAGACCACTGGTCTTTAGAAGAAAACCAAACGGAATTCATAAAAAATTATCTTGAGTTCTGGTATGGACTCCCCATTTTATACCGCAGTTTCACCAACCAGCTTCGGACAAAAAACATAGGTTATCAAGGATTAATTTATCGTGAAGCCGTTGAAAATCTGGATAAATACCTTGATAATAATTCAGAAAACAAATATGTGTTTCTTGGATTCAATGCCCTTAACACTTGCGAAGAAACCATCATTCAAAAGCTATTAAAAAATAATTCAGCTACTATTTACTGGGATATCGATACTGCTTTTATTGAAAACCCCAAACATGATGCCGCACTTTTTACTAGACAGCATAAACCAAACTGGTCGTATTTTAAATCGCACCCTTTTAATTGGTTTACCAATAACTATAAACAACCCAAAAATATTTCTGTTTATGGCATACCTAAAAATATAGGCCAAGCCAAGCATATAGGCTCTTTATTAAAAGAGCTACAATTAGAAAATCCTTTACTGGAGAAAACCGCAGTGATTCTAGGTGATGAAAATCTACTAGTACCGGTTTTAAACAGTCTACCAATAGGCATTGGCCCCTTAAATATAACCATGGGATTTCCTTTAAAGTCAATTCCATTAGCATCTCTCTTCGAAGCCTTATTTCACCTGCATAAAACAAATAAAGAAAGTTTTTACTATAAAGATGCACTAAAGATTATTTCTCATCAGTACATTAGACCTCTACTCCAGTCTCAGGATATCGATTATGCTTCAAAAATAATTGAAACGATTGATGGTAACAATATTATATATCTAAATGCGCAACGCATAAAAGAACTGTTTCCAGAAACCCTACAAACCATTGCAGATCTTTTATTTAATCTTTGGGATTCATCAATCACAAAAGTTTTAGACAACTGTTTTCAACTGATTCTAACCATAAAAGGGCATCTTGACCAAAACAAGGAGGACAACTTATTATCATTAGAATATTTATACCGATTTCATAATTTATTTAATGAATTAAACCGACTTAACAGCACGTATAACCACATTACGGATATTTCAACATTATTTAATATATACAAAGAATTATTAAGCTCAGAAACCCTAGATTTTCAAGGAGAACCTTTAGAAGGCCTACAAATTATGGGTATGTTGGAATCCCGTGTATTAGACTATGACACCGTAATTATTGCATCTGTAAATGAAGGCATTTTACCCTCTGGAAAAAGTAATAATTCATTTATTCCATTCGATGTTAAAATAGAAAACAAACTGCCTACATATAAAGAAAAGGACGCCGTTTACACTTATCACTTTTACCGATTATTGCAACGAGCAAAAAACGTTCATATATTATATAATACCGAAGCCGATATTCTTACAGGTGGTGAAAAAAGCAGATTCATTACTCAATTAGAATTGGAGAATATACACGAAATAAAACATCATATTTTAGCGCCTCAGGTGCCTGTAATTATATCAGAATTAAACTCTGTTGAAAAAACCCCTGAATTACTGAATGAACTAAAAAAAATTGCAGAGAAAGGATTCTCTCCTTCTTCACTTACCTCATATATTAGAAATCCAATCGATTTCTATCATCAGAAAATATTAAAAATTAAAGAACATAATGACGTAGAAGAAACTGTTGCCGCTAATACCTTGGGAACCGTTGTTCACAATACGCTAGAAGATTTTTACAAACCGCTCATCAATACCTTTCTTACGGTTGAAATTATTGAAAACTTAAAACAAAACATCACTAAAGTCGTTACTCAACATTTCAAAAATGAATATAAAGAAGGAGATATTACCATGGGGAAAAACCTTATTATTTTTGAAATTGCCAAGCGCTATGTTTTAAACTTTCTCAATACAGAAGTAGCCGACTTAAAAGCTGGGAATAAAATTAAAATTCTGGCTATCGAAGCTAATAACTTAGTCACTCTTGATATCCCTGAGTTGGATTTTCCGGTTAAATTAACAGGTAAGGTGGACCGAGTAGACCAGCGAAATGGTATTATTAGAATTATTGATTATAAATCGGGACGTGTAGAAAAAAATCAGGTAGAGGTTATAAACTGGGAGGACTTGATTACCGACTATAAAAAATACAGCAAAAGTTTTCAGGTATTAAGCTACGCTTTAATGATGAAGCTTTCAAATAAAATAACACTTCCTGTAGAGGCTGGTATTATTTCTTTTAAAAACCTAAATGCAGGATTTATAAAATTCACAAAAAAAGACAAAGCCGGTAATGGAGCAAAAAAAGACACATTAATTACTCAAGAAACCATAAATAATTTTAATAAACCTCTGAAAATCCTTATCTTAGAGATATGCAATCCCGATATTCCTTTCACGGAAAAAGAAATATAAATGCTTACTCAAGAACATATCGTAATTAATGGTATACACCATAAACCAATAGTAATAGATACGACCTATCCTGCGAATGCCAAAAATCTGCCTATTATTATTTTCTGTCATGGCTATAAAGGATTTAAAGACTGGGGTGCCTGGAATTTAATGGCAAGCGCTTTTGCAAGGGCAGGATATTACTTTGTAAAATTTAATTTTTCACATAATGGTGGCACCATAGAACAACCCATCGATTTTCCAGATTTAGAAGCTTTCGGTAATAATAACTACACCAAAGAATTAGACGATTTGGCTACCGTAATAGAGTGGCTCTTTAACAATACGACAACTCTATCACTTGCCAATTTACACGATATTACGCTCATGGGGCATAGCCGAGGTGGTGGTATAGTAATTATAAAAGCTGAAGAAGATTCCCGTATAAAACAGGTAATTGCTTTAGCGAGTGTTTCAGATTTTGAAACTCGTATGAATGCTCTAGAGGATGCTTCCAATTGGAAAAAATATGGTGTTACCTACATTGAAAATTCCAGAACCAAACAAAAAATGCCTCATTATTTTCAGTTTTATGAGAATTTTATTGAAAATAAAGAGCGTTTAAACATTCAGCGTGCCATTAAGAACTTATCATTACCGCTATTACTTATTCACGGTAGTAACGACACCAGTGTTTCAGTAAAGGAGGCAGAGCAACTAAAGTTATGGCAGCCAGAGGCAGAATTAAAAATAATTAATGGGGCTAATCATGTATTTGGAGCCCAACACCCCTGGGAACATAAAGATTTACCTAAAAATTTAGAAGAGGCTGTAAAACATGCCTGCAACTTCTTAGCCAACTGCTAAGTAGAATGCTTATCAAAAAAGCTAATAAAGAAATTTAAATATCTATTATCCCTCATTTTACTTCTAAGTGTCTTAAAGGCTTTTCCAATCTGATTTTCAACTGTATTAATAGACAAATCTAACTTTTCAGCAATTTCTTTATACTTAAGACCATCAAACTTGCTTAAAACAAATACCTCTTTGCATTTTGGTGGGAGCTCATCAACCGCCTCTTTTAATGCTTTGAGACGTCTTTCTGTAATATCATGATCTTCTTCAGAAATTTCATTAACCATATCATAACGAATGGCTTCCAGCTTTTCATTAATACGCTTCTTTTTCCTGTAAGCATCCATAAAGGCATAATAGGCAGATTTAAAAAGAAACCCCTTAAGCGAAGTGTGTAATTGTAAGTCCTTACGGTTTATCCAAAATTTTAAAAGTACATTTTGAACAATATCTTCAGCAGCTTGAGCATCATTTGTGTAGCTCCTAATATAGTCGCACAACTCCGGATAATAAGTCAAATATATTTCTTTATATACCTGCCTATCACCTTTTCTTACAGCATCTAACAGCTTGTTTTCTTTGTGCGAAAGCCTATCCAATATTCTCCTTATGATAAAAATATTTGATACAAAAGAAATAAATTTAAATAAATAATGGTGGTTTTTTTTAATTAAAACGTCGTGTTAATGAAAGCCCCTTTATTTATCGATTTATAATTACGCAGAAAATGACAAAAAAGGCCATTGAGACCATCATCTCAAAATATCTAAACCAAGAAGCTTCTCCTTCCGAAATGGAAGCTTTATCGCAGTGGCTAGAAGATGAAAATAATCTTAAGGTTTTTAAAGATTATCTTTCTATTAATCAAACTTTAAACAAAGATGTCATTTACGATGCATTAAGCGCTTATAACAAAACGAGCTTAAAGATTGAAAATGAATCGAAAGTCAGAAAATTATTCCCAACTTTATTAAAATATGCAGCAGCGATTTTGGTGTTCGCAACAGCAGGTTATTATTTTATTTTAAACAATAACACGCCTGATGAAGTCAAAATAGCAACTGAAAACAATATAAATATTGGTACTGATAAAGCCACTTTAACTTTAGAGGATGGTTCTGAAGTTACCTTGGACACAGAGCACGATTACACATCAGGAAACATAGAAAGCAATGGTAAAGACCTAATCTACAGAGCTTCTAACACTTCTAAAAAAGAAATATCATATAACTACTTAACCATACCGCGAGGTGGTCAATACCATGTTGTTTTATCTGATGGTACACAGGTCTGGTTAAATTCTGACTCCCAATTAAAATACCCCGTTAATTTTATTGATGGTCAAACCAGAAAAGTAGAATTAGTTTACGGTGAAGCTTATTTTGATGTGTCACATAGCTCAGAACATAAAGGCTCTAAATTTAAAGTGCTTACGCAAACTCAAGAAATTGAAGTGTTAGGTACCGAATTTAACGTTAGCGCCTATAAAGATGAAGACAATATTTATACCACCCTTGTTAATGGAAAAATAGCATTAACTCATGGTGAAGAAAACACCATTTTAAAACCAAACCAACAAGCTATAATTAAGCCAAACTTTGAAAATATTTATATTATTGAAACTGATGTCTATGCCGTGACCGCCTGGAAAGATGGTGTTTTTAGTTTCGAAAATTTACCATTAGAACAAATTATGAAAGTGCTTTCAAGATGGTATGACGCAGATATTAAATTTGAAAATAAAGAACTCATGCACGAACACTTTACCGGTGTTTTAAGAAAGAATCAATCAATAGATGAAATTTTAAATATAATTAAAACCATAAATAATATTTCCTATGAAATAGATAACAAAACCATTATTTTGAAATAAAAAAAGGGAAGTCTGGTTCGAAAATTCCACTAACCAAACCAGGTCTTCCACTTTACATTAATTAACAAATTAACTAACAACAAATTTATGAAAATTAAATTAACTAAAGTTCTTACCCTAGAGCGAAAAAAAACACTAGCCATCCTTATGAGAACATTGATATTCTTGTTCTGTACAACGGTTTTCAGTTTATCTCCGATAACCTTATTTTCTCAAGATACACAGGTTGAAATATCGGCTGATCAAACGATTAGCATTGATGAAGTTTTTAAAATTATTAAGAAACAAACAGACATTAACTTTATCTACAAAGCTGATTTATTTAAAGATTACCCAAATGTTACAGTTAGAAAAGGAGTTATTAACGCAAACGATTTATTAAACTCAATTTTATCTGATGCTAACTTTAACTTTCAATTTTCTGACAATAATTCTATTATCATTACAGAAAAAGAAGCTTCCATTACAGATGCTCAGCAAAAAATCACCATTTCTGGTACTGTAAAAGATGAAAATGGGATGCCACTTGCAGGGGCTAATATTTATGCAAAAAATGCTGGGGTTGGTACAATGACAGACTTCGATGGTAATTTCCAAGTTTCTTACCCTGATACTGCAAAAGATGTAATCCTTGTGTTCTCTTATGTGGGTTACGAAAAACAAGAAATCCCTGTTACAAATCCAAAGCATGTAAACGTGACTATGGTCCCAGATGCTTCTGAATTAGATCAAGTAGTGGTAATTGGTTACGGGAGCTCTAAGGTAAAAGATGTAACAGGTTCTATATCACATATAAGTAGTGAAGAAGTTGATCAGGCACCTATGAGTACCACCATTGAAAGTATGCTACAAGGTAAAGCTTCTGGTGTTAATGTTAATATTCAATCGGCATCTCCAACAGCACCTGTAAGTGTAATTATTCGTGGAGCTTCTTCGCTATCTGGAGACAATCAACCGTTATGGGTCATTGATGGTGTTCCTCAATATTCAACATCTAATGAAGATTTCACAGGAAACATTGCAAATACCCTTTATAACTTGAACCTTAATGATGTTGAAAGTATTGATGTTTTAAAAGATGCCTCTGCAACCGCAGTTTACGGTTCTAGAGCTGCAAATGGGGTTATTATTGTTACTACCAAAAAAGGAAGTTCAAGAATGAAACCAAGCATCGAGCTTTCTTCCAGAGTAGGTGTTCAAGTACAGGATTTTAATGGATTTGATTACTTCGAAAGAGACCAGTATATTAAAGCTACCCAAGCACTTGCCAAAGAATATGTTCTTGGTTTTGGACGTGTAGATTCGAACGTAAGCCCTTATATTGATAAAGCTGCTTTTGATAACTTACTTACCAGTGAATACGATTTTAGCGATTTAGTTATGGCTCCTAATGCATACTATGACAGCAATACAGATTGGTTAGGCGAAATGACTCAAAGCCCTATAAATCAAATTCATAACCTAGCCGTACAAGGAGGCAACGAACAAACAACTTACTACACTTCTTTTAATTACAACCAACGTGATGGTATTGTAAAGTCTGGACAAAGTGAGATCTATGGAGGAAGATTAAACCTCGAAACAAAAATTACCGAACAGTTAACATTTGGTGTAAACTTAAACGGTTCTTCAAGAAATACAGACGATAAAGATTATATGTTAGATGTAATAAGAAGAATTCGTCCAGATATGCCAGTATATAACGATGATGGTACTTTATTTAAGTATGACAATTTCACAGAAAACCCTTACACCACACTAAAAAATATTAGAACTAGTAAAGGTATAAATTTTAGTGGTACTGCTTTTCTTGACATAAACTTCTTAAATGATTTCACTTTTAAAACAGCCTTTACCAATAACTATGTTACTAGTGAGTTATTAACTTATGTTAGAAGAGATAGTCGATTTAATTTTGCCAATGGTACGAGAGCACGTTCAGACTCAAAATTCTCAATTAATGTGTGGGAAAACACATTAACTTATGCTAAATTAATTGACAAACATGATATTAGAGCATTGGCCGGATATTCTATGGAAAACGCTGTAAGAGATTACAATTATATTTCTTTAGCTAATTTTCCTGATGACGATATCTTAAACAACTTCAGGTCAGCTACGGCACCTCGTGGATTTGACGAGCAAAAAAATGAGAACGCTTTAATTTCACAATTTGCTAGAGTTCATTATAAATTTGACGATAGATATATTGTTTCTGGTACGGTTCGTCGTGATGGTTCTTCTCGCTTTGGAGCTAATAAGCGTTGGGGATTCTTCCCTTCTGCTGCTGCTGCCTGGATTATTACAGGTGAAAACTTTATGAAAAACAGTAATATTGAAAAATATATTTCTTACTTAAAGTTACGTAGTTCATTTGGTAAAACAGGATCTCAAAACCTAGGAAACTATGATTATCTAACTTTAGCCGATGGTAGAACTCAATTTAATGAAATGCCTGGCATTAGACCTTCTTCTATAGGAAATGCAGATTTACAGTGGGAAGAAACTAATATGTTCGATCTAGCCCTTGATTATGGATTCTTACAAGACCGAATTAGAGGGTCTGTTGGAATTTATGAGAAAAACAGTGATGAATTAATTTATAATTTACCATTAGCTCCAAGTAGCTCGTTTAATAGCATTACAGCTAACGTGGCTTCTATCGAAAATAAAGGTCTAGAATTTAATATTAACTATGATATTATAAGCACTACAGATTCTCGATTAACTTTCGATTTTAACTATGCTAAAAATGTAAATAAAATTGTTAAACTGAATGGAGTAACCGAAGAACTTAATTTCCCAACTTCAGGAACGTCTTACATAAAAGTGGCTGAAGGTGAAGAAATGGGCCAATGGTATGGCTATCAAACAGCGGGTCGTTTTTATAGCTCCACAGAAGAGGCTATAGCTTTAAACCCTAGAAGAGAAAATGGTACTAGAGATTTTTATAACGACCGTAGAAATACAGCTGGAGACATGTACTATATCGATCAAAACGGTGACAATGAAATTACTGGAGACGATCGAGTTAAACTAGGGACATCTGTACCTAAAGGTTTTGGAGGTTTCGGACTTACGTTCCGACATAAAAACTTTATGTTTAACTCTACGTTCACCTATGCTTATGGTCATAAAAGATTCTGGCAATTACCTATGACTCATATTGGTAACGTAACGGGAACACAAAACCTTAGTAATATCATAGCTGGTCAAAGTACTACGCTAGTTGGAGCAGAAAATGCCGTATACCCACGTATGTCCTTTGGAGGCATTGGGAATAATGCACAATTCTCAGACTTCTACCTTTACGATGCATCTTTTGTAAGATTAAATGCTCTTAACTTAACATACAAACTACCAAATAAATTACTTAAAAATAGTTTAGTTCAAGGTGTAGATTTTTCTTTCCAGGCAACAAATCTATTCACAATCACCAAGTATCCTGGATTCGACCCTCAAGGAAACTTCTCAGATTCAAGAATAGGATCTGGAATGGCTATAGATAATAGTACATATCCAAATGCACAGTTATACAGCCTTGGAATTAAAGTTAAACTTCAATAAAAAAACAACTATGAAAAAAACAATATATACAGCCCTATTAGTTGCTACGAGCTTATTCTCTTGTAGTGATTTTTTAGACAGAGATCCTTATTACGTAGTTACCAACGAAAACGCTATTAATTCATTTGATAAAGCTGAAGCAGCAGTTGGAGGCGCATATGCCACATTAACTGGTGATAGTTGGGCTGGAGGATTATATGCTGCCCAAGCTTCTAAAGCTGGATTTATCGATTGGAAAATAATCGACTATACATTTGATTATACCGAAACAGAGAACGCTCCAGGCGTTAATACTATCTGGAAAGATTTTTACACAACTATAAACCGCGCTAATTTTGCTATTGAAGGTATTCCAAAATTAGATACAAGCTTGGTTCCGAGTGAAGAAGCCAGAGAAGCCTTGATAGCAGAAGCCCGATGCATTAGAGCCTGGGCCCATATTAACTTATTATGGAACTTTGGACATTGGTGGGCTAACGATAATGATGAATACGGTATTTTATATCGCGATGAGTTAGCAGACTTATCTAACATTACCAAAGCGAGAATTAGTGTAGGTGAAAGCTATGAAAAGATTTACGCAGATTTAGATTATGCTATAGAGCACTTAAGCGCCTATACCACGCCTCGTTACATGTCTACAGAATTCGCCAAGGCACTGAAAGCCAAAATATTACTTTACAGAGGAGCTTATAATAACAATAACGATACTCCAGCATTAAATGAAGCGTTGTTACTTATTAATGATGTACTAGCCAGTTCTTCTAATTTATCCATGGAATCTGATTTAGAAACATTCTATGAGCAAGCTTGGGATTCAAATGAAAATTTATTTGCGAACTATTTAGAGAATGATGGTAAAAGAACTCAAAAGGCTGGGACTTACTATAATCTTTCAGTTATAGAGAATGGTGACCCAAGACCATATGATCCTAACACACTAACTGCTGGATTAATTTATGGAGCTGATTGGTTTAGACAAGATCCTCGTTGGGATATTGTTACAGGAGATATTAGAAGCGGTGTAAGATTTAGTTCTAACAGATTCTGGTCTTGGAAGAAAGTAGCTCGATATGGTGCTAACGATGGTATTCGTTTTGGCGACGAAAAATATGCTTCTTACTTTTTAAGATACCCTGAGCTGTATATCATGAAGGCGGAATTATTAGCCAGAACAGGCGCTTCAATTTCTGAAGCCATCGCACCAATCAACACCATGCGTTCAATAAGAACGAACCCTGTTTTAAGTGCCTTAAATCCTTCAACTCAAGAAGAACTAATGGACATGATCTTTCAAGAATACTTTTTAGAATTATTCTTAGAAAATGGAAGTGAATTTTTTGCTTCTTTGAGATTCTTTAAGAATGGAAACCCTTGGATAAACACAATAAAACCAGGTATCTCAATAATTGAAAACAAGCTATGTTGGCCAATTCCTGAAGAGGAAATGACTAACAATAAGTTGATGAAACAAAATCCTGATTTAGACTAGTTAAATAAACTATATAATTATGAAATTTAAACACACCAACATATTAAAAGTCTTATTCGTAGCAGGCTTTTTATCTATTTTTTCTTGCGAAGACAAATTAGATGTAATTATACCAGAACCTAACGATGTTAATTTTAATGAATTAGCTTTAGGAAGATTTACGTATAACATTCCTCAGGAATCAATTAAATCTGGAGCTGTTACCGCTAATGTGGTAAACAACGGAAATGGAGATTTTTCAGGTTTTGCACTTTCAAATAAATCCTGGAGATCATATCCATGGAGTTTAAGTCCGGATTTTGCACCGACTAACTTAAGCCCTGAAGACAGGCAAGCAGCTATCGACTCATGTATTTTTAGTGCCTATACGTTTTATGTAAATAGAACGGAGAATTATCTTGTAGGACATGCTAAAGATGATAATGCTTTTATTACATTAGATAGACCAACTGTTGTAGAACATGTTTTAGTTGCTAACAATACCTATAATTATTTACTTCAAAAATATGGATCGGTGTATTCTGGCACTTTCGACCAAACTACGCAAGCATATTTAATAGATGGGAATCCAGTTTCGAATCGTAATATTGCGGATAGAACTGTTAAAGGAAGATTTTATTTACCTGGACCAAACGATGTATCTGTTGTACATATTAAAGGACATCAAGAATTAGAAAGAAGAGAAACCGGAAATCCTAATCTTGCCACTGGTTACTTAAAACTAATTATTGAAGGTTCTCTTAATGGCACACCTACTGGAACCGTAGATTTCTACTTATCGGCAAACCCTGAAACAGATCCACAAAATCCAGAATATAATTTTGTGGCAGACGATTGGTTAGCTGTAGATTTAACATCTCTAGGAGAAGTAGATAAAGTACTGTTCAAAATGGAAACGTCTTATGTGGACGACCAAGGCAACATGCTTTATGCTCCATATTTCTGTTTAGACGGTATCCGTTTAAAACAATAAAATAACTACGCTGTATAAAAAACATTGCACTAATGTTTACAGCTAAATACATAAAAAATCCTAACCTCTCACATGACCTATGAGGTTAGGATTATTTTTGAAATAACGTTTTGAAATAACTAATATCTCAATACTACCCTAAAATTTGCCCGTTTTAAAAATACACCTCACACCTCACAAAAAAACATGAAAAAATCTCTTTATTTAATTGTTCTGATTATCAGCTGCTTCAGCTGTACCAATGAAAGTAAGAACAACACCGTTATTTTAAAAGGTACTTATGCTAACTATGAGCAAGACACCTTATATATGAAAAATATCACTTCCGAAAACATGATTTACAAAGAGGAAGTTCATAATATAGCTTTAAACAAGGACACCAATTTTTACTATAAATTTGAATTAGAAAAACCGGCCTATTTTCAAATTGGAAGAACTTTTCTATTTCTAAGCCCTGGTGATAGTCTAGTCGCTACCTTAGACGGAGAAACACGCCGTACGGCAACCTATTCTGGTACCGGATCTGAAGCTAACAACTACCTGACGCAAGTTACTTACCCTAAAGCCGGATCTTACTGGCCATTACAGGAAGAGGTTTCTAAAATCAAAGATTATAAGGAAGCTCCCGAAGTTTTTAAAAATCTAACCGATAAAAAAATTACTGCTTTAGAGCAGCTTAAAAATGTTTCTGAAGAATTTAAGCGTCTGGAAAAAGCGCGTATTAAATTCGATTACGTAAACTCCCTATTAAAAATTCAATATTTATTTTACGCCCAAGCTCGAGAAGGCCTTATTGAACGCAAAGACATTAAATCATTAGTAGAGGAAGCTAAAGATTACTACATTCCTTTTGTTGATGATTATTTAAAAGACATCGACGACACATCATACTTACAATTAGAAGTTTTTCAAACATTATTATATGAAATCAGAAAAGAAGAATTTAAGGCAAAACACAATCTTGCAGAATTCGGACCTGAATTTCAGGAATATATTTTAACAGGTAATTTAATTAATGGATTTAAAAACGAAGGTTATACTTCAACTTTTATAAAAAAATTAAATACGGAATTAAAAAATATTAAAAATCCAGATTACAAAGCTGCCATTTTAGAAGAACAAAAACAGTACGAATCCATATCGGCTGGTCAGCCCGCCACAGATCTTACGTTTACAAAATTAGACGGTAGTACTGTAAAATTAAGTGACTTTAAAGGAAAGGTGATTGTAATCGACCTTTGGGCAACCTGGTGTGGTCCATGCATGCGCTTAAAACCAAGTTTTGAAGCTTTAGAAAAGAAATATGAATCTAACGACCAAATTGAATTTATTTCACTCTCATTAGATACCGAAAAGAAATGGCTTAATTACTTCGAATCTCACGAACCAAAAGGCAACCAGTTTCACATTTTCAGAAATGAACTTGCAAACTATAAAGTTTCTGGTATTCCAAGATTCTTCGTTATCGATAAAGATTTTAATATCGTAGACGTATTTGCCCCTGCTCCGTTAAACGGTGAATTAGAAAATTTAATTAAAAAACACATATAAAAAAACACTATGAAAAAGAGCTTAACTTTTGTCTTGGCTATCGCCGGACTTTGGTCTTGTAAACAAGAAATCCCTGTAGACTATGTGGTACTTTCAGGTAAAGTAGATAACTATAAAGCAAACGAATTTTTAGTTTCCTCCTTCAGTGGGTTTTCAAAAATGGTTCCTGTAAAAAAAAATGGAACTATTCTCGATACCCTTTATATTGAAAACAACGGGACTTTTCAATTTAGATTTGAAAAAAATCAAATCACATCCTATTTAGAAAAAGGGGCTAAAGTTATCCTAACTGCAAACATTAAAGACTTTACAAGTTCAGTTAAATTTACAGGAGATTTTAAAGATTTAAATAATTACTTCGCTTACAAGAACCATAAAGATTTTTCTTTTATGGAAAATCGAAGCGAACATTATTTACTAGAAGAATCAGCTTTTGAAGAATTAGTTAATTCTATAGCAGATGACTATAGAGAAAAACTGACTTCTGTTAAAAACTTACCTGAATCGATTGAAGCCAAAGAGCTGCGTGCCATTAATTACGGTGTCCTTTATAAAAAAGAAAGCTATGAAAGAATGCATCGATATTATACGAAAAACAATGAGTTTAATGCCTCTGAATCGTTTAAAAAGGATATTGATAACATGGCATTAAATAACGGAGCCGATTACCTCTATTGTCAGGACTACAACCGATTTGTAAGTCGTTCTATTTCAGATAAAATGTATGCATTCTATCAAAAAGATTCCTTGTCTTACAAAGAGGCCCAGGATAAAGCTTTATCCAGTATAGAAAACGACACTATTAGAAATACAGAAATGTATAATAATATTGCAATGACCTTAGCGCGTTCTTTAGACAAAGAAGGCGATTTAAAAGCCTTTTTAAGCAAGTCTACAAACGAAAACCACAAAACCAAAGCAAAGGCTTTGTTTGAAACATTAAAGGTATTAGACCCCGGACAGCCATCTCCTACTTTTGAAAACTACGAAAGTTTTGAAGGTGAAGCTGTTTCTTTAAACGACTTTAAAGGTAAATACGTTTATATTGATGTATGGGCGACTTGGTGCGCACCTTGTAAACGAGAAATTCCATTCTTAAAAGAGTTGGAAAAAGAATATCATGACAAAAACATTGAATTCGTTAGTATATCGGTAGATAAACAAGACACAAAAGATAAATGGAAAAAGATGGTAACCGAGAAAGAACTAGAAGGTGTTCAGCTAATTGCCGATAACGATTTTAGCTCAAAATTTGTTACCGATTATAAAATCACGGGAATTCCACGTTTTATTTTACTGGATCCACAAGGTAATATTGTAAAAGCCAGTGCTCCTAGACCTTCAGACAGTGCTTTAAAAGAGCTTTTTAATAGTTTAAACATATAACACCAACAACTACACTAAATTATTTTACCAACTAAAAGGGAAGCTATTAGCTTCCCTTTTTTTAGATTCATATTACAAAATAAAATTGTTATTCTTTTATTAGATTAAATTCTCATCTAAGAGAATAGGTCGTTTATTTGAATTAGTAAATGGATCTATTCTAAAACGATTCGGTAAGATGATTATACCACTAAAAACAACTTCCAGCAACCTGTATTTCCTAACCGGTCCAGCAAGAATCCTAATAAGACTCGGTAACAATACCCTTCCCAAAAAAATATATTAAAAACTTGAAAGAAACAGGAGCTCTAAATAAAAAAAGCCTCCATGAAATTGAAGGCCTTTTTAACAACGTGGAGAAGATCGGGCTCGAACCGACGACCTCTTGACTGCCAGTCAAGCGCTCTAGCCAACTGAGCTACATCCCCAAATCACCATAAACACTATGTTTACTGATGTTTTATCACTTTTAAGTGATATTGTGTTTCAATGCATTTAACAGCATTTCGATGCAAATGTATACAATTTAACGCAAAAACCCACCACCAAAACCCACCACCATATTATTTTTTATTTAAAGAAAGAACAACTTGTTGCTTTTAGAAAATTTTTCATTTATTTGTAAGAAATCGACCATGGTTTTATTTTGGGAGTTTAACAAGAGATAAGTATATAATATATTTATAAAAACCATTCTTATCCCTCCCATATGGAAAATTATAGGTCATTCAATAACTCATATAAACAAGTTAGCCTTTATTAAAAAAATGACCGAGACAGTAGTGACATATTTGAAGGACGAGTTAGCCGAAAAAGGGTTTTGCCATATTCCAAACAAGAGTGACGTGGAATTGACCGAAATTCTTTCACAACTTGGACATGTAATAAACGAGACTGACGTAATTGCAAATTCAGAGAGTAAAAGTCTTGTAACGTCTGACAAGTACCTAGATTTTCACACAGACAATCATTTGGCAAAGTACATTTTGTGGCATTGTAAAAAACAAGCAGAAAAAGGCGGACAATCAATGCTGTGTGATGCTGAAAAGGTTTACGCTGAATTGACGGAAGAGGAAAAATTGGCTTTATCCAAAATTCACGTTTACGAACACAAAATGTTTCCTGAAAATCGAAATTCAAATCCGATAGTACGAGAAGTTGACGGACAGCATAAATTTTATTACTCGTTTTGGTTAGCAAGGGAAAAGTACCGTGAACTTCCTGTTTTTGAGAAATGGCGAGACTTAATTCAAACCGCTTCGCACGTAAAAATACGTCTTGAAGAAAACGATATTTTGGTCATTGATAATCACAGAATTTTTCACGGTAGAACAGAAATCATTGGCGAACGAAACTTAAAACGATATTGGCTTAATCCTGATTTTGAGCCAACTAAAACTTTGTATTCTCGAACTTAAAATTCAATAAATATGAAAGCACCAGTAATCCACACAGCGACAGACTTAATCTATCCAGACCCAATTAGCCCAGAAAGAATTTCCTTTTTAATCAATGCAAAAGGTATTGCTCCTGAAGTCGCTGAATTGGACTTTGAACTAATTAAGAAGAAGTTGCAAGACACTGAAGAAGGTATGGGGTGGACTCCGGAACAAGTGGACAGCGCAGAGATTGAGTATAAAAGATATTTAAACCTCTGTATGGTATATGGCAAAGGAATAGTTCCAAATAAGATAATGGACCAAACTTGGCATTACCATATTTTAGACACAAGGTCTTATCATAAGGACTGTGACAAACTATTTGGCGGTTATATGCACCACTACCCTTATTTCGGAATGCGTGGCGACCAAGACGCTCAAGACCTTAAAAACTCTTTTGAAAACACCAAAGACTTGTACCTTGAATTGTTTGGAGAAGAAATGGCAAGAGATGAACACAATAAATGTTGGCACGACTGTGAAAACAGATGTTGGAATGCTTGTCCATCAAATAAATTAGAATAAAAATAACAAAGGCTAACATCATGTATAGGTCATAGCCACCCTTCGGGATGGCTACGCCCCATACACACGGCCGTTGGCAATAATTATAAACCATAGATTAAAAAAAATGAAAAAAATAATTAGATTAAAACACATTATCCTATTAGTAATTATTGTCCTAAACTTTATTTCTTGTACCAAGGATGAAGGAGGCTGTGAAACAGAAACAGTTTGCGATGGGGCTGGAAATTGTATTGAAAAACCTATACCTGGTACATGTTTCTAATAAATCACACTTTTTAATAAATATCAGTATCGAATCATCCTATGAAAAAAATAATAATATTAGTTATTGGCATCCTAATTTCATGTCATACAGTAAGTAATGCACAAGAGAAAGAATATATTGTAACCTTTGAAAATGATACAATTTATGGAAATGTAAAGCGAAAGATGGATTACGGATATGCGCGTTATAATTTTAAGTTTAAAGAAAAAAAACAAAAAAAAAGAATTATTAAACCCAGTGAAGTCAAATTTTTTCAGACAATTGATGGTTTTGATGGAAAAGGCTTTTTTGAATCAATTAATAAAACTTATTTTTTGCAAAGAATTATAACTGGAAAAATTAATTTATATATTTCAGTGGGTAATTTGCAAGGGCAAGCACCTTCCTATTATTTTTCTAAAGATGGGTCAGAAATTAATTCTTCAAGTATTGGATACACTTTTTCTAGAGGAAAATCGCATACTCAAATCCGAAAACTAATTGAAGACAAACCAGAAATCTTAAAGGAATTTGATTCACTGAAAGGAAATAAAAAAAATATTGAATATATTATTAAAAAATATAACGAATCTAAAAATTAAAACTATTGCCAACAAAGTATCCTATGAAAAGCACTAGCCCAGTTTCTCAAAGTTAATATTTGTTTTTTTTAACTATCTCATTTTAATATTTTTAAACGTGTTGAATTAGGGATGAAGCTACGATTCATCTTTAATTCAATACTATATAACTTGCTCCGCATCCTAATTGTGATACACCCTTATTAATGTGTTCACCAGCATCTGTATGATTATAAGTTATAATAGGCCCAGCCACTTGCTAAAAAATTGTGAATGCACTTACCTATTCCTATGACCTCAACCATTTGATGAAATCAATAATTAACCCCACCACTAATACCAACAAGGTAAAAACAAGCTCAACAAACAACCCTATAACATTTATGTCTGCCTTATAAAAATGGAATAGAAACTATTGGTATTGTATCTGAAAAATGATGGAGTGACCCTCCAAAAAGAAGTGGATAATGGCTGTTAAAATGTGATTTTGTTGCTAATGGAAAGGTTTATAAAACATTTTCCAAAAGAGATAAATATGATTCGTATAAAATTGGGGATTCATTGACAATCAAATACTCTTCGAACTATCCTGATAATAATATTATTATTGAATTAGAATAACTACAGCCTAACAAAGAACTGAGTTAAAAAAGCTAGTAATCTATAAAACGAAATAAGAATACATTTATCTTTAGATTTTAAAACGCCTAATTATGTGTGCCAAAATGCAGCTTAAAAAGTATTATTAACCTGTAGCCATATTTCAGGACAAGACATTCCTTATGGTGCGTAAAAAAAGGATATGTTTATGGCTGACAGTTTAAAGAAATTAAAATGAATTCAAAATTGATTACGAGATATGAGGATAAACCAATATACAGAGACAAAGATTATTTGCCTGTATTTTTTTTATTTTTATCATTAATTGGTTTTGTTGTCTATACCTTATATGTAGATATGAATTCTATTGAATTAAATTACGAAACAAGTTTCAACGGTAGAGTTATAAATACTTTTAATCAAAAAAGTACTTATTATTTACGGTTATCAAATGAGGATAAATGGATAAAGCTTGAAGGCTTTTACAATAATTCCAAACCAAGAATGAATACTTCAGGTTGGTTCGTGAATTTGTTCTATAAAGGAGACATTGTGCATAAAAACAAAAACTCTAATCAAATGAACTTGATAAGAAATAATGAAAAATTTTCGTTTATACTAGAAAACTTAAATCAGGACTAATTAAAAATCTAAAAAAAACACTAAAGAACAACACACAATAATCTATATAAAAATTATGCTAAATTCAATGTAAAGCCTAATCTTTAACTTGTGCAAACTATGTCCCTTAATGAATCCTAATAAATTGAATTTCAAAAACTTACTATTAACTGTATTATTAATCACTTATCAATTGGCTAATTGTCAAAAAATGGTGTCGATTACAATTGATGATGTACCCAATTCAAATCGATTCGAAAAAGACAACTATCAATCGGTTCTTTTGAATAAATTAGACTCATTAAAGATCCCTATAGCAATATTTATTAACGAAGGACTTATCTACAAAACTGATTCCATTTCTAGAAACTTTGAACTTTTAAATAATTGGATTCAAAAGGAATATATAACGTTAGGTAATCATTCATTTAACCATCTAAGCTATTCCACAACTGGAATCGACTCTTTCGCAAACGAAATAATGAATGGAGAATCTATCTCTCGTCAACTTGCTAAAAAGTATAAAAAACCCATTAAATACTTTAGATTTCCTTTTAACGATTTAGGAAAAGATTCTATTCAACATGCACAAATAAAGGACTTTTTACAAAAAAAAGGATATATAATTACGCCATTTACAATTGGGAGTTCTGATTGGATGTACAATACTGTTTACGAACATTATTTAAATAAAAAAGAATTCAAAAAAGCGAAAGAAATCGGAGAGGCTTATTTGACTAAAACTTTAGAATATTTTGATTTTTTTGAGACTCTTGTAAAAGAAGATTATCAGCGAACAATCAAACAAATCTATCTTTGCCACGACAACAAGTTAAATGCAGACTTTTTACCTCAATTAATAAACGAATTAAAAAACAGGCAATATGAATTTATCAGTCTAGAAAACGCATTGACTGATAACGTTTATCAACAAAAAGATAATTATTTCAAAAAATGGGGGATTTCTTGGTTATACAGATGGCAGGCCACGCAAAAGGAGCGGAATGAAAATATGAAGAAAGAACCTTCCACCAAAACTATTATGGAATTGTATGAAGGAATCTTGAAGGAAAACAACGAATGAGTATAAAAAACGAAATGTCAACCATAAATATAAGGCATAGGGGCGGTATGTGCTATATTTAAGCGTAGTCATTCAACAAATTGTCAAGTTTTTCGTAGCAAGTCCACATGTTACCATATTTAAAGACGAGACACCCCTTAACGAACAATTGTATTTCATAAATACTTTTTTTATGACTCTATATTAGCATTGGTCTGTTAAACAATCCAATTATCATTCTAAAAGATAAATATTTACGAACTTCGCAGACTTAAACCTCTAGCGTCCCTGAATAATGAGTCACGATATTAGTTTTAAAAACATAAACAAACTGGCTATTCCCGCACTAATTGCTGGCATCTCGGAACCCATTTTATCCATAACAGATACCGCTATTGTAGGAAACGTAAATATAAATCCAACCGAATCATTAGCAGCTGTGGGTATCGTGGGCACCTTTATCTCCATGCTTATTTGGGTGTTAGGACAAACTCGTAGTGCTATTTCTTCGATTGTTTCACAATATGTGGGCGCCGATGAAGTTCATAAAATAAAAAATTTACCAGCCCAGGCTATTTTTATTATAACCTCCTTAAGTCTGCTAATAATCAGTTTAACCTTCCCCTTTACAAACACTATTTTTAAACTATATAATGCTTCCGATTTAATTTTAGATTACTGCTCGGACTATTATAAAATTAGAGTATTCGGATTCCCATTTACCCTGTTTTCAATAGCCGTTTTCGGAACATTTAGAGGTTTACAAAACACCTACTACCCAATGATTATTGCTATTATTGGTGCATCCTTAAACATCGTTCTAGATATTATTCTAGTCTATGGTATTGAAAATTTTATACCTGCTATGAATATAAAAGGTGCCGCATACGCCAGTTTAATAGCCCAATTTACTATGGCTATTTTTTCGGCATATTTTCTATTAACCAAAACCGATATCCCATTAAAATTAAGCTTCCCATTAAACAAGGAAATAAATAAGTTCATTATCATGATTCTTAATTTATTCGTTAGAACATTAGCTCTTAACATTACCCTGTATTTTGCAACTCGCTTTGCTACAGGTTACGGCCCCGAGTATATTGCGGCATATACCATTGGTATTAATCTGTGGTTTTTTGGCGCCTTCTTTATAGATGGCTATGCCAGTGCAGGCAATATTCTATCGGGTAAACTATATGGTGGAGAACAATATAACATCCTCATCCAGTTAAGTAACAAACTTATTACCTATGGAATTATAGTTGGCTGTATTTTAGCCGCTTTTGGCGCCCTATTTTATTATCCGCTAGGGCGCTTATTCTCTAGCGAACCGGAAGTTTTAAATTTGTTCTATAAATCGTTTTGGATTGTACTCATCATGCAACCATTTTGTGCCTTAGCATTTATTTTCGATGGGATGTTTAAAGGACTGGGAATGATGAAATTCTTAAGAAACCTATTATTATTTTCTTCAACCTTCGTATTTCTGCCGGTTTTATTTGTTGCAGATAATTACAACTATAAATTGCAAGGCATTTTTATAGCAATTATGCTATGGATTATTTCCAGAGGATTCCCTCTAATTGTAAAATTTAGAAAATTATTCATCCCACTTTCGCAAAAAAATTAACTTTGTAACGAAGCGCAATCAAAGAGCATGTATTCACTAATTACCTTCTTTCAGGAAATAGATATTAAAGAAAAAATTAAAAATGCCCCAGATAAAGGCTACGAAATTGGTGTGTTTATAGGTACCATGCTACCTTTTATCGTACTCGTTATTATTGCCTATTCAATTTACTATTACAACAAAAAAAAGAATCAATAAACATTATGGATATCCTATCATTTATCAGCGGAAACGGTTTGTTTCTTGTACTTGCTGTCGTATTAATAATTATTTATGTAGTTAACCGAAGAAGAAGACCCTAATTAGCGGGTCTTCAACCAGCCAGTAATACTTAATCGTTCGGCATTTACCGGTCGTACTTCGTGCTCGATAATCTGACTTTCAAAAATTACGATTCTACCTGGAAAAGGATATATGATTTTTTCTGTTTCCTGGCCATTTTCATTTAGATACAACACCAATTCACCTCCGTTTTCTGGCAGCCAGCCTTCTTCATTTAAGTAACACACAAATGAAAGTTTGCGCCTGTCATCATTCTGAAAGGTATCAATATGCCGTTTGTAAAAGGTCGATTTCGGATATACGGCATAATGAAATTCCTTATGTAAAATACCTAAAAAACAGGTTCTGTTTAAATAAGTGATTAGGTCGTTAACCTTATTAAAAAATAGTAGCTCCGAAGTATTAGCAATCGTTTCATCGATCCAGAAAATGTGATCGCCACGTATCGATTTAACAATAGATTCATTAACTCTATTGCCTATAGCAGCCTTTTTAAAGGCATCTTCTTCTTGCCGTATCACAAGCGATTGCCTTAATAAGTCGACCTCCTCTAAAGAGAAAAAATTTTCAACAATACTATATTGTTGCTTACCGATGTCAGAAATGATCTGTTCGTAAAGTGGATTTTCGCAAAAATCCAAAGCCTCAAAAAGATGACTCATAAATAAACCATAAAAACCATCTATTCACCGCGAATAAAAGTGCGCAAATGTAATGTAAAATCAGATTGCTTTAACAAAATGAATATCTTTGTAAAATAAATTTTATCCTATGAGCTTCATTCGCATCACAAAGAAATTTTCTTTCGAAACCGGACATGCACTCTACGGCTACGACGGCAAGTGTAAAAACGTACATGGTCACAGCTACAAACTCTCGGTAACGGTCATTGGTAAACCCATTGGAGACACGGCAAATGTTAAATACGGTATGGTAATAGATTTTGGTGATTTAAAGAAAATCGTAAAAGAAGAAATTGTAAATGTTTTCGATCATGCCACTGTTTTTAATAAAAACACACCGCATGTAGAATTAGCTCAGGAACTTGAAGAGCGCGGTCACAACGTCCTGTTAGTAGACTATCAACCTACTAGTGAAATGATGGTTATCGACTTTGCCAAAAAAATTAAAAAGCGTTTACCAAACCATATTTCATTACACTCCTTAAAGCTCCAGGAAACCGATAGTTCCTTTGCCGAGTGGTACGATTACGATAATATTTAGGGCGTTCCCCAAGGGTCAGGCTTTCGCGAGTCGCTTCTTAATTGTTTAGAACAATTAAAAGAGCTTCAACAAACGCTCAATCCTTAACGCAACTACTTACTAAAATTTCAAAAACAATTAACGTTTAGTAAATCGTCCCAACTAAATTTCCTCCAGACTAAGCAGGAATATATTATATTTACAGCATGCAAATTCCCAAAGGAAAAAAAATATATTTTGCCTCAGACAACCACCTTGGGGCACCTACAGCAGAAGCGTCCCGCCCAAGAGAGAAAAAATTTGTGGCTTGGCTTGATGAAATTAAACAAGATGCTGCAGCTATTTTTCTATTAGGCGATTTGTTTGACTTCTGGATGGAATACAAAAAAGTAGTTCCCAGAGGCTTTACAAGAACTTTGGGTAAGCTAGCCGAAATTAGTGATTCAGGTATTCCTATTTATTACTTTGTTGGTAATCATGACCTTTGGATGAATGGGTATTTTGAAGAAGAATTAAATATTCCTGTTTATCATAAACCTCAAGAATTTACATTTAACAATAAAACCTTTTTTATTGGACACGGCGATGGGTTAGGTCCGGGCGATAAAGGTTATAAACGCATGAAAAAAGTATTTACAAATCCATTTTGTAAATGGCTTTTTAGATGGTTACATCCAGATTTAGGCGTAAGATTGGCCCAACATTTATCCGTTAAAAACAAACTTATTTCAGGCGATGAAGATGCTAAATTCTTAGGAGAAGATAACGAATGGCTGGTACTTTATTGCAGACGTAAACTAGAACAAAAACATCGCGATTATTTTGTATTCGGTCACAGGCATTTACCATTAAACATTGACCTTGGCAATAACTCTAAATACATTAATTTGGGCGATTGGATTAATTTTTACACCTATGGTATGTTCGATGGTGATACCTTCCAATTAAAAGAATATTAATCCTCTTTACCGTGTGCATCTAAATCTTTGGTTAAATCCAGTTTTCTAAAACTTGGAGAAACTAATCCCGTGGCAATTACAATTATTAATGTCATTGTACCACCAAAAACAACAGCCGTGACGGTTCCCATTAGTTTCGCGGTTAAACCACTTTCAAAGGCTCCCAATTCATTCGAAGACCCAACAAACATAGAGTTTACGGACGACACTCGACCACGCATATTATCAGGAGTTTTTAACTGTAATATAGTTTGACGAATAACCATAGATACCCCGTCTGTCATACCACTAAAAAACAATGCTAAAACCGATATCCAGAACACAGAAGACAATCCGAAAACGATAATACAAATACCAAATCCAAATATAGCAGCCAATAATTTCATACCGGCATTTTTACTTATTGGAATATAAGCGGTAACCAACATAGTTAGAAAAGCCCCAACAGCAGGAGCCGCACGCAGCACTCCAAACCCTTCACTTCCCACTTTTAAAATATCTTGCGCAAACACAGGCAGTAAAGCAATGGCCCCACCGAACAAAACAGCCACCATATCTAAAGTCATAGCTCCTAATATAGCTTTGGTTTTAAATACAAAACGTACCCCTTCTTTTAAACTATCTACAACAGGCTCGCCTATTTTAGGATTCAGAATAGGTTTGGGCTTTATCTGTAGCAGAATGATTAAAGACAACATGACCAATCCAAAAATAATACATAAAGACCAGTGAACGCCTAGCCAGCTAATAGCAAAACCCCCAAATGCAGGTCCCAATACCGCGGCCATTTGCCAGGTCGAACTATTCCATGTTGCCGCATTAGGATATATTTTCTTAGGAACAATTAATGCCACCAATGAAAAAATGGTAGGTCCGAAAAACGACCGTAAAAACCCGCCAAAAAACACCAGACCATAAATACTATACAATATTGTTTTAGTATCCCAATCCTCAACTACAATTGGCCAGGTAAGAATAAATAATCCGAAACTAATAAGCGAAAACGCAGCAATACATAGTGCTAATAAGTTCCTTTTTTCCTTCTGATCGACAATATGTCCTGCAAATAAAGCCATGGTAAATGCTGGAATAATTTCCATAAGCCCGATAACACCAAGTGACAAGGGATCTTTAGTTAAACTATATACTTGCCATTCAATAATAATAAACTGCATGGACCAGCCAAACACCAGCACAAAACGCACCAACAAAAAGATATTAAACTCTTTAATTCGCAGGGCCGCATAAGGATCGGTTTTAGCCATAATTACACTTTAATATCCCGTAATTTTAATTGTAAAGATACATGTCCTTGCCATTCATTTTCATCAATAGAATACACGGCTTTAAATGGCACATTACTTTCAATAATTGACATTTTATCTGCCATATTAAAACCAATACCCACAAAACTTTGCGAATGCGGTTGTTTGACCGTAACACGTAGATGTGTTTTGTCTTCACCTACACATTTTCCATAACCAGTATCTTTTAAATTACTACTCATAAAAATTGGTGTCATATTACTTGGGCCAAAGGGTGCAAATTGCTTAAGTATTCTATAGAATTTGGGGGTGACCTCAGAGAAATCAATTTCACTATCAATATGTATTTCAGGCACTAACAAACTTCTATCTATAGTTTTAGAAACCTCATCTTCAAAAGCTTGTTTAAAAGCTTCGTAATTTTCGGCTTTTAAAGTTAATCCCGCGGCATATTTGTGACCTCCAAATTGTTCTATATGTTCACTGCAGGCTTCTAAAGCATTATACACATCAAATCCCTTCACGGAACGTGCCGAAGCCGCCAATTTATCCCCGCTTTTAGTAAATACCAAAGTTGGTCTGTAATAGGTTTCGGTAAGTCTTGATGCCACAATACCTATCACCCCTTTATGCCAGGACTCATGATAAACCACTGTTGTTAATCGTTCCTGTTCTTTATTGACAATTATCTGCTCAAGGGCCTCTTCGGTTATGCGTCTATCCGTTTCACGACGATCTTCATTATATGCGTTGATTTCTTCGGCATACCGAAGTGCTAATTCGGCATCTTCTTCCATTAACAGCGCCACGGCATAATTACCGTGCTTCATACGTCCTGCCGCATTTATTCTTGGTGCCACGGTAAATACCACATCAGTAATAGTTAACTCATTTTTTCTATTCACCTGATCTATAAGCGCCTTTATCCCAGGGCGAGGAAAGGTGTTTATTACTTGTAATCCGAAATGTGCTAACACCCTATTTTCTCCATCAATAGGTACGATATCTGCTCCAATGGCAGTTGCCACCAAATCTAAATAGGGTACTAAATCTTCAACCGTTTCTCCTATCTTTTCTGCTAAAGCCTGAATCAACTTAAAACCTACACCACAACCACAAAGTTCCTTGTATGGATACTTACAATCCTGACGTTTAGGATCTAAAACCGCTACGGCTTCGGGAATAGTATCACCAGGTCGGTGATGGTCACAAATGATAAAATCAATACCTTTTTCTTTGGCATAAGCAACTTTATCTATGGCCTTAATACCACAGTCGAGTGCTACAATAAGTGTAAAATCATTATCATCTGCAAAATCAATACCCTGATAAGATACACCATAACCTTCATCATACCTGTCAGGTATATACGTTGCCACATGAGGTGTTCTAGTTTTAAGATAAGATCCCATCAACGCCACTGAAGTGGTCCCGTCGACATCATAATCACCATACACTAAAATATTTTCTTCATTCGTAATGGCAGCCTCTATTCGTGCTACCGCTACATCCATATCTTTCATTAAATACGGATCATGCAAATGCTGAAAACTTGGTCTGAAAAAAGCTTTAGCATCATCGTATGTTTCAATACCACGCTGCAATAATAATTTTGCTACCGATGCATCAACATTAAGGGCTTTCTGTAAATGAGCTATTTTCTTAGTTTCTGGATTGGCTTTTATAGTCCAACGCATAGATTTGGGTGGGTTTTTTCTAATTTTTATGAAAGTGTGTTTCTACGGATACCTCAGCAAACTGGCGAAACATTTCCATCACGCCACAGTATTTTTCTACTGATAAATCTACGGCTTTCTGAAGCTTCTTCTCATCTAAATTATCTCCATAAAAATGGAAACTCATCACGACTTTATCAAAATACTTGGGATGCTCTTCAGTTAAATTGGCATCAATATCTATTTTTAAATTATCAACTTCAAGTTTCATCTTTTTAATTAAAGATGCCACATCTAAACCAGAACAACCTGCTAAACCTGATAACATTAAAGCTTTTGGACGATACCCCTCTCCTTTACCACCACTTTCTTCACCTGCATCCATAAATAAATTATGTCCTGATGGATTTGTACTTTCAAAGCGCATATCGCCTAACCATGTTGTTGTAACCTGAACTGCCATTATATAAAATATTTTTTTTGTTTCTTGTAATTTCAAAAATACTATTAAAAAATAAATTATGCCTTTAGTAACACCGTTATCTGCCAATCATGATTTAGAAACTAAAGAACTTGCAGAGTTTTTTAATGAAACCTTAGGCTTTTGTCCCAATTCGGTACTTACCATGCAGCATCGTCCTGAAATTAGTAAAGCTTTTATTCATTTAAATAAGGCAGTTATGGAAAACAAAGGACAGGTTACTTCCTCTTTAAAACGTATGATTGCATGGGTTAGTAGTAATGCAGCAGGTTGTAGATATTGTCAGGCACATGCAATTCGTGCCGCCGAACGTTACGGTGCTGAAAAAGAGCAACTCAATCATATTTGGGAATATAGAACACACCCCGCATTTAGTGAGGCCGAACGTGTTGCCCTAGATTTTAGTTTAGCAGCTTCCCAAATCCCTAATGCGGTAGACGATACCATAAAAAAGAGACTTTACAAATATTGGAATGAAGGCGACATTATAGAAATGTTAGGGGTTATTTCCTTGTTTGGCTATTTAAACCGTTGGAATGATAGTATGGCTACCTCTTTAGAATCAGGTGCTATTGAAAGCGGCGAACAGTATTTAGGTAAGCATGGTTGGAATAAAGGGAAGCATCAATAATACTTCCCTTCATATATGTTTCAATTACTTCTTTTTTAATGGCTGTGCTTCAAACACCAAACCATCAAAACCAGTATTCATAAAGTTTCTAATATTCTGGTGCCCTGTGCCATCAGGATCGTTTAGCACCTCATCAAAATAAAACTTACCAAAACAAGCTAAGGTTTCTTCTGGTGTAAATCCTTCCAATTTCGCTAAAGCAAAAAGCTTACAAGAACCAGAATTTTGTCCTGCGTCGTTTTGTAAATTACCATTTGTAAATGCTGTTGGCGTAAAGATGTAATTTGATTCTATCACAGCCATCGTATCATTGAATTCAACAGCTTCCGGTGTATGCTTTAATTTATTTTTGAATGTTTCTAGTGTCATAATAAAAATTTAGAATCGCAAAAATATATAGTTTTACATGACTACTTGCTTTTACCTGCAACAATTACCACAATTTCTCCTTTGGGTGGTTTATTGGTATAATATTCAAAAACTTCCTTTGCCGTTCCCCGAATGGTTTCTTCATACAATTTAGTAAGCTCACGGGATACAGAAACCTGCCTGTCTTCGCCAAAATACTCGCAAAAATGCCCTAGAGTTTTCACTAATTTATGGGGGCTTTCATAAAATATCATGGTACGAGGTTCTTCAGCTAGCAATAATAATCGTGTTTGCCTACCTTTTTTTACTGGCAAAAACCCTTCGAATACAAATTTATCGTTGGGAAGTCCCGAATTTACTAATGCCGGTACAAAAGCCGTTGCCCCTGGTAAACACTCTATATCAATACCATTTTCTATGCAGGCGCGTGATAATAAAAATCCTGGATCGGATATAGCGGGCGTGCCAGCATCACTTATTAATGCCACTACAGTGCCTGCCTTAATTTTTTGAACAATGGCCTCGACCGTCTTATGCTCGTTATGCATATGATGCGATTGCATATGCGTAGAAATTTCGAAGTGTTTTAATAATTTTCCCGAGGTACGGGTATCCTCTGCAAGTATTAAATCGGCTTCGTTTAAAACCTCGATAGCTCTAAATGTAATATCTTTTAAATTACCAATGGGAGTTGGTACAATGTATAATTTGCTCATGTGTTGGTGATTGAACAGTTTTTGCAAGCTTCTTTACCTACATAAAAAAGCTTGTCGTGAAGAACATTACCATAGAAAAGCATGGTAATACATTACTTATTGAAATTTATCGGTCACAATCTGAAATAAACGTTCTTCAAATTCTTCTTTATTCTGCCAGTTATTATAATCTGGTTTTACAATTTCTGTAATAAATTGCGTCGCCTCCTGTAGTGTCTTAAAAGTATTTAGTTGAGAAATTACACGCTCATAATCCTCATTCTTACCGTCGAACAAATGCTTAATAAAGGCAATTTTATCATTTAACCCAATGCTTAATCCGCCACCTTTTAATTTGTCGTTCAAAGATTTTTTTTCACCAGCACCATTTTTTATAGTTGGAACAGGATCGAATACCGGCATATCTTTAAAGCCTTCGGTTAAGTTGTCTAAATCATTTTTATTATAATCTTTTTTAGAAAGTAATTCATCTAATATGTCCTTGGGCTCTTCTTCAGCTTCGGGCATAAATGCTACCATATTTTTTATTTTCTCTATGGCAGGCTCCATAATACCATCGTCTTCTTTTTCATCCAGATTAATATAAAGTTTATCGCCAACTTCAATATTATCGCTTACCTGATTATTAAAAGCACTATCCAACATACCAAAAAACGACGAATCGCGCCCTATGGTAGGTAAGTCATCCTCAAAGTTCTCATGTGCAAATTTCAAAACTGATAGCTTTTCATAAAGTTGAGCCACTTCAGCATGCATTTTATCCACATCTTCCTTTCCCTTTAATTTCAGAATCCTATGCGCGATACTAATTAAATCGGCTTCAAGCTTCTTTTTCATAGCTACAATTTTTAATTAATTATGATTAAGACTTTTGTTTTTTAATAATTTTGCGCCACCTTTATACAAAAGATCAATCACTAAAATTTTAGTGTTAAAAATACAAAATGTTTCTTGAAAATACGGTAAATCATAAAGAACAATTCGGGTGGATTGAAGTCATCTGTGGATCAATGTTTTCGGGAAAAACCGAAGAATTAATCCGTAGACTCAGGCGTGCCCAATTTGCTAGACAAAAAGTAGAAATTTTTAAACCTGCTATCGATACTCGATATAATGAAGAGATGGTAGTGTCGCATGACGCAAATGAAATACGTTCTACACCGGTTCCTGCTGCGGCAAATATTCCAATTCTTGCCGATGGCTGTGATGTAGTAGGTATCGATGAGGCTCAGTTTTTCGATGATGAAATTGTGCGTGTTTGTAACGATTTAGCCAACAAGGGTATTCGCGTTATTGTTGCTGGATTAGACATGGATTTTAAAGGAAATCCATTTGGTCCGATGCCTTTTTTAATGGCTACCGCCGAATATGTCACTAAAGTTCATGCCGTTTGTACAAAAACAGGTAACCTTGCCCAGTATAGTTATAGAAAATCATCGAACGACAATTTGGTTTTACTAGGTGAAGTTGAGGAATATGAACCATTAAGTCGGGCTGCTTTTTATAAAAGTATGATGCGAGACAAAATTAGAAACATGAATGTTAATGATGCCGAAGAGGTAGTACCTAAACCTGATAATAACGATGCCTAAAGCGCAGGAAACCATCCTTGAAATAGATTTAAATGCCCTAAAACATAACTATGAGTATTTAAAATCGCAACTGCAAAATAACACCAAATTTCTAGCCGTTGTAAAAGCGTTCGCCTATGGTAGTGATGCTTGTGAAATTGCAAAATTTTTAGAATCCCTTAATGTTGATTATTTCGCCGTAGCCTATAACAATGAAGGGGTTTCATTGAGAGAATCAGGAATAGACACACCTATTCTCGTTTTACATCCGCAGACAGTAAATTTTAATAGTCTAGTTGAAAACTGTTTAGAGCCCAGTATTTATAATCATAAAATTTTGGATGAGTTTATTGAAACGGCGGAATCCAAACAATTAACAAACTACCCAATCCATTTAAAATTTAATACAGGCTTAAACAGATTAGGTTTTTCTAAAACAGATATAGATTCAGTAGTTTCAAAAATAAAGGCCACTAAAGCCATTAAGGTCAAGTCGGTGTTATCACATCTTGGAGCTAGTGAAGATTTAAATGAAAAAACTTTTACCCAAAATCAAATTAAATCTTTTGAAGACATTTCAACTAAAATTATTGGGGCTTTAGGGTATAGACCTATACTGCATCTATGTAATACTTCGGGTATCTTAAATTACCCAGAAGCCCACTTAGATATGGTTAGAAGTGGCATTGGTTTGTATGGTTTTGGTAATTCAGAAAAACAAAACAAAAATTTCAAACCTATAGCTAGTTTAAAAACAGTTATTTCACAAATACACACCATCCATAAAGGCGAATCAGTTGGTTATAATCGTGGATACATAAGCAATAGTAGTATAAAAACTGCCACCCTCCCTATTGGACATGCCGATGGTATTGGAAGACAGTATGGTAAAGGCAAGGGCTATGTTATTATTAATAATAAAAAGGCTCCTATTGTAGGCAATGTGTGTATGGATATGATTATGGTAAACATTACCAATATTGATTGTAAGGAAGGCGATGAAGTTATTATATTTGGCCCTTCTACAACCGCCGAACAACTTGCCGAAACAGCTAATACCATTTCTTACGAACTTATAACTGGTATCTCACAACGTGTAAAACGTGTATTTTTAAAATAAGTCCTTTAAACTTTGCATAATTTTTACTTATTTTAGTATTAACTAATCAAAAAATTAAAATTATGCTTAAAGAGTTTAAGGAATTTGCAATGAAAGGCAACTTAGTTGACATTGCCGTTGGTTTTGTTATGGGTGCGGCCTTTAAACAAGTTGTTACTTCGTTTACAGGAGGCATTGTATCGCCTTTAATTGGATTGATCTTCAAATCTAATTTTAACGATTTAAAATATGTCATCACACCAGGAATAGCTGATGAAACAGGTAAGGTTACAGGTGAAGTTGCAGTTCTCTATGGAAGCTTCTTAACAAATGTTATTGATTTTATTATCGTTGCCTTTGTCATGTTTATGCTTGTAAAAGGCATTAATAAAATGAAGAAGAAAGAAGAATCTGCACCAGAGGCTCCTAAAGGTCCTAGTCAGGAAGAACTTTTAGCAGAAATTCGTGATTTGTTAAAAAAATAATAGATTGTTAAATAAATAACACTGTGTTATTTGTTGTTAAAAAGCCTTGGTTTTAAAGAAACTAGGGCTTTTTTCTATTTCTAAAATAGAATTAATACTTAATTTTGCCAAATAATTAAATTATAATAAAACATAAAGGTAATGAAAGTAGCTGTTGTTGGTGCCACTGGTATGGTAGGCGAAGTAATGCTAAAAGTATTGGAAGAACGTAACTTCCCTGTTTCTGAGTTACTATTAGTAGCTTCAGAACGATCTGTTGGAAAAAAATTAAGCTTTAAAAATCAAGAATATACCGTTATTGGATTAGCCGATGCCGTAGCAGCTAAACCACAAATTGCCATTTTCTCTGCAGGTGGAGACACTTCCTTAGAATGGGCTCCTAAATTTGCTGAAGCAGGCACAACAGTTGTTGATAATTCATCAGCATGGCGTATGGATCCTACTAAAAAATTAGTGGTGCCAGAAATTAATGCCAATGAATTAACTAAAGACGATAAGATTATTGCCAATCCAAACTGTTCTACCATTCAAATGGTGTTGGCTTTATCTGAATTACACAAAAAATATAAAATGAAACGTATTGTGGTATCAACATACCAATCGGTTTCAGGTACGGGCGTAAAAGCTGTTAAACAACTAGAAAACGAAATTGCAGGTATAGAAGGTGAAATGGCTTATCCTTATCCTATAGGAAGAAATGCGTTACCGCATTGCGATGTGTTTTTAGAAAATGGTTACACAAAAGAAGAAATGAAACTGGCTAAAGAACCACAAAAAATATTTAGCGATAGCTCATTCTCTGTTACTGCCACTGCGGTAAGAATCCCAACTTCTGGTGGACACAGTGAGTCTGTAAACGTAGAATTCGAGAATGACTTTACACTTCCTGAAGTTAGACAAGTTATTAGCGAAACACCAGGTGTGGTATTACAAGATGATACAGCAAACAACTCGTATCCGATGCCAATATTTGCGCACGATAAAGACGAAGTATTTGTTGGTAGATTGCGTAGAGATGAAAGTCAACCAAACACATTAAACATGTGGATTGTAGCCGATAATTTACGTAAAGGAGCTGCTACTAATGCCGTTCAAATTGCAGAATATCTAGTTGAAAATGAATTAGTTTAATTTTAACTAAATCTTATAATTTCGAAACTCCTGTAGCCTGTTACAGGAGTTTTTTTTTGCTTAATTTTATGCCAAAAGTTATGAATAATGAATAAATCAGTTTTGAGCATCTTTTTGTTCACATCCTTAATCGCATGTAAAAACGAAACCAAAGAAGAATTGACAGCTATTACATACCCAGAAACAAAAAAAATAGATCATATTGACACCTATTTTGGAACTGAAGTTAAAGACCCCTATCGTTGGTTAGAAGATGATAGAAGTCCAGAAACCGAGGCTTGGGTTAAATCTCAAAATGAAACCACTTTCGAATATTTAAGTCAAATTCCTTTTAGAGAGGATTTGGAAAAACGTCTGTCTAAATTATGGAATTACGAAAGAGTTACCGCGCCGTTTATTGAAGGTGATTACACTTACTTTTCAAAAAACAACGGACTTCAAAATCAGAGTGTAGTCTATAGAAAAAAAGGCGAAGAACCAGCCGAAGTATTTTTAGATCCAAATACCTTTTCTGATGACGGTACGACATCATTAGACGCCCTAAGTTTTTCTAAAAACGGTAAAATTTTAGCTTATTCAATTTCTGAAGGTGGTAGTGACTGGAGAAAAGTTATAATTATTGATATTGAAACTAAAAAACCGATAGAAGACACCTTAATTGACGTAAAATTTACGCAGATTTCCTGGTATAAAAATGAAGGTTTCTATTATTCAAGTTACGACAAACCTGAAGGGAGCGAATTATCTGCAAAAACCGACCAGCACAAAGTATACTACCACAAATTAGGCACTAAACAGTCGGAAGACCAATTAATTTATGGTGGAAAACCAGAAGAAAAACACCGTTATATTTACGCCCATGTTACCCGTGATAATCGTTATTTAATTTTAACACCGCGAATTTCAACATCTGGAAACAAACTACTCATAAAAGACTTGTCGCAACCAGATAGTCCCTTTGTAAGTATATTAGAAGAAGCTAATAGCGACTCAAATATTATAGCTAATAAAGGCACCACCCTATTTATTGCAACTAATTTAGAGGCTCCAAATAGACGCGTTGTAAAAGTAGATGCTTCTAATCCAACACCGGAAAACTGGGTGGATGTTATTGCTGAAACAGAGCATGTGCTAAGCCCTTCTAAAGGCAGTGGTTATCTTTTTGCTCATTATATGATTGACGCACTTTCAAAAGTAAAACAATATGATTTTGAAGGTAATCTTATAAGAGACATTGAATTACCTGGCTTAGGAAGTGTCGGAGGATTTTCTGGAAAAGAAGAAGCCGATATTTTGTATTATAGCTTTACAAATTATAATACCCCAACAAGTATTTATTCTATAGACCCCAAAACGGGCGAAACAAAATTATATTGGAAACCTCAAATAGATTTTAATAGTGCTAATTATGAAAGTCATCAGGTGTTCTACAATTCTAAAGATGGGACAAAAGTCCCAATGATGATTACCTATAAGAAAGGATTGGAATTAAATGGTAAAAACCCTACCATTTTATATGGTTATGGCGGATTCAATATTAGTTTAACACCTAGCTTTAGTGTAACGCATGCCGTATGGATGGAGCAAGGAGGTATACTAGCCGTACCGAATTTACGTGGTGGCGGAGAATATGGGCGTGACTGGCATGACGCTGGAATTCAGCTAAAAAAGCAAAATGTTTTTGATGATTTTATCACAGCTGGGGAATACTTAATAGCCAATCGTTATACCTCTTCAGATTATCTTGCCCTTCGCGGTGGTTCTAATGGCGGACTTTTGGTTGGTGCTGTTATGACCCAACGCCCTGATTTAGCAAAAGTAGCGTTACCTGCTGTTGGGGTTTTAGACATGTTAAGATACCATACCTTTACAGCTGGAGCTGGTTGGGCATACGATTACGGTACCGCCGACCAAAGCAAAGAAATGTTCGAATATTTAAAAGGTTACTCACCAGTTCATAATGTAAAAAAGGGGGTGTCTTATCCCGCAACATTAATAACAACAGGCGACCACGACGATCGTGTGGTACCTGCCCACAGTTTTAAATTTGCCGCTGAGTTGCAAGACAAACAAACTAGCGAGCATCCTACACTTATTAGAATTGAAACCAATGCGGGGCATGGCGCAGGAACCCCAATAAATAAAACAATAGAGCAATATGCCGATATATTCGGTTTTACCCTTTTTAATATGGGGTACAAAAGCTTGCCTAGTGAATAAGCTAACAGATTAAAAATATTAGATTTTAATATCACAGAAAAATCGTCTCGTTGCAGGCGATTTTTTTATACTATTTTTGCAGCATGCTACAAGTTAAAAACCTCCACTTTGCTTATAAGAATACACCTATATTAAAAGATATCTCCTTCACAGTAAATACAGGCGAGCATTTTTCTATTATTGGTGAAAGTGGCTCCGGAAAAAGTACCTTGATAAAATTATTATATGGTACTTACGACTTAAATAATGGGCATATCTTCTGGAAAAACACCGAAATTTTGGGCCCCAAATACAATTTGGTAGTTGGTTATGAGTTTATGAAGTACGTTTCTCAGGAATTCGACTTAATGCCGTTTACATCTGTTTCCGAAAATATTGGTGCCTTTCTATCTAATTTTTTCCCTGAGGAAAAACAAGCACGTATAAAAGAACTACTTGCGGTCGTAGAATTAGAGCCATATGCAAACACCAAAGTAAAAGAATTAAGCGGCGGTCAAAAACAACGGGTAGCCATAGCTCGTGCCATTGCTAAACAGCCAGAAATTATCCTATTAGATGAACCTTTTAGCCATATAGACAATTTTAAAAAACAGTCCTTACGAAGAAGTTTATTTAAATACCTAAAGGAAAAACAAATTACTTGTATTGTGGCTACTCATGATAAAGATGATGTGATTTCTTTTTCAGACCATATGATGGTTCTGAATGAAGCTGAAATTGTTGCAAATGGCACACCAAAAGAACTTTATAACCATCCAAAAAATGAATTAATCGCTTCGTTTTTTGGGGAGTTTAATATTATAAATGAACAGTTTGTGTATGCTAATCAGTTAAAAGTTTGTTCTAATTCCAACTTTAAGGCCGTGGTTACTAAATCGTATTATAAAGGCTATTATTTTTTAATCGAAGCTTTAATTGGCAATAACAAAGTATTTTTTGAACATCTGAATCCTATTGAAATGAACACAGAAGTATTTCTGAAAATTGACAAACCTGCTTAGATAATTTGTTCAATAATAATAGTTTGTCCTCTAAATATTATTTCATCACCTACTTTTTTACCCATTAAAAGTTGTCCTATAGGCGCACTAGATGATATGGCATAAAACCTCTGACTTTCATAATTAATTTCCCCAGCACTAACCGAAATAAAATAATTAGCTTGCGTTGTAAAAACCACGGCACCCAAACTTACATGTTCTAACTTTTTATCTAAACGAATTTTCGACAACACCCCTTGTAACTTCTGAATTTCAGCTAATTGATTTCCGGACTTTTCACGTTCTAATTGCAACATAGCCCGACCTGTTTCATGCTTATCACCCGCACTACTTTTTGTTTCCGAAGTTAGCGACTCTTGAATATCGTTAATGGCATGTTTAATCGCTTCAAGACGTTTCCCAACCCCATTAACACAGGCATTATACAGAGCCGTTTTTAAAGATAATTCATTATTCATATTGTAAAGGTCCGAAATAACGCATTTGTTGAACAATCCAATTTTTTCTTTTCTGAATATAATTTGATGCTGGATTAGCACGGTAATTTAAAGGATTAGGTAAAATGGCTGCGATAGCCGCAGCTTCATAAGCCGTTAAAACTTTAGCTGATTTTTTAAACCAATATTGCGAGGCCGCCTCTGCTCCATAAATACCATTTCCCATTTCAATACTATTCAAATAAACTTCTATGATGCGTTGTTTGGTCCAAAAGAGTTCAATTAAAAAGGTAAAATACGTTTCAAAACCTTTGCGCACCCAACTCCTTTGTGGCCATAAAAACACATTCTTCGCTGTCTGTTGGCTAATCGTACTTGCTCCTCTTATGCGTTTGCCATTCTTATTATTCACAATCGCCTTTTCAATAGCATTTAAATCAAATCCCTTATGGTTTAAAAAATGCTGATCTTCACTACAAATAACAGCCAATTGCAGATTCTTTGAAATGTCGTTTATCGATACCCAGTCGTGTTTAAAATTATTCGTTTTGTTGGCTTCTTTATTTTCAAAATACCGGATAACCATTAAAGGAGTAAAAGGTACCGGAACCCACTTAAACAATACTACAAACATGGTAGAAACCGCTATAAACCAAAGTAGTATTTTAAATAAAAACTTAAATATTCTGTTCATGTCAATCTCCAGATAATTGAGCTAATTCTTTACCGATTAAACTACCGATGGCAACACCCATACCTCCCAATCGAACCCCACAAAACACATTCTTAGATATTGGTTTTACAATGGCTTGTTTTCGATTTCCAACTCCCATGATACCGCTCCAGGAATAATCAATTTCAAAAGGAATATCTGACAAAATAGTTGTTTCTAATAAGTTTTTTAAGGCATTCTGAATTTGTTTGGTCTGCCCAAGTTCAGTGGTTTCTTCACCTTTAAAATCAAGGTTACGCCCACCACCAAGCAATATACGATTATCTATATTTCTAAAATAATAATACCCCTGATCTAAATGAAATGTACCTTTAATAGTTAAGTTTTTAATGGGTTTGGTAATTAAAACCTGAGCTCGAGCAGGCTTTATGGGCTGATTAATTAATTGCCCTGCAAAACCATTGGTAGCAATTAATAATTTTGATGTGGTAAATTCGAAGGCATTAGTTTTTACATTAACTGTTTGAAGTGCGTCTGAAAAACGCTCTACAGAAATATTATTTAAGATTTTCACTCCCTGAGATTGTACTTTTTTAATTAAGGCATTCATCATTTTACCAGTATCAATCTGCCCTTCAAAAGGATTAAAAACATATTGTGATTCGATATTTTTAAATGAAAACTCATTGGATTTGAAACTAAAAACATTTTTGTTAAACAATGGTTCCAGTAAACCATTTATTTCTGCGATTTTCGACGTACATGTTTCAAATAAAGTATCATCTTTTAAAAACAACTCATAGCCTCCATAATTTTTAAAACCAATATGATTATCCCCCAAACTTTGTCGCAACAAACTTAATCCTTGTACTCGCTTTCTAACAAGCTGGAACACTTCCTCTTCCGAATGGGTCGTTAAATCATTTATAATTTCACTAAGACTCCCAAAACAGGCAAATCCAGCATTTTTGGTACTAGCACCTTGAGGAAAAGTTCCACGTTCAAGAACTAGTATTTTTGACTTTGGATATTGTTCTTTTAAGAACAAAGCCGTGCTAAGTCCTACAATACCACTACCAACAATGGTGAAGTCTACTGCACTTAACCAAGATTTTATTTCCCAATACGATAAATTCACCCTAAGAAATTAATGATTGTCCTAAGTAAAAATAATGAATTCGTGCTAAGGATTAGACTTTTGTTGAAGCTCTTTTAATTACTCTAGAATTAAAAGTGACTTACAAAAACCTGAATTTTACTTTTGGCTAAAAAAAGAAAATGAAATCAAAAAAAAACTCCGAAAGTAATTTCGGAGCCTTTTATATTTATTCTTCAACTTGTTTTTCCATAACGAAGTCTTCCATAAACTTAGTGGTATAATTACCCGCTAAATAATCGGGATTATCCATAAGTTGTCTATGAAATGGAATAGTTGTTTTTATTCCTTCGATAACAAACTCGTCTAAAGCACGTTTCATTTTATTGATGGCTTCTTCTCTGGTTTGAGCCGTTGTAATCAACTTGGCAATCATAGAATCGTAGTTTGGAGGAATAGTATATCCAGCATACACATGCGTATCTAAACGAACACCATGACCTCCAGGAGCATGTAAGGTTGTTATTTTTCCTGGAGATGGACGGAAACCATTATATGGATCCTCGGCATTTATACGACATTCTATAGAATGTAATTTTGGTAAGTAATTTTTACCTGAAATTGGCACGCCTGCCGCAACTAATATCTGTTCACGTATTAAGTCGAAATCAATTACCTGTTCTGTAATTGGGTGCTCTACCTGAATACGCGTATTCATTTCCATGAAATAGAAATTACGGTGCTTATCAACTAAAAATTCGATAGTTCCTGCACCTTCATATTTAATGTATTCTGCCGCTCTAACTGCTGCAAGACCCATTTCATTTCTTAACTCATCAGTCATAAATGGTGAAGGTGTCTCTTCAGTTAATTTTTGGTGACGACGTTGTACGGAACAGTCTCTTTCTGAAAGGTGACAAGCTTTCCCTGTAGAATCTCCGACAATTTGAATTTCGATATGTCTTGGTTCTTCGATAAGTTTTTCCATGTACATATCATCGTTTCCAAAGGCAGCCTTACTCTCCTGACGTGCAGAATCCCAAGCTGCTTTTAAATCCTCCTCTTTCCAAACGGCACGCATACCTTTACCTCCACCACCGGCAGAAGCTTTAAGCATAACAGGGTATCCCGTTTCTATTGCGATTTTCTCACACTCTTCATAGGTATTGATAACACCATCACTACCAGGCACACAAGGCACCCCAGCAGCTTTCATGGTAGCCTTCGCATTGGCTTTATCACCCATTCTATCAATCATCTCTGGAGAAGCACCAATAAATTTAATACCGTGCTCTTCACAGATTTTTGAAAATTTTGCATTCTCTGACAAGAATCCATACCCCGGATGAATAGCGTCTGCGTTTGTAATTTCGGCAGCAGCAATAATATGTGCCATTTTCAAATACGACTCACTACTTAAAGCAGGCCCTATACAAACAGCCTCATCGGCAAATTTTACATGTAAACTATCTGCATCAGCTGTAGAATAAACAGCCACAGTTTTGATACCCATTTCTTTACAGGTTCTAATAACACGCAGTGCTATTTCCCCTCTATTGGCAATCAATATTTTTTTAAACATAACTTTATGAATTAAAAATTACAAATTCCAATCGCCAAATTCCAAATATTGGATTTTGAGATTTGTGTATTGGAACTTTTAATAGGTTATGAAGGGTCTACTAAAAATAATGGTTGATCGAACTCTACAGGTGAAGAATCATCAACTAATATTTTAACAATCTTACCTGAAACTTCAGATTCTATTTCGTTGAATAGTTTCATTGCTTCGATAATACAAAGGACATCACCTTCTGCAATAGTTTGACCTACCTCTACAAATAATGGCTTATCAGGAGATGGTTTTCTGTAGAACGTACCAATGATTGGTGATTTTATTGTAATATACTTAGAATCTTCTGTTGCAGCAGGCGCTGGTGTAGTAGCTTGAGAAGCTGGTTGCGCTTCAGCAACAGGTGCTTGTGCTTGTACTTGTGGAATTTGTTGTTGTACAGGGGCATATTGAACAGCCGGTGCATCTGATTCTGATCCTGTTTTAATGGTGATTTTAATATCATCCATTTCTAATTTAACCTCACTTGCTCCAGATTTTGCAACAAATTTGATTAAGTTTTGAATCTCTTTAATTTCCATATTATTTGCTATTTTATTAATCTTTTTATGAATTATAAGCCCACTTTAAATAAATGGCCCCCCAGTTAAATCCGCCACCAAAAGCAGCAAATATAACATTATCTCCCTTTTTTAGTTGCGATTCGTAATCGTTTAATAATAACGGTAAAGTTGCCGATGTCGTATTTCCGTATTTCTGAATATTCATCATCACCTTGGCAGGATCTAAATTAATTCGCTCTGCAGTGGCATCAATAATACGTTTATTAGCTTGATGTGCCGCTAACCAATCAACACTATCTTTATCTAATCCGTTTCTATCTAATATTTTCACCGTTGCATCAGCCATATTAAATACCGCATTTTTAAATACGGTACGACCTTCCTGAAATGCATATTGCCCACCTTTAGCCATAGCCTCTTCGGTTACAGGGAACGATGACCCTCCGTACGTTGCTTGTAAGAACTCACGACCCGAACCATCACTTCTTAGGTATTCGTCTTGCAAACCTAAACCTTCTTCATTAGGCTCAAACAATACCGCTCCGGCACCATCTCCAAATATAATACAGGTTGCACGGTCTTTATAATTAATAATAGAAGACATTTTATCAGCTCCTATAAGCAATACATTTTTATATCTACCAGACTCTATATAGCTAGCAGCTACAGACATTCCATATAAAAAACTTGAACATGCCGCATCCATATCAAATGTAAATGCATTAATAGCACCTATTTGTGAAGCTGTATATGAAGCCGTTGAAGCTGCTTTCATATCTGGTGTTGCCGTTGCAACAATAACAAGTTCTATATCTTCGGGGTTGAGACCTTTTTTATTTATTAGGTCTTGAGCGGCTTTTATAGCAAGGTAAGAAGTTCCTTTGCCTTCACCTTTAAGAATTCTACGTTCCTTAATTCCTGTTCTGGTGGTAATCCATTCATCATTTGTATCAACCATAGTCTCAAGAATTTGATTGGTTAATACATAATCTGGCACGTAAGCGCCAACAGCTGTTATCGCTGCTGAGATTTTACTCATAACTTCGTAGTTAAATTGACCAAAAAATCATTAAAATTGAACAAAAACACTCAAAAATTTGTGAAAACTACTAATTTCAGGTGTAATCTTCCGCAAATTACGTGTTTTTTATGCTGTATAAAAAACATATCATAAAAAAAACGCTCACATGTGAGCGTTTTAAATTATGCATGCATAACAGTTATGCTATGTTTTCTACAGCCTCTGAGTTGTCAATTAACACTTGACCTCTGTAATATAATTTTCCTTCGTGCCAGTGAGCTCTATGATACAAATGAGCTTCACCTGTAGTAGGACATGTAGCAATCTGTGGCGCAGTTGCTTTATAATGTGTTCTTCTTTTATCTCTTCTCGTTTTTGAGATTTTTCTCTTAGGATGTGCCATTTTTTATATTTATTTATCCGTTAATAGTTTTTTTAATGTATTCCAGCGAGGATCTATTTCATCTTCCTCATTTTTTTTCTCCTTTTGCTTAGGGCTTAACTCTTCTAATTTTTTGAGTATATCTGAATCTAATGTCCCATCTTTAATTCCGGGATGTACACGTTTAATCGGTACGGCCAATACAATTGACTCATAAATATATTGTTGCACATTAATTTCATAAGTGCCATGTGGCACAATTAAAATATTGATATGCTCATCGTTATATTCATCTCCAAACTTAACCACCAAATCAAACTCATTTTCTATAGGTTGATTGTAAGGTTCGTTCGTTAAATCGCAATTAACATTTACAAATCCTGAAATTTTAAAGTGTAATTCGAGTAATGTGGATTTCTTTTCTAATTCAAGATGAACATCAACACTTACATCGTTAAACTCTTTATACTCAAAATATTCAAAGAACGCTTGCTCAATTTTGTACTCAAAATGATGCTTCGCTACCTTTAGCCCTACAAATGGAATTGTAAATTCTTTTAATGGCTTCATTATCACATCTATTTTGAGCCTGCAAATATATAAATTTTTATTTTAAGCAAGGTAACTTATAAACATTTTTTTGTTTATATCTTTTTAGGCTGTTTTTTTAACGGATTTGATGTAAGCTCCTTATAATCAGATTTATTTTTAAACACCTGAATAGCAGTAAAGACGGCTTCTTTAAATGAATTTGAGTCCGCCACACCTTTCCCTGCTATTTCATAGGCTGTTCCGTGATCTGGTGAGGTTCTAACTCGATTAAGTCCAGCAGTAAAATTAACACCCTGACCAAAGGATAACGTTTTAAATGGAATTAAACCTTGATCGTGATATGATGCAATAATGGCGTCAAAATTTTTATAATTATCTGAACCAAAAAAACTATCGGCAGCATAAGGACCATAAACCAGTTTACCTTCCTCTTTTATTTTTTTTAAAGTTGGACGAAGCACAGTATCATCTTCATTACCAATAACACCGCTATCACCCGTATGTGGATTAATACCAAGTACAGCTATTTTAGGACGCACAATATTAAAGTCCTCTATTAAAGATTGATAAACCGTATTAATTTTTTTAACAATTAAATCCTCAGTAATGTGATTTACAATATCTTTAACAGGTACATGATCTGTTAATAAGCCTACCCGTAAAGTATCTGTAACCATAAACATAAGACTTTCTCCCTCTAGTTCTTGAGCCAAATAATCAGTATGCCCCGGAAACTTAAAGGCTTCAGACTGGATATTATGTTTATTTATAGGCGCTGTTACCAAAACATCAACATCTCCTTCCTTTAAAGCTTTGGTAGCCGAATGCAAGGATTTTATTGCATACTCTCCAATCTTAGTGTCTTCCTTTCCGAATTCTATAGATACAGGCTCGTTCCAACTGTTAAACACGTTCACCTTTCCAGACACAAGCTGCTTTACATTATTCGTAATATTAAAAACAATCTCAGATTTAAAGTGCTTTTTAAAAAAATTCATGGTCTTTGCAGAAGCAAAAACTACGGGTGTGCAGAAATCTAAAACCCTTGAGTCTTCAAAAGTCTTTAATATAATTTCTCCTCCAATACCATTTAAGTCACCTATTGAAATTCCAACAACTATATTTTCTACTTTCTTCATTAAATATGATAACTTTTGTTTGTAATTTTGATGTCGCAAATTTAGTTAAATAAACAAACAATATTATGTTTACAGGAATTATTGAAGATCTAGGTGTTATTACTAACTTAAAAACCGAACAAGATAATCTTCACATCACGGTAAAAAGCAACATAACTTCAGAATTAAAAATCGATCAAAGTGTTGCTCATAATGGTGTTTGCCTAACAGTTGTAAACATTCAGCAAGACGAATATACAGTAACTGCAATTAAAGAAACTCTAGATAAAACGAATTTAAGCTCATTAAAAATCAATGACCAAATTAATTTAGAGCGCGCCATGAAATTAGGCGACCGTCTAGACGGTCATATTGTACAAGGCCACGTAGATCAAACCGCAATCTGCAAACATATTGAAGAAACAAACGGAAGCTGGAGATTTACTTTTAATTACGACTCCTCTCTTAACAACATTACCATAGAAAAAGGCTCTATAACGGTTAATGGCGTGAGTTTAACCGTTGTTAACTCAAAAAGAGACGAATTTAGTGTTGCTATCATCCCCTATACTTATCAACACACAAATTTCAATTCTTTTAAAGTTGGCACTGAAGTTAATTTAGAATTTGATGTGTTAGGAAAATACGTTGCCAGATTAATCGAATTGAATTAATTATGAATTATTCGACAAAAGCTTTTTTATTCCATAAACTATCCCTGCTACAACACCTGTAACTAAAAAACTATCTAAATATAGTCCAGGAGGCCCTGAAGGATCCTCGCCATCCATAGGCAAAGGTAATTCTTCTGGGATAGCTACTTGAATAGCAAAACAAAATGAACCCATCAAAACAAATAAGATAACGGTTAATATGGACTTGCTTTGTAAATTCATGGGGTTAAAATTTGGAAAAAAAAGATGATTTTCAAAATAACAAGTCAATTTAACTGTAATTTTATCCGTAAAAAGCGTTTTTCATCGACAAAATACAGAAATTCACAACTTTGACAACCAAAACAATCTCTCCTTTTTAGCTACCTAACAACGCAAAGGTATAGATTATATAACAATTATGACAAACATTATGACATTTCTAAAACGATAATTTTAATAGCTTAAATACCAGTTTTAAGAAATCCTAAATTATTTGCTATATAGACGAATTTAAAATAAACTATCTATATCTATTACCAATTTAAATTATGCACGTAGTAATATTTAACTAATAACTAAAAAACACCTCTTAGAACGAGACACCTAAAAACTCATTAACACCTTATATAAAGTAGAAATTCAAAAAAATAAACGTATATTCTCACAAAACTTATAATCATAAAATATTCAGACTAATAGTAATTAATTAAGAAACCTAATCCTTATTAATTATTATCTTTGCTACCTGAATTCAACCCTATTTAATGTCTTTAAATTTTGAAAACTTAATTCATAATCTTAAAGAAGGAGACTCTCAAGCTTATAAAGTTTTATTTGACACTTTTTACGAGAGCCTTTACGCTTTCGCATTTCATTATGTTAAGGACCATTACGCTGCCGAAGAGATTGTAGTGAACATTATGTTAACCATTTGGGAAAAACGCAGAACCCTTGACCCTAATAAAAACATAAAATCGTATCTCTATACATCAGTTAAAAATGCTTCATTCGACTATTTAAAGAAGAGAAATAAAACCACTTCCCTAAACTTAGAAACTAAAGACTTAACATTTACGAATTTTGAGCAACGCATTATTAAAGAAGAAACTCATCGTCTAATTTTACAAGCATTAGAATCTCTTCCGAAAAAATGCCGACAGGTTTTTGAAATGTGCTGCATTGAAAATTTAAAATACAAAGAAGTTGCAGAAACACTAAACATTAGCATAAATACGGTTAAATCGCAACGAGCACGTGCTATAGAAATTCTAAAAATGCAACTTAAAGAAGAGCATTTATTTTTGTTCATTCTTAACAATATCACAATAAAAAATTAAAATTTTATTAATTTTTCCCACCCTTTTCGGTACTTTCATAGTATTACCTTCAAACAACACCTAACTATGTGTTAAATAAAAGCTAATTTCGAATGCAAGAACAAACTTCATATCACATTTCAAATCTGATATACAAATCTGTTACAGAAACAATTAGCAAACTTGAACAGCAAGAACTTAATCGCTGGTTGAGTCAGGGTAATAATCAAGAATTTTACAATCAAATTTTAAGCAAAAAAGAGCTTCTTAACACCAAAGAAATATACAAAGCGGCCAAAAAACAGACGGTTTTTAATAAAGTTAAAAAAAAAATTGACCAAAAAAATCATGAAAACATTATTCGCTTAAAATTATACAAGACTCTAAAATATGCAGCGATTGTAATTTTATTTATTAGTGGAAGTGTTATTTTCTATAATTCTAATTTTAATGAAGAAGTTTCAACTCAAGAAGCATTAGAACACATCAAACCTGGTTACCAAAAAGCCACTTTAGTTCTAGCCGATGGAACCGAGATAGATTTAGAATCGAAATCTGACACCATTATAGCTTCAGATAAAATAACCACCATACAAAATACCAACAACGGATTAGTATACAACTCCGTAGATTCCAATTACCCTGAGGAAAACCCAAAATACAATACCCTTTTTGTTCCTAACGGAGGAATTTATCAAATTCAATTACCAGATGGCACCAAAGTATGGCTTAACTCAGCCAGCTCATTAAAATACCCTGAAAAATTTACTGGCGATACGCGAATTGTAGAGCTTGATGGTGAGGCTTATTTTGAAGTAACTAAAAGTAAAAAACAATTTATTGTTCAAACAAACAAATGTTCTGTAGCTGTTTTAGGTACTCATTTCAACGTTTCATCCTATGAAGATGAGAGTAGTTTTACATCAACGCTAGTAGAAGGTAAAATTAAACTAGCTAATGCATTGGAAAAACAAACCGTAATATTATCCCCCAATGAGCATGCTACTTTCAAACAAAATGCTCCAAACTTCCAAATAAAATCCGTCGATACAGAAGTTTATACTGCCTGGAAAGATGGCAAATTTTACTTCGAACAAGAACGATTAGAACAAATACTTACTAAGATGGGGCGTTGGTATAATGTACAAATAAATTTTGAAGATCCCGAATTAAAAAATGAAACTTTTACAGGGGTTGCTTATAAGAACGAACCAATAGATTACCTCCTAAATTTAATATGCAAGACTACTAAAGTAAAATATAAAATTACCAAAGACAGTGAGTCTAACTTTTACGAAGTGTCTATTTCAAATAGCTAGAAAAAATCATTAAAATATACGCTTTCAGATAATTATAATTAAAATTCCCTTAAAAATTCATCAAAAAGAATTAACTTAACAATTTAAATTTATGGAAAAAAAGTTAACCGCAGCTACGTGTAGGTTACGACACAAACACAAACCTTTAATAATACAATACATGAAACAATCCCTCATTTTATGCATGGTGTTTTTCAGTATCTCAGTATTCTCCTTTTCTCAAAAGATTTCACTGACTCTTGGAGAAGTTAAACTTTCTGAGGCACTACGTCATATAAAGAAAGAAGCTCATGTGGATTTCTTTTATAGCGACAAGGAACTAAATGTCAACCAATCAGTTACGGTAAACTTCGATAATTTAGATACATTAGAGGCTGTATCTAAGTTAGTTGGTGAAGATTTCAAAGTTGAAAAAACAGAAAATAACATCATTCTAATAAGTCCTTCCGAGGGTAAAATTAATAGTACCCCTTTAGTCCAACAACAAACCATCACTGTTACAGGTGTTGTAACGGACCAATATGATATGCCTCTACCAGGTGTAACGGTTATTATGAAAGAGCAAGGACGCGGAACCATTACCAATTTTGATGGAGAATATAGTGCAACAAATGTAGACCCAGAGTCAACTCTTGTTTTTAGTTATGTAGGCTATAAAAAAGTAGAGGTTAAAATTGATGGCAGAACAGAAATCAATTTAAAAATGGAAGAAGATATCGAAGACCTTTCAGAAGTTGTTATTACGGGTGTCGTTAGAAGAGAAAAGAAAAGTTTTACCGGAGCAACTACCACAGCTTCACGCGAAGAATTAAAAGCCATTGGAAACACTAATGTTTTACAAAGTTTAAGAACCTTAGATCCTTCATTTAATATTGTTGACAATAACCTTTTAGGTTCAGACCCTAATGCGCTTCCTGAAATTGAAGTACGTGGTAAAACCAGTATTTCAAATGATGATTTAAGAGACGAATTTGGGAATAACCCCAACCAACCCTTATTCATTTTGGACGGCTTTCCAACAACACTTCAACAGATTGTCGATTTAGACATGAACCGTGTTTCATCGATAACAATATTAAAAGATGCGTCTTCAACAGCGCTATATGGAGCGCAGGCAGCTAACGGTGTTATTGTTGTTGAAACTATAAGACCAAGAGAAGGTCAAATACAAATAACCTACACAGGAGATTTAACAGTAGAAATGCCCGATTTATCGGATTATAATTTAATGAATTCTACGCAAAAATTGGAATATGAAAGGTTAGCAGGCAGATGGACAGGAAATAATGCATTTGAACAATTTCAATTGGATCGACAATACAACACGATTTTAGCCGAAATAAAAAGAGGAGTGAACACCTATTGGTTAAATGAACCTTTACAAGTCGGTACGGCCATAAGAAACTCCGTTTATGCCTCTGGCGGTAGCGAAACATTAACATTTGGTGCTGGCTTTAATTTAAGAAGTCAGGACGGTGTTATGATTGGATCTAAGCGTAATAACTGGGGCGCTAATGTGGATTTAACTTATCGAAAAAATAAATTTAATATTACGAATAGACTATATATAAATGGAGTCACTGCAGATAATTCACCGTATGGAGGATTCTCGGACTACACAAGAGCGAATCCATATTTTAGAGTAACTGATGCCGAAGGAAGAATTAGTAGATTCTTAAATATTGGCAATATATTTACCAATCAGAATATTGCCAACCCTCTATACAATTCAACTTTAAGATCTTATGGTACTAATAAAACTTTAACTATTATTAATAACTTTAGAGCGCAGTACACATTAAGTAATAAGTTTAGACTTGAAGCAAATTTTCAATTAACTGGCGGTAATACAACCGATGAATCTTTTACAGACCCAGATCACCCTTCTTTTGCCGGAGCAAGTCCTCGTGAAAGTGGAGCCTATTCGAATTCACATACCAATAATTTTAGTTATAGATTTAACGCTATGGCTACTTATGCCGATGTCTTTGCTGAAAAGCACAAGGTTACGGGAAGTCTTAGAACAGAACTTGAAGAAACTAATAATGATCGATTAACTATAACTGCATTAGGCTTTCCTCCAGGAACCAATGGTAATCCTGCCTTTTCATTCGGTTATACGCCAGGAGGTAAACCAAACACCAACTCAAGAATTTACAGGCGTGTTAATGTTTTAGGTAGTGCCAACTATTCTTTTGACAATAAACTATTTGTTGATGCCACATACCGTATCGATGGTTCAACCGCATTTGGATCTAACGAAAAATATTCACCTTTCTGGTCTGTAGGTGCTGGTTGGAATATCCATGAGCAATTTGGATTTGACGAGGATATTGTTTCTTTATTGAAACTAAGAGGAAATATTGGAGAAACTGGTAATCAAGGTTTTGGAGATTTAACATCTACCTCTATTTATACTTACGCTACATCTTCGCAATATTTTGGACAAAGTACCATATTGCAAACTGTTGCTAATCCAGATTTAGAATGGCAGAACACTATACAAAGTAGTTTTGGTTTAGACGCTACGTTATTAAATAATAGAATAAATTTTACAGCCAACTTATTTTTCAAAAATACAGACCCTTTAATTGCGCGTTTAAATTTACCAAGTTCTACTGGGATTGTTAATTATCCCGTTAACGTTGGCCACATGAAAACGACAGGGTTCGAAACGACTGTAAGAGTATCTCCTATTTACGATTTAGAAAACGATATTACCTGGACTCTAGGATTTAATTCTGTGACTCTGGAAAATGTTTATGGAGGATTTGGTAACAAATTAGAAACATTAGATGACTCTGCTCAAGAAAATCGCTCATTATTTCGTTACCGCGATGGCTATAGCCCAGATGATTTATGGGCAGTACCATCATTAGGTATTGACCCAAGTAATGGACGCGAAGTTTTCCTTAACAAAGATGGATTACCTACCTACGAATATAATATTCAAGATGAAAAGGTAATGGGTAATGGGCGACCAACACTTCAGGGTATTATTACAAGTAACTTCCGATATAAGGATTTTACTTTCGGCATGAATTTCCGATATACTTTAGGTGGCGATCGTTTCAATTCGGCAGCATTCCAGCAAATTGAAAATATTTCAGAAAACGATAGAATTTATAACCAAGATGTAAGAGCACTAACAAGTCGTTGGTTAAAACCTGGGGATATTGCGAGCTACAAGTCAATTACAAATTTCGACAATACGCCAATCTCTTCAAGATTTATTCAAAAAGAAAACACTTTAAGTGCCGAATCTATTAATATTGGTTATCAATTCAGAAACAGAGATTGGATGAGAAAAATTGGCTTAGAGCGCTTGAGATTAACAGCCTATATGAATGAAATATTTCGTTTCTCGACTATTAGAATTGAACGTGGTTTAACGTACCCTTTTGCTCGTTCACTATCATTTAGTTTAAATGCCTCTTTCTAATTAAAATTAATGATGAAAATGAAAAAACACATAACACACATAATAATAGCGTTATTTAGCATCTCAATAGTGTCTTGCGACGCTTATTTAGATGTTCAACCAGAAGACAAAATTCTAGAAGAAGACATCTATAAAAATGAAGATAGAATTAGAACGGCATTAGTCGGTATATATGGTAACATTACATCACAAAACTCGTATGCATCACAATTAACCATGAGCTTAACAGATGTACTTGCTCAGCGTTACGATTGTAGCGAAAGTGAGCACGAATGGGGTTTAATGTCTACCTATAATTATAACGATGAAAGCGTTCAAGATAAATTCGACGCATTGTGGAAAAACATGTATCAAAACATCTTGAACATTAATAACTTTATAAAAGGCATCGATACGTATTCTGATTTTCTTAACGAAGACCGAAAAGCCTTATACAAAGGAGAAGCTATTGGCTTAAGAGCTATGCTTCATTTCGATTTATTACGCATTTTTGGCCCTGTTTATTCGCAAAATCCAAACGATTTAGCCATACCATATTATATAGCCCCATCAGCTAATTTAAACCCAATTTCTACGGCTTCAGAGGTCATAGATATAGTATTATCTGATTTACAAACAGCTGAAACATTTTTAGATAAAGATCCGGTAAGAGAATACGGCAAAGTAGATTATTTTGAGGAAGACGCCCCTGAATTAGAACCCGGAGATCCTGGATTTGGTTTTGAAGAATCTAATTTTTTCAGGTTCAGAAATTTACGCTTAAATTATTTTGCTGTTAAAGCATTACAAGCGCGAGTACATTTATATGCAGGTAATAATTCTCAAGCTTTAGAAAATGCCAAAGCTGTAATTAATGAAGCTACAAAATGGTTTCCTTGGACAACCGAAGAAGAAATTGGTAATCAGGATAATCCAAATCTTATATTTTCAAAAGAAGTATTATTTGGTTTAGAGCACTTTAATATAAGAGCGGTTGCCAGAAATTTATTTTCTGCTGATTCGGAAAAAACAAAACGTTTGGTCCCTAATAGAACCCGATTAGAAGAAACTTTTGAAGGAAATGAAGCGGACCCTAGATTTGGAAGACTATGGATTCAACCTGCTTCTGAACCAAATATCAGAGTATTAAATAAATTTTCTAATGTTTCTGCCAATTTATTATTTATGCAACCCCTAATACGCATGAGTGAAATGTATTATATCGTTGCCGAAACAGAACCAGACCCAAGTATTGCAACCGACTATTTAAACATAGTTAGAGAAAAACGTGCTTTAGGGGCATTAGATTATAATAGTATCGATTTGGATAACGAAATAATGAAAGAATACAGAAAAGAATTTTATGGAGAAGGGCAGTTATTCTTTTACTATAAACGTAGATATTTAACCGAAATACCTAATGGAACCTTGTCTTCTGAAACAATACCAATGTCGACTTCTACCTATGTAGTACCATTGCCATTATCAGAAACAGACTTTAGGTAAGTATTAATTATTTTAAAATTACAATCATGAAAAAATATATAAATCAGCTCTTTCTAGCACTTACACTGTGCCTTTCATTTATAGCTTGCGAAGAAAGAGAAATAGACACTTTTAAAGGAAATGACAACATCTTTTTCAAATGGGCTCTTGATGGCAGATTTTCTTCTACTAATAAAGTAGATAGTGTAGCTTTTTCCTTTGGTTCCTTTCTTCCTGATATTACAAAAGATACTTTTAAAATACCTGTACAAACTCAAGGTTTTGTGTATGATATAGACAGAGAATATAGCATTGAAATCTTGGAAGAATCAACAGCACAGGAAGGTGTTCATTTTTCACTACCATCGTCATTCGTCATTCCGGCTAACTCGATAATAGATTCATTGCCTATTTACCTGATGAGAACAGCAGATATGAAAGAAGAAACATTCTCGATTAAAATAGGATTGGTTCCCAACGAAAATTTTGATGCCAATCTTGATGGTTCTGGTTTAAACGCCGAAACTGGCGAACCAATAAGTTATAATACCTTTGAATTAGCGATATCAGATATTTTAATAAAGCCAACATATTGGCCGTTTCCAATGTTAGATTATTCAACAAAAAAATTCTATTTATATGCTGAAGTAAATAATATTCCACTTCCAGATTGGAATACAGAAAACCCTTTGAGGGATCCTACATTTTTTACTAAATTCTTTAGTTTTCAAGGCTATCTTAGAGAGCAAATAAATGCAGGAACACCAGTATTAGAAGACGATGGAACCCCAATGACAGTATTTGGAATTTAAACATTAAATGAACATGAAAACATATAAACAGTTAAAATTATACGTAATTCTTTTTATCACCGTTTCGGCATTGTTTGTCTCTTGTCTTGCTGATGAAGGTAATTACGATTATAAAGATATAAACGAAGTTGAATTTGGCGGTATTGACCCTAAATATACTATTTACAGATTTGAAGATTTAAGCATAACACCTGAATTAAACTTTACTATAGATAGTAATGAAACTGAAGGTCGCTACAATTATGAATGGTATATATTAGCAAATGGTAGTTCAAAACTCATCTCAACCGAACGTAACCTATCTGCCCAAGTAACAGCAGTTCCAGGTCTCCATGATATCTTCTATGTTGTAAAAGATACAGAAACGGAAATTGAATGGCAATATAATTTCGACATAGAAATTATCACAAGTACTTACGAAGGTTGGCTGGTATTAAACGACACCAATGAGGGGCCGAAATTAGATATGATTTCAGAAATATCTAATACTGAAAACTTAGTGCTTTTTGATATTTTAGCCGGATCCGATTTAAACTTAGAGGGAGACGCTGGGTTTGTAAATACTTATACTCCTAATTTTAGACAATATGCCGTCTATGTTAGTAGCTCGATAACAGGTACGACCCGAGTAGATGCAGATACCTGGGAATGGACTCCTGGACTACATCTACGCACGGAATTCCTTTCAGAACAACCGGATAACATGGAAGCTACTGCCATCCATCAACTCCAAGCTGGATCAGGTCAAGCATTTTGTATCGTTGATAATAACATCTATTACACCGATCCTACAAGTAGAATACTTTATAATAACCCAGTAAATAAAACCGAAGTGGGTGTAACTTTCGAAGCATCGAATTATGTAGCTACCAACGGCAAAGTTATCTACGATAACACGAACAAAAAATTTCAATATTTATCTGGGTCTGCACCTAATTATAATAGCTATGATATGCCTGCACCATTACCTTGGGATAAGAAATTTGAATGGGATAATGGCGATGATTTATTATACATGGAAACTAATGATTTTAACGGTAATAATGCAAGTAATTTTGCCATAGTAAAAACCCCTGATGCCAAATATTTTGTGTATACATTTAGATCTACAACACAAACCGGCGCTTATGATTTAACTAATGCCCCTGAAATAGACCAAGCCTCTCTATTTGCTGTAAGCCCTGCTTATGGCTATATTTTCTATGCTGTTGGCGGTAAAGTGTATCAATACAATATATTTGATAATGTAAATGATCTTGTTATAGATAAAGGCGCAGAAGAAATAACATTACTGAAATTTAATAATTTCGAAAATGATAGGTTCGTACCTAAATATAAAACCTACCAAAACATGCTTATTGTAGGTGCTTATGATGGTAGTGAAGGTGCTTTAGAGTTTTATGACGTACCATCTGCCAATAACGACATTACCTTAAATGCGCGATACGAAGGCTTTGGTAAAATTAAAAGTGTCGATTATCGTGAACGATTCTAGACTATACTTTTTTTAAATCATGATAGGGGCGACTTCTATAAATCGCCCCTTTTTTATTCCTTTAACTTTAATTTAAGAAAACCTATTAAAACACTCATTTTCAATGTATTAAAAGCTTAAAATTAACATAGATTTAGCAGAAAAAATTACTCGATTCGCCTTTCTTTATTTTAGCTTTGTGAATCATTAATTAATTAGTTAAAATGTTTAAACTTACTCGAGTTTTAGCACTCATTTTTTGTCTTATTTTTCAATTGCAAAACTTTGCACAAACCAATTTTAAGAAGCTTTCTTGGGAGGAGGTTATACAACAAGCTCAAACGGAAAATAAACCTATTTTTATAGACCTTTATTTTCAAGGTTGTAAGCCTTGCGCTGAAATGGATGCCGATGTATTTCCGAACGAAACCATTGCTCATATTTTGAATAACGACTTCATTGCCTTTAAAGCAGATATTTTTAAAGAAGACATTGGTAAAAAACTAAGTTTAAAATATGGAGTAAATGGCTTTCCTACTTTCATTTTTTTAAGCCCGGAGGGATATGTTTTAAATATAGAAAAGGGCTATCAATCTGTAAAAGAACTTGAAGAATTATTATTATCGGCTCAACATCTAAAAACTAAAAAGGCCTATAAAAAATTCAGCAACACATTAACTGGCGATTATCCAGCATTCTATTCTAAAGCCTATTTAGAAAACAAGCGTAATTTTGATTATGACCACGTTATCGAATACCTTGAAAATCAAGATTTAACCAAAGAAATTCCATTTATTGTTATTACCGGACTAAGAGTTGGAGGTATTTATGCCGATTTTGTAATAGATAATGCCGAAATATTAGCTAATGACTACGGCCAATCTCTAGTAAAAAGCTATCTCATAAGCCAAGTAACTAGAAAAGCAGTAGCATTAGGAAAACAGAACAACGTAGATAAATTTAATGAGCTTTTAGCTAAGGTAAAACCAGTTTTCACTACAGAAGACTGGATTAAATATAAAGACATTTTTCAAACTAAATATGCCACAAATCAAGTAAAATAAATCACAATGAAATTGACTAAAATTCTATTCGTACTTGTATTCGCTGTGTTGTTTACATCCTGCGATTCTAAAACTTCTAATACCAACGGTTACACAACTATTTATGGCACCTATGTATTACCTACCAATCGGGATCAAGTTATCTTATCTAAAATAGCAAACGGACAACGTACTAAGATTGCAAGTGTTTCGGTTAACGCCGACAACAAATTTGGTTTTGCTATTAAACCGGATGAAGAAGGTTTTTATATTTTAGGAGAACGCGGATACGATTACCCGCTTTATATTAAGGGTGATCAAGCTATTGAAATTAACTTCAATTTGGCAGATGGTTTTGAAATGGTTAATCCTTATGATGAAGAAAATAAAGTTTTAAGCGCATGGGTAACTTCAAACGATCCTTTAAAGCCATTTAACTTCATGTCTATGCCTCCAAAAAACTACGAAGAATTCTTCCCGTTTTATGAAAAATTCATTCCTGAAATGAAGGCTCAACATGATTTGGTAAATACTTCAAACCCAAAATTTAATGAACTAATGCATAGTTATATTGACTTAAATATCGAATATACAGCATTACACTTTTTACATACGCCAAGAACTAAGCATCCTAAAAAAGAGGAACTACCTAGTTTCTATGATGATATACTGAATACAGATATTTTTAAATCCGCTAATATTCTAAAAATACCTAATGGTTTTGAAACCTTACACCTACACCAAAAGGATAAATACGAAGCCTTGAAGAAAAGCGACCCGTATGCATATTATCCTAAACTAATTAATACGGTTTCTAACGATACAGTAAGAGGTATTTTTGTGTTAGAATACTTAAAAAGTTTTAAAAATTACGACCAAAACTATATCGGCTTTATTGATAGCTATCGCGACGACATTGAATTATCGGAATACGCTAAAAACGAAGTTGAAAAATTCGAATTGACCATTAAAAACATGAATCCTGGAACACAAGGTTATCCATGGAGCTATAAAGATGTTAATGGCAAAGAATACGCTTTCAGCGATTTTAGAGGTAAATACCTTTACATCGATGTTTGGGCAACCTGGTGTGCTCCATGTAAAAAGGAAATTCCGGCTTTAAAACAATTAGAGAAAGACTTACACGGGAAAGACATCCAGTTTGTAAGCATTTCCATGGATAAACCTAAACACGAACAAAAATGGAAAGACTTCGTTAAAAACGAAAACCTAACAGGTATTCAATTAATGTCTGAAAATGCTTTTCAAACCAGAATTGGGTACGACTATAAAATAAAAACCATTCCTAGGTTCTTACTTTTCGATCCTGAAGGTAGAATTATCGATGCGAACGCGAAACGACCATCAGACCCTGAATTAAAAAAACAACTTTTAACATTATTAAAATAACTTATGAAATTTCAAAAATCAATTTTAATATTATTTATCGCAGGTTTATTGACGGCTTGTGTTAATAACAATACACCAAAGGCTAAAGAAGGTTTTACAACCATAACGGGAGTCTTAGGTTTTCCTAATCAAACAGAAGTTAACCTGTCTAAAGTAGAAAATGGCGATATTACTTTGGTGAGTACTTCTTATTTAAATGACAATAATCAATTTGGATTTACATTAAACCCAGATAGTGAAGGATTTTATTTAGTAGGAAACAAAGGTTTTGAAATTCCATTATATATAAAAGGCAACCAAACTTTCGACATGAGTTTTACTCCTGATGGCTACGATCTTTCAACCATTCCAGATAAAGAAAATGAAGTTTTATTTAACTGGTACAAATCGAACGACACTCTTAAAACCTTTAAATTTGGCGCGTCAAGAGCAACATACAAAGAATTTTTCCCTTTCTATGAAAAATTCATTCCTGAAATGAAAAAGCAACATGACCTTGTTAATACTTCTAACGAGCGTTTTAATGAACTCATGCATGCCTATATAGACTTAAATATAGAAAAAGTAGCCGTAAACTTCGTTTTTACCCCAAGAGCTGAACACCCTAAAAAAGGAGACTTCCCTCCTTTTTTCGATGAATTTATGAAAGGTGACAACTTTAAGTCGACCATTGTTTTAGATATCCCATACGGAATTGCAACACTTAGATTGCATCAAATGTTCAATAATCTTTATGTAAAAGATTTTGGAAAAGTGAGACCAACCGAAGCAGAAATGCTGGAAGGCATCCCTAACGATATTTTAAAGGCATATTCAGCATTACAGTTTTTGCCTAAATTTACAGCTTACAATGAAAGCTATTTAAACTTTATCGAGCCGCTAAGAGCTGCAATAGCTAAAGACGAATACCTTACTAAAAAAATCGACGAATTCGAAGTAAGTATAAAAACCACTACTCCAGGTACACAAGGTTACCCTTGGACTTACGAAGACATTAATGGTAAAAAAGTATCTTTTAGCGATTTTAAAGGAAAATATGTATATATCGATGCTTGGGCAACTTGGTGTGCGCCTTGTAAATCTCAAATACCATATTTGAAAAAGTTAGAACAAGAGTTTCATGGTAAAGATATTGTGTTTGTGAGCGTATCTCTAGACAAACCAAAAGATAAGGCCAAATGGTCTAAGTTTGTAATAGATGAGCAACTTGGTGGTGTACAGCTTTTTGCTGATGCCGCTTTTGATTCTAGAATTGCAAAAGATTATAAAATTAACGCGATTCCTAGGTTTTTGCTATTCGACAAAGAAGGTAAAATTATTGATGCCAAAGCAGCCAGACCTTCTCAGCCTCAATTAAGAGCACAATTACAAAAATTATTAAACTAGTAAAATGAAATATACAGCATCCATTTTAGGTTTAGCTTTACTTACCATAGTAAGCTGTAAACAACAAACAAATAGCAACGAAAATACGGTATCAAATAATGCAGAGCCTATAAAAGAGGCTACTGTAATTCATGATTCAAAATTCGTTGCAGACTATACTAATAGTGTTCAAAAATTATTTAGCAGCAACAATTATGTACCTTTTGATGAGTTACAAATGCAGCTTATGGATCGCGTTGAAGAAAATTCAGAAGTAACCGTTACTGCACAACCTCGTGAATTTAAAAATGGTAATGAAATGTATTACTATTTAAAAGACCGTACGGTTGCTATGGGCTCTTCTTACCTTTGTGATAGATGTCCGAACATTCATTTAAATAACGCATCAGGCTTTGTAATACACGAAGATGGTATTATTGTTACCAATTTCCACGTAGTAGAAACCAGAGAAAATGGACCTAATATTTCAGCTGTTTTCGCCTCAGATGCTGACGGAAACGTATATCCTGTTGTGAAAATTTTATCAGCAAGTCAATCTAACGATTTAGCTATTTTAAAAGTTGACACAAAAGGCAAAAAACTAAAGGCATTAGCTTTAGCGGAACAAGAGTTAATGGGAGAAGATGTTTACTTAATGGGACACCCTTTTGACAACTACTTTTTCATGACAAAAGGTATGGTTGCCCGTAACTATATCAGCGACCGAACTGGTGAAGTAAAAATGGCTATTACTGCCGAATTTGGTCAGGGAGCCAGCGGTGGACCTGTAGTTAATAATTACGGTGAAGTAGTAGGTGTTGTAAGCGCGACTGCCATTCATTACACCAATGGTTCTAAAGTACACGGCGACCCTCAATTAATCGTAAAAGAAACGGTTCCGGTTAGCGTTTTACACACATATTTAAAACAGTAATAGAACTATTATAGAGATTTAAAAAAAGGCTGCATAATGCAGCCTTTTTTTATTCACTTAAATACACCTCATAACAAAATAGTTTCTATTTTAGAATAATGAAAAACAACAGTATTTCTTACTTTATAAATGGTTTAGCCTTACTAATAACAATTTGTTTAGGTTCTAACCAATTAATAGGTCAAACACCTGTAGATAGTACGAACTACTACTACAACCAAATTAAAGACACCAGAAACATAAATAAAGTTGGGAAAGCCTATACTTATTTTGAAAATAAAACTAAAGAAGCACTAAAAAATAATTCCCCAACAAAAGCCGCATATTATCAAGAACTCATTGCGTATAGTCAATTTGAAATGGGGCTTTACAATGAAAGTGAATCCACCACCGTTAAGGCTCTACAAATTTTAGACACCGAAGAAAATGCCACTAAAACGCTAAACCCAAGAGTTCGATTATACAATCAGTTGGGTATGATTTATAGAAAAGTTCAGGATTATAATAATTCGAACACCTATTATGAAAAGGCTTTAACATTAAATGAAAAGGAGGAAGATGATATCGCCATTATAACAAACATTGCCAATAATTATGCCGACCAAAATGACTTTAAAAAAGCCGTTGATGTTTTACTAAGCTATTATGACAAATCACTTACTATTACAAATCAGCGCATAAAACATGTGTATTTAGACAATTTGGGCTTCTACCAATCGAAATTAAATTTGAACGACGGACTAAAAAATATGACTTTGGCGTTGGCTTTTCGAAAAGCATCTAAAGATTTAATTGGTCTTTTCTCCAGTTACAGACATCTATCATTGTTTTACTTCAATCAAAGCCGTAAAAATCTGGCCTTAAAATATGGAGATTCTTTAGAAATAATTGCCAATAAAATTAATACCCCAGTATACAAAATAGGAGCATTAAAAACAAGATTACTTCAAAATCAACATGGTAGTTTTAATGACTTTATTGCCTTAAATGATACGCTTGAAAAAGAGAAATTTCAAAGACAAAATAAATACGCCGCCATAAAATACAAAGTTTCTGAAACCGAAAAACTCGTTCAGGAAAAGGAACAAAATCTTAAGCTTATTGCTCTGGAAAAAGAGAAAGAAAAAAACTTAAAACTATTTTATTTAACCTTAGGAATATTAGTAACAGTACTTGCCATTCTTGTTATTTTCATCTTAAAATCGAAACATAAAAAAGATAAAATCCGGCAAGTCTATCTTGCAGAAACACGCATTTCAAAAAAAGTTCATGATGAAGTTGCCAATGATGTATACCAGGTAATGACCAAACTTCAAAATTCCGATACTCACACCGATGATATTCTAGACAATTTAGATGCTATTTATTCCAAAACACGAGATATTTCAAGGGAAAACAATACCATAGATCTAGAGGGTAATTACTCCAATGCACTAAAAGATTTACTTCTCAGCTATAAAAACCAATCTGTAAATATTATAACACGCGGCTTGAATGATATAGTATGGGAACAGCTGGATAGCATTAAAAAGATAACCTTATACAGAGTCATACAGGAACTTCTGGTAAATATGAAAAAGCATAGTCAGGCTTCCAACGTTGTGTTTGTATTTAATTCTGATGGCCATAAACTAAACATTTCTTATTCTGATAATGGTACCGGTTGCAGCATAAAAAAAGGCTCTGGTTTATTCAATATGGAAAACCGTATGGAAGCCATAAATGGAACTATTATTTTTGAATCTAAACCCAATAAAGGATTTAAAGCCAAAATTACAGTATAATGATTTTTAAAAAGGTATTAATTGTTGATGATCATGATGTGGTAAACGATGGCGTGCTGAGCGTTCTAAAAACACATGAAATTAATAACGTAACAACATCGCAATACTGCGACGATGCACTCTTAAAAATAAAACGTGCTGAATTAGATGCGGAACCGTTTGATCTGTTAATTTCAGATTTATCTTTTAAAGAAGATTTTCAGGATAGCCAATTAAAATCAGGTGAAGATTTGGTAGCTGCTGTACGAGAAACAAATACAGACCTTGCAGTTATTATGTATTCTATGGAAGACCGTTTGCAAAAAGTGCGTACATTAATAAACACCTATCAAGTTAACGGCTATGTATGCAAAGGACGAAAAGGGGCTGGCGAACTGTCTGAAGCTATTCAGCTTATTGCAAATAACAAAACTTACCTTTCTCCCCAGGTAAAAAATGCCCTGAATCAGAAAAACGATTTAGAAATTGATGATTATGATATTGAACTCATAAAACAATTATCCTTAGGACTTTCTCAGGGAGAAATAAGTACGCTACTTAAAAAAAATAAAGTAATTCCCAGCAGCTTAAGTTCTATTGAAAAACGCATTAATAAACTTAAAGACATTTTTAAAGCGAAAAATACCATCCATCTGGTAGCCATTATAAAAGACTTGGGGCTGATATAAATAACACCTGTTACGGAAAGCCGTAATATAAATCCCTTTTTCAGTCGTATTTTTGAACAGCTATTAATAATTCCTGTTAGGGGGAACTGCAATTAGCACGCTTGTCTGGCGTGCTTTTTGTTTTTTATAATTCTTATTAAACGGTAAAACACCACTGAAAAAAAAATTATTTATAAAAATTAATCGTAATATAAATGATAAACCATAACTAATAATCAAAAAGATATGGCATTGCATGTATAAGAGGTAAAATTCAAATAATCAAAATATTAATAAGACAATCCTTATCAAACTTAAAAAACTTAAATTTTCAATTATCTCCTTTGCTAGTAACATCTCAATTTAACAAATAGTATAAACATAAGTAATCTCAATAATAATATGTAACTTAATGAAATAATTAAATACCTGTTATTTAATGAAGGCGCTTTTTGTCTTATTGTTATTGAGTCAAACCTTGTTTTCTCAATCATTGGAAAATCTACAAGGGCAATATCTATGTGAAGCTGATAGTTTTTTTCACCTATATGAATTTAACAAAAATACGGTAAAAGTAACTCTTAACTTTAAAGACCTCTTTATTGTGAAACACACCATTTTTTACAGCACTTTTTTGAAGTCCAAAAATAAAGATTCTCTTCACGTTATTAAACAAAACCATGAAATCGAAAGACTTACCCCCTTAAATTTAAAAGATGACAAAAGTTCTTATGCTCCCTATAATTCAAATAATACTGATAAAGATTGTTGCCATCTTTGGGTATTAGAAAAGTGTGAAGAAGAAAAGCTATTTATTAAAATAATTCCATTTCACGATACCATGTTTAAAAGGAAATATAAATCAGACTCCAATTTAATCAGACATATAACATTGACACCCATAAAAAATTAATACGAGATAAAAATTTTATAAACTGAACTTGTAATGAAGGCTTTTCAAAAATTAAATAATTTTATAAATGCTGACTATATCTTATGGCACAGGCTTTCAATTACTTTTAAATTAATTCAATTTTCATTACTAATTTGCCTATTCGTATCTGTTATGGGATGTAAAACTTATAAAACTAAAATTGACCCTGAAGTACAAAAAAAAGCCAATTTAGGTGATGAAAAAGCTCAATATGATATAGCGAAGTCATTTTTTGAAACCAGTAATGAGTTTTTTATTACAAAGAAAAGTAGACAGAACAATCTTGAAGAGTCGGTTGTTTGGTTAGAAAAAGCATCAAATCAAGGTAATCTAAAAGCTCAATATCATTTAGCAAGATATTATGCAATTAAAAAGAAAGACTTTGATCGTGCATTCAATATGATGAAATCGCTTGCGGATCAAGGTTTTGTTGAAGCCCAGTATGTTCTTTCCTCTCATTATGTAAAGGGATGGGGCACGCCTAAAGATTTGTCTCAAGCATATAAGTGGTATTTGTTAGCTTTTGAAGAGGACCATATAACATTGAAACATTTTCATTACTACTTGGTGTTTTCGGAATATTTAACCCATACCCAAATTAGCGAAGGGCAGAAACTGGCCAAAGAACACTTAACACTGGTTGGCCCCTCTAAACATCTATTTGAGACAGATAGGTAGTATAAAATCAATAAATCTTCTATTGCTCACTATTTTCTTTTTTTAATTCTAATCTTGTCATACCAAAAAAATCATATTCAACTATGAGTTTATCTACGGTCAACTCTTTAATATAAACAGAACCCATTTCATCTAAAACAATGGAATCACCCATGATTTGCCAAGCAAAAACTTTATCAGAATTGGTATCAGAAATTAAGTAAAGTGAATCCGATCTAAATAACACAAACTCTGACTTGTCTATTTTTTCCCATTCTACGTCTCCTGTTTCAATATCAATTAAAGATACAAGTTCCCAAGTTCCTAAAAGATCACCTTTTTTGTAATTTGAATTGCAGCCTATTATTGTGAAAACTAATAGAAAGCTCAATATTTGCTTCATTTCAATTGATTAATATCAAAGTATATTACTTAAGGACAACTATAACAAGTCCCTATCCCATATCCTTTTCTTTTTTAGTATCCTTTTTATGTCTATAGTTTTTAATCACATTATTGCTTGCTATAACATATAAAGAACGCTATATAAATAAGATATCCCCCATAGCTAAAATTAAAACCTCCCCAAACTATAGGGATGCCCAAAAGATAAAAAATATAAGGTAATGTCATAATTGCTAATACAGCATGTTGTAAGTCATAAGTCTTAAAAGAAGAATACTTTAAGGGTGCTATGAGCAGGCCCAAACTTAACCCTATTGCACATGCAGATGATATAAAATCAAAATTACTAAAGCCCATTAAAATACTTTCAATTAGTAAATATATATAGTATGCTAAAATGCATCCATACACTAATAGAAACGCTACTTTTAAAATGCTTAACAAAACATCCGTTAATACGTCTTTAAAAATTAATATGAACAAAAAGGGAACTGTGGCTAATATTGGTATTGTAACAATAAACAGATTCACATGGGTCATTGGATTTGGAAAGATATAATCCATAGGCATTATACTTTCTGCATAAGGCATAAACAATCCGGCAATAAGAACAAGCGTAAGTACAATTTGGATAGGGCGTTGCATCGATTGTTTCATAAGCTCCATAAAAACCCATACAATCCTAATAATCTATATTTTAAGGATTTTAACTTTGGTTTTAATAAAGGTAGTCATTATATCTAGACCGTTTAGTTTAACTCAATTAAATAATCATCAACTCTTTAAAAGATTAAGTGTGGCCATTCCATCTACTAAAAGAGTAATAATATTTACATCAAAATACCTTAAGGGAAATAACCACAAATAAACTTTAATAACCACTAATTTATCAAGTTTAATATGTAGATTTGGATGAATAGCTCCATTTGTTATTATATCTAAGTTTTACTGAATTATAATGCAATGATGATGACATCAAGATATCATTTCTTTCTATTATTTGGATGTTTGTTCTTCTCCGTCATTTCATGTACATCGGTCTACTTTAATCAGCCCCAACCTATAGATTCAAAAAACCTAAATAGGATACCCAAGAAATTTAGGGGAACATGGGTTCAAAAAAATGACACCATAATTATTGGAAAAAGATTTTACCAAAAAACAGGCTGGTATTTTAATACGATATCAAAAGTTGAAATTGACACAAACAAATCATTGCAAATACGTGGACAGCGCATTTATGACCTTGAAGAGCCATCTTCAAAAGGGTTTGAATTTACTGCTGTAAATGATTCATTAATTATTCGACATGCAGAAAGGTTTAAATTTACCTTAGGTGATTCTGCCCAACTTAGATCTGTTTCTAAAAAATATTCCATAATTAACTTAAAAAAAGATAGTATTTGGTGGGATGTTTTTCTTATTGAACGTAAAGATAATGGAGAGATTATAGTAAAAAACACAAAGAAAGATGAACTGAAAATTTTGGAGGCTCTTCTTAATACTAATGAAATTGAAATTGCTGCAAAAGATAAAAAGACAACATTGGAATCTCGTAAAAACTGGAACGTCGGATTAACTTCAAAACAAATGATTAAATTTATTAACATGGGTGGGTTTTCTGAAACAACTTTAGTTCTTAAACCCGATGAAAAAACACATAAATAACTTGTAACAGCCAAATCAAATAATTGGGTTAAAAACTTATAATTCTTAAACAGCCACAGACACCTAATCACCTTATTAATAGTTTATTATTTAAAAAAATATACGCTTTTCTATTTATATTGGGTAATTATATTTACCTTTCTAAAAACTCCCCATAAGACTTCAATAAATCCATTGCCTATTATGAAAAAAACGATCATTTTTTCATTTGTCCTCTTAGTATTTAGTTATTGCCGGAGTCAAGATAATTATGCTGGACGTGGTCTTTCATTTTCCTATTCAACAGACAATGCTTGGGGAGTAGATATGTTCGGGAGAGCTGGCAACAATAGATTCCATTTAGGTTATGGGCACCAATTTAATAACCAGGAAATTAAAGTAGTAAAAAAACACAAAGAAATTGACGGGTTAACCGAAACTGGAAATGGGAAATATTTCTGGGTTATTGACTTAGGATACAGCAGAATATTTAAAAACAAAATAACCATGCACCCTGAATTCAGTATTGGCGCAAGAAATGAATTCACTAACATTAAGGACGATAGAGGTTATGTTGACGATTATTCGCTAGTAACCAACTCAAACTTAATTACCGGTATTGGATTAAAAGTAGGTTACTTAATGAATAATGGTTTAGAGCCTTTCATAGGAATTCATACGCTAAAAAAAATAGATTTTGGAACTAGACTATCTTGGTAACAATTCTAAGTATTATAATTTCATCTCTGAAACTAGTTAAAATTTTAGAAAACGAATTAAAGATCATTACAAAACAATTTAGAAATTTTATCTGGTCTATTTGGTAATATCATTTATAAAAATATAAATCTGAGTTTCTAACCTTTATAAACAGTACTAAAACCTAACACCATGAAAACTATTTTAAGTCTTTTATTTGTATTACAAACGGCGCTTATGTTCTCACAGAACAGTAAAGTGATCCCCGGGGACAAAGCCATAGTATATTTTACCAGAGCCTCCGCATTGGGTGGTGCAATTAATTTCACCTATTTTGATGGCGAGAAAGCAATAGGAAGATTTAATGGGCCGAAATATATGATTTATGAGTGTGACCCAGGCGAACATTTGTTTTGGGTAAGATCTGAAAACAAGTCATTTGTAGAGGCAAATTTAGAAGCTGGAAAAATGTACATCATCGATGTTATTCCTAAAATGGGAGCCATTAAAGCAAGTGTAAAGTTAGTTCCAGTGGACAAGAATATTTATAAAATGAAAAAAATACAAAAACTTTTATCCAAACGTGGCCCTGAACCATTTAGTGAGTCTGAATTAAATATGCTACAAGAAGAGATGAAGGACGTAATTGATCGTGGCATGGAAAACTATAAAAAAACACAAAGTAAAGGAAAAAAAATACCAGAACTCAACCCTGATATGACTATTGATAATGACGACTTACTTTATATAAAGTAAAACTGAATCATAATGGTTAATAATAAAAATTTAGGTTTGGAACATGCCAAAAAATCAACTAAATACTGGAGTAGGCATCTTATTTAAATCAACCAAAATGAAAAAATTAAAGGCGTAATTTTAGTAAGACAATACTTTCATATAAAATTTATATTAGACGGTTGGTATTTTGGAATCATATTAATTGGGGATTAATTGGCTTGCTTATAGCCAATGCATACAATGTAGTTATATTTCAGTGTAGCCCAATATAACACATAAAAAAGCATAAACTACAAATATAATTAAGGACTTTGAGTGGTCTCACCCATCTCGAAATTGGGGAAGGGTTATTATTTATAAAGAGATACGCTCTACTATAAAATATTATCCAAAACAAATTAATTTGTTTTGAAATTTCAATAGAGCATTATTAAAGTATTTATATTAGTGGTATGTAAAGAACTAAACAAGCTTTTTATGAACTTAAAAAACTTGCCTCATATAATCGTGGCTGCCCTTTTCTTAATAGGGGCGTTCGTAACTTACATAGGCGTTAGTATAATGAGTCAGGATATACAGGTATTTGACTCGAGCTCTCCAAGTGATGGTGGAATTCCGGAATTATTCAATATCATAATTGGGGGCCTTATTAGCTTAATAGGTGGAATTTGCACTATTTTTCTACTCATAACATGGGCGTTTGGAGCCCTGATTCAGCTATTTGCAAAGTTAATTCAATTATTTGGAGCAAAGCGTGTTTTTATAACGCTTGGTGTGGTATCTATACTCCTCTGTGTTTATTTTTTCTCCGGTCTTTTTGAAAAGCCGATCTACGTGGGAGCCCTTGACGGAAGTATTTACAGCAAGCCCTTATTTACTGCATCAAAAGACACGATATTAACCACCACCGATGCCAAATTAAAAATAATTCACGCTACTGATAGTATATCAAAAGGACATCCCTGGTTTCTGGTTTCATATGGTAAGTCTCTAAAAGGTTATATATGGGGTGGAAATCTTTGCGCGAAGGAGTATTGGATCAATGGATTGTCAGGTCGCTGTGAATCTCACAAACAAAATTTATTAAAAAATGAATTTGATTTAAATAAATTAAAAAAAAATCAAAATACTGTCGATGTAATAGAGCTTTTGTATGCCAAGCTTCCTGGAATTTGGTTTTCAGATTACTCCGGCAATTATAAATTCACAAGCCAAATGGAGATTACCATTAAAGGAAAGGTAATTGGCTGGTGGTCCATAAAACATGAGGAGAACCTCATGGGATACCCTAAGTTTTATCTGCTATTGGACTATTTCCCTGACATCAATAAATCCCACAAGAGATTTCTAATAACAAGATTAAATAACAAGACACTCAGTCTAAAAGGAAAGGGCTTCTTTAGTCAAGAACGTCATTTTACAAAAGATAATCCAATGAACTAAAAAGTTCTTAGAGATAGGATTAATGCTAGACCGATTGATTAATTGGTTTGCTCTAATAATCATAGAGAGAGCAAGAGCAAGAATAAACTTTATAATAGTTTATCCAATGCAATTAATTATAACCTAAAGTTAAGTTTAAAGCATAAAAAAAGCCCAAACTACACATGTAGTTTAGGCTTTTTAGTGGTCCCACCTGGGCTCGAACCAGGGACTTTCTGATTATGAGTCAGATACTCTAACCAACTGAGTTATAGGACCGAAATCGGCTGCGAATTTAATACTATTTTTAGAACCCTACAAGAAAATTATTCCTTTAATCTAATTTCTTCACAAAGTTCTATGAGCACGCCATTGGTAGATTTTGGATGCAAAAAAACAACTCGCTTATTATCAGCACCTTTTTTGGGTTTTTCATTTAAAACAACAAAACCTTCGGCGGTTAATCTTTTTACTTCTTTTTCTAAATCATCAACATCAAAGGCTATATGATGTACGCCTTCTCCCTTCTTATTTATAAATTTTGCAATAGGACTTTCGGCATTTGTAGCCTCTAATAATTCAATCTTGTTAGTACCTACTTTAAAAAAGGAGGTTTTTACACCTTCACTCTCTACAATTTCGGTTTTATAGCTAGGCACGCCCAACAGTTTTGAAAATAAACTATTAGATGTTTCCAGGCTTTTAACTGCAATACCTATATGTTCTATTTTATTCATTAAGAATTCCTTTGGCTTAAGATACAAATTTTGCATTTCAAAAGTAAGATAATCTTTAAATATGCGCTATTTTTGCACCATTAATAAGGGAATCATAATATTTAACTTTTATTTACTAAATTAATCCACCTTAAAAAACCAATAACATGGAAGAGAGTCAAAGACAGAAAAAAATAGGATCGGTTTTACAGCGCGACTTAGTTGATGTATTACAAGGCGCAGCAACACAAGGCGGTATGCACGGTATTTTAATATCGGTTACCAAAGTAAAAGTCACCGTAGATTTAGGTGTTGCTAAAGTATATTTAAGTATTTTCCCTAGTGATAAAGCCAAAGAATTGCTTGCAGGCATTAAATCGAACACTCCTTTAATTCGACATGAATTAGCACAACGTACCAAAAATCAGTTACGTCGTATGCCTAATCTGGAATTCTTTGTTGATGATTCTTTAGAATATATAGACAAAATTGACCAGTCTTTAAAAGGTGGTGATAACCCAATTAAAGATCCGAGTATTTTAGATAAAAGAAAAAAGTCTTAATTGAGCGTTTCGTTATATATAGCAAAACGATATTTACACTCTAAGAGCAGTAATAATGCTATAAATTTTATTACTCTTATTGCCGTTATTGGTGTTATTCTTGGAGCTGCCTCCTTATTTATTGTTCTTTCGGGTTTTGCCGGTTTAAAAGATTTTACCCTGCAGTTTTCCAGTGTCGTCGATCCCGATTTAAAAGCCGAAACGGCTTTGGGAAAATCCTTTTTTCTTACCGAGGATGAAATAAACAAACTAAATACCATTGATGATATTGCATCTTACTCTAAAATAGTTGAAGAACGCGTTATCATTAGTTCGAATAACAAAAATGCGATTGCTAATATAAAAGGGGTCGATGGTGAATTTCAAAATGTTGTAACCATCGATTCTGTTATCGATACAGGCAGCTGGCTAGAACAAGATTCCAGACAAATTGTTATTGGTTGGGGACTTTCAGGAAGCTTATCCTTAGGTATTTTAGACTATACCAAGACTATAAACATATATGTTCCTAAGCCTGGAACCGGACAAATAACGTCTACCAAAAATGCCTTTAATTCGGTTAAAGCGGTTAATGTAGGGGTATTTTATATCAATGAATCTCTCAACGATTCTTATTTATTTGCCCCGATTGATTTAGCGCAACAACTACTTAGCTACCAACCAAACCAAATTAGTGCCATAGAATTTAAAGTTAAGGACGATGCCGATACTGAACTTGTAAAATCTAAAATTGAAGCAGCTCTAGGAGACAAGGTGGTTATAAAAAACCGTGCCCAATTAAACGATGCCTTATATAAAATGCTGAATACAGAAAATTTAGCGGTTTATCTAATTTTTACCCTGGTGCTTATTATTGCTTTTTTTAATATAATAGGCTCATTAATTATGATGATGTTAGATAAAAAACGAAGCCTGAACACGCTTTATAATTTAGGACTCGACTTAACCGATATTAAGCGTATCTTCTTTTATCAGGGAAGTTTAATGAGTATTATTGGAGGTCTTATCGGTTTAGTTATAGCACTAATTCTTATTTCTTTACAACAGGCCTTTTTACTGGTTATGATTACAGCCTCATTACCTTATCCAGTAATTATTAAAGCTGAAAATATCTTGATTGTATTTATTACAATTTCCGTACTGGGTGTTATTGCTTCAAAAATAGCTTCTGCACGTATTACCAAAAAGCTCGTAGAAGTTAATTAAAAAATGACTTCTTAATTATTCAGCAAACTGATACCCGGCAAACTTTTCTAATACCTCATCAAATACCGCAAACACATCGGCAGCATCATCGCTGGTAACCATTTTGGTTCGATACTCTTTAAAATGCGGAATACCCTTAAAATAGTTGGTATAGTGCCTACGTGTTTCAAAAACCCCCAAAGTCTCCCCTTTCCAATCTATAGACATTTGAAGGTGTCTGCGAGCTGCTTCAACACGCTCCTCAAGAGAAATAGGCTCTAAGTGCTCTCCCGTATTAAAGAAGTGTTTCACCTGCTTAAAAAACCAGGGATTACCAATACTGGCACGTCCAATCATACAACCGTCTAAACCATAATCATCACGCATTTCCATAGCTCTTTCCGGCGTATCCACATCGCCATTACCAAAAACAGGAATATGCATACGCTGATTATTTTTCACCGCCGCAATTGGTTTCCAATCGGCATGACCTTTATACATCTGTGCTCTGGTACGTCCGTGGATAGATATGGCCTTACAGCCTACATCCTGCAAGCGTTCGGCAACCTCAACAATTCGAATAGACTCATGATCCCAGCCCAAACGGGTTTTTACAGTAATAGGAATATTGGTGCGTTTAACCATTTCTGCCGTAAGCTGCTCCATGAGACAAACGTCTTTCAAAATCCCGGCACCAGCACCCTTACTTACTACCTTTTTTACTGGGCATCCAAAATTAATATCGATAATATCAGGTTTCGATTCGGCAACAATATCAATCGTTTGAAGCATACTATCTAAATTAGCTCCAAATATCTGAATCCCTACCGGACGTTCTTTCTCATATATATCAAGTTTCATAACACTTTTAGTAGCATTACGAATCAACCCTTCACTAGAAACGAACTCGGTATACACCACATCGGCTCCCTGCTCTTTACACAACGCACGAAATGGCGGATCGCTCACATCTTCCATAGGCGCTAGAAGTAACGGAAAATCAGGAAGTTCTATATTATCTATTTTAACCACAGTGTGTTACATTAATTTTTGAAGCTGCAAAGATACATAATTATATCACATTTTAAACTACTTTACTTTTGTTATCAATCAATATTTTCATACAAATAGTTATTTATAATTAAAAGCTTCGAAACAGATATGATTATTTTGAAGGTAAACAACTCGAAAACATCTATATTTGCAAATTATATCTGGCTTAGATTACTTTATGAAGAATATTAGAAACTTTTGCATTATTGCACATATTGATCACGGGAAAAGCACACTTGCAGACCGCCTATTAGATTTTACTGGGTCTGTAACAGACAGAGAAAAACAAGATCAGTTGCTTGATAATATGGATTTGGAGCGTGAACGCGGTATTACTATTAAATCGCACGCTATACAAATGGACTATATTTATGAAGGTGAGCATTATGTTTTAAATCTCATTGACACTCCTGGTCACGTAGATTTCTCTTATGAAGTTTCTCGATCTATTGCTGCCTGTGAAGGAGCCTTGTTAATTGTTGATGCGGCACAAAGTATCCAAGCTCAAACCATATCGAATCTATACCTGGCCCTGGAAAACGATTTAGAAATTATTCCTGTACTGAATAAAGTCGATTTACCAAGTGCCAACCCCGAAGAAGTAACCGATGATATTGTCGATTTATTAGGTTGCGATCCAGAAGACGTCATTCACGCCAGTGGTAAAACAGGTTTTGGAGTCGACAACATTTTAAAAGCTATTATAGAGCGTGTTCCAGCACCTAAAGGAGATCCTGAAGCACCGCTTCAAGCCTTAATTTTCGATTCTGTTTACAACACATTTAGAGGTGTAGAAACTTACTTTAGAGTAATAAATGGCGAAATTAAAAAAGGCCAGCATATTAAATTCGTAGCAACTGGTAAAGATTATTATGCCGACGAGGTTGGAACTTTAAAACTAACTCAAGTTGCTAAAAAAAGTGTAAAAGCAGGTGATGTTGGATATCTAATTACAGGTATTAAAACAGCAAAAGAAGTAAAAGTTGGTGATACCATCACCGATTTTGAAAACCCTACAAAAAATATAGTTGAAGGTTTTGAAGATGTAAAACCTATGGTATTTGCTGGTATTTATCCGGTTGACACAGAGGATTACGAAGAACTTCGTGCTTCTATGGAGAAACTGCAGCTTAACGATGCCTCTTTGGTTTTCCAACCTGAAAGTTCGGCAGCCCTTGGTTTTGGTTTCCGTTGTGGTTTCTTAGGCATGCTTCATATGGAAATTATTCAGGAGCGTTTAGAACGTGAATTTGATATGACGGTAATTACTACCGTACCTAACGTATCTTACCATGCGTTCACCAATAAAAACCCAGACGATATTATCATCGTAAATAACCCATCCGATCTTCCAGATCCTTCAACTCTAAATCGTGTTGAAGAACCTTATATTAAAGCAACTATTATTACCAAAGCCGATTTTATTGGCAATGTAATGTCGCTTTGTATTGAAAAACGTGGCTTAATTACCAATCAGACCTATTTAACACCAGAACGTGTTGAGTTAACATTTGAAATGCCTTTGGCAGAGATTGTTTTCGATTTCTACGATCGACTAAAAACCGTATCTAAAGGGTATGCCTCTTTCGATTACCACCCAATTGGTATGAAGCCATCAAAATTAGTACGTTTAGACATTTTATTAAATGCACAGCCTGTCGATGCCCTTTCTGCCTTAATTCATGCCGACAATGCACAAACCATTGGTAGAAAAATGTGTGAAAAGCTACGTGAGTTAATTCCTCGCCAACAGTTTGATATTCCTATTCAGGCGGCTATTGGGGCTAAGATTGTATCACGCGAAACTATCAAAGCGCTTCGTAAAGACGTAACAGCTAAATGTTATGGTGGAGATATATCTCGTAAGCGTAAACTTTTAGAAAAACAGAAGAAGGGTAAAAAACGTATGCGTCAAGTAGGGAATGTTGAAATCCCTCAGCAAGCATTTATGGCTGTTTTAAAACTAAACGACTAACATTAATTCAATCTTTTTACCAATTTATAGGAATTTATTATTGATAATTTCCCAATATTTCAATAATGTAATTTTTTCTTTAAAAAAATAATTCTGCTAACGTAGTGGCCAATATTTTTGTAAGTTTATAACAAATCAAAAATATTAATGACTATTATTCACATAAGTGCAGAATGTTATCCTGTTGCTAAAGTTGGAGGTCTAGCTGATGTTGTTGGTGCCTTACCTAAATACCAAAATAGTGCAGACGTTAGATCTCAGGTTATCATGCCCTTTTACGACAATAAGTTTACTGAAGAACATTCGTTTTCTTCAGTTTATGACGCGCAACTTGAATTAGGTGATACAACATATAAGTTCAGCATCTTAACATTAAAGGAAAAACCTTTAGATTTCGATATCTTTTTTGTTGATGTGCCCGAATTAATATTTAAAGATTATGTCTATTCTGCCGATGATACCGAACGCTTTTTATCTTTTCAAATCGCGACGTTAGATTGGTTACTTACCTGGGACAAGTCTCCAGATATTATTCATTGTCATGATCATCATACGGGGTTAGTTCCTTTTATGCTTCAGGAAAGTTATAAATATGAAGCTTTTAGAAAAACACCTAATATCCTAACCATTCATAATGCACAATATCAAGGATGGTTTTCTCATGATAAGGTAGGTTTAATTCCACCTTTTAATTTCGATCATGTTGGCCTTCTAGATTGGGGTGGTAGCATTAACCCATTAGCAGCAGCCATAAAATGTGCCTGGAGAGTAACTACGGTTTCACCAAGTTATATGGAAGAACTAAAACTTGCTGCCAACGGACTGGAAAGTTTGTTAAGTGCCGAAAGCGATAAATGCTTAGGTATTTTAAATGGCATCGATTGGAAGGTCTGGAATCCTGAAACCGACTCCTATATAGTAGAGAATTACACTAATGAAACCGTCGCTAATGGTGCCTTAGCTAATAAAAAGTATCTATGTAACACCTTTAACCTCGATATCGAAAAACCTCTATTTGCTTTTATTGGTAGACTTGTTCATGAAAAAGGTTCCGATTTATTTCCAGATGTATTTAATGCCGTTCTAGAAAAAGAAGATCTCAGTATCCTATTGTTAGGCTCAGGAAATAAAATGGTTGAATCGCAATTAGAAAACTTAAAAGAGAAATACGTAGGTACCTACAACGCCTTTATAGGTTACGATGAAAAATTATCGCACATTATATATGCCGGTGCCGATTTCTTACTTATGCCTTCACGCGTAGAACCCTGTGGTTTAAACCAAATGTATGCACTACGTTACGGTACTATTCCTATTGTTAGAAGTATAGGTGGATTAAAAGATACCGTTATAGATATTAATGAACAAAACGGCTTTGGTATTTGTCACGACAACACTGCCGTACCGGAAATAATAAATGCTATAGAGAGAGCTATAGCTCTTTACAAAGACCAACCAACTTATAAAAGCATTCGAAACAATATCATGAATATAGATCATTCCTGGGACGTTTCGGCTTCAGAATACATTGAATTATATAACACACTAAAACAGACTAAAGATGATTAATAACAAGGTTTTAGCCATTATACTTGGTGGCGGGCAAGGATCTAGACTACACCCACTTACAGAACAACGTTCAAAACCAGCCGTTCCAATTGCTGGTAAATACAGATTAGTAGACATCCCTATTTCAAATTGTATAAATGCAGACATAAAACGTATGTTTGTCTTGACCCAGTTTAACTCAGCCTCATTAAACCGACATATTAAAAACACCTATCATTTTAGTTTCTTTAGTAGTGCATTTGTTGATGTATTAGCAGCCGAACAAACACCTAATAACAAAGGTTGGTTTCAAGGAACTGCCGATGCCGTGCGACAAAGTATGCACCACGCCTTAAGACATGATTTTGAATATGCACTTATACTTTCTGGTGACCAGCTTTATCAAATGGATTACGACAAAATGATTGATGCGCATGAAGCATCCGGTGCTGAAATTTCTATAGCCACCATTCCGGTAAATGCTAAAGATGCCCCTGGTTTTGGTATTTTAAAATCGAATGATGAAAGTATCATTACGTCTTTTATAGAAAAACCTGATCCTAGTATATTATCTGAATGGACTTCTGAGGTAAGTGACGAAATGAAAAATGAAGGCCGTCATTATTTGGCTTCGATGGGTATTTACATTTTCAATCGAGATTTGTTGGTTGAATTAATGAAAGATGAATCAACCATCGATTTCGGAAAAGAGATTATTCCTCAGTCCATAGATAAACATAAAACACTTAGTTATCAATATGAAGGTTACTGGACCGACATAGGAACTATCGAATCCTTCTTTGAAGCAAATATTAGCCTAACAGCTGATATCCCTAAATTCGATTTATACGACGAAACCAGACGTATTTATACCCATGCCAGAATGCTTCCTACCACCAAACTTGCAGGGACGACTTTAGATCGCGCTGTAATTTCTGAAGGTTGTATTATTTCTGCCGCTAAGATTGAAGAATCGGTAATTGGTATTCGCTCCAGAATTGGTAAGGAATCCACAGTAATTAAAACTTATATGATGGGTAACGATTTTTATGAAAGCCTTCAGGAAATTGAAGAAAAGCACATCAAAACACTTATGGGAATTGGTGAACGCTGCTTCATAAAAAATGCCATTCTCGATAAAAACTGTCGTATTGGGGACGACGTAAGAATTAATGGCGGCAAGCACCTTGAAGACACCGAAAATGAAATGTATGCCGTTAGAGATGGTATCGTTGTTGTTAAAAGTGGTGCTGTAATACCTAACGGATTTTCAATTTAAAATATGGCTCAAACAAAAGTTTATAGTCTGTTCACGGACTTCGATATCAATTTATTTAAAGCAGGCAAACACTATAGGCTTTACGAAAAATTTGGCTCACACATAGTAACTGTTGATGGCATAGAAGGCACCTACTTTGCTGTTTGGGCACCAAGCGCTAAGCAAGTGTCTGTTATAGGTGACTTTAACTTCTGGACTGAAGGCGAACATCAGCTAAACGTACGCTGGGATAGTAGCGGTATTTGGGAAGGTTTTATTCCATTTGTAGGTAAAGGCAATTTGTATAAATACAAAATTGAAAGTCATAACAACGGGATAAAAACAGAAAAGGCAGATCCCTATGCCAGACGTTGTGAACATCCACCAAAAACCGCTTCCATAATATGGGACGACAACTACAAGTGGAAAGATGACAGCTGGATGAAAAAGCGTAAAAAACACAATGCTTTAGATGCCCCATATTCTGTTTATGAAGTACATCTGGGGTCTTGGAAAAGACAAGTCGAAGAAGATCGTTTTCTCTCGTATTATGAATTAGCAGATGAATTGGTACATTATGTGAAAGAAATGAATTTTACACATGTAGAACTTATGCCTATTATGGAGTTCCCCTACGATCCATCATGGGGATATCAGGTAACTGGTTATTTTGCACCTACATCACGCTTCGGATACCCAGAAGAATTTAAATATTTAGTTGATAAATTACATCAAAACGATATTGGAATTATTTTAGACTGGGTGCCCTCGCATTTTCCGGAAGACGCCCATGGACTAGGATTTTTTGACGGTTCTAACCTCTATGAACACCCAGACCCTCGTAAAGGCTATCACCAGGATTGGAAAAGTTTAATCTTTAACTATGGCCGAAATGAGGTAAAATCCTTCTTAATTAGTAATGCCATTTTCTGGCTCGAGCAATATCATGCAGACGGATTACGTGTTGATGCCGTAGCATCGATGCTTTTCTTGGATTACTCAAGAAAAGATGGTGAATGGGAACCCAATATTTACGGGGGGCGTGAAAACCTTGAGGCCATTGCTTTCTTAAAGGAATTAAATCTGGAAGTTTACCAATCCTTCCCAGATGTACAAACCATCGCTGAAGAATCTACAGCCTTTACAGGCGTTTCTAAACCTGTTTTTCTAGGTGGTTTAGGCTTTGGCATGAAATGGATGATGGGATGGATGCACGACACTCTTGATTATTTCAAAAAAAATCCCATATACAGGCAATATCATCAAAACGACATTACCTTTAGTTTAGCTTATGCCTTTACAGAAAACTTTATGTTACCACTGTCTCATGATGAAGTCGTATACGGTAAAAATTCCTTAATAGGTCGAATGCCAGGCGACGAGTGGCAACGATTTGCAAACCTGCGTCTATTATTTGGATATATGTTTACTCATCCTGGTACTAATTTATTATTTATGGGCGGTGAGTTCGGCCAATACAACGAATGGGATTTCCAAGGAAGTTTAGATTGGAACCTACTAGATTTTAAACCACATAAAGACTTTCAAAACTACTATAAAGCATTAAATACTTTCTATAAAGAGCAATCGGCACTTTTCGAAAAACAGTTTAGTCATGAGGGTTTTGAATGGATTAGTTACGACGATCATCAAAACTCTGTAATTAGTTATATCCGTAAAGGCCATGATTCTAAAAACAATTTAGTAGTATCCTGCAATCTAACACCAGCCGTGCAAAAAGATTATAAATTAGGAATACCTACCAAAGGAAAATTAGTTGAAATTTTTAATAGCGATATCGAAGAATTTGGTGGCAGTGGTGTTTGTAATGCGAAACCAATTACAGTAAGAAAATCACCTTGGAATGGCAAGAATTATTCGGCTAAAGTAACATTACCTCCTTTAGGAGTTGTAATTTTTAAAATTGAATAATATTACATTTTATTGTTAATTTAATTAAACCTCTCTTAATTTGCTAGTTACGCAATGATACTGTGTTATTTTTAGTAAATATTGGCTGATTTTGGAAGTGTAATTTACTAATTTTAGCCAATATTAAATTCATTCCGCTATGATATTAAATACTGAATTAGAATATAAAGGAGATCAATTTCCTTCAACTATAATAGATTATAAAAAAGATGTAGATGTACTACATTTTTATACAACTAATAGTGTCATTTTACAATTAACCGTATTAAGAGATAGTGTTTTACGCTTCCGCTATACTACCGTTGGAAAATTCACAAAGGATTTTTCGTATGCTATTGATGAAGATGCCAGTAGAGGTTATAATAATTTAGAAATAACAGATGATGATGAAAAATATATCATCACCACCGCAAAACTAATTTGCCATATATACAAATCGGACTTAAGAAAATCTATTTATGATGCTCATGATAAATCTGTTATTATTGAAGATGAACTTGGATTTCACTGGGAAGAAAGTTACGAATTAGGCGGCGATATTGTAAAAATGAGTAAATCTGCTCAGGCGGGCGAAAGTTACTATGGTCTTGGTGATAAACCGGAACACTTAAATTTAAAAGGACGCCGTTTTGAAAACTGGGCGACAGACTCCTATGCTTACGGAAAAAATACCGATCCTATTTACAAAGCCATTCCGTTTTATACTGGTATTCACAGTGGTAAATCCTATGGTATTTTCTTCGATAATTCTTTTAGAACATATTTCGACTTTTGCCATGAACGTCGCAATGTAACCAGTTTTTGGGCACAAGGAGGAGAAATGAATTACTATTTCTTTTACGGTCCTAATATGCAGGACGTGGTGGCTAGCTATACCGACTTAACTGGTACGCCAGAATTACCGCCTTTATGGGCTTTAGGGTATCACCAATGTAAGTGGAGTTACTATCCAGAATCTCAGGTAAAAGAAATCACCAATAAATTTAGAGAACTTAAAATTCCTTGTGATGCAATCTATCTGGATATCGATTATATGGAAGGCTTTAGATGTTTTACTTGGAGTAAAGAATATTTCCCTGAACCTAAACGCATGGTGAAGGAATTAGCCGAGGACGGATTTAAAACAGTTGTAATTATCGATCCTGGTATTAAAATCGACCCAGAATACAGTGTGTTTAAAGAAGGATTGGATAACGATTATTTCTGTAAAAGAGCTGATGGACCTTACATGAAAGGTAAAGTATGGCCGGGAGAATGTTATTTTCCAGATTTCACCAGACCTGATGTTCGCGAATGGTGGGCAGGACTTTTTAAAGAATTAATTGAAGATATAGGTGTTAAGGGTGTTTGGAACGATATGAACGAACCAGCCGTTATGGATGTTCCAGGAAAATCCTTTCCTCCCGATGTGCGTCACGATTACGATGGTAACCCTTGTAGTCATCAAAAAGCACATAATATTTATGGTATGCAAATGGCTCGTGCTACCTACCATGGTTTAAAACGATTTAATTATCCGAAACGCCCCTTTGTAATTACGCGATCGGCTTATTCGGGCACTCAACGCTATACCTCAACCTGGATGGGCGATAATGTTGCTACCTGGGAACATTTACAAATTGCTAATATTCAGGCGCAGCGATTAGCCATGTCTGGATTCTCATTCGCGGGATCGGATATAGGTGGTTTTGCTGAACAACCTAATGGCGAATTATATGCACGTTGGATTCAGTTAGGTGTTTTCCATCCCTTTTGTAGAACACATTCGTCTGGCGATCATGGTGCTCAAGAACCTTGGGCTTTCGATGAAGAAATTACAGATATTGTACGTAAGTTCATTGAAATACGTTACGAATTATTACCGTATTTATATACAACGTTCTATCATTACTCACAGGACAACATACCCATGTTAAAATCTCTAGTCCTTTACGACCAGGAAGACATTCAAACGCATTACAGAACCGATGAGTTTATTTGTGGTGATCATATTCTAGTTTGCCCAATAAACGAACCGAATTCTAAAGGAAGACGCATGTATATTCCTCGTGGCGAATGGTATAATAATTGGACGAAGGAATTAATAAAAGGCGGTAAAGAAACCTGGATTGATGCCGATCTTGACGAAATGCCAATTTTTATTAAGGCTGGTGCAATCATTCCGAAATATCCCGTACAGCAGTATGTTGGAGAAATTAAGTTAGAACAAATCGATTTAGATGTTTATTACAAAAAAGGCAAAGAAGATTCGGAGTTATACGAAGATTCCAATGATGGCTACGACTATAGAAAAGGGCGTTACAGTCTGAAGAAATTCAATTTAGCTGGTAATGGGGAAAAATTAATCATCCGTATCCACAAACGTGGACAGTACGAAACTCCATATTCTACTTTTAAACTAAACCTATTTGGTTTACCATTCGAAGTAAAAACCATTAAAGTAGATAATGAAGAGGTGTCATTTAAAGATGTACAATTCGAAAACAACACCTTAGTTGTCACTAAAGAATTTACCAACCTTCAAATCATTGGGTAGAAGAATCTAAATTTTATTTTAAAAGGCTTGCTAAACAGCAAGCCTTTTAAAATAAAATCATCTAAACTCTTAATTTAGACATCTATAGATTCATAAGGTTTTCCAAGATACACAAGTTTAAAGTCTTTTTCAATTTTAAAGTCTTTTGTTAGAGTACAAATAATATGCAGCTCTCCATCACGATCCTTAACAAACAGAGGAATGGTCTTCTGTTCTCTATTTAATTTATTAATCTTGTTAAGATATTCTTCTTTGGTATTAATAGCAATCTCATGAATTACCGGATAATCCCTTGCTACTTCGCTGAAGTTTATAAAATCATCTTTAGTAGAAAATATAGTTTCAAGAGTAATATCTTCTTGATTTTTAATCTCCTGAGAAGAAATAAGTCTATAAGAGCCTCGTTCTCCTAGATGATCTCGAAATTTATTGATACTATATTTATTAATTTCATCACTTCCAGTAAAGGCTAACAAATACCCAATATCACTCAGTTCAATATCATTAGTTAAATCTTCAGAATAAATATTAGCCTGCATAGCATCTAAGTCTAAACTTTTAGCCTTATTAATATTATCTAAATTATTATCTATTAATACAACATGACGTGCATTATTTTTTAAATATTTGGCTATAATCCTAGAAGCTTCTGAAGCACCAATCATTAAAATACCATTACTTGCTTTTAAGTAAACTCCAATCAATTTTGCCACATACCTTGCGGATGCAGCATTTAAAAGTACCGTTACAAGTACGGTAGTAAAAACTAATGGTGTAATATATTCAGCATAGGGCTCACCTCTTAATACAAGCTTGGTCCCAAATAAAGAAGCAATACCCGCCGCAACAATCCCTCGAGGACCTACCCAACTAATAAAAACCTTTTCATTAAACTTCAACCCTGAATTAATGCAGCTTAAGAAAACACCTAATGGCCTTAAAACAAAAATAATAATGGCTATAAGTAAAACAGTTTTCCAATTATATACAATTAGCAAATCATCCAAATTTATATTTGCTGATAATAAAATAAAGAGAATCGATATAAGCAATACACTCAAGGATTCTTTAAAATAGAGTAATTCCTTTAAGTTTGGCAATTTACTATTACCTAACACCATACCCATAACAACAACCGCTAAAAGCCCAGATTCATGTGCAAATATATCGGACTCTACAAAAACCAAAAGTACTACAGATAGAGCTGTTACATTAAGCAAATAATGAGGTATTAGCTTTTTCTTAATAGAAAAATAAAGTATTAAAGCTGCTGTAGTACCAAAAGATATACCAATAATTACAATTTTACCAAACTCCAGAATGGCCTGAAGGGTATAACCATTATTTTCTCCTATACTTATAAATTCGAACATCAATACCGCTGCCAAAGCACCGATAGGATCAATTAAAATCCCTTCCCATTTTAAAACGGTTGAAATTTCCTTTTTTAAGGGAATGTTTCTTAAAATAGGAGCAATAACCGTAGGGCCTGTAACAATAATAAGTGCCGAAAATAAAAAAGAGACTCTCCAACTTAAATTAAATATAAAATGCGCTGCTAAACCTGCTCCCACAAATGTAATAAACCCACCAAAACTAATAAGTTTTAAAATAACTGGACCTACTTTTGAAATTTCATTACGCTTTAACGTTAGTCCACCCTCAAACAATATAATACCTATAGCTAAGGACACAAAGCTATAGAGACTATCTCCGGGAAATAATCCTTTCTCTCCATTCCAAACGGGTTCAATCCATTTAGTGCCATCCTCCGAAAATAATGTTGATATAGGACCTACAAAAAGTCCTATAAGAATTAAAGGTAAAATTGCAGGAAGTTTAAGCCTCCATGCAACCCATTGTGATAATATTCCTAAAATTACTATTGCAGAAAGTTCAATCATGTACAAATTGTTTTACTAAACATTATAGCAAAATATTAAAAAATGACTACTAAACGGCAATCTTAAAATACTATTTTAAAAAAAATTCAGATATTTATAATATCTCGCTTTTTATAAAATAGACTTAATTATGGAAGGATTTGATATTTTAAACCTTTTTATTGTACTTATTTCTGCTTGGGGTGCTGGTGCATTAATAAAACGAATAGGGTATCCATCTATTCTAGGTGAGCTATTAATTGGCATCATAATAGGCCCTCCATTATTAGGTCTCGTTAATATCTCAAGCACTCTTACTATATTATCAGAAACGGGCGTTATCCTACTTATGGCCTACATAGGTATGGAGATTAATTTTAAGGACTTAGGAAAAGCGTCATGGGCCGGACTCTTAGCGGCTGTTGGAGGTTTTATTGTGCCCTTTATCTTAGGATACTATGTTGTAACTTTATCGGGAGGTACAAGTATTGCAGGACTTTTTGTTGGTATAGCCGTTGGTGTTACTTCTTTGGCGACCAAAAGTCGCATTCTAGTCGATTTAAACTTACTAGATACCCGAATTGCTTATGTTTTAATGGCTGGCGCACTATTTTCTGATACTCTAGCGCTTATCATTTTTGCAGGCTTATCTAGTTTTATAGATGCCGGATCTGTAAACATGTCTGAAATATTGTTTATTAGTGGCAAAATAATCTTATTCTTTTTATTTTCTACGCTACTAGGGCTTTACTTATTTCCCAAACTCTTAAAATGGTTCGAATCTAAAAAAATTGATAACCGCACCTTTTACTTCACATTACTACTTCTAATCGTTTTTGGATTGTCAGAACTAGCAGAACTAGTTGGTCTTCATGGAATTTTAGGAGCTTTCATGGCTGGACTTTTTATTAAAGATGATCTCTTTAATAAAAAAATAAGCAAAGACATTTCCAATGTTTTTCATGATATATCAGTAGGCTTCATGGCTCCCATCTTTTTTGTTACAGCCGGATTTTATGTTTCCCTTGATGTTTTCCAAACCAACTTAAACTTATTACTACTTATACTTGGAGCAGCGTTTATAGGTAAAATATTAGGTACTATTATATTTTATTTACCAAGTGGAAATGGTTGGCGAGAAGGGTTAGCTGTTGGAACAGGTATGAATGGTCGAGGTGCAGTAGAAATTGTTATTGCTGGTATTGGCTTACAGAAAGGCGTTATTTCTCAAGAAATATTTTCAATTCTAGTTTTCATGGCTATATTAACGACACTATCGGTGCCTTTATTATTGACTTGGTCGACCAACTGGTTAAAAAAACGCGGACAACTCGTTAAGCAATATTCGAAAAATGGATATCTTATTTTAGGAGCTAACCCCATAGGTTTACTTCTTGGAAAACACTTAAAGGCAAGCGATAAAATTGTTTTTATTGATGCCAACAAAGTAATGGCCGAACAGGCTGAAAGAAAAGGTTTTGAATCTATACACGGTAACGCATTAGATGAACCCACACTAAGCAAAGCATCCGCTAAAGATTTTCAAACATTTATTGCATTGACCGAAAATACCGAAATCAATCTATTGGCTTCACAATTAGCAAACGACAGCTTTTATATCCCGGAAAAATTTGTAGTAATATGTCCTAACGAAAACAATGAGGGAGCAGGAATTAATCTTATAGGAAGCGCATCAACATTATTTGCAAGTCGAACTGATATAAAACCATGGATAAAACTAGTGCAATCTTCAAATTTTAGAGAAATTGAAATGAAAATAACTGAAGAAACCACAACCCGGGCATGGGTTAAATATCAACTTAAACAAAATAAAAACATTTTACCTCTTGTTATAATTGATATTAATGGGAACAAACGGCCATTTGGTTATAACGATACGTTGATTGTTAATGAGTCGGTAATATATATAGAATGATGCTCAAAAAATATTATCTTACACGCTTTAAACATTAAATATTAAGATATCTAGTGATATTAAAGCCTTTTAAGAGCATAGGTATTGGAGTTGCATTTTCGCCAAATTTGAAAGCGAACTTATTTGAGGCCGCCAGACTTTCCATTTTTCTTAATGCTAAACTGTATTTAATACATGTTGGAGATGCTTCAGAAGACAAAATTTCAACATTAAAAATGATTCTTCAACCTTTTAAAAAGGACCATTTAGATTTTGAAGTGGTTTTCAAAACCGGTGATCCGGTAGACGTTATTCTATCTGTTTCAGAAGAAAAGTCCATCGATTTACTAATACTTGGTGCCGTTCAGCGCGAAGACATTCTTAAATATTATATTGGATCCATCGCTAGAAAAATTACAAGACAAGCCCGATGTTCTATATTGTTACTTATTAAACCCAGTGTTAATCGGGTGCCTTGTGAACATATTGTGGTAAATGGGTTAAAAGACCCGAAAACAGAATTAGCCATTAGTACTGCTTTTTATGTTGCCAAACACCTAAGTGCTAATAAAATTACTATCGTTGAAGAAATTAATCAAGACCAAATCTCTGTAAAGGTTGATGACGATAAATCTCTTAGAAAGGCAACCATTATGAAAGAGCGTATAAAGTTACGTGAGAATACCAGAATAAAAGAAATACTAAGTCATATTCCTGAAACATACACCAAAAACATCACTGTAAAACTGCAGCCTATTTTTGGCAGAAAAGGATATTCCATTGGGCATTATGCCCAGATTTCACGAGCCGATTTATTAGTAATGAATGGTCCTAAAAAAATGACCTTCTGGGACCGGCTATTTCCACATGACATAGAACATATTTTAACCGAATTACCAACCGACGTTTTAATTCTTCAATGAGCCCCAGAAAAAATATCATAAAAGATTTTTTTAAAGCCTTACCAAAAAATATATTCTCAGGTTTTGTGGTAAGTTTAATTGCGCTTCCGCTAGGTTTAGGATTAGCTATGGCCAGTGAAGCACCGCCAATAGCTGGTATTATCGCAGCTATTGTAGGGGGTATTCTTGTAGCCATTTTGGGAGGAAGTCATATTACAATTACCGGACCTGGTAATGGCTTGGTAGGTGTTTTACTCATTTCCATTACAACTCTGGGTTTAGAAAGTGCTTATGTAGCGATTATTTGTTCGGGATTATTATTAGCGCTCTTAGGGTTTTTAAGAATGGGAACCCTGGCAAATTTTTTTCCATCATCGGCCATTCAGGGTATGCTGGCAGCTATCGGATTAATTATATTAGGAAAACAGTTTCATATAATGTTAGCGCATAAAATTAAACGTGCCAACACCGTTGATTATCTAATTGAAATTCCTTTTACTATAAACGATGTATTACATTACCATTACAAAGGACTCATATATGCAGCATTAGCAGGAGTAGTTAGTCTGGCAATTATGATGTTTTATTCAAAAATCAGAAATAAGTATTTACAGCTTATTCCTGCTCCTATGTGGATTGTCATTTTATCGATAAGCATTAGTTATTACTTTGAGCTTGTACTTCATGAACCACATCCCATTTCAAGTGAATATATGCTTTCTGGCATCCCCACCCTGCAACATATTATTGAAGATTTACCAACTCTAAATTTCAATAAAATAGGTAGTTTACCTTTTTGGGGTAGTGTATTTGCACTTACCTTAATAGCAAGTATAGAATCCTTACTGAGTATTAAGGCAGTAGATAAACTAGATCCTGAGAAGCGACGTTCGAATGTAAATCGCGATTTAAAAGCCTTAGGACTCGCTACCGTTGTGAGTGGTTTTTTAGGAGGGCTAAATGTGGTTACCGTTATTGCCAGAAGTTCGGTAAATGTAAATCAAGGTGGTAGCAATCGCTCTTCAAACTTTTTTCATGCCTTCTTTCTGATGCTTTTTATTGCCTTTTTCAGCACACAATTAACTCGTATTCCTTTACCTGCTCTTATGGCTATTTTGGTATATACAGGTTATAAATTAGCATCTCCCAATGTAGTTCGTAAAATATTTTCTATAGGTAAAGAGCAGCTTATCATCTTTTTTGTCACCTTAATTATTACTCTAAAAGTAGGTCTTATTACCGGTATACTTTCAGGCGTTATTGCTTCCGTCATAATTCATATAGTCATTAATAAAAGTGCCGGGCTTTTTTTAAGGAATGTTTTAAAACCAAATGTTTTAATGTATCGCGAGACAGATGGTAAAAATGACTACTATGTAAGTGTGAAACATTTTTGTAGCTTTTTAAATTATTTCAGACTAAAACAACGATTAGATGCTGTCCCTGAAGATAAAGATATCATTGTAGATTTTTCTATGTGTGAATTTGTTGATGATACCGTATTAGAAAACATTAACAACTATCAAGAAACATTTAAAAAACGAGGAGGTAATTTCGATGTTATTGGATTAGACATGCACGATACAGATTCTAAACACCCTTTCGCATCACGACGTTTACTACCTGTTCCAAACATTATTAAAAAGAATCTAACAAAACGTCAATCGGGAATGAAAACTATAGCTAAAAATCTAAAGCTTATTTACAGCCCGAAAAAACAAAAGGAAGTCACATTCTTAAATAAATTTTTGTTTTTTAACACCAAACAAATTAACCGTATCTATAACGAATTATATGATACAAACCATACCTATAAACTATTCGATATAGAATTTTCTGAAGGTGAATTTATTGCTAAAGAGGTTATTAGAACAACCATGCTTCATATTGAATTAAATAAATCAATTCCCGAGTTTACTTTAGATAAAGAAGGCTTTTTAGAACGTGTTTATGCTTTTGCTGGATTTAAAGATATTCAGATAGAAAGTGATACCGAATTTTCAAAACATTTCTATCTATTAGGTGATGACCAAATTGCTATTACTAAATTTTTCAGCAATGAAATTACACAGTTTTTTGAAAGTAATCCTTATTACCATGTAGAATCTAATGGCCATGCCATTTTAATTTTAGGTAAAGAACGTCTTGCTAGTATTAAAGAAATAAATGCCTTATTTGATTTTGGTAAGCGCTTAAAAGAGGTTATTTCATATTCAAATCAATAAATATTCACTAAAAACTGTAAGTTAAAAAATACAGGAACATTAAAATTCATTTTTTTTAGGCTCTTTTCTTAATATATTCTTAAGGTTTTCAGGCAATCACAATAGTTTTATTAATTTTACATCCTTATGAATTTATTCCCTGTTAATGCTGGAAACTTTAAACTGGATGGCGGTGCTATGTTTGGCGTAGTGCCCAAATCTCTATGGCAAAAAACTAATCCGGCAGATGCTAACAATATGATAGATATTGCAGCACGTTGCTTACTTATTGAAGATGGTAACAGACTTATATTAGTCGATACCGGCATGGGGAATAAACAATCGGATAAATTTTTCGGGTACTATCACCTTTGGGGTAATGATACTTTGGAAGGTTCTATTAAAAATCAAGGCTTTCACCCAGATGACATTACAGATGTTTTTTTAACACATTTGCATTTCGATCATTCTGGTGGTGCTATTAATTGGAATAAAGAAAAAACGGGTTATCAACCTGCTTTTAAAAACGCCAATTACTGGAGTAATGAAAATCACTGGGAATGGGCCACTAAACCAAACAGAAGAGAAAAAGCCTCTTTTTTAAAAGAAAACATTATCCCCATTGAAGAGAGCGGTCAATTAAAATTTACAGGAATACCTAATGGTGATCGTTTACAAAATTCAGAACTTGGTTTTGATATTTTCTTTGCCGATGGTCATACCGAAAAACAAATGATCCCGCTTATTAATTACGATGGTAAAACTATTGCATTCATGGCCGATTTACTACCAACTGTTGGTCATTTACCATTACCATATGTTATGGGGTATGATACCAGACCGCTACTCACTTTAGATGAAAAAGAAACCTTTTTAAATCTGGCGGCTGATAATAATTATTACCTCTTTTTGGAACATGATGCTCATAACGAAATTATCACGGTACAGCATACCGAAAAAGGGGTTCGCCTTAAAGAAGTTTATAACACACAAGACATTTTTAAATAACATAAACAGATTCAAATTTTAATAAATGAAAACAATTAAAACTCTATCATTATCAGTATTCGCGGCAGCTACTTTATTTTATGGCTGTGGTGGTACGGCTCCTATTCTATCAACACCTATAGAAAATGTTGATTCAACGCCTTTAAAAGTTTTAGAATTAACAGAACAGGAAAAACAAACTTGGGGACACCTAGATTTAGTGAAGGATACTATTCCCGGAATGAGTGTTGAAAAAGCTTACACTGAAATTTTAAAAGATAAAAAAGGTAAAACCGTTATCGTTGCAGTAATAGATTCTGGTATCGATATCGATCATGAAGATCTTCAAAATGTACTTTGGACCAATGAAGATGAAAAAGCAAACACTGGCAAAGATGATGACAAAAATGGTTATGTCGATGACGTTCATGGATGGAACTTTTTAGGAGATGGTTACGATGAGCAATTAGAATATGTACGTATAATTGCTAGTGGAGACACTTCTAACCCTGATTATGAAAGAGCAGAAAAAGAATATAACGAAAACTATAACAAATTTACAGGTTACAAAAATCGTTATGAGCAAATGCTACAACAAATTGGCAATGCCGATAAAGCCTTAGCTGCACATTTTGGAAAAGAAGATTATACCCAAGAAGAAGTAAAAGCGCTTTCTACTGAAGATGAAACTCTTAAACAAGCTGCTCAAATGGCTCAATACTTTTACAGTAATGGCTTAGAATCTTTAGAAGAAGCTTCAAAAGAAATCAATAATGGTTTACAAAGCATTAACGAACGTTTAAACTTTAATTTAAACAAAAACTTAAAAGGGCGTTTAACTGGAGACAATCCAGAAGACATGTCTACTAAATATTATGGTGATGCCAATGTTAAACATGTAAAAAAATCTGAAAGTCACGGTACACACGTAGCTGGAATTATTGCTGCAGAAAGAGGTAACGGATTAGGACAAGATGGTGTTGCAAACAATGTTCAAATTATGAGTGTTAGAGCCGTACCAAATGGTGACGAGTATGATAAAGATGTAGCTTTAGCTATTAGATATGCCGTTGATAATGGTGCCAAAGTAATTAACGGTAGTTTTGGTAAAAGCTTTTCTCCACACGCAAAATGGGTACATGAGGCTATTAAATATGCCGCTGAAAAGGATGTATTGTTTGTTCATGCTGCTGGAAACGACAGTAATGATGTAGATGTAGAATTAAACTTCCCAGAAGATAGTGTTGATGGACAAGAGATCTCAGATAACTATATTAGAGTGGGTGCTTTAGCTCCTAAATATGGCGCTAACATGGTGGCACCTTTTTCTAATTACGGTAAAAACAGTGTAGATGTATTTGCTCCTGGTGCTTCAATTTACTCTACAACTCCAGAAAGTGAATACGATTTTAAAAGCGGAACTTCTATGGCTGCTCCAGGGGTTGCTGGTGTAGCTGCTTTAATCCGTTCTTACTATCCAAAATTATCTGCTGCTCAAGTAAAACAAATATTAATGAACTCAGGATTAAAAATTAATATCGATGTTATTGTAGGTGGAGATCCTAACGATGTTCGTCCATTTAGCGAATTGTCTAAATCAGGAAGAATAGTAAATGCTTACAACGCATTGATAATGGCATCTCAAATGTCGAAATAATACATTATCTTATATATTAAAAAGAGGCCAATAGGCCTCTTTTTTTAAATTATAACCACTATGAAACGACTTCTTATTTCAGTTTTAAGCTTATCATTGTTTATTTCCTGTGGGGGTACTAAAGAAGTAACCACCACAAATAATGCTACACCTCTAGCTCCTAATCATTCTGTAAACTCTACTTATTGGCAACAACATGTCGATTATAAAATGGATATCGATATGGATGTAGATAACTATCAATATAAAGGAAAACAAACCTTAGTCTACACCAATAATTCACCAGATGTATTAAATAAAGTATTTTACCACTTATATTTTAACGCCTTCCAACCGGGAAGTGAAATGGACGTACGATCACGTAATATTGCTGATCCCGATGGACGTGTAAAAGATCGCATTAGCAAACTTAATTCTGATGAAATAGGATATATTAAAGTAAACTCATTAGAACAGAATGGTACTGCAGTATCTTACGAAACTGTTGGAACTATCTTAGAAGTAGATTTAGCTAAACCTATTCAACCAGGTGAAAGCGTAACCTTAGATATGATATTTGATGCTCAGGTACCCGTACAAATTCGTCGTTCTGGCAGAAATAATAAAGAAGGCGTAGCACTTTCTATGTCACAATGGTATCCTAAATTAGCCGAATATGATTATGAAGGCTGGCATGCCGATCCTTATATCGGCCGTGAATTTCATGGCGTTTGGGGAAATTTTGATGTGACCCTGCATATTAATAAAAACTATATTGTTGGAGGAACTGGTTATCTACAGAACCCTAACGAAATAGGCTATGGTTACGAAATATCAACCGTAAATCGTCCTGCTGGTGAAAAATTAACCTGGCATTTTGTAGCACCTAACGTACACGACTTTACTTGGGCTGCAGATCCTGACTATAATCACGATACCATGCAGGTTCCTAATGGTCCATTATTACATTTCTTATACAAGAAAACCATGGCTCAGGACAAATTGGACAACTGGAAAAATCTTCAAAAAAGAGCCGTTCAGTTAATGCAATTTTACAGCAGTAATATTGGTCAGTACCCATACAAACAATATTCCATCATTCAAGGTGGAGACGGAGGCATGGAATATGCTATGTGTACACTTATTATGGGAGAAGGTACGTTTGAAGGGCTTTTTGGTGTAACTGCACATGAAATGGCACATACTTGGTTTCAGTTTTTATTAGCTACCAACGAGCTAACAAATTATTGGATGGACGAAGGGTTTACCGAATATTTTGGAGAATTAGCAGAAAGCAACATTTTCAACACCTCTTTTGAAAAACCTACACAACGCATATATGATGTTTACTTTGCTTATGCTAAATCAGGCGTAGAACAACCACAAACAACGCATGCCGATCGTTTCAATTACAATCAGTCGTCAACTATTTCGGCTTACTATAAAGGTTACGTATTCTTAAACCAATTGGCTTATGTTATTGGAGAAGAAAACCAAAAAGAAACCATTAAAGAATATTTCAAACAATGGGCTTTTAAACATCCAACACGTACCGATTTTATAAGAATTGCTGAAAAAGTATCTGGTTTAGAATTAGATTGGTATTTAAATGATTGGACCCGCACTACCAACACGATTGACTATAGTGTTAAAGTAATTAATGGAGAAAATATCGTGCTAGAACGCATTGGTTTAATGCCAATGCCTTTAGATTTAACCGTAACTTATACCGATGGATCTACAGAAGATTTCTATATACCATTACAAATGATGCGAGGAGAAAAACCAACCACTGCCACTATAGCTCCGGACTGGGCTTGGGCATATCCAGTTTACACTTTAAAAGCTAACAAAACAGTTAAATCGGTTCAAATTGATCCTAAAAACATGATGGCCGATATTAATAGAGAAAACAATAAAAAGTAACAGAAAAATTCTCTTTATTTTAAATATTCAAAAGACTTCTTTTTAACAAAAGAAGTCTTTTTTTATGAGCTTAAAAACCAAATACTTTAATATATTCTGTGCCAACTCTTTATTTTTTAATACATTCGCCATGTAAACTTTAGGGGTGTTCTAATTTTAGAACTGAGACATACCCTTTGAACCTGATACGGTTAGTACCGTCGAAGGGAAAAGTTGAATAGCTTATTGAAATATAGGCTAGCACACCTTTTCATAAACACACTTCCTTCAACCGTGAAGTGTCTTTTTTCAAAGCGATTACTATCCTCTATGGTTTACAATATAAAATGTATTGTAAATGATAACTATTCACCTTAACGAAAAACCACTGGAAGTTGATAAAAACATCAATATTTCCAATCTGCTACGTCACATTAATTATCCCGAGGTTGGCATAGCCGTAGCTATTAATCAAGAAATTATTTCTAAATCAAATTGGAGCAAACAGTCTCTAAACTCTGGAGATAAGGTTTTAATCATTCAGGCTACCCAGGGAGGATAATCAATAAACTTCGCACGAACTACTAAACAATATAAAATGAAAAATAAAGACACGGCACCAAAAGAAAGTCAAATTACCAGACACCCTTTTCCAAATTCTAAAAAGATTTACGTTCCAGGAAAAATTCACCCACAAATAAAAGTGGCTATGCGTGAAATTTCATTGAGCGACACCAAGGATTCGTTAACTAAAAAATTAACACCTAACGAACCTGTAACTGTATATGATACTTCGGGTCCATATACAGACCCCGATAAAGCTATTAACGTACACAACGGTATTGAGCGTATTCGTGAATCATGGATTAAAGATCGTGGTGATGTAGAACAATTAAACCAATTTTCATCTGAATATTGTAATCAGCGTTTAAAGGATTCTAGTTTAGACCATATGCGTTTCTCCCTCCTGAAACTACCTTTAAGAGCTAAAAAAGGTAAAAATGTTACCCAACTACATTACGCCAAACAGGGAATTATTACTCCAGAAATGGAATATATTGCCATTCGTGAAAATCAGCGTATCGATGAAATGACGGAGATTAGAAAACAGCATCCCGGTCAGGATTTTGGAGCATCTATTCCAAACAAAATTACCCCGGAATTTGTTCGTAATGAAGTAGCCCGAGGTCGTGCTGTTATACCTTCAAATATTAATCATCCGGAAGCCGAACCTATGATTTTAGGACGTAATTTTCTTGTAAAAATAAACGCTAACATCGGTAATTCGGCAACCACTTCTTCTATTGAAGAAGAAGTAGAAAAAGCCGTTTGGGCTTGTCGCTGGGGAGCTGATAATATTATGGATTTATCCACTGGCCAAAATATTCATGAAACCCGAGAATGGATTATTAGAAATTCACCCGTTCCTGTTGGAACTGTACCTATTTACCAAGCTTTAGAAAAAGTAAATGGTGTGGCCGAAGACCTTACCTGGGAGATTTTTAGAGATACGCTTATCGAACAAGCCGAACAAGGTGTAGACTACTTTACCATTCATGCCGGAGTATTACTCCGCTATGTACCTATGACAGCAAAACGCGTAACAGGCATTGTTTCTCGTGGTGGCTCCATTATGGCTAAATGGTGTTTGGCACATCATAAAGAAAACTTTTTATATACCCATTTTGAAGACATCTGTGAAATTTTAAAATCTTACGATGTTGCCTTTTCTTTAGGTGATGGTTTACGACCTGGATCGGTTGCGGATGCAAATGATGAAGCTCAGTTTGCAGAACTTGAAACCTTAGGCGAACTAACAAAAATTGCTCGTAAACACGAAGTACAATGCTTTATTGAAGGTCCCGGACATGTGCCAATGCACATGATAAAAGAAAATATGGAAAAGCAAATTGAGGTTTGCGACGAAGCTCCATTTTACACTTTAGGACCATTAACCACCGATATTGCGCCTGGTTATGACCATATTACTTCGGGTATTGGTGCGGCTATGATTGGTTGGTATGGATGTGCCATGTTATGTTACGTAACACCAAAAGAACATTTAGGCCTACCTAATAAAGAGGATGTTCGAGTTGGTGTTGTTACTTATAAATTAGCTGCCCATGCAGCCGATTTAGCTAAAGGTCATCCAGGGGCTCAACATAGAGACAATGCATTAAGTATGGCTCGTTTTGAATTTCGTTGGGAAGACCAGTTTAACTTAGGGTTAGACCCCGAACGCGCACGTGAATATCACGATGAAACGCTCCCTGCCGATGGTGCTAAAATTGCACACTTCTGTTCGATGTGCGGACCTAAATTTTGCTCTATGAAAATATCTCAGGAAGTTCGAGATTTTGCCGCTGAAAATGACATTATTGAAAATGAAGTCATTCGAAAAGGAATGAATGAAAAATCTCAGGAATTTAAGGAAAAAGGTTCCGAGGTTTATCTTTAATAAACATGAGATCTAACCTTGCCATAGTCCAGGGTTAGATCTTTTTAACAACTTTTAAAATGGCAACTTAATATGATTGTTTTAATTGCACCTGAACAAGATATTACAAATGAATTTGAAATTCTTCATCAGTTATTTCAAGTAGGTTTAGAATACTATCATTTAAGAAAGCCACATAAAGATTTAAATAGTTATAAAGCTTATTTGAATGAAATAGACCCCTATTACCACAATAGAATTGTAATCCATCAATATCATAATCTCGCGAACGATTTTAATCTTAAGGGGCTTCATTTTCAAGAATTAAAAAGACAAGAAACCTCCATAGAAACACGTAATGACATTCGCAATACCAGCCACATGAGTATTAGCAGCTCATTTCATTCTGTTGAAGAATTAACTCAATGTGAATTTTTATTCGATTATCATCTTTTAAGTCCAGTGTTCTCATCTATTTCAAAAGCAGGTTATCATGGAAAAGAATTCAACGTAAACGGTATACCTAAAAATATTATAGGAATGGGTGGTGTTACTACCAAAAACCTAAATGAATTCGATGCCCTTGGTTATCAGGGTGTAGGAGTTTTAGGAGGCATTTGGAGCAGTAAAACGCCAATTAAAGATTTTAAATATATACTTAATCATTATTCAAACAATTAACTATACATTTTGAATACGCATAAATATATTTTATCAATTGCAGGATTCGACCCTAGTAGTGGCGCAGGAATTACTTCAGATATTAAAACATTTGAAGCCCACGGCCTCTATGGCTTATCCGTATGCACTGGGATAACTGTTCAAAACGATATTACTTTTAAGGAATGTATCTGGACAAATTCAAAAGTTATTTTAGACCAGATCGACACCTTGTTTCAACGCTTCGAAATTCCGGTAGTTAAAATCGGAATTGTAGAATCCTGGAAGGTTTTACTCCTTATTTTAAAAAAGCTTCATTACTTAAATTCGAACATAAAAATTATACTGGATCCTATTTTTAAAAGTAGTTCTGGTTTCGATTTTCATTTAAAAGAAAACCAAAAATGCTTCGATACTATTTTAAAATATTGCTATATCGTTACCCCGAATTACGATGAAATTAAAAACTTATATCCTGATTTAGACATCAAAGAAACCATTGAGTATATCTCAAGCTTTACCAATATCTATTTAAAAGGAGGACATCGTAAAGACAAACAAGGTTGGGACGAACTATATTTTAATCGAATTGTTATGGTTAATATGCCTCCATTTACAAAAACTATTTCTCAAAAGCACGGCAGTGGTTGTGTCTTATCATCTGCCTTAGCCTCAAATATTGCTTTAAATGTTATGATTGAAGATGCTTGCAAACAAGCCAAATTATATACCGAGCAGTTTCTAAATTCTAACAAAACGCTATTGGGAAATCACCTATACCAAACAACATAATAACGTATGAACATTCCTAAATTACATTATATTTCACAGGGCGCAACCCCTGAAGCACATCTAAATAATATACAACAAGCCTGTACTTATGGTGCCAAATTAGTTCAGTTACGCCTAAAAAATGAACATGAAGATGTTATTCTAGATACCGCCAAAAAAGCCAGAGCAATTACAGCACACTACCAAACACGATTAATAATTAACGACCATTATAAAATAGCTAAAGCAGTTAAAGCAGATGGCGTACATTTAGGAAAAACTGATGCTTGCCCAACTATTGCTCGAGAATATTTAGGTAAATGGTATATGATTGGGGGAACAGCCAATACATTGGAAGACTGTAAAAATTTATTAGATAAAAAAATCAACTACATTGGTTTAGGTCCATTTAAATTTACCCAAACTAAAGATAATCTAAGTCCTATTTTAGGATTGGAAGGCTATCAAAAAATTCTTGAAAAACTACAAACCCAAACGCCAATTATTGCTATAGGAGGTATTTGTGAAAATGATATCAATGACTTAAAAAATAAGGGGGTATATGGTATTGCTATGTCTAAAGAAATTACCAAAGATTTTAGCAAAATTACTACCATTAATAAATTACTAAATGCTTCGGCAACACAAGAACAACGACACACATTTTAAAATGAATGATATACTAAAAATAGCAGATAAAGAATTTAACTCCAGATTATTTACTGGAACAGGTAAATTCAGCTCTCACCAACTCATGTCTGATGCTTTAATGGCAAGTGAAAGCGAATTAATAACCGTTGCCTTAAAACGGGTAGATACTAATAATGAACAAGACAAAATGCTGCAGAGTATTATGCAGCCACATATCAACCTACTTCCAAATACCTCTGGTGTTCGCAATGCAAAAGAAGCCATTTTTGCAGCACAATTGGCTCGTGAAGCTTTAAATACAAATTGGATTAAACTTGAAATTCATCCAGACCCTAAATACCTCCTACCCGACCCCATTGAAACACTTAAAGCGGCTGAAACCCTAGTAAAATTAGGATTTGTTGTAATGCCATACATTCATGCCGATCCTGTTTTATGCAAAAGATTAGAAGATGTTGGAACTCAATGTGTCATGCCTCTTGGTGCTCCCATCGGGACTAACAAAGGAATTAAAACTTTAGACTTTTTAGAAATAATTATCGAACAAAGTAATGTTCCAGTTATTGTAGATGCCGGTATTGGCAGTCCATCGCATGCAGCTTATGCTATGGAATTAGGAGCCGATGCCGTTCTTGTAAATACTGCAATCGCTGTTTCACAAAATCCGGTAGAAATGGCCAAGGCTTTTAAAATGGCTGTAAAAGCTGGAAGAATGGCTTATAATGCAAAACTAGCAACTGTAAAACAACACGCCGAAGCCAGTAGTCCATTAACCAGTTTTTTAAACTAATTACTTTTATGAATAAATCCTTTCAAGAGATATTTAATACCTATAACTGGGATGAAACATTAAAAAATATTAATGATAAAACAATACAGGATGTAGAATTTGCATTAAGTAAAACAAAACGGGATTTAGAAGATTTTAAAGCATTAATTTCTCCCGCGGCCAAACCTTATTTAGAGCAGATGGCACAATTAAGTCGATCACTCACCAAGAAACGTTTTGGTAATACCATACAGATGTACGCTCCCATGTATTTGTCTAATGAATGTCAGAACATATGTACCTACTGCGGATTTAGCATGACCAACAAAATACCACGACGTACTTTAACAGATGCCGAAATCTTAAAGGAAGCTACATTTTTAAAATCGAAAGGTTACAACCACATTTTATTGGTAACAGGTGAAGCTAACAAAACTGTAGGCGTGCCTTATATTAAACATGCTATTGAATTAATTAGAAATCAATTTTCTAATATTTCAATTGAAGTGCAGCCTTTAAATCAAGAGGAGTACGAATCCTTGTTGGAGGCTAATTTATATGGTGTTTTAGTTTACCAGGAAACTTATCATAAAGAAGAATACAAAAAACACCACCCAAAAGGGAAAAAATCTAATTTTAATTACCGTTTAGATACCCCCGATCGATTAGGAAAAGCGGGCATTCATAAAATAGGTTTAGGAGCCTTGTTTGGATTAGAGGACTGGCGTGCCGATAGCTTTTTTACCGCCTTACACTTAAAATACCTTCAAAAAACCTATTGGAAAACTAAATATTCCATTTCCTTCCCACGATTACGTCCACATAGTGGTGGTTTAGAACCAAAAGTTGAAATGACCGATCACGATTTAGTTCAAGCTATTTGTGCGTTTCGATTGTTAGATGAAGATGTAGAATTGTCAATGAGTACGAGAGAAACAGAAACATTTAGAAACCATATTGTTCATTTAGGTATTACCTCGATGAGTGCAGAATCTAAAACCAACCCTGGTGGCTATGTTGTTGAACCACAATCACTGGAACAATTTGAAATTTCAGACGAACGTCCAACCGAAGTTATTACACAAATGCTTCAAGACAACGGACTAGAACCTGTATGGAAAGACTGGGAAAATAACTGGTAATCATGAACTTATTTAAACCGCCCAATAATGCCATGAAGAAATTAACTTTTAAAGATTATGTTTTGCAACCCGAAAAATATAATCTGCTTGACGTTAGAACTCATTTAGAACGCAATAATTTTCATATTGGAGGAATACATATTCCTTTAAACGAACTACCTAACAGACTCTCTGAAATTCCTACAAATAAACCCATTTTAGTTTATTGCAATACAGGGTTGCGAAGTGCCAGGGCGATAGAGTATTTAAAAACTAAAAACCTAAAAGTAAATATTATCAAGCTAAAAAACGGACTTTCAGAAAGTACTCTAATATAACTATAACTACTTAAGCTTACAATGAATCCCGAACGGTAATAACTAAATTTCATATCATTAAACTATAATTATGAACCTATCCTATTTTGTAGCTTTTACAGTTATATTTTACACCAGATTGGATAATTGAATAGCAGAGTACTTAAATAAATTACCTAATACCAGATTTCATTCTTATACATGTTAGTTTTTGCAACTCGTTCTCTGTTACTAAGTTTTAAATGAGTTCTGTCGATTGTTCTACTTCTGTACCCTAAAATGTGAAAAAAGGATTTTGCAAAATACCTGGCTATTTTAAGATTAACTTGAAGTACCCCTTCTTTTTTATTCGACCATGAAACTCCAGGAAATAATACCAAGACACTATCTATTTTAACACCTCTTAATACCTTCGATAATTTTAAAAAAAAGGGTGCTATCGTTTTAATTATAAAAAATCCGTCAGTCCCTTTTTTTTGATATAAAGGCATAAAAATACTTCCATTATATGGCGATTGTATTTCCTTGTTATTATTTATTGCTAGCTTAGTGCCTTTGGTTATAGGTTGAAAACTTTTAAACCCGTTTAGCATTTTAAAATTATCTTCCTTTTGAATTTTATATAGATATACAATTTCAAAAAAACCCAAAGCACTAACAGATTGTTCTTGAAGCTGTTTAAAATACGCTGAAAAATTAATACTACTCTTATCTTTAATGACCCCAGAAAAAGCAAGAGCTAAATAAATAAAGGCAACATGATTTTTAATGGCCAACAAAGCATCGTGCTGCCCAGACTCAAACCCTAAAGAAACATAGCCTAATTGATTAATATAACTTAATAAAGCTCCGTTTAAATATTCTTCTATCCCCAACACAATAGGTACCGGAAATTGCTTTGCAAATTTTCTGTTTATTAATGCATCACTTAGAGTGATAAAAGGTATGGTCTTACTGGATGTGGTATGTAAATCGATAAAATAAAATGGAGGTTGATTGTTTTTTATAATAGATTTTAAAACATCAAGTAATTCCTGTAGTTCCTGCTCCTCGATATTCAACACATGTTTTCCTTCTATCGCCTCAATGTTTTCCTTGGTCCAATATCTATTTAAATCTTCATCAAGAAAACGTTGATGCTTTTCTAAGGCAACTAAATTTCCAGAAATAGCAAAGACAGTGCCTTTTATATTAGTCTTTTTTACTGACTTTAAAACTTCTTTCAATGCAAAAACTCCCGATGTTTCGTTACCATGAATACCTCCAAAAAACACTAAAGTAGGTCCCGGAATATCACTCTTTATACTACCAATAATTCTGTTTACCTCTATTTTAGTATTTAGTGCTTTATTATAAACTAAAGTCATTACTTTAAAAATCATTATGAGTGAGCAATCCCACTAACTTTTTACCTTTAACCACAGGAAGACAACTTATTTGATGCGCTTTCATAATTTCCTTTGCTTCCAACACAGTAGCATATTCATCTATCGTTTTAATATCGGTTTGCATAATTTCAGATATGCTATTCTTTTGATTTTCTATATCGTTTAGATAAATTTCAAGATCTTTCCAACTTACTAAACCAATAAGTTCATCTTTTGAATTTAAAACGGGCATATGATGAATATTTTTCCATGTCATAACACTTAGTACAAGTTCTATGGTGTCATTTTTATTTACTGTTAAAATATCCGAACTCATAATATGTTTAACAATCCAATAATTCCTATAAGTAGAATCATAAGATTCATTTAGCATGGCCCACTTATGTACGGGCTCACCAGCTTCTTGCTTTTCATACATTTTGGCGGTAAGTATTTGCATCGCTTCAAAACGTTTATGAGATTTTAATAAATACCTGTAATTTCTAACAGTCCATTCCGATGCATTTCGTTTTTGAACTCTATTTTTTATAATTCTTAAATAATATTCTGTATCAGCTAATGACACTCCATATTTTTGCAACCCTTCATAAGCCATAGGTAACAGTTCATTTAAAATAAGTTCGTGACTTGAAACATGTTTTCCATCCCAGTAAAATTGGGTAGCCATTCCATAACGAGCAGCATTAAAGAAATTGGTTTTAACATCCTTAAAATCCCATTTTTCATGAATATTACGATATTTATCGGGCTTACCTAACATAATGCCAATCCAGAATACCATGTTAGCAATTTCATCTGTTGTTGTTGGGCCAGAAGGAATGTACCTGTTTTCAATTCTTAAATTAGGCTTTCCGTTTAAAGTTCCATAGCAAACCCTGTTCCATGGATATACCGTACCGTTATGAAGATGTAAGGCTCTTAATTTAGGGATTTTATTTTCCTTTAATAAATCGACACTACTTTTTGTAAAATCTGTAGTCAAAACGCTTCTAAACCTGGAAATATTGTCCTTGAAAATATTAGTAATAGACCCTGTTTGCCACTGATTTCCAAAACTAACTCTAGACTGCTTTTCATTAAGTAAATAAGAATTAATCCGCATATCAAAACTTTGAGTAAACAGAGCTATTCTAGTTTCGCTCCACAATTCTTTACCAAAAAGTAATGGCGAATTAGTACAAATGCTTAAAATTGGACCAGCAATAGCCTGCGCCCAGTTATAATCATCAACAAATGTTTTCGGACTTAATTGTAGGTGGGATTGAAAACTATTATTACAACCTTCTAACATCGCAGAATTAAATAATATGTTTAATTCATCGACACCTTTGATATGAATATTAAAACCATGTTTCCGAGTTTTTTTTACTACTTCATTTAAAGCCGAATAACGCTTCACAGCAGTCATACTATTATCTCCAACATTGTTTATAGATAATGAAGGTAAAATACCTGTGAGAATAATTTTAATTTGTTTATTCGCAGCAAACTTTTTAGCTTTTTCCAGAAGCGTATCTAATTGATTATGCAATGCGGAAAAACAACTCTCTTTTAAGTCTAAAACATCTAAATTTATTTCAATATTATAACGACTTATTTCGGTAGTAAAATTGCTGCTATTTATATCTTTTAAAAGTTCCAAAGATTTATTTTCTGGCAAAAATTGATTATTGACTAAAAAAACTTCCTGTTCCGCACCAATTCTGAGAGGTTGTTCTTCAATCATGCCTTTATCAATCATTATATCCAAAGCTTTTATATCATTAAGTAAATGATGGATATAATTTGATTGATCTTTTTTAGTTTTAATCCTTGTTACATCTAATTCGCCCATAACAATACAGCCACTTAAGATTAGCTCTTAATTTACACATTATTAAGGGGTTTAAAAATGATTTTTATCATAATTAAACATATTAATAGAGTGAAATACAACCAGATTTTTTATTTCATTACCTTTGAAAAATAAAAAGATAACGCTTGAAATTTTCATATAATAAAACAGAAAAATTAAAAAGCAAAAAACTTATAGACCAGCTGTTTTCAGAAGGTAAATCAGTTTCTGCTTATCCACTTCGTCTGGTATATTTACCCACAACATTCACCGAAGATATATCCGCTAAAACAGGAGTTTCAGTAAGTAAGCGTAATTTTAAAACAGCCGTAGATAGAAATAGAATAAAACGCTTGTTACGTGAAGTTTACAGACTTAACAAACCACGCTATTTTAACAACATTTCTACACAATATGCGTTTATGATTTTGTACATTGGCAAAGAAAAACCTACTATAGATCAAGTTGAAAAGCGAATGAATCATTTATTTGATAAATTTCGCATGAACACTTTAGAATCTGAAAATAGCAAATAGATGAAATATTTATTAAAAAAACGTATCCTGATTCCTGCTTTAGCATGTCTCTTGTTTTTTACTACTACAGCTTTTAAAAACGACTTTTTTGAAATTGCTAAACAACTGGAAATATTTACCACTTTGTTTAAAGAACTCAACATGAATTATGTTGACGAAACTAATCCTGGTGAACTTATGGATACCGCTATAAAAAGCATGCTGGAAGACTTAGATCCATATACCAATTTTATGAATGAACAGGATGTCGAAGCGGCCAGAATAAATAATACCGGCGATTATACCGGAATTGGAGCTAAGGTAAAAACCTTAAAAGATAAATTGGTTATCATTGAGCCTTACAAAAATTATCCTGCCGATAAAGCAGGCTTAAAAGCAGGCGACGAAATTATAAAAGTTGGAAATACTACTATTGAAAGTTATAAAGATAATGCAGGCGATTTATTAAAAGGTACAACTGGATCAACAGTGGATGTAACTTACATCAGACAGGGGAAAACCCAAACAGCTACCATAGAACGTGCTGAAGTAGAAATAAAAGCGGTACCTCATTTTTCAATGATAAATAATAAAACAGGATATATTGTTTTAACTCGATTTAATAACAAAGCAGCTGCCGAAACTAATTATGCGTTACGTGATTTAAAAGCCCAAGGCGCAAAAAGTTTAATTCTGGATTTACGTGGAAACCCTGGTGGACTTCTTAATGAAGCTATTAAAATTGTAAACTTATTTGTTCCAAAAGGGCAATTGGTAGTAACTACAAAATCGAAAGTAAAAAAGTATAATAAAACCTATTATACGCAAAGCGAACCAATAGATACCGAAATTCCATTAGTAGTGCTTATTGATGGTGGTAGTGCTTCTGCCAGTGAAATTGTTTCAGGCTCACTGCAAGACCTGGATCGCGCTGTAGTTGTAGGATCTCGTAGTTTTGGTAAAGGGTTAGTACAACGCCCCAAACAACTTACTTATGGAACACAGGTTAAAATTACCATTTCAAGATATTACACTCCATCAGGACGCTGTATTCAAGCTTTAGACTATTGGCATCGCAACGATAAAGGAGAAGCTACCCGTGTAAAACAGGAAAATTATAATGAGTTTAAAACAAAAAACGGAAGAAAAGTTTTCGATGGAGGCGGTATTTTTCCGGATGTAAGTTTTAATGCTTCAAAGAATTCTGCTATTACCAATGCTATTATCAATAATGACCTTATATTTAACTATGCTACCAACTACTATTACAATAATAACATTGAAAATATTAATGATTTTGAATTAATAGATAGCGATTTTATAAACTTTAAAAACTATTTAAAGACCAATAATTTCACTTTTGAAACTGAAACTGAAAAGGCACTTTATAAAGCTTTAGAAGAAGCTTTAAAAGAAGAATTAAATGATGATATAGATTCTGATTTTAAAACCTTAATTAAAAATTTAAACAACTCTAAAACCAGTATTATAGACGAAAATAAAGCCTATTTACTGGAACTACTAACCGAGGAAATTGTTAAACGTTATGTGTATCGAGAAGGGCTTTATGATTATTTAAAATTACACGACCAAAAAATAAAAAAAGCTACAGATATTCTTTCTAATTCAACCCTTTATTTTGATTATTTAAGGTAAGTATTTTATAATTTTTGAATAAGAATTTTATCAAAAATATTATATTTATACACTCTACTAAGATTCTATATGAAACACCTATCGGTATTACTATTAATAGCGCTTCAAAGTGTATTCGTTTTTTCACAAAATGAATTAACGCATGTAGTCTATTTTGAAACCGATAAATATGAAGTCCCACCTACCGAAGAAAGTCGATTACTACTCTTTATATCAAAACTAAACGATATTGATGTAAAATCGATAGCAATTTTTGGGTTTTGTGATGATATTGGTGCGCCTTCATATAACTTAAAATTATCTCAACAACGCGCTAATGCCATAAAAGCTATTTTTTCTAGTAATGAAATTAGCGAACAACTCATTAGCCATGTTGATGGCAAGGGCGAAATTTTATTAAAAATTGTTGAAGAAAAAAACGCCAGTAAAATACGCGGATTAAACCGTAAAGTAGAAATTATAGTAAATCCAGATCCGCCTATTATTCCAGAAAAAAAAGCACCTGAAATTTTAGAACCTAAAGTTGAAAAGAAAGCTGCTACAGAGCTTATAAAAGATTCTAATCTAAAGGTTGGAGATAAAATAGTTTTCGATAATATATTATTTAAAACAGGTTATAGTACCGTTATACCTGAATCTAAAAAAACGCTAGAAGATATTGCTAAGGCTTTAGTAGAACGTGATGATATTTATTTTACCATACAAGGTCATGTATGTTGTACTCAATTTAGTAGAGATGCTATAGACCGGAAAACAAAACAAAGAAATCTATCGGTGGCAAGAGCTAAATATGTGTACGATTATTTTGCTAAAAAAGGGGTAAACACAAAACGTATGCGTTATTTAGGTATGCGTAGAAAATTTCCTTTAGGAGGCGACCCGAAATTTGACAGACGTGTAGAGATTGTAATTACTTATGTTGGGGAAACTAAATAACTTATTCCTTTATCATTGCTATATGTGGAATGTTATCTTCCAAATACGCCTCTCCTACTTCTACAAATCCTAATTTATTATAAAAACGCTTAAGATAAGCCTGGGCAGAGATTTTTATTTTAGACTCCTTAAATCGCTCCTGAATAGCTACTATAGAAGCTTGAGTTATTTGAATTCCATAATTATAAGACCGTTCATTTTTTGCAACTACTACCCTACCAATACTGGCTAGTTCAAAATAATCACCTGGTTTGAAAATGCGTGTATAAGCAACTAATTTATCATGTTTATAACCTAAAACATGTAAAGATTTCTGGTCCTTATAATCGATATCTTGATACACACAATTCTGTTCCACTACAAAAACTTCACTACGTAATTGTAATAATTCGTAAAGTTGATCTTTACTTAAATCGGTATAAGATTTTATTTCTATATTGAGCATGATATTCTAGTCTTGAACGATAATATCTTTAACATCGGACTTACCATATTCCGGCTGTATATTCACATGATTGATATCGTATTTATTAAATACCAATGCTTCTATTTCATGCAGGATATCATCGAACTGAGATAATGTAATATCCTCATTAAAATCGATGTGCGCTTCTAAGTGAACTTCATCTTCATTTAACTGCCATACATGTACATGATGGGTGTTTTTTACACTTTCAAAAGCATTAATTTCATCTACAATTTGCTTTATAGGAATATTATCTGGTGTAAACAACATGAGTACTTTAGTAGATGATTTTAAAAGGTCGTACCCCATCCAAATTAAGTAAATTGCTATAGCTATAGTTAATAGATTATCTACCCAGTAAATTTGATAAAACTGCATTAATAAACCTCCTATCAGAACAGCAACACTAGCCATCATATCTGTAAATAAATGCAGATACGCACTACGCATATTCATATTAGCTTTTGCATCTTTTCTAAGTAGTAACACACTAAACCCATTAGCTAATATCCCTAAAAGGGATAACCAAATAACTAAGTTAGACTGTATTTTTTCAGGTTGTTCAATTCTTTTTATTGCTTCAATTATTAACAGAATAGCAACAATAATTAAAGTAGAAGCATTTACAAATGCCGCTAATATTTCTGCACGTTTATACCCAAAAGTTTTATGAAAAGAAGCTTGTCGCTTACTTAATTTATTAGCGACGTAACTTACCACTAAGGAAAGTACGTCGCTAAAATTATGAAGTGCATCACTTAATAAAGCTAAACTGCCGGATAGCAATCCGCCAATAACCTGTGAAGCGGTAATTAAAATATTTAAAAGTATCGATATAAAAAGATTGCGCCCTTTTAAATCGCTATGATTGTGATGGTGTTTATGGGAATGGTTCTGTCCCATTTAGCACGATAACGGAATTTTATCAATTCGGTTTTGATGTCTACCACCTTCGAATTCGGTATTTAGAAATTCCTTTACCATTTCTACCGCTTGAGGTATAGCTGTAAAACGTGCAGGAATACATAAAATATTAGCATTATTATGACTTCTAATTAAATGTACAATTTCTTTATTCCAACATAAACCCGCACGTATTTTTTGATGCTTATTTGCGGTCATTGCAACACCATTTGCACTACCACAAATTAAGATCCCATAATCGGCTTTTTCGTTCTCCACATCTTCTGCAACCGGGTGCACAAAATCGGCATAATCGACACTGTCGCTGCTATCGGTTCCGTAGTTCTTAACAGTATGTCCAAGGGACTCTAAAAATTTTACAATTTCGAATTTATAATCCGTTCCAGCGTGGTCGTTTCCTATTGAAATTTTCATGTTTTTTTATATATAAAATAATCTACTGCAAAGGTAACAAATATTGACATGTGTATAGAGGTTTTAATTACTTGTTAATATCTGTTAATTAAATCTGAAAAATAAAATCAGGTTTTTCCAATTATTTTTTCAAACAAGATTTTTAATCACAACACCAAATTATAAACTACCTATTTTTAGCAATGTTATCAGACTAAAAATAGTCACATATAAACAGGTTTATCAAAAATACTTTTTAAGAACAACACGTTAATTTCAGTTATCAACATCTGTTAATAAGAGTATTCTTGTTATTAGAAATGAATATTTTAAAATAATTTTTATTGTTAATTAAGTATTAATAGAACGTAAACAAATTGTAATCAAAGTAAATTAAGTAAAAGTTATACTAGATATTAACAAGCTATAATAATCATATATTTTTTTTAAAATTTTTAATTAAACTTTTTATAATAATATATAATGTTGACAACTGTTAATTTGATACTAGATTTGAAAGTGATGGGTTCTTTATTCAAACTCTGAATGGGATATATACTCTTTTTTAGGCCATATAAGAAGTCTTTTGTAATAGTGTTGTTAATAAGCCTATATATTAATAGTGGTTTTAAGATGAAGATAATTTAAATCCAACATGTTACGTAGATGTTAACAGATGTTGATAAACTGGATTTGTATAGGATTTATAAGAAACTTTTATAAAACTGAATTTTATAAGAATTTTTAAGTGTATAAAGGTTTATCTTATTAAAGATTTTAATCATTTTTAAGATAATTTAATTCGTGAATGTAACGCCTAATTTCCCATTTATTTTTACAATTAACATTCCCGAAATAAGCTTTAATTTTTTAATTGTAACTTTGGGCAAAATAAATAACCAATACTTCACCTCTATCAGGTTATTAAATAACAGATTTTCCTGTATCTTAGGAAAACAAAAAGATCATATAAATTTAAATGGCAAGAAAGCAAAAAAGGAAATCGAAAAATGGTATTTCCAACCTCTCAAATACAATTTTAAGTATTTTAAAAAAAGAACGAAATAAAACTTTTAATTATAAACAAATTGCTGCAATACTTGGAGTCAATGATGCGAGCAGCAGAAATCAAATCATAAAAAAATTACGCGACTTACAAGGAAAAAAAGAAATTGAAGAAGTAGATCGTGGAAAATTTAAAGCCATAGTCAACACTGAATATCATACGGGAGTATTAGATCTCTCAGGAAAAGGAACTGGATATGTTATTTGTGAAGACTTCGATGAAGATGTTTTTATAGCTTCAAATAATATTAATAAAGCGTTGAATGGTGATGAAGTAGAATTTTACGTTTACAAGCGTCGTAAGCGAGGTAAAATAGAAGGCGAGATAACTAATATCATTAAGCGAGCGAAAAGCGAATACGTGGGCGTTATTCAGCTTCATAGTAACTATGCATTTGTTATTGCAGATAGCAGCAAGATGTATAAGGATATTTTTATTCCAATTAATAAAACGAATAAGGCTGAAGACGGCGATAAAGTTTTAGTGAAATTGGAAGATTGGCCGGAGAAAGCCGATTCACCTTATGGTAAAGTTATGGAAGTGCTTGGTAAGCCAGGCGAGCATTCTACAGAAATTCATTCTATTTTAGCTGAATATGGTTTACCATTTGAATTTCCTTATGAAGTTGAACAGTTTGCCAATACATTAGATACTTCAATTACTAAAGAAGAAATTGCGAAGCGTCGCGATATGCGTCAGGATTTAACTTTTACAATCGATCCTAAAGATGCGAAAGATTTTGATGATGCTTTATCTTTTAAAATATTAAAAGATGGTTTATATGAAATAGGAATTCATATTGCCGATGTGTCCCACTATCTTCAAGAAGGAACTATTTTAGATGATGAAGCTTATGAGCGTGCTACCTCTATTTATTTGGTAGATCGTGTGGTTCCTATGTTGCCGGAAGTATTATCTAACAATGCTTGTTCCTTAAGACCTCATGAAGAAAAATTAACTTTTTCTGCGGTTTTTCAGATGAATGATAAAGCTGAAATTAAAAACCAGTGGTTTGGTAGAACCGTAACTTACAGTGATGCTCGTTTTGCTTATGAAGAAGCACAAAGTGTGATTGAAACTAAAAGTAATAAAATTCCGAAAGAGGTTGCATTAACTGGTGAGACTTATGAAGCATCTCAAGAGGTTGCTGATGCAATTTTAAAAATGGATGCTTTGGCAAAAATTATGAGAAATAAACGTATGCGGGCTGGGGCCATTTCTTTTGATAAAGTAGAAGTAAAATTTAATCTTGATGAAGAAGCTAATCCAATAGGTGTATTTTTTAAAACCAGTAAAGATGCTAATAAACTTATCGAAGAATTTATGCTTTTGGCAAACCGTAAGGTTTCAGAATTTATTGGAAAGCAATCACCTAAAAAAACATTTGTATATCGTGTACATGATGAACCAGATGAAAGTAAATTAGCAAACCTTCAGGGTATTGTTTCTAAATTTGGATTTAAATTAAATTTTAAAGATCGTAAATCTACGTCCGATTCTTTAAATTATTTACTTAAAGAAGTGGTTGGTACTAAAGAACAAAATTTAGTTGATACGTTAACCATTCGAAGCATGAGCAAAGCGGAATATTCCACTCACAATATTGGACACTATGGTTTAGCTTTCGATTATTACAGTCATTTTACATCGCCTATTCGTCGTTATCCTGATGTTATGGCACATCGTTTATTACAACATTATCTTGATGGTGGAAAATCGGTAAATGAAGAAGTCTATGAAGAAAAATGTCAGCATTCCAGCGAAATGGAAAATTTAGCTACTAAAGCGGAACGGGATTCTATAAAATACATGCAAATTAAATTTATGCAGGATCATAAAGATGAAAATTTTATTGGTGTGATTTCAGGAGTAACCGATTGGGGAATTTATGTTGAAATAATAGAAAATAAATGTGAGGGTATGGTAAGTGTTCGAGACATGAAAGATGATCATTATGCATTTGATCAGGATTTATATGCCATGATTGGTCGTAATACAAAAAATATGTACCAGTTAGGAGATGAAGTTGTCGTGAAAGTTAAAAATACCGATTTAGTAAAAAAGCATCTCGATTTTAATTTAATAGGAAAACAGGAAAATTAAACCTTCTTAAAGTTTTCTAAAAACGGAATAATTATTGATAACTTTACGTTGTTATGAAAAACCTATAAAAAAATTAATGCATGAAACGTTTACTATTATTACTAACTATAACCTTAACTACTCTAGTTCCAGCGCAGGAAACTATTGAGAAAACAGTTGGTGAATTTACCGAACTTAAGGTTTATGATTTATTAGAAGTTGAGTTGGTAGAATCCAATATTAATAAAGTAGAGATTACCGGACAGAGTTCAGAAAATGTGCTAATCAATAATAAAAATGGATCTCTTAAAATTAAGATGAAACTGGAGAAACTTCTTAAAGGAGATAATACAAAAGTGACTTTATACTACACAGGTCTTGATGTTATAGATGCTAACGAAGGTTCTAAAGTTTACGGATCGGATGTTATTAAACAATTTGAGATTGATTTAAAAGCTCAGGAAGGAGCGAGTATAAAAGTACCAGTAGATGTAAGCTATACAAATATCAAAGCGGTTACAGGAGGTATTGTTGAAGTCACCGGAGTTTCAGAATCTCAGAAAGTCACTTTACTTACTGGAGGTATTTATAAAGGAGAAAATCTTCAAACAAAAAAAACAGATGTGACTGTAAATGCTGCTGGACAGGCTGATGTGAAAGCATCAGTACAAGTTGATGCTAAAGTACGTGCTGGTGGTAATGTTAATATTTATGGAAATCCAAAAACAGTAAATGAAACGACTGTAATTGGTGGTAATATTAAAATAATAGATAAAAAGAAGTAATTCATAAAACTTTTAAAAATTATTAAGCCCTACAAAATTTATGTAGGGCTTATTTTTATTTATTAAATTAGTAAAAATTCATAATAGCTAACATTGAGATCGATTAAACTATTACTCACGGCATTCTTTTTATTAAATTTTTTCCTTTCTGTAGGGCAAGAACACCCACCTATTCAAGTATATACTCCTAACGAATATGGAGCTGAAAATCAGAACTGGGCTATTTCTCAATCGGAAGATAAATATATTTATGTCGCAAATAATGAAGGACTTCTTGAATTTAACGGTGCTAAGTGGGAATTATTTAATTCTCCCAACCAAACCATAATTCGGTCGGTTAAGGTTATAGATAATTTAATTTATACCGGTTGTTATAAAGAATTTGGGTTTTGGAAACGTGATCATTTAGGCGTATTAAATTATACGTCCCTATCCGAACAGCTTGATATTTTCTTTTTAGAAGATGAAGAAATTTGGAATATCATACCAGTTGATAATTTTATTTTATTTCAATCTTTAAAGCGTATTTATGTAGTTGATGTAGAAGAAAAATCTTATTCTATTATAAATTCAAAAACTACCATTTATAAAGCTTTCAATATTAATGAGGGTATATATTTTCAAAAAGCCAGAGATGGTATTTATGAAATTAAAAATGGTAAGGCTCAGTTAATTTTCGATGATCCTATTTTTAAAAACAATTTATTAGTAAATATTTTTAACCACAAAGGAACTTTATATTTTCAGACTGAAGATAAAGGATTTTATTATTTAGAAAATGATGTTTTAAAATCCTGGGATATTCCGGCGAATCAAATTATATTAAAAGATAGAATTTATAGTAGTATTCGTTTAAAGGATGGAAGTTTTATTTTAGGAACTATTTCTAATGGTATTGTTCATATATTACCGGATGGTGAAATTAGCTATCAACTTAATCAAGATAATGGATTAAGTAATAATACAGTATTATCGGTTTTTGAAGACGTAGATTCTAATATTTGGTTGGGATTAGAAAATGGAATTAACTGTATAAATATAAAATCTCCTTTTCAGGTTTATAATGATCATGAAGGTAAAATAGGCTCAATAAATTCATCTATAGTTTTTAATAATAATTTATATATAGGTACCAATCGAGGTTTATTTTATAGGTCTTTAAAATCTGTAGGCGAATTTACATTTATGCCAGGAACCAAAGGTGCGGTTTGGTGTTTAACCGAAATAAATAATACGTTATTTTGCGGTCATAATACTGGAACTTTCGTAGTTGAAAATAATCAAGCTCAATTAATTTCAAACATTCAAGGTACCTGGAGTATAAAAACCATTGAAAATCACGATAATTTATTATTACAAGGAAATTATACCGGTTTATATGTTTTAGAAAATAAAAAAGGTATTTGGCAATTAAGAAATAAAATTCAGGATTTCGATATATCAAGTCGCTATTTTGAAATGCCTAATAGCTCTGAAGTTCTAATTAGTCATGAGTATAAAGGTGTATTTAAAATAAAGCTTGATGATAAGTTCATGCGAGCTTTATCTATTTCTCAAGTTACTTCAGTTAACAAAGGTTCTAAAACGGGTTTAATTAAATACCAAGATCATGTTTTATATACTTCTAAAGATGGCATCTTTAAATACGAAAATGAACATAATAAATTTATAAGAGACTCTATTTTGAGTCAATTATTTGATAAGTCAACTTACGTTTCAGGGAAATTGGTAAATGATGAGGCTTCAAATAAATTATGGTCATTCAATTTACACGGATTAAATTATGTAACACCAAGTAAATTAAGTGATATTCTTAAGATTAATAGAATTTCATTACCTGCTGCTGTAAGACATGATGTTTCGGGTTATGAAAACATTTCATATTTGGGAGATGAAAAATATTTGTATGGTAATACTCAGGGCTATTTAATTATAAACCTAAAAAAGATAAATTATTCACCACAGGAAGTTAAAATCAACTCTATCTTAAACAGAAATTTTAAAAATAGTAGTGATTGGAAGTATGTAGAAACTTCAAAGCAAGGTGTTTTTAAGAATAATGAAAATAATCTGGAGTTTCATTATAGTGTACCTGAATATAATAAATATCTGTTGGCTGAATATCAATATAAGTTAGAGGGTATTTATAATGAATGGAGCACATGGACTACCAAATCTTCTGAAGTCTTTGAAAATTTACCATATGGTGAATATACTTTTAAAGTACGCTCGAGGATTGGAAATGAGGTTTCTCCAAATATAGAATCTTATGCTTTTAATATATCTCGTCCATGGTACATTTCTAACATGGCTATTTCAGGTTACATTATTTTTATGGGATTATTTGCTTTGTTTATGCACAATCTTTATAAACGGCATTATAAAAAGCAACAGGAAAAATTATTACGCAAAACACAGCGTGAACTCGAATTAAAAGAGTTAGAAAATAAAGAGCAGACCATGCGTTTTAATAATGAAAAGTTAAAGCAAGATATTGAAAGTAAAAACAGAGAACTTGGTATATCTACAATGAGTCTTATTAAAAAGAATGAACTTTTAAATGATTTAAAAAATGAACTCGAAAATTCGAAAGCGGATAAAAATATTAAACGCGTTATACGAATTATTGATAAGAATTTAAATAATACAGACGATTGGCACGTTTTTGAGGAGGCTTTTAATAATGCCGATAAAGATTTTCTAAAAAAAATGAAAGATCTTCACCCTACCCTAACATCTAATGATTTAAGATTATGTGCCTATTTACGATTAAATTTATCCTCTAAGGAAATTGCACCGCTATTAAATATATCCTCTCGAAGTGTAGAAGTTAAACGATATCGTTTGCGTAAAAAACTCGATTTAGCTCATGAGGCTAGCTTAACAGATTATATTTTAGAAATATAATAGCACAACTATCGTGATATTTACCTATACAACACCACAACATTTTATGAAAAAAGTAAATAATCTTCATAATAAAAAGTTAAATAATTCTAGTGATAATGCTTATTTATTGAGTTTTTCGTAAAAAAAATGTATTTTTTATAGGATGTATATTTTTTGTTGAGGTAAAAAATTAGAAATCTTCATACCCTACAATTAATTTTACATCAACTAAAACTAAATACATATGAGACATTATCTCCTTAAGATTTTGTTATTACTCTGTTTTACATTCTCGGCTGCTCAGAATGTTAATATTACAGGTAATATCACCGATAATTCCGGAATACCTATTGCCGGCGTTAATATTATTGTAAAAAACACCAATCAAGGAAGTGTATCAGACTTCGACGGTAATTTTAGTATTACCGATGTAAAAGCGGGTGCTACACTTACTTTTAGTTTCATTGGTTATGTTACTCAAGAAGTTGTGGTAAGCGACCAAACAACACTTAATATTCAATTGGCGGAAGATCTTGCCCAATTAGATGAAGTGGTTGTGGTTGGTTATGGTACACAAACTAAAAAGGAAATTACCGGAGCTGTTAGTGTTCTGGGAGCAGAAACTATTGATGCTTTAAAACCAACACGTGTTGAACAAGCCCTGCAAGGTCAGGTTGCTGGTGTAAATATTACATCGCAGTCTGGATCACCTGGTGCTGCTGCCACAATTAGCATTCGTGGTGTTTCTACCAACGGTGACAGTCGTCCCTTAATTTTAGTAGATGGTAATGTTATTGAAGATTTAAGTGTATTAAATCCCAATGATATTGAATCTATTAACATTCTTAAAGATGCAACTGCTGGTATATATGGTGTACGTGCTGCGAACGGGGTTATTTTAATTAAGACTAAAACTGGTCGAAAAGAAATGCCTTTAACAGTTGAATATAATGCCTATGCAGGTTTTCAGCAAACATCCAGAAAGATACCGGTATTAAATGCAACAGAATATGCGTTAATTGTTAATGAGGCGCATGCTGCTAATGCAGATCCATTACCTTTTACAGATGTTTCTAATTTTGGTAAGGGAACAGATTGGCAGGATGAAGTTTTTGGTAATGCCTTAATTACCGATCATAACATCATGTTTAAAGGTGGTACTAAAAGATCTTATTATTCTTATAGCGGATCCTTTTTAACTCAAGATGGTATTGTTGGTGGACCTAGTTCGAACTTTACGCGTTTCACTAATAGTTTAAGTTATAATATTGATTTTCTTAAGAATTTCAAGTTTACATCAGGGTTGATTCTAACCAGAACGAATAAGCTTAATCTACCTGAAAACTCAAATTCCTCGGTTTTATTTAATGCTTTGAATATGGCTCCTACATTTTCGGTAAGAGATAATGAAGGTGCTTATACCCTGGCTGAAGGTTTAGGAGGTGAAGTAATTAACCCCTTAGCTCAAATAGATGATACTTTTGATAGAGCCAAAGTTTTTAGATTAAGTGGTAATGCAGGATTATCGTATAGCTTTTTAGATCGTTTTACCGCACAGGCAAATATTCAGTGGAACATTTCGGAAGTTAAAACTAAAATATTTAATCCCAAAGCCTTTTTTGGTAGCGGAAAGAACAGCAACGTAGAAAGAAGTTCTGTTTTTACGACACACGATTACTTTAGAGATTATACTTTTGATGCTTTTATAAAGTACCAAGATAATATAAATGAAGTACACAATATTAATGTACTTTTAGCGACATCTGTTTTTCAAACTAAAGGCGAATATTCTGGCCTATTAGGATACGATATTATAGATAATAGCTATGCTAATGCTGTTATTGAAAAAGCAACCGATGTAGAAGATCGATATCTAGCCATTGGTAGAAATCCAACTTTCGATGCACGTCTTTTATCGTATTTCACAAGAGTTCAGTACGACTATAAAGGGAAATATTTATTTTCTGCTGTAGTACGTCGTGATGGCTCTACGAAATTCGGACCTGAAAATAAATTTGGTATATTTCCTTCGGGATCCATTGGTTGGGTTGCTTCCGATGAGGCTTTCCTAGAAAATAGTCAATTTATAGATTTTCTTAAGTTAAGAGCTTCCTATGGTATCTTAGGTAACGACCGTATTCCAGATTATAGATTTGTTTCTTTATTAAATGGTGAAGGTATTTACTTTTTCGATAATGTAAAAACCATTGGTGTCGCCAGCGGTGCTATTGCGAACCCAGAAATTAGATGGGAAAAGCAAAAGACACTGGATATAGGTGTAGACTTACGCTTTTTAGATAATAAATTTGATATCACTGCGGATTATTTTAAAAAACGCACGGAAGACTTATTAGTAAGTCCGGAAGTATCTGGATTGTTAGGAACAGGTGGATCACCAGTAATTAATGGTGGAATTATAGAAAATACAGGTTTCGAATTTGCTATTGGCTATTCAAATACCTTCGGTAATGATTTAAGATTTTCTGCCAAGTACAATGTAACTACGATTAAAAACGAAGTTATATCGGTTAGTAGCGACGGAGGCTTTTTAACAGGTGGTGTTTTTGGAATAAGTCAGCCAGCACCTTCGCGTATGGAAGCTGGTTATCCAATAGGATACTTTAGAGGTTATAAAACCGATGGCATTTTTCAAAATGAAACAGAAGTAGCAAATAGCGCCGTTATAGACGATCGTGTTCAGCAGGGTGATTTAAAGTTTGTTGATATGAATAATGACGGTATTATTGATGAAAATGATAAGACAAACATTGGCGATCCTATTCCGGATGCAACAATGGGACTTAATGTTTCTATAGATTACAAAAATTTCGATTTTGCTGCCTATGCTTTTGCAACCATAGGAAACGACATTGTTAGAAATTATGAACGTAATCAGGCTTTAACCAATAAGACAATTTATTATCTGGACAGGTGGACAGGCGAAGGTTCAACAAACTCATGGCCACGTGTAACAACAGGGGCTACTTCAAATACTCTGTTTTCAGATTTTTATGTGGAGGACGGCTCTTTTGTAAGACTGCAAAATGTGCAATTAGGCTACACATTTACTGAAGACGCTTTTAAAGATTCAAAGATAAATAAGTTAAGACTGTATGTGTCGGCTAACAACTTATTTACGCTAACCAAATATTCTGGTTACGATCCGTCGGCTTCAAATGGAGCACCTATAGGAGGTGGTATCGATCAAGGGTTCTATCCTGTGGCAAGAACATTTTTATTAGGTGTTAACTTAAAATTTTAATCGCATTATGAAAAACTTAAAATATAACATAATCTTCATTTTAGCATTGGTTACATTTTCATGTGGCGATGATTTTGTAGATGTACCATCTGAAGATTTAAATTCAGAAGATTTTTTCAATTCTGAAAAAGACTATCAAGATGCTTTGGTAGCTGCTTATGATTATTTGCAGGCTACGGCAAGAAATGTGCAGTTAGGTGAAATTGCATCTGATAACACCTTATGTGGTGGTGAAAGTGCTACCGATACACCTGGATTTCAGGAAATAGATGATATGATTCATACACCAATAAATGCCAATCTTAGAGAAATCTGGACTTGGATGTATACGGGTGTAAATCGTACCAATTATATCATGGAATTTAGGGATAAAACCGATTTTGCTAATAAAACAAGTGTTATTGCTCAAACCAGATTTTTAAGAGCTTACTACTATTTCGAGTTGGTTAAATGGTTTGGCGATGTGCCTTTAGCAATTGATGAACGTATACAGTTTGGTGATCAATTTACAATAGATAGAGCTCCAAAATCTGATGTGTATGACTTAATAGAAGACGACTTAATATTTGCTGCTAATAATTTGCCATACGTACAGAATGAAACTGGACGTGTAACCAAAGCTGCGGCACAGGCCTTATTAGGTAAAGCTTATTTATATCAGGATAAATTTTCTGAAGCAGCAACAGTTTTAGAGAATCTCATTAATAATGGTCCACACAGATTATTATCATCAGAGGAAGCACCATTAATGTTCGAAATGGATTATGAAAATAATATAGAATCTGTTTTTGAAGTACAATATTCAGATGTAGATGGTGGTAGTTACGATTGTTTTCAATGTCTTGAAGGTAATTATGCTGTTGGTTTTAATGGTGTGAGAAGTTATGATGGTCCCTTATATGAATTTGGATATAGTTTTAATGTACCTGTTCAGGAAGTAGTTGATGCTTTTGAGGAAGGTGATATCCGTTTAGATTATTCCATTTTAGATATCGAGGCCTGGGCAGAGGAAACAGGAGCTACTTACGATACCGGATATGAGCATACGGGCTATTATAATAGAAAATATATTGCTAGAAAAGGCGGGTTAAACCAGCCTGATGCGGCACTTACTAATGGTAATAATTATAGAGCTATAAGATACGCCGATGTTTTATTAATGGCGGCCGAAGCTTTAAATAGAGGTGGTATTAGCGATACAAGAGCTCTAGACTATGTAAATCAAGTTAGAACACGGGCAACACTAGATCCGGTGAGTTTATCAGGTACCAATTTAACAAACGCCATTTATAAAGAGCGTCGTGTAGAATTAGTAGGAGAAGGACATCGTTTCTTCGACCTTGTAAGAACAGGAAGAGCAGCACAGGAGATTGATGGGTTTGTTTCAGGAAAACATGAACTCTTCCCTATTCCAAAAGAGGAAATTGAATTATCAGGAAACCGATGGGCACAAAATCCAGGATACTAAAAAAAGAAACTATGAAAACATTAAAATATATATTTGGTTTATGTCTTTCGCTGCTAATTGTTTTTAATTGCAGCAATGATGAAAACTTCGATTATTTAGACGCGGTGGTTGCACCTAGTGATGTGTCAGCGCAGTTTAAAGTAACACAGGATAATACTGGAGTTGTAACAATTTCTCCTAATGCCATTGGAGCTTCTAAATACAACATCACATTTGGAGATGGTGCAACCGAACCGGTGGAAGTTATTCAAGGGGAAAGTGTTACACATACCTATGCTGAAGGCACTTATACTGTAGGTGTTGAAGCTATTGGCATAACAGGTTTAAAAGCTGAAACTACTGAGCCTCTAGAAGTTTCTTTTAAGGCTCCAGAAAATGTTGTGGTTGAAATTACAAATGATGAACTTGTATCAAAACAAGTTAATGTAACTGCTACTGCAGATTTTGCCATTACTTACGATGTGTATTTCGGTGAAGATAGTAACGAAGAACCTCTTTCTGCAAATATAGGAGATGCTCTTTCTTATGTTTATCAGGAACCAGGAACTTATACGATTAGAGTGGTTATTATGGGGGCAGCAATCGAAACTACCGAATATATTGAAGAATTTGAAGTAACAGAAATTCTGCAACCGGTCATGTCGGCTCCTACTCCACCAAACCGTGAAGAGACTGATGTCATTTCAATTTACAGTGCAAAATATACTGATGTTCCGGGAACAGATTATTTCCCAGATTGGGGACAAGCTGGACAAGGAAGCGGTTGGGGTACCTTCGATTTAAATGGCGATGAAATGCTACAATATACTAAATTAAGTTATCAAGGTATTGCTCTTGCTGAAGGAACAACTATTGATGTATCAGGTATGAAGTATATACATTTAGATGTATGGACTGCAGAAGAAGGAATAAAAATAGAAACTTCATTAATTAATAATGATGCAGGCAATGTTACAGAAAAACCAGTTTGGCGTGATTTAACGGCTGGTGAATGGACAAGCCTAGATATTCCAATTACTGAGTATACAGATCAAGGGCTTACGGTTAGTGATATTTTTCAATTAAAATTTGTAGGAGACCCATGGGCAACGGGTACTGTATTTATAGATAATATTTATTTCTATAAACCTTCTACTGTAGCTGAAACCCCTGAAGTGAATGCTCCTACTCCTACTCAAAATGCTTCAAATGTCATATCTGTTTTTAGTAATGCTTATACTAATGTTGGTTTAAGTGAGATAAACCCTGATTGGGGGCAAACAACACAGTTCACTGCATTAGATATTAACGGTAATGATATTTGGTTGTTTGAAACTTTAAATTACTCAGGTATTGTAACCGATTATGGAAATCCTACAAATCTCTCAGGTATGGATTATTTACATTTTGACTATTTTACCCCGGATGCAGAAACTCTTGGATTAAAGCTGGTTAATACAGTTAATGGAGATGAAGATACCGAGTTTGTAGGTGATATAGTTCGAGGTACCTGGGTAAGTGTTACAATTCCAATGGCAGATTATGCTATTGATGCGTCAGCAGTCACTCAATTAATCTTCGATACTGTTGGTGGAAGTGCAAAGGTTTATATTGATAATCTGTATTTTTATTCTGATAGCTCTACACAACCAGAAGTTGCTGCGCCGCAGCCAACTATTGCAGCTTCCGATGTTATTTCTATATATAGCGATGCTTATACAGGAGTTACATTAAATGAAGTAAATCCCGATTGGGGACAAACCACTACCCTATCAGATTTTGTGGTGTCAGGAGATAATATCTGGAAATACGAATCTTTGAATTATTCAGGCATTGTAACCGATTATGGAAATCCTACAGATTTGACAGGTGTTAAATATTTACATTTCGATTATTATACACCTGATGCTACAACATTAGGATTTAAGATTGTAAATACTGCTTTGGATCCGGTTCAAGAAGATATTGTATTCTTACCTAAGGTTACACAAGGAACTTGGATAAGTGTAACCATTCCATTATCAGAGTACGATTTAGATTTTTCAGCAATTACTCAGTTAATTTGGGATACATCTGGTGGAAGTGCGACCGTTTATATAGACAATCTATATTTTCATAACTAAGAATAAAAACGAATAAAAATGAAAACATTAAAATATATATTAATTCCATTTTGCGCAGCTTTATTCATTATGGGTTGTCAGGATGAAGATCTGGAAATAGGCAAAATTACAGCGCCAAGCAATCTTGATTTTACAGAAACAATTGTTGGGGCAGACCCTAGTAATCCTAATGGTGATGGTGATGGTTTTGTAAATTTTACGGCTACTGCCGATAATGCCATTACATTTATTTACAATTTTGGAGATAATACCGATAATGTGGCTTCTACGGGAGATGCAAGGCATCGGTTTACAAAAGTAGGTGTGAATGAATATACGGTTACTGTGACAGCTTCAGGTCCTGGAGGGTTACAAAGTTCTAAATCTAAGAATATCATAGTGAAAAGCTCTTTTGAAGATCAAGAGGCTATGGATTTCCTTAGTGGAGGTATCGGTAGTAGTAAAACCTGGTATTGGGCAGCCGATAAGTCTGGAAATATTGGACTAGGACCAAACACCGTACAATCAGGCGGAGAACATACCTACGATCAGTATTTTAGTGCCCCACCATGGTTAGAAGATAAGCTATGTATGTATGAAGCGGAACTGGTATTTACTCAAACAGCTCAAGGATTAACCTACGAGCAAACCGTTGGAGAAGCTTATATTCCAGGAACTTATTCTGGTAATTTAGGAGTTGATGGAGATACGTGTCATGGTGCCGATGTGGTACCTTCATTAGTGGGGGTTAAGAATGTGTCATTAACTCCTTCTAGTTCTATTGCTACCATAGATGGAGATTATCGAGGGACAACCTTGAATTTTTCAGATGGAGGTTTTATGTGCTGGTATGTGGGATCTAGTGTTTTCGAAATCATTGAAATTACTGATAGCATACTAAAAGTGCGCGTAGAAGAAAGTGATGACTTTGCATGGTATTGTTATTTCCAAACTGAAAAACCAGAAAGATAGAATCAATAATTAATAAAGGAGTATCCCCATACTCCTTTATTAAACCAAAATCCGTTAATCAAAATGTATAATCCAATGTCTTATATGTTCTATATAAGTCTGGCCTTTTTATTGTCTTGTTCTCATGGATCTGACGATAGCATCATCTTGAATGAACCCAAGGAAATTATACCTGTCAATTTAACTTTAGATATAGAGGTTGTTGGTAAGAATACGAATTATCCTAATGGTGATGGTTCCGGGAAGATTGTTTGTAAGGCTTCAGCATCCCATGCTGTTAAATATGGATTTAAAATTGGGAGTCAAACAGAAGCTGAAAGTAGCAATGGGGTGTTTCAATATACTTTTACTTCCGAAGGTATAAATGAATATCAAATAGCTGTTTTTGCATATTCAAGTACGGGACATTCCATAAGTAGTTTTCAAAATGTGACGGTATTTGTTTCTAATGGCGAATTAGAATTGGTATGGTCAGATGAATTTAATACTGATGGTGTTCCAGATACTTCTAAATGGGGGTACGACATAGGTAACGGTTGCCCAAATTTATGTGGTTGGGGAAATGGTGAAAAACAATATTATACAAGTAGATCTGATAATGTAAAAGTTGAAAATGGTCTGCTTAAAATAACAGCAAAAAAGGAGAATTATCAAGGGTTTTCTTATACTTCAGCACGGTTACTGACTAAGGATAAATTTGAATTTACTTATGGTAAAGTTGAGGTTAAAGCTAAATTACCAATAGGTCAGGGGACCTGGCCAGCCATTTGGATGTTAGGAGCTAACATTGATGAGGTAGGATGGCCTGCATGTGGTGAAATTGATATTATGGAACATTGGGGGCACAATCCAACATATATATCGAGTGCAACGCATACACCAGCTTGTTCTGGAGGTTGTGAAAACACGAAAGTAGGTGAAACAACGCTTTCCGATTACCATTCTGAATTTCACGTTTATGGTTTGGAGTGGACTGAAGACGAACTGTATTTTACAATCGATGGTGAGATAAAATATACGTATAAACCAACAACAAAAAATAGTAGTACCTGGCCATACAATGCACCACAGTTTATAATATTAAATGTGGCGATGGGAGGCAACTGGTTTACAATCGATGAAAATTATATCGAATCCACTATGGAGATAGACTATATAAAAGTTTACCAATGATTATGATAAGAAATGTATACAAAATAGTAATTTTAGCGTTCATTTTTGTTTGTTATCAGGGGTGTGATAAACAAAATAGTAAGGAATTGGCATTGCATTTAAATGATGACTCGTTGTTTATAAAAGAAAAAGTGGATGATTTACTTTCACAAATGACTTTGGAAGAAAAGATTGGACAGATGAACCAATACAACGGTTTTTGGGATGTTACAGGACCAACACCAGATTCGGGAGATGCAGCTAAGAAATATGAGCATTTAAAAAAGGGTTATGTAGGCTCCATGTTAAATGTTCGAGGAGTTAAAGATGTTATGGAAGTACAAAAAATCGCCGTTGAAGAAACGAGATTAGGTATTCCTTTAATTATTGGATTTGATGTTATTCATGGTTATAAAACGTTAAGCCCGATTCCATTAGCAGAATCTGCGAGTTGGGACTTGGAATCTATAAAAAAATCGGCTAGAGTGGCCGCTATCGAGGCAGCTGCAGCAGGAATTAACTGGACTTTTGCACCTATGGTTGATATTTCTCGCGATGCCCGTTGGGGACGTGTAATGGAGGGCGCAGGTGAAGATCCATATTTAGGGAGTCTTATTGCAAAGGCTAGGATTCAAGGATTTCAGGGAGATGATTTATCATCGCATGAAACTATTGCAGCCTGCGCAAAGCATTGGGCAGGCTATGGGTTTGCAGAATCCGGACGTGATTATAATACTGTAGACGTTGGAACTTCAACACTTAATAATATTATTTTTCCACCGTTTAAAGCTTCAGTGGAGGCAGGGGTAAGAACCTTTATGAATTCTTTTAACGAACTCAATGGTATTCCGGCTACAGGAAATGCCTTTTTACAACGTGAAATTTTAAAGGGAAAATGGAATTTTGATGGCTTTGTTGTATCAGATTGGGGTTCTATGATTGAAATGATCGAACATGGTTTTGTTAAAGATAAGAAACAAGCAGCTGAAATATCGGCTATTGCAGGATCCGATATGGATATGGAATCTTATGCTTATGTCGAAGAACTGGCCAATTTAGTACGTGAAGGTCGCGTTGATGAAGCACTTATTGATGATGCCGTAAAGCGTATTTTAACGGTTAAGTATGAATTGGGTCTTTTTGATGACCCTTATAAGTATTGTAATGAAACGCGTGAAACAGAAGTGACAGGTAGTGAGGCTATTCAAGAGGCCGTGTTAGATATGGCAAGAAAATCAATTGTGCTCTTAAAAAATGAAAACAATTTGTTGCCTTTATCTAAGTCTGGACAGAAAATTGGATTAATAGGCCCATTGGCAGCTGATAAAACAAGTCCCTTAGGTAGTTGGAGAATCGGTGCAGACGATAATACGGCGGTCTCAGTACTTGAAGGATTACAGAGGTATAAAAATAATGCAATCACTTATGCCAAAGGAGCTGATTTAACGATAGGAGAGACCTTGTTTGCTATCGAATTAGACATTAATAAAGATGATACTAGTGGGTTTTCTGAAGCTATTGAGGTGGCTAAAAATTCAGATGTAGTTATCATGGTGCTAGGTGAACATGGATTTCAGAGCGGCGAGGCTAGGAGTCGAACTAATTTAGATTTGCCTGGTGTTCAGCAAGAATTATTGGAAGCTGTATACAATGTAAATAAAAATATCGTTTTGGTACTTAATAATGGTAGACCACTTACCATAACTTGGGCTGACGAACACATTCCAGCAATAGTTGAAGCATGGCAGTTAGGAACCCAAAGTGGAAATGCCATAGCTGAAGTATTGTATGGAGATTATAATCCCAGTGGTAAATTACCTATGACGTTTCCAAGAAGTGTAGGACAAATACCTATTTATTATAATTATAAAAATACAGGACGACCAACCATACCAGCTCCTAAGGAAGTGTTTTGGTCACATTATATTGATGAAAGTAACGAGCCTTTATATCCATTCGGATATGGTCTAAGCTATACAACATTCTTATACTCAGATTTAGAAGTAACAAAGGCCTCAGAGGAGGTTGTGGAAGTGTCTTTAAAACTTGAGAATACCGGTAAAGTTAGTGGGAAGGAAGTGGTTCAATTATATATTCATGATTTATTTGCAACTGTTACCAGACCTGTTAAAGAATTAAAAGGATTTGAATTGGTTGAACTGGCACCTAATGAAATTAAATCGGTGACTTTTAAACTAACTAAAAAAGAATTGGGATTTTATAATAATAGTGGTGATTTTGTGCTGGAACCAGGAGAGTTTAAGGTTTATGTTGGTGGAAGTTCTAAAGCCGTACTTGAAAGTAAGTTTACTATAAATAATAATTTCTGAGAATAATTAATAGCATCATTCTAGTTAATTAGTTTGTAGTACTTGGTTTGTTTAAAGGCGTGTTCTTGTATAGACTCGCCTTTTTTCTTTACTTTGTATTAAATTCTTCACACCATTATGTTCGATGATATTTTAGCAGCGATACCCTTCGGAATTGTATTAGCATTTACAATAGGTCCTGTCTTTTTTGTTTTGCTTGAAACCGGTGCCACCAAAGGTTTTAAAAGCGCTTTAATATTTGATTGTGGTGTCATGCTGGCCGATATCTTGTTTATTTTCGTCGCTTTTTTTAGCACCAATAAGCTATTAGGTAAAATAAAAGATGATCCGAATTTTTTAATATTTGGAGGGGTGCTATTATCCGCTTATGGATTTATTTCTTTTATTAAAACGTCTAAATCCTTTCGTGATATAGTGAGAGAATACCATACGGTTGAAATAAAAAGGGGGTATGGTAAACTTTTTTTGAAAGGGTTTTTACTTAATTTTATCAATATTGGTGTACTCCTGGGGTGGGTCGCATTTATCGTACTTGGTAACTCTTTAACGCATTCGGATAATGGAGTGCTTGTATTTTTAAGCACGATTTTAATTGTTTATTTCTTAATTGATTTAATTAAAATTTTAATTGCCAAAAAGCTCAAGAGTCGGTTAACTCCAAGACTTATTTTTAAAACCAAGAAGGTAGTGGCTCTTGTAATTTTGGGTTTTGGTGTATTATTATTGGTTCAAGGGTTTTTTCCAAAGGAAAAGGAACTAATACAAGAAAAACTTGAAAAAATAAACCGATTAGATTAATAAAAAAAGCTCCTGAATTTCTTCAGAAGCTTTGTTGAGGCGTCAAGCGGATTCGAACCGCTGTACAAGGTTTTGCAGACCTTTGCCTAGCCACTCGGCCATGACGCCATTATTGTGGTGCAAATGTAAAAAAAATTAAGACTTTACAATAGGTTAAAATTAATTTTTACGTGTATCAGTCATTTTTATTGTAACCTTTTCTACATCACCACCTATTGGAGGGTTTAATTTACTAACAGAAACCGAGGCTTTGGTTACTAATTGGTCTTCATTAAAAATACGATCTAATATACGTCTGGCAACCGTTTCAAGAAGATGAGAGGGTATCGCCATCTCTTCTTTAATAATGCGATTAAGCAGAACATAATCTACCGTATCCTGAAGTTTATCGGTTTTAGCCGAGGGCTGTAAATTAGCTTTTACTTTTAAATCTACTCGGTAATCACTACCTATTTTAGTTTCTTCAGCTAAACAACCGTGGTAAGCAAATACGCGAATATTTTCAACCTTTATAATTCCCAATAGTTATATTTTTATGTTGCAAAGATATTACTATTCACATCAAAGTACAATTTTTAATGTACCGGACTTTGAGTACATGGACAGTTACTAATACCCTGTAAAAATTCTAAACCTATAGTAATAACATGGGTCCCGGAATTATAACCAGCTAACTCGTTAGTCGTAACCTGATAGGCGTAACCAAAATAGAATAAAGACTTTTTAAATCCGACCATAGGGCCAATATTAAGCGGTTTTAAGAACTGATCGTTTAAAAAACGGTATGATATACCAGCCCAGAAGTAATCTTCGTTTCTATCGTATTTTCTGAACTTAAAATTAACGTCGGTACTGGAACGTTTATCACTACTAAACATTTGATAATAAACTGATGGTTCAAATTCTAATCCGCTTTTCTTAGGACCGCGAAAGGTGTAACCTGAATAGATTTGATAGTTTAACAATAATCTCGGTTCCAATTTTCTAATAGTTTCATCAATATTTTTGTTTAAAATATTGTTGGCATTAAAACTCAGCCAAAAACCGTGGTTTCTATATAGGGCTCCAACGTCGAAGTTGTTGTTAGATGTACGTCGGTCATCCGTTATATAAGGGTCGATTACCGGATGCTCGTAAGTTGTATCAAACTTACTAATATCAATTCTGAAATTATTGATGTTATAGGAAATACCAAAAGATAAATATTGTTTTGAATAATAATCTAAAATTAAGTGATGGGCGAAAGAAAATTTTGCACCTGTTTGTAAGGTGTAACCATTTTTATCATTGTATAATGATATACCAACTCCAGAACGATCGGCAATTCTAAAATCACCATATATAGATTGGTTATCGGGAGCATCTTTAATGCCAACCCACTGTGTTAATCCATTAGCTCTAATTTTTAAATTATCTCCAATGCCTGCATATGTTGGTGATACAACAAAGTTATTATCGGCTAAATACTGTGTAAAAACAGGCAAATTTAATTCCTGACCATAACTTATGGTTATGGCCAAGAATAGGATATATGTAAGTAATTTTCGCATCGCTTTGTTTTTTTAAGTTAATGGCATGCCATTAATTCTATTACCTGTAAAGAGTGAAATGTCCAACAAATTCTCTATCATCCTTCGGATCATTTAGTTTAACAACATACCAATAATCTCCAGTAGGTAATTCATGTCCGTGATAGGTTCCGTCCCATGTTTCGCCAACACGTAATTGTGCCACTCTACGACCATATCTATCAAAAATATTAAATACCAAATCTTTATATTGAGAGGTACATCCAGGTCCCCATTCATCTAAATTACCATCACCATTAGGTGTAAAGTAATTAGGAATACAAACATCGATATACTCAAAATAATCACTTGCTGAAGCAGTACATCCGTTACTATCGGTAACCGTTACCGTGTATGTTCCTGATGAATAAATAATGAAGGTATTGTCACTTCCATAAGAATCACCATTTACGGTAAAAGTATAATCGCCTGTACCACCTGTAGCATTTGCTACAATTTCATTTAAACCACCGGTACCAATGGTTAATTGAAGCGGTTCGTAATATGCGATATCAAAGTTTGGTGTACGTTTAATACATCCATTTGTATGTCTTACATCAATATAATGATCTAATCCTGCTGGCACATTAATATATATATTACTGGTTTGGTATGGGCCACCATCAAGTGCGTATTCTAATTGTGATGGATCGGTAATACTTTCATCAACTTCAACCGTCACCATATTCGTGGACATGTTATTTGTACAGCCAAATTCAACAATAGCTACTGGGTCGATTAACACCGATTCAGGGAAGGTGATATTCCATTCAGATTCACAACCTTCACTATCAATTACAAATACCGTATGATCACCCCCTTCTAATCCGGTAAAATCGAATTGTGTTTGTGTAGCTGTTCCGGTAGTGTATGTCCCATTAATATCATCAAGGGCTACACTATATGGCGGTGTTCCACCAGAGATGGTTACACTAAAAGATCCATTCATATCCCCATAACAAACTTCTGGAATAATTGAATTTGGTACGATACTTAGCAATACAGGGTTAGGTTCGTAAATTGTGAAATCATATAACTCATAACAACCTAAAATATCTTGAACGATAATTTGATAATCTCCAGGAGCTAAATTATCGAAAATAGGTTCATCAAAGAATTGATCCATTTGAGGTGAGATAGCATATTTTATAATGCCTGTTCCTCCGGTTGCTGAGACTTCTACCATACCATCATTTGCACCGTTACAAGTAACATCGGTTGTTAGTAATTGCGCCGATAATGGGGTAGATGGTTCTGTAATTTCTACAATTTCTGAAGTGGTATCACAATCACCACTTTCAACAAATACCTGATAGCGTCCTGCAACAAGTTCAGTAAAGACACCAGGGCTATCTTGAACCGCTGTTGGTATGTCATTACCAGCTTCGTCTTGTAGGGTATATACATAGTTGCCTAATCCTCCTTGTGCCGTAGCAACAATAACTCCAGTATTATCACCGGCACAGTTAATAGTTGCGTTGGTTTTATCCAGTTCTAAAGTTAGAGCAGGTAATGGGTCTATAGTTATTTCGTTTGAAACAGCATCACTACATAGATTGGCATCACGTACATAATATTGGTATGTTCCTGGAGTTACCGGGAAGGTAATATCAGTAACAAATGAACCAATTACGGTTGAGAAAGAAGCATCAGTACTATACTCATAAGGTCCTGTTCCTCCTGTGGCACTCAATGTTAAATTAGCATCTAATAAACATGTTTGAGAACTTGTTTTAACCAGACTGGCTTCAATTTTTGTAGGTTCAGCTATAACAATATCGGCTGAAGTCGCGGTACAATTATAACCATCGGTTACCGTAACATTATAGGTTCCAGTACCCAAATTAGTAAATACAGGAGAAAGCTGTGGTCCTGATGAACTTACCATTGGAGCTGTCATATTCAAGGTATAAGTATAGTTGCTACCTTGACCTCCGCTAATTAAATCGACTGTAATAGTTGCATTTTGATCTCCAAAACAGCTTAGCATATTAGTATCTGCACTAGCTGTAATTGTAATAGGAGTAGGATCTACTAAAATGACATTAGTTGGTGCTATACATCCTTGACTATCTCTTACACTTACGATATAATTACCTGCTGATAATCCTGTAAAATTAGGGTTTGTAGTAAATGGATTAATCACAGAGCCATTATGTTCTAGTTGATATTCATAATCACTTGGCCATCCACCCGTAGCTGTAGCTGAAATTGTTCCGTTGTTACCATCACAGGTAATTTCGGTATGGGTTTCAGAAATAGCCAGAGCACTGTTTGGAGCGGTAATAGTAAAGTTTTTCGTAACCGCACAATAAGGTCTGTTTGTTAGGGTTGCGGTAATGGTATACGTACCAGCTGCAAATCCGTTAAGTGTAATAGGTCCTGCATTGATTGAATTTCCTGAAGTTATTGGGTTGCCAGAGGTATCTGTAACCATATAACTAAAAGCACCGGCATCATCGGTTGGTGTAGTGACTCTATCTATAAAAGTAATATTAACACTACCATCATTATCATTAAAACAAGTAACATCAACTACCGAATCAATGTTTAAATCGAAGGTATTCGGATCGTTAACATAGTGAACCGTTTGAAGACTACATTGAGTGTCTATATTTTCAACAGTAATAATATAATTTCCGATAGGTAATCCAGTAAAAATACCGGTTGTATTGGTTTGTGTCGGTAAGTTACCATTGGCATCTTCTAAAGTAAATTCTAAATTAGGAGTACCTCCAGTGCTTGTTACGTTTACTGTGATGTCTTCATCGTTAGTACACGTAATGGCATTATCAATAGTAATATCAAGGTCTTCTATTGCTATAAAAGGTTGGATGGTAGCTGTAGTACTTCCTAAACAGCCATTATTATCATAGACATTAATATCAAAATTACCTCCTAATACCTCTGTTTCGGTATACACATTATTTGGTCCCGATTGAACAATGTTACCACCTTTGATAAATTCGTAAGTAGTATAATTACCAGAACCACCCGTAACACCGGTAACGGTAATACTTGCAAAATTAGCTGCATTTGTGCCTGCAGAACAAGCAAACTCAATAACGCTTGGGGCAGGTACGTTAATTACAGCAGGTTCGTTGATTGTAACATCTTCAGTGGCAATACAATTTCTACCTGATGTTACTTGCACCGTATAAGTTCCGGCCGCTAAACCTGTAAATACATTAGAGTTTTGAGGAGCAACGACTATAGGTGCTGTGATTTCATATGTGTATATAGGGTTATCATTACTTGTAGGTAGATCTACTATGATACTTCCATCACTACCACCGTTACAACTTACATCAATTGGATTTGGTGTGAAAGTTACTGGTGTTGCACTATCTAGAGTTACCGATGCATTTCTGGTACAACCTGTTGTTAAGTCTTCGATTGTAACTGAGTAGCTTCCCGAAGGCAGGTTAGAAATAACATTTCCTGTAACTGTGCCAACATTCGGGCTTATAGAAAAGCTATAATTACCAGAACCTCCAGAACCTGTTATAGTAATAACACCATCATTATCATCACAACTTGGTAAGGTCGTAATGGTAGGTACTAAATCTAAAGCCGGGTAAACAGTTATTGGTGTAGCATCTTGGGTTGTACATCCATTAGCATCTTTAACAGTTACATAATAATCGCCTGGCGTTGCTACTGTAAATGTTGGACTTGCTTGGAATCCATTACCAATGGAATAGGTAAAAGGTCCTACACCAGTTGGGTTGGATACAGTAAATGTAAATGGATCACCTGTAAGATTACATTGGTTGTCTGATAATGTAGGAACGGTTATTGTTGGTAATGGATCGGTCGTTATAGCGACGTCTATCATATCTGAACAACCATTACTATCTATAACCCATACATCCCAATTTGTAGATATCGTTGGGTCTAGAACAGCTGTGTTATTATTAGTGTAATCTGATGTAATTGGAGTTGCACCATCGATTACAAAAGCATATTGATATGGAGGAGTTCCGCCCATTGCCTCCACAGTTACCTGAGCCCCAAAATTACAGTTTGCATTGATGTTTTCAATTTCAGATAGGGTTAAAGCATTTGGTTCGTTTACGGTAATGGTAGCAGTATCTGTACAACCTGTCGTGTCATCTGTAACAACAATTGTTTGATCACCAACAGGTAAACCTGTTAGGTTTATAGTAGAATTTGTCTCGCCAGTTCCTGCTGAAACTCCGTTTATTGTATAGCTATAAGTGCCAGAGAAATTAGCTACCGTAAAGTCTACTGTGCCATCTGAACTACCATTACAACTCACATCGTTTACTAATAATCCAGATACAGTAATATTGGTTACGGGATTGATTGTATAAGATTCGGTATAATAACAACCATTCGCATCCGTCACCGTGAACACATAAGTGTCTGGACTTAGACCATTAAATACGTTCGAAGCTTGAGGTCCTACAGCTATTGGTGAAATGATTTCATACATTAATGGACCAACACCATCTGTAGCAGTAAGTGTTACATCACTTGTAGTAGCTAAACATGTTACAGGAGTTGAAACAAAATCTAAATTTGAAGGCACACTTAATGCGGGTATATCCACATCAATAGGCGTAGCAATAATACACCCGTTAGCATCTTTTATATAAGCGGTAATGGTTCCAGCTGCATATGTTGTATAAGTTTCTGTTGAAGTATAATTAACTCCACCATTAAAACTATAAGTATATGGCGGCGTTCCTCCACTACCTGTAATAGTTACAATAGCAGGTTGAGTGGCATTTCCAACACCACAAGTAAGTCCTTGTGTTAATGTACCAGTTCCATCTACTGGAGTTGGTTCGTTTATGGTTTCGTCAACAGGTAAAGATTCACAGTCTTTGCTGTCTCTAACCAAGATGGTATAAGTTCCTTGTGATAAACCGCTGAATACATTTGAGGCTTGCCAAGTAGAACCGCCATTGCTACTATATTCATAAGGGGCGATGCCATTGGAAGCTGTAATAACTATACTTCCGTCTGAACCGCCATTACAAGTTACATCTGTAATCGCTGTGGTAAAGGTTGGCACTGTGTTAGGGGTAACCGTAATAGTATTGGATTCGGCTTGACAACTTTGAGAATCTGTTACTCTAAACTGGTAAGTACCATCTAAATTGGTTGTATAGTTTGCAGAGCCTATTGCAGAGTAGGCCCCGCCATTTAATCTAACTTCATAAGTATAAGGCGCAACACCACCCGAAGTGGATAAGCTTATAGAGGCATCTACTAAACAGGTTAAATCTTGTGTTAAATCGGCATCTAATAAAAGAGGCGGTTCAACAGTATAAGTATCTGATGCAATACAGCCATTAGCATCTTTAATGCTTACTGTATAACTTCCTGCTGCAGTAATGGTGAAGTCTGGACTTAATTGATAAGCGCCGCCTATACTATAGGTTAATGGAGCAATTCCGGTACCAGAAAGTGTAATATTGAAATCAGTGCCGTCGAAACATTGTGCGGCGACCGGATTAATTGTTGGATCTAGATCTGCAATAATGGTTGCCGTATCGAATTTTATACAACCATAGGCATCGCGAACATAAATATCATATGTGCCAGCTGCAAGGTTAAAGGTATTTGAACTTACCCAGTTTACTGGATTAGTTGCTGCAGTAGTTGGTACGGCTTGATACTCGTATGGTGCCGTACCATTACTAGCGGTAGCTGTAATAATACCAAGTTCGTTACAGTTTTCATTTTTTGTAGCATTAGCTGTGATATCTAACTCTATTGCAGACTCCGTAATGTTAAAATCATCTGAAACGATACTACATCCGGCATTAGTAGCGCCAGCTTCTTCGGTTATCACGACTACATAATTTCCAAAATCTAGATTGCCTAGGTTGGTTACTGTAAGAGTTCCGCTTGCTGGTACAGTTCCAGAGCCTGAAATACCCATTGGAGTTAAGGTTAGGCTATCAAATACTTCATAAGTAACATCTGTAGCTGTTCCATATGTACTATTAATATCAAAACTAACATTACCGTCTGCACTTCCAACACATGTAATATTACTCGGCACAAGAGAACTAACTGTTAATGTTGAATTTGTTGGTATGGCAACATCGGCAGTTTCATAATAATAACATTTACTAGGGCCATCATCATAGACTACAAATGTATAGGTGGCTCCAGGCAATAAACCTGTAAAAACGGTCTGTTTACTATTAGGTGCATCTTCAGGTTGCCATGCTCCGGTAGGATAAGTCATTCCTGACCCCGTGTAAATAGCAAAATAAAATGGGCCATTTCCGGTTATACTTGAAGCAGATCCGATAGCAACCGTGGCTTCTCCTCCGGTAATACAATCAACAGTTAAATCAATATTAATATCTAAATCATCTGGCGGAGACGTTACAGTAATGTCTTGTTCTAAATAGGTACAACCATTGGCATCTGTAATAATAATTTGATATATACCAAAGTCTACAACCTCAAATACCTGTGTTGATCCATTTTGGTTTGTAATTAGTTGATCGTATCCATTAACACCCGTTACATGATAAGTATAATTAGGGGTTCCTCCGGTTACGGAGTTTATAATAATTCTACCCAATGAAACACCACCTGACTGACATGTAATAGGGTCAATATCAAAATCTAAAACAATTGGATTAGGTTCAGCAATAGTTATATTGTTAGTATCAGTACATCCTCGAGCATCGGTTACAGTTATGGTATAGTCTCCAGCGGCCAAACCTGATGTTTGTGTTCCGTAATCGTTACCGGTACTGTCATTATAAACATTGATTACAAATGGAGGTAAACCTGAATTCACATCAACAGTTACATCAATTGAGGCATTTGATTCACCGTTACAAGAAATATCTTGAGTTTGAGTTACATTTAGGATAACTGGGTCTACGGTATCTGTTATGGTAATGATTTCGGTTTCTTCTGTACAACCATTTGCATCAGTAATAAGGAACTGATAAGTACCTGCAATAGATGTGTTATAGGTAAAACTGTTTCCTGTGAATAATGTAGGCGCATTGTATGCACCACCATTAAATTTAACACTATAACCATAATCAGGATTTCCGCCAGACACATTTAATTCGATTGCGGCTTCCGAAGGCGCCGAACAGGTTAAATCTTTAGTCATTGTAGCTGTTACGGAAATAGGAGGGAAGACATCAGTCGTGGTGCTACTTGATGCAGTACAACCATTGCCATCACGTACTGTAACCGTATAGTTACCCGGAGTATTAACTGTAAATGTTGAGCTAGATTGATAGGATGCTCCTCCGTTAATACTATAAGAAAGTGGAGGAATACCCGTTGCGGTAACCGAAAAAGTGAATCCTGAATTAACATCACACTGATTATCTACTGTAGGAGCAGAAACTGTTGGTAATGGATCCTCTGTAATGGTTACAGTAGTTATAGTCGTACAATCGTTAGCATCTTTTACATATACATCCCAGGTTAAATTGGCTCCTGAATTTGTATCTACCGTTTGAATAGTACTGTTTGAATATGAGGTAGGTTCTGGATCTCCTGAAATTACAGCAGCATAAGTATAACTTGGCGTACCTCCTGAAGCTATAATCGTGATGTCCGAATTATAATTGTTACAATGTACATTAGTTGCTGTTGCAGTAGCACTAACTGCATCAATTGGCTGATTAATAGTTACGCTCGCATTCGCGGTACATCCTGTATCGGTATCGGTCACTATAACCGTATAAGTTCCTGCCGTCAAATTCGTTAGAGGTATTGGGTTTACACCTGGCTGCGAAGCTCCCCCATCAACGGTATAAGTGAAATTAGTTGCATTAAATACTTCAAATTGTGCAGCACCATCATTTCCATTAAAACAGAACACATCACTTAGTTTTAATGCAGTTATGGCAATTGGAGTTACAGGATCAATTACAAATGATTCTGTATAATAACATCCATTGGTATCGGTCACTCTAAATACATAAGTATCCGGTGCTAATCCCGAAAATACATCAGAGGTTTGGGGTCCTACAACGATAGGAGAAAGTATTTCGTAAGTTAATGTACCTGCTCCATTAGTCGCTGATACAGTTACGGAAGATGTTGTATTATCACAGGTTACTGGTGTAGCTGAAAAATCTAAATCTGTTGGTGGGTTTAACGCTGAAATGGTTAATGAACTACTATCTGTACACCCGTTGGCATCCTGAACGGAATAGGTTATCGTCTGATCTAAACCATTATCATTAACTTCTAAAGTGTTTGAAGCGCTGTAGCCTGAACCGTTAAAACTATATAAATACGGTGCTGTTCCGGTAGTTGGTACAGCAATCGTTACTGTTGATGATTGCTTAGTATTATCGGAAGCACAACTGAATGCAGTGGCAGTAGCCGAAACACTTAAAACAGTTGGTTCATTAATAGTAGCAGTGCCATCAAAAATACATTCGTTTGCATCTTGTATCTGATAATTATAAGTTCCCGCTGTTAATCCAGTATATAAGGAAGTTGTACTAAAAGGGCTGCCATTAAAACTAAATGTATATGGACCTACACCTCCAGATGGAACAATTTGAACCGATCCATTCGCATCACCGTTACAGCTGGCATCAATTATGTTGGTTGTAGCTGTTGGGTAGTCAATTGGATTGATGCTAATAACATTCGATAGAGCTTCACAAGCATTCGCATCAATAACCTTAAACTGATAGGTACCATCAGTGCTAGCATTATAAGTAAATGGCGTACTAGCTGTTCCTAAATTTGTAAAGGCTCCCCCATTTATAGATACTTCATAAGTATAAGGCGGATAGCCATCAGTAATGGTACCCGTAATTATAGCATCAGGAGATACTGTACAATCTAATTCTTTAGTAAGAACTGTACTTATAGTTACTTGAGCTTCGATAGTTTCGGTAGGCAAATCGAACGTACATCCGTATGCATCTCTAATAGTGATCGTATAAGTACCTGGGGTTAAATTAGTAAAAATAGGATTGGTTTGATAAGCACTTGAATTTGTACCATCAGAAATGCTAAACTCATAAGGAGGTTGACCGCCTGAAGCCGAAACTTCTAAGGTCGTTCCATCTATAGTATCGTAGCAATAATCGGCATTTATAATAAACCCGGTAGGCGCTGTAGGGCTTACCAAGGTTATATTAGTGGTGTCTGTACAGCCATTATTATCAGTGACTCTCACTATATAATTTCCTGCAGGAACATTAGCAAGAATGCCATTACTTGGGAATGTATTTATAACGTTAGAAGCGTTATCTAACAACTCAAAAGTATAGGCAGGCGTACCACCCGAGGCTGTTGCTGTAATGGTAGAGCCGTCAAGACAGGTCACAGGTGTTGTAGTTACATTAATAGCTACAGGATCGGGTGCAATGATATCTTGGTTAAAGCTGAAACTACATGTGTTAGGCGTGTTATCATAACGTATTTGAACGGTATAACTGCCCGCTGCTAAACCGGTTATAGTCTGTGGTGATGACATTTGGGTAGTCCAGTTAACGCCATCTAAAGAATATTGAAAACCGTTGGTAGTATCGAAGTTTTGAGCAGCAATGGTTATAGTACCGTCATTTCCAGAATTACATGAAAGATTTGTAGCATTTATTATTTCGGCTGAAAATGCATTACCAGGTTCTATAATAAATGGAAAATCAACCTGTGAAATACAAGTTTCAGGTAACTGATAGACGCTAATGTCATCAATGGCAACATCATTACCACTGGTTTGTTGTACATTAGACCTAACAATAAATCTTAAACTGGTGTTAGCACCAGGATCTAGAGTTAATGGGGTTTTGGGATAATGCTCCCAAGACTCTGTTTTAGGTATTTCTCCAGTATTAAAGGATGATATTTCATTACCTCCAGCATCGACTAAAGCTACTAATAGATCTGGATTGTATTGTGTATTACCTGCTTTAAGTAAATTTATAGCAAAGAATTCAACATTTATAGGTTGATTCGGGATTATATCATCAATTTGTTTTTCATATAATATGGCCGTTTTTGGAATGGTAGATCCAATATTAACAACTAAATATCGTCCATTTGACCCCGAGCCGCTACCAGATGTTGTATGATTTACTGGATTTATCCATGCACTATAGGGGTTTACTATATTTGATGTTACAGAATAATCACCGTCCTGAATCCTAGTACTACCTTGACACTCTGTTCCTATTTCTTGTCTTTCAAAGCAATAATATGTTGCATTTATTCCTGGAGAATTAGTATCACTGCCCGATCCAAAATCTTCTTTTAATAGATTGCTATAAGTTGGAACCGACTGTAATTGGTAGGTAACACTTATAGTATGGGATCCATCTGGAACATCTAGGAATGTAGTTGGATCTGTGGTATTAGGGTTTTCTACACCATCCAATAAGTAGGTGTAAGTATATGTATTCGATGTTGAGTTGGTAACTGTTACAATGGCATTTGCAGATCCATCACAATTATAATCCGGATTTGATATAGATATGGTTGGCGCTATTGGTTCCGGGTCAACTATAATGTTTGGCATGGCATAAATACAGCCATTTGCATCGCGTACATATAGGGTGTAGGTGCCTGATGGCATCCAGGCCTCGTTCGCTAATGTCCAAGTGGCTTGATTATCAAAACTAAATTCATAAGGAGCTGTTCCTCCTTGTGGATTTGTAATTCTTATCATGGCTTCACCATTAGGACCACAGCCTGCAAGTTGCGAAACTCCGGCAGAGGCTGTAAGGGTATTATTAGGTTGAGTAATAATAATGTCCTCAGTCGTACTAAAACAATCGGTACCATTTAAAGAATATTTTATTATGGTTTGATAGGTACCTGCTGTTAAGTTTAAAAATGTTGGGTTAGTAGAATAAGTGACACCGTTATCTATACTATACTCAATAGTATATCCATTAGCATTGGTAACATTGAAATTGATACTTCCTGTAGCTTCACCAGAACATAATATATCGTCGTGAGTAACAGTAAATACTGGGTCAGGTATGCCATCAACTGTTATGGATGTAGTAGCACTACAGTTGTTAGTATCTACTACCGTAATATCAAAAGTGCCTGCAGAACTAACTGGAATTAAAGGACTTGTTTGAAAATCTGTTGTACTGTTTACATAGTAGTAATATGGTGGTGTTCCGCCTTCAGGGTATACAGTAATTTCTCCATCGGTACAGGTTAATGGTGTTGTAAGCGCCGATGTAGCAGTTAATAATGGTGGATTTATTATCTCTATGTCTTCGGTGTGTAAACAGCCATCGTCAGTAGAAACATCAATAGTATAAATACCTGGATTTAAATTAGAAAAAGTATAATCACTGGCGTCGATAGGACCAACACTATTTACTAGAGTTCCACCTTGTGAAATACTATAATTATATTGTGGTAAGGCATCATTTACAGCTATTTTTACGGATCCTTTATCACCGTTACAGTAAGGCTGTGTAACAATGGTTGTAACGCTAAAATCGCGATTTCTTACATACACGGGAGGTGTTTCAAATATACACGGATTGGTATCTACTCCCACTTGTCTGATATAAACAGTGTAATATCCAGGGGTATTTACAGTAAATACATTTGATGGTTGGTAGGGACCTGAAGGGTCTAAACTATATTCGTAACCAGAAGGAACGCCACCTACGGTGACTTCACCCGGCGTTGTACATATAATATCTTTGGCAGTAACTGTTGGGTTTAATAAATTCTGATAGACATTGAAATAGAAAATACTAAAACAGCCTCCGGGGTAATTAATTACAATTCTAAATTGGCCAGCATCATTGGCATTATAATCGGGACCTGTTCCTACCTGATCCCAAGAACATTCGTCATTCTCATTGGCACAATCATCTACTGTTAAAGCCGGACAGCTTGTTTCATCTAATTTTTCCCAAACTATAGATACGGCATCACTAATACCCGTATTTATAGAGCGTATATCATTAGCGCCACATAAGAAAATATAAGGAAGGACTTTACCATCATTTGGACAAATAGGCAATAAATCAGCATATGGGATAATAGGGTTTGTTATGGTATTACCATAAGGAATGACCGTTATTGCTTCCATAATTGAAATACATGTGGAAGACGTGGTATTCTGTACATAATAAGTACCTAATTCTGTGGCGGTATAACTCTGTCCTGTACCAACAACGGGTGTTCCTGTAGGACTTGTAGACCAAGAGTAGCTATCGTAACCGTCTGCAGCAGTTAGTACCACACTACTACCACAAAGCACTTCATTGCGTTCGAAACTACAGTTTGTAATGTCTACTAAAAAGTTGGTTGAACCAGGGGTTCCTAAGCATTCTACAGAAGCAAAACTACCTTCATCTTGAATGATTTCAGGATTAATAACACCTCTGTAAGTAGCATAGGCTTGGTTTTTTATTTCATTGGAACAAGCCTGACTTAAATCATAACAATTAGGAACTACCTGTACTGCAATCCGGATGGTGAATTGGGGGTCATCAACTTCTACAGACGAGTCGGGGATGCTAAATATAAGGGTTCGTGTAACAGGATCGTATGACTGTACTGTTGCTCCACCGGCATTAGATAAGTCAATGTCCGTATTAGGGTCGAAAATAACATTCTCTGGTAGTATATCTTTTATTGTAAACTCAGTAACATCATCGTTTCCTATACTTTGGTATGTGATTTCATAGAATAAACGTTGACCTAGATTGACATCACCACCCTCAATATCAGTACCCGAAGTATCCACAACATTTTTAAGAAGTTCAATATCGGGCGTAATAATATCTACTGCAAAGCAGCTAAAAAAGGAATAAATAGGATCGGCTTGACCTCTTGCTACTTGCAAAACAAAACTAGCCGCGTTGTCACTATTTTTAACATACTCTGGTTCTGCGCCTATAATTTCTAAATAGCCGGTATCATACCCAAGGGTATTCTCACTTAAAGGTTCTCTTGGAGTAACGAGACCATTCGAATTTTCAATAACAGATCCAAAAAATTTATTGGCTGTACGTAATGGAGTAGTAACTTCTTTTCCGTTAATTTCTAGTTTAGTGGCACGTTTTGTTCTATCTCCATCTAATGCAGCATAGGCGAATTGTAAATCGATAGGTCCTGCAGGAGGCGTGGAAAATCCAGTAACATTAACTTCTTCGTAATGACCATCAAAAATATGGCTAAATCCATCAAAGGTGTTGAATGATTTTTTATGTTCGTTAGGGTCTTCATAAATAATAAATAATGTCCATCCGGCACTTAATCCAGTAGAATTGTTAAATCCTAAACTTGAGGTGACGTCGGCAACAGTATAAGTACCCTCAATATCTGTAACACCATCAAAAAAACTGGTTACATCGGCATAACAGGCATAAGGTGTATTACCCGGTTCGTTAGGTTCTGCGGGAATTGGGCTTACTATGGCATCGTATATAAGCTCTCCTGTAATATCGGTATAGGAGCTGCTATTAGGTGTTTTAAATTTTACTTTATTTATATCAGTTCTGCTCCCACTTTGTAGCATGGCACCCCAATATAGTGCAGCATAAGCTACCCGATAACAGGTGGTTGCACTACCATCTTCTTGAGCAGGAATTAATATATCGGCACTACTTGAACTAAATGTAGAGGCATCACCATCAATATCAATATATTGCATATTGATATCCTGATTATCTTTGGTTAGGTCATTAAAGGGGTTGTTATCCTGTCCTAAGATATTATTACCTATTACAAGCATGCTTCCTCTAAGTTCTATGTTTTTCCTAAGGGTAAAAGGCTCGTAGGTCTGAGCGATACCACTTGAAAAGAGTAGTAAAAACAAAACAACTAGAGTTGATTTTAATAAAGTAGTTTTTTTCATGGCAGTTTATATTTAGTTATTTAATTCAGGATTTGGGACTGAATTAAACGGCTCTCTTTTTTTAATTTTCAATTTTAACCATAGACATGTTAACGTTATATGGTTTGCTTCCTTTGGTGTTTAATGCGTTATTGGCACTATTTAAATTGTCGAACTTCTCATAATAGATGTAATATTTATTAGTGTTTACATCGAAAAAGAAGTTTATGTCGTCTTGACCTGCGGCTACACATTTGGTTATAAATTCATCACGTTTTGTAACATTACTGTGAACAGCAATTACTAGGTAATATCCACTTGAGGTGTTTTTTACATCTTTTACAATTTTTATGTTGTTACCTAAGCTTTCACCATGATCAAAATCGGATGCGGTAAAAGTTTTAGAGCTTGGTGGTGTATTTTGTTTAATACGAACTAAGGTGGCCATATCTTTATCGTACCTAGCCTGTTCATCATCGTATGCGGCACGTTTAATACGTCTTTTTCGCTCAACTTCTGTAGCTATATTGATACTTTCTAAAGAAGAATCTAAGCGCTCTTTAGCTTGTTTAGTTTCATTCTGTTGTGATTTTAATTGTTCGATAGTATTTGCATAGAACATATTAACGGTATCTGTTTTACTACGAACTTTTCTTATTCTGGTACTATATAAGTTTTCTAATTCTTGAATTTTTTCTTCTTGATTTTTTAAGGTATTATCAATGTCGGCTTTTAATGAAGCAATTGCTTGGTTTTCTTCCGATACGCTTTTAAAAGGTTTGGGTTCTGAATAGATACCTTGTTCACTTAAATCGTTTTCACGTTTTAAATCGAACAAATCTTTTTCCTTACGATCTACACGATCTTGAAGTCTTGCCATTAATTCCTGTTGTACTGCATTTGATTCCATTGCTAATTGGGTAATGGTATTCATGGCGTCTGTAGTCTCATCGGTGGCTTCAGGTAGAGCAATTGTCTTGTTAGCTTCTTCCTCGGCCTTAGCTTTGGCAATAGCAGCTAGTCGAGCTTGTTCTGCAGCTTTAGCTTTTTGCTCTGCTTCACGTTTTAGACGGACTTCTTCCTCGGCCTTAGCTTTGGCAATAGCAGCTAGTCGAGCTTGTTCTGCAGCTTTAGCTTTTTGCTCTGCTTCACGTTTTAGACGGACTTCTTCCTCGGCCTTAGCTTTGGCAATAGCAGCTAGTCGAGCTTGTTCTGCAGCTTTAGCTTTTTGCTCTGCTTCACGTTTTAGACGGGCTTCTTCCTCGGCCTTAGCTTTGGCAATAGCAGATAGTCGAGCTTGTTCTGCTGCTTTGGCTTTTTGCTCTGCTTCACGTTTTAGACGGGTTTCTTCCTCGGCCTTAGCTTTGGCAATAGCAGCTAGTCGAGCTTGTTCTGCTGCTTTGGCTTTTTGCTCTGCTTCACGTTTTAAACGGGCTTCTTCCTCGGCCTTAGCTTTAGCAATAGCTGCTGAGTCTGATTGACTAGTGGTTATGTTATTTTCTGTAGAAATTGTTGTTTCCTTTACTTTGTTTTCATCGTTTACGGGTTGAAGGATATCTTCTTTTTTAGCGGCGATGCGTGCTTCAGCTTCAGCTTTTAATTTAGCTCGTTCTTCAGCTTTGGCAGCCGCTTTGGCTTTTAACAGAGCCTGAGCTTCTGCTCTGGCTTTAGCTCGTTCTTCAATAGCCTTTTTACGATCGATTGGTGCCGAATAGCTTGGTTTTCTTTTTGCAATCGTGCGTTTATGTTTAGTTTCAGAAATAATAAAGGCTTCTTCTTGATCATCACCACTATAGTTATATCTGTCTCTGTTTTTTATTTTATAGGCCACTGTAAATTCATGCGAATTTCCAAAGTTTGAATACTTACCTATGGCTTGTTCGTAATTGTATTCAACAGCAATCTGACTTGTAATATTCAGACCTAATCCAGCGGAGGCACCGTATAGCGTATTATAGCCAGCTTGTGCCCAGATACCTTTAGGTACCTGTAGCATGACTAATCCAGAAATAATAGTATTGTCTTTTTGAAATTCTGAGCGTCCTAAGAATGTAAATTTTGCTTCATCAAAAAATCCGCGACTATCCATATACCCTGTGTACATGATGTGTGCTTGAATGCCTTGTTCTGGATTATCTTCGAGCATTTTTGAACTCGTAAAATTATAGGCGGCAACATTATTAATGGCAAGTCCAAAGTCTAAAAATGTTGTTCCATAATTAATACCAGGATTAATGGTAATAATAGTGTTTGAAGGAAGGTCACCGAGTACAGGATCTGGGAAGTTTGAATGTACTTTACCATTATTTAACCCACTTTGGTAAATGCCCAGATTCATACCGAATGTTAAGTTGCTATCGCGATTTAATTGAGCGTTGTAGGCAAAGTTTAACAGTCCGCCAAAAGTGGTTAAAACACCATAATTTTGCTGAAATAGGCTAATCCCCATACCCATATTTTCTTGAAAACGTCCGGCGTAGCCAAAGATATATGTTTGTGGTGCATCATCAAATTGAACCCATTGTCTTTTGTTTGAAAAACTTATATATCTATTTTGTTCTCTAACAAAACTAAAGGATGGATTGTAAATATGTTTGTTGAATTTTAAAGAGTTTCTTACAGGTAAAGCAAGTCCAACCACCGCATTATCCTGGGCGAATAGTAGTTGCGTTAAGCACGCAAAAATTGCAATATGTAAGAAGTTTAATTTCATTTTATTTGACGACTGTTATCGAGCCCTTCCGCTTTTTTTTATTTTGAGTTGTTATGATGTAATAATACACCGGATTTATATCATTAAGTTCTATATCATTTGTGGGCCAATCGTTTAAATAATTATCGGTTTGTAAAACAATCTTTCCTTGCGATGTCATAATTATAACTTGCGCATTGGTGCCGTTTACATATTCTTGAGGAATGACCCAGGTGTCATTAATACCATCACCATTGGGGCTAACAATGTTTGGTATTTCAGGCACATCTGGAAATGGTTCTTTTACCGAAAAAGTAAATTCGTTTGATGCTATACAACCTGTGGTTTGGGTTACAACGGCTCTGTAATTACCAATGGAGTTGGCCTCATAGATATTTGAAGTAGCCGATGCGATTAATGTATTATTTAAATACCATTCAAAATTTGGGTTATTAGCGTCGGTAGTAATAGTTGCTGTAATTGTTTCTCCTTCCTCTATAAAGTTATATTCTGGAATATCTATGCTACTTGTAAAACCTGTAGTTTCTAAGTTGATAGTACCAGTTGTTACACAGACCCCTAGATCAATTGTTACAGAATAAGAGCCAGCTTGGTCTGTAGAATAGGTTTGATTTGTTGCCCCTGATATAGGAGTTCCGTCTTTGTACCATTGGTAACTATTACCATTAATAGTACTTAGTGTGGTGGCGCCTTCACTTGAACAATATGGGTTACCTAAACTAGAATTGATGGTAGTGGTACTAGAGGACGTTGCTTCACTAACCGTAACACGGTTAGAGTATGAATTTGAAGTACAAGAGCCATAGTTTGTTTCAACAAAATAGGTGCCAGGTTGTGATACTTCTAAACTATTTGAAGTTTGAATATATTCTGAAGTTGTGGCACTTGTTTCTTTATACCAGTTAAAAGTTAAAGAAGTGTATTGTAAAGGGGAATCATTTTCTCCATTACCAGGATTATCAATGGTTAGAATATAACTTTCTCCTGCACAGTAAACCGCCGTTTCTATGAGGTTGTTTATGGTGAAAGGCGTATCCTGTATTTTGTAATAAGCTGCAAAAGCATCTGATCTTGGACTTATAGCTGGAAAAATAGAACTTTTAATTTTTAATCGATAGGCCTCTCCAGCGGTATTAGTTGGAAGTGAAAATTCTACGGTTACAGGTGTTTCTGTAAATTCTCCGGGAGCAGTAGTTTTAAGTATAACAGGATTGGTAAAGTCGCCCGTAGCATCAGATAATTCTACAATAAACTGGTTTGAAGTTAAGTTGTCTTCTGTTGTAAAATTGAATGTAACGAAGTAAGTGTTGAAATTTTCACCGGCACATGCCTGACTAAACCCTAGGTTTGGTTTACTTATAACCATTTGAGAATGTCCGACTTTGGTAAAACATACAACAAGTAAAATCACGATATTAATAACAGTAAAATTTCTCATGCGATAGTATTTTCATTATTAAATTCTAGAGGAATTATCGTGTTCACTTGTTATATGTTGGGCTATATTTACTTATACATTGATTGGGGTCTTATCAATAGGTCTAAAGTTTTTCGTAAACGTGATAATGGTTGGTCTAGATAACGTTATTAAGGTTTGGTTGAAATGATTAATCTTCGTCTGTGGTTGTATCAGCGGCAAAATATTCTTTTGGAGCTGCAATAATTTTGTTAATTCTAAGTCTGAAATCTGGTCGTCTGGCATTTCTCGTGTCAATAAAAGTTTCAGAATTACCACTTTTAGAATACACATTTAAAAAAGCACTGTTTCCATACCAGTTTTCAAGATCCTCATTATTAGAATTATTTTCAACAAAAATATTTCCATTACAATTATTGAAGTACATTCCAGTAAATTTTATTTTTTCCAAGTTTTCCTGATTAATAGCAATGCTATTTTCGAAAATAACAGCTGGATTAAAACCTGAGATGACACTTTTAGACATGTCTAATTTGGAGTTGTGTCCAACGTATAAGGCTTCATTTATTAGCCCTTTAGTTATATCAGATTTTATGTCGTCGCTTGTATTTAGTAAGGTTAAATTTTTAGCAATAACGTTAGTACTATTTTTTGTAAAATCAACCTCTTCCTTTTTATCGTAGGAACGAACATACATACATCTTGACCCAGCACTATTAGATATAAAAGGAGAACGAATAGCTAAAGAGTTTTCCAAAGTACATTGAGTACCATAATTGAAGTTGAAGTCATTACTTCCGTTTCTGTAAGAAACAGCTTTTGATATTTTTAGATCTCCACCCCAAATTTGGAATGCATTTCCAGCGGAGTAACTAACCATAATGTTTTCTATTAGGGTTTTATTTCCTACTCCGGCAAGTAGTAATCCGTTTAGATATTTACCACGAGCAATACGTTTACCAGCGTATTCTATACGAACATAACTTAAAATACCCGAGTTGCTTTCTACGTTCTGACCTCCATAATTAGTATAGGCATATGATGAAGGTGATAGGTCTTTATAAAATGAAGCTACTGACCCGTTACCAAATTTATTGGTTGGCGCGTCTCCTAAAACTATAATACCACCCCAGTCGCCTTCTTTTTTGAAGCTTCTGTTAGATGTGAAAACAATAGGATCTGTTTCTGTACCCTGCGCTATTAATTTAGCACCTTTACTAATCGTTAAGGTCGCTTTTGTATCAAAATCACCGATAATTACGGTTCCAGGTTCGATAATTAACGATGCTCCTTCTGTTACAAAGACATCTCCCATTAAAAGATAAACATTACGTTTTAGTAATTGCGTGTCTTCAGAAATGTTACCAGCTAGAATTTGAGTAGGTTCTCTATAGTCCGATGATTTTGGTTGAAATTCGGTCCAGTTTTGTAACCAGTTATCATCACCTATAATTCCTTTTTCTTGTTGTGCGTAGGTACTCCCTATAAATAGAAAAAGTAGCCATGCGATTTGGGTAAATTTTTTCATGGTTAAATATTTAACTTTTAATCAATTAAAATGATTATTAAAGATTAGGGTCAAATATAAATAAAAACCTATGAAATACCAATTTTTTCGGCGAAATACATGAATATTTTATAATATGTAAGAATAAGCCTCTAAATAATTATTTAAAAGTAAGAAAAATCTTCATAATTGAAGATTGTTTTGCACAAAGAAGTATTAGTAGTACAATAATAGTTATTAAAATGTAATAAAGGCAAGGGATTTACGGACAAATTTTTAAGTTTTTAAAGAATATGGAAATCAGGAATAAAAAAAGTACAATCTGAAATTATCAAGATTGTACTTTTTTAAGGTAGTTTATATAAAATAATTATAGTTGAAAAGTCTTAGCGATATTCGCCGTATTCATGTAAAAGTTTCATGGCTTCTTCATAAAATAATATGGCCGATATTAACTTGCTGGTGTCAGAATAAGGTAAAATCATTTTTTGGAATTCTACGGTATTCTCTAAATAGTTATCAGTATTTTCAAATTGTTCTTCTAAAGCTTCCTTGTTGTCTTTGTTAGTTGGTATACCTAAAGTTTCCATTGTTACTCCCGGTTTAATGGCAAATCCAATATAGGGTAAAACGTTTACTAAGGTTTCAATGCGCTCAATATAGAGGTCTACTAATTCACCTTTTTGCATTTGTTCCAGTTCGTCTATATTATGATACTTTTTTATAGAAGTTCCCTTTCTAATAATACTTTTAGGTTGATCTTTGCTGTCCTTCTTTTTTTGGGCAAAACCAATGCCAGCAACTAAAAATAAACTGAAACTAAGTAGTATAATCTTTGTTTTCATATTTGAGACTTAAGGGTTTATGGAACAAATCTATGCAATTTATCGTAAAAAACAAGCGTTTCGTCGTAAAAATTGATTTAATTTTTATTTTATGTGCCAATAGATGTTTTGGGGTGGTATTATTCTTTAAAAAAGTTAGAATTAATTTTCAGTAGGGCTTTTATATTCGTGAAGGTCTTCATATTAGTAATGCTATTTTGCTTAATTTTGCCGAAACCTGATATATATTTATGAGCAGTGATATAAAATCGCTCAATTTTTTAGAGCAAATTATTGAAGAGGATTTGGCAAATGGAATGCCTAAAGAGAATTTAAGATTCAGATTTCCACCAGAGCCCAATGGATATTTACATATAGGACATACTAAGGCTATTGGTATAAGTTTTGGATTGGGTGAAAAATATAATGCCCCGGTGAACTTAAGGTTTGATGACACCAATCCCGCCAAGGAAGAGCAGGAGTATGTAGATGCCATTAAGGAAGATGTTGCGTGGTTGGGTTATAAATGGGATAAAGAAGTTTATTCTTCCGATTATTTTCAGCAGTTATACGACTGGGCAGTACAATTAATAAAAGACGGTAAGGCTTATGTCGATTCACAATCTAGTGAAGCTATGGCAGAACAAAAAGGAACGCCTACACAACCCGGTATCAATGGTCCTTATAGAAATAGAACCGTTGAAGAAAATCTGGATTTATTCGAACGCATGAAGGCAGGTGAATTTAATGAAGGAGACCATATTTTAAGGGCTAAAATAGATATGCAGCACCCAAATATGTTGATGCGTGATCCTATTATGTATCGGATTTTAAAGAAACATCATCATAGAACAGGTGATGCTTGGTGTATTTATCCTATGTACGACTGGACTCATGGTGAAAGCGATTATATTGAGCAGATATCACATTCTTTATGTTCTTTAGAATTTAAACCCCATAGAGAACTTTACAATTGGTTTAAAAATCAGGTTTATAATTACAGTGAGGAAGAATATCCTTTACTTCCTAAACAAAGGGAGTTTGCGCGTTTAAACTTAAGTTATACCATTATGAGTAAACGTAAGTTATTGCAATTGGTTAATAATAAGATTGTTGCTGGTTGGGACGATCCGCGTATGCCAACAATCTCTGGTTTACGTCGTAGAGGTTACACGCCAAATGCCTTACGTAAGTTTGTTGAAACCGTTGGTGTTGCCAAGCGTGATAACGTTATTGATGTATCCCTTTTAGAATTTTGTATTCGAGAAGATTTAAATAAAACCGCTCCTCGTGTTATGGCAGTTTTAGATCCGGTTAAATTGGTTATAACAAACTATCCTGAAGATAAGGTGGAGTGGATGGATGCCGAAAATAATCAGGAGGATGAAAGCGCAGGTTATAGAAAAGTTCCATTTTCTCGAGAGTTGTATATCGAAAAATCGGATTTTAAAGAGGAGGCAGGAAGTAAGTTCTTTCGATTGAAATTGGGAGGCGAGGTGCGTCTTAAAAATGCCTATATTATTAAAGCCGAGCATGTTGTTAAAGATGCTAATGGAGAGGTTACAGAAATTCACTGTACCTATTCTGAAGATACTTCTAAGAAAGTAAAAGGAACATTGCATTGGGTCTCTATTCAACATGCGGTAAAAGCTGAAGTTCGTGAATATGATCGCTTGTTTATGGACGAAGCCCCAGATAGTCATCAGGATAAAGATTTTATGGATTTTTTAAATCCGAATTCTTTGCGACTTATCGATGCTTATGTAGAGCCTAGCTTGGTAGAAGCTAATGTGGGCGATCGCTTTCAGTTCCAACGTTTAGGATATTTTTGTGTTGATAAGGATTCAGGGAATAATAAGTTAGTATTTAATAAAACGGTTGGATTGCGGGATACCTGGTCTAAACAAAAGCCGGTAGAAAATACTCAGAATAGAGCTGAAAATAAGAAGCCCCAACAGAATCAACCAAAGCGTAAAGCTATTGATGTAATTCAGCAATTAGGTAAAAAATATACAAATTTGCCGGAGCAAAAGCAGCTTAAAATAAAGGAAGAAATTAAGCAGTTAGCTAACGATATTAGTTATGAAGAACTTCAACCTTTGTTTAATACAGCTGTAAAGAAAGTTGGTACGCGTATAGCTGTCGTTATTTCTTTAGGTGTATTATTGGATTCTGGATTAACAAAAGATGAGAATATTGACGCTTTTTTATCTAAGGCCATAGAAGATAAAAACGAACTATTAGTAGCGGAAGCAAAGGCAATTATCTAGCCTCTGTTTAGTATTTTAGATGGGATGTTTCATGATAATTTTAGCTATATTTAGTGTATCTAATCTGTAACTAAAATTATTATGGAATTTAATTTTTTAGCAATTATTGCGGCTGCTTTGTCAGCTTTAGTCGTGGGTTTTATCTGGTATAATCCTAAAGTATTTGGTAATGCTTGGATGCAGGCAGCAGATATGACCGAAGAAAAAATGAAAGGTGCAAATATGGCTAAGATCTTCGCCCTGGCACTGTTATTCGCATTTTTATTATCGATTGCTCTACCCGGAATAGTAATCCATCAAATGGGAGCACTGAGTATGGTGGGAGGTGACCCAACGTCAGCATTACCTTCTTACGAAGTTTTTATTGCAGATTATGGAGATGCCTTTAGAACCTTTAAACATGGGGCTTTTCATGGTGTCTTATCGGGTGTTTTTATAGCCCTTCCTATTCTTGGAACAAATGCATTATTTGAGAGAAAGGGAGCGAAATATATTTTTATAAATTCAGGTTATTGGATTGTTACATTAGGAATTATGGGTGCTATTATTTGTGGCTGGAAATAAAAATTTTGTAAGTTTATTTTTTAATTGAAGACTGAGGGTTTACTTCAGTCTTTTTTATGGTTTAATTTGAAAACATTCCACATTTATAAATCGGTTAAGGAGTTGCCAGAATCTTGGGATACTTTAACAAGTCATGATTTGTTTTTGCAGACGACTTATCTAAATGTATTGGAGGAATCGGCTCCAGATAATATTAACTGTTATTATGTGGGGGTTTTTGTAGGGGCTGACTTAATTGGTGTGGCTCTGGTACAAAGGGTGCAACTGTATCTTCGAGATATGTTTCGTGATAAGGCCTGGTCTTGTTTTAGGGAATATGTAAAAGATAAGGTTGCCAGAGTTTTAAAAGGGAATATTCTGGTAGTTGGTAATATGATGCATACAGGACAACATGGTATCTATTTTAAGAAGGAGCACATTTCAACTGCTGGTTTTCTTGAAAGAGTGTATCAGTCTCTCGATGAAATCTCCCGAATGATTAAAATCCAAGAAAATAAAAAGATCCGTGCCATTCTTTTTAAGGACTATTTTTTTAAGGATGATATTGTTGGTCAATTTGATTTTTTTAGATCGCATCATTTGTATGAGGTTTCCGTGCAACCTAATATGATTATGGAGCTTAATGCTAATTGGAAAAGCATAGAGGATTATAAATCTGAGTTAAATAAAAAATATCGCGATCGCTATAAACGCGCCAAACAAAAATTTAATGGAATAGAATCCGTAGAGCTAAATCTCAGCGATATTAAAAAGAATCTGGATAGATTACATGAGTTGTATTTGAATGTATCAAATAATGCAAAATTCAACACATTCATATTGACTCCAGATCATTTTTATAATTTAAAATGTCATTTACGTAATAATTTTAGGGTCTTTGGTTATTACTTAGACAATGAATTGATAGGGTTTTATACCCTCATATTAAATGATTATGATTTAGAAACTTATTTTTTAGGATATGATAAAGAGCATCAGTATCCCAACCAATTGTATTTAAATATGCTTTATGATATGGCTGAATTTGGGATTAGACACCATTTTAAAACGGTTGTTTATGCACGAACAGCTATGGCTATAAAAAGCTCGGTAGGAGCAAAAGCCTTTCCAATGGTGGTATATTTAAAACATACCAACGTGGTACTTAATGCGCTTTTGAGACAGTTTTGTCGACTTATGAACCCAATACAGGATTGGGAAGAAAGGCATCCTTTTAAGTAAAAGATTTATTGGGTATAAGCTTTTGTAAGTCCTTAAATTTTAGTAATTTAATAGTCTATTTTATGGCTGATTATTATGAAATCTTTAACCAAAATACTTGGTAAAATTTCCGGATTGATACGGGAAATTGAAATGGAGTATCCAGAATTATATAAGCATTTAGATGAAAACCCTGTGACCATACCCAATGAGGCGCATCCGCGTGTTGATGCAGAGGCCATGGATAATTATTTACAGACTTTAAGAAGTATTCTCGATAAATACAGAGAAGAGCAAGGTTTAAAAAAACCCCTTAAATCACATCTTTAAGGGGTTTGTAATTTTCTTAAATTATTATTGTTTTTTCTTTTTAGCTTCTTTCATGGCTTCGCCAATTTGATTGCTGGCTGTAAAACTTGCAACCATTTCGTTGAGCATATTACTACCAGTCTGAGGTGCGTTTGGTAATAGGATGAGATTGCTGTTGGTTTCTTCTCCTAAGGATTGTAAGGTGTCGTAATGTTGCGTAACAACAATCAAGGCTGATGCTTCCTGGCTATTAATGCCAACACGGTTTAACACTTCAACCGATTCTTCTAATCCGCGGGCTATTTCACGACGCTGATCGGCAATACCCTGACCTTGTAAACGCTTGCTTTCTGCTTCAGCTTTTGCTTTTTCTACAATTAAAATGCGCTGTGCATCCCCTTCAAACTGAGCCGCTATTTTTTCACGTTCAGAGGCGTTAATTCTATTCATCGCAGCTTTTACCTGAGCGTCTGGATCAATATCAGTTACCAAGGTTTTAATTATATCAAATCCGTAATCTGACATCGCATCGTTTAATTCAGCTTTTACGGCAAGGGCGATATCGTCTTTTTTAACAAAAACGTCATCAAGTTTCATTTTAGGAACTTCAGCTCTAACCACATCAAACACATAGCTGGTAATTTGGTCATGGGGGTAGTCTAATTTATAAAAAGCATCATAGACTTTGTCTCGAATTACCTTATACTGTACGGATACTTTTAATCGAACAAAAACATCATCTAAAGTCTTGGTTTCTACAATTACATCTAATTGTTGGATTTTTAAACTAAGTCTACCGGCTACCTTATCAATTAATGGGATTTTTAATTGCAAACCCGAGTGGCGGATACTGGAAAATTTACCGAAACGTTCTATAATGGCAGCCGTTTGTTGCTTCACTATAAAAAAGGAAGAAATCAGAATAATGACTCCTAAAAATAGAAATACTGGAAATAAAAAGTTCATAATGGTGTATTTAATTTGTTAAAAATGAGATATTAAAAATATATTATATTTGATGCTAATAAACTAACCATGAATTTAAAGCAATCTTTCCTATTAGTAGCTATTACAACCTGTTTTGTTACAAAAAGTTTTTCTCAACATCGTAATTATCATATAACCAATGGGGTTGGCGTTTTTGGGGGTATTACAAAATTTAATATACTTACCGATAATTTAACAACCAAACAGGGTAGTGGTTTTCTTGGTGGCTTATCTGCTACGGTAGATATTCCGCATCGTTGGTATAATATGAGTTTTGGTATGCAATTATCCGAAAGCCCTGTGGGAATTGCAGCAAGAACCACAGAAAATGGTTCAGACGAAATTTTTATAGATTATAAGTTATTCGCTGCTCAAATAGCGTTACTCGGTCATATTAAATTGGGTACGCCTTATGTTACCATAGATCTGGGGCCCATGTTGCAATATAACAGTAAATTAGAATTAAAAGATAAAAATCAGGCGGGGTATTACATAAATACCTACGATAGGGTATTAGCTTCAGATTTAAATAATATTACTCGTTTTAACGTAAATGGTTTAATAGGGGCATCGGCAGGCTATGGTTTCTTTAGGTTGAAGGCCGAATACATTTATGGATTTACAAATATGTTGAGTAAATTAAATTCTGAAAACATTGATGCTTCGGGAGGTATATCAAGTTTTAAAGGTAATCAAAGCATGCTGGTATTAGGTGCCTTATTCATGTTTTAAAACAAATCTAAACCTGAATGATGACTCAGGTTTAGATTGAATATTTTATAAAGTGGCTGTAGCGTTGTTAATACGTTTAAGAGTTTCCGATTTTCCAATCATAAACATAATTTCAAAAACGTCAGGACCTTGTAAGGCTCCTACCAATGCAAGTCTCAGGGGCATCATTACCTGTCCGAAACCTATGTTGTTTGATGTTATCCAACCCTTAATGTCATTTTGAAGCTCCTCAACGGTGAAATTTTCATTCGATTCAATAATGGTGCTCACTTGTTCTAGAATGGCCTTAGTGCCTTCTTTAAATGCTTTTTTAGAGGCCTTTGCATCGTATTCTGTTGGGGCTGTAAAAAAGTAGTGACTTAAGTCCCAAAAATCGGAAACAAAAGTGGCACGTTCTTTAACTAGGCCGACAACCATAGCAATATAGTTAACATCTATTTCAGTTAAGTATGCGTGCTGTTTTTGAAATTGTTGTGCAAGATCGTCGTTTGATTGCTCCTGCATATAGTGATGGTTAAACCATTTAATTTTATCTGGATCGAAACGTGCTCCCGATTTATTAACGCGTTCTAATTCGAAGGCTTCGATTAATTCCTCTAAGTTAAATAGTTCCTGTTCTGTACCTGGATTCCATCCTAAAAATGCTAGAAAGTTAATGACTGCATCGGCAAAATATCCATCTTCTTTATAGCCTCGTGATATTTCATTCGATTTAGGGTCTGTCCACTCTAATGGGAATACTGGAAATCCTAATTTATCACCATCACGTTTGCTGAGCTTTCCTTTACCTGTTGGTTTTAAAATAAGTGGTAAGTGTGCGAATTCTGGTATGTCCCAATTCAATGCTTGATACAGTGCAATATGCATCGGAAGAGAAGGTAGCCATTCTTCACCTCGAATAACATGGGTAATTTTCATTAAATGGTCGTCAACAATATTGGCTAAGTGATAAGTAGGCATGCCATCACTTTTAAAGATTACCTTGTCATCCAAAACTTCTTTTTTGAAAGTTACGTGTCCTCGTATTATATCTTTGGTAGAAATGGTTGAGTGAGAGCCTTCTTTTGGGTCGTGCATTTTAAATCTGATCACATAATCTTCACCAGCTTCTAATTTTGCCTGAACGTCTTCTGCGCTTAAGGAAAGAGAGTTGTTTAGTTTAAGGCGGTTGTGCCAATTGTATATAAAAGTTTTGCCATTAGCCTCATGATCTTTCCTGTGGGCATCTAATTCTTCGGCCGTATCAAACGCGTAATAAGCATTTCCAGAGGTAATCAATTCATCGGCATATTGCTTATATAGTTGTTTGCGTTCACTTTGTCTGTATGGACCATAGTCTCCACCAATACCCGGGCCTTCATCAAAAGGCATTTTACACCATTTTAAAGCGTCGATAATATAATTTTCGGCGCCTTCAACATAACGTGTTTGATCGGTATCTTCAATTCTTAAAATGAAAGATCCCTGATGTTTTTTTGCAAATAAATAGTTGAACAATGCAGTACGCACACCTCCGATATGTAGTGGGCCAGTAGGGCTTGGTGCAAAACGCACACGAACGTTTTTGGTCATGTTTTGTAATTTTGAGTGCAAAGATACAATTAACACATAATTATAAAGACTGTACTGAATAAAATTGTAGATTAGTAGGTTAATTAAGGTTTAAAATTTATTAAGCTTTAAAACGGATTAAAAATAGCTTTCAACTTTGAATCATTTTAAAAACATACAAATTAAGCTGGAAGCCTTTATTAGAAGGTACTATTTGAATCAGCTTATAAAGGGAGCCATACTTTTTGTTGCCATAGGATTATTATATTTTTTATTTACTCTTTTTATAGAACATATGCTATGGTTGAGTGTTAATGCACGAACCTTTTTATTCTGGTTTTTTGTAGTGGTAGAATTGGCTCTATTGGTAAAGTTTATATTGTTGCCATCAGCTAAGCTATTCAAATTACAAAAAGGTATAGATTATATTGAGGCATCAAAAATTATAGGGCGTCATTTTCCTGAGGTAAATGATAAATTGCTAAATGTTTTACAACTTAATAATAGTTCGGATCAAAGTGAATTGTTACTGGCAAGTATAGAGCAAAAGTCTCTTCACTTAACTCCAGTTCCTTTTAAGTTGGCTGTTAATTTTAAAGCTAATTTAAAGTATCTTAAATATGCTGCTGTGCCGTTAGTCATAATATTATTATTAATTGTGACAGGTCATTCTAATTGGTTTGCTAATAGCTATACCCGGGTTGTGCATTATAAAACAGCTTTTGAGAAACCTGCACCATTTCAATTTTATGTGGTAAATGACAAATTAGATGTCGTGGAGGGTAATGATTTTGTTTTGAATGTGAGGGTTATGGGAGAGGTGATTCCAGAGCAGGTTCAGATTGTTTATGATAATCAAAATTATTTTTTGAAGAATAATGGGGATGGTGTTTTTGAATATAAATTCCTACAGTTAAATGTCCCTATACAATTTCAGTTACAGGCTAATAAAGTATGGTCTAAGTTATATGATATTAATATTATTGAAGCACCTTCTTTGGTAGATTTTCAAATGCATGTTGATTATCCTGACTATATAAAAAGGTCAGATGACACTCTAAAAGGTACCGGAAATGCTATTGTTCCTGAAGGCACCAAAATTACCTGGGATTTCCTTACGGAATCAACGGATCAGGTTAAATTATATGCTAAAGATACTACCTTGTTTGTGTCTGAGTTTGATAATAGATTTCTTTTGTCTAAGTCTGTATACGATAACTTAAATTATAGTATCACTACAAGCAATGCTAGTTTAATTGATTATGAAAAATTATCTTTTAATATAGGAGTGGTTAAAGATGAATATCCTCGTATTCAAGTTGAAATGAAAAAGGATAGTCTGGATGCGCAAAGTATGTATTTTTTAGGACGTGTTCAGGATGATTATGGGTTTTCAAAACTTACCCTTGTGTATCATCCTGTGGATAGTGATGAGGATGCTCGTGGCATAGATATGGATGTTTCTGATTTGAATGTTTTTGAATTTGTAAATGTTTTTCCTGGTAACTTGGTAATTGATGCTGGTATTTCCTATGCAGTGTATTTTGAAGTTCGAGATAACGACCAAATTCATAGTTATAAGCTTTCCAAAAGCGATGTTTTTATTTATCGTAAGCGAACAAATCAAGAGGAGGAAGAGCGTCGTTTAAAGACGCAAAAAGAGTCTATAAAAGGCCTAGATAAAACCTTGCAGAAATTTAATGATAGGGAAAAGGAGTTGCTACAATTGTCTAATGTTCAAAAGGAAAAAAATAGTTTGAATTTTAATGATAAGAAGAAATTAGAATCCTTTTTGGAGCGCCAAAAGCAGCAGGATGAGATGATGAAAAATTTTAATAAACAGTTGCAGGATAATATTAATAAAAATGCGGATATAGAGGAAGATAATGAATTTAAGGAGGCATTAAAAGAGCGCTTAAAGGAGAATGAGTTGCAGTTGGAACAGGATGAAAGGCTATTGGAGGAATTAAAGCAGCTTCAGGATAAAATTAATAATGAGGAGTTAAATCAGAAGCTGGATGAATTAGCCAAAAGGAACAAAAATAAAAAGCGTAGTCTAGAACAGCTTGTTGAGTTAATGAAACGATTTTATGTGGAGGAAAAATTGAATAAACTTAAAGAAGATTTAATGAAGTTGGCAATAGATCAGGAACAATTAGCTAAGGAAAACAATGAAAGCAATTCAAAGGAAAATCAGGACGTTTTAAATAAGGAGTTTGAAGAGTTGACCAAGGAGTTGGATGAATTGAAAAAGGAAGGAGAAGCTCTTGTTAAGCCCATAGAGGTTCCTCAGGATAAATTGATGGAACATGAAATTCAGCAGGATCAAATGAATGCAACGCAATCATTAGAAAATAAAGAGAATAATCAATCTAACGATGATGAAAATACGAAATCTCAGGATGGTGAGAAGCATTTAAAGGATGCTCAAATAAATCAGAAAAAGGCTGCAAAAAAGATGATACAAATGAGCCAAAGTATGGAGGGAGCCATGCAGGCTGGTGGGGGTGATCAAATGCAAGAGGATGTCGATATGCTCAGACAAATACTTGATAATTTAGTGTTGTTTTCATTAGATCAGGAATCTTTGATGAAAAATTTCCAGGAAATTGAGGAAAATCATAATAAATATGCGACTTACTTAAAGGCGCAAAATAGTTTAAAAGAGCATTTTGAACATATTGATGATAGTTTGTTTGCGTTGTCTTTAAGGCAGCCTAAATTGTCTGAAAATGTTAATAAGGAAATAGGAGAGGTTTATTTTAATATTGAAAAGGCTTTGGAATTTTTGGTTGAAGGCCAACTTTACCAAGGTATTTCAAAGCAACAGTTTACAATGACTGCAACCAATAATTTGGCTGATTTTTTAAGCGATGTTCTCGATAGTATGGAAGAAAAACTTAATATGTCAATAAGTCCTAATGGGAAAGGTGATATGCAGTTACCGGATATTATTATGAGTCAGGAAGAATTAAATAGAAAGATGGAGGAGGGCATGAAGCAACATGGAGAAGATAAGGGGGTTACTGGAGAAAGTGAAGAAAAACCTGGTAAGGATGGTGAAAAAGGCAAGGAGGGCGATGATGGTTCGTCTAAAGAAGGCAAAGGTGAACATGAACCTGGAGGTAAAGATGGTTTGGGTGGGGAAGATAGTATGGAATTATTATTTGAAATTTACAAGCGTCAACAGGAGCTTAGAAACCAGCTAGAGGATAAAATAATTAAAGAAGGGATTAAGGGTAATGCGGAGCGCTTATTGCGTACAATGGAGTCGGTAGAAATGGATTTGTTGAATAGTGGAATTAATGAGAACACTTTGCGTCGTATGCGTAATTTAAAGCATCAATTGTTAAAGTTTCAGGAGGCAAGTTTAGAGCAGGGAGAAGATAATAAACGTGTGTCTGAAGCCAATATTAAGAGTTATTCAAATAGTATTGATAGTCTTTCAGTTAAAGCGAAGCAATATTTTAATACAATAGAGATATTGAACAAACAAAGTTTACCTTTGCAGCCGGTTTATAGAAAAAAAGTTAACGAATATTTTAGGGTGAATAATGATTAATTATAATTATGAAAATGATTTTGAAATTCAAAATGAAGCAAATGTTTCAACCTGGATTTCTAAAGTAATCGCTTCGGAAGGATTTAATTTAGAAGAGATTAATTATGTGTTTTGTGATGATGAATATCTGCATAAATTGAATGTAGAATTTTTAGATCATGATACCTTAACAGATATTATTAGTTTCGATTATACGGTTGGTAAATTAATTCAGGGAGACATTTTTATTTCAACAGAACGGGTTGCAGATAATGCGAAGGATTTTAAAACACGTTTTGAAGATGAATTGCATAGGGTTATGGTACATGGGGTGTTGCACTATTGTGGCTATAAAGATAAAACAGATAGTGAAGCTAAGTTGATGCGTGAAAAGGAGGATTTCTATTTAAATGAACGTGTTTAATATTCGGTAAATCAACGTATATTTGCAGGCTGAAATTGAAAGTAAAAGTAAAACGTTCCACGTGGAACATTAATGGTGTTAAGTATGTTTAATGATGTGTATGATGTAATTGTGGTGGGAGCTGGTCATGCTGGTAGTGAGGCAGCAGCAGCAGCAGCTAACATGGGGAGTAAGACCTTACTCATTACAATGAATCTTCAAAACATAGCTCAGATGTCTTGTAACCCAGCTATGGGTGGTATAGCTAAAGGACAAATTGTGCGTGAGATTGATGCGCTTGGTGGGTATAGTGGTATTGTGTCCGACACGTCTGCGATACAATTTAAAATGCTTAATAAATCTAAAGGACCTGCTATGTGGAGTCCGAGAGTGCAAAGTGATCGTATGCGTTTTGCTGAAGATTGGCGATTGCTTTTGGAGCAAACACCGAATCTTGATTTTTATCAAGAAATGGTGTCTGGTTTGTTAATAGAGAAGGATAGAGTTATTGGGGTTAGAACCTCATTAGGTGTCGAAATAAAAGGACGTACTGTGGTCTTAACTAACGGTACGTTCTTAAATGGTTTAATTCATATTGGAGTAAAGAATTTTGGAGGAGGTAGAGCTGGGGAAAAAGCTGCAACAGGGATAACAGAACAGTTGGTGGATTTAGGTTTTGAATCAGGAAGAATGAAAACGGGTACGCCTCCAAGGGTGGATGGTCGTTCTTTAGATTATTCCAAAATGACCGAACAACCTGGTGATGATAATCCTGAAAAGTTTTCGTATTTAGATGTAACAAAACCGTTGGAAAAACAACGTTCATGTTTTATGACCTATACGAGTGAATTGGTTCATGATTTGCTTCGTGAAGGTTTTGATAGGTCGCCAATGTTTAATGGAAGAATTAAAAGTTTGGGTCCTCGATATTGTCCTTCCATAGAAGATAAAATTAATCGATTTGCAGATAAAGACCGTCATCAATTATTCATTGAACCGGAAGGGTGGCATACGTGTGAGGTCTATGTAAATGGATTTTCTACATCCCTACCTGAAGATGTTCAATTTAAAGCATTGCGTTCGGTTGTGGGATTCGAAAAGGTAAAATTCTTTAGGCCTGGTTACGCTATAGAATACGATTATTTTCCACCAACACAATTAAAACATACGTTAGAAACAAAACTTGTTCGGGGGTTGTATTTTGCTGGTCAGATTAATGGAACTACGGGGTATGAAGAAGCAGCATCACAAGGATTGATGGCTGGCATTAATGCGAGTTTAAAAGTTCAAGAAAGAGATGCTTTTACCTTAAAACGTGACGAAGCTTATATAGGTGTTTTAATTGACGATTTAATTACAAAAGGCACCGAAGAGCCGTATCGTATGTTTACGTCGCGTGCAGAGTATCGTACGTTATTGAGGCAGGATAACGCAGATTTAAGATTAACACCTAAAGGTTACGAGTTAGGTTTGGCTTCAGAAAAACGCTTAAAACGAATGGAGGAAAAGCATCAAGCAGCGGAAAAGTTCGTTAAGTTTTTTGAAGACACGAGTGTAAAGCCGGAAGAGATTAATCCTATTTTGGAATCCAAAAATTCTGCAACAGTTAAACAGTCAGGGAGATTATTTAAAGTTTTTGCTAGGCCGAATATTGAAATGGATGATATTCGTAAAGTACAAGAAGTTGAAGCTTATATCCAAGAAAACAGTCTGGATAATGAAGTTATCGAGCAAACCGAAATTCAGGTTAAATATTCGGGATATATTTCAAAGGAAAAGAATAATGCGGATAAATTAAGTCGATTGGAATATGTGAAAATCCCGGAAAATTTTGATTACTCTCAAATTAAGTCGATGAGTTTTGAAGCCCGTGAAAAACTAAAAAAGATTCAACCTACTACCGTGTCTCAGGCATCAAGAATTAGTGGTGTGTCGCCAAACGATATTTCTGTATTATTGGTTTATATGGGACGATAATTTTAGGGTTCCACGTGGAACGTTATTTTTATTGATTAAAAATTTACTTTAAAGTGACTTCTAAAAATTCAAAAAACATCTATTTAAAACTAAAAGATTATTCAGTTTCCAAAGAAGATTTTGAGCTAATTGAGAACTCTGAATTCGGATTTTTAGAAACTAAACCCAGACCATCATTAGATAGGTTGCCTGAATATTATTTAAGTGAAGATTATATTTCGCATACCGATGCGAAAAGAAATATTTTTGAAAAGCTTTATCATCTGGTGAAGCTTTTTGCGCTAAAGAGAAAATTACATCTTATAAATTCATTTAATACTGAATCTAAAAAATTATTAGATGTTGGATGTGGAACGGGTGATTTTTTACAAGTTGCAAAATCTAACTCCTGGGAGGTTGTTGGTATTGAACCAAACAATGAGGCCAGAAAATTGGCTAATAAAAAAACAGATCAGGCTGTTTTTAATTCTGAGAATCTTTTTAAACTAAAACAGAATAGTTTTGATGTTATTACACTTTGGCATGTTTTAGAGCATGTGCAAAATTTAGAAGATCAAATTGCTACATTTAAAAAATTATTAAAACCAAATGGTGTTTTGGTAATTGCTGTTCCAAATTATAAAAGTTACGATGCCCGGTTTTATAAATCTTTTTGGGCTGCTTTTGATGTACCAAGACATTTATGGCATTTTAATAAAGAATCTATTCGAAATTTGTTTTCAAAGTTTGGCATGCAGGTTATAAAAATAAGGCCGATGCTTTTCGATGCTTTTTATGTAAGTCTGCTTTCTGAAAAATATAAAACCGGAAAAATGAATTTTGTGAAGGGTTTTTATGTTGGATTGCTTTCAAATTTAAAATCTATTCGTACAAAGGAATCTTCTTCGCTTATTTATATTATAAAGAAGAACTAAATTGACATTACAGCGTCATTATTAAGCGTTCGGCCGACTTCATGACTGATTTATCGTTTCATTTTTTTAATTGTCTTAAAACGCCTTAAAACGTGTTGTTTTTAATAGTTTAAATTTATGTCTTGCCCGACAATGATAGATTTGTCTTATGTGTTAATTTATGAATTTAAATAGAATTTATCAAGACTTTACTTTATTACATTTGTTCAAATTAAAATTTAAATATTGAAGAATATATTTTATGCAGTTGGATTTGGCTTAATGCTTTTTTCATGTCAAAATCAATCAAAAATTGGATTTGTAGATAATGGCGTGGTAATAAACGATTATCAAGAGAAAAAGGATGTTGAAGCTAAATTTCAAGAACGAGATGCAGCATTTAGAATCAAGGCAGATAGTTTAGGTAAGGCCTTTCAAAAAGAAGTTCAGGATGTGCAGACAGAGGCTCAGAGAGCAACTCAAGCAAAAGCACAAGAATTAATGTCGGGGCTTCAAAAAAAGCAGCAACAATTACAGCAACAAATGCAATTTGAGCAACAGCAATTGCAAATGGCTTTTCAAGCAGAAATTGATTCGGTTATCGGTAAGGTGAAAACCTATGTTAAGGAATACGGTAAAAACAACGGTTATACCTATGTTTTAGGGACGAGTGACGCTGCTGCCACTGTTATGTATGGCGCTCAGGAAAATGATTTAACAAATACCATTTTAGAAGCTTTAAATAAGGCATATTCTAAGGAATAATAGGTTGTTATGATTTAATGGAAGCCAGCAATTAGCTGGCTTTTTTTATTTTATAGATAGTAGTTGGTAAAATACATTTTCAGGAATGTATATTCTCGTTTTTAGCTTAGTCTTGATAATTATTTCTGTCATATATTTGAGTTCCTAATGATAAAGTCTTATTTTTTCAACTATATATTGGCTTGTTTTAAATCTAAGGAATTGTTTTAACAGTAGTTTTGGTAATAATTCCTTTTTTTTGCATCTGTAATTAAATTCTTAAGTTGATTATGTCTACAAAACTTAGTATTTGTTTTTTGTTGGTAACGACCCTGATGTTTGCTCAGGAAAAGTTTACGGTAAGTGGTTCTGTAAAAGACTTTGCTAATGGTGAATCTGTTTTTGGGGCATCTGTTTATTTAGAAAATACATCGGCGGGTGCAGTTACTAATGCTTATGGATTTTATTCATTAACAGCACCTGAAGGCACCTATAACTTAGTAGTGTCTTACTTAGGGTATAATACAGTTAAAGTTGAAATTAAATTAAATAAAAATTTAAATCTGTCTTTCGAATTAGAAGAAGATACAACCTCTTTAGATGAAGTAGTTATTACTGCTGAAGAATCTGAAAAATCTAATATCAGGGATCCGCAGATGAGTGTAGCCTTGATAAAAACATCAACTATAAAGCAAATGCCTGCAGTACTAGGTGAAGTCGATCTGGTAAAATCTATACAGTTGCTACCGGGAGTTACTAATAATGGTGAAGGCTCTAACGGCTTTAATGTTCGTGGTGGAGCTACCGATCAGAATTTAGTGCTTTTAGATGAGGCTATTATTTTTAATGAATCACACTTATTCGGATTCTTTTCGGTGTTTAATGCCGATGTTGTAAAAGATATGAAGCTCTACAAAGGTAATATACCGTCTAATTTTGGAGGTAGAGTCTCTTCTGTGCTTGATATTCGTCAAAAAGATGGGAATAGTAAAGAATTTCATCTAAATGGGGGCATTGGGCTTATTTCAAGTCGACTGGCTGCCGAAGGTCCTATGATTAAAGATAAGGGTTCCTTTATCGTTGCAGGACGTTCCTCTTATGCACATTTGTTTTTGCAATTATCAGGTGAAGAGAATACAGCTTATTTCTATGATTTAAATGTGAAAGGTAATTATGAGATTAACACTAATAATCGCTTATATGTTTCGGGATATTTTGGCCGAGATGTTTTAAATTTTAGTGATGCCTTTCATAATTCCTATGGTAATAGTACTTTTAATTTAAGATGGAATCATGTGTTTAGCGATAAACTATTCTCGAACGCATCCTTCATTTATGGTAAATATAATTACGATTTAATCCTTGATTTTATAGGTTTAGACTGGGTGTCCAGTATTAGTAATTTTAATGGTAAATACGATTTTAAATTCTATTTAAATAATAAAACTACTATCGACTTTGGGGCAAGTGCCATTACATATACATTTAATCCTGGAGAAGTGCGCCCAACAGATGAGGATTCGGCAATTAACCCGGGTAATTTAGATAAACGCCGCGCCATTGAAAGTGCTTTATACTTAAATGCGGATCATAAATTATCAGATAAGTTAAATCTGCAACTAGGCTTACGCTTTAGTATGTTTAACCGTATGGGAGGTCAGGCTATTGCTACTTACGCAAACAATCAACCCGTAGTTTACAATGAAACCTTAGGGTTTTACGAATCTGGTACAAAAACAGGAGAAATTGAATATGATAAAGGAAAATCTATAATCGATTTTTCAAATTTTGAACCACGCTTAGGTCTGGCTTATGAATTGAATGAATCGGCTTCAATAAAGATGGGTTATTCGCGAATTTCGCAGTACCTACATCTTTTGTCAAATACCGCGAATACAACACCTTTAGATGTCTGGACACCAAGTGGACCTTTCATAAAACCCCAAATAAGTAATCAATATTCTGCGGGGTATTTCAAAGAGTTTAGAGGCGGTAAGTACTCTTTAGAAACGGAAGCATATTTTAAAACGGTCGATAATCGTATTGATTATGTGGATGGCTCAAGTTTAATTGCTAATAATCATATAGAAACCGAAATTTTAAGTGGAGAATCTAGAGCTTATGGTTTAGAATTCCTATTGCGTAAAAATAAAGGAAAATTTACGGGCTGGTTGGCTTATACTATCTCGAAATCAGAACAAAAAACTCCGGGAGGTAATGCCGGAGGGCCAGGAATCAATTATGGAAAGTGGTATAATACAGCCTACGATCGAACTCATGATGTATCCTTAACAGGAAGCTACAAGTTAAACGATAAATGGAGTTTCAGTAGTAATTTTATTTATCAGACCGGTCGCCCTGTAACTTATCCTAATGGACAATATGAATATGAAGGTATATCGGTCCCAATTTACGGCCCTCGAAATACCAGTCGATTGCCATCGTATCATCGGTTAGATTTAGCGGCTACATTAAATCCGAATCGTAAGCCCGATGCACGTTGGAAAGGGGAGTGGGTATTTAGTATTTATAATGCCTATAACAGAAGGAATGCAGCCTCTATTTCATTCGGTCAAAATCTTGAAACGGGTGTTAATGAAGCTACAAGAACAGCTATTTTTGGTATTGTACCATCTGTAACTTATAATTTTAAATTTTAAGAAGCTATGAAAAAGTATATATATATAGTTGTTAGTTTATTTATGGCATGTACAGATGTGGTTGATGTTGATGTGCCTACAGCAGAGCCTCGGTTAGTTATTGAAGCCTCTCTAGATTGGGAAAAGGGTACGATAGGACAAAATCAAACAATAAAATTAAGCACTACAAGATCATTTTACGATTTAGAATCACCAAATGCTGTTACAGGTGCAACCGTTACGGTAACTCGTGAAAGTGATGGCGAGATTTATAATTTTGCAGATAATAACAACGGTAATTACACGATAAATACATTCGACCCGGTATTTAATGAAGCTTATACTTTGGAAGTTATATATGAAGGTGAGAGCTATACGGCAACAGAAACCTTGTTGCCTACAACGCCAATTACAAAAGTCACACAGTCTCGAGATAATGGTTTTTTACCCGATGCATTAGAAGTGAATGTGTTTTTCAAAGATCCAGCAGATGAAACTAATTTTTACTTATTAAAATTTAAAGACAGAGATGATTATTTTCCCTATTTACTGGATGTTTCAGATGAATTTTTAAATGGTAATGAAGTGCAATTATTTTATGAGAAGAGTGGTGATGATGAGGACGATGAATTTCAACCTGGTGATATCGTAGACATTAATTTATATAATATATCCGAGCGTTATTATAACTATATTCGACTTTTAATAAGCCAAACAAGTTCGGATAATCCATTTGCTCCAGTTCCTGTTGAAATTCGGGGAAATATTATTAATAATACGAATTCTGATAATTATCCCTATGGATATTTTAGAATAACTGAAACCGATTTTAAAACACATGTTTTCGTAGCAGATAATTAATATCTTTATTGTAATAAGAACACGCTAAAAAGAGCTACAATAAAATAGATGGTTATATTTCTTGCTCCGTCATAATCTTTAGCTATGCGCTGACCAAGCAGAAATATTAGAAGAATTATACAAGCAAAAATACTTCCCAGTAAAGCATAGAGGCTTTTATCGTTGCGCATAATTTGGTATATACCAATACTACAAAAAAGTGTTGTAGCAGCTTCAAGAAGTACAATAAAGGGGAGAATTAATGGCATTTGTTTACTTAAAAAAGTTTTTGAAAAATAATCACTTAAAAAGGAAATGTTGCCTTTCCAATCGGTTATTTTATCTAAAAAACTCATAAAAAAAGTAACGATTAAAAAGAGTAATATAAGTAGTTCGGCACTATGATTTAATAAATGATTCATACTCCTTATTAATTCGGTTTTGTGTGTAGTAATCTGGTAAGTTTTATTGATAGATCTGTTAATATTATTTTCGAATTCCCATTACGCTCTATATGGTAAATAGCATCTTGAAGTTCGTCACTAATCTCTAAAATATTATTACCATGAACAAAAGGAGCAAATTTATCTAATTGAAATTTTTCTGTTTTGGGTTCGAAATAGACTAATTCATTAGCATTGTAGTTCATTAATAGCGCCTGTCTGAAGAAATCTAAGCAAAAATTTAGAAATTGTTTTTGGGTTTCTCTACCAGTTTTAGCAATATCCTCACTCCATGAAATTAAATCGTGAATAGCTGCTTTGTTGCCTTTTGCCTTAAACGCACTACGAATCCAGATAATAAACCATTTTTCAAACTGTAAGTCCTCCGAATCTGAATACACAAGGTCACAGGCCTTGTTATAATTACCGTTGGACTGATGTGCTATCTTAGCGGCTACTGTACCATTAAGGTCGTATTCCTTCATAAGCGCTGCTTTTATAACACCTTCGGCTAATGGTGGAAAATGTAAAATTTGACAACGCGACTTAATGGTATTTATAATTTGCTCTTCGTCTTCGGCAATTAGAATAAAGATAGTCTTATTAGGAGGTTCTTCAATAAGTTTCAGAAGTTTGTTGGCGGCCGCAATATTCATTTTTTCAGCCATCCAAATTAGCATCACCTTATAACCGCCTTCATAAGATTTTAAAGACAGGGCTTTTACAATATCCTGTGCTTCATCAACACCAATTTGCCCTTGTTTATTATCGACCCCTAAAATTTTATACCAGTCGAATAAATTTCCATAGGGTTGTTCCTTAAGAAGTTTACGCCATTCTTCAAGATAATGGCTTGATACAGGATGACTTTTTACTTTATCACTGGTAGTAACAGGGAACGCGAAATGTAAATCCGGATGGGATATATTATTGAATTTTAAGTTGCAAGAGTCATTACCCGTATTATTTTCTCCTTCAGAATTATGGCATAGAATGTACTGTGCGTAGGCAATTGCCATAGGTAAGGTACCTGAGCCCTCAGGTCCAACAAATAATTGTGCGTGCGGAATTCTTCCATTATCAACGCTTTGCGTTAAATGGTTTTTAATATGTTCCTGTCCTAAAATGTCTTGAAAAAGCATGCACAAATATAGTTTTTTAATATTTTAATTATGCCTGAGCTGAATGCGTTCTTTTGAAAAGAAAAGTCAAAAAAAACTCCGCCAATTCGTTTTGGCGGAGGCTACTATAATTGTAAGAACCCTCATTCTATTTATATAGTATTTTATTCTAGATTGTTTATTTTATTTACTATGTTTTCCAATATGTTATAGGTTTCACGTAGATTACCTTTTACTCTATTTGACTGAAACACCACTTTTTTTTCTTGGTATTTTAAAATGTTTAAAGGCTTATCATTACCTAAAACATAGTTTATTTCTTTGGCGTTCGCGTTGGTTAGATAGAAATCTAATTTTAAAATAACATCATTGGAGACTCTGGCTGTATGAACACCTAATTTTGGAACATTTTTTATGCCATTATAAACAACATCACCATTATGATAAATCCACAAATCGTAAACTGTTAACTTCTTAGAGCATTTTCCTTTAGAAAAGGTCAAAAAGGTCTTTACAGTTTCTTCTTTTGTCAATATTGGTAATGCTATATTCATTTAATGATACTACTGTTAATTTAAGTTGCCATTTGGGCCAAAGTATTTGGGGGCTGCTTTGGCACAAATTAGCTAACTTAACCGATTGATTTAAAACTTAAAACAAAAATCAATTTATTACAGCCTTGACAAATCAAGATTATAATCTTTCATAATACAGTAGGTTTAAAAGTTCAGGGTTATTCGGGGTCTGGGGCTTTATACTAAACTTTTAAGTGGGGCTCTAACAGCTTAGTTATATATAAAACAGTTAAAAAGTAAAATACCCTACTTTTTTATTTAATTTTTTTAAATTTGAGTCAATAGCCCTAAACTAAATACATGGACAACGAAAGTAAATCGGTCTGTAAACAAGTCAATTATGAGCATTTATTTAATGCGCATTCACGAACGCTTTTTAATTTTATTTATTATAAGTGTGGTGATGCCCAGCTAAGTGAAGACATTGTTCAGGAGTCCTACACCAAATTATGGGTTAACTGTTCAAAAGTAATTTTTGATAAGGCTAAATCTTATTTATTTACAATTGCGAGAAATCTGTTTTTAAACGATGCGGAACATAAAAAGATTGTATTAAAATATCAATCTATTCCCGAAAATAATAGCACTAATCAAACGCCCGAATTTCTATTGGAAGAGCAGGAATTCTGGGCAAAACTTAACCGTGTTATAGCGAGTTTACCTGAAAAACAACGGGAAGTATTCTTATTAAGTCGAATAGACAAAAAGAAATATTCAGAAATTGCAGAAATCACAGGAGTCACGGTAAAAGCTGTAGAAAAACGTATGAGTCTAGCATTGATTACATTAAGAGATAAATTAGGTAATATTTAAAGTAGGGTAAACCCGTTGTTAACTGTTTTAATAATATAGATCATTTAAATCAATGGAGAATTATATTAAAGAAAATAACTTTTTAGCCCGGTGGATTGCGGGAGAATTATCCGTTGAAGAGCTTGAAAGGTTTAAGAAATCTAAAGATTACCCCTTATTTAAAAGAATTAATGATACCTCACAAAATTTGATGGGGCCCGAATATAATGCTCAAAAGATTTTAGATCAATTAAACGCCCAAAATGCGTCTACAAAAAAGAAGAAACCAAAGGTTGTAAACCTTATACCTGTATGGGCTTACGCCGCTGCAATTGTTTTAGCTTTTGGTGTGTTTTATGTGTTGACTATGAAATCTAACTACGAGACCGGCTTTGGTGAGCAGTTGGCGGTTACTTTACCTGATTATTCTACGGTTAAATTAAATGCGAAAACAAAACTTTATTATAAAGCTTTAAATTGGAAATCTAATAAAGAATTGTTTTTGCAGGGAGAAGCTTTTTTCGATGTTGAAAAAGGGGAGTCTTTTAAAGTGTATACAAATGAAGGCATTGTAGAGGTTTTAGGTACCGAATTTAATGTGATTTCCAGAACAGGATATTTTGAAGTACAGTGTACTGAAGGGAAAGTTAGAGTAACCAGTAATCTGTTAAAGGATGAAATAATTTTATTACCGGGTAAGGGGGTTCGGGTTCTAAATAATAATTTCGAGACTTGGGAGTTCTCAGAAAACGAATCGAACTGGACTTCAGGCGAAAGCGTTTTTGTAAACACACCTATTTTTAATGTTTTAAATGCTTTAGAAAATCAGTATGATATTCAGTTCGATACATCTAATATCGACTCTTACAAACGATTCACAGGAGCTTTTACCAATAAAGATTTAAAACTTGCTCTAAAAACTGTAATTGCTCCCATGGGTTTAACGTATCAAATTGATAAGGATACTAAACGCATCGTATTGTCTCCGAGATAAATGGTTGAAGTCATATTTAATCTTGTATTAATAAATAAAATTTTACTTTTAAAAGGTGAATAAACGAATTAAAGATTTTAAATGAACCTGAGAATAGCGATTCTGTTTTTCTTTTGCACATGGTATTCTATTGCTCAAGAAGGTTTAACTGTTAGTTATTCATCAAAGAATATAAGTGAAGTTTTTACAGAATTAGAAGCTCATTTTGATATTAAATTTTCATTTAACTCTGAATTAGTCAATAATAGATTGGTTAGTTTAGAATTAAACGATGCGACATTAGAAGACATACTTTCTGAACTGGAAAAACAAGTATCGATTCGTTTTAAAAAGGAATCTGAGAGGTATTATACGGTTAAAAGTAAACGAGTTAGGTTAACTGATACGCAGGAGTTAGATGAAGTATTAATTGAAGAATATTTAGGAACCGGAATTCGGAAAACGAACGAAAACACCTCGGTAATAGTATCGCCTAAAAGCTTGGGAATAGTTGCCGGATTAACCGAGCCGGACGTTTTACAAAGTATACAATTAATTCCCGGAGTTCAAAGTCCTTCTGAAACAGCTTCAGGATTGCATATCCGTGGAGGTACACCAGATCAGAATCTTATTCTGTGGGACGGTATAAAAATGTATTATTCGGGACATTTTTTTGGAACCATATCGGCGTTTAATCCCTATATAACGGATCAGATAACCCTTTATAGAAATGGTACAAAATCGGAATATGGCAATAGAATTTCTGGGGTTATCGATATCACTTCTGATAGTGATTTAGCGAATCAAATTCATGGAGGAGCAGGTTTTAATATGACTCATGCCGATGCATTTATAAAAGCCCCTATTTCTAAAAGTGTTGGAATATTAGTTTCTGCACGTCGTTCTATTACCGATTTTATTGACACTCGTACATTTAGAAACTTATCCGAACGCGTATTTCAGGAAACTAAAATTTCAGAAGGAAATAAAGTATTTGAAGATGATGAAGTTACTGCGACAAAGGATTTATTTTATTTCACTGATTTTACTGTAAAGGCAATAGTTAAACCAAACGACAACAATGAAATTAGTATTAGTAGTCTTTTTACAAAAAATAAGTTGGATTACGGATTTTTAATTGAAGCGTATGAAGAAGCATCAACCGATAAGCTAGATATTGAAAATAAAGGTTTGAGTATGAACTGGAATCATGATTTCAACCAAAATTTATCGCATAAAATAAATGTATATAATTCTAGATACGATTTTGATTATTCAGGCACGAATAGTATATCCGATGAATTTAGTGATGCACTACTGAAGAAAAATAATATTGATGATTTTGGAGCATCCTATCACTTAGATTGGGTTTTTAATAAAAGTAGTTCAATAGGTTTTGGTTATCAATACTCATGGAATGAGGTGGAATATGATTTAAATTTTAGCGATAGCGAAAGCCCAGAAGATAATTATCATGAATCTAATTTAGAAGCTAATAATATGCATGCCCTTTATGCCGATTATAGTTTCAGGTTGGAGCAAAAGTTTTTAGGAAATTTAGGAATGCGAACTAATTATTTTAGCTTGTTAGATAAGACGTATTTTGAGCCTCGACTAAATATGGAATATTATCTTAATTCCGGTTTAAGATTAAAAGTCTCTGGCGAAATTTTGCACCAGACCATAAGTGAAGTTGTCGAGTTTAATACTCAGCAGTTCGGGCTTGAAAATCGGATTTGGATTTTATCGAATGGTGAAGATGTTCCTATTTTAAAAAGTTCACAGGCTACTGCAGGCTTTATTTATAATAAGAATGGCTGGAATATTGATATTGAAGGCTATTATAGAAATATTGAAGGGTTAACCTCTTTTACTTTAGGATTTGATAATTTAAACGAACTGTTTTCGGTGGGTAAAAGCAATATTTTAGGGGTAGATTTATTGGTGAAAAAGAAAATAAACAATTACAAAACCTGGCTGAGTTATACATTTATGAATAATGATTTTACGTTCCCAGATTTAAATGACGGCGGGTCCTTTTCTGGTAACACAGATATTACCCATAGTTTGAACTGGACTCATACTTTCGAATGGAATAAGTTTAATTTTTCCTTGGGTTGGAATATTCGGTCTGGGATACCATATACAAAGGCTACCGATGTGAGTGAGACAACAAACGGACCGGTAATTAATTATGAAAAGACAAATGGCAGCAGGTTGCCAGGTTATGATAGATTGGATGTATCGGCCACATATAAGTTTAATTGGTCACGAAATGAACGCTGGAAAGGAAAGTTAGGCGTTTCATTTTTAAATATCTACGACAAAAAAAATGTGTTAAGCCGAACTTACGAAGCCAAGCAAAGCTTAGAGGAAAATGCATATGTTCTAAGAGAGGTAAATAAGCAAGCTTTAGGATTTACTCCAAATTTAGTTTTTAGGGTTGAATTTTAATATACTATAAAAAGAAAAATATGGAGTGGATCAAAAATATAAAGACCTTTGTTTTATGTGAAATCTGGTCTTAGTGTATCATTATTAGTGCATTAAGACTAATTAAAAGGCTGCTTATCGAAAAAACTATGCGTGGATTACTTATTTGAATTAGATTTAAACTCCCTCATTCCTCTATCAAATAAGTAGTAACCATGAAAAGAACTTACTTTACATATGTTGTATTGTTTGTGTTTGGATGTATTTTACACGCTCAAACAGCAAAACAAAGCTTCGATGGTTCCGATGATAATTGGTCTTTCACTTCTAATATTCCTTTTTATTCAAATAATAATGGTACCGATATTTGGCGTAAACAAAATAAGGGTAATGGACGTATTTCCGGACCTTTCAAAGGTGCTTCGTTTTTAGCAGGACGCGATTTAGATAATGAATATTCAGAAGGCTACACAGGATTAAGTTCACCAGAGCATATATTAACTTTCGAAACAGTAAACTTAAATAACCTCACCGCCGAATTGTCTTTTAGAGTGCAATATGTGGGCGTAGATAAAGGCGATTATATTTATTATCAATTGCGTTATGATAATGAGGCAGACTGGGATTATGCAGATTACACCTTTCCTGTATTTCAAACCAATCAAAATGGAAATTTTAATTCCCGAGGGTGGCAAGAGGTATATTATAAAATACCTTCAGGATATAAATTTGCCAGAATGCGATTGGTTATTTACCAAAATGGCAATGAATATTTAGGTTTTGATGATTTTGAACTAAAAACGGCCACCTTATCTTCTAAATATACATCTATCGAAGGTTTTTCCTTTGGGCCTAATCCAACAACGAATAAGCTTAATTTATCTGCTAGTACGCCAATAAACAAAATTACGGTTTATGATGTATTAGGTAAGCAGGTGTTTACTAAATATAATCATGCTAATACTTGGTCTATTTCGGTTGAAAGTCTTCATTCCGGCATGTATTTAGCTAAGATTGAAGCTGGATCTTCAATTGAAACAATTAAGTTTTTTAAGAAATAAACACGATTTCTTAAATTTTAGATAATTCTTACTTAATTCAATCGTTTTCGTTAAAAAAGACGTTTTAAAGCTGTTTTTTATTGGTTACATTTGTGAGACAAATTAATGAACTGATAATAAGAAACATATTTTAAAAAATAAATACAGATGAAAACTTTGAACGATTTTAATTTTAAAAATAAGAAGGCCTTAATACGCGTAGATTTTAATGTGCCTTTAAATGAAAAATTTGAAGTTACAGATGCTACTCGAATCGTGTCGGCAAAACCAACCATTATTAAGATTTTAGAAGATGGCGGTAGCTGCGTTTTAATGTCGCATTTAGGCCGTCCAAAAGGGGTTCAAGATGAGTTTTCATTACGTCATATTGCAGCTAAGGTTAAAGAGATTCTTGGTGTAGAGGTTAAATTCGTAGATGCTTGTGTAGGTTCAAAAGCAGAAGAAGCAGCAGCTAATTTAGAACCCGGTCAAGTGTTGTTATTAGAGAATTTACGTTTTCATAAAGAAGAAACAGCTGGAGATAAGGATTTTGCTGAGCAATTATCGAAATTAGGTGATGTTTATGTAAATGATGCCTTTGGTACAGCGCATAGAGCACATGCTTCAACTACAATTGTGGCACAATTTTTCCCAGAGAGTAAATGTTTTGGTTATTTATTAGCTAAAGAAATTGAAAGTATTGAGAAGGTATTAAAATCTGGAGAAAAGCCTGTTTTAGCGATTTTAGGAGGTGCAAAGGTGTCTTCAAAAATCACCATTATAGAGAATATTTTAGATAAAGTAGATCATCTAATTATTGGTGGAGGTATGGCTTTTACCTTTATCAAGGCACAAGGCGGCAAAATAGGAAATTCTATTTGTGAAGATGATAAACAAGCCTTAGCATTAGATATTTTAAAGCAAGCGAAAGAAAAAAATGTACAGGTGCATATTCCTGTTGATGTTATTGCTGCTGATGCCTTTAGTAACGATGCCAATACACAAGTTGTAGACATTAACGAAATTCCTGATGGGTGGGAAGGTGTTGATGCTGGTCCTGCTTCTAGAAAACAATTTCATGACGTAGTAATGGATTCTAAAACCATTCTTTGGAACGGACCTTTAGGAGTTTTCGAAATGGAAAGTTTTGCACAAGGAACTATCGAGTTAGGGAATTCCATAGCTGAAGCTACTAAAAGTGGTGCCTTTTCATTAGTTGGTGGAGGCGATTCTGTAGCGGCCGTTAAGCAATTCGGTTTCGATGATAAAGTAAGTTATGTAAGTACAGGTGGAGGTGCCATGTTAGAAAGCTTAGAGGGTAAAACCCTTCCAGGTATAGCAGCCATCTTAGAATAAAACGAATTAAGTTTTTAAATTCGCTTAAAAAATACGATTTTAGCCATATCATCGTTCAATATCTAATGAATTGATTTTATGGCTTTTCGGTTTTTTATAATCACCCTTTTTTTATGGTCTGCAATAGGTAATACGCAGGCAAACGATTCAATTTCCCTTCAAAAAGAAATTTTAAAGGATTCTTTAGTAGATGGAAACATCGAAATTGTTAAATCTATTGAAGTTGAAATTGATTCTACAGGGCTTCATAAAGTTGTCGATAATCCATTTGCAGCCGAATTGGATAAAAAATGGTTAGAGGAATTATACAGTAATTCACTTTACGATACCATTTATAAATCGGTTACAGAATTAACTTTTGAAGAAGTTGAATACCCAGAATTACCCACCGATACTCTTAAGGCGCGTTTGGCCGAATTAAACGCCAGAACGCCATTTAACGTAGAATACAATCCGAGTTTAGAAAGTGTCATTAAATCCTATCTTAAAAATAGACGTGAAAGCTTGCAAAAGCTTATCGATTTAAGCGCGTTCTATTTTCCAATGTTTGAAAGGGAATTAGATAATGTCGATTTACCACTGGAAATAAAGTATTTGGCCATTGTTGAGTCGGCTCTAAAACCGCGGGCTAAGTCACGTGTTGGAGCTACTGGTTTGTGGCAATTTATGTTTGCAACCGGTAAAATGTATGGTTTAGATGTTAGTAGCTATGTTGATGAACGAAGTGATCCCATAAAATCAACGGAAGCAGCAGCAAAATATTTATCTAAACTTTATGAAATATTTGGTGATTGGGATCTGGCTTTAGCCGCATATAATTCAGGACCTGGTAATGTAACAAAAGCGATTAGACGTTCAGGGGGTTATCAGAATTATTGGAATATACGCCATAATTTACCACGAGAAACGGCTGGTTATTTGCCCGCGTTTTTGGCTAACATGTACATATTCGAATATGCCGAGGAACACGGTTTTGTCAAAGCAAAACCAGAAGTTGCTTATTTTGAAACGGACACTATTCATGTGAAGCATATGATTACCTTAGATCAGGTAAGTGAGGTTACAGGTGTACCTATAGAAGAACTCCAGTTTTTAAACCCATCCTATAAATTAGATATTATTCCGTATATTAAAGATGAAAACTACAGTCTGCGTTTACCACGAAACGTTATTGGAGATTTCGTCACCAATGAAAAGGAGATTTATGCGTTTGTAAAAGAGGAATTTAATAAGCGTGAAAAGCCGTTACCTCAATTTTTTGAGGCAGATTCCAGAATTAGATATCGTGTAAAATCTGGTGATTATTTAGGTAAAATTGCCAGGCAGTATGGCGTTCGTGTTAGTCAATTAAAACAATGGAATGGCTTGCGTTCCAATAATCTAAGCATCGGTCAACGATTAACGGTGTATCCCAGAAAACCTTATGTTGGAGGCGCTTCTGCTGTAGCAAATAGCACAAAAACAAATGCTATAAAAGGAGAGGTTTTAAATTATACAGTGAAGCCAGGAGATACACTTTGGGGGATTTCTCAAAAATTTCCTGGAGTTTCTATTCAAAATATTAAAGATTGGAACGGTATTAGTGGTACTAATTTAAAACCGGGAATGAAACTTAAGATTTCGAAAAGTTAATTTCCAAAATTACCAAAACATAAAATTTATTCAGAATGAAATATTTACTTCTTTCAGCCTTGTCTTTGTTGATGTTGGTGTCGTGTAACGGCAAAAAAAAGTCTACTGAAAAATACCTGCCAGACGCATCGGGAGCTATGAACAATGTATCTGTAGTTACCGAAAATGATTTGTGGGACGGGCAAATAGGAAATGCAATTAGGGCCGTTTTAGCACAACCTATTTACGGTTTACCACAAGATGAGCCTATGTTTACTTTAAATCAAATTCCTCCAAGTGTCTTCTCTGGTTTTGTAACTAAAAATCGTACGGTATTAAAGGTGTATTTAGGAAAGGAAAATGGCATTAAGTTTTTAGAGGATGTTTATGCAAAGCCTCAAAAAGTGGTTGTAATTTCAGGGGAAACAAGAAATGATGTTGTAGAGATACTCAATCAGAATGAGTCTAAAATTTTAAAAGTCTTTAGGAATTCTGAAATTAGGGAAAGACAACGTCAGATGTCAAAATCACCGCATAGTTTCACTTCGATAAAAGAAAAATTAGGCCTTACTATAAAATTTGCTTCCGTTTATAGAATAGCGAAAGAGTCTGATAATTTCTTTTGGATACGTAAAGACATCACTACTGGAACCAATAATCTTATGATTTATGATTTGCCATATGATGCCATAAAACGAAATGATAGTATAGTAAATCAGATTATTAAAATACGAGACTCTATAGGTGAAACTTATATTGAGGGCGCTATAGAAGGTTCTTTTATGGTTACTGAAAATGCCTACACACCTTATAATGGTGAAACCATTTTAGATAATAAACCGGCTTTTGAGACCAAAGGTATTTGGGATTTGAAAAACGGCTTTATGGGAGGCCCTTTTATAAATTATGCCATTGAAGATAAAATGAACAACCGTTGGGTAATAATAGAAGGCTTTGCCTTTGCTCCATCGGTAGAAAAACGTGATTATATGCTGGAACTCGAAGCTATAATTAGATCGGTAAAAATAGAGTAAGAAAAAAGTCATAATAAAAAGCCCTGTTTAGTATTCCAAACAGGGCTTTTTATTAGCTAAAAAATATTATTTTTTCTTGTCTTCTGGTTTTTCGTCTTCCTTACTGGCATCTTTAAATTCTTTGATACCGCTACCTAATCCTTTCATAAGCTCAGGTATCTTTTTACCGCCGAAAAGCAATAAAACGGCTAATCCTATAATTACCCATTGCCATGGACCAACCATGCCTAAAAATATACTTGATGAAATCATAATTACTAATTTTATGTTACAAAGTTAATAATTAAAGTTTAATAAAATTGTTTTAAGCATAACTTTAGGATAAAGCAAAGTGCTGCTGACATAATTTTAATTAATTTTGTGTTCAGAATGGAAGAAACGAAAAAGAAAGAAAAAAAAATTAAGCGAAAATTACTGGATAAATATCGCCTAATTGTTTTAAACGAAAATACTTTTGAAGAACGCTTATCTCTTAAATTAACGCGTCTTAATGTTTTTGTTTTGGCTTCATTATCGGCAATCTTTTTAATGTTTTTAACCTACCTTGTTATAGCTTATACGCCTTTAAGAGAATATATTCCAGGATATTCTTCAACAGCATTGAAAAAAAGGGCTACCGAACTTAGTTATAAAACAGATTCATTACAACAGGTTATTAATTTGAATGAACGGTTTTATGCATCTATAAAACAAGTGTTGAAGGGTGATGTTGCTAAAACAACTATTAATAAAGATTCCATTATTGAAGCGGTTAAGTTAGAGGCTAGTGAAGTGGATTTGCGACCTAGTGCTGAAGATTCCTTATTACGTGAGAAAGTAGATAAAGAAGATAAATATAACTTGTTTGAATCGGCAACTTCCGAGACTAATTTGGTGTTATTTCCTCCGGCAAATGGTAACATTAGTGAAGGTTATAATGTAAAAAATAAGCATTATGCGGTAGATATTGTATTGGATAAGAATACCCCTATAAAGGCAGTTGCCGATGGTACTGTTATTTTTGCCGAATGGACCACCGCCACCGGTTATGTTATTATTATAGAGCATAGTCATGGGCTTATTTCGGTATATAAACATAACTTGTCTTTAACAAAATCTCAAGGTGAATTGGTAGAGGCAGGCGAGGTTATAGCAACGGCAGGAAGTACCGGTGAATTATCTACAGGCACACACTTGCATTTTGAATTATGGAATGATGGATACCCCATAAACCCGACAAATTTTATAGATTTTAACTAGAATATGGCATCATTAAAATCGGCTCTGGCCAAAGTATTTGCATTTTGGATTTATAAAAAGACCAATAAATGGGCTAATAACCCCATAGAAACCCAAGAGCGTGTTTTTCAGGAATTAATTTCTGATGCAGCTGGGACAGCGTTTGGAAAAGATCATGATTTTATCAGTGTTAATTCTTATGAAGATTTTGTAAAACGTGTTCCAGTTCGTGATTACGAAGCTTTAAAGCCGTATGTAGAAAGAGTCGTAGCTGGCGAAGAAAATGTCCTTTGGAAAGGTAAGCCTATATATTTTGCTAAGACTTCAGGAACCACTTCGGGTGCGAAGTACATTCCAATAACCAAAGAAAGTATGCCTTCACATGTGGAAGCCGCACGTAATGCTATTTTACTTTATATTCATGAAACTGGGAAAAGTGAGTTTGTAGATGGCAAAATGATTTTTCTTCAGGGAAGTCCCATTTTAAAAGAGCAAAATGGCATTCAGTTAGGAAGACTTTCGGGTATTGTGGCGCATTATGTGCCTAATTATCTTCAAAAAAACAGATTACCATCATGGGAAACTAATTGTATTGACGATTGGGAAACTAAAGTTGACGCTATTGTAGAGGAAACCCTTTCAGAAAATATGACTGTAATTTCAGGGATTCCATCCTGGGTTCAAATGTATTTTGAAAAGCTTCAACAACGAACCGGCAAGCAAGTTGGAGCTATTTTTAAGAATTTCAACCTGTTTATTTTTGGTGGTGTAAACTACGAGCCTTATCGAGCAAAGTTCGAAAATTTAATAGGGAGAAAGGTCGATAGTATTGAGCTGTATCCAGCAAGCGAAGGTTTTTTTGCGTTTCAGGATAAACAGCATGATAAAGGGATGTTGCTTCAGTTGAATTCCGGTATTTTTTACGAATTTATTAAGGCAGATGAATTCTTTGACGAACACCCCAAACGTATTACCATAAAAGATGTGGAGTTAGGTGAGAATTACGTTATGATTATTTCCACAAATGCGGGGCTTTGGTCTTATAATATTGGTGATACGGTTCAATTTACATCATTGAAACCTTATAAAGTGATTGTTTCGGGGCGTATAAAACACTTTATCTCGGCCTTTGGAGAACATGTTATAGGAAAAGAAGTTGAGCAAGCCATGCAAGAAGCTGTAGAAGGCACAGAGATACGTGTTTCTGAGTTTACTGTGGCTCCACAAATTAATCCTGAAGCTGGTTTGCCGTATCATGAATGGTTTGTAGAGTTTGAGAATGAGCCTGATAATCTAGATGCTTTGGCTGAGAAAATTGAGGCATCCCTTCAAAAACAGAATAGTTATTATTTAGACTTGATAGAGGGTAAGGTGTTAAGGCCTTTGGTAATTACTAGAGTAAAAAAAGGAGGCTTTCAGGCGTATATGAAATCTATTGGAAAATTAGGCGGTCAAAATAAATTACCCAGACTCTCTAACGATAGAAAAATTGTTGAGGAATTTTCTTAATCTTTATAGGTATAATAATAGTATATTTGCGCCGTTAATATCAGGTATGGGTAATAAAACAGAGCATCAGCAAACACGGGCACAGGAAAGTTCGAACGCTATAGAGCGGATGTATATTACTATGCGCCATTTATTTAATCGTGGGTTTTATAAACCTATGGGCGTGTCTGGTGAAACTTTAAGAGAAGCTTTATTACTGTTAAGACCAGAAATTTATGGTTCTATTGGTGAAGAAAAGGCTGAATTAGAAGGTTTGCTTTACGTTATAGACAGATTACCCATTGGTATTGAAGCGTGTCGCTTTATAAATTTAACAAGTGATGAGGGGTATGGCGATTCTCATTTTAAAGCGATTATTCCGGAGAAACGTCGTCGTAATTGTTACCGTATTGATACGGAACAAATGAATATCGAAATTACCCGCGGGCGCTCGGATATCTATGATATTTTAACGCATCTTACCTTTTTATTTGTAGAATCGCATAAAATAAGTAATCGGGTATTAATTGATGATGAGGGAACTACCACCAGAGACTGGTCTAAGCTTGAAGAGGTTGTATTATCCAAAAAGAAACTGTCTCAGAATGAACGAGAAATAGCCATTACGCATGTGGCCTATATTTTAGGCAGAACTTTTAAGGAAATTGTGGCTGTATACCATCAGTTTGCTACGGCCTCTCAACCAGAGCGTTTTCTGCATATAGTCTATTGGCTGGGTAAATTAGCCTTAGATGAACAGGTTAATGATAACAAAAGAACCATTACGTTTAGTCCAGTGTTACGAGAGCGTATCGGGCATCATATTCACGGTGAAATTTGGGCCGAAAACATCAAAGCCATTTTGTTTAAAAATAAGCTTTTAGAGCGTCCTCTGCACATTATTAGCGCTAATATGCATAGTGTGATGAATACGTTGTTTGCTTCCAGAGCTTTAAAGCATGAAAGCTCCCATAAAGATGTCTTTCAACTCTATGAAATGCTGAGCCAAAATAATAGCGAATCTCTTAGAAATAAAGTTGTTAAGCTGGCCGAACAGCAAGGGATGATATATATTAAAGACACCTCAGGAACCAATATTGGTGTGCAACTATTTGATACGGATAAAATAGCTGTTTCAAAATTGGGTGTGTCGTTTAAAGAGGGGCAAGAGACATCTGAAAAACCGGTACTTCTGGTGATGGATTATGCTTTTGGGGAGCAGGCTTATGAAACCATGGATGAGTTATTAAAGCCATATCATGTTGAAAATAAAAACATTCATTTAAATGTCAAGTCTATTTCCATTATGGGAAAGGCAGGGATTTTACAAGGCGGAAAGGGCGATATTATGATTCCTTCAGCACATATATTTGAAGGTACAGCAGATAATTATCCCTTTACTAATGAATTAAAAAAAGAAGATTTAGATAAGCTAGATATCGATGTTTATGAAGGACCTATGATCACCGTATTGGGTACCTCTCTTCAAAATAAGGATATTTTGAAGTTTTTCCATACCTCTACCTGGGGTGTTATAGGTCTGGAGATGGAAGGGGCACATTATCAGAAAGCTATTCAGGCGGCATCGAAGGTACGGGGTAATATCGGTGCTGATGTAAAAGTAAGATATGCGTATTATGCCAGTGATAATCCCTTAGAAACCGGCGCTACCTTAGCATCAGGAGGATTGGGTACTACGGGCGTGAGACCCACCTACGTGATTACACAAAACATATTAGAACAAATTTTAAACTAACAATTATATAATTATGAGTCAAGAGTTGCCGCAGCCACAGCCATCGGAAGAAGTCGATTTAGGGCAGTTGTTTAAGTTGATAGGAAATGCCTTCGATAGGTTTTTCAAGTTCATAGGAACTATATTTACCGGTCTATTTAAGGTTGTATTAACGGGATTAATACATTTTTATAAGCGTTTTTTCTGGTATGCCGGAGCGGTTGTTATCGGTTTGGTAGTCGGTTTTTTTATGGACAAAAGCTCCGATAAGTTATATGGTGCCAATTTATTTATAGAAACTAATTTTCAATCAGCAAGGCAGGTTTATGAGGACGTTAAGCAATTTCATCAACTCGCATATGTTGATAAAGATTCCATTGAGTTAGCAAGAAAACTGAATATAACACCTTCTGAAGCGGCTTCATTAAAAGGGTTTTATATACAACCTGATATTGATGAAAATGTTAAGGCTGAAATGTATTCAAAATTTTACCTGCATTTAGATTCTTTATCAAGAACAGAAATGACCTATGATCGTTTTAGTGAATCTTTAACCCCTTATAATTTTAAAGTACATCAAATAGGCGTTGCTTCCACAGATAAGGCCATTTATAAGAAGATTGAAAAGGCTTTTGTTAACGAAATCATGGACAATGAGTATTTAAATGAAGTGGTTACCGTAAATCAATTGACTTTAGATGAAGAAGAGCGGGCCTTAAAGGATCAGATTAAGATTACGGATTCTTTGGTTAATGAATATTTAAAAATTCGTGTCAATGAATCTATGAAAGAACCAGTGCCGGGTTCGGGAACTAATTTATATATGGGTAATGCCGAATCTGCAAGTTTAATTGTGGACGAATCTAAAGTCATTCAAAAGCGATTGGAATACGAAAGAGCTATAAGACAGGTTAAGAAGGACAAGGTAGAAGAGAAACAGGTTGTAAATGTATTGGCTGACTTTCCTGTTACTGGTTATGATATCACGGAAATAACAGATAAGTATAAATTTAAATTGCCGATGTTATTATTTGCTTTAGTCTTAATTGCTTTTACGTTTATAGGGCTTGGAAATTATTTAAAAGCGCAGAGTGAAGCGCAATAAGTTATAAGGGTTCCTTTGTTGCTTTTTGCTTTTTTTGTTCATTTCTGCTGATTTTGGCACTTTTTGGCGTTTTTGTATGGTTCTGTTTTTTTAACGTAACCATACATTATCCATACCTTTACTACGGCGTATCTATAGGGGTACTATAGGGTAGATCTGTAAAAGTGAGGTTAAAAAGGTTATGTAGTTAAGAGGTTAGAAGGTTCCTTCTGTTAGTGGAATGGTTAGAAGTTTCTTTTAATGTTATAAAATAAAAATAATTACATTTGATAAGCTTATCCTTTTGGGTAAGCTTATTTGTTTGGAATATTAATGACGTGAATATTAATGCACATATAGAGTTAAGGCCATTACTTTTGGTAGCCATTGAAGCTGCTTTACAAGCCAGTGAGGCTATTCTAGCTATTTATGACAAGACGTTTGAAGTCTCTTATAAGGATGATGATTCCCCCCTGACTGAAGCTGACTTAGCTTCAAATGCGATTATATGTAATAGGCTTCGAACTACCGATATTCCCATTATTAGTGAGGAAAATAAGGGTATACCTTATAGTATTCGAAAAGACTGGAAAAGTTGCTGGATTGTGGATCCTATTGATGGTACCAAAGAATTTATAAAAAGGAATGGCGATTTCACGGTCAATATCGCCTTAGTGGAGCAAGGGGTTACTAAATTAGGTGTTATTTATATTCCAGTAACTAAAGAGCTTTATTATAACAACGTCGAAAAAAACAAGGCATTTAAAACCGTTCTTGATACTGACGATTTGCTATCGAAGGATTTAGGATCCATACTTTTTAAAGAAGCGGATGCTATAAAGCCTTCTTCTTTTAATCAAATTTCAAGGTTAAAAGTTGTGGGAAGTCGTTCTCATATGAATGCACAGACTTCGAATTTCATTAAGGGTCTTGAAAAACACTATGATGCTATAGAAATAGTGAGCCGGGGCAGCTCTCTAAAGTTTTGTCTGGTTGCTGAGGGCAAAGCGCATATGTATCCGAGATTTGCACCCACTATGGAATGGGATACGGCTGCCGGACAGGCTATTTGTGAGGCCGTAGGTCTTTCGGTAATAGATCAGGAAACAGGAGAACCCTTGGTATATAATAGGGCCCAATTAAGAAATCCATTTTTTATGGTAAGTGTTCATGGCTAAACCCATTTATAAAAGACATGTATTAAAAACGATTACCTGGCGTATCATAGGTACCCTAGATACCTTAGTGATATCCTGGGTAGTTACGGGTAATCCTGTAACAGGTTTAAAAATTAGCGGGATTGAATTGGTAACCAAAATGCTGCTTTATTTTTTACATGAACGCCTATGGTTTCAAATAAAACTTACACATAGCAAAAAAAGACATTTAATTAAAACCTTTACGTATCGTATTCTTGGGACTCTGGATACCATGTTAATCGCATCGATTGTTTCTGGTAATCCAAAAGCGGGCCTTAGTATTGGGGCTATCGAGTTGGTTAGTAAACTATTTTTGTATTATTTTCACGAACGTATCTGGTATCGATTTAATTTTGGTTTAAGCCATAGGAAACGTAATTTAGATGAATAATATATCAAAGTATCCGTATCAAATCACTCCACAAGAAAGAGAAAAGCTTAATGGACATAAAGGCTTATTAGTGTTTTTTACCGGATTATCTGGAGCAGGGAAGTCTACTTTGGCCAATGCCTTAGAGTATAAATTGCATCAGGATCATATTCATACTTATGTGTTAGATGGGGATAACGTAAGAAGCGGCATCAATAAGAATTTAGGGTTTTCACCTGAGGATCGCTCAGAAAATAATCGTCGTATTGGAGAAATTTCTAAGTTATTTGTTGAAGCCGGATTGGTGGTGCTTGCGGCCTTTGTTTCTCCCTATGAGAAGGACCGGGCATTTATAAAACATACGGTAGGAAAAGATAATTATATTGAAGTTTTTGTAAATACCAGTTTGAAGGTTTGCGAAGCGCGTGATGTTAAAGGGCTATATAAGAAGGCGCGGGCTGGTGTAATCACTAACATGACGGGTATTTCAGCACCTTATGAAGCTCCGAAACAGCCTGATCTTGAAGTTTCGGAAGTACATTCGGTAGAAGAAGCCATAGCATTGGTTTTTGCTCATGTTATTAATCGGTTAGCCATTCATTAAAATAGCGGTTCATTGGATTAAGCATAGGGCTAATTATTGTGAAGCTGGGTTTTTATGTTATTTTTACCAAAATATAAGCCGTCATTTTAATCTTTTGCATTTTTTAGAAAATGTCTCATATGTCATCAATGAAAATACTTATAACAGGTGGTGCGGGTTTTATTGGATCGCACGTGGTTCGGTTGTTTGTGGAGAAGTACCCTCATTATGATATATATAATTTGGATGCCTTAACCTATGCTGGCAATCTGGAAAATTTAAAAGATATTGAAGATCGATCTAATTATACGTTTATAAAAGCTGATATTACAAATGAGACCACCATGATGTCTTTATTTGAACAGTATCAATTTGATCGTGTAATTCATTTGGCTGCAGAATCGCATGTAGACCGTTCGATCAACGACCCTTTAGCCTTTGTGAAAACCAATGTTTTGGGTACAGTAAATTTATTGAATGCGGCTAAATCAGCCTGGAATGATGATTTTCAGAATAAGTTATTTTATCATGTAAGCACTGATGAGGTTTACGGGGCTTTAGGAGAAACAGGACTATTCCAAGAGACGACCGCTTATGATCCCAATTCGCCGTATTCCGCTTCAAAAGCTAGTTCCGATCATTTTGTTCGCGCCTATGGGGAAACCTATGGATTACCTTATGTGATTACAAATTGTTCGAATAATTATGGACAACATCAGTTTCCTGAGAAGTTGATTCCCTTATTTATCAATAATATTATCAATAATGAGCCGTTACCGGTTTATGGTGATGGGCATTATACGCGTGATTGGCTTTATGTGAAGGATCATGCTGCAGCCATCGATTTGGTTTTTCATAAAGGAAAACTAAAAGAAACCTACAATATTGGTGGTTTTAATGAGTGGAAGAATATCGATTTGGTGAAGTTATTATGTCAACAAATGGACCGTAAATTAGGGAGGCCTTCGGGAACTTCTGAAACATTAATAAGCTTTGTTAAAGATCGACCGGGACATGATTTACGTTATGCCATTGATGCTTCAAAAATTAATAAAGAATTGGGGTGGAGACCTTCGGTTACTTTTGAAGAAGGATTGAACATAACCATTGATTGGTATTTAGATAATGCGGATTGGTTAGATCATGTTACGAGTGGGGCATATCGTGATTATTATCTCAAGCAGTATAAGAGGTGATACGGTTATGAGGTTACATAGTTAAGAAGTTATATTGTGAAAAGGTTATATGATTAAATGAAAGCATTAAAGTCACATAAAGATTTGAAAGTTTGGCTGGAATCTATGGATTTAGTGGTTGCTGTTTATAGAGTAACTGACTCGTTTCCTTCTTCCGAAATTTATGGATTAACATCACAATTACGAAGAGCAGCTGTATCAGTTCCTTCAAATATAGCAGAAGGTGCTGGTCGAAAAGGAAGTAAAGAGTTTGTTCGATTTTTATATATTGCATTAGGGTCTCTTTCAGAAATTGAAACTCAGATAGAAATTGCTTTCCGATTGGAGTATATGAGTGATTTAAATACTATAAATGAACGGATATATTTTGTAAGAAGTATGTTGTCTGGGTTGATAAGGAGTTTGGGTGAATAGGCGATTTAATAGGTGAAAAGGTTATAAAGAGAAGAGGTAAGGAGGTTAAGAAGTGAAATGGGAAAAGAATGTATAATTATAAAAGGAGAAGGAGATTTTGTTAGTATAAATCTGCAGTATAACTTTATCACTATATAACTTCATGACGAAAATGAAACAACAATGAAAGGCATCATATTAGCAGGCGGATCAGGGACAAGGTTATACCCACTTACAAAAGTGGTTAGTAAGCAACTTATGCCGGTGTATGATAAGCCCATGATTTATTATCCATTAACCACCTTAATGTCGGCAGGCATTCATGAGATATTAATTATTTCAACTTCAAAAGATTTACCGCGATTTAAAGCGCTTTTGGGAGATGGTGGAGATTATGGATGTATATTTCAATATGCTGTTCAGGAAGAGCCGAATGGTTTAGCAGAAGCCTTTATTATAGGAGAGGCGTTTATAGGGAGCGACGATGTTGCTTTAATTTTAGGAGATAATATTTTTTATGGTTCCGGGTTAAATGAAACCTTACAAGCGCATTTAGAACCTCAGGGTGGCGTTATTTTTGCTTATCATGTTTTAGACCCCAAGCGTTACGGTGTTGTCGAGTTTGATGCCGATAATAAGGCTGTTTCGATTGAAGAAAAGCCAGAACATCCCAAGTCGAATTATGCGGTACCCGGGATTTATTTTTATGATAACTCTGTAGTCCAAATAGCCAAAAATATAACACCCAGTCAGAGAGGCGAACTTGAAATTACCGATGTTAATAAAGTCTATTTAGAACAAGGAATGCTACATGTGAGTGTTTTAGATCGTGGTACGGCCTGGTTAGATACAGGAACGTTTCAATCTTTAATGCAGGCCTCTCAGTTTGTTCAGGTGATTGAAGAACGGCAAGGGCAGAAAATTGGGTGTATAGAAGAAGTGGCTTATAAAATGGGATTTATTGATAAGCAACAGCTGCTGAATTTAGCGAAGCCCTTGTTAAAAAGTGGGTACGGAGCGTATTTAACGAGGTTAGTTGGGGAGTGATTTTGAGGTGAGATGTGAGACGTGAGGTTAAGAAGTTACAATGTTATGAAGTGATGAGGTTATATGGTGAGACGTGAGGTGAAAAAGTTACAATGTTATAAAGTAATGAGGTTATAAGCTGAGACGTGAGGAGTGATCCTTCGACAGACTCAGGATGATAGTGAAACTTTAAATCAAAATAGCCTATACAAAGATAAATAAAGAAACAAACTTAATGAAAGTTGAAGAATCAAATTTAAAAGGGTGTTATGTTTTAACCCCTCAGGTATTGGAAGATGAACGGGGGTATTTCTTCGAGAGTTTTAATGCTAAAGTATTTAAGGCATTAACAGGGCAGGAGGTTGCTTTTGTTCAGGATAATCAATCGCAATCATCAAAAGGTGTTTTGCGAGGCTTGCATTACCAAACTGGAGCACATGCGCAGGCTAAGTTAGTTCGTGTCATCAAGGGTAAGGTTTTGGATGTATGTGTGGATTTAAGGGAAGACTCTGAGACTTATGGAAAGCATTTTTCTGTTATTTTAGACAATGTCAAGCATCAACAATTATTTATTCCTAAAGGTTTTGCCCATGGGTTTGTTGTTTTGGAAGATGATACCTTATTTTCTTATAAATGTGACGCCTATTATAATAAAGCTTCGGAAGCAGGGATTTTATATAACGATAAGGACTTGAATATTGATTGGGGATTTTCTGAAGATGAACTTATTGTCTCTGAGAAGGATTTACTGTTGCCTGAGTTAGGAGCTGTGAAGTTGTAGGTGAATTAGTGATAAGGTTAAAAAGTTAGATGGTTATGGGGTAATATGTTGACAATGTGAGAGGTTTGAGGTTCTACTTGTTTACGGAATGACTAGAAGTATTTTTTTATGTTCATTTTTGGCTTGACCCAAAAAGAACCAAAAAGGTCAAGTTAAAAAATAGGAAATTGCTATAGCGCCATTCTTTCTAGGCATTACATGCTTGAAGCTGCGCTTCACAGTTTCATGCCTTCACTCATTATTTCTGATTTTTGACGGGGCATTACGCTTCCATTTATGTTTGTATTTACAGTTTGTCACACTGAGCTTGTCGAAGTGTGGTTAAGGCGAAAAAATATTAAAATGAAAAAAAGTAAACTAATAAGCATATTGGTCACCGGAGCTGATGGGCAATTAGGACGATGTATTAAAGACTTGGAAAGTCAGTATCCCAATCTAAAAATGACGTTTACTAATCGTCAGGATTTGGATATCACCAACAAACATGAGGTTTTTGATTATTTTAATCAGAATTCCTTTGATTATTGCATAAACTGTGCCGCCTACACGGCCGTGGATAAAGCAGAATCGGAACCAGACAAGGCACATCAGGTTAATGCTGAAGGTCCCAAAAATTTGGCATTAGCCTGTAAAGCATATGGTGTTGTTTTAATTCATATATCCACCGATTTTGTGTTTGATGGCAATAAAAAGGAACCTTATACAGAAGAAGATATTCCTAATCCGGTAAATGTGTATGGGGTTACAAAGTTAAAAGGTGAAGACGTTATACAGCAACTACTTGATAAGTATTTTATTATTAGAACCTCCTGGTTGTATTCGGAATATGGGCATAATTTTGTAAAAACAATGTTGCGATTGGGTGAAATCAGAGATGAAATAGATGTGGTTTCAGATCAAATAGGGGCTCCTACTTATGCAGGAGATTTAGCGCAGGTGTTATTAAATATTATTAGCAGGCAACAAAAGGATTATGGTATTTATCATTATTGTAATAGAGGTGAAGTTAGTTGGTATGATTTTGCCCAGGCTATTTTAAGAGGTAAACATGTCAAGGTAACTCCTATACCGTCTGAGAGGTATAAAACAGAGGCTTTGCGACCTAGTTATAGTGTTTTGGACATATCTAAGATTGTACAGGAGTTGAAGGTGAAAATAGAAGACAGTGAAAAATCGTTGTATAAATGTCTTAAAAATATGGCAAAAATCTAGCTGTTTGATTAAAAATAGCAAGGGGATTTTAAATGAAATTGATGTAATACTACATTTTTAGGATTTTAGATGTAAAAAGGTATGAATAATCTTGCTTAGGTGGACTAATATAGTACTTTTGCAAAGGTATTTTAAGTAGATGTTTTTGCAAAAATAATTTTATGAAAAAGAAAAATCTGATTGTCTTCGGAACACGTCCTGAAGCTATAAAGATGGCACCTTTAGTAAAAGAATTCGAAAAGTATTCGAATGCGTTTGAAACTAAGGTTTGTATAACGGCTCAACACCGAGAAATGTTAGATCAGGTATTGTCCTTTTTTGAAATTACCCCCGATTACGATTTGGATTTGATGAAACCCAATCAAAATCTGTATGGCCTAACTGCTGATATTATTTCGAGTTTAAAACCCGTTCTAGAGGAATTCGAACCGGATTATGTGTATGTACATGGTGATACCACCACAACCATGGCAACCAGTTTAGCTGCTTTTTATTCTGGTGCAAAAATATGCCATGTGGAGGCAGGTTTACGTACTTTTAACATGCAGTCGCCCTTTCCAGAGGAAATGAACCGATCTGTAACAGGGGTGGTCACCAATTATCATTTTTCGCCTACCGAAACCTCTAAGTACAATTTACTTCGAGAAAATAAACAAGAAAACACCATTGCTGTGACGGGCAATACGGTAATTGACGCCTTATTGTTTAGTGTGGATAAAATGAAGTCGGGTTATGTAGATACAGAAATAGAAAACTTAAAAATAACGGTAAGCACGGATAAAAGAATTATTCTGGTAACAGGGCATCGCCGTGAAAATCATGGAAAAGGCTTTATCAATATTTGTGAGGCTTTAAAGGCCTTGGCCCTACAACACCCAGATTGCGATATTATATACCCAGTACATTTAAACCCTAATGTACAGAAGCCTGTGTATGAATTATTATCAGATGTAGAGAACGTAAAACTAATTGCTCCTTTATCCTATCCAGCTTTTGTCTGGCTTATGGAGAAATCCTATTTAATTATTACCGATAGTGGCGGCGTGCAAGAAGAAGCTCCCAGTTTAGGAAAACCAGTATTGGTGATGCGTGATACCACAGAACGCCCTGAAGCTGTTGAAGCAGGGACTGTTTTGTTGGTAGGTACAGAAACCAATAAAATAATTGAAGAAGCAAATCGTTTATTAAATGATAAACAAGCTTACGAATCTATGAGCCAACTACATAATCCTTATGGGGATGGAAATGCTTGTAGTCGTATTGTAAACTATATTAAAGAACTGTAATGAAGATGAACAAACCAGAAGTTGTAATGATTGGTTTAGGGTATATTGGTTTGCCTACGGCAGCTCTAATTGCTCAGAATAAAACGTATGTACATGGTGTTGATATTAATCCGAGTGTTGTAGAGACTATAAATGCGGGGAAAATACATATTGTAGAACCCGAATTGGATACCGCTGTTGCAACGGCTGTCGGAGAAGGCTATTTAAAAGCAGCAACGACGCCTGTTGAGGCTAATACCTATCTTATTGTAGTACCAACCCCTTTTAAAGCTAAGAATGAGCCGGATATTTCATTCGTAGAGGCCGCCACCAGGGCGGTATTGCCTTTGCTTAAGGCAGATGATCTGTATATTATTGAATCGACTTCACCTGTGGGTACTACAGAAAAAATGATGCAGCTTATTTATTCGGAGCGTCCTGAATTAGAAGGGAAACTGAATATAGCTTACTGCCCAGAGCGTGTATTGCCAGGAAATGTCATGTACGAGTTGGTGCATAATGATCGTGTAATAGGTGGTGTTGACGAGCAATCAACCGAAAAAGCGGTGGCTTTTTATAAGCAATTTATTAAAGGGGATTTGCATAGAACGAATGCACGAACAGCTGAAATGTGTAAGCTGGTCGAGAATTCTTCCAGAGATGTTCAGATAGCCTTTGCAAATGAGTTATCGCTTATTTGTGATAAGGCGGATATTAATGTTTGGGAGCTTATTAATTTAGCAAATAAACATCCTAGAGTTAATATTTTACAACCCGGTTGTGGGGTTGGAGGCCATTGTATTGCGGTAGATCCTTATTTTATAGTTTCAGACTATCCTATGGAGTCCCAAATTATAGGAAAAGCTCGCGAAATAAATAATTATAAATCCTTTTGGTGTGCCGAGAAAGTACAAACGGCTAAACTAGAGTTTGAGTTGGAGCACGGACGAAAACCAAGTGTAGCTTTAATGGGATTGGCTTTTAAGCCAGACATTGATGATTTAAGGGAGTCTCCTGCAAAGTATATCGTTCAAAAAGTTCTACAAAACGCAAACAATGAAACTCACTATATTGTTGAGCCAAACATAACCGAACACAATGTTTTTAAAATTACAGATTATAAAACAGCATTAGAAAAAGCAGACATTATAGCTTTTCTAGTAGCTCATAAGGAGTTTAAAAACCTTAATATTTCGACACACAAAAAAGTATTGGATTTTTGCGGAATTAATGGATAGTTTAAAATAATCTACTAATGTTATTTAATTCTTTAGACTTTGCTTTTTTTTTTCCAATAGTATTTATTATTTATTGGATTTTATCGAGAAACCTTAAGCTTAGAAATGTTTTTCTTTTACTAACCAGCTATATTTTTTATGGTTGGTGGGATTGGAGGTTTTTAGGATTGATATTGTTTAGTTCAATTCTTGATTTCATTATTGGTAAAGCTATTTATAAAGAGGATAATCATAATAAAAAGAAGTTATTTCTTTTTATTAGCCTTTTTGCTAACCTCGGGCTTTTAGGGTTTTTTAAGTATTTTAATTTTTTCATTATATCATTTGTTGATGCTTTTTCTTTCTTTGGTAAAGAATTGGAATTAAATACATTAAGCATTATTCTGCCTGTAGGAATAAGTTTTTATACATTTCAAACACTTAGTTATACAATCGACATTTATAAGGGGAAACTTAAGCCAACAAATAATGTGATAGATTTTTTTACATTTGTTGCCTTTTTTCCTCAATTAGTGGCTGGTCCTATTGAAAGAGCCTCGCATTTGTTACCGCAATTTTCTAAAAAGCTTAAGTTTGATTATAGCTTAGTAAAAAGCGGATTGCTGTTAATGTGTTGGGGCTTATTCAAAAAAATGGTAGTAGCAGATAGAGTTGCTATTATTGTTAATGAAGTGTTTAATAACACTCAAGACTATACCAGTGCTTCGTATACCATTGCAACTTTTTTGTTTGCGTTTCAAATATATTGTGATTTTTCAGGGTATTCAGATATTGCAATAGGATTGGCTAGAACTATGGGGTTTGATTTAATGAAAAACTTTAGAACTCCTTATTTCTCTAAATCTATAACTGAATTTTGGAGAAGATGGCATATATCATTGTCTACTTGGTTTAGAGATTATGTTTATATTCCACTAGGAGGAAGTAGAAAGGGGCAATTTAAATTATACTTAAATCTTTTTCTTGTTTTCTTGGTGAGTGGTGTTTGGCACGGAGCGGCATGGACCTATGTAATTTGGGGAGCTATACATGGTGTTGTTATTGTAATAGAGAAATTCTCTGACAAGTTTAGAACGAATGTTTTTTCTAAAATTGGGTTCAAGCGACCAACTTTCGGTAATAAGGTTTTCTTTGTATTCATAACATTTTCGATTGTTTGTATTTCTTGGGTGTTTTTTAGAGCAAATTCATTGGAGGATGCATTAAATGTATTTCTTGAAATTTGTAATATAAATAATTATACATGGAACTTTGAAAATCCTGAAATTGATTTATTTGAACTAAAAAAGAGCCTGTTTTTTATTGCGACTATGTTGATTATTGAAATATTGCATAACAGAATTAATTTGCATTCATTTTTAAACAAACAAGGAATTATATTTCGTTGGACAGTATATTTAACGGCTATTTTAGTATTACTAATTTTTGGTATTTACGGGAATTATGACGATTCACAGTTTATTTACTTTCAATTTTAAGAAATATGAACAAAATTATAATAAAGATAATTACACTTGCACTTTTAACTTTTATTTCTACAGGTTTTTTAGGCAACTTATTGATGGAAGGCAGAAGAGGTCATGAGGTTTGGAACAATTTTTACAAAATACCAAATAAAACTTTGGACATTATATTTCTTGGAAATTCTTTAAGTTATAGCAGTTTTAATCCTCTTGTTTTTAATGGTTTCTTAGGGGTAAGATCTTATAATTTAGGGGTTGCTGATCTAAATATAAAGCAAGCTTATTATAATCTTAAAGAAGCTTTAAACAACCATAGGCCTAAGCTAGTAATATTAGAGGCATATTCTTTAGATATTCCCGATAAATCTGAAGAAGATAGGTTAGGGTTTAAATTTGAGAATTTAGATTCTCAAAAATTTTCATTCAGAAAGTTAAAAGCTATAAACAACCAATTTTCTACACTACAAAATAAAATATATGCAATATCCCCATTAATTAGAAATCATAATAATTGGGATAATTTTGATGTGATTCAAAATAACCTAGAAAACACTTTTATTAAAGATAGATATTTAGGATATAAACTTGTTAAATCAGGTTTAAATGAGAAACAATTTAAAAAGGCTTTGGAAAAATTACCCATTGATCATTCCTTTAATGAAGAGAATTTAAATTATTTTGAGAAACTTGTAAATTTATGCCATGTAAATAATGTACAATTATTAGTTGTAAGGGCTCCAGTGCTACTTTACAAATATAACATGAAGTATTATGATCGAGTTTATAATAATACTAAAGCATTGTGTGATAAGTATAAAATTAAGTATATAGATTATAATCAAAAATATAACGGCAATTCTTTTAACAAATCTTTTTATTCTGATCAAATACATTTAAATTATAAGGGCGCAACAAAACTTTCAGAGTTGCTTGTAAATGAATTGGACACCATTAAAATAGAGAAAAACAAATTACGCTCTCAACCCCAAGAGCCAGAAGATTATATTTATTCTAATAATTATAAACATTTGGGGCAAACTCTTTACGAGGGAAGGCATTTTGTTGATGATAGCACAGTAATAAGTGGGGTTAAATTATTAAAGCTAAGAAGTGATGAATATTCAATAATTGTTGAAATGGAAAAAGGATTAGATTTTAATAAAATATCTAATATTAATTTTGGGTATTATTTTTACCCTGTGGACTCTCAGGTTTCATTACTTAAAACAGATAAAGACCTAAAAAGAAAATATACTTCTTTGGGAGGAGATGGAGTACCGATGTATTTTAAGGAAAAATATTATGTAACTTTAAGAGCCTATAATACAAAGATTAAAGAATATAAGAAATTAAAAATACAGCTCTATAACAAAAAGGGGGGTTATGGTAAAGACTTGATTATTGAAAACGTTTTATTTGAATAATATAATATTTTTTCAAAATAAAATACAGTTAAATTGGGCTGCGATATATTATAGGCAAACAAAACTGAAATTACAACTGAATATAAATTTTTAAAAAAGAATTATGAATAGAATATTGTTTTTAGTTTTAATATTAATCACTATTGTAAGTTGCAAAACAGAAAAAAAGGAAGTACCAACAACAGTTGAACCTGAAGTTATAGAAAATGCAGATTTAAGGAAATACCCTAAAGCTGGACCCTATAGCTCTCAAATGAATATTATTTATGACCAAGGGTATCTTTTTGATGAAAAAATTCAATTAGATGAAATATCTGTTGAAAATATTGGAGAAAACCTATATGATGTGGTCTTGTACTTTAATGAATCAACTGATTTTGATTTACTGGAAAAATACAAAGTTTCATTTATCTTATACCCAAAAAACCCAGATGAATTAACTATTGAAAAAGACAGAAAAGCTAAACAGAAAAAAGCAGGAACAAAAGCAGAAATTAAAATGCTTGACAACTCACATGTTGTAGTTATAAATAGTATACAAGTAAAACCTAAAGAATTTAATAAAATAAAAATTCATTTATATGGTAATTCAACAGGTACACTTAATGATAATTTTTTAATATTAAGAGATATAATTTTTAATTAAACTTAGTTAAAGTCAAATCTACTTTGCAAAAAATAAACAGCAATTCGATAGTTGTACTTATAGCATTATTTTTGCTTGTTATTATTTCATTATGTTCATCTGAAAAATTCGCATTTGACTATGAAGGATATAATTATGCCGTTTTTCAATTTTTGTTATTTGTTTTAGTTTTTACTTTAAAGGATGAGTCTTCTAGGTTTTTTCTTTCACCAAGTTTTATAGCTGTTTCGTATATTAATATAAACTTTTTTTTGGGAAGTTATATGTTTAAACACGGATTAGTATTTAACAAATTTCTTCCTGATTATGAGTTATGGAAATTTCATCAAACTCGCATCCTTTTTTTTAACAGTATTAATTTTTTAATTGTCATCTCCTACTTTGTAAGGATAAAAACCAACATTAAGAAATCTCCTCTCTTTATTAGTATAAAAAAAGTAAACTACTCCAAACTTGCTTTTATTACGCTTATATTTTTAATAGTAATTTCTCCTTTTCAACTTACTTTTTTTATAATTCCTAAAAGTATTTTTGCTATTATACTTTTTGTAATTATTTACCAAAAGTATATTTTAAGAAAGAGAATTCTTTATTATACTTTGATTCTTTTGCTTTTCACTTTATTCTCTACTCATAGCAAGAGGGAGGCGATATTTTTAATATTTCCAATACTTTTATTGGAATTGAATAATGTAAGAATTAGAATGTCATTAAAATCGGTTTTTAAAATCTCTTTATCTGGCTTAGTAATCATATATATTATAATTTCTATGTCTATACTCAGAGGGTATGGTGGGTATAAGGCTAAAAATTTTTTCCATGCATCTACTTATGTATATGAATATGTAACCTCTAAATGGTTCTTACCTGCAATTGCAAATAATTTGGAGTTGTCTTACACTTATTTACATTCAAACAATATAATAGAGTATCTTAAAAGCGAAAAGATGGATTACACGCTTGGAGAAACATTTATAAAACCTTTCTTTATTTTCATACCTAGTAGTATAATAGAGAAACCTAAAAACTCTATTGGCTATTATACTGAGACTTATGATAAAGAGTTTAGAAATGAAGGAGGCTCTTATCCTGTGAGTGTACAGTCAGAATTTTATTTAAACTTTGGTTTTTATTCGTTGTTTTTTATTGTCCCATTTTTTGTTTTTTTTAATACACTTTATAGGTGGATGTTGAATTTAATAGAAGGGAAAGAAATTATAAATTATATTTATTTATTGTATGGATATCAGATGTTTTTAACCTTGGTAAGAGGCTCTGGTTTAGACATTTTTACTGTATATATTATTATTTTATTGTTTAGCTTTTATTTATACAAAATGAGTGTCAAAATATTACTACCAACGAATGTTACTAGAGAGCGGAAAGCATAAAATTAATTCTCTTGAGAATTCATACATATTACTTATGGCTTTTTTTGGGCTTTTAATGCCTTTTAGCCTCATATTAAATATTAATGCGCCAATCTTAGTATTAATTTTTTTGCTGTCATGCGCATTATATTATAAAAACAGAAACAATCAAATTTCAAAAAACAGAAATTATTCACTTTTGAGTATGGTTCTGTTTTTTGTAATTGTAGTATTGTCAATGCTTTATTCAGAAGAAATAAATACAGGCTTAAAAGTAACTTTAAGAATACTTCCAATTTTTTTATTTGCTACCTCATTTCTTTTAATTGAAGAAATCTCAAAAAAATCCCTCAAAATCATTTTGAAATTTTATGCTATTGGTTGTTTAATTGCAATTATATATTGTTTTGCTGTCGCTCTTTTTTCTTATAATGAGAATCCTTTAGCAATTACCGAAGGTTTCACATATTTTACAGCACCTTTAGAGTTTCATCCATCTTATTTTGGGATATATACAATTTTTGCTTTTTGTATTTATATAAGTTTATTAGATTTTGATACGCTTAAAAAAAAAATATTTATAGGGTTAGTTTGGATTCTGTTACTTTCTTTTCTTGTCTTTTTAAGAAGCAGAGCGCCAATAATTATTTATTTCTTTATTTCATTAATAGCAGTATCTATAAGAATTAGGAGAATTGTTTTAATAATCACGCTTTTAGTTTTTATCATTGTAATGTTTTTTAATTATCATGAAATTTTAACTTTGATATCAAATGGGAGAGACCTAGGAATGACTATTGATGAAAGGTTTAAGATCTGGATGAATTCAATATTTGTTATAAAAGAAAATTTATTAGCAGGAGTTGGTATTGGAGATGCTCAAATGGTTTTGGATAAGCAATATTTTTTATCAGGATTTGAAAAAGGAATTGACCATAAATATAATAGCCATAATCAATTTTTACAAACATTTATATCAAATGGATTAATTGGTTTAATAAGTTTATTATTTGTTTTTTTGTTACTATTTCAAAAAGCTATGAGGTTTAAATCGGTATTAATCTACTATTTTTTAGTTTGTGTATTAATCTTAATGCTATTTGATTCAGTATTAATATTACAACATGGTGTATATTTCTTTGCTTTTTTTGCTTCAATTTTATTAAAAGTCAATTTCAAAACAAATGAGGCTCAATAAAATAATCCTTTTCTTTTTTATTGTAATAACAACTAATTGTTTTTCACAGGTAGATGTCAACAGGTGTTTCCAAGAAATAAAAGAAGATTTTTCCCCAAGAATATTCCAGTTTTCCAATAATTATCTTTTAACAAACTCAAACAATGAAAACACAATTTATCTTATTAATAAAAATAAGATAAAGATATTTTCGACTTTAAATTATGGTGTTGTTAATGCAGTTATAGACAGTGATGAAAAAAGAATAGCTATCTCTTATTATGATAATAATATTAATATATATGATGTTAGTTCAACCTTACTAATCAAAAAATTATCTTTTAATTCAAAGGCAAATTCTCTTGTCTTTGTAAATGAAGCTTTATTTTATGGATTAGACGATGGTACGGTAGGAAAATATAATTTTAAAACACAAAAAACGAGTAATATAACCACTCATAAATCAATTGTGAGAGGGTTGTTAATTAATGGCAATAATTTATTAAGTATTTCTCAAGATGGTGTTTTAGAGGTTAATGAGATACACTCAAATAATTTCCTAAAACAAATTTTCTTAAACAGTGTTTTGACGACATTAGCTATTTCACCCAATGAGAAGTTAATATCAATTGGAACTTTTAAAGGAGAAATTTATATATTAAATGAAAATTATCAGATAGAAAAAAAATTGCACCCACACAGAGGTATAATTACTAAACTGGATTTTATAGACAATAACAACCTGCTGTCATCATCTTTTGATAAAACATTAATTAAAAGTAATTTGAAAAATAATTTTTGGGAAGTCATATATAGATCAAATGATTATATTACAACATTTGATTATAATCAAAACAGAATTATTTTTGGTTCAAGAAATGGAATAACAAAATACTATAATCTTAATTGTCAAGCAAGATAAAAAACTATTTTTTTGTGAAAAGAATTAAAGAATATCTACAAAACCTGAAGGATGTTAAACTTTTAAATGATTCTTTTTGGTCATTATTCGGGAATGTTATTAACAAAGGATTAGCAATTATGGCAGGTATAATCGTAGCTCGAGTTCTAGGAAAAGATGTTTTTGGTGAATATAGTATTATAAAGAGCACAATGACTTCTGCTGCACTTTTTTCAAATTTTGGGCTTGTATATACATCAACAAAATTTATTTCTGAAAGTAATAAAAACAACCAAAAAGATTTAAAATTAATTATTAATTATTCAAACAAAGCTGTTTTTCTGTTCAGCAGTTTTACGGCAATTTTATTGTTTTTTACAGCAGATTATGTTTCTAAAGTAATTTTTAATGCCACTTCATTAAAATTGGCTTTGCAAATCTTTAGCATATTAATTATTGCAAATTCTTTGACTTCACTTCAAATTGGTATCCTTTCTGGATTAGGGAAGTTTAAGGAAATGAGTAAAATAAATAGTGTCATTGGTGTGATAACTTTTGGTCTTAGCGTGATGTTGGTTTTTCTTTATGGTTTTTTCGGCGCTCTATGGGCTTTATTATTAGCTCAGCTTATTAATTGGGCTTTAAATTATAAACTAGTAAACAAGTCATTACCTCATAATATATCGTTTACAGTAAGAAGTAAAGTGATTCTAAAAGACTTGTTAAAGTTTTCTTTCCCAGTTGCCATCCAGGAAGCTTTTTATTCTGTTTTTAGCTGGGTCATACTCTATCTTATCTTGCGTGAAGCTTCATTTGGAGAAGTGGGACTGTATAGAGCAAGCTTGCAATTAAACGCTATCATTCTTTTTATCCCAGGAATATTACGTAATGTGATTTTATCCCATCTATCAAGTGCAGATGACAAGAATCACAACAAAATACTTAAAACGGTACTCAAAATTAATTTTATAGCTACAATTATTCCAGCAATTATTTTATTTGTTGGGGCTAGCTATATTGCTCAGTTATATGGAGAAACATTTGTTAATTTGGATGAAATAATCAGACTTGCAGTTTTTATTACTGTTTTTGTTAGTATCAGTAATGTTTATGCTCAAGCGTATATGTCTAAAGGAATGAACTGGACCATGTTAGGGTTTAGACTAATTCGAGATATAGGTACAATACTTTTGTTTTTATTAGCTTTAAACAAATTCCGATCTGCTGCTAAAACAATGATATATAGTCAGTTGTTTCTTAGCTTTGTGTTTATGTTAATTATGATTTTGTATTACGAATATCAAAAAAAGAAGTGATTTTATTTGCACAAAATAGAAGAAATAGAATTGTTATAGCTCTTATTGTATCGATTTTTTTGTTCGATTTTATAACTAAATGTTTTCTTGTTTTTAATATTGAAGGTTTTAAAAGGTACAGTATGCTCCCAAAAATATTTATTGAAGTTGGAGCAATTTTTTTAATACTAAAAAAAGGAATAAAAGATAAAAAGCTTATTACTTATTTATTAATGTTGATTGGCCTATCAGCAATTAGCATGGTTAATATCCCATTTAATTTAAACGATATTTTTGATAAATTATATGTTTTAAATAAATATTTATTTCTATCTGTTTTTGCAGTAGCGTTCTTATCTTTTGAAGAGGACATAAGAATTAAGATTATTATACAAATTAGAAATACAATTCTAGTCTTAGGAATAATTAATGGGTTGTTTATGGTTTTTGGTCTTATTTCACAATGGGAAATACTTAAAGCATATCCTAATACACATAGGTTTGGATATAATGGGTTTCTTTTAAAAACCTCAGAAGCAAGCTATTTGTACATTTTGCTAATAATAACAACATATTATGATTACTTTTTAAATAAAAAGAATGGAATACTATGTTTATATTTTGTTGCAATATCTTTTTTTTTGGGCACTAAAGCTGTATGGTTATTTGTTACCTTATTGGTTTCGATACATTTTTTGCTCCACAAAAAAAAACAACTAAGGTATATATATAGCATTTGTATAATGACGTGCTTCTTAGTGTTTTATTTTTTTAATGATTTTATTATAAGAACAGTAGTTAGTTTATTTTCTTTTGGCCCAGAAATCTATAATAAGCATGGCTTTATAACTTTTATCACATCGACAAGAGATTTATTGTTAATTAATACTCTTAATCACTTAAAAGAATATGGAACATATATCATTTATTTTTTTGGAGGAATTAATTTGAAAAATTTTGGTGTTGAATTTGAATTTGTTGACCTTTTCCTGTTTTTTGGAGCTTTTGGACTTATAGTTTACATTTTAATTATTAAAAGACTATTCTTTACTGAGTATACTAAAATTAAATTGCTTGTGTTTCTAGCCTTAATGTGCGTTGCTTTTTTTGCAGGAAACTTCTTTGTTAGTTTTATATGTAGCCTATTCGCTTATGCTGTATTTAAATACATGGATTATTTAAACAGAATTAATATTTGATTGTAGATACATTTGCATGTAAAAACATTTTTTTCATAAAAAAGCTGTTTAGTAAATCATAAATATTTCATCTAAATCTGAAAAGAATAAGGATTATAGGTTTTTATGTTAGGGTTTATATTGACTATATTTGCTAGGTAAAATTAAGGCTATTTATTTGACTTTTTAAAAGGGTGTTTTGAGCTGCTTTTGTTAAAATAATATTTGGATTTTCTTAAAAATATATGAAAAAAGTAAAACTTGCAATTGTTTATCAGGTGATTTTCCATTATAGAATTCCTTTTTATAATGAGATTGAAAAAGATGAAGATATTCAATCTGTATTATTGCATGGGAATGGAGTCAAAGGAACTAAATTAAAGAATGCAAACCACTACTTAAGGCATACATGCAAGTTGTTTTCTCTTCGCTTTCCTTACATACAGAATGGAGGAAAAAAATATTTCTCTTTTTTCCCTTTTTTATTTTTTAGATTGATTTTGATAAACCCTGATGTTATTTTGATAGAGGGCGTTACTTCAGTAATTAATAGTCTTTCAACTTATTTATATGCGAAATTGTTTGGTAAAAAAATAATTTTTTGGTCTTTGGGAAGATTAGAAAACAAATCATTATCTTATCCTAGAAGAAAAATAGATCGCTTAATATTGATGCTCGAAAGAAATGCTAGTTCCATTTTCACATATAGTAGTGTTGGAGAGAAATATTTTTTAAATCGGGGTATTTCCAAAAATAAAATATTCAAAGGTGTTAATGTTCTTGATACAAGAGAAATGCTTAATAAAGTTAGCGACATTAAAAAGCCAAAAAGGGATTTTAGAATTTTATTTGTTGGGAGTATAATTCCAGAAAAAAATGTAGAACTATTAATAGAAGCATTTTTAGAATTGGAACAAAACTATTCGAATATGTATTTAGATATTATTGGTTCTGGAGGAGAATATTATTTAAATATGTTAGAAAAATATAATAAGCTATCTGATAGGGTAATCTTTTATGGTAGAATAACCGATGGATTAGAAAAGTATTATTTTAATTCGGATATTTTTGTGCTTCCTGGCCTTGGAGGTCTAGCAATTTGTGAATCCATGGCATATGGTGTTCCTGTTATATGTTCATCAGCTGACGGAACAGAAAAAGATTTAATAGATGAAGACTGTGGTTTTATCATTGAAAATCTAAATAAAGAATTATTATATAATAAGTTGGCCGAGCTTTATAATGATAGAGACTATTTGGCTAAATGTGGAGAAAACGCAAAAGAAAAAATAAGAAACCAATTTAGCTTTGAAAATTATTACGGCACCTTTAAAAGAAGCTTAAAATTTGCTTATGAGAATTGAGCTAATTTTATTTAGAATTGGCAGAAAGATTAAAAAAATAAGATTAAAGAGGCTAGCCAAATTATTTTGATAGTATCTAGGTTTATTTGGCATAATAGATTAAACCCTATTTTCGCAACATAAATAACTGTGAATAATTATTAGAATTCTATATCAAATCCCTAAATCGGAATAAATGAGGCAATACAAATTGAAATTACTTTTCAATACATTAAAATACCTAAGGTTTAGACAAGTTTATTATCGAATATTTTATTTTATTAAAAATACATTCTTTAACCTTAAATACACTAAAAATTTTCAAGGTAATCCACCTCAGATACATTGGAAAGATGCTTTTTTTAATCAAAAAAGTTTTTTAGGGAATAAGACGTTTATTTTTTTAAATCTCGAGCATAATTTTAATGAAACCATTGACTGGAATTTTTCGAAATACGGTAAATTGTGGACTTTTAATTTAAACTATTTTGATTTTTTAAATCAAAAGGACATAGACAAAGAAGATGGGGTGGAACTAATAGCTGATTATATTAATTGTCAATATTCCCTTCTAGAAGGAAAAGAATCATATACCATATCACTAAGAGGTATTAATTGGGTCAAATTTTTATCGAAAAACGATATACAAGATAATGCTATAAATATCGCTTTATATAATTATTACCAACGCCTATTAAATAATTTAGAATTACACTTTTTAGGAAATCACTATTTAGAAAATGGATTCTCGCTTTTATTTGGAGCTTATTACTTTCAAGATGAAAAGTTTTATAAAGTTGCTAAAAAAATTTTAATAGAGGAGCTTAATGAGCAAATCCTATTAGACGGAGCACACTTTGAGCTATCACCTATGTATCATCAAACCATCTTACATAGAGTTTTAGATTGCTTAAATTTAGTTGAAAGTAATTCTTGGAAACGTTATGAACTTGTTTCTTTTTTAAAGAAAAAGGCAATTAGCATGTTGTCATGGCTTCAAAAGGTAACATTTAGAAACGGTGATATACCAATGGTAAATGATAGTGCCTTTGGCATAGCGCCTTCAACAGAAGCACTATTTAAATATGCTACATTTTTAGGTTTATCATGGAAAGAAGGAAAACTCAAGGAGTCAGGATATCGAAAAATAGAAAAAGAGAATTATGAATTATTCATAGATGTTGGTGAGGTAGGCGCTTCATATTTACCGGCTCATGTCCATTCAGATACATTTAATTTTGAATTGTACGTAAACCATAAGCCAGTGGTCGTTGATACAGGAACATCCACTTATGAAAAGAATGAATTAAGACAATTAGAACGTTCAACAGCCTCTCATAATACCGTTAAAGTTGGTTCCTTTGAACAGTCAGAAATTTGGAGTGGGTTTCGAGTAGCAGAACGAGCAAAAATAGTAGATTTAATTGAAGATGATAGTCGGATACAAGCAACACATAACGGTTATAATAAATTAAATGTTTTGCATAGAAGGACATTTATGACTGAAGAGAATAAGATTATAATTGAAGATGTTCTTTCTAATAAGCCAAAGTATATAACAAGTGCATTTTTTCATTTTCATCCGGATGTTGCTATTGAAAAAGAAGAAAACAAAGTGGTTAGATTAAAAGACAGGAATATTTCAATTCGGTTTTTAGGTGAAATCCATAGTATTGAAATTTTAGATTACAATTATGCTCAAGGGTTTAATAAAAAGGAAAAGGCGAAGAAGCTACAGGTTAATTTTGTAAAAAAGTTAAAGACTGAAATTAGTCTGTGAAATGAGCAATGATAATTCATGATATCAACCAAGGTGTTTTTACCAAGAATGACAGCTAGTTGCTTGCAAGGCAAATCCGAGCTGTAAAAGAACATAGAATTTAAAAAGATGAAAATATTATTTATAACTGATAATTTTCCTCCAGAGGTTAATGCTCCAGCAACTCGAACCTTTGAGCATTGTATAGAGTGGGTGAGACAAGGTTTTTGCGTAACAGTTATTACGGGAGTGCCAAATTTCCCCCAAGGGGAGGTATTTAAGGGGTATAAAAATAAACTATATCAAAAAGAAATAATTGATGGTATTGAGGTTATAAGGGTTTGGACTTACATTGCAGAAAATAAAGGGTTTGTAAAAAGAATATTGGATTACTTGAGTTTTATGCTAAGTTCTTTTTTGGCGGGGTTATTTGTTAAAGCGGATATTATTATAGCGACTTCTCCTCAATTTTTCACCGCTATTTCTGGAAGGTGGCTATCCTTTTGGAAAAGAAGACCATGGGTCATGGAAGTAAGGGATTTATGGCCTGAATCAATCAAAGCTGTTGGGGCGATGGAAACAAATATTTTCATTAGGTTTTTTGAAATTTTGGAAAAGAGAATGTACAAGAGAGCGTCCAAAATTGTAGTTGTAACTGACGCTTTTAAAGAAGAATTAATTGTAAAACATGGTATAAGCCCTCGAAAGATTGCTGTAGTAAAAAATGGGGCAAATATGGATTTGTTTGTTCCTCAATCAAAAAATCAAAGCTTGTTGGGGCAATTTGGACTCAAAAATAAATTCGTAATTGGATACATAGGAACCCATGGTATGGCACATGCCTTGGACTTTATTCTTAGATCTGCAAAACACGTAAAAGATGATAATATCCATTTTTTGTTTATTGGGTCTGGAGCAAAAAAGCAAGAGTTATTGGATCTAAAAGAGCAATTAGGCCTAAATAATGTTACGATGTTAGATTTGGTTCCTAAAGAAGAAGTAAAAGAATATATTTCTATTATGGATGTTAGTCTAGTAAATTTAAAAAAGTCAGACACGTTTAAATCTGTAATTCCATCGAAAATATTTGAAAATGTAGCGATGCACAAGCCTATTCTGTTGGGGGTTGAGGGAGAATCTAAAAGGATTATCGAAGATTATGGTGTGGGAGAAGTTTTCGAACCTGAAAATGAGAAAGATTTTTTGAATAAGATGTATAAAATGTTTGAAAATCCACAGAAATATAATGAAAATTTTAATAATCTGTTGAAAGATTTTGATCGAAAAGCACTTGCGGACAAAATGCTTCAGTTTTTAAGGGAATAATTATAGAAAGAATGAAGAGTGTTGTATCATAACAGAGAAGAGTAGTAGGACTACCAATTAAATTTGGTACATTTGAGATTAAATTTTTTACCCGTGATAATATATTATGCAATCATATTTTTTATCTGTGCTTATATAGTTACTTTTATAACCATACCGAAAATCATCGGATTAGTAGAATATAAAAACTTAATGGATAACCCGAACAGCCGGAGTTCTCATGTAAGAAGGACACCGACATTAGGAGGGGTTTCTTTTTTTTATGTTTTAATTTTGGCATTGTTCTTTCTAAGAAATTGGTGTGATCATGAGGAAGCTTTTTTCTTGATACCTGGATTAACCATCTTGTTTGTTATAGGACTTAAAGATGATTTGGTAGTGCTTTCTCCTTATACAAAATTGATAGCTCAAATTGTAGCTGTTTCGTTTATTATAAGTAACGAAAGTTTCACAATAAATTCTCTGAATGGATTTTTTGGTATTTATAATATACCTATTTATGTTTTTTATGGTATAGGCGTATTTATGATGATAACTATTATAAATGCCTATAATCTTATTGATGGTATAGATGGATTGGCCGCAATAGTAGGCATTATAATACTCATAATTTATACTGCGATTTTTTATATGACAAAGGAGTATTTTTTTGCATTATTAAGTTTAACATTAAATGGTTGTCTGATTGCATTTTTAAGGTACAATTTATCTTCTCTTGGAGATAAAATTTTTATGGGAGATACCGGCTCGTTAATTGTTGGTTTTGTTATAAGTGTATTAACGCTTAAATTTTTAGCTCTATCTCCGGAGAAATATAATAACCTCCCTTTTTTAATTGAGAATATTCCATTAATTGCTATTAGTATATTGATAGTACCATTATTTGATACCGCTAGAGTTTTTACTGTTAGGTTGGCTAATAAAAAGAGTCCGTTTTCGCCAGATAGAAATCATACGCATCATATTTTAATTGATTATTTTAAAATATCTCATCGTAAAGCGAGTTTTATCATAGGAGGGTTTAATTTAATTTTTATTTACTTTTTTATATTATTGGGAAGTACTTCTTATAATATTTGGTTGGTAGCTGTACTAGTAGGTGTTGTTGTGTTATTAGGTTTTCTTTTTTATCGATTTAATTATAATATTTCTAATATAAGGAGAAAAATAAGATTTAAGCGTCGAATGAATAATATAAAAGAAAGGAGTAAAAATATTTTAAATAATAAAGCAAATGAAAATTAAATCCATTTGCTGTATTGGCGCAGGCTATGTAGGAGGGCCCACTATGGCCGTAATAGCACAAAAATGCCCCCATATAACAGTAACGGTTGTAGATGTTAACGCATCAAGAATCGCCGCCTGGAATGATAAGGATTTAGATAAATTACCGGTTTTCGAGCCGCGCTTAGATAAGGTTGTTGAAGAAGCTCGAGGACGAAATTTGTTTTTCTCAACGGATGTGGATCAGGCCATTGAAGACGCCGATATGATTTTCATATCAGTAAACACCCCAACAAAAACCTATGGTAAAGGCAAGGGGATGGCGGCTGATTTAAAGTATATTGAATTATGCGCACGTCAAATCGCGACTGTATCTAAAACCAATAAAATTGTTGTTGAAAAATCAACGTTGCCGGTTCGTACGGCTTCTGCTATTAAAAATATTTTAGATCATACCGGAAATGGGGTGGAATTTCAAATCTTATCCAACCCAGAGTTTTTAGCTGAAGGAACGGCTGTAGACGATTTATTAGTTCCTGATCGTGTTTTAATAGGAGGAGATACTACGCCTAAAGGGCAGGAAGCTATTCAGGCTTTAGTCGATATATATGCCAATTGGGTGCCTGAAGAACGCATTTTAACCACGAATGTGTGGTCGTCTGAGTTGTCTAAATTAACGGCGAATGCCTTTTTAGCGCAGCGCGTATCATCCATAAACTCCATGTCGGCCCTTTGTGAAAAAACGGGTGCTGATGTCAATGAAGTCGCAAAAGCTATTGGGATGGACTCCAGGATAGGTTCTAAGTTCTTAAAATCGTCTGTTGGATTCGGAGGCTCTTGTTTTCAAAAGGATATCCTAAACCTCGTTTATATTGCTAAAACGTATGGATTAAATGAAGTGGCCGATTATTGGGATCAGGTCATCATCATGAACGATTATCAAAAGAATCGTTTTTCGAATAACATTGTTAGTACCCTTTATAATACGGTTTCAGGTAAAAAAATTGCCTTTTTAGGTTGGGCGTTTAAAAAAGACACGAATGATACGCGTGAATCTGCGGCTATACAAGTAGCAGATAATTTATTGAATGAACAAGCCCTAATTGAAGTATACGATCCAAAGGTTACCGAAGAGCGCATGTACGCCGATTTAGATTATTTAAATACGAGGTCGGAAGAAGCGAATAGAAACTTGTTGAAAGTCAAAAGCGATCCTTACGAAGCTTGTAAAGATGCTCATGCGATTGCTGTGTTGACGGAGTGGGATGAGTTTAAAACTTATGACTGGCAACGCATTTATGATAACATGTTGAAGCCAGCTTTTGTTTTTGATGGTCGTGGTATTTTAGATACGCAAAAACTTGAGGAGATTGGGTTTGTTTGTTATTCTATTGGGAAGGGAATAAGAGGTTAAAAATTATTTTATTTGATGTTCATTTCTTTTATTCGCACATGTTATAATAGATTAAGGAGCTCATGATGTGCTTCGCAGTTACTTGTCTAAAAGAAACGAACCAAAGAAAAAGACCCACCCTCGATAGGTATTTTTCGGCTTGGGCTGAAAATCTCTCTGTAAAACACCGCGTCACTGTGTTCCTGAATCTCGGTGTTTTACCGATTTATGCTTACGAGGGCGTTACGTTTCGATTTGTCTTTCGTTTAAAATATTAATTGTTTTTGTGTTACGATCCTAAAGGTAAGGGTTTCCATATTATTAAGATTCCTCACAGCGTTCGGAATGACAGTTTTTTATAAGTTTAAGATGCCTCCTTTGGTCGGAAATCGAAGATTTAACGTAGTCAATGACATCGTGTTCTGGCTGAGTTTAATTTAAAGCCTTTATTTTTAAGAATATAATATTCTGAAGGAATAACGGTTTATATTAAATAGATTCCATTAAATTTGTTCAGAATTTTAGATGACAAAATAAGATAAGGTGAAACGTGTTTTAATTACTGGAGCAGCTGGATTTTTAGGGTCTCACTTATGCGATCGTTTTATTAAGGAAGGCTTCCATGTTATTGGGATGGATAATTTTATTACCGGGGATAAGAACAATCTTACCCATTTAGAATCTCATCCTAATTTTGAGTTTATAGAACACGATGTCACCGAATTCGTTTCAGTTGAGGGGGATTTAGATTATATTTTGCATTTTGCCTCGCCAGCGAGTCCTATAGATTATTTAAAAATTCCTATACAGACTTTAAAGGTTGGTTCTTTGGGTACGCATAATCTGTTGGGTTTAGCCAAAGCAAAGAAGGCACGTATACTTATTGCTTCGACTTCCGAGGTTTATGGAGATCCCTTAGTGCATCCGCAGCGTGAAGACTATTACGGAAATGTTAATACCATTGGTCCACGTGGTGTGTATGATGAAGCGAAACGATTCCAGGAATCCATTACTATGGCCTATCATCGGTTTCATGGCTTGGAAACCCGTATCGTGAGAATTTTTAATACTTATGGGCCACGGATGCGATTAAACGATGGACGTGTTATACCTGCCTTTATGGGACAGGCGTTACGAGGTGAAGATTTAACCATTTTTGGTGATGGTTCGCAAACACGCTCTTTTTGTTTTGTAGATGATCAGGTGGAGGGTATTTTTCGTTTATTGTTTAGTGACTATGCCTATCCCGTTAATATTGGAAATCCGCATGAAATTTCGATTAAGGATTTTGCTGAGGAAATTATCAAGCTTACGGGAACCGAGCAAAAAATTATTTATAAGCCTTTGCCGGAGGATGATCCATTACAGCGGCAACCGGATATTAGTTTAGCTAAAAAAATATTACATTGGGAGCCTAAGATGGGACGCTCGGAAGGGATGAAAATAACATTCGATTATTTTAAAACCTTGCCGCAAGACGCCTTATTTAAAAGTGCGCATAAAGATTTTAGTAATCATATAAGAAAATAAATTTAGGAATGGAATTTAGGCGCGGGAGGTATTCTTGGGTTTTAAGACCTTTGTTGATAGGATATGACCTTTTAGTTATCAATATTCTCGCTTTCCATTTTTTAAATTTAGATGAAGAGGCATTATATTTTTTTTCTACTAAATTATTTAATAATAAACAGTTTCTTTATTTTTTATATTCTACTCTATTCTGGGTTTTAATATCATTTATCTTAAAGTTTTATAGAATTTATAGACATACTTCTTTAACGAAAATATTATTAGTTTTAGTAAAGCAATTTTTTGTTTATTCTATTGTTGTTTACGCTTTTTTAGGAATATTTAGAAGCATAAGTACTCAAGCCTTTTTGGTTTTAAAATACCTTTTATGTGTTTTTTTATTGATAGGTTTAATTAAGCTTTTAAGTTATTACCTCTTAAAATATTTTAGATTGTATTTAGGAGGGAACATAAGAAATGTTCTTATTATAGGTTCTGGAAATAATGTTGAAGAATTAAAAAACATATTAGGAAACAAGACCCTTGGATATCATTTAGTTGGGCATTATAGTGATTTATATTCCGAAAATTTGTCGGGGACTCTTAGTGATAGTTTCCAATATTTAAAACATAAGAATTCTATTGATGAAATTTATTGTGCTATAGATGAATTATCTGAAAATCAGATAAATGATTACGTTAAATTTGCGAGTATTAATAAGTGCAATTTGAAATTTGTTCCTAAGTCGGGTAGTTTGTTATCAAGTAGATTAAAGGCCGATTATTATTTTTATTTGCCAGTTCTTTCAATTCGGGAAGGTGCTTTAAGTGATGATTTTAATATAGCTTTAAAAAGAGGTTTTGATATCTTATTTTCGTTATTTGTTTTGTGTTTTATTTTTTCTTGGATTTCAATAATTTTATTTGTCTTAATAAAATTGGAATCAAAAGGTCCTTTGTTTTATAAGCATAAAAGAACAGGAATTAACTATAAAGAGTTCTATTGTTATAAGTTTCGATCATTGACAATGACAAAGGAGATTGAAGGTAATTATGTAAAAAGGGATGATAATAGAGTTACTAAAATAGGAAAGTTTTTAAGGAAGACGAGTTTAGACGAGTTGCCACAGTTTTTTAATGTTTTATTAGGAGAGATGTCAGTAGTAGGGCCAAGACCACATATGCTTTCTTATACCGATGAGTATTCAAAAAAAATAGATAAATATAATTTTATACATAGACATCTTGTAAAACCAGGGATTACTGGGTTAGCACAAGTTAAGGGGTTTAGAGGAGAAATAAAGAATGATTTTGATATAAAAAATCGTGTAAAATATGATAATTTTTATATTGAAAATTGGTCTATCCTTTTAGATATACAAATTATTATACAAACTATTATAAATATAATTAAAGGAGACGAAAAGGCTTATTAATGACAGGTCTGGTATCTATAATTACGCCGACTTTTAACTCTTCTAAATTTATTGGAGAGACGATTCAGTCTGTGCAGAATCAATCTTACGATCACTGGGAATTAATCATCGTAGATGATGCTTCTACCGATAGTACTGTAGAACTCATTAAAGCACAGGTAAAATGCGACCATCGCATAAAGCTATTTCAATTAGATTGTAATTCAGGACCAGCGGTTGCTCGAAATATGGGAATTGATGCTGCTAAGGGGAAATATTTAACCTTCTTAGATGCCGATGACATATGGTTTGAAGATTTTTTAGAAAATAGTATAAACAGTATTAAAAAGGAAGATACTTCTTTCGTGTTTTCTTCATATAAACGTTCAAATGAATCATTAGAGTTTACTTATCCCGATTTTATTGTTCCCCAAAAAGTGACCTATACCGATATACTAAAAACAAATTCTATAAGTTGTTTGACTGCCTTTTTAGATATTGAAGTTTTGGGGAAAAAATACATGCCTCTAATTAGAAAGCGGCAGGATATGGGGCTTTGGTTGCAGTATTTAAAGGATATTCCTTTTGCCTTTGGTATACAAGAGCCTAAAGCAATCTACAGGATTCGAGAGAATTCACTGTCCCGTAATAAAACAAATCTTATCACATACCAATGGGAATTTTACAGACAAGTGGAACAATTGAATGTGTTTAAGTCCATGTATTACATGTTGTTTTGGATGTATAATGGATTTAGGAAGTATAGGAATTAAAGTAAAGATTTGAACTGTTTTAGTTTCCCACTCTTTTCACGTTGTAATTTGTCTTTTCTTTCGAATACAATATTCAAATTTGGTTCCAAATATTTATCTATGGCCCCTTTAATGTTGTTTACATTATCTTTAGAAAGTGTTTTGTTACTGACGTAACTAATTTTAAATGTGTCTTTTTGGGTTTGCTCAATAACAAATTCTTTTACATTTCCAGAATCTTCAATAATGGTTTTAGTAACATAGTAAAAGGTTAGCCCCGCAGCAGTTTTTCCGCTGGGAAGTTTTACAAGATCATTAGTTCGTCCTGTTAAATTTTTTAGAATGGGCTTTATTAAGGTGCTGGATTTCGATAAGGAAGCAATATCGCCTAAATCATAACGGATAAACGGATGCGCTTTATTAAATAGTGAAGTGATAACGACCCGCCCTTGCTGGCCGTAGGGTAGAATATGGTTGTTATTGTCTAATATTTCAACAAATAAATCTTCATTGTTTATTAGCCATTGTTTTTGAGGTGTTTCAAGGGCAATTATTCCTAATTCTGCGGCACCATATTCATTGATTACGGGAATATTAAACTGTGACTCTAAAAGCGCCCTATCTTCTTCAAAAAGCATTTCAGAAGTAACAATGCACAGTTTAAGTGTAGGACAAATGTCTTTTAATATAATGTCTTGCTTATGAAGAAACTTGGCGAATTGAACAATGGAATTGGTATAGCCGTTAATATATTCAAAAGGAGTTGTTTTAAATATTTTGAGGTTCTTTTCGAATTCGGCATTGCTTAAATCAAACACTGAAAAACGAAAACGGTTGGCTAAGGTATCCTTAAGCCGAGTTTTATAATAAGCTAATTTACTTAAAGGAATGCCATAAAACCTGGCTTCTTTGGAAGTGGGCATATTGATGTTGTGCCAACTATATTTTTCTTGTGCCACAGACCATGTGAGCGCATGGCAAAATTTATCTTTTGCAAAAATAAAGGGATTACCTGATGATCCTGACGTTTTATGGATATGCACATTTCGAATTGAAAAACCTTTTGACAGACGATTGCTTAAAGGTTGTTGTAAGTCCTTTTTGGTTATTACGGGTAAACTATTCCAGTCGTCTGTATTTGCGTTTTTTGTGAAGGCCTGGTAAAACCCATTATGTTTTAGATGATAATTTAAAATGGCTTTTTTTCTTGCTTCCAGATGTTTTGTAAAGTCTGCCTCATTTTCTGCTTGAATTTTTTTTAAATAGGTTTTGGCTTCATCTATTGGAAAGCCATTAATTTTTAAAGAAAAGTCGAATAAATTCAAGAAAGCCATAATTTTTGTAAAGTAAATAAAAAATATTCGTGAAATAGAGGCATTAATTTTATTTTTGCAGCCTATATGTGCTTTTAAGCATGTTATAAATTTATCAAATTTTCAACCCTTTGTAAGGGTATCATAAAAACATCGATACAATGAACATTTTAATTCTTGGTTCTGGCGGAAGAGAACACACATTTGCATGGAAAATAGCTCAAAGTCCATTATGTAATAATTTATTTGTGGCTCCAGGGAACTCGGGAACCGCAAATGTGGCAACCAATGTAAATATTGGTGTTACTGATTTTGCGGCCATTAAAGAATTGGTGTTACAGGAACGTATCGATATGGTGGTTGTAGGACCTGAAGATCCATTGGTACAAGGGGTTCATGATTTCTTTTTGAATGATGATGCTATTAAGCACGTGTCTGTCATTGGTCCACAAAAAGTGGCTGCAGAATTAGAAGGTAGTAAAGAATTCGCCAAAGAGTTTTTATACCGTCATAATATCCCAACGGCGGCATATGAGAGTTTTACAGCCGATACCGTAGAAGATGGATACGCTTTTTTAGAATCTTTAAAGCCTCCATATGTGTTAAAAGCAGACGGCTTAGCGGCAGGTAAGGGTGTGGTTATTTTAAATGATTTAGATGAAGCCAAAGCTGAATTAAAAAGCATGTTAGTAGATGCTAAGTTTGGTGAAGCCAGTACGAAAGTGGTTATTGAAGAATTTTTGGATGGGATTGAATTGAGTTGTTTTGTTCTAACCGATGGTGAAAACTATAAGATTCTTCCAACGGCTAAAGACTATAAACGCATTGGGGAAGGAGATACTGGTTTAAATACAGGGGGTATGGGAGCTGTTTCTCCAGTACCATTCGCTACCGATGCATTTCTTTCTAAAATTGAAGAGCGCATTGTAAAGCCTACAATAGCTGGTTTTAAAAAGGATAACTTGCCTTATGTAGGTTTTGTGTTTATCGGATTAATAAAGGTAGGAGACGACCCTAAAGTGATTGAATACAATGTACGTATGGGAGATCCTGAAACCGAAGTGGTTTTTCCACGATTAAAGAATGATTTGGTTGAAGTGCTTCAGGCTATGGCTGACGGTACCCTAGACAAAATTTCTATCGAGATTGATGAACGTGCGGCTACAACTATTATGCTGGTATCGGGCGGTTATCCGGAAGCTTATGAAAAAGGAAAGGAAATTACAGGAATTGAGGCCATTGAAGATTCTATTCCTTTTCATGCAGGGGCACAACTAAAGGATGGTAAGGTATTAACTTCAGGCGGTCGTGTTATGGCGATTACCTCTTATGGAAATACGTACCAAGAGGCCATAAAAAAATCTTACCAAAATATAGAAAAACTACATTTTGATAAGATGTATTATCGTAAAGATATAGGATTCGATTTATAAAAATGAATGTGAAGAAACAGATTTGTCTTCTTCATTATTATCATTAAAGGTTTTTAGTTGCTTCATCCAGTAAACCATAGCAACAAATCCTATGATGATAAAAATCCAAGAAATCGTGTTTGCAGCAAACCAGTTTTCCAGTTCTAATGCTCTTATGGCATCAAGTGGTGCGAAAAGTACATTTACAAACAAATCCTGTATCGCGTAAAAGAAGTCTTTCATGAGTTTATTTTAGTGTTTTAATCTTGCTAATAAACGTTTATGCTTTAAAAATTTTTAACATATCCGTTTCATAGTTAGTATATTTACGAAGCAAAAATACAAAAACAGTTAATGATAGCAAGCATTTTTAATAAATCTAAGCCGTTAAATTTTGTCATTGTTTTTTTTATAACACTTGTTGCCTTTATTGCAGCCAGACAAGATCTTGATTTAGATACTTCTTATCTTGGTTTCTTTTTGAGTCAGTTGGGCATTTTTTTACTGTGTTGTATCACCCTTTTAATGGTTAGTTTTATAATTACTAAGAACAATTTAACCAGGAAAAATAATTATGATGTTTTATTGTTTGGAGTGTTTGTGCTCATGTTTGTACATACAACTTTAGATGTAAATATTATATGGGCTAATTTTTTTGTATTACTAGCATTACGCCGTCTCATGAGTTTGCGTTCTCAAAAAGAGGTTAAAAAGAAGTTGTTCGATGCCGCTTTTTGGATTGCTATTGCAGCTATGTTTTACTTTTGGGCCATTTTGTTTTTCGTACTGATCATAATTAGTTTGATACTGTATACGGATTACAATATTCGACATTGGCTGATTCCTTTTGCAGGTGTTGCAACGGTATTTATAATAGCCACAAGTACATCTATATTGCTGTATAACGACTATTTTTCGGTGTTTAAATCGTTGCCCGCAGTTGGTTTCGATTTTACTGCTTATAATTCGGTGCGTTTGGTGATTGGTATTGCAACGGTTTTATCCTTTAGTGTTTGGGCTTCATTTTTTTATCTTCAAAATATAAAACGAAAAAAGAAAGCAACGCGGGCTACTTTTAAAATTATCATTTTTGCTGTTTTAATTGCATGTTTAATTGTGATACTTACTCCTGATAAAACCAGTAGCGAGTTCTTGTTTGCTTTCGCTCCTTTGGCTATTATTATGACTAATTACATTGAAACCATTCGTGAAAAATGGTTTAAAGAAGCTTTTGTTTCTATTTTGGTAATCGTGCCGCTTCTATTATTAATGTTGTAGTTTTTCTCCAAATGCAAGGTCTCCGGCATCACCGAGACCGGGAATGATGTAGCCTTTATTGTCTAGTTTTTCGTCAATGGTTGCAATCCATAGGTGGGTGTCGGGGTTAAAATGATTTGACACGTAGTCTACACCTTGTTGAGATGCAATAACGCTCACTAAGTGAATGGCCTTAGGGTTGCCAAATGGTTTTAAAGCTTCGGAAGTTGCAACAATAGATTGTCCTGTTGCTAACATAGGGTCGGCCAAAATAAGTGTTTTGTTTTCAAGACTGGGACATGATAGATATTCCACCACAATTTCAAAACTCTCGGGGTTGTTTTTGTGATGGCGGTAGGCCGAAATAAAGGCGTTTTCAGAAGCGTCAAAATAGTTGAGTAAACCATTATGCAAAGGTACTCCGGCTCTAAGGACAGAGCATAAAACAATGTCTTCAGACAAGACATGCATGGATTTAAATCCTAAGGGTGTTTTTATGTTTGAAGTCTTGAAGTTTAGTGTTTTACTCATTTCATATCCTAATACTTCTCCAATACGTTCAATATTACGTATAAATCGCATGGAATCCTTTTGAATATTGGTATCTCGTATTTCAGAAATAAAGTTATTTAAAACTGAATTTTCTTCCGATATATGGTGAACGTGCATAGGCTTCAATCTTTTGTTTTGATCAATAAAGTTAATTAAATAGACGTATATTTGCATTTTAAAATTAAAACCTCATGTTTACAAGTAAAGCAAATAAAATTTTTCAGGAAGTAATTGATACCTATCACGTTATAAACACGGTAGATCAACCTTTTGAAAACCCTTATCCTAAAAGTGATTTAATCGAGCATTTGTTATACAGAAAGTGTTGGATTGATACCGTACAGTGGCATTATGAAGATATTATTCGTGACCCGCAAATTGATCCTGTAGCTGCATTGACTTTAAAACGTCAGATTGATGCTTCTAACCAGGATAGAACGGATATGGTTGAGTATATCGATAGCTATTTTTTAGAGTTATACCAAGATGTAACTCCAAAAGAAGATGCGACGATAAATACAGAAAGTCCTGCTTGGGGTGTAGATAGGTTATCAATTTTAGCATTGAAAATCTACCATATGAATGAAGAAGCTACACGTGAAGATGCCAGTGAGGCCCACCGTGAAGTTTGTCAGGCAAAGTTAAATGTCTTATTAGAGCAGCGTGTAGATTTATCTACAGCCATCGACACTTTACTTGCCGATATTCAGAATGGCGATAAGTATATGAAAGTATACAAGCAGATGAAAATGTATAACGATGATGAGCTTAATCCTGTTTTAAGAGGACAAAAGTAATATACGCCCTTTTTATGCCGGAATCAGTCAAGCACATTCTCGTGATTCGTTTATCTGCCATGGGCGATGTGGCCATGACTGTACCTGTTTTAAGAGCTTTAATAGATCAAAATCCCGATGTTAAAATTACAGTTTTAACTCGGGCTTTTTTTATGCCTTTTTTTGAAGGTTTAAAAAATGTCGATGTTGTTGAAGCCGATGTTAAGGGGCAGCACAAAGGTCTTTTTGGTTTGTATAAATTGGCTCGACAACTCAATAAGAAGCAGCGATTTTATGCGGTAGCAGATCTACATAGTGTGCTGCGTTCTAAATTATTAAAGAAGTTTATTAGGTGTAAACGCTTTGTGTCTATAGATAAAGGCAGAAAAGAAAAGAAGGCCTTGGTGTCGGGAACGGTATTTAAACCTCTTAAAACAACTCATGAAAGGTATGCCGATGTTTTCAGGACTTTAGGCTATACCGTTGATTTAACGCAGCCAAGGTTTCCTGAGCCTCGAAAATTACAACTTAAAGGATTACCAGAAAAGGACAGGCCTTGGATAGGTGTAGCTCCTTTTGCAGCGCATCCCGGTAAAATGTATCCGCTAGAATTTATGGTGGAGGTTATAAAAACCTTATCAGAAACCTATCAGATATTTTTATTTGGTGCTGAAGGTGAAGAGGAGGCCAAACTGAATGAGATAGCTCATAGCTTCGATAATTGTACAAATCTCGCAGGGCAGATATCATTTCATGAAGAATTAGATCTTATTTCTAACTTAGATGTGATGCTATCTATGGATTCAGGAAATGCGCATATCGCAGCTATGTATGGCGTAAAAGTGGTAACTATTTGGGGTGTTACGCATCCCTATGCGGGGTTCGCACCGTTTAATCAGCCAGAAGATTACTGCTTGTTAGCCGATAGGCATAAGTATCCATTAATACCCACTTCTATTTATGGGAATAAATGTCCGGAGGAGTATATTCAGGCAGCCGGGAGTATTCCATCAGAAAAAATCGTAGAAAAAATAAAGGCTATTGTATAACAATAGCCTTTATTTTTATTCTATATCCATTTAATTAAACATCGTCATAATCTACAACAATAGTTGGTGTTGTTGGGTGTGCCTGGCAGGTAAGAATTAAACCTTCGGCAACTTCATTTTCTGTTAAAATGTTATTTTGAGTCATTATGGCTTCGCCTTCTTTAATACGAGCTAAACAGCTACTGCAAATTCCCCCCTGACATGAATAGGGTGCGTCTAAGTCTTCATCCAGTGCTGCTTCAAGAATGGTTTGTTTTGGCGACATTTCAATAACCGTTTCTTCGTCGTCTACAATGATGGTGGCTTTGGTTACTTCGGTGTTCGTTGTAACTTCTGTAACTTCATCTGATTTTGCTGCTTTAAATAATTCGTAATGAATTCTTTCGGAATCAATACCGTGGTCTGTTAAAACATCTTTAACGGTGTTGATCATGGCTTCTGGGCCACATAAATAGAAATCATCAATATCAACGTGCTTGTATTTGTTTTTTACAATGAGGTTTACGGTGCTTTTTTCTATGCGTCCGAAAATGGCATTGTCTTCGGTGGTTTGGCTAAATACAAATTGAATGACAAAACGCTCTTTATATGCGTGTTGAAGCTCCAATAATTCATTAAGGAACATGGTGTCTTCGGTTGTTTTATTTCCGTAGACTAAGATAACTTTACTATGAACTTCCTCTTCTAAAGCACATTTAATAATGCTTAATACCGGTGTAATACCACTTCCCGCAGCAAAAAGTGCGATGTTTTTAGTTTTAGAATCGTTTGGTGTAAAGGTAAATCGTCCTTTTGGCGGAGCAACTTCTAAGGTATCTCCAGCCTGCAAGGTGTTATTAGCATAGGCAGAAAACGTACCATCCTGAACTTCTTTAATCGCCACTTTTAATTCGCCACTTTTTGGTGATGTACAAAGAGAGTAATCACGACGAATTTCATTACCGTCAATAATGGTTTTAAAGGTGATATATTGTCCTGCGGTAAATTTAAACGTACTTTTTAAATTCTCTGGAACGTTAAAACTAATACTTATTGCTTTATTAGTTTCTCTATTTATGTCTTTAATAGAAAGTTTGTGAAATGATGACATATCTTAATTTTTGACAAAAATAGTGAAGTAGTTTTTGAATATTAACTTTATTTGTAACATTTCGATTTAAAAAAACACTAATTTCTCATAGAAGAGAAGCTACAACTATATGACCTTGAAATTATTAAGTTTAGAATGGAAGTCGTTTGTCCGTTCTAAAAGTTTTGGTAATAATCTGGCGATAAAAATTTTAATGGGATTTTTTGCCTTGTTTATGATACTCTGTTTTTCATTCATGGGTATTGGGTCGTTTTATATTTTGCGAGAAACATTTCCTGAAGAAGATCCTCTTGCGTTTTTTAATAAGTATCTTGTTTTTTATTTGACGGCTGATTTAGTGTCTCGATATTTTCTTCAGAAAATGCCTGTGGTTAATATTAAACCTTTACTGTATTTGCCACTAAAGAAGCGGAAGGTTGTAGCCTTTGCTTTAAATAAAACCATATTCTCTTTTTTTAATGGTATACACGCTTTTTTGTTTATACCCTTTTCTGTAGCCTTGTTAATAGAAGATTATCCTTTTATAAATGTTATGGGGTGGTATTTAGCTGTTACAGCTATGATGTATTGCAGCAATTTTATTAACGTTTTTGTAAATAATAAAAATGGTATTTTCTATGCGGTCTTGGGAACCATGATTGTTTTTGGGGTACTGCACTATGTTGATATTTTTGATGTTACTCAATTAACACAGCCCATTTTTCAATCATTTTATTATAAACCATATCTCGCTTTTGTCCCTGTTATCGCCCTGGTAGTTTTATATAAAATGGCTTTCAAATATTTTACAAATAATTTTTATTTAGATATGGGATTATCTGGTAAAATAGAATCGGTAAAGAGCGAAGATTATACTTGGTTAAATAGATTTGGTCATGTTTCTATATTTTTAAAGAACGATATAAGATTGCTGAAAAGAAATAAGCGGGCAAAAACCACTTTATTAATGAGTTTATTGTTTTTATTCTACGGCTTGGCATTTTTTACAAATTCAATTGATGCCTACAAAGGTCCAATTTGGAAAATGTTTGCGGGTATATTTGTCTCTGGTGGATTTTTATTGAATTTCGGGCAATTGGTGCCTAGCTGGGATAGTGCATATTACCCGCTATTGATGAGTCAAAATATCAGATACAAAGCGTATTTGACTTCTAAATGGTACTTAATGGTTCTTGCTACTGTTTTATCAACCATCCTGTCTGGATTCTATTTGTACTTTGGTTGGGAAGCTTACGCTGCTGTGGTTGTTGGTGCTATGTATAATATTGGGGTAAATTCACATATGGTGTTGTGGGGAGGGGCCTATCTTAAAACGCCCATAGATTTAACTTCCAATAAAAAAGCCTTTGGAGATAAACAATCATTTAGTCCAAAACTCATGTTTTTTGCCATTCCAAAACTCCTTTTACCTTTGGTTATATATGCCATTGGATATTACACCTTAGGCGCTACATTTGGGTTTGCTTTAGTGGCTTCGTGCGGGGTTATGGGGTTTTTGTTTAAGAATAAAGTTTTCAATATTATAGAAAAAGTATATAAATCTGAAAAGTATAAAACGCTTTCGGCATATAAAGAATCCAATTAAAATGTATGATTATTACAACCAATCTTTCAAAAAAGTATAATAACAAGGTCGTGCTAGATATAGAGCATTTAGAAATTCCAAAAGGTCAGAGTTTTGGCTTGGTTGGGAATAATGGAGCAGGGAAAACAACTTATTTTAGTTTGTTGTTGGATTTGATACAGCCTTCAAGAGGTGAAATAATTAATAATGGGGTTGGTGTGGATAAAAGTGAAGACTGGAAGCCTTTTACATCGGCTTTTATCGATGAGACTTTTTTAATAGGTTATTTAACACCTGAGGAGTATTTTTATTTTATAGGTGAATTACGCGGACAAAACAAAGCCGATGTTGATGTGTTAATTGCGCAGTATGAAGATTTTTTTCATGGTGAAATCTTAAATCAGAAAAAATATCTGCGAGATCTTAGTAAAGGAAACCAGAAGAAGGTGGGTATAGTCGCTGCTCTTATTGGAACCCCCGAAGTCATTATTTTAGACGAACCTTTTGCTAATCTGGATCCGTCAACTCAAATTCGGTTAAAAAGTATTATTAAAGGTCTAACAGAGACACAAGGGGTAACGGTCTTAATATCGAGTCACGACCTGTTACATGTCACAGATGTTTGTAACCGAATTGTTGTTTTAGAAAAGGGCGTGATAGTAAAAGACTTAGAGACCAATCAAGAAACTTTAAAGGAGCTGGAGTTACATTTTGCAAACTAGTGCATGATTTAAAAGTGAGCGTTTTTTTAAGCATAATCAAAAAAGATGCTTATTTTTACCTGCTTACATAATATAAATAAGTAATTGTAGTTATTTTACTAGGACTAAAACACCAACGTTGAGAACATCTTTTAAAGCTTTATTCGTTATTTTATGTACCCTATTAGTGGCGGTAAGTTGTTCGCGTAAAAAGGACAAATTTATTAGTCGTAATTATCATGCAGTAGCGGCTGAATTTAATACGCTTTATAACGGTTATAATGCCTTAGAGGCAGGCAGGGCATCGCTAAATAGTAGTTATGAAGATAATTACTGGGATGTACTGCCCATAGAGCGCATGCAAATATTAGATGAGGTGGTGCTTCCTGGTCAATCTAAAAATGAGAACTTTTCCAGAGCAGAAGAGAAAGCCGTAAAAGCCATTCAAAAACATAGTATGGATATTGATGGCAAGGAGAAAAATCCGCAGATTGATGAAGCCTATTTACTTCTCGGAAAAGCCCGATATTTCGATCAGCGGTTTGTACCTGCACTGGAAGCCTTTAACTACATTCTCTATAAATATCCAGGTAGTGATAAAATAAATCAAGCGAGAATTTGGCGTGAAAAAACGAATATTCGTCTAGATAATAATGAGTTGGCCATTAAAAACCTAAAACGTTTACTGGAGCTTGAAGAATTAGACAATCAGGATTTAGCCGATGCGTCATCTATGTTGGCGCAAGCTTATTTGAATACGAAATCAGTCGATAGTGCCATTACGCAATTGGAAATAGCTTCGAATGCAACCAAAAGTGGCGATGAGCGTGGTCGGTACCGATTTATTCAAGGACAACTTTATAATCAATTAGGGTATAAGGATAGTGCTAATATCGCGTTCGATAAGGTAATAGCGCTTAATCGTAGAACGCCCCGAATTTATATGATTACGGCTTATCTTGAAAAGGTTAGAAACTTTGATTCTGATACAGGCAATAAACTGGAAGTTGCAGAATTGCTTTCGGACCTGGCAGAAAATAGAGAAAACCGTCCTTATTTGGATAAGATTTACCATCAGACGGGATATTTTCATTTGAATAACGGTTCGGATACCCTAGCTATCGCTTACTTTAACAAGAGTTTACGAACCAATTCGCGGGATAGATTGCTGAAGGCTAAAAATTATGAGATTTTGGGTGATATGAATTTTGATCATTCAGAATATCGATTAGCTGGAAATTATTACGACAGTACAATGACTAATTTGGTGGAAAACACCAAACCATATCGAATAATAAAGCGTAAACGCGATAATTTAGATGATGTTATCTATTATGAAGAGGTTGCCAAGGTAAACGACAGTATACTTTATTTGGTAGATTTATCGGAAGCTGAAAGAACGGCTTATTTTGAAACTTTTATAGAAAATCTAAAGCAAAAAGCAGAAGAGCAAAAGGAGCGCGAAGAAATAGCAGAACGTAATCAAGGTTTAGCAACTGCCAATCCAGGTGTAAGAGGTAATGGTCCTCCTGGGTTTGCACCTCAAACAGGCGGTCCGGGATTGCCAGGACAGGCGTCTTTTTATTTCTATAACCCAACAACCGTGGCTTACGGAAAAAATGAGTTTATAAAGATTTGGGGTGATCGTGCATTAGATGATAACTGGCGTTGGTCGGCTACTGGAAAGACTTCTATGGGAAATCAAAGCAGTGCTGCAATTGTAGCTTCAGCTTCGGAAGATGAGTTATACGATCCGCAGTTTTATATTTCTAAAATTCCAACCGAGGAAAAAGTTATAGATAGTATCTGGAAAGATCGAAATTATGCCTACTATCAATTAGGACTTATTTACAAGGAAAAATTTAAGGAATATCAGCTGTCTAAAGAGAAATTTCAGGAATTATTGCAAAGTCAGCCTGAAGAACGTTTAGTCTTACCATCAAAATACAATTTGTACAAAATTTATGAGCAGCTAGGGGAGCAGGATGAGGCATCTATCGCAAAGGCTGAAATTATAAATCTGTATCCCGATTCACGTTATGCCATGATTTTAAGTAATCCTGATTTGGTTTCCGATAAGGATGAAAATAGTCCGGAAAGTTTATATGAGGCCTTATATGAACAATTTCAAAATCAGGAATACCCCGATGTTATTAATAAAGCAGAAGATTACATTAGTCGTTTTGATGGCGAACCCATTGTGCCTAAGTTAGAGTTGTTGAAAGCTACAGCTACTGGTCGATTGTATGGATATGACGCATATAGTAAGGCTATAAATTATATTGCGGTAACCTATGCGAATGTTCCTGAAGGACAGGAAGCACAGGATATAGAAACTAAAGTATTGCCACGATTAGCTAAAAAGGAATTTGTACGGGTTAACGATAGCGTATATAGCGATTATAAGGTGGTGTTTAAGTTTGAAAATGCAAACCGAGATGAGGTGGATGCGTTTAAAAAGAAATTAGACGACATTCTAAAAAATGTTAAGTATTACGACTTAAAATCTTCAATCGACGTATATAATCCTACAACTACCTTTGTATTAGTGCATGGTATTACTAACGAACAGGTAGCGTATACGTTTAATCAGATACTGGAAAAAGACGATCGAAAAAAATTAAAAGCCCCATATTTTACCATAGCATCTACTAATTATCAAATTATTCAAATTCATAAGAATTTAGATGCTTATTTAAATAGGGATAATAATTGAATTAATAGCATTAAAAATTAGTAGTATTATGTTTTCGGATAATAAAAAAGATAAAAAAATGGTAGAAGGAACTTCAAGTCAAAATATAATATCACAAGGCACTAAAATTGTGGGTGATATTACAGGAGAAGGTGATTTTAGAATTGATGGCACGGTTGAAGGTAATGTAAAAACAGCTGGCAAGGTTGTGGTTGGGAAAGCCGGATTTATAAACGGTACTTTGAATGGTACGGATGCGTATTTTGAAGGCCGATTCTCAGGGAAATTAAATTTAACGGGAACCTTAACATTAAAAGCTTCAGCTTCTATTGAAGGAGAGGTTATTGCAGGGAAACTAGCTGTTGAGCCTGGAGCTAATTTTAATGTAACCTGTGCTATGAAAGGTGCGGTTAAAGAAATGAACGCAAGTGAAAAATCAAGAAAACCCCAAACAGCTTAGTAAGTACATCAGATTTACATCTATCGCTATTCAAATGGGCCTTACTATATATCTGGGAAGTAAGTTAGGTGAGTGGTTAGATGTAAAATTTGAAAACGCTAATCAGTTGTATTATAAAATAGTAACATTGCTGGCAGTTTTTCTAGCAATGTTTTCTGTTATTAGGCAGGTGCTTAATATTACCAATAAGGACAATAATGATTAAAAGAATATTAATATTTACAATAAGTATCGTTTTCCTTTTTATTGTATCGTTTTCCATTCATAATTATTTAAACACAGAGACTTTATCATTTATACTTTGGCATGTGTATGTGTTTCATGCTGTAGCGGCACTAATAGTCTATACAAGTGTAGAGCTTGTAGCAAGCAAAATGCCGAATCAGGCGGGGTATGCCTATCTCATGTTTATGTTTTTTAAAATAGGTGCCTTTGTGTTAATATTTCAAGAGTCGGTTTTTGCTAAAGATAGTTTGTCTCTGGCAGAACGTTTGGCGCTAGTTTTACCTCTGTTTTTATTTTTAATAGCTGAAGCTATTGGGGTTGCAAGACTTCTTAATGATAAATAGTCTAGGTATTTACCAGGTTTTTGTGAGATAAATATCAATTAATAAAACTAACTAAAAAAAGGGTTTGGGTTTTTAAATTATTGTGTACATTTGCACAAAATTTTACAGAGCATAAATGTCATTAGTTAGTAAAGGTATGATGGTAGCAAAAAAATCTATCAAGTTTATTGCAGTTTTAGTTTTAATGATGACTTCTATATCAGCGTTAGCTAATGGAGGAGAACACGATCAAGAAGGGCATGGTAAAGGAGACAAAATAGATACTCCAGAAAAAATAAACGCCTACATAAAACATCACCTTCAGGATTCTCACGATTTTCACTTATATACTAATCATGAAACCGGTGTGCATTATGGGTTTCCATTACCTGTAATTGTATGGACTAGTGAAGGTTTAAAAGTGTTTATGTCTTCTGAATTTCACCACGACGATAACGGTCATGTTATAGTAGAAAAAGGTGGTGTACAATTAACGAAAATTCACAGTAAAATATACGAGTTAGAAGCAGGTGCTCATCAAGTGCAGTTTGATGATCATCACCACCCGACAAATGCACATAAAGTGTTAGATTTTTCTATTACTAAAAGTGTTGTAGGGATGCTTTTAGCAGGTTTACTTATGATATTAGGCTTTGGTGCTTTAGCTAAAGGCTATAAGAAGGGTGCTATACCAACTGGAATGGGACGTGTTTTAGAGCCGTTAGTAATTTATGTGCGCGATGAAATTGCGCGTCCAAATATTGGTGAGAAGAAATATAGAAAGTTCATGAGCTTTTTATTAACTGTTTTCTTCTTTATCTGGATATTAAACTTATTGGGATTAACGCCGCTTGGATTTAATGTAACAGGTCAAATTGCGGTAACCGTTTGTTTAGCCATATTTACAGCAATCATTTATTTAACTAGTGGTAGTAAAGATTTCTGGGTTCACACCTTGTGGATGCCAGGCGTGCCAGTAGTTTTAAGGCCCATATTAGCGGTTATAGAGCTTATAGGTTTTGTGTTAATTAAGCCTTTTTCACTATTAATTCGTTTGTTTGCAAATATGACGGCAGGTCACTTTGTAGTAATGAGTTTAATAGCATTAATGATTACCATGAAAGAAGCCTTTGGGCCGGTAGCCTCAACAGGGATGTCTTTTGTGTTAGCATTATTTATTTCGGTTATTGAAATTTTAGTAGCCTTTTTACAAGCGTTTATTTTTACGATGTTATCATCGTTATTTATAGGAATGGCAGTTGAAGAACATGACCATCACTAATAAGAATTTGTTTAATTAATATTTAAAATCAATTAGTATGTACAATTTAATTGGAGCAGGATTAATCGTAATCGGTGGTGGTATCGGTTTAGGTCAAATTGGTGGTAAAGCAATGGAAGGTATTGCTCGTCAACCTGAAGCAGCTGGTAAAATCCAAACTGCGATGATCATCATTGGAGCCTTATTAGAAGGTTTGGCTTTCGGTGCATTAATCTTAGGGAAATAATTCCTAACAAAAACAAATAAATCAGTTTTCTGCAACGGTTGGTTGCAGAAGCTGTTTTAAAAGAATTAAACAAAAAATAGTATAAACTAATTTATAGTTACAACACATGGATCAGTTATTAAATGATTTTTCTCCGGGATTGTTTTTCATGCAAGCAATAATTTTATTAGTGCTTATCTTATTAATGAGAAAGTTTGCTTGGAAACCAATATTAGATTCTTTACAAAATCGTGAAGAAGGTATTCAAAATGCATTAGATTCTGCTGAAAAAGCAAAATTAGAAATGCAAAATCTTCAGGCAGATAACGAAAGATTATTACAAGAAGCTAGAGTTGAGCGTGAGACAATGTTAAAAGAGGCGCGCGATATTAAGAATAAAATGATTGAGGAAGCAAAATCTGAAGCAGAAACTCAGGCTAATAAATTAATCGAGCAAGCTCAAACGGCTATTGAAGGAGAGAAAAAGGCGGCTATGGCGGAACTTAAAAGTCACGTAGCAGGATTATCTTTAGAAATTGCTGAAAAGATTTTAAACGAGGAATTAGCTGGTAAAGACAAGCAATTAAACTTAGTGGAGTCTATGATTGGCGACGCTAAATTAAACTAAGAGATATCATGACGGGAGCGAGAGCAGCAATACGTTACGCAAAGGCGGTTTTAAGTTTAGCTTCAGATAATACATCTGCAGAGGCGGTAAACAATGATATGAAGTTAATTGCTGATACTATTTCTAAAAGCAATGACTTAAAAGAAATGCTTCTAAGTCCTGTAGTTAGTTCTTCAGTAAAAAAGGCAGTTTTATTAGAGGTTTTCGGTAAATCAACTAAAGAAATAACCAACCTAATAAATCTATTAGTGGCTAATAACAGAGTGGCTATTTTAGATCAAGTAGCAGCTAAATATTCTGAGTTGTTCGATCAAGCGCAGGGTATAGAATTAGCAACAGTTACCACAGCGGTAGCTTTAAATGCTGCGTTAGAAGAACAGGTTTTAGCTAAGGCAAAAGAGCTTACAGGTAAGGATGTTCAGTTAAAAAATATAGTAGATGAATCCATTATTGGCGGTTTTATCTTAAGAGTAGGCGATGTGCAGTATAATGCAAGTATTGCAAATCAGCTTAATAAATTAAAAAAAGAATTTTCATTAAACTAAGATATTTATAGTATCTAAATAAATAATAAGATGGCAGAAGTAAAACCAGCTGAAATATCAGCAATCTTAAAACAACAACTAGCAGGTTTTGAAGCAGGTGCTTCATTAGACGAGGTTGGAACTGTATTAACTGTAGGTGATGGTATTGTACGTGCTTACGGATTGGCTAATGCTCAATATGGTGAGTTAGTAGAATTTGAAGGTGGTCTTGAAGGTATTGTACTTAACCTTGAAGAAGATAACGTAGGTATTGTATTATTAGGTGGTTCAACTGCTGTAAAAGAAGGATCTACAGTAAAACGTACTAATCGTATTGCTTCTGTTAATGTTGGTGAAGGTATTGTTGGTCGTGTGGTAGATACTTTAGGTAACCCTATTGATGGGAAGGGTCCTATTACTGGAGAAACTTTCCAAATGCCATTAGAGCGTAAAGCGCCGGGTGTTATTTATAGAGAGCCTGTAACCGAGCCATTACAAACAGGTATTAAATCTATTGATGCTATGATTCCTGTAGGTCGTGGTCAACGTGAGTTGGTTATTGGTGACCGTCAAACAGGTAAAACGACTGTTTGTATTGATACGATCTTAAATCAAAAAGAATTTTACGATGCAGGTGAGCCTGTATATTGTATATATGTAGCTGTTGGCCAGAAGGCTTCTACAGTTGCGAACATTGCTAAAACTTTAGAAGATAGAGGGGCTTTAGCTTATACTACTATTGTTGCGGCAAACGCATCAGACCCTGCTCCAATGCAGGTATATGCTCCAATGACTGGTGCTGCTATTGGTGAGTATTTTAGAGATACTGGTCGTCCAGCATTAATCATTTATGATGATTTATCTAAACAAGCGGTAGCTTACCGTGAGGTATCATTATTATTACGTCGTCCACCAGGACGTGAGGCGTACCCTGGAGACGTTTTCTACTTACACTCTCGTTTATTAGAGCGTTCTGCAAAAGTCATTAACGATGATGATATTGCTAAAGAAATGAACGATTTACCAGAATCGTTAAAGCCAATCGTAAAAGGTGGTGGATCTTTAACAGCTTTACCAATTATCGAAACACAGGCAGGTGACGTATCGGCCTATATTCCAACTAACGTAATCTCTATTACAGATGGACAGATTTTCTTAGATGGTGATTTATTTAACTCGGGTGTGCGTCCAGCTATTAACGTAGGTATTTCAGTATCGCGTGTAGGGGGTAATGCTCAGATTAAATCCATGAAGAAAGTATCTGGTACTTTAAAATTAGACCAAGCACAATTCCGTGAGTTAGAAGCTTTCGCGAAATTCGGTTCAGATTTAGATGCTGTTACTTTAAACGTAATTGAAAAAGGTAAACGTAACGTTGAGATTTTAAAACAAGCTCAAAACGATCCTTATACTGTTGAAGATCAAATTGCAATTATTTATGCAGGATCTAAAAACTTATTAAGAGATGTACCAGTGAATAAAGTAAAAGAATTCGAAAGAGATTTCATCGAGTTCTTAAGAGTTAAGCACAGTGATGCTTTAGCAACTTTAAAAGCAGGTAAATTAACTGATGAAGTTACAGATACATTAACTGCTGTAGCAAAAGATTTATCAGGTAAATATAGAGCATAAAAAGCTGTAATGTCATCCTGAATGTCAATCGCATTCAGGATCTCATTATTATATAAAGAAGGTTCTGAATTTAATTTCAGAATGACAAATTCAAATTATGGCAAACTTAAAAGAAATACGTAACAGAATTACATCGGTGTCATCTACGATGCAGATTACCAGTGCCATGAAAATGGTATCGGCTGCAAAGTTAAAAAAGGCACAAGATGCTATTACTGCAATGCGTCCTTATGCAGATAAGTTAACTGAGCTTTTACAGAGCTTAAGTGCAACTTTAGATGCAGATTCTGGAAGTGCGTTCTCAGAACAACGCGAGGTAAGAAAAGTGTTAATCGTAGCTATAACTTCTAATAGAGGTTTGGCAGGTGCCTTTAACTCTAATATAATAAAAGAGGTTAATAACTTAACGACTAATACTTACGCTAATAAAGATGTGTCTTATTTGGCAATTGGTAAAAAGGCTAATGATGCTTTTAAGAGAACCAATAAAGTGATTGCTAATGAAAGTGCGTTATTTGACGACTTAACTTTTGATAATGTTGCTGAAATTGCACAATCATTAATGGATAAATTTGTGGCGCGTGAGTTTGATAAAATTGTAGTTGTGTATAACAAATTCAAAAATGCAGCAACTCAAATCGTGACTACGGAGCAGTTTTTACCAATTTTACCTGTAGAGGTTGAAGGAAATACAACATCAGACTACATTTTCGAGCCATCTAAATTAGAAATTGTAGAACAGTTAATTCCTAAGTCTTTAAAAACACAGTTGTATAAAGGTATTAGAGATTCTTATGCCAGTGAGCATGGTGCACGTATGACCGCAATGCATAAAGCAACCGATAATGCAACGGAGTTAAGAGATCAGCTAAAATTAACTTATAACAAAGCTCGTCAGGCGGCCATTACTAACGAAATCCTTGAGATTGTTGGTGGAGCTGAAGCTTTGAATAACTAGAAACTTACACTGGATTTATTTCAGTTGTTATATACAGAGAGCCTCACGTAAAGTGGGGCTTTTTTAATTATACCGTAGGAATGCGTTTTTAAGCTTTTGATATACAACTTATCTTTGGTCATCAAAGCCTAAAAACGTACATTTAGCAAACGAAATCTACTTTCTAATTGGGCACAATAAAAAAGTTCTTCAAAGACACCATAATTTATGGTCTGGCAACGGTTTTGCCACGGCTTATGAATTTTATTCTGGTTCCTCTGCATACGGAAACCCTCGGAACGGTTAGTTATTCTGATAATACCACCTTTTATGTGTATGCGGCCTTTTTTAATGTTTTACTAACCTATGGTATGGAAACCGCTTTTTTTAGGTTTTTTACCAAAAGTGAGGAAAAACAAAAAGTGTTTTCTACAGCTTTAATTAGTCTAGGTGTTACTACCTTATTGTTTTTACTAGTTGTATTTTCTTTTAGCACGGAATTAGCCGAATTCGTAAACCTAAAACAAAGCTATTTTAATCTCTTATTGGGCGTTTTGGTGTTAGATACCATTGTTGTTATTCCATTTGCTTATTTAAGGGCTACAGGACGTCCTATTAAGTTTACAGCAATTAAACTGAGTAATATTATTATTTATGTTATACTAAATTTTTTCTTCCTTTGGGCGGTTCCTGTATTTGGTATAAAATTTTCAAATTATGATAGTAACGATCTGGTTAAATATATCTTTATTGCTAACCTGGTAGCTAGTGGCACAACCTTTTTATTACTAAGTCCCTATTTCTTTAAGACCAAATTAGTATTTAGCATATCAATTTTCAAACAGTTACTCAACTATGGCTGGCCCATAATGGTTGCTGGTTTAGCTTATGTAATTAATGAAAATTTCGATAAATGGCTTTTACCTTCTGTATTAGGAAAAGAAATAAATGGAGCTTACAGTGGGTGTTATAAAATAGCTGTTTTTATGACCATTTTTGTTCAGGCCTTTAGGTTAGGGGCCGAACCATTCTTTTTTAATCATGCCAAGGAGAAAAACGCCAAAGAAACCTATGCGCAAATTATGAAGTATTTTGTTATCTGTGGGAGTTTAATGTTGGTGTTTATTATTGCTTATGTAGATATTTTTAAAATGCTCATTGTTCGTAATGAAAGTTATTGGGTAGCCATTAATATCGTTCCTATAGTGTTATTAGCAAATTTGTGCTTGGGAATCTATTTTAACCTGGCCATTTGGTATAAACTAACCGATAAGACACGTTATGGTATGTATTTATCGGTTGTTGGTGGAGTTGTTACCATTCTGTTTAATGTATTTATGATTGAACGTATAGGTTTTATTGCAGCGGCCTGGGCAACTTTATTAGCTTATGGGTCTATGATGATTCTGTCTTATTTCTTTGGACAAAAGCATTATGCTGTGCCTTATAATTTAAAACGTATAGTAACTTATTTAAGTTTGGCTGTTGTTTTATCGGTAGTAGCTCTAAATACAAATGAGAACTATTATATAAATACCGCTTTAGTTTTAGTATTTTTGGCAATGGTTTTTTACCTGGAAAAAGAAGAATTAAAACAATTGATAAATAGATAATATGCAAATTAAAATTATAAATAAATCAAGTCACGAGCTGCCTAATTATGAAACTTTAGCTTCGGCGGGAATGGATTTACGGGCGAATCTGTCGGAACCTAGAGTGTTAAAACCTTTAGAACGTAGTATTGTTGGTACCGGTTTGTTTATAGAATTACCAGTTGGTTATGAAGCACAGGTTAGACCTCGTAGTGGATTGGCAGCTAAAAAAGGAATAACCGTTCTAAATGCTCCGGGAACTGTTGATGCCGATTACCGAGGGGAAATAGGCGTGATTTTAGTGAATCTTTCTAATGATGAGTTCGTAATAAATAATGGCGAACGTATTGCGCAACTTGTGATAGCTAAGCACGAACGCGCTGAATGGGTTGCTGTAGATGAATTAACAGAAACAACCAGAGGAGAAGGTGGTTTTGGCAGCACCGGTGTGAAATAATTGCCTGTTTAAGAGTTGAAATTATAAAGCGAACTAAAGAAGACTTAGTAGTAAATATGAAAATAATAGTACCAATGGCGGGACGCGGGTCTCGTTTACGTCCACATAGTTTAACTGTACCAAAACCTTTAATTCCTGTAGCAGGACAGCCCATAGTACATAGATTGGTTAGAGATATTGCAAAAGTATTGAATGAACCTATTGAAGAAATAGCCTTTGTTTTGGGTGATCCGGCTTGGTTTGGAGATGATGTAGTTGCAAGTTTGGAAGCATTAGCCACCAGTTTAGGGGCTAAAGCGTCTATTTATCGTCAGGATTTACCTTTAGGAACGGGACATGCCATTATGTGTGCAAAACCTTCTTTATCAGGCCCGGCGGTAATTGCTTATGCCGATACACTTATTCGTGCCAAATTCGATTTGGACCAGATGGCTGATAGTGTGATTTGGACTAAAGAAGTTGAAAATCCAGAGGCATACGGCGTCGTAAAATTAAATGAGAGTGGTGACATTGTAGAATTGGTCGAAAAACCACAAACGTTTGTAAGTAATCAAGCCGTAATTGGTATTTATTATTTTAAGGATGTTGCTGTTTTAAAAGATAAATTACAAGAAATTCTTGATGAGAACGTTACCAATGGAGGCGAGTACCAAATTAATGATGGTATTAAGCGCATGATGGCCGATGGTAAGATATTTAAAACAGGTACTGTAGATGAGTGGATGGATTGTGGAAATAAAGCAATAACTGTTGAGACTAATGGTAAAATGCTTGATTTCTTAAAGGAGGATGGTGAAGAACAATTAATCGCCGATTCAGTTCATTTAGAAAACGCGAATATTATTGAACCTTGCTTTATTGGTGAGGATGTGGTGTTAAGGGATGCTACGGTTGGACCACATGTGTCAATTGGTAACGGTACAATCATTGAAAATAGCACCATTAAAAATAGTTTAATTCAGACCCATTCAAGCATTAAAAATGCTAATTTGGATTATGCTATGATTGGTAATAATGTCAAGTATAATGGTGAGTTTTCAAGTGTAAGTTTAGGGGATTATTCAGAATTGGAGTAATTTTATATTATTCTGGGATGTATGTATATCAAATTTAATTTGGAATAGTATTTGAATTAATTAAGGAGAACACGTACTTAAACGTGGTTATTTATGAAGGTTAAAATCAGTATATTATTAATGTTTTTAGGAATAGTGTTTATTCCTAAAATGTCATATACGCAAGTTGACTTCAATAAAAGACCCGATGATGATTTAGGAAATGTTGAAGATGAATTTCAGGAATGGTTTTATGAAGCCCTAAAACAAAAAAGTATTGAGAATTACGATCGATCGGTAACGGCGCTTTTAAAATGTGTTGAGCTAGATAAGTCGGTACCAGTTTTATATTTTGAATTAGGTAAAAACTACATGCGGCTTAAAAATTTTGGAGCCGCAGAAGATGCCTTTAAAAAAGCAGTAAGCAAGGATCCTGATAACGAGTGGTTCCTTGACGAATTATATGGTTATTATATAACGCAAAATGACTACGATAAGGCCATAAAAACGGTAAAGCAGTTAGTTAAATATCATCCGGATTACAAAGAAGATTTAGCCTCTCTTTATGTAAGAACACGAAATTATGATGACGCTTTGGAACTCTTGGATGAAATGGATTCAGAATTTGGTATATCCATATCTCGAGACGTTATGCGCAATCAAATTTATAATGTAACGGGGCGTAAAAAAGACCAGATTAAAAATCTTCAAGAACGTGTTGAAAATAACCCGGAAAAGGAATCAAATTATTTAGCCTTAATTTTTAGATACAGCGAAAATAATGAAAAAGATAAGGCTTTCGAAACGGCTAAGGAGTTATTAAAAATTAATCCGAATTCACAGTTGGTGCATTTGGCACTTTACAAGTTTTATCTGGACGATGATAATGCTGAAAAAGCTATCGAATCTATGAAAATTGTTGTGAAGAGTAGTGAAATTAAGCCTGAAGCAAAACTTAAGGTCTTAACCGATTTCGTTCATTTTGTTGGGCTACACCCGGAATATGAAAACGATTTGGTTGAAGCTACTGCTTTGGTAAGTGATACCGATAACAAAAGTTTAATCGAATTAGGGCAGTACTATTTAAGTAAAGACAATAAGTCTAAAGCCCTCGAAAATTTTGAAGCGGCCTTAAAACTGGACGATAGTAATTTTAATGTTCTTCGAAATGTATTGTTGTTATATATCGATTTACAAAAGTTTGAAATAGCTGAATCAAAAAGCAGAGATGCTTTAGAGAAGTTTCCGTCGCAACCACTATTTTATTTAATTAATGGTGTGGCTTTAAATCATTTAGATAAATCGAAAGATGCTATTGAAGTTTTAGAGATGGGCTTAGATTATATTATTGAAGATCAAAAAATGGAGTCAGACTTTTACAAACAGTTAAGTCTGGCAAATGCAGCTTTAAACCATAACGAAAAAGCAAAAAAGTATAGCCTAAAGGCAAAACAATTAGAACCCTCAAATTAATGAACAAAATAAAATACATCATCTTAACCGTAATGGCGATTGTGGTGTTTAATTGTAAGTCTACTAAAAACCTCAGTACAGGTAATGCAAATTTCAACCTGTCTACCAAGCAGCTTATTAAAGAAAATACAAAGCAAAAACCAGAGTTTAAAACATTGCAGTCCAAGCTTAGAATATCTTTTACTAAAGATGGGAGTTCTCAAACACATTCTGTTAGTTTCAGAGCTGAAAAGGATAAGGCTATCTGGATGAGCGCTACATTTTCGGTAGTTAAAGCATTAATTACACCTGAGGAAGTAAGCTTTTATAATAAGTTGGATAATACTTATTTTAAAGGAGACTATAGTTATTTGAGTAATCTTTTGGGAACGGAATTGGATTTTGATAAGGTTCAGAATTTATTATATGGTGAAGCTTTATATAGTTTAAAAGAAGGTTCTTATAAGGCATCAGTAAACGAAGAGGTTTACATATTGGAACCACGTAGACAAAATGACTTATTTGAGATTTTTTATTTATTAGATCCAGTTCATTTTAAATTGAAATCCCAGCAAATTTCGCAACCAAGTGAATACAGACATTTGCAAATTGATTATACGTCTTTTCAAGAAGTGCAAAAGGAAAAAATTCCTGAGCGCATTCGGGTGATAGCTGTTGAGGCCAATGATGAAGTTATTATCGATTTGGAATTTAAAAATGTCATGCTTAATCATAACGTAAGATTTCCGTTTAAAATTCCATCTGGGTTTAAAGCCATAGAATTGTAATGAAGCAGTATAACGCTATACATAAAGTTATTGTTTTGTTTGTTGTTTTATGCAGCTGTACCTTTGTTGTCGCGCAGAGTAGTAAACAGAAAGAGCTGGAAACACGGCGACAAGAATTGCGTCGGGAAATTCAAAAAATAAGTGCGCTGCAGGCAGAGAACAAATCCAAACATCAGTCTGAATTATCTGTAGTAACAGGACTGAATTATAAAATTAGTGTCTTAGATAATTTAATAAAAGTAACCAATCAGCAGGCAAATTTACTTACCCGGAATATTGATGCAAATCAAAAGAAAATAACGGCATTGAGGGATGAATTAAAAGTCTTAAAAGAAGATTATGCCGATATGATAGTGAAGTCTTATAAAAGCAAAAATGAGCAAAGTCGTATCATGTTTTTATTGTCTTCCGATAATTTTAAGCAGGCTTATAAGCGTCTTCAGTATATGAAGCAATATACAGAACATCAAAAACAGCAAGGGGAAGAAATAAAGGTTAAAACAGCCGAATTACAACAAACCAATGCCAGCTTGTTAAAGCAACAGGAGGAAAAGCGGAAGATCATAGCTGAAAATAGAAAAAATCAGAATGAATTGCAGCTTGAGCGAAATCAGCATCAGGCATTAATGAAATCTATAAAGAAGAATCTTTCTAAGTATGCAGCAGAGATTCGGCAAAAGCAACGTGAAGCTAATAAAATAGATGCTGAAATTAATCGTATTATTAAAGCTGCTATTGCTAAATCGAATAGAAAGGCAGGTAAATCCTCGAGTTCTTCAAACTTTGCCCTAACAGCAGAAGAAAAGGTGCTCGCTGCTAATTTTGTTTCTAATAAAGGGAAGTTGCCTTGGCCGGTATCGCGTGGTTACGTAACGGTTGGTTATGGTACACAGCCGCACCCTTTAAATAGATCGTTAACTATTAAGAGTAATGGCGTTCGAATTGCTACTGAAAAAGGAGCTGATGTTCGTGCCGTATTTTCGGGAGAAGTTATTGCCATAGTATCACTTAAGAATGTAAACCCTATTGTTATGGTTAAACATGGTAACTACATTACAGCCTATAAAAACTTATCTAAAGTTTATGTAAAGGAAGGTCAAATGGTCGATACCAAGCAGCGTTTAGGAACCGTTTTTACAAACCCTGCAAATGGAGAATCTATTTTAAGTTTTATAATTTCGAAAGACGGCAATACACAAAACCCGGCATCCTGGATATATAAAATGTAAAATCCCAACTGAAGTCGGGATTTAAATATATGATATTGTTTTACAGAAGTCTTACTCTTCCATAAAAAGGGCTTTTAATTCGGTAGCTTCACTTGGTTTTATTTTTCCAGAAAGTAATAAGCTTAATTGTTTACGGCGCAAAGCGGCATCGTAACGTGATTTTTCTAAATCGGTTTCTGGTATTACTTCAGGAACTGATACAGGACGACCAGTTTCATCAACAGCCACGAAGGTGTAAATTGCCTCGTTTGCTTGAGTTCTATTACCTGATTCACGGTCTTCAATCCAAACATCAATAAAAACTTCAATAGAAGTTTTAAACGCGCGGGAAACTTTAGCCTCAACAGTTACAACACTACCTAGTGGTACCGCTCGGCTAAATGCCACATGATTTACGGATGCTGTTACCACAATACGTCGGCTATGGCGTCTAGCTGCAATTGATGCTGCTCGATCCATACGGGCCAATAGTTCGCCTCCAAATAGATTATTTAATGCATTGGTTTCCCCGGGTAAAACCAAATCGGTAAGGGTGGTTTTAGATAGCTCTGGTGTTTTAGCTTGCATATGGCGCTTTTTTTTGCAAAGAAAAGGAATTTAAAGGTTTCTAATAATTGATTTAAGATATTATTAGAAATAAAAATTAGTCTAATTTCTTAACTAATAGCCAAGCATCCTTGTTATGCGATTGTTTGATGTCACGAAGAGCCTTTAAAGATTCTAAACGGTCTTCATAACTTGCATAAACCACCTCATGTAAACCATATTTATTAGTTCCTATTTTTCGAGCTGGATAGCCTAATGCTTTTAATTGTGCTATTTTTTTATCACAGTTTTCCTCAATTCTAAAAGCACCAGCAACGATGTGGTAATTACCGGTTTGTTTCGTTACATTAAGTGTAATGGCTGGTAAAGGATTTAAACTAAAAGTCGCTTGTTGTATTTGCGTGTCTAACTGTTTCGTGGCTTCTTCCTGAGCTAATTGATTGTGTTCTTCAATTTGATTTACATAAAAATTAGAAGCTACCAAACCACCAAGTGTTAAGGCAATCACTGCCACTGCCGCATACTTAAAGTAAGGTCTGTTTTTTCTTCTTTCTGGCGTAAAAGTTAGAGGAACAATTTTTTCAATCGCTTCAACCTCTTGCTTCAGGGATTCACGAGTAACCGATGGCGATATAAATTGGGATAAGCCAAAAGAATCTGTTAAATAATTCAATTGATACGATGGCTCGAATAAAATTTTACCTTCGGCATTTAAAACAATCTCACCAATATTTTTAAAAGATAATGTTTCGCCTTGCGTTAACTGCGTTTTTATATTTTTAACACGTTTCGCAATTTTTTCATTGGCAACTTCAAACGAAATACCTTCAACGTCGGCAATATATGTGGCTAACAAGCCATCGTTTTTTTGAATTTGCTCATTAAACAATATACTTTTTTTCGGAGGAAAGAAAGTATTTGTAGAATTATCTATGGTTGCAGATTCTCGTTGTGTTAAAAAGGCACCAAATTCTGGCAGGGTAACACATTCGTATCGATATAATAAATCGCTGATGTAGGTTTCTAATTGCATAAAAACAAAGTTAAAAAAAATGCTTTTCAATAAAAATAAGAAAATACTATTTATTAACAGTATAAAATTTCTTTTCTTGTACTTAAAAATCAATATTTTACCATGTCTGAATCTGATTTGCTCTACATTTTGGCCTTGCAACATGTGCCTAATATTGGCGATATAACGGCTAAACGCTTAATAAACCATTGTGGTTCGGCCGAAGCAGTTATAAAAGAAAAAAAGTCGAATCTCTTAAAAATTGATAATATAGGAAACTGGAGCTTAAGTGAATTGTTTAATGAACAATATCTTAAAGACGCTGAAAAGGAACTTGAGTTTATTTCTAAAAATGATATTAAGGTAAGTTATTTTCAAGATTCAAATTATCCTTCAAGATTAAAGCATTGTATTGACGGACCGATACTTCTTTTTGAAACGGGATCTATAGATTTATTAAATAGGCCTGTTATCAGTATTGTGGGTACTCGAAAAATTACCACAAGTGGGATAGCGTTTTGTGAAGAGTTAGTGGAAGCTCTGGCGATATATAATCCGGTTATTGTTTCAGGGTTTGCTTATGGTACCGATATAACGGCACACAAGGCGGCAATAAAAAATGGATTACAAACAGTGGGGTGTTTAGCTCATGGTCTCAATCAAATATATCCCAGGGTGCATAAGAAATACATGGTAGATGTGGAGTCAAATGGTGGCTTTTTTACCGATTTTTGGAGTATCGATAAATTCGATAGAAATAATTTTTTGAAGCGTAATCGTGTTATTGCTGGATTGAGTGAAGCAACAATAGTTATTGAGTCGGCTGAAAAAGGAGGAAGCTTAGTCACAGCCGATATAGCACATTCTTACAATCGCGATGTGTTTGCCGTTCCCGGAAGAGTTAACGACATACAAAGTACTGGTTGTAATAATTTAATAAAATATCAAAAGGCCCATATGCTTACAACACCTTTAGATGTGCCATATATTTTAAACTGGCAGCTCGAAAATGCTTCGAAACCAAGTATTCAGAAACAATTGTTTGTTGAACTTGACGATCACGAAAAACTTATTTATAATTACCTGAAAGATGATAAACAGCTATTAGATTCTATAGCAATAAATTGCGACCTGCCTATTTTTAAAGTAGCCAGTATTCTTTTGAATATGGAATTAAAAGGTGTTATACGTCCGTTGCCAGGAAAAATGTTCGAGGTAATTTAATTAATAACCCGCCTTTTCTCGAACACGTTTAATGACCTCGTTAGCTACAGTTCTTGCTTTTTCGGCACCTAAATGAAGAGCTTTGTCTAACGCATCTAAATTATCCATATAATAATGGTAACGCTCGCGTTGCTCAGCAAATTTATCCACGATGAGCTCGAAAAGAGCCTGTTTAGCATGACCGTATCCATAATTACCGTTTTCATAATTAGCTTTCATGGTTGCAACCTGCTCTTCGTTAGCTAATAAACTGTAAATGGCAAAACAGTTACAAGTACTCCAGTCTTTTGGAGCTTCCAAAGGTGTGCTATCGGTTTGAATAGACATGATTTGTTTACGCAACTTTTTGTCATCTAAGAATATATTGATGAAGTTATTGCGTGATTTACTCATTTTTTCACCATCAGTACCCGGAATTAACATAGTGTTTTCCTGAATTTTCCCTTCAGGAATTACAAAAGTGTCTCCCATTTTTGCATGAAAACGTGAAGCTACATCGCGCGTCATTTCAATATGTTGCAATTGGTCTTTTCCAACGGGAATAATTTCGGCGTCATACAATAGGATGTCGGCAGCCATAAGCATTGGGTAAGTAAACAATCCAGAATTTACATCTTCTAAACGTTCGGCCTTATCTTTAAAACTATGGGCTAATGTTAAGCGTTGGTAAGGAAAAAAGCAGCTTAAATACCAAGATAATTCAGTCGCTTGAGGTACATCACTTTGACGGTAGAATACGGTTTTTTCAATATCTAAACCAAATGCTAACCAGGTAGCAGCTACAGAATAAGTGTTGTGGCGTAATTCCTCTGCATTTTTAATTTGCGTTAATGTGTGCAAATTTGCAATGAATAAATAGGAGTCATTTTCCGGTTGTTCGGCCATATTAATAGCTGGGATAATTGCTCCTAAAATATTTCCTAAGTGTGGTGTTCCTGTACTCTGTATACCTGTTAGTATTCTTGCCATTGTATATTGTAATAAGAGGCACAAAGGTAATTTTTTTAATAGAATTGCTCAATACTATTATGTATTTTTGATTGCGATGAAATTTTTTAAATACATTTTCTGGATTATTTACCGTGTTTGGTTTTATGTGCTCATCGCCATACCAATAGTGGTTTTGTTTCCTTTCTTATTAATTTCTATTTTAAAGGAGTCCTGGTATCCGTTCTTTTTTAAATTGGCTCGTATTTGGGCAAAATTTATTCTGTTCGGTATGGGCTTTCGGGTTAGCATTATTCGAGAGCAATTATTAGATGTTCATAAAAGCTATATGTTTATCGCCAATCATACCTCCATGACCGATATTATGCTTATGTTGGTAGCTGTGAAAAATCCGTTTGTGTTTGTCGGAAAAAAAGAATTGGCTAGCATTCCTTTATTCGGATTTTTCTATAAGCGAACCTGTATTTTGGTTGATAGAAATTCGGTCAAAAGTAGGCAGGCTGTATTTTTAAGAGCACAAAGGCGGTTAAGGTCTGGACTGAGCATTTGTATTTTTCCGGAAGGTGGAGTCCCAGAAGAACATATTGAATTAGACGAATTTAAAGATGGTGCTTTTAGGTTAGCCATTAATCATAATATTCCAGTAGTGCCTTTAACTTTTATAGATAATAAAAGACGATTGTCTTACACTTTTTTTAGTGGCGGTCCGGGAATTATGCGTGTTAAGAAGCATCGGTTCCTGTGTACTGAAGATTTGACAATAAAAGATACAAAAGTGCTTAATGAAACCTCCCGAAATATTATTTTGAGTGAATTAAGAGTTTATAATAAATAAAAAAAAGCTGCTTTGGGGAGAGCAGCTTTTTTAAGATATTGATTTCTGAGCTTAAAAAATCAATATCAAGGTCTAACCAAAAACCTAGAATTTTATGGCGAATCCAGTATAAACTCCAATAAAATAAGGGGTAAAATCACCGTATGTTTTATTAAAGGTGTTTAATTGATATTTAAATATTGGCTCAAAGTTAAAATCTATTTTTTTAGAAACCTGATAGTTAAAACCAACACCAAGGTTAGCGCTATAGCTTAAGTTATTGATATTATTGGCTTCACCCAACAGTGTTCTAGATCCTCCTTGAGGTTCGGAATATATTCTATTGCTATTCAGAAATAACGAGCTAAATCCTCCAATAATATTGACGCCTAGTTTTTTATTCACTAAGGCATATTCAATTTCTAATGGGACCTCTATATAACCGATAGATTGATTTATACTGGTATTTACAGTGTTAAGAGCAATCGTATTGTTCGCGGCTAAATTTTCTTTACTAATAAAGGACATGTCTCCTTGCGGATTAATATTAGAGGTCTTAATACTTGGAATGGTTCCAGTGCCAGCAAGGGTGCCAACTGATTGGAAGGCAATAACATTTTCGGTATTGTACCCTAAATTGACTCTGTTTATCCCAGAGCGGATTTTTATTTTATTGTTTACAGCATAACTTGCATTAATACCGTAGCTCATATTTAATTCGCCAGACTTTGGACTGTTACTAAATTGCATATCTATTGATGAGCCTGAACCTAAACTATTAAAATATACAGGAGCTATGTTAGGTGCTAGCGCCCAGCGATTATTTTTCTTTTTAACGTTTACGATATCATCGCTTGATGCTGCTATTTGTGTAGCTGCTATAGCTTCTTCAATAGTAATTTCATTAGTAATTTCATTAGTATTTGAATCCTCTTTGGTTTTCGCAACACTAGAGGGGTTTTCGTAAGTGTCTATAATAAGTTTTTTTGCTTTTCTGGGTTTAACTAGCAATGGATTTTCTTCATTATTACGAGGTGTATTTGAAGATGTATTATTATTAGCTATAATGGCTGCTGTCTGATTTTGAGCATTCTTGGGTGCTAAAGGATAATTCGATTTTTTTAAAGTCTTATTATCGCTGGAATTTGAACTAGCAGTCTCTGATTTTGCTATTGTAACATCTTCAGAAGAAGTTAAGCTTGAATTTTGATTCTGAATTTTTGAGGTATTATCTGAAGTTTTTTCAGCATTTGAATTGCCGTCATCAGAATTATTAGTTACAAATTGATCACTTCCTGAGGTCTCTAAATCTTTAATTAATATATTTTCAGGCAGATTTGTTTCCGTGTCAACAACCTGATTATTTATATTATTGTTGTAATCTTGGTTGTTAAAAATAGTATACCCTGTGGTTAATAATAGTAATAATATAGCAGCGGCTCCAGCATAACGCCACCAGACTGGAATAACGCGGCGCTTTTTGTTTTTCGATTTAAGTTCGGCTTCAATATTTTTCCAAACAGCATCCTTTGGAGTTGCTTCGAAATCTTTTAAGCCTTCCTGAAATAGCCGGTCTATGTGTTTTTTATCATTCATTATAATGATTTTAAGCGCTCAGTTGATTTGTAATCTTCTATAGTTTGCTTCAAAATTTGCCGAGCACGTGCTAAATTCGATTTAGAGGTGCCTGTGCTAATATTGAGCATACTAGCAATATCTTTATGCGAATAACCATCAAGAACGTAAAGGTTAAAAACCAAGCGGTATCTGTCTGGCAACTCTTGTATTATTTTTAATAGATAATCAATAGAAATAGTGTCTTCATCCAGATCTATATAATTATCTTCTAAGGTGTTTTCGTTGGTTATATCGAATACCTTCTCCTTTCGGTATTCTTGTAAAACCCTGTTTATTGTAACACGTTTTAACCAGCCTTCAAAAGAACCTTTGCCTTTGTATTGTCCAATTTTATCGAAAATGGTTAAAAATGATTCTTGTAAATTGTCCTGTGCTTCAGTATAGTTACGTGAATACTTCAGGCACAAAGCAAATAATTTACTCGCATAGAGTTTATATAATTCACTTTGTGCCCCAGTATCATTCTTTTTACATTTTTCTATGAGTTGTTTTAAACTCAAATTGAACGCATATTAGTTTAACTTTCAGTTTCGCCTACAACAGGAACTTCAATAATTAAATATTGGTCTTCACCTTGTTCGTCTTCACCTTGCCAAAATTTAAATACATAAGGACCGCTACCGGTAACTACAAAGTTAAATGAAGATTCTACAAGTTCAGCATCAAAATCTTCACAATCATCTTTTTCTAAAACATAGGTTACAGGAGCAACCGTACGTTCATTAAATACTTTTTTATAATAGAACTCTCTAAAATAGTGGCAGGTTGTAGGTCTAAGATACGAAACTGTAATTGGGTAGGTTTCTCCGTAAATAAATTCTTCAGGAATTTCTACACTTTCTACAGGTAATATTTCATAATAAAAATCATACCCGTCATCATTACTACAAGCCGTAAATAAAAATAAAATTAAACCTAGGGCGAATAACTTCTTCATCATAAATAAAATTAATGTTTAAACAATTTTTTATTTGTAGATGCATTAAGAATTAAATGGTTGCGTGTAAGGATATAAAAAAATCCCGCTATTGCGGGATTTAAATTTTATTAGCCTTCCGAGGCTGCTTTGGCAATGGCTCGAACTTGTGTTTCGAGCTCATCCATTAGTTCCGGATTATCTTTTATAAGTGTTTTTACAGCATCACGCCCTTGCCCCAGTTTGGTGTCGCCATAACTAAACCAAGAACCGCTCTTTTTAATAATGTCGTTTTCAACGGCGATATCAAGGATTTCACCAACTTTACTAACGCCTTCGCCATACATAATGTCGAATTCGGCTGTTTTAAATGGTGGAGCAACTTTGTTTTTTACAACTTTAACACGTGTTTTGTTACCGGTCACATTACCATCGGTTTCTTTTATCTGAGTAGAACGACGAATGTCTAATCTAACAGAAGCATAGAATTTTAAGGCGTTACCACCGGTAGTTGTTTCAGGATTACCGAACATAACACCAATTTTTTCACGTAATTGGTTAATGAAGATAACGGTACAATTAGTTTTACTTATTGAAGAAGTTAATTTACGTAATGCCTGAGACATTAAACGCGCGTGAAGTCCCATTTTAGAATCTCCCATTTCCCCTTCAATTTCACTTTTTGGTGTTAGTGCCGCTACAGAGTCCACTACAACAATATCAATAGCGCCAGAACGAATTAAATTATCGGCAATTTCTAAGGCTTGTTCACCATTATCGGGTTGAGAAATAATAAGGTTATCCAGGTCAACACCAAGTTTTTCAGCATAAAATCGATCGAAAGCATGTTCAGCGTCAATAAAAGCAGCAATACCTCCGGTTTTTTGAGCCTCAGCAATAGCATGTAATGTTAAGGTTGTTTTACCCGATGATTCTGGTCCGTATATTTCGATAACACGCCCACGAGGATACCCACCAACGCCTAAGGCAATATCTAAACCTAAAGATCCTGATGAAATGGCATCAACATCTACAACCGCCTGGTCGCTCATTTTCATTACAGTACCTTTTCCGTAAGCCTTATCTAACTTATCAAGTGTAAGTTTAAGTGCTTTTAATTTTGCATCTTTTTCGCTACTCATTTCTTTTTTATATTTTTTCTAAACTAATACGCTAAAATATAACAAGTTTTATCATCATACAATTTTATCACGCAACCTTTTTACACATTTTGCATCTATGTTAAAAGAGTGGGAAATTTTTGCTATGAAATTACCGGAACATGATAATCATGTAGACTAACTCAAATTATTTTTCTAAGCACCCAATGATTTCATTGGGTGCTTTTTTGTTTAGTTATGGCACTATTTTTAAAAGTTGTACCTTTGCGGCTTTAAAATATTCTTTAACCTTAAAAATTAGTATAGCATGCAACTGTACAATAAGTTAAGCGCCAAAGAAAGAGCAGAATTAATCGATAAAGCAGGAAAAAGTCGATTAACACTTTCTTTTTATCAATATGCCAAAATTGGCAATCCGCAAGTTTTTCGAGATCACTTGTTTTTAGTTTGGAATAATCTTGATGTTTTAGGTCGAATTTACGTGGCTAACGAAGGCATAAATGCACAGTTATCTTTGCCAGCGGATCGATTTAATGAATTTAAAACACATTTAGATAGTGTTGAATTCTTAAAAGGTATTCGTTTAAATATTGCTGTGGAACAGGATAATAAATCGTTCTTGAAACTTAAAGTAAAAGTTCGAAATAAGATTGTGGCCGATGGATTAAACGATGATACTTTCGATGTAACTAACAAAGGGATTCATTTAAAAGCTGAGCAGTTTAATAAATATATAGAAGACGAGAATACTGTCCTGGTTGATATGCGTAACCATTATGAAAGTGAAATAGGTCACTTTAAAAATGCGGTTACACCAGATGTAGACACGTTTAGAGATTCACTTGATATTATAGAGGAGGATTTAAAAGACCATAAAGAAGATAAAAACCTGGTAATGTATTGTACTGGAGGTATTCGTTGTGAAAAGGCCAGTGCTTACTTTAAACATAAAGGGTTTAAAAATGTATTTCAATTAGAAGGAGGAATCATAGAGTACACCAGACAGGTAAAAGAACAAAATTTAGAGAATAAGTTTTTAGGACAGAATTTTGTATTTGACGATCGTCGGGCTGAACGCATTAGTGATGATGTTATTGCCAACTGTCATCAGTGTGGAGAGCCTTTCGATGTGCATACTAATTGCGCCAATGAAGCCTGTCATTTATTGTTTATTCAATGTCCGAATTGTAAGGAGGAAATGGAAAATTGTTGTTCAACCAATTGCATGGAGATTAATAGATTGCCATACGAAGAACAAAAAGCTCTAAGAAAAGGACAAGGAAATAGTAATGATATTTTCAAAAAAGGGCGTGCCAATCACTTGCCTTATAAAAAGGATTTAAGGAATATTTTTGAAGTGTTAAAATCCAACAAAATTTAGTAGCTAGATGCAAAAGATTGAATTAATGGCTCCTGCAGGAAATTTCGAATCACTGCAAGCCGCTTTAGATAATGGTGCCGACTCGGTATATTTTGGTGTTGAACAATTAAATATGCGTGCCAGAGCATCAATCAATTTTACATTGGATGATTTGGAAGAAATTTCCAAGCGCTGTAAAGCTAAAAACGTAAGAACGTATTTAACTTTAAATACTATTATATACGATCATGATTTGTCTATTGTAAAAACCTTGATTAATAAAGCTAAGGAAGCTGGTATTACAGCTGTCATAGCAATGGATCAGGCAGTTATTATGGCGGCTCGTGAGGCTGGGATGGAAGTACATATTTCTACCCAAATAAATATCACTAATATTGAGACAGTTAAGTTTTATGCTATGTTCGCCGATACTATGGTGTTAAGCCGTGAGCTTAGTTTAAGACAGGTAAAGAAAATAACTGAGTTAATTGAGAAGGAACAGATTAAAGGCCCTTCAGGAAAATTAGTTGAAATAGAAATATTTGGTCACGGTGCTTTATGTATGGCTGTTTCTGGAAAATGTTATATGAGTTTGCATTCCTATAATTCCTCTGCAAATCGTGGTGCATGTAAGCAAAACTGTCGTAAAAAGTATACGGTTATTGAGCAGGAAACAGGCTTTGAGATGGAAATTGATAATGAATACATCATGTCTCCAAAAGATTTATGTACCATTGATATTCTCGATCAGGTTGCCGATGCCGGCATAAAAGTGCTAAAAATAGAGGGGCGCGGTCGTGCTCCAGAATATGTAGCCAAAGTTATTTCTTGCTATCGTCAGGCTATTGATAGTCTGGAACAGGATAATTACGACAAGGAAAAAGTAATTTCATGGATGCAGGAATTGGAGAAAGTTTATAATCGTGGTTTCTGGAATGGTTATTATCTTGGTCAGAAATTAGGAGAGTGGAGTAAAGGTTCTGGGTCTCATGCTACACAAAAGAAAGTGTATATTGGTCGAGGGACTCATTATTTTCCGAAGCCGCAAATAGGTGAATTTAAAATTGAAGCATACGATATTTCTATCGGTGATACCATTTTAGTGACGGGACCAACTACTGGGGCTAAAGAAGTTGAGGTAGCCGAAATGCTTGTGAATGATGAGAACCTAAGTAAAGGATCAAAAGGCGATATGGTAACCATTCCATTAGGTTTTAGAATTCGTCCTTCAGATAAATTATATAAAATAGTAGAAAATAAAGTAGAAGCATAATGGTAGTTGTTACTTTACAACGTAATAAATGTATTGGGTGCAACTACTGTGTAGAATTAGCACCCAGACAGTTTCAGATGTCTAAAAAGGACGGAAAAACGGTGTTGTTACGTGGTATAGATAAAAAGGGTTTTTTTACATTAAAATCAAACGAAGAATCCATTTTAGAAGATTGCGAAAACGCTTCAAAGGCTTGCCCCGTAAATATAATAGACGTTAAAAGTGTTTAAAAATATTAAGCATTTAAATAGTCTTTAAATAATCTTATATTTACAGTTCAAAAGAATTATGAACCTTCATTCGTAATAATTTAATTATTAGCGAATTCAATATATAAAAACATATGGCTTGTAACAGTTGTTCAACTGGAAAAGACGGTCAACCTAAGGGATGTAAAAATAATGGCACTTGCGGGACTGATAGTTGTAATAAATTAACAGTTTTTGATTGGTTGTCGAATATGTCACTTCCCAACGGTGAGAAACGGTACGAATGGGTTGAGGTGCGTTATAAAAATGGACGTAAAGATTACTACAAAAATACTGAAAACTTAACTTTAAGTATAGGAGATGTAGTAGCGACTCAAGCACCAACAGGTCATGATATCGGGATGGTTACACTTACGGGAGAATTGGTTCGCATCCAAATGAAACGAAAAAATATTCCTGATGATGCTAAAGATTTTCTGAAGATATATCGAAAAGCCAATCAGAAGGATATTGATATCTGGCAAAAAGCTCGTGATCGTGAAGATTCTATGAAGGTTCGTGCTAGACAATTTGCTATCGATTTGAAATTACAGATGAAGATTTCAGATATTGAATTTCAGGGTGATGCCAGTAAAGCCACGTTTTACTATACTGCCGAAGAACGTGTCGATTTTAGAGAGTTAATTAAGGTCTTTGCTAGAGAGTTTAGAACCCGAATTGAAATGAAACAGGTCGGTTTCCGCCAGGAAGCATCCAGGCTTGGAGGTATCGGTTCTTGTGGGCGTGAGCTCTGTTGTTCTACCTGGTTAACAGATTTTCGTTCGGTAAGTACATCAGCGGCACGTTATCAACAATTGTCATTAAACCCTCAAAAGCTAGCCGGCCAATGTGGTAAGCTTAAATGCTGTTTAAATTATGAGTTGGATACGTATTTAGACGCTTTAAAAAGTTTTCCGAAAAGTGATATAAAACTTCAAACAGAGAAAGGGGTAGCGGTATGCCAAAAAATAGATATTTTTAAAGGACATATGTGGTATGCCTATGAAGGTGAATGGATGAATTGGCATAAATTAACCACCGAACAAGCCAATGAAATTATTGAAAGCAATAAACAAAATCAAAAGGTAGTTAGTCTGGAAGAATATGCTTCAGAGCTTACAGAAGTTGTAAAAAATGAATACGAAAATGTTGTTGGTCAGGATAGTTTAACACGTTTCGATAGTCCAAAACCCAAAAAGAAACGTAAAAATACTAGGAACCGTAATAGGAATAGCAGAAATAATTCTAAGAGTAATAATGCAAAGGGTAACACCGAAGAAAAGCGTCAAAATAAAACTCCTAGAAATTCTAAAAATAAATCATCACAGAAGTCACAAAAACCTAGAAAACCTCAAAATAATAAAAATGCTGCGAAGTAATGCGTTGTTGTTAGTTTTAGTACTGTCTTTGGTATTTGTTGCATGCGATTCAAAGCAGGTGTATGATGTGTATAAATCAGTTCCAAATACATGGCATAAGGATTCTATTATTAATTTTAATATTACTCCGCCAGATTCTATAAAACCATATAATTTATTCGTAAATCTTAGGAATACGAATGCTTATAAATACAGTAATTTATTTTTAATTGTAGAAATGTCTTTTCCTCATGGAAAAACAATAACAGACACCCTTGAATATCGTATGGCCGACCCATCAGGAAAGCTTTTGGGTACAGGCCTAAGCGATGTTAAAGAAAATAAGCTTTGGTATAAGGAAAATGTAGTTTTTTCGGAAGCGGGAGATTATCAGGTATCTATTCAGCAAGCTATGAGAGAGAATGGTAAGGTTCATGGTGTTGTTGAATTAGAAGGCGTCACTGATGTGGGGTTTAGAATTGAAAAAACAATAAACAACTAATGTAATTTGAAACCTTTTTTATCCATTATATAATGGTTTCAAGAAGAATTTATTAATTAAAATTACATGGCGAAAGCAAAAAAAGAAACAAAACCAGCACAGGATTTTTCAAAATATATTCGTTGGTTTTGGATTTTATTTTCTCTGGGAATACTTGCAGTGGTATTTGTGTTTCTAATGGCTTCGTGGGGAGCTTTTGGTGAAATGCCCGATCATACTGTATTAGAAAATCCAAAAACAAATCTAGCAACAGAAATTATTTCTTCAGATGGAAAAACACTTGGGAAATTCTATTTAAACGACAACCGTACAACTGTTAGTTACGATGAGCTTCCAAAACATCTGGTTGAGGCACTGATAGCTACCGAAGATGCGCGTTTTGAAAGTCACTCAGGCGTAGATGCTATGGGAACATTGCGCGCCGTTGTAAAGCTAGGTTCGGGAGGTGGCGCCAGTACCATTTCTCAGCAATTAGCAAAACAGCTATTTCATGGTGAAGGTTCTAAAAATATTATAGAGCGTATTCTTCAAAAAGTAAAGGAATGGATTATAGCCATTCGTTTAGAGCGTCAATATACCAAAGAAGAAATTATTGCGCAGTATTTTAATATTTACGATTTCTTGAATAATGCCGATGGCATTAGAAGTGCAGCAAGGATTTATTTTGGTAAAGAACCTAAAGACCTTGATGTAAAGGAATCGGCTATGTTGGTGGGGATGTTTAAAAACTCATCATTATTTAACCCGAGGAGACGTGAAGAACTTACCAGAACCCGACGAAATGTCGTTCTGGCACAAATGTCGAAATATGGTTATCTCGATGAAAAGCTAAAAGATTCCTTACAGCAAACCGATTTAGATATAAATTATACGCCTGAATCACATCGTGAAGGCATTGCGACTTATTTCAGAGGTTATTTGGATGGTTTTATGAAAGACTGGATTAAGAATAACCCGAAGCCGGATGGTACAAAGTATAATCTATATAACGATGGTTTAAAAATTTACACAACTATCGATTCACGTATGCAAACTTATGCTGAAGATGCGGTACAACAGCACATGTCGCGGTTGCAGGCTGAATTTTTCAATCAGAATACACCTCAACGTAATCCAACAGCACCATTTCAGGATTTAACCTATGGTGCAATTGATACCCTGCTACGTAATTCTATCAAACAATCTGAGCGTTGGAGACATATGAAATACGATTTAAAAAAATCTGATGAAGAGATTTTAACGTCTTTCAAAAAACCAGCAGAGATGTCGGTGTTTGTATGGGAAAATGGGCAGCCTTCAGAAGTGGACACTATTATGAAGCCAATAGATTCTATTAGATATTATAAGTCATTTTTACGTACAGGTATGATGTCGATGGATCCACAAACGGGTCATGTAAAAGCTTGGGTAGGTGGTATGAACTATAGGCATTTTCAATATGATATGGTAAGACAAGGGAAACGCCAAATAGGGTCTACTTTTAAGCCTTTTGTTTATGCAGCAGCTATTGACCAGTTACATTTGTCACCATGTGATGAATTACCAGATACGCCTTTTTGTATTGAGAAAAATAAATATGGAAATCCGGAAGAATGGTGCCCTAAAAATTCAGGAGATGAGTACGGAGGGATGCGTACCTTAAAGAATGCGCTAGCAAATTCTGTTAATACCGTTACGGCACGATTAATTGATAAAGTTGGGCCGCAAACAGTAGTCGATTTGGCCAAGAAACTAGGTATTGAATCTAATATCCCGGCGGTGCCTTCCATAGCATTAGGGACTCCAGATTTAAGTGTTTACGAGATGGTGGGTGCTTATTCTACATTTGCTAATAAAGGCGTATATACTAAGCCAGTTATGGTAACTGCTATTGAAGATAAAAACGGGACGGTTTTATATCAGTTTAAACCTGAAACCCGCGATGTTTTAAGTGAGGAAGCAGCTTATGTAACGGTGAAACTCTTGGAAGGCGTAACTCAATATGGTTCAGGGGCTCGTTTAAGAGGTAAAGGCAGAGATGCTTACCGTGTAGATTATAGAGAAATTATTACAGGTTATCCATATGAGTTTGAAAACCCAATTGCTGGAAAAACGGGAACCACTCAAAATCAAAGTGACGGTTGGTTTATGGGAATGGTGCCTAATTTGGTTACAGGTGTTTGGGTAGGTGCCGAAGATCGCTCTGTGCACTTTAAAACTATTACTTATGGCCAGGGAGCTGCTATGGCATTACCAATTTGGGGTGTATATATGAAAAGCTGTTACGCTGATGACACCTTAAATATTTCAAAAGAAGATTTTGAAGCGCCTGAAGAATTATCAATAAATGTGGATTGTACTCAAGAATCTGAAAGTGAAGTTATTGAGTATGAGGTGGAAGAAATTCCAGACGATTTAGAGTTTTAAAGATATTTAATTATATATGTTGTAAAAGCTATCCAATTTGGGTAGCTTTTTTATTTATTAAGAATTCGAGTAAATTATTCAATTATTCGTAATTTTATGTCGAAAAATTGAATATAATGATAAATAAAAAAGTAAATAATGTCCAGGAAGCCCTTGAAGGTGTTTCAGATAATATGACTTTTATGCTTGGTGGATTTGGTTTAAGTGGTATTCCAGAGAATGCCATTGCCGAATTGGTTAAGCGTGGTATAAAGGGGCTAACTTGTATATCTAATAATGCCGGTGTCGATGATTTTGGTTTAGGTCTTTTGCTTAAAAAGCATCAGATAAAAAAAATGGTATCATCCTATGTAGGCGAAAATGATGAATTCGAACGTCAGATGTTATCTGGTGAATTAGAAGTAGAGTTAATACCCCAAGGAACGCTTGCCGAGCGATGTCGGGCAGCACAAGCTGGATTTCCTGCTATTTATACACCCGCTGGTTATGGAACGGAGGTAGCCGAAGGTAAAGAAACCAGAGAGTTTGATGGAAAAATGTATGTTTTGGAACATGCTTTTAAAGCAGATTTTGCCTTTGTAAAAGCCTGGAAAGGTGATGCTGCCGGTAATTTAATTTTTAAAGGCACGGCGAGAAATTTTAATCCGGTTATGTGTGGAGCCGCTAAAATAACAGTGGCTGAGGTTGAAGAACTAGTACCTTTAGGTAGCCTGGATCCTAATCAGATTCATATTCCGGGAATTTTTGTACAGCGTATTTTTGAAGGCGAACGTTTTGAAAAGCGTATCGAACAACGTACGGTAAGAAGCCGTGAATAGGGTGTTTGTGATTAAAAAGAGAGATATTTAATTGAGAATGTTCCAATAGATTAAATAGGGGCAGATATAAAGAATTTAAAGATGTTAGATAAAACAGGTATCGCAAAACGAATAGCTAAAGAGGTTAAAGATGGTTATTATGTTAATTTAGGTATTGGTATACCTACCTTAGTAGCGAATTATGTGCGAGAAGATATAGAGGTCGAATTTCAAAGTGAAAACGGTGTATTAGGTATGGGGCCTTTCCCTTTTGAAGGTGAAGAAGATGCCGATGTGATAAATGCAGGGAAGCAAACAATCACCACCTTACCAGGGGCTAGTTTTTTCGACTCCGCTATGAGTTTTTCCATGATTCGTGGCCAGCATGTCGATTTAACCATTCTAGGCGCTATGGAAGTTGCTGAAAATGGAGATATAGCTAATTGGAAAATCCCGGGTAAAATGGTTAAAGGTATGGGAGGAGCCATGGATTTGGTTGCCAGTGCCGAAAATATTATTGTGGCCATGATGCATACCAATCGTGCTGGCGAATCCAAATTACTTAAGCGATGTAGTTTGCCACTTACCGGAGTAGGCTGTGTAAAAAAAATAGTAACCAACTTAGCGGTGATAGAAGTAACTGATAGGGGGTTTAAATTACTTGAGCGCGCACCGGAAGTTTCGGTTGAAACGATTCAAAAGGCTACGGAGGGTACACTCATTATAGAGGGAGACATTCCAGAGATGGTAATTTAAATATTGGGTTATTGGCTAGGTTTTGCGGAGTAAATGTTAAATAAATACGCGTTTTATCGATTATATTTGTTTTTTAGCGATTTAATTGAAAAAATATTCGATATTAGTAGTCCCCAAATAAACCTAATTAATATAAGATTTACCCAAATCTACCATAAACTTTAAAGCTTATGAAATTTGCAACAAATCTACCTGAACAACCTACATTTGAAGAAAGTAAATTCAGAGAAACACTTCGAGAGAATTTACGTTTTTTTAAAAGCTTATTTTATTTAACTAAGAAATTATTCATGCTATAATCCTTTGGGTATAGCATGAATTAGTTTTTTGGTGTATGCTGTTTTTGGTGTTTTATAAATACTATCGGCATCCCCTAATTCCTCAACTTTTCCTGCATTCATAACTAATAATTGGTCAGACATATATTTTACAACAGCTAGATCGTGTGATATAAATATATAGGTAAATCCAAAGGTTTCTTTTAAGTTATTTAACAGATTTAAAACCTGAGCTTGTACCGATATGTCCAGTGCCGAAACTGATTCATCACAAACTATAAGTTTTGGTTGTAATGCAATGGTTCTCGCAATACCAATACGTTGTCTTTGGCCCCCAGAAAATTCATGAGGATAACGATTAAAATAAGAAGCATCAAGCCCCACTTTTTCTAGTATATCTATAGTTTTGGCTTTGCGCTCGTCATTATTGGCGTACAGATTATGAACTATCATAGGTTCCATTATGGCATTGCCAATAGGAATTCTGGGATTTAATGAAGAGTAGGGGTCTTGAAATATAATCTGAATTTCTTTTCTCAAGCCTTTTATTTCTTTATTTGACAATTTAGTGATGTCGATACCTTTATAAAGAATTTGCCCTGAAGTCGCTTTATCGAGTTGAAGAATGGCATTTCCTAAGGTCGATTTTCCACAACCCGATTCGCCAACTAAGCCTAAAGTTTCACCTTCATATAGTTTAAAAGTCACATCATTCACGGCTTTAAAAGTGTCGGGTTTGCTAAACCAGCCACTTTTAGAGATGTATTCTTTTTCAACATTAATAACCTCTAATAAAGGAGGTTTACTGTAAAGGCTTACATGTTTTTGTTTTCGGTCTTCAGCAGTAATGATATCGTGGTTTGTAGTGCCTTCTAAATAATCTTTAATGGTCGGCAATACTTTTAGTCGCGTATCTAACGAAGGACGTGCACTAATCAAAGCTTTGGTATAGCTGTGCTTCGGATTTTGAAATATGCTCTTAGCATCTCCTTGTTCAACAATATCACCTTTATACATGACCAAAACACGGTTGGCGATTTCTGATATTAAAGACAAATCGTGCGTAATGAAAATCACGCTCATTTTCGTTTCTTGTTGAAGCTCTTTCAGCAGTTTTATTATTTCTTTTTGTACAGTAACATCGAGAGCTGTTGTAGGTTCATCTGCAATTAAAATATCAGGTTTACAAGCAATGGCCATGGCAATCATAACCCGTTGTTTTTGCCCTCCTGAAATTTCATGAGGATAGGCTTTAAAAATGCGTTCAGGATTAGGAAGTTTAACACGTTCAAATAATCCAATGGTTTCCGCTTTGGCCTCTTTTTTTGATAAATTTGTATGCTGAAGGAGGATTTCAAGTACTTGTTTTCCGCAGGTCATTGATGGGTTTAATGAACTCATCGGTTCCTGAAAAATCATGGCGATTTCTTTTCCTCGAATAGGTTGTAATTCTTTAGTAGATAAGGATGTAAGTTCTATGCTATTATATGTGATAGATCCATGATTTATTTTCGAAATATCTTTAGGTAATAAACCTAAAATAGCTAAAGAGGATACCGACTTTCCGGATCCCGATTCTCCCACAATACCTAATATTTCATTTTGATTTAATTGATAGGATATATTATGAATAACTTCGTTATTCCCAAATGAAATGGAAAGGTCTTTTATTTTTAAAATGGGGCTTTGTTTCATTTAAATATGAATAATTTCATCATCGGTTAATAGCTCATCACCACGTAAACGTAAAAATATTTGTGCTACCGCGATGGTATCTTTTTCACAATAGGTTACGATGCGGTCGATTTCATTTTCTTCATAATAAACGCGGTATACTTCGCTGCCATCAATATCGTCCTTTGGAGAAGGGATGCCTAGAACGTTGGTTAAAAGTTTTAAGGATGTATAGCTTTTATAATCACCAAATTTCCAGAGTTCTAAAGTGTCCAAATGTGGTACTTCCCACGGTTTTTTACCAAATAAATTTAGTTTATAAGGGAGTTCGATATTATTTATAATCATGCGTCGGGCTATGTAAGGAAAATCAAATTCCTTGGCGTTATGCCCACAAAGTAAATGTTTTGTTTGATTGTAATGCGTATTTAAAAGGTTTTTAAAGTCTTTTAAAAGGGTTTCTTCTTCGCCAAAATAGGAAGTCGTTCTGAATTGGCGGATATCACCTTTGAATGTAAAATAACCTACCGAAATACAAACAATTTTACCAAATTCGGCCCAGATCCCGGCACGATCATAAAATTCTTCAGCCGTGAAATCTTCTTTTCGCTGGTATTGTGATTTTTGCTCCCATAAGGCTTGTTTGGTTTCATCTAAATCTGAAAAGTGCTGAACCTCTGGGACGGTTTCTATATCAAGGAATAATATGTTTTCAAGGTTAAGTTTGGCAATCATTTATTTAGCATTTTATAAGCTTCTTCAATATAAACAGTAATATCTTGTGTAAAATCGTTAATGGGTTCATCAGGCGATTTTCTATGACCTAAACGAACAATTATAAGATTATCATTAGGCTCAACCATAACGTATTGTCCTAGATGTCCGCGCATCATAAAAAAGTGTTTGTTACCAACATCTTTAAGCCACCAACCATAGCCATATTGTGGACTTTCTTTAAAGCGAGGTGTAATACTTTTAACCACATAAGAGGAATCTAATAATTGTTTTCCGTTCCAGGCTCCAAAATCTTTATAGAGTTTACCGAAACGGGCAAAATCTCTGGCATTACTTGATATACAGCAAAAGGTTTTAGCAAGGCGATGTTTAGGGTCATCCAATTGCCATAAAGCATCGTCGGAGGCTCCCATAGGTTCCCAGAAACTTTCGGAAAGGTAGTTCGCTAAGGGCTTTCCTGTGGCTTTCTGAATAATCATACCCAGCAACTGCGTGTTTCCACTTAAATATTCGAATTCTTTACCTGGTGTTGTAACCACTTTTTGGTTTAGTATGGTTTCTGCTAAATCATTATCGTAATTTGCTCTAGCCGTTACTGAAAACGGACTGGTGTAGTGCTCTATCCAATCTAAACCAGATGACATTGAAGCTAAATCGCCTACGGTTGTTTTTGCGTAACTGTATTGTGGGTAAAAGTCACTTATTGGCTGATCTAATCCAGATATGTAACCATCCATTATTGCTTTTCCAAGTAAGGAAGTTGTAATACTCTTAGCCATGGAAAAGGAGTTTGTTTTGGAAGTTTCATTAAATCCTTCATAATATTTTTCAAACCAAATACTATCGTTCTTTATTATCAAGAAAGCAATGGTGCCCCATTCTTTATTTACTGAGCTTAATTTTTTTGTTTCGTTTACCGTATTGTATTTTGTATGTAAGGGCCATGGGTTTGTGTTAGTCCCTTTTTTTATAGTATCATTATCAAAATATGGATAATCATCAATAAAGGCAGTGTTATGTCCTGTTAAGTATACAATTCGAGCACCCCTAATGATATAGCCGTAGTCAAAAATATAAAGCAAGGCAATAATGCCTGCAAGAATGATAAGTAGCCATTTTATGAATTTTTTAATAAATGCCATGCTGGTAAGTTTAGAGAATTAAATATAATAATTAATGCCCTTGTTCGAAATTTTAGAACTATTTTTTATTATTAAAACTTTTTAAAATAGAGATTGCTGTTTTACTTCACTTTCGTGATTTAGTAGCCATTGCTTTCGGTGTAATCCTCCCGCATATCCGGTTAAACTGCCATCGCTTCCAATAACTCTATGGCAGGGGATTATAATCCAGATAGGATTTTTACCATTGGCGTTGGCCACAGCTCGAATGGCTTTTACATCACCAAGTTGTTTTGATAATTTTAAATAGGAAGTAGATTGTCCAAAAGGTATTTGCTCTATAGCTTCCCAGACTTTCTTTTGAAATTCGGTTCCCTCGGGATTAAGTTTCAGATCAAATTTTTTACGGGTTCCATTAAAATATTCTTGAAGTTGAAGCGCGCAGGCTTTTAAACTATCCGGAATAGTTTGGGTGGGTGTTTCTTCTGTGTTTAAGATGCTAACCCTAGTAATGCCAATGTTGTTGCCTTCAATTTTGGTGAAACCTAGTGGTGTTTTAATGATGCAGGTTTCCATTATTTATTTTTTTTTGAATCTTCAAAAATGCCTAATTTTTTGGCACGGGTTTCCCAGCTTTTTCTGGCGTATTTTTGAAGATCGGAAACATTATCACTTTCGTCCATAATTTCAAGTCCTAATAAAGTTTCGATAACATCCTCCATGGTAACTAAGCCACTGGTTGTCCCATATTCATCGACCACTAAAGCCATGTGGTTTCTGCTTTCAATAAGTTTGTCGAATAGTGTGGGAATAGGAAGGCTGCGGTTTACAACTATAATCTTTCGTTTTAGTTCAGACAGTTTTTTTTTATTATTATCTAAAGCCATTTGTTTGAAAACATCATCTTTTAAAACTAGGCCGGTAATATTATCGAAATCACCATTAAATATTGGTATTCTTGAAAAACGGATATTTAAATTTCTATTAAAGAACTCTTCAACCGTTGCGTTTTCGTCTTCCATTTTCATGACACTACGTGGTGTCATAACATCTTTAGCAAACACCTCTTTAAAAGTGAGTAGATTTTTAATGACTTTACTTTCTTTTTCATGAAAAACGCCTTCTTCATGGGCTAAATCCGTCATGGCCATAAAGCTTTCTCTGTTTAAAATACTGCCGTGTCCTTTACCTCCAATTAGCTTTGTAGTAAGCTGAAGTAGCCATAAAATTCCGGTCCATTTTAGAGGAAAAATTAATAAGATTAAAGCTTTAGAGCTGAAATTCGCCAGCTGTTTCCAATAGGTGGCACCAATGGTTTTTGGGATTATTTCGGAAGCCACCAGGATTAAAAATGTCATAATTGCTGAAACAATACCTACGGTATTTACACCCCATAGTTCAATTTTGTATGGAAGTTTTTCCGCTTCTATACCCACCATCATGGCACCTAAAGTGTGTGCAATGGTGTTTAGGGTTAAAATAGCTATAAGAGGTTTGTCTACATCTTTTTTAAGATTTTCTAGAGCGAAAGCATAATCCTTTCCTTCTTGTTTTTTTATATTAATAAATGTTGGCGTTATACTCAAAAAAACGGCTTCAAGAATAGAACATAAAAAGGAAAAGAATATGGAAAGGGTAGCCCATAAAAGTAGTGCGCTCATTAAAACTAGTTTAATGGTGAAAATACAAAATTAATTTTAGACTAGTTTTAGTAAAAACCTAAGATTAACTTAAAACATCTTAACCGTTTAATAGCTTTACAACATCTTTTGCAAAGTAGCTAGCAATAATATCGCCTCCGGCGCGTTTAATGGCTGTAATTTGCTCCATCATTACAGCATCGTGGTCTAACCAGCCCTTTTCGGAAGCCGCTTTTATCATGGCGTATTCACCAGATACTTGATAGACTGCAACAGGAACATCAACAGCATTTTTAATATCGCGAACAATATCTAAATAGCATAAACCAGGTTTTACCATCACAATATCAGCTCCTTCATCAATGTCCATTTCGGTTTCACGAATAGCTTCAATTCGATTGCCATAGTCCATTTGATAGGTTTTTTTGTCTTTTGGGATATCCTGTAAGTCTACTGGAGCTGAGTCCAGTGCATCGCGAAATGGACCATAAAAGGAGGACGCGTATTTTGCCGAGTAACTCATAATTCCAGTATTGGTAAATCCTTCGTCTTCTAGGGCTTCACGAATGGTTAGGATGCGACCGTCCATCATATCACTTGGTGCTACGAAATCGGCACCGGCCTGAGCGTGAGAAATACTCATTTCGGCAAGAAAATGAGATGTTTTATCATTGACAATCTGACCATTTTCAATAATGCCATCATGGCCGTAGGCAGAATACGGATCTAATGCTACATCAGTCATAACCAACATATCGGGACAAACACTTTTAACTGTTTTTATAGCACGTTGCATGAGTCCATTTGGGTTTAATGCCTCAGCGCCTTTATTATCCTTCAAATTATCGGGTACTTTTACAAATAACAATACCGATTTTAAACCTAAGTTCCACAGTTCTTTAATTTCGTTTTCTAGTAAATCTAAACTATAGCGATAATAGTTAGGCATCGATGGAATTTCGTCTTTTATACCTTGGCCTTCTACCACAAATAAAGGCACTAGAAAGTCGTTTGGTGTAATAATGGTTTCGCGTACTAGAGAACGAATAGCTTCGTTGGTTCTTAATCTTCTGTTTCTTCGTAATGGATACATGGTGATGATTTATTTACTTAATCCTAAGTATGTCCAGTAATTATTTTCTTTTATAAAAGCAGATTTTTCATGAATGACATCTACTTTGCCGTGTTCGTAAAAATAAGCATTAAAAGTGACTGTGCCTTTTTGGTCGTTTGGATTGCCATTAGTAGTTTCGAGTACTTCTAATTTTATCCATTGTACCGATTTAGCCCAATCTACAATAGCCTTTTTTTCTTTTATGGGTCGGGTAGAACTATGATGTGTTTGCATTAAATAGTCGCCATTAGCTAGAACAAAAGCACTGTATCTTGAACGCATAAGTTGCTCTGCGGTTTCAGTTTTTCCACCGTTTTTATGAAACACCTCACAGCAATTTTGGTAATCGATTTTATTTCCGCAGTAGCAGCTCATTATGCCCAGTTTATAGGTTGTTGTAAAACTTTAATGAGTTTTTCTTCTTCGCTGCCCGCTTCAGGATGATGATCGTATACCCATTGCACATGAGGCGGTAAACTCATTAAGATACTTTCTATACGACCGTTGGTCTTAAGTCCGAATAATGTGCCTTTATCGTGAACGAGATTAAATTCGACATAACGCCCGCGACGAATTTCCTGCCAGTTTCTTTGTGCTTTTGTATAGGGTAAATCTTTACGTTTTTTTACAATAGGTACGTAGGCTTCAAGGAAACTGTCCCCAACTTCAGTTACAAAATCGTACCAGTTTTCCATGGTCATAGATTCGGTTGCTTTACAATAGTCAAAAAATAATCCTCCAATACCACGACCTTCGTTACGATGTGAATTATAAAAATATTCATCGCAGCGTTTTTTATAAGCAGGATAAAATTCAGGATTGTGTTTATCGCAGGCCATTTTACAAGTTTTATGAAAATGCATGGCGTCTTCTTCAAACAAATAGTAAGGTGTTAAATCCTGTCCGCCACCAAACCAGCTATCTATAATTTGTCCAGATTCATTATACATTTCAAAGTAGCGCCAGTTGGCATGTACCGTTGGAACCATGGGGTTTTTTGGATGGAGGACTAAACTTAATCCGCAGGCAAAAAAATCGACATCACCCACATTAAAATAAGCTTGCATAGATTTTGGTAATTTACCATGTACCCCAGAAATGTTAACGCCTCCTTTTTCGAATACATCCCCATTTTCAATAACACGGGTTCTACCACCACCACCTTCAGGACGTTCCCAAAGATCTTGTTGAAAGGTTGCTTTACCATCAATAGCTGCTAATTTAGAAGTGATAGTGTCTTGTAGTTGTTGAATATATATGTAAAATTTATCTTTCATAATTGTTTTTAAGTTGAAGTGCTTCAATAGTTTTAACCGAAGCTGCAGTTACAGAAAGTGGTAAAACTAAAATAACACCAAGAACAGGAACTAATAAAAAGAGTATAAATACCAAACCGTTTCCTATAGCTAGGCCTTTATGATTCTTTACGAAGCGGATGCTTTCGCGGTATTTAAAATGACGCTCTAAAGTGTAATCCATATTTCCAAAACCAGCATAGTAGGCCTGAACTAAAAATATGAATATGGTAAATAGGATGCCTATTACCGGAATAAAACTTAATAATAAAATTGGAATGGTAATGAGTAATTCCATTATTAAGTTTCTTAGGTTTATGCGAATGGCGCGCCAGAGTTGTTGAGTAAACGAGGTTATTCGGTGGTTTAGTCTTTCTCCATTATAATGCGCTTCAATTTTTTCGGAAACGGGACTCATAAAGGGTGCCGACAAGGCCATAATAATATGCTTATATAGTATGAGGCCTAGAATGATTATTGTGAGTCCGCCAATAATATTACCAATGGTTGTAAAGGTGTCTTTGCCCCAATCCCAGAGCCATAATTTAGAAATATAAATTCCAATATTATCGGAAAAACCATAAGCCGAAACACCAATAAGAATTGCTGTTATGAAACTAATAAACATCGGGATAATGAAGTATTTCCAGAGCTTTAGCTTAGAGATTAAACTAAAGGCTCCTAAATAAGCTTTTATTCCTGAAACGATATCGTTAATCATAACCATATACATTTGTTAGTGATTAAGGCTTTGTTGAAACTTTCCCGATTTTTTTTGAAATCAGGAAAGTGACCGATAACAGTGAGCCCTTTTTGGGAATGTCTTAAATATTAAGCACTGTAATTTTTAACGGCATCGATGAACGCCTTAGCATTTTCTAGCGGGATATTAGGTAAAATACCATGCCCTAAGTTTACGATGTATTTGTCTTTACCAAATTCATTAATCATTTGGTGTACCATTCTTTTTATTTCAGCAGGAGGTGATAAAAGTCTTGTGGGATCGAAATTTCCTTGTAATGTAATATTGCCACCTGTTAAATATCTTGCATTTTTTGCGGAACAAGTCCAGTCGACACCTAAAGCCGAAGCGTTACTTTGTGCCATGTCGTGTAGCGCAAACCAACAGCCTTTACCAAAAGCTATTACCGGAGTATCATCTTTTAATGCTTCAATAATTTGATTGATATATTGCCATGAAAATTCCTGATAATCGGTAGGGGATAACATGCCTCCCCAAGAATCGAATATTTGTACGGCATTTACGCCTGCCTTTACTTTTTCTTTTAGATAGGCAATTGTTGTGTCGGTAATTTTTTGTAACAGTTTATGAGCCGCAACAGGATTGGTAAAGCAAAATTCTTTAGCCTTATCGAAAGTCTTGCTACCTTGCCCTTGTACACAGTAACATAAAATGGTCCAAGGTGAACCCGCGAAACCAATAAGTGGGATTTCATCGTTTAATAGTTCTTTGGTTGCTTTAATGGCTTGATAGACATAGTCCAAAGACTCTTTTACATCAGGAACGATAACATTTTCTACATCTTGAGCGGTGCGAACCGGATTTGGTAAATAGGGACCAAAGTTAGGTTTCATTTGCACCTCGATATTCATAGCTTGAGGAATCACTAAAATATCGCTAAATAAAATAGCGGCATCCATACCATAACGACGAATAGGCTGTACCGTAATTTCACTCGCTAATTCTGGTGTTTGGCAACGTGTGAAGAAATCATATTTTTCACGAATGGCCATGAATTCTGGTAAATAGCGTCCTGCCTGGCGCATCATCCAAACTGGAGGACGGTTTACAGTTTCACCTTTTAATGCTCTTAAAAATAAATCGTTCTTAATACTCATATCTTTATGTCATTCCCAAAGAGGGTAATTATTATATATAATGTTCGTTAACCAACTCGATAACACTTTCCACGGTAGGTACTTTAGCAACTCTTACATCCTTAAAGTGTTTTCTTGCTTCCTTAGCAGTGCTTTCTCCAATACAAAAGGCAATAGCATTCGTGCCATTGTTTTTTAAGAAACTTTGTACCGTAGAAGGACTATAAAACATAGCAGCTTCTACCGAGTCTGCTATTTCAAGACTATCATATTTGGTTTGATAGGCTTCAATCTCATTCACTTTTATATTGTTAGATTCTAAAATAGTGGGTAAATCATCCAGTCTTAAATCACTACAAAAATAGGTGACCTCACTGCCATTGATGTTTTCAACTAAATAATTTGCAAGGTTTTTAGCATTATTTTCGAAGTGAGTTACCTTGCCAAGACGTTTTTCTACCATGCGTTTTGTACGTCTACCAACGCAGTAAATGTTTTTAAACTGAAGTTCGGTTACTGAAAAATTAGTTAATAAAGATTCAACCGCATTTTTACTGGTAATGATAACATTTTCAATTTCGTTTCTAACGAACCTGGGATGAATGCGATTTGTACTAATTTTTATAAAATCACTACTTTCAGCTACTATCTTTTCATGAAACAATAAACGTTGATCTTCGGTGAGCGATTTTGTAGAATATACATTAACCGCTTTGTCCTTGTTTTTTATACTGTCCATTAAACGTTTTCCGCCGCGTTCAATAATAAAGTTAGCACAGTATTCTGCCATATCGTTATGTTCGCCAACTTTTTTTACACGAGTTACATCAATACGCTTGCTGCCATCGATACTTAGCAAGACACCTTTAAAATGAATTTCATCATTTTTAATTTTTGCTAAGGCACCTATAGGAGCGGTACAACCGCCTTCTAATTTGTTTAAGAACTTACGTTCTATACTGGTGCAAATTTCGGTTTCTCGATCGTTAAGCTGTTCAGAAGCTGTAAGTGCATAGTCGTCTTCACCTAATGCTGTAATCATTATAGCGCCTTGAGCTGGTGCTGGAATCATCCAATCTAAGTTAATCGCTTCATCTGGTCGAATACCAATACGTCCAATGCCCGCTGCGGCAAAAATAGCGCCGTTCCAGTGGTTGTCATTTAGTTTTTGTAAACGAGAATTTACATTGCCACGAAGGTCAACAACCGTATGTGTTGGAAATCGATTTAACCATTGTGCACGACGACGTAAGCTCCCCGTAGCAATTATGGCGCTTTTAGCTCCTAAAAACTCTTCATTGTCTTTAAAAACAAGGGTGTCGTTTACATTGCCACGTTTTAAAACTGCGGCCTGTACAATGCCTTTTGGTAATATTGTAGGCACATCTTTTAAGGAATGTACTGCAATGTCGATATCGTTGTTTAACAGGGCGATATCTAAGGTGCGGGTAAAGATACCTGTAATTCCTAATTCGTACAAAGGCTTATCTAAAACTAAATCGCCTGTAGATTTTACAGGTACTAATTCGGTTTTATAACCCAAGTGTTCTAGCTGGCTTTGTACGGTTTTGGCCTGCCATAGCGCTAATTCGCTATCGCGAGTTCCAATTCTAATAATTTTAGACATTCGTTTTGGTTTCTAACTGAAATACTTTTTTAATAAGTTCCAGGCTATCATCGGTAGATACGGCATCGTCTTTAAGATGATGCGCAAAATGATTTGTTATTTTTTGAATAATATTTTTGCTAATTAATTGGGCCTGATCCTCATTAAAGTCCGCATTTTTCTTGCGTTGGGTATCAAGCTCACTATGAGCAAAATCGAGTAATTTATGCTTTAAGGCTTTTATTGTAGGTGCGAATTTTCTGGTTTCTAGCCATTGGTTGAATTCAGATTTAACTTCTTCTATAATAGCTTCGGCTAAAGGAATGTGTTTTTTGCGTTCTTCTAGAGTTTGGTCTGTAATTTTAGATAAATGATCTAAATGTACTAACGATACATTTTCCAGACTTTCTACATTAGCATCTACATTTTTAGGAATGGATAAATCTAAAATTAAAAGAGGTTTGGTCGATTGAATAATCTGCTTGTCAACTGTTGGTCTGTTAGCTCCTGTAGCTACAATTAAAATGTCAGCCTTATTTATTTCTTCTTGTAAATTAGCATAATCTTTAACGATAAGATTAAATTTTCCCGCAATTTGTTCGGCCTTATCTTTTGTTCTGTTTATTAAAGTAATATGCTCATTTTTAGTATGCTTCACTAAATTTTCACAAGTGTTACGTCCAATTTTACCAGTTCCGAAAAGTAAGATGTTTTTATTTGTGATATCTTCTACCGTGTTAAAAATATATTGCACGGATGCGAAAGATACCGAGGTAGCTCCTGAAGAAATATTAGTTTCGGTTTTAATACGTTTACTGGCTTGGATTACGGCATTAACTAAACGTTCTGTGAAATGATTTACTAAATCGAATTTCTTTGATGTTTTAGTGCTCGATTTTAATTGGCTGATAATTTCGAAGTCACCAAGGATTTGACTATCTAAACCAGAGCCTACTCTAAACATATGGGCAATGGCCTCGTTGTTTTTGTAAACGTAGGCTACTTTTTGAAATTCATCGACCGTTCCATTGGTATTATCACACAGTAATTGAATTAATTGAAAAGGGTGTTGTGCAAATCCGTATAGTTCGGTACGGTTACAGGTAGAGGTAACAACAAGGCTTTCTATGTTGTTTTCCTTAGCTTGATTAAGAAGATTTAGTTTAGATTCCTCGTCTAAACTAAAGTGACCTCTAATATCTGCATCGGCTTTTTTGTAACTTAAGCCAATGGCATAAAAGGAGTTACCTCTTGAAATATTATATTTTTGCATGCTAATACCTGAAATTTCGAAACAAATGTATACGGAAGGCGATTAAAAAAATAACGCTGAAAGAACTTTTAATAACGATTGTGGTTTTTTAGCCTATTTTTTTAGCGATATTTGTATATTATCCTACTTTTATAGTGTCTTCCAATTGTTTGAAGCGCTTTATTTAAATTAAATCTAAATAATAAGATATGAAACCTACAATAGATGAATCAAAAAATGTCGCTCAAGGTGCCTTTTCTGAAACAAAGGTAGATGAAGGTTTTTTGATTTTGGTGCATAAAAATGATAAAAGTGTCGCTCAAAGTGTTGAAAGGTATATAGATAGCGATTATATTCAGTTTCATTTTTGTTTAAAGGGCTCGAGTAAATTTATGTTTAATGAGGGGAGATACGCTTTAGATGTTTTAGAAGAGAATTCTCTACTGTTATATAATCCGCAACGTGATTTACCGATAAATTTATTGGTTCGGCCAAACTCTTGGGTAGTTGTGGTGTTAATTTCTATTAAAAAGTTTCATGGATTATTTTCTCAAGAGGCCGATTATATTTCGTTCTTAAATGCCGATAATAAGGATAAAAAGTATTATAAAGATGGTGTTATTTCACCTTCAATGGCCATTGTTTTAAATCAGTTAATTAATTTCAATTTAAATCAATCTATTAAAACGCTTTATTTTAAGGGGAAAGCTTTAGAGTTGCTAAGTTTATATTTTAACAGGAATGAAGAAGCCGATATAGAACAGTGTCCGTTTTTAGTTGATGAAACTAATGTCATAAAAATTCGTCAGGCCAAGGATATTATTATAGCTCGCATGTCGGAACCTCCTACTTTGCAGGAGTTAGCCGATGAAATAGGGTTGAGTTTAAAGAAGTTAAAGGAAGGTTTTAAGCAAATTTATGGAGATTCTGTTTTTAGCTTTTTATTTGATTATAAAATGGAAGTGGCTAGAAAATTGTTAGAAGCGGGCGACGATAATGTTAATGAAGTAGGTTTGAAAGTCGGTTACAGTACCGCTAGTCATTTTATAGCAGCATTTAAAAAGAAATATGGTACTACGCCTAAGAAATATTTGCAATCGATAAGTTAGTTAATATTTAAAGCGATTTTGTCGTATTTGTAATTTGATTTATAAACTTCATGTAGGCTGTATGTTTTACAATGAATTGAGATATATTACTGAATCTTATGCTAAACCGAAATTTAGAAAGCATCTGCATGGAAGGATTTTGTCTTGTTTAAATCAATGAATTTTAATATTTTAGAAAAACCTAAATCATGATTTATGAAATATCTGACCCCAGAAATTGAGGCTTTATCAAAAAATCACACTAGTAAATCTTTAGTAAGACCTAGCACTTCGTGTGGAATTTTTCAAGATTGCGATTATAACGAAGAACGCCCAAAATTATATCTTCAGCATAAGTTTGAAAATAACAATCAATAATTATTTTTAATGAGGAGCTAAATCAGTATCAATTTGATTTAGTTCTGAATAAGAAAATAGTATAGTCACAAAGTGTTACTATAATAATTTGTATTGTATTTTTGCAATATGAAAAAAGGCATTCTACTCGTTAATTTAGGCTCACCAGACAGTCCGGAGCCTAAAGATGTTAAGAAATATTTGGGGGAATTTTTAATGGATGAACGCGTTATCGATATTCCATATGCAGCAAGAGCACTCTTGGTAAGAGGTATTATTTTAAAAACGCGTCCTAAGGCTTCTGCTGCTGCTTATAAAAAGATATGGTGGGACGAAGGCTCTCCACTTATCGTAATTTCAGAGCGTGTTCAGCAAAAACTACAAAAACAAGTCAACGTGCCGGTTGCATTAGCCATGCGTTACGGAAGTATGACCATAAAAAAGGGAATTGAGGAATTAATAGAGCAGGGAGTTGATGAGGTGTTGTTATTTCCTTTATACCCTCAGTTTGCTATGGCTACTACTGAAACTATTACAGTTTTGGCCGAAAAATTAAGACAAGATTTTTTCCCAAATATAAAAATTGAATCCGTACCGGCCTTTTATAATAAGCCAGACTATATAGAAGTGCTTTCAAATTCTATAAGACGTTATTTAGAGGGCAAAAACTACGAGCATCTATTGTTTTCTTATCACGGTGTTCCAGAACGTCATATTAGAAAAAGTGATGTTACTAAATCGCATTGTAAAATTGATGGGACTTGTTGTGTAACTCCAAGTAAAGCCCATGAGTTTTGTTATAGGCATCAATGTTTAGAAGTTACACGATTGGTGGCAGAAAGACTTCAGCTTAAAGAAGGCTCGTATTCAACCTCCTTTCAATCTCGATTAGGGTTCGATCCATGGTTGCAACCATATACCGATAGAACTATAGAACGATTAGGGAAGAATGGCGTTAAAAGTATGGCTATTGTAACTCCTGCCTTTGTGAGTGATTGTTTAGAAACTTTAGAAGAAATTGCCATGGAAGGTCAGGAAATTTTCCATGAAATGGGAGGCAAGGATTATACCACAATCCCATGTTTAAATGATGACCAGGAATGGATAGATTTACTGTCGAAATGGATGAATAACTGGGTTTCTAACAAGGCATAAGTATAATGGCAAAAGTAAGTTCTCAGGATTTAGGTGTGCAGCCAATAAGTAAATTGCTGATAAGACAAGCCGTTCCGGCGTCTATTGGTATTTTGGTTATGTCACTAAATATCTTGGTAGATACTATTTTTGTTGGACATTGGATTGGTATTACGGCTATTGCTGGTATAAATGTAGTGCTTCCGGTATCGTTTTTTATTGCGGCATTAGGTATGGCAATAGGGGTAGGTGGATCTTCTATTATTTCCCGGGCTTTGGGTGCCAACGATAAAAAGAAAGCTTTAAATACTTTTGGAAACCAAATTACATTAACCTTACTGTTTACTACCATTATGGTTGTTTTTGGTTTGTGGTATGTTGATGAAATTATTCCGGTTTTTGGTGGACAGGGTGCTATTTTTGAACCTGCCAAAATATATTATAAAATTGTACTTTATGGTGTGCCGTTATTGGCATTGAGTATGATGGGAAATACGGTAATTCGAGCAGAAGGTAAGCCTAAGTTTGCTATGTATGCTATGATGATTCCATCTGTAAGTAATCTTATATTAGATTATATTCTTATAAATATTTTGGATTATGGCATGTATGGTGCGGCCTGGGCAACAACGGTTTCATACGGTTTTTCTTTTCTGTTTATATTATGGTTCTTTATTTCTAAAAATTCAGAACTCAAAATAAATTTTGTTCATCTTGGTTTAAATCTAAATATCATTAGAGAAATTGGTTCTTTAGGATTTGTAACCCTATCAAGACAGGCCGTGGTAAGTGTTACCTATTTATTGATGAATAATATTTTGTTTGATTTTGGAGGTGAAATTTCTGTTACGTCCTATGCGATTGTGGGGCGCATGCTTATGTTTGCGATGTTTCCTGTTTTAGGAATTACACAGGGCTTTTTACCAATTGCAGGCTATAATTATGGAGCAAAGAATTACCCTCGTGTTCGGAAAAGTATTAATATATCCATTAAATATGCTTCCATATTGGCAACGATGGTTTTTGTATTGTTAATGGTATTTCCTGAGGTTATTACAAAAATGTTTACCAATGATGCGGAAGTCTTAAAGCAAGCACCAAATGCTATACGCTGGGTATTTGCTGTTACGCCTATAATTGCTGTACAACTTATAGGTGCTGCATATTTTCAGGCCATAGGGAAAGCGGTCCCTGCGTTATTGCTAACTTTAACAAGGCAAGGTTTTTTCTTTATTCCACTTATATTTATATTGCCTATGTTTTATGGCGAAAATGGCGTGTGGATGTCGTTTCCAATTGCCGATGTATTATCTACTATAGTCACGGCTTTTTTTTTAAACAGAGAAATAAAAAGAACTTTAAAAATAAAATCTGCTACCTCTGAAGTAGTTATATAAATTATGGAGCTTTATTATTATATCAAGGCATTTCATCTCATTTTTGTGATAACCTGGTTTGCAGGGTTGTTTTACATTCCACGATTGTTTGTGTATCAGATAGAGGCCTTTCATAAGCCATCGCCAGAAAAGGAAATTTTAGGAAAACAGCTTAAGTTAATGGCTAAGCGTTTATGGTATATTATTACTTGGCCTTCGGCTATATTGGCTACAATTTTTGCCGTATGGTTATTAATTATTCAGCCATTCTGGTTAAAGGAGCCTTGGATGCAAGTTAAGCTCGCTTTTGTGTTGTTGCTTTTTATTTATCATTTAAAAACACATCAATATTTTAAGCAGTTACAAATCGATGTGGTTAAAAAATCCTCAAGTTTTATGCGAATTTGGAACGAAGGTGCGACATTTATATTATTCGCTGTTGTTTTCCTTGTTATTTTAAAAAGTGCCATTAATTGGTTATGGGGTATTATAGGTATTCTTGTTTTAGGGGTGCTAATCATGCTCGGATTTAAACTTTATAAAAACATTCGAGAAAGAAATCCCGAGGCATAATTTTCTTTTTGGCGTTTCCTTGCAGATAGAGCTTTACGTTGTCGTTTCTCAATTAAAAGATTGGTAGAGCTTAAATATAGTTTTAATCCCTAAAAAATGGCTTTATATTTTTTGTTTTTCACAAGAAGTTAAAGTCGGTTTGGTGCAATTATTGTTATATTTAGTACATTAATATTTCAAATGATCTCGACAAAACTGTCTCTTCGTACTCGTATTTTTTTAGCCATGATCTTGCTGGTGTTATTGGCTTCTATACTTATTTCTGCCATTGCCATATATCAGTATAATGAGCAAAGTAAAGATTATCACGAGGAACGATTAGGCCGTAAAGAAGATAATATTCAAACACATTTACGCCGGGTGTTAAATGGTAGGCAAAATACCTGGGAGGTTAAAACAGAAAATATTCCAATTATATTTAAGGAGGAAATTTATAATATTGCCGATATTCATAAGTTACAAATCAATCTTTACGATTTAGATGGCGGGCTTTTAATTTCATCCAAAGCAAGTTTGCAAACACATGAGGCCAATGTATGCTTAAATGGCGAAGTTTTAAATGCGATATCAAATACGGCAGAACACATGTTTGTAGATAAACATAAAGTTAATGGTGAAACATTTCAATCGTCCTATACTTATCTGTATGACAATCAATCTAAGGCAATAGCCATATTAAATATTCCTTATTTAGAAAAGGATGATTTTCTTGTTAACGAATTACTGGAGTTTTTACAGCGCATTGCCTATGCCTTTATTTTGGTATTAGTTATGGCTATTGGTATAGCTTTCTTATTATCTAAATATATTACAAAATCGTTGCAGAAAATTAGTGATAAAATTAATGATACCCGATTAGAGAAACGCAATAAAAAAATTCTAGTAAATGATGTTAGTGAAGAGATTTCAACTTTGGTGAATTCTTATAACAGTATGATAGATGAGCTGGAAGAAAGTGCTGTGCAGCTAGCTAGAAGTGAGCGTGAACAAGCCTGGCGAGAAATGGCTAAACAGGTAGCACATGAAATTAAAAACCCGTTAACGCCTATGCGATTAACCGTACAAAATTTTCAAAGAAAATTCGATCCCAGCGATCCACAGATTCGTTTAAAGGTTGATGAGTATAGTAAAACCTTAATTCAGCAAATAGATACCATGAGTTCTATTGCATCGGCGTTTTCAAATTTTGCGAAAATGCCTGCGCAGCAGAATGAGACCCTTAATGTGGTTAAAATTGTAAAACTAGCGCTCGATATTTTTAATGACGATTATATCGTTTTTATGTCTGATGCGGATGAAATAATTGCTAAATTTGATAGAACTCAGTTAATTAGGGTTGTTACCAATTTGGTTAAAAATGGAATTCAGGCAATTCCTAACGATAGAAACCCTAAAATAGTAGTAAATGTACAGACCGATGCCACTAAAGTTATTATAACTATTGCCGATAACGGTTCTGGTATCTTAGAGGAGAATTTACAAAAGGTTTTCGAGCCTAAGTTTACCACTAAGTCAAGTGGTATGGGACTCGGACTTGCGATGGTAAAAAATATTGTAGAAACTTATAACGGAACTATCACCGTAACTTCAGAGAAGAATGTTGGTACGGTCTTTAAAGTTACATTTCCTAAAGAACAGTAAAATTTAAATAAAGTCATGAATTTCAATAATATTCTATTAGAAGAACAGGGTGATATAGCTGTTATCACTATAAATCGACCTAAAAAGTTAAATGCACTTAATAAAGAAACTATTATGGAGCTTCATCGTGCTTTCCGGGAAGCCAGTGAGAATGAGTCTGTGAAGGTTATTATTGTTACCGGGGCGGGAGAAAAGGCTTTTGTTGCTGGCGCTGATATCAGTGAATTTGCCGATTTTTCTGTAGAACAGGGAACCAATCTGGCTGCTAATGGTCATAAGGAATTGTTCGACTTTGTTGAAAATTTAAAAACCCCAGTGATTGCGGCAGTAAATGGCTTTGCGCTTGGAGGAGGCTTGGAATTGGCTATGGCATGTCATTTTCGAGTAGCCAGCGATAATGCTAAAATGGGATTGCCCGAAGTATCTTTAGGTGTAATTCCGGGGTATGGAGGAACTCAGCGATTACCACAGCTAATTGGTAAAGGGCGCGCTATGGAGCTCATTATGACGGCAGGTATGATTGATGCACAAACGGCTCATAATTACGGTTTAGTAAATCATGTAACCAAACAGGAGGAATTACTTGCTTTTTGTGTAAAAATTGCTACACGCATAGCGCAGAATTCAGGTGTCGCCATCAGTAGTGCCATACGTGCCGTAAACGCGAATTTTAAAGACGGAGTTAATGGATTCGATATAGAAATTGAAGAATTTGGTAAATGCTTCGGAACTCAGGACTTTGCAGAAGGGACAAGTGCGTTTCTCGAAAAGAGAAAGGCGGATTTCCCTGGAAAATAGCAGTGTTTGATAACTTTCTTATGGATTCTAAATCATATAAAAAAGGTAGAGGTGCACAAATAAATGTGGCTAATCGATTTTCGGAGTATCGTTATGAAACGCGTAATGATTATTTAGAGTACTGTGAGAAAGAGGGCGAGCCAAGTTATGACTCTAAAACACACTATAAAGAGGTTTGTCCTAAAACGATTGTGAATAAGGTCGATAGCCCAGATGTTGGTATGCAATATTCGATGAATATTTATCAGGGTTGTGAACACGGGTGTGTGTATTGTTATGCTCGAAATACGCATGAGTATTGGGGTTATGGTGCTGGTCTAGATTTTGAACAACAGATAATGATCAAGAAAAATGCGCCAGAGTTACTTGAAAAATTTATAAAAAGAAAATCCTGGAAAGCCTATCCTATAGTAATGTCTGGTAATACAGATTGTTATCAGCCGGTGGAAAAAACTTTTGAAATTACGCGCAAATGTCTGGAGGTTTTTCTTAAATACAAACATCCGGTGGTTATCATCACAAAAAATGCTTTGATTTTAAAAGATTTAGATCTTTTGAAGAAATTAGCTGCAGATAATTTAGTTGGGGTGCATATATCCATTACCTCATTGTCTGAAGACACTAGACGTTTATTGGAACCTCGCACAACGACAATAAGAAAAAGGCTGGAAACAATAAAATCTTTAAGTGAGCAGGGCATACCAGTAAATGTTATGCTAGCACCAATAATACCTTCTATAAATAGTCATGAAATATTACCCATGGCTAAAATGGTAGCTGAGTATGGAGCGTCATCTATCGGGCATACTATTGTGCGATTAAATGGAGCTGTGGGAGAAATTTTTTCCGATTGGATTAATAAAGCAATGCCGGATCGAGCAGAAAAAGTATTAAGTCAAATTAAGGAATGTCATGGAGGTGCCTTAAATGATAGTAGAATGGGGATTAGAATGCATGGTGAAGGTGAAATAGCTGAACAAATTAGCAACTTAATTAAGATGGCAAGAGGTAAATATTTTAATGATAAAAAAATGCCTCAGCTTAATCTTGCTCTGCATTCGGATTATAAGGATGGGCAGTTGCGATTATTTTAAAAAAAAAGTGAGCCACCACAGCTCACTTTACCAACTAAACTAAATAAGACATTAAACTAATTATTAATGAATTTCGTGTGCTCTTTATTATTAGAGTTTATTACTATTTTATAGTCACCTTTTTTAGATAACCTGTATGCTTTTTCTAATGTTTGAGATCCCGTTATTTTTTCACTGTGAATTAACCTATAAGTTGTGTCTTCAAAAACAAAGATGCTAATTTTTAGAGGTTCTTTGTTAGGGCAGTACTTTGTAATGAAAATCATATCCTTATCTTGTCTTAAGAAAGGCTTGTAGGTTGTTGCTTCTTCGTTATTTAAAAAAGTAACTTGTTTATAATTGATTTTAAAAGGAATAGTTTTTATTTCTAAATCTTTTTCGATTTCAAAAACATAATTTCCTGATGGAAGAGCGGTTAAATCAAAACCTTTTTTATAAGTTCCATTTTCTTTAATAGACTCTTTAAAAATTACAAAGTTATTAGAATCTTTAATAGTTAAGATATTACCAGCTTTAACATTTGTTAAAGTAATAGCGGTTTTCTTTAAATTATTGTTTGAAATAGTATAATCTATTTCACTTGCATTACCAAACATAATAGTGAATACAGCAAAGATTAATGTGTTTATTATTTTTTTCATAATTATTTTCTCATTAAATATTATAGGACAAAGGTATGTGTGTTATATGCTTAAAAAAACATCACTTTTGATTCATTTATGTGTTATATTGTCAATTAAGATATATTTAACAATTAATAAGGTTAAAATAGAACATAAAGGTGTTAAGAATTGATATATTGAATATTTTATGAATAAATTTAATCTCAAATATTAAAGAGTTGATTGAGAAGTGCTTTCTAGATTAAGGCAAAAAAAAAAGTGAGCCACCACAGCTCACTTTACCAACTAAACTAAATAAGACATTAAACTAATTATTAATGAATATTGTATACTCTTTATATTAGAGTGAATTTTATATTATCAATTTTATGGCTACAAAATTTATATTAATATAAGTTTTGTAGGTAGTAATTAACTACATTACAAAGGTAGGGTAGAAGTATGGTTGTAAAAACATCTAATTTGACCAATTTATATGCTATATTAACTGTTAACTAATTGTTAAATAAATGTTCTGTTAAAATAACACATAATTGAGGTAATAAAATGAATGTTTTATAGTTAATATGTTGTAATTTTGTTAGAGAAACCATTTTGTTATGATTAATAAGAAACCGGCTTTTAAAAAACTTACCCCGACTTTTGGAAGTTCTATATTAGTTAAGCAGCATGTGGATACGGTAGACAAGAATGATGCGTACTGGCATTTTCATCCGGAGTTAGAGCTTATCTATATAAATAAAGGTCAAGGTAAAACACATATAGGAACCCATTTATCGTATTTTAATAATAGTCAATTAATATTAATAGGCTCGAATTTACCGCATAATGGATTTACCGATAGATTAACAGCTACTGGAACAGAAACAACAATACAATTTAAGTCAAACTTTTTAGGAGACGATTTTTTAAATGTTCCTGAAATGGCGGGTATCGTAGCTTTGTTTGAGCGCGCTAAGAAAGGAATTCGATTTAAGGTAGATACTAAAAAGAAAATTGGAAATAAAATTGAAAAACTCGCAGATTATGATGGCTTAAAGCGTGTTTTAAAATTTTTGGATATTCTAAATTTCTTGGCAAAAACAGATGATTATTCGCTTTTAAATGCCGATGGAATTGCTTTTGAAACTGAGGCACAGGATAGTTCTAAAATAGATGCCATATTTAAATACGTAAATAGAAATTTTCAAAAGCATATTTCTTTAGATGAAATTGCAGATCAGGTAAGTATGACTGTTCCTGCCTTTTGTAGATATTTTAAGAAAGTGACTGGTAAAACATTTACTCAGTTAGTGAATGAATATCGTGTGGTACACGCTACAAAATTGCTTAATGAAAGTCAAATGAGTATCGCTGATATTTGTTTTGAGTGCGGTTTTAATAATTTCTCACATTTCAATAAACAGTTTAACGAGATAACTGGGAAAAGTGCCTCTAATTACAGGAAAGAAATAAAAATGATTATTGGATAGGTATCCTATTCGTTTCCATCCCATTCATTGTAAAACTGATCTAAGAACTGAAGCATAAATTGATGCCGTTCAGCAGCAATTTTATAGCCTGTTTTTGTGTTCATCCTGTCTTTAAGTAATAGAAGTTTTTCGTAAAAATGGTTGATGCTTGGAGCTGTCGAGGTTTTGTATTCCTCTTTGGTCATTTTCAGGTTTGGCTTGATGTTTGGATCAAAAATGGCTCGATTTTTAAATCCACCATAATTAAAACAGCGTGCAATACCAATAGCGCCTATAGCATCTAGCCGGTCGGCATCTTGTATAACGTCTAATTCGGGAGATTTGAATTTCTGAGCCTCATTTCCTCCTTTAAAAGAGATATTTTCAATAATTTTTACAACATGTTCGATAATTGAAGAATCGACATTTAATTTGAATAAAAACTCCCGGGCTTTTTGCGAACCAACAGATTCATTTCCGTCATGAAACTTACTGTCGGCAATATCATGTAGTAAGGCGCCCAATTGCACCACAAATAAATTTACAGGTTCTGTTTTAGCAATTAATAAAGCATTGTTATATACTCGAAGGATATGAAACCAGTCATGACCTCCCTCGGCATCAGCTAATTGTTCTTTTACAAACAGCTTGGTTTGTTTTAATTGGGTTTCTTGATTCATTAGTGTAAAAATAAAAATTCCTTTCGTTTTGAAAGGAATTTTTATATAGGCTATTATTTAATTAAAGCAGGTTCTACCCACTTAAATTGATATGAGTTTTCTGGAATCTTCATTCTTTCGGCTAATCTGTACATTCTTGCCGGCAATTTCATTAAGTAGTCTCTGGCTTTTTCAGCCTCATCAGTTAGGTTTGTAATTTTATCAATTTCCCAACGATCGATTAATTTTTGAAGGATGTCCACATAATCTGTTGATGTGTAAACTCCAATACGCTGGGCTGTATTTGAGAATTCTTCAAAAGCTGTGCTAATTTTATCTCCCGATTCGCGTAAGAAATGCGCTGGCATGGTAATTTTTTGTTTCATCATATAATGAAACGCCATCATCATCTGGCTCGGGTCGACCTTAAAAATACGATCTACAAAATCCGAATAGGCATGGTGGTGTCGCATTTCGTCACCTGAAATAATCTGACACATTTTAGCTAATCGTTTATTTCCATTTTTTCTGGCAATTTTGGCTACGCGATTATGCGAAATATAAGTGGCTAACTCTTGGAAACTGGTATAAACAAAGTTTTTGTACGGGTCGCGGTCTGTGCCAATATCAAAACCATCTGCAATAAGGTGTTGCGTTGTAATTTCAATTTCTTTCATGTTTACGCGCCCAGACAGATATAGATATTTATTTAGTACATCGCCATGCCTGTTTTCTTCGGCTGTCCATTGTTTCACCCATTTCGACCAGCCGTTTCCGCCACCATCTACTTGGTTGACGCCTTCAACCTCCATTAACCAGGATTCGTAAGTAGGAAGGGCTTCTTCCGTTATCATATCGCCTACTAATACTACCCAAAAATCGTAAGGAAGTTCTTTAGCTAGTTCTCTAATTTCTTTAACCTCTTCAAAAAAGGCTTCGTCTGTAGTTTCTGAATTTGGTAAAAAATCGGTAGGTTGCCATATGCTGTCAATAGGGATTAAATATTTCTCCATTAAAGCGTCAACGTCTTTTTCCAAAAACTGCATCACTTCTAATCTCTTATTCTTTAAAGACATCTGTAAAATGGTTTAGTGTTGTATACTTTCTGTAATAGTCTTTTCAATACTATTAATAAGTTCTTGCTTATCTGCAAAGGTACTAACTTTTAAAGGCTTATGCACAGTAAAAGTAATATGTGTGCCTAATCCCATTGGAAACTTACCAAATTTAAGCATTTTCCAAGAGTTGTTTATGGTAATAGGAACTACGGTAGCCGAAGGAATTTTTTTAAATAAAACTTCTAAGCCTTTGGTTTGAAATTTTTTAGGTTTCCCATCCTTACTGCGTGTTCCTTCAGGGAAAATTACAGCTGCTCGTTTGTTATTTTCAATATATTCGCCAAATTTCATAAGGGCAGGTAAAGATTGTCTTGGGTTCTTTCTATCAATTAAAGCTGCTCCGCCATGGCGTAAATTATAAGATACACTTGGAATACCTTTACCTAATTCTATTTTACTAATAAATTTAGGGTGATATTTACGCATATACCAGGTAATTGGGTAAATGTCGTGTAAACTCTGATGATTGGCTACAATTATTAATGGTTGACCGGTTTCTATATCATATGGATTAATGTATGAAAAACGAGTTCCTAAGATGTTGGCGCAACGCATTAAGCAAAATTGAAGTACATCTACGCTTTTTTTATGCGCGCTGTACCCAAATACATTAAAACAGAACCATTGAATAGGATGAAAAATAATGAGTGTTAAAAGAAAGCACAGGTTATAAATAGCCGATAAAGGGTATGATACTAATTTTTCCATGGGCCAAAATTAGTAAAAACTTAGTGTTAATAAACAGCAATACATCTGTTATTTTCACAATCTATTTGAGACGGTGGTAACACCATAGCACAATCGGAACTTACCTTATAATTTTCGTTGTATTCTTGCTCTTTTTTATTGTATTGACTAACTAAGTTTTCTAGTTTTTGAGTGTCTATGGATGTAGAATATATTAAATAGCTCCAGGGACCGCCACAAGGTTTGCTTCCTAGCGCCATGTATTTACACATATAATTATCGTTGCAAACGGATTGAGAGCTTAACGTTTCGATTTCAGATTTTAAAATATCTAGAGCTTTTTTGTCTTCTTCTTGATTTTTTGGGGAGTAGTCATCTTCACATTTAAAAGAAAGTGTAACCAGACATATTGCTAAAAGTAGTATAAGCGCTTTTTTCATAGTTTTGATAGTTTGCTAAGTAGATGCATACTGTAATGAAACGTTGCGTATATAACTAAAAAAACCACGATATATTATCGTGGTTTTTATTTAGTTATTTATATTTTAGCAATGCTCGTTATAGGCATCCATTAGGTTTTCAGCAATCATTTCAGCTGGTCTCCCTTCAATATGATGACGTTCTAGCATGTGTACTAATTCACCATCTTTAAATAAAGCCATGCTTGGTGAGCTTGGAGGGAAAGGTACCATTTGTGCACGTGCGGCATCAACAGCTTCCTTATCTACTCCTGCAAAAACCGTTACAATGTGATCTGGTTTTTTAGCATTCTGTAAACTCATTCTTGCACCTGGACGTGCATTTGCAGCGGCACAGCCACAAACCGAATTAACAACAACTAATGTGGTTCCTTCTTTAGCTAAAGCTGCTTCAACAGCCTCTGCAGTATGTAATTCTTCAAAACCAACTTTAGTTAAATCTTCGCGCATTGGTTTTACTAATTCTGCTGGATACATATTTTTAAATTTTAATTATTAACGTTTTAAGTGGCAAAGATACCAATTGTGTAACAAATGGAATATTACTACCAACAAATATTTAAATTAGCTCATTTTTATTTGTTTAATAAGATGAGCATGAACTTACTTAATAGAATTTCTTCTTTTAAAAGAACTAAAATCTATGTAGGTTTGACGATAAATTGAATTTATACTTACATGAGTTTTTCAAAATGGATTGGAGCCGCTCTGGGATGGTCGTTTGGTGGTCCCATTGGAGCTATTATAGGACTGGCTTTAGGTGGTATGGTAGATGCCATTGGTAAAGATGCTGATATTAGTAATGAACGTAGACGGTATACTCAAAATGTTCGAACACAACCGGGCGATTTTGAAGTTAGCTTACTTATATTGGCTTCCATAGTAATAAAAGCTGATGGTAAACAGGATCAGAGGGAGTTAGATTTCGTCCGTATGCAGTTTGTAAATATGTATGGTAAGGAAAGGGCTAACCATGCTTTTAGACTGTTTAAAGAAATTAATAGACAGAAAAATATTTCAACACGTCAGGTATGTTTGCAAATTAAACAAATGATGGAGCATGCATCACGTCTGCAGTTGATTCATTTTTTATTTGGGATCGCAAATGCCGATGGTGTCGTGACAGAATCTGAAATGCGCCAGATTTATACCATAGCGGGTTATTTAGGAATTAGCCATAACGATTATGAAAGTATAAAAGCGATGTTCTATAAATCGGCAGATAATGCTTATAAAATTTTAGAAGTTGATAGAACAGCAACTATTGAAGAGATTAAGAAAGCCTATCGAAACATGGCAAAAAAATACCATCCGGATAAAGTAATACATTTAGGAGAAGCTCATAGAAAAGGTGCAGAAGAAAAATTCAGGCAAGTACAAGAAGCTTATGAGCAAATTCAGAAGGAACGTGGATTTTAAAAATAAAAAACCAACTATTTTATAAAATTTAGTTGGTTTTTTATTTTCAGATAATAAGTAAGTATTATTTTTCGCATTCGAATTTTTGGTTTCCTGTATAAGATACATTTTTCCCATCTTTTGAAAATACAAGAACTACTTTGTTATCGGCATCTAAATAAGTGGCAGAGTGCTCCCAGCCTTCTTGACCGGCAGATTCAATTAAACATTTACGTACGTCTGGATTATTAAGATTAAGGTTTAATTCTACAGCGCTAGCACTTACTGAAAATAATAACATTGCTATTACGGTTAAAAAGTAAAATTTTTTCATATCACATGTATTTTTAGGTTAAACAACATTTATAGTACTAACCTATTACATGTTTCAATAATTTTTAAAAAAAATAGTTGATTGTTCAATAATTACGTTAAAATCAATGGTTTGCCCCAAAATTAGTGCTCTATTGTCTTTTTCGTGACCAGATGGCATATTAAATGCAATTGGAAAATCATATTCTTTTAAAGCGTCTAATATTAATTGTTCTACCGAAGTTCCCCAAGGGGTAGTATTGCGCTTTACTTTTGTCATATTACCAACCAAAACACCGGCACAGTTTTCAAAATAGCCTGCGCGTTTTAAACTTTGAAGCATACGATCTATATGGTACTTGTATTCGCCAATCTCTTCAATAAATAATATTTTACCCGAGGTATCAATACTCGATTTTGAACCTAGCATACTGTAAAGAATACTTAGATTACCGCCAACTATTGGTGCTGTAACTGAGCCTAGTTTGTTGTAAGGAGAGCCTTTTAATTTATATTCTAAAGGTTCTCCAAAGAGTGCTTTTTTAAAAGTAGCAATGGTCTCTTTAATGGTTTCATTATTATCTTGCAGGCTCGTACACATCATGGCATGAATACTTTTATAGCCTCGCGTATGCCATTCGTTGTGTAAGGCGGTAATGTCAGAATATCCAATAAGCCATTTTGGATGTTTATTAAACTGTGAAAAATCTAGTTTGTCAATAATCCGTACAGCGCCATAACCACCTCGGGCACACCAAATGGCACTAATTTCGGGAGCATTCATAGCTTTTTGAAAGTCCTCACAGCGGTCGTCGTCACTTCCGGCAAAGTGATTGGCATGATCGAAAACATGATCTCCTACAACATAATTTAGCCCCCAACTTTTAAGTAAGTCTTTTGCTTTTTCAATTTCTGTAGATCTGTTTTTTAATATTCCAGATGGCGCAACAATAGCCACCGTATCGCCTGGTTTTAAATATGGAGGTTGTACCAAAGTATTAGATTTATTTACTGTTGAATTTTGAGCTGATATATGCCATTTTCCGAAGAAAAAAACAGCAAAAAACAGCGTAGTAATTATTGAGATTTTCGACATAATGTAAATGTACATTTTTTTTCTAAATCCCTTTCAAAATGTGTACTTTTGTGGCTTCAAAAATACAATCAAGAATGTCAAAAAGATATACCATTACTTCTGCATTACCTTATACTAACGGACCAATACATATTGGTCATTTGGCAGGTGTTTATGTGCCAGCCGATATTTATGCACGTTATTTACGTTTAACAGGTAACGATGTTGTTTTTATTGGTGGAAGCGATGAGCATGGTGTGCCTATTACCATAAAAGCTAAGAATGAAGGCGTGTCACCTCAGGATGTGGTAGATAAATATCACGCCATTATAAAAAAATCATTTGAAGATTTTGGTATTTCATTTGATAATTATTCCCGTACTTCGGCTAAAATTCATCATGAAACGGCTTCAGAATTTTTTAAAACGCTTTATGATAAAGGCGAGTTTATTGAAGAAACAACCGAGCAGTTATACGATGAAAAGGCGAATCAATTTTTAGCAGATCGATTTGTTACAGGAACTTGTCCTAAATGTGGAAATGAGGAAGCTTATGGTGATCAATGTGAAAAATGTGGAACCAGTTTAAATGCCACCGATTTAATAAACCCGAAATCGGCTTTAACAGGAAATGTACCAACATTAAAGCAAACAAAACACTGGTTTTTACCTTTAGATAAACATGAGGCATTTTTAAAGGAATGGATTTTAGAAGGACATAAAAAAGATTGGAAACCGAACGTATATGGACAAGTGAAATCATGGATTGATGATGGCTTGCGTCCGCGTGCCGTAACTCGTGATTTAGATTGGGGTATTCCGGTGCCGGTTGAAGGTGGTGAAGGAAAAGTACTTTACGTATGGTTTGATGCACCTATAGGTTATATCTCATCTACCAAAGAGTGGGCAGAACGTGAAGGAAAAGATTGGGAGCCATACTGGAAAGATGAAGATACTAAATTGGTGCACTTTATCGGTAAAGATAATATTGTATTTCATTGTATTATTTTCCCGTCCATGTTAAAGTCTGAGGGGAGTTATATCCTGCCGGATAATGTGCCTGCTAATGAGTTTTTAAATTTAGAAGGCAATAAGTTATCGACTTCTAAAAACTGGGCAGTTTGGTTACCTGAGTATTTAACAGAATTCCCTGGTCAACAGGATGTTTTACGTTATGTTTTAACGGCGAATGCACCGGAAACTAAGGATAACGATTTTACATGGAAGGACTTTCAGGCACGAAATAATAATGAGTTAGTAGCTATTTTTGGAAACTTCATTAATCGAGTTGTGGTGCTCACTAATAAATATTATGAAGGTGTTGTGCCTTCTGCCAGTGAATTTTCTGCGGTCGATAGCGCTACATTAGCAGCGGTTAAGGCCTATCCAGATGTTATTTCTTCGTCTATTGAGCGTTACCGTTTTAGAGAAGCACAACAGGAATTAATGAATTTGGCCAGACTAGGAAATAAGTACTTGGCTGATGAAGAACCATGGAAAGTTGTAAAGGTCGATGAAGCGCGCACGCAAACAATTATGTATGTTGCCTTACAAATAGCCAATGCTTTGGCGACGTTAAGCGAACCATTCTTACCATTTTCATCAGAAAAATTAAAGCATATGCTAAATACCAAAACAGGTAATAATGACTTGAATTGGAATGATGTCGCTCAAAAAGAAGTATTATTAGCTTCAGGACATCAAATTGGTAAGGCTGAATTGTTATTTACAAAAATTGAAGACGCTACTATTCAAGCACAACTTGATAAATTGGAAGCCAGTAAAAAGGCTAATGAAGCTGCTAATAAAGCTGCAGAACCTCAGAAAGACACCATTACGTTTGATGATTTTACGAAATTAGATATCCGTGTTGGTACCATTATAGAAGCTGAAAAAATGCCAAAAGCTAAAAAGTTATTAGTGTTAAAGGTAGATACTGGAATTGATACTAGAACCATCGTTTCTGGTATTGCTGAAAGTTTTACACCTGAAGAAGTGGTTGGTAAAAAAGTAACCGTATTAGTGAATCTAGCTCCGAGAAAGTTACGTGGTGTTGAAAGTGAAGGGATGATATTAATGACCGAAAGTGCTGAAGGTAAATTGGTATTTGTAAATCCAGATGATGCCAATGTTCCAAATGGATTGCAGATTAGCTAAGTACGAATCGGCTTATATAATATATTTAGAACCACATGTAATAATCATGTGGTTCTTTTTTTATATGAAATAGATAATTCATTAACTTTACGTAAAAATGAATCATTATGTTATCAAAAATCATAGAAGAAGCACTTAATAAGCAAATTAAAATAGAAGCAGAATCGTCTCAAATATATTTAGCAATGGCCTGTTGGGCAGAAGTAAAAGGTTTAGAAGGTGTTGCTGGATTTATGTACGATCAATCTCAGGAAGAACGTGACCACATGCTTAAATTAGTAAAGTTTGTAAACGAGCGTGGAGGCCACGCTCAGGTGTCTGCTTTAGCGGCACCAAATGTAACTTTCGAAGGGTTTCGGGAAATGTTTCAGGAACTTTTTAATCACGAAGTGTTTGTGTCAGATAGTATTAATGAATTGGTGCATATTAGCCTGCAGGAGAAAGATTATGCTACTCATAACTTTTTACAGTGGTATGTTTCCGAGCAGATTGAAGAAGAGGCTATGGCACGTACCATTTTAGATAAAATAAATCTTATTGGCGACGATAAAGGAGGTCTTTATCTATTCGATCGTGATATTCAACAGTTATCCGTAACAACTGCTTCAGCAGAAACTCCTGAATAAATTTTAACATTTAATCTTATTTAGATTTAATTAAAATAACTTAGATTTGCCCGGTCAAACAATTTTATAATCAAGTTCTTGGGCAAGAAAAAGAAAAAAAAGGCAATTAAAAAACTTCATGAAGCTGGTATAGTGGATGCTTCAAAAGTAAAAAGTAGTTGTTGTAAAAAGTTCAAAAAGGGCGAAAACAAGCGTTGTAAAAAGTGCCCATGCTTTGATTTACTTAAAAAAGTAGCTTAATAAATTTAAGTATTTTAATAAATAAAAAGTAGGCCCTTTTATATAAGATTGGCCTGCTTTTTGCCTTTAAAAAATAAAATATGCCTATGAAAATTGTTATGACAGTTATGCTCATGGCCTTCATTTTAATGTCGAGCTGTAATGCTTCAAAAAATGCAAAATCGGAAAATCCTTCTGATGTAAATAATGAACCTTATAAAGTAGTAGATTCTCATACTAGTCAAAATGCTTTAGATTGGAATGGTTTTTATTCTGGTACCGCAGCTTGTCCTCATTGTTCCGGCATTAAAACGGAAATATCTTTATCTGCTGATGAAACTTATGTTTTAAAGGAAGTACATCAAGGTAAAGAAGATAGTGTGGCTATTTCAAAGGGAACTTTTAAATGGGATGAAGCGGGACAAAAAATATTTTTATCTAAAGCGAATAAGAGAGGTTATTTTGTTGGAGAAAATAGATTGATGCCCTTAGATGATTCTGGTAATCGTATTACAGGCGAATTGGCTAATAAAAATGTGCTAACCAAATTGATGAATAGCCTTTATGGCGTAAAATGGAAACTTGTAAAATTAAATGGCAAAGATGTGTCTACTAAAGGGGCATTTATGACCTTTGATTTTAGTGATAATAAGATCTATGGCAACAGTAGTTGTAATACATTTAGGGGTTTGTTTGAAATGGGTGCCGGAAACAGAATCTTATTTTCTAAGGTGGCGACAACTTTAATGGCTTGTCCGGATATGAGTGTGGAAGCTGCATTCATGGATATCCTTAATAAGGTTGATAATTTTGCGATAAATAATAAGGTGTTATCACTTAATAAGGCGAGAATGGCACCGTTAGCGGTTTTTGAAACCTCGAAATAATCTGTTTATTAACAGTAGTTTGATGGTTTTTAAGTTTCCAAATCCGAAATATTAACATTAATTTGGTATAAATCAAGATGGCATGTAAATAAATTTATATGATCTTTATTCAGGTAAAAAAACGTATATACTTACGAATACTAATCAAAAAAATAATATGAAACGAATCCTTTTACTATTGGTGACATTAAGTATTTTGTCTTGTGGAGCTTCAAAAACTGTGCGTACTTCAAAAAAAGTTATAAAAGGGAATTGGGCTTTAACCAATATCACTTACGACAGATCAGGAAACTATAACATTACTTTACTGAATGATGCTTCAAAAAATTGCTTTGAAGGGAGTTATTGGCAGTTTGTTCCTAACAATAATACCGGCGTTTATAATATAGATGCATCAAGTTGTAATACCGGAGCAAGACATTTTGTGTTCACTATTCAGGAAATTGATCAGCAAACTGGGCTTTACGATTTCTTATTGAAACCTACGAACGAAAAGCATAAATCGGAAACAAATCAAGGATTTCGTTTAAAGCTATCCGCTTTGTCCGATACGGCGATGCAATGGCAACAGACATTAATGGTAGAAGGGCAGCCATTTACAATTTCAATGAACTTTACAAAACTTTAATAATGATGATTAATAAAATAATAAAACAAATAGGCATTTTATTTTTAGCGGCTATTTTTACCATGAGTATATCTAGTTGTAAGGCTGTTCAAAATGCAAATAATAAACAAAAAGGAGCTGTTATTGGTGCTACAGGTGGTGCTATATTAGGAGCCATTATAGGCAATAATGTTGGTAAAGGCGGTAATGGAGAATTAGGAGCTGTTATTGGTGGAGCAATAGGAGGCGGTGCAGGTGTTCTTATTGGTAGTAAAATGGATAAACAGGCGCAACAAATAGAAGAAGAAATTCCTGGAGCTGAAGTAGAACGTGTTGATAACGGTATTGTAGTCACCTTCGATGAAAACAGTGGTGTTTATTTCGATACCAATAAATACAATATAAATACCAAGTCGCAAGAAACTCTTAACAAGTTAATTGGAATTTTTAAGGAATACCCAGACACTAATATTTTAGTGGTAGGGCATACCGACAGCACAGGTTCTGCAGAGTATAATATGACGCTTTCAAAAAATAGAGCAAATGCAGTTACTAATTATTTAACAAGTAGCGGTATTGGTTCATCGCGCCTAACAACAAACTGGTTTGGTGAAACTCAGCCTAAATATGATAATGCGACACCAGAAGGACGAGCAAAAAACAGGCGTGTTAATGTAGCTATTGTGCCTAACGATAAAATGATTGAAGAAGCCAAGCAACAAGCAGGCGAATAAAACAATGTATATTTGGTTACATCTCGTTTTCAATGTTACTTTGGAAACGAGATTTTTTTTGAATTAAACCCATGTCATGACGGCAATTGTAAATTTTATAGCGACAAAAACGCAATTATCAGATGTTTCAATAAAAAACACGATTGAATTACTTAATGAAGATTGTACCATTCCTTTTATATCTAGATATAGAAAGGAGCGCACAGGAAATTTAGACGAAGTTCAAATTGGTGATATCGTCAAGTATAAAGAACAGTTTGAAGCACTTGAAAAACGGAAGTTAACTATTCTGAAAGCTCTAGAAGAACAAGGTGTGTTAAGCTCTGATTTAAGGAGTAAAATTGAAAATACTAGTGATATTACCGTTTTAGAGGATATTTATTTACCTTTTAAAAAGACCCGTAAAACCAAAGCCGATAAAGCCCGGCAGTTGGGTTTAGAGCCTTTGGCAAAAATTATTATGAGTCAAAATGCAAACGATATAGAGTCTATTGCATTTAGATATATTAAAGGGGAAATAGATTCTGTTCAGGCTGCGTTAGAAGGAGCCAATCATATCATAGCCGAATGGATAAATGAACGTACTGATATACGAAATCATATCCGTTATCAGTTAGAACGTTTTGCGCTGATTGAAACGAAAGTAAATAAATCTAAAAAGGATGATGATCATGCTCAGAAATTTCAAGATTATTTCGATTGGTCTGAATCATTAAATCGCATACCATCGCATAGGTTATTAGCGATTCTTAGAGCTGAAAGTGAAGGGTTTATAAAAGTGAAAATCGAGCTCGATCATGATCGTGTTCTTGCTAAAATAGAAGGCCGTATTATTCGTTCTAATAATGCTTGCGCCGCTCAGATAGAAAAAGCTATTAAGGATGCCTATAAGCGTTTGTTGTTGCCTTCTTTAAGTAATGAAGCTTTACAAGCTGCGAAAGAGAAAGCCGACGACGCGGCAATATCTGTATTTGCTAAAAATTTAAAACAATTGCTATTGGGATCACCCTTGGGGGAGAAGCGTGTTTTAGCAATCGATCCTGGATTTAGAACTGGTTGTAAAGTGGTGTGTTTAGATGCGCAGGGCGGACTTTTATATAATGAAACCATCTATCCGCATCCACCAAAAAATGATAGTACTGGAGCTATTAAAAAAATTAGTTCATTGGCCGAGGCCTATCAAATTGAAGCCATTGCTATTGGTAATGGTACGGCATCTAGAGAAACTGAATCCCTAATAAGAAAAATTCATTTTAAAAATGAAATTCAGGTTTTTGTGGTCAGTGAGGCAGGAGCCAGTATTTATTCGGCATCTAAAATTGCTCGCGAAGAATTTCCAAATTATGATGTAACCGTTCGTGGTTCGGTATCTATAGGAAGACGATTGCAGGATCCCTTGGCCGAATTAGTTAAGATTGAAGCTAAATCTATTGGTGTAGGACAATATCAGCATGATGTCGATCAGAGTAAATTGAAGAGCGAACTTGATCGCGTGGTTGAAAGTTGTGTAAATGCTGTGGGCGTAAATATTAATACAGCCAGTAAAAGTTTACTGGGTTACGTGTCTGGAATTGGCGAAAAACTTGCTGAAAATATTGTGAACTATCGTGATGAAAATGGTGCTTTCCTTTCAAGAGCAGCAATTAAAAAAGTTCCTCGTTTAGGTAATAAAGCGTTTGAGCAGGGTGCCGCTTTTTTAAGGATTAAGGATGCTAGCAATCCATTAGATGATTCTGCCGTACATCCAGAAAGCTACAGCGTAGTAGAAAAGATGGCTAAAAGTATGGGTAAGCAGGTAAAAGAATTGGTAGGTAATGCTGAGGTTTTAAGAAAGATTGATCTAAAAAAGTATTGTACAGAAACGGTTGGATTACCAACTTTAGAAGATATTATAAAGGAACTTGAAAAACCGGGATTGGATATTCGCGAACAGGCCAAAGTATTTACTTTTAATCAGAATATAAAAACCATTTCAGATTTAAGAGAAGGACAATTGTTACCTGGGATTGTAAATAATATCACTAATTTTGGTTGCTTTGTGGATATTGGAATAAAAGAAAGTGGACTCATTCATGTTTCTAATTTATCCGATAGTTTTGTGAAAGATGTGAACGAGCATGTGCATTTACATCAACAGGTTATTGTGCAGGTATTAAGTGTTGATATTCAAAGAAAACGAATTCAGTTGAAATTGCATAAATAAAAAAAAGCGAACTTAAAGTTCGCTTTTTTGTTGAAAAGAACCTAATATTATCGGTTCATATTTTTTATCTGGTCCATAAATAAATCTAAATCAGCTCCATTATCTACTAGTGTTATTGCTTTGTCAATAATGTATTTTACATTAACGGCATGAAATCCTAAACCTACTGCAATTTTTTTAAGTAGCGAATGTTCTTCATCTCCAGAAATATGATCAATACGAACCATACGTACTAAATCATATAATCGTTCTAGTCGGCGGTCGTAAGAGACCGGAGGGTTTATGGGGTGTGAAGCATAGTCCTTCAATATTTTTTGATAATCTTCATCATCAATATTTAAATTTTGTGCTAATCTATTTAGAAACGCTCGTTCGCTATCTGAAATAGTACCATCATCCATGGCAACCCGAACAATTGCAGCGAAATGACTTTCATTACGCTGTTTAAATCCACTGTCAAATAAATCTGAAAAAGGCATATATGTATAAATTTTTGTATTTGTGAATGTACAATTTTTTTTAAATAAACAAAATATAAAATGTGTGTTTCAAGCAGTCAAATTGTATGAAATAAATGAGTGTTTATAAAGAATTTTTAACCTACAAAATCTCTTTTAAATCTTAATTCGCTCTACATTTCAATTTACTAAAATTTGAAGACAAATAAAACAATAGTAAGCCTTATATTTGCGAGTATTAAAATTTTTTAGGTGAGTAAATCAAATCTATCTCAAACCTATGCACAGACTTTGCAATTGCAAAATCTGCAAAATGCTATTGCCCAAACTCAAACTTCGAACGATGTAAACAAAAATCCCAATATCCATTTAAGGGGTTTGGTAGGGTCGTCATTTTCTTTTGTTTTAGCGCATGTTTTTAAGACTTCAGATCTCCCATTTTTATTGGTGTTTAACGATAAGGAAGAAGCCGCTTTTTATTTAAACGATTTAGAGCAACTTTGTAACGAAAATGATGTGTTGTTCTACCCGGGAAGTTATCGCCGACCTTATCAAATTGAAGAAACCGATAACGCGAATGTGTTATTACGGGCCGAAGTTTTAAATCGAATAAATTCCAGAAAAAAGCCAGCCATTATTGTTACTTATCCCGATGCACTTTTTGAGCAGGTGGTAACACGCAGAGAATTGGAACGTAATACTTTAAAGATTTCGAATGGGGATAATTTATCTATAGATTTTGTAAACGAAGTATTATTCGAATATCAGTTCAAACGTGTCGATTTTGTTACCGAGCCCGGAGAGTTCTCGGTTCGTGGTGGGATTGTGGATGTGTTTTCGTTTTCTAACGACGAACCATACAGGATAGAATTCTTTGGTGATGAGGTAGATAGTATTCGAACCTTCGATGTAGAGACTCAGTTATCTATTAATCAGATAAAAAAGATTAGCATCATACCCAATGTGGCTAATAAATTGTTGGAAGAAAAGCGTCAAAGTTTTCTAAAATACATTGCCCAAAAAACGGTGGTTTGTTTTAAAAATGCCGATTTGTTTTTCTCTAGAATAGACGATTTTTATGCTAAGGCAGAAGATGCTTTTAAAACCCTATCAGAAGATATAAAGCATGCCGAGCCGCATGAGCTATTTTGTAATTCTGAATTATTGAAAAAACAACTTTTAGATTTTTCAATTATTGAATTCGGGACTTCGTCTGTGTTTAATAATTCGGCAGATACTATTATCGAATATAATACCAAGCCGCAACCGTCATTCAATAAACAATTTAATCTTCTTATTGAAGATTTAAATGCCAATTTCGATAAAGGTTATACCAATTATATTGCTTGCGTTAGTGAACAACAGGCCAAGCGTTTTCATGATATTTTCGACGATTCTAATTTAGAGGTGAAGCCATATCAGACAGTGGTGCTATCCTTACATCAGGGATTTGTAGATCATGGTAATAAGTTGGTGTGTTATACAGATCATCAGATATTTGAGCGTTACCATAAATTTCATGTTAAAAATGGCTATGCCAAGAAGCAGGCCATTTCTTTAAAGGAGCTTACCAATTTAGATATAGGTGATTATGTAACACATATCGATCATGGTATTGGTCGATTTGGTGGTCTTCAAAAAATAGATGTTGAAGGAAAGAAGCAGGAAGCTATTAAATTAATTTATGGCGAACGAGACGTGCTGTATTTAAGCATTCACTCCCTGCATAAAATTACTAAGTTTAATGGTAAAGATGGGAAACCACCTAAAATATACAAGCTGGGTAGTACAGCATGGAAAACGTTAAAGGAGAAAACCAAATCTCGCGTTAAGCATGTAGCCTTTAATTTAATAAAACTTTATGCGAAGCGTAAAACAGAAAAAGGCTTTCAGTATAAGCCCGATAGTTATATGCAGCATGAGTTAGAGGCTTCGTTTATTTATGAAGATACGCCCGACCAAAGTAGTGCTACGGCTGACATTAAAGTGGATATGGAAAGTGAGCGTCCCATGGATCGATTGGTCTGTGGTGATGTTGGTTTCGGAAAAACAGAAGTCGCTATTCGTGCTGCATTTAAAGCTGTAGATAATGGTAAACAGGTAGCCGTTTTAGTGCCCACAACTATTTTGGCCTATCAACATTACCGAACCTTTTCTCAGCGGTTAAAAGATTTTCCAGTAACAGTCGATTATATAAATCGATTTAGAACGGCCAAAGAAAAACGTGAAACCTTAGAAGGCGTTGAAAATGGTCATGTCGATATTATCATTGGGACCCATCAATTAGCAAATAAAACGGTTAAGTTCAAGAATCTGGGACTACTTATTGTCGATGAAGAACAGAAATTTGGTGTAGCGGTAAAGGAAAAATTAAAGACGATTAAAGAGAATGTCGATGTTTTAACACTTACGGCAACGCCTATTCCGAGAACACTTCAGTTTAGTTTAATGGCGGCTCGAGATTTGTCCGTTATTACTACGCCTCCTCCAAATCGTTACCCGATAGAAAGTCATGTTATTCGATTTAATGAAGAAACGATTCGCGATGCAGTGAGTTACGAGATAGAACGCGGCGGACAGATATTTTTCATTCACAACCGGATTGAAAACATTAAGGAAGTAGCCGGCATGATTCAACGTTTGGTACCCGATGCTAAAATAGGTATTGGACATGGACAAATGGATGGTAAAAAACTGGAAGAGCTTATGTTGGCTTTTATCAATGGGGCTTTCGATGTATTAGTAAGTACCACCATTGTAGAAAGTGGATTAGACGTACCTAATGCCAATACCATTTTTATTAATAATGCTAATAATTTCGGATTGAGTGATCTACATCAAATGCGTGGACGTGTCGGGCGAAGTAATAAAAAAGCATTCTGTTATTTTATTACGCCGGAATATTCGGCTATGACTGATGATGCTCGTAAACGTATTAGTGCTTTAGAACAGTTCACTGAGCTGGGTAGCGGATTTAATATTGCTATGAAAGATCTAGAAATTCGAGGTGCCGGTGATTTATTAGGTGGAGAGCAAAGTGGATTTATAAATGAAATAGGTTTCGATACCTATCAGAAGATATTAAATGAAGCCATTGAAGAACTTAAAGAAACTGAATTTAAGGAGCTTTATAATGAAAATGAAGCGGATAAAGAATACGTAAAAGATGTTACCATTGATTCCGATTTTGAATTGTTATTCCCTGATGATTACGTAAATAATATTGCCGAACGTTTAAATTTATACACGCAGCTTAATAATTTAAAAACGGAAGAGGAACTTAAAACTTTCGAAAATGAACTTATCGATCGTTTTGGTGAGTTACCAAGTCAGGTTGAAGATTTATTAAATAGTGTGCGTATTAAATGGCTTGCGGCTAAAATAGGTTTCGAGAAAGTCATTATGAAACAGGGTAAATTTATAGGCTATTTTATAAACGATCAGCAAAGTAGTTTCTATCAAAGTAAAAACTTTACGAAAGTTCTTCAGTATGTTCAAAGTAATCCAATGGCATGTAAAATGAAAGAGAAGCAAACGCGTAATGGCTTACGATTATTGCTTACTTTTGAAAAGGTAAAATCGGTAGAGCAGGCTTTAAAAGTGTTAAACCCTATCATGGCCTAATTATTGTTCCAAATTATATAAATACAAGTTAAATTTTGAGACGTTTTCTTATTTTAATTTTATTACTACCAGGTGTTTTACTGGCACAGCATAGTATAAGAGGGGTGTTTTCACCACCCGAAGATTATGAAGTAGCCTTGTTGTATAAGGTAAAGCCTACTATTTCAGAATATGTAACTAACACTGTAGTAGCTGAAGATGGCAGTTTTAGTTTTACACTTGATTCTACGCAAACAAAAGGTATGTACCGCATTGTTTATGCCGCACCACAGGAAGATTATAATTTCGACATTCTTTATAATGGTAAGGAAGATATCGCTTTAACTTTTAATAGTGAAACGGGTGTGCATTACAAGTCATCGGCTGAGAATAAATTATTAGCGTCGTATACAAATAGCATGTCTATGGTTACAACCAGTATTAGTAAGTTCTATCAAGAAAAAAGTACAGACACGCTGGCTTTGTTGTCTATTTTTAAAACTCAGCGTAATGCTCAAAAGAATTACGAAAAATTAGCTAAGGGAACACTGGCTTTAAATTTTATTAAAGCTAACCGACCATTTGTTCCTGAAGGATTTGTAAATGTAGCTACTTATGTAAATCAGATAAAAGAACATTATTTTGATGCTGTAGATTTTACCGATGTCGTCCTTCAAAGTTCTAGTTTTTTAGAGGAACGCATATTAAACTATGTGTTTGGTATGACGGCTAATGGCGTTGATGAATTAACAAATTATAAAAACAACATCGATGTGGTTTGCAAGGCCATGAATGAGGCTCCTGCCGAAGTGAAACGTATTTTACTTATTTCATTGTGGCAACAATTTGTCGATTTAAAATTGGAACCTATTGCTAATTATGTAACCGACACATGTTTATTGGCGGTTGCAAAGACCTTAAACGATGATGATTTAGTAACCAGATTAAAACAATATGAAAATACATCGATCGGACATAGAGCCATTGATTTTTATATTGAAAATGAAACAGATAATACAAAGTTAAGTAGTATTGAAATTGATGAATACGGTATTTTAGTATTTTGGAGCAGTACCTGTTCGCACTGTTTGGATGAATTACCGAAATTAGAGGCTTTTTTAAAGGACGGTAATAAAAAATCTATTAAAGTAGTTGCTGTTGCTTTAGATGATAATCCGGATACTTGGAAGAAATCCATACCTTATTTGCCTCATTTTATTCATACCTATGGTAGAAGTAGTAAGAATAAAAATCTGGACGATCGTTATGGAATTTTTGAAACGCCTACATATTTTATTTTAAATAAAAACAAAGAAATTATAGCTAAACCCAATGATGCCGAGTTGGTGAAGGCTTTTTTCAAAAAGAAAAGTGATAATAAATAGAAAATTAGGTAACCTTAAAAATGATAAAAGGCGTTTTCTAAATGGTCTAGTTTAAAGTCTCCCTGCAATTTTATAATAGCAATAATGTCGAAGCGCACTTCAACATTTAGTTGATTTACGGTTATATACTCATCTACAGCTTTTACTAGGCGCTGTATTTGTTTAGGTTTTACAAAATCCTGAGGGTTTCCAAAATCGGTGCTCGATCGTGTTTTAACTTCAATTATGGCTAGGATCTCTGCTTTTTGAGCAATAATATCGACTTCTGCTTTGTCAAACCGATAATTGCGTTCTATAATAACGTAGCCTTTATTAATTAGAAAATCAACAGCGAGTTGTTCGCCTTTTTTACCAAGTTCGTTGTGTGATGCCATAATCTGTTAACCTCTAAATAAAAAGAAATCGTCTTTCATATCTTCAATTTGAGTGTCTTCATTGGTAATGATATAATCAATAGCCTGCGAGGTAAATTCATCGCCTTTTGCCGTGAGAGAAACAATGTTTTTGTCTATGGATATCATATTGTTTTTAAGCGCCAAATCTAAAACAGTCTTACTCCGTACTTTTTGCCAGTTAATATGTTCGTTTAAGTGATTCACATGGCGTTCTTCTATTTCCTTGTGATTTTTTAAATGCAATAGAAAGGTTAGTAGTGAAACTTCTGTGCGCTGTTGTTTCTCACGATATAATATGGCAATAATCCCCTTATTGGGAGCAAATAGATAGATCACTAAGAATAAAATTCCTAACATGGTAGTAATCGACCCAGCAATGGAAGCATCGAGTCCATGGGCGAGCCAATACCCTGAAATAGCACTAAATACTCCAAAACAAATGGAGTAAATTATCATGAGTTTTAAATCGGTAGTGAGTAAATATGCTGAGGCAGCAGGGGCTATCATGAGTGCGACTACTAAAATAGCACCAACAGCATCGAAAGCGCCTACTGTAGTTATAGAAGACACTGTCATTAACCCGTAATGAATTATTATTGGTGAAAAGCCTAAAGAAGCTGCGAGTCCTTTGTCAAACGTACTTATTTTTAATTCTTTAAAAAAGGCAATAAGTAAGCCTAAGGTAATTAATAAGATACTTCCAATAATCCATAATGATTTAGGCCCAACATCGACACCTGAAATCCTTAACCTATCGAATGGAGCAAATGCAAGTTCACCAAGCAGCACGGCATCAACATCTAAATGCACATCATTCGCATTTTTGGCAATTAAAATTACACCAATGCTAAACAGGGTCGGGAATACCAGTCCAATAGCAGTATCTTCCTTTACCAATCCTGTTTTTTGAATATATTCTACCAAAACTACGGTGATAATACCAGTAAAGGCAGCTAGCAAAATTAATAATGGTGAATTTAAGTCTTGGGTAATAAAAAAACCAACAACGATACCAGGAAGTATGGAATGACTAATAGCATCACTAATCATAGCCATTTTACGAAGCACTAAAAAGGTTCCAGGGATGGCACAGGCAATAGCGACAATACATGCTATAAGTTGTATTTCAATTTGAGCATTACTCATTATCTGAGGTTTGTTGATTATATAAATTCGACGCTTTGGTGAAGCCTTCTTCTGTTAAAGACCACATGTTACCCTCAAGTTTTACATAGTTTTTATTTACTAATTGTTGTAAGGTAGAGCGGGTATAACCTTGGAAGTTATTTAATATTTTTACTGTATGTGGATGGGAAATACTTTCATGAGTTTTAGCAATTTGATGCATAAAAGCCAGTGTTTTATTTAATTGAAGGTCTCGTCGGTTTTTGATAAATCGGATTTGTTTGAATAATAATCCGCGATTTGGTGAAAAAATAAAACTAATTATAACAAAAATACCTGCAATAATTACGATGATGGGACCTGTAGACAAATTGTTTTGACTGGCACTTATTGCTGTGCCAAATACACCAGAAAAAGCACCAAAGATAGCTGCCAGAATGATCATAATACCTAAACTGTTTGTCCATTGTCTCGCTGCTGCTGCAGGAGCTAATAGCATGGCGCTCATTAATACCACTCCAACCGTTTGTAAACCTAAAACAATGGCTAGAACAATGAAGGTGGTAATAAGGATATCAATAAATTTTGTGTTGAAACCTAAGGTTTTGGTATAATCGGCATCGAAAAGTAAAATTTTAAATTCTTTCCAGAAGAGCATTAATACCACGAAGCAAATTCCCGTTACAGTTGCCATAAGCCAAACGTCACTTTCAACTAAAGTAGCTGCTTGACCAAATAAGTATTTGTCTAAACCTGCCTGGTTGGCATTCGGTTGTTTTTGAATAAAAGTGAGTAATAACATTCCAAAACCGAAGAATAACGACAGTATGAGTCCTAAAGCAGTATCTGCTTTTAAATGTGTTTTGGTAATAATGCCTCGAATCCAAAAGGTACCAATGAGTCCACTAACGAGAGCTCCCAGAAGTAGTACATTGCTATCTTTAGCACCAGATATTAAAAAGGCAATGGCAATACCTGGTAGTGCCGCATGTGAAATAGCATCACCTAAAAGACTTTGTTTGCGCAACACGGCAAAACTTCCTAGCATACCACAAACCGCCCCCAAAACGGCAGTGCCCAGAGTGATGGTTCGCAGGGTGTAATCTGTAAAAACTAATTTTATGTATTCTGTTACGTCCATAAATTACTCTTGAATGCTTACCTTATAATTAATGCCGTAAGTTTTGGTTAGGTTGTCGTCGTTAAAAATATCTTTAACAGGTCCTGTAGCAATCTTTTTTACATTTAGAAAGGTTACCCAATCGAAATACTCAGGAACGGTTTGTAAATCATGGTGCACTACGATAACCGTTTTATTGGCTTTACGAAGTTCTTTTAAAATATTGATTATGGCAATTTCTGTGGTGGCATCTACACCTTGGAACGGCTCATCCATAAAGTAAATAGAAGCATTTTGCACTAAGGCTCGGGCTAAAAATATACGCTGTTGCTGTCCACCAGAAAGCTGGCTTATTTGACGGTTTTTAAAAGGAAGCATACCTACTTTTTCTAATGCTTCTAAGGCGCTTTTCTTTTCTTTTATTCCTGGGCGTTTAATCCAGCCTAGACTGCCGTAGGTTCCCATCATGACCACATCGAGAGCCGTTGTTGGGAAATCCCAGTCTACGCTACCTTTTTGTGGAACATAGGCCACCAGAGAACGCTGTTTTTTATAAGACTTGCCATAAATACTAACACTACCAGCAATGGGTTTTAAGATGCCTAATATAGATTTAATAAGGGTTGATTTTCCTGCGCCATTAGGCCCAACGATAGCCATAAGTACACCTTCGGGGATTTCTAAATCTATATCCCAAAGTACAGGTTTGTAATTATATGCAACGGTTAAATCGTCTACTTTAACAGCAATCTTATTCATAGGTTCTTTTTTAGCCCCGATTAAGGCATTTGTTGAAGCTCGTTTTTGTTTCTAAAAACAAAAATAGCGACTGCCGAAAGCGGGAAATGGCTACTTAATTTTATTTTAAGGCATTAACAATTGTATTTACATTGTATTTAAACATACCAATGTAAGTACCTTCTGCAGTGCCGGTATCACCCAGTGCATCCGAATACAGAGTGCCTCCAATTTTAACATCGTGCCCCTTGGAATTTACAGCCGCCTGAAGGGCTTCGATGGTGCGCTTGGGAACCGAGCTTTCTACAAAAATGGCCTTGACCTTATTTTGAATGATAAAGTTAGCTAAATTCTGAACATCTTGAACACCAGCTTCGGTAGCTGTTGAAAGGCCTTGCAATCCAACGACCTGAAATCCGTAAGCCTTACCAAAATAGTTAAAAGCATCGTGGGCTGTAACGAGAATGCGTTTGTCCTCAGGAAGTGCTAGAATGGTGTTGTTTATTTCAATTTCTAAGTTGTCTAGTTGTTTCAAATAGTTTTTGCCATTTGTTGCAAAGGTCTCTTTGTGTGCAGGATCGGCTTCAGAAAGTGTTTTGGCCACATAGCTCGTAATGGTTTTCCAGTAAGCTATATTGAACCAGATGTGCGGGTCGAAATTTCCTTTAAAATTTTCCGATCCAATTAATCCGTTTTTGTTTAAAGCATTTGATAGGGCGATGGTTTTTATATTACTATGGGCCATTTTTTCGAAGACTTCAACAAGTTTGCCTTCTAAGTGTAAACCTCCATAAAAAACGATGTCGGCATTGGCTAATTTCGTGACATCGCCTTCACTGGCTTTGTATAAATGCGGATCGACACCGCTGCCCATAAGTCCTTGAATATCGATCACGTTGCCACCGATATTATGGAGCAAATCGGTAATCATTGTAGTTGTAGTTACAATATTTAACTTGTTGTTAGTTTTCTTTTCGTTCTTACAATTAAAAAGTAAAACGAAGCAGCAAAGCGCGAGTATGTGTTTTTTCATTATTCAAATTTAATTTAAAGTATATCGTAATCCAAAAAATAGTCTACGACCCTGATTTGGACCATAAACGTATGAAGGATCGAATGTTAAAGCATACGGGTTCTCTTGGGTTGGAATGACATCGCCATTATTGTCGAATTCCACATTTTCGTCAAATGGGTCGTGAGCCCGTGCTATAATAAATGGGTTTCCTTTATTTGGAGTCCAATTTAAAAGGTTTTTAATACCGGCGTATATTTCAAATTGATTTAAACCATCATAAGTAAATTGAATATTCTGAATACTCCAAACGGGTGATTCTGGTAAACGAGGGTCTAAATCTCCCAATAGCGGTAAACGCATAGGGCCATAAAGATTACCCGTGTAATCAATTAAAATATGATACTTGTAATTTTTATAGGTAGCTGCCCAGGTGCCAGTAAAACTTTCGGTAAGCATTTGTTTTTGAGTTATACCATGCTCGGTTTGCGAAACATCCTGAAACGTTGCGCCTGCCAGTAGTTTTATGCCATTTGGGAATAGGGTGTCTATATTGAAACTGATACCTTTACTAACCGCTTTACCATCTAAATTATCGTATATAATTTGGTTAGGATTTGTATCGTAGTCTGGCGAAATCATATTAGTAAAATAGGTGTACCAGGCAGAGGCATCTAGGCCAAAAATAAATCCGCTTTTAGTATAAAGCTTGGTTAGGTAATTAAAATTTATATTATACGAACGTTCGGGTTTAAGTTCATCCTTAATAATAACATCACGAGCGCCTGTTAAGGCGGCATGCTCTTCGGTAAATAGATTCACTACACGGAATCCGGTGCCGGCATTAACACGAAAGATATTGTCTTTAGTGGGTTTGAATTTGTAAGCGATTCGGGGTGTGAAAATATTTCCGTGACGCTTGTCGTAATCGTAACGAGCACCTACTAATAAGTTTTGTCTTTCAGAGAAATTTATTTCATCCTGAATAAAGAGGGATGGGATAATAATTTCATCTGCATGAACAGTGGCGGGTGTATTATCATCATAGAAATTATACCGGGCTGCAGTCCCTAATAGTAAATCATGATTGTTAAGTGATTTGTCCCAGGTTAATTGAGTGAACCCAATACGCTGTGTTGCCAGATAAGGCATGTCGCCATATACTGAATTTTGATTGTGATCGGTATAAGAAAACTGTAGTAGCATTTTTTCGGAAACGGGTAATTGATACTTTCCCAGTAATTCATAACGTTTTGTATAAATGCTTTCACCGTAGATTTCGTTGCCCCCCCGATATTCTGGCGTCCATTGCATTTCACCGCCCCATCGATCTTCATAGAAAAAGCGACCGGCTATAGAAAATAATCTATTCGACTCGCGTTGAAAATCCCATTTTTGAAAGACTGAAATCCGATTTTGCAAAGTGAGGTCGGTAAAGTTATCATTATTGTTGTCTATGGGATTGTTATAATTAAAATAATTAATACCAAACAAAAGACTGGTTTTTGGTGATACTGAGGCCTTAAAACCTAAATCCAAATTATATTCCCCCCAGCCTGTGACATAGCTATCGGCGAAAACAATTGGTGCATGTTCGGGTAGTTTTGTTATAATATTTATTAACCCACCAACGGCTTCACTTCCATAGAGTGAGGATGCAGGCCCTTTTACAATTTCAATTTGTTCAATTAAGGAGTTTGGTATACCGGATAAGCCGTATACGGTTGAAAGTCCACTAACAATAGGCATGCCATCGATAAGTACTAGGGTGTATGGCCCTTCAAGCCCGTTAATATGAATATCTCCTGTATTACATACATTACAGTTTATTTGAGGGCGAACGCCGTTTACATTTTGAAGGGCTTCAAAAATATTTGGTGTTGGATTTTTTTTAAGAAATATAGGCGAATATACTTCTACGGGTACCGGGCTTTCTAGTCTGGATACTGCTTTAAGCGTTCCAGTAATGACAACTTCATCTAGCATTTCAGATTCTTGTAACTCGAAAGTTACTGCAATAGGTTGTTCTTTAATGTGTATTTTTTTTGTTGCACTTTTAAAACCAGTAAAAGAAGCTATAATGGTGTATTTTCCAGGTTCAACATTTTTTATTCTGAAATGACCATTTTCATCGGCAGAAGTACCTTTACTTGTGTTTTTTAAATAAATATTGGTGTAGGGAAGTGGTTCGCCATTAGAATAGACAATACCGGTAATCTCCTGAGCGTATATGCTTGTAGAGATAATACTTATAATAAAAATTAGGTGTCTCATAATTAAATTTTGTGCAAATATAAATATATTTTTAGATTAGTCTAAAAATATATTTATATAATATTTAAACTATATTTGTATTTTAATTGAATTGCAGATGACTTTAACAGAAGAAAACTATATAAAAGCTATATATCAATTGGGTAAATACGGGACTTTAAATGTGAGTACGAATAGTATTGCTGAAGCCTTAGATACCAAAGCCTCTTCGGTTACAGATATGATTAAAAAGCTGGATGAAAAAGGCTATGCTAATTATAAAAAATACCAAGGAGTCATATTGTCTGTTGAAGGTAAAAAAATAGCTGCAAATATTGTTAGAAAACACCGATTGTGGGAGGTGTTTTTAGTCGAAAAATTAAATTTTGCCTGGGATGAGGTTCATGATATTGCCGAGCAGTTAGAACATATTAAATCTGAAAAGTTAATTAACGAATTAGATAAATTACTTGACTACCCGACTCACGATCCGCATGGTGATCCAATTCCTGATAAATTAGGAGATATTAAAAAGACTGATAAAATTTTACTTTTTAATTTAGAAGAAAACACTAGTGGTGTCTGTGTTGGTGTAAAGGATACGTCTTCAGCCTTTTTACGCTATTTAGATAAACATAATATTGCTTTAGGCTCCGAAATTACTGTGCTGTCGAAAGAAGATTTTGATGATTCTATGGTGATAAAAATTCAGGATAGTGTTATGAGTATTTCTCAAGTAGTTGCAAATAATTTATTCGTAAAGCAGTTATCTCAAAAAAATTAACTTTTTTTTAAATAAAGGGTTTAGTCTAAGAAACCATAGGTTCCGTATATATTCTTGCATAACCACTTAATAACAAGAGTTTTATTTGTGGTATATGACGGTTAATTTAAATAAGAAGGATATGGAGTTACAACAATTTTCATTGAACAGGTTTTTTCGACAAGTAATTGGTTTAAGTCTGGTATTTGTATTTGCTTATGGAACGGTAAATGCTCAGGAAGAAACGAAACGTGAGATAAAAAAGGAGCGAAAAGAATTTGAAAAACAAGAACGTATCAATGCCGTTAAGGCTTTGATTGATTCTAAAACATTCGTCTTTAAGGCCGACATGGCTTTACCAACAGGAATGCGAAGCATTAACTTGGTTTCTAATCCAAATTCTTTAGAGTTTACCCCAGAATCTATTACAAGTGATATGCCTTTTTTTGGTCGTGCTTTTAGTAATGTTTCTTATGGAGGTAACGGCGGGATGCAGTTTAAAGGGCTACCTAAAAGTTACGAAATAGAAAACATTAAAGATAAGTATGAGGTATATGCGGAAGTAAATGATGCTAATGATCATTACCGTATATATTTAACTATAGGATCAGAAGGAAATGCAACCCTTAATATTTTGAGTAATAATAGAAGTCCTATGACCTACTATGGGGAGATTTCAGAAGTATTGAATATTGAAAAAAACAACGTTTAAGTAGTGTTATAATTTCAAGAAAAAAGCATGTGATTAATGACAACCACAATTGTCTTTATCACATGCTTTTTTTTGTTTCGGAGCTTTCCAAAAAAACTTTTTTATTAAGAACAACAAAGCCGTGGCTACGGATGCTATAACTAATATATTTTGGATTATATTGTTCATATATGGTTAGTCGATAATATTTAAATTGCTTTCAAAATGTCCTATTTCAAAAACTGAAATGCCATAAGAGCCACTACATAGGCAAACCCACTCATAATAACGAGTTGTAAAATAGGCCATTTCCAACTGTTGGTTTCTCTTTTTACAATAGCTAGAGTACTCATGCATTGCATGGCAAAAGCGTAAAATAATAATAGGGAGATTCCAGATGCAAAGGTAAATAATGGGCCGCCCAAAATAGGATTTACTTCGGCTGCCATTCGGTTTTTTATGGTGGCTTCATCGTCGCTGCCAACGCTATAAATTGTTGCAAGCGTACCTACAAATACCTCTCGAGCTGCAAAACTACTTACAATGGCGATTCCTATTTTCCAATCGTAACCTAAGGGTCTAATAGCTGGTTCAATAGCTCTTCCTGTAAGGCCAATAAAGGAATGTTCTAATTTATAGGAGGCAATTTTTTGCTGTAATTCATCGTCGTTTAATGGGGTGTCTCTATGTTGGCTAGTGATTATTTCTTCGGCATTATTAAAGTTGTCTCCTGGGCCATATGAGGCTAAAACCCAAAGCAGTATTGAAATGGCTAATATTATTTTACCGGCACCAAAAATAAACGACTTTGTTTTTTCAATAACTGTAAGTGCAACATTTTTGAATAATGGTAGTTTGTAGTTAGGCATTTCAACCACAAAAAAGGAACGGCTTTTTATTTTTAAAATTTTGTTTAAAATATAAGCAGAACCTACCGCTGCACTAAATCCAATAAGGTAGAGCAGCATGAGTGTGAGTGCTTGGTAACTTAAGCCTAAAAAGCGCCCTTTTGGAATCACTAGTGAAATAATAATAAGATAAACGGGGAGCCTTGCAGAACAGGTCGTGAATGGTGTAACTAAAATGGTTATTAGGCGTTCTTTCCAGCTTTCAATGTTTCTAGTCGCCATAATAGCAGGAATAGCACAGGCGGTACCAGAAATTAGAGGTACTACACTTTTTCCACTTAAGCCAAAACGACGCATTACACGATCCATTAAAAATACCACGCGACTCATATAACCACTTTCTTCTAAAATGGATATAAATAAAAATAGAAAGGCAATTTGCGGTATAAAAATAACGATACCTCCCAATCCAGGAATAATACCTTCCGATAATAAATTAGTAAATGTACCTTCTGGTAAATTCATTTTTATCCATTCGCTCAGAGAGGCAAAAGTACTGTCAATATAATCCATTGGTACTGATGACCAATCGTAAATCGCCTGGAAAATAAGCAGTAAAATAGCAAAGAAAATAAGGTAGCCCCAAATTTTATGTGTAATAACACGATCTAATTTGGTGCGTAAGTCTTTGGCTTGTGATACATCTATATTTTGTCCTTTTTTAAGAACATTATTAATAAACTGGTAGCGCTTTATGGTTTCCTTTTGTTGAAGGCGTTTTAAATCGGTATTACTTTTGGTTTTAAAATCCGCAACAGCATCAATTGTTTTTCTGTCGGTTTTACCAAAATTAACATCTTGAGTAATTACCAACCAAAGTTTATACAATAATTGATTAGGGAAGGCTTTTCTAAGGCTATCGAAATAATTTTTATCTATTTCAGAAGCATTTAAACAAGGAGTTATCGAGAGATCTTTGTAATTGGCAATTAGCTGTTTTAAATTATCGATGCCTTGTTTTTTGCGTGTGCTTATAAGGGCGATTTTTGTTTGAAGGTGTTCTTCCAGATATTCAATATCTAAAGAAATGCCTTTGTATTCCATACGATCGGCCATATTAATAACCAGTAGCGTAGGAATTTCTAAATCTTTTATTTGAGTGAAAAGAAGGAGGTTTCGTTTTAGATTTTCAACATCACTCACTACTACGGCAACGTCTGGGAAATCCTTGTCGTTTTTGTTAAGTAGTAATTCAATAACAACATTTTCATCAAGCGATGAAGCATTTAAACTATAGGTTCCAGGTAAATCTATAATATGGGCTTTAACCCCGCGAGGTAATTTACAAATACCTTCTTTTTTTTCGACAGTAATACCCGGGTAGTTTCCAACTTTTTGATTTAAGCCTGTAAGCGCATTAAACACCGAGGTCTTTCCTGTATTTGGATTACCGATTAAGGCGACATTAATTTGCTTACTCATTTATTTTTTCAATTAATATATGAATGGCTGTTTCTTTTCTAATGGCTAAATGCGATCCGTTAATGTTTAAATAAAGCGGGTCTTGAAAGGGAGCTACTTGAACAAGCTCTACTTCGTTACCAGGAAGGCAACCCATTTCCAAAAGTTTTAGTGGAATCTGAGACGCAGAAACATCAGTAATTATGTATTTTTCGCCTCGTTTTATATTTGCTAGAGTGTCTTGCAACTTATTTAGATTGATTTTAAAGAAACAAAAGTAATGTAAAAAATTAGCCTAAAAAAATTGAAACCCAAACTATTGTTTGTATTCCTTTTTTAAAGTTTTAATATCTTTTAAAAGTTGTTCAATTTCCTCAGGATTGGTGCCATCATAAAATCCTCGAATTTGCCTTTTTTTATCAATTAGCATAAAGTTTTCGGTGTGTATCATGTCGAAGGGGCCACCGTCGCCATTATCTTTTACAGCCAAATAACTTTTTCGAGCTAATTGGTAAATTTGTTTTTTATCGCCTGTAACCATGTTCCATTTCGCATCGATAACGCCTTTTTCTAGTGCATAGCGTTTAAGTTGTTTTACCGAATCTATTTCTGGCGTAACGGAATGCGATAAGAGCATGACTTCTGGGTCATTCTTAATTTCTTCCTGAATATCCTCCATGTTTTTTGTCATGATTGGACATATTGTTTGGCAGGTTGTAAAAAAGAAATCGGCTACATATATTTTGTCCTTGTAATTATTATGGGTAACAGTTTCTCCGTTTTGATTTGTTAGAGAAAAATCGGCAATCTTATGATATTTTTTTTGGTACTGAATCGTGCTGTCTACTAATTCTGTACTTACCATAGCAGGCTGGTAAATAGGTAGTGGTTGGTAAACGTTTAAGGTGTTATAAATTATAGAAATTATAATGATTGAAATAATAGCAAAAACTATGGCAAAATTTCTGTAGGCTCTAAAAAAGGATAACATTTAAAATTGAGAGTTTTAATTCAGGCAAAAATACGATGAAAATTGAAGACTTAAAGCCTAATTAACACATTAATACGCTTTAATTACAAGCATTATATAAATGTCTTTTTAAAGTTGGTTTAAAAATGTACTTTTGTTCGATTAAAAAAATTGACTAAAGATTTATGGAGTTCGTTATTAAAATATCTCAATTTTTATTGAGCCTTTCCCTACTTATTATATTGCATGAATTAGGACATTTTATTCCTGCTAAAGCATTTAAGACTCGAGTTGAAAAATTCTATTTGTTTTTCGATGTGAAATTTTCACTGTTTAAAAAGAAAATAGGAGAAACTGTTTACGGTATTGGGTGGTTACCACTTGGAGGGTATGTTAAAATTTCTGGAATGATTGATGAAAGTATGGATACCGAGCAAATGGCACAAGAACCGCAACCTTGGGAATTTCGTTCTAAACCAGCCTGGCAGCGACTTATTATCATGTTAGGAGGTGTAACCGTAAATTTTTTACTAGCCATTCTTATATATATAGGGATGAGTTATTTTTATGGAGATAAATTTCTTCCAAATGAGAATATTAAAGACGGACTTTTAATTGAAAGTTCAGTGGCCAATAAGGCGGGACTTTTAACTGGAGATAAAATATTAGCTGTAGATGGTGAAACTATTGAAAAATATAGTGAAATATCTGAAAAGGTATTATTCGGAAAGGAAGTTTTAATAGAGCGAAATGGAACTGAATCTAAGGTGAGTTTGCCTGAAGATTTTTTAGCTCAACTTATAGATTCAAAAGAAAAATCGTTTATAGGTTTGAGACAGCCGTTTGTTGTTGTACAAGTTCCAGATACTTCATATAACAAGGCTAGTGGATTAGAAAAAGGAGATATAATTGTAGGTCTTAATAATGTTCAAACTAAATATGGCGATCAAGTATTAAAAGCTTTATCTCAGTTTAAGGGACAGACTGTAACTGCCACAGTAAAACGTGGAGATGAAAAGGTTGATCTGCCTCTTGCCATTACCAATGAAGCTAAGCTAGGAATTGTTTATGCGCCAGTTTCAACTTATGATACATTAGAGGCTTTGGGTTACTATACTTTTGAAACTAAGAAATATGGGTTTCTAGAAGCTTTTCCGGTAGGTCTGAAGAAAACGGGAGACAAAATTTCATCATATATAACTCAATTTAAAGCAATATTCACTCCAAGTACAGGAGCATATAAAGGGGTAGGTGGTTTTAAGGCTATTTATGATATCTTTCCAAATTTTTGGAACTGGCAGAATTTTTGGAACATTACGGCATTTTTATCCATCATGCTTGGAGTATTAAATTTATTGCCAATACCGGCTTTAGATGGTGGTCATGTTATGTTTTTATTATATGAAATGATCTCAGGAAGAAAACCAGGCGATAAATTTATGGAGTATGCTCAAATGGTTGGATTCTTCATTCTCATAGCGTTAGTGTTATTTGCAAATGGCAATGATATTTTTAAAGCCATTTTTGATTAAAAAAAATTAAAAAAAGTTTGCAGATATTAAAAAGGCTTGTATATTTGCAACCGCTTAGCAAAAGCAACAGTATAACACTCCTCCTTAGCTCAGTTGGTTAGAGCATTTGACTGTTAATCAAAGGGTCCTTGGTTCGAGCCCAAGAGGGGGAGCAAAACAGAAGCACTTACAGAAATGTAGGTGCTTTTTTTGTTGAGTGAAATTAGGGGTTTGTAGTCTCTTTTTTAAAACAAGGGAAGGGTTCGCTTGCTAGTAAAATGCCCGATAAAGAATCGTCCCTCACATCAACGTCCAAAACGCCTCAAGCCAGCCCCACTTCCGATGTATATAAGTTAAAATTAGTAAATAATTTGCTGGTAAAGTCAAGTTGCCAAGTTTTTTCTTCTAAAAAGGTACACCTATAGGTACCCCAGTTATTTCTTTAGGTACCCCAAAATTTAAAAACAAAAAATATCATTAAATTAAATATACTATTCTTAGTAAGTAAAACTAAGTTGAATAAAAAAGGAGAATGCCCAATAAGATGTAGATTAACTTATAATCAAGTAAGGCATCATTTTTCTACGTGACAATTTGTAAATCCTGAATATTGGAATTCCAAACAGCAATGTGTTGAACTTCCTGAACCTGATGTAGATTATATAAACTCACAATTAAGCCTTATTAAAACTAAAATTAATAGGGCTTTTTTATTACTTCAAGTAAAAGAAGAAGCTTTTACCGTAGAAGATGTTTTCAGCTTGTATAAAGGCGTTAAAAGAGCTAAAGAATATAATGTTGTTCGTGATAATTTAGATAACAGTTTTTACTGCTTCAATTGTTTTTTTAGAGCTTCCTATAAAAATTTGATTATCTATAATAATTACTGGGCGACTTAAAAATGTATAATGATCTAGAATGTATTGTTTGTAATCACGTTCCTGTAGATCCTGGTTTTTTAAGTCCATTTCTTTATAAAGCTTCGCGCGTTTACTAAATAAGGCTTCATAACTCCCTGAAAGCAATTGCATTTCCTCTAATTGTTTAACCGTTATAGGTTCCGATTTAATGTCCTGTAATATAAATTCTTTGTCTATATTAAGTTCTTTTAAAATTCGGGTACAAGTGTTACAAGTTTTTAAGTAATATATTTTTTTCATGCTGTTAAATATGAAATTTGCTACAAAATAAACTAATTAAAGGTTTTAAAACTATATTTATCAAAAAAATAAAACAATGTCTTTTTCAATAGAAATTTTATCTAAAACTCGAAATTTTTTTAAGCAACATTTAGAAACGATTCCTTTAGAAGATTTAAATAAAATTCCGGAAGGATTTAATAATAATATCATTTGGAATATTGGTCATATCATCGTGACCCAGCAATTATTAAATTATAAGTTGTCTGGACTACCTATGTTAATCAGTGAAGATTTGATCAAAAAATATATGAAAGGGACTAAACCTGCAGTGTATATTACTAAAGATGAAGTTGAAGTACTTAAAGGGTTACTTTTTTCTACCATCGACCAATTTAGAGAAGATTATAAAAAAGGTATATTTAAAAATTTCCAAGAGTACACCGTGTCGACTACCGGAAACACTTTAAAAAGCTTTAATGAATCGCTTGAATTTGTAGTGTTTCATGAAGGTATGCACCTAGGGTACGTGATGGCCTTATTACGTGCGATCTAGTACTAAGAGAGCGTTTACTTCGCTGTAAGGAATGGTGAATTCGATAATACCTTCAGAATAAGGTGCGATTTCATAGGTGTTATACAATAATATAATACCTGTTTCGCTGTAACCTATGTTTTTCGGTAGTATAAAGGTGTTCGGGTCAAATAGGGTAATGTCTTTTTTTATGGTTTTGTTAAAATGCAACCTTGATAAGTTTTTAAAGGCATCATAATTAGTAAATAAATCTTTATTATTAATTTTTTTGCCAGTATTGGCATTAAAATTCAAAATGGAAATGTGAAAATTGCCATGAGCACCACCTGTATTTATGTATGAAGAAATTGAAAGGGTGATGATTTCTGAAGATTGATAAATGACTTCACCATCAATTTGGGCTTCCCATATTTGCGTAGAATCATTAAAATCCGACTTAAAAGTTTTAAATTCTTTGTTGAAGGCAGTAATGGAGGCCTCAATTGTGAGGTTTTCCGGTTGGGAATCACCTACTTTAAGGGTATTAATTATATGATTTTTAATTTCTGAATTAATATAATCAGAAATTAATTGATTACCCGAAGCAAATGGAATGTTAATATTTACAATATCATTATCGGATGTTGTATAGTTAACTTCATTGAAAACAATTTTAATGTCTTCCTCACAAGAAATTAAGTTTAATACAATAAAGAAATAAATAAATAACTTGTGTTTTAACATGGGGTTTTAATCTAAGTAATAAACATAACCAAAGTTTAACCAAACTAACCAATCGTTGTAGCGATCATAATTATTCCAGTTATGGTTAAAACCATCAATCCAGTCACTAAAATAATATTGCCATCTTAAATCAAGCATCAAATCTGATAACACCGTTAGTTTGTAGCGAACACCAATGCTGCTTACGACAGACCAAGTGCTTCCACCATCTATATTTATCGGATATGCTGCCTCACCAGCATTGTATTTATCAAACCAAAATGGGTATAGGTTGGATTGGTCGTAAATATCGCCATAAGCATCAGGGTTAGGGTTGTTGTATCTAGTGCTTGCTTTTGGGTTAAAAGATGTGTAATGTACTCCTAAGCTAATAAAAGGAGCTAATCTAAATGCAAAAGCCTGAAAGGAGCGAATACTTAAAGGAAAATATTCTAATTGCATTCCTATATCAAAATTCTCTGCAGCTCCGCTATGTGCTCTTAATTTATCAGCTTCAATACTTGTTTTATCTGGGGCAACCCAAAAGCCTAGATGGTCTAGCTTTGTATAGTTGTATGAAATCTCACTCCTTAGTTTAAAATGATCATTGAAATAGGTATCTGTAGAATAGCAGTTACAATCGGCACTATAAGCAAAACTTATATAATGGATTAGACCAATTCCAATTCCCGAATTACCAAGGTTTGTTGTTTCTTCATTTCGACTACCAAAGTCGGAACGAAATTCTACGGGACCAGCAATTACCCCTATCTCATGAGAAAAACCTAATTGGGCTTTTACTGGTTGCCATGAAAGAATCAATCCAGTCAGTAAAATTAATTGCTTGATTTTAAGCATAATTAGGTTCTGTTAGTGTTGGGATTAATATAAACAAATATATGAAAAGGTGTGCTAGAAACAAATAGAGGAAAATTATCTGTAATTTGAAAGAAATTACGTGTTGCGAATATCAAAAAATAGATTATTCTTTTTTAAAGATAATGTATATTTGTGGGCGTAAATTGAATATTTGATAAATCACCCAACGATTTAGGCGGTTTAAATGTACATATCTAAAGTTTTTGTGGTTTATGAATCATTTAATTTATCTAACTTAAATAAGAATTAATCTTTATACTTATTACATGAAACAAAATGTAGAAGAATTTTTAGATCTTGTAAAACAACGTAATGGCAATGAGCCAGAATTTTTACAAGCTGTAGAGGAAGTTGCAGAAACTGTAATTCCTTACATTGTTGATAATGACATTTATTATGGTAAAAATATTCTGTTAAGAATGGTTGAGCCAGAGCGTGTTGTTATGTTTAGAGTTTGTTGGGTAGATGATCAAGGTGAAATTCAAGTGAATCGAGGTTACCGAATTCAAATGAATTCAGCTATTGGACCATATAAAGGTGGATTGCGATTTCATCCAACTGTTAATATAAGTATACTAAAGTTTTTAGCTTTCGAGCAAGTCTTTAAAAATAGTTTAACAACGCTACCTATGGGTGGAGGAAAGGGAGGAAGTGATTTCGATCCTAAAGGTAAAAGTGATGGTGAAATAATGCGATTCTGTCATGCTTTTATGAGTGAATTATTCAGACATATTGGACCAAATACCGATATTCCTGCTGGTGATATTGGTGTTGGAGCTAGAGAAATTGGTTTCTTATTTGGAATGTATAAAAAATTAAGAAACGAATTTACAGGAGTTTTAACAGGTAAAGGATTGTCTTGGGGAGGGTCTTTAATTAGACCTGAAGCTACTGGATATGGTACGGTATATTTTGCTGAAAATATGCTAAAAACAAGAGGGCTTAATTTTGAAGGTAAAACTGTAGTTGTTTCAGGTTCTGGTAACGTAGCCCAATACGCTGCAGAGAAGTCTATTCAGCTTGGAGCAAAGGTTGTAACATTATCTGATTCTTCTGGATATATTTATGATGCAACTGGTATTAATAAAGAAAAATTAGCTTTCGTTATGGAGCTTAAAAATGAAAAACGTGGACGCATTAGTGAGTATGTTGAGAAATATCCTGAAGCTCAATTTTTTGCAGGAGAAACCCCTTGGGGAATAAAATGTGATATTGCTTTACCATGTGCTACACAAAATGAGTTAAATGAAAATGATGCTAATACATTGATTGAAAATGGATGTTTCTGTGTGAGTGAGGGAGCAAATATGCCTTCTACTATTCAGGCGGTTCATGCTTTTCAAAAGGCAAAAATTTTATATGCACCAGGTAAGGCTTCCAATGCAGGAGGTGTTGCAACTTCAGGTCTAGAAATGACTCAAAATTCTCTACGATATAAATGGACGAGAGATGAAGTTGATAATAAGTTAAAAGAAATTATGTCTGATATTCATAATTCATGTTTAGAATATGGCAAAGAAGATGATGATTATATTGACTATGTAAAAGGTGCAAATATTGCTGGCTTTGTGAAAGTAGCAGATGCCATGTTAGCACAAGGAATAGTGTAGCGATTCTATTTAAATAAATGAGATAAAAGCTTCCTTAATTTTAAGGAAGCTTTTTTTGTTTTAATATATTATTTTAAAGTAAAACTCGTTAGTTATAAATATATTTGAACATTAAATAGTATCTATGTTTAAAAAGTTAATATACTTTGTAGTTTGCTTATTACCATATGTTTTTATTGCGCAAAATTATTCCGCGCAATGGAAAGGTCACTTTTCATATAATAACATTAATTCTGTAAGTCAGGGAAAGAGTAAGATTTATGCGGCTGCTGAAAATGCTATTTTTAGCTTGGATACTGAATCCAATAATCTTGAAGAAATAAACACTGTAAATGGGCTTTCAGGAGAAACAATTTCTACCATATATTACAGTGAGGAATATGAATTATTGGTAATAGGTTATGAAAATGGTTTAATTGAAATAGCTTTTGATAATTCTGATGATGTTTTAGCAGTAGTCGATATTATTGAAAAGCCAACAATTCCTGATGTCGATAAACGAATAAATCATTTTTATGCCTATGAAAATGTACTTTATGTCTCTACTAATTATGGAATATCTGTATTTTCTTTAGAACGTTTAGAATTTGGAGATACTTATTTCATTGGAGATGGAGGAAGTCAAATTCAGGTAAATCAAACCATCGTTTTCGAGGGAAATATCTATGCTGCTTGCTCCGATAATAGTGGTATTAGAATGGCTTCAATTGCAAATCCGAATCTAATCGATTTTAAAAATTGGACCACAATTGCAGGAGGGGATTTTGTTAAGGTGTCATTCAGTTATTCTAATCTTTATTCGGTTAGAACAGATAGGCGTTTGTACCAAATTGTCAATAACAACTTGATAGAATTAATTCAGTATCAAGATTTACCATTAGATATTCGTTATATAAATGAAACACTGATTGTAACTACAAAAAATAATGTTTACATATATGATGAAGGATTCAATCTCATTTCTCAGGTTGGAGTTCCTCAGGAATTTATAACGCAATTTACCAGTGCGACTAGAGATCTAGAAAATATATATGTTGGGACAGTTGATTTTGGCTTATTAAAAACGGATTTGTTAAACCCCATGACGTTTGAGGAAATACATCCAGATGGGCCCTTGTTAAATAAACCATTTTCAATTCAAGCAGAAGCTGATGGTGTTTGGGTAACTTTTGGAGAGTACGATTTGTATTATAATCCTTATCCATTAAATAGTCGTGGTTTCAGTCATTTAAAATCCGATTTATGGATTAATACACCTTATGAAGATGTATTCGAAGCTAAATGTTTAAATAAAATAGCTGTTAATCCTAATGTTAATGATGAAATTTATATAAGTTCTTTTTTTAGCGGAATACTGCAAGTTAAAGATGAAATTCCAGTGTATTTGTATGATGAAGCAAATAGCGGATTAGAATCTATTCAATTGCCAAATAATCCAAATTATGTGGATATTAGAATGGGAAGTACGGTTTTCGATAACAATGGATTGTTATGGTCTGTGACTTCACGAGTTAAAAGACCTTTGAAGTCATTTAATGTTATTACAGGACAGTGGAAAAGTTATGATTTTTCATCTATTATAACAGATGCACTGAATGATAATTTAGGTTTTACTGATGTAACAATCGATTTTTCTAATAGTACTAAGTTTATAGCGTCATATTCTAAAGGGTTAATAGGGTTTAAAGAGAATAATGGAGGACAATCTTTAAAAGCTTTAAATGGTGAGGAAAACAATTTGCCGAGTAATTTAGTATCTGCATTGGCGTTGGATAAAAGAAATCAATTGTGGATAGGGACATATAGTGGGTTAAGAGTCTTGTATAATCCGTCTAATTTTTTTCAAGAAAATGACATTAGGGTAGATGAAATAATTATAGAGGAAGATGGTGTGGCTAAAGAACTTTTATTTCAGCAATTTATTACAGATATCAAGGTAGATGGTTCCAATAATAAATGGATAGGAACTAATGATTCGGGCTTGTTTTATTTTTCACCCGATGGACAGCAAACGATTTTTCATTTTACTAAAGAAAATTCGCCACTTCCTTCAAATAGTATTAGAGATGTTTCAATCGATGATACGAATGGCATTGTTTATATCGCAACAAGTAAAGGGTTGGTTTCTTTTAAATCGGGAGGTTCAAGTCCCATAGAAAATTTAGAAAGTGCCTTTGTGTATCCTAACCCTGTAAGACCTAACTTTAATATGGTCGATAAAAAAGTTAAAATTAAAGATATTTCGGAGAATGTAAATATTAAAATTACAGATATCGAGGGAAATCTGGTTGCTGAAGCGCAATCAAGAACTAATCAGCGCTATAATGGGTATAATCTGGAAATTGATGGAGGTACCGCTTATTGGAATGGAAAAAACTTGGCTAATAACGATGTGGCGTCAGGAGTGTATCTGGTTATGTTGTCAGATTTAGATACTTACGAAACTAAGGTTTTAAAAATAATGGTAGTTCGCTAATGCAGGTTTCTACTAGAGCTATCGTGCTGTCAAAATTAAAGTTTAAAGACAACGATTTAATTGTACGTTGTTATACAGAACAACTAGGTATTGTTAGTTTTTTAATTCGAGGTGTTTTTAAAAGTCATAAATCGAATAATAAGTTGGCTTATTTTCAATTGTTATCTCAATTGGAATTAAATCTTGTATATAAAGGTAACAGATCGCTTCAAGTTATAAAGGATACTAAAATTGGTTTTCTCTATAACAGTTTACAATCCAATGTATTTAAGAGTTCTATAGTTATGTTTTTATCTGAAGCTCTCTCAAGTGCCCTAAAAGAAGAAGAGCAAAATGAGACTCTTTACCGATATTTAGAAACTTCCTTACAATGGTTAGATTCACAGGACGATTATGCTAATTTTCATTTATTATTTCTTTTGAATTTAACAAAATATCTCGGTTTTTATCCAGATGTATCTGATATAGATTATCATTATTTTGATTTAAGTGAGGGACGTTTTGTTGAAACTGATTATGGTAGGTATACAATTAGCGGTGAAAATATTACGGTGCTAAAGAGGTTGCTTCATATTACATTTGAAGATTTACCTGATTTAAAGATTAGCTCCAAGCAAAGGCAATCCTTTTTAAATATGATTTTGCTTTATTTTGAGTTACATTTGGGAAGTTTTAGTACACCAAAATCGTTGCAAATATTTAATCAAGTATTTAGTTAATTATGAAATATGTAATTCTTATTTCAATTTTGTTTTTAAACTTTAAAGTAGTTATTGCTCAAAATATAAAGGTATTAAATAAGCTAACTAATGAGCCAATCTCTGGAGTGGCTATTTATAATATCGATAAATCTGTTAGTACTATAACCAATTTTTTAGGGGAAGCCAATTTAGAGGAGTTTTCAACAAATGAAATTATTATTTTCAAGCATTTGTCTTACACAATTAAATCTATTCAGAAAGTAGATTTGCAGGGATTAAATCGCGTTTATCTTGAATCGAATACCGAAGATTTAAGTGAGATTGTTATTTCAGCGTCAAAATTTAAACAACATAAAGATGAGGTGCCTCAAAAAATTCTTAGTTTAAATAAATCTAATATTGAATTTTCTAACCCGCAGACAAGTGCCGATTTATTGGAATCGTCGGGGAGTGTTTATATACAAAAGAGTCAATTAGGAGGTGGGAGTCCTATGATTCGTGGATTTTCAACCAACAGATTATTAATTACTGTAGACGGAGTTAGAATGAACAATGCCATTTTTAGAGGAGGTAATCTTCAAAACGTTATTTCTATAGATCCCTTTTCTGTTCAGAATACTGAAATAACTTTAGGATCAGGCTCTGTGATTTATGGAAGTGATGCCATTGGAGGTGTTATGAGTTTTTATACTCTAAAACCAAAATTATCAGTTGGGAGTGAGTTTAATATGAGGTCTAATGCGGTACTGCGTTATGCCACGGCAAATCAGGAAAAAACAGGACATTTCGATTTTAATTTAGGTTTAAAAAAATGGGCTTTCGTTACTAGTGCGTCATATTCAGATTTCGATCATTTACGAATGGGTAAATATGGACCAAAAGAATATTTGCGCCCCGAATTTGTAATTACCAATAATGGTAAAGACCAAATGGTTGAAAATAAAAATCCTCGAATTCAGAGACCAACAGGTTATAATCAATTCAATTTAATGCAAAAAGTGCATTTTAAAGCGAATGAAAATTTCGATTTCGATTTAGGGATTTTTTATACTACAACATCTAACTACCCAAGATATGATAGACTGATACGATATCGACGCGGAAATTTAAGGTCTGCCGAATGGAATTATGGACCACAACAATGGTTTATGTCGAATTTTCAAGTTACAAAATTAAGTAGTAGTTCTAATTTGTACGATAAAATAAAGATTACGCTAGCATATCAAAATTTTAAAGAAAGTCGATTAGACAGAGATTTTCAATCGGAAATAAGAAACGTTCGGAAGGAAGCGGTTGATGCTTATTCTTTTAATATGGATTTAGAAAAACTGTTAAGTTCAAAAACTGAATTTTTCTATGGTCTTGAGTATATTTTTAATAAGGTATCCTCAAAAGGTCATGAAGAAGATATATTAACAAATCAAAATGTTCCAACTGTATCAAGATATCCTAATGGAGCAACTTGGCAGTCTATTGCAGCCTATTCTAGTATTAAATATAAACCAAATTCAAAATTTGTATTGCAGTCAGGAGTAAGGTATAATCATATATTATCACGGGCTAATTTTCAAGAGAATAATAGGTATTTAAATTTACCTTTTAATACTTCAAATATTAATACCGGAGCACTTACGGGTACTGCTGGTTTTAGCTGGACTCCAAATCCTATTTTGCAATGGCGATTTAATTTATCGTCAGCTTTTCGTGCGCCAAATATAGACGATATTGGTAAGGTTTTCGATTCAGAACCTGGTTCGGTGGTCGTTCCAAATGATAATTTAAAATCGGAATATGCTTATGGGGGAGATTTAGGTGTGAAATTAAATTTTAATAAGAAATTTGTATTAGATCTCGGAACGTATTACACGTATCTTGATAATGCTTTGGTAAGAAGAGATTTTATATTAAATGGAGAATCAGAAATTATGTACGATGGTACTCTAAGTAATGTTCAGGCTATTCAAAATGCCTCTAAAGCATGGATTTATGGATTTGAAATTGGTATGAAAATAGCGATTAGTAAGGGAGTAAATTTTACATCACAATACAATGTTATTGGTGGCTCTGAGGTTGATGGTAATATTGAAGTGCCAGTCAGGCATGTTGCCCCAAATTTTGGAAGTAGCCATTTAATCTGGACTAACAATAATCTTAAAATTGATTTGTTTGCCAATTATAATGACGAATTATCATTTTATCAACTTGCACCTTCAGAACAAAGTAAAGACTATATTTATGCTATTGATGGTAATGGTAATCCTTACAGCCCGGCTTGGTATACTTTTAACGTAAGAACACAGTATCAACTAAGTTCGGATGCTAGCTTAATTTTGAGTTTAGAAAATATTACGGACCAGCGATATAAAACGTATTCTTCTGGAATTGCAGCTCCTGGACGTAATTTAATTGTATCTTTTAGGTATAACATATAATTAACCTTGTTTAATGATACTTCCCCAATACTGATTATTTTTTAACATGCATCAGAAAACAACTTTTACTTTAGACGAAGCTATACAGAAGTTAGAATATTATTGTGCCTATCAGGAGCGTTGCCATCAGGAAGTAGTTAAAAAATTAGAAGGAATGCACATGATACCTGAAGCTATAGATGTCGTTGTAGTGCATTTAATTGAAAATAATTTTTTGAATGAATCCAGATTTGCGCAAACCTTTGTAAGTGGAAAATTTAGGATAAAGCACTGGGGCAGGCGTCGAATAAATGTAGAATTGAAACGTAGAGGATTAAGTACTGTAATAATAAATCAAGCTTTAAATACTATAGATGAGTTTGAATATTTAAACCTTTTTAGTGAATTAGCAGAAAGGAAAGTAGCCTCTATTAGAGAAACAAATATTTTAAAAAAGAAGAAAAAATTTGTCGATTATTTTCTGTATCGCGGTTGGGAATCACACTTAGTTTATTCTAAAGCTAATGAGCTTATAAAATAGGTTGCTCTAATTAAGATTTGTGAGTGTTTGTTATGGCGCGTTCATTCTTCCAATTAATCCATTTTTGACCCCTCAGGCGTCGCATGGCATTATCAAAATTGCGCATTACAACCAAATTATATATGGCTTTACTGAAGTTTTTTGGGTTGCGTGCAATAGCTCTCAAGCTCATAGAAAATCCAGGTGTAATGTACCGCATATAATGCCAGTAACCTTCGGGCATGTATAGTACTTCACCATGATTTAGTTCTGTTTTAAAACCAGTTGCTTTTTTTAGCATCGGCCATTTTTTAAAATCAGGATTATTAAAGTCTATATCTTCTCTGGTAATTAGGGAATGTGGAATTTTATAGAGGTATTTATTTTGTTTTTGATCGAAAAGGATAACTTCTTTCTTCCCTTCAAAATGAAAATGAAAAATATTCGCTAAATCAATATCATAATGCATAAAGGTGTAAGAATCACGTCCGCCAAAAAATAACATGGGAATGCCTTTCATAAGGCGTAAACCAAAATCGGGAAATGAGAAATCTTTCTGTAATTGAGGGATTTCTTTAATGGCATTCCAAAGGAAAATACGATATCTTGTTGGTTCTTTCTTTAATAAATCTATGTATTCACTCAGCTTCATACGAGCGTGAGGTTCATTAAATCCGTCCTTATAATCTACAGGCCTGTCATCGTAAAGCGGAATAGTTATATTGCCTCCCAAAGCTTTCATATAGTCTAAGTCCCATTTGCTGTACGCTGGCCAATCTTCAATAAAACGCTCTATAACCACTGGTTTTTGTGGTCTGAAATATTCGTTTAAAAAAGCTTCCTTGGTAATGGTTTTTACCCTTGGAATATCTTGTAGGTTTAAAGACAAAGTGTAATAAGTTTAGTGTGCCAAAGTTAATAAAACGTTATTAATTAAATATCTCATTTAATGTTGGAAGGTACATTTTTTAAGTTTATTTAATTTCGAAAAAAGTATCGAACAATTTATAAAACTTTTCAGGTTCTTCTAAATAAGGGTTGTGCGCACTATTTTCGAACATTTCAAATTGCGCTTCAGGCATAAAAGTTTTGTACTGAATGTTAAACTCGGGGGTAGAAACACCATCGTATCGTCCGGCCACAATCATAGTTTTGGCTTTTACATGTTTTAGGTCTTGTCGGTAATCCTGATTAATCATACTACCGCTCACATCGAAATCGCCGTCGCGCCCAATAATGGTAACGTAAACCTCATCCGACCAATTTCTATATGGTTCGTTTGGTCGATTACCTTTTATACTCGTGTTGTGATAGTAAATATATTTTGTGGGGAAACTTGCATATAATGATTTTAAAGGCTCCTGACTCGAAACATAGCCTAAGGCTCTTAAAGAATCTACCTGCTTCCATTTTTCAGGGAAATGTGTTTTGGCATAGTGATTATAACTGTCGCAGTTGGTCTGCCACATTGCGCCACTATGAAATCCACTAATTAAAAATAGTTTGTTAACATTATCTGGATATTTAATCGCATAAGCTTGGGCCGGAACGGTGCCGTAGGAATGACCAACAATCGAGATTTTATCAAAATTTAATGCCTTTCTGAGACTTTCAATAAGGGCGACATCGTTTTCAACAGAATACTCTGAAGGGTTTTTGGCATCATCACTTTTTCCACGGCCAAGGAAATCGAAGAATACTACGGTATGACTTTTATAATATTGTCCGAAGTTGGCCTGCATATAATCATGGGAGTTTCCTGGTCCTCCTGGCAGAAAAAAAATAGGGTCACCTTCGCCTTTAACTTCTACATTTATTTTATAGCCATCAATTTCATAAAACTCAGATTGGAATTTACTGAAAATATCGGGATCAATTTGACTATTTAAACTTGTATTGAATAAGAGAACAACAGTAGTAATACTAAATAGAATAGATATGTGTTTCATAACGAATATTTGTATAAATATAAAGAAATAAAAAAGCCCTTTCTAATTTATGAAAGAGCTTTATCGTGATCGTTATTAAAGACTTATTTTAGAGATTTAGCTTTTTCTTTAGCTAATTCGTTTCTTTCTATAGTGTGATCTGGTCGACTCCATTTTGGTTTTTCTCCCAACGCTTCAAATCGAGAATCTTCGGCTTCAACTGTTCGTGGTTGAACTTTTTTTGTGAATGGTTTTTGCGGATTTAAGCCTAGTAATTTAAACATTTCCATGTCTTCGTTTACATCTGGGTTGGGGGTAGTTAATAGTTTGTCTCCAGCAAAGATAGAATTAGCTCCCGCAAAAAAGCACATGGCCTGGCCTTCACGCGACATTTGTGTTCTACCTGCGCTTAAACGCACCTGGGTTTCGGGCATCACAATTCTGGTAGTAGCTACCATACGAACCATATCCCATATAGAAACTGGTTTTTGGTCTTCAAGTGGGGTGCCTTCAACAGCAACTAAGGCATTTATGGGAACGGATTCGGGTTGCGGGTTTAAAGTAGACAGAGCAACTAACATTCCTGCACGGTCTTCTTCCTTTTCGCCCATGCCAATTATACCGCCACTACATACGGTTACATTCGTTTTTCGTACGTTATCTATAGTTTCTAAACGATCTTCAAAACCACGTGTAGAAATCACTTCTTTATAATATTCTTCCGAAGAATCTAAATTGTGATTATAAGCATATAATCCAGCTTCGGCTAATCGTTTTGCTTGATTTTCGGTAAGCATACCTAAAGTACAGCAAACTTCCATGTCAAGCTTATTAATCGTGCGCACCATCTCTAATACCTGATCGAATTCTTCGCCATCTTTTACGTTACGCCATGCAGCTCCCATACAAACGCGTGAACTTCCACCAGATTTGGCACGAAGCGCTTGTACTTTTACCTGTTGAACCGTCATTAAATCGTTACCTTCAATATTGGTGTGGTAACGGGCTGCTTGGGGACAATAACCACAATCTTCTGAACAACCTCCTGTTTTTATAGATACCAAAGTACTTACCTGAACTGTATTTGGGTCGTGGTGCAATCTATGAATAGTGGCAGCCTCATATAATAACTCCATTAATGGTTTGTTATATATGTCTAGAATTTCTTCTTTGGTCCAATCGTGTTTTGTTGTACTCATAATTGTATTTTGTTAGTCAGCTATAATGGCTTAATCGATTAATTTAAATAAAGTTATAACGTAATCCAAATAACATATTACTTGGAGGCATCGGTACAATCCCTGTTTCGATATAATCTTCGTTAAAGATATTGTTTGCTGTTAGGCTTAATTCAAATTGTTTTAAATTTAATACAGCCGAAGCATCCCAAACATTATAACTTAACCCTTGTGTACGTTCGGCATATTTATAAATCACATTAAAATTGAATGATTTGGTGATTTTTGTCATTAAACGTGATGTAAAATGATGTTTTAAAGAGTTTATCGAATATCTTGAAAAATTTAGATTTAAGTTGCCAACTTCATCTTCCATGAAGGTATAACCAATCGCTAGATTTTGCTGAAGATTGTTTACTGTAAAATTGTATGAGGTGTTAATTTCAAAACCTTTCGTGTATAAATCTCTTAAATTTTGAGCCACAAAAGGATCAGATTCTACATCCTTCACATAATCAATTAAGCTACTGGCATCTTTATAAAATAAAGCAAATGAGGCATTAAATTTCGATGAGAAATATTTTCCACCTAACTCGCCGGATAGGGCCTCTTCTGGTTTCAAATTTTCATTTCCAAGGGTTACGGGGTCCCTATAATATAAATCGGTATAGGTTGGTACACGATAGGTATAACCCGCATTTCCATAAAGTCTGAAGTTAGGAGATACCTGACAGCCTATATCGATACCTGGGAAAGCATGAAATTTAAAATCTGAAAAATACGTAACGGCCACTCCAGGAGTAATGTCGACTAATTCATTAAATACTTTAAATCGGTGTTCTAAAAAGGCTGTTGCCATAAAACGCTGGCGATTACCTAAGCTGTTACTGCTCATAGTAATCTGAGATACGTCCAATCCAAATCCGGTTATACCCAAACTTGAGGTGTAAGATGTATTTACATCGGCACCCAATTTATTGCTAATGTGTAGGTTTCTATAAAAGTTGGGTTCATTGCGTTTTAATAAGAATATATCTTGATTACGCTTCCAGTATATACGAGGTGCTATCTTGAAATTATTCGATTTGAATGTAGTTGAAAGGCCAATTAAACTATTTTGGGTTTCTTCATATTCATTAAAATTGGGATTTGTGGTATAGAAGTTTTCGGCACCAAATTTTCTTTCGAAAAAGGTTGAAATCATTTCAATAGGTTGTGCATTTTTATTGAATACACTCTTCAAAAAATAATTCGAATTGTCATAATCTGAATTTATTCTATACCCTCCTGAGGTTAATTTGCCTATATGCGCAATATGGTTTGAATTTTTTAGATTAGAACCAAAAGTTACCGAGCCATTTAACTGATTAAAAGAACCCGCTTCTACATGTGCTGAAACACTATTATTCAATTCATTTTTAGTGACAATATTTATAGCTCCAGCAAAAGCATTTTGACCAAAGGCACGTGCCGCTGGACCTTTAATAATTTCAATGCGTTCTATCACTTCAATAGGTAATGCGGCATTCATAGTATGATGTCCTGTTTGTGCATCGTCCATTTTAATACCATCTATTAATAAAAGTGTTTGGTCAAAACTACCGCCACGAATATATAAATCGGCTTGACTACCAGCTGTACCGCGTCTTCTAATATCTATACCTGCGATTTGTTGTAATAAGTCAGCAACATTGGTAGCAGCACTGTTTTTAATATCTTCCGAAGAAATAACCGTAATAGTTCGAGAGTTCTTTTTAAAAGGCAGGTCGATACGTGTTGAGGTAATAGTGACTTCCTCTAAAGAGTTTACTTTAACGGTTTCAGTTTGTGCATTTGTTTGAAAGCTATAGATTAAAACTAATACTATATAGGCTATTTTGTTCTGCATGAATGTGTTTGGATTTAAAAAGCAAAACAAATGTCGTAACTTAGCGGACTATTAAACTAGTCCAGTTTGAAAACAATAAGTAGTCCGGTTGAAGATCTTTTTGAAAAATTAATCGATTTTGATAAATCGAGTGGAAAACCGATATATATACAAGTTTCAGAACAGGTAATAAATTTAATTCAACGAGGCTATTTGTTAAAAGGAGCAACCTTGCCTGGCACCCGGGTTTTAAGTCATTTATTACAGGTACACCGAAATACAGCCGTAGCTATTTATGATGAATTGGCTTCTCAGGGTTGGGTCGAAATATTACCTAATAGGGGAACTTTTGTTCTGGTTCCGGAGCAACGCACGGCTAAAATAACGGCACCCACTCAGCAGTTAGATCAGGCATATACCTATGCTCAAAAAACGGGATTTTCGTTTCAAACATCGTTTCATTTAGCTTCTACAGCGCAATTTACAAATGCTAGGTACACGGTTAATGATGGAAGACCGGATTTGCGATTGCATCCAACGCATCAGTTTTCCAGATGGTATAGTGCGGCGATGAAGCGAAAAACCTTAGTTTCAAAGTGGAATCGAACACGTGAAACCGTGCATTCAAATTTTGAAAATCAACTTTGTAATTATTTAAACGCCACCAGAGGATTTCATATAAAACCCAGCAATCTTATTAATACGCGAAATACGGATATGAGTCTGTATATCGTGTCGCAGTTACTTATTAAACCAAAGGATGTGGTTTTAGTGGGCAGATTAAGTAACTATGAATCCAATATGATATTTCAGCAGGTAGGGGCAAGTATTAAAACCATTCCTGTAGATCAGGATGGCATTGATGTGGATTATATTAGAAATCATTTTGAAAAGGACAATATACGGTGTGTATATGTTTGCGCACAGAGGGATTACCCGACAACCAAAACGCTGAGTGCGGAGCGTCGTTTAAAACTGTTACAATTAGCCAAAGAATTTGGTTTTGCTATTATAGAAGACGATTACGATTACGATTTTCAGTTTGAAGGTTCTGCTATGCTGCCTATGGCTAGTGCCGACGTTAATGGTATGGTTATTTACTTGGGAAAGTTAGGGCAGTCTTTATTTCCAAGTTTTCAAACGGGGTTTGTGGTGGCTCCTAAAAATTTAATTTCTGAAGCTAAAAATTACTTGGAATTGTTAGATAAGCAAGGTGATTTGATTCAGGAACAAATGCTTGCCGAACTCATTTCTGAAGGAGAAATACATAAACTAATTAAAAAGAATACTATTGTTTATAAGCAAAGGCGTGATGCATTATGCCAGTATTTAAAAAGGTATTTTGGAGATGCTTTAAAGTGGGATATTCCTACGGGCGGATTAGCCATTTGGTTGGAATTTAAATCTCACATTTCTTTGGTGAAATTAGCTGAAGAAGCTGAAAAGCAGGATTTGTTTTTACCAAAAACAATACTTTATCAGGATATAGAAACCTGTGCGATTCGTTTTGGTTTTGGTCATTTAAATGAAGTAGAAATTGAGGAGGTAGTTAAGGTTTTAAGGAGGGTTTATGATAATATAATTGTTTGAGAAATTTAAAATTTATAAACGGTTTATAATTAAAACCCCAAAGTATCCTTTTGGGGTTTTAATTGTTTTTATTTATGGGTAAAAATTATTCTTTATTTTCAGAATTTGAATTTTCTTCTGAAGAATTGTCTTCAGAAGCTTTATTTTCAATTTCTTTTCCTTTTAGATAGTCGGGAAGTTGCATCCCCGCCATATTAAACATTTCCTGTAGTGGTGGTACCGACTTATACATGCCTGAAAGGAAGTTTGCGGTAGAGGATTTACCATCTTTATTTCCGCCATTTTCCCAAACGGTAACTTTATCGATTTTAATGTTTTTAATAGCTTCTGATTGCATTTTAACCAATTCTGGTAGTTTGTCGGCGATCAATAATAATACAGCATCCCTTGAACTGTTGCCTGCAGCTTTTACAATTTCGTCAAGACCGGCAGCTTGTTTGGTTAGTACTTCATAAAGACCTTGTGCTTCGGCCTGTGCTTTAAATAAAATCGCATCAGCTTCCCCTTTGGCGCGCCTTCTAATACGTTCAGCTTCAGCTTCAGCATCAATTTCAACTTTCTTTTTGTCAATTTCAGCTGGTACAATTATATCTGCCATTTGAGAAGAACGTTCACGTTCTGCTCTGACAGTTTCAGCTTCTTTTTCCGCGGCATAGGCTTCTTCTAATGCTTTTGCACTTTGTACTTTTTCTGAAGCAATGGCCACGCGTTCAGCCTCGGCTTCTCTCTGTCGGCGTAAGGAATCGGAGTTGGCTACTGCAATTTTTGCAGTATTTTCTCCTTCAACAGCCTGGGCATTGGCTGCAGCAACCTGTGTTCTTTCATCTTGAACGGCATTGGCTTCACCAATAGAACCATCTCTATTTTTTTCAGCCACCGATTTACGTGCGGCATTTATAGCATGGGCTGCAGCTTCTTTACCTAAGGCTTCAATATAGCCAGATTCATCAACAATATCGGTAATGTTAACGTTAATGAGTTTTAAACCTACTTTTTTAAGTTCTGATTCCACACTCTGTGAGATATTGGTTAAGAATTTATCTCTATCAGAATTAATTTCTTCAATATCCATGGACGCTACTACTAAACGTAACTGACCAAAAATGATTTCTTTGGCTAACTCTTGAACATCGTTCATTGATAAGCCTAATAATCGCTCGGCAGCATTTTGCATGATACCAGGTTCGGTAGAAACACCAATAGTGAATCGTGATGGTACATTAACACGAATGTTTTGTTTAGAAAGGGCGTTAACTAGATTGACTTCAATAGAAATCGGAGTCAAATCTAAGAATTCATAATCTTGAATTACTGGAAAAATAAAAGCGGCTCCACCATGGATACATTTCGCTGATTGCCCACCAGCTACTTTACCGTAAACTACTAAAATCCTATCGGATGGACAACGCTTATAGCGTCTAATGAGTACGATAAAAAATATAAAAATAAACATGATGGCTGCTATAACAGCCATGGGAAGTCCAAAACTAAAAGCGTCTTGTGTAATAAGTGTTAGCATTGAATAAAAGGTTTAATTAGTTATTAAGTTGTTCTACAATTAAAATGCCGTTATCGGTAACGTCTTTAACTTTTATAACGGTTCCGGATTTTAGATTGTTTTCAGAATCTGTTAAAGCCTCAAGTTCTCTTAATGCGCCTTGAATTCTAACATGGGCTTTACCAATACTAGAACGGTTAGCTCCAATAGTTAGATAGACTTCACCCACGGCTCCAATAGCATTTTTAAAATTAAGGGTCCCACTGTGATTTAGTTTTCGCATATAATAAAACATAGCAGCCATAATGCTCATCATAACCAAACCAGCTACTAACGAAATGAGTACTGTTAAAGGTTTAGATAAGCCAGAATCTATGCAGGCAATACCGCTCCACCCAAAAATGGTAAAGAAACCTACTAGATTTTTAAAGGTTATAAACTGAAATCCGATACCCGTATCGGACTCTATTTCAGCATCTGTTTCGAGTTCTAAACCATCAGAATCACCACCAACAAATGTTAGGACAATCATAATGATAAAAACTAAGGAAGCAATTAGTGCAATACCCCAATAAATTCTGGGAAAGAGGTCTAAGCTAAAAAACCATTCAACCATAATTATAAGTTTTAAATTTTAATGAAATATAAAACCTTTTTATGGTTTTATAATGTTATTTTGAAAGTAAAATCGACACGGCGTTCCCTCCAAATCCTACAGCGTTAATTAACACGTTCTTAATCTGCTTTGGTGTTTTTGGGTTTTCTAAAAAAGGTACAGGAATGAATTTTTGATGTTGCAGCATTAATATGGCCAATTCTATACTCAACAATCCTGATGTACCGAAGCTATGTCCTATTTTCCACTTATTAGTAGTGAGAGCAGGCATTTTGTTACAAAATATTTTTTCGATGGCTTTATATTCACTTAAATCGCCCTTAATAGTGCCAGGTGCGTGCATAACTATGACGTCAATGTCATTGGGGTTTGTGTTTCCTAAGGCCATGGTCATAGACTTTTGAAAACATTTGGCATCACTTGAAATAGAGATGTTATGTTTTAGTATTTCGGTGGCATACCCGTAGCCTGTAATAATGGCTAAAGCATGTTTTTTGATACCTTCTTCCAAACAAGCCATAGAGGCACCTTCACCTAAAGCCATGGTGTTTTTTTCTTTAGAAAGATCTAATGCCCGACAAGGATAATCTGATGTGCCTTTCGTGTAAATTTTTAAGGCTTTCATCTGAGCTATGGTGAACGGGGTTAATGGCGCTTCACTACCACCAACTAAAAACTTGTCGCACATCCCCGAATTAATCCAGGCGATGCCGTTTAACATGGCGTGTAATGCCGTCGAACAGGTTATGGAATGGCTAATTTCTGGTCCCTGGGTCTGTAAATCGTGAGCCACCCAGGACGAAATATTACCTAGTGTTGTTGTTGGAGAACTAAGTGTTTGGGCTTTGTTGTTTTTTAAAAAATCTTCGTGATAGGCTTCAAATAATTCGGTAGCACCACGCGAAGATCCAATATTAATTCCGAAGTTGTTCGAAGCTATCCAATTAGCCTGTTTAATGGCCTTTCGTGAAGCATAAATAGCAAATAAAACGGTCGGGTCTAAGTTTTTATATTTCGGATCTGAACCCCGTAATACCTCAATCTCATTTTGGGCATCGTCTGGAATTTTACCCATCCATGCTTTTTGTGCCTTTATTGTGTGTTTCGATAGACAATGAGAACTTTTTTGGTAACTAGCCCAAGTTTCATTTAAAGTTTTTCCTAGCGGGGAAATCGAAGCTATTGCAGTAATGGAGATTGGTTTTTGCAAGGGTCTAATTTTGGAGTAAATTTATATTATTTCTAAAGCTTCTTCAATGGCTTTATAAATTTTTTCAAGCTGATTTTGACTTATAACATACGGAGCCTGAATGTATATAGTGTTTCCAAGCGGTCGTAGAAATATGCCTTTACTCATAAAAAAATTAAATAGTTTATCGCGAAGATTTCCGTAGCGTTCCATTTTAGTATTCAAATCTAAAGCGAAAATAATACCCGTTTGTCTCGTAGTTTTTACTTTAGGGTGATTTTTTATTCGATTCTTAAAGGTTTTATGTGAAGCCGTGATTCTGGAAATATTATTTTGAATGGCTTCTGTTTGTAACAGTTCGATACTCGCTAGGGCAGCTGTGCAAGCCAATGGATTTGCAGAATAAGTATGTCCGTGAAAAAGCCCTTTACTTATGTCGTTACTATAGAAAGCGTCATAAATGCGTTTAGAACAAGTTGTTAAAGCCATGGGGAGTAGGCCACCAGTTAAGGCTTTGCTTAGACACATAATATCAGGATAAGTTTCCAGATGAAGTGATGCAAAATGTTTACCAGTTTTACCAAATCCTGTCATGACTTCATCGGCTACGGTAATAATATGGTTAGCCTTGCAGAATTTTAGAATGGCATTTAATCCTTCAGGACTATGCATTTTCATAGCAGCGGCTCCTTGTACCAGTGGTTCGTAAACAAACCCGGCAATGTTACAAGTATTATTTAATTCTTCAAGGGTTTTTAAAATGTTTTCAATAGTATCTGCAGTTGGGGTTGGAATCCGTTTTACGTTCAAAAAGAAATCTTCAAACGGCCCATTATATACCGATAGGCCTGATACGCTCATGGCTCCAAAGGTATCGCCGTGGAATCCGTCTTCGAAAGCTAAAAGCGTATCTTTCTTTTTACCTTGGTTGAAGTGGTATTGCAAGGCCATTTTTATACCAATTTCAACACTGGTCGATCCATTATCACTGAAAAATATTTTTTCCTGATTATCAGGAAGGATATTAACAAGCGCTTCTGAAAGATTTACAGCAGGTTCATGTGTAAAACCGCTAAAAATAACTTGATCTAACTGTTGCATTTGCTCAGATACCTTATTGGTAATATACGGGTTGCAATGCCCGTACATGCAAGTGTACCAGGAGGCAATCGCATCGATGTATTCATTATTGTTTTCATCGTAAAGAATGCAGCCTTTGGCTTTTTTTATTGCAATGGTATCTGGGTGTAGCTTATGCTGTGTTAGCGGGTGCCACAGATGTAGTTTGTCGCGGTCTTGTAAAGTCATGGTTATAATTTGTCTTTGAATATGGAAGCATATTCTTTAACGACATTGGTGTCGAAATAAGGCTCTTCTTCAATGCGACCAATTACGGGAATGGTGGTCATTTTTTCAATAATAGATTCTGTAGATGTATGCTCGTTGCCAGAATAAATTAAAGACACATCAAGCCCCTTAGATTTTAGCAGGTTTATAGTTAACAGTGTGTGATTGATGCTGCCTAAATAATGTCTTGAAACAACAATTACTTTGTAATCTGGTTGTATTAGGTCTAAAATAGTTTGAGTATTGTTAATAGGAACCAGTAAACCACCAGCACCTTCTATAACCATATTGTTTTTAGTCTTCGGTTTTTTTATGTTTTTGGCTTCTATGTGTACCCCATCAATTTCAGCCGCTGCGTGTGGACTCATTGGGGTTTGTAAAGTGAAGCTGTTTGGGTGAAATTTAGATTTAGAATTTGAAACTAAGCGCTCAACTTTATGGGAGTCACTATTATCTAAATCTCCAGCTTGAATAGGTTTCCAGTAATCCGCCTTTAGAGCTTCGGTAATGATGGCTGAGGCAATTGTTTTTCCAACATTGGTAGATATTCCTGTTATGAAATATGTTTTCATTTGAAAACTGTTTTACAGTTATTACAGATGTATTTGGTCTTTTCGAAAAAAGGAAAAAGCATAAAAAAGATATTATTTCTTTTTGGTGGGGCTATTAAAATGCGAGTCGAATTACACTCAGGACAGTGTAAATCTTGTCCGTTTTTACCTTTGTGATATTCTCTAATATCATTATAGATTTCTATAGCGTAATCTAAATCCTTATTATGAACCAACAGTTTTACCCCTCCTATGGCTTGACTAATTAAAGGATCGGAATCGATGGTTTTTTCATCAGCTAACATGGTTTTAATATGTTCTGATTCTAATTTCGATTTGACGATTTGAGCTTCAGTTGAATATTCGAATACGGCTAAAACGGTATAATTGTTATTCATTTACAGTTGGTTTATGACACGCAAAAGTAGCAAGACCTTTTAAAACATCCTTAATTTCTTTCTTAGAATTATAACTGTGTAAACAAAAACGCAGACGTTCTTGATTGATAGGAACTGTAGGAGATAAAATGGCTTTGGCATCGAAGCCTAAATTTTGTATTTTAAGTGCTACATTTTTTACATATTCGTTTCCGGGAATTATACAGCATTGAATAGCAGAATCACTTTCAATAAAGATATTTTGAAGGTTGTTTTTTTGTAACTCCAGTTTAAAGTATGCGATGTTGTCTTTTAGTTGGTTTATACTTGGAGTTTGTGTTAGTTCTTGATAAGCAGTTTGTATTGTAGCTAAAGCATGTGGCGATAAGGCGGTGGTATAAATAAGACTTCTGGAGAAATTAATTAAATATTGCTTTAAATTGTTATCGCAAATTATTGCAGCACCATGACATCCTAAGGCTTTGCCAAATGTTACAATACGGGCAAATACATGTGTTTCGGTGCCTAATTCCTGAACGCGTCCGGAACCATTTTTTCCAAATACGCCTAAAGCGTGTGCCTCATCGACGATGAGGTAGGCATAATGTGTTTTACAAAGATTACTAAGCGCTATTAAATCGGGAGAGTCACCATCCATAGAAAATACCGATTCGGTAACGACGTAAATAGTCTCATTGTTATTAAAGCGTGAAATAAGCGATGCTAAATCGTTTAAATCGTTATGTTTGAATTTGTAAGCTTTGGCATGACTCATGGTAATGCCGTCGCGTATGGAAGCATGAATGTATTCGTCGTATAAGATAATATCTCCACGTTGAGGTACGCTTGAGAAAAACCCGATATTGGCATTGTAGCCTGAGTTATAAATTAATGCCGATTCACTGTTATGAAAATGGGATAGAATAGATTCTACGATTGGATATAATCGATGATTTCCTGAAAGTAATCGCGATCCTGTCGCTCCATTTTGTGCAATATGGTGTCCTTTTAAAAAAGCATGTGTTTCTTTAAATATGAATTCGCTTTTAGAAAATCCTAAATAATCATTAGATGAAAAATCTATTAAATTATTTGATGGTTTGAGGGTTCGTAAAGCGTTTTTAGCGATACGATCATCTAATTTTTGTTGTAATTTTTTAGGAAGGTTCATAGAACAAATGTATGCAAAATTTGTACTTTTGAGTTGATTCAAATTTACACTATTATGAGATGTCATCTGTTGTTCGTGTTATTCTTTTTTACTTGTGTTGGTTTCGCCCAGAATAATTATATTGTTAAAACAGAAGATGGTAGACGTGTGTTGCTAAAAGCTGATTACACCTGGGAATATATTGATGCTGAGGTTTCTATTGCAGGAAAAGGGGGATTAGATCTCGCTAAAACTGTAAATGAAAGTGCGTGTGATATGGGGGCAGATTTTGAAGAGCCTAAGCTAGATAATAAAATTCAGGCGCAGTTGAAGAAGGGTAGGGCGACTATGGGCCATGTAAAGGAGAAGGTAGCTCATGATTATAATTGTACTATTGCCGATGTTGTGTTATTAGATTATAAAGAACAGAAATCAAAGGGTGTTTATGTTTTTTGTGCCAATGGTACTAAAGTGGCTTACAAACGTACTGGACACACTATTATAAAAAAAGGTAAAATTTGATTATAGAGTTTATCGTCTTCGATTAGCTAATAGCGGTGGTGGTTCGCCAGTAAACGGATTCCATCGGCTAATACTTTTGGCTTCCATGCCTGCAGCAGTAATAACGGCTCTATCACCATAACGTTCCCGCATTTTATCGATAGCTTCACTTAAATGCAGGCGTTTTTCATTGTCTTCGAATAAGTTAATTTGATGGCCGCCTTCAACTAAATGGCTAAATTTTACACCGATAAGTCGTACGAGTAAACGACGGTTATAAAGCTTATGAAATAAATCTAAAACTACTGGAATAATATTATGATCCATAGCGCTATACGGGATACGCTGTTGCTGAGTATATGTTTGAAAATCGGAATACCGAAGTTTAAACGTAATGCAAGCTGTTAGTTTGTTGCCACGACGTAATTGGTAGGCTAAATTCTCGGCCATGGCTACAATAATACCTTTCAGTTTTAAAACATCGGTAGTGTCTTTGTTAAAAGTACGCTCGGTAGAAATCGATTTTCGTTCGTGGTATTGAATTACCGGGCTGTTGTCTATACCATTGGCTTTTTTCCAGATACTCAATCCGTTTTTTCCAAGAACCCGGTGCATAAGTTCCATAGGCATTTCCTGAATGGTTTTAATTCTTTTTACACCCAGATCACAAAGTGCTTTATAGGTAATCTCTCCAACCATCGGGATTTTTCTAACTGAAAGCGGCGCTAAAAAAGGTTTTTCGGTACCACTTAAAATACGAATTTCGTTGTTAGGTTTGGCTTCACCTGTGGCTATTTTAGAGACTGTTTTGTTAACGGATAAACCAAACGAGATGGGTAATCCGGTTTCCTTTATAATTCGTTGTCGTAATTCGGATGCCAGTTTGTGGCACCCAAAAAATTTATCCATACCTGTAAGATCGATGTAAAACTCATCAATTGATGTTTTTTCATAAAGCGGAACACTTTCTTTAATAACATTAGTAACGTCTTTCGAGAAATTGGTGTAAATACCAGAGTTACCTCTTAATATAATAGCTTCGGGACAAAGCATTTTAGCCATGCGCATGGGCATGGCCGAATGTACTCCAAACTTACGCGCTTCATAGCTACAAGAGGCTACGACACCACGATCTGAAGTACCTCCAATAAGCACAGGTTTCCCTATTAAACGACTGTCTAAAAGGCGTTCGCAAGACACGAAAAAAGTATCTAAATCCATATGTACAATGGTTCGATGTGTCATTATACTGCAATGGTGTTAATTTTATCTGAATAACGTGGGTCTTCAATAACGGCACATTTATACATGGAGGTTACTTCTATTGTAATACAGCCAAATTCTTCTATTACTTTGCCTGTGATGGTATATACGCCTTTACCTCTAAAGGGGAATTTACTGGCTATAGGAGGAAAATGTACTGTATCTATAAAATAGCCTTCTCGGTCTAAAAATGTGCTGAAATGCATGGTTTTTTTGTTTTTGGTAACCGTGTTTTTGGTGGTAATTAAATAACCTTCAATACGAACAATCTTTCCAGTGTAATTTTCTAAGTCGTTAGCGGTTAGTTGGGTGTCAAGAGGTTTTTCTAATAATTGGAAAGGGTTACAAAGCGGAAAACTGAGTAGTTCTATTTCATCGAATGCATTTTCCAAAAAGCTGCTTGGCAGCTCGGGAGTTTCATAATTGATTTTTTCAGTTTTAAATAATGATGTGGTGTATTCATCAAAATGTATTTTGCTAATTTTTAAATGAGCTTCCCAAAGCAATTCTCTTTTGTTAATTCCTGTAAATCTGAAGGCATTTATTTTTATTAAAATTGAAATCTGTTCTATAGAAATAGGAACGCGATCGATAAAATCGTCTAAGCTTATAAATTTACCTGCTTGCTGCCGATTGGTTAGAATATTTTTTATGGTTTTGTTTTCTAAAGCATGTAAAAACATAAAACCTAAATAAATAGATTTATCTTTAACATAAGCCTCATTATAGCTAGTGTTAATGCAAGGTGGCTCTATGGCTGCGCCGTGCATTCGGGCTTCGTGAACATAAAGTTCGGTTCTATAAAATCCACCAAAATTATTAATGGTAGCCACCATATATTCAATAGGATAGTAGGCTTTTAAAAATAGACTTTGGTAGCTTTCAACTGCATAAGATGCTGAATGTCCTTTTGCAAAAGCGTAACCTGCAAAGCTTTCAATTTGTTTCCAAACGGTTGAAATTACAGTTTCCGATTCGCCTTTTTGCTTGCAATTATTGAAAAACAACTGTTTTACACCTAGAAATTCTTCTCGAGATCGGAATTTTCCAGACATACCACGGCGTAATTTGTCAGCTTCAGCCAACGATAAACCTCCAAAAATATGAGCGACTTTAATAACATCTTCCTGATATACCATAACACCATAGGTTTCTGGCATAATTTTAAGTAGTACGGGATGTGCTTTATTAATGCGTTCTGGATAACGATAACGCAAAATATATTCACGCATCATACCCGATTTGGCAACGCCCGGTCGTATTATAGAGCTGGCAGCAACTAAGCCGAGGTAATTGTCTACCTGAAGTTTTTTTAGAAGCATGCGCATGGCAGGCGATTCTACATAAAAACAACCAATGGCTTTAGCATTTTTTAGCAGATGTTTAATGCGCTCGTCTTCTTTAAAGCGCTTAATATCATGGATGTCTACTGGTGATTCTTCGGGGTGGTTATACTTTATAATGTCTACGGTTTCTTTAATTTTTCCTAAACCACGCTGACTCAAAATATCGAATTTATACAAGCCGATATCTTCGGCAGTAATCATATCAAAATGTGTGGTCGCATACCCTTTTGGAGGCAAAAATGTTGCGGTATAATAATGAATGGGTTTTTCTGAAATAATAATACCACTGGCATGAATGCCTAAATAGTTCGGGAATCCTTGAATATATTTACTGTATGTAAGAACGAGTTTCGATAGTTTATCGAGGTTGTTAATGTCATAGCGTCCTTTGGTTAAAATATCTATTTCGGCTTTGGGGAGTCCGAATACTTTGCCTAGTTCACGCACCGAAGCCTTGCATTTAAAGGTGTTGTAAACAGCTAAAAGCGCGGTGTTTTTAAAATTCTTGAATATAAAACGGGTAACGTCATCACGATCGGTCCATGAAAAGTCGATATCGAAATCGGGTGGATTTTTACGGTATAGGTTAATAAAACGTTCGAAGTAGAGGTCTAGCTCTATAGGATCCACATCGGTGATACGAAGCAGGTAGGCTACAATACTATTAGCACCGCTGCCGCGCCCTACATAGAAGTAGCCTTTACTTCGGGCGTATGATACAATTTTCCAATTAATTAAAAAGTAGGATACAAAACCTTTGTCTTTAATAATTTCTAACTCTTTTTGTATTCGACTATAGATAGTGTTGTCGGGTTGTGCATATCTGTAGGGGATACCGTCGTAAGTTAGTTTTTGTAATAAGGCATAGTCTTCTTCTTCGTTTGTGGTGTACGATTTTTGATTGTTTGGTGTTTTTTGAGAAAAATCGAATTCAATAGAACAGTTGTCTAAAACAGATGCTGTATTTTCGAGTAACTCTGGGAATTCCTGATAGGTTTCGCAGATTTCGGAATAAGGTAACATGCAATCTGTTTCGTAACCTTGTTCGCTTTTAGGAAGTTTGCTTAATAACGTATTATTATCTATGGCCCGTAGTAGGCGATGTGTATTGAAGTCTTTTTTATTTTCAAAAGAAACTGTTTGAAGCACTACCAGTTTATTTCTGAAATGATTCCATTTTGAAAATTTAAGGGCATTTAAATCTTTGGGTTTAATACCTAAAAATTCATTAGGTTGCAGTTCGAAATCCTTTCCCTGTTTATAAGGGTAAATAACATAAGTATCTGCTATTTGTGGTGCTCTATTGGGGATTTTTATATTGCTATTGTGCAAAAAGGTCGATAGGTAGGCGTTAATATTTTGAAACCCTTCGTTGTTTTTTGCTAACAGAATAAATTGTTGTTGGGCACCATTTCTAAAATCGACACCTAATACGGGTTTTACCTCATATTTTTCAGATAGCCGGGTAAAATCCAGACAGGCCGAGGTATTGTTAATGTCGGTTAACGCCATGGTTTTTATGCCATTTTTTGAGCTAATAGCAAGCAAACGCTCGGGTTTTATAGTTCCGTAACGCAGGCTGTAGTATGTGTGACAATTTAAATACATAGGATTAACAAAATTAGCTACAAATAATAGTTATTGTTGCTTATATTTGTAGTAATAAATGTTAAAGTTGAAAATAGCCTATTTAAAATGAAACATATACAAACAAACATTAAGCACCTGCGGGTGCTAAAAAAGTTTTCGCAGGAACGTTTTGCAGACGAATTGGGATGGACACGTTCTATTGTAGGGTCGTATGAAGAAGGGCGATCGGAGCCTCCTATAGATCGTTTGATAGAATTGTCTAATTATTTCGATATTCCTATTGATATTTTGGTGAAAAACGATTTACGAGGAGCTAAAAACACTTCGTTTATAGAAGTAGGTAACAAGCGTGTACTATTTCCAATTACAGTAAATGAAGCAAATGAAGATTTAATAGAAATTATTCCGGCTAAGGCTTCGGCAGGATATCTTCAGGGGTATGCCGATCCAGAGTATATTGAGCAGCTTCAAAAAATAAAATTACCATTTTTACCCACAGGTACCCATCGTGCTTTTCCTATTAGTGGCGACTCTATGTTGCCTGTAAAAAGTGGTTCTTTTGTAGTGGCTAAGTTTGTCGATAATATTCAAGAAGTTAAAGATGGTAGGACCTATATTGTTTTAACAAAAAATGATGGTTTGGTTTATAAGCGTTTGTATAATAAGATAAAAGAGAAGAATTGCTTAGAACTGCATTCGGATAATAAGGCTTACCAGCCATTCGATGTAAAGACTGAAGATGTTATAGAACTTTGGGAATTTACCTGTTGTATTAATACCCAAGAGTACGATGAAGAAGAGTTGAAGTTGAGTAGTATAATGACGATGTTTCAGGAATTAAGGGTAGAATTAGAATCGATTACCCGAAAATAAAAGAAGCAAGGTTACGAATCGTAACCTTGCTTAAATCTAAGTGTAAACTCGTAAGAAAAAAGATTATTTCCCTAACATTAAAAGTTCGTTACAAACAATTTCTGTTATGAAACGTTTGTTGCCGTCTTTATCCTCATAGCTACGAGATGTAAGTTTTCCTTCAATGGCTATTTCTTTGCCTTTAGTTACATATTTCTCAATTATTTGAGCTGTTTTTCCCCAGGCAACCACGTTATGCCATTGGGTATCTGTAACTTTTTCACCTTTATTATTGGTGTAGCTATCATTGGTTGCAATGGCAAATTTTGCCAATGTTTTTCCTGATTCTAGATTAATGATTTCCGGATCGTTTCCTAAATTACCAATCAACTGTACTTTGTTTCTAAGTGTGTTCATAATATTATTTTTTACGTTAAACAGTTAATACTATCGAGTTCTTATGTTTCGACAAGGCAAAGATTTAAAAACCAAAAAAACATAGTCGGTAGTTACATATTTAAAATCGTTTGCAAATGTTTGTAGTCGTTTGTAAACGAATATTTTGTATATTTAAATGATATAAGCACAGTTTAAAGTTAATTAAAGACGAATTAATAAATAGAAGAAAATGCAAAAACAATGTTTAGAATGCGGTGAAAAAATAGTTGGTCGAATCGATAAAAAATTCTGTAGTGATGCCTGTCGCAATGCTTATAACAATAAAATTAATAAAGACAGTAAAAACCTGATTCGGAATACGAATAACAGGTTACGCAAGAATTACCGTATTTTGGAAACTTTAAACCCGAATCAGAAATCGAAAACTTCAAGAGCAAAATTAATAGAGGCTGGTTTCGATTTTAATTATATAACAAGTATTTATACCACCAAGGCCGGAACCATATATTATTTTGTGTACAATCAGGGGTATTTGCCTCTAGAAGGCGATTATTATGCTTTGGTAAAGCGTGAAAATTAAAAAAGCCCGCACTACCAGTACGAGCTTTTTTATACATTAATACATTTCATGATTATTTCCAGTTGTGTCCTTTAAATTCCATAGCGGCTTTTAGTACATCTTTCTGACTTATTTGTCCCACCAACTTGCCGTTTTCTACAATTGGAAAACGACGACGTTTAGCTTGTAAAAATTTATTGGCAGCATCAAAAATACTCATGTTGCCATCGATAGTTTCAACATTTTTTACCATATGCTTCTCAATGGTCTGGTCTTGCATTGGCATATTATAATAGCGACTCTCGCTAATTTGCTTAATACAATCTCCTTCAGATATGATCCCAACCAATTCATTTTTATCGTTTACAACTGGTCCACCAGAAATTCTGTGTTTAATTAATTCTTGCATCACACTTTCTATACTCTGGTCTGGTGTAAACGTAATTAAGTTAGTCGACATGTAATCGCTTACGAGTAATGATGGTGAATCATCTACGTTGGCCTGTTGCTTCCTCGCTCCTTGAAAACTTTTTATACCCATAATCTCCTTATTTAGTAAACTTAAATATACTTAAATTTTTTTAAGTATATGAAAAATTGAAAAAAATCGTTCGCATTACATGTTGTCTTATATCAAGACTCGGCTTATAGGTTATTTCTTAATGATTATATTGTAATGTTTGAATGCTAAAGATTTATACTAAAATAAATAATAGCTTTTCATATTTTAAAATATTAATTTTTTATAGTTTAGGCCTTGGAACTAAAAATGAAGATATGAAACGATTAATTATACTGATAGTGTTATTTGGAACGGTTACTTTAAATGCTCAGAGTGATTCTGAGTTAGTAAAACATTTCGAAGCATTTTATCAACAAATGAAAGCTCAAGGTGATGTGCAAGGAATAATAAATGCGATGACCCATTTAAACATTTTATCGCCTTCAGAAGAAAGAAAAGATACGTTGGCTTACATATATATGAGCGAAGGTAAGTATATGCAGGCCTTAAATACGATAGGTTTCGAATTAATGCTAGACGATTCTGATATGGCCGTAGAGGTTAAAGCGATATCCTTAAAAGCGGTAAAGCAACCTAAATTAGCTATTTCGTTATTTCAAGAGATGTTTAAAAGAGAGCCTGGTCCAGTAATAGCTTACGAATTAGCCGAACTTAATTTACAGGTTCAACAGCTTGATGAGGCTGAGAAACATATACAGTATGGACTAGCAAATGCAACAGACGAAATGAAAAAGGCATATTATGAAACGCAAACGCCTTACGAGGTGTCTTTAAAATCGGCATTTATGTATTTAAACGCTCTGTTAACATATAATCGCGATAGAAAAGCGAATATAGATGAGGCGGTTGATATTTTAGATGCTACCTTAAAAGCGTCTCCCAATTTCAATTTAATTCAATTAACGAAGAATGAATTGTTAAGGCAGAAACAAGCCTTACAGGTTTTAGAATCTGCGCAACCGCAGCCTAAGAACTAGAGTGGGATTGTTCTAAATAAAAGTGGCTATATAAATTTTTATATAGCCACTTTTATTTGAATGAGGTTCTTTGTTATGGTTTTTCGATAGTGGTCTTATCCGCCTCTGCTTTTTTGTTCATTTGCAAGTTTAAATTAGAAAATGCTATAAGGAACTCTTTAATACTGGAAATAAGTTCTGCTTTTTTTGTTGTGCTTAAATTAGCAAGACTTTGTAGTTTTAAAAGTTTTGTTTCAAAGGCACTTATTCTAGCTAAAATAGCTTCGGTATTTACACCTTCAGGTATGTTTTTTCTAAAGTCTCTTAAGACATTCTTTACACCCTTTTCGTTGTCGTTAAAATAACTTAAATCCCCTTTTTTTATATTCCCAACAGCATCTTTAATCTGGTAATATTCGGCCCAGTTTGTTATTAGTTTTTCAGTATTTATATCTAAATTAAATTCAGTGTATTTTAATTTAGACAAATCTTTTTCTGTAATCTCCTGACTGTTGTTTTGTGTTTCATCGGTGGTTGTTGCAGTTTGTTTTTGATTACAGGAAAAAACAGTTATAAGTATTAACAGAGCCTTGAATATGGATTTCGTCATGGTGTAAAAATATTGTGCAATGCACAAAGATAGGGTAATAGTTTTTTTAAGTTAAATAAAATATAGGACGCATTAAAAACATTTCAATTAATTGTATATTTGGCCAACCCTAAATCTTAATTAATAGTTTATGCTTGAAAATTTTTGGTTTAATGTAGAGTACGGTATCAATCACGTATTAGATATAAAGGCCTACGATCATGTTTTATTTCTCATTGTTTTAACGGTTCCGTATATGTTTAAAGACTGGAAGCGTGTATTGCTTTTGGTGTCTATGTTTACTTTAGGGCATACCTTATCTCTGGTTCTGGCAGCTTACAATGTGGTGCGCATTAATGGTCAAATAGTCGAGTTTTTAATTCCTGTAACTATATTAATTGTAGCTCTTTTTAATGTGTTTACTTCTGGTAAAGGGGCACAAAAAGAGAAGGTTGGTGTGCTATTTTTATCCACCTTATTTTTTGGATTAATTCATGGACTAGGCTTTGCTCGGGAGTTTCACATGCTACTTGGTGGGTCTGATAGTAAATTAGAATTATTACTAGAGTTTGCTTTAGGGATTGAAATCGCACAAATCATTATAGTATTTGTGGTACTATTTTTGGGGTATATTTTCCAAACGATTTTTAGGTTTTCTAAGCGCGACTGGATTATGGTTATATCGTCTGTAGTTGTCGGGTTAGTTATTCCTATGATACTGAATAGTGATTATTTAGCCTAGAAAAAGTAAAAAACTTTCCTTACAGGCGTTGCATTTAAAATACGAAGCGAGTATATTCGTTATAATATTTGCGTGAAGTATTCAGGTATTTGTTAAAGCGCTTTTGTGTTGCCTTAAGCTAAAACATAAAGCGACTGCCTAAAGCTTATTTGCTACTGAAGTAACACGCCCAAGTTTTAAAAAAAATTAATGTCGAAGAAAAAACAACTTAAATACGATAAAGCTTATTTAAGAATTGCTGAAGAATGGGGTAAATTATCCTATTGTAAACGTCGTCAAGTTGGAGCACTTATTGTGAAAGATCGCATGATAATTTCCGACGGATATAATGGTACACCTTCTGGATTTGAAAATTTTTGCGAAGATGAAGAGGGATATACTAAATGGTATGTATTGCATGCTGAGGCCAATGCTATTTTAAAAGTGGCGGCATCAACACATTCGTGTAAAGGTGCTACCCTATATATAACCATGTCGCCATGCAAAGAGTGTAGTAAGCTTGTGCATCAGGCGGGGATAGTTAAAGTTGTTTATAAACAAGCTTATAAAGACGATTCTGGTCTGAAATTTTTAGCAAAGGCTGGAATAGAATTACAACAAATTGAAGATATAGAAGGATAATGTCTTACCATAAAAAATATTTGCCCCTGGTATTAGGTGTTGCTATTGCGGCAGGTATTTTTATTGGAGGTAAATTGCATTTTACAGACTCTCCTGACAGGCTGTTTTCAAGTAACAGTAAAAAAGATAAGCTTAACCGCCTGATAGATTATATTGAGTACGATTATGTCGATGATGTGAATACCGATAGTATTGTTGATGTTACGGTAAATGGTATTTTAGATAATCTAGATCCGCATTCGGTATATATTCCAAAGGATGAGATGGAAGAGGTGGCCGAAAACATGAAAGGTGACTTTGTAGGTATTGGAGTAAGTTTTTATTCATATAAAGATACGATTGCAGTAATACGCGCTTTAGAAGATGGTCCTAGTGAAGAGGCTGGGATAAGGGGAGGTGATCGCATTATTATGGCCGATAACGATTCGCTTTTTGGCGATAAGTTAAAAGATGGCGAGCTGGTAAAAAAATTAAAGGGCCCAATTAATAGCAAGGTAAACTTAAAAGTGTACCGAAAGGGAGAAGATAGGCTATTAAATTTCACTGTGAAACGAGCTCATATTCCTATTAAAAGTGTTGATGCGGCTTATATGTTAACCGAAAAGTTAGGTTATATAAAAATTAATCGCTTTGCAGAATCAACATATCGTGAATTTAAAGCAGCCTTAAATAAGTTGTTAGATCAAGGGGCTACGGAATTGGCATTAGATCTTCGGGATAATCCTGGAGGTTTTTTAGGAATTGCTGAGCAAATTGTTGATGAGTTCCTAGAAGCCAATAAACTTATCTTATTTACTAAAAATAAGCGCGGAAATATTGAAAAGAGTTTTGCCACCAGTAAAGGTGAATTTGAATCAGGAGATTTATATGTGTTGATTAATGAAAATTCAGCTTCGGCAAGTGAAATTGTCGCTGGTGCCTTGCAGGATAACGATAAGGGAATCATTGTTGGTCGACGCTCTTACGGTAAGGGTTTAGTACAACGTGAAATGGATTTAGGTGATGGAAGTGCGGTACGATTAACGGTATCGCGTTATTACACACCAACGGGAAGGAGTATTCAGCGTCCCTACGAGAATGGGAATGAAGATTATTTCGATGAATATATACATCGTTTACAAAGTGGAGAACTTCTTGATGCCGACAAAATTCAATTAGCCGATTCCTTGAAGTTTACTACACCTAAAGGTAAAGTGGTTTATGGGGGAGGAGGTATTGTGCCCGATGTTTTTGTTCCTATTGATAGAAGTATGGAAAATGAAACACTTACATTTTTGGAGCGACGTGGCTTCATTGGGTATTTTGTGTTCGAATTATTAGAAAAAGATCGTAGTCTTTATGAGGGAATTTCACGAAGTGATTTTATTAACTCGTTTGAAGTTAGTGATGATATTGTATTTGATTTTCAAGACTATTTAAACATTCGAGCAGATTCGCAAGTAACCTTCGTAGCTTACCATGATGAGGTAAAGCAATACATCAAAGCAACTTTAGGAGATCAGCTTTATGGTAGTGGCGCTTTCAATGAAATCCTGAATCAAAAAGATGTTATGATTGAGGAGGTGGTCGAATTAAGCAAAGACAAAAATTAGACTTCTATTTTGTCGTGCACTTTGGCGTGTTTACCATCATTCCATAAAGTTAAAATATCGGTAGCTACGTGTGCACCGCTTCCTGAAGTAATGGCAAATTGACTACGCCAGCCAGCCAAGGCACCAGCAACGTATAAATTTTCAGAAACCAAATGATCGGTGTTTTTTAACCAGATGCGCTCTTTGTCTGCTGCGGCGCGTGGATGTGGTTCAATATAGGCTTCCAGGCCTTTAATACTGATTAAATTCGTGTAACCAACGGCAATTACTACAATTTTGGATTGGTAGGTGTTTTTGTTGGTTCTAATTGAAAAATGGCCATCAGAATTAGATATTTCTAATACTTTTTCACGGTTTATTTGTTTAACATGCGGATATAAAGTCGCTAGTTGATTTTTACCACTTTCTAAAATTGAGGCTCCTGTAGTTCCTGGTTCAAGCCCTAAAACATTGTTGAATAATGCTGTTTGTAAATGTGATGTTTTTTGGTGCGCTATTATGCCAATGTGTTTGTTTTTTGCATACGCTTTGTCTTTTGCAGAACCTAAAACCAAGGCACAGGATAATCCAGCCGCACCACCACCAATTATTAAGGCATCAAACATATTATTTTCCTTTGTTTACTTTCGATTCAATGCGTTTGGAAGTATTTAGGATAAGCATGATAAGTATTGAGCAAAGGGCAGCTACAATAGTGATTAAAGCTACGGTGCTTTCGCCCTGAAATGGGTCGCTAAAGTCTACTTTGGTTAAATTAAAGCCAATAAGACCAAGAGCAACAATGCTAATTATTATGGTTAAAATCTTCATAATGTAATCTTTTAAATAAGTTCAAACAAGGCTTTAATATTGTGTGCAAATAGTTTAACGGCAATAGCCAATAAAACCACTCCAAATACCTTGCGTATAATATTAATGCCATTCTGCCCTATAATACGTTCTATAGCAGAAGAGGTCTTTAAAACAATAAAAATAATAATAACGTTCATTATTACGGCAACAATTATGTTTTCTGTTCTAAATTCTGCTCGAAGTGATAGTAATGTTGTTAAACTCCCAGGGCCTGCAATGAGAGGGAAAGCTAAAGGAAAAACGGTTGCCGACATAGCGGTGTGTTCTTCTTGCTTATATAAAGTAATCCCTAAGATCATTTCTAAAGCAATAAAAAAGAGAATAAACGAACCGGCAACAGCAAACGAGTTAACATCGATACCTATAAGGTTTAAAATGCTTTTTCCTAAGAATAGAAATAAGGTTAAAATAACCCCGGCAATAATAGATGCTTTTTCACTTTGAATATGTCCCATCTTTTTACGTAAATCGATAACGATTGGGATGTTGCCAATAATATCTATTACGGCAAATAATATCATGAAAGCTGTAAAAATTTCTTTTAAATTAAATTGCATGGTTAAGCCTTTATTATTTGTTGCAAAAGTATATTAATAAGTGTAAAAACAGTATTAAGAAACGCTAAAGTTTCATTATTTTTGCGGCGTTAAATTCAGGTTAGTTTATGTTTCAGTTAGGTAAAACCATTGTTTCTGAGGAAATTATAGAAAAAGATTTCCTGTGTAATCTATCAGCATGTAAAGGTGCTTGCTGTATAGATGGTGATGCTGGTGCGCCACTCGAGCAGGAAGAGGCACAAATCTTAGAAGAAATATACCCTAAGGTGAAACCTTATCTAAGAAAAGAAGGGGTTAAGGCAATAGAATCTCAGGGAACGTATATTACCACTGAAGATGGTGAGCTAGAAACACCCTTAATCAATGGGGCCGATTGTGCTTATGTTATCTTCGATGAAAAAAAGGTAGCGTTGTGTGCAATTGAAGAAGCCTATAACCAAGGAGATATAAACTGGAAAAAACCAGTGTCTTGTCATTTGTATCCAATACGTGTTCAGGATTACACCGAATTTTCAGCTGTAAATTATAATAAGTGGCACATTTGTGATGATGCCTGTGCTTTAGGTAAGGAGCTTCAGGTCCCTATTTATAAATTTGTAAAAGAAGCGTTAATTCGAAAATTTGGTGAAGATTGGTATCTCGAACTTGAGAAAGTTGCTGCAACGTTTTAATAACTTTTTTAACTTCTTTGAAGGCCTTTAAAACATGGGGTTTTCAAAAATATTATAAATTTTTTATGTAAACTTTTGGAAATTTCAAAAATTATAAAAAATTGAAAATCAGATGTTTGATAGTTTTTTATTGTAAACTTCTTAATTTTTATTTCAACATAAATTGTTAAAAACTTGTTGACAATGTTTATAACTATACCTTTCATTTTTAATGTCAATTTTCAATCTTTGTTATTCCCAAATCGAAACTCAAAATTCGTTTAACTCAATAAAATAAATTAAAATAATGTCTCAGGCCATTGAACCTATTCTCCAAGAAAATAAAGATCGTTTCGTAATTTTTCCTATTCAACATCATGATATTTGGGAATGGTATAAAAAATCTGAGGCCAGTTTCTGGACCGCTGAAGAAATTGATTTACATCAGGATATTACCGATTGGAAATCAAAATTAACAGATGATGAGCGTTATTTTATAAAGCATATTTTAGCCTTTTTCGCTGCCAGTGATGGTATTGTAAATGAAAATTTGGCTGAAAATTTTGTAAACGAAGTTCAATACAGTGAAGCGAAATTCTTCTACGGGTTTCAAATTATGATGGAAAACATCCACAGTGAAACTTACTCGCTTTTAATTGATACGTATGTAAAAGATGAGAAAGAGAAAAATTTATTATTTAATGCTATAGAGAATTTTCCAGCCATTAAGAAAAAGGCGGACTGGGCCTTAAAATGGATTGAATCTCCTAGTTTTGCCGAGCGTTTAATTGCATTCGCAGCGGTAGAAGGTATTTTCTTTTCGGGGGCATTTTGTTCGATTTTCTGGTTAAAGAAAAGAGGTTTAATGCCGGGGTTAACGTTCTCTAATGAATTAATATCTCGTGATGAAGGTGTACACTGCGACTTTGCGGTACACTTACACAATAATCATTTAATTAACAAAGTGCCTAAAGAGCGTATTAAAGAAATTTTAGTAGATGCGCTTGATATTGAACGTGAATTTATTACCGAATCTTTACCGGTAAGTTTAATAGGTATGAATGCTAAATTAATGACCCAATACCTAGAATTTGTAACCGACAGATTACTTGCAGAGCTTGGTTGCGAAAAAGTGTATAATACTGCAAATCCGTTTGATTTTATGGATATGATTTCGCTTCAAGGAAAAACAAATTTCTTCGAAAAGCGTGTTTCAGAATATCAAAAAGCAGGTGTACTTAACAAAGAAGAAGACGAAGATAAATTTAGTTTCGATGCCGATTTTTAATAACGGCGCGTTAAAATTTTAAAAATTTTCTAAGGTGTTTACTCATCACTTAGCTGGGTTATCTCAGAACTATGAGTAATTATCTATTTTTCTATTGTAACCAATTTAACTAACTAAGTATAAACTAATTTGGTATTAGTGTGTATTTAGAATAATCAACCAATCCATTTTTCTGAAGGTGTATCAGAAAAGCTAAAAACTAGTTTAAAATTATGTATGTAGTAAAAAGAGACGGCAGAAAAGAGCAGGTCATGTTCGACAAGATCACCGCACGGGTGAGAAAATTATGTTACGGGTTAAACGAATTAGTAGACCCATTAAAAGTAACAATGCGTGTAATTGAAGGGTTATACGATGGTGTAACTACTAGTGAACTTGATAATCTTGCTGCTGAAATTGCTGCAACTATGACTACAGCACATCCTGATTATGCTCGTCTTGCGGCGAGAATCTCGGTGTCTAACTTACATAAAAACACTAAAAAATCATTTAGTGAGGTCATGCACGATCTATACACTTATGTAAATCCACGTACAGGAAAAATGGCGCCGCTTTTAGCCGACGATGTATACGAGGTGATTATGAAACATAAAGACCTGTTAGATTCTCATATTATCTATAACCGTGACTTTGGATACGATTATTTTGGGTTTAAAACTTTAGAGCGATCGTATTTGTTAAAACTAAATGGTGCTATTGCTGAGCGCCCACAACATATGTTAATGCGTGTGGCTGTTGGGATTCATTTAGACGATATCGATTCAGTAATAGAGACTTACGAATTGATGTCTAAAAAGTATTTTACACATGCAACACCCACGCTTTTTAATTCAGGTACACCAAAACCACAAATGTCGTCTTGTTTCTTGTTAACAATGAAAGACGATAGTATTGATGGTATTTACGATACATTAAAACAAACAGCTAAAATATCGCAATCTGCTGGTGGTATTGGTTTAGCTATTCATAATATTCGTGCTACTGGAAGTTATATTGCAGGAACAAATGGTACATCCAATGGAATTGTTCCCATGTTAAAAGTGTTTAACGATACAGCACGTTATGTAGATCAAGGTGGAGGAAAACGTAAAGGAAGCTTTGCGATGTATATAGAAACCTGGCATGCCGATATTATGGATTTCTTAGATTTAAAAAAGAACCACGGTAAAGAAGAAATGCGTGCGCGTGATTTATTTTACGCTATGTGGATCTCCGATTTATTTATGAAGCGTGTTCAGGAAAATAGTACTTGGACGTTAATGTGTCCTAACGAATGTCCTGGATTAGACGAAGTACATAGTGAAGCATTTGAAGCACTTTATACAAAATATGAGTCTGAAGGTAAAGGACGAAAAACCATTAAGGCACGTGAACTTTGGGAGAAAATATTAGAATCTCAGATTGAAACCGGTACGCCTTACATGTTGTACAAAGATGCTGCGAATCGTAAATCAAATCAGCAGAATTTAGGAACCATCCGTTCTTCTAACCTTTGTACTGAGATTTTAGAATATACGTCTCCAGACGAAGTGGCTGTATGTAATTTAGCTTCTATTGCATTGCCAATGTTTATTAAAAATGGTGAATTCGATCACAAAGAATTATTCAGAATTACGAAACGCGTAACCAAAAACTTAAATCGCGTAATCGACAGAAACTACTATCCGGTTCCTGAAGCTGAGAATTCTAATATGCGTCATCGTCCAATAGGGCTTGGTGTTCAAGGTTTGGCAGATACCTTTATTAAATTACGTTTACCCTTTACTAGTGATGAAGCTAAAAAGTTAAATCAGGATATATTTGAAACGCTTTATTTTGCTGCTGTAACGGCTAGTATGGAAGAAGCAAAAGTCGATGGTCCTTACCAAACTTACGAGGGGTCTCCAATAAGTAAAGGTCAGTTTCAACACAATCTTTGGAATATTAAAGATGAAGAATTAAGTGGTAATTGGGATTGGGATAAATTACGCAAGCAAGTGCTAAAGCATGGTGTGCGTAACTCTTTATTAGTGGCTCCAATGCCAACCGCTTCAACATCTCAAATTCTTGGAAATAATGAGTGTTTCGAACCATATACTTCAAATATTTACACGCGCCGTGTACTTTCGGGTGAGTTTATTGTAGTTAATAAGCATTTATTAGAAGACTTAGTAGAGCTTGGTTTATGGAATGAAGGTTTAAAACAAGATATTATGCGTGCTAATGGTTCGGTTCAAAATGTTGATGTTCCACAGCATATTAAAGAGTTGTATAAAACCGTTTGGGAGCTAAGTATGAAAGATATTATCGATATGTCACGTCAGCGTGGTTATTTTATCGATCAGTCTCAGTCACTTAACTTGTTTATGGAAGGTGCTACCATGGCTAAACTAACGTCTATGCATTTTTATGCTTGGAAAAGTGGCTTAAAAACAGGTATGTATTACTTGCGTACTAAGAGTGCGGTAGATGCTATTAAGTTTACACTTCAAACGACTAAAAAGGAAGAGCCAGTTTCAAAAGCAGTTGAAGTTGTAAATCAAGCTGAAGTAGCAACCAAACAAGAACAAAAACAGCATATTGCAGAGAAGAACGCAGCTAAGTTTGCTAAAGAAACTAATGTTGAAATAGAACCTATGACGGCAGAAGAGATGAAGGCTTTAATTGCGCAAGCCAAAGAGGCTGAAGGAGATGATTGCCTGATGTGTGGATCTTAGTTTTTATAAAGTATATTACGAAAAAAGCACCTCAATAGAGGTGCTTTTTTACTATTAGTAATTCAAGGGATTAATTATTCTTCCATGAGAGCGAAGAATTTATCGATATTAGGAAGAATGATGATGCGTGTTCTTCTGTTTTTAGCCATATTTTCTTTAGAATCGTTAGGTACTAAAGGTTGGTAGCTACTTCTTCCTGATGCAATTAGCTTTTCTGGAGCTACATTAAATTTATTTTCTAGTCTTCTAACAACCGATGTTGCTCTTAAAACACTTAAGTCCCAGTTGTCAGCGATATTTACTGTGTTAATGGTTCTAGAATCTGTGTGGCCCTCTACCATTAAGTCTAGGCTTTCTTCAGAGTTTACAACATCAGCGATTTTTTTAAGAATATCATCAGCTTTTGAGCTTAATCTGTAACTAGCAGTGTTGAATAACATATCATCGGCAATAGAGATCATAACCACAGTCTCATTGATGTTGATGGCAAGATCTTCATCATCATTCATATTGCTTTCGCTAATTGTTTTCTCTAAGTTATAGGCGATGGCTAAATTCATAGAATCTTTAAGCGTTTTTGCTTGACTTAATTTAGCTTGATCTACATTTTTAAGGGTTTCACGCATTTTAGCTTTTACCTCATTAGAAATGACTACACCTTCTTCAGGTAGCATATCTAATTTAGAGTCGTTTTCAGCCTTTAAAGAATTAATCTTATTATTATAGGAATCAACGCGTTCTTGTATTTGAGCAAATTTATCTTCTAATTCTTCTTTTTCAACGCGTGTTTTGGTTAGCTCACTTTTAATTTCACCATTTTCTTGTTCTAGTGCTACATATTTCTTTTTTGATACACACGAAAATACTAGGGTGGTAGCTAGTAATAAAATTGATATTTTTTTCATCATGATTATAATTTTAGTTTTCTTTATTTACGACCAAATGTCAATTATAGATGTTATACATCAGTATTAATACATAAAAAAGATGAATTTAACAGACTATCTGTGTTGTTATCGGAATTATTGATATGACAGATTGTGTGTCTAACTATTTGAAATAAAATAATATAGATAGTCGTTTTGAAATAAAAAAGCCAATAAATTTAATTATTGGCTTTTTTATGGAAATTTTAATTTTTTTTTGATTTAGAACTTGTAGGCTAAGCCTAGGGTGTAATATGTTTGTAAATCGTTATCAATATTATCGAAAGTTGCGTCAGGAATTTCAAGGGTGTTAAGCGCATAATTAAGAGCTTCCTGCTTGTTGTTTCTTAAGCCAAAATCAAATCCTACACCAATCACGCTCCACAGGGTATAGCTAAATGAGTTATTCCATGTCCAGTTTGAGTAGTTATTACTCTTATAACTTTGAAACATTGAAAAATTCGATTTAAAGTTTATGTTACTAAAAGTTCTTGAATAATCGGCTACAATTTTAGCTCCCATAGTCGATTCGAAAATAGTATCACCACTACTAAATACAAAGTTGTAGTTTAAAGGATGTATAACTACAACGAGATTTTCTATGGGTGTCCATGTTCCACCGACACCTACATCTAAATAACCTGGATCGTTAAAGTTATTTAATAGGGTAGTGCGGTATTCTAATAGGCCAGAAACTGCGAATGATTTGCTTAAGTTTCTACCATATAATGATGATAAGTTGAAAACATCCGTGGTTGGCTCGAAATTTGAATTATCATCCGGATCGTCCCTATCGTCTAACTTTACCCATTTTAAATTGGCAGTTAATGCATTTCTCCAGAAGAATTTTTCCTCAATTAAATTCGCATAGCCGTTAAATGTAATTCCTATATTACCTGAAGAGTTATTTGGCGCACCTTGTGCATACCAGTTATTAAATTGAGAAAAACTTCCTCCAATAACTCCAAAGGCACCAATACGCCATCCTGGAAGGGCATCTAATTTTTTCTGTATAGCATTTACTTCGCCTTTAAGAGCTTTAATTTGATCGTTTTTTTCTGTTTTTTGGGTTTCTAATTCTTCTTTGGTCTGAGCAAAAGAAGTACTAATAGAAACAAATACTAAGGAAAGAAATAGTAATGTTTTTTTCATAGAATTTGAGTTGATTAGAAAGTGATTATCGTTTGTTTTTGTATAAAGGAACCGAGGAACAGGCTTCACCATACATTATGGATTTAGCTACGGGTTGTAGTTTTGAAGCTAGCATGATATAGGCATTCTCCGGAACAGGTTTTTTAGAACAGCCTTTTATTATTATGGGTTTGTCCTGGAATTCTGCAACATCCAGATTGTTTATAATATCCTGATAGATTGAGGTTTCTAAAGTTATTAAATCACCTATCACCACCTTTTTTGCAAAAGGTTTTAAATGCAAACTAATAAGCATGTAAGCCCATCCTGGAATAATAGCATCTGTACTACAGGTTAACGCCACATAAGCATCATGATATTGCTCCCAGTCAAACTCTGAAACTTGGGCCCTAAAATCTTTTTCACGCAACACAAAGCCTTCAAAAAGCCAATCTTTAATGTCGAATAAAACCCTTTGACCTTGAGGATAATAATCCTCAAGGTTAATAGTTACTAATTTGCTGTTCGCAACACGATTTATAATTTCGTCTGCCATATAGTTACTGCCAGCTTTATGCCTGGCCAATTTTATTTATAATGTTTAAGGGAATAGTTTTTTTAAAGCATGCCTAATTCCAACTTGGCTTCTTCACTCATTAATTCTTGAGTCCAAGGCGGATCGAAAGTGATTTCTACTTCGGCACTTTTAACATCATCCAGGGATTTAACTTTTTCCTCAACCTCCATAGGTAGCGTTTCCGCTACGGGGCAGTTAGGAGTGGTTAAAGTCATTAATATTTTTACATCGTAATCTTCATTAACAAATACGTCATAGATAAGTCCTAGTTCGTAAATATCTACAGGAATTTCCGGATCGTAAATGGTTTTAAGTACATTTACGATTTTTTCACCTAGTTCGGCGGTATCTATTGTTTCACTCATTATTTTAATTGTGTTTGGTATGCAATAGCATACATTTTTAATTGTTTTATCATGCTTACTAAGCCATTGGCTCTGGTAGGTGATAAGTGTTCTTTTAATCCAATTTCATCAATGAAATCCATATTGGCATCGATAATATCTTTTGGACTTTGATTAGAAAATACGCGTATTAAAATAGCGATAATACCTTTTGTGATAATGGCATCGCTATCGGCAGTAAATTCTATTTTATCATCTTTTAATTCGGCATGAACCCATACTTTACTTTGGCAGCCTTTTATAATATTGTTGTCGGTTTTGTATTGGTCGTCAATTAAGGGTAAATCTTTCCCTAAGTCGATCATATATTGGTAACGTTCTTCCCAGTCTTCAAACATTGAGAATTCGTCAATTATTTCATTCTGAATTTCTTCTATACTCACAGTGTCAAAATTTTATGTAAAAATACAACAAGAAATATTCCTATTCAATATTTTCTGATAAGGATGCAGTTAATAGTAGGGTATTTTTGAGTTTATTTTAATAAAAAAGACGCCCAATAGGCGTCTTTTTTAATTTATTGAAGTGTCATTTTTAATCTATAAAACTTCTTCTGGCGCCATCGCTTGCAAAGAGTGCACGTGATCTTAAGTTTTGCCCTTCTGTAAACATATACATACAGTTATCGTAAACGTAATCCATGTAATTCATGGTCATATCACGAACGGTATTATTGCATGAATAAACCTCTCCAGGACAACCATAATTTGGGCCATCCGCTCTAGGTGTATCTTCTATAAAATCATCATAACTACAACCTCCATCACCCCAAATATGTCTGAGGTTTAACCAGTGCCCAACTTCATGGGTTGCAGTTCTTCCGTGACCATATTCCTTACCATCTAGGTTTTCTCCAAAGTAGTCCAAACCAATTACAATACCATCGGTTTTAGAAGGGCCTCCCGGGAATTGTGCATAGCCCAAAATGCCGCCTCCAATTTCACAAACCCAGATATTTAGATTATTGGCAGGATCAATAGGGTCGAAACCTCCTTTTTTTGAAGATTTCATAGCATCTCTGGTACCCCAGCTATTTTTATTAGAGGTTTTTCTTTGAATGCCCGCAAATTCAAATTTTATTTGAAAGTCCGCTGATAATGTTGCAAATTCATCTGGAACAGATGATAAATGAGTATTATTATTGCTAAAATCTGTGTTTAAAATTTCTATTTGAGAATCAATATGTGCTTGGGTAATTTGCTGGTCATATTGTTCTATTATATTTATAATTACAGGGATAGTTACTATGCCATCATACGGAACAGATGGTGCTGGATCGGTAGGATCTTCTGTATTAGGCCCTCCTCCTGGCGTTCCCGACGGTTTTTTTGAAGCTATAAATTTTCTGGTTTGGTATTCTATGGCATACATGCGTGTTTCTAAACCAGGAGTTTCATCCAATAAACGGTTTAAATTAGACATGGTATAACATTTATTGATTTGTGATTTACCATTAATCTGTTTCGAACTTACTTCATCCGTATTAGTGTATAAATAAAAATCACTCATATCAATTTCAACAGGTTCTTGAGCGGTTTCAATGTCGTTATTATTACAGGCGGTAATAACAAGTAGCAGTAGAATAAATTTAAAGAGGGAAGTTTTCATTATTTAAAATCTATTTTTTAGGATACAGAATTTAAATATATGATTTTTTAATTTAACCCTAATAAAAACTAAATGAATGGGTTAAGTTTTCGATAAAGCCCCGATTTTGAGTATTGATATTTAATTATTGTAAATAGAATAATACACTAAGAAAGCATCATTTTAGCCTTTTTAATGCCAGTAATTAGCGCATCGATTTCTTCTTTAGTATTATAAAAAGCAAACGAAGCCCGAACTGTTCCCGGAATACTATAGAAGTCCATTATAGGTTGTGCGCAATGATGACCCGTACGCACAGCAATGCCTAATTTATCTAGAATGGTGCCTACGTCGTATGGATGAATGCCATCAAGGTTAAATGAGATAACTGAGGTTTTTTGCTTTGAAGTACCATAGATAGTAAGCCCCTCGATGTTTTGCAATTGCTTAGTTGCATATACCAATAATTCGTTTTCGTAGCTGGCAATAGTGTCGAAACCTATAGTATTCATGTAATCTATAGCAGCCCCAAAAGCGATACCACCGCATATGTTAGGGGTGCCTGCTTCGAATTTATGGGGTAATTCGGCGTAGGTTGTTTTTTCGAAAGTGACTTCGGCAATCATTTCGCCACCACCTTGGTATGGTGGTAATTTCTTTAGCCAGGATTCTTTTCCATAGAGCATGCCCTGGCCGGTAGGACCACACATTTTATGTGCTGAAGCAACATAAAAATCGACATCTAAAGCCTGAACATCTGGCTTAATGTGTGGTGTTGATTGTGCCCCATCAATTAAGACGGCAGCGCCTACTAAGTGAGCTTGTTTTATAATGTATTCAATTGGGTTTATGGTTCCTAAAGCATTTGAAACATGATTTACGAATACCAATTTCGTGTTTTTTGAAAGTAAGGCATCGAATTCGGGTATCACCAATTCTCCTTCCTGATTCATCGGTATTACTTTTAAATTCGCTCCTGTACGCTCACAGAGCATTTGCCATGGTACAATATTGCTATGATGTTCTAAGGCAGAAACCAGAATATCGTCGCCAGCTTTCAAAATGCTGGAAAATCCATTAGCTACTAGGTTAATGCCATGTGTTGTGCCTGATGTGAAAATAATTTCATGGGCATGTTTTGCGTTAAAATGCTTTTGGATAGTATGTCTTGCCTGCTCATATTTATCGGTAGCTTCCTGACTCAAGCTATGTACGCCACGGTGAATGTTGGCATTATAGTTTGAATAATAGTCTACAATAACATCTATAACCTGTTGTGGGGTTTGCGATGTGGCCGCATTATCGAAATATACTAGAGGTTTACCGTTAACTGTACGTGAAAGTATTGGAAAATCTTTTCTTATCTCGTTTATATTGAACATGGCTTTATGTTTAGCCCCGATTGAGGCATTTGTTGAAGCTCCTCGCAGAGAGCGACTGCCGAAAGCGGGAGGAGCTTCTAATAATTTTACAAATCAAATCCGATATTAACACCTAATTTGGTAGCAATGAGTTTAGTGATGCGTTGTTTTACTTCCGGAATTTTAACCGAACTTAATACATTATTACTAAAGGCATACATTAAAAGACCTTTAGCTTCTTTTTCAGGAATACCGCGAGAACGCATATAAAACATAGCACTTTCGTCCAGTTGCCCTATAGTACAACCATGCGAACATTTCACATCATCTGCAAAAATTTCTAATTGAGGCTTGGTATTAATAGTTGCTTTGTCGCTTATTAATATGTTATTGTTAGCTTGAAATGCATTGGTTTTTTGAGCTTCTTTTTCAACAACTACTTTACCGTTGAATACCCCTGTAGAACTATCGTCGAAAATCCCCTTGTAGTCTTGGTGACTTTCACAATTTGGTTCTATATGATGTACTAAGGTATTATGATCTACGTGTTGTTTGTTTCCAATAATGGTCACTCCTTTTAGTGTGGAATCGATACGCTCACCATTTTGGAAAAAGTTCAGGTTATTGCGAATTAATTTACCACCAAAGCTGAAGGTATGCACTGAAGCATGACTTTCTCTTTTTTGTTTTACAAACGTATTATCAATTAAGGAGGCATTTTCGCTATCGTTCTGAATTTTGTAATAATCGACAATGGCGCGTTTATTCGTAAAAATCTCCGTAACACTGTTTGTTAATACCGGATTGTTGGTTAAACTCTGGTGACGCTCGATAATTTGTACATGCGAATTCTCGTCTACAACAATCAGGTTGCGTGGTTGCAACATCGTGGCAGCCTCCGATCCGGTCGAAAAATGTATAATTTGAATTGGTTTTTCAACCAATTTATTTTTAGGAATATGAATGTATGCACCTTCGCTCGAGAAAGCTGTGTTTAAAGACGATAAACTATCTTTAGTTGCAGCTTTATTAAAATAATTCTCTATGACTAAGCGGTATTTTGGTTTTGAAATTGCCGCCGACATTAGGCATACGTCGATACCGTCGTGGGTGGTTTGCGATAGGTATGAAGAATATTTGCCATCTATAAATACGATTTTATATGAATCGATATCATGAATGAAATATTTTTTTACATCGCCGTATTCTATAGAGCTTTCTTTTTGAGGAAACAGGCTGTAATCTTGTTTTAATACACTGTTTAATGAGGTGTATTTCCAAGCTTCTTCCTTTTTTGTAGGAAAGCCTTTTTCTTCGAATATTTTGATTGCATCAGATCTAACGTCGTGCACATAGGTGTCTACATCGACACGGTTTTCGAATGCTAGAAATGATGAAACTAATTTATCTTTTAAATCCATTTGCTTGTTATTAAGCGTTCACTTCTTCTTTAATCCAGTCGTAACCTTTTTCTTCTAATTCGTGCGCTAATTCTTTTCCGCCCGATTTAACAATTCTACCATTGTAAAGTACATGAACAAAATCTGGAACGATATAATCTAATAGTCTTTGGTAATGCGTAATAACTACAACGGCGTTGTCTTTATTTTTTAATTTGTTTACACCATTAGCTACAATGCGAAGCGCATCGATATCTAAACCAGAATCGGTTTCATCAAGAATAGCAAGTTTGGGTTCGAGCATGGCCATTTGAAAAATTTCATTACGTTTCTTTTCACCACCTGAAAAGCCTTCGTTTAAGGAACGTGATAAAAATTTACGGTCGATTTCAAGTAATTCTGATTTTTCGCGGATAAGTTTCAGCATGTCTTTAGCAGGCATCTCTTCTAATCCTTGAGCTTTACGGGTTTCGTTAATAGCTGTTTTCATAAAGTTTGTTACTGAAACTCCAGGAATTTCAACAGGGTATTGAAATGATAAGAAAATTCCTTTATGAGCACGTTCTTCTGCTGCTAAATCTTCAATATCTTCGTCATTAAAAATGATACTACCTTCGGTAACGTCGTATTCTTCTTTTCCTGCAATTACAGAAGATAATGTACTTTTACCTGAACCGTTTGGTCCCATTATGGCATGCACCTCGCCCGGTTTTACTTCTAAGTTAATACCTCTTAAGATGGCTTTATCCTCAACACTGGCGTGTAAATTCTCAATTTTTAACATACTATTCTTGTCCTAATTTTACAACATTATTATCCTCTGGATCTGCTTGTTTTACATTTAAGATTTCTACAATCTCAACTTTGTTATCCCAAAGAATTTTATCGTCGGCTTTATTTGTTATTTTTCCTCTTATTTCTACTTGAACCATATCCGTTGGTTCATTTTTATATTCCTGAGCGCGTTTGTTTAGCTCATATAATTTATCGGTTAAAAAAACTCCGTAAATATTAGCATGTGTTTGTAATACAGCTGCACCTTCAAAATATATGAAATCACCTTTTAATAAGGTTAAGCCATCATTTTGTTTGGCTGTTTTTTCCGGGCTATCTGCTGTAAAGGTTTCTTCTATGTTTGTAGTCGTTTTTTTGTCATTTTTACAGCTTAATAAGGCTGCAACACTTAGAATTAAAACAAATGCTTTTTTCATGGGATTTTAAATTAACCTACGCTACCTTCTAAACTTATTTCCAGAAGTTTTTGCGCTTCAACCGCAAACTCCATGGGTAATTTATTAAGTACTTCTTTACTAAATCCGTTTACAATTAAGGCAATGGCTTTTTCGGTATCGATACCACGCTGGTTACAGTAAAATATTTGGTCTTCTCCAATTTTACTGGTGGTAGCTTCGTGCTCTATTTTAGCCGATTTATTTTTAACCTCAATATATGGGAACGTGTGTGCACCACATTCGTTACCCATTAATAAACTGTCGCACTGTGAGAAGTTACGAGCGTTTTCGGCACGAGAATTAATCTGTACTAAACCTCTATAACTGTTTTGAGATTTACCGGCTGAGATACCTTTTGAAATGATAGTCGATTTGGTGTTTTTACCAAGGTGAATCATTTTAGTACCTGTATCGGCCTGCTGATAATTGTTGGTTACAGCAATCGAGTAGAACTCACCAACCGAATTATCTCCTTTAAGTACACATGAAGGATATTTCCAAGTCACGGCACTTCCAGTTTCTACCTGTGTCCAAGAAATTTTGGCATTGGTTTCACAAAGTCCACGTTTAGTAACGAAGTTGTAAACACCTCCTTTGCCTTCTGCGTTTCCAGGGTACCAGTTTTGAACGGTACTGTATTTTATTTCAGCATTATCTAAGGCAATTAATTCTACTACAGCAGCATGTAATTGGTTTTCGTCACGGCTAGGAGCAGTACAACCTTCTAGATAACTTACGTAACTACCTTCATCAGCAATTACTAAAGTTCTTTCGAATTGTCCCGTTCCAGCTTGGTTTATTCTGAAATAAGTTGATAATTCCATAGGGCATTTTACACCTTTAGGAATATAACAGAAACTACCATCACTAAAAACCGCTGAGTTTAATGCTGCATAGAAATTATCCTTTTGTGGTACTACGGTACCAATATATTTTTTTACTAAATCTGGGTACTCACGAATAGCTTCAGAAATAGAACAAAATATAATGCCTTTTTCAGCTAATGTTGCTTTAAATGTTGTGGCAACCGATACAGAATCGACTACAACATCCATCGCTACACCGGCTAACTTCTTTTGTTCATCTAACGAAATGCCTAACTTACTAAACGTATCCAATAATTCTGGGTCTACTTCGTCTAGGCTATCGTATTTTGGTTTGCTATTAGGTGCAGAGTAATAAGATATGGCTTGAAAATCTGGTTTTTCGTAATGTACATTCGCCCATTCAGGCTCGGTCATTTCTTGCCAAGAACGAAACGCGTTTAAACGCCATTCGGTCATCCATTCTGGTTCTTCTTTTTTTATTGAAATTGCTCGAACAATATCTTCATTTAAGCCAACAGGAAACGTATCGGATGCTATATCTGTATAAAATCCGTATTCGTATTCTTTGGTTTTAAGCTCTTCCCTTAAATCGTCTTCGGTATATTTATTCATTGTGTGTTTTTATAAAGAGAAACTTTCACCGCAACCACAAGTACGATTTGCGTTTGGATTATTAAATACAAATCCAGTTCCGTTTAATCCTCCAGAGTATTCTAAAGTTGTTCCTACTAAGTATAGGAAACTTTTTTTATCGACTATGATTTTTACATCATTATCTTCAAAAACTTTATCGTCTTCTTTATTTTCTTTGTCAAACTTTAAATCGTAAGATAGCCCAGAACAACCACCGCTTTTTACACCAACACGTACGTAGTCGGTTGCCGGGTTAAAGCCATCCTCCTGCATAAGTTCGATAACTTTCTTTTTAGCTGTTTCAGAAACTTTTATCATAATTCTTAAATAGATTTTGTCTAAATAGGGGACAAATATACAATATAAGTCACGGATTACCATATAACCTAACATTATATTCCTATATAGTTTCATAGGATTTTCTTATTGTTTACAAATGGGTTGTTGTATTGTTAATTTTACGATTATTCTCAAAGTATTTATTAATTGTTAAAATATGAGTTTGTAAAATAAGCTTCTTATTTTTGCAGTATGATAGAAGATAAAAATCAACAACGTACGCAACTAAGTGATTTAGGTGAATTTGGATTAATAGATCACTTAACCAAGAATTTTGAAATTAACCATAAATCTACAGTTAAAGGTATCGGCGATGATGCAGCGGTATTAAATTTTAAAAAGGGCAAAATTGTTGTTACTACAGACTTATTGGTTGAAGGTGTGCATTTCGATTTAAGTTACATGCCGTTAAAACACCTAGGTTATAAGGCGGTAATGGTAAATTTATCGGATGTGTATGCGATGCATGCTGAAGCTAGTCAAATTACGGTGTCGATAGCAGTTTCTAACCGGTTTCCTTTAGAAGCGTTGGAGGAGTTATATGCAGGAATTGAAACGGCTGCTAAGATTTATAATATTGATGTTGTTGGTGGTGATACTACGTCTTCTAATAAAGGACTTTTAATATCTGTAACAGCTATTGGAGAGGTTGAAAATGAAGTTTATAGAAATGGTGCTAAGCCAAATGATTTAATTGTTGTTAGTGGTGATTTAGGTGGGGCTTATATGGGGCTTCAGGTATTAGAGCGAGAAAAGGAAGTATTTAAAGTAAATCCTAATAATCAACCCGATTTAGATGCTTATACTTATATTATAGAGCGTCAGTTAAAACCTGAGGCGCGTAAGGATATTATTAAATTGCTCAAGGAATTGGAAGTAAAACCTACGGCAATGATTGACATAAGTGATGGTTTGTCTTCTGAACTTATGCATATTTGTACGCAGAGTAAAGTGGGATGTGATTTATATGAAAATAAAATTCCTTTAGACCCGCAAGTGATAGCTACTTGTGAAGAATTCGATATAGACAGTACTACTGTGGCTTTAAATGGAGGAGAAGATTACGAATTATTATTTACTATTTCTCAGGAAGATTTTCCTAAAATTAAGGCAAATCCCCATTTTAGTGTTATTGGATATATAACCGAAGAAAGTGCGGGCATGCATTTAGTTACCAGGGCAGAGACCAAAATTCCAATTAAAGCTCAGGGCTGGAAAAATTTTAACGATTAAACTGATTCCCGAGTTTTAGAGCGGTTATGTCGTGACGAAGCGGTATATTTATTTAAGCGATTTATTCGTTTAAAATATACATATTCTAATACGTTGTTTATTTCCTTAAATTTTGGTGTTAGCTCTGTTAAGAGTCCATTTCCGTTCGTAGTAAGTTGCTTTTTACAGATTTTACAGGTGTATTCTTTTACATGGTAAGTAACATGTCGCGTAATGTTATACTGGTGTCCAAATACCTTGCAATGAAGGTTTTTCATTTGTACTTATTGGTGTTTAATTAAAATACGAAAGTACAAAATACTAGTGAATAATAAATAGAATTTTAATATCTAATTTACTGTTTGTTAATTGCTTATGCGAATTGTTTGTTTTTCATACGTTCCATACGTGAATTGTAAATTTTTTCAAGTATTTGGTTTATTTCCTGAAATTTTGGAGTGAGTTCAGTTAGGTTTCCATTGCTGTTGGTTGTAAGCTGTCTTTTACAATGGGTGCAAGTATACTCTTTTACGTGATAAGTTACTTTTTTTGTTATCACATAATCATGTCCAAAAATACTACAATACATTTTTGGAATCAATGCCGTTTTTTTGGTCGTATTTTCCATGGTTCGAGTGATTTAGGACCTTAAACATAAGTAAAAAAAAGAGTAAAACGACAAAAAGCTATATTTTTTCGATGAAATGCACTATTATACGTAAGAATAAACGTTCGTTTTCAATATAACTCATATGTCCATCGGGAAATTCTACAAAATAGACGTCGCTGTATTTGGTTTGATTTACAAGGGTATTAAAATCTAAGGCCGGGTCATTTTTGCTTGCGATCATCATCTTTTTAAAATTACCATTTTGAAAAATATGTTCTCTGTTGGATCTTATTTTCATGCCTTCTAGTGCAGCAATAATACCTTGAAGCGGTGTTTGCAGTGCTCTAGTAGTTATAGCTTTAATGTCCTTCTCGAATTTTTTACTATTGGCCGGATTAAATAAATTATTAATAGCAATACGAATAAAGGTTTTATGATTTTGTTTTACTGCTACAATACCACGGTCGCGATTAATTCTTTTTTCTTCGGTGTCAGGTAGGGCTGTCGAATTCAATAAACCTAAACCTTTAACTTTATTAGTGTTTTTTTCTGCATATGCTAGAGCCACATAGCCTCCCATAGAATGTCCAAAAAACGTAGCGTTTTCAATTTTTAAATGTAAAAGTACCACTTCTACAACTTCTGCCATGAGTTCCATACTGTGGATGTAGCCAAAACATTCCGTTTGTCCATGTCCTGGTAAATCGATGCAAATCACGCGATGCTTTTTAGATAAAGCAGGAACAACATGTTGCCACATAAGGTGGTTTTCTAAAAATCCATGAAGGAAAACTAAAGTATCACCTGTTCCCGTATCTGTGAAAAATACATGTGCACCTTTATATGTTATGGTCATATTTTTGATTTAGGCCTTAACTTTCTTTATAGCAGCGAATGCCTTGTCGACAATGTCATCTTCAACCAAAATAGTGAACTCGTTCGTGGTTGAGATTACTTCGTAAATGCCAATGCCTTCCCAGGCCAAACGTTTAAAGAACTGGTAATACAATCCGGCAATTTTAGAGTTGTCCTGTGGTAAATTTACACTTATAGCAGATAAGCCGTCCTGGATAGCTAAAAATGTTTCATTCTTCAGGCACTCTTTAATAAAGTCGTCAAGACCGCTTGAAACAATTATATTACTTTCGTGAATACCTCGCGTAAAGGTGTAAAATAATTTCGGCTCCTGATTAATGCGTTCTAAGATTTTCGCATGATTGTCGATAATTGTTTCCGAATTTTTTACAGTAAAGTCGGTTAGGTTGGAACGTACGGTTATATCTCCTAAATTCTGCATGACTTTTTTCATCTTAACAGAATTCGATAAAGTTATCGGAGGATTGTAACGTCTCAAAGCCATCATTATAGCGCCAGGCTTAACCTCCTTTTTAAGCATTTTACTTATAGGTTCGGTTAATTCTATGGCCAGTGCACTAAAATTAATAATGTTTCTTGAAAGTGCTTCTTCTAAATAAGGTTGTGTAATTAATATGTCTTCTACACAGTTAGATACAGTCTTCATGTTAATTATTTAACAATATGTGTAAAAGTAAACATTTTTTTTAATAAATATTTTTTTCTGAGATAGTAGTTATAGTTTTGGCTCAAATTAATGAAAATGAAGTAGGTAATGTAAAAATTACAGACTGTGTAGAAAAGTTTAAGTGCATACTATATGAAAGTATTAAAATTTGGTGGTACCTCTGTTGGTTCGGTTGAGAATATTAATAATGTAAAAAACATTATTCACAACGGAGAGAAAAAGATTGTTGTTTTATCAGCAATGTCTGGTACAACAAATCATTTAGTTGCTATTGCCAATGATATTAAGGATAATAAAGCGAGTGAAGCGGTAGAAAAAATAAATGTGCTTCAGGAAACTTATATTGCCGTTGTAGATCAATTATTAAGCGACGAAAGTATAAATGCTCAGGTTAAGGATTATGTGTCTGAAGTGTTTCAGTTATTGGTAGCTTCGGCTAAAAAAACGTATTCTTTGCAATTAGAGAATCAAATATTAGCTCAGGGAGAATTACTTTCTACATATATGGTGAATTGCTTTTTAAAGCAAGAAGGTATTAGCTCAGCTTTATTGCCTGCTTTAGATTTTATGAAAATAGATGCAGATAAAGATCCTGATATGGCTCATATTAAGTCGCATTTAAAAGATAGTTTAGATCAGGCAGGTGATGCAGATATTTATATTACTCAAGGATTTATATGTTTGGATGATCAGGGCGCCATTTCAAATTTACAGCGTGGAGGAAGTGATTATACAGCGACTATTATTGGTGCTGCTGTATTGGCAGAAGAAGTACAGATCTGGACCGATATTGATGGTATGCATAATAATGATCCTAGATATGTTGAAAATACGAAGCCAATTTCAAACTTATCATTCGAGGAGGCTGCCGAGTTGGCGTATTTTGGAGCTAAAATATTACATCCTCAAACGGTAACACCTGTGCGTGCCGACAATATTCCGGTACGTTTAAAAAATACGATGAATCCATTGGCTTTTGGAACGTTAATTAATAACGATCATTCAGAAATAGGTGTTAAGGCTATTGCAGCAAAAGATAATATCATTGCCATTAAAATTAAGTCGGCAAGAATGCTTCAAGCCTATGGGTTTTTGAAAAAAGTATTCGAAATATTTGAAGTTTATCAAACGCCAATTGATATGATTACTACCTCTGAGGTGGCAGTATCACTAACTATTGATGATGATAAAAATCTTGATAAGATATTAAATGAGTTAGAAAAAATTGCTACAATCGAAGTTGATAGAGATCAAAGTATTGTATGCTTAGTAGGACATTCTATTGTAAATAATCAGGAAACTTATAAGTTGTTTCAGGTATTACAAGATGTGAAAATTAGAATGATTTCTTATGGAGGTAGTAGCAATAATATTTCGTTATTAATTAACTCGAAAGACAAAATAAAGACACTTAGCAAGCTGAACGATTATTTATTTGAATTAGTCACTCTGTAAATTGCAATTTTTTAGTATTGTTAAAAAGAAAGGGTCGTTTTGAAACGACCCTTTTTGTTGTTGTAAGCTATGGAAACTTTCATTATGAATTCATAATATCTTCAATTTCGTCCGCTTCAATAGGAATATTTTGCATGAGGTTGAATGGTTCTCCTGTTTCTTGGATAACAACATCATCTTCTAATCGTATACCAAAACCTTCGTCTGGAATATAAATACCAGGCTCAACAGTCCATACCATATTCGCTTGCATGGGTTCTGTTAAAATACCCACGTCATGTGTGTCTAAACCAATATGATGAGAAGTACCATGCATGAAATATTTTTTGTAAGCTGGCCAATCTGGATTCTCATTTTGTACATCGGCCTTATCCAATAAACCTAAACCTAGTAATTCCGAAGTCATAAGTTTTCCAACCTCAAAATGATAATCTGCCCAATCGGCTCCAGGAATAAGCATTTTTGTAGCCTCTTTTTTAACGCGATTTACAGCATTGTAAACCTCTTTTTGGCGTTTGCTGTATCTGCCGGAAGCTGGAATTGTTCTGGTTAAGTCACTGGAATAATTCGCGTATTCTGCTGCGGTGTCTAATAAAATTAAATCGCCCGCTTTACATTGTTGATTGTTTTCAACATAGTGCAAGACATTGGCGTTATTACCTGCGGCAATAATTGGGGTGTAGGCAAAACCTTTTGAACGGTTTCTTAAGAATTCGTGCATTAATTCTGCTTCAATTTCATATTCCCAAACACCTGGTTTTACGAAGTTCAATAACCTACGGAATCCTTTTTCTGTAATGTTACAGGCTTCTTGTATAAGGTCGATTTCAATCTGACTCTTTACAGAACGTAAACGGTGTAAAATAGGAGCGCTCTTAGCAACGGCATGTGCAGGATACCTGTTTTTTAACCATTTTGTAAAACGATCTTCACGTGTTTCAGTTTCAACATTGGATCTGTAATGCTCATTGGTGTTAATGTATACGGTATCACACTGTGTCATGATTTCGAACATGATTTTTTCCATGTCCTTAAGCCAATAAACTGTTTTGATTCCAGAAGTTTCAAAGGCTTCTTCTTTGGTTAATTTTTCGCCTTCCCAAATGGCAATGTGTTCGTTTGTTTCTTTTAAAAATAATATTTCACGGTGCTTTTCTCTTGGACAATCCGGGAAAATAACCAGAATACTTTCTTCCTGATCGACACCACTTAAATAAAAAATATCTCTGTGTTGCTGAAAAGGCATGGTGCTGTCGGCACTTATTGGATAAATATCATTAGAATTGAAAACCGCTAAACTGTTTGGTTTCATTTTTTCAGCGAAATTCTTTCTGTTATTAATGAAAAGATTGCTGTCTATTCTTTTGTATTTCATTGTATTTTGAAGATTTTTCGTTTTATGAATTGAGCAAAGCTAAGTAAAATATATACTAAGATTTAGATAATTTTATAGATTTAACTTCATTTTAAAATTTAAAGTGGAGTTCGAAACTAATTCTAAATATAAAATTCGATAGGTGACTTTGGAAGCGTTTGATTTAGAGGGTTGTGTTAATCATATCTATTTAGATTTTAAACTTATATAGCGTTCTATAGATTTTTCTTTAAACCCATTCTAAATACCAAATAAAAGCTTATTTAAAACTTGTTAAAAATAGGCTTGGTTCTTACCTTTGCTAGCGTATTAACTAATATATTAAAAATGACCGGATTTTTTAAATCTTCAATTGGAAGAAAAGTGGCTATGGCGCTTTCTGCATTCTTCCTCATGTTTTTCTTAATTATTCATTTAGCGGTAAATATTACTTCCTTGTTTAGTGAAGACTTGTTCAATGAACTGTCGCATTTTATGGGAACAAATCCTCTAGTGCAATTCGCTTTACAACCCGTTTTAATTTTTGGTGTTGTATTTCATTTTGTTATGGGGTTTGTTTTAGAATTGAAAAACAAAAAAGCTCAGGGTGTAGCATATGCTAAAAATAATGGAGCTGCTAATTCTACTTGGATGAGTAGAAACATGATTTTAAGCGGACTTGTTATTTTAGCGTTTATAGTTCTTCACTTTATAGATTTTTGGTTCCCAGAAATAAATACAAAATACATTCAAGGCGATATGTCTGGAATGCATGATGGCGGTTTTAGGTATTTCCATGAAATGGTTGAGAAATTCCATAACCCAGTTAGAGTTGGTGCTTATATCGTTGCTTTTGTTCTTTTGGGATTACATTTAGCACACGGTTTTACTTCTGCATTCCAATCTATGGGGTCTACTGCAGGTAGAAAAGAAACATTACAAAAACTTGGTAAAGCGTATTCGATCATAATTCCATTAGGATTTATTATTATCGCTTTATTTCACCACTTTAACCATTAATCTTATATAAAATGGCTTTAGATTCAAGAGTACCAGAAGGTCCAATTAAAGATAAATGGACAGATTATAAAAATAAAATAAACCTTGTAAACCCTGCTAATAAACGTCATATAGATGTTATTGTTGTAGGGACTGGTTTGGCAGGAGGTTCGGCAGCTGCGACTTTAGCAGAGTTAGGTTATAATGTAAAAGCATTTGCTTATCAGGATTCACCAAGACGTGCACACTCTATTGCTGCACAGGGTGGTATTAATGCCGCAAAGAACTATCAAGGTGATGGAGATTCAACATACAGATTATTCTACGATACAGTAAAAGGGGGCGATTACCGCTCACGTGAGGCTAATGTATATCGATTAGCTGAAGTATCTGCTAATATTATCGACCAGTGTGTGGCACAAGGTGTACCTTTTGCTCGTGATTATGGTGGGTTATTAGATAACCGTTCTTTTGGAGGGGTTTTAGTATCCAGAACTTTCTATGCTAAAGGACAAACAGGACAACAGTTATTATTAGGAGCTTATTCTGCAATGAATCGTCAAATTGCTCGTGGTAAGATTGAGATGTTCAATCGTCATGAAATGTTAGACGTTGTTATTGTTGATGGTAAAGCACGTGGTATTATTGCCCGTAATTTAATTACTGGTGAAATCGAACGTCATTCGGCTCATGCGGTTGTTATTGCTTCTGGTGGATATGGAAATGTTTATTTCTTGTCTACAAATGCTATGGGATCGAATGCTACGGCAGCTTGGAAAATTCACAAGAAAGGAGCCTATTTTGCAAATCCTTGTTATACACAAATTCACCCAACTTGTATTCCACGTTCAGGAGATTATCAGTCTAAATTAACATTGATGTCTGAGTCTTTACGTAACGACGGACGTATCTGGGTGCCTAAAAATATGGAAGATGTCATGGCAATTCGTGAAGGTCGTAAAAAACCAACCGATTTGTCCGAAGAAGAAAGGGATTACTATTTAGAGCGCCGTTATCCTGCATTTGGTAACTTAGTGCCTCGTGATGTAGCTTCTCGTGCAGCAAAAGAGCGTTGTGATGCTGGTTACGGTGTTAACGCTACAGGTGAAGCGGTGTATTTAGATTTTGCTTCGGCTATCGAACGCTACGGTGAAGAACAGGCTAAAATTCACAATTTAAAGAATCCTTCTAAGGAAAAAATTATTGAATTAGGAGAGAAAATTGTGGAAGCTAAATACGGAAATTTATTCCAGATGTATGAGAAAATCGTTGATGAGAATCCATACAAAACACCTATGATGATTTATCCTGCAACGCACTATACCATGGGAGGTGTTTGGGTTGATTATAACTTAATGACTACCATTCCTGGATGTTACTGTATTGGTGAGGCTAACTTCTCAGATCACGGTGCTAACCGCCTTGGAGCTTCGGCTTTAATGCAAGGTTTAGCCGATGGTTATTTCGTGTTACCTTATACTATTGGTGATTATTTAGCTGATGATATTCGTACAGGGAAAATTCCAACAGATTCAAAAGAATTTGATGAAGCTGAAAAATCAGTTAAAGACAGAATCGATTTCTTCGTAAACAATAAAGGGTCCAAATCGGTTGATTATTTCCACAAAAAACTAGGAAAAGTGATGTGGGATAAAGTAGGAATGGCTCGTAATGAAAAAGGTTTAAAAGAAGCTATGGCTGAAATTAAACAAATCCGTGAAGAGTTCTGGAAAGAAGTGAAAGTGCCAGGTAACGCAGACGAAATGAACCCTGAACTAGAGAAAGCTGGTCGTGTGGCCGATTTCCTTGAATTAGGAGAATTGTTCGCTAAAGATGCTTTAATGAGAGAAGAATCTTGTGGAGGTCACTTTAGAGAGGAGTCTGTTGAAGAAAGTGGTGAGCAAAAAGGCGAAGCAAAACGTAACGATAAAGACTTTGCGTTTGTTGCAGCCTGGGAATACAAAGGCGAACCTGCAGATGCCGTTTTACATAAAGAAGAATTAGAATTTAAAGATATTGAACTAAAACAACGTTCATACAAATAAGATTGACATTATGAATTTAACACTTAAAATTTGGAGACAGAAAGACTCAAATGCAAAGGGTCAAATGGTCGATTATAAAGTTACTGATATTTCAGAGCATATGTCATTTCTTGAAATGATGGATGTTTTGAACGAGCAGTTGGTTAATAGTGGAGAAGAACCTGTAGCTTTCGATCACGATTGTCGTGAAGGAATTTGCGGTATGTGTTCTATGTATATTAATGGTGAAGCTCATGGACCTGATAGAGGTGTAACAACTTGCCAGTTGCATATGCGTATGTTTAACGATGGCGATACCATAACTATCGAACCATTCAGAGCAGCGGCATTTCCTGTAATAAAAGATTTAGTGGTTGACAGAACGGCTTTCGAGCGTATTCAGCAAGCTGGAGGTTATATTTCTGTAAATACCTCAGGAAATACCCAAGATGCGAATGCTATTCCAATTTCTAAGCATGCTGCCGATGAGGCAATGGATGCTGCAACATGTATTGGTTGTGGGGCTTGTGTAGCGACTTGTAAAAACTCATCTGCTATGTTGTTTGTTGGAGCTAAAGTATCGCAATATGCTTTGTTGCCACAAGGACAAGTAGAAGCGGTTGATCGTGTTCAAAATATGGTTGCTCAAATGGATTTAGAAGGATTTGGTAACTGTACCAACACTGGTGCTTGTGAAGTAGAATGTCCTAAAGGCATTTCATTAGATAACATTGCAAGGATGAATAGAGAATTAATGAAAGCTGCTATCAAGTAGATTTTATAATTTATATTACGTTTAAGCCTGCATCAGTATAATGATGCAGGCTTTTTGTTTTTGATGAATAGGGATAATCATAGTTTTTATTCTGTATATTTATTGTATCATGACTTTCTAAATATATAGTCATTTCCTTATTAAATGAAAACATATTTACATCTGCTTGTTTTGCTTTGGTTTGGCATAACTTTAAATGGTTATGGTCAGGATCAAGTACTTCAGGAAGTTCAATTTTCAAAATCTGAACTACTCAAGCATTGTCAATCTTTGTCTTCTGATGGTTTTCAAGGTCGGCACACGGGAACAAAAGGTGCTTTAAAAGCACGTAAATATATTATCAATCAATTTCACCGTCAGGGATTAGCTCCAATTAAAAAAGATACTTATACGCAATTATTTTATTTTTCGGAGCGCGGTGTTCACTACGAAGGCGCTAATGTTTTAGGACTTATAAAAGGAAAAACACATCCGGATCATTATGTCGTCATTAGTGCGCATTACGATCATTTAGGGGTTAAAGATGGGCAAATTTATAATGGTGCTGATGACAATGCTTCGGGATTAAGTGCGCTTTTTAGCTTTGCTGAATATTTTAAAAATAATCCGCCAAATAACTCTGTAGTTTTAGCTGCTTTTGACGCCGAGGAATTAGGCTTGAGGGGATCTAAATATTTTGTAATGAACCCCATTATAACATTTGCGAAAATTAAATTAAATATTAATTTAGATATGATAGGTCGCAGTGATAAACGCGAATTATATGTTGTGGGGACCAGAGAATCAGAAGTCCTCAGACAGGTGGTTTTAAGCATAAAAGATACAGGGAAATTGCATTTGAAAATAGGTCATGATGGAGGAAATTGGAAAGATGATTGGACGCTATCTTCTGATCATGCTTCATTTTATAAGTTTCATGTCCCTTTCTTGTATTTTGGTGTAGAAGACCATGCCGATTATCATGAACCTAGTGATATTTATGAAAATATTCAGCCAGATTTTTATTATGAAGCTGTTAAAACCGTGATAAAAGTTTTTAGTAAACTGGATAGCTCACAATTTTAACAGCTTGATGTATTTAGTGTGAATGCCCACCTTTACCTTCATTTATAAGCATATACCCGCCTCGAGTTAAGACTTTTTTATTGTTTAAGACTTCCGGGTTAAGTATGGAAGTGTATTGGTTATTTTGCTCACCTAATTCAACTTTTACTTTTTTAAATTGATAGTTGCTTTCTGATTCATTTGTCAATAGCAAAACATAAGAAGCATCATCATTATCTATAATGGATTCGTTAGGTAACGCCTTGTTTTTTGCACTATCAATAACAATATTTGCGTCAACAAACATGCCTACAATAAAATTCGCTTCAGCTTCATCGTGAATATGTCCATGAACTTTAATAGTTCTTGTGGTTTCATTAATGGTAGTGCCTACCAAATGCACTTCGGCCTCAAAAACCTTATCAGATGCTTCGGGTATTGAAAACAGAATATTTTGTTCTTTTTTAATATTTAAAATATCTTTTTCAAAAACTTCTAATTCTAAATGAATGTGATGGGTATCTACAATTTCAAGTATTTCATCAGAGGGCGAAACATAAGCACCATGACTTACATTTACTTTACTAATAGTCCCGTCTATTGGAGAAAATAAATTAATGACCGAAGTTATATTGCCTTTTTCAACTTGAGATGGGGATATGTTTAACATTTCGAGTTTTTTGCGTAGTCCATTGTAATGAGCCAAATTACTTTTAAAGGTGCCTTCTGCTTTTAAATAGTTTTTTTGTGAACTAATGTTTTCGTTGTATAAGGTTTTTTGTCGTTCAAATTCGGCTTTTAAATAACTTAATTGTCCTGCGACTTCTAAATATTCTTGTTGTAACTCCACGAATAAGGTGTTTTCTAAAGAGGCTAGGACTTGTCCCTTTTCAACCCGATCACCTACCAATAATGGCGATTTGGTAATATAACCACCCATAAAAGTACTTATAACGGCTTTGTTTGAAGGCGGTACATCAATGCTTCCAGTAGCTTTAATGGTCGTGTTAAAATCCTGTTCTTCAAGTGTCCCAAGAGCCATGTTCTCATTAGTGAATTGTTGTTTTGTTATTGTTATATCATCATGTAATTCAGTTTCCTCTTCGTTATGTGCCAATTCTTTTTTGTTTTCAGAATTGTTACATCCAATTAAGAGTAGCGCAATAAAAAGTATATATATATATTTCATGGTTATAGAATTAAGAAGTTTATTTCGATAATGGTTTGATTATATTGATTGAGATTTTTTAGGTAAGTCAGTTCAATTTCCGTTGCGGTTTCAATACTTTGTATGTACTGAAAGAAATCTATCTCTCCTTCCTTAAATGTTCGATTTGCCGTATTTAAAATTTCTCTTGATAATCTTTCACCTTGGGTTTCATAATACTTAATAGCTTCATTGTATTGTTGGAGCTTTGCCAATAGGCTATTGTATTTGGCTTTAAGGTTGACTTGATACTCTTGTTTTTCAGTATTCATAGCTTCTATTGCTATTTTTGAAGCTTTTATTTTAGATGCGTTGCCACTAAATAAAAGTGGGATTTTAATGCCAAATTGATAACCTTTTATATTTCTGTTTAAGTCACTATTAGTTCCTTGGAAATATTCAACATTTAAATCGGGTAGTAGGCTTTGTTTCTCTTTCTGGTTGAGGGCCTCATAGTATAATGAAGAATTATCGAAAAATAACATCCCCACATTGTCTTCAAGAGTTATAGACTCTAATTCTAATTTCTCTAACTGGTCTTGAATAATTATAACACTGTCAACTTGAATGAGTCTTTTTAAAGTTTCCTGAGCTAAAACAACATCTTGTTGAGATTGTCTATAAACAGTTTCTAATTGCTTTTGCTTGGATTGTGCACTTATCATTTCCAGATAATTAGTTTCACCTAATTCGAAACGTCGTTCAGATGCTTTTACAAAATGCGTGTATAAGCTATCAAGAAACTTATAGGTTTTGGTCTTGTTTTTAAAATAGCTTAAATTGGAATATGCCAAATGCACGTCTCGTTTTAAAGTTTCAGCCTTAATTTGGTATTTAGATTCTTGTAAATGGTATTTGGCTTTATTGACTTTTTTATCTGCAAAATAGAGCGTGGGAAATTTAAAATCCTGTGATACGCCAAACACTTTTAAAGGTCTATTGTTCACAGCAAGATTATTTTCATCATAGCTGTAATACACCGAAGTTTTATTAAAGTCGAAAGCACTGCCAATTAAAGATTTAGATTCTTCAGATTTTAATATTGAAGCATTTAAACTTGCATTATTTTCTATGGCTAAATTCACAGCGTCCTCTAGACTTAAAGGCTTACCTTGGGCATTAATATGTGTTGAAAATATAACAAGTATAATCGTTATTATGGTTTTTTTAGGATTCATTTTAAATTTAGGTTTTTCTTCGAACCAAGCATATAACACAGGTAACACCACAAGTGTTAATAAAGTAGCTGTTACCAATCCGCCAATTACTACGGTTGCTAAGGGACGTTGTACTTCAGCACCAGCATTGGTGGATATTGCCATAGGCAGGAATCCCAATGCGGCGGCAGAAGCTGTTAGTAAAACTGGTCTGAGACGCTCGGTTGTTCCTTTTTTTATTCTTGTTTCTATATCTATTATACCCTGTTCTTTTAACTCTTTAAAGTGTTCGATAAGTACAATACCATTAAGTACCGCTATCCCGAATAAGGCAATAAAACCTACCCCTGCTGATATGCTAAAAGGCATATCTCTAATCCAAAGGAGAAAAATGCCTCCTACCGCAGATAATGGGATGGCCGAATATACCATGGCAGCTTCCTTCATAGAGCCGAAGGCAAAGTAGAGGAGTATGAAAATAAGTATTAAAGCTACTGGAACCGCCAGAAGTAACCTGGATTTTGCACTTTGTAAATTTTGAAATTGTCCGCCGTATGAAATACTATAGCCTGGCGGTAATGTTAGTTTACTTTCTATAATAGCGCGAACATCATCAACAACCGATTGCAGGTCACGATTTCTAACATTAATCCCAACTACAATTCGGCGTTTCGTGTCATCTCTAGAAATCTGTGCAGGACCTTTCGAGTATTTAATCTCAGCTAATTCACTTAAAGGAATTTTTGCTCCATTAGGAGTGTCGATAAATAAGTTTTTTAAATTTTCGATGTTCTTCCTGTGAGCCTCATCTAATCGAACCGTTAAGTCGAAGCGTTTTTCACCTTCAAAAACACTTCCTAAAGTTTTACCCGCAAATCCCATAGAAATGACATCGTTAATATCTGAAATGTTTAATCCATAACGCGCAATTTTACTGCGATTATAGGTAACACTCATTTGCGGAAGACCTTCAACTTTTTCAACAATAATATCGGATGCGCCTTCCACTTCTAAAATTAATGATTTTATTTCATTAGCCTTATTGGCAAGTATTGATAAGTCTTCACCAAAAACTTTAATAGCTACATCCGCTCTTACTCCTGTAATGAGTTCGTTAAAACGCATTTCTATAGGTTGGGTAAATTCTACATCCATACCAGGAATTACTGCTAGGGCCTCTTTAAATTTGTCGGCCAGCTCATCTTTGGTTTCGGTCGAAGTCCATGTGTCTTTAGGTTTTAATTTTATAATGACATCACTCTGTTCCATGCTCATTGGATCTGTGGGGACTTCGGCAGCACCAATACGACTCACTACTTGATCTACTTCAGGGAAGTTGTCTAATAAGATTTGTTCAATCTTTGTAGTGATTTCAATGGTTTTTCCAAGTGAGGTTCCCGTTTTTAAAACAGGTTGTATTACAAAATCACCCTCATCTAAGGTAGGAACAAATTCACCTCCCATGCGACTAAAAATAAATATACTTAACACCAATAAAATACCAGCCAGACTTACTACCGTAGATTTGTTTAAAAGAGCCCAATGAATGGTTGGTTTATAATAGTGGTTTAAACGTTTCATTAGTACTACTGAAATGTTTTTATCACTTAGTTTGCTAGGTTTTAAAAATATGGAAGCGATAACAGGTACATAGGTTAAACAGAAAATCATAGCGCCAATAAGGGCAAAACTGAATGTTAAAGCCATTGGTTTAAACATTTTACCCTCAACACCGCTGAGCGATAAGATGGGGATAAATACAATAAGAATGATAAGTTGTCCAAATATGGCTGAGTTCATCATTTTTGATGAACTTTGCAGGGTAATTTCATCTATAACGGCTTGTTTTTCTTGTAAATGAAGGTCGCCTATTTTTGCACTTTTAGCTGTAATTTGAAAAGCAATAAATTCAACAATAATAACGGCTCCGTCAATGATAATACCGAAATCGATGGCGCCTAAACTCATTAAGTTGGCATCAATTCCAAAGATGTTCATGAGTGCAATTGCAAATAGAAGGCATAAAGGGATAACGGAGGCTACAACCAATCCAGAACGTAAATTACCCAAAAGTAATACGACCACAAATATCACAATTAGCGACCCCAAAATGAGGTTTTCACTCACTGTGAAAGTGGTTTTGCCTATAAGCTCACTGCGTTCTAAAAATCCATTAATGAAAACGCCTTCAGGTAAGGTGCTTTCTATGCTAGAAATACGTTCTTTAACCGCATCGATAACCTGCTTCGAGTTACCGTCCTTGAGCATCATAACCTGACCTAATACTTTTTCGCCTTCACCATTGCCTGTAATGGCTCCAAAACGTGTGGCTTTTCCAAATCCTACTTTGGCAACATCTTTTATGTAAATGGGAATACCTTCATTTTTAACAACAATATTTTCTATATCCTTTAGGCTTCCAATAAGTCCTTCGCCACGTATAAAAAAGGCTTTGTTAGTTTTTTCAATATATCCACCTCCGGCGATGCTGTTGTTTTTTTCTAAAGCTTCAAAAATTTCCATGTATTGGATGTTCATCGCTTTTAGCTTTTCTGGGTTTATGGCTATTTCATATTGTTTTAAATAGCCTCCCCAAGTATTAACTTCCACTACCCCGGGAATACCAGAGAGCTGACGTTTTACGATCCAGTCTTGTATGGTACGTAATTCGGTAGTTGAATAGCGGTTTTTATATTCGGGTTTTACATCTAAAATATATTGATAAATTTCGCCAAGCCCAGTTGTTATTGGGCCCATTTCGGGAGTGCCGAAGCCTTTAGGTATTATTTCTTCTGCCGATTTTATTTTTTCGGCTATTAACTGACGTGGTAAATAGGTTCCCATTTTATCTTCAAAAACGATGGTAACGACCGATAGGCCAAATTTTGAGACTGATCGGATTTCTTCCACGCCAGGTAAATTGGCCATTTCCAGTTCTACAGGGTAGGTAATAAACTGTTCGACATCCTGAGTAGATAAATTTCGAGAAGTGGTTATTACTTGTACCTGATTGTTAGTAATGTCTGGAACGGCACCAATAGGTATTTGGGTTAAGGAGTAGATTCCGAAACCTATGATAAATATTGTAAATAGTATAATGATTAGCTTATTTTTTAAGCTAAATTTTATAATCTTTTCTAGCATGATTCATAACTATGAAATTAATAATGGCTATTCAAAAATCACATGAATTGAATAGTTAAGTAATTAAAAATGAAATAGAATTATGCAAATTTGGGAGGTTGAAAAACAGATGGTTTTTCAAATAGGGAAATCGATTCTTTATAGAAGAAATTAAGTGGGATTTCAGTAAACGATTGACAATTTAAAGGCGATGTGAGTGTTGAAGTTAAAATAAATACAGCATTAACTTGGCAGAGCATATGGTGGTGCTCTTTAAACGGCAATTTTTTATGCTCATCATGATTTTCACCATGTGATAGGGTTTGATCTCCGTAGTGTTCAGATATAAATTCAAGAAAACTATCACCATACATTTCTTTATGATAATTAGCATGTTCGAGCAAAACACTGAGCTTTGAAAAATCCTCAATGTTTATATTAATACTCTGTAGAAGTATCAAAAATGTGTATGTAACAACCACTAACTTGCTCATCTTAATAACAATATTACAAAAAATCTGTAACCGAAATATTAATTAAATCTTAAAAATAGGCTTTTAACTGTACGGTTCCTGTGTGAATAGCATTACTTGTTGGGGTCTTTCTTCCAAAATAACTCAAGTTTAAATCAAGAAATTTAGTGAGTTTTTTTTGCGCTAATAAACTCCAGGTAAAGTTTTTTCCAGGCTGTAACCCTTCTAATATTTGATAAGCTACCGGCGTGTTCGGGTTGCCTTTATAGCTATTCGAGAAATAATTAAACTCTCCTATAACGGAACTTTTTACTGTGCTGGAAAAAGTGAATGACGCCCCATACTTTTCTTGATTTAAGGTTTCTAAATCGCCAATGGTATTTTCTTTGGTAGCATATTGATAAAATATATCAAATCGAGAGCTGTCGCTGAACAAATAAGAAAGTTTCGGACTTAACTGCATTTCATCTAAATCGTAATTTTTATTGCTGAAGTTTTCGTTATTACTCGCATTTGCTTCAAAATTAGACTGTAAAGTTATTAGCCAGCTTTCTACTATTTTATGGTTGAAATCGAGCTGATGACTCTGTAAACTATTTTCGATATAACCGATAGAAAGTACATTTTTGCTTTTATTAGAAAGATAAGTATAGGAGGTAGTGTAGTGTTGTTTACCACGATTTAAAAACAACACATTTCTGAAATTTAACTGAAGCCCTAGCAAATCGTTGCCATTACTGTTAAACGGATTTAAATTAAAATTATCGCCTTCACGTTTTAGTTTTCTATTGACTAAATAACTGGTTTGATTATAAAAATGGGACCAGAATCGTTCCAGTTTATTATCGCTTACCGACCATTGCGACGGATTTATAGTTACAGTTTGACTTAGTCTGTTTTGGTGGGTTTTTATGTAAATACGATTGGGTAATAACACACGAATATATTTGCCTTGATCTTGAAATTGTGCCAGTTCGAATTCGTCTAGTTCTTGAATACCATTATTGTTATAATCAATCCATGTATAGGTACCCTGTCCTGGTTCAACTTCAACATAAGTAAAATCCTGCTGAGGTAAGGTTCCTGAATTGGTTTCAAAAAGGGTATTCCATAAGATGACGTTCTTAAATAATTTTTGATTGAACAGTACACGAGAGTTTATAGATTGCTCGTCTTTAATATTATCGTCAACATTTTTTAAAACACGATAATTGGCATATAGTGATAAGTTGGTTTGTTTATTTTTAATCAGTTTCGTGTCTAAATAATAGGTGTTTGATGTGTTTACTTTCTGTAAACGGTTGTTTCTTATACTATCATTTATTCGGTTCTTATACCCAATTACAGTAAATATTTTCGTGCTGTCACCAATACCAGTAAAAACTTCAAAAGATTTAAATTTCTGACTTAGCGGAGTAAGGGAGTCGGTTGCAATATCGCGCTGCTCGTTATCTTCTAAGGCAATTTTTGTGCCGAGCCAGGCTTTATTAAAACTATAGCTTAGGTGGTTGTAGCTTCTGGAAAATTTTGAGTTATTTAGGGTGGAATTGGCATTTAAAAAGCTAGAGTAGGACTGAATATTGAATCGATTTAAATTAAAATTAATATTGGTAATATGGCGGTTACCCTTAAAATTGTTAGAATACCCTAAATGCTCAAATTCGTATGTGGTTTGTCCTTTTTCGGGATGATATAACTTAATACCTGTTCGCATTAGAGTTTGGTTTCCGGAAATTTTTGTAGTACTTGTTCCGTCTAGGTTCCCCAGATTCCAGTCACGATTAAATTCGGCATTATACAGCTGCTCAATGGTTTTAAAATTCTTCTGAATATGATCGGCATTTCCAAAAACTTCTAAGCTCCATAAGCTATCTGTTTTAATAATGTTTTGGTTAATGTTAAGTTTCCCTGCAAAGCCATCGTTATTCTCGTTATCTAAATTTGAAAAGAGATTCAAATCATTTTTGCTTCCTGCAACTTCGAAATCAATATTTGTTTTTTCACTAGGTGCATAACGCCCATTTATAACTGCCATTTGTAGTTTTGTAGGTGCGATTAGTTGAATTATTGGTGCATAATTTCCCTGATTCGGTCCAGCATATTCGTAAATATTACTTACGGCATTGATACTGCTTAAGATATAATCGCCATTACCATTTCCTACTTGTGAGAAAGTTACGCGATATAACTGATCGTCCGGATTGTTAGAAAATACAAAGGCTTCGACACCGTTAATTAGTTCTTTTTTATATAAAATTCTATTTTCATTTAAACTTTCTTTAACAGCCGAAGGAGCTACCATCAGGCTACGGTTGTCTCCAGCATTGGCTAAAATTTCAATTTGTTCTTCCGATAGGTTTTGCTGAAGGGGTTGGTTTTTAGAGTCATTTTCAGAATAAACCGAGACCCCCAGACTAAATTTTTTAGATTCCATACGTCCACCCCCATAAGCTACTAGCCTGGAATAGTTGCGATCACTGTATTGATAATCAACAGTAATCCGCATTTCTGATGTTATTGGAAAGGTGGGGTTAAATATAATTTCGCCAGCATTATAATCTATAATGTAGTCTTTGTTTTCCCCACGCTGTAATGGCACGCCATTTACGTAAACGGTTTCACTACCAGAAACGATAAGCACAAACAATTCGCCGTTGGGCCCTTGTAATTTATAGGGGCCTTGGTTGCCTTCTAACGCGGTAAACTGACTTCGTGTAAACTGACCTCTTACTAAGGCGCCTGCAGCAAATAGGTGTGTTTCTTTGTTGTTGTCATCTAGGTGCATATTAAGTGATAAACCCTGAACACGTTTAGAGAAATTTGCAAAATAAGAATTGTTGTTAATAAGGTCGATGTCTCCTGCTCGAACATGCCATTTTTCACTGTATAAATCAATAAATACCTGGTCAAACTCATCCAGCCGTTGACTATATCCGCTTTCCTGAAGTGGAATATTTGCATCTTGAATAGAAGCCCTAAGAGAAACTTTATCGTTAAGTTTACCTGTTATTTGAAGGTCTAATTCACTGTTTAAAACGGAATTTTGGTTGTTTCCAATAGTGACTCCACGCGAGATACTTCCGCTCGTGGTTAATCCGTCAAAAGGTATAAAGGTTTTGTTGGTGTTAGGTTGTGTAAGTTGATATAATTTTTGTTGATTGTTGTTATTTTTAACAATAATACTCTCATCTAATTGTTTGTAAGTTTTGGTTAAAAATTCGGGAAATTTCAAGTAGTTTATAACAATGCTATCAGTATCGATTGTTCTTTTTAGTCTTAGTATCGCTTTAGAGAAATCTACAAAATAATAGCTGGAATCTAATATAACCCCATTGTTAATCGAAATTGAAAAGTAATTAGGGTTAATACTAACTCTATCTATAACAATACTGTCATTAAGAGCAACTTTTTTAGTTCTATAGTTGGATATCGGATTTTGTGCGAAACCACTAAAACCAATAAATAGTATTATAAGATAGGCTATAAACTTCATTTGGTATTTTAAACTACAAATCGCACAAATTATTTCATTGGGTCTTTTCGTTAAATGCGTTGTTAAATAATGGTGTAAAAGTAAGTCATTATTTATTTTAGCTAAAAATAAGTAGATATTGTAAACATATCACCCAAGTAATATTAATTTTGAAATTAAAAATCAATATAGATGAAGATTATATCTTATAATGTAAATGGCGTCCGAGCAGCAATTAATAAAGGTTTTATGGATTGGTTACAAAGCGCCAGCCCTGATGTTATTTGTTTGCAGGAAATAAAAGCGTTAAAGGAACAGTTAGATTTGGAAGCTTTTGAAGCAGCAGGTTATAAGTATAATTATTGGTTTAGTGCTCAAAAGAAAGGGTATAGTGGCGTAGCTATTTTATGTAAAAAAGAACCCAAGCATGTCGAGTATGGCACGGGAATTGATTCAATGGACTTCGAAGGAAGAAATTTAAGAGTCGATTACGATGGTCTTTCTATAATGAGTTTGTATTTACCTTCCGGGACTAACGATGCTCGTTTAGATCATAAATTGGAGTATATGGATATGTTTCAAGACTATGTAAATAAACTTAGAGAAACTGTGCCTAATTTGGTTATTTGTGGCGATTATAATATTTGTCACGAGGAAATAGATATTCATAATCCAAAAATGAAAGGGGTGTCAGGGTTTTTACCTGTAGAGCGTGAATGGATAGGGAGGTTTATAGATAGTGGGTTTATCGATTCCTTTAGATATATTCATCCGGAATTACAGCAATATAGCTGGTGGAGTTATCGTGCAAATGCTAGAGCTAATAACAAAGGTTGGCGTTTAGATTATGCTATGGTTGCTAAGCCATTGCAAGAAAAGATAAAGCGAGCCGTTATATTATCGGAAGCAGTACATAGCGATCATTGTCCGATTTTAGTTGAGATTGAGAATTAACCAAAATAAACCTAACCTAAGAAAAGAAAAAAATGATAAAAAAAATTTCATTGGCTGTACTGACGCTGGGAATTTTAGCCTCATGTGTGTCCCCAAAGGTCTACAAAGAATTAGAATCAAAGTACAATAATTTAAAAAAGGAAAATAGAAAATTAGCCGACGATAACGAAATTTTACTGGCAGGCAAAACTAATGCTGAGAATGAGTTGAAAAAGCTCAAGGAAGCCTATGATTCAGCAGTTGAAGAACGCGATCATTTAAAAAATGAATATGATGCAACCAGAGCGAACTTAGATAATTTAAAAGCTTCGTATGCTGCTTTAGAGAAAAACAGTTCGGCAGCAATAGCAGCAAATTCTAAAAAGAATCGTGAGTTATTAGCACAGTTGGAAGCTAAAGAACAAGCGTTAAATGCAGAAAGTGAGAGACTGGAAAAACTGAAAAGAGAATTAGAGCAGCGTTCTAATCGTGTGGCAGAACTAGAAAAAGTGATTGCCGATAAGGATATGGCTATGCGTAAGCTTAAAAATGCGATTTCACGTGCTTTAACCGATTTTGAAGGCAAAGGTTTAACGGTCGAACAACGCAATGGAAAAGTTTATGTTTCTATGGAAAATAAATTGTTATTCGAATCAGGAAGCTGGGCTGTTGGTGGAGAAGGACGACGTGCTGTTCAACAACTAGGAGCAGTTCTGGGAGAAAATCCTGATGTTGCTGTATTGATTGAGGGGCATACAGATAATGTGCCTTATCAAGGACATGGTGTATTGAGTGATAACTGGGATTTATCTACTAAACGTGCAACGGCCATTGTTAATATATTAAGAGAAAATGCATCGATTAATCCAGAAAATTTAACAGCGGCAGGTCGTGGTGAGTATGCTCCAATTGCATCGAATGATACCCCTGATGGCCGGGCAACCAACCGAAGAATAGAAGTAATCTTAACACCAAAATTAGATGAACTAACCGAGCTGTTAAATGAGAATGAGTAGCTTTTCAGTAAATAAATAATAATAATATAATATTAAGGCCTTTCAGTTTCCCCCAGAACTGGAAGGTTTTTATCTTTATGACTGTTTTAATTAAAACCTAAAAATAAAAGCGATAATAATAATTATGAAGTATACTTTACTACCAAACACCGATATAGAAGTTAGTAAAATTTGTTTAGGTACCATGACATGGGGAAATCAAAACACTGAATCCGAAGGGCATGCCCAGTTGGATTATGCCTTAGAGCAAGGGATTAATTTTATAGATACAGCCGAATTGTATCCAGTACCTGCTACAGCTGAAACCAGTGGAAGAACTAGTGAAATTGTAGGGACCTGGTTGAAAAAAAGCGGAAATAGAAACAAAGTTATTTTAGCTTCCAAAATTGCCGGTCCAGGAGATTATACTGCGCATATTAGAACAACAGGCTTTAGTCCTAGTGCTATTGAAGAAGCAGTAAATAAAGAGCTTAAGCGTTTACAGACAGATTATATTGATCTTTATCAATTGCACTGGCCGGAACGAGACACAAACAGGTTTGGTGTTCGAGATTTTAAATTAGATACACAATGGACCGACAATATTAATGAGGTTTTACAAGGCTTGGATGCTCAAATAAAGGCCGGTAAAATAAGACATGTAGGGTTATCGAATGAAAATTCATGGGGAACGATGCGTTATTTGCAGGAATCAGAAAGCAATGATTTGCCAAGAATGAAAACCATTCAAAATGCCTACTCCTTGATTAATCGCGTTTTTGAAGGTGATTTGGCCGAAATTTCTTTGCGTGAGAATATCGGATTGTTAGCCTATTCACCAATGGCATTTGGTGTACTTTCAGGTAAATATGTTAAAGGTACAGCTGCCGACAATGCAAGACTTAAGTTGTTTCCGAGATTTGCCAGATATAGTAGTGAGCAGTGTACGGAAGCTACTAAACGTTACTTAAAAATAGCTGAAGAGAATAATTTAACTTTGGCTCAGATGAGTTTAGCCTTTGTTAATCAACAAACCTTTGTTACGAGTAATATTATTGGAGCTACGAATCTTGACCAGCTTAAAGAAAATATAGGTTCTATAGATACAAATTTAAGTGAAGAGATTATAGAGCAAATTAATGAAGTACATGCTGCTATGCCGAATCCGGCAACCTAATTTTGTTTGTACCCAGTGCTTTATACAAGCTTAAGATTTAAATGAATTTTGAAATATAAAAAAACCCGCGAACTAATTAAGTTGCGGGTTTTTTAATTATTTTAATTGTTTACCATCTTTGTCGAAAAAGTGGTATTCAAGGTATGTGTAAGCATCTCTTGGTAATATTTTAACCCATTTTTTGTGTTCTAAAAACCATTTAGAACGAATAGATGGAAAACCTTTTGTTAAAAAGGCTGCTATAAAAGGATGTGTGTTTAAGGTCACCTTTTTATAGTCTTTTTTGAATAGTTTTTCAAGATCGTGATTAATTTTTTGTATCAACCCAATTGGTGCTTCTACTTCAGAATTATTCATTACCGCATCGGGGTTTTCCTCACGAGTTTTAATGTTCATTTCTGGGCGAACACGCTGTCTTGTAATCTGTATCAATCCGAATTTACTTGGAGGCAAAATTTTGTGTTTTGCACGATCATCTTTCATTTCATCACGAAAGTGATTGAACAGTTTCTGCCTGTTTTCAGCATTGGTCATATCTATAAAATCGACTACAATAATGCCTCCCATATCACGTAAACGTAACTGTCGGGCTATTTCGGTAGCGGCAATTAAATTAACTTCTAATGCTGTATCTTCTTGATTGTTGGCCTTGTTAGAGCGGTTACCACTGTTTACATCAATGACATGAAGGGCTTCGGTGTGTTCTATAACTAAATAGGCACCTTTCGCCATGGAAACTGTTTTACCAAACGAGGTTTTAATTTGTCTTTCAATACCAAATTTTTCGAAAATTGGCACATTCGACTGATACAATTTAACTATTGATTCTTTTTTGGGTGCAATTTCTTGCACGTAATCTTTAATTTGAAAATAAAGCTCTTCATCATCTACATGAATACTTGTAAAGGTATCGTTGAATATGTCTCGTAATATCGACGAGGCTTTATTCATTTCACCTAATACTTTACTCGGATGATGCGCTTTATGTAGCTTTTTACACATTGCTGTCCAACGACTAAGCAAATTTTGTAAATCTTTATCTAGTTCAGCTACTTTTTTGCCTTGTGCTACGGTGCGTACAATAATACCAAACCCTGGAGGAGTAATACTTTTAACCAATCGTTTTAGACGGTCTTTTTCATCTTTGTCTTCTATCTTTTGAGAAATAGAAATTCGACTCGAAAAAGGCACTAAAACAATATATCTTCCGGCAATAGAAAGCTCTGAGCTTATTCTAGGACCTTTGGTTGATATGGGTTCTTTAACTATTTGTACCAATAGCGACTGATTTGATTTTAAGACATCGGTAATTTTACCGTCTTTATCAATATCTTTTTCAAATGGGAAATTTTTTAAAGAGAAATCCTTTAGTTTACCTGTGCTTACACTTTTTGTGAATTTTAAAAGGGAAGGAAGTTTAGGCCCTAAATCGTGGTAATGTAAGAAGGCATCTTTTTCGTAGCCCACGTTAACAAATGCCGCGTTTAGTCCTGGAACAGCTTTTCTTATTTTGGCTATAAACACATCGCCAACAGAAAAGTTGTTACCACCTTCATCTTTTTGTAATTCAATTAGTTTTCCATCTTTTAATAAGGCAAAATCAACATCGTCAGAACTAGATCGAATGATCAATTCTTTATCCATTTTGTTAATTTTTATCCATACAATTAAGTATAGATGGATTAATAAATTGTTTTATCCAACTATAAGATTATAGCTGGATTTCACAGGATTTTTTAAATCCGTGGAGTTCATAAAAGCACCGTAAGTGCCTAAAACATTGATGAACTCATTTCAAAGAACGTTTGTTTTTTAAAAACCAAAAAAAGTAGCTGTTAACTACTTTTTTGGATTATTTTTTCTTTTTGTGACGATTAGCGCGTCTACGTTTCTTACGCTTGTGCGTAGCAACCTTATGTCTCTTACGTTTTTTACCACTTGGCATAAATAGTGTGTTTTAAATTAATAATTCTTTTTAAATATTTTACTTTACTTCTACATTTGTTTTAACGCCTTCAACGAAAACTTTTGCAGGCTTGAATGCAGGAATATTATGAGATGGTATTTTAATAGTGGTATTCTTAGAGATGTTTCTACCTGTTTTTTCAGCTCTTGTTTTAATAATGAAGCTACCGAAACCTCTTAGGTAAACATTGTCACCGCTCTCTAAAGATGATTTTACCTCTTCCATAAATGTTTCAACAGTTGCTTGAACATCACCTTTTTCAATTCCTAATTTCTCAGAAATTTTTGCTACTATATCAGCCTTCGTCATTTTAATTTTTTTTTTAGGTTACTATAAATTTAAAGGGATGCAAATATAGGAATTTAAAATTCAATATTTCAAACCTAATTCATTAAAATTTAAGATTATAAACGTTTATTTTTGTTGGCTTTATTTCTTAAACGAATGATATTTTATAAAACATTAAGTAATTGGTATTCAGATAATAAGCGTGATTTGCCTTGGCGAAGAACTGTCGATCCATATAAAATTTGGTTGTCGGAAATAATTTTGCAGCAAACACAAGTGAAGCAAGGATTACCATATTACATGGCATTTTTAGACAAGTTTCCTACAGTTTCTCATCTTGCAGAGGCTGACGAAAGTGAGGTGCTAAAACTGTGGCAGGGACTAGGGTATTATTCCAGAGCGAGAAATTTACATGCCAGTGCCAAGTATATAGCTTTTGAGTTAGGTGGTAAATTTCCTGATAATTATAATTCTCTTTTAAAATTAAAAGGCGTTGGTGATTATACGGCTAGTGCCATAGCTTCTATCTGTTTTAATGAAGTGACTGCTGTGGTCGATGGTAATGTATATCGTGTTCTTGCTCGTTATTTTAATATTGATACCCCTATTAATTCGTCTAAAGGAGCTAAAGAGTTTAAATTATTGGCTCAGGAACTTATAGATAAAAAGGATCCAGCAAATTTTAATCAGGCCATTATGGAGTTTGGCGCTACTCAATGTAAGCCTCAAAATCCAGATTGTACTTCCTGTCCTTTTCAATCTGGTTGTCTAGCGTTTAATAAAGGGATTGTAGGAGAGTTACCCGTAAAAATAAAGGCGGCAAAGGCTAAAAGGAAATATTTTAATTTTCTTGTTGTCATATCTAACAATGGACAAACAGTTCTTGAAAAAAGAGAAGGTAAAGGTATCTGGGAAAATTTGTATCAGTTTCCTTTAATAGAATCGAAAACAGATTTGGCTTATGAAGATTTAAACATTCAGGTAGAGGCCCATCCCGTCTTAAAACATAAATCGTTTGAATTGTCCTTATATAATAAGGATTGCATTATACATAAATTGTCCCATCAGCATTTACATACAAGATTTTGGATTGCAAAGTTGGACGATGTTATAGATAATGGTGTTTCAATTAGTAAGATAAATGATTATGCGGTGCCTGTATTAATTGGTAATTTCATAGAAACGTTCAATTTTTAATGAACTCAATAATTAGCAATCATAATTTTTTTATTAATTTTAAAAAAAAGGAATTCAACTTTAATAATTGAGAAGCAAATGAGTAATTTTGCTTCATTAAAAAACAGAAAAAATATGTCAGGAACCTTAAATAAAGTAATGTTAATTGGGCATTTAGGCGATGAGGTAAAGATGCACTACTTTGAAGGTGGCGGTTGCGTTGGTCGTTTTCCGTTGGCAACAAACGAAACCTATACAAATAAGCAAACAAACGAACGGGTTACCAATACCGAATGGCATAACATAGTAGTTCGAAATAAAGGTGCCGAAATTTGCGAGAAATACTTAAGTAAAGGAGATAAGGTGTATATTGAAGGTCGATTAAAAACTAGAAAATGGCAGGACGAAAGTGGAAATGAACGCTATTCGACCGAAGTTCAGTGTACCGATTTCACTTTTTTAACTACTAAAAAAGAAAGTGAAGGCAATGCTAGTGCTGCGCAACAACAACCCACTGTGGCCACTAAAGTAGAAACTAAATCTGAGGCTTCTTTAGATGCTGTTGATGATGATAATGATGATCTCCCTTTTTAATAATCAATAGCTTTTAAAAGCTAGAATGTTTAACTAAATCGATAGTACTTGGATCCCGACCCCGCGAGTTTTATGAGTTTAATTTTAGCAGTTGATTATTCAATTGTTATTGGTGTTGTTCTACTATTTTTATTACTTTTTTGTTCTGCCCTGATTTCTGGGGCTGAAGTTGCTTTGTTTTCATTAAGTAGAAATGATATAGACGCTGGATTAGAGCAGAAATCTAGGCAAATTCAAATTATTTCAAAATTATTAGAAAGACCTAAAAAGCTATTAGCAACCATTTTGGTAGCGAATAATTTTATAAACATAGCAATTGTAATTCTGTTTGCTTTTTTGAGCAGTGATTTATTTACTGGAATTTCTTCACCAGTAGTGAAATTTATAATTGAAGTTGTAGTTATTACTTTCTTAATTTTATTGTTTGGTGAGATTTTACCCAAGATTTATGCTAGTAGGAATAATTTGAAGTTTGCTACTTTTATGGCTTATCCACTTCGGGTTTTAGATATTGTATTTTCGCCTTTAAGCCTGCCTATGCGTAGTGTTACGTTAACCATACATAATAAACTAGGTAAGCAAAAGTCCAATTTAAGTGTTGATCAGTTATCTCAAGCTTTGGAATTGACAAGTGAGGAAGATACCACCAAAGAAGAACATAAAATTCTTCGGGGTATTGTGTCGTTTGGGAATACCGATACTAAGCAAGTTATGAGTCCGAGGATAGATATATTCGCTATCAATATCGAACAAAAATTTCAGGAAATTATTCCTGAAATTATTAAAAATGGTTATTCACGTATTCCGGTATATCGTGATAATATTGATACTATCGAAGGTGTTCTGTATGTTAAAGATTTACTGCCATATTTAGATAGAAAACAATTTGACTGGACCACATTGATTAGAGAGCCATTTTTTGTTCCTGAGAACAAAAAGCTGGATGATTTAATGGCAGAGTTTCAGGAGAAAAAAGTGCATTTAGCCGTTGTTGTAGATGAATACGGAGGGACTTCTGGTATTATTGCTTTGGAAGATATTATCGAGGAAATTGTTGGTGATATTAGCGATGAATTTGATGATGAAGATTTGACCTATTCTAAACTCGATGAACATAATTATGTGTTCGAGGGTAAAACGGCTCTAAAGGACTTTTATAAAATTATCCGAATGGAGGATGAATCTGTTTTTGAGGATAATAAGGGTGAAGCTGAAACTATTGCTGGTTTTGTTTTAGAGATTTCAGGTAGTTTTCCAAAGTTGAATAGTAAAATAAATTTTAAAAATTTCGTTTTTAAAATTGAAGCCTTAGATAAAAAGCGTATAAAACTTATAAAATTCACCATTCTTGATGAAGCTGTATAATCTTTTTTTGTTAGCAATAGTTTTGTTTTGTTTATCCTGCGGAGAAGATTATTTGCCTAAGCCAAAAGCGTATTTACGGTTAGATTATCCGCAGGCGAGTTATGAAACATCAAATTTGGATTTGCCCTTTACTTTTGAAAAAAATCAATTAGCAAGCAATGTAAGCTCAAAAAAGCTGAAGTCAGCTACCCCGAGTTATGGCGTTAATTTAGATTATCCAGCCTTAAAAGGCACCTTGTTTTTAACCTATAAATCGGTTGAAGGTAATAAGGAGAATTTAATTAAGTATTTTAGAGATGCTCAGAAATTTACTTTGGAGCATACGGTTAAAGCCGATGAGATTCCAGTGTATCCTTTTGAAAGTAAGCAACATAAAGTATATGGTGTATTATCTGAAGTTAAAGGGGATGTTGCTTCACCCGTGCAGTTCTACGTTACGGATAGTGTTCAGCACTTTTTAACAGGCTCGTTATATTTCAGAGCAAAACCAAATTACGATTCTATATTGCCTGCTGTGAATTATATCCAGAAAGATATTAAGCACATGATGGAAACTTTACAATGGAAATAAAAAAAGCCTCTCAAAAGGAGAAGCTTTTTTTATTATTTAGCAGACAATATTTAAGCTTCTTTAGCACAGCAGGCTTTGGTGCAATCTTCAGCACAGGCCATTTTTTCTGCTTCCGTTTTATTTTTGCAACATGCTTTTTCACAATTAGCGTCGCATTGTTTTTTAGCATCGTTAGTTGAAAACGCCTCTACCGTTTTCATATTGGTTACTTTGTAAACATCGGCAACATTCGATACAGTTTCAACTAAACTTGCAGGCGTTACTTTAGCGTTATCGTACTCTACCATAGCTAATTTTTTATCAAAATCAACTACAGACGATTTTACACCCTCCATACCAGCAATTTTCTTTTCAATGGTTTTAGCGCACCCCATAGCGCAGGTCATACCTTCAATGGTAAACTCAGCTTTAGCATAAGTAGCATTGGGGTCTAAAGTTTTAATATTATCACTTTCAATAGCAATAGTTTTAACTTCTGGCACAGATTTATCTTTGCAGCTAAAAGTTAAAGTAAGTACCAAGACTAATGGAATTATGTTTTTTAAAGTCTTCATGATGTTCAATGTAATGTTTTCGCAAAAATAATAAATAATAATGGTCTATTTCAATTAAAATGAAAGCTTTAATTGTACCTGTTGTATTCTTAAATCCACAAAAAGATGATTGAAAATTATTTTTTTAGTTAATTTTTCACGAAATTTAAAAGAATAAATAAAATTATACCCATGAAAAGAATATCATTACCCATTCGGTTTGGCCTTGTTACAAGTGCGGTATTAATTGCGTATTTTTTAATATTGGCTCTTTTTCACATGAATACCAATCCGGTTTACAGCTTTTTTAATGCAGTTATCACGGCCTTTGGAATTTATGAAGCTGTACGATTAAGTAAGCTGCAAAGCCCTGATTCGTTTTCATATGGTAATGGATTTAAGACAGGGGTAATTACAGGTTTTGTAGCAGCTATTTTATTTACTTTTTTCTTCTTGTTTTATGCTACCGAAGTAAATAATAGTTTTCTTCCGGAGATGTTAGAGGTAATCCACGGTGGGTTTAATGCTGATATTGGTATGGTAACCTTTGTGGTGCTTATTATGGGGCTCGCAACAACAGTAATTGCGACTTTAACCGTTATGCAGATGTTTAAAAAATAAAAAAATCCGTATTTTAAAATATATCGTTTGTAAATTAATTAATTAGCAGTATATTTGCACTCATTTTTTGAACAAAATTAATTAATAAAACGTTACGCTATGTACGCAATTGTAGAGATAGCAGGGCAGCAATTTAAAGTTGCTAAAGACCAAAAGGTTTACGTAAACCGTTTACAAGTAGAAGAAGGAGAAGCTGTTGCTTTCGATAATGTTCTTCTTGTTGCAGATGGTGAGAATGTAACTGTTGGCGCCCCGGCTATAGATGGAGCTCAAGTAGGAGCAAAAGTCTTAAAACACCTTAAAGGTGATAAAGTTATAGTTTTCAAAAAGAAAAGACGTAAAGGTTACCGTGTGAAAAACGGTCATCGTCAAGCTTTAACTGAAATCGTAATTGAAAACATTGCTGCTTCTGGAGCTAAGAAAGCTGCACCAGCAAAAGCAGAGAAAAAAGTAGAAACTAAAACTGAAGCTCCTAAGGCTGAGGCTTCTCAAGATTTAAGCAAATTAACAGTTGCTGAATTAAAAGAGATGGCAAAAGCAAAAGGTATTGAAGGAATTTCTTCAATGAAAAAGGCTGATTTAATTGCTGCTTTAAGTTAATTTTAAAATCTAAAATCGAAATAAAATGGCACATAAAAAAGGAGTCGGAAGTTCGAAAAACGGTAGAGAATCAGAATCGAAACGCTTAGGTGTTAAGATTTTTGGTGGTCAGGCTGCATTAGCAGGTAACATTATCGTAAGACAACGCGGTAATACACATCACCCTGGTGAAAATGTATACCAAGGAAAAGATCATACTTTACATGCTCAAGTTGATGGTCTTGTAAAGTTTACTAAGAAAAAAGATAACAAATCTTACGTTTCTATCGAGCCTTTCGAAGCTTAAGAAACTATTTTCTTAATAGAATAATTTTAAAAGCTCATCCTATTTTTAGGGTGAGTTTTTGTTTTTATAATAGTTTAAGATTATTTTTTAATTTCAAATTGATTAGGCTTTTACTATAAAGGGGGTTTTATATGTTGATTTTTAATGAATTAATATGTAAATTGAAGTCATGTACTGAACAAACTTTTTAAACTTCGACATTATGCAATTCCCATTTAGATCTGAAATTAGAAATTCCCCCTGCCACCCAACGATTAAAATTTATTTAAGCGATGAATCTTTGGACGATAAAGTCAGAGATTATTTAATTCGATTTAATGAGATTGAATCTATCGAAATAAGAGAAAGTGTTGAACGTAATCGTGCCGATGAGAATATTACTATTTTCCTAAAAAATGATGTTGATATTATGAAAATGAAATCGACCATAGACTCCAGTTTATGGTGGTATTTTGAAAAGGAAGTTGTTGATTAATGTATTGTTATCCGTATTTAAATAGCGTTCTGAATTAGAATAAAAAAAGTAACCCCATGTATACGTATACATGGGGTTACTTTTTTTATTCAACTGATGATATTAAATCAATATGCTTTTAATATCGGTAATGCTCAGGTTTGAATGGGCCATCAACCGTTACACCAATATATTTTGCCTGTTCTTCTTTTAATTCTGTAAGCTCAACACCAATCTTTGCTAAGTGTAATTTTGCTACTTTCTCATCTAAATGCTTAGGTAGCATATAAACGTTGTTTTCATAAGCTTCAGAGTTGTTCCAAAGTTCAATCTGGGCCAAGGTTTGATTTGTAAATGAGTTACTCATTACAAAACTAGGGTGACCAGTAGCACAACCAAGGTTCACTAAACGCCCTTCAGCAAGAATAATGATATCATTGCCATCTATAGTATATTTATCTACTTGAGGTTTGATGGTGTTTTTAGTGTTGCCATAGTTTTCATTTAACCAAGCCATCTGAATTTCGTTATCGAAATGTCCGATGTTACAAACAATAGTTTTGTCTTTCATTGCTTTAAAGTGCTCAGCTCTAACAATGTCTTTGTTTCCGGTTGTTGTAATTACAATATCGGCATTACCTACAACAGTTTCTAATTTTTTAACTTCAAAACCATCCATGGCAGCCTGTAAAGCACAAATAGGATCTATTTCAGTAACTGTTACAATGCTTCCTGCACCTTTAAAAGAAGCTGCTGTACCTTTACCAACATCTCCATAACCACATACAACTACTCGTTTACCAGCAAGCATGACATCAGTGGCGCGACGAATGGCATCAACGGCGCTTTCTCTACATCCATATTTGTTATCAAATTTAGATTTTGTTACAGAGTCGTTCACGTTAATTGCGGGCATTGGTAAAGTACCATTTTTTACACGCTCGTAAAGTCTGTGAACGCCAGTAGTAGTTTCTTCAGATAAACCTTTAATTCCAGCAGCTAATTCAGGGTATTTATCTAATACCATATTAGTTAAGTCGCCACCGTCGTCAAGAATCATGTTTAAAGGCTTTCTATCTTCTCCAAAGAATAAAGTTTGTTCAATACACCAGTCAAATTCTTCTTCGGTCATATCTTTCCAGGCATAAACAGCAGTGCCTGCATCAGCTATAGCAGCGGCAGCTTGATCTTGAGTTGAAAAGATATTACAAGAACTCCAAGTTACTTCTGCACCTAAAGCTTGTAAAGTTTCAATTAAAACGGCTGTTTGAATGGTCATGTGTAAACATCCCGCAATTCTAGCACCTTTTAAAGGTTGAGATTCTTTGTATTCTTCACGCAGACTCATTAAACCAGGCATTTCAGCCTCAGCCAATTCTATTTCTTTACGTCCCCAAGCAGCGAGCGACATGTCTTTTACTTTGTTAGCTACGTAAGGAATTGTTTTTGTACTCATATTGATTTATCTTTTTTTTTTGTTTGAAATAAACATGCTTGTCATTAAAACTTAAATAGTTAAATTCGCTTGAATTAATGTTTACTTTGCCAACGGCGCTGCAAAGATAACTATAACTTTTAGAATATTTAAATGCCTCTCTATAAAACCATTAATCCAAATTTACAAACAACGGTAAAAATCTGGAAGATAACAGAATCCTTCGATGAATTAATAGAGCCTATTTGTTTAAAACCGGAAAGCTCTGTCCGAGTTTTGGGAATGAAAAGTGAGATACATCGGCGAGGGTTTTTAAGTGTAAGGCATTTATTAGCCGAGTTTGGGTATACCGATACGGATTTATTTTATGATGAAAACGGAAAACCCCATTTAAAGGATGGAAAACATATTTCGATAACCCATTCGTTTAATTTTTCCGCGGTTATAGTAAGTACTCAAAAGATTGGTATTGATATTGAAAAGCAACGTGATAAAATTAAGTTGATTGCGAATAAATTTATTGATTACGAGTTTAAATATTTAAATGAAAATTCCAACGATTATATCAACAAACTTACGGTTATATGGTGTGTGAAAGAATCACTTTTTAAACTTTTTGCAACACCGGGATTGAGTTTTAAAAATCATTGTTTAATGATTCCTGTTTCAGATAACGAATTGAAAACGGTGGCCTGGATAGATTACAAAGATTTTAAGGGCCGATATAATGTTGAGTTTTTAGAATTTGAAGGTTTTACTTGTGCTTATGCTATGTCTTAGATGGAAGGAGTTTATAATTGTATAATTAATGCGGTTGGAAAAGAAGAGAGGTTATTAGCAGTTTTAATAGATCCTGACAAATTTTCTTTAAGTAAAATTAAAAGATTTATTGCAAAAGTAAACGCTTCAATCGCTACTCATATTTTTGTTGGAGGCAGTACCGTAAAAGATAATGATACTCAAGTTTTAGTCGAAAACATTAAAAAGAATACCATCCTGCCAGTTGTATTATTTCCGGGAGATGTCACTCAGATTACGAGTGAAGCCGATGCTTTATTATTTTTAAGTTTAATTTCAGGGCGTAATCCTGAATATCTTATAGGTAAACATGTAGAAGCTATTTCTAAACTAAGACTAACAAAATTAGAAGTCATTCCTACAGGATATATTCTTATTGAGAATGGAAAAGAAACGGCTGTTCAGAGGGTTACAGAGACTAAGCCAATGCCTAGAGAAGGATTAAATCAGATTGTAGATACGGCTAAGGCAGGAGAGTTTCTCGGTATGAAATTAATTTACCTTGAAGCTGGTAGCGGTGCACAACATCCTGTTACCACGGAAATTATTGCTTCAGTTAAAAGGGAATTAAATATACCCTTAATTGTTGGAGGCGGTATCCGTACCAAAAAGCAATTAGATGCTACCTACAATGCAGGGGCTAATATGGTAGTAATTGGTACTGCCTTTGAAGAAAATGAATCCTTTATAGAAGCGTTTAAAAAAGACACATCACATGTGTAAGATTATTCTAAACCTCAAGCAGAATGAAAGATTTATTTGATTTTTTATTTCAACAATACTTTGAATATCAACCAACGGATATTGTTTTAGAAATTGTTGCGGTAATATTCGGTTTTTTATCCGTTTGGTATTCTAAAAAGAATAACATTCTGGTATTTCCATCAGGTATGATTAGTACTGTCATATTTGTTTACTTATTATTTAAATGGGAATTATTAGGGGACATGATGATTAATGCTTATTATTTTATAATGAGTGTGTATGGCTGGTATATTTGGACCAGAAAAGTTGATGAAACTCATGTCACACCTATTTCCACAATGACTAGGGTGGAAAAAAAACTAGGGCTTCTCATATTTTTATTAACCTTGGTATTTGTTTTTTTGGTTTATAATTTTTTTAATAAATGGGGTAGTTGGGTAGCATATATTGATACATTAACCACTGCCATATTTTTTGTTGGTATGTGGCTTATGGCCCGTCGTAAGGTTGAGAATTGGATTTTATGGATTATTGGGGATGTGATTTCAGTGCCGTTATATTTGTATAAAGGCTTTACATTTACTAGTTTGCAATACTTTGGCTTCGCTATTATTGCTATTTTTGGGTATTTGGCATGGAAGAAAAGTTTAAACAAAAATCTTCAACCTGTATAAAAGTTGTTTTATTTGGGTCTGAATCGACGGGTAAGACGACTTTGTCGAGATAATTAGCACGTTATTATGATACTTTATGGGTCCATGATTTTGCTCGTGATTATTTGCAGAATAAATGGGATAAATAACAAAAAACGTGTGAAGTAGAAGACTTATTGCCAATAGCAGTAGGTCAAATAAAATTGGAAAACGAATATGCATTGAAAGTGAATAAAGTTTTAATTTGCGATACCGATTTATTAGAAACCAGAGTATATTCGGAAACTTTTTATAATGGGTATTGCCACCCTATGCTAAAGAAATATTCTGTCGAAAATACTTTCAATTTATATTTTTTAACTAATATTGACGTCCCTTGTGAGGCCGATGACCTTAGGGATAGACCTATGCGGAGAAAGGAAATGTTTGAAGCATTTAAGTCTGCGCTCGATAATAATCAACGTCCATATGGTTTATTCTAAGGAGCTATGGAAGCACGTTTTCAAAAAGCTGTAAAACATATCGATAAATTAAATAAAGAAAGTAATGTTTTCTGAAAAGGATATAGAACAAATTAAAAACCACCATCTAAACATTCACGAAGTTGAAGCCCAAGTTGAACAGATTAAGCAGGGGATGACTTATTCTAATTTAGTGTCAGCCGCTACTCTGGGAGATGGTATTTTTAAAGTTAGCCATAGTCAGGAAGAAGAATTTGTTCAATTCTTCGATGATAATCGTGAGGAGTTCTCTATTGTTAAATTTGTACCGGCATCGGGTGCTGCCACTAGAATGTTTAAATTTTTGTTTCAGTTTTTAAAAGAGTTTAAGAAACTGGATGAACGTATCGATCTTTATTTGAAAAGACACAAAAGCTTCTGGATTTTTGTGAATGGTTTAGAAAAGTTGCCATTTTATACAGAGGTTTTAAATCATATAAAATTGAAGGGTGTTGATTACAGTGCATTGAGTTATGAGGCTAAATACACAGCTTTTGTTGAAGCAATGCTTCTTGAAAATGAATTAAATTATGGGTTTTATCCGAAGGGATTATTGTCTTTTCATAAGTATGGAAAACAAGTAGTTACAGCTTTCTATGAACACCTTTTAGAGTCAAGTATGTATGCCTCTTCGAAAGGTAAAGCATATTTACATTTTACCATTTCTGAAGTTCATAAAAACATGTTTAATAGTGAGCTAAAAAACATAAAAGATAAGCTTGAGAAAGAAACCGGTACAGCGTTCGATGTCTCATTTAGTTATCAACAAAAATCGACAGATACGATTGCCATTACTTCAAATGATGAGTTGTATCGAACCGAATCTGGAGATCTATTATTTAGACCAGCGGGTCATGGTGCTCTAATTCAAAATTTAAATGCGCTTGACCATGATATAATTTTTATAAAAAATGTAGATAATATTGTTGTTCTTGATAAAAACATAGAAGTTTCTAAGTATAGAAAAATGCTTGGAGGAATTCTAATTAAACTTCAAACTCAGATTTTTGAATACTTAAGAGTTTTAGATAACCCAGAAATATTAGAAGAGCAACTTAGCAATATAGAATTGTTTGCGATAAATAGAATGAGCATTTATTTAGACGATACTTACCAAAATTTATCTAATGATGAAAAGCGCCTCTTACTTCATGATAAATTGAACCGACCTATTCGCATTTGCGGGATGGTTAAAAACGAAGGGGAGCCAGGAGGTGGACCGTTTTGGGTGAAAGATAAACATGATGAATTATCCTTACAAATTGTTGAGTTTGCTCAAATAAATACTTTGGATAAGACCCAAAACGATATTGTAAGTAATGCGACTCATTTTAATCCAACCGATTTGGTCTGTGGTGTGAAAGATTATAATGGAAATAAATTTAACCTTTTAGACTTTATTGATCCGGATGCAGCATTTATTACAATGAAATCTCAAAACGGAACGGAAATAAAAGCTTTGGAGCGTCCAGGTTTATGGAATGGTAGTATGGCAAAATGGAACTCTATTTTTGTAGAAATACCACTATCTACTTTCAATCCAGTTAAAACGGTTAATGATTTATTGAAACCAGCTCATCAAAATATGTAATGCTAAACGAAGCGAACTTATTAAAGGAATTACAATTCAAAGCCCTTAGAAGTTCGGGAGCTGGTGGCCAACATGTTAATAAAGTGTCTTCAAAAATTGAATTAAGTTTTAATTTGAAGGATTCCCTAATTTTTAACGAAAATCAAAAGGTCCGCCTTTTAAAAAAGCTTGAGAATAGGTTGACAAAAGATGGCTTTTTAATATTAAGTTGTGACACTACTAGGAGTCAACATAAAAATAAAGGGCTTGTTATAAAGCGGTTAATGGCTTTGCTTGAATCTGGACTTAAAACTTCTAAAAAACGTATCCCAACAAAAACTCCCAAGGCGATAATTAAGAAGCGCTTAAACAATAAGAAGGCGCATTCAGAGAAAAAAATCAATCGTAAAAAGCCAAATATTAGTTAAAAAACGCCCTAAAAATCATATCTGCCGAGGATTTTATTAAATTCGCTGTTCATCAAACATGTACTTTAATTTATCTTAAGGGGTAAAAATCAGGACGTTGCTGAGGCAAAGTTGTTGCTTTGTGAAAAAGAAAAAATGTTAAATAAATTCGAAAAATGATTAAAAAATTCGCGTTTGCTTTCTTGATGTTATTTGTAATAACTAGTTGTCAAGGGAAAAAGAAAGAAGATTTAAAAACAAGTTTAACTGTAAAGTTTGATAATGAAGAGGCTGATGCTTTAAAGTTTTTGTATTTCAGCGAGAGTTCTTCCTTACCATATTTTGTTGAACCTAAAGGAGAAGATGGGGTATTTAGAGTGAATGATATCCAAATTTCAGGACCAATTTTTGGAGAATTATCCTTATACTCAAATAATAGGTACCGATTAAAAAGGGTGCCATGTTATATTGAGGCAGGATCAAATGTTGAAATTGCAATTACAGGAACAGATATTACCTATAGCGGAGATTTAGTTAAAGAAAATGAATTCTTAAAAGATGCCGCTAGTAAGGCTTTTTTAACCCATTATAAAGGTTCAAGATTAAACGGATCAGAAGGTTTTAAACAGCTTAATGGTCAGTTAAATGAAGAGTTGTCGGCTCTTGAAAAATTGGAATTTAATGAGGAGTTTAAAACGTTTTTAAAAGAGTGGACGAATTATAGATATGCATCTATAAAATATGCCATCATAGATAAAACCAATCAGAATGATTGGCCAGCTGAATTTACCAGTTTTATAAAAAACACCGTTACCGAAAAATTTGAATCGTCTGCTTTATTGGGCTCTATGAGTTGGTTTTATTTTTTAGATGAATATTTTAGAACTCAAGATAAGTTTTCTGGCCAGGAAACTGATTTTAATAGCAACTTAGATAAAATTGCCAATCCTTTAATTAAAGAACGTTACATACTGTATTATTATAATAAGATGATTAGCTCTCGTAAAGGGTTAGATGGTATTGCTCGTAAAGGGTTAGAGCCTTTAAGAGATTATATGGTAACTGATAATGGTAAAACAGACTATAATAATATTATAGAGAAACTGGGGATTTTAGAAAAAAATTATGCCCATTTAATGCCTGGTCAAGAAGCTCCAAAATTTAAATTTGAAGATGTTAATGGCAATATGATAGCTCTTGAAGATTTTAAAGGGAAATATGTTTTTATAGATGTTTGGAATATTTATTGCGGGCCATGTATTAAACAAATTCCATATTTAAGGAAGTATGAGGAGGAATTAAAAAATGAAAACATCGAATTTATAGGTGTAAGTTGTGATAAACAAGAAGAAAAACAAAAATGGCGTGATTTTGTAGCTAAAAAAGAAATGGTAGGACATCAGCTTATCATGGATAATGGACGTAATTCAAGATTTTTAGCAGACTATCAAATTATAGGTTTCCCAACATTTATTATTGTTGATCCGGAAGGAAAAATGGTAAGTTACCGATTCTTAGAGCCTGCTGATAAAAATTTCATGCCAACGCTTCATGATATTTTAAAAAGCTAGATGCAATAATAAATAATATTAAAAAATAGGCTAAAGATTTCTTTAGCCTATTTTTTTGTTCAATGTTTAAAATCCAAACTCCTTGATTTTGGGAAATTTAAAAAAATCTTATTTCTATAGATTTTAATTGAAAAGACTTATTACATTTGCAGCGTTCTCAAAAAAGGGGTGCCTAATATAGGCTGAGATCATACCCATTGAACCTGGAACAGGTAATGCTGTTTAGGAAGGCGAAAATCGCTGTATTGGATATTTATTTTAATAAAACCAACAAATTTTTAAAGAATAATTACCTCTTTTTATTCGGTTAAACAATTAATCGATATGAAAAACTTAATGCTTTTTCTAACATTTTTAATGTTGTCTTCGGGGCTTTGTGCTCAACAGAATGAAGTACTTCAGGATACCACTAAAGTGCAGCAACTATCAGAAGTATTGCTATCGGCAACAAGAGCTAAAGATAAAACACCGGTTGCATTTACCAATATTTCTAAAGAAGAACTGGAGTCTATAAATTTAGGGCAGGATTTACCAATTTTATTAGACCAGATGCCATCAGTAGTTACTACTAGCGATGCCGGTGCAGGTGTTGGTTATACGGGTATTCGAGTTCGGGGTAGTGATGCCACTCGTGTAAACGTTACCATAAATGGAATTCCCTATAACGATGCCGATAGTCAAGGTACATTTTGGGTAAATATGCCGGATTTTGTGAGTTCAGTTGAAGATATTCAACTGCAGCGTGGCGTTGGAACAAGTACGAACGGATCTGGAGCTTTTGGTGCCAGTCTGAACTTAAAAACTTTAGAACCTTCAAAAGTGGGTTATGCCACAACTACCAATGCCATTGGTTCTTATAATACCCGTAAGCATAATGTGAGTATCGGTTCCGGATTAATAAATAATTTTTATGTTGAAGGGCGATTGTCTAAAATTTTGAGTGATGGTTATATAGACCGTGCCAGTTCAGACTTGTCTTCATTTTATGTAGAGGGTGGTTTTTTAAATGATAAAACATCGGTGAAAGTTATGGTTTTTGGCGGACTAGAAGAAACGTATCAATCTTGGTATGGTACGCCCGAAGCGGTTGTGAAAGGAGATAAGCAAGGTATTCAGGATTTTATAGATAGAAATTATCTGTCACCAGAAGAAGCCGATAATTTGTTGAATTCTGGAAGAACATACAATTATTACACTTATGATAATGAGATAGACCATTATGAGCAGACCCATTATCAGTTGCATTTGTCACATCAGTTTAATTCAAGTTTTTCGGGTAATATTTCGGGGAATTATACCAGAGGTAAGGGCTATTTTGAACAGTATAAAAAGGATGAAAAAGTTGGCGATTATTTTCCAAACGATCCTAACGCGGACGAAGATGGCGATATTATAAGAAGACGTTGGTTAGATAATGATTTCTATGCCTTAGTTTATTCATTAAATTATGCTAAAGACGGTTTAGATGTGCATTTAGGTGGTGGCTATAATAAATACGATGGCGATCATTTTGGGGAACTTATTTGGGATTCATTTCCTGTGGAAGTGCCAATAAGAACCGATTATTACACGAGTATTTCAGAGAAGCATGATTATAACAGCTATCTGAAAGCAGAGTATGCTTTAAATTCAAATTGGTATGTGTTTGGTGATGTACAATACCGTCGCGTGGCTTATGAAGCCTTAGGTGTTAGTTCTGAATTATTTCCAATTAATGTAAATAGAACCTTTAATTTCTTCAACCCTAAGGCGGGTCTAACTTATACAATTGACAATTATAATTCTGTTTATGGATCATTTGCTGTAGCCAATAGAGAACCAAACCGAGACGATTTAACAAAGAACCCCGTTACGCCAGAACCAGAACGTTTATTTGATTATGAATTTGGTTATAAATTAAAAACCCCTAACTATTACGCTACAGCGAATCTATACTATATGGATTATAAGGATCAGCTAGTGTTAACCGGCGATTTAGACGGCGTTGGTGATCCAATTCGTCTGAATGTTGATCGTAGTTATCGTGCAGGGATTGAATTGCAGGCAGGCGTAAAACTTTTAGAAAATTTAAGACTGGATGCTAATGCGACCTTTAGCCAAAATAAAATAAAAAATTTCGATTATGTAGTCTATGATATACAGTACGATCCAGTAACATATGATGAGGTATCATACGAAGCCATAGTTACCGAATATGAAGATACCGATATCTCATTTTCTCCAAATGTTATTGCAGGAGGAACGCTTAGATATTCGCCGATAGAGAATCTTAATTTAGGATTCATTTCAAAGTATGTAGGGAAACAGTATTTAGATAATACCTCGAGTGATAGAAAAAGTATGGACGCTTATTTTGTGAATAATTTAAATGCATCCTATAAAATTCAGCCAACATGGATTAAAGAAATAGCTTTTAATCTATTAGTGAATAATATATTTAATAGTGAATATGTTTCGAATGGTTACACCTATAGCTATTATTACAGACCGGTTGGATCGAATGATGATGCCATTACAGAGAATTTTTACTATCCACAAGCCACCACAAATTTCTTGTTAGGAATGACTTTGAAATTTTAAAAATTATAGGTTTTAAATGTTATAGAAAAAGATTTCGAAATATACTTTCGAAATCTTTTTTGTTTGTCATTCTTAATTTGAAATAATTAAGCGATTACCACTTTGTTCTACACGGTAATTTCTTAGGCTACAGGGTAGTTGGTTGTTTCCTAAAATCTGACCTGTTATTAAACTGTATGTGTTTTGGTCTTCACAGCCACAAGTTGCTTCTAAATCATTGTTTTTTAGTGTTGAACATGCCGAAGGTATGTGGTTCGGATCGGCGGCATCCCAGGCATAATAATCTGCACCACTACTTGCAACAATAATACCGCGGTTTCCAACATTTGGAATATACACCGAATTGCCTGCAAATGGTAATTGGCTATATTGAGGCAGGCTGAGGTCAACCACGACATTTACACCAACGTTTAATAAAAAACGACAGTTTTCATTTTCTTGCGTGTTGCTACAGCTTATTAAACAGGTGAAACACAGTAGGTAAATAAAGGACTTCATAGTAAAAAATAATATTGCGCAAGGTACAATAAAAAGTATTTTGATTAAATATTTTGTATATTTGTTACTCAATCTCGTATGTGCGGGATTTTTTTTGTGCCGAATTATGTTCAGCACTTTTTTTGTTAATAAATAATGAAGTTATGAGTAAAGTATCGTACTATACACCGGAAGGATTAAAAAAATTAAGAGCTGAGTTAAACCAACTTAAAGATATCGAACGCCCAAAAGCATCTCAGGCTATTGCTGAAGCTAGAGATAAAGGTGATTTGAGTGAGAATGCAGAATACGATGCAGCAAAAGAAGCTCAGGGAATGTTAGAAATGAAAATTTCTAAATTAGAAGAAACCTTATCTAATGCACGTCTTATCGATGAGTCGCAATTAGATACTTCTAAAGTTTTGGTACTATCTAAAGTGAAAATAAAAAATCAAACCAATGGTATGGAAATGAACTATACTTTGGTAGCCGAAAGTGAAGCTGATTTAGCTTCTGGTAAAATATCGGTTAATTCTCCAATTGGTAAAGGATTGTTAGGGAAGTCTGTTGGTGATGTAGCTGAAATTCAGGTGCCAAATGGGGTGATGAAATTTGATATTATAGAAATTACACGATAACATATTTTTAAACAGTAAAGAAGAGATTCCTAATAATATTATTAGGAATCTTTTATATTTACATAGGTTCAACTGCAACAATTAAATTATTATGGCGTCAATTTTTACTAAAATCGTTAACGGAGAAATACCTTGTTATAAAATTGCTGAAACAGAAGATTTCTTGGCATTTTTAGATGTAAACCCAAATAGTAAGGGGCATACACTATGTATACCAAAAAAGGAAGTTGATAAAATTTTTGATTTAGATGAAGCGACTTATAACGGATTAATGTCCTTTTCTCGTAAAGTGGCCATTGCTGTTGAAAAAACCATTCCTTGTAAGCGCGTTGGGGTTTCCGTAATCGGTCTTGAAGTGCCGCATGTGCATGTGCATTTAATACCTCTTAATACTATGGAAGATGCGCGTTTCATTAAAAAAGAAAGCATGACCAAAGAGGCGTTTGAAGCTACGGCAGAAGCAATACGTGCGAATTTATAATTTAAAATAGCCAATAGCCGCTATACTCGCTATTATTAATATAGTTGCCGCTATAATTAGTATCCAAGTTGTCTGTTTTATAAAAGTAGAAGGTTTTTTAGGGGTGAAGGCACGCTGCTGGTATTCAAAAACTTGTTCTATATCCTCAGTCCATTGTACAGGATAAATAGTATTGTTACAGGTTTTACAGATTAGTGTGGTTTGAATTTCGGAAGTTATAGATTTGTAATATTTTGTTTCAACAAATTTCTGATTGAAACTTAAAGTAAGTCCTTTGTTATTGTAACACTCAGGGCAATTATTGTTTAAGGGGACTTCTTTTATTTTAACAAATTTCTCAGACATTTTATGCACGATTTAAACTTATTTGAAAGGTAGTTCCTTTGCCTATTTCAGAATTTAATACTTTAATTTTTCCTTCATGAAAATCTTCAATAATACGTTTTGTAAGGGATAAACCTAAACCCCAACCACGTTTTTTTGTTGTATATCCTGGTTCGAATACTGTATTAAAATGCTTCTTAGATATTCCTTTACCTGTGTCGCTAACATTAATTTTTATAGTGTTTTCAAGTTGGGTAATTTCAATGCTTAATTTACCTCGACCTTTCATAGCATCAATGGCATTCTTAACTAAGTTTTCTATGGCCCAACTATATAATTGTTTATTTAATTGCACCTGAATATCTTCCTTGGGTGTAATGATTTCAAATTCTACTAATTTTGAGGATCTTGATTTTAAATAATCGAAAGATTGGATAGTTTCATCTACAATGTTAGCAATTTCTAGGGTTGGGATAGAGCCTATTTTACTAAAACGTTCGGTAATGGTTTGTAGTCTGTCAATATCTTTTTCAATTTCTACGACATAGTTTTGGTCAATATTCTCAGTTTTTAATATTTCCGTCCAGCCAATAAGTGAAGACAAAGGTGTGCCAATTTGATGTGCTGTTTCCTTAGCCATACCCGACCATAATTTATTCTGGGTGGCATTTTTGTTGCTACGGTAAAAGAAGAATATTACCGCACCAAATAAAAATACGATAAGCAGCAAAGCCATCGGGTAATATTTCAGTTTATTAAGTAGGTCGGAGTTGCCATAATAAATAATGTTTACTACTTTACCATCAACCTTTACCGGAATAGGTTTATTTTCTTCTTCGAATTTAGAGAGTAGATGTTTTAATAGTTTTTTGTTAGATAGGTCGACATTATCTAAATTATTGTGATTTATCAAATTCCCATCGGTGTCAGTTACCAGCATGGGAGTCGTTTTATTGCTATGAAGAACTTTTAAGGTTAAATTTAAATCGGTGTTGGTATCTGAATTAATAAACTGGGTTTGCGCAAAAGACCAGTTTTCCATTTTAGTGCGCTCTTCTTCCTTAAAATGTTGGAAGAATTCGTAAGTTTTCCATAATATAAGGGAAACAATAATAAATGAAGTGGTTACAATAATCCAGCGTAATATATTACTATACTTGGTAAAAATCATTCCTTGTTAATTGGTATCTAATATAATGTAAATCTGTTAATATTATTGTTTAAGTTGTTAGTAAATTGGTTTTTAGTTCCAGTATAGATTGGTTACATTTGTTGAAATTTACCCTCAATGCTATCATTAGATCCAAAAAGCTTACAAACCAGTAAATTACATAGTTATTTGTTAAGTGCCGTGGCGCCCAGACCTATAGCTTTTGCAAGTACTATAGATGCCGATGGAAGACCAAATTTATCGCCATTTAGTTTTTTTAATGTGTTTAGTGCGAATCCACCAATATTGATATTTTCGCCGGCAAGACGTGTTAGAAATAATACAGTAAAGCATACGTTAGAGAATGTAAAATCGGTTAAGGAAGTTGTCATCAACGTAGTGAATTTTGATATGGTACATCAAATGTCTCTGGCGAGTACAGAATTTGCTGAAGGCGTTAATGAATTTGAAAAAGCTGGATTTACCATGTTGGAATCGGAGTTGATAAAACCTTATCGGGTGGCTGAATCTCCGGTACAGATGGAATGTAAGGTAAAGGACGTGGTGGCTTTAGGTGAAGAGGGTGGAGCTGGGAATTTAGTGATTTGTGAAGTTGTAAAACTTCATATCAATGAAGCTGTATTAAATGATGATGCTTCAATAAATCAGGACAAACTGGATTTGGTAGCTAGAGCTGGAGGTAGTTATTACAGCCGCGCTAATAGTGGATTTTTTGAAATACCAAAGCCTTTGTCATCAATTGGAATTGGTGTCGATAGTTTTCCAGAAGCTATTAGAACCAGTAATGTGTTAACTGGTAATGATTTGGGGATGTTAGGTAATGTCGAGGCTTTGCCAAGTAACGAAGTCGTCCAGCAATTTATTGAAGATATTAGTGCTAAATATCCAAATATAAAATTGGCAAGCGAAAAGGAGAAACATGAATTGGCACATAATTATCTTAGTTTTGGAGATGTGTCGAGCGCATGGAAAATTTTATTAAGTTAGAAGAAAGTTAATAATTCAGAATAAATAATAATCAATGGAAGTTCAAGGTAGAATTAAAATGATTGGTGAAACCCAATCTTTTGGAAGTAACGGGTTTAGAAAAAGAGAAATTGTTGTAACAACAGAAGAGCAGTACCCACAGCATATTATGGTGGAGTTTGTACAAGATAAAACCGATCTTTTAAATAATTATAGTGAAGGACAGCAAGTTAAAATTAGCATTAACTTACGCGGTAGAGAGTGGGTTAACCCTCAGGGAGAAACAAAATACTTTAATTCTATTCAAGGCTGGAGAATTGAAGCAATTCAGGCAGATGCTTCAGGAGGAAATGTGCCACCTGTACCACCAATGGATGCTTTCGAGCCAGCTGGAAATTTAAATGAAGAGGATCACGACGATTTACCATTTTAATTAGCATTTAATTTTTTTAATAGACATAAAAAAACCTCTTTGTTATTATTAACAAAGAGGTTTTTATATTTTTGATATGTCATGTATTATCTTCAAAAAAACAGTCCGTTTCCGGATGTTAGTCAGGCCTCATCTGAGGGTTTGTTGGCTGTTGGTGGCGATTTGTCTACCGAAAGATTGTTGGCTGCCTATCAAAATGGAATATTTCCATGGTTTAGTGAAGTAGAGCCTATTTTATGGTGGTCGCCAGATCCACGATTTGTATTGTTTCCTGAGAAATTAAAAGTTTCAAAAAGCATGCGTCAGATTTTAAGAAATCGCGATTATCAAGTAACGGTAAATAGGGATTTCAAAGCTGTCATACGTGCCTGTGCGAAAGTAGAACGATCGGGACAGGAGGATACTTGGATAACCCGAAACATGATTGAAGCCTACACAAAATTAAACGAATTGGGGTATGCTAAGTCCGTTGAAGTTTGGGACGGCAGTCGACTAATTGGTGGATTGTATGGCGTTGATTTAGGTAATGGCGTATTTTGCGGAGAAAGCATGTTTTCCTTAGAAAGTAATGCTAGTAAAGTGGCTTTTATCACTTTTATTCAAAACACAGATTATAAGTTAGTTGATTGTCAGGTGTACACCAATCATCTGGCTAGTCTAGGAGCAGAAGATATGCCAAGGGATGAGTTTTTGGAGTATTTAAAATCTAGTTGATTTTAAATGTTTATTACTGCTGAGGATAATAGAAATAAATACGTATTGTTTAAAACATTAATCGCTTCCAATCGATATTCCAACCCGGCCCTAATTTTTAACGATTTGTTAAATTGAATTCCAAGTTGTGCGGTAGCGCGTTGATCGATTTCAGCAGGTTGCGATTCACTAAGACTCAATAAGCCTTCCAAAGCAGCTATAAAATATGGTTCACCATTTTCTAAAGTGCTCCCTATTATGGGAAAATCAAATTTAAGACGATAACGTTGTCTAAATATGGTTTTGGTGTCTAAAAATCGTTGCTCGGTTCGTAATCGATGTCCTAACTGAAATCTTGATATTTTTGATTTATGAATGTACTGCTGGGCTAAGCGGAACTCGTTGCTGCCCATTTCAAGAAAATCTCTTTGACGATAATAAATTCCTAAGCCTAAACGATTCTTATTGTTTAGTTGTAATGTGGAATAATGAAACGCATCAAATTGTTGTTGTTTGTAAGATACTTCATTGTTTTGGTATAAGAAATAGCGAGAACGGAGTGAGAACTGTGCTTGGTATGATTTTGAATTACTATATTTTAGGGCAATGGCCGACTCCCCCAAGCCATTAAAATGATCCTGTCCATGGCATGTAATGGACTTGATTAGAGAGAGTGTAAGAATAAACATTTTTATAAAATGTTTGTTCATGGATTACATGTTTTTTGAATTGGGTATAAAATAAAAGAAAATTAAACACAATTAAAAGCGTGGTAGTAATTTATAGTTTATTGTATCTAAAACAACTCGTAATATGGTCGTTAACCATGCCGGTAGCCTGCATATGAGCATAAATAACTGTCGAACCAACAAATTTGAACCCGCGTTTTTTTAAATCTTTACTTATGGTGTCACTTAAAGCTGTAGTTGCTGGTATTTCTGCCATCGATTTCCATGAGTTTTTTATGGGCTGGCCATCGACAAATCCCCATATGTATTTGCTAAAACTGCCAAATTCTTTTTGAATATTTATAAAAGCCTGAGCATTGGTAACAGTTGCTTTTATTTTTAGTTTGTTTCGTATTATACCTGCATTTAATAGTAAATTATCAATTTTATCTTGATTGTAATTTGCAATTTTTTGGTAATCAAAATTGTCAAATGCTTTTTTGAAGTTCTCTCGTTTGCGTAAAACAGTAATCCAACTTAAGCCCGCCTGGAAGGTTTCTAAAGTTAAAAATTCAAATAATTTTAGATCGTCGTAAACAGGAACACCCCATTCTAGGTCGTGGTAAGCTTCATATAATGGGTCTCCAATACACCAGTCGCAACGTTGTTTGTGCATAGCTAATTAGTAGTCTGTTAGTTATAGTGTTAAAGTATGACAAAAATCATCTTTATTAAGATATCAAGATACTAATTTTGTCCCGAAAATATATAAGCCGATGAATTCTATAATAAAAAACAGTTTAGAAAATAGTATGTCCTATGCGGACTACCGTGATTTAGTAAGACAGCTAGTTGAGGATAAATCTACGACTGGAGCTGATAAATCTGAAAGTTTTGTCGATTTAACGAAGCTTAATAATAATCGGATGAAGCGTTGGGATAAGACTTTAAAAATTTCTGACGAACATAAATTTAAAATAATAGATTTTAATCATAGCGTAACGTGGTTGATGATTGCTGAAAGTTGGTGTGGTGATGCGGCACATGTACTGCCTGTTATAAATAAGATTGCCGAATTAAATGATGATATCGATCTAAAAATTGTGCTTCGTGATGACAATCCAGAATTAATGGATCAATTTTTAACCAATGGAGCACGGTCTATTCCTAAAATGATCATGATTGATAATGAAACTGGTGATGTGATCGAGACTTATGGTCCAAGACCTACCGAGGCTACTAATTTTGTTACACGTTATAAAAACAAATATGGTAAGTTAACAGCTGAGTTTAAAGAAGATTTACAACATTGGTATAATCAAAATAAGGGACAAAATATTGTGGAAGATATTACTAAGCTGTTATGCCGATTAGAACCTAGTGTTTGCCTATAAAATTAAATGTGATGGAGCCCAACTGACTTGGTTTAGTTGGGTCTTCATTAAATTTTGCTTCTTTAGCGTATTCTAAAGCATGATCTATTAAGCATTGGTTTGAAGAAGTCGAAGACCTATTTACGTAGGCGTCTGTTACGTTTCCTTTAGAATTTACCGTAATATTAATTACAATTTTCCCACCTGTTTCGCATAAGTAAATAGGGGTGGGCATGTAATAATGTTTCCTCCCTGAAAGAGAGTAATGCATGGTACTTTTCGTATTGGCACCTGTTTCCTGTTGTTTTTTTAAAAGGTCGTTTACTTTATTAAAGGTAGAATAATCGGTTTCCTTTAATTCTGAATTTTCCGGAAGTTCATGCTCAAAGTGTTCCAATGGATTGTTTTCACTAGAAGTGCTTTTTGGAACATAATCGCTTGGAGGAGCAATAGGTTTAAATGCTTGAGCAAAATGCTTATTATCGTCGGTTTCGTTAAAAGCCTTGTTGGTTTCTGCTTTACTTGCATTTAATTTTTCAAGCGCCTCTAAAATTTTAGTTTCTTCTTCGGTTAGCTCCTTTTCAGGCTCTAATTCGTAATAACTCTCTGCAATGATTTCCGAGTATTGTTTCAAATTCATATTAAAAACCACAAGAAGAACCGTTCCGGTTATCAGGAAAGTTATAAGTAGGGCTTTATGTTGATCTGTTAAATGCAAATCAATAGTAATTTGGTCATTGTTTAGTTAATATACGAAAAATTACAAACTTTGGTCTTTTAGTTCGTTTATGAAGTTTTCTATACTTATCCCATTTTTAACGTCAAAGTCACCAATTTTTGTGCGTCGTAAAGCCGATAAATGTGCTCCTGAATTTAATGCTTTTCCAAAATCGTTTGCTAACGAACGAATGTAGGTGCCTTTGCTACAAACCACTCGAAAATCAATATTTAAATCGTTAATTTTAGTAATTTCAAACTCTTGGATGTTTACCGTTCTCGATTGTATTTCAACGGCTTCACCGGCACGCGCAAATTCATATAAGCGCTTCCCGTCTTTTTTTAGGGCAGAAAAGACTGGTGGATATTGCTCAATATCCCCAATAAATTGTTTGGTAGCCTCATGAATTAAATTTTCGGTGATATGCTCAGTTGGGAAATTTTGGTCTATTTCCGTTTCTAGATCATATGAAGGCGTCGTGCTACCTAAAACAAAGGTGCCCGTATATTCTTTAACTTGCCCCTGAAACGTATCAATTTGTTTGGTCATTTTCCCCGTGCATATTACGAGTAATCCGGATGCCAAAGGATCTAAAGTCCCCGCATGACCAACCTTAATTTTTTTTATTTTGAATGCTTGCCTAATCTCCCAGCGCAGTTTGTTTACGACTTGAAAAGAAGTCCAGTTAAGTGGTTTATCTATAAGTAATACCTGCCCGGCAATATAATCGTCTTTAGTAAGCATACTATTAATATAATAATGAATAAATAATGGCAAATAAACCAATAATAATGCAGTAGATGGCGAAATAAGAAAGTTTACTCTTCTTAACAAGCGCAATCATCCAGGTGCATGCAAATAATCCAGAAACAAAAGCCGCTACAAAACCGACAGATAAGGCTGTAAAGTTCTGGTTGTCCATAGAAATATCACCACTTAAAACATCTTTGGCAATTTTTCCTAAAATTAAAGGTACGACCATTAAGAATGAAAACCTTGCTGCTTTCGTTTTGTCGTTTCCTAATAATACGGAAGTTGAAATCGTAGCGCCAGAACGTGAAATACCCGGAAGCATGGCAATAGCTTGAGAAATACCAATAATCAAAGCATTTTTAAAGGACACAGGTTTATTAGTGTCTTTAGCTTTGTCGGCAAGAAATAGTAAGATAGCTGTTATAATGAGCATGGCTCCTACCAGTAGAATATTACCACCAAATAATAGTTCCAGTTGTTCTTCAAAAAATAAACCAATAATAACGGCCGGAATCATAGAAATGGCAATTTTGCTTATAAATTGTAAGTCGTCATTCCATTTAAATTTTAAGGCACCTATTATTAAGTTTAAAATATCTTTTCTAAAAACTACTATGGTACTTAAAGCCGTTGCGAAGTGTAAAACCACAGTAAAAACTAAACTTTCTTCAGGGATAGAATTGTCTCCCAAAATGGCCTTGCCTAATTCTAAATGTCCACTTGAAGAAACAGGTAAAAACTCAGTAAGTCCTTGGATGATACCTAAAATAATTGCGTCTATAATTTCCATGGCGCAAAAGTATTAAAATAGCACTATAATCGTGTAGTTATAATGAATTTATAGTTTCAAATTGAAATTTTAAATTGTAACTTTAATTCTAAGGTTTAAAATAAAGACGTGAAAATAGTTTTAGCACCAGATAAGTTTAAAAACTCCTTAACGGGATTAGAGTTTTGCCAAACTGTCGAGCAAGGTATTAAAGAGGTAATTTCAAATGCTGAAATTATTAAGTTACCTATGGCGGATGGTGGTGATGGTACTATTGATGTGGTAAAGTTTTATTTAGATGGTACGGTGAAACAAATTGAGGTGAAAAATCCTTTTTTTGAGCCTATTAAGGCGTCTTATTTATATGCGGAAGATTCTAAAACGGCCTATATTGAAATGGCTGAAGCCAGTGGATTGAAACTGTTGAAACCTGAAATGTACGATTGTAAAAATGCATCCACCTACGGAACCGGTGAAATGATTCTGGATGCTATTAATTCAGGTGCGCGAACCATTATTCTTGGAATTGGGGGTAGTGCTACTAACGATTGTGGGATGGGTATGGCTACAGCTTTGGGTTACCGGTTTTTAAATGTTAATCAGGAGGTTCTTAATCCTGTGGGAGCCAATCTTTCAAAAGTTAAAACCATCGATGTAACTAAAGTCCATCCACAACTTTTCGACGTTAGCTTTAAAATTGCTTGCGATGTTAATAATCCGCTTTATGGAGAGCATGGTGCGGCATACGTTTATGCGGCACAAAAGGGGGCTTCAAATGCAGAAATTGAATTTCTGGACAAGGGGTTACGAGATTTTTCCAAAATACTAAATGCGGTTTTCGATGTTAAGGTATTGTCTGTTAAAGGTGGTGGAGCGGCCGGGGGCATGGGGATTGCTTCAGTATTGTTTTTAAAAGGTGATTTAAAACCAGGAATTGAATTGGTAAAGGAACTTGCAGATTTCAATACTAAAATTGAAAATGCCGATTGGCTTGTTACTGGTGAAGGGCAACTGGATAAGCAAACTTTATCGGGTAAAACGATTCAGGGCGTGATTTCTTCGGCTGCAGATAAAAATATTCCGGTAGCTGCCTTGTGCGGAACAATTTATTTAGAGGAAAGTGCTATAAAAGCTCTGGGTATTAGTTATTGGGATGCCGTAATTCATCACGCTGATAATTTAGATGATGCCATGCGCAATACGATTAGTTATGTAAAGCAAATGTCGAAAGATTTTGCCGAAAGTCTGGTTTAGTTTTCCTTCTTGTCAGGATTTAGTAAAATAGCGTACATTTCAAACCCAAAGCCTAGTAGTACTAGCATTGGTGCTAAACGAATTCGTCTAAAACTAAAAATATCCGGATTGAAAACATTCGGGTCATCGCTACCGCCACCCGCCATAAGGGCAAACCCAAGGGCAATAAACACAATGCCGATAAACATGAATTTGTAGTTCTTCCTTTCAAATACAAAAGTTGGTTTCATGGCGTCTTTTTGTTTTTTCTCTCCCATAATGTTTATCAATGATTACTTTATTGCAAAGTAATAGATTTATTTAATAATTTGATGTTAACAGTCTTGTAATTTAAACAGGGTTATTAATAATACAATTCGTCTGTTTTTAAATTTAAAAAACGCTGTGTGGCAATATGTGTGCTAATCCAAGTAATTAAAATGCCCAAACCAAAGACAAACGTAAACAAGGCAATGACCAGGACAGGGGTGTTTAATAAGCCCAATTCTGGAAAGGTTTTATTCACATAATACAGCACAATACCCATACCTATTAATGCTAAAATAGCTCCAATAATACCAAGACGTACGCTTTTCCAAACGAATGGACGACGAATAAATTGCTTGGTGGCTCCAACCATTTGCATGGTTTTAATGGTGAATCGTTTTGAGTATACTGATAATCTGATAGAACTATTAATAAGTAATACGGCTATTAAGGTGAAAATACCGCTTATCATTAAAACCCAGAAACTGATTTTTTTTACATTATCATTCATAAGTTTTACCAAATCATTATCATAGGTAACTTCATCGACAAAGTTTTTGGTTAAAGCTTCATTCGATATTTTTTCCAAATGTTCCGAGGTTACAAAATCGGCTTTTAACTGTACGTACATCAATAGAATTTTGAAGCGGGTTATAACCTACGAAATCCATGAAATCTTCACCATTTTCCGCTTTCATAAATTCAGCAGCCTGTTCTTTAGAAACATATTCAATAGTTTTCACATAGTCAGCCATTGCTAAACTTTTTTCAAGCTGATTGATTTCAACCTCTTTAGCGGTGTCTTTTAAGTAAATGGTAACGACTACCTGTTCTTTAAAATGATCGGATACTTTTTTAGCATTTAGAACAAGCATCCCTAATAAGCCAAGTAGAAATAACACCAAAGCGATACTAAGTACCACAGAGAAATAAGAAGATATAAGTCGGCGTTTCTGGTGCTTTTCAAATGATGAACTCATAAAATAACAGGATTTAAGATGTAAAAATAATAAAGTATCTCTAAAGAAACTTCAAAACATAGAGGTCTTTTAAAAGCAATTGCTTCTATCTTGAATTTTAGTATCTATTAAGTTTTATTTGTAATTAACGTTTAGGGTTATAAGATGGTTTTGTAACTTTTATGTTTTCAGGTTTACTAACAAGATAAACGCCGCCAGCTACCAGAAAACAACTTAATATTTTAATTAAGTTAATATCTTGCGCATATTGGGTTTGCATAAATCCATAAGCCAAAATACTTACCAATATAAAACTAACTACTGGTTGTAAATATATGTAGCTACTGGTTACTGAAGGGGATACGAATCGAAGGGCATAAATATTAAATAAATAAGCAAAGAAGGTGGTAAATATAACAACATAGCCAATGGTTAAATATGTATGCGTGTCGAAGGAGCTAAAATTTGTATTTAAAAAACTAGGCAATCCTATTGGGAGTAAAAAAATAAAACCAAATAAAAATACCCAGCTAATTACCGTTATGGGGTGGTATTTACTCATTAAAGTTTTAACAAGTACTAAGTATAATCCGTAACTACAGGCGTTAATTAATACCAGGACATTACCTAGAAGTGAACTTGTTCCTGCCGCTTTGTTGCCGTAAACAATTAAAAAAATAGCGCCAACTGCTGCTAAGCTAATTCCTATTATTTTGTTTTTTGTAATATGTTCTTTTAAAATAATATAGCTAAAAATTAAAACAATTACGGGGGTTGCTGTAGTAATGATGGAAGCATCTATTGGCGATGTTAAATTGATGCCGTGAAAAAACAAAGTCTGATTTAAGCAGCCACCGAACAGTCCGCATAAGGCAAGTTTTAAAAGGTCCTTTTTTTCAATTCGTTCCTTAACAAGGAAGAATTTAATACCCCAAAAAAGGGTGACACAAATCATTAATCGAATAAACACGAAAGGAGTGGGTGCAATTTTGTCCGGCATAATACCTTTCGATATCAGGTAATTGGCTCCGTAAATAATATTGGCACCTAATAATGCTAAATGTGCTTTGGTAGTACTTTTAATCAAGGTCATGTATTTAAGCTGCGAAATTACAAATAGTCATTAAAAAAGAATGCTTATTGGATTGTTATAATCTTGCCTTATGATTCAATTTTATTAATTACCTGTAAAGGCTTTCAGTTTTATGAATAAACCGTAAATTTGCGCTTTCAAAAATGAAGAATAACAACGGGTTAAAACATTCATTATCGGAAGGTTTGGATGTAATAGCATGCTGTTACTAAAGAATATAACAATCAGATGAGATACGATTTCAATCAAATCGAGAAAAAGTGGCAAGAATATTGGGCCACAAACCAAACATTTAAGGCTGAAAACAATAGCGATAAACCCAAATATTATGTGTTAGATATGTTTCCTTATCCAAGTGGGGCGGGATTACACGTTGGGCATCCTCTGGGATATATCGCCTCTGATATTTATGCAAGGTACAAGCGCCATCAAGGGTTTAATGTGTTGCATCCGCAGGGGTACGATAGCTTTGGTTTACCGGCTGAGCAATATGCGATTCAAACCGGGCAGCATCCGGCTATTACAACCGAAACAAATATTGCTACCTACAGACGTCAGCTAGATCAAATTGGGTTTTCATTTGATTGGTCAAGAGAAGTAAGAACATCAGATCCCAGCTATTATAAATGGACCCAGTGGATTTTTATTCAACTGTTTAATTCCTGGTATAATAACGATGCCGATAAAGCGGAAGACATTTCAGAATTAATCAAAATTTTTGAAGCTGAAGGAAATGCTAAAGTAAATGCGGTTTGTGATGATGCCGTTAAAGCGTTTACAGCTGACGAATGGAATGCTTTATCTACAAAAGAACAGCAAGACATATTATTACAATACCGATTAACTTATTTAGCTGAAACCGAGGTAAACTGGTGTCCGGCTTTAGGAACGGTATTGGCGAACGACGAGATTGTAAATGGCGTGTCTGAGCGTGGCGGACATCCGGTAGTTAGAAAGAAAATGACCCAATGGAGCATGCGTATTTCTGCTTATGCCGAGCGTTTACTTCAAGGTTTAGATACTATTGACTGGACAGATTCATTAAAAGAAAGTCAGCGCAACTGGATTGGGAAGTCCGTTGGAGCTGCAGTAACCTTCAATGTGAAAAATCATGATGAGGTTATTGAAGTGTTTACTACACGTCCTGATACTATTTTCGGAGTGAGTTTTATGACCTTGGCACCTGAGCATGAGTTAGTGTCTAAAATCACGACTTCAGAGCAAAAATCGGAAGTTGAAGCTTATATTGAAGCAACGGCGAAACGTAGTGAGCGTGAGCGTATGGCCGATGTAAAAACCATTACAGGAGCTTTTACCGGAGCCTATGCCGAGCATCCTTTTACCAAAGAACCTATTCCGGTTTGGATTGGTGATTATGTGTTAGCGGGTTACGGAACCGGAGCTGTGATGTCTGTGCCTTGTGGAGACCAGCGTGATTACGATTTTGCGAAGCATTTCAATATTGCGATTCCAAATATTTTCGAAGGCGTAGATATTTCGGAAGAAGCCTTTGCTGATAAAGACAAAACCATTATCGCGAACAGTGATTTCCTAAATGGTTTAAATTATAAGGAAGCAACCAAAAAGGTAATTGCTGAGTTAGAAAAATTAGGTTGTGGTGAAGGGAAAACCAACTACCGTTTACGTGATGCTGTATTTAGTCGTCAACGTTATTGGGGCGAGCCTTTCCCAGTGTATTATGTCGATGGTATGCCACAAATGATTGATGCGGCACATTTACCAATACACTTACCAGAAGTTGAAAAATATTTACCAACCGAAACCGGTGAGCCACCTTTAGGTAATGCGACCGTTTGGGCTTGGGATACTACTAAAAATGAAGTGGTTTCTAACGATTTAATAAATCATGAAACCGTATTCCCATTAGAATTGAATACCATGCCAGGATGGGCTGGAAGCTCCTGGTATTTTAACCGTTATATGGATGCCTCCAACGATACCGCTTTTGCAAGTCAGGAAGCATTGAATTACTGGAAAGATGTCGATTTATATATAGGTGGAAGCGAACATGCTACGGGGCACCTATTATATTCACGTTTCTGGCAAAAGTTCTTATTCGATAAAGGGGTTGTGCCTGTTGATGAGTTTGCCAAAAAACTGATTAACCAGGGAATGATTTTGGGTGAGAGTGCGTTTTTACACGTTATTGAAGGAAGATTATTTAATGAATCTGAAAATAAGCAAGCACCCGGAACACAAATCATAATAAGTAAGGCTGTATATGACGATTTAAATGAGAAAGAAGGTCAATTATCAGATTTACCTTCTGTGCTTGCTGAAGCATTAGAGGATAAGATTAATCTTCATATATCATGGAATAGTTCTGATTCTATTTTTAGTCAAGGGTATAAAACATTTAAAACAACTAATATTGATGTAAGTTTTGTGAATCTTAAAAATGAATTAGACTTAACGAACTTAAAAGAAGATAAACGTTATGATCTTCTTCAGAATGCACATTATTATGATGGAGAAAAAGTAATAGATAACTCTGAAATAACCTCAGATACAATAATAACAGTCTCTCGCGAAGTCGAAAAAATGTCGAAATCGAAATACAATGTGGTAAATCCAGATAGTATTTGTGAAGATTATGGCGCCGACTCCTTACGTTTATATGAAATGTTCTTAGGACCTTTGGAGCAATACAAACCTTGGAATACAGCTGGTATTACCGGTGTGCATTCCTTCCTTAAAAAACTTTGGAAGCTGTATAACGATGATAACGGATTAAGAGTAACTGATAGTGAACCAAGTGCAGATAGTTTAAAAACCCTTCATAAAACCATTAAAAAGGTACAGGAAGATATCGAGAATTTCTCGTTCAACACTTCGGTATCAACGTTCATGATTGCGGTTAACGAATTAACTTCTCAAAAATGTACTTCTAAAGACATTTTAGAACCGTTATTGGTTTTAATTTCACCCTATGCACCACATATCGCTGAAGAATTATGGAGTCAGCTGGGGCATAATGAGTCTATTGCAACAGCGGCGTTTCCTAAATTCGATGAGAGTCATTTAGTAGAGAGCAGCAAAAATTACCCAATCTCATTTAACGGTAAAATGCGCTTTACTTTAGAGTTGCCATTAGATATGAGTAAGGAAGATATTGAGAAAACCGTATTGGCTCATGAAAAAACCCAGGAGCAATTACAAGGAAGAACACCTAAGAAAGTAATTGTGGTGCCAGGAAAAATAGTTAACATTGTTGGCTAACGCATTGCTTATATAATATTTTCAAACAAGAATAATCTAAAAAGCTATTACCCATAATTATGGGTAATAGCTTTCTTGTTTTAAAGTCACCACTGTTTCTATGGTGCGACTTCAAATAATCAGGTTGTCAACCTGTGCAATTTACTATGTTTAGGTTTGATGTGAAGGGGTATGTTCCTTTATGTAATTATTGGTATTCTGTTTTTAGATTCTTGTAAGAAAAAAAGTTTTTCATTAAAGTATAATACGGCAGATTTGTAATTGAAGAATATTTAATAAAACCCTATTAAAAAGATAGTTTTTGTGGAATTGTTATTTAATTGTTAAAGTAGATAGGAATCTTTTAAATAAAATTGACATTTGCTACACGCAAACAATTTTTAAAAATTGATGCAAATTGTTAAATGCTAACTTTTTAAAATAAGATTAAAATGAAAATTGGTGTTCCTATAGAAATTAAAAACAATGAGAACAGAGTAGGGATGACACCTTCAGGTGTATTCGAATTAACGAAAAGAAATCACGAGGTATACGTGCAGAAAAATGCAGGTTTTGGAAGTGGTTTTTTCGATAAAGATTACGTTGAAGCTGGAGCGACTATTCTAGATACCATTGAAGAGGTTTATGATGTAGCTGAAATGATTGTTAAGGTTAAAGAACCGATAGAACAAGAATATAGCTTGATTAAAGAAAATCAGGTTGTATTTACCTATTTTCATTTTGCATCAAGTGAGGCTTTAACAAATGCTATGATCGATAGCAAATCTGTATGTATTGCTTACGAAACTGTTGAAGATGCAGATGGTACTTTACCATTATTAATTCCAATGTCTGAAGTAGCGGGTAGAATGTCTATTCAGCAAGGCGCTAAATACTTAGAGAAACCAATTAAAGGTAGAGGTGTATTACTAGGTGGTGTGCCAGGTGTACGTCCAGGAAAAGTATTAGTATTAGGTGGTGGTATTGTAGGTATTCAGGCAGCTAAAATGGCAGCAGGTTTAGGTGCAAACGTAACTATCTTAGATATTAACATGAAACAATTACGTTACATTGCAGATATCATGCCAGCTAATGTATATACAGAGTTCTCTAGTGAGTATAACATCAGAAAACATATTACAGATGCCGATTTAATTATTGGTGGTGTATTAATTAAAGGAGCAAAGGCCCCTAAATTAATTACTGCAGATATGCTTAAGGAAATGCGTCCTGGAACAGTTATCGTTGATGTTGCCGTAGACCAAGGTGGTTGTTTCGAAACAACAAAAGCTACGACTCACGAAGATCCTACTTACATTATTGATGATGTAGTACACTACTGTGTTGCTAACATGCCAGGAGCTGTGCCTTATACTTCAACTGTAGCTTTAACAAACGTAACGTTACCTTACGTAATTAAATTAGCTAACGAAGGATGGGAGCAAGCTTGTGCTAACAATGCGTCATTAGCTAAAGGATTAAACGTTGTTAAGGGAGATATCGTTTATAAAGAAATCGCCGAAGCATTCGATTTAGAATACGTAGCGTCTTAATAAAAGACTATAATTAATATATTAAAAGCGGGATGTTTATAAAAAAGCATCCCGCTTTTTTATGTTCTTATTTTTAACAATTATTTGGCTACTGACAGAATATCATCTCTTTAATCTTGGCGTTATTTTTGTTATATTTAGTATGAAAATTTAAAAAGAAAACAATGTTTGGATATTATATATTAATAGGAGGTATTGCGCTGGTTAGCTGGTTGGTAAGCAATACTTTAAAACGGAAATTCGATAAATACTCAAAAGTCCATTTACGTAATGGTATGACTGGTGCACAGATTGCAGAGAAGATGTTAGCAGATCATGGTATATATGATGTTGAGGTTATTTCTACCCCAGGTCGTTTAACCGATCATTACAACCCAAAGAATAAAACGGTTAATTTAAGTGAGGCGGTTTATCATGAGCGTAATGCGGCCGCAGCGGCAGTAGCTGCTCATGAATGTGGTCATGCCGTGCAACACGCTCAGGCATATGAATGGCTTAAGATGCGTTCGGCTTTAGTGCCCGTAGTAAGTGTTACCTCGGGAATGTCGCAATGGTTGGTTATTGGAGGCTTGATTCTCGGTGCAGCTGAAAGTGCCGGTATGGGATTTTACATAGCGGTCATAGGTTTGGTATTTATGGCTGCGGCAACCTTGTTTAGTTTTATTACCCTGCCTGTAGAATATGACGCTAGTAACCGTGCTTTAGCATGGCTTAAAAATAAAAACATGGTGTCTCGAGAGGAGTATGCCGGTTCGGAAGATGCGCTTAAATGGGCAGCAAGAACTTATCTGGTAGCTGCAATTGGGGCGTTAGCAAACTTACTGTATTGGGGATTACGTGTTTTAGGTGGGTCAAGAGATTAATCTGCATAATATTTAGTACTGAAACCGAATTTTTACTTTTATGTAAGAATTCGGTTTCTTTTTATATATTTAGAGTCTAATCAAAAAACTAAATTTTATGGAGAATACGGTTGAAAATAAATTAATGGTAGCTCAATTATCTGAAGTAGATAAAGTGGCTTTTTATAAAAAAACATATAGCCATGTGGCGGGGGGTGTTTTGGTGTTTGTATTACTTGAATATCTATTATTGCAGAGTGAAACCATTGTGGAATTTATGTTGTCGATGACTGAAGGTTATCGCTGGTTAATCATGCTTGGTGGTTTTATGTTAGTAACAAACTATGCCGAAAATATGACTTTAAGAACTTCGGATAAGAATATGCAGTATCTGGCTTATGGACTTTATATTTTAGCAGAAGCTCTCATCTTTGTGCCTATAATATATATCGCGGCTTTTTATATGGATTCAGGGCCTGAAATTTTAAATCAGGCGGCAATTGTTACCTTGTGTTTGTTTACAGGTTTATCGGCTATTGTATTTGTAACCAAAAAAGATTTTTCATTTTTAAAGGCAGGCCTAACTATTGGATTTTTTATTGCAATAGGGTTAATATTAGCAGGTACTTTGTTTGGATTTAATCTTGGACTTTGGTTTTCCGTTGGAATGTGTGTTTTAGCAGCAGGATCGATTTTATATCAAACATCTAACTTGGTTAATAAATACACTTCTGATGATTATATACCTGCGGCATTGGGATTATTTGCCTCCTTAATGCTTTTATTTTGGTATGTGCTTAGAATATTCATGTCTCGTGACTAAAACAATAAATAATGTGTTAAAAGCCTTGAGTTATCTCAGGGCTTTTTTGTTACTTTAAATATTCAATTTAATAGTGCATGAACAATCCGATTTCTTATTATAAAGAACACTTACAATTATATACTTTAGAAGCCAAACAACTTTATAAACGCATGACTTTGTTAAGTTTATTAAGGTTGTTAACTTTTGTCCTAACGGGGTTAGGAGTTTATTTAAGTTTTACATATTGGCAAGGCGCCCTTGTTATTGGATTTATTGGTGTTGCCGTATTTTTGTTCTTGCTTTCTAAATATAATGACATCAAGTCGCAAAGACTTTTTAAAAATGCGCTGGCTACAATCAATGAAGAAGAGATTAGAATTAATTCTGGCGATTTTCATCATCGTGATAAAGGCTTAGAGTTTCAAGATCCTAAGCACGATTATAGTTTAGATATCGATTTGTTTGGCCGAGGGTCTCTCTATCAATATATAAACAGAACCACAATAGTAGAAGGTTCCAAAAAATTGGCTCATGATTTTAAAGCGAATAATATTAGTGATATACCATTAAGGCAGGAAGCGATTCGGGAGTTAAGTACTAAATCTAAATGGCGACAAGCCTATTCGGCAACCTCAAGTTTGGTAAATGTGGAAACGCCTGCTAAACAAATTATAGATTGGTTAAATACCTACAAATTATCCATTCCTAAAGCAATGAAGTTTCTGCCCATAGTATTCTCTGGGGTAACCCTGGTTTTAATTCTGACGTCATTTTTTAAAGTTTTAGATATTAGTTTTCTTGGGTATTGGTTGTTAATTGGTTTGGGGCTTACAGGTATGTATGTAAAACGTATTAATATATTATCTGCAAATTCCGATAAGGTAAAAGACACCTTTCGCCATTATGCTCAATTATTAGATTTAATAGAAAACGAAGTATTTACTTCTCATTTGCTTAAGGAAAAACAGGAGCAAATTGAAGAAGATCATATAAAGGCTTCGGTATTATTTAAAACCCTTTCAAAGCGTCTGGATGCCTTGGATAATCGAAATAACTTGATTTCAGCTATATTCGGGAACGGATTGTTTTTAACCGATTTAAAGCATAGCTATCATATCGAACAGTGGATTAAAGAGCATGGGCATAAAGTGGAAGATTGGTTTGATGTGGTTTCGTTTTTTGATGCCTATAATACTTTAGGGAATTTTGTTTTTAATCACCCGGAATTTATATTCCCAGACATAGTTACTAGCGGTGCCGTGATTCAAGCGCAAAGTCTGGGGCATCCCTTATTAAATAAAGCAAAGCGCATAGATAGCGATGTACTTATAGATAAGCAACAGTTTTTTATTGTTACCGGGGCAAATATGGCGGGTAAAAGTACTTTTTTAAGAACCATTTCTTTACATATTGTCATGGCTAATATGGGATTGCCGGTTTGTGCAAAGTCAAGTCAATATAACCCAATTAAATTGATTACAAGTATGCGAACCACTGATTCGTTAACCGATGATAGTTCGTATTTCTTTTCAGAATTAACGCGCTTAAAACATATTGTAGAAACCATAAAAGATGATGCTTATTTTATAGTATTAGATGAGATTTTAAAGGGGACTAATAGTACAGATAAGGCGATTGGTTCGTTAAAGTTTGTAAAGAAATTAGTCGCATTACAAGCTACAGGGGTTATAGCGACACACGATTTAAGTTTGTGTGAAGTTGAAAAGGAATTGAATCAGGTAAAAAATTATTATTTCGATGCCGAAATTATTAACGACGAATTGCATTTCGACTATAAGTTAAAATTGGGCGTATGCCAGAATATGAATGCGTCATTTCTGCTTAAAAAGATGAATATAGTTTGATATAATTTATAATAATCAATATAGAATCTTTTTGTTAAATTCGAAAGGCTGAATATAGATAGATTTAACAACATTGTTTTTATGCAAGATCAACTAAAAGTAGCACTTATTCAATCCGATTTGGTTTGGGAACATCCTAAGGAAAATCGTAAAGCTTTTGCTGAAAAAATAGCGAGTATGACCTCTCCAGTCGATATAATCGTTCTACCAGAAATGTTTACCACGGGTTTTACCATGAATGCTAGTGCTGTTGCTGAAAGTATGGATGGAAAATCAGTTTTGTGGATGCAGAAAATTGCCAGGAAAACAAATGCTGCTGTTACAGGAAGTTTAATAATTTCAGAAGATGGTAAATATTTTAATCGCTTACTTTTTATCGAGCCTAATGGAGCAATAACAAGTTATGATAAGCGCCATACGTTTACCTTGGCAGGCGAAGAAAAAGTATTTGCCAGAGGAAACCAAAAGCTCACACTAGATTACAAAGGATGGAAACTTTGCCCCTTAGTATGTTACGATTTGCGTTTTCCTGTTTGGGCAAGAAACACCGAAAACTATGATGTGTTGCTCTATGTGGCGAACTGGCCAAAACCCAGAATATTAGCCTGGGATACCTTGCTAAAAGCAAGAGCTATCGAGAATATGAGCTATGTAATTGGTGTAAATCGCGTTGGTACAGACCAAGATCTTAATGAGTATTCCGGTAATTCTGCTGTATATGATGTTTTGGGGAATGCGATAAGCAATATAAAACCAAACAAGGAACAATTAGAAGTGGTGACTCTGGAACGTCATCATATCAATTATTACCGTAATAAATTAAAATTTTTAAACGACCGTGATACCTTTACTATTCAGTAAACTGAAGAATCTCAGGGTATCCCCAATCGGCACGTATTTCAATGGCATCAAAATGGGTAACCCATTCAGGTTGTCTTTTTTCTAAGTAACTACCTGTATCGTATTTGCCATTGCCATTGGTATCATGTATTACGCGAATATAATATGTGTTCGGTGTTAAATTATAAAAGTCCACCGTACCTTCTTCAGTAGCATAACGCTCTTCTAAAACTTCTCCTTTTTGGCTGGTTAACTGAACAATTAAGGGGTAAGTGGCATTTACTAAAGTAAATCGCGCATAGCCATAAGCCGAAGCTGCCTTTGTTTTAGTGGTGAAATTAAGCGTGTCATTAGTTTTTCCAAAGAAACTTTCAAAGGCTTTAGGTAAAATTCGAATTTTATAACTGTTCTCTTCTTTTTTTTCGAAATTTAAGGTGTAGATGTTATTTATTGTATCGAATTTGGTCGTAAAATCGATGGCTGTAGAATCTTTATCTATAATAGCAATTTTTGATTTGTCAAACTTAACAATCGGCACACTTCCTCGAATTTTAAAAGGGTTATCAATGCCGTCGGAAGCTATTGGTTTTAGAGTTAATGAGTCTCTTTCTTTATCACGAATTTTTACGGTGTAATCTTTGTTAAAGGTGGGATGCGACACATTGAATATTAAAGAATCAACTTCTAATTTAGGTTTGTACCAATAATATAAAGTGTCTGTTTTTTCATCTTTTGTAATACGATGGTCGAAGTCGGCAGGGACTTCAGATTTTAATTTTATTTTCATTTGGCTATAATCACCTTCGTATCCAAAGGTAATTTTCTGCCCAACGTCTAACGTAGGTCTGGAAGCTTTAAAATCTAGGTCTTCTTTAAATAATCGCAGGGTATAAAGCGAGTCGTTGGGTACCTCAATAAAATGATTGTGAAACCCAATCTGATCTGTTTTTTGCTGAAATTTATTGTCACCGTTCCCATCTTTTAAAGCCATAAGCATGTATTTTCCAGCCTTGATATTTTCAATAGAAAACGTGGTTAAGCTGTCTAATGTATTGGTAATGTATGTGGGGACTTCTTTGTAAACTATAGAGTCGGTAAAGGTTGAATCTACCTCATAAAGTCCAACATTAACAAACGACTCGGCTTTATTATACAAGGCATCTAAAATTTTACCTTGCACATTCAAAGAGTCAATATAACTGCCTGTTGAAAATACATAGCGGTAATATGGGTAGGGGTTCCCCTCGTTATTATCTACAATACTGTTTCCAAAGTTAAAGGCATAGGTGGTGTTAGGTTTAAGCGTGTCTTCAATTTTAATTGTAATATGTTTGCTGGCACTACCCATAGGTGTAACTAAAGGTTGCGTTTTCATGGGAGGCGAGATAATTAACTGCTTTTGAAGGTCTTTTATTTTGATAAATTCATCAAAATAAATTTTAATTTCATTCCCCTTAAAATTGGTACTGAAATTTTCTGGCTCAGATTTAATTATCACAGGAGGTGTTTCATCCTTGGGGCCTCCTTGTGGCGTACCACGATTAGCACAGTTTACTAAAGTTAGCCCTATTAATAAAGCCAAAAAAGTATTGGAAAAAGATGTGTTCATTACCTGTAATTTTTTAATCTGAAATGATGCCTGTTTTTGGTAATCAGATGTACAATGCAAACCTACATAATTTTGAAGATATATTACCCAACTCTTTATGCTATTGCTATGGTCGCAATACTAATTTTTAGGTTGTCGGCTTCATTTAAAACTTCAATGCAGGCTTCTAAAGTGGCACCGGTTGTTATTAAATCGTCTACCAGTAGAATATGTTTGTTGTTAATGGCTTCTTTATTTTTAATCGAAAATAACTCGTTGCTTTTGTTCCACCTGGCGAAACGAATTTTATTAACCTGAGAACTCGTGTTGGTTGTTTTAATTAATACATGGTCTAAATATTCTGCATCCAATGAACAGGCTAATTGTTCTGCAAACTTAGTCACCTGGTTATAGCCTCGTTTTTTTAGTTTCTTTTTGTGAAGCGGTACTGGAATTACGGCATCAATATGTTGGTATGCAGGAATGGTTTTTAATTCTGCTCCCAGCCAATTACCTAAAATAAATCCAATACGCTGATAGCCTCTATATTTTAAACCATGAATAAGTTGTTGTACCAAGCCTTTCTTTTCAAATCTAAAAAGAGCTGTCCCGTTTTCAATTTTGGCACGTCCGTAAAGCACTTTTTGTATGGTTTTATCATCATTAAAATGATAATTGGTTACCGGTAAATCGTGCCTGCAATTTGTGCATATGGTATCTTCATTGTCTTGTAGTAGTTCCAGACAGGCATAACAGACTTTAGGAAAGAAAAGATTAACAATAGACTGTAACATGATTCGGGTAATTTGGTTACATAAACTTAATTAAAAAAATTAAACGATTAGCTGTTTAATTTTTAGCTAAGACTATCAATTGTTTAAAGCGGTTTTTTATTTTTGCACTATGGCAAATCAAGATGATCAATTTAAGAAAGTAATCTCTCATGCAAAAGAGTATGGTTACGTGTTTCAGAGCAGTGAAATTTACGACGGATTAAGTGCCGTTTACGACTATGCTCAGAATGGTGCAGAATTAAAGAAAAACATTCGCGACTACTGGTGGAAAGCCATGGTGCAAATGCATGAAAATATTGTAGGCATTGATGCTGCAATATTTATGCACCCTACCACATGGAAAGCTTCTGGTCACGTTGATGCTTTTAACGATCCATTAATCGATAATAAAGATTCGAAAAAACGTTACAGAGCCGATGTTTTAATTGAGGACTATTGTGCTAAAATTGAAGCGAAAATTGATAAGGAAGTAGCAAAGGCTGCCAAACGTTTTGGTGAGGCCTTCAATAAAGAAGAATTTGTATCTACAAACCCACGTGTTTTAGGGTATCAGGAAAAAATAAATACCATCTTATCAAGAATGGCAAAGTCTTTAGAAAATGAAGACTTAGCCGATGTGAAAGCATTAATTGAAGAGTTGGAAATATCAGACCCATTAACAGGAAGTAAGAACTGGACCGATGTAAAGCAGTTTAACTTAATGTTTGGCACTAAGCTTGGAGCTTCGGCCGAAAATGCCATGGATTTGTACTTACGACCAGAAACGGCACAGGGTATTTTTGTAAACTTCTTAAATGTGCAGAAAACCAGTCGTTTAAAAATCCCTTTTGGTATTGCTCAAACAGGTAAAGCGTTTAGAAATGAAATTGTAGCAAGACAGTTTATTTTTAGAATGCGTGAGTTTGAACAAATGGAAATGCAGTTTTTTATAAAGCCAGGAACTCAAAAAGAGTGGTATGAACACTGGAAAGAAACACGTTTAAAGTGGCATTTAAGTTTAGGAATGGGTGCAGATAATTATCGTTTTCACGATCATGAAAAATTAGCGCACTATGCGGATGCTGCTGCCGATATCGAGTTTAAATTTCCATTCGGATTTAAAGAATTAGAAGGGATTCATTCTAGAACCGATTTCGATTTAAGTCAGCATGAAAAATATTCGGGTAAAAAATTACAATATTTCGACCCTGAAGAAAATAGAAGTTATGTGCCTTATGTATTGGAGACTTCTATAGGATTAGACCGTATGTTCTTAGCAGTATTTTCAAATTCTTTAGTAGAAGAAGAATTAGAAAATGGAAGTACAAGAACCGTTTTAAAATTACCAAGTGTTTTAGCTCCTGTTAAAGCTGCTATTTTACCTTTGGTTAAAAAGGATGGTCTACCAGAAGTAGCACGTAAAATTGTAGATGAATTGAAATGGGATTTCAATGTAATTTATGACGAAAAGGATGCTGTAGGCCGTCGTTATAGAAGGCAGGATGCTAACGGAACGCCATTCTGTATTACGGTTGATCATGATACTTTGGAAAATAATACAGTAACCATTCGTCATCGTGACTCCATGGAGCAGGAACGTGTTAAAATTGAAGACTTGCGAGATATTATCAAAGGTGAAGTCGATGTACGCAATTGGTTAATGAAAATGCAATAATCTGAATAATCTTCTATTTAAAGAGAAAGTTTATTCTCCCAAAGTTAGATTTATCTTTAAATAAAGAGTAGAATAGAACAAAAAGCCTGAGTGATTGCTCGGGCTTTTTTTGTCACCTATTTTAGATAAATTTGTTAGATGTTTGAAAAAAAGTTTTAGTTAGTTTTGTTGAAAATCAAACTTAAATCAACTTTTAGATGAAAAGATACAGTATTATTTTACTCTTTAGTTTCATATGTTTTACAAAATTAATTGCTCAGAGCGCCTCTTTAGAAACCTTGCTTTTTGAACTGCCAGATGTGAGTTTCGAGAAAATTGAAACACCAGAAGGTTATCAATCAGCTTATATGTTGAAAGTAAAACAGCCCATCGATCACTCTGATACCTCTAAAGGCTATTTTCATCAAAAAGTGTATCTATCACATTTAAGTTTTGATGCGCCATCGGTTATTATCACTCAGGGATATACAAAAAACAGCAATAGTATTTTTGAATTATCGAGGGTTTTAAAAGCCAATCAAATTGATGTAGAACATAGATATTTTGGTGATAGTTCACCAAAAGAAATAGATTATGATTATTTGAATTTAAAACAAGTAACCGCCGATTTACACCATATTAGAACGCTTTTAGGGAATATTTACAAAAATAAATGGGTAAGTACTGGAGTAAGTAAGGGAGGAAGTACCACGGTATTTTATCGCTATTTTTACCCTGAAGATGTCGATGTAAGTGTGCCCTATGTTGCGCCCATAAATAATAGTTTTGAAGATAAACGTATTTATAAATTCTTCGACACTATTGGTACTGCCAAGTGTAGAAATAAGATTCAAAATTTTCAGAAGGATATTCTAAAAAACAGAGAGGAAATATTGCCTTTGCTAAAGTTTTATAGTCTTGGACGCAATGTGCATTACAGCTATTTGTCGTTAGAAGAGGCTTTTGAATTAACGGTTTTAGAATATCCATTTTCTTTTTGGCAGTGGGGTACAAGTTGTGAGGATATTCCGTTCAAGAATGCATCTATAGAAGATAAAACGAAACATTTAATTAAGGTTTGTGATATGTCGTTTTTTGCCGATGAAACAATGACCAAATATGCATCACATTATTATCAGTCTGCCGAAGAATTTGGTTATTACGGTTATGAAACTAAGGATTTTAAAAAATTATTAAAAGCTCTACCAAAAGGAAAAAATCCGCATGCGGCCTTTACTCCAAATCATATGAAAGTGCCGTTTAAGGGAGATGAATTATTATCGGATGTTAGTAAATGGTTAAAGAAAAAAGGAGATCATTTTATTTATATCTATGGAGGAAACGATACCTGGTCGGCAACGGGAGTTCCTAAAAGTAAATCGGTAGATTCTCAGTGGTTTGTTTTAAAAGGGAAACATCACGGGAATGCGCGCATTAAAAATTTTACCGATTCAGAGCGAGCTCGATTTAATAAAACCATAAATGACTGGTTAGGGCTTGAGTTAGAGTAATAAATAGATCGAAAGAAATTTATGAGTTTAAAGGGTTATAACCTAGATACGGTTCGTTATGTTCTTTAAATACAATACCGTAAGATTGTAATTCTTTTAAAACAGGTTCATAAATTTCTTTTGTTACAGGAATTTGCACGCCTGGAGTAGTAATTTTTCCGTTTAGTATTGCTAAGGTCGCTATAGCAACTGGTAAACCAACGGTTTTGGCCATGGCTGTATAGGTTTGGTTTTCTCCAATAACAACCATGTTCGCGTCAATTTGATATTTCTCACCGTCTTTTTCAAAACCAAATTTATGGTACATGACAATCATGTCTTTATCATTAGGAGCTAAGGTCCAGCTATCCATGAGGATTTTTTGTAAGATTTGGGCGGGAGTTGCTTTTTTCAAATCTACGCGTTTATTCGGATTGAAAATATCGAGTTCTACTAATTTGTCCCAAACAATATCATCCTGCTCAATTTTAAGTTGATGTCGTAGTTTTAATTCAACAGAATCGGTATGACTGTATGGGAGAAAGGCGTTTACAAAATCGCGATAGCTCATGTATTCGCTATCCTCAATAATATAGCTGTCATCGGTCATGCCTAAAGTAACAAAGATGTTCCATGCGCGACTAAAACCGACACGTCGCATGGTGCCTCTATACAAGGTTTGTATATGGTCTAAACCATAGCTACTTTGGTATTTTAAGGAATCACGATTCGCATAGACTTCAAAACGACCATAACCTTCAATTTCTAAGAATTCCGTTCTTCTAAATAATCTGTTGTAGGGAATGTATTTATATGTGTTCTCTTGTAAAAATTTGGCAGTACCCCCTTGTCCGGCTGTTACAACATTTCTGGGATTCCAGGTAAATTTATAGTTCCAAAGATTGTTATCGCTTTCGGGAGCCACCAAGCCTCCGGTAAACGATTCAAATAGAATCATTTCTCCACCATCATCACGAATACGGTCGATAACTTGCATGGCACTCATGTGGTCTATTCCGGGGTCAACCCCAATTTCATTCATAAAAACAAGTCCTTGCTGTTTTACTTCTGTATCTAAAGACTGCATTTCGGAGCTAACATAAGAGGCTGTAACTAAATTTTTATTTAGAGTTAAACAAGTTTTGGCTACTTCAATATGGAATCGGGCTGGTAGCATAGACACTACAATATCTGAGTTTTTAATAGCCTTAGTTTTCTCGACTTCATTGAAAATATCCAAGGTAATAAATTCGATATTGGAATAGGTTTTAAAAAGCACTTTCGCGTTATTTATATTTAAATCACCAACGGTTATGAATAAATTTTCTGTGGACGATTTATCTAAAAAATATTTTAATAGAAAAGCTGTCGATTTTCCGGAACCAATTACTAAAATCTTTCGCATAATGGGTTTAGTTGAGTAATTTTGTTGTACTAATTTAGTAAATACTTTATGTATTTACTTATATAATAATATTTAGATATGAACAGAACAGTATTATTAGCGGGTGGTGTTTTAGGAGCCTTGAGTATCATACTAGGTGCCTTTGGAGCACACGCATTAAAAGCATTGATTAGTCTGGAGGCACAGCAAACGTTTGAAACGGGTGTGCGTTATCAAATGTATCATGCGATATTGTTACTTTTTGTTGGATATGTACCATTTTTAACTGATAAATTAAAAAACACACTGTTTTATCTTATTATGTTGGGAGTGGTTTTCTTTTCAGGATCAATTTATTTTTTGGCTACCAATGAGTTAACAAATTTCGACTTCAAAACCATTGGATTTATTACACCAATTGGAGGGCTGCTTTTAATAGGCTCTTGGGGCTTATTGGTTGTTAATTTTTTAAGAATTAAATCTTAAAATAGGGTTTGATTATAGATTATTAAAAATTAAACTATTAATTTTGCGGAGTAAATAATTTTAATCCGAATTATGGAAAATTACAAACAGGTTACGAAAACGATTTCGTTAGAAACTTATGGTATAAAAAATGCCGAAGTAAGGTATCAATTATCGCCAGATGATTTACATGCTATCGCTATTGAAAAAGGACAGGCGGTAGAAGCTTCATCAGGTGCTTTAGCTGTAAATACTGGAGAATTTACAGGACGTTCTCCTAAGGATCGATTTATTGTTAAAGATGATGTTACAAAAGATCGTGTTTGGTGGGGAGATATTAATATTCCTTTCGACCCAGAAAAATTTGATGCGCTTTATAATAAAGTAACAGATTACCTATCTAATAAAGAGGTTTTTGTAAGAGATAGTTATGCTTGTGCCGACCCAGATTATAAATTGAACATTCGTGTAATTAATGAATTTCCGTGGAGTAATCAATTTGCTTATAATATGTTTTTAAGGCCTACGGAAGAAGAATTGAAAACTTTTGATGCGGAGTGGACTGTGGTAAATGCACCGGGTTTTATGGCCAACCCAGAAGTTGATGGTACACGTCAGCATAACTTTGCAATTTTGAATTTTACCAGAAAAATAGCCCTTATCGGAGGAACAGGATATACAGGAGAAATTAAAAAGGGCATTTTCTCTGCATTGAACTTTATTTTACCAGTATTTAAAGAAACCTTACCAATGCATTGTAGTGCAAATGTTGGTAAAGATGGTGATACGGCTATTTTCTTTGGGTTATCGGGTACTGGTAAAACAACACTGTCTACCGACCCTAATAGAAGTTTGATTGGTGATGATGAACATGGTTGGACTTCCAGAGATACCGTATTTAATTTTGAAGGTGGATGCTATGCCAAAGTAATTAACTTATCACGTGATAATGAGCCTGAAATTTTCGATGCTATTAAAAAAGGAGCAATTCTTGAAAACGTTATCTTAGATGAAAACGGACATGTGAATTTCGCTGATACGTCAATAACTCAAAACACGCGTGTAAGTTATCCAATTGATCATATTGAAAATATTCAAACGCCATCAATAGGTAAGAATCCCAAAAATATATTCTTTTTAACGGCTGATGCCTTTGGAGTATTACCTCCAATTTCTAAGCTAACACCAAGTCAGGCAGCTTATCATTTTATATCGGGATATACCGCTAAAGTAGCTGGGACCGAAGCAGGAGTTGTGGAGCCACAACCGTCATTTTCGGCTTGTTTTGGAGCGCCATTTATGCCATTACATCCAACAAAATATGCGGAAATGTTAAGCAAAAAAATGAAAGATTCGGGCGTAAATGTTTGGTTAGTAAATACTGGGTGGACGGGTGGTCCATACGGTGTTGGTACGCGAATGAAATTAAAATATACCCGTGCTATGATTAATGCCGTATTGAATGGCGATTTAGGTTTATATAATTACGATGATTATCATATACATTCTGTGTTTGGAGTTGCGCAACCTCGTCAATGTCCGGGAGTGCCAACAAAAGTGCTAAGTCCTCGAGCTACATGGAATGATGACGAGGCATATTACACCACAGCTTTTAAATTAAGTAACGCTTTCCGCGAGAATTTTAAAAAGTACGAAGCTTCTGCTAGTGAAGAAATTCGTCGCGGCGGACCACAACGTTATGCTTTTTAAATGAGCATAATACTAAACTAAATTAGACCAAAAAAAAGGATGATCATTTTGATCATCCTTTTTTATTTATGGTAGAAATAAAGGTTATTTGCCTTTATTTACTTTTTCAATGTATTTTTCTAAAGCCATGGTCATTGAAGGTGTTTCAGGAGTTGGTGCAGCGATATCTACACGTAATCCTTTTTCTTCAACCGCTTTTATAGTTGTATTGCCAAATACTGCAATACGTGTATTGTTTTGTTTGAAGTCTGGGAAATTATGGAACAAGGACTCAATACCAGAAGGGCTAAAGAATACTAATACATCATATAACACATCGGCTAAATCGGATAGATCACTTATTACCGTTTTGTAAAAGGTAGCTTGCTTCCAGTCAATACCTAACTTGTTTAAAGTTTCAGGTACTTCATCCTTAACCTTATCTGTAGTAGGCAATAGGAATTTTTCGTCCTTATATTTTTTAATTAATGGGGAAAGCTCTGCGAAAGTACGCTTTCCAACATATATTTTGCGCTTTCTATAAACCACATACTTTTGAAGATAATAGGCAACGGCTTCAGACTGACAGAAATATTTCATGGTGTCAGGAACCTTAAAACGCATTTCATCAGCTACTCTAAAAAAGTGATCTACGGCATTTCTACTTGTTAATATAATTGCTGTGTATTTGCTTAAATCTACCTTTTGAACCCGAATTTCCTTAGCGGACACTCCTTCAACATGAATGAATGGTCTAAAATCTATTTTTACTTTTTGTTTTTCAATGAGGTCGAAATAGGGCGAGTTCTCTATTTTAGGTTCTGGTTGAGATACTAAAATGGTTTTTACTTTCATGTGTTAAAGTAGTGTGTTAGTTCATCAATTTATTTAGAAAAGGACATCTTAAATAAGAAAATATAAGGTGCAATTTCAAGAGTGCAAAGATACAAAATAAAATAAAAAAAGTTACCCTTTATTAAACTTTCATGGTTCTTAATTGTTCCAATAATGCCCAGTATATTTATAATGAGCAAAAAGATAATTATGCTGTAAATAAAAATTAACGAAGGGGTAAAACTGTAGAGTAAAATGGCATTAATTGGAATAAGTAAAATGCCTAAATAATTTTTATAAGTTATTTTTTGAAATAAGTATTGGTCTATGAGTTTGTCGATTTCGAATAAGCTACCAATAAGGCGTTCTATAAATACTTTTATTAAAATAATAACTGCTATGCCTATGGGTAATTTAAGAACCTGATTTAGTGAATAATCTACAATACCTGTTAATTGTTTGTTTAGCAGAAGTATAAAAATTGAAGTCGATAAAATAAGATTGAAAAATAATAAAGCATCAAATTTATCGAAGAATTTCTGGTCTCTAGAATATATTTTTAAGTACTTCGAATTGCCAATAATCACGACAAAATCGTTAAACCTGTGCGGGGCTATTAATTTTGTAATAGCCACATTTACAAGCCCTAGCATGATAAAAATCGTAAATAATTCGTTCGATACAATATCTCTAAGCATGTTGTAAAATTATTATAAAAATTTCACTAAATGGCTTAATTATTAAGGAATATTTAAAATATTTCAAGTCTGAATAGTTTACATTTGCTAAAAATAATCTGGTATCATTTTAAACAAAAGAATGACAAATACTATCGTAATCATTCCAACTTATAACGAGATTGAAAATATAGAGGCTATCATTAAGGCAGTATTTTCCCAATCGGATGACGTGCATGTTTTGGTAGTCGATGATAATTCGCCAGATTTAACAGGAGATAAAGTAAAAGCACTTCAAACTGAATATAAGAACCGCTTATTTCTTGAGGTACGTCAGGAAAAGGCTGGACTAGGTACGGCTTATATTCATGGTTTCAAATGGGCATTAGCCAGAGCGTATCAATATATTTTTGAAATGGACGCAGATTTTTCCCATAACCCAAATGATTTGCCTAAACTTTATCATGCTTGTCATGCTGAAGGGGCTGATTTAGCTATTGGATCGCGTTATGTTACTGGAGTAAATGTGGTAAACTGGCCAATGAGCAGAGTGTTATTATCTTATTTAGCGTCGCGCTACGTACGTTTTATAACGGGTATGAAAATTCATGATACGACTGCAGGTTTTGTTTGTTATAAACGCAAGGTGCTTGAAACTATTAATTTAGATAAGATAAAATTTATAGGCTACGCCTTTCAAATTGAGATGAAATTTAAAGCTTATTTGGAAAAATTTAAAATTACCGAAGTTCCTGTTATTTTTACCGACAGAACACGGGGAGAATCCAAGCTAAGTTCAAGTATTATTTCAGAAGCTATTTTTGGAGTAATATCGATGAAAATAAATAGTTTATTAGTAAAAAAGTAATGGGTATGAAAGATAAATTGGTGTTGATAAAAAACGCTAAAATTGTTAATGAAGGATTGGTCTTTAATGGTGATTTGTTAATAGAAGGCGACACCATAAAAGAAATAAATGAAACTATTAGTGCGAAGTCTGCAGATGTACATGTTATTGATGCAGAAGGTAAATACTTATTACCTGGAGCAATAGATGATCAGGTACATTTTAGAGAACCAGGCTTGACACATAAAGCTAATATCGAAACCGAGTCGAAAGCTGCCATTGCGGGAGGTATTACCTCTTTTATTGAAATGCCAAATACCAATCCGCAGACCACTACTATTGAAAAGTTAGAGGCTAAGTTTGATATTGCCGCAAAAACATCCTCTGCTAATTATTCGTTTATGTTTGGTGGAACTAACGATAATTTGGACGAAATTTTAAAGGTTGATCCTAAATCGGTAGCTGGATTAAAATTATTTTTAGGTTCATCAACAGGAAATATGTTAGTGGATAATCCGGAGGTTCTTGAGAAGATTTTCAAAAGTACGAACATGGTTATTTCAGTACATTGCGAAGACGAGGCAACTATAAAAAAGAATTTTCAGGAGCATTTAGATGAGTATGGTGAGGACATTCCAATTAAATGTCATCCTATAATTAGAAGTGAAGATGCTTGTTATATTTCTTCTTCAAAAGCTATTGAATTAGCAAAGAAAACAGGAGCGAGGTTACATGTATTTCATCTGTCTACAGGGAAAGAAACTAAATTATTTAGTAATAAAATCCCGCTTAAAGATAAAAAGATAACGGCCGAAGTTTGTATACATCACTTGTGGTTTTCGGATGAAGATTACGATAAAAAGGGGACTTTAATCAAGTGGAACCCTGCAGTAAAAACCAAGAAAGATAGAGATCAATTATGGGAGGCCTTGTTAGACGATCGTATCGATGTTATCGCTACCGATCATGCACCTCATACTATCGATGAGAAAAAAAATGTTTATACCAATGCACCTTCAGGAGGACCTCTAGTGCAGCACGCTTTGCCCGCTATGTTAGAAATGTACCATCGTGGTAAAATTTCAATAGAAAAGGTGGTTGAAAAAATGTGTCATAACCCAGCAATTTTATTCGAAATTGAAAAGCGCGGTTATATTAAAGAGGGTTATTTTGCCGATTTAGTACTGGTTGATTTAAATAATCCTTGGACGGTTAATAAAGATAATATTTTATATAAATGTGGATGGTCGCCTTTTGAGGGAACCACCTTTAAATCGAGAATTACTCATACTTTTGTAAATGGTAGTTTGGTTTACCAAAATGCTAAATTTAGTAAAACCAAGGCAGCAAAACGCTTAACATTTAATCGGTAATATGTTAAAACGATTTATAGTAGGAGGTGTATTATTGGCGTTAGTCCTTTCCTGTAACAATTCAGGGAAGCCCGAAAAGCCAGATAATCTAATCTCTAAAAAAGACATGATTAACATTTTAATCGACGCGCGATTAATAGGGTCGTCCAGTGGTATTAATAAAAGAAAAATGCGCGAAGCTGGTATCGATGTGGATAAGTATGTTTTAGAAAAATACGGTATCGATAGTTTGCAATTTGCTCAGAGTAATGAATATTATGCTTATTATATTGACGATTACGAAGAGATTTACGAAAAGATTGTAGATAGCCTAGAGGGTTTAAAAAACACATTAAAAGAATTTGAGGAGCAAGAGGAAGCGGAGAAAAAGCGTTTAGATTCACTTAACGTAATTAAGGAACACGATTCCGTTATGAAACTTTTTAGTAAGGATTCTTTAAAAAAGCAATTATTGGATAAGAAGGAATTGGAGGAAGGTATTCTTATTGATCCTGTTTCAGAAATTGATCAGAAATAGACTTTAAGCTCCCTTCGATAGGGGTAAATTTATAATTTAAGGCTTCTATTATTTTATCGCTACTGTAATTTTTTTCGGCAGATAATGAAACGCATAAATGTTTGGTTAGTTGTCTGCGCTTTCCAATAAGTTTATGTGCTAACCAATCAAGTCGCCATAAAATACTCAATAACCCCTTTGAAGCTAGTTTATTGGGAATAGCACCTTTTACTGACTCTGCTAAATTTTGAAGAAATTTTTTGTAACTCCAGTTTTCTGCAACCAATATAAAACGCTGGTTCGTAATAGAGCTTGCCATTAAACGAGTCATAATATCAATTACGTCTTTTACGTCTATTAAAGCGATTTTTCCTTGTGTATAGTATTTAATACCTTTTTTTGCTTTTTTAAAAAGACTACCAGTTCCATATTTCCAGATACCGGATCCTAGTATAACGCCGGGATTTACAATAACAGCATTTAATCCTTCTTGCGTTGCGCGCCAAACCTCCATTTCTGCACCGTATTTAGTAATCGCGTATACCGTATTTTCATTTTCTGGATTCCAATGCGTGTCTTCGGTAATGAGTTCATTATTGATAGGTTTGCCTAAAGTAGAAATAGAGCTTACATAGCATAGCTTTTGTATGTTTTTCTCTAAGCACATATTAACGATGTTGGCAGTGCCTTCGATGTTAATTTTACGTAACAGAGCATATTTATCTGGCTCGAAAGAAACAAATGCTGCGCAATGGTAAACATGGGTTACTTGATTGAAAGCGGCTTCAAGAGAAGGAATGTCTTGTATGTCGGCCTGAACCCATTCAATTTTATCAAAAAGAAGTTGGTAATTGTTGGTATAGCAAGCAAAGACGTCTTTGGTTTGCCTTAACTTCTTTTCGTTTCTATAAATGGCTCTTGTTTTTTCTCCACTATTTACAAGATTATAAAGTAAATGCGCACCAACTAAGCCTGTTCCTCCTGTAACTAAAATCATGGAACTAAAGTAAAGAATTATTCATAATACATGAGTAATTATACATTGATTTTTATCTTTGTCGTAGTTTTCCAAAAATATAAAAAATGATAAAGAATTTTGTAGAAGAATTAACTTGGCGTGGTATGATTCAAGATAGTATGCCAGGGACCGAAGAACATTTATTAGAGGCCATGCGTTTAGCTTATGTTGGAATTGATCCTACAGCCGATTCCTTGCATATTGGACATTTGGTAGGTGTTATGGGGCTTAAACATTTTCAGTTATCAGGACACAAACCTATTGCGCTTGTTGGTGGAGCTACGGGTATGATTGGTGATCCTTCAGGGAAATCGGCCGAGCGTAATTTGCTTAATGAAGAAACACTTCGTCACAACCAAAATGCTATCAAAGAGCAGTTATCTCGATTTTTAGATTTCGATAGTAATGCTGAAAATGCGGCATTGATGGTAAACAATTACGATTGGATGAAGGAATTCTCGTTTTTAGATTTTATTCGTGATGTTGGTAAGCATATTACTGTTAATTATATGATGGCAAAGGATTCAGTTAAGAAACGATTGTCATCAGAATCGTCAGTTGGGATGAGTTTTACCGAATTCACCTATCAGTTAGTTCAAGGTTACGATTTTCTACATCTTTTTAAAAGCCATCAATGTACTTTGCAAATGGGAGGTAGCGATCAATGGGGAAATATTACTACGGGTACTGAAATGATTCGTCGTATTGAGGGCGGAAAAGGGTATGCACTCACTTGGCCATTAATTACTAAAGCCGATGGAACTAAATTTGGAAAAACTGAAGGCGGTAATATTTGGTTAGACGCTGAGCGTACATCTCCATATAAATTCTATCAGTACTGGTTAAATACTAGTGATGTTGATGCTGAAAAGTACATTAAAATTTTCACCTTTTTATCACGGGAGGAAATAGAAAATTTAATTGCTGAACATAATGAGGCGCCGCATTTACGTGTCTTACAAAAACGCCTGGCTGAAGAGATTACCACGATGGTGCACTCCAAAGAAGAGTTAGAGAATGCCATTAAAGCCAGTGAAATTCTTTTTGGAAAATCGACTAGTGACGATTTAAAACAACTTAATGAAAAGACATTCTTAGATATTTTTGAAGGTGTTCCTCAAACGGAAGTGTCGAGAGAAGATATTGAGGAAGGTTTAGATATTATTGCTGCTCTTGCCGAAAAGGGAGGCTTTTTGAAGTCTAATGGAGAAGCCCGTCGTGCCTTAAAAGAAAATTCGATATCTGTAAATAAAGAAAAGGTAACCGCTGAATATAGCGTCAGTGTTTCCGATTTAATAAACGATAAGTTCGTACTGCTACAACGCGGTAAGAAAAACTATTTTGTTCTTACTGTAGCATAGAAAAATAAAGCCTGATTGTACAATCAGGCTTTATCAACTAACCAACCAACTAAAAAAATAATCATTCTTTTTCTTAGCTAGGTTGTTAGACGTTTATTCTTTTGTTTCCTTACAAATGGTGGAAATATTTTTCAGACTATTTAAAACATAAAATTTAGACTACAAAACCATGAGGTTACAGCCTCGAATATCAGAATTATCAAAACGTCCGATGACTTCAAAAGAACCATCTTTATAAGTTCTACCTAGATCCTGCGTTGCGATAAATGCGCAAGAGTTTATGTTAGCAAGATCGATAACGTTAATACCTCCAGTTTTACCTGTTTCCTGAATACTTAATGGATCTTCGGTGTCACGTGTTAAAATTTTCATCCATTTCGGACAATTAAATATGCCATGCCCTTGAGAGTACCCCTGACTTAAAAGTTCTGTCATGCCATATTCGCTATGAATAGCATCGACACCAAACCCCGCTTTTAATTGTTTATGAAGCTCTTCACGAATCAATTCTTTTCTACGACCTTTCATGCCTCCAGTTTCCATAATGATAGTATTTTTTAATTTAAACTGATAAGTTTCTACCAGGTCTAATAATGCAAAAGAAACCCCGATAAGGAGTGTTTTTTTGTTTTCTGATTCTAGCTTTATGAGGGTGTCTGTGAGTTCCTTTAAATTATTTAGATAAAACCCGCTTTCTTGGTGCTTGGATTGTTTGATAAAGGCATTTGCCATATAGATTAATGAAGAACCTTCGCGCTCCAGGTATGAAGGTAAAAGGGCCAACACCACGTAGTCTTCTACATCACCATAAAACTGTTTGAAACCTTTAGTAAAACTTTGTTCGTAGATTTTTAAGTCGGTAACTAAATGTTTACTTGTAGTTATTCCCGTGGTTCCCGAACTGCTAAAAGTTGTTTGTACGGAATCTTTAGAGCTTAGAATGTCTTTCGATTTAAAAAACTGAATGGGTAAATAGGGGATGTCTTTGGTGGATTTTACGTCACTAGGGTGTACATATAATAAATCGCAGAACGATCGATATACCGGATTGTTTACAAACTGATATTTATATACTTCCAAGGCTATAGTCTCAAACTCCCCTTGGTTTTTAATGTTAAAAATGGCGTTGCTATCTATCATAAGTTATCGTTTAGCAAAAGTAGATAAAATAAAAAAGCGCCACCAGATGGCAACGCTTTAAAATTTATATAGGCAGAAAATCTATTTAATAATAAGTTTTTGTGTAGCAATGGCTTTATCTTGAGATACTTTCAATATATAAATACCGGTATTTAATTTAGAAATATCTAAGGTGTTATTAGCTACAGTCTGTTTCATGATTTGTTTGCCTAACAAATTATAGATTGAAACATTCATAGTTGCTGTACTTTTGGCTGTTATGTTTACATAACCTAATGAAGTTGGATTAGGGAATAATTTAAAACCTTCTATAGCTATTTTTTGGTTTGATAGGGTGAAATCGTTAGCTGTTCCAGGGGTGCCGAGGTCGCCAGCTCCAAAAGTAGAAGTTCCTTCCCCCCAGTTTATTCCAGTATCATTGTCTGTGTGGTTCAATGTTGTTGTTGAAAGTTGCATGCTTACTCCTGGTGTGTCGGGAAAGTCAGAGTCGTTATAATAGACTTCATCAATGATTGTACTAGAGCAGGAGATTATCACTTCATCAGCGCTGTTTGCAAGATTCAACCCTGTATATTCATGATCAACGGTAACTCCTCCATTAGTTCCATAATCACTATTAATACCCAAAATAGCATAGGATGTTGAGTTTATTATTAAATCTGCGGGTATTGTATAAGATTCTCCATCTGCATCTGAAATAGTCCAGCCTTTTAAGTTTATTGCAGATTCAGTTTTATTATAAATTTCGAAATATTCACCATTAGCATCTGTTACAATATCTGGGTTTTTCATAATTTCAGTAATAATAATATCTCCAACAGAACTGCAAATAGCGGCTGGATTTACTGTTCCCGATACACTAATCGTTTTATTTGCGGCATTAGTTGAAGAAGCTGTTACATTTCCTGAATAGGTATTTTCGCTAAGACCGGCAATCATTCTAATATATATGGTTGTTTCGGCTGCCGTTCCTCCAGTTTGGTTTACCGTTACGGAAGAAGCAAAGTTGCTTCCATTGGTAAGTGACACTTCAAAATCACTGGGAGCGGTTACTGTTATATTGTCTGTTAGAAACAGTCCTTCTACGGTGAAAGAATCTTCTGCAGATGGTCCATTGCCTAAGCTGTATTCTAAGTTACTAATGGATCCATTAATGAAAATTATCGGATCATCTGGTGCGACATTGCCACTTAAAGATACCGTAACATCTGTAGCTCCTGTAGATGTAAGTGTTATGTTTCCACTATAATTATTGGTTGTTAATCCAGAAACCATTCGTACATATATGGTAGTTAGACTCACTGTGCCATTTGATGGCGTGAGGTTTAATGAATTGGTATAGTTAGTTCCGCTATTTAATGATATTTCGAAATTTGTTGGGGCAGTAATAACAACATCTGTTGTTAAGTTAGAGGCGCTAACCGAAAATGTATCCTCTCCAGAAGGACCATTGTTTTGGTAATAGAAAAATCCTGTAACCGATGATGTAGCATCAATGGTTGGTGTATTGGATGCAATACAACCTGCATGAGATCCAATTTTATCCCATTGGTCATCAGTTGGAAATGTATACCATTCTGAAGTAAAAGAACCAGTGGGATTTGGGTTAGGGTCACATATTGATTCTTTTCTAATTAAAGTGTGATTTGCAGTGTTTCCTGATAGACCTACACTCCATCCGCTTCCTGGGTCTATTCCAATTTCGCCTATTAAATCAATAATTGTATTCGATTTGGTTAATGCTATGGCGTCATCTCCATTGAAGTTTGTAATACTGCCACCTGCTATGTCTCCATTATTAACAATTACGACATCTGCACTAGAGTTATAAATAACATAAACATCATTGTTGCTAAGAATTCCACTTAAAATTAAGGTGTTAGATACTGAGTTTGATCCATTAAAATAAATATCAATAGCATAATTACTTAAATCAACACTACTGCCGGTACCATTATATATTTCTAAAAACTTATTGTTGGAAGAACCTTCTCCATACATGCTAAAATATAATTCAGATGCTTGGCCAAAAGAAAATGTTGAAATAATAAAGTAGAGAAATAAAAAGTAAAGATTTTTCATAATATTTACAGAAATTATAAGTTTATTCCTATAAAATTAGTAAAAAAAATCTAACAAAATATTATGATCAGTTATTTAGCTGTTTATTCACATCGAAATAACAATTTATTTACTTAATAACTAATTTTCTGGTCTCGCTAATGTTGTTTTCTGTGATTTTTAAAATATATACTCCCTTGCTTAATTCAGAAATATTTAACTCGTTATTCGATAGGTTTGTAGATAAAAGTGTTTTGCCTAAGACATCGAAGATTTCAATTTTCTTGGTAAAGTTATGTTTGGTGGTAATATATAAATAGCTTCTGCCGTTGGTCACAGGATTTGGATAAATAGAAAAATTTTCGATTTTTTGTGGCATAGAATTACTGCCTTTCTTTATAGATTGCCCATATCCGTTATGGCTTAAAAAGAAGGTTAATATAAAAAATGAAAAAATAAAGTAGAGTTTTTTCATAGGGTTATTTTAGTTACTTTAAAGTTAATCAATCAATTGCAAAATTTATACCAAAAAATGTTAAAGATTTTAAACATTGGTCGAAAGATTAATTTCATGTAACTTGTTTGTTACGTTAATGTTATTAATTTAGTACTTAAGATTATTTAATCTTAATAATTTTATCTTTACTCTGTAATTATTTTATAATTAAAGAAAATGAAAAAGAGCGATATTAAAATCCTATTAGTTGATGATGAGCCTGATATTTTGGAAATTGTTGGTTACAATTTGTCAAGTGAAGGTTATCAGGTGATTACAGCCGAAAATGGTCAGGAAGGAGTGAAGAAAGCCAAAAAGGAAAAACCTCAACTAATAATTTTAGATGTTATGATGCCGGAAATGGATGGTATCGAAGCATGTGAATTAATACGTAAAAATCCAGATTTACAAAATACACTTATTGTTTTCCTAACTGCTAGAGGAGAGGATTACTCTCAGGTAGCTGGTTTTGATGCTGGAGCCGATGATTATATTACCAAACCTATTAAGCCAAAAGTTTTGGTCAGTAAAGTAAAGGCTTTATTACGTCGTTTTAGGGAAGAGGATGTCGCCGATAGTGTTAAAATAGGAAGTCTCGAGATAAATAGAGACGAATACAAAATTACTTCAAAAGGAAAAGAGATTGTATTGCCAAGGAAAGAATTTGAATTATTATCTTTATTGGCATCAAAGCCTGGAAAAGTTTTTAAGCGAGACGAAATTTTAGATGCCGTATGGGGTAACGAGGTAGTCGTGGGTGGCAGAACTATTGATGTACATATTCGTAAACTTCGCGAAAAAATTGGAGACGATAGTTTTAAAACGATAAAAGGAGTAGGCTATAAGTTTGTAGATTAATGCAGTCAAAATTTAAGAAATCTTATAGGTTTGCGGTAAAAACATCATTTTACCTAACCGCCTTTATAACGCTCTTAACGGGTGTTTTTTTATATGCTTTTTTCGAGCTTAAAATTTGGTTTTTACTGGCTTTGGCCGTAAGTATTTATGCCTTCTCTTTTGCTATTATTCAATATCGGGTAGAACGGTTTATTTATCGAAGGGTAAAAAAGATTTACGACGATTTAACACTTTTAGAATCCACGAGTCTTACTAAAGGTACCATTACTACCGATATGCAGACGCTAACTCGAGAGATTGATAAGTTTGCTCGTGATAAAAAAATAGAAATTGAAACTCTTAAAGTACGAGAACAATATAGGAAAGAGTTTCTAGGAAATGTGTCTCACGAGTTAAAAACACCACTTTTTACAGTTCAGGGTTATATTCTCACTTTACTGGATGGTGCGATGAATGATAAAAATTTACGTGAAAAATATTTAGAACGCGCTAATAAGGGAGTAGAACGTTTAAGTTATATCATTCAGGATTTAGATATGATAACAAAGTTAGAGGTGGGGGATTTAAGTTTAGAAATTGAAGCCTTCGATATTGTCCAATTGGTGAAGAGCGTATTTGATATGCTGGAAATGAAAGCTTTAAAGAAGAAAATCACTTTAACGTTCGATTTAAATTATAATAAGCCAATACTTGTTAAGGCAGATAAAGAGCGCATTCAGCAAGTATTAATAAATTTAGTTGTTAATTCTATTAAATACGGAAGAGAAAAAGGAACTACCGAAGTTAGTATAGAAAATCTTATTAAAAATAAAGTTATCGTTCGCGTTACCGATAATGGGGAAGGCATAGAGAAATCACATTTACCACGTTTGTTTGAACGTTTTTATCGTGTGAGTAAAACAGGGTCTAGAAAGGAAGGTGGTTCTGGTTTAGGGTTGTCTATAGTTAAGCATATTATAGAAGCTCATAAAGAGAAGATTTACGTAGAGAGTGAATATGGAGTAGGTAGTGAATTTTCATTCACGCTCGAAAAGGCTAAATAATTCTTTAAAATTACTATTAAAATGAAAGCCTGATAGGCCTTTAAAATCTTCTATCGAATTTAGCATGCCTAAATGGAAATTATCTTGGTCGCAACTAGGAACTAATTTTAATTCACTTAATCGTTTGGCCAGATATTCCTGTTCCGTTTGTCCCGGCGTAGGAATAAAGAATGCTTTTTTATTCAATTTAGCTAAATCCATAACCGTAGTATAACCAGATCGGGATATTATAACTTCGCTTTCATTAATGGTTTGTTCTAATAAAGTGGAGGTCATAAAATTATAGATACTGATATTATCTTTTATTTCAATACGTTGTTTTTCTTCCATTATACCCTTTACAAACACAACTTGACCATTTTTATAATTTTCAAGTTGCTGTAATAGTTTTTGTTCTAAGATGCCACGCTGCGGTTCTGGGCCAGAGAGTAAAACCATGAGTCTGTTTTTAATTTCTACGTCCTGTTTTTCAAAACGACTTTGTGGACCGATGTATTTTGTTGGTATTTCATAGTGTGCTGCATGGCCTAATTTACCGCTCAAATTAATCGCTCCTTCCAAGTCGGGAACCCAGCATTCATCAAATTTTTGGATAAATTTTTCATGTATTTTTGTGCTAAACCAAGTGGTAATTCCACTTAGTACATTAAGTTGATGTGTAATAAAAGCTGTTGGTACATGTTTGCTGTAAACACCTAGTCGGTTATCTGAAATAATACCGTCTATATGAAAAACATCCATAATCTCATTCGTTACTATCTTTTCTTTTTTAATGGCTTTTAAGAGTTTTGGCAAGTCTTTTAATAGCTTTAATTTGAAATATTTGCCTTTTTTAGCATAGGTGACATCGTATGAAGGTAATTCGGTATATACTAAATTGGGGAATTCTTTTCTTAACAGGTCTAAGGCGGTACCATCGCTAGCTATAATCGGATTGTAATTGTTAGCGATTAGCGCATTGATTATAGGAATGCATCTGGTCGCATGGCCTAATCCCCAGTTTAAAGGTGCAACTAAAATTCGGTTTTTCATTTGTAATGATACCAGTCTGTTAAGATTCTTTAAAAATCAAAGATACACATATATACACTCTCGTATATTTCCTTAATTTTACCAAATATTTATGTTAACGGTAAATATTAGGAATAATTAAAAACGGAAATAATCTGTGGGAAGTAAGAATAAACTAAGACGCTTTAAGGAGAATGAAACTTTTAATAACGTCTTTCAACCGTCACGCGACGAATTAGTAAATAGTGTATACGAATTAAAGGGAAATTGGAATAAAGCCGTTTTTAAAAATGATAATCCACTAGTATTGGAGCTAGGTTGTGGCAAAGGTGAGTACTCGGTTGCTTTAGCTAAACGTTACCCGGATAAAAATTTTGTTGGAATAGATATAAAAGGTGCTCGTTTTTGGCGAGGCGCTAAAACGGCCATTGAAGAAAATATTTCGAATGTAGCATTCTTGAGAACGCAGATTGAATTAATAGAATATGCTTTTGCTGAGGGAGAAGTTGATGAAATATGGATTACCTTCCCAGATCCACAAATTAAATACAAACGTACAAAGCATCGTTTAACCAATGAGGCTTTTCTGCATCGATATAAAACCATTTTGAAGCCAGATGGTGAGGTGAATTTAAAAACCGATAGTGAGTTCATGCATGGTTATACCTTAGGGTTATTACATGGCGCAGGTCACGAGGTACTTTATGCAAATCATAATGTTTATAAACAAGAGGGAAGTCCGGAAGAAGTTACAAGCATTCAAACGTTTTACGAATCCCAGTATTTAGAGCAAAATAAACCTATTACATATATTAAGTTTAAAATTAAATAGTTTTGAATATAACGTTTATCTTTTTTTTAGGTTTATTTCTGGCAATGGTTGGTGTTATACCTCCAGGATTATTGAATATGACCGCTGCCAAAATAAGTTTAAAAGAAGGGTATGTGAGAGGAGTTATGTTTGCTATTGGGGTTTGCGTTGTGGTGTTAATTCAAACCTATGTGGCTGCTATTTTTGCAAGATATTTAAGTAAACATCAGGAGGTTATTGATATTCTTCAGCGGGTAGCTTTTGTTATTTTCGTTTTAATCACGGTGTACTTTTTATTAGTGGCAAAGAAAGAACCTACCCAGCATGAGGAGCTTGAGATGCGTAGTAAGCACAGTCGTTTTTTTCAGGGTATGTTTATGTCGGCAATCAATGTATTTCCAATTCCTTATCAGGCATATATGACGATTACCCTGGCGTCTTTTGGATGGTTAGATTTTAGTCATACGAGTATATTTTCATATATCTCAGGTGCGGCTATGGGAACTTTTGTAATGCTTTATGTATATATATTTTTTTTTCATAAGATTAAAGATCGATCGATAGCTTCACAAAAAAGTATGAATTATATTATTGGGGGTATCACGGGAATAATTTCCATCGTGACGCTTATTAATATTATTAATGAAATGTAAAATGCAGCTAGACACATTAAGCTTTTTCGACAAGGTTTATGAAGTTGCAAAGCAAATACCTTATGGCCGTGTTACCAGTTATGGTGCAATAGCTAAGTATTTAGGAGCCGCTAGAAGTGCTCGTATGGTTGGTTATGCTATGAATGGTTCGCATGGTAAGGACGTGCCTGCTCACAGAGTTGTTAACCGTAAGGGCGTATTGACGGGGAAACATCATTTCGATGGTACAAATTTAATGCAGCAACTATTGGAAAGTGAAGGTGTTGAGGTTATAGAAAATCAAATTCAGAATTTCGAAGTGGTCTTTTGGGATCCTTCTAAGCATTTATCCTAAATACCTATTTTGGTGATTGTTTAATTGAATAATATCAAGCTTTATTATTAAAATAATTCACTGTATCTTTGTGTCTTAGAATAAATCTAAATAACGCATGAAGCTTAATAAACAAGATATACTTAAAGCATTAGAAACTATAACAGTACCCGGAGAAGGACAAAACATGGTTGAAAGTGGAGCGGTAACCAATGTTGTAACTTTTGGAGATGAGGTTGTTGTAGATCTAACCATAAAAAATCCTAGCCTGCAGGCAAAAAAACGTACCGAAGTTGAAATACTAAAAGCCATTCACGAGCAGGTTTACGAAAAAGCAAAGATAAAGGTGAATGTAAAAGTAGATGCACCCGCTCAGCCAAAGGCCAATGTCATTAAAGGAAAGCCTGTTCCAGGAATTCAGAATATTGTGGCGGTGGCATCTGGAAAGGGAGGCGTTGGAAAGTCTACTGTTACTGCTAACTTGGCCGTAACGCTTTCTAAAATGGGATTCAAAGTTGGAGTGCTTGATGCCGATATTTATGGGCCTTCTATTCCCATTATGTTTGATGTTGAAGCAGAGAAACCTTTAGCGGTTAATGTTGAAGGAAAGTCAAAAATGAAACCAATTGAAAATTACGGAGTAAAAGTATTGTCCATTGGGTTCTTTACGCAACCTAATCAAGCGGTAGTTTGGCGTGGACCGATGGCTGCGAAGGCCTTAAATCAAATGATTTTTGATGCACATTGGGGAGAATTAGATTTCTTACTTATAGATTTACCTCCAGGAACTGGTGATATTCACTTAAGTATAATGCAGGCACTTCCAATTACAGGAGCTGTAGTTGTGAGCACACCTCAAAATGTAGCTTTAGCAGACGCGAAGAAGGGTGTTGCCATGTTTCAGCAGGATAGCATAAGCGTACCAGTATTAGGGATTGTAGAAAATATGGCTTATTTTACACCTGCAGAATTACCTGATAATAAGTATTATATTTTTGGAAAAGAGGGAGCTAAACATTTAGCAGAAGATTTGAATGTACCTTTCTTAGGGGATATTCCTTTGATTCAAAGTATTAGGGAGGCAGGTGATGTTGGGAGACCGGCGGCCCTACAAACAGCAACTCCATTGGAAAAAGCTTTCGAGACACTTACTCAAAATATTGTTCAGGAAGTAGTAAAGCGTAATGAGGATTTACCTCCGACAGAAGCAATTAAAATAACAACTATGGCAGGATGCTCAGCCGTTAATAAAAAATAGATGACCTCAGAAGAAATTAAACTAAATGTAGAGAAAGCCCTTGATGAAATTCGCCCTTTTTTACAAAGTGACGGCGGCGATATTTCTTTGTTGTCTATTGAAGATAATGATACGCTTGTTAAAGTTCAATTACAAGGCGCTTGTGTTGGATGTAGTGTCAATCAAATGACACTTAAATCTGGTGTGGAAATGACTATTAAAAAGTATGTTCCGCAGATAGAAAAGGTTATAAATATTGAAGTTTAAATAAATTCTAAACTATCAATAAAAATAGTCTCTAAGTAAAAATGAATTTATAAAAATAAGGAATTTTGATAATTCCTTATTTTTTTGTGTTATAGGCACAGATTGTCAATTGAATAGCTTAAAAATTAAATGACAAACATTAAATTTGCCGAACGATTTTAAATCGGTGTTTTGGTAAAATAAATTAAAAGAATGGAAGATATTAATATAAAAATAACAGATAGAGATGGCGTTACTCATGAGGTAGTGGCTCCAACAGATATGGCTATGAATCTTATGGAAGTGGTTCGTTCTTATGAACTTGCTGAAGAAGGAACTATTGGTATTTGTGGAGGTATGGCCATGTGCGCGTCTTGCCAATGTTATATATTAAGCGATACTGAGCTACCTGATATGAGTGATGATGAAGAAGCGATGTTATCTGAAGCTTTTAATGTAAAACCGAATAGTCGCTTGGGATGTCAGATACAAATGACACCGGAATTAGAAGGTTTAGAGGTGGTATTAGCACCAGAAGAATAAGATAATTAAAATAAACAATATATCCCGTTCCATAATTTAAAAAATGGAACGGGATTTTTTTTGTTATTCTTGCATTATAGGGGGTAGGGGAGCGCTAACAACATTTTCTATAGGTTTCTGAGTTTTTAAATAGGCGAAAATAGATTTAATATCTTCGTCGGTAAGTTTTGCAAAGTCTTGCCAAGGCATTGGTGGTAGTACCATTCTACTACCCTCTAAACCTTTGTGTTTTCCCTCTCGAAGTGATTTAAAAAATTGTTCTTCTGTCCAAGTACCTATACCTGTAGCATCAGGTGTTAAGTTTGCAGCAAAGGATGTGCCCCATGGACCGGTAAATGAAGTTAAGCCTGGTGTGAATAACATATAATGTTTGGCTGTTTCTTTGTCAAATGGCGCTAAGACTTCATCTGCAGGATGCCCCGATAGTAGACGTTTTGGATCTGGGATAGGACCTTGTTCAGTCATGATTTTTGGTGAATGACAGTGGTGGCAACCACCTAAGTCGACTAAGTATTCTCCCCGTTCTACTAGGTTTATCGTAGGCTCTTCTTTTACTTCTGGTTTATCTACAGTAGTATCTGTTTTTTTCTGATTTGAAATACAGGCATAGAAAAAAAGACATGCTAGCATTAAAAATGAAAAGTTGGTTTTCATAATATATTAATATTTAATTAGTTAGTATTTGAGTAAAGTTAATAAATAAATACGTACTCAATTAATTAGATAATTAATATAGGTTAATGTTAGAGTTTTAAAATTTTTCTGTATTAGCGTTATAAGACTTTCTATTTAAAAGCATTTAGACCGGTAATATCTAAACCGGTAATTAAAAGGTGTATATCATGGGTGCCTTCATAGGTTATTACACTTTCCAAATTCATAGCATGACGCATTATAGAGTATTCTCCTGTAATGCCCATTCCACCAAGTATCTGCCTCGCTTCTCGAGCAATGTTTATAGCCATATCCACATTATTTCGTTTTGCCATCGATATTTGTGCTGATGTTGCTTTGTTCTCATTGCGTAGTACACCTAATCGCCAAGTTAATAACTGCGCTTTGGTGATTTCAGTTATCATTTCTGCTAATTTTTTTTGTTGCAATTGAAATTGACCTATAGGCTTACCAAATTGTCTACGTTCTTTGCTGTATCTTAATGCGGTATCATAACAGTCCATGGCGGCCCCAATAGCACCCCAGGCAATGCCATATCTTGCTGAATCTAAACATCCAAGGGGAGCGCCAAGACCTGATTTATTGGGTAATAAATTTTCTTTAGGAATTTTTACATTATCAAAAATAAGTTCACCTGTTGCGCTGGCTCGTAACGACCATTTATTATGAGTTTCTGGAGTAGAAAAGCCTTCCATGCCTCGTTCAACAATTAATCCGTGTATTCTACCAGATTCATCTTTCGCCCATACAATAGCAATTTGTGCGAACGGAGCATTGCTTATCCACATTTTGGCACCATTTAAAAGATAGTAGTCGCCCATATCTTTAAAGTTCGTTACCATTCCTCCTGGATTGCTGCCATGGTCGGGTTCGGTTAATCCAAAACAACCTATCCATTCACCATTGGCTAATTTTGGAAGGTATTTTTGGCGTTGAGATTCAGAACCATATTTCCAGATAGGATACATTACTAAAGAGGATTGTACTGAGGCCGTAGATCGAATGCCAGAGTCTCCGCGTTCTATCTCCTGCATGATTAAACCATATGAAATTTGATCTAAACCGGCACCACCATAAGTTTCGGGTATATATGGGCCAAATGCCCCAATATCTGCAAGCCCTTTAATTATTTGCATCGGGAATTCAGCCTTTTGCGCATACTCTTCAATAATAGGAGAAACGTCGCGTTTAACCCATTCTCGGGCCGCACTTCTAACTAATTTATGTTCTTCAGTAAGTAACTCATCGAGATTATAATAGTCAGGAGCTTCAAATAAATCCGTTTTCATAGAGGCTAGAATTAAATAGTATTGATGAAAATAATTAGCAAATTCGACTTTTTATTGTGAATTTGATATTTTATTTTCTCAAATTTAAATAATTCTTATTGGTCTTTTACATTTTTATATAGAAATCTTTTGTGAGATTTATGTAGTCTTCTGTATATTCATGGCGGGCGGTTTCAATAATTAACGTATCGATTTGAGGTGAGTTTTCTTCAAATGAGAATTCTAAAAGACTTCTTTTAAATTCCGATTTAGGACTACCCTTAACCTGTAAAATACGGTTTGGAAATAAATGATGATTTTTGGCTATTTCGATAAAATCCGACTCTTCTTTAAAAGGAATAATAACATTAAATTTCCCGTTATCAGAAAGTAATTTTACAACGCTTTTAATAAGATGATCAAAAGGCATGGCATCACTGAATCTCGCTAAATCCCGTTGTGAATTTTCGGTTTTATAATCTTCTTTGTAAAATGGCGGGTTACATATTATTAAATCATAGGTGTCTTCAATTTCCTCTGCAAATTCTTCCAGAGAGGCATGGTAACAAAATAGACGATCTCCCCAGTCTGATTGCTCGAAATTTTCAACACATTGTTCATAAGCTTCGTCATCTATTTCAAGAGCATCAATGATCTCGGCATGTGTTCGCTGGGCAAGCATTAAAGATAGTATGCCTGTACCAGCGCCTATGTCGAGTGTGGAATACGGATGAGGATTTATATTGGCCCACGCACCTAATAATACACTGTCAGTGCCTATTTTCATGGCACAGCGATCTTGGTTTACACTAAATTTTTTGAAGGAAAATGGTTTTGTTGACACGATACAATTGTTAAAATATTGATAAAAATGTGTAGTTTGTATGGTTAAAAAATACTAAATTGTCCTAAACTCTGTTAAAAATATATAGAGACCTTAATTTAGTGTGTACCTTAGTAGGTAATTGTTTAAGTCCTCTTCATGTTAGAGTTGATTCTAGGAACAAATTAAAGACAATTTATTTAAATGAAGCATACAAGAAAAATTATGGATAGTTTGCGTGGACTTATGATTTTAAATCAGAAGCTGGCAGATATTTATATGGATATTAGCAAGGGTGATTTTGATGATGTGATAAAAGCTTTTTTTGGTGAAGTAAGTAAGAATAGAAAAGCTTTTTATGTTGAATTGAAAAAGGAGCTGGATAAATTAGAAAGTGATCATAAATCGATAAGAGCTATAAATTCCGGAATTGAAATGAACCTTCTTGGAATTAGGAAAGCTATGGCTTCAAAAAATGTAACAGCATTAGCTAACGAAGTACGTCTTATAAAAACATTTAGTGTTTATATGTATGATGATTTGCTTAGAGAGATAAGTTTACCATTAGCGTTATGTAAAAAATTGATGAAGCAGCGAGATGCCATTCAGGAAAAACTTAATGGTGTTAAAAGGTACGAAGAGTTAGTTGAAAACTAGATGGTTAGATTAATAGATGAAAAAGGCGAATTAAATAATTCGCCTTTTTTTATATTATAGGTACAGGTCGATGAGGCCTTCTGGTGTGTCAACGGTAACAGTTTTTTTGTCCCGATTAACCTCCAATATGAATTCGTCGTTCATCGGAATTAAAATTTGTTTACCATTGTTTTCTACTTCAAACAACGCTTGAGCAGTTGTGTCGTTAACGCCAACGATAGTGCCTACAGTACCGTAATTCTTGTCCTCCATTTTGAAACCTATAATTTCATGGAAATAAAACTTATTGCCTTCTAATTTTGGAAGTAAATCTAATGGTAAATAAACTTCACTTTTAATAAGAGCGTCAGCATCGGCTTCGCTAGTTACGTCTTCAAATTGTACACGTAGTAAATTTGAACGGTGTAATTGTGAACTTTCTATAAAAAAAGGTATAAAGCTATTATTTAATTCTATAAATACCGCATCCAGATGTTCGTACAATTCTGGTTGGTCGGTATCTAATTTTATTAATAATTCGCCTTTAAAACTGTACTTCTTTACAATTTTTCCTAAGTAAAAGCAATCTTCTTTTTTCATTTTGTCTTAAGCGATCTTTTCTATACAACATGCTAAGAGCGATGCAACAGATATTGAGATATTTTATTTAACCAAGTTGGTGTATTAGGGTTAACAAACGCCATAAAAAAACTCCGATAACGAATTACCGGAGTTTAAAAGTATAAAAATAAATTTTTATTCTTCTTCGTTTGAAGCTTCAGTTTCTTCAGCAGGAGCTTCTTCAACAGCTGGTGTTGCAGCAGCAATACGAGCTTCGTTTACAGCTTTTTCAGCTTCTAAAGCTTTGGCTTTAGCATCAGCTTGAGCTTTAGCTAAATCTTCAGTTTTTGAACCTACTTTGTTTTCTTTAGCTTCTAACCAAGCGTTGAATTTTTCTTCAGCTTGCTCTTCAGTTAAAGCACCTTTTCTAACACCTCCAGCTAAGTGGTTTTTTAATAAAGCTCCTTTATAAGATAAAATTGCTTTAGCAGTGTCAGTTGGTTGAGCTCCATTTTGTAACCATGTTACAGCACCGTCAACGTTTAATTCTACAGTTGCAGGATTCGTGTTTGGATTGTAAATTCCTAATTTTTCTAGGTATTTACCATCTCTTTTTGCACGTGAGTCTGCAGCTACAATCCAGTAAAATGGTTTTCCTTTTTTACCGTGTCTTTGTAATCTAATTTTTACAGGCATAATAATTAATTATTTGAGGTTCTCGACCTCGGTTATTAATGAGGGCGCAAAGATACTATATTTTTTTAATATTCAGTAGTTTATTTGTTTTTAATAGATGGTAAATAAAGGTTTTTTTAAAATAGTAAGCACACAGGTGTAGGTGCATGGAAATCATTAGTAAATTCCAGTTTACCAGAATTAGAGTCTATTTTAAATACACTAATGTTATTGCTTTTTTTGTTAGCAACTAACAGGAATTTGCCCGTTGGATCTATGGTGAAATTTCTTGGCCAGTCACCATGAACGCTCATATTCTGAATTTTTTGAAGTTTTCCGGTGCTGGTATCTCGTTTAAAAACTGCTATAGTATTTTCACCACGGTTAGATCCGTAAAGAAACCGTTCGTCTTTACTTAAATGTATGTCGGCACATGAGTTTTGTCCGTCGTAATTCTCGGAAAGCGTGTTCGTGTGGTTTAATGTTAAATAAGTGTTTCCTTGTTTTTTAGCTGTGGTAATGGTGCTGGCATATTCGTTAATAATGTATAGGAACTGTTTGTCTTTTGTAAATGTGAAATGTCTGGGGCCGGCATTCTCAGTAAATGTAATCATTGATGATGAAGACAAGGTGAACGGTTTTAAATTTTCACTTTCATAAAGATACATGGCGTTTCTTCCTAAATCGGCAACGTAAAGCTGATTATTTACAAATTGAGCTGAGTGGGCATGCGACTTTTCAATTTCAGTGTTATGATCGAAAATCTGAGAAGCTTCATTTAAACTTCCGTCAGGTTTAATATTGTATAAAGCAACATTTCCTCCAACATAATTAGAAGCGACAACTAGAGTGCCTTCGTTGTTTACTGAAATATGACAAGGTGCTCCTCCAAAACTTTTAACACGGTTAAGTAATTTAAGTTGTTTGTTTTTTTCAATTTCAAAGGCAGCAACCGTTCCGTCGTTTTCTTCCCCAACAGCATAGATATATTTTTTGTTGGGAGAATAACTTAAGAAAGAAGGGTTTTCGGTTGGTATGGCTAAAGTTAGGTTTGTAAGTTTGCCACTTTCTGGATTAAACTCTGCCCTATAAATGCCTTCACTATCGCCTTTGGTGTATGTGCCTATATAAAGTGTATAAGATGGTTCTTTGCAGCTAAAAAGAAAAATGCTTATAATAAAAAATAAAGATATGTATTTCATAATTTTAATGTGAAAATCAAAAGTACAGTAAATTATTTAAATGTTCTTTTGTTTCTGAAGTATCAATTGTGATGATTTTTACTTGTTTAAAACTCTTGAAAACTTGTTATTTATTGAGTTGATTTTCTCCGTACTTTTATACACTTCGTTTTTGCTCTAAACGAAACCTTAATTCTTAAGAAGAAACAAAATTTATGTACTTAATTTTCGATACGGAAACCACCGGATTACCTAAGCGTTGGGATGCCCCAATAACAGATACCGATAACTGGCCTAGATGTATACAAATAGCATGGCAATTGCATGATGCTATGGGAAATTGTATCGATCATCAAGATTATTTGGTGCAGCCGGACGGATTTAATATTCCTTATGACGCCGAAAAAATACATGGTATTTCAACCGAGCTTGCTCAAGAAGAGGGGATTCCTCTAGCTGAAGTGTTGGAGAAATTTAATGAGGTACTGGGTAGAGCTAAGTTTATTGTAGGACAAAATGTAAAGTTCGACCTTAATATTATGGGAGCCGAATTTGTTCGCGGTGCATTAGATAATGTATTACAAGACTTGCCGGTTTTAGATACCTGTACCGAAGATACAGCACAGCTTTGTCAAATTCCTGGTGGACGTGGTGGAAAATTTAAGTTGCCAACACTAACCGAATTACATGAATATTTATTTAACGAACCGTTTGCTGAAGCTCATAATGCGACAGCCGATGTGGAGGCCACCACGCGTTGTTTTTTAGAGTTAATTCGATTAGAACAATATACTCAAGAGCAGCTGGATGTTGAAGCGGATTACTTTAAAAACTTTAAAGAATCTAATCCAAAGGAAATTGAGCTTATCGGATTAAAGCATATCAACCTTAAAAAGGAAAGCGCTAAAATCCGGGAACGCCTAAAAAAAGCTGAAGGAAGTCAGATTTCTTCAGAAGAAATTAAGCAAAATATATCAGAATTAAAGGAAGTTGAGTTTGCACATCTACATAACCATTCTCAGTTTTCCATTTTGCAATCAACCATGAGTATTCCTGCACTTGTTGGTGCAGCTGCTAGTTATAATATGCCAGCAGTAGCACTTACCGATCACGGAAATATGATGGGAGCCTTTCATTTCGTAAAGGCGGTTTCAGCACATAATAAAACAGCTAAAGCAAAAATTGAGGAGGCTTTAGAGAAAGGTGAAACGCCAACCGTTAAGGAGATTAAACCTATTATTGGTTGTGAGTTTTTTGTTTGTGAAGATCATCTTGATAAGACTCGAAAGGATAACGGTTATCAGGTGGTATTTTTAGCCAAGAATAAAAATGGTTATCACAATATGGCCAAATTATCGTCGCACGCCTTTGTCGACGGATTTTATTATTTACCTAGAATTGATAAAAAGCTCATTGAGCGTTATAAAGAAGATATTATAGTGCTTACAGGTAACCTCTATGGTGAGGTGCCTAGTAAGGTGTTGAATATAGGTGAAAATCAGGCGGAAGAAGCTTTGCTGTGGTGGAAAGAGCAGTTTGGTGATGATCTATATATCGAATTAATGCGACATAATCAGGAAGATGAAAATCGTGTTAATACTGTATTGGTCGAGTTTGCTAAAAAACATGATGTCAAGCTGGTAGCCACGAATAACACTTACTATCAATCTAAAGAAGATGCCAATGCACACGATATCTTATTGTGTGTAAAAGATGGTGAAAAACAAGCGACACCCATTGGTCGTGGTCGCGGATATCGTTACGGAATGCCGAATCAGGAATATTATTTTAAGTCTTCCGAAGAGATGAAATCTCTGTTTAAAGATATTCCCGAGGCCATTAGTAATATTCAGGAGGTTATTGATAAGGTGGAGCCTTTCGAGTTGGCTCGCGATGTGCTCTTACCTGCTTTTGGTATCCCTGATGAATTTAAACATGAAGAAGATTTAATTGATGGTGGCAAGCGCGGTGAGAATGCTTATTTGAGGCATTTAACTTTTGAAGGGGCCAAAAAGCGTTACGGCGATCCTTTAAGTGAGGAAGTTATAGAGCGCCTGGATTTCGAATTGGGTGTTATTGAAAATACAGGGTATCCTGGATATTTCTTAATTGTTGAAGATTTTATTCGCGAAGCCAGAAATATGGATGTATCGGTAGGACCAGGGCGAGGTTCCGCTGCTGGTTCGGTGGTAGCTTACTGTCTTTGGATTACCAATATCGACCCGATGAAGTACGATTTGCTTTTTGAGCGTTTCTTGAATCCGGATCGTATTAGTATGCCCGATATCGATATTGACTTCGATGATGAAGGTCGAAGTCGAGTGATGGATTATGTCATAGATAAGTATGGTGCTAATCAGGTGGCACAGATTATTACCTATGGTACTATGGCTGCGAAATCATCTATTCGTGATACCGCCCGCGTACTGGATTTGCCACTTTTTGATGCCGATAGAATAGCTAAGTTAATTCCTAATATGTCTAAGCTAAATAAGATTTTTGCTTTAGATGAAAAAGGATTAGCTGATAAGTTTCGTGCCGAAGAATTAGAAAAAGTAAACGAACTTTTAAACATTTCTGAAGGTGAAGGTCTTGAATCTGAAACCGTTAATTTGGCACGAGTACTGGAGGGATCGGTTCGTAATACGGGAATTCATGCCTGTGGGGTGATTATAACACCCGATGATATTACCAAGTTCGTTCCAGTGTCGGTAGCGAAAGATTCCGATTTATATGTTACGCAGTTTGATAACTCGGTTGTGGAAGAAGCCGGGTTGCTAAAAATGGACTTTTTAGGGTTAAAAACTTTAACCTTAATTAAGGATACTGTAAAAATTGTAAAAGCCAAGCATGGCATTCAGTTAGATCCAGAGTCTTTTCCTTTAGATGACGAAGAAACGTATGCTTTATTCCAGCGAGGTGAAACAGTGGGGGTGTTCCAATATGAATCGCCCGGAATGCAGAAACACCTACGTGATTTAAAGCCAACTGTATTCGAAGATCTTATTGCGATGAACGCCTTATATCGTCCGGGACCTATGGAGTATATTCCTAGTTTCGTTCGCAGAAAGCACGGTGAAGAAGAGATTGAATACGATTTGCCAGCCATGGAAGAATATCTTAAGGAAACTTATGGTATTACAGTTTATCAAGAGCAGGTAATGCTATTATCACAGAAGTTAGCAGATTTTACCAAGGGTGAAGCCGATATGCTTCGTAAGGCCATGGGTAAAAAACAAATTGCCGTACTGGATAAAATGAAGCCTAAGTTTATCGATCAGGCAAGTGCGAATGGACATGATGCGAAAGTTTTAGAAAAGGTTTGGAAAGACTGGGAGGCTTTTGCTAGTTATGCCTTTAATAAATCGCATTCGACCTGTTATGCCTGGATTGCTTATCAAACTGCCTATTTAAAGGCGCATTATCCGGCGGAATACATGGCGGCTGTACTATCGAATAATATGAACGATATTAAACAGGTTACCTTCTTTATGGAAGAATGTAAGCGTATGAAATTAGATGTGCTTGGTCCTGATGTAAACGAATCGTTTTATAAGTTTTCGGTAAATAAAGACTATGCCGTAAGGTTTGGAATGGGAGCCATCAAGGGTGTTGGACATGGAGCCGTTAAAACCATTGTGGAGAATAGGAAAAAAGATGGGCATTATAAGTCAATATTCGATTTAGCCAAACGCATAGATTTACGTGCTGCTAATAAAAAAGCTTTCGAGAACTTAGCCTTAGCTGGCGGATTTGATTGTTTCAAAAATACACATCGTGCTCAGTATTTTCAGGATGAAGGCGATGGTATTACCTTTTTAGAGAAAGCCATTCGTTATGGAAATAAACATCAGGAGAATGAAAATTCGGCTCAAGTAAGTTTGTTTGGTGAAGCCAGTGATGTTCAAATTGAGGAACCTCAGGTGCCACCTTGTGAAGAATGGGGAACTATGGAGAAATTGGCCAAAGAACGCGAGGTTGTAGGTATTTATATTTCTGGTCATCCGCTAGACGATTTTAAAATTGAAATGAGCACTTTCTGTAATGCAAATTTGAGCATGTTCCATATTTTAGAACCTTATGTAAATAGAGAGCTGGTTTTTGGAGGTGTAGTTACCGATGTACAACATCGTGTTAGTAAGCAAGGAAAAGGTTGGGCAATGTTTACCATTGAAGATTACGAGAATAGTTTCGAGTTTAGAATATTTGGAGAAGAATATTTAAAATTCAGACACTTTTTAATGCATAATAATTTTGTATTTGTAAAAACTTTTGTTCGCGAAGGCTGGATAAATAAAGATACAGGTAAACGTAGCGATCCGCGATTGCAGTTTAATAGTTTTCAGTTGCTGCATGATGTTATGGAAAATTATGCTAAAAAACTGTCAGTTCAAGTGGATATTAACGACTTGAAAGAAGAAAAAATATTAAACCTTAAAAGTTTATTTGAAATGCATCCAGGCAATCAGGCTTTACAGTTTTTAGTTTACGATATGCAGGAGAAAATAAAACTAACCATGCCTAGCAGACGCCAGAAAGTTAAAGTATCGCAGGAGTTATTAAATGAATTAAAAAATTACGACGTTAAATTTAAATTGAACTGATAATTTCGTGCGTAGGATAGAAGTGGCACCCTTTTTTATAAAGTAGTTTGTGGTAATTTTGAAGGCTAAATAATTGATTATTATCGCTGTAAGAAAAATAAAAACTTTTAAAAAAGATATTCCAGATAGCTTAGTTTATGCGCTAAAAAAATGTTAAAATAGCCTTAAACAATGTGGGTATAAGTAAAACAAATTGTTAGTTTGCTAGCAGTAGTGCTTTTTTAACTAATTTTGTACTATTAAAATAGATTAAGAACTTAAATATAAATATTATGGCATTAGAAATAACAGATGCAACGTTTGAAGAAACGGTATTAAAAAGTGATAAACCTGTATTGGTAGATTTTTGGGCAGCTTGGTGTGGACCTTGTAGAATGGTTGGACCAATCATTGAACAAATTAGTGAAGAGTACGAAGGTAAAGCTGTAGTTGGTAAATTAGATGTTGATGCTAATCAAGAATTTGCTGCAAAATACGGTGTTCGTAACATTCCTACAGTATTAGTATTCCAAAACGGAGAGGTTGTTGGAAGACAAGTAGGTGTTGCTCCTAAAACTGCTTATACTGAGGCGATCGATTCGCTTTTGTAATAAAATAAGAAAAAGAAAAATTAAAAGGTTTGTCGTAATGGCAAACCTTTTTTTATTTTTAGGTAAAATTAAAAATATATGGGTGATAAATTAAAAGTACAGGATGCTATTGATAGCAAACTTTTAGAGCAACGTAAGGTCTTTTTATGGGGGCAGGTAGACGATACATCTGCAAAGCATGTGGTAGATAGATTAATGTATTTAGATGCGCTTGGCAGTGAAGATATTCACTTGTATATAAATAGTCCCGGTGGCTATGTAACTGCTGGCTTTGCTATTTATGATTGTATGAAGTCTTTAACGAGTGAAGTGTCGACTATTTGTACTGGATTTGCAGCGTCTATGGGGTCTATAATTTTGTCTGCCGGCTCAAAAGGTAAACGTTTCATACAGCCTCATGCACGAGTGATGATTCATCAGCCAAGTGGAGGAGCGCGCGGACAAGCTAGTGATATAGAAATTACTGCTAAAGAAATTATTTTAACAAAAGAGTTAAGTGCTAAAATATTGGCAGATAATTGTGGGCAAACTTTTGAAAAAGTCATGAAAGACTTTAATAGAGATCACTGGATGGGTGCTGAAGAATCTGTTGCCTATGGAATTGTCGATGCCGTAATATAATTAAAACTTTAATGGATATACGTCAGGCGCTTGATAAAACAGAAAGTTTTAAAAATTTGGACCTGTTGGCGAAGCAGGTGGTAGAAGGGTTTATTGCTGGGATGCATAAAAGTCCGTTTCATGGATTTTCGGCCGAATTTGCGGAGCACAAAATTTATAATCAAGGTGAAAGTACACGCCATATTGATTGGAAGTTATATGCAAAGACCGATAAGCTTTACACCAAGCGTTATGACGATGAAACCAATTTAAGGTGTCATATAATTATCGATAACAGTAGTTCGATGCATTATCCTGAAATAGGGGATATATCCATTAATAATTTAAATAAGATTGGTTTTTCTGTTTTGGCAGCAGCTTCCTTGATGGAAGTTTTAAAGAAGCAGCGCGATGCCGTTGGATTAAGTGTATATAGCGATGCTTATGATTATTATGCGCCTGAAAGAGGGAGTGAGCGTCATCATCAAATGTTACTGAATACTTTAAGTCAATTAGTTATTCAAAAAAAACATAGCAAACAAACGGATACCTATAAGTATCTACATGAGATTGCCGAAAAAATACACAGGCGCTCTATGATTTTTCTTTTTACCGATATGTTTCAAACCGTCGAAGATGATGATAAATTGTTTGAAGCTTTACGACATTTAAAATACAATAAGCATGAAGTTATTTTATTTCATGTTTTTGATAAGAAAAAAGAGTGGCAATTTGACTTTGATAATAATCCGAAGAAATTTATTGATTTAGAAACGGGTGATTTTATAAATCTTTATGCCGATAATATTAAAGATAATTACGAGAATCGAGTAAAATTGTATTTTGATGCCTTACGTCTAAAATGTTTGCAGTATAAAATAAAATATGTGGAAGCAAATGTAAATGAGGACTTTAATCAAGTACTAACAACTTACATGGTAGAACGTAGAAAATTTATTTAGAAAAAAATAAAAAAAAGTTCAAAAAAGGTTTGTGATATTCAAAAAGGCTTGTATATTTGCAACCGCAATAACGCAACGGTCTGGTAGTTCAGTTGGTTAGAATGTCGCCCTGTCACGGCGAAGGTCGCGGGTTCGAGTCCCGTCCAGACCGCAACATTGCAGAGAAGCTCTAAGAGATTAGGGCTTTTTTTGGCACTATAAAGAAGTTGTGTTGTTGATAAACCTTTTTTGGTTTATCAAAGGTTTAAGTAGTTAAACCAATGGAAAGCTTTCCTTTTTTCTTAATTGAAGATTGGGATGCTTTTTTGTTTTAACGGTATATTGAATTCTTCAATAACATGTTATTTCAATTATTATTCATAAATACAAGTGCCTCCTTAGTAATTCTATTACCTCTTCAGATTATCAAAAAATTATACTTTTTAATTAATATACGGTTCCTGCTTAAAGGGGTTGTTTAGAGTGGTTTATGGTTGTTTTCAATAAATAGATTAAAAAAAAAATGAGATAGGGGGTGGGAAATTTAAAAGTGAGCTTGTTATATAGTATAGTGGTTACAACAAGTAAATGGCCGGAAAAACTATTATCCTATTTTTTAAAATTAAATTTTAAATCTATGAAACAAACATGTATGAAATCATTATTCGAAAAACATAAATTCAAACGATGGCTTTTTAACATGGGGGGTGTGTTTGTTATGTTGGTATCGTATAGTGGATACTCACAATCAATTGCGCGACAAAGTATTTCAAGTTATGGCGCGACATTATCACAACAGGGACTTTCTTATGCTCAAACGGTGGGGCAAGTCTACAGTACTCAAAATGTTAAAAATAGCAATGTAACCCAAGGGTTTCTTCAACCTGTAAGCTATAAAATTGAAAAGATGGTTCAGGTGGATTTTGAATCATTAGAGGTCAATGTATTTCCAAATCCTGCTCAATACCGTATTACGATTCAAAGCACAGAGATGTTAAAGCAAGCTTTTATTGTTGTTTTTGATCTACAGGGAAATACTATCTACCAACAAAAAATCCAAAATGAAAAAGAACATGTTATTAACTGTAGCTCTTGGGCTGTGGGAACCTATCTTATAAAAGTTCAAGGAGATAACAATAAACAATCCGTAAGTAAATTAATAATATCTAAATAATCATTAATATGAAAAGAACTATACTAGTATTAACCATAACGCTTATATCATTTTCAAGCCATGCGCAAGAGCCAAGTTTTACCATAGAGGCCTCGCAATTGGTAAGTACATTTAAATTTGTTAACAGTGATGATGTCAAGCAAAATTCTGATTATCAATCCGTATTTACAGGTTCCTATGGGATAGGATATCGTAATGCTTTTAGAAATAATGTAATTTTTAAAGCAGGTTTGGGAAAAAGAAATGGTGGAGCTAACTATGTTTATGAAGGCATGAATTATTCCTGGCGTTTAGAGTATGCAGAGGCCAAATTAGGAGGTGGTTACATTTTAAAAAGGAGAGTTTTCAGTCCTTATGCCATTTTAAATGGATATTATGGTTATTTAATGAGAGGTACTCAGATTTTAAACAATGAGGAGTTCAATATTACCAAGTCTGAAATCCTGAAGAAATCAGATTTTGGAATTATTGGGAATATTGGAGTGAATTTTAATATTTCCCATTTTGTATCGGCATATGCCGAAGCCTTATACCTATATGGGTTGAGTAATATCGAAGTAGATTCAGGACAGAAATCGGCCAACAGGAGCTACGGTATCACATTAGGCCTTTCTTTTAATTTAGCTGATTAGTAATAACTTTTAATTTGATTATAATGAAAAAACTTAAATATATTTTTATAGTAACTTTTATAATAGCTGTTAATTTAGTTTCAGCACAGAGAATAGGTGATTTGGACGGTATTTATTATCAGGCTGTTGCCCTTAACGATGAAACACAGGAAATTGTTGGGCTGGATATAGAAGAGAAACCCCTTTATAATAGAGAAATTGGAGTTCGATTTACTATTACAAAAGGACTTGATGGGGGGATTCAATGGGAAGAAACTCATATTACTACAACAGATGCACATGGTTTGTTTAGTCTGGTTATAGGGAAAGGTGATGTATCGAGTACTAGCTATGCACGCTTACTGGATATTCCTTGGATTGATGCAGACCAGTTTTTAAAAGTTGAAATATCTACTAAGAATGATGGTAATTATGCATTGGTAAGTAATCAAAAGTTTATGGCTGTACCTTATGCGTTTTATACCGATGATATTGCTGATGATGCCATTACTACAGAAAAAATATTAAATGAAGAAATTCTTGCGGAGGATATTCAAGAGGGCGCTGTAGAAACTTCTGAGATTTTAAACGGAACAATTTTAAATGAAGATATTGCCGATAATACCATCAACTTATCAACTAAGGTGACAGATATTCTACCTGTTGAAAATGGAGGTACGGGTCTTGACGCATCATCCGTTACAGATGGTCAGATTTTAATTGGTGATAGTACCACGAACGATTTTAAATTATCTACCATTACAGCGGGAGAAGGTGTTGTAATTGATAACACACCAGGCGCTATTACCATAAGTTCGCCTCCTGTTTCTACTAGTGCAGATGGTTCTTTTACCATTCCTGTTGGAAGTAATGGTACCATTAGTGGAAATAGCCCGTGGTATTCTCCAAATAGTCTGAAAGTAGACCCTCCAGAGGGTAAGCCATTTGAAATGGGAGATATTTTTCTTGCTTCCGCTAATGTTGATTTAAAAGGATGTATTTTGTCGGTTTATTTACAAAGTATTGATGGTAATGGACAAGCGAATGTTCAAGTAATATTATATAATCCACAAAACAACTCCGTAACACTACAGACTCCGGTAACATTTAAATTCCTGCTCGTTAAATAAACTCCGGATAAATTATAAGCTTGTATTGTTAAAAATAAAAATCTTTAGCAAATAGCAGTAATCTAAAAAAGCTCTAAGAGATTAGGGCTTTTTTTGGTACTATAAAGTAGTTGTACTATTTGGTTAACCACAAAGTGTTTATCAATGGTCTAAATAGTTAAGACAAGGGGTAAGGGTTCCTTTTTTCTTAATTGAAGATTGGGATGCTTTTTTGTTTTAAATGGATGTCCTTCCGGAATAAGGAGGTATGCCTAGTTTTTTATATGTATTATATTTTAATGATATTTGAACTTTATTCGATAATTAGACTTTTGTGTTTTGGGTATCTAACGGAGTATTGCAGATTTATTTTTTTTGTTTCCCTAGGTTTTAAATTGAAATCCCACTTTATTTCTCCTGTTTCTGTGTTATGAATGCCTTTAGTAAGTTCAAGTGGTTTTACTTCTATTTCTTCTAAGGTAGAAACTGGAATTTGATCAAAAACCAAAAGATTAATGGGTTCTGATTTGTTATTTTTTATTGAAATGTCCCATCCTCTGAATTCTTCTTTTTTACTTCCAATAAATTGTTTTGTAGTAAAGTCTTTAATTTTCTCTCTTTTTATAACTACATTTTTATCTCTACCAAGAGATATATTTAAAGTATCTGAAGCATACCTAATATCTAATATGGTTTTTCCAACATAGGTGTCTTCAAAGAAAATATTAGCTTCTCCTTCAAGAAAGTTATACTTTTCCCAATCTGAAATACCGGCTATTAAAAAAGCATCTTTATCAATTTTAGGTACCGAATAGTAGGTGTATTCTGCCGGCAACTCATGATTAACAATATCTACAGAGTAATTTTTATTGTTTGATTTAACAGTGTATGGAATTTTGATATTAAAATCTACAGTAGTTTGTTTTGCAATTTGTAAGGATGGAATTATAGAGTTTGTTGCTTTTTTAATTTTTATTCCTTGAAATTTACCTTCTAACTTGCCTGTAACGGCTCTTTTTTGATTTGTTCCATATCCTACAATAACAACTTCTTCTAACATCGAAACATCCTCTTCTAACATTACTGTTATGTTGTTGCTTATTGGTAACTCCTTAGTTTTATATCCTAAGTAAGAGAATACCAACGGACTTGAAAAATTAGGTGTTGCAAGTGAAAATCTCCCGTCAAAATCAGTTTGTGTCCCAATAGTAGTACCTTTAATCATGACAGACGCTCCCGGTAGAGGAGTGTTACTTTTATCCATTACTATTCCTGTGATTTCATTAGAATCTAAAATATTATATCTAGGTGGAATTGAATTGTAATCTAAATAATAGGTCTTTAATTCAGGAGCGACACCTGAAAGATTGGGATTTGCGGAAGATAAGTTTAGTTTTACATTGTCCCAATCAACTTTGGTGTCTTGTTTTACACTTGCCTTGTATGTGATTACTATTGGATCATTTACATTTTTTGCTCTTATATCATAATTAGGAAGCCAGCCTGCATTACTAACCATATAAGATAATTCAAAATCAGATGTTGTGGCATTTTTAGATTTTACTTTTACTAAAATTTCGCCATTCGGAAATTTTTTTTTGCTTGTAAGTGTATTTTGTTGGTTTATTAAATCAGTCTGGGAATCCTTTAGATTTTCTATGTTTTTTAATCGATCTATTTGTTTAAGCTTTAAATCTGTAAGTTTTGTTCCGTAATAATTTGAGGCTTCCCTAAGTGTATTTACGCTTAATTCTTCATTTTTCCCTCCAATAGTTCTGTTATCTTGTAAGAAGGAAATTTCTTCATTTAAAATGCTTAAATATGTATTTTCTAGCTGGATCTTATCCTCAATTCCTTTTAATTTATTTTCTATATCAACTAATTCTTGCGGTTTTTCTAATTTGTCTAGAAAATTCTGTTGATGATTTACTGAAAGCACTGTTATATTAGCATTTGCCTTTATCTGAATGCTTTTAGCATTAATGAAGGGAGACAGATTAATAAATTTTAAGATCGTTTCTCCCGAAGAAATATTGATTGTTTTTTTACGCGTGATTTGGGCATCTTTAATAAATACTGTTACCTCGTTAACTTTTGTTGTGATATTCTTTTCTTGAATTTCTTGTGAAAAGCCATTGTAAAAGCTAAGAAATAAAAGAATAAATACAAATGTCTTCATTTCTAGATGATTTTGAGTTATTTGAAATAAGGGGTTAATATAAACTATATTGAATACATTTAGGTTATTAATAAGAGAATTCTTAAAAAAGGCTTTGTTGAATTTTATCTTTTACGTTGATTTTGTATCTCTCAAAATAATAAAATGTGAGGCTCTAAGGATCCTCTAGCATTCTATGGTTACCAGGATAATCTTAATCCAAAATCTAATTTTTTAAGGGTGTGTATTCCTATAAACGGTTCAAGACCATTTTTTAAGAAATAGCCTACTTTTAGTCCCATTCCCATTGTGGCCTTTGAGTCTGTAATTAATGAATAGTTATCTACGTAATTTGTGTTGCTTAGATAGTTTGTAAATTTCTTTTTCCCACCAATACTAAGTTCAGAATGCGCTGTGATTCTATTTTTAAATAGTCAGCTATAGCCTAGATCAATTACCCAAAAATATTCTCCATCCCCATTTTCAGTAATCTCTTCAACTAACTTATGATTTCTAACAGTTTTAATTTCTTGACCATTAAATTGATGGCCATAGCCTAGATGAAATCGGTTATTTCCTAGGATCCCAAACATATCAATTCCCCAGGTATTGTTTGAAGAATAAGAAAATGACAGTCCTCGATTAGCGATATATTCCTGACTAGTACATACGAGGGTAAAAAGGGCTCCTAAAATAATACAGACTGCATTTTTCATATAGAGATAGTTGAAGTGAAAATATTAACTGCGGAGCTAATAGTAAGGTAGTTATAATAAGTGAGAATAATTCCAAAGGGTAGTGTTATTTAAGGATTGGCCTTTAGGTTTTGTTTAAAGTATCTGAAAGTATTGTGTTTATTATAATGTAAGTAATAATTTAATATGGGTTATCTTATATTGGAGAATTTTAATAAAGGAAGTTTAGTTTTATATAGTCTATAATTGTAAGAAAAACGTACATTATAAAGAACCCCAAAAATGTCATGTTATGAAATATCTATTATTGTTAGTTTTTGTATTAAAATTTTCATTGCTATCTGCACAAATTAGTTTTAAAACAGGAAGCGTTCAACTAGATGCAGATTTGAATACCATTAACAGAGATGCTCGAACTGATATAAATTTATTTATGAGGGATTTGAGTTTATCCTATAATGTGTCCGAAGGAAAACTAAATTATATGTATGCGAATTTAAAAATGATTCCTGGCGATATGTATCTGTCTCTCGAGTTTTCAAGAGAGGCGAGGGTATCCTTAGATCGAGTGATTAATGTTTATAAAACCCATAAATCAAAAGGATGGGGCTTTATTGCTAAGGAGTTAGGCATTAAACCTGGATCTCCAGCATTTCATAGGTTAAAAAACAATGCGAGTAACAAAAAAACTAATAGTAAAGGCCAAGGGAAAAAATTAAAAAAAGGGAAGAATTGGCGCGCATAATATTACTTATTTGTATAAGTAATAATCAAAATTAACCGGTTTAGAGTTGATTTTGGCTGCATGCTATTTTGGTTATGGAGTCGTAAAGTGTGTAGTTTTATATGGATTAAGAATCTGCATTTCAGCTATTTATTAGGTATTTAATCTAATAAAAAATAGAATAATTAAAAACTCATTTATATTCACCTTACCATAACATAAGTAGGTTAAGTTCATGGTAGATTTGGGGCAAAAAAGGTGGACGCAAGTCCACCTTTTTTATTGTTTTAATTTGGTTATTTCTTGATGACCAAATTTTAAAATAGCATCTATTACTAAATCTAAATCTTCATTAATGGTACGGTGATTGGCAATGGCGATTCGGAGACAATACAGGCTGTTAAGTGTTGTGTATCCTATGACAGCAATGCCGGCTTCTTCAATTTTTAATTTAATTTCTCTATTTAATTCGTTTAATAGTTTAATTGGTAAATTTCCGGGATTATATCGAAAACAAACAATGTCCAGGCCTATTGGAGCTAACAGTTCCAAATCCTTGTGGTTTTCAATGAGTTGACCTAAATATTTTGCCTGCTTTACATTTTTAGAAATCATTCTGCCAAATTTATGGATGCCGTGTTCTTTTATAGACATCCATACTTTTAAAGCGTTAAATCGGCGTGAAAGTTGTAGGCCATATTCGCTGAACCAATTTGAACCGGAAGCAATGCCTCGTTCATGTTTTTCTAAATATTCGGGAATCATTGAAAAGGTGCTTTTATGAGCTTCAGGATCTTTAATGAGCACACAGCCTGCTTCAAAAGGCATATGTAGCCATTTGTGCAAATCCAGAGCAATAGAATCGGCTTTTTCTATGCCAGTTAATTGGGGTTTTATATCTTCTGCAATTACGGCTATAGCTCCAATAGCACCATCAACATGAAACCACAGATCTTCTTCTTTACATATTTCAGACAAGGCATTTAAATCGTCTATAGCTCCGGTATTTACGGTACCCGAAGTTCCAATAACCGCAAAAGGGAATAATCCATTTTCACGATCGGTTTTTATTTGGGTTTTAAGAGCGTTTATATTTATGGTATAATCGATGTTTACGGTAATTTTTTTTAAACTATTTCCACCCAGACCCAGAATTTCCATAGCCTTCTGATTGCAGCTATGAACTTCGGATGAGGCATAAACGATACATTTACCAGCCATTTTTGAAGTAATTCCTTCGGTGCGAACATCATAATTTAATTTCACATTTCTGGCAACGGTTAGAGCGGTAAAGTTAGCCATCGAACCACCACTAACTAATAATCCGCTAGAATTTATAGGGAATTCCATGATTTCTTTCATCCAGTTTATAACTTGCGCTTCTACGTGATGTGCCGAATGGTTACCCCCACCTAAATTCGGATTCATTACCGATGCCCAAAAATCACCTATAAAACCAGATACAGTACCATTACCCATATACCAAGCCCAAAATCGCGGGTGAATGTTTCCCATGGGATAAGGGAGTATACATGCTTTAAATTCATCATAAACCTTAGTTGCTTCACTTGGTTCAATGGGAACTGGAGTTTTAAGTTTATTTAAAATCGAGTCCGGAGGTTTATTCCAAACGTGGTTTGTACGAAGGTTAGCTGTATAATCAATAGCGTCATCGACCATTTGATGCATTAATTGTCTTGTTGCTTCCCAATCGGTCGGATCTAAAGATTCTTCAATAGGATTTTTATCTGCAGAATTCATAATGTGTTTGATTTTAGTTGATTATTAGCTTGGACATGTCAATTTTATAAAAGGGTCATTAATAAAAGTAATGATTTCGTATTAGTTATTGAGTGCTTCGGTGAAAAATGAATTATTAAAGCGAGGAATTCAATAGGGTAAATTGATATTTAATCGTTCAGGTGTTATAAGATTTCGTTTATTACTATTGAATGGAAGGTTATAAAATGCTGGTTAAAAAATATTTTCTTAAATTTAATACTGTTAATTTGTTGATTACTATTTGTTTAAAGTTATCGATTAAGCTATGTTTGATTCGTATAAACATTTTCTAGAGACTCCAGGTTATAATAAAATAATTGGTGAAGATTATTTAATTGTTGAGTTTAAATGCCCGATAAAGGAGGAACTTTTCACTGCCTGGTCGGAATGTCATAGTGTAGTATATGTTTTAAGTGGTCAGAAAAAATGGATAACACCAACTAATGAATATCTAGTAAAAGAAGATCAGTCCATTTTTGTTAGAAAAGGAGCCTTTAAAAATCAGCAGTATTTTGAAGACGGTTTTTGTGTTTTAATGTTTTTTATGAAAGATGATTTTATACGTCGCTGTGTAAAGGAAGATATTAGTGCCGAATTAACAACATTAAAGAGAGTTAATCATCCGGAATTTATTTACAGAATCAATATTTCAGAAAGCTTAAAGACTTTGTATCATTCCTTTTTTTCATATCTTAAAGAAGGCAAGAAGATTTCTCAGAAAATTGTAGAGTTAAAATTTAGAGAAATGCTGCTTAATATTTGTTCTAATCAAGGTAATTCAGAAATAAAGAATGTGTTTTATACGCTCTCTCAAAACGCAGATGGTTCTATAGAGGAAATCATGGAAGAACAGTTTATTTATAATTTGAAAATCGATGAATTTGCTCGATTATGTGGAAAAAGTAGTTCTTCATTTAAACGTGAATTTAAAAAGATTTACAATACAACGCCTGGAAAATGGTTGCTAACTAAGCGATTGAATCTGGCTAGTAGTTTGATGTTAAGTACCGATTTTACTGTGCAGCAAATATGCTACGACTGCGGATTTGAAAGTGATTCTCATTTTGTTAGAAGTTTTAAAAATAAATTCGGACTAACCCCAAAACAATGGCGAAACTCTAAAAAGGTTATGCAAACCAATCAGGTTTAGTTTATAATTACTTTATAGAATCTCTTAAGATTCCTTTCTTTATTTTTCGATTCCTTTCACTTTCTTGCAATTTAGTCCATTCCGATCCCTTAAGTCTAACAAAAACAGTGTGAATAAGCATGGTAGTGCCACTAAAAAATGCTCCTGCATACAGGTAGGATAAAAATAGGTTTATATATTCCGGTAATATAGTATTTGTAACATATATTGGCGACCCCATGGTGAGGGAGATAAATATTCCAACCCAAAATGGTAAGCACTGCATACAGCTGGTGAGATGTTTCCAAAAGTTTGGACTATGTTTTTCTGCCATATCTCTAAGAGGTTCAAAAATTTTGCCTAGAGTTATAATGGCTGAAATACCATAAACGGTTAATATTAGTAATAAAATTTTCATTGTGTTTTAAAGTTTAAGAAGGTATGCAAGCTTTCCACTGCTTAGCATGTGTCTTTTTGAAAGCTTGCATTTCTGTGTTGTAATTTAGATGACATTTGCCTCTTGTTTTAACTTCAGCCATGCGGAATGACCTCCTTCGAGATTATTTACATTTCTTATACCTTTTTCCTGAGCTTTAATGGCAGACATGTAAGACATCACGCCACCAGTGCAGCAGAATAAAAATGGACCTTCGCTGTTAAATACTTTATTGAAATTTGGATCGTTTGGATTTAATGCATTGTCAACCGTTTCAAAAGGAATATTAATAGCATTAGGAATGGCGCCTTGAGTCTCGATGCCTTTTGGGTTTCTAACATCAATAATTTTAAATTGATTTTCACTTATAATGGCATCTAATTGTTGTGCTTTAATTTGAGGTATAATGTCGTTAGTTGAATGTTGAGTTTTCATAATACTTAGATTTTTATTTGATTTAAATTGAAATGACTTCAGCACCTTCTAATATAAGTTGGTGTAAGGCTCCAGAGCCTATTAGCTCGATGCCGTCTATTAAATTCTCTACCGAGTAGCCTCTTACTGCAGCACAAGGTGGGCATACCATAATTCTACATTTATTGTAAATTACGGCATCAATCATTTCTTTCATGGTTGGGTCTTTGGGGTTTAAATGAGCATGGTCTGCGGCTCCTTTTCTTACCCAGTCTACTCCGGAACTTACTAGGAAAATACTAACGTCTAAACCTGATTTAATACCTCCGTTTGCGATACTCCATGCTACCGATGCTCTTTCGTCGTCTAATCCATAGCTTATTAATACTACTAATTTTTGCTTTGCACTCATGATGGTTGTATTTATGTGATTAATAATTGATTACATCACAAAATTAACAGAGGATGACAGGATAGAATTGATTGAAAAGTTCAAAAAATAGACTCCCAGTATCAAAGAGATATTTTATTTAATTTTTGAATAAGAAGAAGAATAAAAAGATATTAATTAGGATAAAGATGATACGTCATATAGTTGTATTAGGCCATTATTTTTTGCAGAATCTTACAGAATGGGATAGCAAAAGTTTTAAACTAATATTTTTAGTTCTTTTATTACTTGGGAATACTTTATGAATATAAATGGTTTGAACCTTTTATTTGTAATTTATTAATTCGTCTAAAATGGTTTCCACTCCTTCTTCCGAATTACTTTTGGTTTCAAATCTGGCCACTTTCTTTACTTCCGCATGGGCGTTTTGCATGGCATAACTAAAGTATCCTAAATTCAGCATTTGTAAATCGTTATTATAATCGCCGAAAATCATGGTTTCCGATTTTGAAACTCCTAATTCTTTTTGAAGAATTTTTAAGGCATAAGCTTTGTTTGCCTCGGCATGTGAAATGTCTAACCAGTTTTGTCCCGATACGATAACCTGTAGTTTGTTGCTTAAGACTTGTGCAGTAGGTAAAATATGGGCTTCGGATGATTCGAAATGAAACACAGCAATTTTTAAGAAAACGTCGTCGTTAACGGTTGTTAGATTCTCAACAATTTGATATTCCGAATAATAGTTTCTGAACTTTGAAACAAAATCTAAATTTGAGGTTTCGATATAAGCTGATTTTCTACCGCATAACACTATATAAGCACCAGGAATCTGGCGTAATAAATTAACAGAAGTATTAATATCATCTGGTGTTAATTGTAATAAGATATGTTCTTTATTTCGAAATTTCATGATGCCACCGTTTTCGGCGATAATAGAAATATCATCTTTTATAAGATCTAACTTATCTAAAATACTCTGATATTGGCGCCCACTAGCGGCAACAAAATGGATGTTTTGCTTTTTTAGTATATTAAACTGGTTAAAAAAACGAGGGCTTACATTACTGTCGTTATTAAGTAATGTCCCGTCCATATCTGATACAACTAATTTTACCTGTGATAAATTCATAGGTGCAAAAATACTATTATCCAATTATCTAACTGTTATTGCGACGTTAAACAAAAGTCAATTCTTAAAAGTTTGTTGAAAAAAGAGTAGACTTATGTTCGATTGAATATTTTTCATTTAGGAATTTTGTAAATTGCGATTTTAATAAAGATATATAATCCAAAGAATGGTTACATTAAAGCAACTGGCTAAAGAATTAAATGTTTCAATATCTACAGTCTCTAAAGCGCTTAATAATAGTGAAGAAATTGGAGAAGAAACTGTGAAGCGTGTAAAGGAGCTAGCAGAATTATATAATTATAAGCCTAATAAAGTTGCTTTAAGTTTAAAATCGAATAGAACCAAAACAATTGGTGTTATCATCCCTGACATATTAAATCATTTTTTATCAAAAGTACTTTTTGGAATTGAACGTGAGGCGTCAAAATATGGGTATAATATTATGACGTGCATATCCAATGAGTCCCTGGATAAAGAAAAGGAAGCGATCAACCTTTTAACGGGGAGTGTGGATGGTTTTATTTTATCCTTGTCTGAAGAGACACAGCTTAAGGATGATATGGAACATTTTAAAAAGACCATAATACAGAAAACCCCTATTGTAATGTTTGATAGGGTTGCGCATGATTTGTTGTGCGACAAAGTTATTGTTGATGATTTTGATGCAACCTATAATGCCACGATGAACTTGATTGCCGATAACAGAAAACATATTGCATTTATAACTAATCTTGATAATTTAAGTGTTGGTAAGCTTAGAGAGCGTGGCTATGCCAAGGCTATTTTTGAATCCGGTTCAGAACCAATTTTGCTAAAGATTAAAAAGAAAGAAGACCAACAAAAGAAAATTCTCAGCTTTCTAAAGAAAAATAAGCATGTTGACGGCGTTATAGCGGCCGATAGTTCATCGGGTATTATTGCGGTGAATGCGGCGATGCAATATGGACTAAAAGTGCCTAAAAATATTTCAGTCATTGGTTTCGCCAGTAAGGCAGATTCCAATCATGCCATTCCTAAATTAACAACTATTAGGCAGCATGCCAAGGATATAGGTGCGAATGCTGCAAAAATGCTAATTAATAGATTAGAAAATAATGGGGTTCAAGAAGATGTTAAGACCATTATTGTTAAAACTAGTTTAGTGCAGGCAAAATCAACACGTTAGGCTGTTTTTTGTAAGTAATTATTGCTATAAACGTATTTTGACGATAAAATACGCATTTCATCGATTAACTTAAATTAGTTATACTGTTTAACCTACATTTGATACAAGTTATCGGAAATTATACATTCCCCTCAGATTTCAGTTAACTTATTAATCCATTTTATTGTTGACTTAAAAGTCAATATTCCCTCAAAATAATATTTATAATTCTAGACGCTTTTGTATGCGTTTGGTTTTAAAATTAATTATCCATTTTTCCCTCTAACAAGATTTTTGTTAAAAGTCTTAGTTATCATATTGTTTAAATAATTAGAGAAAAATAAAATAATTAACCTTAAAATCAAATCATTATGAAGGCCCTAAAGATCGTATTAGTTTTAGCAGTAGTTTTAACAGCATTAACTTCTTGTACCAAGCAAGATTTAAATGAAGATGATGTATTAAATGCTCCAGATACAACTTTAATTGTTGGTGATGGTACTATAGAATTGAGATAGTATTAGTAAAAATATAATTAATAAAGGCCTTTATCGTACGATAAAGGCCTTATCTTTTTATAAATTAAAAAATATAGATACATTTGATAAACTCGATATGTTAATCCGTTGAAATATAAATTTTGGTTTTTACTATGCTTATTAACTGCCCTCTCTCATTCTCAGAAGAGTCTCGGGCCTATTGTAGATAGTATAGAATATTATATAAATACATCTTCTTCTAAGAAATTAGATAAATATATTCGATTAAAACAAGCTAATAGAGCTAAAATACTGGCAGAAAATTATCAGTTGGATTCTTTAATCGTTGATGCGAATGTAAATTTAGCTGCTATTTACAATAATCAGGAAGATTACAATCTCTTTTTGTTTTACAGTCATGAGGCTTATAAGTTGGCTAAACGTTTAAAGGATACCACCTCATTAGCCTTAGTAAACAAAAATTTGGGCTATTATTATTACGATAAAATCCCGGATAGTGCCTATTACTATAATGATAAGGCTGAAAAACTTTACAGGCACCTTAATGATAATCTCAATAGGGCTATTGTACTTTTAGATATTGCTTTATTACAAAAACAGGAAAAAGATCTCACCGGTAGTGAATTAACCTCGGTTGAAGCCCTGTCATTGCTTGATAAGCTCGATCCAAATAATGATACAGTTAAGGCATATCAAATATATCTATACAACAATCTTGGCCAAGTTTTTAAAATTTTAGAACAACACGATGAAGAAATAATTTATTTTGAGCGGGCTTTAGATGGGCAACTAGCACTTAATGCCGATAATATGGGTATGGTTAATAATCTCCAAAACAATTTGGCAGTTGCTTACAAAGATGCCGGTAAATATAATTTGGCCATCAAGTTACTTGAGGAGATTTTAGCAGACAAAAATTTACTAAAAACGAGACCTGACTTTTATGCTGTCGTACTAGATAACTATGCACATGCGTTACAGTTGGCTGATAATACAGAGCAATTACCCAATCTATATCATAGATCTTTAAAAATTTGTGACAGTATAGATAACGATGTTTATACCATCATAACTAAACAGCATTTAGCTAAGTATTATCAGAAATATGGTAATATGGATTCTGCGAAATATTATGCTTATCAAGCTAAGACAATTTCCGAGAAATATTCAAAGGATGATTTACTTAGGTCTTTATTGTTATTATCGGAATTAGAATCAGATAGTGTGGCTGTAAAATACTATGATGCCTATATAAAACTAAGTGATAGCCTCTTGAAAAATGAGCGGGCTACACGTAATAAATATGCCAGAATTCATTATGAAACGGAGCAAATAGAGCGTGAAAACAGGCAAATAGCTAAAGAGCGTTTGTGGCTGCTTATTATTTCGGTAGTATTAATTATTGCTTCTATTCTATTATATCTGGTAATCACGCAGCGCAATAAAAATAAGGAGCTGAAACTTATTCAGCAGCAGCAACAAGCAAACGAAGAAATCTACAATCTAATGCTGTCTCAAAATGAACGAATAGAAGAAGCTCGGGTATTAGAAAAAAAACGTATTTCCGAGGAATTGCATGACGGTGTTTTAGGACGTTTGTTTGGAACCAGATTGAGTTTAGATAGCTTAAATATGAATAATAGCCCAGAGGCTATTAAAACAAGAAGTGAATACATAGATGGTTTAAAAACTATAGAAAATGATATTCGAAAAGTATCACATGAATTAAATACCGATTTTGTTTCTGGTTCTGGTTTTATAGATATAATAAAAACACTTGTAGAAACACAAACGTTAGCTTATGAAATTGACTATCATTTAGATTACGAAGAAATTATAAACTGGGATGATGTAAATAATAAGATGAAAATTCATATTTATCGTATTATACAAGAGACTTTGCATAATATTTATAAACATGCCAATGCTACACGTGTTGATATTAGTTTTAAATTAAAAAATAATGTAATTTGCTTGGCCATTAGTGATGATGGTACCGGATTCGATGTAAATAAGGCAAAGTCAGGTATAGGTATAAAGAATATGAACTCCAGAATTAAAGATATAAACGGAACCTTAAGTATCGTATCGAGTAAAAATGAAGGAACAACACTCACTATAGAAGCCCCAATAGCATAATACTAATTATGACACAGAAAATAAAAATACTTATGATTGATGACCATCCCATGATTATTGAGGGTTATCAAAATACATTACAGTTTACTAAGAAAGAGAATCAAGAATTATTTATTGATATTGCAAATAATTGTGACGAGGCTGTAAAATTAATGGATAAATCTGTCGAGAGGGAAGTGCCGTATGATATTTTATTTGTAGATATTAGCTTGCCTGCTTCAACCGATGGTCGAATGACGTCGGGTGAAGATTTAGCCGGATATGCACGTGAAACATTGCCTCAGGCAAAAATTATTATTCTTACTATGTTTAATGAATCTTTTAGGATTCATAATATTATAAAAACTATAGACCCTGAAGGGTTCTTAATAAAAAGTGATTTAACGTCTAGTGAATTGGCAAGTGCTTTTCAAGCGGTGCTAAATAATCCGCCATTTTATAGTGGAACTGTTAATAGTTATATTCGAAAAGTTATTAGTAGTGATATTGTAATTGACGAAAAAAATCGTAAAATTCTTCATTTACTATCACAAGGTGTTAAAACTAAAAACTTAGCCTCCCATTTAGATATTTCTTTAAGTGCTATTGAAAAGCGAAAAAAGCAATTGAGAGAAATATTCGAAGTGCATGATGGACAAGACGAAACGTTACTTAAAGAAGCTCGAAATAGGGGGTTTGTTTAATGTTTAGGTAAGTGATTTCTTGTTATTTGTGTTAAAAAAATAATAATTAATAATTTGTTATTAGCTGTAAATCATGGATATAGCTGGTTTTTACATATAAACCGCAATATTATTACGGGTTTACCGCAGTTAAACAAACATACTAATGCTTAAATTTGTAAAATCAACACTACAAAATTAATTAATCCCTCAATTTTTTTGTTGATAATAGCAATTTACATGCCCTATGGAGGTGAGAGACCCATAGGGCTTTTCTTTTTTAAAAAGAGAAAACCAGTTCTCGGCTATTCCAAATAATTCCTATAAACATGATTAAGTAAGCAACACAGGTTATAAACTTAATTAATGTAGATCCTAAAAAACCTATAAACGAACCAAAGGCTGCTTTTAAAGCTATTTTTGTGTCATTTTTATGATACAATTCACCAATTAAGGCGCCTATAAAAGGGCCTATAATAATACCGCCAGGAATGGGTGCTAATAAACCAACTACCAATCCAATACTGGTTCCTATCATCCCATATTTGCTTCCTCCAAAGTGTTTAGTACCCAGAGCTGGAATGATGTAATCTAATATCCAAATTAGGAAAGCAACTAAAAAGGTTATTAATAAAAAGGTTTTGCTTAACTCAACAGACTTGCTAAAGTATAGTGTTAGAAATCCGGCCCAACTCGATAACGGGCCTGGAATTACTGGAAGAAAACTTCCAATAAGCCCTAAAAGCATTAGAATTGCCGCAATAAGCACTAAAATTAAATCCATGCTGCCTTTTTAATGAATTAGACGCTAAGGTTATTGAAATGTTACATTTTTAACTAAAAAATTAGTTTAAACTAAATATTTAGTTAAATTTATGTAACTAAGTTTTTAGTTGAATAAATAAAACTCGAGTAAAATGAAACAACTTACTAAGGCAGAAGAAGATATTATGCAAATACTTTGGCAATTAAAAAAGGCTAACGTTAAAGCAATTATCGAAGAGATTTCAGAGCCAAAGCCTGCTTATAATACGGTGTCAACAATTGTTAGAATTTTAGAAACTAAAGGATTTGTTGGGTATGAAAAGCAAGGAAAAGGTCATGTGTACTTTCCAATAGTGGATAAACAAGATTATAGCTACCAGTCTATAAATAAGTTGGTGGATAATTATTTTCAAGGATCTTTTAAAAATATGGTATCATTTTTTATGAAGAAAAATGATATGAGTAAAAAAGACATAAAACCGGAGTGAAAGCTTCGGTTTTTTTAGTTTTAAGTGCTTAAAAAACAAAAAATTCGTACTTTTCGGTTTTCAGTTCTATTAATGAAGCAGCTCTACGTTTTAATTATTGTTTTAATATTGTGCTCTTGTGAGCAATTTAAGATAAAAAAAACATCTTCAGAAGCAATTTTAAAGGAGGAATTACAAACCTTTAATTGGCAGGAGGTTGATGCCTATCCTTCATTTTCTAAATGTGATTCTTTAGAAACCAACGAAGAAAAAAGTTTGTGTTTTTCAGAATTACTAACAAACCATATTCTAAATTATTTGCAGCAAGAACAAATTATAGTAAGTCAGGATATAAACGATACTATTAATCTTGATTTTCAAGTGTCAGAAAAAGGGGAATTAATGCTGCTACATTCTGAAATTGACAGTATTGTAAAGGTGGAAATTCCGACTATCGAGCGATTAATTAAAGAAAGTCTGGAGGCCTTGCCAAAAATTTATCCAGCAATTAAACGTGGTCAACAAGTAAGAACGGAGTTCAATTTACCAATTATTATTAACGTTCAATAATATTACAGATTCAGTTTGTATCCAAATGCAATATCTACAGGGAAGTTTTTGGAGTGCGTCATAAAAATGGCGAAAAGTTCATTATAATTAAAACTCAGATAGCTCTTATTAGTTAATTTAATATCTGCACCTATACCAAAACTTAAAGGTGTATGAAATAGAGATTCTTTAACAACTTTTGAGGCATCATTTTGCAATTCGAAAGTTTCTTTGGTAAACGTATAGGTGGCACAACGTAAATTTCCGAAAACATTAAATTTTGACTGATTAATAAATCGATACCGATACCCGACGGTTATCTGAGTTGCACTGAATTTTAGTTTAGAAGTTTTAATCGCATGCTCAATACTAAAAAATCCTGCCTGTTTTGGTTTTTCAACATGACCGAAAAATTCAAATTCAGAACTTAAAAAAGTGGTTAAAGTATTAGACCGATTATCTACAAATTCTATAAATGGGTGATTGGTTATACCTGCAAAAAAGGCTATCCTAGAACTTAAACTAGCTCTTTCTCCCGTATATTCAAATCGTTTTGTGCCTTTAGAATTATAGGCTCGAATAAATTCTTTTATGCTGTATCTTCCAAAGCCTACACGCCTAGCCGACACATTCGATCCAATGGTAAGTTGATTTAAAGTTGCTTTGTATTCTTTATTGTAACTATTATCAGAATTTTGTGTATTAATCAGCTCGTAGAGTGTATCGTTTTGGTCTTTAATAAAGTAGCGATTGGGTAATTCAGTTTTCAGAACTAAAAAATCTAAATCACCTTCTATTTCCATTTTCAAGATTAGAACCTCTCCATTGTAGGTGTATGTCTCTTGAGCAAATACGAAAAAAGAACCCAATAGAATAAGTATAATGCTTAGCCAACCGTTTTTCATAAAGTACACCACTTGGAGGTTAAATGTAAATCTAGTAAAAAATAGAATGGGTTATTTTTTAAATTGACGTCCCTTCCAGGTATATTCTGAAAATATGGATTTGATAGCAACATACACACTAAAAAAAGGATAAAAAATAAACGCCAAGGGGAAGGTTTTTAAAACCTGTTTTTGTTTAAAAAATAAGGCTGCTTTAGAAATGATTACGTAATCTACCATAAATTTTGAAAGCAAAATAGCTAAAAAGTAGAAGGTAGAAGTATAGTGAATCCATGTGAGGAGGAGCAAACTAATTACTAGTATATTCATTAATAATACTGCAATTCCCGTGAGTTTACCAAAGGCATTTTTATACCGACTTGTTTTGGCGGCCCATCTAATCCGTTGATTGATAAGTTGTCTCCAGGAAGGTTGTGTCTTAGTGCTAACTATGGCATCTTCACATTTCAAATATGTTAAGGTTTTTGGGTAGTTTTTTGCAATTTTTTCTAATAAAAAAATATCGTCGCCACTCGCTGTTTGATTGTTGCCTTCAAAACCATCTAATTCAATAAATAGGTATTTTTGATATGCGAAATTCGCTCCGTTACATAAAAATGGTTGGTTTATTCCAAAACCACCTATAGTTGCGCCCTGCAAACTATGTAAATCTAAAATCTGAAACTTGTGAAGAAATGAGGGGCGATTAAGGTAACTTACAGGGCCTGAAATACATTTGGCGTTGGTTTTAATTATGATCTCATCAAAACTATTTAGCCAATATCTTGGAAATTCACAATCGGCATCCGTTGTAATAATCCAGTCATATTTTGATTTTTTTACAGCCGTGCTAATAGCATCTTTTTTAGGAGATTTCGATTGTCGGTCGTTTTCGAGTACGGTAATGTTAAGTTTTGAATTCAGTATGAAGTTTGAAATAATGTCTAATGACTTGTCTTCAGAAGCATCGTTAACAAGGATAATTTCGAAAAGTTTTTTTGGGTAGGATAATTGCTCTAATGATTGTAATAGAAGCGGTAAATTTTCGGCTTCATTTCTAAAAGGGATAACCACCGAGAAGTTTGTCTTGCTCTGGGTTAACTTCAGCTTATAAGGCGAAATTCTTTTAAAACCTATAATGAAACTGGTAATTAAAACAAGATACCCTATCGTGATAATTAAACCTATCCACACCATAATTAAATTGTACTGTTTGGGTATTTATAATTAAGAACGAAATGACTACCTATTAGAGTTGGTAGTACAAAATTAAAAATCCACATGATGGTGGTAATGCTTAAAATTATTGTGGGGGAAATACTTAAGTATGAAAATAAAAACGCTGCTATACTGCCCTTAATTGCAACATCGAAAATGGCAATCGATGGAATAATGGAGCTTAGTAAATACATAGAGCTTATAATCACCATGGCATCAAAATAGTAGATATCCACATTAAAAAGATGTAATAAATAATAAAACTGAAACGAAAATATTAAATAGCGAATTAAGGATAATACGAGTATACGTAAAAGCCGTTGTTTGGTATTGTAATGCTTAAATAAATTATCCAATTTAATTAATTTAAATTTTGAATAATTCGTTCTTTTGAAGGTAATTATGATTAGCAATGCAATCATAATTAAAAGGATAAACCCAACAATATGGTTGTGAAAGTTTAGTTGAATAGAATATTTCAAAGAAAAAAAGGAGAGACCAATAACACCCAAAATTAGGGTAATGCTCATTTGAGTTAAGTTCGAAATTAAATTTAAAATCAGAATTTGTTTTCTGTATTCACGACTAAAAAATAGTGCTTTGGCTCCGTATTCACCAATTTTATTCGGTGTAAATATAGAAACTGTTAAAGATGCTAAGCATTGTTTACTTACTTCAGTTAGAGTCAAATGTTTTATCGAACTTACTAGGTGTTGCCACTTTAATATGTCAAAGAACCAATTAAGACTGGTTAAAATTAAAAGTGATAACCCTATAAGAAAAAAAGATATAAGATGATTTTCTATTCTATTAAATAAAAATGATAAGTCTAAATAGGATGTGTTTAGCTTCTCATAAATATAATAGAAGGCAGTAATAACTAGGCTTATTTTAATAAGCACTAAAAAGAATTGTTTAGTTTTGTATGGTAACGATTCGGTCATTAACTTCCTTCTGCAAATTAAATCAATATTAGAGTATGATAGCCAATTTAAAAATTAATAAATGTAAATTCCTTGCATTAATTCTATTTTTTATTGGTTATAGCGGTTTTTCTCAGTGGGATACCAGTACATTAAAAGGACAGTTGTCTTTAGGAGTTAATAGTCCGTCTAGCGATGGATTTGTAGCAGATTATGAAGGTAAGTCATTCAATTTTCCAACAGTAAATTTAGGAGTACAGTACATGTTTTGGTCTAAAATAGGAGTGAAACTAGATTATGGATTTAATCGGATTTCGAATCAAGATCAGGCAAACTATTTTAAACTAAATTATTCGCGTATTAATCTGCAATTGGTATATGATGCTTCCAGTTTTAGATTTGTACCAAACCGATTGGGAATATATTTACATACGGGTCCTGGGGTTTCTATGTTGCAGCCTTTAGCCGATTATAAGAATAATAAATCTACAAATTTTAATGTTATGGGAGGTCTGGAGTTACATTATGCGGTTTCAGATAAGTTATCACTTTTTGTTGATGGTTCCTATATTCTGGGGTTTGCAGATGATTTTAATCCTATTACCGAGGGTTACGGGAGTTTTAACGGAGATTTGTTAACCTTAACTTTAGGGGTATCCATTTCTATTAGTGGTTGTAATTATTGTTTTTAAAAAATGGCGAAAGAAAAAATTATTTTAGGTATAGATCCAGGAACAACTATAATGGGTTTCGGACTCATAAAGGTGGTGGGGAAAACGATGTCGTTTCTACAGTTAAATGAGTTAGATTTAAAAAAATATGACGATCATTATTTAAAGTTAAAACTCATTTTTGAACGTACGGTTGAATTAATTGATACCCATCATCCCGATGAAATTGCAATTGAAGCACCGTTTTTTGGAAAAAATGTACAAAGTATGCTAAAACTTGGTCGAGCACAAGGAGTCGCCATGGCAGCAGGTTTAAGTAGAGAAGTACCTATTACCGAATATTCCCCTAAAAAAATTAAAATGGCCATTACCGGTAATGGTAATGCCAGTAAAGAACAGGTAGCTAAAATGCTTCAAAGTTTACTTAATTTGAAAACATTGCCTAAAAACCTGGATGCTACAGATGGATTGGCGGCTGCGGTTTGTCATTTTTATAATGAAGGTCGTGTTGATATTGGAAAAAGTTATACCGGCTGGAGTGCTTTTGTGAATCAAAATGGCGATAGAGTAAAAAAATAATGGCAGGTATCTATATTCATATTCCCTTTTGCAAGCAAGCTTGTCATTATTGTGATTTTCATTTTTCAACCTCACTAAAAAAGAAAGATGAATTAGTTCAGGCTTTGGTTTCAGAATTACAATTACGAGCTCATGAGTTTGAAACTATTCCAGTGGAAACTATTTATTTTGGAGGCGGAACTCCTAGTTTGCTTCATGTTGATGAATTGAAGTTTTTAATAGATGCAGTTTATGAAAATTATCATGTGGTTTCTAATCCTGAAATTACACTAGAAGCCAATCCGGACGATTTAAATGTAAAATCTTCAAGTGAGAAGTCGGTATTTGAGTCTTATAGAGAAATAGGGATTAATCGCCTTTCCATTGGAGTGCAATCTTTTTTTGAAAAAGATTTAAAATTAATGAATCGCGCTCACAACGCTGAAGAAGCAAAATGCTGTTTACAAGAGGCAACTAAATATTTTGATAATATATCAATCGATTTAATTTATGGAATTCCAGGTTTAACGAATGCCGAATGGGAAGCTAATATAGAAACGGTACTAGAATTTAATATACCGCATATATCAAGTTATGCGCTTACAGTAGAACCCAAAACGGCTTTAGATAGTTTTATAAAAAAGGGCCTAGTTAAAAATGTAGACGACGAACTGGCACAAGACCAATTTCATATGCTAATCGAGAAATTAAAGGCAAATGGGTACGTGCATTACGAACTATCTAATTTTGGTAAGCCTGCATATTTCAGTAAGAATAATTCGGCATATTGGCTAGGGAGACCTTATCTGGGTATTGGTCCATCAGCGCATTCATTTAATGGGCATCAACGTGGGTGGAATGTTAGAAATAATTCAAAATACATTAAGGCGCTTCAGAATAAAGAATTGCCAATCGAGATAGAAACCCTAACCGTTACCGATAAATATAATGAGTATGTTATGACAGGATTGCGTACTATTTGGGGGGTTTCTTTAGAAAAAGTGGCTGAGGATTTTGGTATGCACTTTAAAAATTATATTTTAAGGCAAGCTCAAAAGCATATAGAACAGCAATTGTTGTATATTGAAAATGATACCCTTTTAGTAACTAATGAAGGTAAATTTTTGAGTGATGGTATCGCCTCCGATCTTTTTAAAATATAATATATGCTCGCAACCATTCATTGCAATTCAAGAAAATATCAAATCGACTTAGCACAACCATTAGACATTTCCATTCCAATTAGTGGGTCCAAAAAAAATGTAAATGCTTGGTATATTGGAGAGCCCAAGATCGAACCGGTTGCTATGGAAGACTGGATCGGGAGCGTTAAAGAGAATTCGGCTGTTAACTTTAATAATATTTATTTTAATCCACATTCACATGGCACGCACACAGAATGTGTTGGGCATATTACAGAAAAGGTACATTCTGTAAACAAGCATTTAAAACAGTTTTTCTTTTTAGCTGAGGTTATTACCATTCCGCCAGAGAAAACAAACGGCGATTTTGTAATTTCAAAAAAGCAATTGCAATATGCCTTGGGTAATAAAAAGCGTGATGCGGTTATTATTAGAACCCTGCCCAATACCAGAAGTAAGCTTACCAGACAATATTCTAAAACCAATCCGCCATATATGTTGGAAGAAGCTGCTCTGTATTTAAAAGAAAAACATGTGAAGCATCTATTAATTGATTTACCAAGTATAGACAGGGAACAAGACGATGGTCTGTTGTTGGCTCACAATGCCTTTTGGAATACTAGTGGGGAAATGCGGATGGATGCTACCATAACGGAGTTTATTTATGTGTCAAATAAGGTTGATGATGGTACTTATTTTCTCAACCTTCAAATTGCTCCTTTCGAAAATGATGCTACACCGAGTAAACCCATATTGTATAAAATAATAGAATAGTAGGGTGTCTGTAACTTCGGTTTAATTACTTATATTTAAGTAGTTAAATGAGTTCAAGGGAGTTTTTGTTTTAACTAAAAACCCTGAATAAATAATGATACTCTTACTATGGATATATTCTTCGTAATTATATTAACCATTCTGGTTACGCTTTTCTTTGTTGTTTTGTATAAGTATTATGCGGTAAATCAGAAAACCCAGTCGCAAGCGGTAGTACTCTTAGATAAAATAAAAAAGGTGTGTAAGTTTATTACTATTGAAGGCGATTTTGCCGAAATATACCATTATGAAAATGTTAAAGAACGTTTTTTGAAATTAATTTCGAGTAGAAAAAAGGCTTTGATTGTTATAAACGCTAAGGCACACGTTGGTTTCGACTTATCGAAAATTAAAATGGAAGCCAATGTAAAAACAAAAACCATTGTATTTAAAAGTTTTCCGGAACCCGAGGTGCTTAGTATTGAAAGTGATTTAAATTATTACGACAAAAAAGATGGTATGTTTAATAAGTTTGAAGCTTCCGATTTAACCGAATTACATAGCGAGGCTAAACTTCATATTCGGAATAAGGTGCCCGAGAGTGGATTGTTTGAAGTTGCTAAGCGTGAAGCTTTGGAATCGATTCTGTTAATTGAAAGTATGGTTGAGACCATTGGTTGGCGATTGAACTATTCAGAACTTAAAATTGATGAGAATACGATAAAAAATCTCAAATAATGGATATTGAACAGTTTCGAGATTATTGTTTGAAAAAGAAAGGGGTAACAGAGGAGTTTCCTTTTGATGCCGACACCTTAGTGTTTAAAGTTTTGGGTAAAATGTTTGCTTTAATACCTTTAGAGAGGTGGGAGCAGGGAGAAGCTTCCATTAGTTTAAAAGCCGATTCCGAATACAGTCAGGAATTACGTGCCGAATATCACAGCATTCGTCCTGCATTTCATATGAATAAGACCCATTGGAACACACTTTATCTACATGAAGGCGAGTTGGAATTATCATTAATTTTGGATTTAATCAGTCATTCCTATGATATGGTAGTCTTGAATATGTCTAAGAAACTGAAAGAGAAATTATTATGAATTGAAAATACTTACGATTCTGTAAAACTAATCTCTTTTTTTGTATATTTGATAAAACACTCCTTAATAGCATTTAGATTACATAGCAGTATTACCCCCAAATTCGATGTTAGCCCCATAATCTTGGATTAGTAACAGATTAACTCATATACTAACTTAAATTTTTACAGATTATGAAAACAACCAATCGAATTATTACCAGTATCCTCATTGCAATTTTATTTTTATTAAATACCATGTCTTTTGCTCAGGAAAATGAGCGTCCCGCCTATGTAACAGTAACTACTATGTACTGGAATCAGGATAGTGACATGAACGCGAAAGAATGGAAGGCCATTGAAAAGGAATATATGGATAAAGTTACGAGTAAAAATGAATATGTCAATTCTGCACGTTATTACATGCATTTAATGACAGATAATAGCAATGAAGTATTATATGTGCAGTCTTATAAGGATTGGGCTGCCATTGAAAAAGCTGCGGAAAGAAATTCAGAATTAGAAAAAGAGGCTTGGCCAGATGCCGACGCCAGAAAAGCCTTTTTGAAAAAAATGAATTCAGCATATGCTCCTATGCATTCCGATGAGATTTATGCTACGTTGCCTGGAGCTAAAGTGTTAGAAAGTGAAGTGACAGATGGAATGATTCTTTATGTACGTAAAAATAAAAGAGCATTTCCACAGGACGGATCTTGGGATGAACTAAAAGGGTTAGCCGAGCGCATGGAGCAAAATGTTATTCATAAAAACGAATTTATAAAAGCTTATTATCCTAATATGCATGCCTGGGGATCGGATAAACGAGATTTTATTCAGGCTTTTTATTTAGACTCTATGGACGATATGGAAAAAATGTTTGATAAAAATCAAGAATTAATGAAAGAGGAATTTACCGAAGAAGAAGGCAAAACTATGGGTAAATATTTTGAGGGACATGGCGATTATGTATATAGTGTCGTTGTTCTTTAAGTTTAATTTTAATTGTTTTAAAAAGGATGCTTTTAAGCATCCTTTTTTATTTCCTAATCTTTAGGGAAACATCTCGTTTTAATGTATTTTTGCAGCATTAAAATAAATTCAATGAGCGTTCTACATACATTACAAGAAAGAAGTAATAATACCTGCGAACTTTGTGGTTCTAATTCAAATTTAGCACAATACCTTATTCCGCCATCTTTAAATGAAAATGTAGATAATAGTGTATTGATTTGTAGTACTTGTTTAAATCAAATAGAAGGTAATCAGGAAATGGATGCCAACCATTGGCGTTGTTTAAATGAGAGTATGTGGAGCGAGTTTATTCCTGTTCAAATTATGGCATGGCGTATGTTACAACGATTACGTAATGAAGGCTGGCCTAAAGATTTATTAGATATGATGTATCTGGATGATGAAGCTCTAGCTTTGGCGAGAGCCACTGGTGAGCATGAAGATGAAGCTAATAAAATTGTTCACCGTGATGTTAATGGTGTCATACTAGAGACTGGAGATTCGGTAGTGTTAGTAAAAGACCTAAAAGTAAAAGGTAGTAGCATGGTAGCAAAACAAGGAACGGCCGTTCGAAATATTCGATTAGATAGAGAGAATGCCGAATATATTGAAGGAAAAGTAGACGGTCAGAACATCGTAATTATTACGAAATACGTAAAGAAAACCTAGATTATTTTAAGCTGAGGTATCAGCAATAATTTTCCATTCACCATGTATTCTTTTAAAGATAACCATAAAGAAACCACTGGCGTTTCCTACTTTGCGTTGTAAGTGATATTCACCTAAGACATAATAAGCACCTTTATTAATTTTTGAAATGGCATTCACCTTAAAGTTTAGTTTACCGGTGTGATTCTTATCAGGATACGTTTTTTTGTAGCGTTCTAATGTGTTTTTCCATCCGTAAGTAACGCCATTAGATCCATAAAATTTAAGTGAATCATGTTTCCAATAGCCACTCATAAATGCTTCAATGTCATTATTTGACCACGCTGTACTTTGGTTGTTTAAAACAGCTAATATGGCTTTTTTGTCTTTTTGAGAGCTATTTTGGGAAAAAACTGTAAAAGTTCCAAAAAGGAAAATATAGAGAATAAATTTTTTCATAGTTTATTTAGTGTTTCTTTTATGAATTCGGTCTAAAAATAGATAAAATACTAGAATATATTCTTTTGATTTTTTAAAAAAGTATCCGCTTGAAATTGTAAAAGCTCTTTTGCTTTGGCCTGTTTATCATTTATTAGCTCTTCGTCGTTTACAATTGTTTTATAAACATGATCATTTAGAGTAAACTCGGCCTTAAGTAATTTTTCTCTTTGATTTTTGTTCAGAAGTATTTGAGTTTTTATAATTGCTTCGTGGTCTTCCAGTTTAAGATCGTAGCTGCCTTTAGCTGCTAATAGTTTCGTGAATATTGGGGCTGTTTCAATAGCTAAAAACAGTAAAAAGATAAAGAAAGAGGGAAGCCAGGGTAATTTATCTAAAGCATTTATGCGAGCCAAAAAACCATCGAAATGATCAATTATGGGTTGCGAATTTGCAATTTGTTTTTCTTTTGAAGCTTCTGTAATAGCTATGGTTTTCTCTAAAGATTCAATTTTAGTACCGTTAGTTAATTTAAGTTGTTGTAAGTCAACTAAGGCTTCGTCGTGCTTTTCTCGTTTTTCTTTGTAAACAGGTCCTTTTCCTAATAATTTGGTGCCTGCCGTTCCTTCCGCTTCAGAGATATAAATGTCGTAAAGCGCATTTACTTCTTGTTCTTTTGTAGTTATTTCAGATTTTAGTTTTGAAATTTGCTGTTTCAAATTATCCGTTTTAGGTTGGAACTGTTCTGAAATTTGATGTTGATTTAAAAGGGTTAGCTGGTTCTTTTTTTCTAACAATACCCTATTAATTTCTTTTTCAAATATTTTTAATTCCAACGGTTTGGCAATAACGATGGCAATAATAATAGCTAGTATAATTCGTGGAGCTGCCTGAAGTAATTCATTTAGAAAACCGTCTGACTTTTTTATGGTCGAAACAATATAGCGGTCTAAATTAAAAATGAGTAAACCCCATATTAGTCCAAAAAATATAGAAGTGAATAAATTATCAAAAACAGTGTATAGGGCATAACTTGCAGCAATAAAGGCCATAATAGCTGTGAAAAAGACGGTGGCACCAATGCCAGCATACTTATTTTGTTCACCTGAAGCACATGAGTTTAAAATTTGGGTGTCTGCACCCGAACAGATTATAAAGAATCGTTTTAACATGATTTGATTGATTTTGATTGATGATTGATTAATAGAACGATAATTATGATAATATGTTACATGTTTTACTAATTAATTTGGTTGAAATTCATAGTCGTATTGTAACATAAGTTGCTGTGGGTTATCTAAGTTAGAGTTAAATTTACATCTATAAATTAATAGAGTTATGACAACCACAGTAGTAGTAGGAGGGAATTTTGCAGGGATGACTGCAGCCCTCGAAATTAAGCGTAAAGGTAAAGATAAACACAAGGTAATTATGATAGATAAATCACCTTTGTTTTTATTTATTCCATCTTTAATCTGGGTTCCTTTTAATAGACGTGAAATAAAAGATATTTCTTTTAGGAAGGATGAAATTCTTCATAAAAAAGGGGTGGAGTTTTTATTAGCTGAAGCTTTAAGGGTTGATACAGAAAGACAAGTTGTTGTTACCGATAAGGAGGAGGTAAGTTACAATCATTTAGTCATTGCCACTGGGCCAAAAGTAAAATACGACGTAGCTCCTGGGGTGCAGGAATATGCACATTATGTAGGAACACCTAATGGAGCAATGAAAATTAGAACAGCCTTAGAAGAGTTTAAGAAAAATCCAGGGCCAATTGTTATTGGTGCGACTCAGAATGCTGGCTGTATGGGTGCTGCCTATGAATTCTTATTCAATATTGAAAAATGGCTGCGTGAACAAAATATAAGAAAGAAAGTTGATTTATATTGGATTACTCCTGAAACATTCTTGGGGCATTTTGGAATAGATGGTATGACTGGTGGCGAAACCATGCTTAAATCGTTTATGAAAATGTTCAATATACATTTTAGAACAGAAGTTGGTGTAAAAGAAGTTCAAGAAGATAAGGTTATATTAACATCAGATGAAGAGCTGCCAAGTAGTTTTACTATGTTAATGCCACCATTTATTGGGGTTGATTTCGTGAAGAACTCACCTGGATTAGAAGCAACGGCTGCAGGTTATATACCTGTAACCGACGATTACCGCCATGTGACATTACCAAATGTTTGGGCAGCAGGTATAGCCGTTGATGTAAAGTTGCCTTTTACTCCCGGAAAAGTGCCTTTCTCAGGACCGAAAACGGGATATCCATCGGATGAGACTGGTAAAATTGTGGCAGAAAATATTATCAGAGTTTCTAAAGGTGAGACGGAACTTAAGAAAAAAGCGTGGGGTAAAATTCCTGGAGTCTGCATCATGGATGCTGGTAAAAAGGAAGTAATAATTTTAAGTGATAAACTATTTAAACCAAGAAATTTTGCGATTATGATTCCGAATATTTTTTATGACGTATTCAAAGTCATTTTCGAAAAATATTTCCTTTGGAAAACACGAAAAGGGTATTCCTATCTACCCTAGGTTGTCACGATAGCTTATTTATTTCTCGACCTGATACTTTCAATAATAACGGTTGCTATTATGAGTGACCCACCCAAAAAAGTATTTAATTGAGGTATCTCGTTCAGAAATAGGTAAGCTATTATTATTCCAAAAATAGGTTGTGTGCTGCTTATTATACTGGCTGTGCTTACTGAAAAATGTCTCAGACTATTTACTAGTAGGGTATGGCCTATTGTAGTTGTTACTAATGCCAGAATTAATATGAATGGTATATTGGGGATTAATTTGGTATGGTCCATCGAAAATAAAACAGGTAATAATATTAGAGAAATAAGGCTTGCTTGATAAAACATGATGGTTGAAGCATTATAACTGTCGGTTAATTTCTTTGAAATAATATTTCGAAGAGCATAACATAATGCCGAAAATATACCCAAAAGGATGCCTAGAGCGTAAGTGTTTTTAAAACTAATTTCAGGAGCTAAAATATAAAGACCGGTAATAACCATAATTCCTAATAAAATATATACTGGGTCGAATTTTATTTTTATAAAAATAGGCTCTAAAAATGCCGTCCAAATAGGGTAGGTGAACAATGATAGCATCCCTATAGCTACATTGGATAGTTTTAAGGCATAGAAATAAGTAATCCAATGCAAACCAAGTAAGGCACCACTAATAATAATTGGTTTATAATCGCTTTTTCTGTAAATTTTAAGTTTGTAGCCTTTATATCTGCAGAATAAGTATATAAATAAGCTCCCTAGAATGGATCGCCACCAAATGGTAACCGGAGGTGATAAGGAAATATGTTTTCCCAATGCGCCCGAAGTACTTATTAAAAAAGTAGCAAGAGTAATTAAAATGAGATTGGTAGCGTACTGGTTTTTCATCAGAAGTTATGTGTTAGCGATTGGAGAGAAAATCCTTTTGTAATACCAAAGATTAAAAAGGAAAGTGCGACCACCTATTGTCTTTTACTTGCAATAGGTGGTAACATCCAAAAATACTATTTAGATAATTCTGTAAAATACTTGTAAAATAAAGGAATGGTTTCGATTCCTTTTAAGTAGTTGAATACACCAAAATGCTCGTTTGGAGAGTGAATAGCATCACTATCTAAACCAAAGCCCATTAAAATACTTTTACTGTTTAATTCCTGTTCGAATAGGGAAACAATTGGGATACTGCCACCACTTCGCTGAGGAATGGGTGTTTTACCAAAAGTATCCTGATATGCCTTTGAGGCGGCTTGGTAACCAATGTTGTCGATAGGTGTAACGTAGCCTTGACCTCCATGGTGAGGCGTTACTTTTATGCTAACTCCTTCAGGTGCAATGTTGTTAAAATGCGTGGTAAATAGTTCTGTAATCGTTTCCCAGTCTTGATGAGGTACTAAGCGCATGGATATTTTAGCAAATGCTTTACTAGGGATAACCGTTTTAGCGCCTTCACCCGTATAACCACCCCAAATGCCGTTAACATCCAGGGTTGGACGAATAGAGTTGCGTTCATTTGTGGTATAGCCTGCTTCACCGTAAACGGCATTTATATTAAGAGCTTTTTTATAAGCTTCTAAACTAAAGGGTGCTTTTGCCATTTGAGCACGTTCTTCGGTTGATAACTCTTCTACGTTATCATAAAATCCAGGAATGGTTATATGATTGTTTTCATCGTGGAGCGAAGCGATCATTTTGGTTAAAACATTTATAGGGTTTGCTACGGCACCACCATAAAGTCCGGAATGCAAGTCCCGGTTGGGGCCGGTAACTTCAACTTCAACATAACTTAATCCACGAAGTCCAGTGGTTATAGAAGGTACATCGTTGGCAATCATTCCTGTGTCTGAAATTAAAATAACATCGTTCTTTAATTTTTCCTGATTGTTTTTTACAAAAATAGCCAGATTCGGACTTCCAACTTCTTCTTCTCCTTCAATCATGAATTTTACATTACACGGTAATTGATTGGTAGATGTCATAAATTCCAGAGCCTTCACGTGCATATACATCTGTCCTTTATCATCGCAGGCTCCTCGGGCAAATATGGCTCCTTCAGGATGAGCATCTGTCGATTTGATTATAGGTTCAAATGGAGGTGAATTCCATAAATTTATCGGGTCTGGTGGTTGTACATCGTAATGCCCGTAAACTAAAACGGTTGGTAAATTTGGGTCTATAATTTTTTCACCATAAACAATTGGGTATCCATCGGTATTACATACTTCAACCTGATCGCAGCCTGCTTTTTCTAAGCTTATTTTTACGGCTTCGGCGGTTTTTAAAACATCATCTTTATAGGCAGAGTCTGCGCTAATCGATGGAATTTTGAGTAAATCGATAAGTTCTGTTAAAAATCTTGGTTTGTTTTCTTTAATGTAAAGTTGAATATTTTCCATTCAGCGTTTTAAATTTTTATTCAAAAGTATAAAAAAAGAATCTTTTTTTGCTTTTAGCATTTTGCGTTTTAAAAATCTTGTTTATATTTGCACACCTTTAGCGGGCGTGGTGGAATTGGTAGACACGCTAGACTTAGGATCTAGTGCCGCGAGGTGTGGGAGTTCGAGTCTCCCCGCCCGCACGAAATAAGGAGTAAAAAAGGCTTTGCATTTGTAAAGCCTTTTTTTATGCCTTAATGTTTTCTTTAAACGCTTACTTAATTTAGTTAAAGAAGACTTTATAAATTAATTATTAAACATTTTTTTATGAAATACTATTCAAACGATTGATTAGTAGTGTTATAATGTAAATTTTATCCTTTAGTTTATTTTTTATATCTACGCATGTCTGTTCATTAAAAAATAAATTTCTTAAGTACACTTATTAAATAATTATTCTTTTTTTGTTTAAAATTGATTTTTGCATGTTAAATGTATGCAAATCATATGTTTTGAGGAGTTGGTTTGCAGAAAATGTTTAGTTTTGCACATCGATTTAAAACATACTTAAAAATCAACCCCAAAAAGGTTGTAAATGATTAAAATTAATCACAATTAAAATGAACAAAAAATTAGATCAACAAGCAGCAGATAATATCAGAGCATTGGCTGTGGCGATGGTAGAAAAAGCAAATTCAGGACACCCCGGAGGACCCATGGGAGGAGCAGATTTTATGCATATCCTTTATTCAGAGTTCTTTAATTATGACCCTACAGATATGGAGTGGCCTTTTAGAGACCGCTTTTTTATGGATGCAGGACATTTATCTACATTAATGTATGCTCAGTATTATCTCTTAGGAAATTATGAAAAGGATGATGTTGCTAATTTTAGACAATGGGGTTCCATTACGCCTGGTCACCCTGAGGTAGATGTTAAACGAGGTATAGAAAACACCTCTGGCCCATTAGGTCAGGGACATACCATGGGTGTGGGAGCAGCGATTGCTGCTAAATTTTTACAAGCGCGTTTTGGAGACTGGATGAATCACAAGGTCTATGGATTCATTTCAGATGGAGGTATTCAGGAAGAGATTTCTCAAGGAGCAGGTCGTATTGCTGGTCATTTAGGATTAAGTAACTTCATCATGTTCTTCGATTCTAACGATATCCAGTTATCAACTTCTACCGATGAAGTAACTACTGAGGACACGGCAATGAAGTACGAAGCTTGGGGATGGAAAGTGGTAACGATTGATGGACATAATCATGAAGAAATTCGCCAAGCACTAAAAGATGCCAATGCCGAAACTGAAAAACCAACCTTAATTATCGGTAAAACGATTATGGGTAAAGGTTGTGTTACTGCCGATGGAAGTATGTTCGAAGGGTATTGTGAATTACATGGTCAGCCAATTGGGGCTACAGGAGCCGATTACGCTAAAACCATGGAGAACTTAGGAGCAGATATTAACAATCCTTTTGATATTTATTCGGAAGTTGAAACATTTTACGCTGATATAATAAAAACAAAAACAGCTCAGGCTGCAGAGAAAAAAGCTGAAATCGACGTTTGGAAAGCTGCAAACCCTGCGTTAGCGGAAAAATTAGATTTCTTTTTATCTGGGCAATTACCAGAATTAGATTTTTCTGCCATAGAGCAAAAATCTGGTGTGGCTTCAAGAGTAGCATCTTCAACAGTTTTAGGTTATTTGGCTGAAAATGTTGAGAATATGATTGTATCATCGGCCGATTTATCGAACTCCGATAAAACAGACGGCTTCTTGAAAAAATCACACGCACTTAAAAAGGGTGATTTCTCAGGAGGGTTCTTACAAGCAGGTGTTGCCGAGTTAACCATGGCTGCTATTGCTAATGGTATTGCATTACACGGTGGAATTATACCGGTGGTTGCAACTTTCTTCGTATTCTCAGATTATATGAAACCTGCGATTCGTTTAAGTGGTATCCAGGAATTACCAGTGAAGTATGTTTGGACACACGATGCATTCCGCGTAGGGGAAGATGGACCAACACACCAACCAATCGAGCAGGAAGCTCAAATACGTTTATTAGAAAAGCTAAAAAACCATAGTGGAAAGTCAAGCTTCTTAGCGTTACGTCCTGCTGATGCTGCAGAAACATCTGTAGCCTGGAAAATGGCTTTAGAAAACACATCAACTCCTTCAGGATTAATCTTGTCTAGACAAGGTATTAAGGATGTTCCTGCGCAAGGTGATTCTAGATATAATGAAGCTTTAGGGGCAGAAAAAGGAGGGTATTTAGTAAAAGAAGTTGAAAATCCAGACGTGGTGTTAATCGCTAATGGATCGGAAGTGTCAACCTTGGTTGCTGCTGCTGAGATCTTAGAAAACGAAAACGGGTTAAAGGTAAATATTGCTTCAGTAATTTCAGAAGGTGTATTCAGGCTTCAATCTAAAGCATACCAAAATAGCGTGATTCCTAAAGATAAACCATTATTTGGATTAACGGCAGGGTTGCCAGTAAACTTAGAAGGTTTAGTAGGAGATAATGGTAAAGTGTTTGGATTAGATCACTTCGGATATTCTGCGCCTGCAGGTGTTCTTGATGAGAAATTCGGTTTCACTGGACCGCAAGTGAGTAACCAGGTTTTAGAGTATTTAAAAGCATATAACAATTAATAAATTAGGAAGATGAAATTTTTTATTGATACAGCTAACCTAGAAGAAATTGCAGAAGCACAGGCTTTAGGGGTATTAGATGGTGTTACAACAAACCCATCGTTAATGGCGAAAGAAGGTATTACGGGTGAAGCTAATATTTTAGCCCACTACAAAAAAATATGTGATATCGTTGAAGGAGATGTAAGTGCCGAGGTGATTTCTACAGACTTTGAAGGTATGGTAAAAGAAGGCGAGGCTTTAGCAGCGCTTCACCCACAAATCGTGGTAAAATTACCATTAATTGCCGATGGTATAAAAGCCTGTAAATATTTTTCAGATAAGGGTATCAGAACAAATGTAACCTTAGTATTCTCAGCTGGTCAGGCGTTATTAGCGGCTAAGGCTGGAGCGACTTACGTGTCACCTTTCTTAGGACGTTTAGATGATATTTCTACCGACGGTTTAAACTTAATTGCTGAAATCAGACAGATTTATGATAACTACGCTTTCGATACGCAAATCTTAGCAGCTTCAATTCGTCACACCATGCACGTTATCGACTGTGCTAAAATTGGAAGTGATGTTATGACCGGGCCTTTATCATCAATAACGGGATTGTTAAAACACCCTTTAACAGATATAGGATTAGCTAAGTTTTTAGCAGATTACAAAAAAGGAAACGAGTAATAAGTAATTCTAAAATTTGTAACAAAAAAGCAACTTAATTTTAAGTTGCTTTTTTGTTATATAGATGTTTTAATATTTTGATGATACCTTTGTATTGTAAGGTTTTTAAAAAATAAAGACTATTTTACATTCTGAATTGATTTGATCAATTGTTAAAAAAATACAGTTATGCTTACATGGAAAGATGTTATTGGATTTGCAGTTAATGGAAATCCAGGACCAGATAATCGCGTGAATAAATCTGAAGCCGAATGGAAAGAAATTTTGTCTCCCGAACAATATAAAATTACGCGTAAAAAAGGTACGGAAGCACCTGGTACGGGTGCGCTTTGTAATGCTTTTGAGTCAGGGAAATATAAATGTGTATGTTGCCATACACCACTTTTCGATTCTACGATAAAATTTAGTTCAGGTACTGGGTGGCCAAGTTTTACTCAGCCAATTTCAGAGAATGCGGTAAAATATGAAAAGGACGATTCATTTGGGATGGTACGCGTAGAAATTATGTGTAACACCTGCGATGCTCATTTGGGGCATGTATTTCCAGATGGACCCGAGCCCAGTGGATTGCGTTATTGTGTGAATTCTGAATCTTTAATTTTGAAAAAGTCTAACAAGAATGATAACTAAAAATATACAGAAAGCTACTTTTGGAGGTGGCTGTTTCTGGTGTACAGAGGCTATTTTCCAAGAAATAAGGGGTGTTGAAAAAGTCGTATCCGGATATTCAGGGGGTAATGCTCCAGGTAAACCAACCTATAGAGAAGTATGTTCGGGATTAACAGGGCATGCTGAAGTCATTCAGGTTACTTTTGATGCCAATGTCATTTCCTATATGGATATTTTAGTGGTGTTTATGACAACTCATGATCCAACAACCTTAAATCGGCAGGGTGCTGATGTGGGGACGCAATACCGTTCTGTGATTTTTTATGAGAATATTGAGCAAAGATCGATAGCAGATGAAGTGATTGCGCAATTATCTGAAGTTTACGATAATCCTATTGTAACCGAAGTGTCACCTTTAAAAATATTTTATGAAGCGGAAGATTATCATCAGGACTATTATAGAAATAATGAAAGTCAGGGCTATTGTAATTTTGTAATTACTCCGAAGCTTGCAAAACTTAGGGAATTGCATACCGATAAATTAAAATAATGAATTTTAAAATAAATAATCGATTTATAGAAGAATTGCCTGCCGATTCTGTTTTAGAGAATTCAAGAAGACAGGTTGAGGGCGCTTGCTTTTCCTATGTCAATCCTAAAAAAACATCTAATCCTGAGTTATTACATGTGTCTCCAGAAATGCTTCAAAATTTGGGCATAACGAAGCAGCAAGCAGATTCGAAGGAGTTTTTGAATGTATTTACAGGAAACGATATTTTACCCAATACACAACCATATGCTATGTGTTATGGAGGGCATCAGTTTGGTAATTGGGCGGGGCAATTAGGTGATGGACGTGCTATAAATTTGGTAGGAATTGATTATGAGAATAAACACTGGACGCTTCAGTTGAAAGGGGCTGGTGAAACGCCCTATTCTCGTTCTGCAGACGGACTTGCAGTATTGCGTTCATCCATCAGAGAATATCTTTGTAGTGAAGCTATGCATCATTTAGGAGTGCCAACAACAAGAGCTTTGTCGTTAGCTTTAACTGGTGATAAAGTGCTTAGAGATGTCATGTATGATGGTAATCCTGCTTACGAGAAAGGTGCCGTAGTTTGTCGGGTTTCAACGTCATTTTTACGATTCGGAAATTATGAAATTTTTGCCGCACGTCAGGACCATGATAATTTAAAAATATTAGTAGATTATACTATTAAGCATCATTTTAATCATTTAGGAGGTCCTTCAAAAGAAACCTATGTGGCATTCTTTAATGAAGTAGCTCAGCGTACTTTAAAAATGATTGTTCATTGGCAGCGTGTTGGTTTTGTACATGGTGTAATGAATACGGATAATATGTCTATTTTGGGGTTAACTATCGATTACGGACCATATGGTTGGTTGGAAGGCTTTGATTATGGCTGGACCCCTAATACTACCGATAGACAACATAAGCGATACCGTTACGGCAATCAGCCTAATATTGGATTATGGAATCTTTATCAATTGGCCAATGCATTATATCCTTTAATTAAAGATGCTAAGCCTTTAGAAAAAATATTAAATCAGTATAAAACAGATTTTGAAAGCGAATCTCTAGCAATGATGCGTTCAAAATTAGGATTAAAACAAGAGAATGAAGGAGATAAAGTTTTAATTCAAACTTTGGAGGACAACTTATTGCTTATTGAAACGGATATGAACATATTTTTTAGAAATTTAAGTAGCTTTAAAAAGCTATCTCGTAACTCTTGGGAGGATTTTATAAAAGATGCGTTCTATAATCAAGACGATTTTATTGAGACTATAAAGTTAAAATGGCAATCCTGGTTTGAGCAATATGCAGAACGATTACAAACTGAAAGACTTTCAGATTCAGAACGAGCCATGGAAATGAATCGGGTAAATCCCAAATATGTTTTGAGAAATTATATGGCTCAGCTTGCTATTAATGAAGCGGATAAAGGAAATTACCATTTGATTGATGAGTTATTCCAGATGCTAAAAAAACCATACGATGAACAACCAGAATATGAAAAATGGTTTGCTAAACGCCCAGAATGGGCCAGACATAAGGTAGGCTGTTCTATGTTATCCTGTAGTTCTTAAATCGTTATTTTTATGTGTCTATAAAGCTTAGATATTATTTAAAATATACGTTAAACTTTCAACTTAAGGGTAAGTTTTAACAAACTTATCTATAACTAGGAGTACTTATCAATAAGTGAAAATGATTTTATTCCTTCTAAACCATCCAAAGTTTAAGCTTTAGCAATCGCATTTTTTTTGGCAAATTAGATAAAGAGTACTGGATGTTTGGGGCATAAATGTTTGTTTTTAATAAAATTATACATTTAAAGATTATGGTTAGCTTATTATCATTTATTAGATTTATAGGTTCATTGTAAAAAGAAGCGTATGACAACGGTTAATCAGTTAGTAGACCTCATAACTTTAAAAAGAATAGATGATACTACTTTTATAGGGAATAGCATCACTATCGGCAGTCCCAACGTGTTTGGAGGACAGGTTTTGGCACAAGCTATTAATGCCGCGAGTAGGACGGATGTGAAGAATCGTATTTTACATTCTATGCATGCTTATTTTCTGGAATCCGGAGATTTAGAGACGCCTATTGAATATAAAGTGAGTATTGTTCGTGATGGGGGGAGTTTTTCGGTGCGGCGTGTAACGGCTGCTCAAAACGGAACTACTATATTTATCTTGTCGGCTTCGTTTCATAAAGAGGAGCAAGGCTATAATCATCAAATTGACATGCCTAAGCATATTAAGCAACCAGAAGAATTGTTAAGCTGGACAGATATGCTAAGCGAGTTCGGAGATGCCATTCCATCCCGAACTAAAAGTTTTATTGAGGTAGAGCGTCCTTTAGAATTTAAACCGGTAGAAGTGGTGAATCCATTTAATACAGAAGATTTACCGTCATTTACTCATGTTTGGTTTAAACTTAAGGGGGAGGTTGAAACATTAGATCATGCAACCAAACAGCAAATCTTAACTTATATTTCGGATTATAATATTCTGGCAGCGGCTATGAATCGACATGCGAGCAAAGCGCATTATGGAAATACACAAACGGCTAGCTTAGATCATTCAATGTGGTATTTTAGGGATTTCGATTTCGACGATTGGATGCTTTATTCTATCGAGTCTCCTAATACATCTAATGCACGCGGTTTTGCTCGGGGCAATATTTTTACAAGGGATGGTAAGCTTATTGCTTCGGTAACCCAAGAAGGTTTAATGCGACCGATTAAAAAGAAATAAGTGAATTATAAAGGGTTAAAAATGGGGCATCGAGGAGCAAAGGCGTATGTAGCAGAAAATACTATGGAATCAATTCAAGAAGCATTGCGTTTTAATGTGGATGGTATTGAAATTGATGTGCACGAATGTGCTTCCGGGGAGTTGGTAGTGTTTCATGATTTTACATTGGATAGAATGACCAATGGAACAGGTGAAATTGGTAAGCATACTTTAAAAGAACTTAAAGCGCTTAAAGTGAATGAGCATTACCAAATTCCGATATTAGCGGAAGTTATGAATTTGATAGATAAAACCTGCCTATTGAATATTGAATTAAAAGGAAAGCATACAGCAGCAAAAACCTGTGAGATTATTGATAGGTATGTCAAAGAGAAGGGTTGGCGGTATACCGATTTTATTGTGTCTAGTTTTCAGCATCACGAATTGGAAGATGTTTATAAACTAAATAAAAACATTCCGCTGGCGGTATTAACTAAAGCCAATGTAGCTGAAGCCATAGAGTTTGCTGAAACGATTGATGCTAAAATTATTCATCCCAATTTTGCTTTATTAACCCGCGAGAACGTTAATTTCGCGCAACAACAAGGATATAAAGTAAATACGTGGACGGTGAACGATGAAGAAACCATAGCGAGAATGAAAAGCTATGGTGTAGATGGCATCATTTCGGACTATCCCGATAGAATATGAAACAATACGATGTAATTATAGTTGGTGGAGGTGCTGCCGGATTTTTTGCAGCCATTAATATAGCGGAACAAAATCCTGATTTAAAAGTTGCTATTCTGGAAAAGGCAAAAGAAGGTCTGCAAAAAGTAAAGATTTCAGGTGGTGGTCGTTGCAATGTAACTCATGCTGAGTTTATTCCGCAGGAATTAGTTAAAAACTATCCTAGAGGGGAAAAGGAATTATTGGGGCCCTTTCACCAGTTTATGACAGGTGATACCATCCAATGGTTTGAAGATAGAGGAGTAGAATTAAAGATTGAAGAAGATGGGCGCATGTTTCCCGCATCTAATTCGTCTCAAACAATTATAGACTGTTTTTTAACTGAAGCTAACAAGTATGGTGTTGAGGTTTTATACAATCAGGGTGTAAATGAAATTAAGGTGCTTTCAGAAGTAGGAGATGATTATTCTAATCATTTTGAGATATCTACTTCATCTAACCAGTATGCTTGCAATAAACTTATTATAGCAACAGGAAGCAGCCCTAAAATATGGAAGCTTATAGAGTCATTGGGGCATAAAGTTGAATCTCCGGTGCCGTCGTTGTTTACTTTCGATATAAAAGATGAACGTATTGCAGAAATTCCCGGGGTGGTTGCGCAAAATGTTGAAGTACGTGTGCTTGGTACGGATTTATTTAGTGAAGGGCCTTTGTTAATTACACATGTAGGTATGAGTGCACCTTCAATTTTAAAATTATCGGCTTTTGGTGCTTTGGAGTTGGCAGAGCGGAATTATAACTTTGATATAGAAGTTAACTTTATTAAGCAGTCTACCAAAGATTGCCTAGAGCGGCTAAAGGTGTTTAAGCAAGATTTAGCTAAGAAATCTGTTTTTAAATCATCACAATTTGAAATGCCAAAACGTTTGTGGCAAAAATTGGTGTTGGCGTCCAATATGACTGAAACAACTCGCTGGGCGGATATGAATAAAAAGCAATTAGAGGATCTGGCAAATCAACTTACGCAAGCTGTTTTTAAGGTAACCGGGAAGAGTACTTTTAAAGATGAGTTTGTAACAGCAGGTGGTGTTGATTTAAAAGAAATTCATTTTAAGACTTTCGAAAGTAAAATTATAAAAGATTTATACTTTGCCGGCGAAGTGATTAATGTCGATGCCATTACAGGAGGGTTTAATTTTCAAAATGCCTGGACAGGTGCTTATATTGTAGCCAAGGCTATTTCAAATTAAATGATACGATATACAGCGTTTTTAAGAGGGATTAATGTTAGTGGACAGAAAAAAGTCCAGATGTTAGAGCTTAGAAATGTATTAAACCAATTAGGACTTAAAAACGTAACAACCTATATACAAAGTGGAAATGTTGTTTTCGAAACGCTAAAAACTGATGTTAAAAAACTATCAATAACAATTCAAAATACTATTGAAAGTCATTTCGGGTTTGAAATTCCGGTTCTTGTAAAAACTCAAGCCGAAATAGAGCGTATAATTACAGATTGCCCGTTTTCAGAAGAACAAAAGGATTCGAGTTATTATGTGTTGTTTTATACAAAACCTGAAGAGGAAAAGCTGATTTCGCTTTCAAAAGAATCATATCCTAATGAAACATTTCATATCACCAGTTCTTGTGTGTATTTATTTTGTGAAAAAGGGTATGGTCGGGCCAAATGCACTAATAACTTCTTTGAAAGAAAATTAAAAATAATCGCAACGACAAGAAACCATAAAACAATGCTAAAACTCTTATCTTTGTGCGCAGAAAATTAGTAAATGACAGCGCAAGATTTTATACCAGCATCCTATTCAAAAACTGTTGAAAGTGGTCAGTTTACCTGGGAATCCCCCAGTAATATTGCATTAGTGAAATATTGGGGAAAAAAGAAAAATCAAATTCCTGAAAATCCGTCAATTAGTTTTACACTTAATAATTGCAAGACCATTACGGCCTTATCTTTTTCAAAGAAAGCTAGTAATAAAACTTTTGAATTTGATGTGTTTTTAGACGGCGAAAAGAAAGATAGTTTTAAATCAAAAATTGAAACTTTCTTCGAACGAATCTATAGTTATTTTCCATTTTTAAAAGATTATTATTTTAAAATTGAAACAGAAAACACCTTTCCGCATAGTTCAGGGATCGCTTCATCGGCCTCAGGAATGAGTGCTTTAGCCCTTTGTTTAATGAGTATTGAGAAATTGTTAAATGATGGTATGGATGAGGTTTATTTTATTAAAAAAGCATCCTTTCTTGCACGATTAGGTTCAGGTAGTGCTTGTAGAAGTTTAGAGGGTGATTTGGTAGTTTGGGGAAATCACAGCGATGTGGTGGGAAGCTCCGATTTATTTGGAGTGAAATACCCTGGTGAGGTACATGAAAATTTCAAAAATTATCAGGATACGATTCTGTTGGTTGATAAAGGAGAGAAGCAGGTAAGTAGTACGCTGGGGCATAATTTAATGTATGGACATCCTTTTGCCGAACAACGCTTTGAGCAGGCAAATACCAATATTTCAAAAATTAAAACCATTCTAGAAACTGGGAATCTTAATGAGTTTATTGCTTTGGTGGAAAGTGAGGCTCTTACGCTTCATGCTATGATGATGACTAGTATGCCATATTTTATACTTATGAAGCCGAACACGCTGGAAATTATTAATAAAATATGGGCTTACAGACAAAGTACAGGATCTAAAGTGTGTTTTACGCTCGACGCTGGGGCTAATGTACATGTGTTATACCCTGAAAACGAAACTACAAAAGTTTTGGAATTCATTAAGAATGAATTAGTTGTATATTGTCAAAACGGGCAGTATATTTGCGATCAAATTGGCTTTGGAGCCATCCAAATTAATTAATAATACGTATATTTATAAAGCTAAGAGCTATAAATACATGAAAGGACCTTTATTTTACTCAAAAATTTTACTCTTCGGAGAATATGGAATTATTAAAGATTCCAAGGGTTTGTCGATACCATACAGCTTTTATAATGGTGGTTTAAAACGAAGTGAGCATCCTTCGGATGAGGCTAAGGCTTCTAATGAAAGTTTGCAACGTTTTGCTTCCTATTTGGAAAATATCGATCCTCAATTAGTGGTTTTTGATATTGATGCTTTAAAAAATGATGTGACATCTGGCATGTATTTCGACTCTTCTATACCACAAGGCTATGGAGTTGGGAGTAGCGGGGCTTTAGTAGCGGCTATTTACGATAAGTATGCTCAAGATAAAATAACAGTTTTAGAGAATTTAACCCGTGAAAAGCTTTTAAAGCTTAAAAGTATTTTTTCTGAAATGGAATCGTTTTTCCATGGAAAGTCCTCTGGCTTAGATCCTCTAAACAGCTATTTAAGTATTCCAATTTTAATCAATTCAAAAGATAATATAGAAGCAACCGGGATTCCTTCTCAGAAGGCGGATGGAAAAGGGGCTGTATTTTTAATTGACAGTGGTATTATAGGGGAAACGGCTCCTATGGTGAGCTTGTTTATGGAAAACATGAAAAATGAAGGCTTCCGTAATATGCTTAAAAATCAGTTTATAAAACATACCGATGCCTGTGTTGAAGATTTTTTGAAAGGAGATATAAAATCACTATTCAAAAATACTAAAAGCCTATCTAAAGTGGTGTTAAATCATTTTAAACCCATGATTCCAAAACAATTTCATGAGCTGTGGCAAAATGGTCTTGAAACTAACGAGTATTATCTTAAACTTTGTGGTTCTGGCGGGGGCGGTTATATCTTAGGGTTTACTGAAGATTTTGATAAAGTTAAGCAATCTCTTAAAGATTACAAGTTAGAGTTGGTATACAGTTTCTAAGCTCTTTTTTTTCGCTTTCTTACCTTTAGGTATAAGCTGCCAAAATATTTTTCATGATATCCAGAAGACAAAAACATATTCTATTTAAGTTTTTAAGTATGTTTTCTGTGGTGCGTGGCTATAATATCATGGTCATTATTGTAGCCCAATATTTAACCTCCATTTATATTCTGGCTCATGATAAAACAGTTAGGGAAGTGGTTTTCGATCCTAATTTACTTATGTTAGTACTAGCCTCGGCCGTTACCATAGCGGGTGGGTATATAATTAATAATTTTTACGATTCGGAAAAAGATTTAATTAACAGGCCTATAAAATCGAGGTTAGATCGATTGGTAAGCCAAAACACAAAATTGTCGCTTTATTTTGTGCTTAATTTTTTAGCCGTTGTTATGGCTAGCTATGTGTCGTTTAAGGCTGTGCTGTTCTTTTCATTATATATTTTTGGAATCTGGTTTTATTCTCATAAGCTTAAAAAACGTCCGTTTATTGGTAACCTGACTTCTGCGATTCTTACTATTACACCGTTCTTTGCCATTTTTATGTATTACAAGAATTTCGAGCATGTTATTTTTGTTCATGCTATTTTCCTGTTTTTAATAATATCCATGCGAGAACTTACTAAAGATCTTGAAAATTTAAAAGGGGATTTGGTTTTGAATTATAAAACAATACCGGTGGTCTATGGAGAAAGAGTTTCGAAGGCTATGTTGTTAGTGCTGTCTCTATTAGCGCTAATTCCAATTTACTTACTGTTATTTTATTTCGAACTGGGTTATATGTATTTATATTTTTATTTATGTGTAGCCTTACTAGCAGTATTTAATTTGGTATTGTATTGGTCTAAGTCGAAATTGCATTATATTGTTCTTCATAATATCTTAAAATTCATCATTGTTTGTGGTGTTTTTAGTATTTTACTGATAGATATTAATGTGGTAATGAACCGATTATTTTAGTTTATTAGAAAAGATAATAATCGTTATTTATAATATATCTTTGCACAAAAATAAAGTAATGAGCAGAAATCAAGGAACAAGCGGAAAAGGTAAGCCATCGGGAAGAGGGCAGCAGGGAGGTAAAAACAAGAGCTATAGCAGAACGCATGGCACTGGGAAAACCAAAAGTTTTGCGAGAGGAAATGCGCCTGTTAAGAAAGTGAGTTCTGCGCCTCAAAAAGTATCTAATTCAAATGAAATTAGATTAAATAAATACGTGGCAAACGCGGGTGTTTGTTCACGTAGGGAGGCGGATGTGCATATTGCTACTGGATTAGTATCTGTAAATGGCAAAGTAATTACCGAAATGGGTTATAAGGTAAAACCCGACGATGAGGTACGTTATGATGGGGCACGTATTAACCCAGAGCAGAAAGCTTATGTGTTATTGAATAAGCCTAAGGGGTTTGCTACCACAACAAGTGAGGGTAAAGGTAGAACGGTTATGGATTTAGTGGCTAATGCTACAAGTTCTAGAATTAAACCTATAGGGCGTTTAGGAAGAAACTCTAAAGGGCTATTACTTTTCACGAACGATGATAGTATCGTAGAGAAATTTACCAATTCTAAAAATGGAGTGCCACGCTTATTTCATATAGAATTAGATAAAAATTTAAAACTGGAAGATTTAAAAAAGATTCAGGCTGGTTTTAAAATTGATGATAAATTTATTGAGGTAGAAGAGATAAGCTATATTGACGGTGCTTCTAAAAAGGAAATAGGATTAAAAATTAAAAATACTGGAAATACCATTATTCGCAGCATTTTCGATTATTTAAAATACGATATTGTGAGTTTAGATTGTGTAGCAATTGCCCACCTAACTAAGAAAGATATTCCGCGCGGTCACTGGAAACATCTTACAGAGCAGGAATTGAATAATTTAAAAATGTTATAGTCCATATAAACGGATCATTTATATACTAAAAGAAGTCGACTAATAAGTTGACTTTTTTGTATTTGGAACAGACGTGAAACGTTTAAAATGAGGTGTCAACAGGACCTGTAATATATGGCCTGGCCCTTGTGGTGACAGTCGTTTTAGAGCTTATAAATTTTTATTAAAAAAAAGATCAAAACACATTACTGTGTTTAAAAATAAATTACATTTGCTTCTCTTTTTAGCTGAACAAATTGAACTCTGTTTATACGTTCGGGCTTTTGAAAAATAGGAAGTCATATTCAAAAGCAACTTATAAGATAAGTAACCGAATTTTAAAGCTAACTTCCGTTTTACCCATCTATGCTAGTCAGCATCAGTATGGATTTGTGCCTACAACTCAAAGTCAGATACAGATTTGATATTCTTTATTTTTTATTACCTTAACCTGTAGTTAAACTATAAATTGCTTTTTTAACATTTTTAAAAAATAAATGAATACTAAATATATTGATTTAATTAATCAGACTTTTGATTTTCCTCAAGAGGAATTTAACTTAGAAAATAAGACATTAGAGTTTCATGGTATTAACCTTATGGAATTGGTTGAAACCTATGGGGCACCATTGAAATTTACATATTTACCACAAATATCTAATAATATTAAGCGTGCTAAAAAATGGTTTACAGACGCTATTGAGAAGCACGATTATCAAGGCGAATACAATTATTGTTATTGTACTAAAAGCTCACATTTTAATCATGTATTAAACGAAGCTTTAAAGAACGATATACATATAGAAACCTCGTCGGCATTCGATATTGATATTGTTGAAAATTTAAAAAAACAAGGTAAAATTACCGATGAGACTTTTGTATTAAGTAATGGGTTTAAGCGGGCTCAGTACGTTACTAATATAGCCCGTTTAATTAATGAAGGTCATAAAAATGCCATACCCATTATAGATAATTACGAGGAGATTGACCTGTTATCGGCAGAAATTAAAGGCGAATTTAATGTAGGGATACGCATTGCTTCGGAAGAAGAACCCAAATTTGAATTTTATACTTCACGATTAGGTATTGGTTATAAAAACATTGTGCCATTTTATAAAAATCAGATTAAAGAAAATAAAAAGGTAAATCTTAAAATGCTACACTTTTTCATTAATACAGGCATTCGTGATAATGCCTATTATTGGAATGAACTGCACAAGTGTTTAAAGGTGTATACCAATCTGAAAAAAATATGTCCGAGTCTTGATAGTTTAAATATTGGTGGTGGTTTTCCAATAAAAAATTCGTTGGCTTTTGAATTCGATTATGAATATATGGTCGATGAGATTATTAATCAAATTAAAGTAACCTGTGAAGAAGAAGGTGTCGATGTGCCTAATATTTTTACAGAATTCGGTAGTTTCACAGTTGGAGAAAGTGGTGGTGCAGTTTATGAAGTATTGTATCAAAAGCAACAAAACGATCGTGAAAAGTGGAATATGATTAATTCATCATTCATAACTACATTACCGGATACTTGGGCGATTAATAAGCGATTTATTTTGTTGCCAATAAACCGTTGGCATGAAGGTTACGAGCGTGTTTTATTGGGCGGTTTAACCTGTGATAGTGACGATTATTATAATAGTGAACAGCATATGAATGCCATTTACTTACCAAAATATAACAAAGAAAAACCTTTATATATTGGCTTTTTTAATACAGGTGCTTATCAGGAAACCATTGGCGGTTTTGGAGGCTTGCAACACTGTTTAATACCCAGTCCGAAGCATATTTTAATAGATAAAGATGCCGAAGGAACTTTTACAACAAAATTATTTAGTGAACAACAAAAAAGTGAAGACTTACTTAAAATTTTAGGTTATGAAAACTAATACCTATGCTGGTATTCCAGAAGAATTTGGGAAACTAGAACGTGCAAAAATTGTATTAATTCCTGTGCCTTACGATGGCACAAGTACATGGCAAAAAGGAGCCGATAAAGGACCTGATGCGTTTTTGGATGCATCCGCTAATATGGAGCTTTATGATATAGAAACCGGAACAGAGGTATATCAACAAGGTGTATATTTAGCTGATGCTGTAACGGAAAACGAATCACCGGAAAGTATGGTTGAAGCCGTGCATCAGGCAACAAAGAAGTATATTAAGAAAAACAAATTCGTAACAATCTTTGGTGGTGAACACTCTATCTCAATTGGAACCATTCGTGCTTTTAATGAAATGTATCCAAGCTTAACGGTATTGCATATTGATGCACATGCCGATTTGCGTAAAATTTACGAAGGAACTTCTTGTAATCATGCCTGCGCTGTGTATGAAGCAAGTCAGACAACCAATTTGATTCAAGTAGGTATTCGTTCTATGGACATTATGGAGAAAACCGTAATGGATGAGGATAAAACGTATTTTGCGCATGATATGGCGGTTGATGATACTTGGATGGATTCAGCTATCGATCAAATGACCGATAATGTATTTATTACTTTCGATTTAGATGCCTTCGATCCTTCAATTATGCCGAGTACAGGAACACCTGAACCTGGTGGCTTGTTATGGTACGAAACCCTTGAGTTTTTAAAACAGGTATTTGCTGAGAGAAATGTTGTAGGCTTCGATATTGTAGAGCTTTGTCCTAATAGTCAAGAAAAATCTTCAGATTTTTTAGCAGCAAAATTGTATTATAAAATGTTAAGTTATAAATTTATGGATGAAGCCGTAGATGACGAATACGATAATACATACGACAATTCAAAACAAAAAAATAACGCTTCAAAATTTAATGACGACGATGAGTACTAAAGGACCAATATCACAATTTATAGAAAAACACTACTTGCATTTTAACGCTGCTGCATTGGTTGATGCTGCAAAAGGTTACGAAGCACAATTAGCTTCTGGCGCTAAAATGTTGGTGTCGTTAGCGGGAGCTATGAGTACTGCGGAGTTAGGGAAAAGTTTTGCTGAAATGATTCGTCAGGATAAAGTACAAATCATTTCATGTACAGGAGCGAATTTGGAAGAAGATATCATGAATTTAGTAGCGCATTCGCATTATAAGCGCGTGCCTAATTATCGCGATTTAACTCCTAAAGAAGAGTGGGATTTACTTGAAAAGGGATTAAATCGAGTAACAGATACTTGTATTCCAGAAGAAGAAGCTTTCAGACGCTTACAAGCGCATATATTTCAAATATGGAAGGAAGCTGACAATAAAGGAGAGCGCTATTTACCGCACGAGTATATGTATAAAATGTTGCTTTCTGGAGTGTTAGAGCAATACTATGAAATCGATTTAAAAGATTCCTGGATGTATGCTGCTGCCGAAAAGAATTTACCTATTGTGTGTCCGGGATGGGAAGATAGTACCATGGGGAATATCTTTGCTAGCTATGTTTTAAAAGGAGAGCTTAAGGCTAGTACTATGAAATCTGGAATTGAATATATGACCTTCTTAGCTGACTGGTATACCGACAATTCAGAAAACGGTATCGGATTTTTTCAAATAGGAGGAGGAATTGCTGGTGATTTTCCAATATGTGTGGTGCCTATGTTATATCAGGATATGGAACGCACAGATACGCCATTTTGGAGTTATTTTTGTCAAATTAGCGACTCAACAACCAGTTACGGTTCGTATTCAGGAGCCGTTCCAAACGAAAAAATTACCTGGGGTAAATTAGATATCGATACACCTAAGTTCATTATTGAAAGTGATGCTACTATTGTGGCTCCTTTGATTTTTGCTTATCTTTTGGATATGTAACCATTAACCAATCAAAAAAAAGAACCCTATATGAAAAGTAGAAAAGATAATTTAAAGCGTGTTATAGTAGATTTCAAAAAACTAACACCCGAAATTTTAGCGCTTTTAGTTGAGAAATATCCAGATGGTTATGATGATGATCAAATCATATCATTTAGAAATAGTCATAATGAAATTATAGAAGCCGTAGAGGTAACTACAGAAGATACTAAATACCTTGTAAAGGTAAGCTCTAAATTAGCCATAACCATGGAGAATTACGACGAGGACGATTATGAGAATTTTGAAGGCAATGATCCCGAGGCGATTCAAGAACCGGATATGGTTGATGAAGATTCAGACGACGATAACGACTAACAAATATTACCATGAGAACTGCTGTTTTTAAGTCCTACAAAAACGGTTATTACAATTTTTGGTTTGAAAATGGGGAGGAATTAGCTTTTGAAGAAGTGCATCCCCGTGTTTTAAAGCAATTTGATTTAAAAAATGATAAGAGTCTTATTGATAAAGACTTTAGAATCACCTTTGTCGAAGATGAAGACGAAGATGATGTTATCTATAGAGTAGAAAGTTTAAAACCACTTTAGGGCAATAGAGTGATTTTTATAGCTAAAATAACCTTGCCTAATTATAGGGTGAGGTTGTTTTAGTTGTCTTTTTGTGAAGGAGAAAAGTCTGTTTTATTTACAAAATAGGATTAAACAGTTTTTAGTAACTCCTAGAATTTATAGTTTTACAAAGTGAAAATTAATTGTAAAAAAATAACCTGTGTTGATCAACACAGGTTATTTTTTTAATTCATCTTTATAATTTAGGCTTTAGATCGGATAGATTTAAAAAATACATAACCAAACCCTAAACACAGCATGAGGTGAAAAGGAAATAACCCAAAATCACCACCTTGGTTGCCTACTATGAAAGCGCTAAACATTCCAAAAGCAAAATACAGCATTAATAAGCCTTCAAAAATAACGTGAATTGAAATAGATTTGCTTAAGTATTTGTTTTTCTTCCAGCTGTCTTTTAAGTTATTAATATTGAATTTTGGGGTTCTCACAAATTCACTTTTCTTGCCAAGGTGGCCTTCTAATACAGCAATAGAATTATGTAAGGAAAAGCCCATTGCGATACTAAAGAACATGAAGAACATACCAATATATCTAATGAAGTTTTTAAGTCCGCTACCATAAATATTTTTATACATATACCAGTAGCAAATAAAGAATATAACCGTACTAACCACAAAGAAGCTCATCACATAAAAGTATGGTTTCAAATGGGTGTATTCGTTTTTGATGTACAACATAGGAATACTCAATATACCTACGATTAATACATTTAGGAACATGGTACTATTTAAAAGATGTAGTAAGCCATGTACTTTTGTTTTGGCAGAAATGTTTTCGTTTTTTAAAACGCGCCACATCATTTTTCTGAAGTTCTCGGCACCACCTTTATTCCATCTAAATTGTTGAGATCGCGCCGCGCTAATTACAACTGGTAATTCTGCAGGTGTTTCAACATCTTCTAAGTATTTAAATTTCCAGTTTTTTAATTGGGCACGGTAACTTAAATCTAAATCTTCGGTGAGTGTATCACCTTCCCAGTTACCGGCATCTAAAATGCAAGCTTTACGCCAAACACCAGCCGTTCCATTAAAATTTATGAAGTGCCCTTTGCTATTTCTTCCTACCTGTTCTAAAGTAAAATGGGCATCTAAAGCAAATGCTTGAATTCTGGTTAAAAGAGAGTAGTTTCGGTTTATATGTCCCCAACGAGTCTGTACAACCCCAATATTATCATCTGTGAAATGTGGGATGGTGCGTTTAAGCCAATCCTTTTCTGGTAAAAAGTCCGAATCGAAAATGGCAATAAAATCCCCTTTGGCAATTTTTAATCCTTCTTTTAGAGCTCCAGCTTTATAGCCTTTTCTATCAGTTCTTGTAATATGTTGTATGTTTAAACCGTCTATTTTTAACGCTTCAATATGTGCTTTGGTAGATTTTACGGTCTCATCGGTAGAGTCGTCTAGAACTTGAATTTCTAATTTATCTTTCGGATAATCTATTTGAGAGATATTGTTTAATAAACGTTCCATTACATACATTTCATTATAAACAGGTAGCTGTATGGTAACGAATGGTACCTCCTCTGGATTTGAAAACTCTAAGGGCTCACAATCGTCATTTTTTCTTTTTGAAGATAAATAATTCAAAAGTAGATTTAATTGAGCAAGCGCATACATGAATATAAGTAGTAGCGCAATGGTGTAAATAACAATAATTGCTGTTTGTAATATCATTTTTTAATACTGTATTTAAAAATCGAACTTAAGATTTTAACCTCTGCTAAAAAACTCCATTTAATGGTATTGGATACTTTCGAAACTCCAATGCGATTTCTGTAAATCACAGGGGTTTCGGGATATGATAATGTGTTTTTTATATATGGAAAAGAACCTAAACTTATATGTTTCACTTGAAAAAGAAAAGGCCTAAGTCGGATTGCGGACAAGTTTTTAAAATTTTTCTGAGGAGTTATATTTTTAGGTTCACGTAATTTAGGTATACGTGTACTGATAACCATATCGATATTATTTGAAATTAGATGATTCACAATGTTGGTTGATTCTTTGGGGTAATCACTATGGTCTTTATCTAAAAATACGATAATATTTGGATTTTGGTTCGAATGGGTGATGCAATCTGAAGCTTTTAAATATGCTTTACCATATTTTTTGAATAATGTAGTGGGCTCAATTTTTTTTGTGCTTTCCACAATAATTTCTATGAAATTGTAAAGAAAAAATCCAGCCTCGTTAATAATAACCCATATTGCTTCAACTACTTTAGAGATAGTGTTGGATTCAAAAAAAGCAGGTATTGTTACCTTGTTTGTTGACATTTATTTGGGTTAAATTAAAGACGCGAAGGTAAGGTATTTTTTAATTCATTTTGAAAAATTATTTTTAGTTATTTTTAAGTGTTATGTACTGTAAATCAATGATGTTGATGTGGTTTTTTTCTTGTAGGAATTGTTGTTGTGATTCATTAAATTGATCGTGTTACTAAGTAAAATGTCTTTTGAATTAATACAACTTATATTTGTGATGTACTTTCAATTAAGAATAGGGTAGACAGACAAATCAATATAATCAAAGGAATTACTTTTGAAGATAACGTATTTTATGTATTTAAGTAAAATTAAAATCTCTTCCTTAGTTTTGTTATAAAATAGTTGTATGAAGACATTTGTAATAGGAGACATTCACGGCGGACTAAAGGCGCTGGTTCAGTTGCTCAATAAAATAGAAATAAAACAGGGAGATAAACTTATTTTTTTAGGTGATTATGTTGACGGTTGGAGTGAATCTGCTCAGTTAGTGCAATTTTTAATAGAGCTTTCGGAAACATTCAATTGTGTCTTTATAAAAGGAAATCATGATGTATGGTGTGAAGCGTGGTTAAAAAATAATTATGTTGATCCCATATGGTACATGCATGGTGGTAAGGAAACCATACAGAGTTACGAGAATGTTTCTACAGACGATAAATTACGACATTTTGAATTTTTTCATAGTATGAGCCTATATCATATTGACGTTAATAATAGGCTGTTTTTACATGCAGGGTTTACTTCAATGCACGGGGTTGAAAAGGAAGTGTCTGCAGTAACATTTTATTATGATAGAACCTTGTGGGAAATGGCCTTGGCTTTAGATAAAGATATGGAAGAAACCTCAGAGTTATATCCAAACCGATTGAAGCATTACAATGAAATTTTTATTGGGCATACGCCTACCATTAATTACAATTGTTATGAGCCTATGAACGCGGCTAATGTTTGGAATATAGATACCGGGGCAGCATTTTTTGGTCCTCTTTCAGGAATGAATGTGGAAACTAAAGAAATATTTCAAAGTAATGTGGTTAGAACTTTCTACCCTGATGAAACAGGACGAAATAAAAGTTAATCTCAGAGTTTTATTTGGTGTAGCTCTAATATTGAAAGTTAAAAAGTATTACTAATATAAAAGATGAACTATGCGAAAAATTGATAAATTATTAAATGAATATGCTGAAAGTCATCAAACAATAATTAATATTAGGATACATTACATATGTGTGCCTGCTATATTTTTTAGTTTGATAGGATTGCTTTCTCAAGTTTCTTTGGTGGGTGTTTTCGGTGGTGTTTTGCCATCGGTTTTGTATCCTTATCTCAATTTGGGTGTTATAGTGTTATTTTTTGGTTTATTATATTATTTACGATTATCGTATGTGTTGTTTTTTGGTATGCTGATTTTTTCCATAATGATTTTATATGGTGTCCATTTTATTAACGGTTTAACTAAGGTGTCATCTTGGAAATTTATGCTTGGTATTTTTGTGGTTGCATGGATTGGACAATTTATTGGGCATAACCATGAAGGTAAAAAACCATCATTTTTAAAAGATTTACAATTTTTACTTATTGGTCCAGCTTGGACGTTGAGTCATTTACTAGCTTATTTTAAAATTAAATATTAATAACGTCAACCTTGATAACTTCATTTTTATATGATTGAAGTATGTAAATTGTAATCGTTGCATGCTGCCTTCAAAACCAACAACATTTATTTTTAGGTTGGTTAGGTATATCGGAGACATGAAGGAAACTCTTCAGCTAGAATCTGTATTTCACATGCTTTTTGGAATTTTTAATCCTGGTAATCCAAATTGAATAGGGAGGCAATATTACATGGTCCATTTGACTTCGTTAATTCACATTTTGCTTATGAAACATCTTTTTTGAGAAACAATTCGTAAATAATGAGTCGACATTAATTTTTAGGAATTGAATGGAGTTATAAAATCAATTTAATTTTTTAAAGACATGTTCGATTAGCCCTGAATTTATTAATATTTAACCGAAAAAGTATGAAAAAAGTTTTAGTGAGTTTATTTTCCATTCTAGTTGGATTACCTATGATTGCTCAAAGTATTGGTGAGAGCCCATGGGTGTTTGAAGCTGGAATTAATGCAGTAAACGTTTATTCTGTTGGGGAAGATGCTCCTCAAGGTCCATTTTTTGATGAATTTTTTAATGCAAGCGATCATTGGAATATAGGACTTCCAACCTTAAAAGTGGCGAGGTATTTAAATGAAGATATGTTCTTAAGTGTAAGAGCATCTTTTAATAAGATATCAAAATGGGGAGAATTTCCCGATGTACCTCGAGTAAAAGTAGATAAGCTTACATATCTTGGTTTTGATGCTATGATTAACACAAATATTAATAACTTATTTAAATCGGAAAAGGCAGAACCATTTGCCGGAGTGGGTTTAGGATATACTTGGATTGAGGAGGGAACTTACAATACGCTTTCCGAAACTGGCGGTGAACTAGTGGGAGCTGCCACCGTGAATGCGGCTATCGGATTAAAATACTGGTTATCCGAAACTATTGGCGTTAGTTGGGAAACAACATATAAGCATTCCTTTGAGGCTTATTTAACAAAGCATTGGCAGCACAGTCTTGGCGTTGTCTTTAAAATAGAACAATGTCTTTGTTATTAAATTATATAGTATAGATAGAACAAGGCTTAGATTAATATTCTAAGCCTTTTTAATACTAAAGAACTTTAATGAGTTCTTTAAATAGAGTAATCATATAAGGTTCAGCTTTAGAGGCCATATCGATAATTTCAGTAATATCTACTGGCTTTAGATTATCGGGATCGCACTCATCTGTTAAAACTGAAATGGCAGCCGCTTTCAAATTAAGGTGATTGGCAACAATAATTTCAGGAACTGTACTCATGCCCACCGCATCAGCGCCTATGGTTCGAAGCATACGGTATTCAGCTCGGGTTTCCAATTGAGGTCCAACTACGCTCGCGTAAACACCTTCATGGAGCACTATGTTATTAGTTTTAGCAATTGCCTTAAATGTTGAATTAATGTCGGCATTATAAGGGGCGCTCATATCTGTGAATCGTGTTCCTAATTGTTCAACACCTTTAAATGCCAATGGCGAGCTGCCCTGTAAATTAATATGGTCCTCAATAAGCATAAGTTCCCCTTTTTTAAAGTTCAGGTTGATGGCGCCTGCAGCATTTGATACCAGTAGGGTTTTAATACCTAATTTTTGCATGATGCGTACAGGGTAAGTAACATCTTGTAGGCTGTAGCCTTCATAGAGGTGAAAACGTCCTTGCATAATGATGACCTTTTTACCTTCAAGTAAACCATAAATTAATTTACCTCTATGAAATTCAACTGTGGCTGTTGGGAAATTAGGAATGTGATTGTAGCTTACTTCGTGAATAATTTCAATTTCATTAAGGAACAGACCAAGTCCTGTTCCTAAAATAATGCCAATTTCTGGTTTGTCGAATCCTTTATCTTGTAAGTAAGATGTGGTTTGTTCTATATATTTAATCATGATATTGTCTTACGATTTGTTTTATAACAATGTTGTGCCTATTAGAAATATGAAGTTCTTTAGCTCAAAGTTAAACATCATTAATTAACATAAGTAGGCTGAAAGATACATGTTTTTAGCAGCGTGTTTATTTTTTGTAAAGATAAAATATAGATTAAATAAAGTCGCAAAGAAGCTTGCGACTTTATAACTAGACTGAATATGTTTATGTCTTAATTGGTAGAAAAAATTAATCTCGAGTTAGAGTTCTGGAAATGACTATTTTTTGAATTTCTGAAGTACCTTCATAAATCTGAGTTATTTTGGCATCTCTCATCAGTCGCTCTACATGATATTCTTTAACAAAACCATTACCACCATGAATTTGTACGGCTTCGGTTGTGTGTCTCATGGCTACAGTAGAAGCAAAAAGTTTAGCAGTAGCACTGGATACGTTGTAGTCGTTTCCTTGATCTTTATCCCAAGCGGCTTTCATTACTAAATGTCGGGCAGCTTCAATTTCGGTATGCATATCGGCTAGTTTGAAAGCAATAGCCTGATGATTGCAAATTTCGGTGCCAAAGGCTTTACGCTCTTTAGAGTATTTGAGAGCTAATTCATAGGCTCCAGATGCGATACCAAGAGCTTGAGCAGCAATACCGATGCGTCCACCAGCAAGGGTTTTCATAGCAAATCGGAAACCTGAGCCATCATCGCCTATACGGTTTTCTTTTGGAACCTTTACGTCATTAAATTGTAGAGTATGTGTATCGCTTCCCCTAATACCAAGTTTATTTTCTTTGGGACCTATATGGAATCCTTCCATGCCTTTTTCAATAATAAAAGCGTTAATCCCGTGTGAGCCTTTATCTCTATCGGTTTGTGCAATAACTAAATATACATCGGCACGTCCACCATTGGTAATCCAGTTTTTTGTGCCATTTAATAAGTAATAATCGCCTTTATCGATGGCGGTAGTTTTTTGTGAAGTGGCATCGCTGCCTGCTTCGGGTTCGCTTAGACAAAAAGCGCCTATATATTCTCCTGTTGCTAATTTTGTGAGGTATTTTTCTTTTTGAGCTTCAGATCCAAAGGCTTCCATACCATAGCAAACCAAGGAGTTATTTACAGAAACAATAACTGATGCTGATGCGTCGATTTTAGATAATTCTTCCATGATTATAACATAGGATATGGCATCCATGCCGCTACCACCGTATTTGGGATCGACCATTACCCCTAGGAATCCTAGTTCTCCCATTTTTTTTACTAGGGTATCTGGAAATTGTTGTTTTTCATCACGTTCTATAACTCCGGGCAGCAATTCTGTTTGAGCAAAATTGCGAGCAGCTTCACGAATCATGATATGCTCTTCTGAAAGATTAAAATCCATAGCAATGATGTTAAAATATTGATTTAATAAAAATTGTCATCAAATATAGTGTTTTAATGATAAATTTTCAATGGTTATTGTTATTTTTGCACAATATGATAAAATCAAGATATAAGGTTATAGGTGTTATGTCTGGGACCTCTTTGGATGGTGTCGACATAGTTTATGTGGACTTTAGCCTTAAATCTGAATGGGGATTTGAAATTTTGTATGCTGAAACGTTTGCTTATAATTCTGATTGGATTATAATTTTAAAAGACCTTGTATCATGTTCGATTCAGGAATTGAAAGAGATTGATAAATCATATACTTTATATTTATCCAAAGTCATACAGGATTTTATCGATAAATATAATATTGTTGAAATTGATGCAATCTGCACACATGGGCATACAGCTATGCATCAACCTGAGAATGGATTTACTTATCAAATAGGAAATTTACCTGTTTTGGCGAAATTATTAAAACAAAAAGTCGTTTGTGATTTTAGAGTTCAGGATGTTGCTTTAGGGGGGCAGGGGGCGCCATTGGTTCCGATAGGTGACAGGCTGTTGTTTTCTGATTATCAGTACTGTTTAAATCTTGGAGGTTTTGCTAATATTTCTTATGAGATAGATAATGAGCGCATCGCATATGATATTTGTCCGGTAAATGTTGTTTTGAATCATTATGTGAGGACAATTGGATTTGATTTTGATGATGGAGGTAGTGTAGCTGCGGCAGGCGTGATAAATAAATCCTTACTCGAAAAATTAAATGCGTTAAGGTTTTATTGTGAGGAGCCTCCAAAATCACTGGGTCTAGAATGGGTTAAGAAAGAGGTGTTGCCTTTAATAGATTCGTATCATCTTGAAGTGAAAGATGTTTTAAGAACATTTGTAGAGCATATTGCTATTCAAATAAGTTCAGAAATTAATAAAACTGAAATTAGTACCGTGTTAGTAACAGGTGGAGGCGCTTATAATAAGTTTCTTATAAATCTGTTAAAAAAATATGCTATTCATAATATAATTACTCCCTCAGAGCAGATTGTCGAATTTAAAGAGGCTTTAATTTTTGCTTTCTTAGGTGTCTTAAAAATTGAAAATCAGGTAAATTGTTTAAAGAGTGTTACTGGAGCTACAAAAAACCATAGTTCTGGAGAAATATATCTTCCTTAAAAGTATCATAATTTTAATCATTTATAATATAATTTTTTAGATTTGTTGAATTAATAATTTAATCACTTTTATAATCATGACACAGTTATAGCTACGCTTAATAACCATTACTAACAAACATTAAGATTATTACCAATAAGCTACAACTAACATTTTTAAAAAAGAACAATGAAAGAATTATTAAAGAAGTATGAAAACAAAGCACCTGAAATAGTATTTAACTGGAAAGATTCTGATACAGAAGCCGAAGGTTGGGTAGTTATTAACTCCTTAAGAGGGGGTGCTGCTGGTGGAGGAACGCGTATGCGTAAAGGGTTAGATGTCAATGAGGTGTTGTCATTAGCAAAAACGATGGAGATTAAGTTTACTGTGTCAGGTCCTGCCATAGGAGGCGCGAAGTCAGGAATTAATTTTGATCCGAAAGATCCAAGAAAAAAAGGCGTTTTAGAACGTTGGTATAAAGCGGTTTCTCCTTTATTAAAAAGTTACTATGGTACGGGAGGTGATTTAAATGTTGATGAAATTCATGAAGTTATTCCAATTACTGAAGAAAGTGGTGTTTGGCATCCTCAGGAAGGCGTTTTTAACGGACATTTTAAACCTACAGAAGCCGATAAAATTAATCGAATTGGTCAATTAAGACAAGGGGTTATAAAAGTTCTTGAAAATCCGATTTACTCGCCAAGTGTGCAGAGAAAATATACCGTAGCCGATATGATTACTGGGTTTGGTGTGGCAGAAGCAGTAAAACATTTTTATGACATTTATGATGGTTCAGTAGTAGGGAAAAGAGCCGTGGTACAAGGGTTTGGAAATGTTGGGGCAGCGGCAGCTTATTACTTAGCTCAAATGGGAGCGAAAGTAGTTGGAATTATTGATATTGCCGGCGGCTTAATAAAAGAAGAGGGCTTTAGTTTTGAAGAAATAAAAGCATTATTCTTAGCAAAAAAAGGAAATACTTTAGAAAGTGATAATTTAATTCCTTTTGATGAAATAAATGAAAAAATTTGGTCTATTAATACAGAGATTTTTGCACCTTGCGCGGCATCAAGATTAATAACTGATAATCAAATAAATCAGATGATAAATAATGGTTTAGAAGTAATTTCATGTGGTGCAAATGTTCCGTTTGCAGACAAAGAAATATTTTTCGGACCTATCATGGAAGCTACTGATAGTAGAGTGAGTTTAATTCCAGATTTTATCTCAAATTGTGGTATGGCACGTGTTTTTGCTTATTTCATGGAGCGACGTGTGCAGATGACTGATGAAGCTATTTTTAATGATACATCTAATAAAATAAAGGAAGCAATAATAAACGTACATAATAAAAACCAACAAAAAACGGGTTTAAGTGCAACAGCATTCGAAATAGCACTGAATCAACTTATTTAATTTTAATTTATGGAAACAGCAATCATCTTAGTATTTATAATTGGCTATTTAGCCATAACACTCGAGCATAACTTAAAAATTGATAAGCTCGTCCCGGCGTTGGTTATGATGGCTATTAGTTGGGCATTAATATCTTTTGGGATTGATAGTTTTCCAAATTGGTTTGATTCGGCCAATCATAATTTATTAGAAAGTTTTGGTCTGTTAGAGCATGAAGAAAAAATGCATATAATGGAAGAAACCTTATTGCATCACTTAGGAAAGACCGCTGAAATTTTAGTGTTCCTGTTAGGAGCTATGACCATCGTTGAAATCATTGATTACTTCGATGGTTTTTCCACTATAAAGGATTTCGTGAAAACAAAAAAGAAGACCAAAATTCTATGGATTTTTTCAATTTTGGCTTTTATTCTTTCAGCTATTATCGATAACCTAACCGCCACTATCGTACTGATTTCTATTTTACAGAAAATTGTGAAAGATAGAAATATGCGTATCTGGTACGCAGGTTTAATTATTATTGCCGCTAATGCGGGTGGAGCTTGGTCTCCAATAGGTGATGTTACCACAACGATGCTTTGGATAGGTAAAAAAGTTTCTTCTGAGAAATTATTTCTTTATTTATTTATTCCTTCTTTAATCTGTATGGCTCTTCCTTCTTTTATAGCATCCTTTTTACCAATATTTAAAGGAAACCTGGACATTGAAGAAACTGTAGATAAAAAGAAATCTAAATTTGGTTCAACCATGTTGTATTTAGGGTTAGGGGCTATTGTATTTGTACCAGTATTTAAAATGGTAACGCATTTGCCTCCTTATGTCGGAATGATGTTATCTTTAGGGGTAGTTGCAATTTTTGCTGAAATTTATAGTAGCTCTAAGTTTAGTTTGACGGTTTATGATGCGGAAGAAAGTGATGCACATGCACACCATAGCCCAGTACATTATTCGTTATCTAAAATAGAATTACCTAGTATTTTATTCTTCTTAGGAATATTAATGGCTGTAGCAGGTTTAGAGTCGTTAGGTATATTATTTGGTTTTGCCAACTCTCTTCAGGATTCAATGCCGCTATTAGGAACAGAATTACATCATGCAGGTGTTTCAGATTTAGTGGTACTATTATTGGGTGTAGGCTCTGCTGTTATTGATAATGTTCCCTTAGTTGCAGCAAGTTTAGGAATGTTCTCAGAACCTTTAGATAATGAACTTTGGCATTTTATTGCCTTTTCTGCTGGAACAGGAGGAAGTATGTTAATCATTGGGTCTGCTGCTGGAGTTGTTGCAATGGGAATGGAGAAAATAGATTTCTTTTGGTATTTAAAAAAGATTTCATGGCTAGCATTATTAGGCTTTTTGGCGGGTTCAGCCGCATTTATGGTTACAAGAACTTTATTTTAAAATACTTTAGTAAAGAAAGAAACGTTATACAACGGTAAGAGAAATTATTTATATGTTAAGCACAGTTTTACAAGATACACTAGAACAAGCAGAATTACCCGATGGTGAGTCTGTTGAAAAAACACTCTCAATTATAGAACTTATAAGTAGTGGTGGGGTAGCCGGTCAGGTGATCATAATTTTGTTATTCGTATTACTTATGGGGGCTATTTATATTTATTTTGAGCGATTGTTTGCTATTAAGGCCGCATCCCAAATCGATGCTAATTTTATGAATCAAATTAAAGATCATGTGTCTCATGGTAAAATTGATTCAGCGCAATTATTATGTGCTCAGGTAAATTCTCCGGTATCCCGTTTAATAACAAAGGGGTTATCTCGTATAGGTAAACCATTGGCAGATATAAATACCGCCATTGAAAATGCAGGTAGACTAGAAGTGTATGGACTAGAGAAAAATGTGAGTATTCTTGCAACCATTTCTGGGGCGGCTCCTATGATTGGGTTTCTTGGTACGGTTATTGGAATGATCTTATCGATATTTGAAATAGCGAATTCTGGTGGACAAATCGATATAAAATTATTGGCTGATGGCTTGTATACCGCAATGACAACTACGGTTGCCGGATTAATAGTAGGTATTGTAGCTTATATGGCGTATAATCACTTGGTTGTAAAAACAGATAAAGTGGTTTATCAAATGGAGGCGAATTCTGTTGAATTCCTAGATCATTTAAACGAGCCGACATAAGGATGAATTTAAAAGGAAGAAATAAGATTACCCCCGAATTTAGCATGGCATCGATGACAGATATTGTATTTCTGTTATTGATATTTTTCATGTTGGCTTCAACTTTAGTGACAACAAATGCCATAGATATTTTGTTGCCTAAAGCAAGTGGTAAAACAGAAAATAAAAAATCGGTATCTGTAAGTATCAAGAAAAACTTAACGTATTATATCGATCAAAAGCGCGTGGTAGAGAGTGTTTTAGAAAACGAATTACTGGCGGCATTGTCTTCTCACGATAAGCCAACTATTGTGTTGCGAGCGGAAAAGTCCGTGCCTGTGGAGAATGTTGTAAAAGTAATGGATATCGCTAATAGAAATAAGTTTAAGGTCATTCTTGCAGTAAGGCCTAATAATTAGCATAATAAAATAAAATACATCATTAATTTTATAATGAAATATTTCAAAACAAAGCATGAAAGAAATTCAGCAAAATTAACGGCTTTAATAGCTGTAATCTTGCTGCTTTTGTTGTTTGTTGTTGGAACCACTTATATGGATCCTCCTGTGGAATATGGTGTAGCTGTTAATTTTGGAACTTCAAATTTTGGAAGTGGTGATGTACAGCCAATGAAACCTATAAAATCTGAACCGCGAGACATCGAAAAACCTACCGAACCTGAAGTAACAAAGGTTGAACCTACAAAGGCGGTAGAGGCTAAAGAGGAAGTGTTGACGGAGGACAATTCTGAAGCAATTGCGATTAAAAAGCAAAAGGAAGCTGAGGCAAAAGCAAAGGCTATTGCGGAAGCCAAAGCTAAAGCAGAAGCAGACCGCATTGCTAAAGAACAGCGTGAACTTGAGGAAAAGAAGCGTAAATTAGATGCTCTAATAGGTGGTGTGAGCAAATCTGAAGGAGACCAAACGGGGGGTGAAGGTGATGATACTCGTGCAGGAGACAAAGGTCAGTTAGATGGAAATCCTTATGCTCCTAGCTATTTTGGATCTGGTGGTTCAGGAAGCGGAGGTGTAGGCTACGGACTAAACGGTAGAGGTAAAGCTAAATTCACTACTTATACTCAAGAATGTAATGAATATGGAATGGTCATCGTTGAAATTGTTGTAAACCAAAATGGCAATGTTATTGAAGCGACACCAGGAGTAAAATATACTACAAATAAGGCTTTATGTTTGTTAGATACAGCAAAAAAAATAGCTTTATCTCATAAATGGCGGGCAGACCCAAATGCACCAGCTAGACAAAAAGGATTTGTAAGAGTAAACTTTGAATTAGGTCAGTAACATTATGACATATAAGGATACGCTCGATTGGATGTTTTCTCAACTACCAATGTATCAACGCCAAGGAAATACAGCATTTAAGTCAGATTTATCCAATACTATAAAGCTTGTCGAGCATTTAAAATTTCCGCATCTCCAATTTAAGTCAATACACGTAGCTGGCACCAATGGTAAAGGATCTACAAGTCATATGCTCGCATCGATTTTACAGGAGGCTGGGTATAAAGTAGGATTGTACACCTCGCCTCACTTGAAAGATTTTAGGGAGCGCATAAAAATTAATGGTAAGGAAGTTTCAGAAGATTTTGTTGTCGATTTTATTGAAAAGAACAAATTATTCTTTGAGACTCATGCATTATCATTTTTTGAAATGACAGTTGGCATGGCTTTCGAATACTTCTCAAAAGAACAAGTAGATATCGCGGTTATCGAAGTAGGTTTAGGTGGTCGTTTAGACTCAACGAATGTTATTACGCCTGAAGTTTCGGTAATTACTAATATAGGATTAGATCATACACAGTTTTTGGGAACAACATTAGAAGCTGTGGCTCGTGAAAAGGCAGGCATTATTAAACCAAATATTCCTGTAATTATTGGTGAAACTCAAAATGAAACTAAAGAGGTTTTTAATAGTATTGCTAATCAGAATAACTCTAGGATAATTTTTGCAGATCAAGAAGAAACACAGGTATATAGATCCGATTTAATTGGTAGTTACCAAAAGAAAAACATCGTTACTGTTGTTCAAGCAATAAAACAATTGAGTGCTTTAGGATATAAAATAGTAGCAAATCATATAGAACAAGGATTGCTACACGTTATTCAAAATACTGGTTTATTGGGCAGGTGGCAAGTTTTAAATGCCAAACCGAAGGTAGTTTGTGATACTGGACATAATAGAGAAGGACTTCTATATGTTATAAATCAAATTCAAAATGAAAATTTTGATAGATTGCATGTGGTATTTGGTGTTGTTAATGACAAAGATTTAAGTAGTATAGCAGACCTACTACCAAAAAATGCAACTTATTATTTCTGTAAACCGGATATACCTCGAGGCTTAGAAGCAGATGTTTTACAGACGAATTTATTGCCGTATGGATTGGTGGGTATGGTTTATGATTCTGTTTATGAGGCGTATAAATCGGCTTTAGTCGAGGCCTCCGAAAATGATTTTGTATTTGTAGGAGGAAGTACGTTTGTGGTGGCAGAAATAATTTAAATTTTTTACAAAAAATGTTTTTGTAGAATGAAAAACTAGCTTATATTTGCACACCTAATTGCAGGGCGCGTAGCTCAGTTGGTTCAGAGCACTTGGTTTACACCCAAGGGGTCAGGGGTTCGAATCCCTTCGCGCCCACAACAATTTAGAGCCTGATTAAAAATCAGGTTTTTTAGTGACATGTTGTGAGGCTTATTTCAATTAGAAATTAGGCACAATCCCGAAAATTTTCGGGCGCGTAGCTCAGTTGGTTCAGAGCACTTGGTTTACACCCAAGGGGTCAGGGGTTCGAATCCCTTCGCGCCCACAGAGAAAACCTGATAGATACTATCGGGTTTTTTTATTTCCAGACTTTTATATTAAAATTCAAATTTGCTCTATTTTTTTTGCTTTTTAACTAAATATTCATCAATTGAATATTATTAGCTGTAAATTGTAAGTTCTTATTATTTAAGTAGTTTGATTAATTGTTGCTTTTGAATATGAATATAAGTGAAATTAGAGATGTTTATAAGGATGTGTTCCAGTCATATAATCATCCATCACTGGAAGAACATGTGCGGAAGATTATTGAACTAGATGTTTACTTGCCTTATAGTTCTACTTTTTTTTGTGTAACCAATACTCAGGATCTGAAATTCGAATATATCAGTAAGAATATGTTTGCTTGTTTGGGTTTAAAAAAGGAAGATTTTGAAAAAGATGGTATGCGTTATTTTTGGAGTAGAATGCATCCTGACGATGTTGAGTTATGGCTGCAAGCATTAAATGAGTTAATGGTTTTTACTTTAAATGAGATTGATTTAGAACATCGGGATCGAATGAGTTATACCTGGAATTACAGGCTGAAGAATGCTGCTGGTGATTATGTTAATATTATTCAAAATACCACTCCCCTTGTTTTTGATGATTGCGATAAGCCAATTATTGGTCTTGCCCATTATACGGTGCTAAGTCCTGAAATAGAGCTTCAAGTTTGTGCTTCGGCTAAATTATTGAAAGATAACAATGAATATGAAACGGTTTATTTTAATAATTTTTCTCAAAAGTTGCTTGCCGATGGTATAACCAATAGAGAACGAGATATTATACGCTTGTTGTTATTAAATAATTCGAGTAAAGACATTGCTGATAAACTTAATATCAGTGCTAATACGGTCGATACACATAGGCGAAATATTTTAAAAAAGCTGAATATATCTTCAACTGGAGAGCTTATAGGTATGTTAAGGTCTAATAAATACTTAATTGTTTAATTTTAAACAAAAAATAATTAGAGTTATGTAATTAATTATGAATGTATTACGTATTCTATATAATGAAACTATTAAAAATACTCAAAATGAGTATTGCATACAAACTAATTATGTTGCAATTTTACACTGCTATTAATTAGTTCTTAGGGAGAATTTACATCAAGTGTCTGTTTTATTTTTTAGAACAGGCACTTTTTGGTTATATAGGTTTGTCAGTTGTCTAAAATTCGTTCTAATGCCATCCCTCTTGAGCCTTTAATAAGTAGGGTAGTATTATTAATTTCGTGTATATTAAAATTCGCCTGAAAATCGGAAAAGGTCTTGTAGCGTTTGATTTTGTCATCATTAATTTTAGTTTTATAGAAGTTCTCACCAACTAAATAAACCTTATTTATGTTCAGGTTATTACATAAATCGTGAATAATTTGATGCTCTTCTTTAGCGGCAGCCCCTAATTCAAACATATCTCCTAAGATTGCAATTTTATTGCCACCTTGGTTTTCAAAATTTTGTAGAGCAGCCTGCATGCTTGTGGGGTTGGCATTGTAAGCATCTAAAATAACTTTATTTGTGCCTATATTTAGTATTTGCGATCGGTTATTTGAAGGAATATAATTTTCAATGGCCGCTTTAATATCAGTTGCTTTTACTTTAAAGTAATGTCCTATGGCTATGGCTGCACTAATATTGTTAAAGTTGTATTCACCAATTAAATGACTTTCTATTTTTTGTGATTGATATTGACAGCTAACAAAAGGTTGTGCACTTATGAATTTAATAGATATATCTCCTGCTTTTGAATTAAAGATAGAAGGATTTGTATTCTGTGTTTTTTCTAGCTGAATGGCATCATTACCATTTACAAAAATGGTCTTATTGTTCTTAATAAGGTAATCATACATTTCGCTTTTACCTTTTATAACACCTTCAACACCTCCAAATCCTTCTAAATGTGCCTTTCCAAAATTAGTGATATAGCCAAAATCAGGCTGAGCAATTTTACATAGAAATTCAATTTCTTTTAAATGATTTGCACCCATTTCTACAATGCCTATTTCGGTAGATTTTGTCATGGATAGCAAGGTTAAAGGTACACCAATGTGATTGTTTAAATTACCAATAGTGGCTGTGGTATTGTATTTCTTAGCAAGGACTGTGTTTATGAGTTCTTTTGTGGTTGTCTTTCCATTACTACCAGTTAAAGCGATTATCGGGAGGTTTAAATAGTTTCTGTGATAAGAAGCTAAGTTTTGAAGCGTCTCGAGTACATTGTTAACTAATATGGTATTCGATGATATGTTGTATTCAGGTTCATCAATAATGGCATACTTTGCTCCAGTGTTTAATGCTTGTTCTGCATATGTGTTTCCGTTAAAAGTATCGCCTTTAAGAGCGAAAAAAATATCATTTTTATTCAGTTTTCTGGTGTCGGTACAAACTGAATTGCATTCTAAAAAAACGGTGTGAAGTTCGGCTATAGTCAAAAGAAATGAATATTAATTTTGGAATTAAAAGTAACAAAAAAAGTCCTAACGTAGTTGTTAGGACTTTTGCTTTTTTATTAAATGTTCTATTTAATTTTTTGTTTTATGCTTTGCTTTAGTTTTTGAGCCTACACGAGACATGGCGCATCTAAATCCGATATAATCTGTTGCCATATCTTGTGGGAAGTAACGACGTTGAGCTGGATCTAACCAGTACTCTCTGTCTTTCCAAGATCCTCCTTTATATACGCGAACTTCATCGTTAATTAGAGAAGTTCTATTATTAGACTTGTCATATTCTCTAATGATATTACCTAATGAGTCCCTAGATATAGAATGTTTAGGAGAGTTATACATTTTTCTCGTTTCAGCTTCTGCTGTCGTTGTTGCATTGTCTTCATCACCAAAATTATCAAAGTAACGAGATGAACGTCTGTCGCCATCACGGAAATTTATTTCATTACTTTTGTCAAAGTTTGTACGTAAGTATGTTTCATTTTCATCCACAGGAACCTGTAAAATTTCTCCAGGAAGATTACGTGCTATTACTTTTCCGTTAGATAAGGTGTCGTATACAATATCGTCTATGGTAACAACTTTTACATTACCGTCTTCATCGATAGCGTTTTTAGTGTAAACGTTACCACGGTAGTAGTTAAAGTCGTTAAATTGATCATCGATGATTGGTCTGTATACATCAGCAACCCATTCGGCAACATTTCCTGCCATATCGTAGAGTCCGTAGTCGTTCGGTTCGTATGATTTTACGGCATTAGTAATGTCAGCTCCATCATCAGACCATCCAGCAATTCCGCCGTAATCACCTTTTCCTTGTTTAAAGTTAGCTAATTGATCTCCTCTGTACTTACGTTTACCATTACGGGTGTATTGTCCATCCCATGGATATTTTTTACGACCACGATACAGGTTATAACTTCTAATTTCACTTAAGCCTAAGGCTGCATATTCCCATTCAGTTTCTGTAGGGAGTCTGTATTTTGGAGAAATAAGTCCTGTTTCTCTAGTAGCATAGATGTTAGTTTCATTACCATCGGCATCAGTTCTAACATTTCTGCGGTTACGTCCGTCACCATTAATTATTTCTTCGTTACCACCGTAGGTTAAAGTAGGAGCATTAATATAAGTGTCTGTATTAAAGGTAGCATCGGCATTAACGTCAGTGATTTTTGCATCACGCTTTAAATATCCAGCTTGTTCCAATTTATATTCGTTAACACGATCTGTTCTCCAGTTAGCAAATTCAACTGCCTGAATCCAGCTAACACCAACAACTGGATATTCACCATATCCCGGGTGACGTAAATAATTTTCTGTCATGACTTCATTGTAGCCTAAACGATTTCTCCAAACTAAAGTGTCTGGTAAAGCACCATTATAAATAGCTCTAAAATTTTCGTCCGACGGCGGATATACACGTTTAATCCAATCTAAGTATTCCATATACATAGCATTGGTAACTTCGGTTTCGTCCATATAGAACGATTGTACGTGTTGTTGGTTCGGGGTATTATTCCAATCGTGCATCACGTCATCCTGAACACGACCTTTAGTAAAGGTTCCTCCTTCAATGAATACTAAACCAGGAGCAGTTTCCTGTTCTTTAAAATCTGTATTGTATTGGAACCCACCTTCTCGCGAGTTAATTTGCCAGCCTGTAGCTCGAGAACTGTTCTTTGAACTCGAAGATTTTTTACAACTAGTTATAGCCATGGAGACTGCTAAAACTAATAAAACCTTGAATGCTAATACTTTTTTCATATCCATACGTTTAAGTAAGCTAATAATATTTTTGGTCCTGCAATATAAGAATTAAACCCAACATCGCAAGCTAAATTGTTAATTTTGACTAAAAAATCGAGCGTTTCACCCTATTTATTGTGCATTTCGTCGATGATTTTAGCTTTTTCTGACTCTCTTTTGTGTTGTAATAACGTGTCTTTTACTAATTTATTATTGTATTTTTGACTCAGTTTTTAAAATTGTTCGATATTTGATAATATCAGCTGGTTAAAACCGTTTATTAAGCGATGAAAGAAAAATTACTACTTATTACCTTGTTTGTTTTTAGCGTATTAGGTTTTTCTCAACAAAAAGATTTTAGTCTTATTTGGGAATCAGAAAAGCATATTACAGTTGCAAATGAAACAATCGTTTTACCTGGATTTAATAAAATAAACTATAGTTTTAGCTTTGAAGAAGGAATTAGTTTTGTGAGTCAATGGGGTGTAAATCAGGAGGTGAATGAAAATTCTATACAAGTTACCAATGTAGTATACGAGGGTGTTTCTACTCGCGAATTACATGATTTAAATGTGACCACTATTCCAAGTGAGCTGAAATATGTTTTAAGAAATTCTATCGCTCGAGAGAATAAATATGCCTATTTTCAAATATCACCAATTGTAAAAGATGCTAATGGAAGTTATAAGAAGGTGATTTCTTTTAGAATCAATTATACTTTTGAAACTATTGCCAGTAAAGCAAATCGTTTAAATAAAGTTGTCGGAGCAAAAAGTATTTCAAATTCAGTTTTAAGTTCTGGTCAGTGGTATCGTTTTTATGTTGACACCACCGGAGTTTACAAATTAACGAAGAGTTTTTTGCAGCGTTTGGGGGTAGATGTTAATAATGTAGATCCAAGAACTATAAAACTCTATGGGAATGGCGGTGAAATGATTCCTTATGCTAATAGTGCATCACAAGCTTATGATGTTCAAGAAAATGCCATAAAATTTGTAGGGGAATCTGATGGGCAATTTAATAATGATGACCATATATTATTTTATGCTGTGGGGCCAAAGGGGTACAATGCCGAAAGTAATACCAACATAAATTGTTATACAGATAAAACGTATTATTATATTAATGTGAGTGCAGGTCAGGGTAAACGCATACAAACTATGACGCAGCCAACGGGCCCTGTAGATTTATCTATAAATACGTTTGAAGATTATCAGTTTCATGAAAACGACGACTATAATATTGCCTCTTTAGGAAGGCGATGGTTTGGTGACCGGTTTAATATTCAGAATTCAAAAACTTTTCAATTTGAGTTTCCAGATTTAGTCGTTTCGGAACCCATTAAACTGAAAGTATATGCAGCTGCAAGCGCTTCGAATACAACAAATATGGAAGTGTCGGTAAATAATGCCGTAGTTGCTAATTTATCAATATCAGGAACATCAGGAAGTACACTTGCTAGTGAAGCAAGTTATAATAATACGGTTAATGTGAATTCGTCAAACATTGCTGTGAAATTAAAATATAGTAATCAAGGTAATCCGAGTGCTATAGGCTATTTAGATTATATATCGATTGAGGCCGTTCGAGCATTGAAATTTAATGGTAGACAATTTCAATTTAAAAATAATGCTGTAGCGATAAACTCAGGTGTGGCAGAATACATAATTCAGAATGCATCAAATTTACAGGAGATTTGGGATGTTACAGATAAGTATAACGTGTTTTCTTATATTAATGAAACGGAGATTCCAAATTTCAGTTTTAAAACAAACATGGGTAGTCTTAAGAACTATCAAGCGGTTACTTCAGCAGATTATTATGAACCCAAATTTGATGGTGTAACTATAGTTGTAAATCAAAACATAAAAGGTACTGTTTTTAAGAATAATCAAGGTGAATTTCAAGATGTCGATTATTTAATTGTAACACCTACGAATATGTTAAATCAAGCCGAACGTATGGCACAAATAAACAGGAATCAATATGGCTATAATGTCAAAGTTTATAGTTTAGGTGAGATATATAATGAATTTAGTACGGGCAATAAGGATGTGGCAGCCATAAGAAATTTGGTGAAATATGTTTATGACAATGCCAGTGCTCCAGATAAAAGATTAAAATATTTGTGTCTTTTTGGAGATACTTCATTCGATTATAAGAATAGAATACCTAATAATACTAATGTGGTTCCTTCATGGTATTCTTATGCAAGTTTTAACTTAACCAGTTCTTATGTGTCCGATGATTTTTATGGAATGATGGATGATAATGAAGGAACCATGGTGACAAGCGACATGCTTGATGTGGCAGTAGGACGAATTTTGGCAGATACGCCACAGCGGGCAAAAGAAATGGTGGATAAAATAGAATCCTACTATAATAAGGAATCGCATGGAGCCTGGCGTAATAAATTTGTTGTAGTCTCTGATGATGTCGATAAGGACTGGGAGGGGATTTTACAGGAAACCACTGATAATATTGGGAATTTAGTGACCGATTCGAAACATTTTATGAATGTCGTAAAAATACATTCTGATGCTTATAAGCAAGAAGTGTCGGCAGGTGGAGAAAGATATCCCCAGGTAAATACGCAATTTGTAAATGCTATTGATAAAGGAGCTATAGTGATTAATTATTTTGGTCATGGTGGCGAGGATGGTTTGGCAGAAGAACGTATTTTGTCTAAGCCGGACATAGAAAGTTTTAGAAATTATAATAAGCTCAGTTGTTTTGTGACAGTAACTTGTGAGTTTACAAAATTCGATAACCCATTTAGGGTAACAGCTGGTGAATTTATGTTTTGGAATAAGCAAGCAGGAGCCATTGGATTAATTACAACAACGAGACAAATTTTTGTTAATTTTGCTATCTCATTTAATAATTTACTAGGGCAGTATTTGTTTTCGTATAGTGATGACGATAATTTTTCCGATTATGAATATCCGTCTATGGCAGAAGCACTTCGCCTTACAAAAAATACGTCCCCTATTTCTTTTCAGAGTCAACGAAGATTGATATTTTTTATTGGTGATCCGGCTATGAAATTGGCTTTTGCAAAACCTAATATTCGGTTAACAAAAATAAATGATGTGCCTATTGGACAATCTACAGATACTTTAAAAGCACTGAGTTATGTTAAGTTAGCTGGTGAAGTGACCGATGTAAATGGTAATTTGTTGACTGATTATAAAGGGACACTTACTACAACGATTTATGATAAGGAGATTGAAAGACAAACCTTAGCCAATGATGGAACCCGGCTCAATGGTGAATTGGTGAAATTAGATTTTAAAACATTAGGGGAAATTATTTTTAGAGGCCAGGCATCTATAGAAAATGGGCAGTTCGAATTCGATTTTGTAGTACCAAAAGATATTGGTATTCCCGTTGGTTTTGGTAAAGTTAGTTTTTATGCTAATGATACCAATTTAACTCAGGATCAAACAGGTGCTAATATCAATACTGTGAAAATTGGAGGAGTGAATGAGGATGCTGCAGAGGATAACATAGGTCCTGTTATCACGTTATATATGAATGATGAAAATTTTGTTTCAGGTGGCATTACTAATGAATCACCCACACTTTTAGCTAAGTTAGAAGATGCTAATGGAATAAATACGGCTAGTGGAATAGGTCATGATATAGTGGCTATATTGGATGGTGATGAGACTAATCCGTATATTTTAAATGACTATTATCAAACAGAAGTAGACGATTACCAAAAAGGCGTTTTAAGTTTTCCGTTTAGAGATTTGGAACCAGGATTACATACATTAACTCTTAAAGCCTGGGATGTATATAACAATTCATCCATTGCTGAAATACAGTTTATAGTTTACGATCAGGACCAAGAACTCGTTATTAATAATGTGCTTAACTATCCGAATCCCTTTGTTAATTATACAGAATTTTGGTTCAATCACAATAGTTCGGAACCTTTAAACGTTTCTATACAGATATTCACCGTTTCTGGTAAATTAGTACGAACCCTAAATGGTGAAACCTTAGGCGGAGGAGTTGAAACTAGTTCTTTGTCTAGAGATATTATTTGGGACGGACGCGATGATTTCGGAGATAAAATAGGTAAAGGAGTTTACGTTTATAAACTAATAGTAGAGTCCACTCGTCTAAATAAAAAGGTTGAAAAAATAGAAAAACTTGTAATCCTTTAATTAAAAATTATATTTGCTAACTAAAAATTAATACATGAAAAACCAGCTATTGCTATTATTAGCGCTTGCTTTTGTTTGTAAACTAAGTGCTCAAGAAACTATAATATTTCCAAATCAGGAGAGGCGTGTTATTACAACAGGAGTGCCTTTCGTTTTAATTGCTTCTGATGCACGTGCTGCTTCAATGGGAGACATGGGGGTTGCAACGTCGGTAGATGCCTTCTCACAACAATGGAATTCTTCAAAATATGTGTTTTCAGAAACTAAATCAGGTATTGGAGTAAGTTACACTCCGTATTTAAGTAAATTAGTTAATGATATTTTTCTTGGGAATGTAACCTATTTCAATCGTCTGGATGAACGTAGTTCTTTTGCAGCCAGTTTCAGATACTTTTCTTTAGGTGATATTGAATTTGTGAATGATGAATTTTCTGAAGCATTAATTCAACGACCTAACGAATTAACTATTGATGCCTCTTATGCTTTGAGATTATCAGATCAGTTCGCCATGTCGGTAGGTATGCGTTATTTGCGTTCCGATTTGCGTTTAGACGGTGTTGATGGTGATGCTACGCCTGCTAATACTTTTGGTGTGGATATTTCAGGGTATTATCAAAGTGAAGAAGAAGCATATGCCGATTTTAACGGTCGTTGGAGAGGTGGATTTGCTATTCAAAATATAGGACCTAAATTTAAGTATGATCAAGGAGGACAAGATAATTTTCAGCCTACTAATTTGCGCTTAGGGGGAGGGTTCGATTTTATTCTTGATAATTATAACACGGTATCTTTAACGGCCGAAGTAACAAAATTATTAGTGCCAACACCACCTATTTATGGTTTTGTAGATACTGATGGAGATGGTGAACAAGGTAGTGAGGAGCCAACAATTATTGTAAAAGGTAAAGATCCGGATGTTAGTTTTTTAACAGGTATGTTTCAGTCTTGGGCCGATGCTCCGGATGGATTTAGCGAAGAAATGAAAGAGTTTACATGGGCGTTAGGAGCAGAGTATTCTTATCAAGATTCATTTGCATTTAGAATGGGGTATTTTAATGAGAGTGAAGAAAAAGGTGCTAGAAAATTTTTGGCATTGGGAGCAGGATTTAAAGCTAATATTGTAAATATTGACTTGTCTTATCTATTTTCAGCATCGAAGGTGCAAAGTCCTTTAGAGAATACATTACGTTTTTCGCTTACCTTCAATATTGGAGAAGGAACCTATTACGAGTATTAGAAAAATTTATTCACAATGATAGATTAAAAAAACTATTGCCAAATGCAATAGTTTTTTTTGTTTAATATTTTCTTACTTTTAATAACATAAGATTATTTCGTAAGAATGAAGGAGTTAAAAAAAGTATTAGTACTGTATGAGTATGAAGCCTTAAGTGAGCTTCCTAAGGCAGTTCAAGACTTAATGGAAAAGGCTATTGAAGCAAGAAAACAGGCTTACGCTCCATATTCTAATTTTCAAGTTGGTGCAGCTTGCTTATTAGATAATGGTGAAGTAATAATAGGTAGTAACCAGGAAAATGCCTCCTATCCATCGGGCTTATGTGCCGAACGTACTGCAATTTATTATGCAGGCGCTAAATTTCCAGAAGCTAAAATTATTCAAATAGTTATTTCGGCTGCTTCAAATAAAAAGAAAACGATAGAGCCCATTCCACCTTGTGGTGCCTGCCGACAAGCGATTTCTGAATATGAAATTCGTCAGAATTACGATATTGAAATATATTTTATGGGCGACAGTGGTAAGGTGATGAAATCGAATTCTTTAAGTAATTTGTTACCTTGGACATTTAATAATTCACTGTTGTAACTTATCGTTTCAATTTTTAGATAATAAAGTATAATCTTTAATCAGTAAGTTTATTTCAAATATTGAAACGTGTATTGTGGTTTGATAAAATATTGTTAGATTTATCAAATTCAAACCAAATTTTTAATATTTTTTTTACTTTCATTAATTTAGGTTTTCCCAATAGCTTTCAATGTATTACTTTTGTATTTCGCTTAAGTAAAACCTAATTATAGTCGATGCAAAAAATCACAAAAGAGGTTTACCTCAAATGGTATGAAGATATGTTGTTCTGGAGAAAGTTTGAAGATAAACTAGCTGCAGTTTACATACAGCAAAAAGTAAGAGGATTTCTTCACTTATATAATGGTCAAGAAGCAGTGTTAGCAGGAGCGCTGCACGCTATGGACTTGACAAAAGATAAAATGATTACTGCGTATAGAAATCACGTTCAGCCAATAGGTATGGGTGTTGATCCAAAACGTGTTATGGCAGAATTATATGGAAAAGGTACAGGAACCTCTCAAGGTTTAGGTGGTTCTATGCATATCTTTTCTAAGGAGCACCGTTTTTATGGTGGTCACGGTATTGTAGGAGGGCAGATTCCTTTAGGAGCAGGTATTGCCTTTGGGGATAAATATCATGGTAGTGATGCAGTAACTTTATGCTGTTTTGGTGATGGTGCTGCCCGTCAGGGATCTTTGCATGAGACTTTTAACTTAGCCATGTTATGGAATCTTCCGGTAGTTTTTGTGTGTGAGAATAATGGTTATGCTATGGGAACGTCTGTAGAGCGTACTGCAAATCACACTGAAATCTGGAAATTAGGTTTAGGTTATGATATGCCATGTGGGCCAGTAGACGGAATGAATCCGGTTAAAGTGGCCGAAGCGTTCGATGAAGCTATTCAGCGCGCGCGTAAAGGTGGAGGTCCAACGTTCTTAGAGCTAAAGACCTATAGGTATAGAGGACATTCTATGAGTGATGCGCAACATTACAGAACAAAGGACGAAGTAGAAGAATACAAGAAAATTGACCCTATTACTCAAGTAAAGGATGTTATTCTTGAAAATAATTATGCTTCAGAGGAAGATATTAAAGTTATTGATAAACGCGTGAAGGATCTTGTTTCTGAATGTGAGAAGTTTGCTGAAGAGTCTCCATGGCCAGAAAAGAATGTTATGTACGATGTCGTATATGAACAAGAAGATTATCCATTTATCCAACACAAATTATAAAATATGGCAATAGTAGTAAATATGCCGCGTTTAAGCGATACTATGGAAGAAGGTACCGTAGCAACGTGGTTGAAAAAAGTAGGAGATAAGATAGAAGAAGGTGATATTTTAGCAGAAATTGAAACTGATAAAGCCACCATGGAGTTCGAATCTTTTAATGAAGGAACTTTGCTTCATATTGGTGTTCAGGAAGGTGAAACAACAAAAGTTGATGAGCTTTTAGCTATAATAGGAGACGAAGGAGAAGATATTTCTGCTCTACTAAGTGGGGGGAGCTCGGCTTCAGTTAATGAAGAAGTGCCTGCAGCTACTGAAGAAGTGGCAAATGAAGTAACAGAAACTACTTCTGAAGCCGTTTCATTGCCTGAGGGAGTTATCGTAGTAACGATGCCTCGTTTAAGTGATACTATGGAAGAGGGTACGGTTGCTACCTGGTTGAAAAAAGTTGGAGATACTGTTGAAGAAGGTGATATCTTGGCAGAGATTGAAACAGATAAGGCCACCATGGAATTTGAATCATTCCAGTCAGGAACACTTTTAGAAATAGGATTACAAGAAGGAGAGTCGGCAAAAGTGGATTCATTATTAGCTATTATAGGCCCAGCGGGAACAGATGTTTCTGGTGTGGCAGCTAATTTTAATGCGTCATCAACGGTAGCCACAGTAAAAGAGGAATCTGTACCGAAGTCAGTAGCTTCAAAAGCAACTGAGGCTCCAAAGACGGAGGCTCCTAAACAAGAAACTCCAAAGAGAAAACCTGTCAAAAATGAAAGTGGAAGAATATTTGTTTCGCCTCTAGCAAAGAAATTAGCTGAAGAGAAGGGTATTAACTTAGCTAAAATTCAAGGTACAGGTGAGAATGGACGTATTGTAAAATACGACGTTGAGAATTATGAGCCGGCTCAAGGTGCTGCTTCAGTTGGTAAGTTTGTGCCAGCTGGACAGGAAGATTTTGAAGATGTGCCTAACTCACAAATGCGTAAAGCGATAGCTAAGGCATTAACAAATTCTAAGTTCTCCGCGCCACATTATTACTTAAATGTTGAGTTCGATATGGAGAATGCTATAGCATTCCGTGCACAGTTTAACTCGATTCCAGATACGAAAATCTCGTATAACGACATGGTGGTGAAGGCTTGTGCGTTGGCTTTAAAGCAGCATCCACAAGTAAACTCACAATGGTTTGCAGATAAAATGCGTTTAAATAACCATGTGCATATTGGTGTTGCTGTAGCAGTACCGGATGGATTGGTAGTGCCTGTAGTTAAGTTTGCTAACGAACAATCTTTACCGCAGATAGGGGCAGAAGTTAAAGAATTGGCTGGAAAAGCACGTAACAAAAAATTAACGCCAGCCGATATGGAAGGCAGTACGTTTACCGTGTCTAATTTAGGTATGTTTGGTATAGATACATTTACATCGATCATTAATCAACCAAATTCGGCAATTTTATCAGTTGGGAATATTGTGCAAAAACCTGTTGTGAAAAATGGGCAGATTGTCGTTGGAAATACAATGAAAGTATCTTTGGCTTGTGACCATAGAACTATTGATGGGGCAACTGGAGCGCAATTCCTTCAAACCTTAAAAGGATATATTGAAAATCCTTTAACAATGGTTGTATAATATTTAGTCTGAATAGGTAATTCAGACTTATATATAAATTTTATAAGCCGCAATTATTTACAAATAATTGCGGCTTTTTTTATTCTGAGGTAACAGGGTCTATAATTGCTGATACTTCTGTTACTAAATTAGCTGGAAAGCCACCTTGTTTGGCATGCTCCAGTACCATTTCTTTGTTAGGCGCTATGTAAACACAATATATTTTATTGTCGGTTACATAACTGTGTACCCAATTTATTTCGGGGCCTAAATTTTTTAACACATCACATGATGTTATAGAGATCGATTTTAATTCCTCGGGAGAAAGTTCTCCTGCTCCAGGAATCTCCCTTTCAATAACATATTTTGGCATGATTTTAAAGTTTAATTATTTATTTAGCAATGATCATTCCTTTAAGTGACCATAAAATGGCCAGGACGTCTTTTTTAGTGTTTTCATCAATAGCATTTTCATCCAATGCTATGAAAATATCATCTATCACATGCATATATTCTTCAGGATTAATATTCATACCCCTGTGAGTGGTTTCCATATCTCTTCCTGAGTAAACAGCAGGACCTCCGCTACCTGAATTAAAGAAATTAATACTATGCTGTATTACCGTGTTGAAATATTCAGGCCTTTCTTTGTATGGAAGGAATCGTGCGTTGATATGTGGGTTTTCCATGTGAAGACTAATAGCTCTTTTTACAATGGTTGAGATGCCTTCGTCTCCACCTAATCTTTCAAAAAGTGATTTTTCCATATGTTAATTGTTTTAAATTTCACGTAAATATCTCCAAGAGTAGGTGGACTTAGGCTAATAAGATGTTAAATTCAATTTTATTTAATCTTAATATTGGGGCTGGGTATAGATTATTTACATTTCAGCTGTGCTTGGGTCTATAATATTGACCACCTCAGATACAGAATTAGCAGGAATACCGGCATCCTTAGCATGTTTAATTACTAAATCTTTATTAGCTGCTAGATATACACAGTAAATTTTATTGCCAGTAATAAAGCTGTTTACCCATTTAATATCAGGTCCTAAATTATGCAATACTTTACAAGAATTAAGACTAGCTTGTTTTAATTCTATTTTCGTTAATTTACCGACTTCTGGCATTTCACGTTCTATAACATACATATGTTGGTTTGGTGTGGCCGCCTCATCTCGTAATAAGTCGGCAATAGATTTGTCTTGACCAAATGTAATTGCTGAAATATTGATTAAGATTAAAATTAAGAATGATTTTAAAGTTTTCATACTGTTTGATTTTAGTGATTAAAAAATTTAATAGCACTTTAAAATTATATTCTAATTTCTGATTGAAGTTACACAAATAATTCAAATATTATAAGTTTTAATGCATTGAAAATAAATTAGTTAGTGTGTTTGTGCTTAGAAATGTAATCTGAAGGAAGTATTTTAAATTTATTTTTAAAGCATTTAGAAAAATATGCTAAACTATTAAATCCAGTTTCAAAGGCAATTTCGGATATATTGCCTTTTTCAAGGTTTAGTAAATTTAAAGCTTGAGTTAAACGGTAATCTCTAATAAAAGCGTTGGGAGATTTTCCTGTTAAAGTTGTAAGTTTTCTGTAGAGCTGGGATTTGCTATAACCAAGATTTTCACTAAAATTATCGATATTAAATTCTGAATTTTGCCAGGAGATTTCAACTTCATCCATTAACTGAATAAGGAATGTTTCTTCGGAAGGAGATAGCACCCGAATTTGACTATTATCAGAAATCAGACTTCTCTGTTCACTTTTAAAGAGAGTTTTCACCTCGTATGAAATAGTTATATCGGCATCCACTATTTCACACATTCGAGAAATTAAAGAAATAGTATCTTCAAAAATTTGAGGTTTATTCGTTACAGGTTCTCCTGAGGCAATCGCTATTTTAATGTGGGTTGATGGGGTTGAATATTTAGGCTTTAAGTCCGATTCTATTTTTAAAGCGGTCTTAATGGCGTTTACAGCAGATTTAAATGAAATTAAATAAAAGCTCGTGTTTCTTTTGACAATATTACCGTGATGTTTTTCAATTAATTTTACAATTTCGGTATCAAAGTTTTTTGAAATCGATTTAGAAACGGTAGAATTTTGCTTGTATATTATTCGATTAGAGTTAATGGCCATTAAAATGCGATAAGCCGAGTCGTTAATAATATTGAGTTCTTTACTTTGGTCTTTCTCAGGATCTGAAATTCTGCCCAAAAAAGATTCTACAATGGTAGGTTCTACCTCTATAATAGTGTTTGGTACATCGCCATGAGCGTGTTTGTGCATGCGTGTAATAGCTTCTTTGTTTGGAGCTTCAATAAGGCAAAACACATTTTTACGCTTTTGGTCGAACCAATAGGTAAAACCACGGCAACCATACTCGTGTTCAATTTTTAAGTCTTCTTGATGTATCTCTGCCAACACTTCAGCCGAAACACCTTCCGAGACATCGTGACGATCCATAAATATAGGCATGATTCAAAATTTTCATACAAATTAATGATTTATAGCGGTTTACGCAATTTTAATCGGTGACCGACTTCATTTTAAATTATCTGTTAATAGTTTTACTAGGGTATTGAACTTTTTTATCTTTAGCACAAATAAAAACCCATGCAGAAAAATATAATCATTACCGGAACAAGTCGAGGAATAGGTTTTGAATTAGTACAATTATTTGCAAAGGCAGGGCATCGAATTCTGGCGCTTTCCAGAAATGAGCGGCCTATTAATGATTTAAATTTAAGTAATGTAACCACATTTTCTTTCGATTTAAGTGATGAGAATGCCTATTCTAAAGTTGAGGATTTTATAAATGCAAATTGGGAGCAGGTAGATGTGTTGATAAACAATGCCGGTATGTTGGTTAACAAACCATTCTCTGAAATTACTATGGCCGATTTTGAAGCCGTATATAAAACCAATGTATTTGGAGTAGCAGAACTTACGCGAGTAGTTTTACCTTTTATGAAACAAAATAGTCATGTAGTAACTATAAGCTCTATGGGTGGTGTACAGGGTAGTATGAAATTTCCAGGCCTAGCCGCTTATAGCTCTAGTAAAGGCGCTGTTATAACTTTAACCGAGTTATGGGCTGAAGAATATAAAGAAAGTGGCATTTCATTTAATGTGCTCGCGTTAGGGGCTGTTCAAACAGAGATGTTAGAGGAAGCTTTTCCCGGCTACCAGGCACCAACTACTGCATTGGAAATGGCAGAATATATTTCTGATTTTGCTTTAAACGGGAATAAATATTACAACGGCAAATTGTTACAGGTTTCTAATTCTACGCCTTAATTATGAAGAAATACAAGTGTATTATATTCGATTGTGATGGTGTATTGGTAGATACCGAAGTTACAAGTAATCAGTTGTTAGTAGAAATGGCGAATGACTACGGGGCTAACATCGATCTTGATTATGCTATGAAGCATTTTAAAGGTAGTCATTTTAGAGATTGTTTGAAATTAATAAAGACCTTAGTCACTAAGTCAGTTTCAGAAACGTTTGAACAAGATTATAGAACTGAATTGGATAAGCGGTTTAAAGACACTGTGAAACCAATAAAAGGTATTAAGAATGTTATTGAAAAGTTGGATGTATCTTTTTGTGTGGCTTCTAGTGGTACTGATGAAAAAATTCGACTTAATTTAGGACTGGTAGGTCTCTTAGATGCTTTTGAAGGTAAGATATTCAGTTGTTATACTATTCAGAAATGGAAACCTGATCCAGACATTTTTTTATTGGCTGCAAAAACCATGGGCTATAGTCCTGAGAATTGTTTGGTTGTAGAGGATAGTAAACTTGGAGTTCAAGGTGCTTTAAATGGAGGGTTTGATGTATATGGTTATACCGAACACGATTATTACAATGAATTGGAAGGCCTGGCAACAAAAACGTTTTCGAAAATGGAAGATTTAATTGAAATACTTTAGATTTTCTAAAAAAGAACAAAAATAGTTTCGAGAATGTAATTATTGTGGTTTTCTATGTCGAAAGCTTTTAATAATCGGGTAATTCTTTTAAATTTGAGTATATGCATCAAAAACTGCAGGGATATATTTCTGATAATGCCATTCCAAAGGTTTTAAAATTATTAGAACACGATCGTTTACTGGTAAAAGTAAAAAAGGAGCGCAAAACTAGGCATGGTGATTATATGCGTTTATCTAATGGAAATCATCAGATAACTGTTAATTCTAATCTCAATCAGTATCGTTTTTTAATTACCTTAATTCATGAGATTGCTCATTTTGAAGCCTATCGAACTTATGGGAAGTTAATTAAGCCACATGGTATAGAGTGGAAGCATACGTTTCAGCATTTAATGTTACCATTTTTAAATCCTGACATTTTTCCAGAAACACTTTTGCCGCTGTTAGCTAGGCATTTTAAAAATCCTAGGGCTTCGAGTGATACCGATATTGAATTGGCCTTTGCTTTAAAACAGTATGATCCTCCGAGCGATAAATCTTATATTTTTGAAGTACCTTTAGGGGCAACTTTTAAATTATACAATAATAAAACCTTTATAAAAGGACATAAAAGAAGAACGCGTTTTGAGTGTGTTGAAGAGAATACCGGTAGGATATATCTTTTTAACCCGAATGCAGAAGTTGAATTATTAAAAATAACCAATGAATAAAAATTATTACGCCATATTGATGGCAGGAGGAGTAGGATCGAGATTTTGGCCAGTAAGTACAGAGGAATTTCCTAAGCAATTTCACGATATGTTGGGGACTGGAGATACTTTAATACAAAAAACATTTCAACGTTTATCACATGTAATTCCAAAGGAAAATATCTTTATTTTAACTAACGAACGTTATAATGATTTGGTATTTGAGCAATTACCTGAATTAACAGAACGCCAAGTGGTTTTAGAACCAGCTATGCGAAATACAGCACCTTGTATTTTATATGCTTCGTTAAAAATTCAGAAGGAAAATCCGGATGCCGTAATGATTGTAGCTCCTAGTGATCACTGGATTGAAGATGAAAAAACATTCTCAAAGAATGTACAACAAGCCTTTAATTTTTGCGAAAACAATAATGCCCTGATGACTTTAGGTGTTCAACCTACATTTCCTAATACAGGCTATGGGTATATTGAGTTTGATAAGACATCAACTCAAGACATTAAATCGGTTAATCAATTTAGAGAAAAGCCAGATTATGAAACGGCTAAGTCTTTTATAAAACAGGGGAATTTCCTTTGGAATGCCGGTATTTTTATGTGGAGCGTAAAATCGGTTGTGGAAGCTTTTCAGAGTAACCAACCCGCATTATATAAGTTGTTCGAATCTGGAATTTCTAGTTATAATACTGAAAGTGAGGCTGACTTTATCAAGGAAAATTATCCAAAAGCAGAAAATGTATCTGTGGATTATGCTATTATGGAAACCTCAAAAAACGTATTTGTTATTGCCGCGGAATTCGATTGGAATGATCTGGGGACCTGGGGGAGTTTATACGATAAGTTAGGAAAAGATGTCAATGATAATGCTGTCGTGAATGCAAGAACCTTAGTTGATGATGCGACTGGAAATATGATCAGAACCAAAGGCAACAAAATTGTTGTTGTAGATGGGCTGTCAGATTATATTATTGTAGATAAAGAAGATGTTTTGCTTATTTATCCCAAGGCAAAAGAACAAGATATTAAAAAGGTCCTTAAAAGTGTCAAAGATAAGTTTGGCGAACAATACGGTTAAAATCACGCTGGTTTTTAAAATAAAATTGGATTTTCTTAGTATTCCGATTTTTTTAAATAAAAACCTTTCAAATAATTTCTATATTTAGACTAATGGTTAATCATTATTAAATGCAAGAAAGTAAATTTAACTTTTCGGAAGACGAAGAGAAGAAAGCACAAGCCGTCGAAGAATCTCGTGAAGCGCTTAAATCAGACGCTAAAGGTTTATTTAAAAGTGTCAAGCGGTTTTTTGAAGAACTTTTGGATTTTCGGGAAGATACCGATCGTGATGAAACCATCGAGTCCATAAAAAGGGATATTCCTTTTAAAGGGGCCACGGCTTGGATTTTAATATTTGCAATTTTTGTTGCCTCTATTGGGTTAAATGTGAGTTCTACAGCGGTTGTAATTGGAGCCATGTTAATTTCACCACTTATGGGACCGATTTTAGGGGTCGGTATGTCTTTAGCCATTAATGATATTGATACTTTAAAACGCTCACTAATTAATTTATTAGTTATGGTGTCTTTAAGTGTGGTAACAGCCTTTTTATATTTTAAGTTGTCGCCGTTAACCGAACTTACGCCCGAACTTGAAGCGCGTACACAACCCACCATATTAGATGTTTTTGTAGCTATATTTGGTGGTTTAGCTCTTATTGTAGCGAAAACAAAACGAGGAACTATTGCCTCAGTGATTTTTGGTGTTGCGATTGCTACGGCCTTAATGCCTCCTTTATGTACAGCGGGATATGGATTGGCAGTAGGTAATTTAAAATTCTTTTTTGGAGCCACTTACTTATTTACTATCAATACCATATTCATTGCTTTGTCAACTTTTGTTGTGCTTAAGATATTAAGGTTTCCAATGATTAAGTATGCCAATTCAAAGCGGCGACGTTTAATTTCTCGTTTTGCTACCTTAATTGCAATCGTGGTTATGATTCCAGCGAGTTTTACCTTCTGGAAAGTATATAATAAAACGAAATTTGAAGTTGGAATAAGAAAGTTTTTAGAGAATGAAATTAGATCGAACGATGCTTTGCAACTTATGAATTATGACAGCAGTTTTGAAGATAGAATCATAGAACTTAATTTCTTTAATGAAGTTTCAGAATCTACGAAACAAGCTCTGTTAAATAGTTTGAAAAGTAACACAGAATATGAAAGTATAAAGGAGGCAGCGGTTAAAATCAAGGGAAGTGATACTAAAAGTTATGAGCTTATTTCTAATGCATATATGGATGCACGTGATGAGTTGAAGAATAGTAAAAATGTAATTTCTGGCTTGCACAAGGAAATAGAAGAATTAAAAAGCGAAATCATCGATTTAAATAAACAAATCGAAAAGGGAAGCCTAAAAGCTATTCCTTTTTCAAGTTTAAGCCATAAGGCTAAGCAGAAATTCTCGGATTTACAATATTTTAGCTATGCTAATGTGTTAGAATCTAAAGATTTTACAAAAATAGACACCTTACATATTGCAACGGCTAAGTGGCCCGCCATGCTGAAAGATAGTTTATTAATTGCCAGGGAGCAGGAATTTTCGGTTTGGTTGAAAAGTGAACTTAAATTAGATAGCTTAATTATAAGACATTAATTTTATTCGTTTTCCTCGATATACATTTTTCGTACTTTCTTGAATAAATTAGAAGAGTAAACGAAATTTGTAACCGATTCATTATCTGTTCTAAAAATAGTTTCTTTAGAGCCTTCCCAGGCTTTAAGGCCATCTTTAAGGAAAACGATTTTCTCACCTATTTCCATAACAGAGTTCATGTCATGAGAGTTAATAACTGTAGTTATTTGATATTCTTCTGTAATTTCCTGAATCAAATTGTCTATAACAATAGCTGTTTTGGGGTCTAATCCGGAGTTGGGTTCGTCACAAAAAAGATATTTTGGCTTATTAACAATAGCACGAGCAATAGCAACACGTTTTTGCATCCCCCCAGAAGCTTCACTAGGCATTTTTTTGTGAGCATCCGGAAGATTTACCCGTTTTAAAACCAAATCTGCACGGTCCTCCATTTCACTCTGGCTCATTTTTGTGAACATTTTTAGAGGAAACATTACGTTCTGAGCAATTGTTAAAGAATCAAACAGAGCGCTTCCCTGAAAAACCATTCCTATTTCTGCACGTAAATTACGTTTTTGATCTTCAGATAATTGAGAAAATATTCTCCCTTCATAAGCAATAGAGCCTTCTTCGTAATTAAATAACCCCAACAAGCATTTTAAGAATACCGTTTTGCCGGACCCACTTTGTCCAATAATTAAATTGGTTTTTCCTTTTTCAAATGATGTGGTGATGCCTTTTAAAACTTCTATACCGTTAAAAGACTTATGTAAATTTTTAACTTCTATCATTAGCTTAGCATCATATCGGTTAATATATAATTTAGTAAAATAATGACCACGGAAGTCCATACAAATGATGAGGTACTTGCCTTTCCAACTTCGAGTGCGCCACCTTTCATATAATAACCGTAATAAGCTGGAACCGTAGCCAGTACCATAGCAAATACAAAGGTCTTTACAAAAGCATAAAACACATGGAAGCTATCAAAATCTGTTTGAATGCCTAAGATGTAATCATCTACGGTAGCGTAACCACCAATGGAACAGGCCACCATGCCTCCTAAAATACCTAAAAACATCCCTATAGCAATGGCAAACGGATAGAGTGTTAATGCGATGGTTTTTGGAAACACTAAATAGTTTAATGAATTTATTCCCATAACCTCTAGCGCATCGATTTGTTCAGTAACTCGCATGGTTCCTATACTTGAAGTTATAAAAGAACCAACTTTTCCTGCCATAATTATGGAAGTAAATGTCGGAGCAAATTCCAAAATAACAGATTGTCTCGTTGCAAAACCAATAAGGTATTTTGGTATTAAAGGATTGTCAATATTAAGTGCTGTTTGAATGGTAATTACACCTCCAACAAAAAATGAAATAAAAGCAATGATTCCTAAAGAACTAACAATTAGATCGTCAATATCTTTAAGTATTAATGTTTTCATAACCGACCATCGGGTTGGTTTACGAAACATTTCTCCAATCATCATGAAATATGTGCCAATATTTTGAAGATAAGTCATATTATATTTTAATAGTGCTAAAGTAAAAAAAACTTATAGGTATTTAACCTTAAATTTAAATTAAGACAAATCAAAATCTGTATTTTTGAAAAAATATATTAGTCTTATGTTAAAAAGATTTAGCTTTTCAATAATTCTGCTGTTTGTTAGCGCAATAACAAATGCTCAAAGTGGTAATTATAAGGTAGAAACAGCTGACAACCAAACAAACCCAAAATTGGTTGTAGGTATAATTGTAGATCAAATGCGTTTTGATTATTTAACTCGTTTTTATAATCGCTATGGGGAGGGGGGATTTAAACGTATGATGAGAGAAGGGTTTAATTGCAGAAATAATCACTTTAATTATATTCCCACTAAAACGGGTCCGGGGCACGCTTCTGTTTATACAGGCACAACTCCCAAATATCATGGCATAATTGGTAATGATTGGTTTGATAGGTCATTAATTAAAAATGTGAATTGCGTGGAGGACTATGAAGTTCTTGCAATTGGAGCGTTAAATAAAGAAGTTAATGATGGCAAACGATCACCTAAAAGGATGTTGGCAACTACATTTGCAGATGAGAATAGGTTGTTTACTCAAATGCGAGGTAAGACTATAGGTGTTTCTATAAAGCATAGAAGTGCCATTTTACCGGCCGGGCATACTGCTAATGGTGCTTATTGGTTGGATTATGAGCATGATGGTACTGGAAATTGGATTACAAGCTCGTTTTATATGGATGATTTACCAAAGTGGGTAAAAGACTTTAATGCATCAGGTCGAACTGAATCCTATTTCAAAGAATGGAACACTTTATATGATATTGATACTTATGAAGAGAGTGGAAGTGATTTAAATACATTTGAAAGAATTTTTAAAGGAAAGAATACCGCAACGTTTCCATACGATCTAAGGGAGCTTAAAAACAAAAATGGTAATTATAAAATTATAGCTGAAAGTCCATTTGGTAATAGTTTGTTGACAGATTTTGCAATTGAAGCTTTAGAGGCTGAGAATTTGGGGGAAGACGCTATTACAGATATACTCGCTATTAGTTTTTCTAGTACAGATAAAGTTGGGCATGATTTTGGGCCTAATTCAAAAGAAATTGAAGATACTTATTTACGATTGGATTTGGATCTGGAACGGTTGTTTAATGCTCTTGATGAGAAAGTAGGTAAAGGTGATTACACAGTGTTTTTAACTTCAGATCACGGAGCACCAAACGTAATTAATTATTTAAAATCTGAAAAAATACCGGCGGGATTTTTTGATGAAAGCAAGATGTTTGAAGAAATGAATTCTTTTTTAGAAAAAAAATATCAGGTTTCAGATTTAATTTTGAGTAGAATTAATAGTCAAATTTATCTTAATCATGATAAAATAGAAAGTAATAATTTTGATTTAAAAATAATAAAGGAAACTTTATCTAAAGAATTATTGAAATACCAGCTTATTGATAAAGTATATGTGACATCACAAATCAATCAATTTGAAGCATCAAATGGCTATTTAGAAAATATGTTAAATAAGGGACATAGCCAAAAGCGTTCTGGGGATTTATTGTTTGTTTACAATCCTGCTGTGTTTAAGTATACAGCATGGAATGCAACAGGAACAGACCATCACTCTGGATTCAATTATGATACTCACGTACCATTATTATTTTTTGGAAAAGGTATAAAACATGGTGAGACCTATAAAAAAACTGAAATTACCGATGTCGCTCCAACGATGTCGGCCTTATTAGGAATTAGTTTTCCTAATGCTAATATTGGAGAACCATTAGATTTTATATTTGAATAGATTGAATAGGAAACATATATATTCCATAATTGCTGTAGCTCTGGTTACGGCAATTTATGGTTATGAACATTATTTAAAGATTCAAGATAAAGAGTTAATTGTAACGGCAGGTACTGAAATTAAGGAAAACACTAATGCCTATTATTTACCAACAAGTACTACCGGGCAAGTGGTTCATCATAAAGGTTATTCTCTTTCTTATAACGAACCTCACGAACAAGCTGAGTGGGTAGCCTATGAATTAAAAAAAGCAGATTTATCGAAAAGCCATTTTAAGCGTCCATACTTTGAAATTGATGAAGCCGTTGCGACAGGGGCAGCACATTGGCGTAATTATAAAAATTCTGGATACGATCGTGGTCATTTATGTCCGGCTGCTGATAGGCAGTATAATAAAGAAGTTTTCAATGAGACATTTTTAACCAGTAATATTACACCACAAGATCATGACTTTAATTCAGGTATCTGGAATCAGTTGGAACAACAGGTTCGGTATTGGGCTAAAATATATGATGGTGTTTATGTTGTAACCGGAGGGGTTTTAAAGGATCACTTAAAGTCTATTGGAAGTGAGTCGGTTTCGGTTCCTGAGTATTTTTATAAAGTGATTTTTGATAGAACAGAAGGCGCTAAAATGATAGCCTTTTTAATACCTCATGAAACTTCAAACAAATCTTTAAAGAAATATGTTGTTTCTGTTGATGCTATTGAAGAACTCACTGGAATTGACTTTTTTCCTAATTTAAAGGATTCTTTAGAGAATAAATTGGAAGCAAGGATAAACTATCAAAATTGGCGGTTTGTTAATTAACGAGTATCTAGGTTATTAAAAGATATTATGGTATAAATTTCAATAGTTTTTTGTAATTTATTAGACTTTTAATTAAAATAAAGTCAGATAGTTATGAAAGATAAATTACCTAATTGGTCCCCAAATCTGATTTTAAAAACCACCAAAAATTTCATTTTAATTTTAGCATTTTTGGTCGTTGGTCTAACTATTGTTTCCGCCCAAAATTCAAATGCAAATTCTAATGGAACCGATCATGCAAATGAAAATGCGACGGTTTATGGTGGCGTTATCTCTACTATGGATAACACTGAAGTTTGTGTGGGGGATGGTGTACCCGATTTAATAGATGTAATCGTTGAAGATGCCGCAGGCAGATTAAAGCAATGGGTTATTACAGATGATGAAAATAATATTTTAGCATTACCTGAAAACCCACCATTCGATTTTGATGGTGGCGAACCTGGAAATTGTCGTATTTGGCATTTATCCTATAATGGTATTAAACCATTGGTCGATCCATTTTGGCATAAACATGTTGTTAATCTTTCCGATATTAAAGGAAAGTTCGATTTGTCAAATTATATTGAGGTAACCAGGATTCAGCAACCTAGAGGTGGAGAAATAGCTTTGGAGGATGGTTCTACGGAAATAGAAATTTGCTCAGGTGACGGCGTTTCAGATGAATTCCAAGTTGTATTAGAAGGAGCCGAAGGACCAAATATGTTATGGGTTGTCACAGATACCGAAGCGAATATTATAAAAACTTCAACCGAGCCAATATTCGATTTTGAGGGTGAAGCAGGAGGAGTTTGTTTAATTTGGCATTTAAGTTATGCTGAGAATGTGAGTTTAGAAGGGGTTGAAAATGCGAATGAGCTCATGGGGTGTTTCGACTTGTCAAACCCAATTACCGTAAATAAGATAGGAGTAAATGCCGGAGCTATTGAAATTGCAGGAGGGGAAACCGCTATAGAAATTTGTGCAGGCGATGGCGAAAGCGATGCTTTCGATGTGAATATTATTGGAGACACGGAAGGTTCCAATTTTGCATGGGTAATCACTAATGAAGCTTTGGATATTTTAGATATTCAGGCACCAGAAACAATGTCCTTCGATCTAGAAGGAGCTGGTGATGGTGTATGTTTAATATGGCGAATTGCCTTTGAAGATGGTCTTACGGGAGCAGAAATAGGCCAAAATGCAGCAGATTTAATGGGCTGTTTTAATTTATCGAATGCGATTACAGTTACCAGACATGGCGTTAATGCCGGAGCTATTGAAATTGCGGGTGGAGAAACCGCTATAGAAATTTGTGCTGGTGATGGCGAAAGCGATGCTTTCGATGTTAATATTGTTGGAGACACCGAAGGGGCTAATTTTGCCTGGGTCATAACTAATGAAACTCTGGATATTTTAGATATTCAGGCACCAGAAACAATGTCCTTCGATCTAGAAGGAGCTGGTGATGGTGTATGTTTAATATGGCGAATTGCCTTTGAAGATGGTCTTACGGGAGCTGAAATAGGTCAAAATGCAGGAGGTTTAATGGGGTGCTTTAATTTATCAAATGCTATAACAGTGACCAGAAATGGCGTGAATGGAGGCGTGATAACGGGAGGCGAAGAAAATACCTTTTCTTTCACGGTTGGCGATGATACAGCTGATCATATTACTGAAGGAGCTATTACCTTAGAAGAGAATATTGGTCCCAATTCAAAATGGTTAGTAACGAATGCGGATGGCACTATAATAATGGGGGTTGCCGATAGTTATACGGAACCCAATTTTGATGAAGCCGAACCAGGTACCTGTCTGTTATGGCATTTAAGTTATCAAGATGGCTTAGAAGGTTTGGAACCTGTGGAAGGCGAGGGGCATTTAGTGGCCAATTTATCTGGATGTTTTAGTTTGTCGAATGCCATAACTATTTTAAGAACCGCTCCAGAAGCTTCAGGGAAAGTTGCGTTATATCCTAATCCATCTAAGAGTTATGTTACGATAGATGTGTCTGAATTTTCTAAAGAACCGATTAATTTAAGTGTTTTGAGTCTTCAGAATTCTAAATTATTAAATGAAAATGGTATTCAGAACAAAGAAATACTTTTGGATGTGAGCGATTATAATAGCGGTATTTATTTTATAAAAGTAACAAGTACTAAAACTGGTATTAGTGCAGTGAAAAGATTAATAGTAAATTAATAGGAATAAGTATTAAAATTGTAGAAAGATATAAGGAGCTATTTTATTTAGCTCCTTTTTTATTTAACATGCCGTTCCAGCGTAAGTTTCTTATAAACTGGCCTTCAGCCTCAGATACTAAATAAGCCATGTTGTTCTTCTTAGCTTTAAAATACCCAGCCATATAATCCTTAAAAAGTGAAAACCGCCCTTTTTTATAAGCTAATTTCGCTGCAGAAATAAGGGTGATTATTAAGCCATAGCGCATTTTATACATAGCTTCACCTTGAAGATGTTTTGAAGCCTTATTGTAACTTATTCCGGTTGGCTTCAGGTGTTTTACATGCAAATTTTCATCTGTTAAAATCTCCCAGCCGTAATATTTTGCTAATAATTCATCTACGGTGTCCCAGCCCATAGATGGTTTTAACTTGCCAATTTGGGTAAAACAATCTTTTTTGTATGCCTTTAAAGCTCCGCGAATGTGGTCTTTTCGAGTAAGATTTTCCAATATCCAATTGCCATTTTTTTCTATATAACAAAATCCGGCTGCCATACCCAGTCTTTGGTTTTGTTTGAAATGTTGGGCAATTTGTTCTAAATAATTAGGAGGGAAAATTAAGTCAGCGTCAAATTTGCATATAACGTCGTAATCCTCATCTAGTAAATTATAGCCTTTATAAAACGCATTAATAATTTTTGAACCTGGCAGGTGTTGATTGGATGACTTTGAATTTAATAGTGTTATCCAATGGTGTTTTTCAGCCAGAGCCTCAACAATATCTTCCGTATTGTCGGTTGAATTATCATTAACTACAACAACTTTTTTTGGAGGCAAGGTTTGTTTTGCCAAAGAGTCTAGAGTGAGGCCAATAGAACTTTCTTCGTTATGAGCTGGTATGACAATATAGATATTCAAAGAAGGAAGCTTTCGTTATTTAATTCTTTCGGCGTATACAATATAGTATCTCGGTGTAAACCAACGTAAAATAGGTCTAATACCGATTTTTTTCGTAGGGTTAGTCCACTTCTCACGGTCGATAATTTTCCATCCAGATTTTTCTAATAACCAGTCGAACTGCCAATCTTCAAATTCATGATAATGACGATCGAGCATATCGGTCTTACTTCTATAAGCTGATGAAAACCAAAGTTTGAGTGGAATACTAGTGACTAATTTATCTGAAGTTATAGATTTTAAAACCGTATAAGGTGATAATAAATGTTCAAAAATTTCAAAAGCCGTAGTTACTGTTGCCTTGGATGATTCAATGGTTGAGGTGTCTTCATCTAAATCTTCACCCAAGGTGTTTTCAACTACATAACCATGTTGTTTCATGATTTCCGAAAATGGATTTTCAACTCCTAAATCTAAAATAGATTGCTCTGTAGAAATGTGCTTTTCTAAAAATTCAATAGTATGTTTAAAGCGTTTATTAGGAAATGTTTTTTCGTACATTTTGCATATCCGCAACGGCGGTATTATTAATATTTATACACGATAGCATTAATGTGCATGCCTGCACCTACACTTGCAAATATAATAACATCTCCTTTGCTTAACTGATGATTTTCTAATTTATTATTTTTAACTAAATCGAATAATGTTGGTACGGTAGCTACTGAACTGTTTCCCAATTTCTGAATGCTCATGGGCATCACGTTTTCAGGGATTTCGGCTCTGTAAAGTCTGTAGAAACGCTTTAGTATGGCTTCGTCCATTTTTTCATTGGCCTGATGAATTAATATTTTCTTTACATCTTTTATGTCCACTCCACTGCTGTCTAAACAGGTTTTCATAGCTTGAGGTACATTCATTAAGGCGAATTCGTAAATTTTACGACCATCCATTTTAATGTATCGGGTGTCATTATTTAAGTTGGGATTATTGGAGTTTCCAAAATATAAATAATAGGCCTCATCATAGGTGTAACTTGCCGTTTCATGGGCTAAAATACCACCTTCTTCATCGGTAGCTTCAATAATAGTTGCACCGGCGCCATCTGAAAAAATCATAGAGTCTCGGTCGTGTTTATCTACAACGCGTGATAAGGTTTCGGAACCAATAACAAGACAACGTTTAGCCATGCCAGCTTTAATAAATGCTTGTGCCTGAATAACACCTTCTATCCAGCCAGGGCAGCCAAATAGGATATCGTAGGCTATACATTTAGGGTTTTTTATGCGCAAGCTATGCTTGATTCTTGCGGCTAAAGACGGAAGAACATCAGTTTGAATCGTGTTGTGTTTTACATCTCCAAAGTTGTGAGCAACAATAATGTAGTCTAATGTTTCAGGGTCTATTTTAGCGTCCTCAATAGCTTTTTCTGCAGCAAAAAAACCTAAGTCAGAAGAGGTTAAATGGGGCTTTGCATAACGACGTTCAGCAATACCTGTTATGGCTTGAAATTTTTCAATAATAACCTCATTTGGATTATTAATAACTGTGCCATCAGTGTTTAAAAATTGATGCTGAAAGAAAGCATCGTTTTTTTCTATAGTATCAGGAATGTAGCTTCCAGAACCAGTAATTTTAATATTCATAAAAAAAGAATTTGCCTTTTATTTTTGGCAGTACACTAATATACATGCTTTAAATAAAAGGCAAATTTTAAATTGAATTATTTTACGATGTTCAACCGATTATTTATGCTTCAGCATAAGCTTCAATCGGCGTACAAGAACATACTAGATTTCTGTCTCCATAAGCGTCATCAACACGTCTTACACTTGGCCAGAATTTGTTTTCTCTCACATAGTCTAATGGGAAAGCTGCTTTTTCTCTGCTGTATGGTAAATACCATTCATCGGCGGTGATCATTTCTAAAGTATGAGGTGCATTTTTTAATACATTATTTTCATCTTCTTTAGTTACGCTGTCAATTTCATTTTTAATTGAAATCATAGCATCACAAAAACGATCTATTTCAGCTTTGCTTTCACTCTCAGTAGGCTCAATCATCAGAGTGCCGGCTACTGGGAAAGATACTGTTGGTGCATGGAAACCGTAATCCATTAAACGTTTAGCAATATCGGTTACTTCAATACCGTTGGCTTTAAATGGACGACAGTCAACAATCATTTCATGAGCGGCGCGACCGCATTCACCAGAATATAAAGTATCGAAACTTCCTTGTAAGCGCGTTTTTATATAGTTTGCGTTTAATATGGCTATTTTAGTAGATTGCTGTAAACCTTCAGCACCTAACATTTTAATGTAGCCGTAAGAAATTAAACAAGCTAAAGCAGAGCCATAAGGCGCAGCGGATATAGCAGTAATAGCTTTTTCTCCTCCCACTTTAACTAATGGGCTGCCAGGTAAGAAAGGAACAAGTTGTTTTGCAACACAGATTGGTCCAACACCTGGTCCACCACCACCATGAGGAATGGCGAATGTTTTGTGTAGGTTTAAGTGACAAACGTCGGCACCAATTTGTCCTGGATTGGTTAAGCCAACCTGAGCATTCATGTTAGCACCGTCCATATAAACCTGACCACCATTATCGTGGATAATTTTAGTGATTTCTTTAATAGCCGATTCGTAAACACCATGTGTTGATGGGTAAGTAACCATTAAACAAGAAAGGTTGTCTTTATGTAGGATGGCTTTCTCGCGCAAATCTTCAACATCAATATTTCCTTCGTCGGTAGATTTAGTTACAACTACTTTCATTCCCGCCATAACAGCACTTGCAGGGTTTGTTCCGTGTGCAGATGATGGGATTAAACATATGTTTCTGTGGCCTTCGTTGCGAGATTCGTGGTATGCTTTAATAACCATAAGTCCAGCAAATTCACCTTGAGCACCTGAGTTTGGTTGTAATGATGTTGCAGCAAAACCTGTTATTTCCGTTAATTGATCTTCTAAAGCTTTTAAAACTTTTAAGTATCCTTTGGCTTGTTTTAATGGTGCAAACGGGTGAATATTTCCCCATTGCGGATTACTTAACGGAAGCATTTCAGATGCAGCATTAAGTTTCATTGTGCAAGAACCAAGAGAAATCATGGAGTGATTTAAAGCCAAATCTTTACGTTCTAAAGATTTGATGTAACGCATTAATTCTGTTTCAGAATGGTAAGCGTTAAATACATTGTCTGTTAAGAAGTCCGATGATCTTTGTAATGACTCCTGAATATTATTAGCAGTTTCAAGAGAAGTCACTTCGATAGTTTCTTTATCTGCTGCTTTTGCAAATACAGAAATTAAGTAATTTAAATCATTTAGGGAAGTAGTCTCGTTAAGAGAAACTGTAACTGTATCGTTATCTGGGTAGTAAAGGTTTACTTTTTTAGCTGTAGCAACCTTTTTTACTTTTTTCGCTTTTGTATTAATTTGAAGCGTATCGAAATACGAAGAATTAACTTGTTCGTATCCTAATTGCTCCAAAGCATTGGCTAAAGCAACAGTTTTATTGTGAACTTGGTTGGCGATAAACTTTAAGCCCTTAGGTCCATGGTAAACAGCATACATACCAGCCATTACAGCTAATAATACTTGTGCTGTACAGATGTTTGATGTTGCTTTATCGCGCTTTATATGTTGTTCGCGAGTTTGAAGCGCCATGCGTAAAGCACGGTTCCCATTTTTATCTTTAGTAACACCGATAATTCGCCCAGGAAGGTCACGTTTGTAAGCTTCTTTAGTTGCAAAATAGGCAGCATGAGGTCCGCCGAAGCCCATTGGTATACCAAAACGTTGCGTAGTTCCAACAACAACATCAGCACCAAATTTACCTGGAGCTTCAAGTTTAACTAAACTTAAAATGTCGGCAGCAACAGCCACTTTAATTTGAGCGTCGTTTGCTTTAGAAATAAAGGATTTAATATCGGTTATTTGTCCATCTTTCCCAGGGTATTGTAAAATAGCACCAAAGAATTCATTTGAAAAATCGAAATCAGCTTCGTTACCAATTACTAATTCAATACCAATAGGAAGTGCACGTGTTTTTAACAATGAAAGCGATTGTGGTAAAATGGCATCTGAAACAAAGAATTTATTAACCCCTGCCTTTTTCTGAGCACGATCACGAACCGCAAACAACAAACTCATAGCCTCTGCAACCGCTGTACTTTCATCTAAAAGAGAAGCATTAGCAAGTTCCATTCCGGTAAGATCGGCAACCATCGTTTGGAAGTTTAAAAGGGCTTCTAAACGACCTTGAGCTATTTCAGCTTGATATGGCGTATATGCCGTATACCATCCTGGGTTTTCTAAGACATTTCTTTGAATAACCGCCGGCATGATATTCGGGTGGTATCCTAATCCAATGTATGTTGGATATGGCTTGTTCTTTTTAGATAATTCATGAATATGAAGTAAATACTCATGTTCTGTTAATGGAGCGTCTAAATTTAGACCGTTTTCTAAACGAATATCATCAGGGATAGTTTCGTAAATTAATTGGTCTAAAGAGTCAACACCAATAGTTTTCAACATTTGTTCTTGTTGGTCTTCTTGAGGTCCAATATGACGCAATGCGAAAGCGTTTGTATTCATCGAGGTATGATTTATTAAATAATTTGCAAAAATACATAATTAATTATGTGTTTTGTGCAATACTTAGAAACTTTTAACCAAATAAATTGGTTTTAATTCTTTAATTACATTTGTGTAATGAAGTTATTTTACCAGGTCTTTAATTTTTACATTAACAGCAGTATTCATGTTGCCTTAGCCGTAGTGTCTTTAACTTGGATTACGCTGCTAGATTACAATATTTCTTTAGATGTTACAATACTAATGTTTGTAATGTTTTCTGCAATTACGGGGTATAATTTCGTCAAATACTTTGGGCTGGCTAAATTTCATCATCGGAGCCTTGCAAATAGACTTAAAAACATACAGATTTTTTCCATGTTCTGTTTTATCGCTATGTGTTATTTTGGTTTTAGGTTACAGTTTAAGACCTTGATTTGTATTTCTGTTTTTGCTGTGGTAACTTTTTTTTATGCAGTTCCATTTTTACCGAGAAACTTGTTTTTAGATAACAGACAAAATTTAAGAAATATAGGCGGATTAAAAGTGTATTTAATAGCTTTGGTATGGGCAGGTGTTACCGTGTTATTGCCATTGGTTAATAATGATTTTGAAATTAGCGTGGGTGTGTTACTAACTGTTATACAACGCTATGCTTTTATAATTGTTTTAATGCTGCCCTTCGAAATTCGTGATTTAAAATATGATAGTTTAAAACTGGCCACCATACCTCAAACAATGGGAATACGTCGAACTAAGATTATGGGAGGTTTACTATTGATTTTAGTAATTATTTTAGAATTTTTTAGAGGAGATTTTCAGTCTAAGCATTTATTAGTGCTAAGTTTTGTAGCTTTAACAACTTGGATGTTTCTAAAGTTTAGTAAAGTGGAACAGTCGGCTTATTACTGTTCTTTTTGGGTGGAAGGGATTCCTATTTTATGGTTTTTAATTTATGTATTATTTAATTAAAGGTCGTTTTCTTTTATAGCCTGGTCGATTTGTTTTTTCATGGATTCTTTACATGCTTTGTCTAAACAGCAGATTTTAGATTTTTCGATTACAGAAGTTAAACAAGCGTTGTTTTTTGAGTAATCTCGACATGTGCCGCAAAAAATCAAATGAATATTTAATTTTAGTTTTTCCCAAATGGTAGCTTCCTTATATTGCGCTTTATCACAAACATGTGTGGCCTTATCGCAACGTGTTGCAGTTTTGTTTTTATCACTCATAATTAAAACCAATTTTCTTTAAGGCAGTTCGCCATGGCGGTACGGGCTCTGTGAATGATTACCCAAAGATTAGACGGTGTAATATTTAGTTCATTACATATAACTTCGGTTTCGTGACCTTCAATAGTTTTTAATCGAAATACTTCCGCTTGTTTTTTGGGTAACTTACTTAAGCAATTATGAATGGCTTGACCAAGCTCTTCATTTTCCATTGTGTCCTGAGCTGTTTTGTCAAAAGCATCTGCAACCCGTTCCTCAAGCCAATCGCCGTCACTTTCGCTATCTTCACTATAATTTATACGTACTTCCGCTTTTCCTTTATTGGAATTTATCTTACGGTAGTAGTCTATTATTTTTCGTTTTAAAATGGATATTAACCACGTGCGCTCACTGGCTTCACCCTTAAAATTTTTCATCGACTTTAGTCCAGCTAGAAAGGTGTCTTGTACCAAATCTTGCGCAACATCTTTATCATTAATCCTCGCAATGGTATAATTATAAAGATAATCGGCATATAAGTCGACCCATTTATTTGGATTAATTGTGTGTTTAGACATTTTTCCATTATTTTCTTTATCAAAAATAATGGAAAAATGTCAGATTTTATTTGTTATTACTTAATTAATCCTGCACGTCTTAACAACGCTTCTGGTTGAGGTTCTTTTCCTCGGAATCTCTTATAAAGTATCATAGGGTCTTCAATACCACCCTGCGATAAAACATTGTCTTTAAATTTATTTGCAACTTCTTTATTAAATATACCGGCTTCAAGAAAATATTCAAAAGCATCAGCATCTAAAACTTCCGCCCATTTGTAGCTATAATATCCGGAAGAATAACCACCTTGGAATATATGAGAGAATGAGGTGCTCATGCAATTATCTTCAACATCAGGATATAGTTTTGTGTTCTCAAAAGCCTCTTTTTCATGTTGTTTAACCGAAGTGATACTTCCTGGATTTTCAATAGCATGCCAGCTCATATCCAGTAATCCAAAACTAATCTGGCGTAAGGTTTGCATACCTTCATGGAAAGTAGCTGATGCTTTAATTTTATTTACTAAATCCATCGGGATAACCTCATATGTTTCATAGTGTCTTGCAAAAAGTTCTAAAGCTTCTTTTTCAAAACACCAGTTTTCCATCACCTGACTTGGTAATTCCACAAAATCCCAAAAAACACTGGTTCCAGATAAACTAGGGTAAGTAGTATTAGCAAGCATTCCATGTAAGGCATGACCAAATTCGTGGAATAAGGTTGTTACTTCGTTAAATGTTAATAATGAAGGTTTACTTTTTGTTGGTTTCGTGAAATTACAAACAATAGAAACATGAGGTCTGTCGTTAATACCATCTTTCTTAGATTGGGATTTATAACTTGTCATCCAGGCCCCATTTCTTTTGCCTGATCTTGGGAAGAAATCGGCATAGAAAATTGATATTAATTCACCTTGGCTATTGGTAACTTTATAAGTTAAAACATCGTCATGATATTTATCTATATTATGAATTTCTTCAAAATGTAAGTCAAATAATTTATTAGCTACGGTAAAAGCTCCTTCAATTACATTTTCTAATTTGAAATATGGTTTTAATAGCTCATCATCTAAATTATAAAGTTTTTGTTTTAATTTTTCAGAATAATAAGCGCCATCCCATTTTTCTAAATGCTCTATACCGTCCAATTCTTTTGCGAAATTTTGAAGATTTTCAAATTCGTTTAGAGCGGCAGGTTTGGCTTTTTCGAGTAATTCGTTTAGAAAATGCTCTACCTTTTCTGGCGATTTCGACATGCGTTGTTCTAAAACAAAGTGGGCGTGAGTTTTGTATCCCAATAATTGTGCACGCTCATATCGTAGATTGACGATATCTAATACAATTTGTTGATTGTCTAAATTATCACCATGAAAACCTTTACTACCAGCAGCTAATGCTAACTTCTTGCGAAGTTCTCTTTTGTCGGCATAGGTAATAAAAGGAATGTAACTTGGGTAATCTAAAGTAAATAACCAGCCTTCCTTGTCTTTACTTTCTGCTAATTGTTTAGCTGCTTCAACAGCACCTTCGGGTAAACCAGATAGTTCAGCCTCATCGGTGATAAGCATTTCGTACTTGTTGGTTTCAGCCAGAACATTTTCTCCAAATTTTAAAGATAGTTTGCTAAGTTTTTTGTCAATATCCCTTAGGATTTCTTTTTTGTCGTCCGAAAGGTTGGCACCGTTTCTTGAAAATCCTTTGTATTTTTTGTCTAATAATGTAGACTGTTCGGTTGTTAGGTTTAAGGAATCTTTAGTTTTATAGACTGCTTTAACGCGTTCGAATAAACGTTTATTCAGAGTTACATCATTACTAAACTCCGATAATAATGGTGAAACTTCCTGAGCTATTTTTTGAATAGTATCATTGGTTTCGGCAGAATTCAAATTAAAAAATATGCTCGAAATACGATCTAATTGTTCCCCGGAATATTCTAAAGCTTCAATAGTGTTTTCGAAAGTAGAGGCTTCAGGATTATTTGTTATGGCATCGATTTCACTTTTAGCATCTTTAATTGCCTGTTTAAAGGCTGGCAAAAAATCGTTATTATCGATTTCTGAAAAAGGTGCGGTGTTATAAGGGGTTTGAAATTTTTTTAAAAGAATATTTGCCATTTTAGTAATAAATGTGTTAAAACAAAATTTTTATTATGCGTACATAATAAAAATTTTATACATTTGAATTGATCAATTTAAGGAGTGACTAACTCGAATTAAATTATTCTTAATATATTAAACCTCGAATTCGTTCGGGGTTTTTTAGTTTAAATCTTTAGCCGACTCGTAAACTTTTGCTTTTAGACTCTCTTTATAGTCAACTATTTTATTTAATACTTCAGGATTACTAGCGCCTAAAATTTGAGCGGCCAAAATACCGGCATTTTTTGCTCCGTTTAAAGCTACGGTCGCGACAGGAACACCGCCTGGCATTTGTAGAATTGATAATACAGAATCCCAACCATCTATAGAATTGCTGCTTTTTACAGGAACACCAATTACAGGAAGCGGTGATAAAGAAGCAACCATACCTGGTAAGTGAGCAGCACCACCGGCACCTGCAATAATAACTGCAATTCCACGATTATGAGCATTTTTACTATAATCGAATAATTTTTCAGGGGTTCGATGTGCAGATACAATATCTACTTCTACTTCAATATTAAAATCTCTTAAAATATCTATAGCGTCTTGCATTACTGGCAAATCGCTTTTACTTCCCATGATTACTCCTACTTTTTGCATCTTTATTCGCTTATTACTTTTATTGATTTTTTTACTTGTTCCGCTATTTTTCTAGCTTCATTGAGGTCTTCATTCACTATAGTGACATGTCCCATCTTTCTAAAAGGTCTGGTTTGACGTTTACCATAAACATGTGGGGTTACCCCATCCAGAGCCATAATGTTTTCAATGTTTTCGTAAACGACATTTCCTGAATAACCTTCAGCACCTACTAAATTTACCATGACGCCTCCTGCTTTACTGTCGGTACGACCTAGTGGTAAATCTAGAATAGCTCTTAAATGTTGTTCGAATTGTGAGGTGTAACTTGCTTCTATAGATTGATGTCCTGAATTATGAGGACGAGGTGCCACTTCGTTTATTAAAATTTCATCATTTTGAGTCTGAAACATTTCAACAGCCAATAAGCCTACATGATTGAAAGCTTTTGAGGTGTTTAAAGCAACCTCAGTAGCTTTTTTTGCAACGTCTTCAGAAATTCTTGCAGGGCAAATCACATATTCTACCTGATTAGCTTCTGGGTGAAATTCCATTTCTACAACAGGAAACGTTTTAGTTTCTCCTGAGGCATTTCTGGCTACAATTACTGCCAGTTCGTTTTTAAATGTAACTAAATTTTCTGCAATACATTCCACGTTAGGTAAGCCTTCAAGATCGCTAATAGATTTCACAATCTTCACACCTGTACCATCATATCCAAATTGTGCTGATTTCCATACAAAAGGTAAACAAAGGCCTCCATTACTAATAGCATCTTTAATTTCCGAAGTATAGGCAAATCTGGTAAATGCAGATGTTGGTAAATTATGGTCTACATAAAATAGTTTTTGTTTGGCTTTATTTTGTATGGTTCGAAGTGTTTTTGAGGCTGGGTAAACTTTTATGCCTTCATGTTCAAGAGCTTCGAGTGCATCTACATTAACATTTTCAATTTCAATAGTTAAAACGTCTACTTGTTTTCCAAAGTTGTAAACGGCATCGTAATCCATAAGATCTCCTAAATGGAATTCGTTACTTGCAATTTTACAAGGTGCTTCGTTGCTCGCATCTAAAACACAAGTATAAATATCGAATTTACGGGTGTCGTTTAAAAGCATTTTACCTAATTGACCACCACCAAGAATTCCTAATTTGAAATCTGAAGAAAAATAGTTCATTGTTAATTTTTAATAGAATTTAACTCGATATATCGAGAAATATGACGCAAAAATACACTTAAATATTAATTAGTACCTAAATCGTAATTCAAAAAATGGTGATTACTTAATCTATTGATTATCTTTGCAACTTTATAAATTTAATTACCGTGATAAAGCTACATGACAAATATTTTAAGCCGTTTATTTCTGCAGAAGAGATAGATCAGGCTTTGACACGTATGGCAATTGAAATTGCTAATGAAGTAGGAGATGAAATTCCTGTATTTGTAGGTATATTAAACGGGTCGTTTATGGTAGTAAGCGATTTCGTAAAAAAGTACCCAAAACCTTGTGAAGTAACCTTTATAAAATTAGCATCTTACGAAGGTGTTAAGTCAACAGAGGATATTCAACGATTAATTGGGTTAACACAAGATTTAACTGGGCGTACGGTAGTTATTTTAGAAGATATAATCGACACAGGAAATACACTGGCAGAGGTACACCGTATTTTTAGAAACGAAAATGTAAAGTCGTTAAAAATTGCCACCTTGTTTTATAAGCCTGCTGCTTATAAGAAAGATTTTAAGCTGCACTACGTAGGGATTGAGATCCCTAACAAATTTATTGTGGGCTACGGATTGGATTATGACGGATTAGGACGAAACTTACCAGAAATTTATCAAATAAAACAAACAGAATACATGACAAATTTAGTGCTTTTCGGCCCTCCAGGAGCAGGAAAGGGAACCCAGGCAGAATTTTTAAAAGAAAAATATAATTTAGTACATATCTCTACAGGCGATGTTTTTAGATACAATATTAAAAACGAAACAGCTTTAGGAGTTTTAGCGAAATCTTACATGGATAAAGGCGAATTAGTGCCAGATCAAGTAACCATAGATATGCTAGAAGCTGAGGTTGAAAAGAATACAGATGCTAACGGATTTATATTTGATGGATTTCCACGTACTAATGCCCAAGCCGAAGCATTAGATAAGTTGATGACTAGTAAGGATTCACAAATAAATGCTATGATAGCATTAGAAGTAGATGACGAAATTTTAGTGGAGCGTTTATTAGGTAGAGGAAAAACCAGTGGTCGTGCAGACGATGCTGATGAATCCATTATAAGAAACCGTATTACGGAATACTACAATAAAACAGCTGTTTTAAAGGATTACTACTCAGCACAGAATAAATACCACGGTGTAGATGGTGTAGGTAGTATTGAAGATATTACGGTGCGTTTAAGTAGTGTAATAGATAGTTTATAATATCCTGCAATAGCAGAAAAACATTCTTAAAACCATATCTAATTAACATATTAGGTATGGTTTTTATAAATTAAAAAGTATATTACTGGGTTAACAGTATTAATTTAATTCTTGAACAATGACAGAAGGCAATTTTGTAGATTATGTGAAAATGTATGTGAGTTCCGGTAACGGGGGTAAAGGCTCTGCGCATTTGCATCGGGAAAAATATGTTGCTAAGGGCGGACCGGATGGTGGTGATGGTGGTCGAGGAGGCCATGTGATTATTCGAGGAAATTCCAATTTATGGACTTTATTTCATCTGAAATTTAAAAGGCATGTACGTGCTGGCCATGGGGAACATGGTAGTAGCGGTAGAAGTTTTGGATCTGATGGTGAAGATGCCTATGTTGATGTGCCATTAGGTACTGTTGTCCGTGATACAGAAACTAATAATATTCTTTTTGAAATAACGGAAGACGGACAAGAAGAAATCATTGCCAAAGGAGGTAAAGGCGGTTTGGGAAACTGGCATTTTAAGACAGCAACAAATCAAACACCAAGATATGCACAACCAGGATTACCACTAGAAGAAAAGTACATAACTTTAGAATTAAAAGTCTTGGCAGATGTTGGCTTGGTTGGTTTTCCTAATGCAGGTAAATCGACATTGTTGTCTGTTATAACGTCGGCAAAACCTAAAATTGCTGATTATGAGTTTACTACATTAAAACCGAATTTGGGGATTGTAAAATATCGCGATTTTCAAACCTTTGTTATGGCCGATATACCTGGAATTATTGAAGGCGCTGCTGAAGGTAAAGGTTTAGGGTATTATTTCTTAAGGCATATTGAACGCAATTCCATATTGTTATTTTTAATTCCTGCAGATGCTCCTGATATTAAAAAGCAATACGATATTCTTTTAGATGAATTACGTCGTTATAATCCTGAGATGCTTGATAAGGAGCGTATGATAGCCATATCTAAATGTGATATGCTGGATGATGAATTAAAAGCTGAATTAAAGCAGGAATTAGATAAAGAGTTGCCTATTCCATACCGATTTATTTCATCGGTAGCACAACAAGGTATAACTGAATTAAAAGACGAACTTTGGAAAATGCTAAACCACTAAGTCTTTTAGAATCCATCTTCTGTTAATTAGTGTTTTGAAATATTTTTTGGTAAATTTAGGTAGCTAAATATCTAAAAATGAAATATTATCAATTCGTAGCTCTCTTGTTTTTGGTTAGTTATTCATGTGCCCCAATTCGTGTGACTTACGATTACGACCGGGAAGCCGATTTTTCTAAATATAAGACCTATAACTACTACAGTGATATGAGTACCGGATTGAGCGAGTTAGATACAAAACGCTTGCTTGATGCACTAGATAAAACTTTGGCTAATCAGGGATTTTTAATATCCAGTACACCAGACTTTTTTATAGATATTAAAAGTCATGAATATAAGGAGTCTCCCAGAAGCAGAATGAATGTTGGTCTTGGTGGTAGCGGAAGAAACCTTGGTGGAGGTGTGTCAATTGGGGTGCCAGTAGGTCAATCCAATATAAACAGGATGATCACTTTTGAGTTTGTTGATGAAAACATTAAACAACTTTTTTGGCAAGCTATTTCCGAAGCAAGTTATGGTCCGAATGCAACACCAGAACAACGAGAAACTCTTTTTGAGGCTATTGTGTTAAAAGTACTCTCTGGTTATCCTCCAAAGTAGTGCGTACTGCTTTATAAGGATTTTAAAAGTATAAATTCTCTATTGTCTTTCTCATTTTGTAGTTTTACTAAAAAGTAATTATCTATGAAATCATTAAAAAATAAAGTTGCCTTAATTACAGGAGGCACTAAAGGTATTGGTTATGGAATTGCTGAAGCTCTTTTAAAAGAGGGAGTACATGTGGCGATTACCAGTAGAAATAAAATGGCAGCTGTTGAAGCTGCAAATCAATTAACTTCAAACTTAAATACCGGTGCTAAGGCTATAGGGATTCAGGCTGATGTTCGAAATTATGATAGTCAGCAGGCCGCAGTAAAGGAGGTTTTAGAAAATTTCAATCAGCTTGACGTTGTTATTGCTAACGCCGGTTTAGGCCATTTTGCTAGTATTGAAGATTTAACCCCTGATCAATGGCAGGAAACTATAGATACTAATTTAACAGGCGTTTTTTATACCATTAAGTCTTCGGTTGACGCACTTAAGCAATCTAAAGGATATTTTATCACTATTTCCAGTTTGGCGGGCACCAATTTTTTTGCAAAGGGTTCCGCTTATAATGCGAGTAAATTTGGACTTACCGGATTTACGCAATCCGTTATGTTAGATCTAAGACAATACGGTATTAAGGTAAGTACCATTATGCCAGGTTCCGTTTCTACCTATTTTAATGGTAATACTCCTAATGAAAGTGACGCCTGGAAGATCCAAATTGAAGATCTGGGAGAGTTAGTTGTTGATTTGCTTAAAATAAATCCGCGTACCCTACCAAGTAAGATTGAAGTTCGCCCAACTACACCGCCGAGTAAATAAAATAGTTTTTTTATAAGATAAAATTAATTCGAACTATCTAATACTTCAATTCGGGTTCCTTTACTGTGGCTGCTAAATTCTGGTGCATACATACTTTGAATGGTGGTGATGCCATTACTCATGTCTCCGGCGTTATTCACTCTTAAGTCGTATTCGAAAACATAGATGCCTTTTGGGAGTACATCGAAAAAGAAATTTGTTGAAGCGTCTTTAGTTGATTGGTAATACCCAAGTCCGTCTTGCCATTTGTATGTTGAAAATACATTTGCAGGTTCCAGTCCTGAGGCGCGCATGTCTTTCATATGGATAAACTCCATGGTTCTGTCACATTTTAATTCAATTCGAACTCGGATAAGATCTCCAACGTTTAAAGTTGTAGCAGGTGTGATTTCAGAAAGTATTTCTCCTGTATTCGAGTAGCTTTTTTTAAATAGTTTTTTGTTTAGTTGAAGCGGTGTTTTTGCTGTAGTTATTTTGTCTAAATCTTCAAAATATTGCCAATATAATCCACCCCATGCTATGCCCTTGTCATTTTTAGTTAATGTAATATCTGCCATGCCTGAGGTTATCTCATTGGCAGGCCAAGCTATTTGGTAATATCCCGTGCCAGCTTCAGTTTTTATATTGTCAAGTTTAGAAATGGCAATTGGTCTACCAGCTAATTCAACTTCAACCGAATCATCAACACTTAACCAGTCACTTCCTTGAAGTAAAAGCGCGTATATAGCTTCGGTAGTTGCTTTAGTGGTTTTCCATCTGTTGGTCTGTTTGTTTTGAAGGAGCCACATTTTTAAGTTATCTACTGTGGTAATATCATTTTCAATTTCTGAAAAAGCTTCTATTAATAAAGCCTGAGTTTCAATAGGTGCTTGATGCCAAAACCACGAGTTGGAATTGGTTTTCCAATACATGCCAAGCGTTTCGGAAGAGATACTTGTCTCTTTTAAAGATTTTAAAATTTTTTCAGAAGTAACATTATCATTATTTCGATGTGAAATTAAAGCCATTAATCCTTTGGCGTAAAGGGAGTGTGATAACCAATATTTTCGAATTTGATTTTGGTAATATAAGGTGATTTTATCAACTTCCTCCGATTTTTTAATCTCAGGATAAAAGCTGCGCATGTATAAATAATGGAGTTGTGTGTAGGTTAGGTGATCTTCGCTTAAATCGATGGTTTTATCAAACTTATGGATGTTATTATATTCTTTTACAAACTGGTTGTCTAGATAATCAATGGCATTAACAATCATCTCATTTGAAGTATCAATAGACACATTTAAATGTTTTAAGTGTCCCAGCCCTGCGATTATATGTTGTGTAATATATCTATTTTCGTAGCCGCCCTGAAACCAAGACCAAGCACCAGAATACATTTGGTTATTTTTAAGTTTATTAAGAGCTGCCTGTAATTCATTTTGCATTTTATTTAAGTTGAATAATAGGGCGATGCGCTTTTTTTGTTCGGTTTCGCTTTGAGCATCGCGCAGCCAGGGTGTTTCTTGGATTAGTATAGATTTTAATTCTGAATTCTTTTCAAGATTACTTATTAAAATATTTGCCGAAGCCCACTGATTGAAAACTGCCTGAATTTTAGGGTTACTTCTTACAATATGGCTTGCTAGAGCATTAGCATAATAACGACTAAAAATCTGCTCGTTACAGCTGTGAGGGTATTCCATTAAATAAGGAAGCGCCTGTACTGCGTACCACGCCGGGTTGGATGTTATTTCAAGGGTAAGCTGGTGATTTTTTATTGTTTTCGAGGTATTCGATTTAAGTTTGTTTAGAGTGAAATTTTTAGTTTCTCCACTTTTAACCCACATAGGTAAGGTTTCGGTAACTAACATGCGGTTACTTAATACGGGTAATATATTTTGTTCACCATCACTATAAGCATCAGATTTTGCAACGATTTTGTACTCCATAGCATTAACGGTTTCCGGAATTTGTAATTGCCATGATACTTGAGTATTTCCATTAGCGTTAACATGAAATGTTTTTGTGGTGTTTATAAGCATCAATGCTTTATTAATATTATGTCCTGTAATGGCATCTGTTAGGATTAGAGAAGCTTGCCCTGTTAAGTTATTTTTGGTCAAATTTGAAATTTTTGAGCTAATAGTAATATTATCACCTACCCGTAAAAATCGTGGTGTATTTGGAGTAACCATGAGCTTTTTTTGAGTAATGATTTTCATTGCTTTTACTGAGCTTTCCAGATTTTTCGTATGCGCGAGAAGTTGTAATTTCCATTGCGTTAAAGCTTCTGGCGAAGTAAAACTGAAATTGACTTGACCTTTGTCATTAGTGCTTAAATGTGGAAAGAAAAAGGCGGTTTCTTGTAAATTTGTTCTAATTGAAATGTCTTCAAAATTTAACTCTTTCGTATTATTGACTTCTGTTTTTTTTATGGCATAACCTACAGTTATCTCTTCTTCAAGACCGTTCACTTCTTCCGAATCCATAACCGTTATGTTTTGATCTTCTGAAGCCGGAGCAGCTCCGGTTAACATATTTGATTTGCTAGCTATGCCTCGTATCATAATAGGATGACTGCTAAAATTGAAACCGAACCAGTTAAACTGATCGTATAGTTGATTATAATAACTTAAATCAGGATGTTTTTGATATACTCTAAAATTTCTAATTCCAAAACTTCGTCCAGAATTACTATAATGTTTAGAATGATAGATAGACTTTGTTAAGGGGTTGAAACTCCAGTTGTAAGGTCTAAAATGGTCTAAAGAAGCATCGTACATGCTGGCTAAAATCTCAGCACTTACTTTTTCACCTTTTGGACCTTTTAAGGTAAACGACCAGGTTTCTGATGTTCCTGGTTCCAGATTATCACGAAAGGTATTCGTTTCAATTTGTAATTCCGTCTTAGGGTAGGGAACTTTTATAGTTTTTGTTCCCGAATGGTAACTATTATAGGCTGCATAGCTATAGTGAAGGGCAAAGCCTCCTAAATCATTTTGGTTAACGGGAATCTGAATAGTCTTTTTGTTATTGTTGAGTTGAATGATTTCTGAACTAACCAGTTTGTTGTTTTTTTCTACATTAATTGTCACATAACAGTTTTCGGAAGCAGAACCTACACTAAGCTCCACCGTATCACCAATATTATAAGCTGATTTATCGGCTGAAATCTGAAATAATTGGTGGTCGGCAATAATTTTATCACTCGAACTATATAAGGTGGTTCTTACTTTATCCGTAATAATCTGATTAAACTTATCTTTACTTTCTAATATGATGACATAATCTCCGGATTCCCATCGCTTTATATTGCCTAAAGCTAGCTGTTTTGATTTTTTCGTGTCGAACGTCTTATTAAAAATCAAATTTCCTTGACTCCAGTTGTTTGGGTTATCTTCATTATGGAAGGCCTCATGTGGGAATAATGTTTTAAATTCATCCTTATCAAACAATTGGTAATCTGGTGCCGACCATGGGCGTGGTCTTAATACAAAATCAGGAGCATTTAGCTTGTATATTTTAATGCTTCCTGTAGTGTTTACAATTTCGTTGTTTAAATTTTTAATGTCTATTTTTATTACATGATCTTTTTTGTTTTTGTCAAGTTCCTGATTCACTTCCATGTTTGCTGTTAAAGCATGGTATCCCACGTTAACAAAAGTTGTAGTGCTTCGGGTTTCCCCATTAATATCGGTCACATAAGCCGTAAGTTCATAGTGGAAAACGGGAAGGTCCTTTTTATCTGCATTTTGGTCTGGAATAGCCTTGAAGTTAATGATAAATTCGCCCTTGCTGTTGGTGTTGGTTTCTCCATGAGTTATTTCTTGAGATTCACTGTAAAAGTATGGACGGTGCCAATAATACCAGTCAGGGAATTGTACTTTTCTCTGTACGTGGTATACAACTTTAGCATGGGTAATAGGGCTGCCTGAATAGGATTTAGCAAATCCAGACACACGTATCGAGTCTTCTACTTTATAAGTTTTTGTTACTGGGTTAAATTTGGCTTTAAATTTTGGGCGTTTGTATTCTTCAACTGAAAAATACTGCTCGGTATACAAATCTTCTTTTTCACCATCAAAAACGATATGATATTGTCCATTTAAACCATTATTAGGGAGTATAAATTCACCTGAAACAGAGCCGTATTCATTAGTTGTTAATTCTAATTTTTTAATCAACTCATTATTCACATTATAAAGGGAAGCAAGAACTTTGAGATTAGGTTGAACAATTGATTTAATCTGGTCTGTTTTTATTGCGATGGCCTTGAAATAGACTATTTGTCTAGGTCTGTAAATACTTTTATCGGTAAAAATGAAGCCTTTGTACTGTGTCTTTTCAGTTTCAGTTTCATGCTTTCTACCAAGGTAGTAGTTGCCAAAATAAGCTAAATCGTTGCCATGGCTTAATTTAACGGAGAAATTTTTATAATTTTCATCTGTTTTTTCTAAATGGATTTGGCCTAAGTTATTGGTTAGGTAGGTTTCTGAGATGTCTTTTTTATTCGGATGTTTTAGGTATTTTATTTCAAGTTTGGCATTCGATATGGGAGCACCATTATTTCTGTCAATTACTTGTAAGGTCTTGTAATTTGTATCATTGGTCTCAATAAGGGCTAGATTCGTTACCTGTATGGTACAAAAAGCGAAAGTAGAGTCATCATCATTTTGACTTGCATAGATGAGGTAGTTGCCATTGTTTAATTTTGGAATTAAAATTTCAGTACTGTGGTTTTGATAATCGTGTTCGTTTTTTAGGGGGCTATTCCATTTTTCAATTGAGCGGAGTTTTTTTATGAAAGCTAACTGCTCATCTTTTCTGTGAATATTGCGAAATGTTTCAAGGTCGTTTCTGGACAATTTTAAAATATCAAATTTTAGAAAATCTACATTTTTATATTTAACCAATAAGCGGGCGTGTTGCTGTATAGGTAGGTGACTTTCAGTTTTAATTTGGTAGCTGTTATCTTCAATAGTGTTTTTTAAGTTTTTACATAGTTTTGAAGCATGGCTTTTCGGAAATTTTTTAACGACTGATGCACAATAGGCCACAGCTTCTTTAGCCTTCCATCGATGCGTTTCATTAGTATTAGGTTGATATTGCTTACTCTGTTGGTAATAGATTTTGGCTATTTGGAAATCGTATAGGCCTGATGCTTCATGTGTAGAAATCACTCTTTTATCCGCCTCAAAGGTTTTTATTATTAGCTCAGTTTTATTGTTTAAATTTCCGTGTTGTGATACAAATTGTAAGCGTTCAATATTTATATCGGTTAGAGCGGAAGGATCAGAATCGTTTAAATGAAATTGAATGAGGTTTTGGAATAGTTTTAAAGCATCAAATTGTAATGAAGTACTGTCTGTATTTACTAAATTTAGTTCTACGAAAGTTTTAGCTTTACTTAATAATGCAGGGTTGTCAAGTACAAATTTGTTGGCTGGTTTTGTAATAGAATTTTCGGTCGTTTTAAAAAAGGAGAGCGCTTCATGGCTTAAAAAATCGTATAAGGTAGGTCTGTATATTTTTGAATCTTTTTCGGTTTCAAGCTGTGAATTAAATTGTTCTAAAGGGATTTGTTGTAAACGCTTACTTTGACTTAAAGAATTTTTATAAGCGCGTTTTATTTCATTGAATAGGGTTTCTAAATCCCAAGTTCTAAAATCTTCGACATTGACTTTTTCTTGTGTTTTAGTGCGGTTGTATATTTTATATCGGTTGCTTTTAAAATATTGCCAATACATGTTAGCGAGAAGACTTTGAAGGATGTTTTTTGTAGGTAAGGTGCTTTCGGCTATTTCAGAATTAAAATGATCGATAATTTTCAGCTGTGCATGTTCTTCTAAAATAATCGCATATTTACCTTTGAACAACATGCTTTTGATGAGTTCTTGGTTATTTTGTTCTTTTTTTGCTTTTCTATAAATAGCATCTACAATCGATAGGGCAGATTTAGGAAGGCCTTCTTTTTCATAGGTTTCAACTAAAGTCCACTGCTTGTTATAATCTGAGATTTGGGCTTGAGTTGGCATAGTCAAAAACACAATTGATATTAGAAGCAACGCTTTTTTCATAGGATTAAATATTAATTCTGGGTACAGATGTGATAAAGAGTATTCAAAAGCCATTCCAAATTCATAAGTTATTGAAATATAATTTTTAGTAAAGTGAATTTAGCCTTTTTATGTTCCAAACCATAATTTTTAAATTTGTAATTTTACGGTCTATAGCTATGAAAAAAATTATAATTGCCTTTTTATTTCCTTTTGTTGTTTGTGGACAGCATGCGATTGATCTTACTTTAAATTTCATAAAAGATAAAGAATATTCTCAAGCCGAAAAAACGATTCAATCTTATGTGGATTCCCACGCCGATGATTTAGAAGCTGTTGAATTGCTTGGAGATATCTATGGTCATCAGGAAAAATGGGATGATGCTATTAAGGTATATCAACAACTTGTAGAGCATAACCCCAACAGTGCAAATTACCAATATAAGTATGGTGGTGTTATGGCTATGAAGGCAAAATCTATTCTTAAAATAAGGGCTGTTGGACTTATAGGCGATGCGAAGGCGGCTTTTTTAAAAGCTGCGGAGTTAGATCCTAATCATATAGATGTGCGTTGGGCATTAGTAGAGTTATACATGCAATTACCGGGCATTGTTGGAGGCAGTATGAGTAAATCCTTGCATTTTGCGGATGAATTGGAAACAATTTCTCAGGTTGATGGATATCTTGCCAAAGGATATATTTATGACTATGATGATGAACCTGAACTCGCTGAAACATATTATAAAAAGGCAATAAAAGTTGGAGGCTCACTGACCTGTTTTGACAAGCTAACATCATTTTACGAAAAAGAAAACAAGCCACAAAAGGCTATAAATAATTTGGAAGCTACTAAAGAAAAGTACAACCGAAATGCTCTGGATTATCGAATAGGTAAAGTTGCTGCGCGTTACAATATTGAGTTGGAAAAGGGTGAAATTTGCTTAAATCGGTATATAGAACATTATTCACCTACTGATGAGTTTCCTCCATCTTGGGCACATTACCGCTTAGCTCAGATTTACATCCACAAAAAAATCAAATCGAAAGCTTTGGAGTATATAGATTTGGCCCTGTCAGAAAACCCTGAAATGAAATCATTTCAGGAAACCAAAGCAAAGATTCTAAATATGTAATATTTGGAGGCACCCAGTGGGGAGCTCTTGATGTATCATTCTTCAATATCTAATGTAAAAAGTAAGTATTCTGTTTTCGTGCTTCCAATAGCAATGATTATCTTTACGGCACTTAAATTTAACTCATGACAGTACATTTTATAGCTATAGGCGGGGCAGCTATGCATAATTTAGCCTTAGCATTACATCATAAAGGATATCAAGTAACAGGAAGCGATGATGAGATTTTTAATCCGTCTAAAACTCGATTGGAAGCCAAAGGATTATTGCCTGAAGCCTTCGGTTGGTATCCGGAAAAAATAACGAGTGATATCGATGCTATAGTTTTAGGGATGCATGCTAAAGCCGATAATCCTGAGTTATTAAAAGCACAAGAGTTAGGTTTAAAAATATATTCGTACCCGGAATTTCTATATGAACAATCAAAAAATAAAACCCGTGTAGTTATTGGAGGGAGCCATGGTAAAACCACTATTACATCTATGATTCTACATGTTATGAATTATCATGACAGACCTGTAGATTATATGGTTGGTGCACAGCTGGAAGGCTTTGATGTTATGGTGAAGCTCACCGATGAAAATGATTTTATTGTGCTTGAAGGTGATGAGTATTTGAGTTCTCCTATTGATAGACGACCTAAATTTCATCTTTATAAACCTAATATTGCTTTATTAAGTGGCATTGCTTGGGATCATATCAATGTGTTTCCAACCTATGAAAATTATGTGGAGCAATTCAAAATATTTGTAGATAGTATTGTCGAAGGAGGCAGTATTAATTATAATGCCGAAGATGCTGAAGTCGCTCGGGTTGTAGAAACAACTAATAACCCTATTCGAAAGATAGCCTATTACACTCCGGATTATACGGTCGAAGATGGAGAGACCTTACTGGAAACTCCCGACGGACCAATGCCAATAGAGATTTTTGGTAAACACAATTTGAATAATTTGACTGGAGCTAAATGGATTTGTCAGCACATGGGGATTGATGAAGATGATTTTTACGAAGCAATTTCAACCTTTAAAGGCGCAAGCAAACGTTTAGAAAAGATTGCCGAAGGTCATGCCAGTGTTGCTTACAAAGATTTTGCTCATTCACCTAGTAAAGTGGAGGCAACCACTAAGGCCGTAAAAGAGCAATATAAAAACAGAACTTTAGTAGCATGTTTAGAATTACATACTTACAGCAGTTTAAATGCCGATTTTCTTAAGGAATATAAAGGTGCTTTAGACGCGGCGGATGTGGCTGTTGTATTTTATTCTCCGCATGCTGTAGAGATTAAAAAGCTCGAAGCTGTATCGCATGAACAAATCGCTGAAGCTTTTCAGCGCGAAGATTTAGTAATTTACACGAATCCGGATGAATTTAAAGACTTTTTGTTTTCACTGGATATAAATAATAAAGCTTTGTTGTTAATGAGTTCAGGGGATTATGGGGGGCTTGATTTCAATGCCGTTAAAGCGCTGATTAAGTAATTTACTTTAGTTTTTCTTTAAAAAAAATCAATGGTACGCTGCCAAGCTACATTGGCAGCTGCTTCGTCGTATCTGGGGGTGGTATTATTGTGAAATCCATGATTAACATTTGGATATATGTAAGCCTTGTATTCAATGTTATTAGCTTTTAAAGCGGTTTCGTAATTGGGCCATCCTGCATTTACACGTTTATTTAATTCGGCAAACTGTAATAGGAGAGGTGCTTTAATTTTAGATACATCTTCCTGATTTGGTTGGGTCCCATAAAATGGTACTGCCGCATTTAATGATGGAATGTTTACTGCCATCATATTTGAAATCCATCCACCAAAACAAAATCCGACTACCCCAATATGACCGTCACACTGTTCATGGGATTGTAGATAATAATAGGCTGCAATGAAATCTTCAAGCATGTCGTGGCTGTTACGTTGACTTTGGAGAGCTCTTCCGTCATCATCATTGCCTGGGTAACCACCTAAAGGGCTTAGTGCATCTGGGGCTAAGCTTATAAATCCTTCTAGAGCGGTGCGTCTTGCCACATCTTCAATATATGGATTGAGACCTCTGTTTTCATGAACAACAATCACACCGGGTAGCTTACCGGCATGCTTTTTATGTTGACTTAATAAGCCTTTAATTTTACCACCTCCTTTAGGAGAATTGTAATATATGTATTTTGAGTCTAAATTAGGATGGTTAGGTTCTATAATTAGTGCGTCTTTGTAGTTAGGTGAGATAAAGCTGAGTAAAGAAGACACGGTAATACCGCCAATGGCATACAAGGACAGCTTTTCAACAAATTGACGCCGATTAATTTTATTATGGGCATAGTCATCGTATAAATCAAAAACTTCCTGGCTAATATCTTCTTTCTTTAATGGTTTCATGGCTATGGTTTTTAATAAATTTTTTCTAGTAAATATTTAAGGTTTTTATTGTCTGCATTCATGAGTGCTTGTTTAGCTAATTCACGTTCTTCGTCATTTTTGTCCTGAGAAAGTTTAAATTTTCCTTCCCAGTTGTTAATAGTTATTTCAAACATGTTGATATAATTTAAAGCAGCATTCATTTGGTTATTTTCGGGTGTTAAAGCATACTTGTGTTCTGGTGCCTCTAAAATAGTAGTCATTGTAATTAATGAATTCTTAAGAGCCACATTATCCGAAATGGCTTTAACGGTTCCTTTTAAGTGTACTTTTACAAAGTTCCATGTGGGTAGTTGGGAAGTCTTAAAAATTGAGGGGGAAATGTAACTTTGTGGTCCAGAAAATATTACCGTAATAGGATGGTTGTCCTTCATGAGGTAAGCCTGTGGGTTAGCCCCATCGATATGGCCAATAAGGGTATTGTTATTCTTTAAGATAAGAGGTAAATGAGTGATAAGAGGTTCTTTGTTTTCTATAGAAATTATTGTAGCTAAAGGGTAGGCTTTTATTATCTCTATCATTCTGTTTTTATCGTATTCCTGATCATGTACCGGCGGATAACTCAAGGTATTCTGGATTAATGTTGAATTATAAATTTACAATAATTATATTTATCAAATGAAGGAAAAATCGGATTCATTTACTATTAAAAACTGGTCTCAAGACGACCAACCTAGAGAGAAATTGCTTTATAAAGGAAAGGCTGCTTTAAGTGATGCCGAATTAGTTGCAATATTGATAGGTTCTGGTAATCGTGATGAAAGTGCCGTAGAGCTTTGTAAGCGAATTTTAGCAAGTGTAGATAATAATTTGAGCGAGCTAGGTAAGCTAACGGTTCAACAGCTTATGAAATTTAAGGGTATTGGAGAAGCCAAAGCTATAACTATTGTTGCTGCATTAGAATTAGGGCGTAGACGTCGAGGTGAAGAGGCTCTAGAGCGCAAAAAAATAACATCGAGTGTTTCGGTGTTCGAAGTGATGCAACCGCTAATAGGTGAATTACAGCACGAGGAATTCTGGATTATTTACCTTAATAACTCCAATAAAGTTATTCAAAAAGATCAATTAAGTAAAGGTGGTATTACTGGGACTTTGGTAGATGTTCGTTTGGTTTTAAAAACGGCGCTTTCTGTAGTTGCGACAGGTTTAATTTTAGTCCACAATCACCCATCTGGAGCCTTAAAACCAAGTGAGGCCGATAAGCAAATTACTCAAAAATTAAAATTAGCTTCAGAAAGTTTAGATATTAAAGTCCTCGATCATTTAATTATAACAGAAAATGCATACTTTAGTTTTGCCGATGAAGGCATTTTATAGTTATTAATACCATGCTTTTAGTTTATACACATGCTATTTCTCCAAGAATGAAATATGTTTTTAAACATATTTGTACGCGTATTTTGGGGATAGAAGTATCTTTTACCGATAAAATTGAAGTATTCATTGCCCATGATAGCTTAAAAATGTCTTATACCAGACAGCAATTGGGAAAGGAGTTCTTTATTAAAAGTCATGATATTTTATTTGAGCAGGGACTTAGCGATATAGAAATTAACATACACGATTGGGAGGATACCCAATGCTTTTTTTATAATGGCGAAAAGAGTACCATTCCTTTCGATATTTTTGCGGCTTCATTTTATTTATTATCCCGATATGAAGAATATCTACCCCATGTAAAAGACGACTATGGTCGTTTTGTAGCTACTGAAAGTATTGCTTATAAATATAATTTTTTAAGACAACCAGTGGTAGATGTTTGGGCCTATAAATTTAAGACTGCGTTACAAGAATATTTTCCAGATTTCGAGTTTCCTACCAGAACATATAGTATAAAGCCTATAATAGATGTACCCAGTGCTTACCATTTCAAGCTAAAAGGAATTATGCGAACCTTAGGTGGTTCTTTAAAGGATTTAATTCAATTCAAATTTAAGTCTTTATACAATCGTTACATGGTGCTTTTCGGATTAAAACATGATCCGTACGATACTTTTAAATATATTATCAACAAGCAAAAACAAAGTTCTTATAAATTTCTGTTTTTTTTCTTAATTGGAGGGTATTCTACTTACGATAAGGGTATTAATCCGAACAAGAGAAAATATGTGTCGCTCATAAAACATATAGCAGATTACTGTGAAGTTGGGCTGAAGACCTCATTTTTTGCGATAGAAGATCAGGCAGTCCTAAAAAAGGAAAAGCTTAAAATGGAAGATATTCTAAATAACCCTTTAAAAGCTTCAAGAAATTCTTTTTCTAAACTAAACTTACCAGAATCTTACAGAAATCTTATCGAACTTGAAGTTAAAGAAGACTATACTATGGGGTATGTAAATCATATGGGGTTTCGGGCAGGAACTTGTACCCCCTTTTTGTTTTATGATTTAGATTATGAAGTACAAACTCCTTTAAAAATCTGTCCTTATCATGTAATGGATTATACTTTGCTAAAGTCCCATTCGTTATTAGATAAAAAGAAATATTTAAAAGAAATGATTCAAGAAGTGAAAAATGTTAAGGGCGAATTTGTGCCTGTTTTTCATAATTACACCTTTAGTGATTTACATCGTTGGCATGGGTTTAAAGAATTGTTTAATATGATTTTAGATTCGGTAGATGAAGATTAGTGGTATTACAGATGTATTTTTCGATTTAGATCATACCCTTTGGGACTTTGATAGAAATTCGGCTTTAGCGTTTCAAAAGATTTTTAGGTTGAGTAAAATACAGGTAGATATTGACTTGTTTTTAGAACATTACAAGGCTATAAATTTGGAATACTGGAAATTATACAGAAACGAAAAAATCGATAAAGAATCACTTAGGTTAGGAAGATTAAATGATGCTTTTAAGGCTTTAGATTATCATATTGAGCCAACAGTGGTAAAGCAATTGTCTCAAGATTATATTGCTTATTTAACCGATAATAATTATTTGTATGATAACACCATTGAAATTTTAGAGTATTTAAGTGAGCGGTATCAATTACATATTTTGTCGAATGGGTTTCATGAAGTGCAGCATAAGAAATTGGTTAAGTCTAATATTCATCATTATTTTAAAACGGTTACCAATGGGGAGTCTGTAGGTATTAAGAAGCCAAATCCTGAAATATTTCATTATGCGCTTAGGCAGGCAAATACTACTGTTAATAAAAGTGTTATGATTGGCGATGGTTATGAAGCTGATATTTTAGGAGCCAAGAGTATAGGTATGGAAGTCGTTTATTTTGATGAATTTAATCAAGCAACCGATACTGAAATAAGAACGATTCGGCATTTAATAGAATTGAAACAATTTTTATAATTTAGGAATTATCTAACGTGATTTTTTAAATAAAAATGTCTCTTAAAGTGTATATTTACAAAAAAGCTAAATATTATTAAAACATATGAAAACGAAAATATTTTCACTACTACTAACCTTATTTATAACTATTAATGGTTTTTCACAAGTTAATCTGAATAAATATAAATATGTAATTATTCCAAAAAAGTTTGATTTTTTAAAGGAGAAGGATCAATATCAATTGAATTCTTTAACTAAATTTTTATTTGAAAAATATGGCTTTGAAGCCTTAATGGAAGGGGAAAAATATCCAGAAGATTTAATTAGAAACCGATGCCTGGGTTTAAAATCAGATGTCAATAAGGATTCTGGTTTATTTAAAACTAAATTAATCATAGAGCTAAAAGATTGTGGTGATCAGGTAGTGATGGCTACCTCTGTGGGAGAGAGTAGAGAAAAGGAGTATGCCAGAGCTTATAATGAAGCATTACGTGCTGCTTTTAGCGATATTGAAGCTTTAAATTATAGATATGAACCAGATTCTAGTATTACTTCACTAGCTGCTTCTCAATCGGTAGAGGCTAAAGCAGAAGTTAATACGGAAATTGAGAAATTAAAGCAGGAAATAGAAGCTTTAAAACAACAGAAAGTAGTGGTAGCTGTAGCGCCAGTTGAAGCTGAGGTAAATGATAAAGTAGAGCCTAAGGTAGAAGAGGTTGAAGAAGTTAAGTCTATGGCTGCTGAGGTTAAAGAGGTTTTGGCGACCGTGTTATATGCTCAGGAAATAGCCGGCGGTTACCAGTTAGTTGATAGTACTCCTAAAGTAGTCTATAAAGTTAAAAAAACAGGCCAGACAGATGTTTTCTTTGTGGAAGGTGAAAATGCTATTATTTATAAAAAGGGGGATACCTGGATTTATGAATACAATACCAGTGAAGGTTTGCAACAGAAAGAATTAAATATTAAATTCTAACTCACAGTTAATAATCATATTTATTTTTCCAGCGTTGTTTTAAAAAATCACGATGCACTTGTTCCCGTGCATTATTTCCGGGGTCGTAGAGCTTGGTGTTTTTAATTTCATCTGGTAAAAATTCCTGAGGAGCAAAATTTTGTTCGTAGTTATGGGCATATTTATAATTATCTCCATAGCCTAAATCTTTCATAAGTTTGGTCGGGGCATTTCTTATGTCCAGAGGTACCGACAAATCTCCTGTTTCTTTAACAAGTTGTTGTGCTTTACCTATTGCTGTATAAGCAGCGTTACTTTTTGGAGAACAGGCTAGGTAAGTGGCACACTGACTTAAAATAATACGTGATTCAGGATATCCAATAGTGGTTACTGCCTGAAAGGTATTATTGGCAATCACTAATGCCGTAGGATTAGCATTCCCTATATCTTCACTAGCGAGAATTAATAAACGACGGGCAATGAATTTTACGTCTTCGCCGCCTTCAATCATTCGTGCTAACCAGTACACAGCTGCATTAGGGTCGCTACCACGAATAGATTTTATAAAAGCCGAAATAATATCGTAATGTTGTTCTCCTGTTTTATCATAACGGGCTGTATTGTTTTGAATTTTCTGAAGCACCAATTCATCAGTAATTACAATGTTATTAGAGCTTTCAGAATTAATTATTAATTCGAAAAGGTTTAAAAGTTTTCTGGCATCACCACCCGACAGTCGGAGTAGGGCTTTGGTTTCTTTTAATACGATATTTTTCTCTAATAGTTTCGAGTCATTTTCAATAGCCCGTTTTAAAAGTGATTCCAAATCGGTCTTATCGAAGGCTTTTAAAATATAAACCTGACAACGCGACAATAGAGCTGGAATTACTTCGAAACTCGGATTTTCGGTTGTGGCCCCTATTAAAGTTATCCATCCTTTTTCAACAGCCTGAAGCAAAGAATCTTGTTGTGATTTACTAAATCGATGAATTTCATCAATAAATAAAATGGGGTTCTTTACGGTGAATAGGCCGCCACTTTGTTTGGCTTTTTCAATAACATCACGAATGTCTTTTACTCCAGAATTAATAGCACTCAAGGTGTAAAACGGACGATCGGACTCATTTGAGATTATATTGGCCAGAGTGGTTTTACCTGTACCTGGTGGTCCCCAGAATATCATGGACGGAATTAAACCACTTTTCAGTTGTTGTGTTAAAGCACCGTGCTCACCAACAAGGTGTTTTTGACTAATATAATCAGCTAAAGTTGTTGGTCTTAATCGTTCTGCTAAAGGTTCATTCATAATGTAAAATTAAAACTTTTATTAATGTGCTATTCTCCAGATTAAAAAGATTTTAGGTTTCATATAAAAAAATCAGAAATTGAACAGGCTGTCATTTCAGCATAAATGGTTATTATGGTTAGTTTTTTGCTGTGAATGAATTAAATTTAGAAAATGGAAGCACAAAATGATTTTAGATTTTCTCTTGGTGTTGTAGCGTACCCCTTGTATATGGTATTAGGACTCTGGATTATTTATTGGTGTGATGTTCGATTTGGGCTTCATTTAAGTAATTATGGGATTTACCCATTACGATTAAGTGGGTTAAGAGGTGTTGTGTTAAGTCCGTTTATTCATGGTAGTATAAAGCATTTGTATCATAATAGTCTTCCGTTGCTAGTGCTATTAACAGCCTTGTTTTATTTCTACCGATCTATTGCATGGAGGGTCATAGTTTATGGTATTTTAATTTCCGGTCTACTAACCTGGTTAATTGGGCGTCCTTCTTACCATATTGGGGCTAGTGGACTTGTATATGTTTTAGTGAGTTTTATATTTTTTAAGGGTGTTTTTGCAAAACATTTTAGATTGATTGCTTTATCATTAATCGTAGTTTTTCTATACGGAAGTATGATTTGGTATACACTTCCCATTGAAAAGGGTATATCCTGGGAAGGGCATATGTCTGGATTTATTACAGGATTACTTTTTGCTTTTTTGTTTAAAAAAACCATTGCTAAACCCAAAAAATATGAATGGGAAAAAAAGGAATACAATGAAGATAACGATCCGTTCCTGAAGCATTTCGATGCAGATGGTAATTTTATAGAGTTTAAAGAAACAGATAATACTGACGATGAACATCCATCGAAGATTAATTATATCTATAAAGAAAATAAAGAGGATTAAAGGCGCTGTCTAACCGCTTCATACAAAAAGGCTCCACAAGCTACAGAAACATTTAAGGACTCAATATCACCTAATAACGGTAATTTGGCTTTAGCATCGACTACTTTTAAGGTAGAAGGATTAATACCACGATCTTCAGATCCCATAATAATAGCACAGGGTTCTTTAAAGGATACATCATAGAGTGTATGGTTTGTTTTTTCGGTAGCTGCTATCACTTTAATACCAGAAGCCTGCATGTAGAAAACAGCATCTTTAATATGATCTACTTTGCAGATTGGTATTTTAAAAACCGCACCAGCACTTGTTTTAATGGTGTCGCCATTTACAGGTGCACCACCTTTTTTTTGAATTATAATGCCGTCTACTCCCGTACATTCGGCAGTCCTGATAATCGCTCCAAAATTGCGAACATCACTTAACTGATCTAATAATAAGAATAGGGGCGTTTTGCCTGATTCGGTAACATTCATCACCAACGTTTCTAAATCGTAGAATTCGACTGGTGAGATTTGAGCAACTACACCTTGGTGATTATTCTTGGTTAGTCTATTAAGCTTTTCAACTGGTACATACGAAGAGTTTATAGAGTGTTTGCGCAATACCGACTCTAGTTCGGTAAATAAATCCCCTTTCAGGCCTTTTTGTAAAAAAACTTTATCTATTGTTTCGCCTGCGTTTATAGCTTCTATAACAGCACGAATACCAAAAATTTGTGTTTGCTCTTGCATGAGGCAAAGTTAATGAAAAGAAAAACTTCATTTTGTTCAAAATGAAGTTTTTCTATATAATTGATAAGTTATGTTAATATGAGGTTTTTAAGGAATTGTAAATTCTGCTGCAGTACCAGCTCCATAAGCACCATCCGTAGAAAATAATACAGTACCATCAAATGTTAAAGACAGAGGGCCTGCACCGTCTCCGTATTGATCATATACCGTGAATGTATAATCTCCACTGGCTAAACAAAGTGGTCTAGATAATGAACCTTCAAAGCCATCATAAGCTCCGTAGGCTCCAGGAGCACTTTCATAAATGGTATTATCATCAGAATCTGTAATTACCCAGTAAATTTCTTCAGGGTAAGCATCAAAGGTAATGTCTAAATAAAGTTCTGGGTTAGGACAAACTTGTTTTAAGTTTAAACTAATAGGCTCACTAGTTAATAGACCTTCTTCTGAAGCAAAACCTAATGCAAGAATATCTTCTCCCGCTGTACCAACATTTTCACCAATAACTTCAACAGTAAAAGTGCCAATATTTGTATTAGCGGGTACTGTTACAGAATTAGGTACATTATAAGCACTAGGGTCGGCAGTGGTTAAAGATTCGTCTACAGAAATATTAAAGGTTCTATCACTGGACGTCGTGTTAGATGTCGCTACATGAATTTCCTGAGAAGCGGTTCCCGTTGGATCTGCCCCAATTATAAAGCCGGATTCAAACCCGACATAATTAAGTTTAGTAATGACTGCTGAATCTTCGTTCTTTTCACAGCTATTTAAAACAAATAGAGAAAGGAATAAGGCTACTATTATATTTGCTTTTTTCATAATAGAAATGTTTTTTGTTATTGAATAATTATTTTTTTGTCAAGTTGTTTATTTCCATTTTTTATGCTTAGGAAGTATAAACCTGGAACAAATTTCTTAACATTTAAAGAGTATGTATTATTATAATTATTGGAAGCATGTAAATCTTTATAAACTGTTCTTCCATGTATATCATATAAGTAAACTTGAAAATTATTTTCAATAGAATTGAAATTAATATTTAAGTTTTCACTTACTGGATTTGGCCAAATCAATATTTCATTTTTTAATGCTTGTTTTGAACTTAAAGTAAGATCGGCACCAGTAATGATTAGAGCAAAATCTTGAGATCCATTGGTAAGACTGTTTTTATGATTAACAGTAAGAGTATAATTACCACCAACCGGAGTGGGGATGTCTACTCGTTCAATGTTATCTCTAATATTATCGCCTTTAAGAGCATTTGAAGTAACGTCATTGCTATTTAACATCCAAGGAGTAAAAACGGTTGAAGCTGAATTTTCAATACGTAAATCTAAGTCGTTAACCAATCTTGGAGTAGAATTGTTTAATTGACCCGAGACTGCTTGACCTGAAGGGTCAGTCCAACAAATGGTGGCACTAATTTTACCAGAAGAACCCGCTGTAAATTCATAGGTGTATGAATCACTTTCATTTAAAGTAAGTTCTTTTATTACAGCAGTACCTGCAATGTCGTTAGTAATAGCTATGGCTGCATCTTCCATATTTAATAGGCCCCAGCCAAATATTGCGTCGGGACCTGGTTTAATTGGATCATCGATGGCCGTGTGGCATACCAAAGCTTTAACCGTAGCAGCTTTCATGTAATTACCATGTAATTGGTTGTAATATTGTTGTAACAACAATAAGGAGCCAGAAACATTTGGTGAGGCCATAGATGTGCCAGACAATGATCCGTAGGCATTATCAGCGCTTATAATTGTAGATGAAACATTTTCACCATCAGCCGAGATGTCAGGTTTGATTCTAAAATCATCGGTTGGGCCTTGACTACTTTTAGCACTAATCGGAAAATTAATAAGAGTTCCAGAAGGAGTTGTAGAGGGTTTTGCCCAAGCTACAACTAAATTATTCTTCGAATTTTTTTCTCCCGTTAATTTATCATAACCATTGGCTAATCCACCTGTGTAGTTTTTGTCGCCTTCATTTCCTGCGGAAGTAACCATTAAATAGTATGGCGCATTATAGGCAATGTTATCCCACGTTTTAGCATCGTTCGAATAAGAGCCAATATAATTTGCATTTGTTATCTGTGTGCCTTCATCATTGTATATGGGTGTACCATAGGAATGATTAGAAACCAATAAACCGTTAGAGGCTTCATTTTCGGCTTCCAATTCATCTTGAATCCAATCATATGATCTTAGGGTGGCCTTAGGAGCCATTCCTTTAGCATCTGGGTTAATACCTTTAGCAATTAACGTGCCTCCCACATGAGTGGCATGGTCACTAAATACATCAGGCGCACTAGGTGCAAAATACTCGGGATAGAATACTCTGGATTCAGGTGTTACCTGGTCGTCAGTAAATTCTATATGAGTAGATTTTACATTGTCTTCATCCCAAACGCCAATAATCATATTTTCACCATTTAAATTTAAGCCTAAACTACCATTAGTCCAAAGTTTATTGGTTTTGGTAGCCTTTGCACTGTTTAAATTATGTGTTGTAATATAAATTGGTTCTCCATTAACTATACTATGAATGAAGTACCTTTTACCATTAATGATTGAATTTCTTTTTAGGTTGCTGTGTTCCTTTAAATAAGCGGCTATTTTTTGTTCCTTTAAAAGATAACTCTGCTTTAATGATGCCTTAAGTTCTGCGTTACGTTCTTTGTTATATGTTGCAATGATTTTTTGACGTTCCATATCAGTTTGACTTATGGCGCTTAACCCCATAAGTAAGGAAAATATATATGTAAAATAGATTTTCATGAATACTGATATTTAGTTATCAGCTGAGACAATTTTATTCGTTGTCTCAGCTGGTAAATTACTCTTAAAATATTGCATTAATTGTTGATGCTATCATCAATATTAGGATTGGCATCAATTTCAGATTGCGGAATTTTTAAGTATAGTAATTCACTATCCGCAGGAATATTCACAACTACACGGTGTTCAGGATCGCGGTTGATAGGTAAACTATAACGCTTAGCATCGAACCATTCAACCCCAAGTTCTCCATATAATTCTTTACGTCTCTCGATTAGGATTTCATCTAATAAGGCCTGTCCAGAAGCAGTAGTCATTGTAGCATTCGGATCTCTATCTTGTTGTAGAGCAAATAACAAATTTCTGGCTTCCGGTTCATTTCCTAAATGATATTGAGCTTCAGCATCGACTAATACCATTTCAGATTTTCTCATTAAAGGAACATCACAGGCAAAAGTATATTCAAATTTCGTTGTGATGAACTCGCGGTAAGGCGTTGATACCTCATAATAATCGACAAATAATTTTCTTTTATCACTATCTGCAAATAAATCTCTGAAGTTAGTATTAACATAGGTTGCCTGATATGATAAAGTTAAATGATCCATCATTACATGTGGAGACATCCAGAAATAATTAGTTTCACTAGTTCCGTTTTGAAAATGTCCCCATAACCAATCTTGATCTGTTAGGTCATCAAAACCAGCACCCCAATTACTTGAGACTACAGCATTAGTAGCATTACCTCCATAGGCTGCTTTTGCTAATTGAGAAGCTAAGGCCCAATCGTCTTGAGTAACAAGAAGCACTCTCGCAAGCATACCTTGAGCAACAGCTTTATTGATATAACTCTTACCTAATCTTTCATTAGGTAAATCTTGTACGGCATCTTTTAAATCGGATATTATCAAATCGTAAACATCACTAAGTGGACTCGCTGGATTCCCAGTAGAAGCTCCTGTAGCTGGTTCTGTATAAATAGGAATTCGAGCTAAATTTCTATCATTGTTGTAATTAGGAGCAAATTCTAAAGCTAATTGAAAGTAGTGAAAAGCTCTTAAAGCCTTACCTACAGCTGTAAATTCCTTTTTAGTTGCCTCGTCTAAATCACTATTTTCAAGACCTCTGATTAAAACATTGGCGTAATTAATGATTTCATAATTGAAAGTCCATGTAAAGCTGGTTCTTCTAAATCCAGGTTCACGGTTTTCATGAGCATAGTCAAACAAAAACCATGAAGGCCCTTGAATTAAATCATTTCCTTTAACGGTTCTAGCAAAATACATTGCATATAAACCTCCAGTATCTACGTTTGAGGCATTTACACCATCAGTTAGGTTGTCATCCCATTGACCTTTATAACGGTCGTAGACACCTGACACGAAAGATTGAACAATTTCTTTATCCGAAAACACCACGTCTTCAGGAAGTCCTGCCGTGTTTTTTGGTTCATTTAAGAAGTCTTTCGAGCAGCTGAATGATACAGAAGCCACTATAATTAGTGTTAGAAAGCCTCGATTAATATTTTTATATAGTTTCATTTTTCTTTTCTTTTTTTATTAAAACTCTAAGATAAGTCCAGTAGTGATTGTTTTAGACAATGGTGATCTATAGGCTGTTAAACCATTAAAGGACTGCTCAGGATCGATGCCTTTATGAGACTGCCATGTAAGAAAGTTGTCTGCTTGCAAGAATAACCTAAATTTAGAAATTCCGAAACGATCAATCGTTCTATTCGGTAAGTTGTATCCAAACGTTAAACTTTTTAAGCGTAAGTAATCATTTTTATACAAGAATCTTGTAGATCTAGAAGAATGGTCATTATTACTAGCTAATAGTAATGGGGTATTTGTTATATCTCCCGGTTTTTGCCAAGCTTTAAAGTTGTCAGGGTGGGCATTTTCACCTGGACTTTCAAATGGATTCAGCAATCTAGAATAATCAGTGTCTAACAAATAAGAACCAACACTAAAGTTGAATAATAAGTTCAGGTCAAACTGTTTATACCTTAGGAAAGATGTAAATCCACCCTGTATGTCGGGTAGTGAGCTTTTTCCTATTTCATATCTAGTTGCGTCCGCATATTCTTTGGTTGTTACTTTATCAATAACATTACCGTCATCATCCAACACATCCTGAAACCACATACCTCTTCCATCTGCTGGGTCTACACCAGCCCAATCTCTTATAAAATAGTCGAAAATTGAATTGCCAACTTTCCATAATTTAGATCCATTTATAATTTCTTCCTGAGGTAATTTTGTGAATTTATTGTTATCTAAAGAAAAGTTTACACCGGTTGTCCATGTGAAGTCTTCCGTATTAAAGTTGTTTGTGTTGAAAGCAAATTCCCAACCATAGTTTCTAATAGAACCTACGTTTGTAACAATTCTTGGTGTACCAACAGAACGTGGTAATGGTTTTTCTAATATTAAATCTACAGATTCTTTATTGTAGTAATCTATGGTACCGGTTAAGAAACCATTAAACATTTCAAAATCGACACCTACATCTAAAGACTGCACTTTTTCCCATCTTAAATTAGGATCTGAAACCCCTTCTAGAAGAATACCTGAATTTCCTTCGTTAACAAAACCAGTTTGGAAAACCGATTGATACGGGAATAAATTAGCTGTACGGTTATTACCTACTTCACCATAGGAGCCTCTTAATTTTAAGTAATTAACGGTTTCGCTGCTGCTTAAGAAATTTTCATTGCTAATAATCCAGCTTACACCACCCGCTAAGAAAGTACCCCATCGTGTGTCTTCCGAGAATCTTGTAGACCCGTCAGTTCTTACAGAAAACTCGCCGTAGTACTTTTGATCGTAATTATAACTGGCACGACCTAAGTAACTATTAATACGCTCGCTTATAATGTTGCCTCCTACAGCTTCGGGAGTGGTACTACCATCTAAATTGGTTACTCCGGGCAGGAAACCTGTCCCTTGAGAAAGTACGTCATCTTGAGTCTGTGTATAGGCTTCTGCAATAGCGTCAATAGAGATACCATGTCTTCCAAAGTCATTCGTATAATTTAATGACTGAATAGCATTTAATGTTGTGGTTAGATTTCTTTCTTGGCTTACACGTCCTTTAACATTTGAGGCTGCACCAATTTTATCATCATCAAAACTGAAGGAGTCGAACATATAGTTTTCATAACTCAGTTGAGTTTTAAATTTTAATCCTTCAAAAAGTTTAATTTCGGCGAATGCATTGGCTAAGTAATTAGTTCTTACACGTCTTTCTTTCCCTAAAGTTAAACTAGCTAAAAGGTTTTCTCCACCATATACAGGTCTTGTGCTGTTTATTGGCTGTGGAGAAAACTGCCCGTTACCTGTGTCGAAAATTTTATTTCCTCCTGCATCTAAGTGTAAAGCGCCATTTTCATCACGTGCGTAAATTGGATAGATACTTGATAATCCATAAATCCAAGAAATGGCCTGTGTAGTACTTCCTGATGTCTGATCAGGATTATTGGAAGTTGATCTTGAGAAACTAGTGTTTAAACCAACCTTAAACCAATCATTAACTTGGGTGGTTAAGTTTAATCTAGTTGAGATACGTTCAAAATCTGAAGGTACAACAGGTCCTGCTTCATCTAAATAGTCAGTAGACATAAAGTAGGTGGTTTTGTCACTACCACCCGATAAACTAATGTTGTGATTGGTTCTTAAGTAATCCTCTCTAAGTACTTTACTTTCCCAGTCCGATTGCCATAATAAGTTAGCCCCTGCAACTAGATTTCCATTGATATCTATTGGATTTGCGACACTGTAAGGGTTGTATCCCAAATGATCAATTAGACCAGCCGTAGCATTTTGAGCTGCTACATCTGGAGTTTGACTATTAATATATTGGTTTGTATTTCTTAAAGCTTGCCAGGTTAGTTTCATGAATTCTTCAGGCGTTGCTAAATTGTGAATACCAACAGTAGGGTTTGAAATACCAATTTGAGAGCGAATGGTTACTTTAGGCGCTGAGTTTTTCGTTCCTTTTTTAGTGGTTATTAAAATCACACCTCCTGCAGCTCTAGAACCATATAAGGCCGATGACGCAGCATCCTTTAAGACAGATACAGATTCAATTTGGTCCTGACTTATGGTGTTTAAGTTACCATTAAAAGGAGCACCATCAACAACAATTAATGGGTCTTGTGATAAGTTAACACTGGCAAATCCACGAATTCTGATTTCTGGATTTGATCCTGGCTGACCGCCAGCAGTAATAATACTTACACCAGGTACAACACCTTGTAATGCTCTTAAAGGAGATGTTACTTGTTGCGTTTCAATTACAGCCTCAGAAACTATACCCACCGATCCAACAATAGATTGTTTGGTTTGTGTACCGTAAGCAACAACAACAATTTCTTCTAATGAGGTTGCATCCTCCTGCATAACCACGTTAATGGTATTAGAAGCACCAACAACAGCTTCTTTAGTAATATAACCTACAAAACTGAAAACCAAAGTAGCCCCTGGTTTAACGTCTAAAGAGTATTTTCCATCAAAATCGGTAGAAATACCTGTTGTAGTTCCCTTGATTAAAACTGTAGTTCCAGGTAAAGGGAGTCCGCTCTCATCAGAAACGGTACCTGAAATTGTTTTTTCCTGTGCAAGTGAGAGTTGCACGACAAACGCTAGGAATAGCGTTAGCATTCCACTGAATTTTGTTTTCATACTATAATTATTTGAATTAGTCAAACCCAAAAATCATAATAAAATCTAAATTATACAACATCAAACAGTTAAAATCTGTTAATTATTTTGATTAGGGGTAAAAACTTTAAGAAGATGGTAGTAAAAGTCTCTGGATGTTAGTTTGTTTTGTGTTATTTTCTTACTATATGCTTTTTTGATTGAATATACTTTTACAGGGGACGTAACTTAATTTGTTATTACCACAGAGGGACCTTATAGCTATTCTAATTGGCGTTCTAGACCTTTCTTACAAATAAACTCATCTATGTTTCGCCAGTGTTTAAAGTCCATAGAATAGTACGAATTTCAATTTTACTATTACTAGGACAGAGGTATAAAAAAAAGCCGTTATTTTTTAATAACGGCTTTTTGTTAAAGAGTACTAGTTATAATTAATAATGTGGATTTTGATCAGCTATAATTCCAGTGTTTTTGTGACCTTTAAATATGTACACAATACCTGGATCCCAACTGAATTCCGCTTCAAACATTATTTCATCTACCACTGTATTGCTAGTTGTAGTGTAACTGTTTTTGGTAAACTTACCATTCGTTATAGTAACAGTTTCATCGGTGTAGTATTCAGTGGTATCTTCATCACTCGAAAAAGTTAATGATGACAAATCAACTGTAGCCTTTGCTTTAAGTTCCATCCACTCGCCATTATCGTCTAACCAAAAGGTTAAATCATTCATTGAAGAGTTGTAAGTGTTGAACTTTACATAGTCACCGCCATAAGCAGGAGTGGTCCCATCCGGTTCAAGGGCTATGACCCACCAGCCTCCTACAATTTCGGATACGATAATGCCACTGTCATCTGGAACAGATTCTTGCTGCTCACAAGAAGCTATTGTTAATAATAAGACAAGTGTAAACAATGACTTTATTATTTTATTTAATATAGTATATTTCATTTGTTCAAATTTTTAGTTAGTTAACTTGAGTTAATGTTACTTCAAATACATAACCGAAACTCCACTCTGTTGTAAATTCAATTGTTTTAGTAGCTGGATTTACAGAAAAATCAGTCATTTCAAGAGCGCCTCCAAAAGCACCGACACCGATAATGTCATCATGGGTCCAGTCATTAAGAGGTATGCTATTAGCAGTAACGGTCATTCCGGTGGCAGCATAATCTGGCCCGTAACCGTATTCATGCTCATACCAACCCCCAATGGCATCTGAGATTGCAAAGACTCCATTTCCCATATCCTTTATATAAATAGGGCCTACATCTTCAGGTGTAGTATAACCAGGTGTTCTTTTTATAGCAGAAGTATAAACTCCAGAGATACTTGTTACAAAATCTCCGGTGCACGGAGCCCATAGTACAGATCTAAATGCAGCAGCTGGAATTTCATCATCATTGAAAGCGCTGTAAGTAATGGTATACGAGTCAGGGCTATCTATATTTTCGCTCCCGAAATAGAGTCCAGTCGTTTTTGTTATAAGTTCTATTTCAGTACCTCCAGCCTCAGCTATAGCTCCAGGATCTGTAAATGATGAGGTGTCGCAATCTAATTCTATCTCACTTTCTCCATTTAATGTGATTTTAGGTAGGTAAGTGATTTTAGATGTATCTTCGGCGCCAGGCGCTTCTACACTTGGATCACAGCTGGTAAAAACTAATCCGGTAATCGAAAGTGCAAATAACAATAATTTATAATTTTTCATATTCTTTTTTTTTAATTATCCCAAAATATTGCATCAGTAATACTTCTTTGTGGTAAGGCATTTGGATTTAAACTTCTTTCGGATTCAGGATATAACCAAGCAGATGGAAATGTTCCGTTAGGTAAAACTGAAAGCGGTGGTGTTTGAAAAATGCCATTAGTAAATAATCTGCTAGCAGGTCGATCAAATCTTCGTGATTCAATCCATCCTTCGTCTTCTTGAGTTCCATTTAAAGAAATCCATTTTTGAACTGCAATCAAGTCTATTTGTTCTTCTAAATTAGCTGCACCTGCAAAATCAAGTGAACTAATATAGGATGATGCGCCTGAGAGTTCCATGTAATCAAAGTTTAATTCGATTGCTTTTGAGAAAGCCATCTCGGCATCATCACTTGTGCTATACCTTGCATCGGCCTCAGCTCTAAGGAACCAAACTTCCCAAGGACTCATCAAAATAACTGGATTAGTAGATGAATATGAATATTCAGAAGCCATACTGTAATCAGAATCTGGAGCTGTAAATGGCTCATCATCTATGGTTCCTTGGTCAATACCTCGTAAAGCTCCAGCAAAAGTTCCTGTGGTAGCTTTTGTGTATAATACTTCAGCTCGAGGGTCATTTAATGATTCTAATACATTTAAAGTGGCATTACTTGCAAAGTAGAACATTCCAACACCATTTTCAGCCCGTGCAAACATAGGGTTTTCGTCACCTGAATTGCCAGAATAAGGAATAAAAGGCATATCACTAATGGACTCAATGAAAGTACCACTATTTATAAGTGTTTGAATGGCTGTACCTTGAGAGCTTACTTCAGATGTTCTCATTAAAATTCTTAATTTTAATGAATTGGCAAATTTAGTCCATTTAGTAATATCACCTTCAAAAATAAAATCATCTTCGCCAACTTCATCTTGCTCTGCTAAAGCTAAATCTGTTAAGGCTTCATCTAGAATTGTTACTAAGCCAGGATAAATAACTGATTCGGCGGAATCAAAATTAGGTGTTAAAATCGAGCCATCTTCAATCGCACCGGAAATAGCCTCTGTAAAAGGAATATCTCCAAAGTGATCGACTAACCCTTGAAATAAATAACCTTTTAAAACATTAGCAATACCTCGGTATGCTGGAGAAGTACTATTCTTTGTTATATAATTTAAATCGGCAAGGGAGTTAGCGTATGCACGCTGCCAGTAACCATTAAAATCACCAGGAGATGACACGAAACGTTCTTCGTTACCAATAGAAACTCCAATACCCCATGTGTAATATTGACTCCAAAGAAAGGATTCATTACCATTTAAATCTTGTTCAACTATGTATCCCATAAAACCAATGGCGGAACTTAAAACTTGCGCATCACCGGCAGAAGGGAACGTATTAGGATCTATATTAACTTCTTCTAAACCATCATTACATGAGAAGTTTAGGGCTAATAATAGAATAAGAAATATATTTATTTTGTTCTTCATCGTATTATTTTTTTAATTAAAATGACAATTGTAAGTTAATACCTAAGCTTCTTGACGAAGGTGTTTGAGTTGTCTCGATACCTTGAGCATTACCTGTTAAAGCAGGACCATTAACTTCTGGGTCGGCAAATTTGTTTTCTTCAGGCAACCAAAACCAAAGGTTTTGACCATATAATGCCAATTTAGCATTTGTTAAGAAAACATTTTCTAAAAACTTTTTAGGTAGGGTATAACTAAGTTCTACCTCTCTCAATTTTAAATAACTTGCATCGATTAAATATGATGAATCTGGTGCATCATAATTGGTGAAATAATCTTGTTCTGTAATTTGTACTGTATTTTCAGAAAAGGTTCCATCACCATTATCAATTACAGAATTAGGATAGATAAATGGTTCTCTGTCATGTATTGTTGTATTAACAGCCGTACCATTAAATTCAGATCCAAATTTCGTTTGAGAAGCAAATTGTCCACCTTGTTTCATGTCGAATAAAATTCTAAATCCAAATCCTTTATACCTTGCATTAGCACCAAAACTCATTAAATAATCAGGTTGATAAGATCCGAGATAAGCCTCTTCATCACTATAAAGTGGGAAACCAGTATTAGGATCAACTATTGTTTGTCCGGCATCATTTGTTTTTGGCGCAAGACCTTTAAAAGTACCAAAAGGTAATCCTTCTTTTGCAACGACCGAAACAGAAACACTACCTCCAAATCCAAATGGTCCACCTACAGTTAATTCGTCTATGTCATCTGTGATGTTAATAACTTTATTGTCGTTTTTAGCATAGGTTCCAAATAGTTCAAAATCCAAACCGTCAACAATTCCCTCAAGAGGTTTTAATGTCAAGGTAAGTTCATGACCTTTATTTTCCATTCTACCAATATTACTTACTGTTTGAAGATATCCTGTAGATCGCGGAAGACTTATGGTAACAATTTGGTCGTCATGAATGGAATGATAGTATGTATAAGCAAGATTAACTCTATTTCCAAATAAACCTAAATCTGTACCAACTTCATAGGTAGTTGTTAGTTCTGGTTTAAGTGATGGATTTCCAATCGTATTACCAATTGTAAATCCGGGAACACCATTTTTCGGGAAAAATAATGAATAATCACCTAAATTAACTATTTCAGGATTTCCTTCAAAATAAGAGTTTAGTAAATATATACCGGCATCTTTACCAGATGTACCATAACTACCTCTAACTTTAGCATAATCTAAAACATCATTTTTGATATTTAAAAGATCTGTTAAAATTACAGAAGCACCAACAGCACCATATAGGAAGGAGTTGTTTTCCGATGGAAGAGTAGAGGACCAGTCATTTCTTGCTGAAAGTTCTAAAAATGCAGCATTTTTATATCCAATAGTTGCGTTTCCTAAAACACCATAAATTCTATATCTACTTCTAAACATGCTTGAGGTAGGGGCTTGAGCACTGTTAGATAAATTGTATACACCTGGAACCACGAGTCCTCCTACAGAACTACCTGTTAAAGAGTTTGTGGTTCTTTGAAAGAAGTTATAACCTGCAGCAGCGGTTAATTTGAAGTCTTCATTAAATGCTGTGTTGTAATTAGCCATTACAGTGGCATCAAGGTTTTCAACTTTATTGTTAAAGTTGGTATATTGGCCTAAGGAATTATGTTTGGTGTTACGGGTTGCTAATTGTAAATCGTCCGTCCATACCAATTGTTCTGCCGGTGTAAAGGTAGGAGTCCAAACATCAGTTTGTGTGTTAACTACGTTTCCTCCAAAGCGTCCTGTTATTGATAAATTATCTAAGAAATTGTATGTTAATGAGGCATTCCCTAAAAAGTTGTCAATATTACCTTCATTACCATATTCATTTAAAATGTAGTAAGGGTTAACAGATGAATAAGAACCCCAATAGCCATCAATATCATGAAATGGACTTTTGTAATCTCTTAATTCGTTAAATGGTATATTAATAGGTGTTTGTACAGCCATGGCGTATGCATTATTTCCTTCAAAAGCTCGTGAACCTTCTTGGGCGGTATTTTGCTTTACGTTAGCGTAACTTACTTTGAAATCTGATTGTAACTTATCGCTTAACTTGGCAGAAGCGTTAAATGTTATGTTATTTCTTTTGTAATAGGTATTATCTAGAGTACCTTTTTGATCTGTATTACCATAAGAAACATAATAAGAGAATCCTTCATTAGCTCCACTAATATTAAAATTATTAGTAATTGTATGCCCAGTGTTAAAAAAGTCTTTTAATTGATCTTTTACTGCACTGTAAGGCCTTAATAAAGCTTCTAATGAACCATCACCGTCAGAATCTATAGGACTCGTCCAGGGTCTTACAACACCGTCTAAAGCTGGTCCCCAAGACCAGTTTTCTCCTGAATCTAAATGAAGTTTGTCATATCCTTGACCATATTTGCTTTGGCGTTGAAGATTAATAATGGCATTTTCCCAAGAGGTTGAACCATTGTAATTAATTTGCATTTTTTTTCCTTTACCTCTTTTCGTTGTGATAAGAACAACACCGGATGCACCACGCGACCCGTATAAGGAAGTTGCAGATGGCCCCTTTAATATGGTAACTGATTCGATGTCATCTGGATTGAGGTCATTGAATCTATTTCCGAAATCAGAATATCCATCGGTTGAGTCACTTGATGTACCAGAACCACCAGAAGTAGCGCTATTATCAATAGCTATACCATCGACAACTATTAAGGCGTTGTTGTTTCCAGTTAATGAACCTTCTCCTCTTAATACGATTCTAGTTGATGCGCCTACTGAACCAGAACCAGTTGATAAGCGAACACCTGCCGTTTTTCCTCTTAAAGCTTCTAAAGCATTTTTGTTTGGAGTTGAGAGTAAGTCTTCTGATTTGACCGTCTGGTTGGCATAAACCACTTCTCTGGCATTTCTGTCACTATTACCGAACGCGGTTACAACAACTTCTTCAAGAGTTGCAGCATCTTCTGCAAGGGTAACATCAATTGTGTTGGACGATCCAACAAGGACTTCTTTTGAGGAGTATCCAACAAAGCTAAAAACCAGAGTGGCTCCTTGATTAGCTTTAATGAAATATTTACCATCAAAATCGGTTGAGGTACCAGTATTCGTACCTTTTACTAAGACAGTTGCTCCTGGTAATGGTAGTCCGGAATCATCCGAAACCACACCTGAAATTGTCTTTTCTTGTGCAAAAGTTATTTGCACAACAAACGCTAGAAATAGCGTTAGCATTCCACTGAACTTTGTTTTCATTTTAAATTTATTTGAATTAGTCGGCACTAAAATCTTAATAAAATCTTAAAAAAACAACCTTAATTAATTATAATAGATGAATGGTAAATGTGAAAATAGTTGTGAGTTGACTTAAGTTGTTTTTAACTATTTGTACTCTAGTTTTTTACTTAGGAATGGGTGTGGTTAGGTATAATTTAATATTTTTTCGAAGAAGTAGGTTGTTTTAACAAAATTTGAGATAAAAAATAGGTTTTTATGCCTTTTGAGTGTATTTTGTTTAAATAAATGATTACGAGTTGATGTTATTTTTAAAGTTATGTCTTTAATAACTTTAGTATAAATTTTTAATAAATAGAAATTGTTTGAAAAAATATTTAATAATATTAAATGTTTTACTCATCTCCGGAGTTATTGCGGCGCAGAAGGAATCTGCCAATTGGTATTTTGGGAATTTTGCAGGTTTAAATTTTAACTCAGGAACACCTACACCTTTATTGGATGGACAGCTCGTAACGAAGGAGGGTAGTGCAACTATTTCAGATGTTAATGGGAATTTATTGTTTTATACTGATGGTTTAAAAATTTGGGATAGAAGACATAAAATTATGCCTAATGGTTATGGTTTAAAAGGGCATGTGTCTAGTACAGAATCTGCTCTTATTGTTCCTAAGCCTGGAGATAGATTGCGATATTATGTCTTTACGGTAGATAGGCCAAGTTATAATCCATTACCTGAAGATCCAATTGAAGGAATAAATTATTCTGAAATTGACATGTCGTTAAATAACGGCTATGGTGATGTTGTAAATGGGATAAAAAATGTGCACTTAATAACTTATGATGTTAACAATTCGGAGGAAAGTGAATTTAAATCAAGTGAGAAAATAACGGCTGTTTCTCATAATAATGCTAGTTCCGTATGGGTTATTACTCAGTTTATGAATAAATTTTACGCATTTAAAGTAGATGTAAATGGGGTTAACCCAAATCCCGTAATTTCCAAAACACCTGAAGATGTAGGGGTTTTGTTAAACGATCAGGATGTTAATATCAGCGCGATTGGTTATTTAAAGGTTTCTCCTAATGGTCATAAAATTGCGATAGCACATAGTTCTACTTCTTTAGGGAGTCCAAGAAGTGGAAGAAAACAATCTGGGAAAGTATTGTTGTACGATTTTGATAATACAACAGGTATTGTGTCTAATGAAAAACTAATATTAAATAACGATTACCCTTATGGGGTTGAGTTTTCTCCAAATTCTAAGTTATTATATGTAACCGTTAATGAATTTAATTCTGATGATATATTTCTAAAAAGTAAATTATATCAATATGATTTATTGGCGTCTAATGTTGCCGACTCGAAAATGGTTATTAGCGATTCGAGAAATGTGGCTGGAGCACTACAATTGGCGATGGATGCAAAAATTTATCGGGCCGGCTACGAGGTATTTAAAAAGGGGTATGATATTTCAGTTATAAATAAACCAAATAACAGAGGGAATCTTTGCGACTATAACCATAATTCCGTTAACCTGGCAGGACCAGATGCTCAAATAGGATTTCCAGTATTTGTTCAATCCATATTTTTAGCTTCCTTCGATTATCGATATACTTGTTTAGGGGACGCAACTCAATTTGTCATTACTTCCGAGGAACCTTATCAAGTGGTACATTGGGATTTTGGAGATGGAAGTTTTTCAAGTTTAGATGCACCCATGCATACTTATGCTCAACCAGGGAAATATAAGGTTACATTAACCTTAACCATTAATGGCATTGACTTGGAACCCTATGTAAAGGAAGTGGTTATTACAGAGCCTGTAGAGGTTATGACGGATGTATTTGAATTTATTCAATGTGACTCGTTCGACGGTAATCCCAATGATGGAATCACGCAATTTAATCTGCAAGATGCCAATTCGCCGTTAGCCTTGTTTGTAGATGAACCTATACGGGTATATTATTATAAATCATTTTATGATGCGGTTAATGATGAAGCTAATATTGGTGCACTCCCTAATTTATATACAAATACCGTTATTAATGAAGTGCTTTATGCTAAAGTCTATAAGGCAAATACCGATTGTTTTAATGTAGCATCTTTAATATTAATGACAACACAACCTGTAACCTTGAGTACATATCAATTAAATGCTTGTGTTTCGTTCGGAGTCGATATTGGGAATTTTGATTTAGATTTGAAAAGAAATGAGATTATTTCAGATTTAAATCTGACGACCAATGTTGGTATTAGGTTTTTTGAAAATTTAGAAGATGCTAATTATGGTGTGAATGAATTGCCTGATGTGTATACGTCTAAAGAAAGGGTGATTTATGTGCGTGCAGAAAGTGATAATGCATGTTATGGATTTGGGACTATGGAATTGTTTTTGAAACCTTTTCCAGATATAAAGGATCAAAATTTAAAGGTGTGTTCGCATGATTTTCCAATAGAATTAGAATCTGGAATTAGCATGGAAGATTCTGCGGAATTTGAGTATTTATGGAGTACCAATGATACGACAAACAATATTCAGGTTAATCAACCTGGAGAATATACCGTTTCAATAAAAAGTTTAATGTATGGCTGTACAAATACCTACACGGTTTCTGTAAAGCAAAATATATATCCTAAAATTAAGAACTTTATAATTGATGGTCATAGCGTAAGAGTTGATATGGAATCGACAGATGAAACTTATATGTATACTGTTGATTTTCCAGGAGGGGCTTATCAGCAAGGGAATGTATTTTTGAATTTATCTGAAGGACAGCATGTTCTATATATTAAAGATGTGAATAGTTGCGAGACTATATCTAAGAGTTTCTACATTTTTGGTTTCCCCAAGTACTTTACGCCTAATAATGATGGCAAAAATGATTTATGGACAGTTTATGGGTTAAATACAAGTGATTATGCCGATTCAGATCGATTAATTATTCAGATTTATAATAGGTATGGTAAGTTGTTAAAGACTTTTAATCCATTACAAAGTGCAGGTTTCGATGGTTATTATAGAGGAAGACGGTTGAGACCTGATGATTATTGGTATTTTTTAAAAATGCCTGATGGAGAAGTTTATAAAGGACATTTTACGCTAAAACTTTAATATTGCCAAACATCATTAATTAGCCAATCTATGCCATCTTTTAAGTAGGGTAGATAATCGCAAACCGAATAATGATCTAAGTTATTTGCCACAACAAAGGTTATGTTGCTTCCCGAATTAATAGATGCGTTTACAAAATTCTGGGTGTTAGCTAAAGGGAATAATTGATCGTTTTCACCATGTACAACATATAAAGGGATTTTTATTTTATCAATCGTTCCATCGCTATTAGCTGTATTATAGGAAGTGGCCATGGGTATGGCGGCAGAAAATAAATTAGAATGAAACTGTGCATAAAACCAACTCCCGTTACCTCCGTCACTATACCCTGTGATAGCTACCTTTGAAGTGTCTATAGGTAAATTAGAAGTAGCTAAATCATATAATGCCAGAATTTGAATTTGGTTTGGTTGGTCGAACCATAGGGAGCCATTACTATTGGGGCTTATAATAAAAGCGTCTAAAGTATTGTTTGTTGCGGGTTCAATTAAGCAGGCGGTGCTTTTATGCGCTTCGGGTGCTATATTTCTTGCGCCACCATGTAAATTAAATATAAGTGGTTTTTTGTTGGTTATGGAAGCGTTTTCAGGAGCGATGATACGAAAATTCCAGAAAACCCCTTTCGTAGTGGTTTCTATGGTGAAATCATTGGTTCCAGGAGTGATTTCTAAGTTTTTAAAATCGTTTCTAACATGGTCTGCGGTCCTAGGTTTCGGAGGTTCTGTTGATATATTAGTATCATCGAAAATATCTCTATTACAACTGAAACTAATTATACTAAATATACTAAAAACGCAAATTAATAAAAACGAATTTTTCATGTTGAAATATTATTATCCTAAGTTACTAAAAAATGGCTAAGAATTATAAAAAAAGCTGCTCAGACTAGAGCAGCTTTTATGTTATAAAACTATAATAGTAAGTTTAGAACTTATCATAGAATAATTGAGTTTCAGCCTCGTCACCGCCAATAGCCGTTGAAGCTGCTTGATAATTTGCACCGTTAATAGTTTGTTCTACTATCGGATAGGTATATCTGTTGGGGAATCCTGAAACTGCTTCTGTTGGTTCTGCCATTTCCGGATAGTCCATAATTCTTATAGAAACCCAGGCCTCTACACCGCGATTAAATAATGAAATCCAACGTTGCGTGCCAATAACCTCTTTCCAAGGCGTAGTAGCAGTGCTAGCAGCTTTAGCTAATAGGTAGTCAACTTCAGGTTGAGCCAGATAAGTAGCAGCGTCTGCCGCGGTACCATGCCATTCTAATATGGAAGCAGTAACACCATTATTATAATGGTTTAAAGCTGTATCACCTGTAGTGTACCCACGTTCAGCAGCTTCTGCTAAAAGGAACTCTACCTCGGAGTAAGACATGATTACTCCGTATGCTGTAGCTTCAACCACTTGAGCAGACATTGAAGAATGACTGGCATAAGCGGAAGGCGTACCTATTTCACCTCCTACATAATTACCATCAACAGTGTTAAACCATAAAGGTCTTCTCGGGTCGTCTAAGTCGTTCAAGATGTCGATTAGAGTTTTACCTCCAACGAAGTCATTACGTCCACTAAGTACTACTTCTTTGTGTACAGGATGTGTGTTGGGAGCTGCTGATAAGTATTTCATATTGGCATTCTCATCACTACTAGTAATGATGCCTCCTGCTATAGCAGCTTCTACGGTTGTTTTTGCGTAGGCATTATCGGCATCTGCTAATAATAGTCCCATTCTTAACATGAGTGAGTAACCAAATTTCTTCCAACTGGCTACATCACCATCATAAATATTATCTCCAGTAATAAAGCTTCCTTTGCTTGTGTCTAATCCATTCAGAGCAGTCCCTAGTCTTGAAATCAGGTCCTTGTAAACAGTCATGGCATCATCGTATTTTGGAGTTAAAATATCGATGTTTAGTGCCTCAGTATATGGTACGTCTCCAAAAGTTTCTACTAAATGAGCAAAGGCATATACAGTCATGATTTCTGTTATCATAAGCTTATTGGTAGTATTTTCATCTTCGGGGCTAACATAAGTGGTTTCAGAAATTACTTTAGCTGCTTCATCGAAATCTTTTAAAACGTCTTTATACATAGCACTCCAAAGATTCTCAGGTACTGTTCTAGTTACCTGGTCGTAGTTACTCTCGTCTGTATAGGTGGTTTCTTGAAGAAACTGCGACCATAATTTACAGTTATTTTCATTAACTTCTAAGGTAGCTATTTGATCTACTAATGCTTTTTGAGCACCTGTAAATAAAGACTCTCCAGAAACAGAATCTGGATCCTTAGTGTTTTTATTCAAGTCTTCTAAATTGCTTGAGCACGATGCGAACATAATCGCAGTCGCTATTAATATTATTTTTTTCATAGTAAATTTTTAAAATTGTAATTTAACATTAAAACCAAAGTCTCTGGTAGATGGTAAAGAACCTGTAGAGTAACCTTGTAAGTTACCGGCACCAAGACCCGATTCAGGATCGGCGTGTGGTAAATCTTTGTCAATAATCCAAATGTTGGAACCTACAAAACCAACGCTTGCGGCAGTAAGGAATGTGTCTTTTAACATGCTGTCTGGGAATGCATAAGAAAGAGTTAATTCTCTTAATTTAACAAAACCGGCATCATAAGAGAATGCTTTGTCTGGTAAACCTCTTCTGTAACCAAACGCACCATATCTGTTAGCATTAATTCTGGTCTGGTTAACAGAGCCATCTGGATTAACTCCTTGGTTTATGAAACCACCACTGTCTGATCCATAATTCCCAGGAGTTCCAGTAATAGGGTTTCTAACAGGGTTTCCTAAGTCATTAGTAAACGCTGTTTCTTCATATAAACCTGTAGCTAAACCGTAGTATTGGTCAAGTGACCAAATGTTACCTCCACTTTGAATGTCAATTAAAAATCCTAAAGTAAAGTTTTTATAAGTAAAGCGGTTACTGATACCCATTAACCATTCCGGGTTCGAGTCACCAATTACATTGTCAGATGTAGAAGTCTTTAAGTACTCTCCAGAATCTGGGTCGATTAAACGAGTTTCAGGAGAAGGGTTATCTGGATCCAGATACGTGTAGTCTGTACCATAAATTACACCATAAGGCTTTCCTACTTCGGCATTTATGGTAACACCACCTTGGAAACTACCTAATTGTAATGTTTTAAGTCCTTCTGGTAAGGCTAATACTTTGTTTCGGTTTCTTGTCCAGTTAACATTAATGTTCCAAGTGAAATCTTCAGTCATTACAGGTTTACCGTTAAGTGATAGTTCAACCCCTTTATTTTCGATTTCACCGGCATTTATTGTTTTATATAAATAACCAGAAGCTTCAGAAACGCGCACACCTACAATTTGGTCAACAGATTTCGAGTTGTAATAAGTAAGATCAAATCCTACTCGATTTTTCAAGAAATTCATTTCTAAACCAAACTCGTAACTTTTAGTTCTTTCCGGTTTTAAATCCGGATTGTTTTTAGTGTCTCCAACAGAAGTGCTTGCTGAGTTGAAAGGTGTATTAACATCATAAAAATCCTGAAGTCTGTTACGGCCTCTTGCTCCATTACCTACTTCGGCGTAGTTTGCACTAAATTTACCAAAGGATAACCAGTCAGCATCAACTAATTTACTGAAGATAAAACTTCCTGAAACACCAGGATAGTAAAAAACACTATTATCTTCAGGTAGGGTAGACACATGATCTCTACGAACAGTAGCATCTAAGAAGTAAGTGTCCATAAAACCAAACGAAACACTGGCATATGTACCATCAACACCGTTTTTCCAAACTGTTTCCACAGGAAGTGCTAAAGGGTCTCTACTGTTTTTTAATGTGTATAAGCCAGGTACACTAATTCCACCTTGTGTAGATGATGTTAGTCTGCTAAATTCTGTACGGTTAATATTAACACCAAGAATACCTTTAATGTTAAAATCGTCTGTAATGTCTTTATCTACGTTAATAAATAAATCGTAGTTTGTTTCTGCAGCAAAGATGTCTCTTCTAAGATATCCAGAGTCTACAGTATTTCTGTTGATACTACCATCTAAACCAGTACCGATACCAAAATCTGAAGGCACACTACCTACTTGACGTCTTTCTTCTTGAAGTTCGTTATAAGTATCGGTAGCTACTCGACCTGTTACGGTAAGCCAATCTAATAGATCGTAGGTTAAAGATACATTACCAATAAATCTATTTCTTTCATCTGTTTGGTAATTCTCGTAGCGGGTCCAATATGGGTTGTCCCAGTAAATTGGAGTTAAGTCATCTACGTATGTAGGGTTCCAGGTAACATTTCTTCTGGTCGCAAAGTAAATGTCTTTTTGTTGTTGCACATTTACGTTCGTTTGCCACCATTGTCTGAAATTACTCATAATGTTATCTCCATAACCAGTTGAGTTTCTACCTCTACCATTAGTTTTTATGTAATTAGCAAACCCTGTAGCATGTAACTTGTCGTTAAACGCGTAGCTTCCACTCATAGAGAAGTTGTTTTTTACAATAGAGCTATTAGGAAGTAAACCTGTTTGATCGAAGTTTGTATAATTTAATCTAAAAGTTCCATCGTCGCTACCTTTATCTAAAGATACCGAGTTGGTTAAAGTTACTGGAGTTTCAAAGAATGAAATAGGGCCATTGTCTCCAGATGCTACCCAAGGTGTTTGTTTTAAATAATTGGGGTTTGCAGGATCAAAAGCGTCCCATTGGTATACCAATAAATTTGGATCGAATGCCGGACCGTAAGAGGCGTCTTCACCCAGACCTGCTACTAAATCTCCTGTACCGTCTCCGTTTATATCTTCAACATACCATTGGTTCCCTGGACCGTCGTAGTATGGTCCGTAACCAGCACCGTATTTTTGCTGGTATTTAGGAAATGTCGATTTGTCTACAGAACCAAAAGTTACTCCAGAACTTATAGAAACTCCGTAGCCTTTTGATTTTTTACCTTTTTTGGTTGTAATCATGATTACACCATTAGCAGCTCTAGATCCGTATAATGCTGAAGCAGCTGCACCTTTTAAGATGTTTACAGATTCAATATCATCAGGGTTGATATCAGCAGCGGTGTTACCGTAATCATAGTTACCTCCACTTGCTTGTTCTTGACCTCTGGTATTTGTATTGATGTTGTTAATTGGAACCCCATCAATTACAAAAAGTGCCTGGTTGTTTCCGGTTAAAGACGTATTACCTCTAATTAAAACGTTAGTAGATCCGCCCATGTTTGTAGTTCTGGCAATTTTAATACCAGAAGCCTTACCCGAAAGGTTATTGGTAAAGTTACTACTTTGAACCGTAGTTAATTCTTCACCTCCAACTTCTTGTGTTGAGTATCCTAAAGATTTTTTATCTCTGGAAATACCAAGTGCTGTAACTACCACTTCGTCTAAAAGAGCGGCATCTTCTTCCATTACCACATTAATAGTGTTGGAACTACCTACTGTAATTTCTTGAGTTTTCAACCCAACATAGCTAAAAACCAAAATGTCGCCAACACTGGTTGAGATGGAATAATTACCATCGAAATCAGATTGTGTTCCATTCGTTGTGTTTTTAACAATGATGTTTACTCCAGGAAGGGGCAATCCAGATTTGTCTGATATTGTTCCCGAAACTGTTTTTTCTTGTGCATAACATAGGTGCACAACTAACGCTAGGAATAGCGTTAGAATTCCACTAAACTTTGTTTTCATTTTAAATTTATTTGAATTAGTCGATGCTAAATTCTTAATAAAATGTTAATAAAACTATTTATTTATGTTAAAATCAGAGATTTATGGGTTTTGGATTGGCAATTTTCAAAACATAAATAAAATTGTTATTGTATTTTAATTTTAAAATGTAGATGTAAGGCTTAGGTGAACTTTAGAGTTTGATAGCTTAAAAGCGGTATTTTCATCCTTGCCACTTGCGTAGGTTAATCTGAAAAGACCGGCCTTAGTGTAGATGCCAAAACCAAAGCCGAATCCAAATAATTTATTTTTGATTTCGGTGATTTTATTTTCGAAATATGCCAGATCGATTACAGAATGGATGTAAATTAAGTTGCTTAATTGATAACGATATTCGGTGTTTAATACACTGAAAAATGAAGCTAAAAGACTGTTTTCTTCGAAACCACGAATGGAATTAATCCCTCCAAAGCGCATGAGTTCATTTTCCAGATAATTTTCAGAATTTAAAAGGGAACTCGCAAATTTCAGGTAAACACTATTTTTAGCGTTTAAATTGAAAATATTTGAGGCAGTTAAGTTGAATAATGTCTGGTTTACTTTGTTTGCAGCTTGTGTTCTCTTTCCAATATTGCCATCAAAGATGATTTCGCTTTTTAAAGGGAAAAGTAAACTAAAGGAGTTTAGTTGAATAAATTCATATCCGAAATTTAAAAAGCTTGTTTTGTAATCTTTAATATAGGTGTTGTTGTTTTTTAATAAATTGTTCGATTCGGTAGCTAGAATACCAGCGTGTATTTGATGTTGTGTATTGATTTGGTAATTTGTTTTTGCGGCTTGCTGTGTGGTAGTAAAAGATGAGTCTCTTCTAAATATGCCTAACATTAAATCTAGGCCTATAGGCGATTTGAACAGGTAGGGCAAGGTTAGTTTTGTTTCGAATGTTTTTTGATCGTTTTCGTCGCTTTTATAAAATAGTTTGAAATCTTCTCCAAAATTTAAATTGTTGGTTAGCTTGAGGTTTAAGTATCCATCAAAATCAATCGTATTGGTAGTTTCGTTAGTTCCAAAACCCAGGAAGCCATCAAAGGTGTTGCTCTGTTTTTTTTCTATATATAGGTAAATAGAAGTAGAGTCTTTTGAGAATAATACTTCCGGAGGTTTTACCTCATTAGCAAATCTTAAATTTTTTAAATTGGCCGTTTTCTTTTTTAATTCTGTAAGATTAAAGTTCTGATTGGGTTTTAATTTTAGATAATGCTTGATGTAGCTCTTTGGGAATTTTTTATAGCCTAGAATTTCAATCTTATCAATCTGTCTTTGTTTTGGTTGTTGTTCAATTTTTAACTGTGCTGATAAAAGTTGATTTGGCTCTGTCCTTATATTGAATAAAGAGATCTTGTTAAAAGGTTGTCCGCGCTCTGATATTTTTGTGTTAATTAACTGAAGTGTTGTTTCAATTCGATCGAGGTTTAAGGTGAAGTAGCTGTTTGTAACATGGGAAGAAACTAATTTAAGAATGTTGGGTTCTAGGATTGTATTGTCATAATAAATTTTAATGCTTTTATATAGGGTTTTAAGTTGAAGCTGTATTTCGTAAGTCGAATCGTTTACTTTTTGAGAAGCATTAATCTGGTTTTCAATATAACCAATACGGTAAAGTCTGTTTTGAAGACTATCCAATTCATTACTTATAGATTGATAATTAGGATGCTTCGAAAGGTAGCCAATAGAATCTAAAGTGCGTGTTTCTATTTTGTTATCCCCCTTAATATTTAAACTTAAGTTTTGGCTCGCAAGTGACCACGAAAAAAATATGTATATAATAAGGTATAATAAAGTGGCTCTTTGCACAATATAAATTTTGCTTTTATTAAGATGTAAATCTAACGGAAAACATACACTTATAATATCATGCGTAAAAAATATTTTAAATTCGGTTGAAAATTAATGATTTAGGATTTGAATATTACATTTTAATTTCTACCTTTGCAGCCCTCTTAAAAGAGGATTATTAAATTTATATATATTATATATGCCAACAATTTCACAATTAGTACGAACAGGAAGAGCCAAAATAACCAAGAAGAGTAAATCGGCTGCTTTAGATTCGTGTCCACAAAGACGTGGGGTTTGTACGCGTGTTTACACTACTACACCTAAGAAACCTAACTCGGCAATGCGTAAAGTTGCAAGGGTAAGATTAACAAATGGTAATGAAGTAAACGCATACATCCCAGGTGAAGGTCACAACCTACAAGAGCACTCGATAGTATTGGTTAGAGGTGGAAGGGTAAAAGATTTGCCAGGTGTTAGATATCATATCGTGCGTGGGGCCTTAGACACAGCAGGTGTGCAAGGTAGAACGCAACGTAGATCTAAGTATGGTGCAAAACGCCCTAAAAAGTAATTAAAACTTTAAGAAGAAGACATGAGAAAAAGAGCAGCAAAAAAGAGACCGCTTTTACCAGATCCGCGTTTTAACGATCAGTTAGTAACTCGTTTCGTTAACATGATGATGTGGGATGGAAAGAAGTCTGTCGCTTTTAAAGTATTCTACGATGCAATTGATATTGTAGAATCGAAAAAAACTGACGAAGAGAAAACAGCTTTAGAAACTTGGAAAGATGCTTTATCAAACGTAATGCCTCACGTAGAAGTACGTAGTCGTCGTGTTGGTGGTGCTACATTCCAAATTCCAATGCAAATTCGTCCAGATCGTAAAGTTTCTACTGCAATGAAATGGCTTATTAGCTATGCACGTAAAAGAAACGAAAAATCTATGGCACAGCGTTTAGCATCTGAAATTTTAGCGGCAGCTAAAGAAGAAGGAGCAGCTGTTAAGAAAAGAGTTGATACGCATAAAATGGCGGAAGCAAATAAAGCATTCTCTCACTTTAGATTTTAATAAGAAATGGCAAGAGATTTAAAATATACAAGAAATATTGGTATTGCTGCTCATATTGATGCAGGAAAAACTACAACTACAGAGCGTATCCTTTATTACACAGGTGTATCTCACAAAATTGGTGAAGTACATGATGGTGCAGCAACTATGGACTGGATGGAGCAAGAGCAAGAGCGTGGTATTACTATCACATCTGCTGCTACAACTTGTACATGGCAATTCCCGTTAGAGAATGCTCAACCAACACCTGAAACAAAAGGATATCACTTTAATATTATCGATACTCCGGGTCACGTTGACTTTACTGTAGAGGTAAATCGTTCTTTACGTGTATTGGATGGTTTAGTATTCTTATTTAGTGCTGTTGATGGTGTTGAGCCTCAATCAGAAACGAACTGGAGACTAGCAGATAACTATAAAGTTCCACGTATTGGGTTTGTTAACAAAATGGACCGTCAAGGAGCTAATTTCTTAGCAGTATGTCAGCAGGTTAAAGATATGTTGAAGTCTAATGCAGTGCCAATCGTTTTAAACATTGGTGATGAGGCAGATTTTAAAGGTATCGTTGACTTAGTAAAAAACAGAGCTATCGTATGGCATGACGAAACTCAAGGGGCAACTTTTGATGTAATCGACATTCCAGAAGATATGAAAGAAGAAGCTCGTAAGTACCGCGCACTTTTAATTGAAGAGGTTGCAACGTACGATGAGAATTTATTAGAAAAATTCATGGAAGATGAAGATTCTATTACAGAAGAAGAAGTGCACGCTGCACTTAGAGCTGCTGTAATGGATATGGCTATTATTCCAATGATTTGTGGTTCTTCTTTCAAAAATAAAGGGGTACAGTTCTTATTAGATGCCGTATGTCGTTATTTACCTTCTCCATTAGATAGAGATAATATCATAGGTACAAATCCTGATACAGGTGCAGAAGAAATAAGAAAGCCGGATGCAAATGCGCCTTTCTCTGCATTAGCATTTAAAATTGCTACCGATCCTTTCGTAGGGCGTTTAGCATTCTTCCGTGCTTATTCAGGTCGTTTAGATGCTGGATCTTATATCTTGAACAATCGTTCAGGTAAAAAGGAGCGTATCTCTCGTATCTACCAAATGCACTCTAATAAACAAAATGCTATCGAGTATATCGAGGCAGGAGATATAGGTGCGGCAGTAGGATTTAAAGATATCAAGACTGGTGATACTATGTCTGATGAAAAAAATCCTATCGTTTTAGAATCTATGGACTTCCCAGATCCAGTAATCGGTATCGCGGTAGAGCCTAAGACTAAAGCAGATGTTGATAAGTTAGGTATGGCTTTAGCTAAATTAGCTGAAGAAGATCCAACGTTTACAGCAAGAACAGACGAAGCTTCAGGACAGACTATTATTTCTGGAATGGGTGAGCTTCACTTAGATATTATTGTTGACCGTCTTAAGCGTGAGTTTAAGGTAGAAGTAAACCAAGGTCAGCCACAGGTTGAGTACAAAGAAGCTATTACACAACGTGCAGAACACAGAGAAGTTTATAAGAAACAATCTGGTGGACGTGGTAAATTCGCGGATATTGTATTTACTCTTGAGCCAGCTGAAGAAGGTAAACAAGGTCTTGAGTTTGTTTCTGAAATTAAAGGTGGTAACGTTCCTAAAGAATTTATCCCTTCAGTAGAAAAAGGATTTAAAATGGCAATGGTTAACGGTCCTTTAGCAGGATACGAGGTTGATGCTATGAAAGTTACTTTAACAGACGGTTCTTACCACGATGTGGATTCAGATCAATTATCATTCGAATTGGCTGCAAAACTTGGATTTAAAGCTGCTGCAAAAGCTGCAAAGGCGGTAATCATGGAGCCTATCATGAAATTAGAAGTGTTAACTCCTGAGGAAAACATGGGAGATATTGTAGGTGACCTTAACCGTCGTCGTGGTCAAGTAAACGACATGAGCGACAGAGCTGGTTCTAAAGTTGTTAAAGCACTAGTGCCGTTATCTGAAATGTTTGGTTATGTAACATCGTTACGTACCTTATCATCAGGTAGAGCAACTTCAACAATGGAATTCTCACATTACGCTGAAACGCCTTCTAACATTTCTGAAGAAGTAATTAAAGCAGCTAAAGGCGTAGAAGCTTAAAATCTAAGAAAATGAGTCAAAAAATTAGAATAAAATTAAAATCTTACGATCACAACTTAGTAGACAAGTCTGCTGATAAGATTGTAAAAACAGTAAAAAATACTGGAGCGGTAGTAACAGGACCAATTCCGTTACCAACCAATAAAAAGATTTTCACAGTATTACGTTCTCCACACGTAAACAAGAAGTCTAGAGAACAATTTCAATTAAGCTCTTACAAGAGATTATTAGATATTTACTCTTCGTCTTCTAAAACAATCGACGCTTTAATGAAACTTGAATTACCAAGTGGTGTTGAAGTGGAGATTAAAGTTTAAGTAGAACATTTACATGTCCTTAACGACGGGTTAGGGAAAAACGGAAAAAATACAATTCAAGGCTGAAGGTATTTTTCAGCCTTGAAAATTTTAATAACAAATAGTAATAATTAATAAATAATAAATATGTCTGGGTTAATTGGAAAAAAGATCGGTATGACCAGCATTTTCGATGAAAATGGAAAAAACATTCCATGTACAGTAATCGAAGCTGGACCATGTATCGTTACCCAAGTCAGAACCACTGAGGTTGACGGTTATGAAGCTGTGCAATTAGGTTTCGATGACGCGACAGAAAAAAGCGCTACTAAAGCTGACCAAGGTCACGCTAAGAAAGCAGGGACTTCTGTAAAACGCAAAATCGTTGAGTTTAAAGGTTTTGATGCGGAGTACAAATTAGGAGATGCTATCACTGTAGAACACTTCAATGAAGGAGAGTTTGTTGATGTTGCTGGTACATCTAAAGGAAAAGGTTTTCAAGGTGTTGTAAAACGTCATGGTTTTGGTGGTGTAGGTCAAGCTACTCACGGACAACATAACCGTTTAAGAGCACCTGGTTCTATTGGAGCTGCTTCATATCCTGCAAGAGTTTTTAAAGGAATGAAAATGGCCGGAAGAATGGGCGGTGAAACAGTAAAAGTTCAAAATTTAAGAGTTTTAAAAGTAGTAGCTGAAAAGAACCTACTTGTGGTTAAAGGTTGTGTACCTGGACACAAAAACGCTTATGTAATTATTAGAAAGTAATGGAAGTAGCAGTTTTAGATATAAACGGAAAAGATACTGGTAGAAAGGCAAACCTTTCTCAAGAAGTATTTGCTATCGAGCCTAATAATCATGCAGTATATTTGGATGTTAAGCAATACTTAGCAAACCAAAGACAAGGAACTCATAAATCTAAAGAAAGAGGAGAGATCTCTGGAAGTACGCGTAAGATTAAAAAGCAAAAAGGAACAGGTACTGCCAGAGCAGGTAGTATTAAATCTGGAGTTTTTAAAGGTGGTGGTCGTATGTTCGGTCCAAGACCAAGAAATTATAGCTTCAAATTAAATAAAAATTTAAAGCGTTTAGCGCGTAAATCTGCATTAAGTATTAAAGCAGGTGAGCAGAATATCGTAGTATTAGAAGATTTCAACTTTGAAACTCCTAAAACTAAGAACTTCACGGCTGTGCTAAAAGCCTTAAAATTAGAGGATAAAAAATCTCTATTTGTGTTGGGTGGGTCAAATAATAACGTATATTTGTCATCGCGCAATTTACAAGGTTCTGAAGTTGTAACTTCTTCAGAATTAAGTACTTACAAGATTTTAAATGCAAATCAAGTAGTGCTTTTAGAAGGTGCCTTAGAAGGAATTGAGTCAAATTTAAGTAAATAGAAACAATGAGTATCTTAATTAAACCTATAATCACAGAGAAAGCGACAGCAGATAGCGAGTTAAGAAATTGCTATACATTCGCAGTGAATACAAAGGCGAACAAGGTAGAAATTAAAAAAGCGGTGGAAGCTGCTTATGGTGTTTCTGTTGAAAAAGTTCGTACTATAAATGTCCGTCCAGAAAGAAGAACGCGTTATACAAAAACCGGGATTCAACATGGTAAAACAAATGCTGTTAAAAAAGCAATTGTACAACTGGCGGAAGGTGAAATGATTGATTTATACAGTAACATGTAATTAGACAACAATGTCAGTAAGAAAATTAAAACCAATCACACCAGGACAGCGTTTTAGAGTAGTTAATGGATTTGACGCCATTACTACTGATAAGCCGGAGAAAAGTTTATTAGCTCCGAATAAAAGGTCTGGTGGTAGAAACAGTCAAGGAAAAATGACCATGCGTTATATCGGTGGTGGTCATAAAAGAAAGTATCGTATTATCGATTTTAAACGTGACAAAGCTGGAATTCCAGCCGAAGTTAAATCTATCGAGTACGATCCAAACAGAACCGCTTTTATCGCGTTATTGAATTATCAAGATGGCGAAAAAAGATATATCATTGCTCAAAATGGTTTACAAGTAGGTCAAACTGTAGTTTCAGGAGACAATGTAGCTCCAGAAATTGGTAATGCAATGCCTTTAAGTCAAATTCCATTAGGAACAATTATTTCTTGTGTTGAGTTACGTCCAGGTCAAGGAGCTGTTATGGCTCGTAGTGCTGGTGCTTTTGCTCAGTTAATGGCTAGAGATGGTAAGTTTGCAACAATCAAATTACCTTCAGGAGAAACAAGATTAATTTTAGCTAATTGTTTAGCAACTGTTGGGGTAGTATCTAATTCGGACCACCAATTGTTAGTATCTGGTAAAGCAGGTAGATCAAGATGGTTAGGAAGAAGACCACGTACTAGACCAGTAGTTATGAACCCAGTAGATCACCCAATGGGTGGTGGTGAAGGACGTGCTTCAGGTGGACACCCACGTTCTAGAAATGGCGTTCCTGCTAAAGGATATAGAACACGTTCTTTAAAGAATCCAACGAATAAGTATATTGTAGAACGTAGAAAGAAATAAGACATGGCAAGATCATTAAAAAAAGGACCTTACGTTCATTATAAATTAGAAAGAAAAGTAGCTGCTAACGTTGAAGCTGGCAAGAAAACTGTAATCAAAACTTGGTCTAGAGCTAGTATGATTACTCCAGATTTTGTTGGGCAAACAATCGCAGTTCACAATGGCCGTCAATTCGTACCAGTATACGTTACTGAAAACATGGTAGGTCATAAATTAGGAGAATTTTCACCAACACGTTCATTCCGTGGACATGCAGGTGCTAAAAACAAAGGTAAAAAGTAGTAAGCTATGGGAAGTCGTAAAAAACAAATGGCAGACGCTATTAAGGAAGGAAAGAAGCAAGTTGCTTTTGCTAAACTTAATAATTGTCCTACATCACCAAGAAAAATGCGTTTAGTAGCCGATTTAGTAAGAGGTGAAAAAGTAGAAAAAGCACTTAATATCTTAAAATTTAGCCAAAAAGAAGCTTCTAACCGTTTAGAGAAATTGTTATTGTCTGCAATTGCAAACTGGCAAGCTAAAAACGAAGAAGCAAGCTTAGAAGATGCTGAATTATTTGTAAAGGAGATTAGAGTTGATGGCGGATCAATGTTAAAAAGGTTGCGTCCAGCACCTCAAGGTCGTGCACACAGAATTAGAAAACGTTCTAACCACGTAACAATCGTTGTTGGAGCTAACAATAACACACAAAGCTAAGATAGATAGTATGGGACAAAAAACAAATCCAATCGGAAATCGCTTAGGTATTATCAGAGGATGGGAGTCTAACTGGTACGGAGGTAATGATTATGGAGATAAGCTTGCCGAAGACGATAAAATTAGAAAATACGTACACGTACGTTTATCTAAAGCTAGTGTAAGTAGAGTAATCATCGAAAGAACTTTAAAACTTGTAACCGTTACTATCACTACGGCTCGTCCAGGTATCATTATTGGTAAAGGCGGTCAAGAGGTAGACAAGTTAAAAGAAGAGCTTAAGAAAATTACTGGAAAAGAAGTTCAGATTAACATCTTTGAAATTAAAAGACCTGAACTTGATGCGTTTTTAGTAGCATCTAGTATTGCTCGTCAAATTGAAAATCGTATTTCTTACAGACGTGCAATAAAAATGGCTATAGCTGCTACCATGCGTATGAACGCTGAAGGAATTAAAATCCAGATTAGTGGTCGTTTAAACGGAGCGGAAATGGCACGTTCAGAACACTACAAAGAAGGACGTATTCCTTTATCAACTTTTAGAGCCGATATTGACTATGCTTTAGTTGAAGCACACACTACTTACGGTAGATTAGGTGTTAAAGTATGGATCATGAAAGGTGAAGTATATGGTAAAAGAGAGCTTTCTCCACTTGTAGGATTATCTAAGAAGCAAGGTGGAAAAGGTGGAGCAGGACGTGGTACAAAAGCACCTCGTCGTAGAAAGTAATTTTTTATAAAGTAAAGAAAAATGTTACAGCCTAAAAGAACAAAATTTCGTAAGCAACAAAAAGGACGTATGAAAGGTCTGTCTCAAAGAGGACACCAACTTTCAAACGGAACTTTTGGAATAAAAGCATTAGACTCTCAGTTTATAACTGCTCGTCAAATTGAAGCAGCTCGTATTGCCGCGACTCGTTACATGAAAAGAGAAGGTCAACTTTGGATTAAAATATTTCCAGACAAGCCTATCACTAAGAAACCTCTTGAAGTACGTATGGGTAAAGGTAAAGGTGCCGTTGAGTATTGGGTAGCGGTTGTAAAACCAGGAAGAGTGCTTTTCGAACTAGGTGGTGTGCCATTAGACGTAGCTAAAGAAGCATTACGTTTAGCAGCACAAAAGCTACCAGTAAAAACTAAGTTTATCATTGCTCGCGATTACGAAGCATAATTTATTTGATATTATGAAACAATCAGAAATTAAAGAATTATCAGTAGCCGAGTTACAAGAGAAACTTGGTGAAACAAAAAAGAGTTATTCTGACCTAAAATTAGCTCATGCAATATCTCCTTTAGAGAATCCAATTCAATTACGTACAATAAGACGTGCCGTAGCAAGAATTGCGACCGAATTAACTAAAAGAGAATTACAATAATTCTGCTAAAAGATGGAAACAAGAAATTTAAGAAAAGAACGTATAGGAGTTGTTACAAGTAACAAAATGCAGAAATCTATTGTAGTTTCTGAGGTTAAAAAAGTAAAACACCCTATGTATGGTAAGTTCGTGTTAAAAACAAAAAAATATGTTGCACACGACGAAACAAACGATTGTAACGTTGGAGATACTGTAAAGATCATGGAGACAAGACCTTTAAGTAAATCTAAATGTTGGAGATTAGTTGAAATCATAGAAAGAGCTAAATAATTATGGTACAGCAAGAATCAAGATTAAAGGTAGCAGACAACACTGGAGCAAAAGAAGTATTAACAATACGTGTTCTAGGTGGTACTAAAAGAAGATATGCATCTGTAGGAGACAAAATAGTTGTTTCTGTAAAAGACGCAACACCTAATGGAAACATTAAAAAAGGTGCTGTTTCTACTGCAGTTGTAGTTCGTACTGTAAAGGAAGTAAGAAGACCAGATGGATCTTATATTAGATTCGATGATAATGCTTGTGTACTTTTAAACCCTGCTGGGGAAATGAGAGGTACACGTGTATTTGGTCCTGTTGCTAGAGAACTTCGTGATAAACAATTCATGAAGATTGTATCATTAGCACCAGAGGTGCTTTAATACATTAACGTAAGATGACAAAGCTTAAAATAAAAACTGGAGATACCGTAAAAGTAATTGCTGGCGATCACAAAGGATCTGAAGGTAAAGTACAAAAGGTATTAATAGACAAGAACAAAGCGATTGTTGAGGGTATTAACTTGGTTAAGAAACACACGAAGCCAAGTGCACAAAACCCACAAGGAGGAATCGTAGAAAAAGAAGCTCCTATTCATATATCTAACTTATCATTGTTAACTTCTAAAGGAGAAACAACAAGAGTAGGATATAAAGTAGAGGGTGATAAGAAAGTAAGATTTTCAACAAAATCTAATGAAGTAATATAGTTATGGCATATTCACCTAGACTTAAAGAAGAGTATAAAAGCAGAGTAATTGCAGCTCTTACAGACGAATTTGGATATAATAATGTAATGCAAGTTCCTAAACTGGAAAAGATAGTAATATCTAAAGGTGTGGGAGCTGCAGTTGCAGACAAAAAGTTAATTGACTACGCTGTAGAAGAATTAACTACTATATCTGGACAAAAAGCTATAGCAACAATTTCTAAGAAAGACGTTGCATCTTTTAAATTACGTAAAGGCATGCCAATTGGAGCAAAAGTTACTTTACGTGGAGAAAGAATGTATGAATTTTTAGATCGTTTGGTTACTTCGGCCTTACCACGTGTAAGAGATTTTAACGGAATTAAAGCGACTGGATTCGACGGAAGAGGTAATTACAACTTAGGTATTACTGAACAAATTATTTTTCCAGAGATAAATATTGATAAAGTTAATAAAATCTCAGGTATGGATATTACATTTGTAACTTCTGCTGATACAGATAAAGAAGCAAAATCATTATTAACCGAATTAGGATTACCTTTTAAAAAGAACTAAGTTATGGCTAAAGAATCAATGAAAGCCCGCGAGGTAAAAAGAGCAAAAACAGTAGCAAAGTACGCCGCTAAACGTAAAGCTTTAAAAGAAGCTGGCGATTATGAAGCGTTACAAAAGTTACCAAAAAATGCATCTCCAGTTCGTCAACATAATAGATGTAAATTAACAGGAAGACCTAGAGGATACATGAGAACTTTTGGAATTTCTCGTGTAACTTTTAGAGAAATGGCCAATCAAGGTCTTATTCCTGGAGTAACAAAAGCAAGTTGGTAATATTATTTTTATAATCAGATTTAAGGTTCGGCCCAACCCGAAAACCAAAATCACAAAATCAATTCATTATGTACACAGATCCAATAGCGGATTTTTTGACAAGAATTAGAAACGCAGTGCGTGCTAACCACAGAGTGGTAGAAATCCCTGCTTCTAATTTAAAGAAAGACATCACTAAAATATTATTCGAACAAGGATATATTTTAAGTTACAAGTTCGACGATTCTTCAGTACAAGGAACTATTAAAATAGCTCTTAAGTACAACAAAGAAACAAAAGAGCCTGTAATTAAAAAGATTGAAAGAATAAGTAAACCAGGTTTACGTAAGTACGCAAGTTCTAAAGATTTACCGAGAGTTCTTAATGGTCTTGGTGTTGCCATCGTTTCTACTTCTCACGGAGTAATGACAGGTAAACAAGCCAAAAGAGAGAATGTTGGTGGAGAAGTATTGTGTTACGTTTACTAAAAATATAAGATATGTCAAGAATAGGTAATAACCCAGTAGTAATTCCAAATGGAGTTACAGTTGATGTAAAAGACGGCGTAATTACGGTAAAAGGGAAATTAGGAGAATTAACTCAAAATTTCGATACTGTAGATATTAAAGTTGAAGATTCAAATGTTTTAGTAACACGTTCTTCTGATTCTAAAGATCAAAAAGCAAAACATGGTCTATACAGATCATTAATAAATAATATGATCAAAGGTGTGTCTGAAGGATGGACCAAACAGTTAGAATTAGTTGGTGTAGGATATAGAGCTAGTAACCAAGGTAACAAATTGGAACTGGCATTAGGTTTTTCTCACGGTATTGTTATGGATTTAGCTCCAGAAGTTAAAGTTGAAACAATCTCTGAAAAAGGTAAAAATCCAATAATTAAATTAACATCTCACGACAAACAACTTGTAGGTCAAGTAGCTGCGAAAATCCGTGGTTTCAGAAAACCAGAACCTTACAAAGGAAAAGGAATCAAGTTTGTTGGTGAAATATTAAGAAGAAAAGCAGGTAAATCAGCTTAATAATTAAGTTATGGCATTGACAAAAGAACAAAGAAGATTAAGAATTAAAAACAGAATACGTAAAGTAGTTTCTGGTACAGAAGCAAGACCTCGTTTAACTGTTTTTAGAAGTAATAAAGAAATTTATGCTCAGATTGTAGATGACGTAACTGGTAAGACTATCAGTGCTGCATCTTCAAGAGATAAAGATATTGATTCTGCAAAGGTAACTAAAGTAGAAGCGGCTAATTTAGTAGGTAAATCAATTGCTGAAAAAGCTAAGGCTGCAGGTATAGAAACTATCACTTTCGATAGAGGTGGTTACTTATACCATGGTAGAGTAAAATCATTGGCTGAAGGAGCTAGAGAAGCAGGACTTAAATTCTAAGAAATTATGTATCGTAAATACAAAAGCGCAGAGTTAGTAAAACCAGGTGGATTAGATCTTAAAGATCGTTTAGTTGGTGTACAAAGAGTTACTAAAGTAACCAAAGGTGGTAGAGCATTTGGTTTTTCAGCAATCGTAGTAGTTGGTGATGAAGCCGGTGTTGTAGGACAAGGGTTAGGAAAGTCTAAAGACGTAGCTAGTGCAATCGCAAAAGCTGTAGAAGACGCTAAGAAAAACCTTGTTAGAATTCCTATTAGAAAAGGAACTTTACCACATGAGCAAAAAGGGAAATATGGTGGAGCTAGAGTAAACATCATACCAGCAGCTCCTGGTACAGGAGTAATTGCCGGTGGTGCTGTGAGAACAGTATTAGAGGCAGTTGGTGTGCATGATGTATTATCAAAATCTCAAGGATCATCAAACCCTCATAATGTAGTAAAAGCAACGTTTGATGCTTTATTACAGTTAAGAGATGCAAATGCAATCGCTAGAGATAGAGGTATTTCACTTGAGAAAGTTTTTAACGCTTAATATAGACAGAGATGGCAAAGATTAAAGTAAAAAAAGTTAAAAGCGCAATCAATCGTACATTAAGACAAAAAAGAATCTTAGAATCTTTAGGTCTTAGTAAGATTGGTCAAGTTGTAGAGCACGACGCCACTCCAAGTATTCTTGGTATGGTTGCTAAAGTTTCACATTTAGTTTCTGTTGAAGAAGCAAAATAATATAAAACTGAAAATGGATTTAAGTAATTTAAAACCTGCAGAAGGTTCAGTAAAAAATCAAGGAAAAAGAGTAGGACGTGGTCAAGGATCTGGTAAAGGTGGTACTGCAACTCGTGGTCACAAAGGAGCCAAGTCGCGTTCTGGTTACTCTAAGAAAATAGGATTTGAAGGTGGTCAAATGCCAATTCAAAGACGTGTTCCTAAGTTTGGTTTTACTAATATTAATCGTGTAGAATATCAAGGTGTAAACTTAGATGTTTTACAGCAATTAGTAGAAAACAAAAAAGTAGCTGATACAGTTGATTTTGATACACTATTAGCCAACGGATTAGTTGGTAAAAACGACCTAGTAAAAATCTTAGGACGTGGTGAATTAAAAGCGAAATTAAAAGTATCTGCACATAAATTTACTGCTTCAGCAAAAGCTGCTATCGAAGCTGCTGGTGGAGAAGCTGTAACATTATAAGACCTTATTATAAGTATGAAGTTTATAGAATCGTTAAAGAATGTTTGGAAAATAGAAGAACTAAGAAACAGAATCTCAGTAACCTTGGGACTGTTGTTAGTTTATCGTTTTGGTGCTCAAGTTGTATTACCTGGTATTGATGCCTCTCAATTAAGTGGTTTAGCCGATAGTACAGACGGAGGTTTATTAGGATTACTAAATGCCTTCACAGGAGGTGCCTTTGCTAACGCATCGGTATTTGCTCTGGGTATCATGCCTTACATTTCTGCTTCTATTGTAGTGCAATTAATGGGAATTGCTATTCCTTATTTGCAAAAACTACAAAAGGAAGGTGCTAGTGGGCAAAAGAAAATTAATCAAATTACAAGATGGTTAACTATTGCAATATGTTTATTGCAAGCACCAGGGTATTTGGCTAGTTTACCTGCATTAGGAATTCCTACAAGCGCGTTTTTATTAGGAACAGGATTCTTGTTCTATTTTTCATCTGTTACAATCTTAATCACGGGGTGTATATTCGCTATGTGGTTAGGGGAAAAAATTACCGATAAAGGTATTGGTAATGGTATTTCACTATTAATTATGGTGGGTATCATTGCTCGTCTTCCAGCATCATTTTTACAAAATGCGGCAACTAGATTAGAAGGAAACAATGTGATGTTAATTCTTTTCGAAATCGTATTATGGTTCGCTATCATCTTAGCATCGATTATGTTAGTAATGGGTGTTCGTAAGATTGCTGTTCAGTATGCTAGACGTACTGCTTCTGGTGGTTACGAAAAAAGTGCAGCAGCTGGTTCTAGACAATATATTCCTTTAAAGCTTAATGCTTCAGGAGTAATGCCAATAATATTTGCACAGGCTATTATGTTTGTTCCTAGTTTAATTGGTGGATCATCTTTCTTAAAAGAGACATCTGCCGGAGCTTGGATGCAAACAAACTTTGCCGATATATTTGGTTTCTGGTACAACTTAGTATTTGCCCTGTTAATTATTGTGTTTACATATTTTTATACGGCAATTACAGTACCTACTAATAAAATGGCAGACGATTTAAAACGTAGTGGTGGTTTTATTCCTGGCATTCGCCCAGGTTCTGAAACTTCTGAATATCTAGATAAAATAATGTCTCAAATAACCTTACCAGGTTCTATCTTTTTAGCGCTTATTGCTGTGTTCCCAGCATTTATAGTTAAGCTTATGGGTGTACAACAAGGATGGGCATTGTTTTTCGGGGGTACTTCATTAATAATATTAGTTGGGGTAGCTATAGATACTATGCAACAAGTAAACTCTTACTTGTTAAATAGACACTATGATGGCTTGATGAAAACTGGTAAAAATAGAAAAGCAGTAGCTTAATTATTATACTATGGCAAAACAGGCAGCAATAGAACAAGATGGGACAATCATTGAAGCATTATCGAATGCTATGTTCCGTGTTGAATTAGAAAATGGTCATATTGTGACTGCACATATCTCTGGTAAGATGCGTATGCATTATATTAAGTTATTACCTGGAGATAAAGTAAAATTAGAAATGAGCCCGTACGATTTGACAAAGGCTCGAATAACTTATAGATACTAATACGAATACGATGAAAGTTAGAGCATCCGTTAAAAAAAGAAGTGCCGATTGTAAAATCGTGCGTAGAAAAGGTAGACTTTACGTGATAAACAAAAAGAATCCTAGATTTAAACAAAGACAAGGGTAATTATGGCAAGAATTGCAGGTGTAGACATACCAAAAAACAAAAGAGGAGTTATCTCTTTAACTTATATCTATGGAATAGGTAGAAGTAGAGCAAAAGAAATATTAGCACAAGCTGGTGTTGACGAAAGTATTAAAGTTCAAGATTGGAACGACGACCAAATTAGTGGTATTCGTGAAGCTGTAGGATCTTTTACTATCGAAGGTGAATTACGTTCTGAAACTCAATTAAACATTAAACGTTTAATGGATATTGGATGTAACAGAGGTATTCGTCACAGAGCTGGTCTTCCATTAAGAGGACAACGCACTAAGAACAACTCTAGAACTAGAAAAGGTAGAAGAAAGACTGTTGCTAACAAAAAGAAAGCAACTAAGTAATAATTAAAATTTAGTATTTAGTCTTTAGGCGTTGGAAGGAATCTGTTTGAAATTTCACGGTTTAGGATTCTAGCGACTATCAACTAAAACTGAACACTAGAAATTATGGCAAAATCAAATACAAAAAGTACAAAAAAGCGTAAAGTAATTGTTGACTCTGTAGGAGAGGCTCACGTTACTGCTTCTTTTAACAATATCATTATTTCATTAACCAACAAAAAAGGCGATGTTATTTCTTGGTCTTCTGCTGGTAAAATGGGATTCCGAGGATCTAAGAAAAATACGCCTTACGCTGCTCAATTAGCTGCCGAAGATGCTGCTGCTGTAGCTCAAGAAGCTGGATTGAAAAAAGTAAAAGTATACGTTAAAGGTCCTGGTAATGGTAGAGAATCTGCTATCAGATCTATCCACAATGCTGGTATCGAGGTAACAGAAATTATCGATGTTACTCCACTACCACATAATGGTTGTAGACCTCCTAAGCGTAGAAGAGTATAATTTACATTCAAAATAAAAAAAATTAATATCAGCTTCATATACAGTTGGTATTAATTTTTTTATATGTAAATTTGCAAACTGAAAAAAATAAACAAGTATCAACAAGAGATTAACGATTATCGAAGGATAAGATTAAGACCTTAATTCATAATCACTCTTAAAACAACAATTAAAATGGCAAGATATACTGGTCCTAAAACTAAAATCGCTCGTAAATTCGGTGAAGCGATCTTTGGAGACGATAAGTCTTTCGAAAAAAGAAATTACCCTCCTGGGCAACACGGTAATAACAGACGTCGTGGAAAAAAATCTGAATATGCAATCCAATTAATGGAGAAGCAAAAAGCTAAATATACTTACGGTATTTTAGAAAGACAATTTAGAGGTTTGTTTAAAAAAGCGAGAGCAGCACAAGGTATTACTGGTGAAGTACTATTACAACTTTGTGAGTCTAGATTAGATAACGTAGTTTATAGAATGGGGATAGCTCCTTCTAGAAGCGGTGCTAGACAGTTAGTTTCGCACAGACATATTACAGTGAACGGAGAGTTGGTAAACATTCCTTCTTACCAATTAAAAGCAGGTGATGTTGTTGCTGTAAGAGAAAAATCAAAATCTTTAGAAGTTATCGCTAACTCATTAGCTAACTCAAGTAATGTATACGAATGGATTACTTGGAATGACGATACTAAACAAGGAACTTACGTTTCTGTTCCTGCTAGAATTCAAATTCCAGAAAACATCAACGAGCAATTCATCGTCGAATTATATTCTAAATAATAAATTAACAACATTGGTATTTAGCCAAAGGGTTTATTCGTACTTCTTCAAACTTATAAACCGCGCAACTAAATAACAATTAAAACGAAGAAAAACAATATGGCAGTATTTAATTTTCAAAAGCCCGACAAAGTAATCATGATTGATTCAACAGATTTTGAAGGGAAATTCGAGTTTCGTCCTTTAGAACCTGGTTACGGATTAACAGTAGGTAACGCCCTAAGAAGAGTATTATTATCTTCTTTAGAAGGTTTCGCTATTACATCTGTAAGAATTGAAGGAGTTGACCATGAGTTCTCAGCAATTGCTGGAGTTGTGGAAGATGTTACTGAAATTATTTTAAACTTAAAGCAAGTTTGTTTTAAAAGACAAATTGAAGATATCGATAACGAATCTGTATCAATTTCAATTTCTGGTCAAGAGCAAATTACTGCCGGCGATTTCCAAAAGTTTATCTCAGGATTCCAAGTATTAAATACGGAATTAGTAATCTGTAACTTAGATCCAAAAGTAAACTTCAATATGGAGATTACAATTGAAAAAGGTAGAGGATATGTGCCTGCAGAAGAGAATAAAAAAGCTGCTGCTCCAATAGGTACTATCTTTACAGATTCAATTTACACGCCTATAAAGAATGTTAAGTATAGTATTGAAAACTATCGTGTAGAGCAAAAAACTGATTACGAAAAGTTAGTTTTTGAAATCATCACCGATGGATCAATTACACCACAAGACGCTTTAACAGAAGCTGCTAAAACTTTAATTCATCACTTCATGTTATTCTCTGACGAGCGTATCACTTTAGAAGCTGATGAAATTGCACAAACTGAAACATATGATGAAGAATCTTTACATATGAGACAGTTATTAAAAACTAAGCTTATCGATATGGATTTATCGGTACGTGCGCTTAACTGTTTAAAAGCAGCTGAAGTAGATACTTTAGGAGACTTAGTATCTTTCAATAAGAATGATTTAATGAAATTCCGTAACTTCGGTAAGAAGTCTTTAACAGAGCTTGAAGAGCTTGTAAATGTTAAAGGTTTAAATTTCGGAATGGATTTAAGCAAATATAAATTAGATAAAGATTAATACGTCATATTTTGCTCCTCAATAGTGGGTTGAAGCAAGATGATGATTAAAACAAAATGTCATGAGACACGGAAAAAAAGTAAATCACTTAGGCAGACAAACTGCTCACAGAAAAGCAATGTTGGCTAATATGGCTTGTTCTTTAATAGAACACAAGCGTATTAATACAACTGTGGCAAAAGCAAAAGCGTTAAAGCAATTTGTAGAGCCAATGATTACTAAATCTAAAGAGGATACAACACATAACAGACGTATTGTTATGTCGCGTTTAAGACAAAAAGATGCGGTAACAGAATTATTTAGAGATGTTGCTAAAAAAGTAGCAGATAGACCAGGTGGTTATACAAGAATTATTAAACTTGGTAATCGTTTAGGTGATAACGCTGATATGGCAATGATCGAGCTTGTTGATTACAATGAACTTTACAATGCTGGTAAACCGGCTAAAAAATCAACACGTAGAAGTAGAAGAGGTGGCGCTAATCCTGCAGCAGCTCCGGCTACAGAAACTCAAGCTTCAAACGAAGAGGAATAAATGTTAGTAAGCATTTTAAATATAAAGGATAAACTATTTTAGTTTATCCTTTTTTTTGTGCAATTTTGCAAAACTTTTTTAGTGAATACATGAAATATCAAAAACGACAAAAAGCAATTATTCTTCTAGCTGACGGCACCATTTTCCATGGGAAAGCAGTTGGAAACAAACAAGGAACAGCATTTGGAGAGGTATGTTTTAATACCGGAATGACTGGGTATCAGGAAATATTTACAGATCCGTCTTACTACGGGCAGTTAATGGTGGCTACTAATGCTCATATTGGTAATTACGGAACTAACAGTGAAGAAGTAGAATCTGATTCTATTAAAATTGCTGGGCTTATAGTTAAAAACTTTAGCTATGAATATTCTAGAGATATTGCCGATAGCTCATTAGAAGACTTTTTAGATAAAAATAATCTGTTAGCAATTTCAGATGTAGATACACGAGCTTTAGTAAGTTATATTCGTGACCATGGCGCCATGAATGCCGTAATTTCTACAGAGGTTGATAATATTGAAGGGCTTAAAAAGCAATTAGCTGAAGTTCCGAAAATGGAAGGTTTAGAATTAGCTTCTAAGGTGTCAACTAAAGAGCCATATTATGTAGGTGATGAAAATGCGACTTACAAAATTGCAGCTTTAGATATCGGTATTAAAAAGAACATACTTCGTAATCTAGCAAAGCGAGACGCGTATATTAAGGTATTTCCTTATAATTCCAAATTTGAAGATTTAGAAGCCTTTAATCCTGATGGTTATTTCTTGTCTAATGGACCTGGCGATCCTGAGCCCCTAGTGGAAGCACAAGCTGTTGCTAAAGAAATTATCAAAAGAAATTTACCTTTATTTGGTATCTGTTTAGGGCATCAGGTTATTGCATTAGCAAATGGTGTTTCTACTTATAAAATGTATAATGGACACCGCGGCATTAATCATCCTGTTAAAAACCTGAAAACAGGTAAAGGAGAAATTACTTCACAGAACCATGGTTTCGCCGTTAATAGAGAGGAAGCAGAAGCACATCCGGATTTAGAAATTACGCATGTGCATTTAAATGATAATACGGTGGCAGGGATTAAAATGAAAGATAAAAATTGTTTTTCGGTTCAATACCATCCGGAAGCCAGCCCTGGACCCCATGATTCCGATTATCTATTCGATCAATTTATCGAAAATATTAAAAATAAATAGTTTACGAAGCCTCAAAAAACAACATGTTATTTGAGGCTTTTCTTTTACTAAAACGTTATAGATTATATTTAGGTAAATTCTTGAAAAACTTAATTAAAAACAAAAGAATTTACCGTAAATTTGGAAGAATAAAAGATTTAAAATTAAAGTATTATGAGTGTAATAATTAATATCCACGCTAGACAGATTTTAGACTCTAGAGGGAACCCAACAGTAGAAGTTGATGTTGTAACAGAAAATGATGTATTAGGTAGAGCCGCGGTGCCTTCAGGTGCTTCAACGGGGGAGCATGAAGCTGTAGAATTAAGAGATGGTGGTGATACTTATATGGGAAAAGGAGTTTTAAAAGCTGTTGAGAACGTAAATTCAATTATTGCCCAAGAATTATTAGGTGTTTCGGTTTTTGAACAAAACCTAATTGATCAAATTATGATCGATTTAGATGGTACTCCAAACAAATCGAAATTAGGAGCTAACGCTATTTTAGGAGTTTCTCTTGCGGTTGCTAAAGCAGCAGCGGGTGAATTAAACTTACCATTATATCGTTATGTTGGAGGTGTGTCTGCAAATACTTTGCCATTACCAATGATGAACATCATTAATGGTGGTTCACACAGTGATGCTCCGATTGCATTTCAGGAGTTCATGATTATGCCTGTAAAAGCAAAGGACTTTACACATGCTATGCAAATGGGTACTGAGATTTTTCACAATCTTAAGAAAGTATTACACGATAGAAATTTAAGTACGGCTGTAGGAGATGAGGGTGGATTTGCTCCAACATTAGATGGGACAGAAGACGCTATTGAAACGATTGCAAAAGCTGTAGAAAATGCCGGTTATAAATTTGGTGAGGAAGTTAAGATTGCATTAGACTGTGCTTCTGCCGAATTCTATGAAGATGGAAAATATAACTATGCTAAATTCGAAGGAGAAACAGGTGTTGTTAGAACCAGTAAAGAACAAGCTGATTACCTGGCTGAATTAGTGTCTAAATACCCTATCATTTCTATTGAGGATGGTATGGATGAAAACGACTGGGAAGGTTGGAAATACTTAACAGAATTAGTTGGTGATAAAGTTCAATTAGTAGGAGACGATTTATTCGTAACTAATGTTGAGCGCTTATCTAGAGGTATTGAAAATGGTATTGCTAATTCAATCCTGATTAAAGTAAATCAAATTGGTACTTTAACAGAAACTATTGCAGCCGTTAATATGGCGCATAACGCAGGTTATACTTCTGTTATGTCTCATCGTTCTGGCGAAACAGAAGATAATACCATTGCAGATTTAGCCGTAGCATTAAATACGGGTCAAATAAAAACGGGATCTGCTTCACGTAGTGATCGTATGGCTAAGTATAACCAATTACTTCGTATTGAAGAGGAGCTTGGAGAAGTGGCTTACTTTCCTCAGGAAAAGGCATTTAAGGTGAAATAAAATTTATTATATAATTTTATATTTAAAAAAGCGGTTATTACTTTAATAATCGCTTTTTTTTGTTCAAATATTAAAATTTGTTAATTGCAAGTATCTTTACTTTTATCCCTTTTAATCTACATGGTAATTTCGTAAATTAGCAAACCAATTTATAAATTAAATAATCATAAATAACTTATGGCGAACACTGCTAGCATTGAAATAGACGGGAAAAAACATGAATTTCCGTTGGTAGAAGGAACAGAAAATGAAGTTGCTATAGATATCACAAAATTAAGAAGTGCAACAAATGGAGTAATAACAATAGATCCAGGTTTTAAAAACACAGGTTCTTGTGAAAGTGGTATTACTTTCTTAGATGGCGAAAAAGGAATCTTAAGATATCGTGGCTACACCATAGAAGAGTTAGCAGAGAAGGCAGATTTTTTAGAAGTAGCTTACCTTTTAATTTTTGGAGAGTTACCGACTAAAGAACAGAATGATAAATTTCATGAGGATATCAAGGCACAAGCGGTTGTAGATGAAGATGTAAAGAAAATCTTGGATGCTTTCCCTAAGTCTGCACACCCAATGGGGGTGATTTCTTCTTTAACAAGTGCATTAACAGCATTTAATCCGTCTTCTGTAAATGTTGATTCTGAAGAGGATATGTATAGGTCCGTAGTTAAGATATTAGGGAAGTTCCCTGTATTAGTAGCTTGGACATTCCGCAAGAAAGAAGGGCTGCCATTAGATTACGGAGATAACTCTCTAGGCTATGTTGAAAACATTCTGAAAATGATGTTTAAAAAGCCAAATAGTGAGTATAAGCAAAATGAAATTTTGGTTAATGCCTTAGATAAATTATTAATTCTTCATGCCGATCATGAACAAAATTGTTCTACGTCAACGGTAAGAATAGTTGGGTCTTCGCATGCTGGATTATTTGCATCGCTTTCTGCCGGGATTTCTGCGCTTTGGGGACCACTCCACGGTGGAGCTAACCAAGCTGTATTAGAAATGTTAGAAGCAATAAAACTTGACGGTGGAGATACTAAAAAGTATATGGCCAAGGCAAAAGATAAAGAAGATCCATTCCGCTTAATGGGCTTTGGTCACCGTGTATATAAAAACTTTGATCCTCGTGCCAGAATCATAAAAAAAGCAGCCGACGAAGTGTTAGGTGATTTAGGAGTGGTAGATCCTATTTTAGATATTGCAAAAGGACTTGAAAAAGAAGCTCTAGAAGATGCTTATTTTGTTGATAGAAAATTATATCCAAATGTCGATTTTTACTCTGGAATCATTTACCGTGCTATGGGAATTCCAACCGACATGTTTACTGTAATGTTCGCACTGGGTCGTTTACCAGGTTGGATTTCACAATGGCGCGAGATGCGTTTACGTAAAGAGCCTATTGGAAGACCAAGACAGGTGTATATAGGGGCAACAGAAAGAAAATTTGTGCCAATAGAAGAAAGATAATATTTTCTTAAAATATTTAAAAAGACAAAGCTTCATAAGATATCCTTATGAAGCTTTTTCTATATTTGCGGAATGCTAAAACTGAATATACAAGACGAAACTTCAAGACTTAAAGCAGTTGTTTTAGGAACTGCTGAAAGTAATGGCCCCGTGCCTAGTATTGATGAATGTTATGATCCTAAAAGTATCGAACATATAAAGGCTGGAACTTATCCTAAAGAAGAGGATATGATTCGTGAAATGGAAGCTGTAGCAGCTGTTTTCGAGAAATATGATGTGAAGGTATACAGGCCAAAAGTGTTGAAAGATTGCAATCAGATTTTTTCACGAGATATTGCCTTTGTAATTGAAGACAAGATGATACGCGCCAATATACTTCCTAATAGAGAGGCAGAAGTGCATGCTATAGACTACATATGGGAACAAGTAGCTGAAGAGAATCGTGTTGTATTGCCTGAAGAGTGTCATGTAGAAGGCGGTGATGTTATGCCGTGGAATGATTATATTTTTGTAGGTACTTATTCTGGTGATGACTATCCGGAATATATTACAGCTCGAACAAATATGGATGCCGTAATCGCACTTCAGGAATTGTTTCCGGAAAAGACGGTAAAGTCTTTCGAATTAAGAAAATCGAACACCGATCCCAAAGAAAATGCATTACATCTGGACTGCTGTTTTCAGCCATTAGGTAAGGGTAAGGCAATTATTCATAAAAACGGATTTCTTATAGAGCGTGAATATCAATGGCTAATAGATTTCTTCGGAAAGGAGAATGTTTTTGAAATTACCAAAGATGAAATGTATGCTATGAATAGTAATGTGTTCTCAATATCAGAAGATATTATTATTTCAGAAAAGAATTTCACACGATTAAATGATTGGTTAAGAAGTCAAGGATTTACCGTAGAAGAAGTGCCTTATGCTGAAATAGCCAAACAGGAAGGTTTATTACGTTGTTCAACCATGCCATTAATTAGGGAATAAGTACCTTTATAGGGGTGCTGTTATCTTATAAGAAAGTAACTAAACATGTTTAATACTATGCGACAAATTACCGATACTATTTTAATGATTCGTCCTATTAACTTCAGGATGAATGAGCAAACTGCCGTGAACAATTATTATCAAAAAGTGTTGGATAATCTTTTGCCAGAAACCGTGAATGCGAAAGCACAGCAGGAATTTGATGCTTATGTAGAAAGGCTAAGAGGTATTGGCGTAAATGTTATCGTAGTTAGTGATACGGATGAATTCGATACGCCAGACTCCATATTTCCGAATAACTGGGTGTCGTTTCATGAAAATGGGAATATAGGGTTATATCCCATGTTTGCGGAAAATCGCCGTTTAGAAAGACGCGAAGCGATTTTGGAGTCGGTTGAAGAAGCAGGTTATATCATTGAGCAGGTAGTTGATTATACCGATGCCGAAGAAGAGGAAATATTTCTTGAAGGTACAGGTAGTATAATTTTAGATCGAGCAAACCGAAAAGCCTATTGTGCATTGTCGCCTCGAGCCGATGAAGAATTATTTATTGAATTCTGTGAAGATTTTGAATTTTTCCCTGTGATATTTAAGGCTAACCAAACAGTAAATAATGAACGTAAGGCAATTTATCATACCAATGTTATGATGTGTATTGGTGAAACTTTTGCTGTGATTTGTTTGGCAAGTATCGACGATAAGAAGGAACGTAAAAATGTCATTAAGCACCTGAAGGAAAATGGTAAGGAAATTATTGATATCACGGAAGAACAGGTAAATAATTTTGCAGGTAATATGCTTCAGGTTAGAGGTGCTAACAACCAGCCTTATTTGGTGATGAGTGCCTCAGCTTATAAATCTCTAACGGAAAATCAAATTTCCGCTTTAGAGAAGCATACTAAAATAATATCAAGTTCATTAGATACTATTGAAGCCTGTGGCGGTGGTAGTGCGCGTTGTATGATGGCGGAAGTGTTCTTGCCGAAAGCTTAGTTTTTTATTTTATTCGGGGCGTGATTTAGGTAACTGTACGTAAAAGGTACTACCTACATTTACGGTACTTTCTACCCAGATTTTACCATTATTAAGTTCAACTAATTCTTTACAAATCGAAAGTCCGAGACCTGTGCCTTTTTCATTATTGGTGCCTCTGGTAGTAAATGAGTTGCCTTTAAAAATTTTACCAAGATTTTCCTCAGAAATTCCTATGCCCGTATCTGCTACGCTTACAATGCAGTTCCCATTACTAATATGGTTAGAAATGGTAATGGTGTCTCCATTTTTACAGAATTTAAGTGCATTGGCTAATAAATTTTGTACAACTATTTCAAACATACTACGATCGGCATAAGCAAAATCACGTAGTGAATGGTCCACTAGTTCAATGCCCTTTGTTTCCATACGTTGTTCAATGAGCTTTACCTTGTCGGCAAAAACCTCCTGAATATCAAATAAGGTTGGTTTTGGCTCTAAGGATTGCATTTGAGATTTAGACCAGTTTAATAGGTTGAAAAGTAGTAAAGAAGCATTGTTTGCATTTTCGCTTAACTCAGGAATGAGATTCTCGAATTCCTGTCGTGATAAAGACCCATCACGTAGTAAATCTATAAAACCATTAATAGAAGATAGAGAATCTTTTAAATCGTGAGATATAATAGAGAATAGTTTATCTTTTACATTATTTACATTTTCAAGATGCTGTGTCTGTTCTAAAAAGGCTTCGTTTTGCATCTCAATTTTTAGATTTTTTTCTTCGAGTTCCTGTGTATATTTAATGCTGTTATTACGCTTAACGTATATTAATATTAAAAAAGTTGAAACGACTGCTAATGCGGCTAAAAGACCGTAAAAAATAAGTTTGTATTTTTTATAGGAATCATCGGTGTCTGATAAAGAAACAGTGTCACTAGAAATTATTGATTCGTCAGACTGAGAAGTTGAAATATTATCGTTATCCAGTAATGAATTAACATCCAAATCCATAGTAGTAACCTTAGGAGTTGCCGGTTTTAAGCTATCTTCAATAGTTTCCTTTAATTTGTAATATTCACGCTGCCAAATGAAAGCACGGTCAAATCGACGTTTCGTAGAATCTAAGGCTTTCATGAGTTCGTAATAATATAATAGCTCTTCTTTATTGTCTGTTGTTTTAGCAATAAGGCTGGCTTCATAAAGTTGCTTTTCAGCAAGGATTAGACGGTTTTGATGGTAGTTTAAATCTCCAAGACCATTTAGAGCAAGTAATAAACCTGTTTTATTATTTAGTTTTCTATTAATGTTGAGACCTTGTAACAGATATTCCGAGGCTCTATCGTAGGCATTGAATTTTAAATATTCTCGACCAATTTTTGGATAAATTTGGCCGCGAAGCGAGTCTCCATCTATTTCTGATATGTCTAAGACTTTTTTGTAATAGTCAATGGCTTTGCGATTTTCCTTTTTTATAGAATATAAAGAAGCTAACTGGCTACTGGTTTTGGCAATACCTTTTACATCATTTAATTGCTCTTGAATTTTAAGGGATTTTAAATTGTATTCTATAGCCTCGTCATAAGCTTTTAAACTCATATAGGCCTTTGATATGTTGCAATAAGCAGTACTTAATTCGTCTTTTAAACTTAAGCGTTCTAATTCTTGTATGGCTGCTAATGAGTATTTTAAACCTTTAGCATAATTTCCACGTTCAATTTCTATTAAACCAATACTATTATTAACCTTAGCAATACCCAAGGTGTCATGAAGTGCAGCAAATAGTTGTTTCGATTTATTATATCCACTTATGGCATTAATATAATCGCCTTTTTTTGCATAGATTAAAGCTTTATAGTAACTCACATCGGTAATGGCCTTTTTATAATTTAAGGTGTGAGACAGTTTTTCACTTTCAATAACATATTTAAGGGCGCGGTTGTATTCTTTATATTGGAAAAGTGACTCTATAAGTTTTAAAGAGGTTTCTACTTTCAAGGAGTCATTATCTTCAAAAGCAAGTGCTATAGATAGACTGTCTAACTCTTTGGTTTGCGAAAACCCTGAGATTAGAACTCCGAAATATAAAATAAAAGTAGTTATTCTCCTCATATAACATTTATATTACTTATGTGCATAAAGCAATATCTAAGCATTTTATTTGAGGGAAAATAAAGATTGCCTTATCAAGAGTTGTAATATTTTGTTGTCTATAAACTTAGTGAAAAGTTTAAACTAATAGCTTTACTAAACAAAAGTTGGAAAAAGCCTTATTAAAATCTAATATTTGCGATTTAATACCAATAAATTAGATGAAAGGATGAGTGGTATTTTAAAAAACATCGACGAATAGACGAACGGTAAAATTTATTAGAAAAATACCCTTTTATAAATAAAATGTAGACTATTCAAAATGATACAAATAGCATCTTTCTAACTTGAAGGGTTCAGCTTGGTATTTTGTAATTATTGTTTGCAGCGCATATATGTTATAAAGGTTAAATAATGTGTTAACATCTGATAAAAATTTTATCTTTGCCAACCTAAAAAACATGTATACATGAGCCTTCAAGAAACCTTAACAAATAAAGTAAAACAAGCTGTTTTAGATTCGTATAATGTGAGTATAGAGACCTTAGAGTTTCAGGCAACACGTAAAGAGTTTGCAGGGGATATTACTGTGGTTATTTTTCCTATGTTACGTTATGTTAAGGGAAATCCGGTTCAGATTGGAGAACAAATAGGCCATTACCTTGTTGAACATGTTAATGAAGTAAAAGCTTTTAATGTAGTTAAGGGCTTTTTAAATGTTGAAATTAGTGATGGGTATTATTTGAATTTTTTCAATTCGATTAAAGATATTACTGATTATGGGTTTGTAAAGCCTAATTTGGAAGATAAAGCTATTATGGTGGAGTATTCCTCACCTAATACTAATAAACCATTACATTTAGGGCACATTCGAAATAACCTTTTAGGGTATTCGGTAGCTGAAATTTTAAAGGCATCAGGAAAGAAAGTTTACAAAACACAGATTATTAACGATCGTGGTATTCACATTTGTAAAAGTATGATTGCCTGGCAGCGTTTTGGAGAAGGAGAAACTCCTGAATCTACCGGACTAAAAGGAGATAAATTGGTTGGAAATTACTATGTAAAGTTTGATCAAGAGTATAAGAAGGAAATTGAAAGTCTGATAGCTGAAGGTAAATCGGAAGAAGAAGCTAAAAAATCAGCTCCCATATTATTAGCCGCTCAGGATATGTTACTTAAATGGGAGGCTGGTGATTCGGAGGTAGTTGAGCTTTGGAAAACTATGAATGGTTGGGTTTATGAAGGATTCGACGAAACCTATAAGAATCTAGGGGTAGATTTCGATACGCTGTATTATGAAAGTAATACCTATTTATTAGGAAAAGAATTTGTAGCCGAAGGATTAAAATCTGGTGTTTTTGTTAAAGAAGAAGATGGTTCTGTTTGGTGTGATTTAACTGAAGAAGGTTTAGATAAGAAAATTGTGCAACGTGCCGATGGAACAGCCGTATACATGACTCAGGATATTGGCACAGCTATTCAAAGGATAAAAGATTTTCCAGATGTTGGGGGCATGGTCTATACGGTAGGTAACGAGCAGGATTATCACTTTCAAGTATTGTTCTTAATTTTAAAGAAATTAGGTTTTGAATGGGCTGATAATTTATATCACCTAAGCTATGGTATGGTCGATTTGCCAAGTGGTAAAATGAAGAGTAGAGAAGGAACTGTTGTTGATGCCGATGATTTAATTAATGAAATGGCTGCCACAGCTGGTGAGATTTCAGAAGAATTAGGAAAGCTTGATGGTTACAGTGAAGAAGAAAAGCAAGAACTTTATAAAACTATAGGGTTAGGAGCGCTTAAGTACTTTATTTTAAAAGTAGACCCTAAGAAACGTATTTTGTTTGATCCTAAAGAATCTATCGATTTCCAAGGAAATACGGGGCCATTTATTCAATATACTTATGCGAGAATTCAATCGATAATAAGAAAAGCCGATTTTGATTTGTCATTGAATAAGGAAGTGACATTGCATGAAAAAGAGAAAACGTTATTAAAACAACTGGAATTGTTCCCAGAAGTTATTCAGAATGCTGCGTCGCAACACAGTCCGGCCTTAATAGCCAATTATACATACGATCTTGTAAAAGAATTTAATTCATTTTATCAGAATGTATCCATCCTAGGAGCCGATAATCAAGATGAGAAGGTGTTTCGTGTTCAGTTATCTAAAAAGGTGGCAACCACTATAAAAAATGCATTTAGTGTACTAGGAATTCATGTGCCTGAAAGAATGTAGTTATAAAAAAACAGATATTAAAAAGCCGTTTAAATTTTTTAAACGGCTTTTTAGTTGAGTTAATTATATGAAATTATTTTCCGTATAGAAAATAATTGTTTACTAAATCTATATAAGCACGCTTGGCTTCGTCTTCCGAGATCCCTTTAGCCTGAAAAAGCGCATTTGTTTTAAATGCATTTATTATGGCTTTTTTACTTTTTGGCCTGCTATAATCGTTAGTTGCCTTTTTGTAATAAGCGTATAATTTTAAAAGAATATCAGCAGGAAATGGGTCTGTGTAGGCATTTACACGATCTACCGCATCTCGAAATTCCTTTTCTAATTTATCTTCTTTACTACTCATTACTTGCAATAATACTTTCTCCACCTTTAACCTTTTGGTTTAATTCCACTTTTATATTAGTATCCAGTGGTAAAAATAAATCTACTCGTGATCCAAATTTAATAAATCCGGAATCAGAACCTTGAACGACTGTGTCATCAACTTTCGCATAGTTCACTATGCGTTTTGCTAAAGCTCCTGCTATTTGCCTGTAAAGAACTTTACCATAGGTGTTATTTTCTACAACCACAGTTGTACGTTCGTTTTCTTCACTTGCTTTGGGGTGCCAGGCTACCAAATATTTACCAGGATGATATTTGCTGAAAATAACCTTTCCTCCAATAGGATAACGTGTAACATGTACATTTATTGGGGACATGAATACACTAACTTGAAGACGTTTTTCTTTAAAGAACTCTTTTTCAAAAACCTCTTCAATAACAACGACTTTACCATCAACGGGCGAAACGACATGGTTAGCATTTGCTTGAGTATGACGCTTAGGGTTTCTGAAAAATTGAAGTATAAGCACTAAAAATACTATTAAGATTAATAGTAAACTTATTCGTAACCAAGGGGTGGTAACAAAATAATCCACAGCTAGTGAACCTGTAATAACCAAAATAAATGTTATAAATATAATTTTATAACCTTCTTTATGAAACATATTTTAAAAATCTTAAAAATAAATAAATGAAAGGGGCGGCAAAAATAATACTATCTAATCGGTCAAGCAACCCGCCGTGACCAGGCATAATTACACCACTATCTTTTACATTGGCTTCTCTTTTAAATTTAGATTCAACAAGATCTCCTAAAGTACCAAATACACTCACAATGATGCTTAAAATAAGCCAGTTTGTAAAGTTTAAAGTTTCGGTAAAGGTAGCAATAAAATAACTAGCTACGCATGAAAAAAATAAGCCGCCTAAAAATCCTTCAACGGTTTTTTTGGGGGATATCTTTTCAAATAGCTTTTGCTTACCAAAGTTTTTCCCAACTAGATAGGCAAACGAATCGTTACACCAAACTAAGATAAAAGTACCCAATAATATGTTAGCATTAAATTGGTCGTAATAGTCTGCAATTAATATCATAAAAATAAAGGCAGACGATAAATAAAATGTCGTTAGTAAGAAACGTTTCGAACTAAATAACGGAATACTTTTTCTTGAAAATAAATCTTTAATAAGAAACAAATTTACAAATATGCTAATAACCATTAGTATTTGAATAGCCTCCTGAATGCCTTTATTGCTAGGGTAATTTAATTGCCAAAAGGCAACGCCCCCATATAAAAGAGTAAAAATAATATAGGGAATAAGTGTGTTAAATTGAATCAGCTTCTTAAGTTCTCTCAAACTTAATAGTCCAAAAACAAAAAACAAGATGATTAATGGCACATGATAATTTAAGGATAAAATTAGCATAGAGACATATAGTATCCCGGAAAGTGATCTAACAAGTGTTTCTTTCATTCTATAAATCTTCTAGAAGGAGTAAATATAGGTTTTTGGCACTGCTTCCGTAACTTAAAAAGTCTTTTTCGTCACTAGACTTGAAATGTTTAATAGTTGTGATATTGGTTGGGATTTTTTGTTTGTTTTTAGCTTTTATAAGTCGTAAGCCTTCTCCAATGTTTTCTACAAGTTGGCTTGTTGTGGCAAATACAATAAAATTAATAGGTAATTCTGGTAGCTTTTTTTCAAATATTTGATTCGATGAGATTAATAAGGAACCGTCATTAGCTATTAAATTTTCACAGGTTGTGAGAAAAAATGTAGCCTCACTTAATAATTTGGTAGTTTGTAAATTTGAATTTTTGAATTTATGCTCTAATTGTTTATCAATGAGCAGTACTTTTTTGTCTTCCCATGAATTTTCTTCTAGAATGTTTTCGAGATTCTGAAAAATTTCATTCAAATTTTCGCAATATAAAAACTTGCCACCATTAGCTTTGAAGTTTATTGTAAACCGCTCATCTATTGGTAATTTTATTTCCGGCATGTATTTGCCTCTGTCTTCGGACTTTAGTTCTTCCTTTGAAGAATCCGTTTTAGAACCAAATAGTTTTCTAAAAAGACTCATCTAAAATATTGCTATTATCACAGTTTATAGAATTTATCAAATATAAAAAATCTTAAATTAACGCTATCGTTAATTTAAGATTTTTACTCAAAGCTTAGAAAAAATTAAGTCTCAGTTATTTTTCTGAGGTTTCCGGTGTTTGTGTGTCTTCAGAATTAAAGTTGCGTTCACCAAATATTTTTTCAAGATTATCTTTAAAAATAACCTCTTTTTCCAGAAGTACTTCAGCAAGCTCAGTTAGCTTATCTTTGTTTTCTTCCAGTAATTTTATAGCTCTTTGATATTGTGTTTCTATAATGTTAGAAATTTCTTTGTCAATTAATTCTGCCGTTTGTTCACTGTATGGTTTTGTGAAACCATATTCATTCTGTCCAGACGAATCGTAATAAGTTAAGTTACCAATTTTGTCGCTTAATCCATAAATTGTTACCATGGCTCTGGCTTGTTTGGTCACTTTTTCTAAATCACTCAACGCTCCAGTAGATATTTTGTTGAAAATAACTTTCTCGGCAGCGCGTCCACCTAGTGCAGCACACATTTCATCCAGCATTTGTTCGGGTCTAACAATTAAACGTTCTTCTGGTAAATACCATGCAGCTCCCAAAGAGCGACCACGTGGTACAATAGTAACCTTTACTAATGGTGCGGCGTGCTCTAACATCCAGCTAACAGTGGCATGACCTGCTTCGTGGTAAGCAACTGCTTTTTTCTCGCTTGGCGTGATAATTTTATTTTTCTTTTCCAGACCACCAATAATTCGATCTACTGCATCAAGGAAATCTTGTTTGTCTACAGATTTTTTACCATTTCTTGCCGCTATTAAAGCGGCTTCATTACAAACATTGGCAATATCGGCTCCCGAGAATCCCGGAGTTTGTTTGGATAAGAAATCAAGATCTAAATCTTTAGATTTTTTAAGCGGGCGTAAGTGCACTTCAAAAATTTCTTTTCGCTCTCTAATGTCTGGAAGATCAACAAAAATTTGCCTATCAAAACGACCAGCACGCATTAGCGCTTTATCTAAAATATCTGCTCTGTTGGTTGCGGCTAATACGATCACGTTAGCATTTGTACCAAAACCATCCATTTCTGTTAATAATTGGTTTAAGGTATTTTCACGCTCATCATTACTTCCTGACATAGCATTTTTACCTCTGGCACGACCAATAGCATCTATCTCGTCAATAAAAATAATAGATGGTGATTTTTCTTTTGCCTGTTTAAATAGGTCACGTACACGGGAGGCACCTACACCAACAAACATTTCTACAAAATCAGATCCTGATAATGAAAAGAACGGTACTTTGGCTTCGCCTGCAACAGCTCTTGCTAATAAGGTTTTACCAGTTCCTGGAGGTCCTACAAGCAAAGCCCCTTTCGGGATTTTTCCTCCTAGAGTGGTATATTTTTCTGGGAACTTTAAGAAATCTACAATTTCCTGAACTTCTTCTTTGGCACCTTCTAAGCCTGCAACATCTTTAAAAGTTGTTTTAACCTCGGTGTTTTGGTCGAATAATTTGGCTTTCGATTTTCCAATGTTGAAAATTTGGCCGCCAGCACCACCGCCAGCACCACCAGACATCCGTCTCATGATAAAAATCCAAACTGCAATAAGTAAAATAAAAGGTAAAATTCCCATTAGCAGATTGGTCCAATCGTTCGTTTCAGTTTTGTAACTAACAATCGGTTGAGTATCTAATGTGTCTTTTATTTCGTTAAGTTTATTTTCAAAATTTTGAAGATCACCAAACTCAAACTTATAATTTGGTAAGTCTGTCGCCGTAGGTAGTAAAGTGGTAGGCTTAGATTTCTTATGAATATCTTTCGCTTCGGCTTCATCGGTTAAATAAACTTTTGCTACACGAGTATTTTTAATGATATCGATTTTAGCAACATCACCCTCTTCTAAAAATTTAAAAAAATCAGAAGGAGTTGTTATGTTTTCTTCTTGATATCCACCGTTACCAAATAACTGAAACCCTAAAAATAAAGCTATGAGTATACCGTAAATCCAGTACGGACTGAACTTTGGTTTGTTGTCTTTGATATTTTTCTTTTTGTTTGCCATTCTTTATTTAGTAACTCGTTTCTATTAGTGTTGTTTTTGCATCTCCCCAAAGGCTTTCAATATCGTAATATTGTCTTATTTGCTTTTGGAATACATGTACTACAACATTAACATAATCTATTAATACCCATTCGGCATTATCTTCACCTTCTACATGCCAAGGGTGGTCTTTAAGTTCTTTGCTTACCTTTTTTTGAACAGAATTAACGATTGCGTTAACTTGTGTGTTTGAAGTACCTTCACAAATTATGAAGTAGTCGCAAACCGTGTTTTCAATTTCTCTTAAATCCAGGATACTGATTTCTTGTCCTTTAACATCTTCTATACCAGCAATAATAACGGATATTAATTGGTCTGCGCTTATATCTTTTTTCCCCATTAAATTTGTTTAATTTTTGCAAAGTTATTATTTTTTTAGTTCTTTACCCTTTAAAATTTTGATAAGATTTCTCCGATACATAATAACTGCTAAATGAGTATAATCAAACTTAATGCCATCGATTCTACAAATAGTTATTTAAGAAAACTTTGTGCCGAAACGAGACTTGAAGATTTTACTGCGGTGATTACCAATAATCAAACTCACGGTAAGGGACAAATGGGAGCTGTCTGGCGTGCCGAATCTTCGAAAAACCTTACGTTTAGTATATATAAAGACTTTGCAAGTGCTGAAATAGAGTATCCTTTTTATATTAGTATTGTCACCTCTTTATCCATAATTAAGACTTTGGAGTCTCTTACTATACCTAAATTAAATATAAAATGGCCAAACGACATTTTGGCAGGCAACAAAAAGATTTGTGGTATTTTAATTGAAAATGTTTATAAACATGGCAGAATAACAAAATCTATTATTGGAATTGGTTTAAATGTAAACCAGACAGATTTTGAAAATTTACCAAAAGCCTCGTCTTTAAAGTTGATTTCAGGTAAGTCTTATGATATTGATGAAATAGCTCAATCAATTATCAGTAATTTAAAGTATTATGTTGGATTGCTTTCTGGAGGAAAATTCTTAGAGTTAAAAGAAGCTTATGAGTCGTACTTATTCAGAAAAAATAAACCTTCAACATTTAAAGATGCAGAAGGTTTTATGTTTGCTGGTATTATCCAGAATGTTTCAGAAAGTGGGTGTCTTCAGGTGTTATTAGAAGACGAGTTATTAAAAGAATTCGATTTAAAATCGATAACACTTTTGTATTAGATAGCCTTTGGAATACTGGTAACTAAAGTTTCGATAAATTTTTTAATCGGCCCTTTAATCATCATCGCCATCATAGGGTTGAAATCTCCGCTAAATTCAAGTTGAACTTCACTGGAATTGTCTCCATTATCTGTAATATTACCAACTAATGAGAAATCTATTTTTCCACCAGCGGCACCTAGAACGATTTTATTTGGGGCGATAACTTCCTTTTTCTTTAAGGTGATTTCTGGCATGCCAGCTAACGCAAATAAAAAGGTATCTTCATCTATTAACTGAAACTTACTAATGTTTTCGGGCATTAAGGCTTCAAAGTTTTTTACTTGGCTTAAAAAACTGAAGATATCTTCAGGCGACTTACCCACGGTAACTTTTGGGGATTCTAAATTCATTGTTAAATTATTAGATGCATTAATTTAAACGGCTTGCCATCCACTTGGATTCACATTCCATTCCGATAAGGTTTTTAATTCTTTTTCAGAAATGTAATTGGTTTCTAAAGCCTGTTCTAGTAAGCTTTCGTAGTTGCTTAAGGTGTTTAATGCGATCTCTTCTTTTTCGAAGTTTTCGGTAGCGACATCAAAACCATAAGTGAAAATAGCAATCATACCTTTTACTTTAATACCGGCATCTTTTAATGCTTTAACAGCATTAAGGCTGCTTTTTCCTGTACTTATTAGGTCTTCTACAACTACCACGTTCTGACCACTTTCAATAAAGCCTTCAATTTGGTTTTGTCTTCCATGACCTTTAGCATCTGGACGCACATAAATAAAGGGAAGTCCTAGATACTCGGCTACAAGCATTCCGATTCCAATAGCCCCTGTGGCAACTCCAGCAATAGCATCGGGTTTACCATAAAGTCTTTCAATTTGTTTAGCCATCGTCTCGCGAATGTAGTTACGAATCGGCGGAAATGATAATATTATACGGTTATCGCAGTAAATTGGCGATTTCCATCCGGATGCCCATGTAAAAGGCTCTTTTGGGCTAAGTTTTATAGCGTTAACTTGTAATAAAACTTCAGCCGTTTTTCTGGCGGTATGTTTATTAAATATCATAACGGCAAAAATAATCATAATTTTATGTTTTCAGTAACAGTTGCTTGTGAATAAAATATTTTTTTTCACAATTTAGAGAATGTGGTTAAAAATGATATTTTTACCAAAAGTTAATACGAATCTAGAGTATGTTTAAAGTCTTTGTTGGAGATAAACCTATAATACTAACCACTAAAGTTGAACAAGAGACTAGTTTTAAGAATTATTTACTTGAAACTGTTAATATTAGAAAGGTTATAAAGGAACTAAATAATTCTAATCTGGAATCGGTACGATTAATTCATAAAAATCCTGATAAACTTTTAAAGAAATTCTTAAAAAAGTTACCGAATGTTATTGCAGGGGGAGGTAAAGTTTTTAATGAAAATAAAGAAATTTTATTCATTTATAGGAATGATAAATGGGATTTGCCTAAGGGAAAAATAGAGGGGCGAGAAACAATTGAAACCACAGCAATTAGAGAAGTTACTGAGGAAACAGGAGTTGCTGGATTAGAAATTGTAAAACCTTTAGAAACTACTTATCATATTTTTAAACGTAATGGTCGTTATAAAATAAAAATAACTTATTGGTTTGAAATGAAGACAAGTTTTAATGGGAATCTTTATGCACAGGAGGAAGAAGGTATAACGAAAGTGGAATGGTTGGATAGTGGTCGTATACAAAGTGCGCTTGAAAATTCGTACGCCAATATTAGAGCTTTAATTTAGGCGTAGAAAAAAGTTAAGAACCTATTGTTTCATACATAAACAATTTGTTATGTTTGCCACATACGAAATGTATTTTGCTATACCTATAGATAACGATTGGTTATCTATAATTTTTCATTTCTCTCACAGTAAAACTCAATTTTTAAAGAATTTAAATGAATAGGTATAGATTGTCGTTTGGTGAAATTAATATTCTTTCTAATAGTTTAGCCGAAGTTATTGTTGATGAAGGTATTATTATGGATGGTGTAATGGTTGATGAATACCATGACTTTCTGTTAAGTAATCTAGAAGCGCCTTTCTGTCTGTTAGTCAATAAAAAATATTCCTATAGTTATACTTTCGAAGCACAGACCAGTATTGCAAGTCTTCCAGAAATTAAAGCCATGGCTATAGTGATTAATAGTCAGGGTGGATTAATGTCAACAGAAACACTTATTAAACTTAATGAAGCTAGTGCTTGGAATATTAAAATGTTTCATAATCGTGAAGCCGCAGTTACTTGGTTAGACCTTTTTTTATCTAATCATGTAAGTTTAGAATTTCAATCGTTATAGTTAATATCCCTAGTAAATTATGTTGTGTATTTTGTGGGGCTACTATAATAAGTTTAAATTTACCCTCTTAAATTAATCAACATGACAGAATTCATTAGAAAGCGTGCTGCGAACGCAAAGAATGATATATTAAGTGGAATAACTGTAGCACTTGCCTTAGTGCCTGAAGCAGTAGCGTTTGCATTTGTTGCAGGCGTAGATCCGCTGGTTGGACTGTATGCTGCATTTATGATAGGGTTTATAACCTCGATGTTTGGTGGTCGTCCAGGAATGATAAGTGGAGCGACTGGGGCATTAGCTGTTGTGATGGTTAGTTTGGTTGCGGAGGGTAACGCCATGGGTGCTTTAGGGGATAATCTCGGATTGTATTATCTTTTTGCAACTGTAATTTTAATGGGGATTATTCAAGTTTTAGCTGGTGTCTTCAAGCTGGGTAAATTTGTTAGGTTAATACCGCATCCTGTGATGATGGGATTTGTAAACGGATTGGCTATTGTTATTTTCCTTTCACAATTAAATATGTTTAAAGATGCTGATGGTGACTGGTTTTCCGGAACGCAATTGTATACCATGTTGGCTTTAGTAGGGTTAACCATGGCTATTATGTATTTTCTACCAAAACTAACTAAAAAACTACCTGAAGCTTTAGTTGGAATTCTTGTAGTTTCCGCTATTGTAATTTTCGGTGACTTAGATGTAGCAACAGTTGGTAGTTTTATTAGAGATGGAGGAGGAGAAGGTTTAAAAGGAGGCTTGCCTCAGTTTCAATTTGACATTTTCTCAAAAGTTCCTTTTAATTTACAAACGCTTAAATTTATTGGGCCTTATGCATTAATACTAGCGGCTATTGGTCTAATTGAGTCTTTGATGACGTTAAATTTAGTAGACGAATTAACTGAAACTCGTGGTAATGCTAATCGTGAATGTATGGCTCAGGGAGGAGCTAATATTGTCACCGGATTTTTTGGTGGAATGGGTGGTTGTGCTATGATTGGTCAATCCTTAATTAATATTAAATCTGGTGGAAGAACACGATTATCAGGAATTGTAGCTTCAGTATTATTACTTGTTTTTATTCTTTTTGCTTCTGGATTCATAGAAAAGGTGCCTATTGCAGCATTGGTAGGGGTCATGTTTATGGTAGTAATAGGAACTTTTGCTTGGAGTAGTTTCAGGATACTAAATAAAATTCCAGTTAGTGATGTTATTGTTTTAGTAGCTGTTTCAACATTAACGGTGATATTCGATTTGGCTATTGCGGTAATTGCAGGCGTTATAATAAGTGCCTTGGTGTTTTCCTGGGAAAATGCGAAACGTATTCGTGCACGTAAGCGTATGCGGGAAGATGGAACCAAAGTGTATGAAATATGGGGGCCATTGTTTTTCGGTTCGATTATAGCTTTTAATGAAAAGTTTGATGTTAAAAATGATCCAGATAAGGTTGAAATCGATTTTGTAGAATCACGGGTTAGTGATCATTCTGCCTTAGAAGCTATCTTGAATCTTGTAAATAAATATGAAGAAGCGGGTAAGACTATTAAATTAAAGCACTTAAGTGAAGACTGCAAAGTATTGCTTTATAAGGCTAATCCGAAATTTAGAGAGGTTATAGTTGAGGCTGTTGATGATCCAAGATATCATTTAGCTGAAGATCCTGAAAAATTTCCAAAACCTTTATCGGAGTATAGCTTTTAATTACTGATTCTTACTTTATCCTGACACTATCGGGCACAAATTTTTTATAGTTACCATTATTTCGAATAATGTCTCGTACAATAGATGATGCGATAAATGATGTTTTCGAAGAGGTTAGTAAAAAGACCGTTTCTATGGTAGACATATGTCTGTTGGCATGTGCTATGGCTTTTTCAAATTCGAAATCGGCCGGATTTCTTAATCCTCGGAGAATAAAATTCGCACCAATTTTTTGACAAAAATCGACGGTTAACCCCTCATAAGTAACGACTTTAACTTTTGATTCTCCCTCAAAGGCCTTTTCAATAAAGGCTTTGCGCTCTTCCAGTGAAAACATGTATTTTTTGTCTGCATTGATACCGATGGCAACAATAACTTCATCAAATAAGGTGATCCCACGTTTTATAATATCAAAATGCCCTAACGTAATTGGGTCGAATGAACCAGGAAATAGTGCGCGTCTCATGTAATAATCTTTTTTGTAAATCTTGGTTAGCTTATATCAAATATAAGACTAAATTATTTCAGTGCTTGCTCAATGGCATTATCAAATAAGTCGGAAAGCGCAATACCCGCTGCCGCTGCTTGTTGCGGTAAAATACTTTCTCGGGTTAATCCAGGAATGGTATTTACTTCTAATAAATGAGGTTCACCATCTTTGAAAATATATTCACTCCGACTAAATCCCTTTATTTTAAGAGCACTGTATAATTGTTTCGCAACAGTCGTTACTTTTGCTTCTTGTTCCTGGGTTAAACGGGCCGGGGTTATTTCTTTTGATTTTCCTAAATACTTAGCTTCATAATCGAAAAAATCATTTTCACTAACAATTTCTGTAATGGGAAGCACTGTTATTTCTCCTTTAAAATTTATAACACCAACAGAAACTTCGGTGCCTTCGAGATATGATTCGATAATAATTTCGTCGTCTTCTTTAAAAGCGATGTCAATTGCTGTTTGTAAATCAGTCTTTTTATAAGCTTTGGTAACCCCAAAACTACTACCGGCCTTATTGGCTTTTACGAAACAAGGTAATCCTACCTTGTTGATTATGGCGGCTTCATCAATAGCATCACCTTTATTAACATAAAAGGATTCTGCCATTTTTATACCATAAGGTTTTAAGATACTTAAACAATCACGTTTATTAAACGTTATGCTTGCCTGATACATATCACAGCTGGTATGCGGAATATTTAAAAGCTTTAAATAAGCTTGGATGTATCCATCTTCACCTGGTGAGCCATGAATGGCATTAAAAACACAATCGAAGGTAATTTTAGAATTATCAATGATAACTGAGAAATCGTTCTTATCGATAGGGAATTCTTGGTTTTCGGCATCAACATATACCCATTTTTCTTTAAAAATATGAATGCGGTACGGAACGTATTTCGAAGTGTCTAAAGTGTCATAAACAACATTTCCACTTTTTAAAGAGATTTGATATTCACTAGAATACCCTCCCATGATAATGGCTATATTTTTTTTCATTTAGAAATGTACAATTAAGCGATGCATCTAAAAACAGTAATAAATCGTATGTATTATAAGAAGAGCTAAAATATCATATATATTGCAAAAGAAAAAACAGTTCTGTTTTTATATATTTGCCTAATTGAAAGTTTTTACATGAGCCTATTTAAATTCCTTACAAGTAAAGTGTTTTTTAAGCAAATCCTATTAGCTATTGTGGCTGCAGTGGTTTTATGTTTTATCATATTAAAATGGTTAAATGTAACAACAAATCATGGCAAATTTGAAACAGTTCCCGATTTAAAAGGAAAATCTATAGATGTTGCAAGGATGGCATTAAACGATAATAAATTGGTTATGCAAATTCAGGATTCAGCTAATTATAATCCTGATTACCCTAAATTTTCTGTAATCGATCAGGAGCCGACAGCAGGTTCTCAGGTTAAGGAAAATAGAAAAATTTACATTACCTTAAATCCTTCAGGTTACCGAAAGATTTTAGTGCCGGATTTAACGGAGCGTACGTTTAGACAAGCCAAGCCATCATTGGAAGCTCTTGGATTTCAAGTTGGAAAAATTACTTATGTTGATAATATAGCAAAAGACCTTGTGTTAAAATTGGAATACAAAGGAAAAGCTATTAATCCCGGGGATATGCTACCCAAAACATCTACTATTGATTTAGTACTTGGTAACGGAAACAGGCCTTAAAATAAAACAAAATTGACTTCTGTAATATAATTTACAGTAAATACTACATAATGGACGATTACACACCTGAACTCCCTGATGATGATAACGATTTACACGAGCACCATTCTTTTACCGTAGAGAAGGGACAAAAGCCGTTACGAATTGATAAGTATTTAATGAATTTTGTTGAAAATGCGACCAGAACCAAAATTCAGGCGGCTGCTAAAAATGGTGGTATTTATGTTAATGATGAACCTGTAAAGTCTAATTATAAGGTAAAGCCATTCGATAAAATCCGCGTTCTTTTCGAACATCCCCCTTATGAAGAATTATTGGTAGGAGAAGATATTGATATTGATGTTGTTTATGAGGATGACCAACTTTTGGTAGTAAATAAACCTGCTGGTATGGTGGTGCACCCTGGGCATGGTAATTATTCGGGGACTTTAATAAACGCATTGATTTATAGGTTTGAAAATTTACCCAATAATTCAAGCAATCGACCAGGCTTAGTGCATAGAATAGATAAAGATACTAGTGGTTTGTTAGTGGTAGCTAAAACGGAACATGCGATGAATCATTTGTCGCTTCAGTTCGCCCAAAAGACAAGCGAACGTGAATATGTTGCAATAGCTTGGGGTAATATTGAGGAAGAGGAAGGTACCGTAGAAGGGAATATAGGTAGGCATCCTAAAAACCGTTTGCAGAATACCGTTTTTTTAGGTGATGAGTCCGATAAAGGAAAACCGGCGGTGACTCATTATAAAGTTATCGAGCGACTAGGCTATGTAACATTAGTTTCCTGTAAGTTAGAAACCGGACGTACCCATCAAATCCGTGTACATATGAAGCATATCGGGCATACCTTATTTAATGACGAGCGTTATGGTGGGGAAAAGATTTTAAAAGGTACCACGTTTACAAAATATAAACAGTTTGTTGAAAACTGTTTTAAGATATTGCCACGTCAGGCATTGCATGCAAAGACATTAGGTTTTGAGCACCCTACTACGGGCGAATTTATGCGATTCGACACTGAAATTCCTGAAGATATGCAATTGTGTATCGAAAAGTGGCGTAACTATGCCAGGCATCAAGAAATGGAGTAGGAGTGGGCTACTTAATTATAAAATCCATTTATAATTACATAAGTATTATCTGTAAATTGTATTGAGATTTCTTTAATTTTAGGCTTAATTTTGAAGTATGAAAATAAAGGAGATAATATTATTTACTTCAGATATTCTAAGGCAGAAACAGTTTTATCAGGATGTTTTAGACTTTGAATTGGTGTTTAATTCAGAAACCTTTATTTCATTCAATACGGGAAAAAGTATCTTATCTTTTCAGTATAAATCTGAGACGAAACCTTCTCATATCGCATTTAATATTCCTACTAATAAACTTATCGAAGCATTGGAGTGGCTTAAAAAGCGTGTTGAAATATTACCCTATGGAGAACAATTTATTTCGAATTTTGAATCCTGGAATGCTAAGGCTATATATTTTTATGACAGCGATAATAATATTTTAGAATTTATAGCCAGAGAAAATTTAGGAATAACAAGCGATGGCGCCTTTTCATCTAAATCTATCATTTCACTAAATGAAATGGCTATAGCTACTTCCGATGTGAAAAATGTTTATGAAACTATAAATAGTATTAGGGTAATACCTGTTTTCGATGGTAATTTGGAACGGTTTTGTGCTGTGGGTAATGATGAAGGTTTGTTTATTATAATTAATAAAGATTTGAAGAAATGGCACCCCACATATGAAGATGTTTATATTTCAGACTTCATAATAAAGGGAGATTATAACTTCAGTTATATTAATGGAGAAATTAAGGAATTCACTTAGTAAATAATAAGCATTAAGCTTAAGATTCCGTAACTTTAGATATTAAATTATTACAGCTCGCGAATTGCGGCAAGCAAAAAAAATAAAAGAAAAAAATAGATGAAATTAGTATTATCACCTGCAAAGTCGTTAGATTTTGAATCGGAATTACCAACAACTCAACATACAGAACCGCAATTTTTAAATCAATCAGAACGACTTAATAAAATATTAAAACAGAAATCGGCGAAGAGTTTGTCGAAATTAATGAGTATTTCTGATGCATTAGGCCAGTTAAATTACGAACGTAATCAAAATTGGGAATTACCTTTTACCACGGAAAATGCACGGCCAGCAATTTATTCTTTTAGCGGCGATGTATATAGGGGGTTGGATGCCTACACGATTCCACAGGATGCTATAGACTATCTTCAAAGTTCAGTTCGAATTCTTTCAGGATTATATGGTATTTTAAAACCATTGGACTTGATGCAGCCATACCGACTAGAAATGGGAACGAGAATGCCTGTAGGAACCAATAAAAATTTATACGAATTTTGGAAAAAGCACATTACAGAGGCGCTAAACAATGAGATAGAAGATGGAGAAGTGTTTTTAAATCTGGCGAGTAACGAGTACTTTAAAGCTATCGATAAGAAGGCCTTAAAAGCTAAGATAGTGACTTGTACCTTTAAAGATTTTAAAAATGGCGAATACAAAATGATTATGACCTACGCTAAATTAGCTCGTGGTTATATGGCTCGATATATCATTGATAATAAAGCAGAAACCATCGATGAGGTAAAAGGATTTAATTATGAAGGTTACAGTTATAGTGAACCTATGTCAACTGAATCAGAATTAGTATTTATAAGATAAATTATGCATTATTTCTTGATTATAGCATTGCAGGCCTATTGCATTTATCATGTGCTTAAATACAGAAGACCTTACTATTGGATTTTATTAATTCTGTTTTTACCAGTGCTTGGTTCTGCAATTTATTTAATTACTCAGATATACAATAGACCTAATGTTAATAGAATTCAAGAAGAAATTGTATCTATTGTAAACCCGGCAAAGAAAATCAAGGATCTTCAAAAACGCCTTGATTTTTCTGATACTTATCAAAATAGGGTAGACTTAGCCGATGCCTATCTTGATATAAAACAATACGATCAGGCTATTAATCATTATTTAAAGGCCCTAGAAGATAAGGCTCAGAATGGATTTTATGTAATAACGATGTTAGTAGAAGCTTACTATTATACCGAGAAGTATCAAGAGGTTATTGATTATACCGATAAAATTAAAAACGAACATGATTTTAAAAAATCAAGAGCCCAATTTATATTGGGACTGGCTCAAGAAAAATTAGGAGATTTTAAAGCCGCTGAAAGCAACTTAAGAAATATAGATGTTCGATATTCTTTTTATGATGAGCGTCTCGTTTTAGCTAAATTTTTGATAACTCATAACAAAACTGAAGATGCCATAGATATATTGGAAGAGATTATTTTAGAATCTCAAAATATGACAGACACCAACAGAAGACTCTATTGGGAGACCGTTCAGGATGCAAAAAAGATATTATCCGAAATAAAAGACTAGTCTATTATTTTACTTCCACCTTTTTATCAATACTAATTTTAGTTTCAACGGAAGGTTTCTTTTTAATACGAGGTCTTCTTACTCCAAAGGTTCCTCGGTAAATTTTTCCTCGTTTCGTTTTTTTATCGCCTTTTCCCATTTTTTATGTATTTTAATTTAAAATAGTATACAAAATTCAGTGTAAAAATCCAAGTAAAAATTGTTTAAACACAAGCATCCATATCCACCTTTTATTCAGGAGAACACGACTAAATTAATTGTTGGAACTTTGCCTCCACCACGGTTTTCTTTAGGGAGCTTGCTTGAAAAGGATGTCGATTTCTGCTATGGAAGTTATTATAATTCCTTATGGTTGTACATTGATGAAATTTATAATTTGAATTTGAGATATGATAACACGGAAGAGGCAGTGCAACAACGGAAGCAATTTTTAACAGATCGTAAAATAGGAGTATGCGATATTGTTGAATCGTGTGAGCGCGACAAAATTGATGCCTCCGATTTGGGTATGAAGCATATCAAATTAAGAGATTTAATTGGTTATTTGAAGCGGTATCCAAAAGTGAATACCATATTGTTTACTGGTGGGAATAGCAAAAATGGACCTGAGTACCTTTTTAGAAAGCATTGTAGAGATTATAATATGTCATTGGAAGTAGTTTCTTCTGAAGTGCCACGAATTCATCGGTTTTATCTTGAAGGTAGAAAAATAAACACTGTGTCGTTAACATCTGCTTCAGGGTCTGCCAACCGTGCAATAGGCAGTATGCCTTTATATCAGCAATTAAAAAATAATAATCCCGATTTCAATACCTTCGATTTTCGGGTAATGCAGTATCGCGAGTATTTTTAGGGTTGACATAGGTATTATGAGTAGGCTTACGGTATTTATCTTTTTCTTAATTCAAAAATATCTTTACGTCGGTCTTTTAGGTTTTTTACGCTTCCAAATTGATTAAGCTCACGTAGCAGGTCGATATCAACATCGGCTATTAAAATCATTTCGGTATTTTGTGTGGCTTCTGCTTTTACGCCATTGGTTGGGAAAGCAAAATCACAAGGAGTAAACACCATCGATTGTGCAAATTGAATATCCATATTCTGAACTTTTGGTAAATTGCCAACACTACCTGCTATAGCGACGTAGCATTCATTTTCTATGGCACGGGCTTGCGCGCAATGGCGTACACGTGAAAATCCGTTTTGTGTGTCGGTTAAAAACGGAATAAATAAGATGTCCATACCTTCATCGGCTAATAAACGACTTAACTCGGGAAACTCCGAATCGTAACAAATCAAAATTCCAATTTTACCGCAATCCGTATCGAAGGCCTGCAGTTTATGACCTCCAACCATCCCCCAAACTTTTGCTTCATCGGGCGTAACATGTAATTTTTCGTAGCGTTCCATAGTGCCATCACGACGGCATAAATATCCTACGTTATAGAGCTTGTCATTAACCATTTCCGGCATGCTCCCAGTAATAATGTTAATGTTGTAGGAGATGGCTAATTTTGAAAAACGGCGCACAATTTCCTCCGTATGTTTTGCCAATTCTCGGATAGCATCCGGTGTCGACATGTCATTGTTTTCAGCCATAAGTGGCGCATTGAAAAATTCTGGAAAGAGGGCAAAATCACTGCGATATCCTGAAACAGCATCAACGAAAAATTCCGCTTGTTGCATAAGTTCATCCATGTCTTTATAAAGTCGCATTTGCCACTGAATTAATCCCAGTCGAACAATTTTTTTTATGGTGGTAGGTTTCTTATTTTTCTTTTCGTAGTAAATATTATCCCATTCTAATAGTACTGCATAATCTTTAGAGTCGGCATCGCCCTCTAAATAGTTTTTAAGAATTCTGGTGGGATGAAAGTCATTCGATATTTGAAAGTTTAATACCGGATCGTTAATTTCTTTGCTTTTAACTTTCTCAATATAGGCTTTTGGAGAAAGCGTGTCGGCATATTTTTTATAATTGGGAATACGTCCCCCAAAGGCTAGTCCTTTTAAATTAAGGCGTTCACAAAGTTCTTTTCGATAATCGTATAAGCGACGCCCTAACCGTAAACCACGAAACTCAGGTTTTATAAATACTTCGATGCCATAAATAACATCGCCTTCATTTGTATGTGTACTAAATGTGTAATTGCCAGTTATTTCTTTGTAGGTATGGAAATCATCGTATTTATCATAATCTACTATAATAGAAAGGGCACAACCAGCAATTTGATTATTCACTTTAATAACAACTTGTCCCTCAGGGAACTCTTCTATGAGTTTTTTTATATGGTGTTCCCGCCAGTAGGCATCAGGCATTGAAGCGTAAGAAGCAATCATAGCTTCTTTTAATTCGTCATAGTCATCTAAGCTTAAAAAAGTAAGCTCTACATTTTCAATGTCTTTCATAAATAATATAGAATTATGGGTTAATTGCTATGATATGAAAGTAAGGAATATAATTAAATGATATAATTTTTTGTTGAATTTTTAATCAAGGGCGTAAATGAGTTTCATAGTAATAGAAGCCGTTTTTTCCTTCGATGAGGTATTATAAACGCCTCCCCATGAATAGTCTTCGTTAGAATTTTGACCCGTAATTTGAAATATTCCCATATTGGCTGTTGAGAGTTCACCTAATTGTGCACCAGAATTTTTGGCTATACTTACAGCTCGAACACGTGCGTTTTCTGTAGCGCGTGAAATCATTTCAATTTTTAAATCTTCAAGTTTAGTGTAATAATAACGGGGAGTCATTGAGTATAGTTGAATTCCTTTATTCAGAAGCTCGGTAACTTCCCGTGAAATTTTTTCAACTTTTTCAACCTCTTTAGAGTTTATCTGTAGGGTTTGATTAAGCGTATAACCTGTAAACTCTTCACCTATATATTTCCCGTCATCCGAGTAATTTGGTTTTGTGGTTTTATTGGTTGAAACTGCGTTAAAGACAATAACACTATCATGTAATCCTTTAGATCTGAAATATTCCGAAATGGTTTCTTTATCCTTTTTTAAATCGGTATAAGCTTGCTTTAAATCTTTGTTAATCTGAGAAAACCTGGCTTCCCAAACAATTAAATCTGAAGTAAAATTGGTTTGTCCTAATCCTGTAACCGAAATATTCCCAGCTTTTTTATTTCTATTAACAACGGCATTTCCTAGAATAATAGATGCTATAACTATAGCAATGGCGAATACTACGGCATTTATGTTTTTTTTCATAGTAAATAGGATTAGTTTACCGGATATTATCTTATAGATTTTACAAATTGCTGGATGTTATCTACTGGGTTATCATTTAAAAATTTAATAAACGCACTACCTATAATGGCTCCTTTTGAAAATTCTGTTGCCTGATTAAATGTGGTGCTGTTGTTAATTCCGAATCCTACAATTTGAGGATTTTTTAAGCCCATATCAAATATACGTTTGAAATAATGTTTTTGGTCGTCTCCAAATCCGGACTGGCTGCCTGTAACACTCGCGCTGCTAACCATATAGATGAAGCCTTTAGAGACAGAATCTATAAAATTGATACGCTCAATACTGGTTTGAGGTGTAATAAGGAAAACATTTATGAGACCGTGTTTTTCAAAAATACCTTGATATTTTTCGTGGTAAACATCTACTGGTAAATCTGGGATGATAAGCCCATCGATGCCAATTTCCTCACATTTTTTACAGAAGGCTTCTACGCCATATTGTAACACAGGGTTGAAATATCCCATGATAATTAGAGGGATGCTAACCGATTTTCTTATATCGCTTAATTGATTGAATAAGATTTCGGTGGTCATGCCATTTTTTAATGCCTGCGTGGAACTAGCCTGAATAGTAGGGCCATCGGCTAATGGATCGCTAAAAGGTAATCCAATTTCAATCATATCTACACCGCTAGCTTCTAGATTTTGAATAATGCTTACAGTGTCATTCAGACTGGGATAACCAGCTGTAAAGTATATAGATAATAACTTTTTATTTTCTTGTAATTTTTGATTTATTCTATTCATTAGATGAAAATATTTCCTGTGCTTTTAAGTACCAATTTTGAGTTAATTTAATGATGATTTACAGTTTAAAATAATCGATATAGTTTTGTAAATCTTTATCGCCACGTCCAGATAAACTTACCACGACTACATCATCAGGATTGAATTTTTTTTGTTCGAAAATAGCTAAGGCATGCGAACTTTCTATAGCTGGAATAATACCTTCTAATTTACATAATTCTAATCCCGCTTTCATGGCCTCATCATCGGTCATAGCCATAAATTCGGCACGTCCTGTTTTACATAAATGGGCATGCATAGGACCTACGCCAGGATAATCTAATCCGGCCGAAATAGAATAAGGCTCGGTAATTTGCCCATCATTGGTCTGCATAAGCAAGGTTTTACAGCCGTGAATAATGCCTTCTTTTCCTAATACAGATGTTGCGGCACTCTCACCGGTATCAACACCTAATCCAGCAGCTTCCACAGCAATAATGTTTACGTTTTCTTCATGAAGGAAATGATAATAGGTGCCTGCTGCATTACTTCCGCCACCAATACATGCCACTACATAATCTGGATTTTCACGTCCTTCTTGTTCCTTTAGTTGCCATTTAATTTCTTCTGAAATGACCGATTGAAAACGCGTTACCATATCTGGGTAAGGATGCGGGCCAATAGCAGAACCAATAATGTAATGGGTGTCTACAGGGTTGTTAATCCAGTCACGGATGGCCTCGTTTGTAGCATCTTTCAAGGTGCGACTTCCTGATTTTGCTGGCATAACCGTAGCTCCTAGCATTTTCATACGGGCAACATTTGGTGCTTGTCGGGCAATATCTATTTCGCCCATATACACAATACATTCTAATCCCATAAGAGCACAAACCGTGGCTGTCGCAACACCGTGTTGACCAGCTCCAGTTTCGGCAATAATCCTGGTTTTGCCAAGTCGCTTAGCCATTAAAATCTGCCCAATAGTATTATTTATTTTATGGGCACCAGTATGGTTTAGATCTTCACGCTTTAGGTAAATTTTAGTGTTGTATTTTTCTGAAAGACGTTTGGCAAAATAAAGCGGGGACGGGCGTCCTACATAATCTTTTAATAGCTGGTCGAATTCTTTTTTAAAGTCAGGTTCGGCCATAACCTTTAGATACTTTTGTCGTAACTCCTCTACATTTGGATAGAGCATTTCAGGGATGAAAGCGCCTCCAAATTCTCCATAATATCCTTTTTCATTTACATTGTAATTCATAATATATGACTGAGTTTATTTTTAAACGTAGTTAGTTTTTGTATGTTTTTTAATCCGGGTTTTATTTCAAATTTACTGTTCACATCTAAAGCAAAACAGTATTTTGAAGCTTCACTTTTTTTGAATTGTTTAATGGCTTCAACTTCGTCGAGACCGATGCCTCCACTTAAAAAAAATAGCTTGGAAGATGGGTATTCATTTAGAATATTCCAATCGAATGTGTAACCGTTACCCCCAGGGAGTTTGCCTTTGGTATCGAACAAGTAATAATCACAGACATTTTCATAAGGTTTTAAAACTTCGAAATTAAATTCATCTTTTAGGCTGAATACTTTTATGATTTCAACATCCGGTTTGTTATTATTTATCAAGTGTTTTTTGAGATTTGTACAAAATTCAGGTGATTCATTTCCATGCAATTGCAGGGCTTTCAAATTATAGGTAATTACTTTTTCTATTACTTGATTTAAATCGGCATCAACAAAAACGCCCACTTTTTTTATATGCTCATTAATAGGAGGCATCGTATTGTTAAAAAGTCTGGCAGATTGTTCATAAAATATAAAGCCAATGTAATCGGGTTGCAATGTGGCCATCTCCTTTATATTGTCTGGATATTTCATCCCGCAAATTTTTAGTTTCATCCTTCTAAATCTTTTATAAATTTAGCAGCACTGGCACCGGCATCTTCTGTTTTCATAAAGTTTTCCCCAATAAGAAATCCTTGATATCCGTAAGGTTGAAGTTCTTTAATGGCTTCTACATTACTAATACCGCTTTCAGAAACTTTTACAAAATCATCGGGGATTAAGCTGCTTAATGATTTACTTGTTTCCAAGCTTACTTCGAAGGTTTTTAAGTTTCTATTATTTACGCCTAGCATATCAATACTAGGCATAATCGATTTATGAAGTTCTTCTTCGTTATGTACTTCAAGTAAAACATTTAAATCCAGACCTTTTGCAAATTCGGAAAAATGTTTGATTTCCTCTTTTGTTAAAATAGCAGCAATTAAAAGAATAACATCGGCACCGTATGCACGGGCTTCTAACAGTTGGTATTCATCTATGATAAATTCTTTACGTAATAATGGTAAGTTGCAACTGGCACGTGCCGTTAATAAATCGTCTAAGGAACCTCCAAAATATTTACCATCGGTTAGAACAGACATACCACAAACCCCAGCATTTTCATAGCCTCTTGCAACATCCTGAACATTCAGGGAGTTATTAATAATGGATTTTGAGGGCGAACGTCGTTTATGTTCTGCTATAATTCCTGTATTACTGTTTCTTAGTTTTGATGCTAATGAAATAGTTTCACGTTCAAACAATACAGATTCTTCTAATTGATGAATAGGAATCAGGCTTTTACGAAGTGCTACTTCATTTCTTTTATCTAAAGTTATTTTGTCTAATATATTCATGTTGAAGTTAGCTACTTAATTTAATTAAAGATTGTAAACTTGCTTTTGCTTTACCAGAGAAAAGAGATTCTTTGGCTAATTCAAATCCTGTTTTGTGATCTATTTGCTTTGTGGTTGCAATGGCTAGACCTGCATTGGCACAAACAACATTAGTTTGGGCTTCGGTTCCATGGCCGTTAATAACTTTCAAGAATATATTGGCCGATTCCTCAACGCTACTACCTCCAAAGATTGCTTCTTGCGTAATTTGAGGGATATCTAGTTGTTCGGGCGAGAATAAGGTTTCTGCATTGTTAGCTACAATTTTTGTTTTTCCAGTTAGTGAAATTTCATCATAACCATCTAAAGAATGCACAATACTGTAGTTTTTATCGGTATCTTGGTATAAATAACCGTACATGCGTTGTAATTCCAAATTAAAAACACCCACCATTTGATTTTGAGGGAAAGCAGGATTTACCATTGGCCCAAGCATATTAAAAAATGTTTTTACACCTAATTCACGACGAATAGGTCCGACATTCTTCATTGCCGGATGAAATAAAGGCGCGTGTAACACACATATCCCAGCATTCTCTAAACTCTGTTTTAGGAAATCGATGTCGTTAGAAAACTTAATTCCTAAATACTCCATAACATTTGAAGAACCACAAGAAGATGATACACCGTAATTCCCATGTTTAGCAACATGAACGCCAGCACCAGCTGTAATAAATGATGCTAAAGTAGAAATATTAAAAGTATCTTTTCCATCGCCTCCGGTTCCGCATAAGTCAATAGGGTTATACTCTTTAATATCTACGGCTATGCATAAATCTAAAAGGGCATCTCTAAATCCTCTTAACTCTTCAATAGTAATGTTCCGCATCATAAATATGGAGAGGAAACAAGTAATCTGGCTCGGAATATACTTGCCATTCGATATGTTTTTTAATATCGTTTTGGCTTCTTCGGAGCTTAAAGTTTCATGATTTATAAGTCGGTTTAAAACATCTTTCATGGCTTAAGAGTTTATCCAGTTTTCTAGTATTTTCTTTCCTTGTGGTGTTAGTACAGATTCCGGGTGGTATTGTACGCCTTTTACATCGTAAATTTTATGGCGTAACGACATGACTTGACCGTTAGAATCAAAAGAGGTGGCTTCCAAACTTTCAGGTAAGTTAGCATGGACTACCCAGGAGTGATATCGCCCAACTTCAATATTCTTGTCCAACCCTTTAAAAATAGGTTCGTCATCTACAGAAATGGTCACATTGGTCGCAACGCCGTGGTAAACTTCATCCAGATTAATTAAGGTGCCTCCAAAAACTTCGCCAATAGCTTGTTGGCCTAAGCATACCCCTAAAATACTTTTAGTAGGCGCATATTCTTTTATAATGGCTTTTAATAAACCTGCTTCATCTGGGATTCCTGGTCCTGGCGATAACACAATTTTATCAAAAGGTTTTACATCATCTAAGGTAAGTTTATCGTTTCTGTAAACGGTAACCTCACAATTTAAATCTTCTAAGTAGTGTACCAGATTATAGGTAAAACTATCGTAGTTATCTATTACTAATATTTTTGTCATCGTTAAATGTCTTCAGCTAGAGTTATGGCTTTTGTTAAAGCCCCTAATTTATTGTAAACTTCCTGTAATTCACTTTCGGCGTTAGATTTAGAAACCATACCGGCACCTGCTTGCCAGTTTAATTTGTAATCTTTGCTTAAAAAAGTACGAATCATTATGGCGTGATTAAAATTACCATCAAAATCCATAAAACCAATGGCACCACCATAATAGGCGCGACTGGTTTTTTCGTATTGTTCTATAAGTTGCATGGCACGATGTTTAGGTGCGCCACTTAAAGTTCCTGCGGGAAAAGTGTCTGCTACCACTTGCATGGTTGAGGTTTTTTCATGTTTACGTCCTGTAACTTTGCTTACTAAGTGAATAACGTGTGAAAAGAACTGAACCTCACGATATGTTTCTACGTGAACCATATTACCATGTCTACTTAAATCGTTACGAGCTAAGTCTACTAACATGACATGTTCAGCATTTTCTTTATCGTCGTTTTTAAGTTTTTCGGCTAAAGCGTCATCCTGGGCGTCGTCACCAGTTCGTCTGAAGGTTCCAGCTATTGGATGAATTTCTGCCGTGCCATCAGATACAATAAGTTGTGCTTCCGGCGAGCTTCCGAAGATTTTAAAACTTCCGTAATCGAAATAGAATAAATAAGGAGATGGATTAATGCTTCGTAAGGCACGGTATACGTTAAAATCATCTCCTTTAAATTCCTGAGAAAAACGTTTTGATAGCACTAATTGAAATACATCGCCACGTGCACAATGTTTTTTTGCTAATTCCACATGTTCTTTAAACTCATCATCGGTTAAATTAGAAGTAATTTCACCGTTGGTTTTAAAGTTGTAGGTAGCATACTGTTTAACATTAATAAGGCTGTCTACTTCATGAATATTGTTTTCTGCCCCTTCATAACAATGTGCAAAAATATAAGCCTCGTTTTTAAAGTGATTAATGGCAATGATATTTTGATAAACGGCATAATACACTTCAGGAATCTCAAGTGAATTTGCTTTTTTACTGATATCGATATCTTCAAAATATTTTACAGCATCGTAGGCTGTGTAACCAAAAATACCATTATTTATGAATTTAAAATCCTGATCTGAATTGGTGTTAAAGCGCTTGGTGAAATTGTGAATTTCTTCGGCCACGTTAATGTCGTCAGTAATAGTCAAACTGGTTGAACTGCCATCGGGAAAAGTTTCGGTAATAATGTCGTTTTCAATTTTTATTGAAGCGATGGGATTGAAACATATATAAGAATAGTTTTTATGATTTTTATGATAATCACCACTTTCTAACAAGATGCTATTCGGGTATTTGTCTCGAATTTTATAGTAAACCCCAACTGGAGTAATGATGTCTGCCAGAATTCTTTTGTAATGCGTGTATAAATTAAATTTAGTCATTTAAGCTGAGTTTGTTCAGTGATTTTTGGTTATAAAAAAGGCCTGTCGTGAATGACAAGCCTTTTCGATATTTTAATTTTTAAATATACTAGGGTCTACTTCACGAACGAAAGTTTGTAAAGCACCACCACCAAGTATTATTTAAAAAATGTTTCATTTGTTTGTTTATTTGATTCAAATATAGAAATGATAATAATATTATACAATACAACTAAATTATTTTTGCATAAAAGAATGTTAAACCGTATTAATTATGTAAACTATTAATTAAATTTAAATGTCTATTGCATAATTGATAATGGATTTTTAAAAAAAAAATCATTTATGAGAATTAAACTAATGTTGCTGCTACTTAGTCTAATAGTAAGTTGTAAGAATAAAACTGAAGTTAAGTTAGAAAATGTTTCTGAAAATAGGTTGGTTAAACATGTTGATGAAAAAATGCCTGATTTGGAAATTTACGATTTTAATGGACTAGAAAAATTTTTAAATAATACAGATAACAAAGTATATGTAGTAAATTTTTGGGCTACTTGGTGTGCGCCTTGTGTTAAAGAATTACCTTATTTTGAAAAGTTAAGAGAAGAATATTCTAAAGATGAATTGGAGGTACTGTTGGTAAGTCTGGATTTTCCACATTTATACGATACCAAATTAAAGCCCTTTATAAGGGAACATCAATTAAAATCGAAAGTAGTAGCATTAGATGATGTCGATATGAATACTTGGATTCCAAAAGTGGATACCACCTGGTCAGGATCTATTCCCGCCACCATTATTTATAAAAAAGGGAACCGTAAGTTTTATGAACAATCTTTTGATTTTGATACATTAAAAGGAGAAGTTGAGCAATTTTTAAATTAATAACTATGAAAACAACTATTAAAATAATAGCTGCATTTTGTTTTATATTATTTGTAAGTGCATTTACGATAACTAAATCTACGCTAGGAGATGGTTACAAGATTGGTGATATTGCCGATGATTTTAAACTGGAGAATATTGATGGAAATATGGTGTCTTTATCAGATTATAAGGAGGCCAAAGGATTTATTGTCACATTTACCTGTAATACTTGTCCGTATGCCGTAATGTATGAAGACCGAATTATTGCTTTAGATAAAAAATATGCCCCTAATGGATATCCCGTAATTGCCATTATGCCAAATAATGTTGAGGTGCAACCTGGTGATAGAATGGAAGCTATGAAAGAGCGTGCAAATACAAAAGGGTTTACTTTCCCCTATTTGATAGACGCAGAGCAAACCGTTTTTCCCAAATATGGAGCCACTAGAACACCACATATATTTGTGCTTCAGAAAACGGAAAAAGGAAATGTAGTGAAATATATTGGTACTATTGATGATAATTATAAAGATGCGGCAGCTGTTAAGACCAAATATGTAGAAGAAGCTGTTGATGCCTTATTAAAAGGAAAGGATATAAAGGAAAAGGAGACCAAAGCTATTGGCTGTTCTATAAAGGTGTAGGTCTTTGGAGCTACTTGATTGAAATAAAAATCTAAAGAGCAATACTTTATTTTTTTTTCGTCTATAAATTTAATATGTGCTAATTTTGTGCATCAAATTATATTAGAATGGAAGAATTAACACAAGAAGAATGGGCATCGCAATTAGCAAATGATGATAATGCTGTAGTATTAGATGTAAGAACCGATGGTGAAGTTGCCGAAGGGATTATTCCTAATGCTATTCAAATAGATATTTTTAAAGGTCAAGGTTTTATTTACGAATTAGAAGAACTTGATAAGTCTAAAAATTATTATGTGTATTGTCGTTCAGGTAATAGAAGTGCTAAGGCTTGTGCTATTATGGAACAATTAGGTTTTGAAAACGCTTATAATTTAGAAGGTGGAATTCTCGAATGGGAAGGTGAAATAGTACAGAAATAGTAATAACAATTATCATGAAACGCGTCCTTATACTTATTAGTTTTTTTATCAGTTTAACGATTTTAGGATGCAGGCAGGGTAAGGCGCAGGAAAACTATGTGAATGTATCTCCTGAAAAAATGCAGAAGTTACTTTTAAAAACCGATAAGGCGCAAATTATAGATGTTAGGACACCTGAAGAATATCAGGCTGGGCATTTAATGCATGCTATTAATATTGATTTTTACTCGAAGTCATTTTCAGAAGATATTAAGAAATTAGATGTTGAAAAACCAGTTTTTATCTATTGTAAATCGGGTAGAAGAAGTCGTAGTAGTACAGAGCAATTTAAAGCCGCTGGTTTTGATAAAATATATAACCTTGAAGGTGGTTATTTAGGTTGGATAGAACAAGGACATAAGATTTCGGACTAAAAAACTTAAAGGTCTTTGAAAATCAAAAAAATAGGATGATTGGTTTTTGATAATGGTTTAATCTTTTTTTTAGGTACTTCAACTTTTTTATTTTTTAACATCATTAGTTTTTTTGTATCTTTAAATAAATCATAAAGATTTGACTATAATTTAGTTACAACTTATAATTTATTTAAAGTTATGGAAAACGGATACCTTATTTTAGGCATAATAGCCTTGTTGTTTTTAAGTATGTATGGCTATGCCTATTTTTCGGTTTTAAAGGAAAAATTGCAAGCCAGAAAAGAAAAGCAGCTTGAACTAGAAAAAGAAGCCGAAAGACTTAGGTTGCGAGCCGAAAGACAACGTGAGATTGATGAGCGTGTTGAGAAGTTCAATAAGCGTAAGGAAGAAATTCAACGTGAAAAGATACTTCTTGAAAAAATGAAAGCGAAACAAAAGGCAGGCTAAAATGCATTATATTATAAATAAAAAGTCTTCATGAAATTCTTCGTGAGGACTTTTTGTCTTTATATATAAACGTGAAATTTAATATGGGTTTATAAATTCATTTATTTGTTCTATTGGTAAGCTTGGATTAGCACCCTCACTTTGAGCTACCAAGGCACCAACCGCACAGGCAAAATCAATTGCCGTTTGCGGGTCGTTTTTATTTAGTAGCTGACTTATTAAAGAGCCTAAAAAGGAATCGCCGGCACCAACTGTGTCGATCACTTTTATAAAATAGCCACTGTTATAATACAATTGGTCGTTATACAATAGTACGGCACCGTGCGGACCTTTTGTGACACAAATATGCTTCGTGTTAGTTTCTTTTGCAATAAACATGATGTTTTGTTCTAAAGAGTGGTATTTAGATCCCATAAAAGCACTTACCTCATATAATTCGTCATCGTTAAACTTAATAAAGTCGGCTTTGTTCATCAGGTGAATTAATAAGTTCTCGGTATAAAATGGCGGTCGTAAATTGAGGTCGAAAATTTTATAGGTTGCGATTTCAAGCAGATTAAACAACGTGTTTTTAGAGGTGCCATCCCTTGCAATAAGGCTTCCAAAAACAAAAGCATCAGCCTTAGTAACCGTTTCTTTGGCTTGCTCAGTGAGTTGTATTTTGTCCCAGGCTCTCGGATATATAATATCGTAAGAAGCAGAACCTTTTTCATTAAGCATAACCTTAACCTCACTGGTTTGACAGTCATTTAATGTTTGAATACATTGCGTATCAACTTGTCGTTCTTTTAAATATTTTAAAATCTTTTCACCCGCTTCATCATTACCTATAGCACTAATCATAGAAACCTCATGATTAAAAGACCGCAATCGACTAGCCACATTTAAAGGAGCTCCACCTATTTTTCTATGCGTGGGAAATACATCCCATAAAACTTCTCCGTAACATGTAATTTTCGCCATACTATTTTTAAATTTTAAAAGCTTTATTTCTATAGTTTCCTTGAAGAAAAATAAATTAACTTAAAAAAGCAAACAATTTGGAGAGTATTCAAAATTAGAGTGAAAAGTAAAAGTGAGCCTCTGTAAGATTTCATCCATTAATAAAGGTCGTCTACATTATATAAATAGAGATGTTATTAATAAAAAGGGGAGATCACCATATGGTAGTGCTTTTTTATTTAAATTTAAGAAATTGGGCAAGTACTTTTCTTAGAATATATTGCTCATTTAAGTTATTTTAATTGCCTTCTAAATAAAAGTAGATTTAATATCTTATTACATTCAAATTATATGAATTTTCGACCAATTTTTATATATTTGAGTTTGTAAGAATTTTAATTAAACCGGTATTTCGTGCTAAAGGTTTTTCTCTCAGTTATTTAATTCTTAGAAGCTAACAATTATTCGAGTAACTAACCTTCTGCTAATGATGATGCATTTAAAAAAATACCTTAATTTTTTTCTACTATTTTCTACTATTTTAGTTTCTTCTCAAGAAGAATTATATACATCCTTAACTATTCCAGCTCATTTAACTTCCAATGCTAATGCCGTAGTTAGGTTAGATGATGTCGGTATTGTTTTAGAATCGTCGAAGGACATGAATATAAAACATAAGCGCATAATTACGGTCTTAAATAAAGAAGGTAATGATGACGTAAATGCATTGGTTTATTATGATAACGACAGAAAAGTAAAGAAACTACAAGCTGTAATTTTTGATGCATATGGTAATGAATTAAATAAGTTTAAAAAGAACGATTTTAAGGATGTAAGTGCTGTTGATGGCGGTACGCTTTATTCTGATTCCAGAGTGATGTATCTGGATTTTACACCCATAAATTATCCTTATACTGTCGAGTTTACTTGCGAGGTTAGTACCGAAAATACAGCATTCATTCCATCATTTGTTCCTATCGATGGTTTTTTTGTAGCTGTTGAGAAAAGTGTTTATAGTGTTGGTTTTCCTGAACATGTTTCCATTCGAACAAAAGAGAATAATTTCGAAAATTTAAATTTAGAAAAAACTGAAACAATTGGTGGAATAGAATATCAGATTAAAAATCTTGAAGCTATAAAACCAGAAGATTACAGTCCGCCTTTCCAATCTTTTATGCCAAGAGCTATGTTGGCAGTTAATCAATTTAATTATGAAGGTGTATTTGCTCAGGTTGACGATTGGGCTGGGATGGGAAAGTGGTTTCATGATAATTTGTTAGTTGGTCGAACTGCAATTTCTCAAGAAACAAAAAGGGAAATTGATAAACTAGTGAGCGGCATCGATGATCCAATAAAGCGAGCGGAAATTGTTTATGAATTTGTGCAAAACAACACGCGGTATATCAGTGTGCAAGTGGGAATTGGAGGGATGCAGCCTATAGCGGCATTGGATGTAGATAATGTAAAGTATGGCGACTGTAAAGGTTTAAGTAATTATACGAAAGCATTATTAGATTATGTAGGGGTGAAATCTTATTATACACGTCTTTATGCTTCAAGTAAAAATCAAATAAGTGTAGATAAAGATTTTGTTTCATTTGGAGGACAAACAAACCATGTTATTTTAAATATTCCACAAGAAGAGGCCGATGATATTTGGTTGGAATGTACCAGTCAGGATTTGCCTTTTGGTTTTATTGGGGATTTTACAGACAATCGCGACGTGTTGGTTATTAAGCCGGAAGGCGGGGAGATTAAACACACCAAAAAATATGAGACGGAAGAGAATGTTCAACATGTTAATGGGAATTATTCTGTGTCAAACGAGGGGGTAATAGAGGCTCATGTGGAAATAATTTCTCAAGGATTACAATACGATCAAAAGTATCGATTGGAATTAGAAACCAGTCGCGATTTAGACTCTTATTATAAAGACAGGTGGGGCTATGTGAATAATATCTTCATTAGTAATATGAAGTTTAATAATGATAAGCAAGCCGTTGAGTTTTTAGAAGAAATAGATTTTAAAGCTACGAATTATCCAAAAATTGTTGGTGATCGTATGCTGCTGTCTTTGAACGTTTTTAATAGGAGTGATGATATTCCAGATCGTTACCGAAACCGAAAATTACCAGTGCAAATTGTACGAGGGTTTAAAGATGTGGATCGAGTCGAAATTACCTTACCATCCAATTACAGAGTAGAAGTCTTGCCTGGTAAGAAGGAAATTCAAAACAAGTTTGGATCTTATCATTATGAGGTTACAGAAAAAGATAAAAACACACTTATTTATACTCGAGAGTTTGTTTTGAGAGATGGTAAATTCCCAAGAGAAGACTATACGGCATTTAGAAATTTCCTTAAGGAAGTTTCTAAACTAGACCATATAAAAGTAGCTCTAATAAAAAATCAATTATGATGAAAAAGAGTATCGTAGTTTTAGTATTGCTGTTTGTTTGTCAGTTTGTAATAGCTCAGGAATATGAGTTTGGGAAAGTGAGAAAGGGACAGCTAAAGGAGCAATATTATTTAGAAGATAGCTCATCTACCGCTGCTTTCTTATATAAAGGAATAGAAACCTATTTTTTAAATCCAGAAGATGAAAAATCTTGGTTAGTAGCTTCATATTTTGATAGAATTAAATTTTACAACCAGCAAGGTTTTAAATATGCTCACAAGAAAATCAAATTATTTAAGAGTAAAGCTGGTAATGATGAATTCCTAGAATTTAAAGCCAAAGCTTATAGTTTAATTGATAATGAAATAAAAATAGAGGAATTTAATTTATCTGATTTAGAAATTATTAATGAGACAAGAACTTATATCGAGTTTATGTTAAAGATTCCTAATTTAGAGGAGGGGAGTGTATTAGATCTCCAATATGCTGTCAAGATGCCTTCTTCATTTAATGCTCGAGAGTTTGATTTACAATATGAAATTCCAATAAAAGAGTTTAGCGCAGTGTTTATGCCTTCTAATTTTGTTAAGCAAGAAGTAATGCCTATCGGAGATGTAAAGAAACTAAGCTATAAACCTACAGCATCTAATGTTAATTTTATAGACCCCACGAGAGGGTGGGTGGATATGAGTTTACAGGAGAAGGAATATTGGTCAAATGTAACTTGGTTTAGTGACGCATCTCCTCAATTTAGATTAAGTATGGATAATCCAAGAAATACAATTCAGAACTTTCAAGTAAAAGGTAGGGATTTTAAATATATTAATATACCAGCCTTAGAAAAAGTTGATTATGTTAATAATTTAAAAAATTTCAATCCCTCACTGTTGCTGGTTTTAGGGGAAACTCCTAGCTGGGAAGAAGTTGTAAAAAGGATATATAACAGTCCTGAGTTTTTGGGAGAATTAGAGAAAACAGATTACTTCAAATCGGATATTGATAGTATAAAGGCTTTGGAGGAAAATATAAAAACCAGAATGGAGCATATCTATGAATTTGTAAAATCAAAGGTAGCATGCAATGGCAAATATGGAGTTTACACATCAAAAGATTTAAATGATGTGTATTTAGAAGGTAAAGGTAATGTTGCCGATATCAATTTAATGCTTTCTGCTATGTTGCGCTATTCCGGATTTGAGGCCAACCCAGTATTGGTTACTACCCGAGACAATGGATTTCCGTTATGTCCTAATTATAACGCTTTTAATTATGTTATAACGAAGGTTAATTTGCCAACTGAAGATGTTTTATTAGATGCTTCTGAGAAATATGCAGCTCCTAATGTATTACCACTTCATGCGAAGAATTGGTTAGGTTTTAGTTTAAAAGAAGATGGCTCCATCGAGAAAATTTATTTGTATCCAGAGAAACATGCTGTTAATAATACAATAATGAAAGTGAAGATTGATGAAGTTGGAAATATTCAGGGCGTATACCGAAATATGAGAAGTAATCAATTTGCCCTAGATTTTAGAAACAATAATAAAGGTGTTGGCGAAAAAGAATATTTAAGATTACTGGCTTCAGATTTTGGAGGGATTGAAATTACGGATTATAAATTATTAAATAAGGTTGAATACAATAAGCCAGTATCAGAAACTTTTATGTTTAAACGGGATAGTTGTGTAGGCATTTCTCAGGATAAAATGTTTGTGTCTCCATTATTTTTCTTAACCTCTTTTGAAAAGTATTTTAAAGAAGATAGTCGCAGTTTTCCTATTGATTTTGGGACACCCTTTATCTCAAAATATCATGTTAATATTGAAATTCCTGAAAGATACAGGGTGAAAATTTTGCCGGAGCCAGTAATCGAAGAATTACCAGATGGTTTGGGATTTTATAAATATGACATCTCATCATCTAAAAATTCCATTGTGTTTTCTTCCATTATTTCAATCAACAGGAGTGTAGTAGCAAAGGAATATTTTTCTAGGATTAAATCTTTTTATAGGAACATGTTTGAAAAGCAGCTAGAACAAATCGTTTTAGTTAAAAAAATCGAATAAAGAGTCTTAAACCATTTACGAACATATTAACCATCAAATCTTTAAAATTTACATGAAAAACCTTATTTTATCCATAGTTGTATTAACTATGAGTCAGTTAGTATTAGCCCAAGATTATGATTTCCGGGATGTATCAAAATCAGAATTGCAAGAAGTATATTGTTCAATAGATTCTTCAGCGAATGCGGCATACTTATATAAGAAGAGACGGAGTTATTACTACTACAATAAAGAGAGCGGTTTTCAGTTAATTACCGAAGTCCACGAACGCATTAAAATATACAATCAGAAAGGATACGACTATGCTACAAAATCTGTCTACTTATATAGATCAAGTAAAGATGAAGAGAAATTAACAGGCTTGAAAGCTTATACATACAATCTGGGAACCGATGGTAAGATTGAAGAAACTAAATTAAAAAAAGACGGAATATTTGAAACAGAACGTAGCGAATATTATAACGAAACCAAATTTACTATGCCAAATGTTAAAGAAGGTTCTGTTATAGAATACGAGTACCGAATCGTTTCTCCTTTTTCTCAAAATGTTGATGAATTTGTGTTTCAACATGATATTCCGGTAAAGAAATTACTATCAAAATTTGAAGTTCCTGAATATTATACTTTTAAGGTTAGTACTAAAGGGTTTTTAATGGTATCTCCAGAAGTAGAATCAGTAAGTGACAAAATTACTTTTACAAACAAAACTAGAACCGGATATAATATTTCAAAAACAAATTTCGAATATTCAGATGTTGAATTTACTAAAACGGTATCGACGTATCATTTAGAAAATGTTCCGGCCTTAAAAGATGAACCATATGTGAATAATTTAGATAATTATCGTTCAGCCGTAAAATATGAATTGTCGTTTATGAAGTTTCCAGACTCTCCAATTAAATATATAACGACTACTTGGGAAGATGTCGTGAAAACTATTTACGATAGTCCCAATTTTGGTACTGAGTTAAATAAGACAAATTATTTTGAAGACGACATAGATGCATTAATCGCTACAGCTCAAGAACCTGAAAAGAGGTTGAGTTTAATATATGCGTATTTGAAATCTCGTGTAAAGTGGAATGGATATTATAGTAAATATGCCTCAGAAGGCGTAAAAAGTGCTTATAAGGATCAGGTAGGGAATAGTGCAGAAATTAATTTAATGTTAACGGCTATGTTGCGATATGCTGGTTTAGATGCGTATCCCGTTTTAGTAAGTACCCGTAATAATGGAGTGCCTTTGTTTCCTACCAGAGAAGGTTATAATTACGTGATTTCAAGTGTTAAACTATCTGAAGGCTATGTTTTGTTAGATGGAACCAGCGAATATAGTTCACCTAATATTTTGCCATATCGTACCCTTAACTGGCAAGGTAGAATAATTAAAAAGGATGGACTTTCTAAACTTATAGATTTATATCCTAAAAATAATTCGATACATAGTATAACAGTGATGGCTAATATGGCAGAAACAGGTAAGGTAGAAGGCGCATTAAGAAGTTCAAAAACAAATCATGATGCTTTGTTATATAGAGAAAAATACCTGAAGGCGAATAAAGATGATTTTTTAGACAAATTAGAAAATAAATATGTGGGATTTGAAATATCAGATTTTAAAGTTTCTAATGCGACGGAATTAGCGAAGCCAATTTTAGAATCTTATAAGTTTATTAAAGAGGAACAAGCTGATATTGTTGGAGAGAAAATGTATTTTTCACCTTTACTATTTTTAAAAACCAATGAAAATCCATTTAAATCGGAAAACAGAGAATTCCCTATAGATTTCGGGTATCCATCCGCGCAAAAATACAGAGTAATAATTAATATACCAGAAGGTTATGTTGTGGAATCTGTGCCAGAAAATGTATCTTTGGCCCTTCCAGATAATTTAGGTGATTTTAAATATGTTTTAACGACAAGTGGGCAATCCATTCAGTTAATGTTGAATATAGAATTAAATCAGGCTATAGTTTCTCCTTTATATTATAAAACTTTAAAGGAATATTTTAAGAGAATTGTTGATAAAGAGAATGAACAAATTGTTTTAACTAAAGTATAAATGAATATTCAAAACGCACAAAAGGAAGTTGACGAGTGGATAAAAAATCATGGTGTTCGCTATTTTAACGAGCTTACTAATATGGCACAGCTTACAGAAGAAGTTGGTGAAGTGGCCCGTATTATTGCACGTCGTTATGGAGAACAAAGTGAGAAAGAAAGCGACAAAAATAAAGATTTAGGTGAAGAATTAGCCGATGTATTATTTGTTGTATTGTGCCTTGCAAATCAAACGGGTGTTGATTTACAAGAGGCTTTCGATAAAAGAATGGATAAGAAAGGTAAACGCGACCATGATAGGCATCATAATAACGAAAAATTAAAGTAAATTAGCAGCCACTTTAAAAAAGCGAACTAACTATTATGCATATCAAACTTCACAAATCTGAAATAGCAAAACAATCTGCTATTCAGATTACAGGGTCTAAAAGTGAATCGAACCGCTTATTACTTTTACAGGCATTGTATCCACAATTTAATCTTGAGAATATTTCTAATTCTGACGATAGTAATTTAATGACTAAAGCCTTGAGCTCTAAGTCGGATGTTGTAGATATTCATCATGCTGGAACAGCGATGCGATTTTTAACGGCATTTTTTGCGATACAAGAAGGTCGTGAAGTAACCCTTACCGGTTCTAAACGAATGAAAGAGCGTCCGATTAAAATTTTAGTTGAAGCACTTCAGGCGTTGGGAGCAGATATTGATTACGTTGAAAATAGTGGGTATCCACCAATTAAAATTAAGGGTAAGAAATTAACTAAGTATCAAGTGTCATTAAATGCAAATGTAAGTAGTCAATATATTTCGTCTTTACTTTTAATAGCATCCCGACTTGAAAATGGTTTAGAGTTAACCTTAGAAGGAGAGATAACTTCGGTGCCTTATATAAATATGACACTTAGTTTGTTAAATGAAATTGGTGTAGAAACCTCTTTTGTTGGGCAAACTATAAAAGTGAATCCAGCATCTGGCAACTTAGAACCTACAACTTTAGTGGTTGAATCTGATTGGTCTTCTGCATCCTATTATTTTTCCATAGTAGCGATGGCTGATGTTGGAACTGAAATTGCCTTGTCTTCATATAAAGAAAATAGTTTGCAGGGAGACAGTGTATTAGTTGATATTTACAAACATTTTGGTGTAACTGCAATATTTTCAAATAATAGCTTAACACTTAAGAAGGAGGCAAAAGCATTACGGCCTTTAGTGTTGGATTTAAAGAATGCCCCAGATATAGCACAAACTATTGCTGTTACCTGTTTTGCCTTAGGAATACCATGCGATTTGTCTGGACTTCATACCTTAAAAATTAAAGAAACAGACAGGTTAGTGGCTTTAAAGACCGAGATTGAAAAATTGGGCGGGGAGGTTACTATTACTGATAAGTCCTTACACTTGAAAGCTTCAACAAGCATAAAGCCAGATGTTGCTATTGCTACTTATAACGACCATAGAATGGCTATGGCATTTGCACCTTTGGCACTTAAAACTTCAATAGTTATTGAAGATGCTATGGTGGTTTCTAAATCGTATCCAACATTTTGGGACGATCTAGAGGCTATTGGTTTTAAATTAACTAAATAAAAATCATCTATTTACTTGACAAGGCCTATTCGCAGATTGTATATTTGCACCTTGCTTAAAAAATAAACACAGACACATGAAATTATCACACTTTGGTTTTAATTTACCAGATGAATTATTAGCGGAATATCCAGCAGAAAACAGAGATGAGGCGCGTTTAATGGTTTTAGATAGAAAAAATCAAACTATTGAGCACAAAATGTTCAAGGATATTGTTGACTATTTTGACGAAGATGATGTTTTAATTCTAAACAATACAAAAGTATTTCCAGCCAGATTATATGGTAATAAGGAAAAAACAGGTGCTAGAATAGAGGTGTTTTTACTTAGAGAATTAAATGAAGAGCAACGCCTGTGGGATGTATTAGTAGATCCAGCTCGTAAAATTAGAATAGGTAATAAATTATACTTTGGCGATGATGACACTTTAGTAGCTGAGGTAATAGATAATACAACTTCAAGAGGACGTACTTTACGATTCCTTTATGATGGTTCTTATACTGAGTTTAGAAAAAAATTGAACGACCTAGGTGAAACGCCTCTTCCTAAATATATTAAAAGAGAAGTAGAACCAGAAGACGAAGAGCGTTACCAAACTATTTATGCAAAAAGCGAAGGAGCTGTAGCAGCTCCAACTGCCGGACTACACTTTTCTAAGCATGTATTAAAGCGTCTTGAAATAAAGGGAGTGAATTTTGCTGAGGTAACTTTACATGTAGGCTTAGGAACTTTCAATCCTGTAGAAGTAGAAGATTTATCTAAGCATAAAATGGATAGTGAAGAACTTACTATCGATGAGAAAGCTGTAGAAACGGTAAATAAAGGAATTCGAGAAAAGAAACGCGTATGTGCAGTAGGTACTACTGTTATGCGTGCTATCGAAAGCTCTGTGTCTTCAAATGGCGAGCTAAATCAAATAGATGGTTGGACTAATAAATTTATTTTCCCTCCATACGATTTTAGTATTGCAAATTGTATGATTACCAATTTCCATACACCAAAATCGACTTTGTTAATGATGGTATCTGCCTTTGCAGGTCACGATTTTATAAAACGGGCTTATGATGAGGCTGTAAAAGAAAAATACAAATTCTATAGTTATGGGGATGCCATGCTAATCTTATAAAACTAAAAGCCTTGTTTATTCAAGGCTTTTTTTTTGGCGTTTTTTAAATTGAAGCCTTTGTTTGTGCTTGAGAGTAGGTCATAAATAGGCTATTTTATGATATGAAATTGGCTAATCTAAAAAGGACACCCAAGCAATTCTTAATGCGGATTAACTAAGAAACTTTAATTACTTTTGCATCATCTATGGCAACAAAAAAAAAAGATATTCGCGCGTTAACTAAAACGCAATTAAGAGACTTCTTTGTAAAGCAAGGAGATAAGGCTTTTCGAGGTAATCAGGTGTATGAGTGGCTTTGGCAAAAGGCTGCGCATACCTTCGATGATATGACCAATATCTCTAAAGAAACTCGTCAAATGCTGGAAGATAACTTTGTTATTAACCATATTAAAGTTGATACGATGCAACGTAGTGCCGACGGTACGGTTAAAAATGCTGTAAGACTTCACGATGGATTAATAGTAGAGTCGGTTTTAATTCCCACAGCTACCAGGACTACTGCCTGTGTGTCGAGTCAGGTAGGTTGTAGTTTAGATTGCCGCTTTTGTGCTACTGCAAGACTCAAGCGGATGCGTAATTTAAATCCTGATGAAATCTATGACCAAGTGGTGGCTATTGATAATGAAAGTCGTTTGTATTTTGATAGACCTTTAAGTAATATTGTGTTTATGGGAATGGGTGAGCCGCTCATGAACTATAATAATGTTATTAAGGCTATCGATAAAATAACCTCGGAGGAAGGTTTAGGAATGTCTCCTAAGCGCATTACTGTTTCAACATCTGGTGTTCCAAAGATAATTAAAAAAATGGCAGACGATGATGTTAAATTTAATCTGGCCGTATCATTGCATTCTGCGATTGATGAAGTAAGGACTACCATAATGCCATTTAATGAGACTTTTCCTTTAAACGATTTACGTGAAGCTTTAGAATACTGGTATGCTAAAACCAAACGTAAAATTAGTTATGAATATGTGGTTTGGGGAGGTATTAACGATACACAAAAGGATATTGATGCCCTGGTGAAATTCTGTAAATATGTGCCAAGTAAGGTAAATATCATCGAGTACAACCCAATCGATGATGGCGAATTTCAACAAGCCTCTAATGAGGCCTTAGAAAATTACATTGCTACTCTGGAAAAAAATAGAATTGTAGTTAATGTGCGTCGTAGTCGTGGTAAAGATATTGATGCTGCCTGCGGGCAATTGGCTAATAAAAGTTAGTTGTAACTTTTAGTAAAAGGAGTATCTCTTTTTCTGTTAGTCATATAAATATTAATTTTACCTAAAATATAAGCACGTAAAACTTATATTTGAATTTTCTTAGCAATTCGTTTGAAAATAGTAGAGCAAATAAAACAGCCCATCGCCTTCGAAATGGAACTTTTCGAACAAAAGTTTCTTTTGTCAATGTCTAGTAAAGTGGCTTTACTAAATAGAATAACCACTTACATTGTAAATCGAAAAGGAAAGCAAATGCGTCCCATGTTTGTTTTTCTGGTATCTAAGATGGTTTCTAATGGAGAAATTAATGAACGCACTTATCGTGGGGCTTCCGTAATAGAACTTATTCATACAGCAACATTAGTGCATGATGATGTTGTAGATGATAGTAATTTACGTCGTGGTTTTTTCTCTGTAAATGCCCTTTGGAAAAATAAGATAGCCGTTTTAATTGGTGATTATTTGTTATCTAAAGGTTTGTTGTTAAGTATCGATAATGGTGATTTCGATTTACTAAAAATTATTTCGATTGCCGTTCGAGAAATGAGTGAGGGGGAGTTACTTCAAATTGAGAAGGCTCGTAAGCTGGATATCACAGAAGATGTATACTATGAAATTATCCGACAAAAAACAGCTACGCTCATAGCAGCTTGTTGTAGTTTGGGAGCAGCATCGGTTAAACCAGACTCGCAGCATGTGGAGTCGATGCGTATGTTTGGAGAACTTATAGGGATGGCTTTTCAGATTAAAGACGATTTATTCGATTACACAGAAGATCAAATCGGTAAACCAACGGGTATTGATATTAAAGAGCAAAAAATGACTTTGCCTTTAATTTATGCATTAAATCAGGCCGATAAACAAGATAAAAAGTGGTTAATAAATTCTATTAAAAATCACAATAAAGATAAAAAGCGAGTAAAAGAAGTTATCGCTTTTGTTAAAGATAGCGGGGGCCTAGATTATGCTATAACCAAAATGACGGAGTTTCAGGATGAAGCTCTTCAAATATTACAAGCTTACCCAGAATCAAAATACAAGGATTCTTTAAAACTTATGGTGAATTACGTTATAGAACGTAAAAAATAAGTTTCTTATTATTTTTTAAGTAGTTTTTAGACGATTGTATTTTATTGAAATAAGATTCGTTATTAGAGTATCTTCAGTCGCTACTTTAGCTAATTTTTATAATGCCCTACAGTTATTCTTTTGATAAAGTAAAAACTCTACCATTTTCTGAATTGTGTAAATATAATGCAATAGATTATAAATTATTTTAGAGTTCAACATTATATATTTTTTAGCCTCTAGGCAACCATATTTAAAGAATTAGCGTCTTAATAAATAGAAGACAAAATGAAATCATTTTTGAAGGTTATTAAACTCCATAAAAGTGAATCTGAACTTATACTTCGTGCTACGAAGCAAAATCGTGAAGCACAACGTAAGTTGTTCGATATGCATGCGCCTACAATGTTAAGCATTTGCAGGTTTTATATAAAGGACATACAACATGCCGAAGAGGTCATGTTAAATGGATTTTTCAAGGTGTTTACTAATTTAAAAAGTTTTAGAAACGAAGGGAGTTTTGAAGGGTGGGTTCGACGCATTATGGTAAGAGAGTCTATTTCTTATTTAAGAAAACAAAAGCAAGTAGAATTTTCAGTTGAAGATGAGACATTAGACGTAGGACTTTCTGTAAATATGACTACTAATATAGAAGTTGCTGAGATACAGAAATTAATAGACGAATTACCTAATGGGTATAGAATTGTTTTTATTATGTATGCCATTCAGGGCTATAAACACCATGAAATAGCAGAGGAGTTAAACATTTCAGAAAACACTTCAAAGTCGCAGTTATTTAAAGCGCGCAAGTTGCTGCAAGGAAAATTAAAAAAAATGAATAGCACAAGTTATGGTATCAAATAATGTAGAAGAAAAAATAAGGAACAACCTGAAGTCTAGAAAGTTAAAACCATCGAAGGATGCCTGGTTGAAACTAGAAGAACGTTTAGATCATGGAAGATCTTCTGGCACCAGAAGAAAACTAGTTTTAACGTTTGCAGGTATCGCAGCCAGTTTAACAGGTCTGTTGTTTTTAGGAAATTTGATGTTTCAAAATAAAAAAGACGTACCGGTAATTGTAGATACACCTTTAGAAATTGAAACGAATATTATGAATCATGAAGAAGCGCTTGATGCTACTGAAATAGTTAGTATCCCAGAGCCTTCGGAAGGATTGTCGAACGAGGTTTTATCTAAAGTTGAAGTAGTGGAAACGCCTTTGGAAGAGTTTGTGCATCCCGAAAGCATAGCTTCAAATAAAAAAGTTGAAACCATTCCCAATGAAAAGAAAAATGAGATTGCTGCTTTCGAGGAAGTGAAAGTACAGGAGGTTTTAGCACAGGTTCATGATTTAAAAATGAATAATCAGGAGGTTACAGATTCTATTGTCGATGCCTTATTACTTGAAGCGCAGAATGAAATTAGGTTACAACGTATAACCAAAAGCTCCAGCGCAATAGTCGATGCTGATTTATTATTACATGAAGTTGAACTGGAATTAGACGAATCTTTTAGAACAAAAGTCTTTAAAGCTATTAAAGAAAGTTATGGTACTATAAAAACGGCGGTTGCTCAACGCAATGATTAGTTGGGCCATCGGTTAAACATTAATATAATCATCATCAATCAAAATCAAATCAAAAAACGAACAGTTATGCAAAACATTATATCTAATTACCTATGTCTTATTATCTTGTTTTTCTGCTTTCAATTAGTTGTGGCACAAGATAGTATTCCGGCTATGAAAAACGCTAGGAATATTGAGATGCTTAATAAGTTAAAAGAAAAAATTAAGGAAGAAGAAAAGCAATATTTAAAAGAAGAAATTGAAGCTATAAATAAACGATTGGAAAATGAGGAAATAACGGCTTTTGAAGCTCAGCAATTAAAAAAAGAGGCAGCTAAAATTACCGCTTTAAATATTGAAAATAGGTTGGGAATAGTAGATAATAAGATCGCGTTATTTGAACGAAACGATTATGGAATAAGAAAATCGGATACCGAAATTGCTTATGGGGTAGTTATTAATAATAACGATTATACTATTAGAAGAGATAAGAAAAAGAAATACGATAAACGCACTAAAAGTGATTTTGTACTAGCTTTTGGTTTTAATAATGCTATTGTTGAAGGTGAAAAGTTTGATGATTCCCCTTATAAATTTGGGGGATCACGTTTTTTTGAAATTGGCTGGGCATGGAAAACAAGGGTCCTTCCAAATTCTAATTTTTTAAGAATTAAGTATGGAGCCTCACTTCAAATTAACGGATTAAAGCCGGATAACAATAGATACTTTGTGCAAGACAATAACTTAACTTATTTAGAAGAATATCCGGTTAATTTAAAAAAATCTAAGTTGTCAATTTCTAATTTAGTTTTTCCCGTACATATTGAATTCGGTCCATCGAAGAAAAGAGAATATGATAATTATTTCCGCTATTCAACCGATAATCAGTTTAAAATAGGTATTGGTGGTTATGGTGGGTTTAATGTGGGTACGCGTCAGAAATTAAAATATAGATTAGATGGCGAGCGAGTTAAAGAAAAGCAAAAGCGCGGTTTTAATATCAGTAACCTTGTTTATGGTGTTAGTGGTTATATTGCTTTTGATGAAGTAGCGCTTTATGTGAAATATGATTTATCACCCATTTTCAGAAATCAATTGATGAAACAAAACAATATTTCTTTAGGTGTTAGATTCGATGTGAATTAATATTGCCTAAAAATAAAAAGGCTCCTAATCATGGAGCCTTTTTATTTAATTTATTTTTATGGACTTGGACTTGGACTTGGGCTTGGGATAATATTTCTTTCTCAGCCAAAATGACACGCGTACTAAAAGTATAAGAGCGGGAACCTCTACCAAGGGTCCTATAACTCCCGCAAAAGCCTGACCAGAGTTCAAACCGAAAACTGCTATAGCTACAGCAATGGCTAATTCAAAATTATTACCAGCAGCAGTAAACGCTACAGAAGCTGTCTTGTCATAATCGGCACCCATAGCTTTGGTAAAAAAGAAACCAATAATAAACATGATGCCAAAATATATGAGTAATGGAATTGCTATGATAAGGACATCCATTGGAATTTGGACGATTAATTCGCCTTTTAAAGAAAACATTACTATAATGGTGAATAACAGGGCTATTAAAGTTAAAGGCGAAATTGTTGGTATGAAGGTTTTCATATACCAGTCTTTACCCTTTAACTTAACTAAAATTAATCGACTTAAGATTCCTAATAAGAAAGGAATACCTAAATAAATGGCAACACTTTCTGCAATAGTTGCTATAGAAATATCTACAATAGCACCTTCAAAACCAAAATAGGGAGGTAGAATGGTGATAAAGATCCAAGCATAGAAACTATAAGCAAACACCTGAAAAATACTGTTTAGGGCAACTAAGCCAGCACCATATTCGCTACTGCCTTCCGCAAGATCATTCCAAACTAAAACCATTGCGATACATCGTGCCAATCCAATTAAAATTAAGCCAACCATATACTCAGGATAATCTCGAAGAAATGTAATGGCTAGGATGAACATTAATACGGGGCCTATAATCCAATTTAAAATTAATGAAGTCGAAAGTATTTTAACGTTGGTAAATACTTTTGGTAGCAAGGCATAATTTACTTTGGCTAGAGGGGGATACATCATTAAAATTAATCCAATGGCTATGGGAATATTTGTAGAGCCCTTATTAAAAGAATTTATAATTGCGGGAAAGGAAGGAATAAGATAGCCAAGACCTACGCCTACAGCCATAGCTATAAAAATCCATAGCGTCAAATAATTATCTAAAAAACTAAGTTTCTTCATGGGTTATTTATTTTGAGATTTTAGAAAAGACATAGAATAATTCTGTTGCTATTTGTAAGCTACGTTCGGCATATTTTTCGGCTTGCTGTGGTGTATTATCAAATGCTTTAGGATCTTCAAAAGTGATTGATATACGTTGTTCTGCACCACTAATATAGGGACAGCCCTTATCTGCTTGAGAGCAGGTTAATATAGCTGCAAAATTAGATTTTGGGTTAAAGATATCATCGTAAGTTTTTGAAAAACCTATAATAGGATGACTATTTTCGTCATACTTTATACTGTATATTGGATTCTTCCCTTCAGCAATAGTGTTAATGTTAAATCCACTTTGTTCTAAGGTTTTAGCAGCCATTGGAAATAGTGCTGTTGCCTCGGTTCCTCCAGAATAACAAAAAGTGTTATTAATGCCAAAATGTGCTGCCATGGTTTGAGCCCAAACTTGTGATAAGTGACTTCTTCTAGAATTATGAGTGCATATAAAATTTAACCGAACCGTTTCTGTATTATCTATTTTGTTTTGTATGTAATTTATGAGAGGTTGTAAAACAGATTTTCGTTCATTTGAAAGGCTATCAACGTTTAAGGTAGAGATTAAATTCTCTATTGTTTTAAATATTGCCATAGTGATATTTTCGTGATTTATTAATTTAGCAACAACCACTGCCTGGCGTGCAACAGTCGCTTGTTTGTAATTCTGATAATTTTACTTTTGGTTTTTCGGCTGGAACACCACAGTTGTCTTTTGCTAAACAATCAGTAAACTTAGTGGTAAGTAAAAAAATAGTTCCGTCGAAATCTAACCCAAATTTTCCAATAGTATCACCTTGATATTCAACTTCAATGTTTAAATCACCAATGTTAAGTGTTTTTTCCGATAACTCGATGATATGAATTAATTTTTCCGGATGTAATCTATGGTTATAATCGTTTGCATTCCAAAGCTGAAAATTTACCATTTCTTCATTTCTAACGGTACCACCACAATCTATGAAATGTTTGGTGATTTTACCTACTTCTGTTACATGAAAATGTTCTGGTACTAATTCGCCATTAGGCAATTTAAAGGCAATTTCCTCTAAATTTTTTAAAATTGATTTTATTTCTGAAAGTCTCATATTTAATTTATTGTTTTATTACGATTAATAGGTTTAAATTTTTTTAACAACAACTGCCATTATCACAGAGGTCCTGGTCTAAAAATTCGGTCATAATTTGTTTCATTTTAGACCATACATCTGGATTAATACAGTAACAAACACTAGTGCCTTCAACATTACCTTTAATGAGTCCTAGTTGTTTAAGTTCTTTTAAGTGCTGTGAAATAGTAGGTTGTGCCAGGCCAATTTCACTTACTAAATCACCACATACGCATGTGTTAATTTTAAATAGATGCTGAAGTATAGCCACCCTAGCTGGATGACCAAAGGCTTTTGCGAAAAGTGCAATTTCATTTTGGGCTTCAGTAAATATTTCTGTTTTAGCTATTCCCATCTTATTAATTGTTATATTGCAATATTACGATTAAAGAAAACGATAAAAAAGTGTAAAATGTTAAAATTTATTCTAGCAGGTAATTTATTTAATGTTTGAGTTTTTATATTAAGGATGTACTAAATTAAAGGAGTTATAGTATTTTTACATTCTCAATGCAATTAATAATGGTTAACTTTCAACATAAATAATTAGAGTTTTTTGATTTCAGCAGCATCCATAGATTTAGTTTTTGAAACCGCGCGAGTAGAGGAGGTTATTGGCGATTTTGTACAATTAAAAAAATCTGGCAGTAACTTTAAAGGATTAAGTCCTTTTAGTGATGAGCGTTCTCCAAGTTTTATGGTATCTCCCGTAAAACAGATCTGGAAAGATTTTAGTAGTGGAAAAGGTGGAAATGTTGTTGCCTTTCTAATGGAACATGAGCATTTTACATATCCGGAAGCTATTAAATATCTTGCTAAGAAATACAATATTGAAATTGAAGAAACCGAGCAGAGTAATGAACAGAAAGAAAAGGCTAGCGAACGCGAAAGTTTATATTTGGTAAGTGAATTTGCTAGTTCTTATTTTCAAAAAATACTACATAAAACCGATCAGGGAAAGTCTATTGGGTTAAGCTATTTCAAGGAGCGTGGCTTTACTGAAGATACCATTAAAAAATTTGATTTAGGATACTCTTTAGATGAATGGCAGGCCTTTACTGATGAGGCATTGAAGCAAGGGTATAATATTGATTTTCTAGAAAAAACGGGGCTTACCATTGTGAAAGGAGAGAAACGATTCGATCGTTTTAAGGGACGCGTCATGTTTCCTATTAAGAGTATGAGTGGTCGTGTTTTGGGATTCGGTGGCCGCATTTTAATAAACGATAAAAAGGCGGCTAAATATTTAAATTCGCCGGAGAGTGATATTTACCATAAGAGTAATGTCCTCTATGGAATTTACGATGCCAAGCAAAGTATTGCTAAAGAAGACAATTGTTATTTGGTTGAAGGTTATACTGATGTGATTCAGTTTCATCAAACCGGGATAAGGAATGTTGTGTCATCTTCTGGAACAGCACTGACTTCTGAACAAATACGGTTAATTAATAGACTCACAAAAAATATAACGGTATTATTTGACGGTGATGCTGCCGGAATGCGTGCATCATTACGAGGTATAGATTTAATTTTGGAGCAAGGTATGAATGTGAAGGTTTGTACTTTTCCCGAAGGTGAAGATCCAGATAGTTTTGCTAAAGAAAATACCCTTGAAGAACTTACCCTGTACCTTGAAGAAAATGCCAAAGATTTTATTCAGTTTAAAGCATCGGTATTATTTGAGGAATCGAAAAATGACCCCATTAAAAAAGCTGAAACAGCCAGAGATATTGTTAATAGTATTTCTAAAATTCCAGATCAGATAAAGAAAGAAATCTATATTCAGGAATGTTCCCGAATTATGGATATTAGTGAAGAGGTGTTGTTTACCACACTTGCTCAAATAAGTAATAAAGATAATAAGGAGACCTCAAAACAAATACAAAACAGCTCAAAGGCTTTTGAAGTAATAAAATCCAAGGCACCCGTAAAAAAGATAGATGTTCAATACGTTTTAGAGCGAAAAATTATTGAAATTTTATTACTATATGGCAATAAAACCGAAGATTTCGAAGATTTAGTTCTTAAGGAAGATGAAGCTGGTGAGCTCATTTTAGAACCAGTTATTCAGCAAGCTAAAGTCTTTGAGAAGGTATTTCTAGACTTACAGGAGGATGAGATGGAATTTACCAACGCTCACTTTAAGATCATGTATTATAAAATTATTGAATCCTTAAATCAAAATCCAAATTTTAAGCTCAATAACTTTGTGAATATGGTCGATCCAGATATGGCTAACGAAATTACAACCATATTAATGGAAGATGAGCGTTATGCTTTATCAAATTGGGAGCGTATGGAAATATTTCCAAAACAAAAAGCAGACAATATCGCTCAGTTTGTAAGTGAAACGATATTAAGTCTGCGTTGCTTTTTAATTGATCAGAAGGTTAAAGAAGTTCAGCAAGAAACCTTGGCTAACAAAAATGATGTTAATCGTCAAGCTCTTGAAGAAGTTCGAGATTATTCCGATTTAAAAATGTTACTCTCTCGAAAATTAAATCGTGTATTATAAAAGCGATTCGTTTAGTTTTGCTTGGTTTACTAAATCAACTAAGTTAGTTACTTTAAGTTTACGCATTAAGCGGGCTTTGTATGTACTAACCGTTTTTTCATTAATATCAAGCTCTTGTGAAATTTCTTTATTCTTTTTACCAATGGTTAAAAGTTTTAAAACTTCAGATTCACGGGTGGATAATTTTTTGTAAAACGATCCAGATTTACTGCCTCTGGTACCGAATGCCAACTGTTGAGTTAACTCGTTACTTAAATAAATACCGCCTTCACTGACCTTAATTATCGCTTCGTTAATGGTAATTACATTTTCAGATTTGTGTAAATACCCTGAAGCACCCGCTTTTATAGCGTTAATGGCGTAAACCTCTTCAGGTTGCCCGCTAAAAATAATGGTTTTAATGTCTGGATAATCGTTTTTTAAATAACGTAGGAGAGTTAGTCCGTTAAGTTTAGGCAAATCAGCCTCAGTTAAAATAACGTCTACAGGATTATTTTTGATGTATTCTATAATGGCCTCACCATTGTCAACACTAGCAACGATATCAATGTTCGAAGATGCTGAAAATAGAACCTCAAGCCCTTTCCTGGTAATAGGGTGGTTGTCTGCTATTAATAATTTTATCATAATGTCAAAGCTTATTATAAGTTAGAGAGAATATTATAATTGAGAGAATAAGCTTGCAGTAAAAGTAATGCTTTTTTAAATAATTTACAATTTTTATTACAAATTGTTTGGTATTTCGCAAATAGGTATAGGAATCATCTTATGTTTGTTCGCTGTGTTGAACTTTTTATAGATTTCAAATACTGTTTTTTGTCTTCCTTTAAAATCGCTTATCGTTTTACCTTGCTCATCCATGGCCATAGCCCATTCCAATTCCGGGTAGGATGCACCGATTTGATCTTCATCGGTTCTGTCGTCACCCCAAAGACCATCTGTTGGGGCGGCGTCAATAATATCTTGGTTAATTCCTAAATATTCTGCTATGGTATATACTTCTGTTTTTAATAAATCGGCTATCGGACTTAAATCTACACCCCCATCACCGTATTTCGTGTAGAATCCAACACCAAAATCTTCAACTTTATTTCCTGTTCCTGCTACTAATAGCTTATCTAGTGCAGCAAAATAGTAAAGTGAAGTCATTCTTAGTCTTGCTCTGGTGTTGGCAAGTGACATGAAACGCTCCTCCTCATTTTCAACGGGAGGTAAGCTCGCTACTAAACTGTCAAAGACTGGTGTAAGGTTCACCTGTGTCATACTAACATTATCAAATCTAGACTGCATCCATTTAATATGATTTAAGGCGCGGCTAACCTGTGAAGGAGCCTGGTGAATAGGCATTTCTAAACATAAAAGGGGTAAACCAGTTTTGGCGCAAAGAGTTGATGTTACAGCAGAATCAATACCTCCTGAAACGCCAATAACAAATCCCTTCATGCCAGCGTTTGTAGCGTAGTCTTTTAACCAATTTACAATATAGTCTACAACTTTTTCTGTTTGCATATTAAATAATTTAATTCTAAGAATAGTACCTTTGCAAACAAAAATAAACGAAAGCATCAATTAATAAAAATATATAGTCTTTAACTTTTCTATGAAACACTTATTAACTTCACTATTAATAATTTTACTAGCAGTTTCGTGTAGAAAGACATCGGATTTAGAAATTGAAATAGCCAAGATTAATACAGATGCACAAATAGAACGTTTTGATGTGTTGTTTTCTAAAGTAACTGCAGAAAATCTAAGGGCGTTGAAACAAGATTATCCGTTTATGTTTTCAAATGCATATGAAGATTCGTTCTGGTTAGATAAGGCATCAGATAGTCTTCAAAGAAAATTGTTTAAAGAAGTTTATAAAACATTTGGAGATTTTAGTGATACCGAAGTGGAAATAGAATCTTTATTTAATCATTTAAAATATTATTTCCCGGAATTTCATGTCCCCCGAGTTATTACAACTACTAGTGATGTTGATTATCGAAATCGGGTAATTGTTACAGATACGATTGCAGTTGTAGCTTTAGATAATTATTTGGGTAGTGAGCATGAATTTTACCAAAGTATCCCAGCCTATTTAAAAGCTAATTTTGAAAAGAAGCAGGTAGTGGTTGATTTGGCAGGCGTTTATGCCGAACGCTATATTTATCAAAAGAATAAGACTTTTCTTGACGCCATGATTTATTTTGGGAAGCAATTGTATTTTAAGGATCTCGTTATTCCTTTTAAGTCAGAGGCTGAGCGCATGGGCTATACTAAATCGCAATTAGAGTGGGCCGAACTTAATGAAAGTTATATCTGGCGTTATTTTATAGAACGGGAAATGCTTTATAGGACTAATAAAGAGTTGGAAAGTCGATTTATAATAGATGCGCCTTTTTCTAAATTTTACTTAGAGGGTATCGATTCTGAATCTCCAGGCCGATTGGGGCAATATATGGGTTGGCAAATTGTAAGAGCCTATATGGAGCATAATCAAGTGTCATTAAAGGATATGCTGAAAACCAATCCTGAAGAAATATTTAATAATTCAAAGTTTAAACCTCGTAAATAATGTCGAAAAATCATACTTCCAAAATAGAATTAAATGTAGAACTGGATGAAAATAAAATTCCAGAAAAATTATCATGGACCGCAGAAGATGGCGGTATAACAAATGCCGAAGCAAAAGCGATGCTACTATCTGTTTGGGATTCTGAAGCTCAGGAAACCTTACGTATCGATTTGTGGACTAAAGACATGCCTGTCGATGAAATGAAAGTGTTTTTTCATCAAACCTTAGTTGCAATGAGTAATACTTTTAACAAAGCGACACAAGATGAAAAAATGACTGCCACTATGAAAGATTTCTGCGATTATTTTGCAGAGAAACTGGAACTTAAAAAATAATTTATTGAAGGCATAAAAAAAGCGTATTTTTAAATGAATACGCTTTTTTTATATATATGATATACATGTTTACCATTCGTTAATTCTGTTTGAATCAAGTTTGATAAATATAAAAAGTAAAATAGTAAATGCCCAAAGACCGGAACCTCCGTAACTAAAAAGAGGCAAAGGGATACCAATGGTTGGAATCAGGCCCATAACCATTCCTATGTTAATAAAGAAGTGAATAAATATTATAGATGCCACACTATAACCATATATACGACTAAATTGTGATTTTTGAAGTTCGGCTAAATGTAAAATTCTCAATAGTAATAGAACAAAAAGAATAACGACCATTGAACTTCCAATGAATCCCCATTCTTCCCCGACTGTGCTAAATATATAATCGGTGTGTTGTTCCGGTACAAATTTACCTGTAGTTCTTGTGCCTTCTAAGTACCCTCTGCCAGTGAGTCCACCAGAACTGATAGCTTTTTCGGACTCGTTTAAATTATAAGCGAAAGTTTGTTTCATCCGCTGTAATTTTTCAGGGTCTTTTTCTAATCTAAGCCACAAACTAATGCGATCTTTTTGATGTGGTTGTAATACCGAATTATAAAAGAATTTAATCGAAAAAGAAATAGCGACTGTTGCAATAAAAGCTAAGATGGTTAATACGAAGGATGTTTTTCTTCGGTTTAAAAAATAATATCCGAAAATTAAGCTAGCGCCTATAATAGACGTAATGATTCCACCAAATTTTAAAGATAATACTGAAATTAAAATCAGCGCTACAGCAATATTTAAATAAATTTTAGGTAAGCCCTCGCGGTAAAGCACAAAGAAAAAAGCTCCGTAAACGATAGTGCTGCCCGTGTCGTTTTGTAATAACACCAAAACAGCGGGAGTGCCTATTATAATAAAGGTTTTTATTTGATCTTTAAAGGTTTTTATGTTGGTGTTCAAGTCACTTACATATTTTGCGACGGCTAGAGCTGTTGCTGTTTTTGCAAATTCACTGGGTTGAATAGTCATGCCTCCAATACCATACCAAGAGGTAGCCCCGTTTACATTTTTGCCAAATACAAATAACCCAACCAAGGATAACATGGATATGATATAGATTATACTAGAAAATCGTTCGTAGAATTTAGCATCAATGGCTAGCAGTAGCACGATAAGTCCGAATGTTAAAAAAATAAATATAAGTTGTTTTCCATATGATTGTGAGAAATCGAAATAATCAATGGTGTATTCAGTGTGAGAGGCAGATACAATGTTAAGCCAACCAAAACCTACTAGCATTAAAAAGAGGATGATGGTGATCCAATCGAATTTAAAATATTTGTGAGTTTCTCTTGGCATTATTCTATAACTTGTAAGGTGGTTTCTCCATTAATTTTAAAAGGTTTACCAGAATACGGTTTAGCGTATTCATGTTCCAAACTGTGTTTTAATATCCAATCTTCTAGATCGGTTCTGGTAATTTCACCTTTAATGTATTTTTCAATTATTAAACTTGCAATTTTTCCCGCAAAACGACTACCCCAATAGCCGTTTTCTACAAATACAGCCAAGGCTATTTTAGGATTGTCTTTTGGTGCAAATGCAACAAATATGGAATGGTCAGTTAGTTGCGTTTTTACACCGTCAATTTTTACAAAATTTTCAGCTGTCCCTGTTTTTCCACATATTTCTATCCCGGGCACGCGAATGAAGGAAGCAGTCCCTTTATTATAAACATCGTACATTCCCTGTATAATAGGTTCAAAATTTTCTTTATCGATACTCGTAAATTTTGGAGTCGTATATTTACTATCTACGGTATCATTTTCAATAGATTTGATAATGTGTGGTGTGTAAAAGTAGCCTCTATTTCCGATGGCCGCAACCATATTAGCTAACTGAATAGGGGTGGCTTCAACTTCCCCTTGTCCAATAGCATTAGATATATTATAGGTGGAAACCCATCGACCTTTACCATACCAACGATCGTAAAAATCGCCATCAGGAACACGTCCTTTGCTACCAACTTTTAAGTCGTAGCCTAAATAATTTCCTAACCCAAAACTTTTTACATGGTCACTCCATACATCCATGCCTTTTTTTGGGGAATCATATTTTTCAATAATTCTGCGGTAAACATTTGCAAAATAGGCGTTACAAGATTGCGCAATACCATTGGTCATATCAAGCGGACTTGTATGGTGGTGGCAACCAGTTAATCGTCGGCTACCCAAATAATAACCCATTCTACAGCTAAATCGTTCTTGAGGTGTTACCACGCGCTCCTGTAAACCAATGAGAGCATTTAAAACTTTAAAAGGTGAACCCGGAGGGTATTGCGCTAATAAACTACGATTAAATAGTGGCTTTGCAATGGTATCGGTATAAAGTTTACTGAAATTTTTAGAGCGCTCACGACCAACCAATTGATTCGGGTTATATGTAGGAGCCGAAATCATAGCTAATATTTCTCCGCTGCTTGGTTCTATGGCTATAATGCCTCCGCGTTTGTTTTGCATTAAGCGTTCTCCGTAAGCTTGTAAGTCGGCATCAATGGTAATGGTTATATCTTTTCCTGGTTGTGGTAAAGTATCGTAAATACCATCTTTATATGGGCCTATATTTCTATTGAACCTGTCCTTTTGAATAAATTTAATACCTTTTACCCCGCGTAAGACATCTTCATAAGAAGCTTCAACACCATCTTTGCCAATAAGGTCTCCCATTTTATAATAGGGATCTTTTCTAATAATGGCATGGTTAACTTCTCCAATATCTCCTAAAACGTTGGCTCCAATAGTTGTTTGATAATGTCTTAGCGAACGCTTTTGGATATAGAATCCTTCAAATTTTCGCATCTTTTCCTGAAGTACGGCATAATCTTCTTTTGAAAGTTGTGCTATAAAAACGGAGGGTAAGCGTGGAGAATAGCGGTAAGCCCTTTGATATATTTCTTTAAATTTTTCCTTGTTAATTTTAAGGAGATTACAGAATTCTACCGTGTCTAAAGGTTTTACTTCTCTAGGAATGACCATGACATCGTAGGATGGTTGATTCGCAACTAATAATTTACCATTGCGGTCGTAAACAAATCCTCGTTTAGGGTAATCGTAAACTTTTCTAATAGCATTATCTTCAAACAAACTTTGTTCGCTTGAAGTGTAAACCTGCAAATAGAAGAGTCTTGAAATAAATAAAAGCCCAACTAAAATGATAGAAATGTATAGTAAAAATTGCCTCATTTAGTTTTTTTACCAAAAATTATAAGTGAGATGATACACAATAAAATAGTAAATATACTAGAGAATAACGCTTTTTGGAGGATTAAAATTATTTTCGTTGCGCTAAATATTTCTAAAGAAAATAATATGACATGATGGGCTATGGTTAATAGAGTGATGTACATTATTTTTGAACTATAATCTACATTTTCAAACTTAATGGTTTGATATTCGTAGAGCGTTCCAAAGGCATTTTTTAAGGCGAGTGGTCGGGCATAAGCAATAAACACGCTGGCCGCAGCATGAATGCCTCCAGAGTCTTGAAATAAATCTATAGTTAAGCCAATTAAGAAACTTAAAAACATAAGCGTCATTCTGTTGTTCTTAATCGGGTATAAAGCAATGAATAATATGTATGGGTATGGGTTGATATACCCAAGAAAATTAATATGATTACATATTAGTACCTGAACCATTACCAATATGATAAACCGAAGACTATTTGTATAGAAGGCACTATTCATTTAGTTTTCGTTTATTAAATTATTAATTTCTTTAGCATCAACATTTTCAATGATGTATACATGTTCTAAATTCGTCATGTCATTAAATAACTTTACATCAATCTCATAATAGTTTTCTGCTAAATCTAGCTTGAAATTATCGACAGTTCCAACTGGAATACCTTCGGGAAATATAGAGGATCGTCCTGATGTAACGATGGTGTCTCCTTTAATTACCGGGGCAATTTTTGGAATATCTATGAGTTGTGCTAGGGCAGGATCTTTACCATTCCAAGTTAGGGTGCCGAAGTGATTCGATTTTTTTAACTGTGCACTAATTTTACTGGTTGTGTTTAAAACTGAAATGGTTGTAGCATAATTTTTGCTAGTATGATCAATGATTCCAACAATACCTAAATTGGTGATAACTCCAAAATCTTGTTGAATACTATCTTTTTCACCCTTATTTATAAGGAGAATGTTGTCGGTACTCGTATAAGTATTTCTAATAATATTGGCAGCGGTAAATTTGTAAAGTACATTTTTAATACTATCGGTAAAAACTGAATCTATTTGACTTTCGGAATTGTATAGAAGCGACTTTAATCGGTTATTTTCTTCAACTAATAAATCGTTTTGGTATTTTAAATTGAAATATTCACTGATGCTATTTAGTGAGTTATAAACACCGCCTGTTAAGAAATTGGCAGAATTAATAAATTTACTTTTGTGATACGAATGCGATTGAATTGTAAATAAGATTGAAATAGAAAACAGCAACAAGAAGAACAAAAAAGTTTTGTTTCTTATTATAAAATTAATAATCTGTTGCATGCGTTATTATCCTATTTAATCAATACACTTTTGTATTTATGCAAATTTTTAAGGGTTATGCCCGTGCCGCGAACTACAGCGCGTAGTGGGTCTTCTGCGATATAAACAGGTAAGTCGGTTTTTTGAGATAAACGCTTGTCTAAGCCTCGTAACATAGAGCCTCCACCTGCTAAATAGATACCAGTATTATAAATGTCAGCAGCTAATTCAGGAGGGGTTTGCGATAGGGTTTCCATAACAGCATCTTCAATGCGTAGAATGGATTTATCTAATGCTTTAGCAATTTCTCTGAAAGAAATGGAAACCTGTTTTGGTTTACCTGTTAATAAATCACGTCCTTGAACACTCATGTCTTCAGGAGGTAATTCTAAATCTTCGGTAGCCGCTCCAATTTGAATTTTTATTTTTTCGGCTGTGCGTTCACCAACATATAAGTTGTGTTGTGTACGCATGTAATAAACAATATCATTGGTAAAAACATCCCCCGCAATTTTTACCGATTTATCACACACAATACCACCTAGAGCAATGACTGCAATTTCGGTAGTACCACCACCTATGTCTACAACCATATTTCCTTTAGGTTGCATAATATCAACACCGATACCAATGGCCGCAGCCATTGGTTCGTGTATTAAATAAACTTCTTTACCATTTACGCGCTCTGCACTTTCTTTAACCGCACGCATCTCTACTTCTGTAATCCCAGAAGGAATACAAATTACTAATCGAAGGGCCGGAGTAAAGAACTTCTTTTTAAGAGCTGGTATGTTTTTAATAAACATACTCATCATTTGCTCTGAAGCATCAAAATCTGCAATAACCCCATCTTTTAAGGGCCGGATGGTTTTAATGTTTTCATGAGTTTTACCTTGCATTAAACTGGCTTCCTGTCCTACAGCAATTATTTTTCCAGAAACACGATCGCGTGCTACTATAGAAGGCGCATCGACGACCACTTTATCGTTATGAATAATTAATGTATTAGCAGTACCTAAATCTATTGCAATTTCTTCGGTTAAGAAGTCAAAAAAGCCCATGTGCAGATTGTGAGTTTAGAGGTTAATTTACGTATTGCGTAAATGTAATAAAAGTTAATAAATATTATCTACTTAATTAGTGTTTAAAATGACGGGTTCCGGTAAATACCATCGACACGTTATTTTCATTACAATAATCAATACTCAATTGGTCTTTTATCGATCCACCTGGTTGAATAACTGAAGTAATACCAGCATTCTTAGCAATTTCAACACAATCAGGGAACGGGAAGAAAGCATCACTAGCCATTACAGCTCCGTTTAAGTCAAATTCAAATGATTTTGCTTTATGGATTGCTTGTTCTAAAGCATCTACACGACTGGTTTGTCCCGTACCACTAGCAAATAATTGTTTGTTTTTAACTAACACGATGGTATTTGATTTTGTGTGCTTACAAATTTTTGAAGCGAAAATTAAATCTTCTAATTCACTTTGTGAAGGCTTGGTGTTGGTAACATAAGTTAGGCCTTCAATGGTATCTGTTACATTGTTTCTGTCTTGAACTAAAATACCATTTAAACAAGTTCTAACATTCGTTTGAGGTAATTCAACATCATTAAGAACTAATATGATACGGTTCTTTTTACCTTTTAAAATTTCTAAAGCTTCATCGGTGTACGATGGCGCGATAATAACTTCACAGAATAGACTACTAATTTCTTGAGCTGTAGCTGTATCAATTTCAGTATTAGCAATTAAAATTCCACCAAAAGCAGATACTGGATCTCCTGCCAAAGCATCTACATAAGCTTGGTGAATAGTTTCGCGTTGCGCAAAACCACAAGAGTTATTGTGTTTTAAAATCGCAAATGTCGGGGCGTCGTTTTTGAATTCGTTAATTAGGTTAACGGCAGCGTCAACATCTAAAAGGTTATTGTAACTTAATTCTTTTCCGTTAAGTTTGGTAAACATTTCGTCGAAGTTTCCGAAGAAAAAACCACGCTGATGTGGGTTTTCACCGTAACGTAATACTTTACCATTGGTTTCGCTTATTTTTAATACAACTTCATCTTCATTTTTATTGAAGTAATTAAAAATGGCGGTGTCATAATGAGACGATACATTAAATGCTTTAGTAGCAAAACGTTTTCTGTCTTCTAAAGAAATGCTTCCGTTGTCTTTAGAAATGATTTCTAAAAATTCGGCATAATCGTTTACAGATGCTACACAAGTAACATCGGCAAAGTTTTTAGCTGCTGCACGAATAAGTGAAATACCACCTATGTCGATTTTTTCAATAATATCTTGTTCGCTAGCTCCCGAAGCCACAGTTTTTTCAAATGGATATAAATCAACAATAACCACATCGATTTGAGGAATTTCAAACGCCTCTAGTTCTTTAACATCACTTGCGTTGTTTTGTCTGTTTAAAATACCACCAAAAACTTTTGGGTGTAATGTTTTTACTCGACCGCCTAGGATAGAAGGGTAAGAAGTTACATCTTCTACCGGTACTACATCGATTCCTAAGTCCTTAATGAATTTTTCGGTTCCCCCGGTTGAATAAATAGTTACACCTTGTTCATTTAGTTTTTTAACAATTGGTTCTAATCCGTCTTTGCTGAAAACTGAAATTAATGCTGATTTTACTGTTTTTTCGTTGCTCATTTTTCTTAAGTAGTTATAAGTTGCAAAAGTAGTTATTTTAACTAAAAAATGAGATTAGAAATATTAAAAAACGAGGCGTTTTTTTAACGAAAATCGGGATTTATTAACAGGTGTTTTAAAAACTATTATATTAAGTTAAAATTGAAGCTACCTGCTCACAAACATATTCAAGAAAATCTTCATCTGCTTTGGTAAATGGGTCTGGAGTATTCGAGTCGATATCTATTTGTCCAATATTTTTACCGTTTACAAAAATAGGTATAACAATTTCGGCTTTAACAGTAATACTACAGGCGATGTAATTATCCTGAGCGGATACATCGGGCACTATAAAATTCTGGTTACTAACAGCTACTTGCCCGCATATGCCTTTTCCAAAAGGAATAATAGTATGGTCGGTTGGAGCTCCAACATAAGGACCAAGTTTTAGCTCTTCTTTGTCTCCATTTCTAAAATAAAAACCAACCCAGTTGTAATAACTAATGTTTTCTTCCAGAAGTTCACAAATATTTAGCAAGCGTTCGTTGATGGTTTTTTGCGAATTTTCTACTATTGTTTCTATTTGGGGTTTTAGAGTTTCTAAAATCATAGCATTAATTGTTTTAGTAAAAGTATTTAAAAAGCCGTAATTTCGAAATCGGATTTGAGATAATTTAACAAATGACCATCTAAATTTGAGGGCACTTTTTATAAAATATAAAGTTGTAATTCGTTTTATTCTAACCTTTCTGTTGGTTTATGTTGTGGGGTCTGTAGGGTATAAGTTTTACTTGCAATTGTCTGATGGTAGTTTGTATTACCCTGATTATATAACTCGTTTGGTGGGTTTGCAATGTGAAGCCTTATTGAATTCTTTTGGTTATCAGGTTCAATTATTACCGCATCCCGATGAGCCATCATTAAAATTAATTATTAATGGTGTGTATTTAGCGCGTATTGTTGAGGGGTGTAACGCACTAAGTGTTATAATTTTATTTTTATCTTTTATCGTAGCGTTTGCTTCTAATTTAAAAACGACATTGTTTTATATGCTTTCGGGAAGTGTTTTAATTTATGCCATTAATATTTTAAGAATTGTATTGTTAGTGATGGCTTCTTATCATTATCCTGAGTATGATAAAATATTGCATGGGGTTGTATTTCCTTTAATCATTTATGGGTTCATGTTCTTGCTGTGGGTTTTTTGGGTAAATCGCTTTGCTAACTTAAAAAAGGCTAATGAGTAAAACTTTAAAATTTATGGCCTTAGTTGTTCTCTTTGGGGTACTCATTTGTATAAGAATGTACGAAGAGGTTTTGTTTTATGATCCATATCTTAGTTTTTTTCAAAACGATTATTTATATATAGACAACCCAAGAAGAGCGGTTTTTAAATTAACGCTTTTTACAACTATTCGGTACGTTTTAAATAGTAGTGTTTCTTTAGCGATTTTATATGTTGTGTTTCGAGATTACAGTATTGTTAAATTTTCGTTTGTAATATTTACTGCTGCATTTTTAGTGTTGATATCTATATATTTATATTTTGTTATTAATCCAAGAAAGGAAGATTATTATTTGTTTTTTAACGTCCGCCGATTTTTAATTCAGCCTATTATACTGCTACTTTTACTTCCTGCTTTTTATTATCACCGAATTAAATCTTAGGTTTTTTAGACTATTTAATTTAAGTTTTATTATAATCGTTTTTTTAACTTTGATAAGGTTGCAATTCAATTGCTTTATTTAATAAAATTATGATGAAACATCACTATAAAATTGCAGGAATGACTTGTAATGGTTGCAAGACACATGTAGAGAAAGCTTTAAATGATATCGAAGGTGTAGTAGAAGCACATGTAGATTTGGAAAATGCAGAAGCTGTTATCGAAATGCAGCATCATATTCCTTTGGATACTTTACAAATGGGGCTCGGTGATTATTATGGTATTGTATTACCAGGGAGTAAACTAGAGGTGCAAGCGAATCAATCTTCGAAGAAAAAAGGAACAGGGACTGGGGTGTTTTATTGTCCCATGCATTGTGAAGGTGACAAAACTTATAATGAACCTGGCGATTGTCCTGTTTGTGGTATGGATTTGGTTGAAGAGATGCAGTTAGTTTCGGCATCGACTACTATTTACACCTGCCCTATGCATCCCGAAATTGAGAGTTCAAGTCCTGGGGATTGCTCGATTTGTGGTATGGCGTTGGAGCCTAAAAAACCTGAAGTTTCAGCAGAACAAAAAACGTATCAGAAGCTTTTAAAAAAGTTATGGTTATCGATTATTTTCACACTTCCCATTTTTATTATCTCGATGTCCGAGATGATTCCTAATAATCCGCTATATCAAATTTTAGAACGCTCGTATTGGAATTGGGTGCAGTTTGTTTTATCAATTCCTGTGGTTTTTTACACAACTTGGATGTTTTTCCAGCGTGCTTATAAGTCTATAGTGACATGGCATTTAAATATGTTTACGCTTATAGGGATAGGTGCGGGTGTGGCATGGTTGTTTAGTGTGTTTGGTATTTGTTTTCCAGAATTTTTACCAGTGCAATTTAAGTCAGATTCGGGTGTGGTACATGTTTATTTTGAAGCTTCAACCGTGATTTTAACTTTGGTTTTATTAGGGCAAGTTCTAGAAGCAAAAGCCCATAGTAAAACAAATATAGCTGTAAAGGAATTGCTTAAACTTACACCAAATATGGCTATTAGAGTAGTAAATGGCGAAGAAGAAGATATTCCTATTGAAAAGATTAATATTGATGATATTATTCGGATTAAACCTGGTGATAAAATTCCAGTAGATGGTATTATTGTTGATGGAGAAAGTAGTATTGATGAATCCATGATTACCGGTGAACCATTACCTGTATCAAAGGGATTAGAAGATCGGGTATTTGCCGGAACCGTAAATGGTAACCAAACTTTTTTGATGCGAGCTACAAAGGTTGGAAGTGAAACCTTATTGGCACAAATTATTACTATGGTTAATAAAGCAAGTAGGAGTAAGGCGCCCATTCAAAAACTAGCTGATAAAATCTCAGGATATTTTGTACCTATCGTTGTGGGTATATCGTTAATAACTTTTGTCGTTTGGAAGTTGTTTGGTCCAGAGCCATCTAATGTTTATGCGTTGGTTAATGCTATTGCCGTATTAATTATTGCTTGTCCATGTGCTTTAGGTTTGGCTACGCCTATGTCGGTTATGGTTGGAGTTGGAAAAGGAGCCAAGTCTGGGGTGTTAATAAAAAATGCCGAAGCCTTGGAGCGTTTAAATAAAATGAATGTTTTAATAATCGATAAAACGGGAACCATTACCGAAGGAAAGCCCTCTGTAGAAAAATTACAAACTGTTCAAGACATATATAGTCATGAGATGGTTTTATCTTTAATTACGTCGTTGAGTAAAGTTAGTGAACATCCGTTAGCTCATGCTATTGTAGCTTATGGTAATCAACAAGGTATAGAAGGGGGTTCAGTTGAAGAATTCATGTCGCATACAGGAAAAGGTGTAAGCGGTCGAGTAGATAACAAGTTGGTGCATTTTGGAAATGAAAAACTTATGAAGGAATTTCTTGTAGACATGCCAGAAGCATTACAAACCATCATCATAGAAGAGCAATTTAAAGGAAAAACAGTTTCTTTAGTCGCTATTGAAAATCAATTTGTGGCTTTTGTTACTATAACAGATAGAATTAAACCCTCCAGTAAGCAGGTAATTGCCGATTTAAAGTCGCAAGGTATCGAGGTTGTTATGCTTACAGGTGATAATCAGAATACAGCAAAAGCTGTTGTAGAAACTTTAGGAATTCAACATTATAAAGCAGGCGTGTTGCCTGAAGATAAGCTTTTAGAAGTAGAAAAATATCAAAAACAAGGAAAGGTAGTCGTTATGGCTGGTGATGGTATAAATGATGCGCCAGCTTTAGCTAAAAGTGATGTAGGTATTGCCATGGGTACAGGGACCGATGTGGCTATAGAAAGCGCACAAATAACCCTTGTAAAAGGGGATTTACAAGGTGTCATTAAAGCTTATAATTTAAGTAGGAAAGTCATGACGAATATCAAGCAAAATCTCTTCTTTGCATTATTGTATAATAGTATAGGTGTACCTGTTGCAGCCGGAGTTTTATTTCCTTTTTTCGGAGTACTATTATCGCCTATGATAGCCGCCGCCGCGATGAGTTTTAGTTCGGTGTCGGTTATAGCCAATGCTTTGCGATTACGAAATGCTTCTGTATAGTTAAGTAAACCAAAGTGTTGTTGAGTGGTGTGCTAGGTTGTAAAACAAGAAAGTTCCATCTTATCGAATAAACTTTACTTTGTAGGAAAAAACTATTATATTTATAGGAATACTACGTGGTAAATGAAAGATGAATTTGTATTATCCATTGTTATAAGTGTCATTTATTTGTCGCTAGGGTTTCTGTTACTGCATTTTGGACAGATAGGATTCGGAGTATCTTTTTTTGTGTTTTTACCATTTATCATTGGGTATGTATCTGGGACGGGAACATTTAAAAAGGCGAGCTTATGGGGGCATTCTATAGCAATTGTCGTTTTTTTTGGACTCTTAATTGCTGGGCGCTTAGATGGAATGGTCTGCGTATTAATGGGTTTGCCTTTAATAGTGATTGCTATAGCCTTTGGTTTAGCTGTAAAGCACATAATAAAAGTATTTTTTCTAAAAAATCCATCTAATCAGCATATTGTTAAAAGTACAGTCTTACCATTCCTTCTATTTTGGGTGATTGGTGTTTTGGAAACAGAATTAAATAAAGATGATGTGGCTATAAATCAAGTGAAGTCTGAAATAATTTTACCTTATAGTACTCTTGATGTGTATAATCATATTAAAGCTGTAGATACCTTAGCAGCAAAAAAGCCGTTTTTAATGAAATTAGATTTGCCAGTACCTCAAAAATGTGTTTTGGAGGACGAACGTGTTGGAGGTTTAAGAGTGATATATTTTAAAAGAGGTAAAATTGTAACTCGAATTACAGAATTGGACCCGGGTAAGCTGCTTAAGATGGATGTTATAGACTATCAACTTACAGGAAATAGATGGTTAGAGTTTAAAGAAGCAGTATATACATTCGAAATGATTAGGGATTATGGTTGTAAAATGACTCGTATTACAACCTATGCATCCAGTTTAAAACCTCGATTTTATTGGAGAACTTTTGAAAAGATTGCCATAGAGCAAGAGCATGAATTTGTGTTTAATAATTTAAAAGAAGATTTAAAGCCATAGTACCCGAAATTAATTAGTAGTTTTATTTTGTTAGTTTGTAAATAAAAAACGCTTCAAAATTTTTTGAAGCGTTTTTTTGTGTTTTATATTTCACTCAAATGTATTGGTTCGAGTGAGTTGCTTGTCAGCAGTAATTAGTTACTACATCATGCCTGGCATACCACCACCCATTGGAGGCATAGCTGGAGCATCTTCTTTAATATCGATTAAAGCACACTCGGTTGTTAAGATCATACCAGCAACAGAAGCGGCATTTTCTAATGCAATTCGAGTTACTTTCTTAGGATCGATAATTCCTGCTTTAAGCATATCTACATATTTCTCAGATTTTGCATCGTAACCGAAATCTTTTTCACCTTCTAATACTTTATTAATAACTACAGAGCCTTCACCACCTGCGTTTTCAACAATCGTTCTTAAAGGCGATTCAATCGCTTTGTTTACTATTTGCACACCAGTAGTCTCATCTAGGTTAGCAGTTTCAAGGCTTGCTAGAACAGCTTTAGCTCTTACTAAGGCAACCCCTCCACCAGCAACAATACCTTCTTCTACTGCAGCTCTTGTAGCATGTAAAGCATCATCAACACGATCTTTCTTTTCTTTCATTTCTACTTCACTTGCAGCACCTACATAAAGTACAGCAACACCACCAGCTAATTTAGCTAATCGCTCTTGAAGTTTTTCTTTATCGTAATCTGAAGTTGTTGTTTCAATTTGCGCTTTAATTTGATTTACGCGCGCTTTAATAGCTTCAGCATCGCCAGAACCGTTAACAATAGTTGTATTGTCTTTATCCACAGTTACGGTTTCAGCCGTACCCAACATTGATAAATCGGCGTTTTCTAAAGTAAATCCTCTTTCTTCAGAAATTACAGTACCACCAGTTAAGATAGCGATATCCTCAAGCATAGCCTTACGTCTGTCACCAAAACCTGGAGCTTTAACAGCTGCAATTTTTAATCCACCTCTTAGTTTGTTTACCACTAAGGTAGCTAAGGCTTGTCCGTCAACATCTTCAGCGATAATTAATAAAGGACGACCAGACTGTGCTACAGGCTCTAGAATAGGAAGGATTTCCTGTAGGTTTGAGATTTTTTTATCGAATAATAAAATGTACGGATTTTCTAAATCGGCAATCATTTTATCCGAATTGGTTACAAAGTAAGGAGATAAGTAGCCTCTATCGAATTGCATACCTTCAACAACTTCAACATAAGTATCTAATCCTTTAGCTTCTTCAACAGTAATAACACCTTCTTTACCTACTTTTTCGAAAGCTTTTGAAATTAACTCACCAATAGTATCGTCGTTATTTGCAGAAATAGCAGCAACTTGTTTGATTTTTTCTGAAGAGTTACCTACTTCCTGTGATTGCGCTTCAAGATCTTTAGTAATTGCTTCAACAGCTTTATCGATACCTCGTTTTAAATCCATAGGATTTGCACCTGAAGCTACATTTTTTAAACCTTCTTTTACGATGGCTTGAGCTAGTACGGTAGCAGTAGTAGTACCATCACCAGCTAAATCATTAGTTTTAGAAGCTACTTCTTTTACCATTTGTGCACCCATATTTTCGTGTGCATCTTCTAGTTCAATTTCTTTTGCTACAGAAACTCCATCTTTTGTTACATGAGGAGCTCCAAAACTTTTGCTAATAATTACATTACGACCTTTAGGTCCTAAAGTTACTTTTACTGCATTTGCTAATGCGTCTACACCACGTTTTAAGCCGTCGCGAGATTCAATATCGAATTTTATTTCTTTTGCCATTGTGTTAATTTTTAATTTTATTTTGAGTTTAAAACTCTTGAGTTAATAAAATTTGAATAATAAATTTTAGGTTGGCTATTGCTTAAAGCAAATAGCGATTTGCTATTTAGATGATAGCAAGGATGTCACTTTCGCGCATAATCAGGTAATCGGTACCTTCTAGTTTTAGATCTGTTCCAGCATATTTACCATACAAAACAGTATCACCAACTTTAACTGTAATAGGTTCATCTTTTGTACCAGGACCGGCAGCTACTACAGTACCTTTTTGAGGTTTTTCCTTAGCGTTGTCTGGAATAATAATTCCTGAAGCTGTTTTTGTTTCAGCTGCAGCTGGTTCGATAAGAACGCGGTCTGCTAATGGTTTAATGTTCAATGCCATTTGTACTATATTTTAAGTTTGTAAAAATTATTATTATTGCCCATTCAATATTCGAAAAGTATGCCAAGCCTACTAAACTGACAAACTTGCAGCAACAAAAAATGCCAACTGTATCAGTTGGCATTTTTTTGGTATATGTCATTATAGATTACTGAGCTGTGTCGTTAACAGTTGCAGCATCATTAGTAGTATTAGCAGGCACTTGTGGTAATGGTTGAGCTGAAGGCGTATTAGGATCTAAAGCTTTAGACTCTGCTGCTTCACCACCTCTGTTAATAGCAACATTAGAAAGTAAAATTAATACTAACAATAAAGTTGCTAAAGTCCAGGTGCTTTTATCTAAAAAGTCGGTTGTCTTTTTTACACCACCTAGTTGTTGGGTGCCACCACCACCAAATGAAGATGACAATCCGCCACCTTTAGGGTTTTGAACCATAATTACTACAATAAGTAAAAAGGCTACTACCACGATTAATGCTAAAAATATTGTAAACGTACTCATTATTTTTTGGTATTATATTGTTCTTGTAATTCTTCTACAGCTTTAATTTGGTTTGCAAAGAAACTACTTTTTTCTGGATATTTCAAACTTAAAATTTTATATGATTGAATTGCCTTTTTGAAGTTTTTTTGCTCGACATAAATACGCGCAAGCGTCTCGGTCATAAGCTCTTCGGGCTGTATGTTTTGAGCCTTAGCTAAGTTAACTTTGGAATGCGAAGTTTTTGAAGGTTTTATTTTTGGGTTTTTAGTAATAAACTGTTCTATTAATTCAAATTTTTTGGTGCGTTCCAAATCTTGTATTGACTTTGATGTTGTTTTTTCTTCTGTTATTTTGGTTGGTTTTATGGGTTTGGTTGCAGGTGTTTCAATTTTTGTTTCACGATCTATAGGTTTAAATCGTGTTAACTTTAACCACTCGTTAAATGAATGCGTTTCTTGTTTGTCAAATTCAAGTGGCTTACCAAGGTTTAATACAGCTTCTGGGGACGATTGTGATTTTGCCTCTTCAGTTGCGGTGTTTTTGGTTTCAGTATTATCTAAAACCTTATTGATTTCTTTTGTTTCAACTGTTTTAGGTTCAAATAAAGCAGGATCTAAAACACCTGTTGTTTCTTCAATCTGTCTGTTTAAATAGTCATCAATGCTAACTTTTTTATTTACAGAAATATCTTCAACATCAACCTCAATGTCGCTTAAATGTCCCACATTATGGCGAATGGATTGTGATATTTCATTCTGGTAAAAAACGTCCGAAGTAATAAAATCGAATAGTATGCTTCTATCTGTTGTGTAAGCTGCAGTAGTTTTTAATTCCTGATTATATTTAAAACTGCTTTGGTCTTTTAAGCCTTTAAGGTAAATAGCTCGTGCTGACTGAAAATACGGGAACTCATCAATGATAGATTTTATAGCATCTGTTTGTTGATGCGTTAGAGCTTGCGGTTGTTGCAGAATATATGTAAAATCTTCTTGGTTCATTGATTAAGCTAAATTTAATAACTTTTTGAAATAATTAATTCCGATAAAAGTTAATATTACCACTTGGCTAGTGTGGCATTGAATATATCTTGTGTTATACGCTCAAATAATTCTTCGTGAGCTGTTGCTTTTTGTCCGCCAATTAACTGTGCGTTTCCGGGAAAATCGTAAAAGAATGAGAACGTTTGTTCTAAATCATCTTCTTCTTTTTTTCTGTTAAAAAAGCGCACTTTTACGCTCATAGTGAGTCTGTTTTGGGCTGCTGTATTTTGTGAAGTGGCTGTTGTTGGGGAAATACGATACTCTGTGATTTCCCCTTCATAAACCAGATCGGCGTTATTTGGAACTAAATTCAAATTCGTTTGATTCTGAATCAAATCTTCTAAAGCAATTTTAAAATCACGTTCTAAACCTGGTTCTACTAAAAGGGCATTGTTTTCGAAACGATTTACCTGATAGGTTTTAGTGTCGGCTGGAATTGAAGCACCCGTAAAAGAATAAATGCCGCAGCTAAATGCTGTTATGCTAACTAAGATTAAGAGGATGTATTTTATGTGTTTCATGTAATTTTAAATCTGCCTTACAATTAATTGCTTTAATAATATTGGATGCTTATAAGTCGTATTGTTTAATTTTACGATAAAGGGTACGCTCGCTAATACCTAATTCGGCAGCTGCTAATTTACGCTTTCCGTTGTGACGCTCAAGAGATTTTTTAATTAATTCTAATTCCTTATCCTGGAGTGATAGGGTTTCTTCTTCTTCAATTTCTTCAGCGAAATGATATTTATCTGAAACGGTTTCTACGGGTTCTGTAGGAGTTGAGTGTTCTGGGATGGATAGCATTTCACTGTTTTCAACGGCCTCTTCAAATTCGGCATCGCTTTCATCTTGGTTGCCGTAAATTTTTTGAATCAGACTTTCATTGTTTTTCTCAACATCTTTAGTGTTACCATGTTTCATAAGTTCCATGGTAAGCTTCTTTAAATCGTTTAGGTCGCTTTTCATATCGAAAAGGACTTTATATAGAATTTCACGTTCACTGCTGAAATCGCTTTCAGATTTTGATGTTTTAATAACTGCTGGTAAATTAGATCCTGAAGCCGGTAAATAACTCTGTAGGGTCTCAGCCGAAATAGTGCGGTCTTGTTCTAAAACAGATAATTGTTCGGCAATATTTCGCAATTGTCTAATATTTCCACTCCAACGGTGCTTTAAAAGTACTTGAACCGCCACATCGGTTAATTTGATGGTTGGCATCTTATATTTTAAGGCAAAGTCACTCGCAAACTTTCTAAATAGTAAATGGATGTCTTCTTCACGCTCACGTAGTGGTGGTAAGTGAATTTCAACAGTGCTTAAGCGGTAATATAAATCTTCGCGAAACTTTTCTTTTTCAATAGCTTCAAACATATTTACGTTTGTAGCGGCTACTATACGTACGTTGGTTTTTTGAACTTTACTAGAACCTACTTTTAAGAATTCGCCGTTTTCTAACACACGAAGTAATCGGACCTGCGTGGTAAGAGGAAGTTCTCCAACTTCATCTAAAAAAATGGTACCGCCATCGGCAACTTCAAAATAGCCTTCTCTAGTTTGGGTCGCTCCGGTAAAGGCTCCTTTTTCATGACCAAAAAGCTCACTATCTATGGTGCCTTCAGGAATGGCGCCACAGTTAACAGCAATGTATTTATTGTGTTTTCGGTGTGAAAGTTGGTGTATGATTTTTGGAATACTTTCTTTACCTACACCACTTTCTCCAGTGACTAATACGGAAATATCGGTAGGAGATACACGGATGGCCTTTTCAATAGCTCGATTAAGGGCAGGCGTATTTCCAATAATACCAAAACGTTGTTTTATAGCTTGAACAGATTCCATAAATGAGTTTAGTTGTTTTCAGAATACCCCACGGCTTCACCGATTAATGTGGTGCTGGTGCAGTCGGTGATTTTTACATTAACAAAATCACCAGGCTTATAATCGCCTTTAGGGAAAACTACCACTGTATTTTGACTGTTACGCCCAGACCAATGCTCGTTAGAACGCTTTGAAGGTTTTTCGATAAGAACCTCTTCAATTTTGCCTAAATGTTCTTTGGTACGGTAGAAACTGTGTTCTTGTTGTAATTCGATAATTTCTTGTAAACGACGTTTTTTAGTTTCTTCAGGAATGTCGTCTTCCATTTTTCTTTCTGCTAAAGTGCCTGGTCTCTCAGAATACGCAAACATGAAACCGAAGTCGTATTTTACATATTTCATTAAACTAAGTGTATCTTGATGGTCTTGTTCCGTTTCTGTCGGGAAACCAGAGATCATATCTTGAGAAATGGCACAGTCTGGAATAATTTTTTTGATGTTGTCTATTAATTCGAAATACTCTTCACGAGTGTGTTGGCGGTTCATAGCTTTAAGGATGTTGTTACTACCACTTTGTACCGGAAGGTGAATGTATTTACAAATATTTCTGTGTTTCGCCATAGATTCAATAACATCTAAGGTCATATCCTGAGGGTTAGATGTAGAGAAACGGAAACGCATTTTAGGAAATGCGGTTGCACACATATCTAACAGTTGAGCAAAATTTACCGCTGTTGCTTTTTGAATATCACTGGCTTTTTCGAAATCCTTTTTAAGCCCGCCACCATACCAAAGGTAGCTATCCACATTTTGTCCTAGAAGGGTAACCTCTTTAAAACCTCTGTTCCATAAATCGGTAATTTCTTCTATAATACTTTGTGTGTCTCTACTACGTTCGCGTCCGCGAGTAAATGGCACCACGCAAAACGTACACATATTGTCGCACCCGCGGGTTATTGATACAAAAGCCGTAACACCGTTGGTGTTTAAACGTACAGGGGCGATGTCTCCATAGGTTTCTTCTTTAGAAAGAATAACGTTTATGGCATCTCGACCTTCATCAACTTCGGCTAATAAATTAGGTAAATCTTTATAGGCATCAGGTCCTACAACCAGATCGACAATTTTTTCCTCTTCTAAAAATTTTGTTTTTAAACGCTCGGCCATGCATCCTAGTACTCCAACTTTCATACCTGGGTTGTGTGATTTTTTTACGGCGTTGTATTTTTCTAAACGTTTACGAACGGTTTGCTCTGCTTTATCACGAATAGAACAGGTATTAACAAGAACGAGGTCTGCCTCTTCTAGACTTTGTGTTGTGTTATATCCTTGCTCGGTAAGAATAGAGGCGACAATTTCACTATCACTAAAATTCATTTGGCAGCCGTAGCTTTCAATAAAAAGTTTACGGGTATTACCGTCCTTCTGGTTAAGCACTAATGTTTCTCCTTGTTTATTTTCGTCTATAATTTTCTCCATAACTTTCTTGATCACACGTGTCTCTCAATAAACATGCAAAGATACAATATATTTATGGTTTGTGACAAAGTGTCATATTTAAAATTATAATAATTTTTGTTAAATGCTTAGGAAAATATTTACTTTGGAAAACTTACCAACCTATATTATTTGATGAATACATTAGAGGAATTAAAAGATAAAATAGCAACTGCCAGAGATTTAGATTTTGGTGATATTATAAACGAATCGATTGAAGTTTTTAAAAAAATCTGGATGAAAGGTCTTTTTGTGGTGTCCTTTGTTGTCATAATAGCACTTTGCTTGGGACTTTTGTTTAGCGCTATTGGCTTGTCGTTGGACCCTAATATTTATTTTGAAGGGTTTGAATTGGAAGCTTTTATTAAGTTTTACTATGTTAATGCGTTGTATAGTATTCCTCAAACTATTTTAGTTAGTACTGCTACTCTGGCGTTTGTTGGAGCGTTCTATAGGATATGTGATAATGTGCTGGCTGAAAGTGAACATCAAGACGATTATTTTTATTTTTTCAAAAAGGAATATTTTACCAAAGTGTTTATGTTAGGTATCATATATACAGGTATTGCTACTATAGCACAACTGTTATGCGGACTTCCTTATATATATGTTTTTGTTCCCTTATCATATTTTGCTGTAATACTAGCAAAGCATCCTGAATTATCTGAAACTGAAATTGTTAAGGCTAGTTTTGCTTTAGGTAATAAAAAATGGTTATTAACTTTCGGCACTTTATTTGTCGCGGCTCTTTTAGGGATGTTAGGAATTATAGGTTGTGGTATCGGTGTTTTGTTTACTATATCGATAGCTTATTTACCACCATATTTAATTTATAGAAATAGTATTGAAAAAACTGATTTGGAAGATTTTCAAGTCACTGATGATAATATTAGTATTGAGGAATAATTTTATGAATAAATGAGTGTTTTCAATTCAATATTAATGAAAATAGAACAAGCCCCAAAATTAGATTTTGGAAATATATTAAGTAATTCTATTGAGTTGTTTAAAAAAGTTTGGGTGTAAGGTTTGGTAAATTTATTGCTTACCATAGCCATGATGATTCCTTTTTACATCGTGACGTATTTACCGCAATATTTAATCTATAAAGAAAGTATTGGTTTTAACGACGAACATAATGCTGAAACTGTAAATGAGGTTTTAGAATAATTTGTAAAGTATTTTGTAAAAAAGACCTGCTTTTTTCTTGAAATTAGCAGGTTTTATTGTTTAAATAATAAAGAGTTGGTTAATGAAATTAGGAGGATAAACTTTTTTTCATATACATTTGTAGCACAAAACATGAAGTATGGCGAAGAATTTAGTAATAGTAGAGTCACCTGCTAAAGCGAAAACTATCGAGAAATTTTTAGGTAAAGATTTTAAGGTAGAATCTAGTTTTGGGCACATATCAGACCTTCCTTCTAAGGAATTGGGTGTCAATGTAGATGGTGATTTTAAACCCAAATATGAAGTTTCTAAAGATAAAAAGGCAGTTGTAAAAAAGCTGAAAGATTTAGCGAAGAAAGTAGATGTTGTATGGCTGGCAAGTGATGAGGACCGCGAGGGAGAGGCCATCGCATGGCATCTGGCGGAAACTTTAAAATTAGAAAAAGAAAAAACAAAACGTATTGTTTTTCATGAAATTACTAAATCGGCAATTCAAAAGGCTATAGAGAATCCACGAGGGATTGATTATGATTTGGTTGATGCACAGCAGGCACGTCGCGTTTTAGATAGAATTGTTGGGTACGAATTATCCCCAGTGCTTTGGAGAAAAGTAAAAGGCGGGTTGTCAGCTGGACGTGTACAGTCGGTATCTGTACGCTTAATTGTAGAGCGCGAGCGCGATATTCAGAATTTTAATGCTGAGGCTTCTTATAGAATAGATGCTGAGTTCTCTAATGAAGACGGGCAATCGTTTAAGGCGAAATTACCAAAAAACTTTTCGTCTAAAGAGGAAGCGCAAGCGTTCTTAGAAAAAAATGCAACGGCTAGTTTTAAGGTTTCTGATTTAGAAAAAAAACCAGCGAAAAAATCACCTGCGGCACCATTTACAACGTCAACTTTACAACAGGAAGCTGCAAGAAAGTTATATTTTTCAGTAAGTAAGACTATGACTTTGGCGCAACGTTTATACGAAGCAGGTTTAATTACTTATATGAGAACTGATAGTGTGAATCTGTCGGAAGAAGCGCGTCAAGGAGCTAAAGCTGAAATAGAAAGTTCTTACGGAGCTAAATATAGTAAACCAAGAAATTACCAAGGAAAATCAAAAGGGGCTCAGGAGGCGCATGAGGCAATCCGTCCTACAAGTTTTGCTACTCATTCTGTTGATATAGATAGGGATCAGGCAAGATTATATGATTTAATTTGGAAACGAGCCATTGCTTCACAAATGAGTGAGGCGGAGTTAGAGCGTACCAATGTGAAGATTAGTGCTTCAACTCATAATGAAACTTTTACAGCTAATGGAGAGGTTATTACTTTTGATGGCTTTTTAAAAGTATATTTAGAAGGTACTGATGATGAAGATGTAGAACAGGATGGTATGCTGCCAGCAATGAAAACTAATGAATCATTGTTAAATAATTATATCACAGCAACCGAGCGTTATACAAGACCGCCAGCACGATATACAGAGGCTTCTTTGGTTAAGAAATTAGAGGAATTAGGTATTGGTCGTCCTTCAACTTACGCGCCAACAATTTCAACAATTCAAAACAGAAATTATGTTGAAAAGGGAACTATTGAAGGTGCAGAGCGTCAATACACTCAGCTTACATTAAAAGGAGGGGCTGTAAAAGATAAAAAGCTTACAGAAAAAGTAGGTTCAGATAAAGGGAAGTTAGTGCCGACCGATATAGGAATGATAGTAACCGATTTCTTAGTGAATCATTTCGAACAGATATTAGATTACAATTTTACCGCTAAGGTAGAGGAAGATTTTGATAATATTGCTGAAGGTAAGGTCGATTGGTCTAATATGATGAAAGAATTTTATAAAAATTTTCATCCCCAGGTTGAAGATGTTCAAGAAAATGCCGAAAGAGAGTCTGGAGAGCGTATACTTGGAGTTGACCCTGCGACGGGTAAACAGGTAAGTGTGCGATTAGGTAAATTTGGTCCTTTAGTGCAGTTGGGGGCTCCCGATGACGAAGATAAACCTCAGTTTGCAAGTTTAAGTCCAGATCAGCAATTAAATACTATTACTTATGAAGAGGCAATGGATTTATTCAAGCTTCCGAAAAATTTAGGTAATTACGAAGGACAATCTGTTGAAGTTAATAATGGGCGTTTTGGTCCTTATGTGAAGTTTGGTGATGCTTTTGTATCGCTTCCAAAGGGTGTTGATCCTTTAAGTGTTGAGTTGGTAGAGGCTATTGAGCTTATAAAGGAAAAACAAAAAGCTGATGCACCTATATATATGTATAAAGATCTTCCGGTGCAAAAAGGTAAAGGGCGCTTCGGACCTTTTATCAAGTGGAATAATATGTTTATTAACGTGAATAAAAAGTACGATTGGGACAATTTATCAGGTGAAGATATTGTTGAGCTCATTGAAACTAAAATTCAAAAGGAAATAGATAAGGTAGTTCATAATTGGGAGGATGAAGGTATTCGCGTTGAAAAAGCACGATGGGGACGTCACAATGTTATTAAAGGAAAGGTGAAAGTGGAATTAGCTAAAACTGTAGATGTGTCTGGTATGACATTGGATGAAGCAAAAGCTATCATAGAGGCCAATGCACCTAAGAAAAAAGTAACCAAGAAAAAGACAACTACGAAGAAAAAGACTGCTAAGAAGAAGTAGTTTAGCGAATTGTCTATTACATACTATATAATTTAGTCTGCCTGAAATTGATGTATTTTAATTTCAGGCAGATTATTTTTTGCTTTAACTGCACGAAAAAAGTCATTATTTCTAGTGATATTTGTATGTTAGCATAATTAATCAACTAGTTAGTTATTTTATTATCACATGAATTTTAATTTTCTGTCTCCTGTGTCAGATTTGGTTTTGGCTCATAATGAGTTACTATCGATGCAGGCTCTTGGAAGAAAAATAAGAATACATTCTACCAAGAATGGTATTCCTGATTTAGAAAATGTCGAGATTGCTGTTTTTGGTGTTTTGGAAAATAGAAACGACGTTAATTATATAGGTGAAGAATTTCAGCTAAATGAAATTAGAAAAGCTTTTTATAGTTTATATCCTGGTACCTGGAATACTACCATTGCGGATTTAGGTGATATAAATAAAGGAGAAAGTGTAGAAGACACCTATTTTGCATTAAAAACCATTGTAAGTATTCTTGTTAATAAGAATATTATTCCCGTTATCATTGGTGGAACTCAAGATTTAACCTATGCTAATTATAGAGCTTACGATTCTATTAAGCCTATGGTGAATATAGTAAATGTTGATAGTAAGTTTGATCTGGGGGATTCAACCAAACCTATTAAGAATGATAGTTTCGTTGGGAAAATTATTCTGGATCAGCCCTATAATCTGTTTAATTATGCGGCCATTGGGTATCAAACTTATTTTAATTCACAAGAAGAAAAGGATTTAATGGAAGGTTTGTATTTCGAGTCGTATAGGTTGGGTGAAATTTCAAATGATATAGCATTAGTAGAGCCAACGATGCGAGATGCGGATATTGTAACTATTGATTTAAATGCAGTGCGAAGTGCAGAGGTGAGTTCTAATCAGAAATTTTCACCTAACGGTTTAGATGGGAAGGAAATTTGCGCCATTGCAAGGTATGCGGGTATTAGTAATAAGGTGTCGTCATTTGGTATATATGAATATAAGCCTTCTCAGGATGATGAGATGACTTCGATGCTTGTGGCGCAGATGCTTTGGTATTTTGTTGAAGGGGTTAACTACCGAGTGAAAGATGATGATTTTTCAGATGACAGGAATTATCAGAAATTCATCACATTAATTGAAAATGAGGAACTTACGTTCTATAAGAGTAATAAAACAGGTAGATGGTGGATTGAAATCCCATTTTTGTCCGATGTCGATAATAAATTGAAAAGACATACGTTATTACCTTGCATGCATCAAGATTATAAAGATGCCTGTGAAAATAAAGTGCCGGAACGCTGGTATAAAGCATTTCAAAAGAATTGTGTTTAGCCAATTAAATAGTTGAAAGCACTCATTTCATCGGTAAAACGCCAAATTTTCACGATGAAATGTAAAATATTACAGAAAAAAGTTGTTTTTTAAAAAATATATAAATATGTTTACGCTCTCTTAATTGAGCTAAATTATTAACCTCGAGTTTTCTATGGATATGAAGAAGTTTATATTATTAACCACAGTAATAACATTTCTAGTCAGTTGCGGTTCTAACGATAAGGGCGAACTAGTAGGTGTTAAAGGAAAGAAATGGCATCCTGAAAAGCCTTATGGAATGGAATTAATTCCAGGGGGCGCATTTATAATGGGTAAAGCCGATGACGATCTAGCTGGTGTACAAGATGCTCCTGCAAAAACAGTTACAGTAAGAGCATTCTATATGGATGCAACTGAGATAACAAATAGTGAATATCGCCAATTTGTTAATTGGGTTCGTGATTCTATTATTAGAACACGTCTAGCCATTCTTGCTGATGAAGTTGGTAAACTTCCAGAAGATGGAGGTATTGGTGAATATGCATTTAAAGATGCAGATACAGCTAATATGACCGTTTACGAAAAATACATGTTCGAAAACTATACAGGTTTAGGGCCAACAGGTTATGAAGGTCGAAAACTTAATAAAGATGTTGATCTTGTTTTCGATACGGCTGATTATCCTGATGAGTTCTATGCTGAGGTTATGGATACCATGTATTTACCTATGGAAGCTTCATATAATGGTCAACGTACGTGGGATGTTAAGAAATTTAAATTTCAATATACCCATATGGACATCAAGGAAGCGGCTAGAAATAGAAATGTAGACCGTGAGGATGTAATTCTAAAGGAAGAAATTGAAGTTTATCCTGATACTACAGTATGGATTCGTGATTTCGCGTATTCTTATAATGAACCTATGCACAATGATTATTTCTGGCATGATGCTTACAGCGATTACCCTGTAGTTGGAGTAACCTGGGATCAGGCTAAAGCATTTTGTGAGTGGAGAACTATTAATAAAAACACACATCAAAAAGCCAAAGGAGCAGCCTTTGTGAACAGATTTAGACTGCCTTCTGAAGCCGAGTGGGAATATGCTGCTCGTGGAGGATTACAAGCTGCTACTTACCCTTGGGGTGGACCTTATACCAAAAGTGACAGAGGATGTTTTATGGCAAACTTTAAGCCCGTAAGAGGGGATTATGCTTCAGACCAGGCTTTATATACCGTAGAAGCGAAATCTTATGAGCCAAATGATTATAATCTATATAATATGGCAGGTAACGTTTCAGAATGGGTAAATGCTTCTTATGATCCTTCATCTTATGAGTACACGTCAACAATTAATCCAAACTTAAATGACGATTCAAATCAACGTAAAGTTGTTCGTGGTGGGTCTTGGAAGGATGTGGCTTACTATTTACAGGTAAGTTCCAGAGATTACGAATATGCAGATTCTGCAAGAAGTTATATTGGTTTTAGAACAGTTCAGGATTACATGGGGACACAAGTAACTAAAAACGCTAGAAACAAATAACAAATATTAGTCAAATCAAATTTAAATAAACTATTAATTAACCTACTTAAGTATTCTTACTTAATTTAAAAATCAAAAATTATGGCACAATCAAAAGCAAGTAAAAGGTTTATGAATATGGCTTACGGATTAGGAGCTGCAATCGTAATCATCGGAGCATTATTCAAAATTACTCATATGGAGTTTGGATTTATCAATGGTAACTTTATGTTAACATTAGGACTTGTAACAGAAGCAATAATCTTCGCAATTTCGGCATTCGAGCCAGTAGATAATGAATTAGATTGGTCTTTGGTGTATCCTGAATTAGCAGGAGGAGAAGCCTCAAGAAAATCTCAAGAAGATGCTGGAGCTCAAGGAGCTTTATCTAAAAAATTAGATGAATTATTAAAAGAAGCTAAAATTGACGGAGAATTAATGGCTAGCTTAGGCGATAGCATTAAGAATTTTGAGGGTGCAGCTAAAAATATGTCATCTACTGTTGATTCTATCGAAGCTACTAAAAAATATGGTGAAGAATTGTCTTTAGCAGCAGCACAAATGGAATCGTTAAATAGTTTATATAAAATTCAATTAGAAAGTATAAATAAACAAGCAACTATAAATGAAGAGTCTATTGAAAATGCGGCTAAATTAAAAGAGCAAATGCAGTCTTTAGCATCTAATTTATCTTCATTAAATGGTGTGTATGGTGGTATGTTGTCTGCTATGAACAAAAATTAATTAGGGTTTCCCAATTAATAATTTAATTAACCAAAACCTAATTAAACATGGCAGCTGGAAATTTATCCCCAAGACAGAAAATGATTAATCTGATGTATTTAATATTCATAGCAATGCTAGCATTAAATATGTCTAAAGAAGTGCTTTCGGCCTTCGGATTAATGAATGAGAAACTTACTGAATCGAATGAGGCTACCTCTTCTAGAAATAGAAGTGTTATGGCGAATTTAATTCAAAAAGCAGACGAAGCACCAGACAAATATGCCGATCTTAAAGCGAAAGCAGATCAAATAGATGTCCTTGGTAAAGAACTTGATGGTTTTATTGTTGACCTTAAAAGTAGAATGGTCGAAACTGTAGATGATCCTACCGATTATGAAATCATGGATAAAGGAGATTATCTAGACGAAAATTTCTTTAAAGGAGGAAAACTAAAACCTGAAGGCGAAGAATTTTTAAATAAAATATCAAACTTTAGAGATGGTGTTGTAAAGATTCTGGAAGGAGAAAAAGGTATGGAATCGGTAGTGAAAGATGTTAAAGACAAATTTAATACAGATCCTGTTACTAATAGAGATGGTATTAAAGTTGACTGGTTAGATTATCATTTTAAAGGTTTTCCTTTAGTGGCATCGCTTACTAAAATGACACAACTTCAAGCCGATATTAGAACTACTGAATCTGAAATATTATCGAAAATGTTGGCTGGAGAGCTTACTTCTGAAGTTTCTATGACAAATTATACAACGTTATTAGAAACAACGAAATCAGCTTATTTTAATGGCGAGAAGTTCGATGGTCAAATTGTATTAGGACGTAAGGATGCTACTACAAAGCCAAATAGAGTGGAGTTAACATTAGATGGTGTTAAACTTACCGAGAACCAATACTCTATTGAGGATGGTAAAGTAAAGTTAAATGTGAATACAGGTAAGCCTGGTGAGCATAAAATAGAAGGTAAATTAATTTTTGCTCAGGAGGGAGAAGAAATTGAGGTTCCTGTTAATTCGTCATTTGCTACAGTACCTAAGCCAAACTCGGCAACTATTTCGGCAGACAAAATGAACGTTGTTTATCGTGGTGTTAAAAACCCAATGACCATTTCATTTGCTGGTATTCCAGATAATAAGGTGTCGGCAAGAGCTCAAGGGTTATCAAGAGTTGGAGGAAGTAACTATGTTATGGATGCTACTATGATTAAAGGTAGAGAAGTAACTATTAATGTTACAGGGACTTTGCCTGATGGTAAAGGTGTTAGTGATAATGCAACTTTCAGAATTAAGGATTTACCTAAACCTACAGGAACTATTAGAGGGGAAGATGGAGCTATTAAAATGCAACGTAACTCACTTGAAATCTCTACAGTAGGGGCTAAATTTGATGATTTTGATTTCGAATTACCTTTACGTGTTACTGGATTTAAATTTAAAGTTCCGGGACAACCAACTATCGATGTTAATGGTAACAAGTTAGACAGCCGAGCTAAGCAAGCTTTACGAAAAGCGAAGCGTGGTACAGATGTTCAAATCTTTGATATTGAAGCAAAAGCTAGTGGTGTAAGTGTTATACTTAAGAAAGTATCACCAATCATCATTGAGCTAACAAACTAAATTATTCCTAGAAGTTATTTTACTTCAAAAGAATAAATAAAATAGGCCTATAACTTTCCTTTCTTTAAAAAAGGAAAGTTGTAAGCTACATTTGAGAAACAAAAAAATAGAAGCACATGAATTTAAGAAGTTTTTTATTAACCGTAACAACTGTTTTTACAGTGTCAGGTCTATTTGCTCAAGCTAATATTCTTAACGCTAAAAGTCCTGAAGAAATTGGTGTAAGAACTGCAGCGCAAAGGGCTATCGATAATGATAAACCGTTAGAATATGGTTATGTAGATGATAGAGATATTCTTTTTTCTAAAATGGTATGGGAAAAAATAGATTTAGATGAACGTGCTAATTTTCCTTTATACTATCCTATCGATACAAATAATATAGGTGTAGACAGACGTTGTTTATACGATGTCCTTATGAAAAGTATTAAAGAAGGAAGAATTGAAAATATTTACGATGACTCTTATTTCAAAACAAAACGTACATTACAAGATATTCAAGCCTCTTTAGTGAAAGTTGATACGACCGAACTTGGTATTGAGCAGTTAAATGCTGGAGAAGAGTTATCAGCTGAATATATTGATAGAAGAGATATTACGGCAGCCGATATTATGGAATACCGTATTAAAGGGTTGTGGTATTTCGATAAGCGTCAGGCAGAGATGAAATACAGGTTATTAGGAATTGCTCCAGTAGCACCAGATGTTAACTTTATCGATTCTGAAAATCCTGATTTAGTAGAGTTATTCTGGGTGTTCTTCCCGGACGCTAGAGAGGTATTACACGAAGCTAAATCGTTTAATAATAAGAATAGTTCCATGCCTTTCTCTTTCGATCATGTGCTAAATTCTAGACGTTTTAGTGCTGTGATCTATAAAGAAGAAAACGTACAAGAAGATCGTCAGATTAAAGATTATGTTTCTCAAAATGCATTAATGCAGTTATTAGAGTCTGAAAGAATTAAAGACAAAATACGAGATTTCGAATTAGATATGTGGACATACTAATTCTATAATTTCCATTAAAATAATTAAAGCTCGCTAGAAATAGCGGGCTTTTTATTTTAACTAAATCTAAAGAATGTTAAGCATGCAATTTTTTATCTTCGCAGTATGATGGAAGTCGATTATATAGTTGTAGGTTTAGGGCTTGCTGGCATTAGTTTTTGTGAGCAATTAAGAGCTAATGATAAATCGTTTGTTGTTTTTGATGATAATTCACAACAGTCTTCTGTTGTTGCTGGCGGACTTTACAATCCGGTCGTATTAAAGCGCTTTACCGCTGTTTGGAAGTGTGAAGAACAGCTTGAATTAGCTTTAACCCTGTATTCAAATCTTGAATCTGAATTTGGTGTAAAATTAGATTATAAGTTACCAGTTTATAGAAAATTTGCATCGTTGGAAGAACAAAATGATTGGTTTACTGCCTCTGATAAACCTGTCCTCTCAAAATATCTTTCAACAAAGATTCATAAAAATGATAATAAGTATATTAATGCCAATTATGGGCTAGGTGAAGTATATGATACAGGACGTATTGATGTTAAAACACTTATCGATACCTATAAAAAGTATTTAATAGAACAAAACTCTTTTATAGAAGCTGGATTTAATTATAATGCCTTGGGTATAGCTTCAGAAGGGGTTAATTATGAAAATATAACGGCTAAACAAATAGTGTTTTCTGAAGGATTTGGAATAAAACAAAATCCTTATTTTAAAGATTTGCCTTTGCAACCAGCAAAAGGAGAATTGCTTATAATCCATGCTCCTGAATTAAAAATTGATTTTGTTTTAAAAGCTGGGGTATTCTTAATACCTCTAGGGAGTGATTTATACATTGTAGGAGCAACTTACGAATGGAAAGACTTAACAAATGAGGTTTCTGTTGCAGGACGGGAAAACCTTTTGGAAAAGTTGGTTAAATTAATTTCCTGCCCCTTCGAAGTAGTAAACCAAGTGGCTGGTATTCGACCAACAGTTAAAGATAGAAGACCTTTAGTTGGAAGCCATACTGATTATAAAAATGTTTATTTATTAAATGGTCTGGGAACACGAGGTGTTATGATAGGACCTTATGTAGCAAGTCAATTATTTAATCATATAGAACATAATAAACCTCTGGATAAGGAAATTGATATCGAACGTTTCAATTAATTATTTTTTTGCAATGGTTTTATCGTAGTGAATAAAGAAATTAATCCAGATATTTCTGGACCATCTTATAATTATAGGTAGAAATACAATTAATGTAATAACTATCGAGGCAAATACGACATGAATATTTGCTTTGAAAAAGAAAAATGCGATGACAAAAGCTGCTACAGCAAACGCAATACCTACGGCATAACTAACATACATAGCTCCATAAAAAAACGACGGTTCTATTTTATATTTGGTGCCACAATGGCTGCAGGTGTCGTTCATATCTAAAACTTCAGATAGAATGTATGGGTTTTTGTTTTTATACATGGACTCTTCATGACATTTTGGACATGAACCGGTAAAAATGCTATATAATTTAGACCCTTTTTTAAACATATTATTTAATGTACTTTTGCGTTCTTGTAAAATGCTATTAATACGCTGTGAAGCATTGGTTTTGTAATAACCATTTACAGAGCAAAAATAGGGTTTTAGTATAATTATATTGTAATAATAGTTGCATATCTATGATGAACATTCATAATTTATCCATTTCATTTCAAGGGGAATATTTATTTGAAGATATAACCTTTAAATTGGTTAATGGAGATCGGGTTGGTCTTATTGGAAAGAATGGTGCCGGAAAATCAACCATGCTGAAAATATTATCTGGCGAATTGGAGCCGAATTCAGGGCAGATTGCTTCAGATAAAGAATTGAAGATTGGTTTCTTAAAGCAGGATATCGATTTTATTTTAGGGAGAACCGTGTTAGAGGAAGCTTATGAAGCATTCACTGAAATAAAAAGTTTGGAAGCTAAAATGGAAGAGGTAAATGCGCAAATGGCAGAACGTACCGATTATGAAAGTGATAGTTATCATCAGTTGATGGTCGATATAAATGATTTGCAGCATCAATATGAAATATTAGGAGGTTACAATTACCAAGGTGATACAGAAAAGATTCTTCAAGGATTAGGTTTTAAAAGAGAAGATTTTAATAAGCTTACCGATACGTTTTCAGGGGGATGGCGTATGCGTATAGAATTAGCTAAGTTATTATTACAGAATAATGATATTTTACTTCTCGATGAGCCCACCAACCATTTGGATATTGAATCTATTATTTGGTTAGAAGGATTCTTAAATAATTATTCCGGGGCTGTGGCTATTGTGTCGCATGATAAAATGTTTTTAGATCATGTTACTAACAGAACCATAGAAATTTCACTTGGAAGAATTTATGATTACCCTAAGCCTTACTCAAAATATTTAGTGCTACGTGAAGAGTTAAGAACTCAGCAGCTAGCTTCTCAAAAAAATCAGCAAAAACAAATAGAGCAGACCGAAAAGTTAATCGAAAAATTCCGTGCTAAAGCCTCAAAAGCCACCATGGCGCAATCGCTTATTAAAAAGCTGGACCGTATGGATCGTATAGAGGTTGATGAGGATGATAACAGCGTAATGACTCTTAATTTTCCTGTATCTGTAACACCAGGGAAAGTCGTTGTTGAAGCATATAATGTTTCTAAAAGCTACGGAGATAATGAAGTTTTACGAGGTGTGGATTTGTTAATAGAACGCGATAGTAAAACGGCTTTTGTTGGTCAGAATGGTCAGGGAAAATCAACGTTAGCCAAAATCATTGTTGGTGATATTGAATGTAATGGAGAATTAAAGCTTGGGCATAATGTACAAATAGGTTACTTCGCTCAAAATCAAGCCGAGTATTTGGATGGAAATAAAACCATTCTTGATACGATGATTGACGCTGCTAATGAAACCAATCGTAGTAAAGTAAGAGATATTCTAGGATCATTTTTATTTAGAGGAGAAGAGGTTGATAAATATGTGCGCGTTTTGTCCGGTGGAGAGCGTAACCGTTTAGCTTTGGCAAAATTAATGCTTCAGCCATTTAATGTGTTAATAATGGATGAGCCTACGAATCACTTAGATATTAAATCTAAAAATGTTTTGAAAGAGGCCCTAAATAGATTTGAAGGTACTTTAATATTAGTATCGCACGATCGTGATTTTTTACAAGGCGTAACTAATAAGGTTTACGAGTTTAAAGATCACAAACTAAAAGAATATTTAGGTGATATAGACTTTTACTTAGAGCAGCGTAATGTTGAAAACTTAAGAGAAGTCGAAAAACGTACCGTTCTTAAAGAATTACCCAAGGAAAAGAAACATCAGTCTTACGAAGATCAAAAAAAACTGAAATCTTTAAATAATAAATTGAGCAATGTTGAGGCTAAAATCAGTCAGCTTGAAAGAGATATAAAAGCTATTGATGATGAGCTTGAACATAATTATGAAGCTGTTACATCTCAACCCGATTTCTTTGATAATTATCAAAAATTAAAGTCAGAATTACAGAATTACATGGAGAATTGGGAAGAAATTCAGATTGAAATTGAGCAGTTCGTCGATTAGTGTTTGTTAAAAAAATACGCATTTCGTCGAATAAAATGGTTTTTTGTCTATTTCTAGCTTACATTTGATTTAGAATTAATCCCAAATTTATTCGACATGAAGACTTTAAAACTTATAGTAATCTGCTTTTTTGTAACAGCGTATTCGTTTGCAGAGGTATCCCTTACGGAGAAAGAAGCCCTTGTGGCTCTTTATAATGCCACTAACGGCGCTAACTGGAATTCTACTTGGGATTTAAAAATGCCGGTTAATACTTGGCATGGAGTTGTTGTTGATAATGATAAAGTGGTTGAAATTAATTTGCAGTTTAATAATCTTGAAGGTGCTTTACCAGAAGAGATAGGTCTACTTGTTAATCTTAAAAAAATGAATTTAGGGTTCAATAAAATTTCTGGTACCCTGCCTACTTCAATCGCTAATCTAAAGGAATTGAAATCTTTAGAATTATTTATGAACAGGTTAGAAGGATCAATACCATCGGAGCTAGGAAGTTTAACAGCATTAGAGTCTTTAAAATTATATAGTAATAAATTTACTGGAGAGATTCCTTTAGCATTAATGGAACTAACCAACCTTAAGGAACTTTTATTGGGAAGTAATTTTTTAACAGGTCATATACCACATCAAATTTATGCTTTATCTAAATTAGAGAAATTAAGTCTAATGGATAATAAATTAAGAGGAGAGATTCCTGTAGAGATTGCTCAATTAACCAATTTGGAAGAGTTGATTTTATCTACGAATCAATTAACAGGAGATTTACCAATGGAATTCATGAATTTAAGAAATTTAAATACCATGATGGTTAGTGATAACAATTTAAACGAGGAATATGTTACTGTTTCAGGTAATAATCCACCAGGTATTATGCATTTAGAATTACAAAATATGAATGCTACTGCTGAAATGGATATAGAAAAAGAGTAAGTTATAAAAACATATTAAGACCAAAAGGATAGCAATATTAATTGTTATCCTTTTTTTGTATTTTAAGAATGTGATAGAGTATAGTTTTATATGTCCATATTGCTGGGAAAAGATCTCGATGTTATTAGATAATAGTATTTCTAATCAGAAATATATTGAGGATTGCGAGGTGTGTTGTAATCCTATCGAGGTAACTTTAAATTTTTTTAATGCAGAATTGATAGATTTTCAAGTAGATAGAATAGGTCAGTAAAATTTTATTGTTATTTTACTTGTAGAATCTAAAAAGGGTTGTATATTTGCACTCGAAATATCGCGGGATAGAGCAGTAGGTAGCTCGTCGGGCTCATAACCCGAAGGTCACAGGTTCGAGTCCTGTTCCCGCTACTAAGTAGAAATACTGTAAAACTGACGGTTTAGTTCACACTAAACCGTTTTTTTTATGTCTAATTTGAACAAAATTATTAGATTTGAACACGAAAGTGAACACAATTTGAAATCCAAGAAACTTTATTCAGCTCCTAAAAATCTACAATGCAAAGGTGATTGCTAGATTCAGTTAATTGTCTTTAGTAGAATCTCTTTTGATTAATTCGGTTTCTAAAGTTATAGTTTTAGGGGTAATTATTTTTTTGTTTTTGGTAGCCTTGATTTCTTTGTATAATTGCTTAAATGCTGCTTTTCCCATTTTATAACCTGGTTGATTAATTGTGGTTAGACTTGGTGATATAACTGAAGACATAAACCAATTGCTAAAGCCAACAATATTAATGTCATCAGGAATTTTAACGCCCTGTGAATTAAATTCAGTCATAGCTCCAATAGCCACTAAATCTGTATTTATAAAGATACCATCTACGTCATTATGATCAATTAGTAATTGCTTCGCATTCTTTTTGCCTTCTTCAAAACTCCTTTCTCCACATTCACATATATAGACTAATGAAGGGTCATATGGTAGTCCATTATCCAAAAGAGCTTTTTTATATCCTAAAAAGCGATCAATTGAGTTTTGTGGTAAAAGTGCTCCTCTAAAATGGGCTATGCGTTTACATCCAATGTTTATTAAATGCAGAGTTGCGGTATAAGCAGCTTTTCTATCATCGATAATAACTTTAGAACATTTGACAATTTTAGCAATTTTATCGAACATCACTAACGGTTTTTCTTGTGCGATTACGTTATTGATGTGATTAAAATTAGCGGTGCCATTGGCAAGTGAAATTAATATTCCGTCAACTCGCTGACTTAATAGTAAATCGATTTGCTTTTTTTCAAGCTCATAAGATTCATTAGATTGTAAGATAATTACTAGATATCCTTTTTTTTCGGCTTGAGAAACGATACCTTTAATTACGTTAGAAAAGAAATGATGAACAATTACGGGAATAATCAATCCAATAGTTTTTGATTCTTTTGTTCTTAAATTAACAGCAAAGGTATTAGGTTTATAATTAAGTGTTTTGGCGAGTTCTTTGACTAATCCTTTTGTTTTTTTACTAACATCGGGATAATCTTTTAAAGCTTTTGAAACGGTTGTTACAGAAATATTTAACTCCTCAGCTATTTGTTTTAGGGTTACAGGTTTCATGTTAAAAGTTTAAATGCTATTTTAAATGTACAAAAATATTAATCGAAAACGTTTTCGTTTAAATCGAAAACGTTTTCGATTAATAAATGTTTAATATTTTGTGCTAGTAAATATAGATTTGAGAAAATTATTGATGAATTTTTATTAAACAACTAAATTTAAAACAAGATGAAATTTATTAAATCAAACAGCATTTTAATGATTTTGTTGCTCTTATCTGTTAATACTATAATGGCACAATCAATTTCAGGAAATGTAAAAGATGAGGCAGGAATACCTTTACCTGGTGTTAATGTTATTCTTGACGGAACTACTAAAGGAGCTGTTACAGATTTTGATGGAAACTATGCTATTGATAGTGTAGACAAAGGAACTTATACTTTAATAGCTACATTTTTGGGATATGCAAGATTCTCGCAGAGTGTAGTTGTTCAGGGAACCAATTTAACAATTGATATTACTATGCATGAAGATGCACAATCTTTGGATCAAGTGGTAGTAACAGGTGTGGTAAACCCGAAGTCTAAAATTGAATCCAGTGTATCTGTTTCTACCATGGATGTGGAACTTATTGAACAAGCAGCACCACGAAGTTCAGGGGAGCTTTTTAGAAATATCCCGGGTATTCGTGCAGAGTCTTCAGGTGGAGAAGGAAATGCAAACTTTAATGTGCGTGGTGTTCCTATTTCTTCAGGGGGATCTAGATATTTTCAAATTCAAGAAGATGGTTTGCCATTAAATTTATTTGGAGATACATCTTTTGGGAATGCTGATAATTTTTTAAGAATAGATTCAAATATCGGAAGAGTTGAAGCTATTAGAGGAGGTTCTGCATCTACACAAACATCTAATGGTCCAGCAGGTATTATTAATATGATCAGTAAAACTGGTTCCAATGAAGGGGGTTCTGTAGGTACAACCTTTGGTTTGGATTATCAAACAAGTCGATTGGATTTTGATTATGGAACGCCATTAGGTAATGGTTTGTCCTATCATATTGGGGGATTTATGAGAACAGGAGAAGGACCGAGAGAAATAGGGTATCAAGGTAACAAAGGAGGCCAGTTTAAAGCTAATCTTACAAAAAGATTTAACGCCGGATATGTGCGTGTTTATGGAAAATTTTTAAATGATAGATCTGTTATGTATTTACCAATGCCTATGTTATTGAAAGGAGATAATTCGAACCCTACTTTTGCTAACTTGCCTGGTTTTGATATTACTAGTGATGCTGTGCAATCTGCTTATTTACAACAAAGTGCTGGTACATCGCCATTCACAGGGGAAAGACATGTTAACGATGTGAGAAATGGTAATAACCCTAAGTCTAAGTCCATTGGAGCTGAGTTTTCGTTTAGTTTACCTAAAGACTGGAAGATATTTGGTAAAGGGAGGTATTCAAATAATAGTGGAGAATGGGTAGCTCCTTTTACTGCAGCGGTTGGAACCATTTCTGAAATTGAAACAACAGCGAGAAATGCTTCAAATGCTGCAGGGGCTTTGGTATATACAGACGGCAATAGAGAGTCTTTTACACCTTCTAATGGGTTGGCACAAATAATTCACATGTTCGATGTTTCTATAGAAGATTTAAGTAACTTTTTTGGTGATATTAAAGTGAGTAAAAAAATTACTGATAATGTAGGTTTTACTGCTGGACTATTTACGGCTACCCAAAATACTAAAATAGGGTGGCAGTGGAGTTCATTTTTATCTGAAGTTAAAGGTGGTGGAGAAGCCCGGTTAGCAGATTTTGATGGATTCTCAAGAAACGGTCAATATTCATACGGAACACCTGTATGGGGAAATTGTTGTCAACGCAAATATAATACAGTACATAATGTAAATGCTCCATATGTTGGGTTAGATGCAGATATTACTGAGAAGTTAAATTTTGATGGTAGTGTGCGTTTTGAAAATGTTCGTGTAAACGGAAATATTCAAGCAGGTCCAACTAGTCAGGGTAGTTTTGATTATGATGGTAATGGAATTATAGAAGGTATAGAAGAAAGCGTTCCAATTATAACAGGAAATGCAGGTCAAATTGTAAATGATAAATACAATTTTGTATCCTATTCTGCGGGTCTAAATTATAAACTTAATGATGTATCTGCTGTTTTTGCGCGTTATAGTTCTGGAGCTTCAGGAAGAGCCCCAGATAGAAATAACTATGGTTTAGACGGTAAGGCAGATGTGCAATATGATGAAGTTTCTCAACTTGAAGTTGGATACAAAAAAAGATTTAATATCGGTGTGTTGAATTTAACAGGTTTTATGAGTAATACCGATGAAGGGTTAAGTAATGAATTAAATAGAGAGGTAGGTAATCCTTTTAAAGCATTAGGGTTAGAAGCAGAAACTGCCTTGGTTTTTGGAGAACATATTGCTTTTAATGGTTCTTTTACCTGGACTAAAGCTGAAATTGATGGTGGTGATAATAAAGGAAATACGCCGAGAAGACAAGCTGATCTAGTATATAATTTATCACCTTCATTTAATTTTGGCGAAAGCCGTCAGCATGGCTTAGCATTGAGTGTTTTAGGAACCTCTAAATCATATGCACAAGATGATAATGACTTAGTAATGCCCGCATACGCATATTTTAATTTTATTGGTAGAGTTGGTTTAACTGAAGGTCTTTCTTTAGCATTGAGTTTGAACAATATTTTTGATACAGTGGGTATTACAGAAGTTGAAGGTAATGGCGATGGTGCCTTTGGAAGTGATCGACTTGTTAGAGCGAGGTCTATTAGTGGTCGTTCAACAACAGTATCATTACAGTACAAATTTTAAGAATTTAGTTAGCAGTTTAATTTGAGGTTAGTTTTAAAGGGCTGATTTCAACTAAAAGTTTCAGCCCTTTTTTAAAATATTAAAACATGAAAAATTTTATAGTAATGATGGTATTTGTCTTTATCATAACTAATGTTTGTTTTTCCCAAATAAAGCAGCCTCAGAGTGAGTTGCCAATTAGTCAAAAAGAAATTAAAATAATGATTGTCTATGGGAGTGATACATGTCATTATTGTCTTGACACAAAATCATTTTTAAAAGAAAATAAGAAGGCTTTTGTGTATTATGATGTAGATGTAAATATGGACAAACAAAAAGAAATGATATTAAAGCTTCAAAAATCAGGAATATCCTTAGATAATATATCATTGCCCATAGTTGAAATAAATGGAATTTTAATAATGAATGATGTCGATAATTTTCAAGGCTTCTTAAATATATTAATTTCAAAAAAATAGAATCATGAAATTATCTAAGGTGAAATTATCTTTTTGGCAAATTTTCAACATGAATGTAGGATTTCTTGGAATCCAATATAGTTTTGGGTTGCAACAAACGGCAGTTAATCCTATATTTTCCTTTTTAGGCGCGGAACATGACCAGTTGCCTTTATTAAATTTAGCAGGCCCTGTAACAGGATTAATTATTCAGCCTATAATAGGAGCAATTTCAGATAAAACTTGGTCGCCACGTTGGGGTAGACGTAAACCCTTCTTCTTAATAGGAGCACTATTAGGTAGTATATGTTTGTTTTTGTTTCCTTTTAGTCCGGCTCTATGGTTTGCAGTAGGTTTATTATGGATTTTAGATGTGGGTAATAATATGGCTATGGAGCCTTATCGAGCCTTTGTAGGAGATAAATTACCCAATAGCCAGTTGAGTTTTGGTTACCAAATGCAAAGCTTATTTGTAGGAGCAGGTATTGTTTTGGCTAATGCATCAATTTTTCTGTTTCAAGATTGGTTTGGTGGAGTAGAAACAGTGACTGAAGCAGCAGATCGTATTCCTAAATGGCTGTATTATTCATTTTTTATTGGTGCTGTATTGTCTGTATCAACAATACTTTGGTCGGTATTAAAAACTCCCGAAATTCCTCCTTCAGAAGAAGAGTTGAAAGATATTAAAAGGCATAATGCTATGTCATTAATGAACCGTATTAAAATGCCTTTCTTAGAAATTATTGAGGCAATAAAGGACATGCCAAATTTAATGTGGAAACTTTCTGGAGTATATTTATTTCAATGGTATGCCTTATTTGTTTATTGGCAATTTATAGCTCCCTTGTTTGAAGAAACAATGGGGTTCAATAAATCCATGGCGCTAAGTCAGGCAGCCAAAATGAATACAACTTATAATGTTTCTACTATTGTTTTTGCTTTAGTTTTAGTGCCATTAGCAGTGAAATTTGGAAATAAAAAGGTATATGTATTGAGTCTTTTTTTTACCGGTATGGCCATGCTAAGTATTCCATACATTCAAGACCCTTTCATTGCGGTTTTACCTATGGTTTTATTCGGGATAGGTTGGGCGGCTATGATGGGTATACCTTATTCCATGGTTTCTAAAGTGGTGCCTCAAGAAAGAAGAGGCGTGTATATGGGGATTTTAAACATGATGATTGTAATTCCAATGGGAATCCAAACATTAACTTTTGGACCGATAGTTAAAAATTTATTAAGCAATAGCGCAGTAAATGCTATAATATTGGGAGGTGTGTTTTTTGTTATAGCTGGAATTCTGGCTTTACGATTGAAAGAACCTAAATCGGCAGATGGAGAGGATATAGAAGTAGTTGTGTCAAGCATAGGTCATTAAATTAATTAAGTAATATAGGTTTGGAAAAAAATAGTAGACATATAGATATACTTTGTGTAGGCGAAGTACTTGTGGATTTTATAGGTCATCAAAAAGGTGTGCTTATTGATGAAACAAGAGATTATCATAGATATTTGGGAGGTTCTCCTACAAATGTCGCCATGAATATGGCGCGTTTAGGTCTGAATTCGGTGCTGGTAGCAACTATTGGTAAAGATGGTTTTGGTGAATATATTTTAAAAAGGTTGTCAGAGGTTGGAGTAGATACTAATTATATTCAAAAACGTGACAAAGAAACAACTAGTGTTATTTTTGTGTCAAGATCAGAAGGAACACCTGATTTTATACCTTTTAGAGAGGCAGATAAGTATATATTGGAACGTCAAATTTCCAAAAAATTACTTTTGAATACCAAGGTATTTCATACAACTTGTTTTGCATTAAGTAAAAAACCTGCACAAACAACTATCATTAATAAAGCTAAGGAAGCGAGTGCTTTAGGGTGTACTCTCAGCATTGATGTGAATTACTCAGAAAAGCTCTGGAGTAGCCGAGAGGAAGCACTGCAAGTAATAAAAAATTATTGTGGTTTTAATCCACTAGTTAAGGTAAGTGAGGATGATATGTTTCGATTTTTTGAAAAGGAAATGAAGCATGAAGATATTTTTAACTTTTTTCACGAAATAGGAGTAGATGTGGTTTGTTTGACACTTGGTAGTCAGGGAGTTAAATTGTCTCAAAAAAACATGAAAACTATTAATCTTCCTGCGGTAAAGGTAGAACAGGTAATTGATTCTACTGGAGCGGGAGATGCATTTTGGTCGGGGTTTTTATTTGCTTATGTAAAGGAGAAATCTATTGAAAAATGTTTAGAAGTAGCATTGCAGCTGGCTGCATTAAAACTACAGAATGTAGGTAGGCTACCAGATAATATTAATATACTTTCAAAATTACTTTAAAAAAAACTAATATAATGTTGGCTAATAATAAAACATTAAATGGTGTAATGCTTAATGCTTACCCTGATAGCATTGGAAATAATTTAAGTGATCTTATTTCCATGTTAAAAAGACCTGAGTTTAGAGATGTTTTTTCTTTATTCTATGTGCTTCCAACTTTTTTTAATAGTGATTTAGATCGAGGATTTTCAATAATAGATTATAATATAAATACTGAATTAGTATCAAAATCTGATTTGGAAGAATTAGCGCGATTAAATATTCAATTAAAATTCGATATTGTTCTAAATCATTTGTCAGTTGCGTCACCTCAGTTTAAAGATTTGCTTAAAAATGGAGACTGTTCAAAGTATAAGGATTTTTTTATTGATTGGAATGCCTTTTGGCATGGGCAAGGGGAACTAAATGATGAAGGTATTATTATTCCTAAAACAGAGTTACTCGATAAATTGTTTATGAGAAAATCGGGATTACCAATTTTAAAGGTGTCATTCCCCGACGGAACCAAAAGACCTTATTGGAATACATTTTATCAGAAAGTAAATAACGATAATAGCTTTTTAGGGCAAATGGATGTAAATGCAAAATCTGAACTAGTATGGGAGTTTTATGAAGAAACCTTAGCTAAGTTAAAAGGTTATGGATGTAAGATATTAAGATTGGATGCTTTCGCATATTTGCATAAAGAAGTAGGAGAATCTAACTTTTTTAATAAGCCAGGGACATGGAACTACTTAGAAAAGATTAAAAACATTGCAGATAAAAATAGTTTACAGCTGTTACCAGAAATACATGCGGAGTATGGACTTAATCTTCATAATGAGGTAGCTAAAGAAGGGTACCAAATTTACGATTTTTTTCTGCCAGGATTAATGATTCATACACTTGAAACAGGAGATAATCAAGCCTTAATGGTATGGGTTAATGAAATTATTAATAAAGGTTATAAAACAGTAAATATGTTAGGCTGCCATGATGGAATTCCAGTTCTAGATTTAAAAGGAAAAGAAATAGACGGTGTATTTTATAAGGGGTTGTTGGATGATAATGAGATTGAAAACATAATGAATGTTATTTTAGAACGTGGTGGACGAATAAAAAATTTATACAATGCTGAAGGTAAAAAGATTTCATATTATCAAGTAAATGCTACCTTTTATAGTGCTTTGGGTGAGAATGACAAGAAATTATTGTTAGCCCGAGCTATTCAAATGTTTATGCCAGGTATTCCACAAGTTTGGTATTTAGATTTGTTCGTTGGTAAAAATGATTATGAAGCTGTTAATAGAGCAGGTGATGGTGGTCATAAAGAAATTAATAGAACAGCCCTATCAATGGAAGATATCGAATCAGGATTGAAAAAAGAAGTTGTATTAAATCAACTAAAGCTACTCAAATTAAGAAATACCTCAATGGCGTTTTCCGGCAGTATTAAGGTAAATGAAAGCGATTCAAAGCAGATTGATATTTTATGGGAAAATAAAAATGAAAGGGCCCATTTAAAGGCAAGTCTCAAATCTTTTCAATTCATCATAGATTATACTGAACAAGGGGTAAATAAGATTATTAATTTTAATTAACTTTTAAAGTATTGTAAAATAATTGGAATATTGGCATTAAACCATTACTCAAAAAAAGAGTCTTAGCTTTTAAAATAATTCAATATCAACTTAATAACTAAAACAAATGACATTTAAAACAATTAAAATGAGTCTTTGCGCTGTGGTACTATTCGCTGGTGTTCAATTAAGCGCTGCACAGCAAAATTCCGGCAACAAACGTACACCAGAAAAAATGTTTGCCAGTCTTGATGCCGATGAGGATGGCATGGTGACTCTTGAAGAATTTAAAAGCAAGAAGAGAAAAAATGAAGTGCCTGTAGAACGTCTGGAAAAGATGTTTAAAAGAATGGATGCCAATGCAGATGGAACGCTTACCTTAGAGGAATATCAGAAAGCTATGGAAAAACGCAAAGAGCAAGCGCAAAAAATGAAAAAGCGTAAAGAAGCTGAAAATGAAAGTGAAGATTAATAATTAAACTATAAAAAAAGACTCAAATAACTTTGAGTCTTTTTTTTATATCATTTTTTAAAGTAAGCTTAACCGTTTTAAGCGTCTTCCGATGTATTTACCCAATACACATATAGTCTGTACATAAGGGCAAGTACTACCGTTCCCACAAATAACCCTATTATGCCATGAAGCATAACGCCTCCTATAGCGCCTAAAAATATAATAACGGTTGGTGTTTCCAGACCTTTAGATAGTAACACCGGTTTGAGAAAGTTATCTACCAGAGAAACCGCTATTATATATATGGTAAATATAAGGTTAGCTGTTCCGTTATCTGATACGGAATACATAACTATAATGGGTGGAATAATGGCTAATGTAACAGGCAACTGTACAATGGCGGCAAATAAAATAAGTAAACTAAAAAGCCCTGCTGCAGGCAAACCAAATAGTTTAAATCCTATAAAACTTAGTAAGCTTTGAATAATTGCCACTAATAAAATGCCTTTTACCACACTTCTAATGGTATTACGTGACATAATGACGAGATCCTCGCCATCTTTGCCTACCAGTTTTTCCGATAATTTAATAACGCTTTTATATTGTCCGTCGGCGCTATGCATAAAGACCACCGCAATGATTAATGATACAATTAACAGAACCAGTGTTCCCATAATACCTAAAAAGCTACTAATAATACCTTCTCCTTTATCCAGGATAAAATCTTTATGATTGGACGCGTAGGATTCTAAATCTTCAGAAGCATTTTTCCATTGCTTGTATATTTTATCACCCATAGGCCAATCCTTAACTTTTTCTGTGGGTGGCACAATAACCAGAGTGTCGTCTTTTATTTGCTGTATGGTTTTAGAGGTGCTATCTATAACCGAACTAAACAAAGAATAGGTTGGTATGGCAATCAAAGCCACCGCAACTATGGTCAGGATTGTAGATGCTAATTTTTTTCGCTTCTCACCAACCAGAGCGACTATTTTTTGATGTAGGGGGTAAATGGCTACGGCTAAAATAACCGCCCATGCGAGAACGCCTAAAAAGGGTTTCACTAAGAGCGCAGCCCATAAAATGAGTAAGGCCAAAATTAAAATTCTAATAAATAATGTTGTAGTGGTTTTACTTGTCATTTTTATATGTTTTACATGTTAGTCTGAGTCCATCCACCGCCTAATGCCAGGTATAATTTAACGATAGATTGTAAGTATAGCTTATAGCTTTCGGAAGCATTTAACTGGGCATTAAACAGAGAGGTTTGCAGGTTAATAAACTCTAAAAAAGAAGTCACCCCTTCATTATATCGTACCCAGGATAAATTTAATGCTTCCTGAGACAGCTGTAATTGGGTTTGTCTTATTTGATATTCCTGATGGTAGGTGTCTATAGCTATTAAGGCATCTTCAACTTCCTGAAAGGCCAGAAGGTAGGATTGTTTGTATTCGTTTACCAGCTGATTGTATATTTCTTCTTCAAGTTGAATAGTATTTTTGATGCGGTTATTATTAAAAATGGGGCCTAATAAATTACCTGTTAACGTACTAAACAATAAGCTGGGTTTGGTAAGTTGTGCTCCCAGATCGAGCGATATGGTAAAATTAGGGTAATTAAGAGCTTCGGTAGCACCAATAACAGCAAGTTGTGCTTTTAGTTTTCGTTCTGCAATTAAAATGGATGGGCGTCGTCTTAATAATTCAACAGGAACCCCTGCCGGAAAATCTGATGAAAATACCTGTTCCTGTAAAGCTAATCCTCGTGGTATTGATTTTGGCGTAGCCCCTAAAAGGATACTTAGGGCATGTTCCAGTTGAGCTCTGGAACGAAATAAAGCCTGTAAGGTCACTTCGGCTTCCTGTTGGTTAATGATCACCTGATTTAAATCGACTTTAGAAACAAAACCACCATCGTAGCGGGCTTCTATAACATCCTTAAATTCGGTTAATGAACTAATCATGTTTTCAGCAACTATAATTTTATTATCTACATCCCGCAAAGTGAAATAGATAGAGGCTATTTGAGTAACCAAGGTAGCCTGCACCTCATTGCTGGCCATTTCTGTTGCCAGATAAGCTTGCAAAGCGGCTTCGTTTTGATTTTTAATTCTTCCCCATACATCCAGAGTATAAGACACATTGGCGGCAGCAAGGGCATTTTGTGTGGTATTGGAAGCGATGGAAGTTTTAGTAATATCGCCGGTTATACCGTAATTAATACTCGGGTATAATTGAGCCTGCGCTATTTCTAACTGCAGCTGTGATTGTTTTATTAAACTTACGGTGTTTTTTAATGGGTAATTGTTGTTAAGTCCTTCCTCTATTAATGCAACCAGGGTCGTATCGTTAAAGATGCGCCACCAGGAGCTGTTGGCAAAGATTAAAGTATCCGTGGAACTGGCATTTCTATATTTTGAAACGTCATCTATTTGAGGAGCAACATAGGTCTTATTGATGTGGCAAGAAGAGAGCCCTAAAAAAACAGTGAAAATGAAACTATATATGAGGTGTTTTTTAATCATTCGATAGTTTTGGATTATTAAAGGTGTTAACAATAAGCGATACGAGCACCACATAAATTATGGCAATACTAACCTGTATTAAACGCCCCCAAACCGTATTGCCCGCCTCGCTGGTAGATGTGGAAATGGTGCCCATAATAACAAAAAAGGCATTAAAGCCACTTTTGTATATAGGCGCCTTTTTATCGTTAGAATACAAATGGATAACAAAATAAAAGGCAACATTTATGGTTAAAAGTATATACAAGACGTAACTGGGGGCAATGACTAAAATATTATACACTAAAATACCGGCCAATCCTCCTAAGATGTTTGCAATAACAAAAACGATGGCTTTTTTCGATTCATGAATAAAAGGATCGAAACTTAAAAGCATAACATAAACCAAAGTTAAAATAGCCACCGTGGCGTTTAATAAATAACATACAAATACAAAGGGGAATACCACGAACAGGCCGTTTAAAGCCATCTTGTCTAAGTTTATTTTGTCGAAGACATTCGATGTGGCTTTATTAATGGTGATATCTTCCTGAGGTGTTAGAGGGAATATGAAAAATGCTATTCGAGTGGTTATATAGGCTATAATTAAATTAAAAAGGAGGGCTAATAATACAACACTTCCTAAGGCACTGGCTTTTAAACTTACAAAGGGAATGAGAACGGCAAGTATTAAAAAAAGCAAGCGTATCATTTGAGGGATTTGCACCATCCGAAAGGACCAAAAAATAATTAATCCTAAAACCAGAAGTACCACCACAGGGTAGTCAATTAAATTCTTTCCTATAATAACTCCAAAATACCCCAAAATAAAGAGTCCGAATACAAGGATAATTTCAGTCTTTAGGCCTAAGGGTTTCTTATTAGGCTGTAAAAACATAAGTGTAAATATGGCGGTCACGTGCGGAACTAAATATCCCAGAGAGGTAGCCACAATTAAAGCAAAAGTTACGCCGAAAACACAACGCAGTATGGGTATGTTAGCTTCGGTGTCTCTGTAAAATAGTTTTGCCTTATCGAACATAGGATAGTATGGACATTATATGAATACGAACACTCGCTAAAAAATTCAATAACCAGTTATTACCGGTATAAACCACAACTTCTACCTGGCTGCCTTGTCGCAGTTTGTGCATGATTTCGGTATCTTCTATTTCAAGAATTACAGGAAACCGTTGCGGGTCTCTTAACCATCCCTGAACACCAGACACTGTTGGTAAATCTCCAACGTTTGTTTTATCTGTGCTCACCCCGTAAGCAATACTGCTTACTTTGCCTTTGTATACTTTGCCCGGTGCGATATCAAAAATCAGGTCGGCTTCATCACCCAGGCTTATATTGGAGATATTGTTTTCCTTTAAATTAGCCTGAATCCACATGGTATTGTTAGAAACTAAAGTGACCATAGATTTACCGGCACCGGCGAAATAGCCCACTTCAACATTAAAACTTTCAATAATACCATCCGATGGGGCCATAATTACAGTATTAGCTAATTCCCATTGCGCTTTTTCCAATCTGCTTAATACCGATTTTATATTGGGGTTGTTACCGTCTGTTGGGCCTAGAGCTGCCAGTTCCTTATCCAATCCGGCTTTTGCAGACGCGACTTGCTCAATGGCTCCTAAATAAGACGCTTCAGAAAAATCTTTGTCGCGCTCAGAGAGGGCGCCCTTATTTTGTGCTATAACCCGTTGTGTGCGTTTCCAGTTTTTCGTCGCACGGTCTAAACTTACTTTTGCTTTGCTTAATCTGGCTGTAGCGGCTTTTATAGATGATTCTCCGGCACTTATAGATTGTAAAACTTTTTCAAGATCGCTTTCGGCAATGTCAACAGCTATTTTATAAGGCGTTTGATTTATTACAAATAAGGTGTCTCCTTGTTTTACTTCAGAATGCAAGCCCACATTCACCTTCGTTACATAACCATTTACCATGGGTGCTACAGGAAGTATAAGTCCTTTTACCCGAGCCTGATCCGTGTTGGGTGTAATTCGATCGGAAGCGACATACCAGATGAAAAATATAAATGTAACGAGGAGGGTTATGAAACTCCATTTCTTTACAGAAGGTATTCTTTTCTTTTTCGATTTCGTCATTTTTTAATTTTTTTATAAATATTCTCGATTAATGAATACATCATGGCGGTAGACCACCCTATGAGTAAAATGCCGTTAATAGCTTCTATGCCGGATAATAATCGCCAATGAGACGTTAGTGTGATATCCCCATATCCCAGAGTTGTAAAGGTTACCATTGAGAAATATACCGATTCAGAAAAACTTGAAAATTCAGTAGATGTCTGCGGAATGTAATAATAAAAAGAGGCCCAGATTAGCGCATGTAACGTGTGTATCGTGGTGAAAAGAAGAAAGGAGAATAGTAAATCTTTTAAAATTCTTTTATTCGTAATATCGTTTTCTCCTTTTAGTGTGGCTGCAATTTTTCGAAGCCATAAAATGTTGCCAAAAGCTTGTATTACTAAATTAATCGCGATAATAATCGATCCTACAAGTATTATTTTTATGATCATAATTTAGTACTGTAAATGAGTTGGTTCATTACGTTAGTTTTTTATATCAGGAGCTAATACCTTGTTAGGTTTGGTACAACTAATTTAGTAATTTAAAGTCAAGGTTTTAAATTAATTAGAGATTTTTGAATCAGAAAATTAATGAAGTGAGGGCTTCTCGATTTGAAAAAGCATTATTAATAGATCTATGTATCTGTTTGTTTTTAAATATATAGATATAGAATTTGATAAAAATAGTAGAGACTGGTGATAAAACAAACCAGGTAAAAAAAAGGGCATTACTTTAGCCTGCACATGGCTGTTTTATACCATCGCTTATAATTGGTTGGTTTTGGATGAAACTTAGAGCGACAATGAATGTGTTTAAGTAATTTCTAAGGTGTCACCTGTTTTTTTAAGCCAACATTTATTTTTCTCAATCCCTTAATGGTGGCATAGCGTATTTTTTCTTTATGAAGGACCCAGCCTCCTATAGCTCCCAGAAAACTCCCTATCACAATTTCGTAAAAACGCAGGGAAATGAGTTCGGTTGGGTTGCCCATTTCAGGTGTTGAAGCTTCTGATAATAATATGGCAAGAGGCGTAATAAAAATGACCGCCAAAGCATAATTTCTAACAATTAACATTTCAACAATCATAATTAATGCAATAATAAACAGGCAAATCATTAAGTGGGTTTCAACAAAGCTTAAAAATAACCAGCATAGCCCTAAGCCTATAAACGTTCCAAAGATTCTTTGAAACGTACGTTGCCAGATGTTATAAAGGCTTGCACCCTGCATCACTGCCGCACAGGAAATAGTGATCCAGTAAGGGTATTGTATTTCCATAATAAACCCAATAGCCAGGGTTATAGCCATAAAACCACCAAGAATAATAGCTTCCCAGAAATCTGCCAGTTGATTTTTACTTAATAGCGGGACCACTATATTTTCCTTGTTTCTTAATACTCTGGCCGAAATCATGAGAGTGTAGGTTAAAGCGATGAAAGCACTAAACATAGTACCTAAAGCAATTAAACCTACCTTGAAAGGTACCGAGGTTAAATTATGAGGCTGGCAAACAGATAAGGCTGCTATTAATATAAAAAACAAACTTCCCGGGGCATTCGCTTTGTAGTACAAAATAATCCAATGAACTACTATGGAAAACAATCCGAGACTTATAACTGCGGCTGTTTTACTAAAACTAAAAAACTGTCCAATAGTAAACGATATTAAAAATCCGAAGGAGCAAATTAATATAGTACTTATACGGTTGGTTACGGCTCCACTAAATGGTAGGTATAAAATCACCAATCCACCCAGACAGGCCATTAACCCATAGGTTAACTGGTTGTAATGCCAGCCAGATAAAAGTGGCACCCCAACGCATACAGCAGTTAGTAACGGCGCATGCCAGGTTCTGCTAGACTCATTTATTTCTATAAGTAAACGAAGTTCCTTAAGGATCTTTTTTAATAAATTCATAGTTGTTTTCTAATATGGCCGTAAGCCATAGTATTCTGTGGAATTTTAATCTGCAAAGATACCACTTTCGTTGTTATAATTATAAAGCCATCTACGCTTGAATATGGTGTTTGGATCTTGTTGTGTTGGTTTTAATTAGTTGGTAAACAATATCTTGCGTGTTTTTGTCAGGAGGGGTGCGGTTTAAGGCTTAAGTGTGAAATCTCTGTTAAAAATCATTAAAGTTTTCAGAATTTCGTACATTTGAGATAATTATGAAACAAGTATTCCATAAAATATGGGCCTGCCTTATGGCTTTTATAGTGCTGTTTTCTACCATGTCTTTTGTGGTAGATATGCATTATTGTGGGGATACTTTGGTGGATACAGCTATATTTCAAAAGGCCGAAACCTGTGGCATGGATATGCCGGATATTCCTTCGGAAACCTGTGTGGTTACTAAAAAGAACTGTTGCACAGATAAGCAGTTGCTGGTTGATGGTCAGGAAGAATTACAATCTGTCCCAGATCAATTGATGCTGGTGCAACAATGGTTTGTAACCTCATTTGTTTATGCGTATATGGGGCTTTTTGAGGCTCCTGATAATGAGCTAGATGCTTATCAATATTACTCACCGCCAACGGTCGTCAAGGATATATACAAGATTGACGAAACCTATTTAATTTGATTTTTTAAACATTAACCTTCTTATTCTATAGCCAGAGCTTTAGGATAATGTTTCGTATACGATATGTTATGCATATCTATTGTTTATTGTTTAAAATCAAATTATCATGCTCAATAAAAGCATTAAATTTCTAATAGAAAACAAACTTGTTGCAGTGTTGTGTCTCCTGCTTTTTGTAGGCTGGGGTACTATAAATGCACCTTTTAACTGGAAGTTGCCAGGGTTGCCAAATCACCCTGTAGCTGTTGATGCCATTCCTGATATTGGCGAAAACCAACAGATTGTATTTACTAAATGGGATGGGCAGTCGCCACAGGATGTTGAAGATCAGATTACCTATCCGTTAACTACTTCTTTATTGGGAATTCCTGGTGTTAAAACCATTCGTAGTTCTTCTATGTTTGGGGTATCCAGTATTTATGTCATCTTTGAAGAAGGTGTCGAATTTTACTGGAGCCGAAGTCGTATTCTAGAAAAACTAAACGCTCTACCCAGTGGACTCTTACCTGAGAATGTACAACCTACATTAGGGCCCGATGCTACAGGGCTTGGGCAAATATACTGGTACACCTTGGAAGGTCGCGATGAAGCAGGTAACGTTACCGGTGGTTGGGATTTGCAAGAGTTAAGAAGTATTCAGGATTATTATGTGAAATACGGACTGGCATCGGCTAAAGGAGTGAGTGAAGTGGCTTCAATAGGTGGTTTTGTTCAGGAATATCAGGTGGATGTGAATCCCGAACTGTTGCGCCAGTATAATATTTCTTTGCAGCAGGTTGTAAAAGCTGTTAAGGAAAGTAACAAGGAAATTGGAGCGCAGACCATAGAAATTAATCAGGTAGAATACCTGGTGCGAGGTCTGGGTTATGTGAAGTCTATCGCCGATATCGAGAATGCCGTTGTTACTTCCGAAAACTTTACAGCCATCCGCATCAAAGATATAGCGACCGTTTCTTTAGGGCCTGCTCCCAGACGTGGGTTGCTCGATAAGGAAGGTGCCGAAGTTGTGGGAGGTGTGGTTGTGTCTCGTTTTGGAGCTAACCCCATGGAGGTTATTAATAATGTAAAAGATAAAATTACAGAGTTAAGTACGGGCCTACCTTCTAAAGTTTTAAGCGACGGCCGTAAATCGCAGCTTACTATTGTGCCCTTTTACGACCGTACTGAACTTATTCAGGAAACACTAGGAACCTTAAACGAAGCGCTTACTTTAGAAATATTAATTACCATTCTCGTTGTAGTTGTGATGATGTACAATCTGCGTTCGGCAATTCTTATTTCAGGTTTATTGCCAGTCGCTGTTTTAATGGTGTTTATAGCCATGAAACTCTTTGGCGTCGATGCCAACATTGTGGCTCTCTCGGGTATTGCTATTGCAATTGGTACCATGGTCGATGTGGGGGTGATCCTATCGGAAAACATCATCAGGCATCTTGATGATAACAATGATAGCGCTTCAGAAGCAAAACTCCCGATTAATACCGTAGTCTATAATGCTACAGCCGAGGTGTCAGGCGCAATTGTTACGGCGGTCATGACCACTATTATTAGTTTTATACCTGTATTCACTATGATTGGTGCCGAGGGTAAATTATTTCGTCCTCTGGCCTTTACTAAAACCTTTGCCTTAACGGCATCCATTATCGTGGCCTTGTTTATTATTCCCCCTTTTGCAGCCTTTGTATTTAAAAGAAAATCGCTTAAAGGGAAATGGATTACAAGTTTGAATATACTTTTTATCGTACTAGGGTTGCTGGGTATGGTTTTAGGATACTATCTGGGACTTTTACTGGTAGGCTTCGGAATAGCAGCTATTTTAAAGCAGCAAAACCGACTTAGCGATAAGCAATACAACCTGGTTAATGTTGGTATGTCGGTTATAGCTATAGTTAGTCTATTAACGGAATACTGGCGTCCGCTTGGTGTTGGTAAAAGTTTGTTTTTAAATCTGTTATTTGTAGCTGTTGTTTGTTTTGGTCTGCTGAGTGTATTCACCATATTCCGCAAGTATTATACTCGCATATTAGCCTGGTGTCTGGCTAATAAGTTACTCTTTTTAGTATTGCCAACAGGCTTGTTAATAGCTGGTTTTGTTATTATGAAACAAACAGGGAAGGAGTTTATGCCAGCACTAAATGAAGGTTCCTTTTTACTCATGCCAACGTCTATGCCTCACGCCGGCGTAGAAGAAAACAAAAGAGTTTTACAGCAACTGGATATGGCTGTTGCCAGCATTCCTGAAATAAAAACAGTGGTTGGTAAAGCGGGACGTGTGGAATCGGCACTGGATCCTGCGCCTTTATCAATGTATGAAAATGTGATTCTTTATAAGCCAGAATACCAGTTAAATGAAGAAGGGGTGCGTCAGCGCTTTAAGGTGAATGATGCCGGTGAATATGTATTGCGTAATGGCAGAAGTCTGGCGGCTAAACCTTTTGAAGCCTGGGAAAGTATAGATATTGAGAAGGAGTTAATTCCAGACAATGATGGGGAGTTTTACCGCAATTGGCGTCCTGAAATTAAATCACCGGATGATATCTGGAACGCTATAGTTGAAGCAACAAAATTGCCGGGGGTAACATCGGCGCCCAAGCTACAACCCATAGAAACCCGTTTAGTAATGTTACAAACCGGGATGCGTGCACCTATGGGAATTAAGATTAAAGGACAGCATTTAAAACAGATTGAAGCCTTTGGTATGAAACTGGAGTCTATTCTAAAAAATGCGGAAGGTGTTAAAAAAGAGGCTGTTTTTACCGATAGAATTGTAGGGAAACCCTATATGTTAATCGATATAAACCGTGAACACATGGCACGCTATGGCATTAGTGTTAAAAAGGTTCAGGATATATTACAGGTGGCTATTGGCGGTATGCCTATCACGCAAACTGTGGAAGGACGTGAGCGTTTCGGTGTGCGTGTGCGCTATCCGAGAGCTTTACGAGAAAATCCTACCGATTTAAGTCAGATTTACATACCTGTAGAAAATGGTAGTCCGGTACCCTTAAGCGAATTGGCAGATATTCGATATGAACAGGGACCTCAGGTAATAAAAAGTGAAGATACCTTCTTGGTAGGCTATGTGCTGTTTGATAAACTGGATGGTTATGCTGAAGTGAATGTGGTAGAAAATGCGCAGGCGCTCATTCAAAAGCATGTTGATGCTGGAGACTTGGAGTTGCCAAAGGGTATAAGTTACCAGTTTACGGGTAATTATGAGAATCAGATACGTGCAGAAAAAACGTTGTCGCTGGTAGTACCTTTAGCATTACTTATCATTTTCCTGATTTTGTATTTTCAATTCCGATCGGTGGGTACTTCCTTAATGGTGTTTACCGGAATAGCAGTCGCTTTCGCGGGAGGTTTTATCATGATTTGGTTGTATGGTCAGGACTGGTTTTTAAATATCTCCTTTTTTGGTGAAAATTTAAGAGATTTATTTCAGATGCATCCTATCAACTTAAGCGTTGCGGTATGGGTCGGTTTTATTGCCCTATTTGGTATTGCTACTGATGATGGTGTAGTCATGGCAACCTATTTAACACAGACTTTTAAACGTAATACACCTACTTCTACTAAGGCAATTCGGGCTTCTATTATCGAAGCGGGAGAGAAGCGTATACGTCCATGTTTAATGACAACGGCTACCACTATACTGGCTTTATTGCCAGTACTAACTTCTACAGGTCGAGGGAGTGATATCATGATTCCTATGGCGATTCCAAGCTTTGGAGGTATGCTTATCGCATTAATAACCTTGTTTGTTGTTCCTGTATTATACAGCTGGAAAGCCGAAATTCAACTTAATAAAAGAGCAGATGAAACAGTTTAGAATTACAACTAAAATAGTGATGGTGCTGCTATTTAGTACGATAGTATCGCTAGCCCAGGCCCAGGAGCTGGAGTTTTTTATGAATGAAGCTGTAGCTAACAATCTAGAAATAAAGAAGTTTGAGGCTCAGTATCAACAGGCATCAGAGAAAACAAACGAGGTGCAAAGTATTCCAAATACAGAATTTGGGTTGGGGTACTTTGTGAGTGAGCCAGAAACCCGAACAGGTGCACAACGCTTTAAAGTGTCTGCAAAGCAAATGCTGCCATGGTTTGGAAGCATTACCGCAAGGGAAAACTATGTGGGTGCCATAGCCGATGCTAAGTATGTTGATATAGTAATTGCCAAACGGAAGCTAATTGCCAGTGTTGCCCAGTCATACTACCGTTTACAGACTCTTAGGTCTAAACAGCAAGTTTTAAGATCGAATATAGAACTTCTGGAAATTTATGAAACGCTGGCACTTAATGCGGTTGAAACCGGGAAAGCCTCGGCAGTTGATGTGTTGCGTTTACAAATGCGTCAAAATAATTTAGTGCAATTACAAGAAGTTTTAGAGCAGCAGTTTCTGGCGGAACAAAGTGAAATGAATGCACTTTTAAACCGCGATAAATCTATAGGTATTAGCTTAGAGACGACTTTAGATATGCCTTTGGAAGCATTAGAAATTTCTACGGAAAACTTAAGTGTGCATCCTGAGTTAACCCGATACGATAAGTTGTACGAATCGGTGGAGCAATCCGAGTTACTTAATCAAAAAGAGCGCAGCCCGATGATTGGTTTTGGAGTTGACTTTGTAAATGTAGAAAAGCGCCCGGGCATGGATTTTATAGATAATGGGAAAGATATCTTTATGCCTATGCTATCCTTATCTATTCCTATTTTTAATAAATCTTATAATTCAAAAAGTAAGCAAAATGCCTTACAGCAGGAAGCAATTAATTATGAGAAGGAAACAAGGCATAATCGCTTGCAGACGTTATTGGATAAAGCCATTACCGAAAAAACTTCGGCGCAAATACAATACAGAACTCAGGCTGAAAATTTAATGCAGGCAAAAGATGCCGAAACCATACTTATGAAAAATTACGAATCGGGCACCCTTAATTTTGGAGATGTGCTGGATATTCAGGAGTTGCAACTGCAATTCGAAATGGATCAGGTAGAAGCTGTTAAAAACTATTACATACAATCGAGTATTATTAATTATTTAACCTCGTAAAGAATTAAGGGAGTACAATCTTTCAAAAATAGAATTATGAAAAAATATAGTATTTATATCGGCATATTAATCTTGGGTGTGTTACTGGGCTTGTTGTTCGACTCATCGCACACCTCTGAAAATCATAGCGAAAATGAAGCAACTCAGGATGCGGTTAGCTATTACACCTGTTCTATGCATCCTAGTGTACGTCAGACCGAACCTGGAGATTGCCCTATATGTGGTATGGAATTAATTCCTGCCGAAGAAGGCAGTGATGGATTATTACCAGAACAGTTTAAGCTTAGTAAAAATGCCATGGCCTTAGCGAATATTCAAACAACCATGGTTGGAGAGCCCATAGGAACTTCTGGTAAGATGATGCTTTCGGGGCGTATCGTTGAAAATGAATCGACAAATCAAACCGAGGTGAGTTATGTTTCGGGACGTATCGAGCAATTGACCGTAAATTATGTTGGCGAAAAGGTTCAAAAAGGACAATTGGTGGCCAAAATCTATTCTCCTGAATTATATGCGGCTCAGCAGGAATTATTAACAGCTGCGACTTTGAAGGTATCGCAGCCGGCCCTTTATCAGGCTGTTAGAAATAAACTGAAACTCTGGAAATTATCGGAGGCTCAGATCGATAAGATTGAATCTTCTGGGGAAGTGGAGTCGGCTTTGTCTATTTACGCGACCATATCCGGAACGGTAACAGAAAAATTAGTGAATCAAGGCGATTATATTAAACAGGGACAGCCGCTGTTTAAGATTGCGAATTTACAGTCGGTATGGGCAAATTTTGATGTCTACGAAAATCAGATAGACCAGCTTAAAACCGGACAATTAGTTCAGGTGTATACTAAAGCGTTTGGAGATAAAGTTTTTGAAGGCCGTATTGATTTTATCGATCCCGTATTAAACAATAAAACCCGTACTGTAAACTTAAGAGTGGTTTTAAATAATACAAAAGGCTTATTGAAACCAGGGATGTTTGTAAGCACTTCGATAAAAAAGGCGACTAAGGAAGCTAACGAGCTAATAGTCATACCTGCGTCTAGTGTGTTATGGACTGGAGAAGAGTCGGTTGTGTATTTAAAAGTGAAACCAGATGAACCAGTATTTGAAATGAAGCGTATTATACTAGGAAGTCGTATTGGTGATGCTTTCGAAGTTCTTGACGGAGTGTCTGTAGGGGATGAAATTGTTACTAATGGTACTTTTACGGTAGATGCGGCTGCGCAGCTTCAGGGGAAAAAGTCAATGATGAACACGGGCAACGAGCCAATATCGGAAACCCCTAAAATTAGCGTTTCCAAAGTGTTTCAAAAGGAGTTTTCAGAAGCCTTGGAGGCTTATTTGGTGCTTAAAGATGCTTTTGTAGCTAGTGATGCAGTAACTATTTCAAAAACGGCAGATGAATTGCTTAAGACGTTACAAGCAATCACTCAAGTTGAGGTGGCTGATGCGAAACCTTATGTCGATGCGAGTATAGAACAAATAAAGCAGATTGCAGAGGCTGAGGATTTAGCTCTGCAGCGGGAGCACTTTGTTAGTTTAAATGAGCATATGATTCTGATTACTCAACATATGCATCATTTAAATAAGCCATTATATGTGCAGAAATGTCCAATGGCTAATAATAACAAAGGAGCCTCCTGGTTAAGTGCAGAACAAGAAATAAGAAACCCCTATTTTGGAGACGCCATGTTAAAATGTGGAGAAGTAATACAAACGATAAAATAAAAATTAAAATCATGAAACAAGTATTTTTAAGTGTAGCCATTGTAATGGCTATGGGATTAACAAGTTGTAAAAATGAAGCAAAACAATCGAATGAGGCTACAGCTGAAGTAGCGGTGTCTTCAGAATTAACTCAGGTAACCTTTGGGGTACGAGGTAACTGTGGCATGTGTAAAAAAACTATTGAAACGGCGGCGAATGCTGTGGATGGTGTTGAAAAGGCTGTTTGGGATGTTGATAAAAAACAAATAGCTGTGGCCTTTGATGCTTCGAAAACTAATATGAAGACCGTACACGAAGCCATTGCAGCTTCAGGTTATGATACGGATAAATTTAGTGGAAGCGAAACGGCTTATGAAAATTTGCCAGGATGCTGCCAATACGACCATAGCATGGAAATGGCTGTTACCAAATAATTTCGAAAAGGTACTAATGCATAATGATTAACTTTTTTACCACAGTCTGATGTTGTTTTGTGATTTTCATAAAATAAATACCTTGTGGTAAAGAAGTTATGTTAATGGTCGGTTGTTGTTTGGTAAGGTTATACGTTTTTAAAGCTTTGCCGCTTACATCAAATAACTCTACCTTAAAAGCGTCTTGAGTATTCCATTTAAAGTAGATGTTCTTTTTAGCTGGATTCGGATAGAATGTTAAGTTATTAAGTCCATTAGATTGATTAACATTTAAAGGCTCGGAAACCTCCTGTATAGGTTTGCCTGACCACGGACAAAAGTATTTTACCGTATTTACCCAGTAATTCGTGTTGAGTTCCACATCGGTATAAGGGCAACCATCACATACTTCGGTTGTAGAATCAGCCAGTTCCCATTGGTCAGGAATAAAGTGCCAGTTAAACCAGTAGGAGCCACTTTTGTTATGTCCGCCATTACCAAAATCAATAGGGCCGTTTATAAATTTACGTTCCTCAATAGGTTTGGCTATTTCAGCGAGCACGCTATTAATTAAATCCGTATTGGAAGTGGCCGCAATAAAGCTATTATCTCTGGTTTCGTTATACCCACAGCTGGTATTAAATTCAAAATACCTAAGTGTTTGTGCCTGAGAATATAAGCCGATACAAAGAAGGATGCAAATTGAGAGTAAATGTTTTTTCAATATAAAAGTATTTGGGTGTAATAAATTATTTTATGATATAAATACGTTTACGCATTATAACTTATATACGAAACAGAGTTAAGAAGCGGATAGCTCACATGTAATAATTTTGAAATATAATAAATACTTAGTTTCTTAAAAGAATATAGGCATTCAAAGAAGTGGCAATTAAAAGCCAGATGCCATATGGTAACAGTAAAAAGCTTTTCAGTTTAAGAAAGGGCAGATATTTAAAAAATAACAGCCAAACAAGAACCGTAAGACCGGTTATTATAGCAAGACCTCCTAATACTTGATGAAAATAAAAAAATGTTGGGTTCCAACTCACATTTAAAACCCACTGCAAGGCATATAACATAATGAGTGTTGTTTTGTGCTGTGTAACAGGCCATAAATAGGCCATGTAAATGCTAAAACAAATCATGATTCCTGTCCAGGCGGCACCAAAAACCCAGCCGGGTGGTGTCCATGGCGCTTTATTTAAATTAGCATACCAGTTAGACCCTACACCTTCACTGGTAAATAAACTACCTATAGCTAATGCTCCAAAATTTAAAATAAGGAATAAAATGAGTCTGTAAACCATGAGAATAATGTTACTTGATAATGCTAATATATGAAGTTCTGTTTCAAGATTGCATTAATCTGTCAGTAAAAGTTAAATATATCCCCCCGAATTAACTGCCGTTTTTATCTTTATAAATAAAAAATTGCTCCACAAGGGACAATTGAAGCCTCATGGAGCAAAATTCAAATAATTATAGCGCTTTAGGTTATAATTTAGATAATTGTAATAGCATTAGGGTGCCTGTAAGATATACATCATTGCTAAGCGTGTTAAATACGAGGGCAGCCTTGAAAGGAATAGTAATGGTTTCAGAGCTTATGATGTTTTTGTAAAATGAAACCCCTATGTCATTAAATCCAGGCTTTTTGTTGTAAAAGGATGCTCCCGATGGATCTTGCCAACTAAACGAATATCCGGCATGAAAATATACTTTGGCATTTGGAAATTCCCAGGCATATTGTAAGCTAAAGAACTGGGAGTAACGTTGTTCACCGCGACGAAGTGGAATGTTATTTTCAGCATCTTCCTGAAGTACGCCTCGGTCGCGCCCATACACAAGGGTTGATGAACCAAATTCCAAATGTTTAGTAAGTTTTACATTTAACATAACATCTAACATGCCGCGTGTCGAGCTGGGTTTAAAATCGAAAAAACCGTCTGGAGTAGGTCTGTTAGTAATACCTTGTGTAAAGTTGTAATACCAATCGGCTCTTATATTGAATTTAGGCTGGTAGTAGCCTAGTATTAAATCGGTTTCTACGTAACCATTGTTAAAAGAAGAGCCGCCATAGGCTCCAATTATAAAGTCGCCTAATTTAACTCCTGCCTGTGTAGCGTAAACAGGTGTACGTGATGGGACTACGCCTCTAAATACATTCATGGTTTTAATGGTGAAAGACATATCCCAGGTAATTTTATTGGAATCATCAAGGTGTATAATACTGTCTTGAACCATATTGTTTTCATTTTGTGCTAAAGTAAAAAGGCAAGAAAATACAAAAACAAGGAAGAATGACATGTGGTTCGGTTGGTGTCGAGCTGCTTTCATAAGTTTATTATAAGTTAGTGTGTTGTATTAGCTTTTATATGGAAAGTGTTATTTAGTCTATTTAAATTGACCATGCATAGCATGGCGTAATGGCCTTAGTTTTAAATGTTATAATTCCGAGAAATTATTGATTCAGTTGTAGTTAAAGATATTAAAATGTTAAACATTAGACAATAAGATGCTTTTATTTTTTATGAGATTGATGATTATATCTATGAAATTTCTCCTTAAAAAAAGAATTCTAGTGACTTATTAAGAGATTATGAAATTTAAATAGTGTTGTTACTAATTTATTTTAAATTATGTATATTAGGCTACACAATTCTAGTGTGTTAACCCAAAATATCTTACGAAATGAAAAAATATCTGTTTATTTTTTTCGGGCTATTACTATTGACAAGTTGTGGCTCTTTATATTTAACCGATTCCAAAAATATAAGTAGCCAAAAAAATAAGTACGATAAGATTTTGGTGATTTCACGCTTTGCTAATATGACGGCACGTGTGAGTCTGGAGGATGCCGTAGTAAATAAGTTATTAGAATCTAATATTAAAGCAGAGGCTTCTTATAAAACTATAAAAACGGAGCGCTTGTCTAAGGAGTTGTCTGAAGAGCAAGTAGAAGCTATGGTAGACGATCTCGCGAGTAAGGGATTTACAGGAATTATAATCAATAACTTTTTAAGTAAAGATCAGTATCAGGATGTGGTGTCAGGAGGGGCTTATATGCAATATTACCCGGTGCGCTATGGTAGGTTCGGACGTTATATAGGTGTTTATCCAATGACAACCTGGGCTCCAGATACGATAGAGTCCGGAGTCGAATTTTCTTTAGAAAGTTGTTTGTATGATATTCAGGTAGATAAGGAAGATAATTTACAGTGGGTAGGACATTTTGTTATAAAAGATCCCTCTAATTTATCTCAGGTCTCAAAGATTTACGCCAAAGAGCTGGTTAATAAGTTGTTAGAGGATAGTGTTGAGCCTTAATGCGTTTTCAGTACCAATCATAATAAATAGGAATGTTAATTATGTTAAAAATTTTAACATTTTAACATAACGTATTGAATTGAAATTTATTAGATTTATTAAATAATTATTAACCTATTAGGTGCATGGTTTATTGTTGGGAACGCAATAAACTTTAAGTTGTTCCAGATTAATTAACTAACTATGAAAATAAAACTACCTGTAATTTTTTCTTGTTTTATACTGTTTATTTATGGTTGTGAAGAACCATTAGATCCTATAATTGAAGCTGTCGATAAGACCAATGCAACCTTGCAAAAGTATGATTGGCAATTGGTTCAATTCTTAATTGATGTTAAGGATGAAGATATTCCACCGCCATTATTGTTTGATAGTTCCGATGCCTTAATTCGAGAGGGGAAATACGATTTGGATGATATGGTGTTAGATGCTAGTGATATGCAAACTTACACCGTAAATTTTACGAAAGATAGAAAAATTATTACCACAGGGGGGCAGATAGATCTTTTTGGTGATGATGAACCTACCTATTTTGTCGTGAACCAAAAAAATATTCGTATTAATGCTGAAGAAGCCTTGATTTATGACTACATATACGATACAAATAGGCAAGAAATGAACTTTACGGTGAATGAAGGTAGTGCCTCACGATTAATTGAAAAAATAAATCAAAAACTTGTAGATAATGTAGCGAATAGAACACCAACAAAAATAGGTAATGCCATTGCGAAATTACTTTTTAATAATGAGAGTTTACAGAAGTTAATTAATGATGTTATTGTTGATGCCATTTCGGGTAAGCTAGAGTTTATTAATGAGTTCGATCCCGATGAGGCGGCCAGGTTGCTGGCAAAAGAAATATTAAATGCTTTACAGCAGGTTGACTGGGAAGGGAAACTTACGGAACTTTTAAAAGTTGAATTAGAGAAAATTACCAATATTGATCCGGACCAGGTCTCAGAGGAGATTGCTAATGAAATAGCTAATTTTGTTAATGAACGGATTTCTGAAGAAGGGATTTATAATCTACTCTTGCCATACGTTGAACAAATACCAACCAATTCAGAACAGATTGCTGAAACTATTGCAACACTTGTAGTTAATTTGTTTTTTGAGGTCTTCGATGAAGATACCGTACAGCCAGTTTTAACAGCGGCATGGGAGAGATTTACCGAACTGGATGAGCAACAAGTGGGTGTGATATCCGATACTTTAGCTTATTATGTTCAGGATATTTGGGTGAATCAGGAAAATATATCCAATATCATACTGCCATTTACAGAAAGAATAGATGAAACTTCTATTTTTGAAATGGGGGCACTGGCAACAGAGGCAACCAATGCTATTAAGGATTTGGTAGACTTAATTAATGAAAAATTCGAAGATGTTAATTTAGCGCCAGACTACGATAGTATGCAAAGTACTATTAAGGCGGCTTTTATTGCAGCGAAACCTCTTATAGGTTTGGCAGGCGGTCCTGAGAATGCCGCGAATGATGTGGCTAATTTGTTGTTGTCGCAGTTCTTAAATAAAGAAAATATAAGCAGTGTATTTACTTCTGGTATTAATTACCTGCAGTCTATAGATTCAGAGTTGGCAGGAACCACGATAACCCGTTGGTTGCTTAGTTTAGAGCCTGAAATATCTCCTGTTATCATTACTTATTTGCGAGATTTACTTAGTCCAATATTAGACAATATTAATCCGGAACTAACAACTTTTATCATTGCTAAGGCTTTAAACAGTTTTGTAGAACAGAATGTAACCCCGGAAAATTTAAAAACTATTTTATTTCCGATACTTGATGCCTTTGCCAATTTAAATGCAGAAGCAGTGGCTAATTTTATAGCAAAACAAATTTTAGCTTTAGATATCATTAAAGATACCATTACCGAAGAAAATATCGCGGCTATTTTATTGCCTATTCTTGAATCTATACAACAGACAGACGTCGAGCAAGTGGTTCAAAATTTAATTGATGCCATCGTAGCCAGTGGTATTTTTGAAGATACCATTACAGAAGAACGTGTAGCGACTATAATATCTATTCTTATTTATAAGGCTTCCTGGGATAATGTTCAAATAGCTAATAATTTTAAAAGCGCAACAATTGTATTAAGACATGATTAAACAAAAAACAATATACATTGTAATTGTATTTTTAATTACAACTTTTGCCTCTTATGGCCAGTATACAAGTATAAGTCTTGGAGATAAATTAGAGCACTACAGAGATAGTTTAAAGCGTACACCCTACGAATGGCGTTTTCCTATCATGGGAGATAAACTTAGAAAAATGGGGTTCGACTTACCCTATCCAAACGGACTTGGTTTAAATATTACCTCGTCTCAATTATATTTAGGTTTAAGTGATGCTTTTGTAGGATTTGATGAAGGTGATTTAACACCTATCGATAATTTTGCCAGATTTAGAAGCCTTAAAGCCGATGTAATAGCGGCAACGCTTCGCTATGATGTATGGCTTTTACCATTCTGGAATGTATATGGTATAGTTGGTGAGATATATAGCGGGCAGGAAGTTAGTTTAGGTCTTCCTTTTGAAATGACCTTTAATACAAGACCTAAGACTAGTACCACAGTTGGTTGGGGTACGGTGGTCGCTGGAGGTGTAGGGCCTTTAATAGTATCGGGTGATTTTACTATGGCCTGGACTTATAGCAGTAGTTTAGATAAGCCCAGTCGTTCCATTGTTGTAGGGGGCCGAATAGGACATTTAATCCGTTTTCCAAACAAGCCGGAAATGAGATTGGCTCTTTTGGTTGGGGCCCAATATCTCGGTTTATCGCGCCCGGGAGAAGGCGCCTTAAACTTCGATAAAAATTTGGGTATTACTCCAGAAAAGAAGGAAAGAGCATTAGAGCAATTAAATGGGTGGTATGATGGGCTGTCAGATAGAGAACAAGAGGTTTTAGAACCTTTTTACAGTGGCGCTTCAAGATGGTTATCAAGCGATGATCCTATCTTACTTCATTACAGATTTAATAAATTCTTAAATAATCCGGTGAGTTTAAGTACGGGCTTTAATTATCAAATAAACCATCGTTATACCATAACGGGTATCTATTCGTTTTTAGGTAGCAGAAAACAACTAGTAATTGGTTTGGGGTACCGTTTTGGATTTAAAGGAAAAAACATTTTAAGTGGATTAACTTTGTAGTGCCTGATATTAATTTTTTAGTTGGATTTCTCATGTAATTTAAAAAAGATTGTCGTATTTTTAATAGTAAATCTTATGGGTTTTAACGAATTAAATTATTGACTCTGTGAAATTACCATCCCTTATAATCGTTTTGCTGTTGTTCGGACAAAGTTTTGCTCAAAATATTGATTTTAAAGAATATTTAATTTTAGGAGTGGACCGAGCTGAAGAGCTGGCTTCGGCTTATACAGAACCCTTAAATGAAGGATTAATGTATGCTCTTTCAGGTGGTTGGTATAATTCGGCTCGAGTTAAGAAAAAATGGAATATGGAGCTGTCTTTGGTTACGGTAGGTTCTTTTGTTCCCAGTGAGAAGCAGTATAAAGAATTAGATCTTTCCAAAATAGAAAATTTAGACGTTGTAGGTAGTAATAGTAATATTGTTCGTATTCCAACTATTCTGGGGAGTACTTCATCTAATGTGAGGTTTGCAGCTACCGTAGATGGTGAAACCTATGAGTTTGATGCACCAACTGGTATTGGTTTATTTAAAATGGATTTATTACCAAGTCCTTTTTTACAGTTGGGTTTAGGTTTGCCAGCAAGCTTTGAAATTACATTCCGGTATTTTCCAAAGGTAAAAATTGATGAAGGCTCGGTGGGTGCTGTAGGTGTTGGATTAAAGCATGAATTTACAAAAAGCATAAACCGAATAAATGAATGGCCATTGGCAATATCTGCTATGATGGCATATACACGATTGGATGCGAAATATAATTTTCAGGCTGATGGTTTTGTGAAAGGTGATTCCCAAAGTGCTAAGGGCTATTTAAATACCATGTTATTTGAAATGATAGCTTCTTCTAAAAATCCAATTTATAATGTTTATGGCGGGCTTGGCTATGTAATTGGCCGCTCACAATATGATTTGAATGGTAATTATATTATTGAATTAGATAATAAAACGCTAGAATTCCACGATCCCTTCAGTATGGAAACGAAAATTTCCGGAGTGAAATTAAGTGTGGGAGCAAATGTTAATATAAGTAGTTTTAGTATTAATTTAGATTATACATTCCAGGGATATAATAATCTTGCATTAGGTATTAACTATAAACTAAGAAATAAATAAAATAGGCTCCCATCACCTTGTTATTCTATGCATTCTAGAGTAACCGATTTGCCCACCATACAAATGCTTCCCATTTCTTTGTTTTCTGAGTATTTAAAATGAACCGTTTTGCCTTCTTCTAATGCGATATTAAAATCGTTAAGATTGGTAGGTTCTAATTTGCTCTGATCTTCCAGTTCTATAACCCAACCACAGCCATCAAGACCGGTTAGATCTTTTAAAGTACCAGTAGTATTCGGGCATTTTGCGGTTTTGCAGGATTGCAAACTCATACTTAATAAGCTTATGCATAAAATTGATGTGATGCTTTTTTTCATAATTATTATTTTTTATTCATGTTGTTTTAAATTTTCGGGAAGCAATTCCTTAGGAAACGATTGATAACTTACAGGGCGCACCCAGCGTTTAATAGAATGCACGCCAACGGCTGTGAATCTTGAATCCGATGAAGCGGGATAAGGTCCGCCATGTTGCATGGCTGCACAAACTTCTACTCCTGTAGGGACCCCATTAAAGATAAGTCGACCCACACGGTTTTGTAAGGCATCAATTAGGGGAGGTAAATCTGGGTATTCTTCCTGTTCAGCCATAATAGTTCCAGTTAGCTGGCCTTCTAAATCCTCTATGATGGCCAATAATTCATTATTGTTTGCAACTCTAACCACTAAAGAAAACGGACCAAATATTTCCTGATGTAATTTAGAATGGTTTAAAAACGTTTTACCTGAAACCGTAGCAATAAGTGCATCAGCATAATTAGGCTTGTTTGCGTTTTTTATATCTGTTACAATTTGTAAATCATTTGCTGTTTTTATGTCCTGAGTTAACTGTTCATAACGGGCTTTTATGTTAGGGTGCAACATGCATTGCGAAGGAATCTTACTAACTTGTTTTGCTAATTCCCGAATAAAATCACTGGTGTTGTCACTTTCCATGGTTAAAATAAGCCCGGGGTTAGTGCAAAACTGACCCGTGCCTTGAGTGATTGAATTTGCATACATTTCGGCTATTTTTTTATAGCGTTTTTTTAATGCTTTACCAGTAATTACGACAGGGTTGATGCTGCCCATTTCAGCAAAAACAGGAATAGGTTCAGGACGTTGTGCGGCTAAATCGAACAAAGCACGGCCGCCACTAATACTTCCGGTAAAACCAACCGCTTTAACTCTAGGATGTTTTACGAGTGCAGTACCAACGGTTTTTCCTCGCCCGATGATATGCGAAAAAACGCCATCAGGCATGCCTGTTTCCTGAGCGGCCTCTATTATGGCTTGGGCTACCAAAGAGGATGTTTTTAAATGCATTTCATGAGCTTTAACAATAACGGGGCAACCTGAAGCCAGAGCACTTGCGGTATCACCCCCAGCTGTTGAATAGGCTAAAGGGAAATTACTGGAGCCAAAAACAACAACCGGACCTAACGGAATCTGGGTTTTCCTTAAATCCGGTTTAGGATTAGGTATTCTTTTAGGTTCTGCCTCTTCTATAATGGATTCTCGCCAATTGTTGTTGTGAATAAGTTCGGCAAAAGATCGAAGCTGAAAAATGGTACGAGCGCGTTCGTTAATTGCACGAGCTTCAGTTAATCCTGATTCTTCCTTATAGCTTTCTATTAATTTATTGTCAAGTTTTAAAATATTATCGGCAATCTTATTAAGAAATCGAGCACGTTGTGGGCCTGATATGTTTCGGAAAGTTATAAATGCTGAATGTGCTAAGTTAGCCGCTTCACTAACTTCTTCTAAAGTGGCTTCATAGAAAATGTTAGAATTCTCGGTATTCGTTTCCGGATTGATAATTTTAAGGGTTTCATTGCTTTTACTACTTAATCGATGCCCTATATGATTTTTGCCTATAATATTCATCTTGAAAATATGTTATGCCCTTATGGTGAGAGTATAGATAAAAAAGCCGATGTTCTTTATAAAACCGCTAATTTGTGTAAAATTAGCAAAAAGGAATCAGAAGAATTCACGGATATTAAAAAATCATTCCTCACATTGTTTTCATCTGACTTTAATTTTATTACTTTAGCATCTTAAATTTTAAAAACTAAATAAATAAAAATGAAAATAATTAAATCATTAAGTGTTGTAACTGTTGGTTTAGTAATGGCTTCATGTAATAATGGGGGTGTTACTAAAAAATCTTTAAATACTGAAATTGATTCAGTGAGTTATGCAATAGGAATGGATGTTGCGAGAAATGTTAATACGAATGTTGCTGAAATAGACAAAGACTTATTTATCCAAGGGTTTGTAAATGCGGTTGATTCTACCGATGTACTATTAGAAGCGGAACAAGTACAAGGTATTTTAAGTTCTTATTTTCAAAAGAAACAAGCAGACGCTAGAAAGAAACAACAAGAAGAAGCTGAGAAAAAAGCTTTAGAAGAATTTGGTGAGAAAAAAATTGAAGGTGAAAATTTCTTAGCAGAAAATAAAGGTAAAGAAGGTGTTCAGGTTACTGAAAGTGGTCTTCAATACATTGTTTTAAACGAGGGTGACGGTGAAAAGCCAAAGGCTACATCAAGAGTAAAAGTACATTACCATGGTACTTTAATAGATGGTACTGTATTTGATAGTTCTGTTGATAGAGGGGAGCCTGCAACCTTTGGTGTTGGTCAGGTAATTAAAGGATGGACTGAAGGGTTACAGTTAATGTCTCAAGGTGCTAAATATAAATTCTTTATTCCTCAAGAATTAGCTTACGGTGCTACACCACGTCCAGGAGGAAAAATTGAGCCATTTGCTCCATTAGTTTTTGAAGTAGAACTTATTGAAGTAATGAACTAATTATATTAGTTTCTTAAAATTATAGTTGAAAGCAGGAATTAATTTCCTGCTTTTTTCGTTTATATAAGTTGTAAATAGCACAATAAATAAATCAAGGTTGTAAATTTGCAGCGAATTTAATTGTAGCACTATGAGCCATAAAGCCGGTTTTGTAAATATTATTGGAAATCCAAATGTTGGTAAATCAACTTTAATGAATGCCTTTGTTGGTGAAAAACTTTCTATTATTACATCGAAAGCACAAACTACAAGACATAGAATTTTAGGAATTGTAAATGGTGATGATTTTCAGGTGGTGTTATCGGATACACCAGGGATTATAAAACCAGCTTACGAGCTGCAAGAGTCTATGATGGATTTCGTGAAATCGGCTTTTGAAGATGCCGATGTCTTGCTTTATATGGTTGAAATAGGTGAGCAGGAATTAAAAGATGAAGCCTTTTTTAATAAAATTACGGGTTCTAAAATTCCAGTATTACTTCTGCTAAATAAAATTGATAAATCCAATCAGGAGCAGTTAGAAGCACAGGTGCAGCTGTGGGCAGAAAAAGTGCCTAATGCCGAAATATTTCCTGTGTCGGCTTTAGAAGGATTTAATGTGAAGGAAGTTTTCGACCGTATCATTGAACTACTACCAGAATCTCCGGCATTTTACCCAAAAGATCAGTTAACAGATAAGCCAGAGCGTTTCTTTATAAACGAAACCATTCGTGAAAAAATCCTATTGCATTATAAAAAGGAAATTCCTTATGCTGTTGAAATAGAAACTGAGGAGTTTCATGAAGAAGATAATATAATTCGTGTTCGTGCCGTAATCATGGTGGAACGTGAAACACAAAAAGGAATTATTATTGGACACAAGGGGAGTGCATTGAAGCGTGTAGGTGTAGAAGCGCGTAAAGATCTGGAAGCCTTTTTCGGAAAGCAAATTCATTTAGAAACCTATGTGAAGGTTAATAAAAACTGGCGCAGTAATCAAAATCAATTAAGACGTTTCGGGTACAATCAAAAGTAGATTCAATTAAAAAATATTCAAAATGGCTTTAGCACTTTAAGTGTTAAGGCCATTTTGGTTTAAAAGGTCTTAGTACTGTTGTCATAAATTGATGTAATTCCTGCATTTCATCTTTGCTGGTTGCTTTCCCAATGCTACCAGCAATATATAGGAATACCCAAACAATAACCATAAGTAACATAACGGTGAGTTGTGCCGAATAAGAGGTGTCTAATGTCCAGTTACTGTAAGCCCATATGCCAAAGGCAACAAAAATTAGAATCACAATAAAGTGAGAAAACATAAATAGTGTCCAAACCGTAGGGTTGGGGCCAAACAAGCCGTGGACTATAGAACTGTTATCCTCTGCCTCATTAATTTCCAAATGTAATTGAGGCGACCAGAAATGTTGTTTGTGTTTGGGGAATCGAATAAAGACATGATCGTCAATCCGACTTAAGATAAAATCAGATTGCGCGTTTTTTAAAGCTTGAAAAGCCTGAAGAAGCGTTTCATTATTCTCCTGCATTTTAATTTTAAAACGAGGCCTTAAAATAATATCATTGGTGCTTGTCATATTCACTTTGTTTTCAACATTTAAAATAAGAATATTTAATTAAAATTGAAACAATTTTAATCTTTTGTAAAAAAGAACTTTAGCAAGGGGATATTTCCTATTTTTGCAAAATATTTAAGAAGTAATAAACTGAATTTATCAGCCACTGGCTGTTTATATAATTTACAAAATGAGTAATATCGTAGCCATAGTAGGTCGTCCAAATGTTGGAAAATCAACTTTTTTTAATCGTTTAATTCAACGTAGGGAAGCCATTGTTGATGCTGTAAGTGGAGTTACCCGAGACAGACATTACGGTAAGACCGATTGGAATGGAAAGGAATTTTCATTAATCGATACCGGAGGATATGTTTTAGGTAGTGATGATGTATTTGAAGCAGAGATTGATAAACAGGTGGAATTAGCGATTGATGAAGCTGATGCTATTATCTTTATGGTGGATGTGGAGACAGGAGTTACCGGTATGGATGAAGATGTGGCTAACTTACTTAGAAAAGTTACCAAGCCTGTATTTCTGGTTGTTAATAAAGTAGACAATGCTAAGCGTGCCGAAGATGCTGTAGAATTTTATTCTTTAGGCCTAGGGGAGTATTTTACCGTGGCAGGAATTAATGGTAGTGGAACCGGGGATTTATTAGATGCGGTTGTTGAAGCTTTACCAGAGAAGGAAGAAGTTATTGAAGACGAATTACCGCGATTTGCTGTTGTCGGGCGTCCTAACGCTGGAAAATCATCGTTTATTAATGCTTTAATTGGAGAAGATAGATATATTGTAACCGATGTAGCTGGCACCACCCGAGATGCCATCGATACAAAATACAACCGATTTGGTTTTGAGTTTAACTTAGTAGATACCGCTGGAATAAGACGTAAATCGAAAGTAAAGGAGGATTTAGAATTCTATTCTGTGATGCGTAGTGTACGTGCAATTGAACATGCCGATGTGTGTTTAGTGGTATTTGATGCTACCAGAGGGTTCGACGGACAGGTTCAGAATATATTTTGGTTAGCGGAGCGTAATCGTAAGGGTATTGTTATTCTTGTAAATAAATGGGATTTAGTAGAAAAAGATCATAAATCTGTAAAAGAATACGAAAAAGCCATTAGAAAGCAAATCGAACCATTTACAGATGTACCTATAGTATTTATTTCTGCCTTGTCAAAACAACGTATTTATAAGGCTATTGAAACGGCTGTTGAAGTTTATAAAAACCGTACCAAAAAAATAAAAACCAGTCAGTTGAACGAGGTGTTTTTACCTTTAATTGAAAATTATCCGCCGCCAGCTTATAAGGGTAAGTTTGTTAAAATTAAATATGTGATGCAGTTGCCTACACCACAGCCACAGTTTGCTTTTTTCTGTAACTTACCACAGTATGTTAAAGACCCGTATAAACGTTTTTTAGAGAATAAATTACGTGAATATTTCGATTTTACAGGAGTGCCTGTAAGTGTGTATATGCGCAAGAAGTAAAAACGGTGCAAACAAAAAGCCCTGAATATTTATTAAATATTCAGGGCTTTTTGTTGTTACCAACTACCTCCAGCACCGCCGCCCGAGAATCCGCCGCCGCCAAAGCCACCACCGAAACCACCGCCACCGAAGCCGCCACCAGAACTACCTCCATAGCTTCCGCGTCCCATATTGCTTAGAATGATGGCATCCCAGATATCGAAACCGCCATGTCTGTTTCCGCCTTTACCATTATTTCCTCCACGTCCACGTTTGTTTTTAGACAGGGCTAGGATGATGAAAATGATTATAATTATTATAAAAATGAAGTTTGGAGAATCCTCTTTTTTATTGGCTTTTCGAGTGCCTTTGTAAGCACCTGTTAGTACATCAAAAATAGCATCGGTACCTTTATTGAGGCCTTGATAATAGTCACCTTTTTTAAATTCCGGAATGATGATGTTTCGTATAAGTTCGCCATTAATACCAGCGGTAAGGCGATCTTCAACACCATAACCAGGAGCAATCCAAATTTGGCGGTCGTCACGAGCCAGCAAAATAAATACGCCGTTATCTTCTCTGGCTTGTCCAATACCCCAGGCATGTCCCCATCTAGGTGCCAGTAAGCCAATGTTTTCACCTTTCGTAGTGCTAATAATAGCCACGACGATTTGTGTGGTTGTTGTATCGGAGTATTTAATAAGCTTTTCTTCCAGACTTCTCCGTTCTGAACTGGTTAACAGATTCACATAGTCGTAAACCGAGGTCTGTTTTTTAGGTTTTTGTGGAATATCGAATTGAGCGTAAACCGAATTAAAAGCAAAAACACTTATAATTAAAGTTAGAATAGTAACTTTAAAAGTACTTAATGTTTTTCTTTTGTGTTGAAATATCATATTATATATCTCCTTTTGAAATGTCGTCTGAAAGCTCGTTTACATCATCGTGATTCCAAGGAAAGTGAGCTTCCAGTTCTTTTCCGGCATTTAATATACCATCAATAAGTCCTTGTTTAAAATTGCCAGCTTTAAAATGCGTTTGCATGATGTCTTTGGTGTTGTTCCAGAAATCTTTGGGCACCACATTATTTATGCCTTGATCGCCATAGATAACGAACTTGTGGTCCTCGACAGCAACATAAATTAATACCCCGTTTTGTTCTTTGGTATTGTCCATTTTCAGGAGGTGAAACACTTCAAGGGCACGATTGAATGCATCTGTTTTAGCTGACTTTTCAATGTGTACGCGGATTTCACCCGATGTATTGCTTTCGGCTGTACGGATGGCTGCAATGATTTCCTGTTCTTCTTCCTTAGTAAGGAAATCTTCTACTTTAGACATGTTATTTTAGTTAAAATCGAATTCTACATCAACTGGTTTTTCGGCACCAACTTCAGCATCGAAATAAGGCTTTTGGTCAAAATTTAATAGGCTAGCTAATAGTGAATTCGGGAAAGTTTTAATGTGAACGTTATAAGGTTTTATAGCTTCATTATAACGTGTTCTCGCAGTTTGAATGGTGTTCTCTGTACTGGTTAGCTCATCTTGTAATTTTAAAAAATTCTGATTGGCTTTTAAGTCAGGATAACGCTCTACAGTAACTAATAAACTTTTTAAGGCACCACTTAATCCGCCTTGCACCTGATTATACTGAGCTAATTGCTCTGGTGTAATATTGTTAGGGTCAATGCTAATAGAAGTGGCTTTTGCACGGGCTTCAATAACATCGGTAAGTGTTTTGCGCTCAAAATCGGCAGCGCCTTTAACCGTGTTTACAAGGTTACCAATAAGATCGTTTCTGCGCTGGTAAGAGGTTTGTACATTACCCCAAGCTTCTCCAATATTTTCGTTGAGAGCAACAGCTGTATTGTTAAATCCTTTACCCCAAGAGTAAAGTCCAAAAACAATAACAGCAACAATAATCCAAGGAAGCCATTTTTTCATAATACTTATATTTTTAAAATTTTAGTTTCACGAGTTAGACGCATATTAATTGAAGACGTTACGACTTTGCTAAAGATTTATATAACTTACTCAATTAAAGATGGTTTTTTATTTTTATGAGTTGGACTTTAATATCTTCTAACTTACTTACTATTTCATAGTTTGATAAGGTGTCTTTTTTGTCCTCTTTTAAGTGGATTTTTGCTCCCTCTAAGGTAAAACCACGTTCTTTTACTAAGTGATAAATAAGTTTAAGGTTATTAATATCTTCAGGTGTAAATTTTCTATTACCCTTAGCATTTTTCTTTGGTTTAAGTGCATCAAATTCTTTTTCCCAAAAACGAATTAATGAGGTGTTTACATGAAATGCTTTGGCTACTTCGCCAATACTGTAATAGCGTTTTTCGGGTAAATCTATATGCATTAATCTAAAGATTGGTTTTCTATAGAAGCATGCTCCAATAGTTTGTTAAATTCTTCGGCTGTTAAACTTCCGTAGTAGAAATTAATAGGGTTTATACGTTGGCCATCTTTAAAAATTTCGTAATGTAAATGAGGGCCTTGGGAGCGTCCGGTGCTTCCAACAAATCCTATTAAATCACCACGTTTTACTTTTTGATTACGTCTTACGTTGTACTTGTATAAATGGGCATACAGGCTAACATAACCGTAGCCGTGATCGATCCTGATATGTTTGCCATAACCAGTCGCCCTGGAATCAGCGCGTTTAACAACACCATCGCCAGAAGCGTAAATAGGTGTGCCACGAGGTGCTGAAAAATCCATACCCCAATGCATTTTTCGAACCTTTGTAAATGGGTCCGAACGCATACCGTAACCAGATGCCATTCTCGTTAAATCTTCATTTTTAACAGGTTGAATGGCAGGGATAGCCGCTAATAGTTTTTCTTTTTCTTCAGCCAGTTGAGCAATTTCATCTAAAGACTTGGATTGAACAACAATTTGTTTTTGTAGTACGTCGAGGCGTTTACTGGTTTCAATAATGAGTTTAGAATTGTCAAAACCTTCCAGATCTTTGTATCGGTTAATACCACCAAAGCCTGCTTTACGTTGTTCTTCGGGTATAGGATTGGCTTCAAAATATACCCGGTAGATATTATTGTCGCGATCGGCTACATCTGCCAAGACAGCTTCAGCTTCCGCCATTTTTTTGTTTAGTAATTCGTATTGTAATTGTGCGTTTTGTAATTCACGCTTTAACTCACGTTCTTTAGGAGATTCGATATACTGGCTTGCTATAAAAACAAATAAAAATCCAAATAAGGCAGATCCTAAAATAAAGATTGAGGCATACTTGAACGTGGTTCTTTTTTTACGTTCTATTTTCTTATACGAAAGCGATTCTGAATCGTAGTAATATTTTACCTTACTCATTCCTTAATTTATACTATTTTTGCACTTTATTATTTAAAAAGCAATTTATATCAATTTCAATAACAAACGTCTAAACAACTAAAATATTATCACAGTTTTTTACAGATAATAGTAAAAGTAATATAATGTTTTTTAAGTTTGAATTTTGAGAAAGTAAAGATAAAAATTGTTTTGGTATAAAAATAATTTAAGCAGACTGTAACCAGAATAAATAAACGAGAAAAGACCTGTATTTAAATTGATTTTTGAGGTAATTAATTAGTTTTTAAAGTGCTACAGGTGAAAAAAAAGCGAATAGCATAACACATGAAATCACAAGATATTCGATCGAAGTTTTTAAGTTTTTTTGAAGATAAAAAGCACAGTATTGTTCCATCGGCACCTATGGTGTTAAAGGACGATCCGACCCTTATGTTTGTAAATTCGGGAATGGCCCCGTTTAAAGAGTATTTTCTGGGGAATGCCGTGCCAAAAAACACTCGATTAACAGATTCTCAAAAGTGTTTACGTGTTTCCGGTAAGCACAACGATTTAGAAGAAGTAGGTTATGATACGTATCACCATACTTTATTTGAAATGTTGGGGAACTGGAGTTTTGGCGATTACTTTAAAAAAGAAGCTATTGCCTGGGCTTGGGAATTATTAACAGAGGTATTCGGTATCGATGAAGATATTTTATATGTTACCGTTTTTGAAGGGGATGAAAAGGATAATTTGCCAATGGATCAGGAAGCTTACGATTTATGGAAAGCCATTGTTCCTGAGGATAGAATATTAATGGGGAATAAAAAGGATAACTTCTGGGAAATGGGCGATCAGGGACCCTGCGGACCATGTAGTGAAATTCACGTTGATATTCGTTCTGCCGAAGAAAAGGCCAAAATTTCTGGTAAAGATTTAGTGAATCAAGATCATCCTCAGGTTGTTGAAATCTGGAATCTTGTATTTATGCAATACAATCGTAAAGCTAACGGAAGTCTGGAAAGTCTTCCAGATAAGCATATCGATACAGGTATGGGCTTTGAACGTTTATGTATGGTCTTGCAAGGTGTTCAATCTAATTACGATACCGACGTTTTTACCCCGATTATTCGTGAAATTGAAACCATTACCAATACAGAATATGGTAAAGATGAAACAGTAGATGTAGCCATTCGTGTTATTTCAGATCACGTGCGTGCCGTAGCCTTTGCTATTGCCGATGGGCAATTGCCAAGTAATAATGGTGCGGGTTATGTAATTCGTAGAATTTTACGTCGAGCGGTGCGTTACGGATTTACTTTTTTAGATAAAAAAGAACCGTTTATTTATAAACTAGTTGAAGTGTTAAGTGCCAAAATGGGAGATGCATTTCCAGAAATAAAATCTCAAAAAGCTTTAGTTAAAAATGTGATTAAGGAAGAAGAACAGTCTTTTTTAAGAACGTTAGAACAAGGGTTGGTCCTTTTAAATGGTATAGTTAGCAGTACTAAAGGTGATACCGTTTCAGGAGAAAAGGCTTTTGAATTATACGATACTTACGGATTCCCAATCGATTTAACAGCTTTGATTCTTTCAGAAAAAGGATTGAAATTAGATGAGAAAGGTTTTAATGAAGAGCTTCAGAAGCAAAAGAACCGTTCACGAGCAGCTAGCGAAATGAGTACCGACGATTGGACCATTCTTCAGGAAGATGCCGAGGAAGAATTTATTGGTTACGATAGGTTGGAAGCAAACATAAAATTAACCCGATACAGAAAAGTTGTTTCAAAAAAAGCCGGAGAAATGTATCAGTTAGTTTTCAATTTAACGCCATTTTATCCGGAAGGTGGTGGTCAGGTAGGTGATAGGGGATATCTAGAGGATGTACATGGCGATATTGTATACATTTTAGATACTAAGAAAGAAAATAACGTTATTATTCATTTTGCTAAAAATCTACCAAAACATTTAAACGAAAGTTTTAAGGCTGTTGTAAACGAACACGAACGTCGCAGAACAGAAAGCAATCACTCGGCAACTCACTTATTACATCAGGCGTTACGTGAAATTTTAGGTGCGCACGTAGAGCAAAAGGGTAGTGCTGTACAATCGAAAGCTTTACGTTTTGATTTTTCGCATTTCTCAAAGCTTACTCCAGAGGAAATTAGTGATGTTGAAAATTTTGTAAATGCGAGAATAGCAGAAAAACTTCCTTTGGTTGAAAAGCGAAATATTCCCAAAGAAGAGGCTATTGCAGAAGGCGCTATGAGTTTGTTTGGTGAGAAATATGGTGATACCGTGCGGGCTATTCGTTTTGGGCAATCTATAGAATTATGTGGAGGAACACACGTTGAAAACACGGCTGATATTTGGCATTTTAAAATAGTTTCTGAAGGAGCTGTTGCTGCTGGTATTCGTCGTATAGAAGCTATTACAAATGAAGCTGCCAAAGAGTTTTATTTCGAAAATAGTCGCGTGTTTTCAGAAATGAAAGCTTTATTAAACAATGCTAAAGAGCCTGTTAAGGCGTTAAAGACCCTTCAGGAAGAGAATAATAGTTTAAAAAAGGAAATAGAAGCTTTGTTAAAAGATAAAGCTAAAAATGCTATCGTTGAACTAAAAAGTGAATTAACCGAATTAAATGGTGTTCAATTTTTAGCGAAACAATTAGATCTGGATGCTGGTGGATTAAAAGATGTTGCGTTCGATTTAGGTAGCCAAATGGATAATTTATTTTTATTATTTGGAACGGAACAAAATGGCAAAGCTATGTTGTCTTGTTATATTTCTAAAGAATTAGTAGCTAGTAAAGGTTTAAATGCCGGACAGGTAGTTAGAGAGTTAGGTAAGTATATTCAAGGCGGTGGCGGCGGACAGCCGTTTTTTGCAACTGCAGGAGGAAAGAATCCTGATGGTATTCAGCAAGCACTTGATGAAGCTAAAAAATATATTCAGTAAATTTGATATTCCCGCGTAAGCGGGAATTTTATTTAATGCACTTACAAACAAAAATACCAATCGCAAAGCAATCTGAGAATCTTTTAGATTATCAAGCTCAGGTATTGTTACTGGGATCTTGTTTTGTTGAAAATATAGGTAAGAAATTAGAATATTATAAATTTCAAAATTTAAAGAATCCATTTGGGGTACTATTTCAGCCTACAGCTATTGAGCGTTTATTGGTTCGAGCTGAGAAAAAGGAAATGTTTACAGAATCAGACGTGTTTTATCATAATGAACGTTGGCATTGTTTTGATGCACATTCAAAATTAAGTGCTACCAATCAAAGCGAACTGCTAACCAGTTTAAACCGTCAGTTAGAGTTAACACGAGAGGGGATTCAATCCGCTTCACATATAGTTATTACCTTAGGGACTGCCTGGGTGTATCGTTTTTTAAATTCGAATACATTAGTAGCTAATTGTCATAAAGTCCCGCAAAAGCAGTTTAAAAAGGAATTGCTGCCTGTTGAAGCTATTATTACCTCTTTAAATAGTTTATCTGAAGCTATTAGAGCTATAAATTCAGAAGCAACACTCATTTTTACGGTATCACCAGTTCGTCATTTAAAAGATGGGTTTGTAGAAAATACATTGAGTAAATCGCATTTAATTACCGCCGTTCATAAGTTTATTAAACGTGATACAGATAACAGGTCTGAAGTATATTTTCCTTCTTATGAAATTATGATGGACGAACTAAGGGATTATCGTTTTTATGCGGATGATATGGTACACCCTAATTCTTTGGCTGTAAATTATATTTGGGAGCGATTTACTGCTTCTTGGTGCAGTACGGAAACTTTAAAAACCATGGAAGCCGTAGCAGACATTCAAAAAGCATTACAACATAAGCCATTTAATCCTGATTCCTTGGCTCATAAGAAGTTTTTATTGAAAACTGAGAGTAAAATTAAGCAGGTTCAAGCTCAATTTCCATGTATAAAATTTTAATCATAAGTTTTGATATACAATTGATTAGTTGATGTTTTTTTGGTCTAAATTATGTGCGAAACTTATAATGATTCAACTGTGTAATTTCTTATTGCGTTTAATCTTATATAATAACAGTTTGTCGAATATTTACTCGATAAACGGTTTTATGAGTTAAATTAGTATGCTATTAATCAGTTCATATAGAAACACCAATCGTTAATTTTTTAAATTAAAGGTTGGTGTTTTTTTATGCTTATTTTTAAGATAACACGAGGTGAATTAATCGAGTTAATAATTTCAATATATTTTCTTAACGTTTAAATAATTTTATTCAGAAGTATTGATATTATATTTGTAACAGCTTAAAGTTAGTTAGTTTAACATTAGTTAGGCTTCATATGTCGAAGAAAACTAATGTTTTTTGTAATTACTTGTTATGAGATAGTTTTTAAAATTAATGAAACGCTAATCTTTCAATAATATATTTAAAAAACCTATACTATATTTTTTATACAGCTATTAATCAAATGACATTAGTTAGGCTTCAATTGTCGGAGGTAAACTAATGTTTTTTTATGTATATTCAACTCCTAAAAAGAAACAGAATTTATTAAGGCATGAAAAAACCGGATGTATCGTTAAGCATAAATAATAGAGTGGGGTATATTGAATTTTATCATCCCAATCATAATGCTATGCCGAGCGATGTATTACTCGAGTTGGAGGAAACTATTACTTTAGCAGGAAGAAGCGATGCTATTGCTGTTATTGTTCTAAAAAGTGCGGGTGATAGGACGTTTTGTGCTGGAGCGAGTTTTAATGAGTTGATAGCTATTAACAGTGTTCAAGACGGAGAACAGTTTTTTTCGGGATTTGCGGGTGTTATAAATGCGATGCGTGTTTGTCCTAAACTGATAATTGGTCGTATACAGGGAAAGGCCGTTGGAGGTGGAGTTGGTCTTGCTTCAGCTAGTGATTATTGTTTGGCCACACAATATGCATCCATAAAATTGAGTGAATTAAGCATAGGTATTGGTCCTTTCGTTATTGAGCCCGCTGTTACCAGAAAAATAGGTATGACTGCAATGTCGCAAATGACGCTTAATGCCACCGAATTTTATTCCGCTGAATGGGCGAAATCTAAAGGCTTGTATGCCGAAGTATTCGATGACATAGAAGCCCTAGATTTGGCAGTAACAACTTTAGCTGAAAAATTAAGCAGCTATAACCCCGAAGCTTTAGAGCACATGAAAAGCGTGTTTTGGGAAGGTACTAATCATTGGGGAACGTTACTTAAAGAGCGTGCAAAAGTAAGTGGGAAATTAGTGTTAAGCGATTTTACCAAAGCTGCTTTAAAACGATTTAAATAGATACTTTTTTATTAATAATCGCTAGCCCATCATCGATTAATTTACCCACTTCAGGTTTGTTTTGTTTTACCGTTTCCAAATGATTCAAAATGCGTTTAGCTAATAAGGCTTCATGTCCTATAATAGCTAACTCGTATAGTTCAACAGATAATAACCAATCTAAAGGATAATTCTCTATAAGTTCGTCTAAAACTTTAGAGCGAGAAATGGTGCGATTTTTATTTTCCCTATAGTCACGAACTTGTTGATAAAGTAATTCTAATTTTAATTCCTTCTCAGATTTTTTATTGTGAATGGTTTCAAATGTAGGAACGCGTGTAATAAGATCAAAACTATTTAAATCGGCAGGCCCAGAAAATGCAGATACGATGCTTTTACCTACAGCCATATGGTATATGCCCATGTCAGGCGTAAATAAAATTTGATCCTGATGTTTTACGGTGCAATTTTTAAAGCTGATTAAGATAATTTTGCCTTTTAAGTTGCGTTTTCCGGTAATAATTTCTCCTGAAACTGAAATGCCTCCTTCAAACTCCAAAGTGGTAATATATTCTTCATAGATATTGTAAGCGCTCAAGTCGCGCGGACTCATATCTTCAATGGCAATATTAATACCTTTTAGTTTGCCTATTGGAGAGCCGTAACCATTATTATGATTTAGGATTCCGTGTCCTACCAATTCTTTTTCCCGATATGATAAGGCTGTTTTACCCTTAGTTTGGAAGTAAATAGGATGGTTATCAAAAGAAATAACTTGATTGAATACGCCAGAAATTTGTAGACCCGTACTTAATTCGATAGTACCTAATGCTTTCGATTTTATAAGTTTATTAATACCTGTTAACCCGCCTTTTCTTAACCCCATAGTGTTAGCAAACTCTTCTAGCACCAAACTTAAATGGGCAAAATCAGGTGTAACAAATAGCTGTGGCTGAGGTTTAGTGATATCAAATTCCTGATAAGCCGCTTCAATGGTATAAGGGTGTTTTTTTACTTCGTTGGTCATGCACCAGGCGCTTTCACCTATGGAAGATAAAAGGCCGGCACCGTATATTTTAGGGTTTTCTAAGGTGCCTATTAAACCATATTCAACGGTCCACCAGTGGAGGTTTCTAATTAGTGCCATTTCACTGGGTTCTCCCATGTTTTGCTGTAATTCTTCAACTTTTTTTTCAGCCAAATTAATAGCATCTGCACTAGTGTTGGGAGCTTCTTTTATTATTGATAAATGTCTTACAGCTTCGTAGAGTTCATAATCTTTAGCTGATGAAATAGCTTTACAACCAATTTCTCCAAAGCGACGTAGGTATTCGGCGTACTCCGGATTCGCGATGATGGGAGCATGTCCGGCACCTTCGTGAATAATATCGGGGGCAGGTGTGTATTCGATGTGCTCCAATTGTCTGATGTCACTCGCAATAACCAGGACATTATAAGCTTGAAATTCCATGAAGGCATTTGGAGGGATGAATCCATCAACAGCAACAGCTGCCCAGCCAATATCTTTAAGAATTCTATTCATGCCGTACATGTTAGGAATGCTTTCAATAGAAATACCTGTTTGCCTTAGACCATCTAAATAAGATTTATGGGCCACTTTACTTAGAAAGTCGACATTTTTGCGCATTACATAACGCCAAACAGCCTGATTAATGGCAGAATAGTCCTCGTAATTTTGAGGTTTTATAAATTGTAACAAGTGTTTTGGTAACTTGTTTAATACCGGATTTGTTTCAATAGAATTTAGCATATTATTAGTTTAGTTTGGGTGTCACTAAAATTAAGAATAATGCTATGAAAGAATGTGAGAGATATGTTAAAATAAAAAAAGCAACTCTATCAGTTGCTTTTTAAAAGTATTTTATTTTTCCATTAGCGGTGGATATTTGGCCATTATTTCGGAGACAAACTCATTGATGCGTTCAATTTTTTTATCAACATTTTGAGTTAAGTACCCTGTACCCATACCTTGCCAAACTAACTCTTTTTTATCGGCATCAAGCAAATCTATGTATAATACGCCTTCTGTTGAGGTTGATACATTAGGTTGACCATAGTAGTCCCAGCCCCAGCCCCAGCGTGGTCCGTAGAAGCCACCCCAGCCCCAACCACCGTAACCCCAGTAGTTGTTGTAAACGTCTACACGCTGATTAGATTTAGTAAATATGCTTACCAGAATATCTGGATTTTCAGATTTAGTATAACCTTTAGCAATTAATTCGGCTTCGATGGCGCGCAATATACGGCGCTTATCCAGATCGCTGATTTCTGCCTTGTCTATGCCTGTTTTAAAGAAAGCGAAAGTTTTGTATTCTCTAAAATTTACATTTCTATCAAAATCAGCAGCAACACGCACAGAATTGCATGAAGAAACCACAAGCATTATGATTAATAGCGAAGTTGTTTTTAGTATATTTCTCATAGCAAAGTAATATTTATTGGGTTAAATAACCATCTAGTATTTAGATGATTGTGTGTCATAACATCAGCAATAATCGTACCAATATTGGTCGTTTTACTTAAGAGGGTATTACATACTATTTGTCTTTTTATTGTAACCAAATGGACAATGTCTGCAACCACTTTGACAGCAATAACCTCTTTTTAAATGATACTGTTCTGTAAAACAGCGGTAACCTTCGGGTGTTAAATAATAATCACCTTCTTCAACTGGAATAATCTTTTTCATATATTATACAAAGATAGCGTAATACTCACAAAAATCCACTATGAATTACGTTGTGGGAGGCTATTTGGATGTTAATCCCATATGCTTTTTAGACAAATTTAAGGTATCTTCGCAACCATGATTTTTAATATTGAAAATAGCATAAATCAACAAATATATGTTCCCGAATCATATGGTGTTCAACTGGAATTGAAAAGGGAAGATGCTATACATGAATTTGTTTCTGGAAATAAATATAGAAAGTTAAAATATAATCTGCAGGAGGCTAAAAAACAAGGTTCTAAGACTTTGTTAACTTTTGGTGGAGCATTTTCAAATCATATTGCGGCGGTTGCGGCGGCAGGAGCACTTTTAGACTTTAAGACGATTGGTGTTATTAGGGGTGAAGAACTGCAACCACATAGTAATGCAACATTGCAGTTTGCATCGCAACACGGTATGAAGTTTATGTTTGTAAGTCGTGAAATGTATCGCGAGAAAGTGGAGAAACATGTTATAGATCAACTAAAGAAGGAATTTGGTGATTTTTATTTGGTGCCTGAAGGAGGAACCAATGGTTTGGCAGTTAAAGGGTGTGAAGAAATTATAACTGAAACCGACAGGGATTTTCACTATTTGTGTTGTGCTGTCGGAACCGGAGGAACTATATCGGGGATTATTAATAGTTCAGGACCTAATCAGAAGGTTATTGGATTTCCAGCTTTAAAAGGCAACTTTTTACAAAAAGATATTAATAACTTTGTAAGTAAAACTAATTGGGAACTTAATACGGATTATCATTTTGGTGGTTATGCGAAAATAAATGCCGAATTAGTGACGTTTATTAATGAGTTTAAAAAAGTTAACCATATACCTTTAGATCCTGTTTATACTGGGAAAATGCTATATGGTATTTTCGATTTAATTAATAAGGGTTATTTTGAAAAAGGTTCAAAAATACTAGCCATTCATACAGGTGGTTTGCAAGGTGTAGAAGGTATGAATGCCAAATTGAAAATAAAAAATCTACCAATAATAGAATAGTGATATGAGGAAATTATGGGTTGTCTTATTTGTAGCTTTATCGCTTTATAATTGTAAATCTAGAAAGGCGGTTACAGTTAAAAGACCAACAAGAACTACTGAACGTGTGGTTATAAAAACAGAGGAACCTAAGATTGAGAAAACCGCTGAAACTCCAGTTGTTAAAACTTATGCAAGTGCGGTTGAACAGTACATTGATACTTATAAGGAAGTCGCCAAAAATGAAATGAGGCTTTATAAAATCCCGGCAAGTATTACCATGGCTCAGGGGATTTTAGAATCAGGTTCCGGTAAAGGTAGGTTGTCGATAGAAGCAAATAATCATTTCGGAATTAAATGTCACGACTGGACCGGTGCTCGTATTTATCATGATGATGATAGAGACCAGGAATGCTTTAGAAAATATGTAGATGCCAAATATTCTTATAGGGATCATTCTTTGTTTTTAAGTGAAAGACGCCGTTATTCCGGATTGTTCGATTTGAAACCAGACGATTACAAAGGTTGGGCCAAGGGTTTAAAGGCTGCGGGGTATGCAACCGATAGAAAGTACCCAACAAAGCTAATAGCGCTTATCGAGCGTTATGAATTGTATAAATTCGATGATGAGGTGCTTGGTACAAAACGAAAAAGAAAGGAAGAGGATCTTCAGGATATTATAGAGCCTATCCCCTCGAATACGCAAGTAGCCTCAATACATATTGTTGAGAAAGGAGATACCATGTATTCCTTGTCAAAAAAATATGGTGTTACTGTTGATGATATTAAAAAATTAAATAGTCTATCGGGAACTTCACTGAGTATCGGTCAGGAATTAAAAATAAATGGAGTTATTGAAGAAGCTGTGCAGCAAGTGGTAACGGTACAAACATATTATGTAGAAAGAGGAGATACCCTTTATTCTATTTCTAAAAAACACAATACTACAGTTGAGGCCTTAAAATCGCTAAATAAATTAGTAGGTAATGAGTTGAGTATTGGTCAAGAATTACGAATAAAATAAAACAAAAAGAATAAGAATTTATTATGATTTATAAACGAAGTAGTGCCTTATTTGCAGAGGCAGAGCAAGTTATTCCTGGAGGTGTAAATTCACCGGTAAGAGCTTTTAAAGCGGTTGGTGGAACTCCTATTTTTGTGAAAGAAGCTAAAGGAGCTTATTTGTTTGATGAGGATGGAAATAGATTGGTAGATTACATTAATTCCTGGGGGCCGATGATTTTAGGGCATGCCCACAAACCCGTTGTTGATGCGGTTGTTGAAAAGGCTCAAAAGGGAACTTCGTTTGGGATGCCAACTGAAATTGAAACTAAAATAGCGGCCTTGGCTATTTCTATGGTACCAAATATCGATAAAATACGATTTGTTAATTCGGGTACTGAAGCTTGTATGAGTGCGGTGCGTTTGGCTCGTGGTTATACAGGAAAAGATAAAATAATAAAATTTGCTGGTTGTTATCACGGTCATAGTGATTCGTTTTTAATTCAGGCTGGTAGTGGTGCTGTTACTTTCGGTGCGCCTAATAGCCCTGGAGTAACTCAAGGAACAGCTAAAGATACTTTGTTGGCAAAATACAATGATATTGAAAACGTAAGGGCCTTGGTTGAAGCCAATAAAGGAGAAATAGCTTGTATTATTATAGAGCCTGTTGCCGGTAATATGGGCTGTGTGCCTCCTCGGAATAACTTTTTACAAAAGTTAAGAGCATTATGTGATACCCATAATATATTGTTGATTTTCGATGAGGTAATGACTGGCTTTAGGTTAGCCAAAGGTGGCGCTCAGGAGCTTTTTAATATAAAGGCAGATATTGTGTGTTTTGGAAAAGTTATTGGTGGCGGATTGCCTGTTGGTGCTTTTGCTGCAAGCAATGAAATTATGAATCATTTAGCGCCATTGGGGCCAGTATATCAGGCAGGAACCTTAAGTGGGAACCCTTTGGCTATGGCTGCAGGACTCGCTATGTTAACCGAACTAAACAGTGATGTTGAAATTTTTAATCGTTTAGAAGCCAAAACTGCCTATTTGCATGAAGGTATAGAAAAAGTGCTTAAGGCAAATAATGTCACCCATACTATTAATAGGGTTGGTTCTATGATCTCTGTGCATTTCGATAAATCTCCGGTAGTTGATTTTGACACCGCAGCAATGGGTAATAATGATAGCTTTAAAGCATTTTTCCATGGATTACTTAACGAGGGTGTTTATATAGCACCTAGTGCCTTTGAAACCTGGTTTATAACTGATGCATTATCTTATGAAGATTTAGACTTTACTATTGAAGCAGTTAATAAGGTGTCTAAAGCACTTTAAAAATAAAAAGCGCATTTCTTTCATTGAAATGCGCTTTTTCATCTAACTAACTAATTAATTAAAAAAAACAAACTAACCTATCTGTTTCTATTTTTTCGCATTCTATCGTTCATGCGTTTTTTACCATTTTCAGCCATTCGCGCTTGCGCTTTTTCCCATTTATTGAATTGTGCTTCGTTTAAAATGGTCTTCATCTTTTCTTTCAAAGCAATTTGACGGTCTAAACGCGCGTTCATCATATTGTAACGCTCTTCTTTAGTAGGTTTTTGCATATCGCCATCTTCTCTTTTGGCTTTTAAAGCTTCCATTCTGGCTTTACGGTTTTTAGCATTCTCTAAATTTAAATCGTAAATCTCCTTTTGTTGAGCTTCTGTTAAATCTAAATGCAGAGCCATTTTTTTAGTTTGTAAATTGGCTGCTTCTTCAGGAGTTAAATCCATCATTTTTTGCATCTTCTGACCTTTTTTGGGGCCTGGGTTGTTGGGCTGCTGAGCAAAGCTTTGTATTGATAGAAAAGCGAATGCTATGATTAATAATTGTTTCATATCTCAAGTTTTAAAATTGTTTTCTTATTGGACTATTAAAATTTTAAAAGGTTTAATTTTCAGATAGTTTTAACTAACTAAGAGATGAAAGTTGTTATGTTAAGAAGTTGCATAACAGATGAGAATATCTGGTAGAAAGATGAATAGATATATTTGATTAACTCAAAAATTCGCAATAATTAGTAATTGAAAATTTTATTAATTATAATGTTAGTTAATTGTGTTTTATTGAAAATATATCAAAAAACACCTCTGATTCCTTAATAATTTTAACAATTATGCATTTTAATTCTTAAAGAAGATGTAATTTTTAAATTTTGTGTGTTAAACATTTCTAAATTGTTTTAATACATTGGAATAATTACTGACCTTTGCTACGTAGTTTATTTGAAACAAGTAGTATTCAAGAATAAAAAAGTTAATTTTTTAAAATTGAAATTATTAGTTGGTTAATAAATTAAGTTTAGTTGGTTAGTTTGTTAAAACCCAGTAATTAGTAATTACTGGGTTTTTTTTGTTTTAACTTAAATAAATGCTATTTGCTGATTCCAAACTAATAACATGGAATAATAATTATTAAATTAAAAAATAAACACTATTTTTAAAGCAAAAAGAAGAGCTGTTTGCTAGGAAATTGACTACTTAATATAAGAATTATAGTTATGTATTCTTAAAAGCACTCTGATGCTAATCGAAAATTTCTGAATGGTAATAGAAAGTTATTTCGAATTAATATTACTTATGGGAGGGGTGTTATCCTTTCTGTTATCTATGTATCTAATTTTGTATCCAGGAAATTTTTTCCCGAATAGAATTTTAGGAGCATTGGTGTTTTCATGGTCTGTCACCGTATTTGTTTTTATTCTTCATTCAACAGGTTTTTATAGGCGTAATATTCATCTATATGCCGTTTTTGATGTGTTTACCCTTATGTTCTTTCCTTTAATGTATTTGTATTTAAGGAATTATTTGTACAGAGATATTAAACAACCAGGAAGACAGATTTTACATTTTATACCAGCTGTTTTATATCTGTTAGTATTTACGCCATTTTTTTTACAATCTGCCGAGGCAAAACTTAGAATGGTTGAAGCAGGATTTCCGCACTGGTATTTAGTTTCTCAATCTATTTTTAATATTGTTATAATTTTTCAAGGCATATTTTATAGTATCTTTTGTTTAAGAACCATTCACCGTTTTCAGTATTTTAGAAAGAAACACTTGTCTAAATTTCAATTGTCCACGCTGGAGTGGTTGCGCACTTTTGTGTTTATTAATGTGCTTCTTTGGTTGTTTGGTACTACAGGAGCGATTTTAGATATTGCAGGCATCGAGATATTCATCGACCTATTCAAAGTTTTTTATGCTGGTCTAACCTTATTTACTATTGTTTTAGGAGTTTTTACTATAAGAAGACCGGAGTTGTTTTCGGAGGACGAAGATATCCTTAATTTAATACGTGTTAGTAAATCTTATGGAGCTAAAAGTATCACAGATCAAAATAATCAGGATTTTAAGGTGTTGTCTGAATTTATAGAGCGTGACAAGCCATATCTCAAGAATGATTTAAAAATGCAGGACCTGGTGGAGTCAACAGGAATTACATATAAAAGAATCTCTGAAGTGTTCAATAAAAATTTTAATAAAACCTTTTATGAGGTTATGAATGAATACCGGCTCGAGGAGGCTAAGATTTTAATGCGCGATGGATTTCATCGCGATCATACCCTAAGTTATCTTGCCGAAAAAGCAGGATTCAATTCCAAAACTACTTTTAATCGCATATTTAAAAAATATACCGATTTAACACCTTCAGATTATATTAAGGCATTAGATGAATCTTCTCACTAATTGGAAGACTCATATTCTTATAAATTACTTCAATTATTTAACATCCTAAGGAAAATAATTTAACTGAAAACAGTTTTAGTACTGTTAACAGTAATTGTGATTTTAACATTTTTTTTACGTGTTTACTTTTCTTACTAGACTCTAGTTTTTGTCTTTTTTATGCTATAATTAGCATGTGAAACTTTAAGAATGGGCTATGGTTTATCTCTAAATTTTAATTTTAAAGGTCTTTAAAATAGCTCTGTGTAAGTTATTGGTTTGTAGTTTTTTAAGCGAATGGTATCATTAGGTAATTCGTTTCAATACATGCAATGGTACTAATAAACACCTAATGGTGCTTTCATTTTTAACTTAATAATTAATTATGCCACGTCGGAACACAAATTTTAACAAAACCTTAAATATTAATTAACTAAATTTTAAAATTATGAGAATTAAAACCATGTCCTGTTTTGTCTTAGCAGGAATATTGTCACTTAACAGTTGTGTTAAGGGAGACATTGATGATTTACAAAATCAGATTAACGATTTAAATGAGCAAGTTCAGGAACTTGAATCTGCTCAACAACAGGCTTTGTTAGCTGCTATAGCAAAATTAGAAGCAGATATGGCGAGCTTAAATGCAGAATTAGCTGCAGATCTTGCCTTAATTGAGCAAGAAGTTGAAAATAATGCGAATGCCGTGTATTACGGTAATGTGATTACAGAGGCAGATTACGCTGCTTTAGCAGCTCAAGGGGCTACTATTATTACTGGTAAAGTTGTAGTAGCGGGTGATGCTCATGTAACAGCACTTAAAGATGTGAAGTTAATTGGTAAAAATCTTGAGATTGCCGGAGGTACTGCAATTACCATGGATGCTTTACAAAGTGTTGGAGAGGATTTATTAATTTCTGGAGTTAGTGGTGCTAACGCTTCTGTTAATTTAGCAGTGCTAACATCTGTTGGTGGAGATGTAGAAATTATGAATAATTCTGGTCTTACTAGTTTTATGGCAGATGAGCTTGTTTTAGTTTCTGGAGCTCTTATGACTGAAATGAATACAGAATTAGCTGCGCTTTCTGTTGCGAAATTAGACCAAGTTGGAGAGGTTATGATTGATGGCTATTGGGAAGAGAACCCAGATTATTCAGGTGTAGGTAAGTTGGCTACTTTAGAGTTGTCTGGAGCTAATGTGGAAGGAGATTTCTATGTTAATTATATTTCTGAAGTTGAAAATTTAACGGTAGGAAATGTAGGTGGAAACTTAAATTGTTTAAATTCTAAAATTGCGAAAATTACCATAGGAGCGACATCAATTGATGGAGACTTAGTTTTAGAAAATAATTCACTTTTATCAAGTATTGATGTTTTAAACCTTACTAGAATTGAAGGTAAATTAAGCTTAGGCTCTAATACTGATTATAATGGAGGTGGATTAGTTGCAATGCCTGCATTTAACGCTTTAACGTACATTGGAGGCAATGTAAGTATTTCTAATAATACGAGCTTAAAAACTTGTGAGGCTTTCAATAATGTAACCGAAGTAAGAGGTACAAATATTGATTTTTCATCTAACGGAAACCTAGATAATGTAAGTATATTTAATGCCTTGGTAGATACGGCAAATCCAGCATCGCAATGGGGTGATTTCTCACATGCAAGTATTAATATTTTTGCAAATACCTTCTGGTTTAATGGTTTTGAGTCTTTAAAGGAAGTCCTTAATGTTAATATTAATGTAGCTAAAACTGCTGGCCAATTTAATGAAGAAACAGGAGAGTTTGAGCCAGGAGGAGATACATCTAAATTAGAAGGTTTTGATATGTTAACCGATCTTTCTACTTTAACTTTAAATATCGGTGAAATAACAAGTTTTGATGCTTTTGGAGCCTTAAATAATTTCAAGAACTACCAAACATACTTAACGGTATATATGCCGACAGATACTACTGTGGGTATGTGTTCTATGGCACCAATTTTTGCTAAAATTAAAAATGGAGATTTTGACAATTGGAATAATACTAGGTTGGCTGTATTTAAATATAACTGGGCTGATCAAGACAGAGATACTGCAATCGACCAGCTTTTAGCTCCTTGTGGAGTATAATTAATTTCCCCCTAATACTTTAGATTAATAGCTATAATTTCTATGCACCCCTTTTTGGGGTGCTGGAAATTATTAATAAAAAAAATAAGCTCGTTAAACGAGCTTCTTGCAAAGAAAAAAGAAAAATTAAATTACTTAAAACCATCCTTTAAAGAATGAAAAGACTAATAGGCTGCCTAATTATATTCTGCCTAATGGGAGTAAATTATACCTACGCCCAATCAGTTAAGGTAGAAGGCCATGTGAATGATGAAAATGGATTGCCCTTGCCTGGGGTTACAATTGTTGTAGAAGGTACAAGCCAAGGATCTATTACAGATTTTGACGGTTATTATGAAATGTCTATCCCAAATGGAGAGGCAAAGCTGGTCTTTTCTTATGTAGGCATGCAAACACTTACTGTAGCGGTAAATAGCAGAAGCGTTGTAGATGTTGTATTACGAGAAAATGTTGAGGCATTAGAATCGGTTATGGTGGTTGCGTATGGTACAACCACAAAAGAAGCGTACACTGGAGCAGCAGCTGTTATTGATAGCGATATTATCGAAGATCGACCAGTCAGTTCTATGGAAAAGGCGCTTCAAGGTACTACACCTGGTCTTATGGTGTCAAGCGCTTCGGGACAACCGGGAGCAGGATCGACCATAAGAATTCGAGGTATTGGTTCTTTAAGTGCGGGTAGTGCGCCATTATTTGTTTTGGATGGTATCCCTATGTCAGGGTCAATTTCAGATATCAACCCTAATGATATCGATAGTGTTACAGTCTTAAAAGATGCGGCCGCATCTTCACTCTATGGTTCGCGTGCGGCGAACGGAGTTATCCTTATTACTACGAAACAAGGAAAAACAGGCACGACCAAAATTAGTTTAAGTGGACAATTAGGTGTGTCAGAGCGAATTTCTAAAGGTTATGACCTTATGAATTCAACCCAATTTTATGAGCATTCATGGATGGGGCTATACAATGAAGCTTTATTGAGAGGTGAAACCGTAAACGAGGCACAGGTTTATGCACAGAATCAGGTAAAAGCTATAGTGGGATACAATCCTTTTGGAGTAGATAACCCACTAGATAATAATGGTAAATTAATACCAGGCACTCAGGTGCTTACAAATACAAATTGGAGAGATGAAATTTATAAAAATGGCATCATCCAAACTTACAATTTAAATGTGTCAGGAGGTTCAGACCTTACAAAAGTATTTATGTCGTTAGGTTACTTTAACGACTCAGGAACCACGATAGGTTCAGATTTTTCGCGTGTTACAAACAAAATTAATGTTTCACATAAAATAAATGATTTCTTAAACGCAGGGATTAATTCTCATTTATCATATTCAAAAACAAATGCACCGCCAGCAGGTACTGGTGGTGCAAACCCTGTGCGTTCAGCCGAAGTTATTAATGCCGCTTCTCCTGTTTATGATGGGGCCGGAAATTACGAATGGGGAAACACTGCGATTTTCGATTTTAATCCAGTTGGTCTGGCTGCATTAGATAAATACATATATAAAACAAAAAGGGCTGTTGTAAACGCCTATTTAGATGTTGATATTTCGCCATCTTTTAAATTTAGAACCTCAGGTGGTATCGATAATAGCTTAGACGATGGTTTAAACTATTATAATCCCGATCACGGTAATGGGGCTGGAGTTAACGGACGTAGTTCAGCATCCAGATCCGATAATTTAGCTTGGAATATTTCTAATATTTTAACCTATTCCCGTAAAGGAGATTTGTCATATTTAGAAGTGTTAGCTGGTCAGGAAGCATTAGGAGCCGATTATTCTGTGTTATCGGCTGGAGTAACGGAATTTTCAATTCCTGGAAAACCAGATTTGGTATGGGGGTCTAAGCCGGAGCAACCAGGTAGTCTCACATCTTCTTGGACTATGGTGTCTTATTTAACCCAAGTTAAGTACGATTATGATAACCGTTTATATTTATCATCAAGTGCTCGTGTAGATGGAAGTTCTCGTTTTGGAGCAAATAATAAATATGGATTGTTTTACTCTTTTGGTGCTGGTTGGAATATTTCAAAAGAACGTTGGATGCCTGAGTTATCCTGGTTAAACAATGCAAAATTAAGAGCAAGTTATGGTACTTCGGGTAACAATAGTATTGGGAACTATGCTTCTTTACCTTTATATGGTAGTGGTGCTAATTATGGTGGCTACCCGGGTATAACACCAATACAGTTAGAAAATGCCGATTTAAGCTGGGAAAAAATACAAAGTTATAACTTAGGTTTAGAGCTTAGATTGTTCTCGAAATTTGATGCCACCTTCGAGTTTTATAGCCGTAATTCTGATGGGCTGCTGTTCTCCAGACCACTGTCTGCGGGAACAGGGATTGGATCTATTCTAACCAATTTAGCAGAAATGGAAAACTCTGGTATCGAAGCATCATTTAAATATAATTTAATTAACAATGATAATTTTTATAGCTCGATAGGTTTAAACATTTCTACCAATACGAACAAGATCTTAAATTTAACTACCGATCAAATTGTTTCCGGAACTAAACTTTTGGAAGAAGGTAGTAGTATTTATCAGTTTTATATGCGTGAATGGGCTGGAGTAAATCCAAACAATGGTGAACCTATGTGGTTTGTAAATGCAGATTCTGATGATAGAGAAGAAAATACATTACCTGCCAGTGCTTTCGAAGATCCATTAGGATCAGGTAAACAAGTAACAAGTAATTATACCGACGCAGAAAGAAAGCGTTTGGGTACTTCGTTGCCAAAGGTATTCGGTGGTCTTAATTACGATTTAAGCTATAAGAATTTTGCCCTTAATTTTTATTTCTACTATAGTTTAGGAGGTAATGTATATAACAATGATTATGCGGCTAATATGCATGATGGTGTTCAGACGGGATCAAATTTAGCCTTAGATGCAGCAAAGGCATGGACACCTAACAATAGATATACAGATGTTCCGAGATATGTGATTAATAATCAAGATCAGTCTAACCAAATGTCTTCCAGATTTATTGAAGATGCTTCATTCGTGAGACTTAAGAATATTAATTTTTCGTATCAGTTTCCACAAAAGTTATGTAAAACTATGAAGTTGAATAGTTTAAAGGCCTTTGTTTCCGCAGAGAACATTTTAACTTTTACAAGTTTTAAAGGTTTCGATCCTGAAGTTGCCATTAATGGTACAACCAACAATTATATCCCTGGAGTTAAAACAGTTACTATGGGATTAAAATTAGAGCTATAGAAAAATGAAAATATTTGCAATGAAAACAAAAGTTATAACCTTAATAAAAGCAGCTTTTCTCTTATTGATCTTCACAGGATGTGGTCATGATTTTTTAGAGGAGGAGCCTACAGACGCTATTTCAGAAGATGAAGTGTTTGAGTCTTATGTTACGGCCAAAGCCGCATTAATTGGAACCTACGATCAATTAAGTAGTTTTAGTTTTGGAGGACTATACAATCCTATTATGGCAGACATAATGGGGGAAGATGTTATGGTAAACTCTGTAAATAACTGGAATTGGTGGATTGAAGTTTATCAAATGAATTTATTACCAAATTATGTGTATATAAACAATCCTTGGTGGAATGGATATAAATTAATTTATGATACTAATAAAATAATAAATAACTCGGTATATATCCCAGATGCAACGTCCGACGAAATTAATGATTTAGTTGGACAGGCAAGAGTTTTACGTGCCTACACCATGCTGAAATTAGCACAAATGTACAGTTCGGCCTATGCAAAGGATCCACAAACGCCTTCTATATTGTTACCTACGGGTGATGAGGAAGATATTTATACAGGATTTAAGAGAGAGCGCTTATCGGATGTTTACGATTACATTGAAGGAGATCTTACAGCGGCGGCAAATCAGTTAAAAGAAAATGATGATAAAGGCTTTTTTGATCGTCGTGCTGCAAATGCTTTATTGGCAAGGTTATATCTGGATAAAGGGGAATGGGCTTTAGCCAGAGATCATGCGAAATTGGCATATGAGGGCTTAACTTTAATGGATGTTAACGAAATGTACTCCGGATTTAGTACCAGAAATTCAGAAACGATCTATACTATAGCGTATACTCAAGAGGATAATAATACCTACTTAACATTACCTTCATTTTACTGGCCGGTTGGCGGGTATAGTTCCATGCGTGCTAATAAGGATTTTGTTGCGGAATTCAGTACGGCCGATTACAGAAAAGGGTTCTTCCTGAAAATTGATGATATAGATCCAGATAGATTTTTAATTGTAAAATTTGGACACAATAACTCAGTAGGAAATGCAGAACGAATCTGCATCCGTGCATCAGAAATGTTATTGATTGAAGCTGAATGTGAAGCAGAATTAGAAAATTACACACAAGCGCAGGATGCTTTATATAAAATACAAAGACGCTCTAACCCAGGAGTTATAAAAAGTACAGCTACGGGTCAGGAATTAATAGATCAGGTTTTATTGGAAAGAAGAAAGGAATTGTTTGGAGAAGGATTTAGATGGCAGGATATTAAAAGAAGACAATTGCCATTTCACAGAGATGGAGATCATTGGGTTAAATTGTCTTTTGGCCCACAAGATGCTGATTATTATAAAATGACCTTCCCGATTCCTCAATCTGAAATTGATGCTAATGATATGCTTGAAAATTCGGATCAAAATGTAGGGTATTAAAAAAGAAAAATATGCTGAAAAAGAAAAGACTAGATATAATAAAATTAAAGCATCTTATTAGTAGTTGCAGTATGCTACTGCTAATAGCTATGCTTGCATATACCTGTGCCCCGGATGAGGATCCACTGCAATTAAACCCTAATGGCGGGCCAAGTTTTGTTGATATCGAGAATGAAGGCTATGTAATACAATTAAATGCCATACCAGTTAAACCACCTTTAGTTGGTACCTGGCGCATATATATTGGCGAGAATGGCCGTTTTGAAGATATTCATGATCCAAAAACTTTGTTTTATGGTGAACCTGGAGAGACTTATACTTTAGGTTGGGAAATTAGCGACGGAGATAATTATAAGGCATCAAGTATTACGGTGTCTTTTAAACCTCTGAATCCAGTGATTATTACACCTAAAGCAGATGCGGATACATTAAAAAATAACGTGTCGGCTTATTTAAAGGCCGAAGCGCCAAAATTTGGAGCCAGCGGTAAATGGGAAGTTATAAGTGGTGATGGTAGAATAGAAAATGCCGAGAACTTCAAAGCCGAATTTATTGGCAAGGAAAAGTCGGAATATAAAATACGTTGGACTTTAAGTTACGGTTCTAAAGCGGTTTTTAAAGAAGTAGATTTTGTAACCGATGTTCTTAATGCTTATGCCGGACCAGACCAATTAGATATTAAGAATGAAAAAGGGGTTACAGATAAGTATTTTACTTTAGAAGCCTATCTGCCTGCAGGAGCAACTGCAGAATGGGAAGTGGTTAAAAATGCTGAAGTAGCCACAGTTTATAATGCTGGTAATCCGAATTCTTTAATTAAAGGCGTGGCCGATTCACTTTACACTCTAAAATGGAAAGTCATGCTAGATACATACACGTCTGTTGATAGTGTCGATATTAGATTCCGTGGTAAATGGGGTATGTTTAAAGATACACGCGATAATCAAACGTATCGTTATGCCGAAGTAAACGGGCTGGAATGGATGGCCGAAAACTTTAATTATGCCGCCGATCCAGGTAATGGTTCTTGGTATTACGGGCATGCTTTTCGAGCAATTATTGAAGATGGTTATCCTTTAGAAACTAAAGAAGACCGAAAAAAGTACGGTCGTGTTTATTCTATTTTTGCTGCTAAAGATTATGCTCCGGAAGGTTGGCGATTACCAACAGCAACAGAAGTAGGCGATTTAATTGTGTCTCAAGGAGGAACATTATATGCTAAAGATAAATTAGAAGAGGGAGGCCCTACTGGACTAGATTTAGGTTATCCAGGGTATTTGGAGTTCTCAAGTTCTTCCGATCCGGCTTTTCGAAATGTGTTTAGAGGGCAAGATATAACAGGTTTGTACTGGACGGATACTTATGTAGATTATAACGATACAAGTGTTGCTTTATCGCTTACTAAAAATGGGGAATCCATAGATTCAGCCATTTTATTTGCGAGTTACTATGCCTTACCTGTAAGATATGTTAGAGACATTCAAGATTAATATTTCAATTTGAGAGATAATAAAAAATTGAGAACATGAAAAAGATTAAAATATTTATACTGCTATTTATAGGTATTCTGCACTTTAGTGTATTGAATGCTCAGAATGGTGGGCAACCTGAAGACGATATCTTAAAGGGTAAAATCAGGTTGAAATTTAAGCAGGAAGCTTTAAGTAAAGCTAAAGGACTTAAGCTTGCTACAACTAAGGCGCCATCAAAAGAAGTTGGTTTGCAAAATGTCGATAGAGTTAGTAATCAAATTGGCATAAAAGAAATAAAACGTGTGTTTCCTTTTTCACCAAAATTTGAAGCTAAACATAGAAAATATGGGCTTCATTTATGGTATGAGGTAGAGTTCGATTCTAATAAGTCGGCAAAAGAGGTTATGAAGCAATATGAGCGCGTAGCCGATATTGATATTATCAAGCCTATTTATAAGAAAACCAGAATCGATGGCGATAAGCAACCGGTTGTTTTTAAACCAGGTTCAAGTAAGGATATTTCCGAAGCGATGCTTGTTCTGGAAACTGACGACCCGAGATTGTCAGAGCAATGGCATTATGAAAGTAATGATCGGTTTGGAGAATTTAGTTCAGATATTAATTTGTTTGATGCCTGGAATACGACCTCAGGGAACTCTGATATTATTGTAGCCGTAGTTGATGAAGGTGTGGATTTTAATCATGAAGATCTTAAGGATAACATGTGGGTTAATGAAGCCGAATTAAATGGAGAAGAAGGGGTTGATGATGACCAGAATGGTTATGTTGATGATATTTACGGATATAACTTTAATGTGTCGGGAGCTATTTCACCGGGTGATCATGGAACTCATGTTGCAGGAACCGTTGGTGCTGTTGGTAATAATGGTATTGGGGTTGCCGGTGTTGCCGGAGGTGACGGTACGGGTAATGGTGTTAAGTTAATGTCTGCACAAGTATTTGACAGCCGCACAAATGGTGGACTTAATTTTGCAGAAGCCATAGTTTATGGCGCAGACAATGGTGCCGTAATTTCCCAAAACTCTTGGGGATACAATCGTCCGGATTATTACGAACCGGAAGTGCTTGATGCGATTCGTTATTTTATAGCCGAAGCTGGTCAGTATGCAGGAAGTCCTATGAAAGGCGGTATTTTGTTCTTTGCATCAGGAAATGACGCCTTAGATGCAAATCGTTACCCAGGGGCTTTTGATGAAGTAGTAGCTGTAAGTAGTACCGGACCAACTGGTTTGCCAGCTCCTTATACCAATTTTGCAGATTGGGTAGATATTTGCGCGCCTGGAGGTGATATGACCAATTTTGGTACAGAAGGAGGTGTGTTAAGTACTATGACTAACAATCAGTATGGGTTTATGGAAGGAACTTCAATGGCATGTCCGCATGTTTCTGGAGTAGCGGCCTTAATTCTGGCTAAAAATATAAGTCAAGGAAATGAAATTACCCCCGAAGATTTACGCAGAATTATACTAAATTCAACGACTCCATTTATATTTATCCACAACAGTAAGTATGGAAAAGGTATTTTAAATGCATCAAAAGCATTAGTTGATGATAATAGAATTCCACCAAATGCCATTACCGATTTAAGAGCAGCTGAAAGTTTTCATAATGAAATAAGATTAGCATGGACTGTTCCTGACGATGAAGATGGATTTAGCCCGAGTTATTATTATTTGGCAATTGGGGAAGAACCAATAACGGCCACTAACTTTGAAAATCAAGGGCTCTTCTTGGTAGAGAACAATGTCGAAGCTGGACAAACATTCAATATAAACATTGGAGGTTTAATTAAAGAAACCGATTATTGGTTTGCCGTTAAATCGTTAGACCAGTTTGAAAATATTTCAGAAATATCCAATATTCTGGCGGCGAGAACCTCTAGTGAGCCTCATTTTATGGAGTCGACCAGGAGTATAGATTTAACCATTAATGTTAATGATAACCCGTTAGCAAACGTACCGGTTACTTTTTCAAATATTTCTCAAGGTATTATTTATTGGGAAAGTTTAATTTCTAATGAAACTTATTACAGACCAATAGAAACTGCCAGTACATCAACAAAAACGATTATTTATAAATCTGAAAGCGCATCCGAAGTTTTAAATGAAGATTTGGGAGAACCTTTTGAGTCTATCAAATATCTAACCGATAGTGAATTAGCTCAGGCATCATTATCCTCGTTTGAGCACTGGAAGAATGATACCCCGGAATACGTTGCAGGTTTATCTTATGAGAATGGTACACCTCCGGCATTCTTGGCTGGTACAGGTAATACCAATGCAGGCCTAATCATGGGAACACGATTTGATATTCCTTACGATTTTTCATTCAATTTAACGCATCTTGAGGTGGCTTTATTTCCTGAAACTAATGAGTTTCCTATTACTATAGAAATTAGAAAAGGGTCAAGAGATGATATGTCTAAAGCAGAAACTGTTTATCAGCAAGAATACTATCCTGATGTAGCTAATGAATTAAAGTATTACAGAATACCCATTTATAAACCTCAGAAATTTCAAGATAACGAATCGTTTTGGGTGGTGTTTAATTTCCCTAAAGAAATGCTTAATCCGCAGCTTATGCAATTTGGAGGCGGTGAGTATAACGAACGATTTATTGTGTCGAGAGATAATGGTAGAACCTATATACAGGCTAGAGATTTATTATTCAGGCCTGCTATTCCAATGCTAAGAGTATTTAGTACAGGTGAAAATGGTTCTTTTGTGTTTCTAGATCCTAATAATGGTGAAATTCAGGAAACTTCAGAGCAGAATGTTAATATCACGGTTGATGCAAATAATTTAATAAATGGAAACCATCTGGCGTCTATTGGTATTTTAACCAATGATATTCATAAACCAGTTGTGAATATTGAATTAAAGCTTAAAGTAGAAGGACAGGTAGCTGTTGTAGATAATACAGCCTTGCATGAATATGAGGCTTTTACAAATGTAGAAAACGACCTGGAGTTAGAAGTAGAAAACACGGGTTTAGATGATTTTAAAGTATACGGATATACGGTTCTAGGTGCTGGAAATACTGAGGTGTATACCGATACCTTAGTTGTAAAACCATCAGATGTAGCTAAAGTACCTTTTAAATATACCCCAAGTATAGAGGGAGTCATTAATGATAAAGTAACCCTGAACACAAATATTGGAGATTTACCATTTTCAATACGTGTAATTAGTGAGCAGGGACCAAGCGTAGGACTAAGTTTGTCATCTTCAAATATCGATGTTAATTATGGATCTAAAAGACAAGTATCTTTATCTATTACAAATAGTGGTACCGGGGCAGCTTTAGATTATGACCTCAATCATTATAGTATAGCTAATAAGAATTCAGGATTAATGGACCAGAAGTTCAATTATATGATGAGTTCTTCATTAGATATTGATGGACCGGAGGCAAATTTATGGGATGATATTTCAGATTTTGGTACGGTTATGTTTAAAGAAGATTTGGGAAATAGCATTCCTTTAGGAATGAAATTCCCGTTCTTTAATCAATTCATGGGAACCATAAATGTTGAGTTAGTAGGGGTTATGCGATTGTTTGGTTACAGAGCAATGGTGCCGTTACTTATTCAGGGAGAACCTTTAAATGTAACGCGAATGCTTTATCATGCTTTTGGTGATAGAACGGTTTTATCATTAGAGTGTAATATAATGCGAAGAGGTTCTAAAGGTTATGCGCATTACGGTGATACGGTAGAATATCAAGTGGTACTATTTAAAGATGGAGCAATAGAATATCGCTATAAAGATGTTGATGATGTAACACCAGATAAAGATTATACCATTTTTTTACAAGGTATATTAACGGAAGATAAGCTGGTGTTTAGAGATTATGGTGATACACTTGCATTAACAAATGGACTTGTTGTTAGGTTTACACCAGATCGATCTGTTTCCATGATTGGCGAAGCAAATAAATTGGAGGGCACCATTTTAAGTGGTAATACCGAGGTTGTAAATTTAAATATCGAGCCTAAAGCGTATGGGGTAACAGCAGGAACGTATAACGATACTATCGTAGTATATAATAATACGGCAGCGAAGTTTAATAAAATTCCAGTAGTTATTAATGTTTTAGGAACTCCAGAAGCAAAAGTTAATGATTCATTACATTTTAAAGAACCCGTATTTATAGGAGAAACTAAAACCAAATATTTAAAGGTTGAAAATACAGGGGGTGCAGCCATTAACATTACGTCGCTGTCTACTAATTTGTCGCAATTTACGGTAGATACATCGTTATTTCCAATGCGTTTGAATGGGGCAGCAAATGTGATGTTACCTGTAACGTTTACTCCTGTAAATTCTAGCGAATTAGTTGGGACTATAACCGTTGGTTTCGAAGATGGTTCCATTCAACAAGCTGTTTTAAGAGCTGAAGGAATTGAAGATGCACAATACACGCATGATTTGCCACTTCCTATTTCTGTTAACTTAGTAGGGGGAGAAAAAACGACGCTACCATTCTATATTACCAATACCAGTAATTCAGTAGGGTTGGAATATGTGTTTAGAAATAGCACCTTTACATCGGTAGCTGATGAAACTACAGGTAAGGCTATTGGAGAGAATAGTCGTAAAGCAACTGAAGACTATGGTTATACCTGGAAATTAAGCGATTCTTTAAAAGTGTTTCATAAATGGGATGAGATTGGTTTTAATGAAGGGCGATTAGAGTTGGAGCCTAACAAGTACACCTCTATAGACCTACCTTTTGAGTTTCCTTTTTATGGAGCATATTATAACACGATTTGGATTTCTGCCAATGGTTATATATCTGTAAAAGAGCCAAAAAATCAACCTTTAGTGACTAGCTTTGTTACAGGCGATGATTTTAATGGTATTATAGCTCCGTTATGGTCCGATTTAATTCTTCAGGAAACAGGGGATGGTTTAAATTATCGATTAGAAGATGATAAACTTATCGTGCAATGGTATGATTTAGCAGCACAAAACGCCAGTGCAAACCCTGGTAACTTAACATTTCAGGTAGAAATAAATTCAGACGGGTATATTAAATTTCATTACAAGGATATTGAAACTTATGGAGGGATAATAGAGTATGGTATAAAAAGTCCCGACGGAACTGAATTTCTGGATGAAGCCAGATCACAAATTATGATGTGGGCTAACATAAAAGATAATACATCGTATATTATTGCACCGCCACAGGTAAGAAGTGTTAATACGCAGCAACAGGAAGCTTTAAATTTAACTGTTTCAGCTGAAGATATTTATTATCCAGGTACTTACCAGGATACCATCAGTATGGTATCTAATAGTAATAATCAAAAAATCTTAAATATTCCAGTTGAAATAAACGTGACAGGTTCACCTAAAATGGCTGTTACCGATACTATAAGAAGGAATGATGTTATTTTTAGACCCAGTCTCACACTTCAGAATATCGTTCAAATAACAAACAGAGGCTATAATGTTTTAGAAGTAACGCAAATAGCTTCTGAAGGCTTAGATGGATTCAATTTATATGATGATGCGGGTAATAAAATTATAAGAAGTAGTTCAGGGGTTTTACTTAATAGTTTGCTTATAAAACCATGGGAAACGGTTGATTTAACTGCAGAAGTGGCAGTTTTAGCAAACCAAAATCAGGCTGGTAAAATAATTTATACTAGTAATGCAGGAGTAAATGAGACTATTTTAGAAGCAACCATAGTAGATTCGCCTGTGTTTAGTTGGGGTGCTGAAGACCAAGAGTATACACTTCCGAATATTCAAAAAGAAGTATACGGGTTTAATGTTGAAAATAAGGGGGAATCAAAGTTGGTATATAATTTAATACCTGCGACGATGCCTGAGGTATCTCCAACACCTATAGAACCTTACGTTTCAGAAATAGAGGGAGCATACGATTTTCAGAAACGCGTAACAATAGACTCATTAGCCATAGAAACAAAAGAGGTGGGTGATGGTGTGTTTACGCCGTTTGCCGTAGGAGCAAATCTGGCATTTGCTAACCGTTTTACCGCTCCAGCCGGAGGCTTTAGTTTAACTCATATTAGAGCATATACTTATTTAGATAAGTTGGAAGAAATTGTAAATGTGATGGTTTATAAAGGGGGCGATTTACCTCAGGATGGGGAGAAACTTTATGAGCAACAATTTGTTATAAACGAAAAAGTTGATCAGCAATGGATTTACTTTCCTTTAGAAAAACCATTTTTTATACCAGAAGGCGAAGTTTTTTATATCATCATGACGCATCCGGTTTCAAATAAATATATGGGATTTGATAATTCTGAAGATGAATCTTTATTACAACATAGTTTCTCGGCGGTATATCAAGGTAATGATAATTATTATTGGTGGGCTAATTATACCCAGAGTCAACGTGTAATTTGGAAAATGAGACCATTAACGGCATCGGGTAAAAACCAATGGTTAACCTTAGATAAGTATGAAGGTGAATTATTAGGGGGAGAATCTATAGCTATTAATGCTAACATCGACCCAGCCATTGCAGGTAAGGGTCGACATATAGGTAAAATTATAGCAAGCTCGAACGATATTAATAATCCGAGAGAGGAAGTGTCGATAATATTAAATGTAAATGGCGCGCCAGAATTAAATTTCTACCCGAATATTTATAAAGATACTTTAAGTATTATTGAGACAGAATCTAAGGTGTTTAATTATTTATTCGAAGATGTTGAAGGTGATGCTACCACAATCTCTATTGATGATAGTATTAAAGGCATCGAATATGAGTTAATACAAACAGGAGATAACACAGCTCAGGTTTCTATAGAAACAGGTTATGAAAGTGGAGGTTACTACAAGATACCATTAGCATTTAAAGACGCTGTTGGTAATGTAACTAGCGATACGATTTCTGTTAACGTTGTAGAGAAAAACCGTGCACCTATCTTTAATACAGATTTTGAGGTCATTACTTTAAATCTGGCCGATAAGAATAGTGCTATAACAATCGATCCTAATGAAATGTTTTCAGATCCGGATGGTGATGAGTTTCAGTTTTTGGCAGGGAATTATAACCCTGAGGTTGTAGATATGGCATTTGGAAATCAATTTGTAACCTTAAGCCCAATTAGAGTAGGAACCGGGCAATTAGTTTTTGCAGCAGACGATGGTAAAGAAGACGGTTTTGTAATTCACTTAGTATATATAAATGTCATAGATGATTCTGAGACCGCTTCAGGTGTACCTGATGGGATGTTTAATAATGGCGATTTGGACGCATCAGATTTACCGGCAATATTTACACCAAATCCGGTGGTAAATGGAACAGCTAGACTTTATTATAAGTTAAATGAATCAGCAGATGTAAGTATTCAAATGTTTAATTCTAATGGTCAGTTACAATATGCTACAAGCAAGTCGAATATGTCGGCAGGGGAGCATGTTGAGGTGCTGTCCTTGAATAAACTGGCACCAGGATTTTACATCTGTGTGCTAAACGCAGAAGATAAAGCGTACAAAAGTTTTAAAATAATTGTGAAATAATAGTAAAAGAAATTAGCCGGAGCTGGATTTCCGCTCTGGCTGGTTTATAGGTTAAGGGATTAATTACGAAAAATGATTAACACCACATCTTTTAACTGAGTTTATATGTATTGGGATAATTTAAAAATAGTAAGGAATATGGTTAATCAGGATATGGTTTCATCAGATGGGTTACATGCTGAGGAGTATGAAATTATTAGTGCAGATGCGAAACATTGCGTCGGTCACGATCGAGTTAATGGTACCTTAGCCATAACCAATAAACGTATTGTGTTTTCTGCAAAATCCAGAGAAGATATTGTTTTAGGTTTAGATGAAATTGAGCTTGTAAAATCAAACAAGCACATTTTTGCAGTGAAAGATAAGCTTACTATTGCAGGTAAAAGGGGTGAAAATGTGTTCCGTTTAAATTATTCGGAAGATTGGTTGTCTTTAATAGAGCAATTGTTAAAAGACAATGCCCAAAAAGCAGAATAATAAGCTGATAAATTTTACCAGTTAATTATTCCCTTGAATTTCAATTTTCGGTAATAATAATTATTACATATTAGTCAATTAATTAGAAGGCCTTGTGAACAATTGTTTGCAAGGCTTTTGCTTTTGTATTAAGAGGAAAAAAAGATTATAAAAAAGCACCATAAACGAGGTGTTTATGATGCTTTTAATTGGAGTCCGAAGAATTAACTTTAATGTAAAACCTATAATTAGGCGTTAATGGCTGTATGGGAAAAATTTTATTTATATATTAATATATCATTCTTTTGCTTCGAAATCGGATTTGTTGATCCACCCGGCTTTGACGTTTTCTCCTTTCATATAGCGTTCATAGAAGTGTTTATTTCTATCAGGAGGATAATTGTCAAATATGGAGTCATTTCCAATAATCCTTGGATCTTTTTGGGTTTTTAAATCTGATTCTAAGATGCTCTTTAAGTTTTCTTTTATTGGTTGAAATTCTTTGTTTTCAGCTAGATTATCTAAACAATTTTCATCCGTACGGAGGTTGTACAACTCTTCTTTAGGGTGTTTTCCAAAATTTAAATTCCAATATTTTGTTTCTAAATTGTTTCGTCTAAGTTCAAGTATTTCTGTTTTTGTTGGGCTTCCGTCCGTGTTTGTATATCCTGTTTCAGGATTTCCTGCTGGCCATCGCTCAGGTTTATAATTCAATAAGTATAGAAATCCGTTCTTTACAATACCTCTAATAGGGTAGCCAACGTCGTTAGGTCTTCCAACATCATGTCGTTCTTGTCCGAGTAAAACATAGTCTTTGTCGTCTTCTATTAAATCTTCTTCATTTGAATCGAAAAATGGTTTTAAACTTTTTCCCTGAATGGGTTGCATGCCTAAATCGTTAGTGTCATATCCCGTTAAATCTAAGAATGTGGCTGCAAAATCTATAAAACTTACATAATCGTTTATTTTTCTTCCCGGGTTTTTTATACCCTTTTTCCACATTACAGCCAGAGGTAAATGATTGGAATGTTCGTAGCTAAGGCCTTTTACTCTGGGGAAGGGCATGCCGTTATCAGAAGTAACAATTATAAGCGTATTCTCTAATTCGTTTCTCTCTTGTAGAATTTTAAGCATTTCCTCTAATTGTTTGTCAAAGTATTCTAATTCAAAAGCATAATCTAAAACGTCATTTTTAACAATATCGCTTTGAGGCCAATAAGGGAAAACAGAATCTAGTTCAGATAATTTTTTATTTCCTATACGTACTCCGGAGCCATATTCATATTTTCTGTGGGGTTCATGTCCTCCATACCAAAAGCAAAAGGGTTGATCTGATTTTTTTTTATCTAAGAAACTTTTAAAGTTTTGGGCGTAATCGACATGAGATATCCCCTTAGTTGGAGGCTCCGTTTTCATTTTATTATAGGCCTTTACAATGAGTTCTCTTTTACTTCCATCTTCATTTAAAGATGTGCCGGGTGCCCAACCCTTACCTGTATAGCCTACGTGATAACCTTTTTCAGATAAGGCTTCAGGATATGTTTTAAATTTCGTTGGGAAATAAGCTAGGTGATTAGCGGCTTCTTCAAGTTGCCACGTGTTTCTACCCGTTAAAATGATGGATCTGGAAGGACCACATTTTGCATTTGGTGTATAGGCATTATTAAATAATAAACCTTGATCTGCTATTCTATCGAAAGCAGGTGTTTTTATCCAATCTGTTCCATAGGCGCTCATATGCTTCCAAGTAGCGTCATCGGCAATGCAAAATAGAATATTTGGCTTTTTTTTTGAAATGGTATCTTTTGACTGGCAATTAAATATAATACTGCTAGCCAAGAATGAATAAATAAGGGGTAAGTAATATTTTGTTTTTTTCATAAATTAAAAATTATTTAATTCTTACCATTAGTTTAGTTGTCGAAAACTAAGTTCGTATTGTTGTTTTTTAAAAGAATTTCATTTTCATCAGAAAGATCCTTTACATTTTTTATGAATTGATTTCCTTTTATGAATGTATCAACGGAACACTCAATTGATAAGGCTCTTTTATTATACAAGAATGTATTATTGGTGATTGAAATATTTTCTAATCCTTGCCATTCAGCAGTGGCTACACCACACCATTTCCCTTTAGCCTCTGGATTTTTTAATTTAGTAACTCTTAAGCGTATAGCGGCTGCATTATAATCTTTAAAATAGGTGTCGTCATAGCCGCAATTATCAAAGATATTTCTATCGATTTTTATATTATGGGATACAAACCCTTCTCCCCAATCCACACCATTATTCATGGAAATAGCACACTGGCTAAGATTTTTAAATATATTACGTTCGATTATCCCATAAGAACTTTGCAGTAATATACCATAACGTCTGGCATTTCTAAAGGTATTATTTCTAACAACAAAAGATTCGTTAGATTGCGTATCTACATAGGCGATATCATGCCTTTTAGTATCGCCTACATATAAAGTCTCTTCTAAAGGTTTATTTAAAGTGACTAACACCTTATTATTTTCAAGCGGTTTCCTGTTAATAATTTCAAATGTACCCAGATACTTTCCTTCTCTAGGGTTATAAATCCTAATAATATCACCTTTTATTAAATTGTATTTCACAATTAATTCGGTCGGTGAATTTTGTTTTAAAATTTGTCTTTTGGTAGATTTTAAATTAATGGCGTCATCACTATACCCCTCAAAAAGCGAGTTTTCTATCCAAGGCCCAAAAGCACCTCCATTTGCATGTACGCAATCTGCATTTGCACTATGTATTCTACCTTCTTTAAGTTTTACAGCGCACCCAATGATGTTCCATTCTTCCATATTGAAAGCTGCATAGCTGCCTGCCGGACTGGCATAGCTAGTAATATTTAAATACGTTATGTTCTTGCTACTGTTTGATCTAAAAAGGGATCTTCCATTGGTTCTTGCCAAATGCACATATAAATCACCAATTTCCATAAACTTTAGAAGGTTGATAGAATTTATTTTAACACGAAAAACTCCTGGAGATAATACCTCAAAATCTTTTGTTGCATAAAGGTTGGGTGCACCGTCTTTTAATTTTCCTGGGATTTCAGGGTCCATGAGCATTCCCCATACTCTGGATGCTTTTTGAAACATCTCATTATTTAGTTGGGGAAATCCTTCATCAATTTTTATATCGAAGGTTCTGTTTTTTAAATCAATTTCAACAATTTTTCCTTGAGTAAAGGGTAGTGGATCATAATCAATAAACAAATCCTTTATGATGATGTTTTTACTTCTAAAAACGGAAAAAAATCCTTTCAGAGGATCATGAACGACTATTTCGGCATTATTTCCATCAATTAAAATATTATTTGCATTGTTAAGTTCAATTAAATGTGAGTCATTTTCATTTGGGAACAGGTCATAAGTTCCTGGTGCAAATAGTAATTTAACTCCGCTTCCATTTTTGGATACTTTTTTACAAAAATTTAAGGCTTTTGCTATTGCAATAGCGTCATCTTTACCGTCATTTGGGATAGCCCCAAAGTTTGATAACTCTACGGTCATTACTGTGGGTATGTCAATGAGAGGTAGATTTCTGTTTGTTCTGAAATAGTCAGGCAAGGTAAATTGTTCCTGGGAGTAAATAAAGAAGCCTATATGTAGGAATGCCATTAATATTAAATAATGCTTTTTCATTTTTTATAGATTTTTGTAATTTTTTTATTGTTCAATTGTATTAAATATATGCCGGGACTTAATGTTGATAAATTAAGTTCTGTTAGATATACATGATCCTTTGATATCAAAGTTTTTCCAAGAAGATTGAAAACTTTTATTGAAGTTACAGGTTTGCTGAAAGTTATATTATTTATAACAAAAGTTGGATAAATAATAAGCTCTGAATTTGTTTTATTTATGATGTTGTTGGACAGAGGTATGCGTCTATCATTGAAAACTTTTTCTACTTCATCACTACATAATTTGTAATCGAAGTATCTAATATCGCTTGCTAAACCCTTATATCTAGGGAAGAAATCAACTATGTTGCTTCCGGTGTTAATATTTGCATCTACACCTGAATAAGTTTCTATGGAAGGAACTCCATTTTTATAAAGTTGGATACTAAAGATTGAATTATTTTCTGGAACTGAAATTACAACATGATTCCATTGACCTATATCCATTGGCATATCTTCCATCCTAACAATATTTTGATTGTTATCGGTTACTCTTATAACACCATTTGATTGCATTTGAATAGAAAAAACTTCTCCTTCCGCGGGACCACCGCTGAAGAGTAAGGTTTGAAATATTAATTGTTCTGGTTTAATCCAAAAGGAATATGTTCTGGGAGCACCCTTAACTGGTCCGGGAAAAGGAGAACCATCACTGATATTCTTGAGGCGTAATTTACCGTTATTCTCCGTATTAATTTTAAAGGCATATTCTATTTCATCATCAATAAATCCCTGAGTGATTTCTCCTCCCTCATTAATAATGTCCATACCTACACTTGTATCAGAACCCGAATTTGTTAAATCTGGCACTGAAGGCGCTTCGTTCAGCAAAAAATGGATGTTAGCCTCTGGTAAGGGGTATGTATAATCTTCAATATTGACATTGCTACAATTTAAAATTGTTTGTGGAACGGGATTTTCATTATTCTCCAAAGTAATATCCTCGTCTCTATGACAAATAAAGTTGTTAATAACAGATAAACCATTTATATTTTTAAGATAGAGACCTCTTTTATTGTATGTTATAGTATTATTAGATATGGTAATATTGCTGTGTGCTTGCCAATCTGTAGTTTCTGTACCACACCAAGTATCACTTATACTGCAGGGAGTGCCCAATTTAGCAAAATCTACAGCTATAGCAGCAGAGTTATTACTCGAAATAAAATCTGTATCATAGCCACAATTTTCAAATCTGTTGTTTTTAATTTGGATATTGTCTGCCCTAAAGCCTTCCCCCCAATCAACACCATTTTCTATTCTAATACCGGAACCACTTAAATTTTGAAATAGATTATTTTCAATTAGCGCATATTTACTTTGAATTAAAATACCGTATCGTCTTGAGTTTCTTACAATGTTATTTCTAAAAATAAAGGATTCATTCGATTTGGTTTCGATATAAGCCTTATCTGTTAACTGATGGTCGCTAGCATCTATATTAGTAATGTTAATTGGTGATGACAAGGTGATTTTGAATAGATTGCCCCCTAAGTTTTGAACATTAGTTACGGTTGCACTACCTAAAAAAACACCATCCCTAGGATTATAAAACTCGAGATTATCGTTTACTTCCGTGAGAAATTGAACGGTAATTTGAGTAGGTGAATGCACTTCTTTAATTTGCCTTTTATGATATTTAAGGTTCATACAATCATCTGAAAAACCTTCAAAAAGGCTATTTTCAACCCAAGGACCTATTTTACCTCCACTTACATGTATGGCATCCGCATTGCTTGAATTTACTCTGCCTTCTTTAAGCTTAATGTTACAATTTATTACACTCCACTCTTGACTGTTTCTTGCATTAAAACTTCCTGCAGGACTTGCATAACCTGTAACATTTAAATAGGTGAGATTTTTACCTCCGTCATTTAGAATAATCGTTGAGCCGTTATACCTGGCAATGTGTACAAAATAATCACCAACCTCTACTTTACTTAAAGTACTACTGCTCTGATTGGCATATTTGTATGTTCTGGTGCCTACCAATTCAAAATATCTGTTATGCGGAATTAAATTACGGGTACCTTCTTTAATGCCTCCTTTGGAATTTTTAATCATGCCCCATCTTTGAGGAGCATTTGTAAAATGACTTTCTACCGGTAAAGGGAAATTATCATCAACCACAAATTCAAAAAAACCATTTGCAGCATCTACATTCGTGATTTTTCCTTGAGTAAAGGGAAGTGTTGAATAATCTACAGATAAATCTTTAATAATCGTGTTTGAGCAACGCAGTAACTTTAAGAAGCCTACAACTGGATTGTGTACTACAAACTGTGCACCTTGTCCGTCCCATAAAACGCCATTTGCATTTGTCATACTTAACGAGTGGCTCCCGTTAGTTGGCATTAAATCATATGTGCCATTTTCAAAAATTAACCTAACAGGGGCTGCTTCTGTTGCCAAGTTCACAGCAGCCTGTATGGCCGCTGTAATTCCTTGAGTATCATCATTACCATCATTTACGACCGCTCCATAATTTGATACCATTATGGATTGTGTGGTTTTCAAATCAACTAGAGGAGCCTCTCTAGGCGTTCTAAAGAAAGATGGAGCAGGTTGAAACTGAGAATAACTATTCCAGTTTATTACCAAGAGTAGTATAAAACCTAAAAAAACCCTCATATAATAACTTGTATATTATTGCTTTATAAACTTTTCTACTTTTAGGTTATCAAAAACAATAAAGTAAATTCCTTTGGATAGAGTGTTTATTTTGATTTGTGTTTGATTTTTGGATTCATTTTCGCGAATTATTTTACCATTGATATCAAAAATTTTTACATCTTCCTGAGGTTTGCTGAATGTAAGTTTTTCGGTTGTTACGGATGGATATGAAATTCTTTTATCCGCTTTCTGTTCAAAATCATTAGTAGATAAGGAACTTTCATAAACCAGATATCCACTAGAATTAAGTGCAACTGGTCCAGTACCGCCAACTATATTAATCTGTGACAACTGCGTTGAGGTAAGACCATTACTGTCTGTCCCAAATCTAATAATACCTTCTGTAAAATTTGTAATATTTAATGTTCCAGCGTTCCAATCTGCTGCCGATGTATCAGCAAATGCAAGTTCTACAACACTTCCATCTATATCTAAATTAAGAGTTCCATTTGCAGTGCCTCCACTGAATGAAATAAAGCCCATGTTGTTCTGATTATTGTCAACATTGAATGTAAAAGTGTTAGAGCCGTTTATAGAGATATTACCCTGAAACACATTTGCTCCATTTACTTCAATGGAACCATTAATAGCATTAATCTGTATTTTTCTGCCACTTGGTAAGAATACATTGTTATCTGCTGAATTTACAATGACTGAGGCATTTTGTCCAACCCAAACAAAATCTCCTTCATAACCCGTATTATCAGAAGTGGCACCAAAAGTACTAATGGTATTGCCATTAAATCGGAGAGCGCTGGTACCAGCAAGAGATCCATTAAAACTGAAGTTATTATTAGAGCCATTTCTTGCCTCTAATGGTGTGTTTAGCGTTAAAAGAGAACCATCTGCAAAAATGATGGAATTGCCGCTTCCATTTGCATTTCTCATTAAAGTATTACTTATACCGGCTGTAGTAGAATTATTGATAGTGACATTGCCTTTAAATACGATACTAATATCATTACCTGAAACGTTTTCTATACCATAAACGGCATTAGCATTTGGGTCTAAAGTTAATGTGCTTGCGCCCGCAACAGGAGCGTCTCCTCCTGAAGTATTAAAGGTTGTTTGTATCTTTTTAATTGTAACATCTAAATCAACTTGAGACTCTACTATTAAAGGTAAGCGAACTATACCTGTATTCGTAGTATTTGGGACTTCCCCGAGAGACCAATTTGCAGAGTTAGACCATAGAGCATCTCCTCCGTTATTGGTAAAGTCGTTATTTTGTGCAAAACCTAAAAGCACGCTTAGTGTTAATAAAAATGATAAGTAAAAATTTTTCATAGTTTAAATGGTTTAGTTCGTAAATTAAAATGATTAAATAAGTGATGTGTTTTGGTTGAAATGATTGCATCACTAGTCTTTCTCAAATTTACAGTTCATTTAATTCTTATATAGTTTACTATGTAACAAAGGAGTGACGGAATGTAACATTTGATTGATTTTTGATGAAATTCATTTTTTGATTATCTAAAATTTAATAGTTTAGATAGATGTGTAAGTTTAAAAATACCACGTGTATTTCTAACAAGTATTTATACAAAATATGAGGTGTTTATAATAATTTGAACCAAATAATTAATAGCGATGAGAATAAGCATGTTTTTTTTAATTATACTAATTACAGTTTCTTGTAACTCAATACAGAAAAAGGAAAATACGAAGGTCACGATTTCGTCTTCAAAGCCAAACGTTATAGTTATATATTTAGATGATCTTGGCTATGGCGATGTAAGTTGTTATAACGCAACCGAATTGGAAACACCAAATATGGATGCGTTAGCAAATGGAGGAATTAGGTTTACCAACGCTTATGCATCGTCCGCAACTTGTACTCCAAGTAGATATGCCTTGCTCACTGGTATTTATCCATGGCGAAACAAAAAGGCAAAAATTTTACCTGGAACCGCTCCTTTATTAATTGATACACTACAAATAACATTACCAAAATTATTTAAAAAAGAAGGTTATGATACTGCTATTATTGGAAAATGGCATCTGGGGTTAGGAACAGGTGTAATAAACTGGAATGAGCATATTTCACCAGGTCCAAATGAAGTTGGCTTTGATGATTCTTACATTCTTGCTGCCACTCAAGACCGAGTACCAACGGTTTATATTCAAAATGGTGATGTTGTTGGTTTAGATAACGATGATCCAATTGAAGTTAATTATTTTGAAAATTTTAAAAACGAACCCACAGCCATAACTCATCCGGAGATGTTAACTATGAAATGGCACCATGGACATAATAACAGTATTGTTAATGGGATACCTCGAATAGGTTATATGAAAGGTGGAGAATCGGCAAAATGGAGTGATGTAGATATGGCAGATCACTTTTTAGATAAAGTTAAGGCTTATGTGAAGTCTCATAAAGAAAAACCGTTTTTCTTGTACTATGCAATGCAACAGCCTCATGTCCCTAGAACACCACACCCCAGATTTATTGGGAAATCTGGTATGGGCCCAAGAGGTGATGTGATTTTAGAAGCAGATTGGTGTATAGGTGAATTTGTAAAGACATTGAAGAAGGAAGGTTTGTTAGAGAATACCCTAATAATACTTTCAAGTGATAATGGACCAGTGCTTAATGATGGTTATTTTGATGATGCTGTTGAGAAGTTAGGAAATCATAATCCATCAGGAGGTCTTAGAGGTGGTAAATACAGTATTTTTGAGGCTGGAACCAGAGTACCGTTTATAACATATTGGGAAGGTAGAATTGAACCTATGGTTTCGGATGCTGTTATCTGTCAAATAGATTTACTTGCATCATTAGCAAGTCTATTAAATACAGAAGTAAATGATACGGATAGCAAGGATCTATTATCGGCTCTTACGGGTAATTCTGAAAAGGGTAGAGATCATTTAATTTTAGAGGCCACGGGTAAAACGGCATTGAGAAGTGGAGACTGGGTATATATTCCTGCCTATGAAGGAACAAATTACAGAGAAGAAGTAGGTATTGAAGTTGGAAATTTTCCATTCGAACAATTATATAATATTTCAGATGATGCGGGTCAAAATAACAATCTAGCACAATCTAATCCTGAAAAGCTTTTTGAGATGAAAGCGCTTTTTGAAAAATTAAGAGGTAAAGATTATAATAGGGGTGTTAAAGAAGTAAAATTTCAATAGGTGAATAATATTTTTTCGATGAGCGAAATAGATAAAATATTTCGTTCTGTACAGTTTTAGAAATGTGTTAGTTATGTGAGAATGCAATGAATTATCTATTAAAAATAATTATCTTCTAAATTAGAATTTTAAAACCGACTTAATGATAAGCTATATAAAATTGGAAAAATTAGTTGTATGTCTATATGTTTTAATTATAGTTAATATAATTTGCAACTCATTATATTCACAAGAACTCTATTTTAAAAATTTAACAGTTGAGGATGGTTTAACACAAAATGATGTCAACTCCATATTACAAGATAGTTATGGTTTTATGTGGGTCGGAACTTATGATGGTTTAAATCGTTATGATGGAAGAAACATAGAAACTTTTAGAAGGGAAACGGCTAATTTATCAAGCATTCCCGATAATCGTATCACAGCACTTTTTGAGGATCATAATAAACGATTGTGGATTGGAACCGAATCTGGTTTTTTATCCTATTATTCTCTTTTAAAAGATCAATTCATAAGAGTTAAATCACCAGATAATAATCGAGGAAGTATATTTAATTTTCTTCAGGCAAGCGATGATGCCTTATATGCGATAACATCTACAGGAATACTTAAATTAATTGATAGTGAAGAACCAGAATTTGAGTATATGCCTAGTGTTAAAAATTATCATTTTAGGGATGCTGTTCAACTGCCAGAAGGAGACATTTTATTCGTTGGAAATAATGGGATTTTCCAATATAAAAATGATAAATTCAGTAAACTACCTGTTCCAGAAGGTCTCACATTTACAAGTGTAATATACTCCGGTAAAACAGTTATTGCAGGGGGTAGGAAAGGACTATTTACAATAGAGAACTTTAATAGAGTGGTTAAATTTGATGGATATATAATTCCCGAAGCATCCATAATTTCCATGACCAAAGATGGGGAAGGAAATATTTGGGTTGGGACTCATAACCATGGTTTGTTAAAATTAGATAGTTCATTGAACTATGTAAGACAAATTACAAGTTCTAGAACCAATCCAAGGAGTTTGTTGAGTAACACCGTTTTGAAATTATACCTTGACAGATTTAATAATTTGTGGGTAGGAAACAGACATGGACTTTGTTATACTAATATTCGTAACTCAGGGTTTAATTCTATTGATTTACAAAATATAGGAAGTCTCAATGTTAGATCAATGGCTGTAGAAGAATCAAATCTTATCCTTGGAATTAGTAATGAGGGGCTATTTAATTATGATTTGAAAAATCATCTTCTAAAGGAAATAAATGGTTTAGATATCAATTTTGTAAATCAAATTATAAAAATTGATGACGTTTTATATATATGTTCCGATAAAGGGCTTCAGGTATTAAAGAAGGACAATACACTAGAACATGTTTTTAAAAATTTAAATGAACCTAGGAATATCAGATGTATTACAAAAGATAATAATGGGAGGTTTTTTATAGGTACGACAGAAGGAATACTTTTAAAAGAACGTAATTCCGTAAATTGGATATGGGAAATTTTTCCTTCACTTGAAAACTTTAGTCAGTATCATATATTTAGAATGTTTTTTGATTCTCATTCTAATCAATTGCTAATTGGTACTATTTCAAAAGGGTTAAAGGTCCTGAATATAGAAGCTGATGGTCGTTTGGTTAGAGATAATAGGGAGGTTTTAAGAGATGTCAAGGGGCAGATTATAGACCATACGTCTATTTGGTGTTTTCATCGCTCAAAAGATAATACGATTTGGATTGGAACCGATGTCGGTCTCTTTAAGAGAAAAGTGAATTCCGAATTTTTTCAACAAATAGAAGTAGAGGGGGTAAGGGATAAAAAAATTATGAGCATTGCGGAAGATTCGGATCAAAATCTTTGGCTTAGCAATTCGCATGGTTTGATTAATTTTAATCCTACTACCAATAATGTAAAAATATATACGTCTGATGATGGTCTTTTATCTTCAAGTATGACCGAAGCATCTGGATATTATGAAGACTATATATTATTTGGCACAACTAATGGAGTGAATTATGTTAATCCACTTGAAATCTCGGTCGATCCTAATCACCCTAAATTGTTGTTGTCAAATTTTAAGATTAATAATAAATTGGTGAATCCAGGTGTCGAAACGTCTGGATCAATAATCTTAACGAAAAATATAAATGATACAGATTATTTGAGGTTAAACCACCAACAGAATGACTTGTCTATAGAACTTAGCGCGACAAATTATTCAAAAATTGCAAGAAATAACTTCCGGTATCGCTTAGATGGACACCATGATTATTGGGTTTATACCTCTTCAAATCCTGTAATTTCTTATTCTAACCTTGACCCAGGTAGCTATGTTTTGGAGGTTCAGGTCGAGGATAATGAAGGGAACTGGAATAATAATAGTATTGCACTTCCAATATCAATTATACCATCACCTTGGAAGACTACTTTTGCTTATGTAGTTTATATAATCATCATTTGTCTCGTTATTTTGGGGTTCATTTACTTTTGGTTTCAAAAGCAAAAATTAGATCATCAAATTGAGTTAGATAAAATTAAGATCAGTCAAGATAAACAACTTCGAGAAAAGCAACTTAGATTTTTTGTTGATGTAGGTCATGAATTTAAAACACCACTATCACTAATTTTAGCTCCATTTAATGATTTGATGAATCAAGTGCTAAGTAAGGAACAAAAACAAATGTGTCTTGAAATCGTATCTCGTAATATACAGCGGATGAATTTCCTTGTTAATCAATTAATTGATTTTGGAAAAATATCGGAAGGTGTAAACCTTGTTCAGGTAACTAAAAAGGATCTTAGAAAGTCTATAATAGAATACACGAAAACATTTCAATGGCAAGTTCAACATGAAGAAATAGATCTTAGATTAAATCTTGATAAATGTGAAGGCTATTTTGATCGAAGCGTATTGGAAAAAGGATTTTACAACATCTTGTCGAATGCATTTAAATATACGCCAACAGGAGGCATTATAGATATTACCCTTAAAGTTGAAGAGGAAAATAGCATTGAGTATGCCATCATAACTGTTAGTGATAGTGGTCCAGGGGTACCTGACGCGAAAAAGGAACTCATTTTTGAACGTTTTTATCATGGAAAGGATCGCTCCTCGTCTGGAATAGGATTGCATTTAGCACAAAGCCTCATAAAAGCCCATGGTGGCAATATATATGTTGAAGATAGTGAGTTAGGTGGTACCAAATTTAAGATTGTATTACCCATATCGAGGAGTTTCTATTCTGATAACAAAGTTGTTCGTGTGAATAAAGATTCTCTGAATGATCAATATCAAGAAAATTTTGATGAAGAGGTGATTGATAAGGAAGAGACTATTCTAATTGTGGAAGATGACCACGAGCTTAGAAATTATCTGAAAATAAGTCTTCAAAACGAGTATTCTATTATTGAAGCAAACAATGGAGAACAAGGTTTAGAGATGGCTCATAAAAATCTTCCTGATATTATAATCAGTGATATAATGATGCCGATTATGGACGGAATTGATATGTGCGAAAAACTAAAATCAAATAGGGACACTTCTCATATACCTTTATTATTTTTGACCGCAAAAACAGAAATTATTTATCAAAGAAAAGGGCTTGAAGCAGGGGCTTGGGATTTTATAACTAAGCCATTTGATTCTGAAGTTTTACGTAGAAAAGTGGTTAATATTCTTGAGACTAGAAATAAATTCAAAACCTATCTCTTGAACCAGAATATTAACTTAGATATAAAGTCCTATTATACTTCTTACGATCAAAAACTTATAAAAAATATAAATCAGGTAGTTGAGAGCAATCTTGACAACCCTAACTTTACAGTTAGCAATCTGGCAGAAGAAGTTGGTCTTAGCAGAATGCATTTACATCGTAAGTTAAAAACTTTGGTTGGTGAAACTGGAAAAAGTTTTATAACTCAGGTAAAGATAAAATATGCTGTATCCATGTTTGACAACGGATGTGACCGTGTACAGGAGGCTATGAATGCCGTTGGAATTACAAATTATAGTAATTTTAATAACAATTTTAAGAAACTCATGGGAGTTACCGCAACAGAATACATAGCTAGATTAAAGGAAAATAGTAGCTCTATGTAATAAGTCTTAAACCCTCTATTGTTTTTTATAATTAAATCCTTTATTGGGTCCAACTGTTAAGGTTGAACTACTTCGTTCATCGGCTTTAATAGCTATTTCACAATTACCTTCATAAGTATTGCCTTGAATTACCGTATTTTGGCAATTAGTTAAATCTATAAGTGGCGTGTTTGGATAAAGCTCTTCTGCTTTGAAAGTTTTCTTGATTGTATTGTTTTTAATGACCAGACCTTCAACTCTGTCTGCGCTAACAATCCTGTTTCCGAAGGTTTGGATGGTATTATTTTCAAAATGAATATTGCGGTCGTATATGACTGAGGAATCAAATGTCTTGCTAAGTCGGGGTGTGATATTTAGAACAGAATGTTCTGATCCACTATAGGCACAGTATTCGAAAGTGTTATTTTTAATTATGACATCATTTACAGCCCCAGATTCAAACCAGAAGAATGTCTCGCCTCGAAAAAAGATGGATGACATCATAGATGAAAAGTGATTGTTTTCAATTACAGTTTTTAAAGGTGTTTTTAGAACCACATTTCTGGCTCGATGATTTCTTATGGTACAACCTCGCATAGTAAATTCCGGATTCCAGGTCTTGTTTTCTAAAATATCACCGGAATTAAGGCCTTCTGGAAGGTCAGATTCAAAACTAATTTCAATAAATGTATCGTTTATATATTTTACTTTATTAACAACCCTTGTTTCACTGCGCTGAGGCGATGGTTGTTTAATAAACCAAACCTCCTCTCCCTGAGCTGCAAATTCAAATCCACGTTGCTCGAAATGCATTAACTTAATCCTAAGGGTCTTTTCGTCAAGTACTTCGTCGACCTCGACATAAGTACCATGAACGTTGGTTCCATCATCTAGCATATTCTCGAACCTACAGTTTTCTATTATAATAGATCCTTTACAATTACAAAAATGGGTCGCATCCGCTGTTGTAGATATGACGCGGTTTGTCCCTTCTCGGAGATAAATTCCACAATCAGTCAATTTTATGTTTTCAGAGCGCTCGAAAAGAAAACCCATACCCAATGCATGATGTATAACAATGCCATCGAGAGTTATATTTGAAGAGGTTTTAAAATCGAATGCAGGGGCATAGCGGTCATGCTCACGGTCTCCTTTTGAACTCAGTAAAGAACCAATAGGTGGGTAATATCGAAGGTGTTCATGAAATCTTAAATTTCCATTTTGTAATTTTTCCACCCATCGTGGTTTACTGTGAATATCCCAAGCTCCATGTACAGGCCTTTTTTCTAAAGCATCAAAAGCTAAGGTGCTTCCAGGATAGGTATAGCTGAAACCATCAACGTTTGGAAATTCGAGTTGTCCTTGTTTAATCTGCCAGGAAAAACCATCTTCAAATGGCTTAATATCTCGCCAGCCCTCTTCTTTATTGATGGCGACAACTTCACCTAGAAAAGTAAACGGGATATCCCAATCAATTGCCAGGTTACTTACATTAATACGCTCGCAACCTTCAAAAAGAAAAGGCATAGCTTGACCATGAAAAATGAATTCTGCCCCGTTACCCTCTATAGTGACTGTTCTAAATTTATTGAAATTAAAGATAATTCGCTTATACCCATTTCCATGATTTGTAATTTCCAGAAACTTACCTGCTGCATAATCAGGCATGAATCTGTAAACTCCTTTCTCAAAGATCAGGTGAATGTCTTCAGTTTTAGTGTTATCTAGTATTTGATGTATTTGCGGAGTCATATCTCCATCGACTGGTTTTATAATGACTGGATCAGATGTTTTGGCTATACTCCAATTAACTGACATGGTTATTATTGCTATAATTACTGGGAACTTAATCATCTTATAATTTATCTTAATTAAAGTATTATTTACTTATTACTATGTTTTCTTTTTAAGTTAAAATTTATCATTATGTAAAGTTACGAGCATAGAATTTTAATTAGATAGGACCTATGTAACTATTTCCTTCATATTTGTAACATTTACAATATTTGTAAGTGTAATATAACCTATACTAAATATATTTTCATTTGACTTAATTATTTATTGTCTATAGTACGACTTCAATGCGCCTTTATTACTCCCAATTGTCGGTTCTGAACGGAGAAGCAGGAAGTCCGTTAGTGTTAAATAAAGTTCCCTCAGGGCAATTCTTAAATCCATAGCGAACCGCTATAGGTTGTTTAACTTGCTTTGAAAATACTGTAACCGTTCCATCATTGTTTATTTCAGCTATTGCTGGATAAAAGACTCTATCAAACCCTGCTACCTCAAAGCCAGTTAAACTATTACCAAAACTGGATAGGCCATTCTCGCTATAATCAAAGTATAGTATGACTTTACCATTTTTAGCCTTTGTCATTTTTTTATACAAAGGTCCTGAATAGCTAATGCCTTCGATATTATAGTCTTTGGCGAGTGCCCAATATGCAAGTCTTTCACCCACTGTCCGTTTGTCGGGTGGGTGGATCATCTCACAGTCACCTATGTCCATGGTAACGGCCATTCCCGTATTTGGCACTTTTTGCAAGGTTTTTAGTTGTGATTCTCTAAGCAGTGCTCCGACAGGTATTTTCGATTCTTTTCCAAATGGGGCTATCTGAACAAAGTAGAAAGGTAATCTACCTTGTCCCCATTGGGTTCGCCACTGATTAATCATAGCAGGGAACAAGCTGGCATATTCTTTTGCATTTGGCCTGTTTCCCTCTCCCTGATACCAAATAAAACCTCTAATTGTGAACCCTTGGAGGGGATGTATCATACCATTGTAAATAAAAAACGGTGAACGTTGAGGTTTTGCTACTGGAATTTCTTTCTCAATTTTAATATTTTTAAATTTTAAGATAGTTTCTTCATCCATCCAAGCTTCAATTTTAGAAGCTCCCCACGCCGCGCAAATTAATCCAATAGGAACATTTAATGTGTCATTTAGCGTTTTTCCAAAAAAATAAGAAACTGCACTAAAATCTTTTACTGTTTGTGGTTGTGTAACGACCCATTTGCCGGAAACATCATTTAATGGAGTAAGGCTGGCCTTTCTCGCTACATTAAATAGTCGTATGTTTTTGTTGTTGGCATTTGCTATTGCTTCTTTACTTCCAGTAATTGGTTGATTAGCATAGCCTCTTAAAGGCATCTCCATATTTGATTGCCCAGAACAAAACCATACTTCGCCGATTAAAACATTTTTTAATACGATTTTTTGGCTTCCTTCTATAGTGAGAGTATATGGCCCACCTGCTTGGGGTGTTGCTATTTTTACATTCCAATTACCTTCTTTATCTGTATTGGTAGCCAAACTTTTGTTCCAGCTACAAGTAATTAATACCCTACTGTTGGGCACGTCTTTTCCCCAAATAGAAGACATTGAATTTTGTTGAAGTACCATGTTGTCCCCAAAAAAAGATGGAAGCTGCAATTGTGAGAACGATATTGTTGTATACAATATCAAGACTAATGATATTAATGTTTTACCCATGATTAAGTCATATTTTTTCTATTAGATAATTACTACTTTATCTGACGTATTTTATTTGTATTTCAGCGTTTTTCTATATTTCGGTTCCTATAAATATACTACTAGATCATTAAGTTTATACTCTACTCATGTACGGATGAAACAAACAGGTCATAGAGTAATAAAAGGAAACTCTAAAAAGGGGCTTTTTTTAATTTAAATAATTTTATCTATTAATATAAAAATGGTGTTTACTAATTAATAATAGGCGTTTAAGTTTTTATTTATGAATAAATTCTCTGTGTTATTAAAGTTTATCAGTTGAACCAATTTATTTAGGCAATGGTTTAGGTAAATCTTTAGTGAGTTGTTTATAGAGTTTTGAAAGCTCATCTCTTTTTGAATTTAACTTTTGAGATAAATCCCTAGATTCACTTATATCATTCTGAATATCATAAAGTTCTCCCTTATTTGGCTTTGGTGATTTCATATTCTTTTTATCTTTATAGACCCATTTATAATTTCCTTGTCGTATCGACCAAAAATTTCTGTCGGCTCTTCTGAAGAACAGGGATGAATGAGCCTGGCCTTTCTTTTTTCCTGTTAAATAAGGGATTATATTAACGCCATCTATTATTCTATCATCTGGAGTCTGGGCTCCAGACAGAGCAATCGTGGTGCTAAAAATATCCATAGAAGAAACAATTAGCTCATTATTAATAGCGGGCTTTAGTACCCCAGGCCAACTCATTACAAATGGAACGCGTATCCCCCCATCATATACACTTCCTTTTCCATTTCTCAAAGGAAGGTTAACACCACCCAAGTCGTTCGGTCTGGCTAGTGCCGCACCATTATCACTTAAATAAAAAATAAGTGTGTTCTCTCTTAAATTATTCTTTTCTAGTGTGTCTAAAATTTTTCCAACACCATCATCTGCGGCAAGAAGCATAGAGATATAGCATAATCTCAAGATATCAGGATCAAGGTCTTTTATTAAAAATTTACCAAAACTATACCGATTACCATTCCATTTTTTGGTCTCTTTTTTCATTCTCTCATAAATGGGAGCCCATTCGGGACGCTCAGAAACAACTCGTTCTACCAGCTGGCGAGTTGTTAAAAAAGGAGAGTGTGGTGCATTATATGCAATATAAGCAAAGAAGGCTTCATTCTTATTTTTTTCAATAAAAGTTATCGCCTCATCGGTATATGCATCGGTAATGTACCTCCCATTTTCTCCGGGAGATCTCTTTCCATTTAACCAACAAGGAGGATCAGGTACGACCCTCATAAAATAGTCCTTATTTTTTATCAAGTCTCCATAGTAATAATCAAATCCTCTATCAAGGGGTGTCGTTCCAGGTTCTCTGCCAATATGCCATTTGCCAAAAGCTCCGGAAATATAACCTTCGGATGCAATAGCTCTTGGAATAATGAGTTCTGTTGAGTCAATATATCTGTCATTATCTTCAACACCAAATCTACTTGAGCTTCTTCCCGTAAGTAAAGAGGCACGGGAAGGACTGCAGGTAGAGAAAGCTACATAACCATTTTTGAAAATAACACCTGATTTTGCAAGTCTATCCAGATTAGGAGTTAGAACCTGAGTAGATGCTGGTAAATTTTGAAATCCCACATCAGCATAACCTTGATCATCTGTAATAATTACTACAACATTAGGTTTCTCTCTAGAATTTTGGGCAATTATCTTGTTTATAATTCCGAATAGGAAGCAGATTAAAATAGATAATTTGAAGGTTGTGATTATGTGCTTTTTCATCTATGTGAGTTTTTTTTATTTGAAATTCATGTCTTACTGGTTTGGTGAAATCAGAATAGTATAGTTAAGTTTTCAATAGGAACAGAGCGTCTAAAGCAGAAACTTTCACGGACGTATTATCTTTAATTTTAAGGTCTTTTTTGTTTTCTAAAGAAGTATCTAGTTTTTTGTAATTCAGCTCTTTTGAAACAACTTGATTGAGGTCGATATTTATTGATTCAAATGATGGGTTTACAACCACAAGTCCATTTTCAAATTCTCTTGAAATAAGGCAAGGCGAATTAAAGATCTGTAAATTCCGTATAGCAAATGCACCTTGTTCTTCTACCTCTAAAATAATTTTGAGATCAGAACCACTAACATTTCTAAAATAAAACATCAGCGGAGTGTATCCATTAACGCCCATAAATCCTGCAAGATTATTATATAATAGGTGGCCTCTCATAGGCTCTATGGGATATTCGGGAAGCCCTTCTATTTTTATGTTGATTTTTCTTGGAACCAAACTACCGTTTTCGATATCAGCCAGACCGTCTATATCCTTAGCTTCAAACAAAATAAGAAGGTCTCCCGAAGCAACCTTAAGTTCAGGTCCGGGAATAGTCATCGCTTCACGTTGGTTCTCTGAAGATCCTTTAATGATTAATTGCTTGTTTTCTGTAAAGGTCACTTTTTCCTTTAAATCAAACTTTTCAACCAATTTATAGTCCATTGTTAATCCTTTTCCCTTTAACATATCTTCTTGCCCATCCAATATATATTTCATGGGCCCTAAGGGTTGGCCTAACCAATTGGGTTGGTTCAGCCTGCCCCCAAGTATTTCTGGTATAACCAAGTTCGGTGATGGTGAGTAGCTCACTCCAAGACAACTGCTCAAGCCTAATCCCATTCGTCTCAATTGGGTGGCAATCTTTTGATCTTCTGGGTTTCTAAGCTTTGAGGTAATGTAGCTAAATTTATATTTAGTTGAATTGTGCAGATTCCAGTATGTGTGCTGATTAATTGTTCTTGAAATTTGTCTGTAACCGTCATTCCATCTGCAGAGCCCTTCGGTCTCCATACCGTTTAAAATACCCACGGCCTTTTGCATATTATCATTCCAGCCGTCAGCGGTAATAATAAATTCCGGACCAAAAGTATTGCGTATTTTTTGTAGAAATTGGATATCACCTTCCCGCCAAATATTCTTTCCTTTTTTGTACCCATTATCGATTATACCATCGTTATCACAATCCCATGTGCTGTGTTTTACTTCGAAATAATTTACGTCGAACCCAATACCGTTTATTTTTTCCAATACACCGCCTTTTCCAAACCAGTCTTTCATTTCATCAACAAAAACATCCGCAGCAGATTGACCATTTTTATCTTTGGGGCAAGAGGAGGATAAATTATAGTAATACATCAGATTTCCAGCCCAAATATCCCCGGCAATTGGGGCGATGTAAGTATTATTATGACTAAAATCCCGGGGTTCGCTTCCGTATTGTCCTCTCTTTATTTCAATTTGATTTGTCTCATGATTAATGTTTATAATTGAGGCAAATTCATATTGATCCCAGATTCGATTTCCATTTTCATCTAGTTTCACTAATAGTATGTCATGAGGCTTAAAGTCAATACCTATATCCTTCCCATGTACCGTATAAGCTTTTAAAGAAAAAGGAGATGCGTCATTCAAAATAATTTTATTTTGATTCTTGCTGATATTGTGCATAGGGATACTGCCTTTTTCATATACCCAGTGCCCTGGAAAATATAATTTGAAAGTAGCCTCGTCATTGACCGATCTGCCTTCTCCATTTAAATGAACGAGCATCAATTTTTTTGCGTGTTTCTGTGCATATGTATTGGCTCTTTCCGCAGCATTTTTGGGCATATCGACTTCTTCTTGTAGGTACTTTTTTGTAATTCCATCATAATGAAGATGTCTTTTTTCCCAGGTGTCGTACGGTGCTGTTAACAGCCATTTATCACTGCGAAATGAAAGGGTGTGGGGATACCCAGCTTTAAATACTTGTTTTTCTTCCAAACTTCTTTGTGCTACAGCAGTATTTAGGCTCAAAAGTGTTAGAATCAGAGAGAATAAATTAATAATCCTATGCATTTTAAATTACAGTAATTTATAGATTAACATTTTTATTATTAATAAACCGGAACGGCACACTTTTCCCATTTATTGAGTTTTCTTTTCAATCTTTTTTCGATGGAAAAACCTTTTCCAATCAGATTCTTTTTCTCAGAAATATCATCAACCACATTGAACAATTTATATTTACCGCTTCTATATTTAATAAGTTTCCAATCTTCAAATATTATGGCTGCATACTGGTCTTCATAACTTCGATAAAAAAACAAATCTCTGGATTTAAGTTTTTCACCGCTCATTTCGGGTAGGAGACTTTTCCCCTGAATTTCGCGAGACTTATATGTTTTGTTGGAGGCTATTTCAGCGAGTGTAGGGAATACATCTATAGTTTGAATAGGGGTGTTAGATTCTGATCCAGGTGTGGTCACACCTGGATAGTACACCAAAAATGGAACTCTGGATCCTCCTTCCCCTAGAGTATTACCACCAATTTTACCGCCTGATAAGGGAGCGTTGCTATAATAGCCTCCCTGATCGGAGAAAAGTAATATTATAGTGTTTTTATCAATTCCTTTAGACTTTAGAGCAGCTCTGACAGATCCTACCGACTCATCCATACTTGCGACCATAGAGGCATAAATGGCTTCTTTTTCATTATAGCCTTTTTCTAGGAACTTATTAATAAAATCTTTTCTGCCAACATGCGGAGAGTGCACATTATAGTACCATAAGGACATCATAAAGGGGGCTGGGCGATCATATTCATTAATAAAATCAACGGCTTTGTTAGTTAATACATCTGTTAGATATTCATCCGTATAATTTTCCAAGAGCTCATCCTTAAAGAAGTCTGGATAATAATTTTTTGGATGTCCCCAATTACCTGTTCCGAACATATCGTCGAAACCTTGATAAATAGGGTAGTAAGGTTCATGACCTAAATGCCATTTACCAATAAACATATTGAAATAGCCTTGTTCTTTCAATAGCTCGGCATAAGTAACTTCGTTAAGTGGAAGCCAATTTATAGACGGCATTTTAGCAGGGTCATTTTTCCAATAATTATATTTCTCATCATTAGTGCCATCTTTGTTTTTGTGTTCGATATGACGGGGCATTTCTAAGCGAATAGCTTCTTTGCCTGTTAGTAAACTGGCCCTACTAGGACTGCATGTAGGTGTAGGGATATATGCTCTGACAAATTCCATTCCATCTTTTTTTAATTGATCGATATTGGGCGTGTAAAATTGATTATTTCTGTATCCGACATCTGACCAGCCCCAATCGTCTACGAATAGAATTACAATATTAGGTTTAGACTGTGCCGAAAGATGTTGTGTCAGAAAGAAATTAAATATAATAATAGGAACGAATAGATGCGTCTTCATTTCAATTTGTGAAAAAACGAAAAGAGCTAGGTGAGATTTGATAAACAAATCCAACATAGCCCTTTTTGTTAATTAATAAATAATTATTTTTTAGTAACCTGGGTTTTGCTCAAGATTTGTATTTAAATCAATTTGTTGTAATGGAATTGGAAACCATACCATCTCCGAATTCCAATTTTGCTTTAATAAGGTTACATCTGAATTATAGAATCCATTATTCGGATCAAGTGAATTTATTGTCTCATCGTACATGTTAAAACGAGCCAGATCTATTCTGCGCCAAATCTCAAAACAAAGTTCTCTAGATCTTTCTTCCATTAATTCTGTAACAAAATCTGAATTAAAATATGCTGTATTCAGATTATCCACAGTCGCCGGAGCGATTACCGAACGCTCTCGTAATTTTGTCAGGACAGCTCTAGCCCCTGGCTCATCACCAGTAAAATACAAAGCCTCGGCTTGAAGTAAAAGAATATCTCCTAATCTTAAAAGAGGAAAAGACAGACCAGTTGCCCAAGGGGCAAAAGTTTTTTGAGAAGGGTCTATCATACGGTATTTACCTACACTCATCATCCCTGAACCTGATCCTGGTAGAGATCTGGGTTGATAATATCTAATGCCGTCAATTTCCAAAACGTCAAGAACATTTGGATTTCCTCCTAAATTCCCTGATACATTATGGCTGAATCTAAAATCATTAGCGTTATACAAGTCGTATAATTCTCCTGTTGGACGAGTCCAACCTGAGCCTCCCCCGACTGTTCTAGCATTTCCTTGAGGGATAAAGTTATTAACGACAATTGTAATAACTTGTTGGGAGGCATCTGATGATCCCTCAGCTGACAACATAACCTCTTCGTATTGAGCTGTTTTGGTTGATGCTCTGAAAAGACGGTCGTAATTTGGAGTTAGTATATACCCACTATTATCTACAATATCTTCAGATATTGTTACTGCACTGCTATAATGGGCGTTTGCATCAACCCAATCAAAACTATTAGGAGCATAACCAAAATCACTAAGCCCATTAGTTTTCATACTGGCTAAGTAAGTGTGAACCTTTACTAAAAATCCAGCTGCTGTCCATTTATTAACACTTGTAGCTAAAGGTCCTCTATCCAGAAGATTTTCGTAAGCAAATTCATAATCGGAAATGATTTGCGAGTACACTTCCTGTACAGGTTGTCTTCCTTTCAAAGGGTCTTCATCCGTTCTTGTGTAGATAGGGATGGCGCCGTGCATCATGGAAAGCATCATATGAAAAAAGCCTCTTAAAAGTTTAGCTTCTCCTTCTATTTGTGCTTTTCGAGTACCGGGAAAATCGTTATCTGGTATATTTTGCAAGTTTTCAAGAAGACTATTAGCTCGGCCTACACCTGCGTATAGAAAAAACCAAGCATTATTGATTTCAGGGTCTTGACTAGTGAAAGCTCCTGTTCCAAAATTTGCACCTCTTCTGTTTGCGAATCGTGCAGGAACAACGCCTTCACCTGTTCCTCCAACTAACATTTCAAATAGATCTCTTCTAAATGAGGAAGCATTACCGGCATTCTGTATACTTCCTGCTGTAAGCGTATTGTAAACACCTATTAGTGCTATTTCCGCATCTTTAGCAGATTTATAAAAGTTTTCAGGTGCTGTAAATGAATATGGCGTTGGTTCTAATGAATAATCACAAGATACCGTTGCAAAAATCAGTATAAAAAATAATAGATTTTTAATATAATTTTTCATAGTTGTAATTTTTAAAATGTTGCTTTAAGACTAAAGGTGAAATTTCTGGCTCTTGGGTAAGCTATTCGGTCTAGTCCAGAAAGCAATGGATTATTAAAGTTGACCTCAGGATCCCATCCGGTATATTTAGTCCAAGTACCTAAATTATTTCCAATAAGATTAAATTTTAGAGAATTAATCCCTATTTTTTTAATGATATCGCTAGGAAGGCTATAACCAATAGAAAGAGTTCTTAGTCTAAGATAAGAGCCATCTTCTACATAATAAGAAGAAGCAATTTGTTGGTCGATTGAACTATAAGCTGGATATTTATTGCTTGGGTTCTCAGGAGTCCATGCATTATCGAAATAGTCGTTTGTAACATTCATCCAAGGGCTAACCCCGTTAATCCTAACTTTAGAAGCGTTATAAAGGTCATTCCCATAGGACCATTGGAAAAACACTGAAAGATCCCAATTTTTATAGGAGAACGTATTGTTTATACCTCCAAAATGTAAAGGGTTACTATTACCAATAACTTTTCTGTCATCATCATTAACAAAACCATCACCATTAATATCTTCATACTTCATTCTACCAGGAAGTGCTGTTCCTGAGTAAATTGGTAACTCTTCTTTTAAAACATAATTTCTGTCTTCATGTGGAATGTTAGGATCGCTATTGTTATCCCATGTAAAATCGTCTATTTGATAAATCCCGTCAAATGAATACCCGTACATAGTTCCTATTGGCTGACCGACGATGACTCTACCAACATTAGTTTGCCACCCTCCAAATGTAGTTACGGGGATAAATTCAGCATCTCCTAAAGATTTCACCTCATTTCGATTGAAGGAGATATTAAAATCTGTTCTCCATGAAAAATCATTTCGGTTGATATTATATGAAGTAAGTTGTAACTCAACGCCATTATTATCAATGCGCCCTATGTTTTGCCATTGTGAGTTGAATCCACTCTGAGATGGAATAGGAGCATTAAGTAAAAGATCTGTAGTTATTTTTTGGTAAACATCTGCATTTAAGGTTAAACGCCCTTCTAAAAATCCTACATCAATTCCTGCATTAAATTGCTTAGTAACCTCCCATTTTAAATCCGGATTGGGTAGTAGAGAGGGAGCAAGACCAAATATTAGGTTGTTATTGCTAGCGTAGAAAGCAGGGTCTAATTGAGCAAGATAGGTATATGGTGGTATACGCTCATTACCTGTTGCTCCATAACTTAATCTAAGTTTTAAATTAGAAATTGGTTTGACTTCTTCCATAAATGCCTCATCAGATATTTTCCATCCAATTGCGGCAGAAGGAAAGTACCCCCATCTTTTTCCATCTCCAAACTTATCAGAGCCATCTGCTCTTACACTTCCTGTAATAATGTATCTATCAAATAGTGTATAATTCACTCTTGCAAGAAACGAGAGTCTGTTGGTGCTCCATCTTTGAGTAGAATAAGTACTTACGGAGGTTCCCGTACTTATATTATTAACACCTGTCGTTTGATTTTCAAAACCAATAACTTCGTTTTCAAAATCTTCGAAATTATAATGAAAATTCTCAAAAGCTCCCATAGCATCAATTTTATGGATCTTATTAAAAGAATTGTTATAGTGCAACTGAGAAGAGTGGTTATATGAGTAAGTGTTTACTTCTTTTACTCTAGCCCGGCCATTCTGAAGACGCCCCCATGAAGTTTCAGAGCTGTAAAATTCCTTAACTTTGGAATGGCTAATATTTGCTCCAATAAAGGCTGTATATCTTAAATGATTTGTGATTTTGAAATCTAGATTAAAATTGGTTATTCCTCTTAATATGTTGGTTTCTTTGTCTGATTCTTCAATTAATGTTAGAGGACTAAGATAAGCGTCATCGGCTAAGTCTACATCCGATGTTCTAATTTCCCAGGGATTTCCCATTACCAATTGCTGAGTGACACCAGTAAAACTGGTTGGTCCCCCATTATTAGCTATTCCACTAAGAATGGAATTAGATATATTGGAATTAAAACCAAGTTTTAGCCTTTTACTCACCTCACTATTAAGCCTTAATCTTATATTAAATTGATCATAATCATTGTTTACAACAATACCTTCCTGACTTAGGTAACCCAATCCTGCGGAAAAATTTGTTTTTTTATTTCCTCCTCTAAGAGACAACTGATGTTGTTGGGTTAAAGCTGTTCTTAAACCCTCTTTCTGCCAATCGTATGAATTTAATTCGTCAAAATTTCTAGGGGTTTCGAATACCCCATCGTTATCCGTATCTTGATTTAGGAATTGGGTGTTACCTATTTGTTGCTGATATAATAAGTAGCGCTGTGCTGATAATACAGGCATTCTTTTAATAGCATTTGAAATACCTATGTTATAGGTGTAATCTACATTGGTACGCCCGTCTGATCCTGTTTTTGTTGTAATAATAACCACGCCGTTTGCCCCTCTTGAACCATATATAGCCGTTGCAGAAGCATCTTTCAATACTTCAATAGATTCTATATCTGCAGGATTGATACCCGTTAAGGGGTTTATACGTGCCTGCGAAGAGCCGGTAGTTGCCACCTCATCGTAGTTTACATCAATTTGAACACCGTCTATTACAAAAAGTGGGGATGAACTACCATTTATCGATGTCTGTCCTCTAACGGTTATGTCAGTTCCACCGCCGGGTTGCCCTGAATCTGAAGAAATCTGTACACCAGCCATTCGGCCTTGCATTGCTGAAAAAACATCTGTAGTTTGTGATTCCATAAGAGTTTCAGATTTTACACCAGTTAGAGAGCCGGTTAAATCACTCCTCTTTTGTGTTCCATACCCAATAATAACAACTTCGTCTAGCCTCCCAATATCTACTTTTAAATTGATTTGTAAATTTGGTTGAGCTTTAACCTCCACTGTTTGATAACCTGTATAAGATATTCTTAAAAGAACATCCTGACTCTCTACGGATAGTTTAAATAATCCATTTATATCGGTTATGGTTCCATTGGAAGTTCCTTTAACCAGCACTGTTGCGCCTAAAAGAGGAGTGTCTGTTTCAATATCTTTTACAATACCTCTTACTTCCATTTGCGCTATGGCATCATTGGCTGCAGTTAACGCAAAAAGCATAAAAAATAATAATAGTTTTATTCTCATAATTTAAGTTTTAATTAGTTTAGATAGTTAATTTTAGTTTAGATTAGTTTCTACTGAAAGATTTAAATACTCTCCGGTTAATAATTTATATGTATTGTCTTTAAGGGTTACGTTTTTACAATGGTTAATTTTTATATTGGGTTCATCAGGAAAGATGGGACTGTAGGCATCTGTTTGAATTACTCTATTTGATTTGAATATTAAACCATCTACTGATTCCGCTTTTAAAATAGGCGAATCAAAAGTGTAAAAATCATTGTTGCTGATTATAATATCTTTATGATAATAACCTTCAACTTGACTTTTATTTAAGTGTTGTTCAGGATCTATTAGTATGATAGCTTGTTTATTTCCTCCATGTAAATTATTTACAAATTGGTTGTTTTCAATTATAAGACTGTCACATGGGCCGGATTCATTCCATAATTTTAAATCACCTGACATTCGCATAGCTGCCATCTGGGATGAGATATAATTATTACGAACTTCAACTTTTCTAGAGGTTGAAATAAGGAACCCTCTCGCTCTATTATTTCTAACTGTGTTGTTTTCAATTATTGCGGAAGCATGCCATGAAATGTTGTCAATACCATCATACTCTTCAGCAATTTCCCTAATAGATTTATTAAAACTTAGAACCGAAACTTTTTCGTTAATCCGTTTTACGTCTTCTATGATTAAAATTTCGGATTTAGGAAGCAGGGAATTCTTATCTACAATTCGTATACTGTCTCCTTTGGCACCAAAAAAATAATCTTTTTGATGAGGGTGATACGTTTCATAAGCAATTTGGTTATCATTTATAATTTTTTTTACTCTTGCATATGTTCCATGTATATTGGTGGCATCATCCAACATATTTTCGAATGTGCAATTCTTAATTGTAATTAGACCTTTACAGTTGCAAAAATGAGTGGCATCGGCAATGGTGGTTATCAAACGATTACTGTCTTCTCTTAAAACAACGTTGAAGCTATCAAGAGTAATGTCACTAGATCTTTCTGCTATTAGACCCATAGCCCCTGAGTGATGCACATTAATATTCTTGAATAGCAGGTCTTTTGATTTGAATACTCTAAAACCTGGACATTCTCGATTGTTAAGATATTCTCCTTTTGAAATGAAAACCGATCCTATTGGAGGTACCATTTTATATTTAGAAGTGAGGCGTACTACGCTATCATTTAATGCTTTTGCCGGAAAGAAAAAACTGTTATCAAATCCACTATATAAGCCATGTTTGTAAATTGGGGCTCTTGTTGATCTATCCCAAATAATATTTTGCCCAAGTCTCTGGTGATATTTTTCCTGTTTGGCATATCTATGACCAAATTCTTCTTCATATGGAGAGTTCTCTCTTTCTAAGGTTAAATAAATACGATTATCTTCTACTAAAAAAGGAGTTTCTATTTTAACATCAAAAGTCTTGTTTACAGGGTTGTTTTCGAGAATTGTACCTTGAGTAAAAAATGGCATATCCCAATCTATACTTAGATCTGAAACGGTTATGTTATTACTGTCTTCAATTATAAAAGGCAACATTTTACCATGAAATATGAAATCTGAGCCACCTCCATCAATATGAAAATTGTTAAAGTTAAAAAGAGGGAAAGGAGTTCTTTTTAAGCCATTGTCGTTATTTGTTATAGCTGTATAAAAATCTGGAGCGTAGGTAGGATAAAAGTGGTAAGTTCCTTTTGGAAACTTAATGCCTGCATGTCCCTTGGATTTGCATTCCTCTAGAGCTTGCGCAATTATGGGGGTAAGGTCTTTTATTTGTGAAATTTGAGCCTCATCTAAAACATAATAGGTAGGGGTGTTGATTTCTGAATCTTTAAAAATAGATGTTAAGTCGAATAATATTATAGCACTTGCAAAAGCGATTGACACGATGATGAGAAAAAATATTTTTTTAGTCATTGGATGTTAACTTAAATTAAGTAGTTGTTATCATCTAATTTAAATTAAAATTCGGCTTAAATGTGAGGCAGTCGTAACATAAATTGTGAAATGTTACAAAATATCATCTAAGTGTTACAAAGTTCAATAATGGGAGTTTTTTAATTTTCCCAGGTAGAATTTTCCCGTCTAATTATTGAAGGTTAAAAGGAATGTGAATAGGGCAAGAGTGTTTAACGAAATACCACCACAGAACTATAAAACGCTCTAATTAGTCAATGTGTAGGGCAACTGATATTTATCATTGTTTATATGTAGTGATATAATTAAGTTCATTGGTTAAAAACATATAATCATGAAAAATTCTGTAAAAATATTTTATTGGACGCCTCGTATTATTTGTATTATAGCCATTTTATTTATAAGCTTGTTTGCTTTGGATGCATTTTCACTTGAACTTTCATTTTGGGCACAAATAAGTGGATTTTTAATGCATCTCATTCCTTCTTTTATTTTATTAGCCATACTCATTTTGGCTTGGAAAAAGGAATTTATTGGCGGTATACTATTTATGATAATTGGTTTAGGCTTAAGCCCTATTGTTTTTTCGCATAATTATAGAATGAACCATTCTATTTTTATGAGTCTTGGTATTATTCTAACAATTACAATTCCTTTTGTTATAGTTGGCGTCCTTTTCATTATCAGTCATTTTAAGCGAAAAAAAACAATAGACAATCAATAAATATAAATCATGTTTTATGGTTTAATCTAGAAATCAAAATGGAGTTATATAGGGTTATGAAAGAGATAGGTTTTTTGTTGAGGTTTATTATTGTCCTAAATCTAATAAAATTACTAAACTAAGGAGTTTTAAAACAGGGAAGCGTTTGGATAAATATTCTGAAGATTTTAGTAAGGGGTTTTAATTTTCTTGTCCTAATTAGTATATCCTGCATTTTCTTGGATATTTAAGCTTAGGACGTGATGTAAATTGTACTATAATGCTAAATACTTTTGATTATGAAAATTTTACATAAAACATCAGTGCAATTATTGTTTATTATAACAAGCTTAAGTTTTTTTTGTTGTGATTGGATAGGTTTGCCTAACAATTCGACTCCAGTTCAAGAAGAACCAAAATTCTGTGAAAAATTCTACGTCTATTTATTTGAGGATGAAAATTGTTCAGGAACAAAAGACACTATTAGAATAGAATATCTTCAATTTAAAATTTTACTATTAACATGGGAAAATAATGATACTTTAATAAATCCAGAACAATGTCTTAAGGTTGAAGTCAAAAAATATCCTGAAGATGTTTATGTTGAAGGGTACATGAACGGCACAAATAAATCAGAAGCAATTCAATGGCATCCTTACTCGCCTTGTGATGATTAATAATTCTTTGTCGATTTTAAGAATTATTGTCTATATGTTGGCTAGATAAAATTAAAAACCCTGTAAAACATATAGTTTACAGGGTTTTTTAGTGGAGTCGGAGAGAATCGAACTCTCGTCCAAACAAGTAACCAAAGGGCTTTCTACACGTTTATTCTTTTCTTGTTTTTTCGATTATAAGCTGGTTAAAGACAGCCTACTTATAACTTAGCTTTTAAATCTCGAAAGTGCATCAAAGCGCTACACTATCTTAGTTAATATTTACGATGCCTCTAAAAAGAACGCCACTAACCAAGGCTTTCTGGAGACATTTAGCTTGTACACCTTGTGTACCTAGGCAATCTTACTATAATTCAGATTAAGCAGCTAAAGCGTAGTTATTCTCGCCGTTTAAAGTTTGATTTAGCCTTTTACGTGTTTCAAAATCATTACACGACGTGCTTACCGTTCAATTAATCTCGCTGTCAAAACCAGTCGACCCCAATGATTAATGTAATAAAGTATGGCGTTACCCTATCGGGCCAGGCTTTCGCAATCACTCTTTGCAAGGAGCTTCAACAATTGCCTCAATTATGAAATATTCATGATTTCTTATATGCACAGTAGAAATCAATGAGTAATCCTTAACGCGAGCAGCAAAGTTATAAAAAGTTTGTATAACCATGCAATTCCTATTACATTAGTTCAAAATTTATACCAAGTTATTTGTTGTCAGTATTTAATAAGTCAATTTTATGAAATTTGCCATTATAAAAGAACGAAAAAATCCACCAGACCGTCGTGTTGTATTCTCGCCAGAACGTTTAAAAATGGCGAGCAATCAGTTTCCTGAAGCCTCTTTTGTGGTAGAATCGTCAGATATCAGGGTGTTTTCAGATGGGGAATATATCAGTTTAGGATTTAAGGTAACTAACGATGTATTAGATGCAGATGTTTTTATTGGAGTAAAGGAAGTGCCTGTTGAGGCATTGGTGCCAAATAAAAAATATTTTTTCTTTTCACATACTATTAAAAAACAACCTTACAATAGAAAATTACTTCAGGCTGTTTTAGATAAAAATATTGAATTATACGACCATGAAACCATTGTTGATGATAAAGGATTTCGATTAATAGGGTTTGGACGATATGCGGGTATTGTTGGAACTTATAATGGATTTCGTGCTTGGGGATTAAAAAATAACTCATGGGAACTTCCCAAGGCAGGTAATTTAAAAAATCAGGTAGCTTTAATAAATCATCTAAAAAAAATATCTGTACCCAATATAAAAATACTTTTAACAGGCAGTGGTAAAGTTTCAAATGGCGCTCAGGAAATGCTTGATGCGATGAAAATTAGACAAGTGTCTGTACACCAGTATTTGGATGAATCCTTTAGAGAACCCGTGTATTGTAAGATAGATGTATTAGATTATAATAAACGAATAGACGGTACGGAAATAGATGATGTGTTTGACTTTTTTAATCATCCCGAGAAGTATGAATCTAATTTTATGCGTTTCGCTAAGGTAACCGATTTTTATATTGCAGGACATTTTTACGGTGATGGTGCACCTTACCTTTACACTAGAGAAGATGTGAAATCAACGGATTTTAAAATTAAGGTTGTAGCCGACATCAGTTGTGATATCGATGGACCGGTAGCCACTACGTTACGAGCTTCAACCATTGCCGAGCCTATTTATGGTTATAATCCAGAAACAGAATCCGAAGTCGATTATAAAACAGAAGGGGCTATTGCGGTTATGGCAGTCGATAATTTACCATGTGAACTTCCTCAGGATGCGAGTGAAGGCTTTGGCGAGATGTTTTTAAAATATGTTATCCCCGCTTTTTTTAATAACGATAAAGATGGTATTTTAGAACGAGCCAAAATCACAGAAAACGGGAAGCTAACAGGTCGTTTTGCTTATCTTCAAGATTATGTTGATGGTGTTAACTAATTTTGTTGTTGTTTAATAAGAGGTAAATTTTATTCTATATTAAAAACCACTCTAACATAGCATCTAAAGGACTATGTTAGGGTGGTTTAAGTTTTTGATTTTATATCTTATTTGTACCTTATCTTTTTAATTTCGATTTGGTGATTTTTTATTCTATTGAATTTTATAGACTATTCACCGTTTTTCTTATAGCAACTAAATTGGTAAGAAGTTTTTCTAAGTTGTCTAAATGCAGCATGTTAGCACCATCACTTTTAGCATTGGCAGGATCGAAATGTGTTTCAATAAATAAACCATCTACATTATTTACTACGCCAGCTCTGGCAATAGTTTCTATCATATCGGGTCTTCCTCCTGTTACACCGTGACTTTGATTTGGTTGTTGTAGTGAGTGTGTAACGTCTAAAACCGTTGGAGCATATTGTCTCATGGTTGGAATACCTCTGAAATCAACAATCATATCTTGATAACCGAACATGGTACCGCGGTCGGTTATCCACGCCTTTTCGTTACCTGAATCCTTAACCTTTTGTACGGCATGTTTCATGGCTTCCGGACTCATAAATTGTCCTTTTTTCAGGTTTACTACTTTACCCGTTTGGGCTGCGGCCACTACTAAATCGGTTTGACGTACTAAAAAAGCAGGTATTTGTAATACATCTACGTATTGTGCGGTAAAAGCAGCATCGGAAACTTCATGGATATCTGTAACCGTTGGCACATCAAATGTCTCAGAAACTTTTTTTAATATTTCTAATGCTTTTTCATCTCCAATGCCTGTAAAGCTATCAACACGACTGCGGTTTGCTTTCTTAAAGCTTCCTTTAAATACATAAGGGATTTCAAGCTTATTAGTAATAGTAACTACTTTTTCGGCAATTCGCAATGCCATATCTTCACCTTCAATAGCACATGGGCCACATAAAAGGAAAAAATTATTAGATTTAGAATGTTTTATTTTAGGTATATCTTGAAGATTCATTCGCTTAAAATTTCAATTTCAAGCTGCAAATATACATATTAAAAGCTTCGTTTCAGACTATTTCTTATAATCCATAAAGCCATTAATAAATTAATAATAACAATAAGTCCTCCAACAAATGTAGAGTTAGAAGTGATTGGAACTAATCGAAATAAATCGAGTAAATAGGCTAATAGTAAGTATGACGAAAGACAAACAAAAGTTATTCCCAGCGTGAAGTTAAGTTTTTTAGTAGGTTTTATAATTTGCCATAAAAAAGGAATACCAAATAATAAAATCGGGTAAGCGGTAATTCCTCGAGTTTTGTTAACAGCTGTGAACACATAAGCCGTAGCTGCAATAAAATATAAATAAGGAATGTATTTAGAATATTTGTTTAATAGTTTCATTTTACTTGAGGGTATTATAATAGCAATAATTGAAAAAGTTAGTAAAAAGTGTTGTCTTTTTAATTGTTAATCAATGCGTTATCAAAATTAAAGATTAATTTTCAGTAAGAAATATTTATAACAATTAATTAACTATATATGAAAATATGCCGTACATTTGCACGCTTAAAATAAGGCACAATTATGGCTACAATTAAAAATATCGCAATTATTGCACACGTAGATCACGGTAAAACTACCTTGGTTGATAAAATTATGTATCACTGCCAGTTATTCAGAGAAAATGAAAATACTGGAGATTTAATTTTAGATAATAACGATTTAGAACGAGAAAGAGGTATTACTATTACTTCTAAGAATGTTTCTGTGGTATATAAAGACACTAAAATTAATATTATCGATACTCCTGGTCACGCCGATTTTGGTGGTGAAGTAGAGCGTGTTCTTAATATGGCCGATGGTGTGCTTTTACTTGTTGATGCTTTTGAAGGCCCCATGCCTCAAACGCGCTTTGTTCTTCAGAAAGCAATTGATTTGGGATTAAAACCTTGTGTAGTAATTAATAAAGTTGATAAAGAAAACTGTACACCAGATGAAGTGCATGAAAAAGTATTCGATTTAATGTTCGAATTGGGAGCGCAGGAATGGCAGTTAGATTTTCCAACAGTTTATGGTTCGGCGAAAAATAATTGGATGAGTGATGATTGGAAAAACCAAACAGAAAATATTGAGCCTTTATTAGATATGGTTATTGAGCATATTCCTGAGCCAAAAATTGAAGAAGGAAGCACTCAAATGCTAATCACCTCTTTAGATTTCTCATCATTTACAGGAAGAATTGCGATTGGACGTTTAACTCGTGGTAGTTTAAAAGTTGGTCAGAACATTTCTTTAGTGAAAAGAGATGGTTCTATAGTTAAGTCTAGAATTAAGGAACTACACACTTTTGAAGGTTTAGGACGTAAAAAAGTTGAAGAAGTTCAGACAGGAGATATTTGTGCCATTGTAGGTTTAGAAGGTTTTGAAATTGGGGATACCGTTGCCGATTTTGAAAACCCGGAAGGATTAAAAACCATTGCTATTGATGAGCCTACCATGAGTATGTTGTTTACAATTAACGATTCACCATTTTTTGGTAAAGATGGTAAATTTGTAACATCACGACATATTAAAGAACGCCTAACCAAGGAATTAGAGAAGAATTTAGCATTAAGAGTTGAAGAAACAGACAGTGCCGATAAATTTATGGTTTTTGGTCGTGGTGTACTTCACTTGTCGGTATTAATTGAAACGATGCGTCGAGAAGGTTATGAACTTCAAATTGGTCAACCTCAAGTTATCATAAAAGAAATTGATGGCGTAAAATGTGAGCCAGTTGAAGAGATGACCATCGATTTACCAGAAGAAGTATCAGGTAAAGCTATCGAAATGGTAACACTGCGTAAAGGTGAAATGCTAAGCATGGAAGCTAAAGGTGATCGTATGGTTTGTGAATTCATTATCCCTTCCCGTGGTATTATCGGTTTGAGAAATCAACTGTTAACAGCTACAGCAGGTGAAGCGATTATGGCTCATAGATTTAAAGAATATCAACCATTAAAAGGAGGTATTCCTGAACGTCAGAACGGAAGTTTAGTGTCCATGGAAAAAGGGCAGGCCATTCCTTATTCTATCGATAAATTACAGGAACGTGGTAAGTTCTTTATTGATCCGGGTGAAGATATTTACGAAGGTCAGGTAATTGGAGAAAACTCTCGTGGCGATGATATGACGGTAAACGTAACAAAAACTAAGAAATTAAGTAACGTACGTTCTTCAGGTGCCGATGATAAGGCTAAGATTGTTCCGGCAATAAAATTCTCTTTAGAAGAAGCCTTAGAATATATTCAAAAAGATGAATATGTTGAAGTGACACCTAACCACTTACGTATTAGAAAAATATTTTTAACGGAGGTTGAAAGAAAACGTAATAAATCTATATAAAAAATGGAGTATTTCGGGATTCTATTAGTGGAATGGGTAGGTTATGCTGCCATGGCAACTTTATTATTGTCTTTTACATTTAAGTCTGTTACAAAATTACGAATAGTAAACTCCCTAGGGTGTTTACTATTCGTGCTTTATGGCTTTATGCTAGAGCCCATTGCGAAGCCAATAATTATTACAAATGGCGCGATTTTCTTCGTGAATTTATACTACCTACTTAAAAAGTAGTAGATTTTAAAAAGTTATCTTTTAAAATTGAAATTATTATCATTCGTGGAATGATTTCGTATATTTGGTTGCGATATGATTTTGAACGTTAAAAAATAAGAATGATTTTATCATTTTCAGTTTCTAACAAACAACCAAATCTAATACCTGTTAATTTCAATCTTGCTTGAAAAGATTAATAAATTACATAAATAATCACGTTTTAGTAAAAATTACTTCCTTACAAACTGCGGCAGTTGTAACGAGGATTATTGCAGGTATACTTACTTCTAAAGCTATTGCCGTTTTTATTGGTCCTGTAGGTTTGGCTTTAATCGGAAATTTAAAAAATTTCGTAAGTGCCTTTCAAAGTATTTCTATTTTAGGGCTCTATAACGGACTTGTAAAATATATCTCAGATTTTAAGGAGGATGTAGATAATTTAAGTAAGGTTATTTCAACAGCATTTTATGCGGGTTTTGTTTCAACTATATTGGTTTCGCTACTATGCTATTTTAATGCCGAATTAATAAACGATTTAATATTTCCTACTTATAATAATTTTGCATTTGTAATTAAGGTATTCGCTATTGTGTTGCCTTTTTATGCATTGAATATGTTCATTTTTTCAATAATGAATGGATTCTCCAAGTATAAAATTTTAATTATAATAAATATTATTGGACAGATATTAAGCATGTCTATAGCATTGATATTGATTTATCAAAGTAAGATTAACGGCGCATTAATATCGGTAGTTATTGCCGAATCTTTAATATTTTTAATAACCCTTGTTGGTATTCTTAACCGACGCTCATTAGCTTCATTAATAAAAGTAGGTAGTATAAGTTTGGAGGTATTTAATAAAATGAGCTTGTATTCGTTAATGTCTCTTTTTACAGCCGTTTTAATGCCGTTAATTGCAATTGTTATAAGAATGTATATCATTGAAAATATAGGTTATAAAGATGCAGGTTTTTGGGAGGCCATAACGCGTGTTTCTAAATATTATTTAATGCTCGTAACTTCTCTTATGGCATTGTATATTTTACCAAGGTTTTCGGAAATCGAGGATGTTAAGGAGTTTAGAAAAGAGGTTTTTGGGTTTTATAAAACGATCATCCCATTTTTGGTTATAGGGTTGTTGACAATTTACTTTTTACGTGGACTCATTGTGACTATAATCTTTACCGAAGAATTTAAGCCAGTAGAAGATTTATTTATTTGGCAGTTACTTGGTGATTTTGTTAAAGTCTTATCTACAGTAATTGCTTATCAGTTTCTAGCAAAGAAAATGTTTTGGCATTATATCTTAACTGAAGCATTTTTACTTATCACCCTATATTCAACAAGTATTTATTTTATAAATTTATTTGATGGTGTAATTGGGGCTGTAGTGGCACATTTTGTTAGTTATGTGATGTACTATGGCATTATTTTGCTTATGTTTGGAAGTTCGTTGTTTGGGGTAGAGAATGATAAAAATTAAGCGTTGTTAAAAAGAATTTTAAATAATGAACTCTATAGAACTATATCTTATAATGGTATTGTTATTGGGTTTAAGGTAATTTCTTCGTTTATAGTTTCAAAAGTAACAGCAATTTATTTAGGACCATCTGGTTATGCTTTAGTAGGAAACTTCAAAAATGTATTGCAAGGTTTTTTGGGTATAACATCAACGGGATTTCAAAGCGGTGTGATTAAATACATAGCAGAGAGTAAGGAAGATAAAAAAAAGTTAAATGCTATTGTCACAAATGTATTTTCATTAAACTTTATTATTTGTTCTTTTTTTGCCATTCCTTTATTTTTCTTATCAGAAAACTTGGCAGTTTATATTCTTAAAGATTCGAATTTCGCATATGTTTTTAAGTATTTAGCGATTTTATCACCGTTAATTTCTTTTAGTTTTTTGGTGGTATATGTCTTTAATGGTATGCAGAAATATAAATTGTATGCCATTCTGGTAAGCATTTCCCATATAATAAATGCTCTCTTGACTTTTATATTCATATACATTTATGATTTAAAAGGCGCATTGTTGGCAAGTTTGTTAATTCCGGCTTTTAGTTTTATCACGGCCTTGGTATTTAGAGATGTTAGAAAATTGCTTTTTGAAGCACTAAAACACCTACATGAAATTTCGTTTAAGTTTTTCAAAAGTATTTCTACATATCTTTTAATGGCAACGTATTCTTCAATTTTAATTAGTTTATGCTATTTGTTAATAAGAAATGCTATAATTGATACCATTGACGTCAAGCGAGCGGGCTTTTGGGAGGCTTTGAATAAAATATCAATGTTTTATATGATGTTTTTTTCTTCGCTGTTTACTTTGTATTTATTGCCAAAACTAGCAGAGAATAAAACTATTCGAGGTTATAATGGTCTAATGAAAAGTTATTTTAAATCACTTATTCCTCTGATAATAGTTTCGTTTGTAGCGCTATATTTTTTAAGATTTGTAATTATTAAAGTATTTTTAACAGATGAATTTCTTGAAGTAAGTCAGTATTTTTATTTGCAGTTATTGGGTGATTCTATAAAGATTATAGCTTTTTCTTTTGCGTATCAGTTTCATGCAAAAAAAATGGTTTTACCATATTTCGTTACAGATACTGTATTGTATGGTTCGTTTTATTTTTTAAGCATCTATTTTTTAACGAACTACAACTTAAACGGAATCTTTTATGCATATTTAACCAGTGTGTTTTTGTATTTGGCAGCCGTATGTACATTTGTTTTTACTAACCAAAAAAAATATTTAAAGCATTGAAATCCCAGCTGTATAAAAGTCTTGTATTTTTACTTCTTCCGCTATTATTAAAGTATTTGTTCTTGGCACTTTTTGTTGATTGGAGTGTGGTAGAAATAGGTGATCTTTGTGAAGATTTTTTGTTTTTTATGTCATTGGTATTGTTGCAGATCAGCAATATATTAAAAAGCCGTTTTTTTACAAATGCCTTGTGTTTTTTATATGTTTTTTATATTGCTTTAGAGACGACATCGTACATAGCAATTTCTACAAACTTCACATCATCTTACATGTTCTTGTTAATAGAGTCCAATCAACGTGAGCTTAGTGAATTTGTGTCTTCATATATTAATTTCAAAATAATTTTGTTTTTAATATTAATGGGGATTTCATTTTTAATAATCAAAAAAATAAAATTTGAAAACAAAAATTTCGTAAAACAAGGCTTGGGTATATTCATTTTTTTGGGAATTATTGCTGCATTGAAATTTACGGGGTTAATAGAAAAAAACGCATATTATAATACAGTTCGAGGAGTTTATGGATATTTTGATTTGCAAAACAGCGTCAATTTCAATTCTAAGCTATCCAAAGAAGATATAAAAGTAAGCTCAAATAACGAAGTTTTGGTTTTTGTTTTGGGCGAATCGACCACAAGACGACATATGCAGTTGTATGGTTATTCCAGAGAAACCACACCGTTATTAAATAGTATTGAAGATCGACTATTTGTTTATGATAATGTAATTTCAACAGATGTATTTACACTGAAAGTAGTACCTAAAATGATTACGTCTTTAGATGAAACTAATACAAGAACTACGGTTACAAGTTTGGTACAGGTTTTTAATAATGCTGGCTTTAAAACATTTTGGCTTGCTAACCAAAGACCAATTAGTTATCACGATAATGCAATAAATAAAATAGCATCATATTGTTATGACCATAAATTTTATAACTATAAAGATGATGTGTATACTAATATTTTAGATGAGGTCGTATTATCAGATTACAGTGAAATTTTAAAAGAACCAGGTAAGAAGGTTATTTTTATTAAATTGTTGGGCACACATTTTAATTATTCAAAAAGATATCCAAAATCATTTGCCAAGTTCTTAAGTGATGAAAAGTCCAATAAGGAAGATAAATTAACAAACCAATATGATAATGCCGTTCTATATAACGATTTTATTGTCTATACATTAATTAAAGAACTTGAAAATACAAATACAAAGAGTACCTTGTTATATTTATCCGATCATGGCGAAAATGTTTATCACGAGGGTACGGATTTTTTTGGACGTAATGAACAAAGGTTAACGAAGAGTATGTTCGAAATACCATTTTTCGTTTGGACATCTAAAACTTTTGATTTTCCTGAAGCTTTTCAGTATCAGCGCAAAAGAGCTTTTATGACAGACCATATATATGAAAGTGTTTCTCATTTATTGGGGGTTAAGCATAAAGACATGGATTTTACTAGAAGTATTTTTAGCAAAAATTTCAAGAAAAGGAAGCGAATTATTGTAAATGGAATTGACTTTGATAATAGTTTTTAAGCGTATATGAGTAAAAAAATATGCTTGCTTTTAGGGAGTTTGAGTTCTGGTGGGGCTGAGAAAGTTGCGGCCAACATGTCTATTTCTTTAAAAAAGAGAGGTTGCGAAATACACGTTGTGTCGATGAGGGATGAAATTGATTATAAATTTGAAGGCCAGCTTTATAATTTTGGAAAAGTAAAAACAAAATATGGAAAGCTGCGCGCTTTCTTTAAGTTTAAAAAGTACTTTAAAGATAATCAGTTTGACTTTATAATTGACCACCGAACACGGTCAAATTTTTTCAAAGAATTGTTGTTTTCTAAACTTGTTTTCCAGCACAGTAAGGTTATTTATTGTGTGCACAGCTATCATTTAGAATATTATTTTTCGTTTTTAAGTTTACCTTGGTTATCACGTTTACCACATGTAAAAAGCAGTTTTTTTGTTGCTGTATGCAATGCAATAAATGATAAACTGCAAGAACTGCTCAATATAAAAAGCACAACTATTTATAATTTTGTGAAGTTTGATGGACTATTGGCTGATTCTGCCACTGATAGTAATAATCTTGGAAATTATATTATTGGAGTTGGCAGGTTTAACAAGATAAAACAGTTTGACAAACTTATAAAGGCTTATAGTAACTCAAAATTAATTGAAGAAAATGTTAAACTAGTTTTGCTGGGTGACGGTCCTGAAAAAGTGAATTTACAGCGGTTAATAGCTAAATTAAAATTAGAGCCATATATTAAGTTATTTGCTTTTAGAAAAAAACCAATGGCCTTGATAAACAAAGCCAAAGCATTGGTTTTATCAAGTAAGGAAGAAGGCTTTCCCATGGTTTTACTTGAAGCTTTGACCCTAAAAACGCCTGTGATAGCTTTTAATTGCAAAAGTGGCCCTAATGAAATTATTGAGCACGGTATTAATGGATTATTGGTTGAAGATCAAAATGAAGACGAATTGAGTTTGGCATTAAATAAATTGCTTCTAGATGAAAAACTCTATGCAGAAATCAAAGAAAATTTAAACAAAGGAATCGAAAAATTTTCCGAAGAAAAAGTAATTCAAAAATGGATAAACTTTTTTGAAAGTGAGATGTAAGTTGATTTTAAAATATAGAACAAGTTAGTAGGCAAATAATATTTAAATTTTTGTAGAAACGATAAATTAGATGTGTCTATCTTGTTTTTATAAAAAACAACTAGTTTGTGGTTTTTCTCCATTTTGTACAGTACAACTAATTTATAGTGTACAAAGTCTATATACTTTGCTAAATCTTTGTTCTTGTTGTTCTTTAGATACAATCCATAATCGGGTATAATTCGGTTGCTACTTTTGTTAGGAGAAGTTAGTTGACCGCTAGTGCCTTTTCTATAATAAGCTTTGGGAATGCCATAAAATACCAAGTCCTTTTTTTTAAAGCATCTAATATTAAAATCTTCTTCTTCACCAAAGTTTATATTTGTTTTAAAATAACCAATTTCATCAAATATTTGTTTCTTTATAACCACAGAGCTAAAACCAAACAGGTTTTTTTTAAATTTAAAATAATTGGATATTAAGTTTACAGCCCCTTCCTTATAGGGGCTTGGTTTTAAGTTTAAAGATTTATCGTTAAAAAAAATTTTAGTAGTACAAGAGAAAACACCATAATTTTTGTTTTTGCAAATAAGTAGTTGCATTGTTTCAAGAAAATCATAAGCCCATAAATCATCAGCATCTAAAAAAGCAATGTAACGTGCTTTTGCTTGTTTAATGCCAACGTTTCTGGCTGAGGATAAACCCGTGTTTTTCTGTTGTAGGATTGTTATTCTTTTATCATTAAATGAATTAAGTGATTTCAAACTGCCATCTGTTGAGCCATCATTAACAATAATAATCTCAAAATCCTGAAACGTTTGTCTTAATACGCTTTTAAGTGTAGCTTCAATGTACTTTTCCTTATTGTAAAGAGGGATAACTACAGAGAAAAAAGGATTTGTAGTCATAACTTTAAGAAGCTAAATCTTTATAACATATGTATGAAAGTTTATACACTTGTAAGAGTTGAATGTTAGGGTTTGGACTAAGTAGATTATGTTTCATCGGGTCTTTAAAAACTTTGTGAAAATAGTTCATAAAATAGTGTAGTTTCGCTTTTTTAAAAATTAAAAACATTCCTAATAATTTATTATCATGTACAGACATTTTATTTTGATTGTAAGCCCAAAGCAAAGTGTTTATGCATTCTTCAGACTTATTTAAATAGGTTAAACTACTTTCTAGTCCATGATGGTATACTTCATTATTTAGGTGAAAAACCTTAATGTTATATTGTTTTAAAAGTGAAGCGAAGTAATTGTCTAAACCATAGCTTTTTCTATTTATTAGAGAATTAATTTTTATAAATATTTCTTTTGAAATTAAAAAATTAGCCGAAATTATTAATTGGTGAGGTTTTAAATTTCTTTTTTTGGCATCTACTTCCTCATACTTTTTTCCGTATTTCCATCTTAAAATAGAATCGTTTTCAGGTGTTTCTTTTTCATAAGCAAAACCACCAAAAATAGCTTCATAACTAGCATTAATTTTTTTAAAGTAATTTTGAATAAATTGAGCCGATTTAGGCATAACATCAGCATCTAAAAACAATAACCATTCATGTTTTGCAGATTTGGCAAGCATGTTTCTGATGGCACTTCTACCAATATTTTTATCTAGTTCTTTAAAATAGGTGTTTTCTAATTTATTAATTTCGTTATTTTTTTTATTTACATCAGAATTAGAGCCGTCATCAAAACAGATAATTTCAAATTCAATATTAAGCTTAGTACATTGCGAATGTATTTCTTTAACTAAGGCAGAGATGTTGTAGTTGTATGTTGGGATTAGTATAGAAAGCACCTTTAAGAGTTTATAATTTAATTCTTCCGCTGCACGACCTCAAATATTTGACCTTCATCACACTTAAGTGTTTTACTTGGGTATTTTAAAAGTAAAGCATAATCGTGCGTTGCCATTAAAATAGTGTTGCCATTTTTATTAATATCTTGTAGTACTTCCATGACTTCAACGCTTGTTTGTGGGTCTAAATTGCCCGTAGGTTCATCGGCGAGTATTAATTCTGGGTTATTTAGAAGGGCACGTGCAATAGCAATGCGCTGTTGTTCACCTCCTGAAAGTTCATGTGGGAATTTAAAACCTTTAGTTTTCATACCTACTTTATTAAGAACTTCTTCTACGCGTGTATTCATTTCCGATTTATCTTTCCAACCGGTAGCTTTTAAAACAAATAGGAGGTTTTCGTTAATAGTTCTGTCAGTTAATAGTTTAAAATCCTGGAAAACCACACCTAATTTTCGACGTAAAAAAGGAATATCTTTCTCTTTTAGTTGTTTTAAATCATAATCTACAATATTTCCTTCTCCTTTGGTGAGCGGTAAATCACCGTATAGGGTTTTCATAAAACTACTTTTTCCTGTACCAGTTTTACCAATTAAATACACAAATTCCCCTTTGTTAATTTCAATATTTATATCAGATAATACTAAATTATCACCTTGAAAAATAGAAGCGTCTTTAAGAAATAAAATAGGCTTAGACATAAGATTATGTTCAATTTTTTAATTGTTGTAAATGTATTATTATTTAATGGAAAATTAAAAGAATAAACCAATATGTAATAATGATACGGTGTGCTTAATATAAACTTTTAATAAGTCGGTTTATAATTCTAGCATGATTGTTGCGTTATAAGTTTGATATTAAATTATCTTTGGTTTAAATTAAAAACAAATCCTTAATGACTATAAAAAACGGTTTCGCATTTTTAGCATTTATTAGTTTTAATATTCATATTTTGGCCCAGCAATCGGCTATTTACACGAATAGTTCAGTCAAATACTTAAAGGCCATTACCTTATTTAATAATCAGCAGTATTTGGCAGCACAATCTTTATTTTCAGAAGTAAAATCTGATACTGACGATATGAGTTTAGAATCAGACTGTAGTTATTATATCGCCAACTGTGCTGTGCGATTAAATCAGCAAAATGCCGATAATTTGGTTGAAGATTTTGTAGAGAATTATCCAACAAGTCCTAAGCGTAATACCGCTTTTGTAGATGTGGCAGATTATTATTTTGCGAATGGAAAGTATGCTTATGCCAGAAAGTGGTACGATAAGGTAGATGTTTACAGTTTAGATAGAAAAGAAAAATCTAAGTATTATTTTAATAATGGTTATGCCGCCTTTACTGTAAAACAGTACAAGGATGCCAAAAAATATTTGTCTCGTGTTGAACATTCTAAAGAATATGGATATCAGGCCAAGTATTATATCGGATATATGGCTTATGAAGGCGACGACTATAATGAAGCGAATCAATATTTCGATCAGGTAAGCGATCAGGAACGTTACAAGGAAAAACTGTCGTATTATCAAGCTGATTTAAATTTTAAACTTGGAAATTTTGAAAAGGCCATTGACTTAGCCAAAGCGCGTTTAAAAGAAGGTGATAGGACCGAAGTTTCTGAATTATCCAAAATAATTGGTGAAAGTTATTTCAATTTAGAGCAATATCCTGAAGCTATTCCATATTTAAAAGCTTATAAAGGCAAAAAAGGGAAATGGAATAATACCGATTATTATCAGTTAGGTTATGCTTATTATAAGCAACAGGAGTATTATAGGGCTATTTCAGAATTTAATAAGATTATCGATGGGAAGAATAGCATTGCTCAAAATGCTTATTACCATTTGGGGGAGAGCTATATTGAGCTAGATAAAAAACAGGAAGCTTTAAATGCCTTTAGGAATGCTTCAGAAATGGATTTCGATTTAAAAATACAGGAGGATGCCTGGTTAAACTATGCAAAGATTAGTTACGAGATTGGAAATCCTTATCAACCAGCTCTGCAAGTGCTTGCTGCCTATCTCGACAAATATCCAAAAAGTGTAAATAAGAGTGAGGTAGAAATGTTGTTAATAGATTCCTATATAACCTCCAAAAACTACAAAGAAGCCTTAGAGATATTAAAGGGTAAAAATAGTTTTGAAAATAAAGTTGCTTACCAAAAGGTGGCTTTCTATCGCGGACTCGAATTATATAATGAAGCGAACTTTTTAGAAGCTAATAATTTGTTTGATGCATCTTTAAAGGAGCCCCGTGATGATAAATTTACAGCCAGAGCAACCTTTTGGAAGGCCGAAACTAATTATAATCTCACCAATTATGATGACGCCCTTATAGGGTTTAAACAGTTTAAACAGCAATTAGTGGCAACACAAACTCCTGAATTTGAAAATATAGATTACCATATTGCCTATACTTATTTTAAATTGAAAAATTATGAAAAGGCTGCGCAGCATTTCGATATTTATTTAGTGACAAATAGAACCGATGAAGTAAGAAAAAATGATGCTTATTTAAGAATGGGGGATGCCTATTTCGTGTCAAGTAACTATAGTAAGGCTATTGAAGCTTACAATCATGCTATAGACTTAAATGCTATAGAATCGGATTATGCCTTTTTTCAAAAAGCCTTAAGTGCTGGCTATATTGGAGAAGATTCGAAGAAAATAAGTGAATTGGAAAGCTTTATTAGTAAGTACAAGGATTCTAAATTACGTGATGATGCGATGTATGAATTGGGGAATACCTACGTTAAGATGAATCATACCGAGAAAGCAATGCGTATTTATGATCGATTGAATTCAGATTATAAAATGAGTTCATTCGTGCCAAAAGCTTTATTACGTCAGGGCTTAGTGTATTATAATGCAAGTCAGAACGAACAGGCGCTTACAAAATTCAAAAAAGTAGCAAACGATTTTGAAAATACGCCGGAAGCGGTACAGGCTGTGTCTACAGCCCGACTCATTTATATCGATTTAGGTCGTGTTAATGATTATGCTAACTGGGTGAAAACCTTAAGTTATGTCGATGTTACCGATGCCGATTTAGATAATGCTACATATGAAGCCGCGGAAAAGCAATATTTAGATAATAATACAAATAAGGCTATCACACAGTTTAATACCTATTTAAATGAGTTCCCTAAGGGCTTACACGCTTTGCAAAGTCATTTTTATCTGGCTCAGTTGTATTATAAAAAGGGACTATCGGAGAATGCAGCGCCACATTATCAGTATGTGGTAGATGCTTCCAGAAGTGAATTTAGCGAAGAAGCGCTTTCCCGATTATCACAATTTTATTTAGAAAGTAAATCCTGGGAGCGGGCAATACCTCTATTAATTAGATTGGAAAACGAATCGAAAGCACCGCAAAATGTGGTGTTCGCACAATCCAATTTAATGAAAGCATATTATCAATTAGAACAGTTTAGCGAGTCTGTTGTTTATGCCGAAAAAGTATTGGTAAGTCCTAAAATTGATAATAAAATAAAAGGCGATGCTCATATTATTATAGCTAGGTCTGCTATGAAAACAGGTGATGAAGTTAAAGCAAAGGCAGCCTATGCCGATGTTGAAACTGTAGCAACTGGCGAAACGGCCGCGGAAGCATTATATTTTAATGCATACTTTAAACATAAAGAGGCGGAATACGAAGCCTCTAATGAAACAGTGCAGAAGTTGGCAAAAGATTTTTCAGGGTATAAATATTATAGTGCTAAAGGTTTAGTTCTTATGGCTAAGAACTTTTATGCCTTACAAGATGCTTTTCAGGCTACCTATATTTTAGAAAGCGTTATTGAGAATTTTTCAGATTTTAAAGATGTTATTACCGAAGCTAAAGAAGAGTTAAGTAAGATTAAAGCTGAAGAATCTAAAACGAATGCATCTATTCAAACGGAAGAAAATTAGTAGTCAGTCAAATTAATCATTATTAAAAGAAAATATACACATATGCGAAAGCAGATTTTATTAACGGTTTTCACCCTGAGTTTAACCTTGACTTATACACAAAACAGACCAAAAGATACTATAAATACTGGGGTTATCAATGTGGTTAAACCATATTCGCCAACCATTTCAGATGCCTTTAAAGTTAAGGAAAGTCCATCTTTGGCTGATGAAACTACAGAAACTAAGAAGGATATTCAGTATAATATATTTTCATTTCCGGTAGCCTCAACTTTTACTCCTGCAAAAGGTAAGGCTGCAGGTATTGAAAAAGCTAAGCCAGTAAAATTATATGATAATTACGCTTCTTTAGGAGTAGGTAGTTATACCTCGATTTTAGGTGAAGTCTATCTGAATGAAATGATAAGTCGAACCGAAAGTTTTGGCGGGTATTTAAGTCATCACTCCTCACAGGGAGGTATTGAAGGCGTTGAATTCAACGATAATTTTTTAGATTCAAAGGTTAATTTAAATTATTCCAATAAACTGCGTTATATGAGCTGGAAAGCGGATGCCGGATTTCAGTATCAGAATTACAATTGGTATGGTGTTGCTGAGTCTTTTATAGATCAGGCGAAAACAGATAACATGAAGACAAGTCATGCTTTCTATAATGCCCATGTTGGTGGAAATATAACTTTTGAAGATACCTATATAAATTCAGGAAGTATATTATTCAGACATTTTGGAGATAATCAAAGTTCGGCAGAAAATCGATTGTTATTAAAAGGAAAGGTTGATGTGCCGATTAATGATGAAGAAATAGCCACCGAAGTAGTGATTGATTATGTAGGCGGAAAATTTGATCGAAGTTATTACGATATTTCTGAATTGAAATACGGAAACTATCAAATAGGTCTGTCGCCAAGTTATCAAATGACACAGGATGATTTTACTATTAATTTGGGAGTATCATTATTCTATATGAACGATTTTGAAGCTAAAGAAAATAAATTTTATGTATATCCAAACATTTCGGCGTCTTACCGAGTAGCTAATGATGTTCTGGTTGCTTATGGAGGTGTAAAAGGAGATTTAATTCAGAATACATATTTCGATTTTGCTAACGAAAATCCGTTTGTGTCTCCAACACTAAATGTGATGCCAACCGATCAGTTATACAATGCTTTTGTAGGTCTAAAAGGTAAGATATCTAATGCGATGAGTTATGATATTAGCGGACATTATTTAAGTGACAGAAATAAAGCACTATTTATTAATAATGATATTATATCTGAGCCTACACAGAATTATTCTTATGGGAATTCATTCGGAATTATATATGATGATGTCGATACCTTTAGCTTTGCAGGAGAAATACAAGTGGCCGTTAACCGAAATTTTAAACTAGGAGTGAAAGGTGAGTATTTTAGTTATTCAACAAATAGAGAAGCGGAAGCTTGGAATTTACCGGATTTGACAGCCTCCTTATTTTTAGATTATCAAATAGACGAACACTGGTTTACCGGAGCGAATGTGTTTTATGTGGGAGAGCGAAAAGATCAGTATTTTTATAACGATCCATTAATCGCGACCACACCATTTACAGTAACCTTAGACAGTTATTTTGATGTAAATGCTCATGCTGGGTACCATGTAAACGATCAGTTGTCAATCTTTTTAAAAGTTAATAATATTGCAAATAATGCCTATCAGCGTTGGCAGAATTTTCAAGTACAAAGTTTCCAACTTTTAGCTGGAGCAACTTATAAATTTGATTTTTAAGAGGTATTTGTAAAATTGAAGATCTTAAAATAAAAATTCCCGTAATAACGGGAATTTTTATTTTAACTAAGTTTGGCAAGGTAATCGAAGTGCTCACCTTCATAAATTAATTCGCATTTTAGACCTACTGCTTCACAGGCAATAAGCAAGCTGTTAAAATCCATATAAAGCCATTTCATTGGAACTTCATCTTCGCCTTTATAGCTTAAAAAGTAATCTAATTCACCATAATAATTAGCATTGGTATCCACCCAAAATCCGCCGTCCTCATCTTCGTACATATATTTAATATCAGAAGAATCTATTAAAATTTGTCCATCCACTGACAGTAAACTTTTTATATGTGAAAGGTATTTTGAAACCTGATCTAAGGTTTGAAAAATACCTGTGCCATTCATGAGTATTAATATCGTGTCAAATGTGTCAGTTTCATTTAAAATGTCTTTAACTTCGGCATTCACAACACCTCGAAGTCTTGCCACTTCAATGGCCCCGGCAGAGATATCAATGGCTTTAACGTTCATGTCTTTTTTTTGAAGGTACAAGCTATGACTTCCTGTACCACAACCAACATCAAGCGTTTTTCCTCTGGTCATTTTTAATGCCTTTTGCTCTAGTTTTGGCATGTTTTTAAAGTCGCGAAACAAATAGGGTATAGGTAGTTCGTCTTCTTCAGAAATATTTGTAGAAGTTATTATGTCTTCAGTGTAATTTCCTTTTTGGTAGTCTAACAAAGCTTTTCCGAATAAGTCTTTCATCAATAATAAAGTGTTATTTTTGTGCCATGCAAGACGTTATTAAAGAACTTCCAAAGCGGGCCAAAGATAAGCATAACGAGAATAAAAAATTCTTTCGAAAGCTAAAAAGTAAACCGCCTAAAGACTTAGATTATATCATGCAGGAATTGCATGAAGCAGAATTTGAACGTACAGATTGTTTAGAATGCGCAAATTGCTGCAAAACAACAGGACCGTTATTTACGGATAAGGATATTGAACGTATTGCTAAATTTTTTCGTTTAAAACCCCAGCAATTTATTAATCAGTATTTAAGAATTGATGAGGAAAACGATTATGTACTACAGACTGTGCCGTGTACCTTTTTAGGTACCGATAATTATTGTTCTATTTATGATGTACGCCCCAAAGCGTGTCGTGAATTTCCACATACCGACCGAAAAAAATTTCAGCAAATATCTAACCTAACCATTAAAAATGTAGCGATTTGTCCGGCAGCATTTAATATTGTCGAGGAAATGAAAAAACGTATTAAAGGCTAATTGTTTTAGTTGTAGATGAGATATTTTTCTCGTGTTTTTTTAAATTTAATCAATCCTTCCTGCCATGAAGATTTAATTTTAGCTTCGCTTAGTCCGCTTTCAATTTGATTTTGTAATTCTTTAGTGCCTGCTAATTTGATGAAAAAACTATTGAAAAATGCTTCTTGTTTTTCTGTGTTTTTATAAGCTTCAATGAGCCAATTAAGATTTAATTCATTCAAAGAGTTTATCTCTTTTAGGTTTTTTCCGAAGCACATTTTATTTTCATGTTTTGGGTATTTAGCCCCTGCATTTGATTGTGGCGTAAATTCAAAATTAAAGATTGTTTTGTCTAAATAAGGACTCCCAAATATCTGAAACTGACTGTCGGTTCCTCGACCAGCACTCACGTTTGTGCCCTCGAAAAAGCATAAACTAGGGTATAAATTAATAGCCCGGTCGTTTGGTAAATTAGGACTTGGTTTAATGGGTAAACTATATGGAAGGTTATGGTGGTAATTTTTCATTTTTATAACTGTAATATTGCTGACAGCATTGTTTTCTAGCCATTGTTCTCCATTAATCATTTGTGCATATTCTCCAATGGTCATGCCGTGTACAACTGGGATGGGATGCATGCCTACAAAACTTTTGTTTTCTAATTCCAGAATGGGACCATCTACATAATGCCCGTTAGGGTTTGGTCTGTCCAGAATTAATACAGGAATACCTTGTTCCGCACATGCTTCCATAACATAGTGCAAAGTAGAAATGTAGGTGTAAAAACGAGCACCAACATCTTGAATATCAAAAATTACAAGATCTAAATTTTGCAGTTGCTCGGGTTTTGGCTTCTTGTTATTGCCATATAAAGAAACTATTGGAATTCCAGTTTTACTATCAATACCATCCTTAACATATTCACCGGCATCAGCTGTTCCTCTAAAGCCATGTTCTGGGGCAAAGACTGCTTTAATGTTTATTTGTAAAGACTGAAGCGAATCGACTAAATGCGTGTATTCAATGTCATTCTTAAAGATTACACTGGTTTGGTTGGCGACAATACCAATACGTTTCCCTTTAAGTAAAGGCATGTAAGCAGCCGTTTGATTGGCTCCAACAATAATGTTCTCAGTATCGCTAGTGTTTTTATTCAAGTTAATATTGTTGTTTTTGGCTTTAGAAGCACAAGAAATTAGTACCAAAACAAATAATAAAACTGTATTTTTGAACACATTAAATCCCATGATATAATTTGAATTACGAATATTTTTTAGCAAAACGAATAATTGGTAGTAAAGCGTATAAAAGTAGTGTTTCAGCGCCAATAATAAAAATTGGTATTGCAGCTATAGCCATTGGTATTGTGGTTATGATGATTGCGATTGCAACCGGAATAGGGTTGCAGCAAAAAATACGTGATAAAGTGGTAGCCTTTAATGGACATGTGAGTATTACGAATTATGACAGCAATAATTCTCAAGAAAGTATTTTTCCTATATCAATAAATCAGGAGTTTTATCCTGAGTTTAAAACTATAGATGGTATTAAACATGTTCAAGGTGTGGCTTCTAAATTTGGAGTAATACGTACAGAAACTGATTTTGAAGGTGCTTATCTAAAAGGTGTTGGGTCCGATTACAATTGGGATTATTTTAAAGACTTTTTGGTAGCAGGTGAGTTACCGGATTTTACAAAAGAACGAAATGAAGATGTTCTGATTTCTCAGTATTTAGCTAATCGTTTAAAATTTAAGGTGGGTGATACGTTTCAAATGGTATTTCCCAAGGATGATGCTGAGAAATTGCCTAACATAATTAAATATCATATTGTAGGTGTTTTTAATTCAGGATTTCAGGAATTAGATGCTCAGTATCTCATAGGAGATATTCGTCATATCCAGCGCATTAATAAATGGGATGCTGAGATGATTGGGAATTTTGAGGTTTTTATCGATGATTATAGCGAATTAAAACAGAAGGGTATCGAAGTTTATCAAAATACTCCATCCACATTTAATACCCAAACCGTTTCTGATAAGTATGCGTCCATATTTGAATGGATAGGCATTTTCGATAAAAATATTTACGGCATTATAGGCATTATGATTTTGGTGGCCGGTATTAATATGATTACCGCTCTTTTAGTTTTAATTTTGGAGCGTACCCAAATGATTGGCATTTTAAAAGCGTTAGGGAGTAATAACTGGAGTATTAGAAAATTGTTTTTGTATAATGCCAGTTACTTGATTTTATTAGGTTTGTTTTGGGGTAATTTAATTGGGTTAGGTCTTTTGTTTGCTCAGAAGTATTTTAAATTATTCCCTTTAGATCCTAGTGTGTATTATGTGACAGAAGCCCCCGTATTTATAAGTTTGAGTTATGTTATTGGACTTAATGTTGGGACATTGGTATTATGTTTATTAATGCTTCTAGTGCCATCTTACATTATTACTAAAATATCTCCGGTAAAAGCAATTCGTTTCGAATAGTTTACAGTTTTATTTTATTTCGAGGTTGTACCTAATAGGGCTTAGTAAGCAATTTTGGTTATAATAAATTTAAATTTCTTTTTATTTAAGAAGCACTAATAACTCCTAATGTATATAACTGATTCATAGTTGGTGTTTCACTACCTCCAACTGGCTCGAGTGTAATACCAAAGGCTTCACTGTTATTAGGGTTTGTTATTTCAAATATTTTATTGCTATCTTGATTAAAATTATCGATGGTACCTAAACTGGTAGGTGTAAGTGGGTTTAAGGTTAGCGACCATACTTGGTATACTTTGCCTTGCGGTGGTTCTGGCAAGCCTTCTGCGTCTAAAAAGATGCGTTGTGCCTTTTTGTCCCAATAAACCTTGGCAAAGGTATTGGCAAAATTACCTTGTCCGGCTAAAGGTATTTTAAGGATGTTTTCATCGCGTAATACACTAATTAAAGTGTTTGCCTCTTTTAAATTACTTTTTGAATTTTCTATTTGAGTTTCTAAAAGCGATTGTTGTGTTTTACTAATCTGAATATCAGATTGTAATTGGTTATTCTTGTTAGTCGTATATAGTAAACCTAGTCCTAAAACGATGCTAGCAGCCCATCCAGTGTAGGTAATCCAGTTGTATTTGGATTTAGTAATTGTAATTACTTTATTATGGCCTAATTGATTTTTTATTTTTTCAAAAGATTCTATTCCTAAGTCTGATTCAATCGTACTTCCCGTAAGTCTAACAATGGCTGCTTCAATTTCTATAACTTCCTTTTCAATTTCTGGATATTGTTGCATCAAAGAATATACTTCCTGATTTTCTTTTTCAGAAAGCGCTCCGGCTACGTATAGCTCTAAAATTCCAGATTCTATGTAAGCTTTAATATCCATTTATTCTAATACCAGACTTCTTAAATTTTTAATACAGTTACGATTTCTCGTTTTTATTGTTCCGATTGGCATTTCAAGACTTTCAGAAGCTTCAGATTGGGTATAACCTTTAAAATATAGCAATTCAATAATTTCGATACATTTTTTCGATAGCTGTTTTACAAATTTAGCGATACCAATACTATTGGTCGTTTCATCTAGGCTGTCCTTAGTCTCTAAGATATCTACGAAAAAATTTGAATCAAGGTTTTGTTTGGAATTTTTAAATGCTTTAGAGCGCGTTTTATCTATGGCGGCGTTTCTGGCTATGTTTAATATCCATGTAAAAAAACGTCCTTTTTCAGAGGAATAACTTGAGGCATTATTCCAGGCTTTTATAAATACATCCTGCATTATTTCTTCAGCAATATCGGCGTCTCTAACAATATTGAAAATAACACCTCGCATACTTTCGTGATACATATCGTATAAGGTTTCGAAAGCCTTTTCGTCCTTTTGTTTAAATTGTTTTACGAGAGTTTCTAATTGCATTCAAAGGATTTAGAATGTCGAAAGTAATAAAATAATAAGAGAAAAGCGACTTGTGATAAGTAGCTTTTCGTTATTGTAGTAAAAATTTTAATTATTCTAGTTTTTACGTAGATACGTATTTACTTCAATAGCAACATCTTCCCAGGTTTTGCTAACACCATCAGCTCCTTTGTGTAAATCGAAGCAAGCTTTGTTTATAGATTCTACAGCTTCAAGCGCATTCCAATCTTTAAGTTGCATGGTTCCTGTTAGTGTTACACGGCGCTCATCTGCTATACTGAATTCTAAAGGTAAATCGTTCGTTACTCCATTCATTGTAAGTGTTGCCATATATTGGTTGTTGGCAAATTTAATAGTACCTTTAATAAGTTCGGTGTCTAACATGACTCCAAAGAAAAAAGACTTAAGTTTTTCATCCCGACTTGCGTCTTTCGTGAAAAGGCTGCTTACAGGAATAGAAAACGTAAGACCATTTAAAGCTTCTTGAGGCGTTGCCCCCTCTTTATTATCGAACTTTAAGATTTTAAATTCACCACCAACGGGCACTTTTTCGGTTGTTTTATATGCGGTCCATTTTACCGATGTACCTTCAGGTTTTACAATAAATTTTTCAGCTGTTTCAGCTTTAATTTCTTGAGTTTCTTTTTTCTTGTCTTTACATGAAGTGAAAGCAACTAAAACCACTAGTAATAATGTGAATATTTTTTTCATTTTAATGAATTTTTTATTTATCCGAAAGTTATAATTTTATTCAAGCCTGTACAAATTTATACATGACATATATCATTTTTTTACTCTTGCCTGTACAATACTTTTGAACTATAAATGTTAGGTATGTCAAATTTGTTAATTAGTAAATATAATATAGCAGGGCCTCGCTATACGAGTTATCCAACAGTCCCGTATTGGAATCAAGAGACTTTTTCTGAATTAGGTTGGAAATCATCTTTAGTTAAATCATTTAATGAAAGTAATTTAGCAGAAGGAATTAGTCTATATATTCATTTACCGTATTGTGAAAGTTTATGCACATTTTGCGGGTGTAATAAACGTATTACTAAACAGCATAGTGTAGAGAGTCCTTATATAAATGCCGTTTTAAAAGAATGGCAGCTGTATTTAGAGTTGCTTGATGACACTCCTATAATTAAAGAGTTACACTTGGGTGGTGGGACTCCAACTTTTTTTAGTCCAGAAAATTTAACTTGTTTAATTCAGGGAATACTAAAAGATGCCAAATTAGCCGAGGGGTATGAGTTTAGTTTCGAAGGTCACCCGAATAATACAACTAAAGAACATTTACAAGCGCTTTTTAATGTTGGATTTCGAAGGGTTAGTTATGGTGTTCAGGATTATAATGAAACAGTTCAGAAGGCAATTCACAGAATTCAACCATTTGAGCATGTAAAACGGGCTACAGAATTAGCAAGAGAAATTGGGTATACTTCGGTTGGGCATGATATTATTTTTGGTCTCCCTTTTCAAACCATTGAACATGTTGAACAAACTATTTTGAAGACCAAGGAGTTATTACCCGATCGGTTGGCTTTTTATAGTTATGCGCACGTGCCATGGATTAAAGGTAATGGTCAACGAGGATTCAACGATGAGGATTTGCCGACTCCGGAAGTGAAACGCCAACAATATGAATTGGGTAAAAAATTATTGGCGGATGTAGGTTATATAGAGGTTGGTATGGATCATTTTGCCTTACCCACAGATAGCTTGTATAAGTCGATGGTGTCCGGTAAATTACATCGAAATTTTATGGGGTATACGGCATCTAAAACTCAGGCTATGATTGGTTTAGGTGTTTCTTCAATTAGTGATAGCTGGTATGGCTTTGCTCAAAACGAAAAAAGTATTGAATCGTATTATGCACTAATAAATAACAACAAATTACCTGTATACCGTGGACATATTTTAAATGAGGAAGATTTGATTATCCGAAAGCATATTCTTAACTTGATGTGCCAATTTAAAACAACATGGACTAACAATGATTTGTTTTTTGAAGAACTTCCAGATGTTTTAGTAAGACTAAAGGAGATGGAAAAAGATGGGTTGCTTAAAATAGGAAGTAATACGATTGAAGTAACAGCTAAAGGGCAACCATTTGTTAGGAATATTTGTATGGCTTTCGACTTGTTATTGCAACGAAAGCAGCCAGATACTCAGTTGTTTTCTATGACGGTTTAATCTATAAAAACTAAACTCATGAAGAAAATTATTGTCCCAATTGATTTTTCTGAACATTCAGAATTTGCTTTAAAAACGGCAGCTCGTTTAGCTAGAAAATATGATGCCGAAGTATTAGTACTTCATATGCTTGAAATGTCTGATTTAATGCTAACGGCTTCTGAAGGTTTGCAGTATGAAAAAGCTAGTTTCTTTATTAAGTTATCGGAACAGAAATTTGAAGATTTCCTGAAAAAGGATTATTTAAGTGATATTAAGATAACACCCATTATAAAACATTTTAAAGTTTTTAGCGAGGTTGATGATGTGGCCAAAGAGCATCGTGCGGATTTAATTGTGATGGGGTCCCATGGAGCTAGTGGAGTGAAAGAATTTTTTGTTGGTTCGAATACTGAACGTGTAGTTCGTAATTCAGAAATTCCAGTTTTAGTGGTGAAAAATATGCTTAACGATGTTGATTTTAATGATGTTGTTTTTGCCTGCGATTTTGAAGAAGATGCCATTAAACCATATATAAACGCTTCTAAAATGTTTAACTTAATTGGAGGGAAATTGAAATTGGTTTATGTTAATTTACCTAACGAACGTTTTAAAAGCTCGTTAGAAATCGAGAAGCGTGTGGTGAATTTCTTAAACAAAGCAGATGGTAATTTGGATAACCTATCTAATGTAAATTACGTGTCTGATTATACGGTAGAAGATGGTGTTTTAAATTTTGCTTTAAAAGAAGGTGCCGATATGATTGCCATTCCGACACATGGTAAAAAAGGTTTAGCACATTTCTTTGAAGGTAGCATTGGAGAGGATATTGCAAATCATGCAACCATTCCAGTAATGACTTTTAAAATCTGACAAAAATTAATGATAAAGTATGTGTAATTATAAAAAAGAGAGAGCACTTAAGTACTCTCTCTTTTTTTGTTATTCAAATTTTTCTAAAGCTAAAATATTAGACATGCTAGCCTTTGTGTTTAAATAATCTGTTTCTAAAGAGATAGCCTTTAATTTAGCATCAATAAGTTTAGATTCTCTTGAATTCACTAAGAAAAGAGAACTTTCTCCTAAATAGAATTTACGCTCTTCTGCCGTTAGCATAGTTTGGTAATCATCAACAATGGTTTCCAGATAGGCACTTTGAGTTTTATAGGATGTAAGCGTTTGGTTTGTCGCATCAATTTTGTTTTTTAATGCAAGTCGTGTGTTTTGAATTTCAAACTCAGTATCGAGTATTTTCAATTTGGCTAATTTTAAGTCGCTGCGTTCCTTTCTAAGAAATAAAGGTATGCTGACGTTTAATCCGCTTTTGTATGCTGACGTACTAAATGATCTGGCAATTTCGGGGGTCTGAGACAAGAAATTATATTGTAAATCGACCGTAGGTAAGAGGTTATTTATCGATAAGTTTTTTTCAATATTCAAGCTTTGAAGTTTATAATCTAATGATAGCATCTTTGGGTGGTTATCTAGATCTAAACTGGCAATATCAAATGCACTTGTATTAAGTGTTTGGTCTATTATATCGTTGGTAGTAATGTCTGGTATGATATGATCGCGAATTTCTACCGGTGTATCTTCGCTAAGCCACAGGAAATTCGATAATTCTAAAGACGCTTTTATATAATTTATATTTGCTTTTTCTAAACTTAATTTCCTGTTATTAAGGGCAATGCGTGCTTCAAGCGTGTCTATAGCCGGGGCTTCGCCAACTTCATAGTTCTTTTTAATACCGTTAAAACGCATTTCAGCATTATCTAAAAAATCTTCATAGACACGTTTTTCGTTATAGGTTTTAAGCCAATTAAAATAGGTTTTTGTAGCATCAAAAAGAATGTTGTTAACGAGTAATTGGCGGTCGGCTTTTGCTTGGTTATTAAACATTTTTGCCTGTTTTAATAAGGCCATACGTTTATTAGTTAGTAAGCCTTTTGCTAGCGAAATTGATACGCCAACACTATATAAACCATCATCGGGAACCGTGTTTTCAGGGTCGAGGTAATAGCCTGTATTTTCTTCAAAATTACCTTTAAACTCAATACCATACCAAGTAGGAATCTTGAAGGCAGCATTTAACTTATCGTAATATTCGGTACCTTTAAACTTCTTTCTAGCATAATCAACTTCAAATTTTGGGTCGAAGGCTCCTCGTGCTTTCATGAGTTTTATTTCTCCCTCATTTACCACTAAGTGAGCCTGCCTTACTATTGGGTGAAAGGATTTTACATAACCTAAATATTCCGAAAGGGTAATGACAGATGTGCTGTCCTGAGCCCATAAAAGCGTACTTGTAAAAAATAATATGCCTATAAAGAAAGCTCTCATTTAATATTATTTTTTAGTTGTTGAGTTACTTATTGGTTGATAATAATTAGGAGGGAAGCTGTTAATCTGCCTCCATAATTCAAACCAAATAGGGACATCTTCTAGCAATGCAATAGTTTTAGCCCCTGATCCAATGCGAACTGCTTGAGGCCATTTATGATCGGTTTCGTCAGGTGCAAGTAGAATACGGTATTTACCATTTGGACTGATAAAGTTTTCTATAGCAACAATCTTAGCGCCATACGTTCCGTAAGAGACATTGGGCCATCCGCTAAAAACGATAGCCGGCCATCCATCGAATTGAACACGCACTTTTTCACCTATGTGTAGCAGTGGTAAATCGATAGGTTTTACATACGTTTCAATAGCCATTTGATAATTTTCGGGCATGATACCTACAAGGGACTCACCTTCTTTAAAGGTAACACCAATACCTCCGGTTAATGCCTTGTTTATAAATCCATTTTGAGGTGCCGTTACGTACAGTAAACTATTTCTTTTTTTATAATTAGAGTATGAATTTTCTAATTTAGAAACTTGAGCCTCGGTGTCAAAGGCACTTGACTTTGCAGTGTATAAATCACTTTGTGCTTTCGATATTTTATCGGTATATGATGCTTTAATTCTGGATAGTTCTATCTCAGCATTTAAAACTTCATTTTTACTTCCTAAAAATTTATTTTCTTGTGAAATAATTTTAGCTTGAGTTTCCTGAAGTTTTAATCGTTTTTCTTCTACATCTTTTACGGCTTTAAGACCTTCTGATTGAAGCGTTTCAATACGATTGTATTGTCGTTCAGCAATGCTAATATTTGTTTTAGCTGCTTCTAAATCTATACTGTCACTTTTAACTTTTAAACGAGCTTGTAGCAGCTTATTTTTTGTTTGTTCAATTTTTAAACTACGCTCTTTAGTAAGGGCTACAATTTGTTGACTTAAGGCTTTTACTTTATTATTATAGGCATCTAGACTGGAAGATTTCGAATTAATCTGGTCGTTGGTACGTTCCATTAATTTATCATCGAAATATTCACTTTTTACTTCCGAGATTCTTAAAATAGTATCACCTTCTTTTACATAATCCCCCTCTTGTACATACCAAGCTTCAATACGTCCCGGAATTGGTGACTGTATAGTTTGAGGTCTGTGGTTTGGTTTAAGAGTTGTGACCTGTCCTTGCCCAGTTATATTTTGAGTCCAAGGTAAAAACAGGATTATTAGTAAAATAATTCCTAGTGCAAGTAAAAATCTATTAAATTGTTTGTAATAGGCTTTGTTAAAAATGGTTTCGGTCGATTTAAATTGCATGATATCAACCTTAGTATTCAGTTTGTTATGTGTAATATTAAGCATTGTATCTAGTTTTAATTCGTCCTTTATCTAGCTCGATAACCTTATTGCACTTCGAGTTCCAAATAGGATTGCCGCTAACAACAATTAATCCCCAAGGCCTTTTTTTATCGGCTAAATAATTAATTATAGCATTGGTTTCTTTAGGGTTAAAACGATCTAGAGCGTCTTCTAAAATTAGTAGTTTAGGTTTTTTTAGAATTGCTCTGGCCAATACAATTTTTTTCGATACGGTATGTGACATGCGTTTACCGTCTGGATATAATATGGTATGTAATCCTTTTGGCTGATCTTTTACGTATTCAATTAGTCCAACATTTTCTAATACATGAAATATTTCTTTGTCGGTAATATTAGTGTTACCGAAAGTCAGGTTGTCTTTTATGGTGCCTTCAAAAGGAGTTTCTTCGGTTAAAGATAGGCCTAATAAGGCTCGGTAATCGTTGGGTTTAATACTTTTAATAGAGAAGTTGTTAACGTGAATATAACCAGAAGTAGGTTCATTAATACCAGCTATGAGTCGTAGTAATGAAGATTTACCGGCACCGCTTTCACCCAATAACAGCACGCGGCTTTGTTGGTTAATTTTTAAGTTAATGTCATCTAGAATATGTACATCCCGATCTGGTACGTCATAATATACGTTACGAAGTTCTAAGTCTAACTCTGTATCTGCTAAGATGTTTTCTCCCGTTTGATTTTCTAAATCTATATCGACAATCTGACCAATTTTCTCAATAGAGGTAAGTACATCGTAAAAGGATTCTAAGCCTATAATGAGTTTTTCAACCGAACTTATAATAAGTAATATAATAATCTCCGCTGCAACAAATTGTCCAATATTCATTTCCTGCGTGAGGACTAAGCCACCACCAATAAGTAATAAACTAGCCGTTACAATAACTTTAAAGCTTATCATTTGAATGAATTGTAGCATTAAAATTTTGAAATGACCTTCTCTTGATTTTAAATAGTCTGCAACCAAAAGGTCGTTTTTCGATACCGCAAAATTGGTATTTCCTGAAAGTTTAAAACTTACTAAGCTCCTTGCTACTTCCTGAATCCAATGTGCAACACGGTACTTGTCTTTGGATTCTTTTAAGCTGGTTTTTAATCCTTGTCTTGCTGTGAATCTAAATATGACCAAAATAAGGGTTAAAAGTAATATCCCGAAAAATATAAAAAACGGATGGTAGAATGAAAGCAGTATTAATGCAAATATAATTTGTAATACAGCTGTAGGTACATCTATTAGAATTTTAGCCAAACCTTTTTGAATTATTAAGGTGTCAAAAAATCGATTTGCTAATTCTGGTGGGTAATAGTCTCTTAAATGTGACATTTTTATTTTAGGAAATCGAAAGGATAATTCAAACGAAGCACGTACAAAAATTCGTTGTTGGATAGTTTCAATTATGCGTAATTGCATCAAATGTAAACCTCCTGAAAAGGCGGTTCCAGCAGTAACTAAAATAACAAGAACAATCCATGAGGTCGAAACCTGAGCTCCTTGAATTAAGTTAATGATAGCTTGAATACCTAAAGGTAATGATAAGGCAACAATACCTGAAAAGATGGCGTAATAAAAGACTTGCATAAGGTCGCGTCGTTCAAGTTGGAGTATCCCCATAAAACGTTGCCAAGGAGACATATTTGATTCTGTCATATTTGTTATATTATGATATCTTAAATTGAAATAGTAGTGACAGGTATTATTTGTCTAAAACTGATCTAGATGCCAAATGCATTATTTACAGTATCCTACATAAATTTCAATAAGAACTAATCTTTCGTTAAAATCAACTGTAATACTATAAAATAGTCACGAAATTATTGGCTAAATTATCGAATTTTAACAATAATTTCTAATTAGTGACAGTTTATTTCACTGGATATAACATCATGCACAGGAGTTGGGGAAATGTATGGAATTCCAAGGCCTAAACCCCTAAGTATAAAAATAGCTCCAATTAAAACTACAAAAACAGGAATGACTTTTTGTATTTTTTGCTTCATAGAACTTTTTAAAAACTGACTAAAATAAATGGCAGAGGTCATTAGAGGAATGGTTCCCATACCAAAAAGAATCATATAAAGGCTGCCTTTTAGTGCCGCACCCGAGGCTATAGCTGCAAAGATGGCCATGTAAACCAGGCCACAGGGTAAAAAGCCATTTAAAAAACCAATGGTTAAAAAGGTGTCGTTAGTTTTCTTTTTTAAAGCAGTTCCCAGGGCTGACTTAATTTTCGAAATAAGTCTGTAAATAGGTTTGGATATGTTGTAATTATTAAGCGTATTCTGAGGAACGATTACAAGAGCAATCATTAAAACACCCACAATAATAGAGAGTTGTTGTTGAAATCCGAATAAATTTAAACTTTTACCAATAAGTCCAAAAACCAGACCAATTATAGCATAAGCCATAATGCGTCCAAAATGATAAATAGTAATTTGGGATAGTTTTTTATAAGCATTCGTTCGGTCTACAGGAAGCATAAAAGCAATAGGTCCGCACATGCCGACACAGTGGAAACTCCCCAGAATACCAAAAATAAATGCTGAAACTAGCATATTAATAATTTATTGTTTCTTTGTATAAATAGGCTTCATTATTGTATTGCCAATCAATTTTTATGTTCCAACGACCATCTACCAAACGTTTGTCAGGTATGAGCAAATAGGGTTTAGATAATGATATTTTAGTATCAAAATCTAATTGTTTGTTAGATGGTCTATATAGGAACACATGTCCGGTAACTTTTGTAATGTCAATATTTTGTGGAAAAGCAATTAGTAAGCCTTCATCTGTTTTTTCATAACTTACATTTTCGCTTAAATTTTGAGCGTTTTTAAGTTTGTCAATATCTTGCTGAAAATGTAGTTCTTCACCATAATAATCTTCAGTTACTAAATCGTGATTGTACTTAGAGTCCACATTCATGGTTATAATGAAATACATAATAAAGCTAATAAAACCTATAAAAGCTAAAACAATTCCTGTTCCCCAATTTATTTTCATAACTATTTGTTTTTTTATTTAGGCATTACCCTTCGTACCTTGGGTCGGGCTTTCGGAAGTCGCTCTTTTTAAGGAGCTTCAACAATTCCTCAATCCCTAATGCGACTTACCTAAAACGCCTTGGGCCTAAAAAGTTGGCCGTGGTCGTTTCAATAAGTTCATCGCCTTTAAATACCCCTATTTTAATTTTATTTCTATCTCCTGTTAATACCATATTATTAATTTCTATAAACAAAGTGCCTTCAGCCATTCCTTGTTTTGGCACGGTAAAATCATCGCTGGTAGCAACCAGTTTTAGTTCTCCTTTGTGCGAAAGCAGTTTAAAGCTTACATCGCTTATATCTTTGTTGGTTTTATTAACAAGTTTGTAGGTAAACACATTGCTAATAATATTGTTGTCTTTGTGTTCGTAAAGTTGGCCTGGTAATCGGAGAACCGTCGCTTCAACTTCATTTCTTAAAAACAGCATACCGGTTAATAAACCAATTAAAATGGTTAATACCGCTATGTAGCCTTTCATTCTGGCAGTTAGTTTAAAAGGCGTTTTGTTTTCAATGTTATCTTCACTGGCGTAACGAATAAGTCCTTTTGGCTTATTAATGCTTTCCATAATGTGGTCACACTCATCAATACAGGCAGTACAGTTCACACATTCTAATTGGGTACCGTTTCTTATATCGATTCCCGTAGGACATACATTTACACACTGAAAACAGTCAATACAGTCACCATAACCTAGGGCATCACGATCTTCATTTTTTCTGAATTTCTTTCTGCCATTTTCGCTCTCACCACGTTTATGGTCGTAAGCCACGACAATAGATTTGTTGTCTAGTAAGGCACCTTGAAGCCTTCCGTAAGGACAGGCTATGATGCAAACCTGCTCTCTAAACCATGCAAAAACAAAATAAAAGACTGCTGTAAATATTAATAATGAAATGAGGGTACTAATATGGCTTGTAGGACCATCGGTTATGTATTCAATTAATTGATCACTTCCTATGAGGTAGGCTAGAAATACATTTGCTATTAAAAACGAAATGAATAAAAAGATTAATAGTTTCAGTCCTTTTTTTCTAATTTTTTCAGCATTCCAAGGTTGTTTTGCAAGGCGTAATTGTTTACCTCTATCGCCCTCAATCCAATATTCAATTCGACGGAAAACCATTTCCATGAATATGGTTTGTGGACATATCCAGCCACAAAAAATACGACCAAAAGCTACGGTGAACAGGGTGATAAAAACCACACCTATAATCATAGAAATTACAAACAAATAGAAATCCTGTGGCCAGAAGGGGAATCCGAATATATTAAATCGGCGTTCTAATATATTGAACAATAGAAACTGGTTTCCGTTTATTTTTATAAAAGGTGATAAAAATAAAAATGCTAGTAATAAATAGCTAACCCATTTTCGATATTCATAAAATTTTCCACTTGGTTTTTTTGGATATACCCATGCACGTTTGCCCTCTTCGGTTACCGTGCTAATAGAATCTCTGAATATTTCATTCTCTGGGGTTTCCATGGCTTTTTTTAAAGTTAAACCAAGATTACCTTAATGTCTTATTTGTATAATGGTAACCTTGGTTTCTTGCTATTAATAGTCCCTATTCTGAGACAGTTAATGAATCAGCTGTTGTTTCTTGTGTTTCTGCCGATTCACTCACCCATAAATCTCCTTGTGGATCTTTTGGGTTTGCTGGTGTGGTACCTTGTAAGCTTAATACATAACTCGATACCTGTGCTATTTCAGATGGTTTTAATTGCTGTTTCCAGGCAATCATGCCTTTTCCAGATCTACCACCTTCACTAACTGTTTTAAAAACATGTTTTATGTCTCCACCTAAAATCCAGTATTCATCTGTTAAATTGGGGCCAATTCCGCCACCACCATCAGCCATATGACAAGCCACGCAATTTGTCTCGTATATATTCTTTCCTGCTTCTAAGTCAGATGCATCGGTAAGTAAGGTAACCGTATTAATATCTACTAAATCTTTTGCTGTTTTTTTATAAGCTTCTATAGCTGCTTTTGCTTCGGCTAATTCTGTGTCTAACTCATCGAACTGACTAGGGCCATTAAATACATGGAATCTTAATAAATAAATAGCAGCAAAAATAATGGATATATAGAAGCCGTATAGCCACCAAGGTGGTAAATTGTTGTCTAATTCTTTTATGCCATCATAATTATGGTCTAGTATAATTTCATCTTCTTCTTCAATAGGTTTAGATCCCAGAAGCTTTAAATATGTTTTTTTCAACCAAGTAAATTGTTTACTACTCGCTTTTTCGGCTAAAAATCGTTCTTTGGCTTCTTCATCTAATTTTTGAAGCATTACATTTTCTAGGGCACTAATAATGGCTTCAATAGCAATTAAAATTAAAAGTACCAGAAGAAGGAATAATGCGACTGCAGGGTATTCTACAAAAGCTGGTTTATCACCAGAATCAATAATATATTCTGTAAATCCAAAAATGATGAAAAATATAAGTGGTACACGTATCCACGATGGAATTAATTGTCTCATGATATGTCGTCGTTTTGGTTGTCTAATGGCATGTTGCTTACTTTATTGATGTAGTCTTTTTTAGCAGTAAAAACCCACCAAAAGAGAATTACAAAAAATGAGAAAAAGATAAGTAGCGATATAATCGGGAATATTTCTATTCCAGAAATGCTATCCATATAGTTTTTTACAAATTTTAACATGGTTATTAGTTTTGATGGTTAATTCTGTACTGTTTCAACTTTAATGTCGGTTCCTAAGCGCTGTAAGTATGCTATAAGAGCAACAATTTCTCGGTCTTTCATTTCTGTGAAATCTTGGTCATTTTCAGCAGCATATTTTTTGTCTGCTTCATAAGAAGCTACAAAATCGGGGTCGCTATATAAGTTTTGTTGAATTTGAGATCCTTGTTCAGTCATGCTTTGTTGTGCATTGGCAATGTCCTCCTCAGAATAAGGTACCCCTAGAGAGACCATAGCTTTCATTTTAGCCTCTGTTTGAGATTTATCTAACGTACTGCTACTACCAGTAATTAGCCATGGGTATCTTGGCATAATAGATCCCGATGAGGTACTTTGTGGATCGTACATATGGTTAAAGTGCCAGTTGTCTGAATATTTACCGCCAACACGATGTAAATCTGGTCCTGTACGTTTACTACCCCAAAGGAATGGATGGTCATAAACATATTCACCTGCTTTAGAGTACTCTCCATAACGTTCTACTTCACTTCTAAAAGGACGTATCATTTGTGAATGACAGCCCACACAACCTTCACGGATGTAGATATCTCGTCCTTCTAACTCTAATGGGGTATAAGGTTTAACACTGGCAATAGTCGGGATATTCGATTTCACCATTATGGTTGGTACAATTTGAATGATACCTCCAATTAGAATAGCAATAGTTGCTAATATGGTTAATTGAATAGGTCTGCGTTCTAACCAGGTGTGCCATCCTTCATTAGCAGTACGTTTGTTGGTAACGCGTTCTAAAGCAGGAGCTTCTGCTAATTCGTCTTCTACTGTGCTACCTTGTTTAATGGTTACTATAATGTTATAAACCATAATAAGCATACCAGTAATGAATAAAGTTCCACCAATAGCCCGCATCCAATACATTGGAATAATTTCTGTAACAGTTTCTAAGAAGTTACCATAAGTTAATGTGCCATCTGGATTAAACTGTTTCCACATACTTGCTTGGGTAAATCCAGCGACATACATTGGAAGAGCATATAAAATTATACCTAAAGTACCAATCCAAAAGTGTAAATTGGCCAATCCAATAGAGAATAATTTAGTTTTAAATAATCGTGGAACCAGATAGTAAATCATACCAAAGGTCATAAATCCATTCCACGCTAATGCACCCACGTGTACGTGTGCAATAATCCAGTCTGTAAAGTGGGCAATAGCATTTACATTTTTTAAAGATAGGGTAGGCCCTTCAAAGGTAGCCATACCATAACCTGTTATAGCTACTACCATAAATTTTAAAACAGGGTCAGTTCGTACTTTATCCCAGGCACCACGTAAGGTTAATAAACCGTTTATCATACCACCCCAAGAAGGCATTAGTAACATAACAGAAAAGGCCACCCCTAAGTTTTGAGCCCATTCTGGTAACGCCGTGTATAATAAGTGGTGAGGTCCTGCCCAGATATAAATAAATATTAATGACCAGAAATGTACAATGGATAATCTATACGAATAAACCGGGCGATTCGCTGCTTTAGGAACAAAGTAATACATAAGTCCTAAGAATGGTGTAGTCAGGAAGAATGCTACCGCATTATGTCCGTACCACCATTGTACTAAGGCGTCTTGAACGCCGGCATAAACCGAGTAACTTTTTAAAGCACTAACAGGCAATTCTAAACTGTTAAAAATATGAAGTACCGCTACCGTAACAAATGTGGCTAAATAGAACCAGATAGCTACGTACAAGTGGCGTTGCCTTCTTTTTAAAATAGTACCAATTAAATTCCATCCAAAAACAACCCAAACTAAGGCAATGGCAATATCTATCGGCCATTCTAATTCGGCGTATTCCTTAGATGAGGTGTAACCTAACGGTAGGGTTATGGCTGCTGCAACAATAATAAGTTGCCATCCCCAAAAGTTTATTTTACTTAAGGCATCACTAAACATACGGGCTTTAAGTAAGCGTTGGGTTGAATAATAAACACCCGCAAAAATCGCATTACCAACGAAAGCAAAAATGACAGCATTGGTGTGTAACGGGCGCAATCTACCAAAACTTAACCAGGATATCCCATCGGTAAGATTAGGGAATAAAAACATAAAAGCTAGTAAAAGTCCCACTAGCATCCCTACAACACCCCATAGCATCGTTGCATAAATGAAGTTTTTTACGATTTTGTTATCGTATTGAAATTGTTGTATTTCCATAGTACTATTGATTATTCTTTTTTGGTTAGTATAGATTTATTGGATTTGGTTTTAACGAGTTCGTCTTCAAAAAGCATGCGTACCGAAGGGGTGTAACTATCGTCATATTGTCCATTTTTCACAGCCATAATAAAGGCGATAAAAAAGACAATAGCTACAACTATACTAATAGCTAGTAAAATATAAATAACACTCATACCTAATTGAAGTTATTGGTCAAAAGTAAAATCAAGTCTTCTTTAAAAATATGATATTTATCATGTTTAATCTAATTTATTGCCTAATAAATTGGTAATCAGGGTTGTGAAAACAACAATACTTATAGAACTTAAAGGCATTAATATGGCTGCAAATACAGGCGTTAGCTGCCCAGTAACTGCAAAGTATAAACCGATAATATTATATATGAAAGAAAGTGCAAAACTCCACTTAATTACATTAATGGCTGACTTCGATAATTTTATATAATTGTATAATTCTTTGAATTTTGATGCGTCTAGAATGGCATCGCAGGCGGGTGAGAAGACATTGACATTTTCTGATATTGCAATGCCAACATCACTTTGAGCTAAGGCGCCTGCATCGTTTAAACCATCACCAATCATAAGCACATGTGCACCTTCACTTTGATGGAATTTTATATATTCCAGTTTATCATCTGGTTTTTGGTTGAAAAGCATTTTTGTTTTTGTAGGTAATAATTTGGTGAGATTTTCTTTTTCGCCTTCATTATCACCAGAAAGAATTACCAAATCGTAGTCTTTTTTTAATTTGTTGAAAAGTAGAGCTAATCCTTTTCTATAGGCATTGTAAAAGGTAAATTTACCTTTATAGGTGTTATTTGTACTAACGTATACCGATGTATTTAAGGTGTTTGTTTCTTGAGTTTGCCCAACAAATGGTGCCGACCCGATCTTGATGTTTTCATTTTTATAACTAGCTTCAATACCTTTTCCTAAATATTCTTCATAAGCATCTAGGGTAAGAATATCATGTTCATCTAAAATTTGATATAAAGTACGACTTAATGGATGATTCGATCCTCGTAAAGTGCTTTTTAAGAGGGATTCTTCATCTTTTGTTAATTCTAAGCCTTCATAATTAATTTTAGTTTCCTGATTAGTGGTAATGGTACCCGTCTTGTCGAAAATTAAGGTGTTTATTTTCGCTAATTGTTCTATAACGTTCGCATTTTTTAAGTAAAACTTCTTTTTACCTAATATACGCAGTATGTTGCCAAAAGTGAAAGGCGCAGCAAGAGCAATGGCACAAGGGCAGGCGATAATAAGTACCGAAGTAAATACGTTTAATGCAAGGGAAGCATCATAAATTAACCAGAAGGAGGTACTTATAAGAGCGATAAATAAAATAGCAATAGTAAAGTTTTTACTTATTTTATTGGTGATGTTTGTAAAAGCTAAAGATTTATCTTTTTTAAAGACGTCATTACTCCATAACTGGGTCAGGTAACTTTGTTCTACCGATTTTAAAACATCTACTTCAATACTTCCAAAAAGTTGTTTTCCACCAGCAAATAATTTATCTCCCGATTGTTTTGACACGGTTTTAGATTCACCCGTAACAAAGCTGTAATCAATTCGAGCTTGCCCCTTTATTAAAATACAGTCGACAGGAATTAGTTCTTCATTCCTAATGAGTAAACGATCGCCCTTTTTTATATCATAAACCTGAACAGACTCTTCAGATCCGTCATTGTTTATTTTCGTAATGCCTATGGGGAAATAAGACTTATAATCTCTTTCGAATGATAAAAAAGAATATGTTTTTTGCTGAAAAAATTTTCCAAGTAATAGGAAGAATACAAGCCCTGTGAGGCTATCGAAGAATCCTGAGCCGGTATCTAAAATAATTTCGGTAGTACTTCTTAAAAAAAGTACAACAATACCCAGGGCTATTGGAACATCTATATTTAAAAGTTTCGAGCGCAATCCTTTGTAAGCTGAAATAAAATAATCTTGAGCAGAGTAAAATACTACAGGTACAGAAAAGGCAAACATAAGCCATCGAAACATAGGTTTAAACTGTTCTAGCCAAAATTCACCCACTTCAAAATATTCAGGAAAAGATAAAAACATAACATTTCCAAAGGCAAAACCTGCAATCCCTAATTTATAGATTAGGCTTCGGTTTACCTGCTTTTTGCCAACACTGTAATCGTCTAAACTGATGAATGGTTCATAGCCAATGCTACTTAATAAAGTCACTAATTCTTTTAAGTTTAATAATTCTGCATTGTAGGTAACTCGAACTGTTTTTTTTCCAAAATTTACTGTGGATGCTGAAACGGCCTGATGAAGTTTGTTGAGGTTCTCTAAAATCCAGATGCAGGAACTGCAATGGATATGAGGTATGTATAAGGTAACAATTTGTGTATTATCGTTGTTAAATTCTAAAAGCTGATCTACAATCTTTTGGTTTTCTAAAAAGTTGTACTTGCCTTCAATATCTTTAGGCGTAGAACCGGGTGCTTGCTGTAAATCATAGTAGCAAGTTAAATCGTTTTCTGAAAATATTTCATAAACCGTTTTACAACCTGTACAACAAAATGACTTGTCGTCTAATTTAATATTTGAAGTGCTTGCATCTAACCCGCAATGAAAACATTCTTGCTTGTTCATTATATAATTTGCTCATTTAATACCTGTTGCAAAGATTACAAGTTATGAAAAAATTAAATATGATATTTGTTATGTTTTCTTTAATTTTACATGATAATTATAGGGTATGGGAAAGTGCGAGCAATGCATAATAAAACAATTTAATTCGCTAAAGTCTTTAACCAAAGATGAGTTAGTACGAATTTCTAGTTGTAAGACTTCAAAAGTTATAAAAAAAGGAGAAGTCATCTTTGAAGAAGGGGAGATGGTTAACGGGGTGTACTGTGTTAAAGATGGTATATGCAAATTGTCTAAATTAAGTGAAAACGGCAAAGACCAGATTGTGAAAATGGTGGTTAAAGGCGATTTACTTGGGCAACGGTCTTTGGTTACCGATGAAGCTTCAAACCTTCAGGCTGTAGCGCTTAATGATATGGAGGTGTGTTTCATTCCGAAAAGTGAAATTATAAGTGATCTTCAGAAAAACCCTAATTTTTCTTTTGATGTGCTTAAAAGCATGGCCAATGATTTAAGAGAAGCCGATGATATTATTGTAAATATGGCCCAGAAATCTGTTCGCCAGCGTCTGGCTGAAACGTTGGTTTATATTCATAATAGTTTTGGAGTTAATCCGGATAAAACTCTGAGTGTATTGCTTTCTCGGGAAGATTTTGCAAATATGGTGGGGACTGCAACAGAGTCTGCTATTCGTGTGTTATCTCAGTTTAAAAAAGAAGGCTTGATTTCGACTAAAGGAAAGCAAATTAAAATTGAAAATTTAGACGGATTAAAACGCGTTGAATAAGGTTTTGTTTCATTTAAGAAATAAAAAAGGTTCATCTATATAGATGAACCTTTTTGTTTTAGATTACTTTTTTGCTCCCAATTTTAATAGGATGGTTTCTAGTAAGCACCATTTTGTAAAGGCAGACTGAATAAGATTAGCTCCTATAAATACGGTGAACCATAACCAGTTTGTATTCACGTACACCGTTAAGACAACACTTAATATAATGAATGTGCCTACAATAACTCTAAAATATGTGTTTAACATGATTTTTAATTTAAGTTTAAATAAATTTTTCGATAGGTAGAACAATACCCCTTATAGGATTGTCTGTTTCTAGGTTGTTATTAAATTCTGTAATAAGATTAAATAAAGGGTCTATTTTTTCAGCATCGGTAAACGAAAAAAACATAATAGATTCATTTCCTTTACTTTTACCTGAAAACCAATTGGATGCTTTTACAATTGGAGCTATATTTTTATAGCCTTCAATGTCAAATCCACTAAAGGAGTCGATATTAGCTTTTTTGAATAATGTGAGTACTTCTTCTTCAAAAGCCTCAACAGCGGTTACTATTATTAATTTCATTAGTTATAATTTTTTCGTTCAATCATATAATATACTAGAGGTACTACGAGTAGGGTTAATACTGTAGATACAATGGTTCCACCCATAAGTGAAATGGCTAGACCTTGGAATATAGGGTCGAATAAGATCACGAAGGCCCCAATAACTACGGTTCCGGCTGTTAATAAAATAGGTGTTGTACGTACAGCACCGGCTTCAATAGCGGCTTGTTTTAATGGAACTCCTTCAGCCAATCTTAGGTTTATAAAATCAATAAGTAATACCGAATTACGAACCATAATTCCAGCAAGAGCAATCATTCCTATAAATGAGGTTGCTGTAAAGAATGCTCCCATTATCCAATGGCCCAGAATAATACCTATTAATGATAGGGGGATGGCAACCATCATTACCACCGGAGCTTTAAAGTTTTGGAACCAGCCTACAATTAAAATGTAAATTAAAATTATGGCTCCTAAAAAGGCAATCCCTAAGTCTCTAAATACTTCTAAAGTTATTTGCCATTCACCATCCCATTTAACGGTGTAATCGTCTTCGTAATCTGGTTGGCCCAAATACATTTCATTAATTTCGTAACCTGCTGGTAAAGGAATTTCTTTGAGTTTTTCTTCCATCCCTAGAATAGCATAGGCAGGACTTTCTAATTTTCCAGCCATATCTGCTAAAACATAAACGACGCGTTTTTGGTTTTTTCGATAAATACTTTTAGCACTTGTGGTCTTCTTGATATCAACCATGTCGGCTATTGGAATTAAGAAACCTTGTTCAGATTTTACTTTTAATTGTGAAATATCTAAAACATTCGATTTTTCTTTTTCCTCTAATGATAATATTACACCAACCTGATTTACCGCATTTTCATCATATAAATTAATTAATGGTCTGTTTGCTAAAGCCATATTCATAGTATAGGCTATTTGCTGTGGTGCAACACCATTAAGCATGGCTTTTTCTTTATTGATTTCAAATTGATACTCTGCTTGATTGTCTTCAACCATCCAATCGATATCTACTACATCATTCGTGTTTTTTAGGATGTTTTGAATGTTATTGGCTATTTCAATCTGCTTGTTATAATCAGGTCCGTAAATTTCGGCCACAATTGTTGATAATACTGGGGGGCCTGGCGGAACTTCTACTATTTTAACATTAGCATTATATTTTGATGCTATTTTTTGGATTTCAGGACGTAATAGCTTTGCTATATCATGACTTTGCTCACTTCGGTCTCCCTTATCTAAAAGATTTACCTGAATATCGGCCATGTTGCTGCCTCCTCTTAAGTCATAATGGCGTACAAGGCCATTAAATGTAATTGGGGCTGAAGTACCAATATAATTCTGGTAATTTACTACTTCAGGACGTGTAGATAGGTATTGGCCAATTTCTTTTGTTACCACAGCAGTGCGCTCTAAGGTTGTGCCTTCAGGCATATCGATTACTACTTGAAACTCATTCTTATTATCGAATGGGAGCATTTTTACAGCTACCGATTTAGTATAGAATAACACCATAGATCCCATAAGAAGTACAAATGTAAACCCTAAGAAGGCCCATCGTTTTGAACGATTTTCAATTAATGGGCGTTCGAACTTATTATAGATTCTATAAATAAGCGTGGTTTCTAATGGTTTTTCCTCTTTATCTACATGCGTTTTTTTGTTCTTTTCTCTTAGGAAAATATATCCTAGATAAGGTGTGATTGTTAGTGCTACAAACAATGATAATATCATGGCTATAGAAGCCCCTATTGGCATCGGAGCCATGTAAGGCCCCATTAAACCAGAAACAAATGCCATGGGTAATACCGATGCAATAACTGTGAATGTTGCTAATATCGTAGGATTCCCAACTTCATTAATTGCATACAGCGCAGCCTGTTTAAACGGCAGGCGTTTCATTTTAAAATGCCTGTGCATATTTTCAGCAATAATTATGGAATCATCGACTACTATTCCGGTTACAAATACTAAGGCAAAAAGAGTGATACGGTTTAAAGTATAATCAAGCATGTAGTAGCTTAGTAGCGTTAAAGCGAATGTAATTGGTACCGATAAAAATACTACTAAACCTCCACGCCAACCCATGGCGAGCATTACTACTAAGGTAACGGCAATAATAGAACCTATAAGGTGTAGTAATAATTCAGATACCTTATGTGAGGCCGTTTCACCATAGTTTCTGGTGATTTCAACATGTACATCGTCTGGAATTAGACTACCACGTAAATGCTCGACTTTATTAATAATAACCTCAGAAATTTTCATAGCGTCTGCACCTTTGCGTTTCGCAACAGATATCGTTACGGCAGGATATTCCGATTTGTATGCTAAGTTTTCCTCACTTCCTTGCCCGAAACCTAAGCTTACATAGTTTTGCGGTACTTGAGGCCCGTCGATAATTGATGCAATCTGTTTTAAATATATGGGTTGATTTTGAGAGACTCCAACGACTAAATTTTCTACATCGGTAATGGTTTCAAGAAATTTACCCGTATTTACAATGAATTCGGTATCATTCTTGTCGAAACTCCCAGAGTTTAGCTGGGCATTATTGGCTTTTATCATTTCTGAAACCGATAAGAAATCCAAGCCACTGGCAGCAAGTTTATCTTTATCTAAAACAACTCTTAGCTGTCGGTCTCTACCTCCAATTTTATGTGTAATAGCAACATCTTTTACTTTTTTAATTTCGCTTTCAAGTTCCTGTGCCATTTGACTTAGCAAATAGTCATCGTAATTTTCACTCCAAAGCGTTAAGCCTAAAATCGGCACGTCATCGATAGCACGAGTTTTAACTAATGGAAAGGTAACACCTTGGGGCATTTTATCCATATGCTTGTTAATTTCGTTATATAGTTTTACAAAAGAACGTTCGATGTCTTCGCCTACATAGAACTGAACGATAACCATACCTTGTTCTTTCATCGATGTAGAATACACATATTCTACCCCTTTGATATTCGAAATTAATTGCTCTAAAGGTTCTATGACCCTTGATTCAACTTCTGCTGGACTTGCACCCGGGTAACCTACAAATATATCAGCCATAGGCACATCAATTTGTGGCTCTTCTTCCCTTGGGATTAAAAAAGAACTATACACTCCAATAACCATAAACACTATCATTAAGAGTACAGTAAGCTTCGATCCTATAAAGACCTTGGCAATTTTTCCTGCTAAACCTTCTTTCATTTGATTTATATTTTTTTTATTAGAACCTTAATTGCTTTTTGTTAATTGTGATTCTAAAAGTTCTGTTTAATTATTGAATTGAAATTTTTGCACCATTATATAGCTTTCCTTCAGCTGAGATTATATAGCTTTCTTCTGAATTTAATCCGGATAGAACTTCTACCTGATCGCCATAGGTTCTACCCAATCGTAACCATCGTAATAAGGCCGTGTTAGTTGCACTTACTGTGTAAACTCCGGTAAGTTGTCCGTTGTTAACAATAGCCTCTTGAGGGATTAAAACTAAATTAGAATCCTGTTGTTTTTCAACTGGGAATAGTACTGTTGCAAACATGCCGGAAAGCACATTTTTTGAGGGCTTTTCTAAAGTTATTTTTACTAGATACTGGCCTCCGGTATGACGTGCGGACGAGCTAATTTCGGCTACTGTTCCTTTAAGTTCTTCTTCTACCGATTTTACTCGGGCACTTACAGTAATGCCTTTGTTAATTTGTGAAATTTCACTTTCCGGTACCATAGCTAAAATCTCGAATTGCTTAGGGTTTTCTAGGCTTATAAGGGGCATGCCTGGATTAGCCATATCACCAGATTTTACATATTTATTGGTAATAATTCCACTAAAAGGTGCTGTGATATTAGCGTATTCAAACTGCGCATTTATTTCATTTTTCATACCCTTAGCAGCTTCGAGACGAGCTTTGGCCATTTCATAATTGGCTGCAACATTATCCATTTCTTTTTGGGAAATACTTTTACTAGCAAATAGATTTGTAAAGCGTTCAAAGTCACGTTTAGCATTATTATATGCTACCGTAGCTTCAGATATGCCTGCGTTCACTTGGGCACGTTTGGCCTCTAAGTCTGAATTATTAATTGAGACTAATAACTGACCTTGATTTACCTGATCGCCAATTTCTACATGTATCTTATTTACATAACCCATAAATCGAGTACTTAAGTCGGCACTTTCAGTGGCTTGAATTTTACCACTAACCGTTAAGAATGGTGTGTTGTTATTTATTTTTACTGCATTTACATGAACCTTAATGGCAGGTGTGTTATCGGTTGCCGCCTGTTTGTTATTATTTCCACAAGCAGAAAATAGTAAGGTGAACAGGGTGAAAGCGATTATGTATGTATGTTTTTTCATTTAATTAGGATTTTATTTTTTTGATACTTGAGTAAGTTGAATTTGCCCAACTGTTAGTTGGTCATTAAATATGTTAAATAGGATTGTGCACGATTGTATTCGAAAATTGTCTGATAGTATTCCAGTTGTTTTTGGGCGAACTGCGTTTCTGCCATGAGCAAATCGGATGTTTTTTCAAGACCTTCCTTAAATCGATTGTTTTTTATGCGTAAGGCTTCTTCCGATTGTTTAAGGGCCATTTCTGTTAATTCTAATCTGTTTTTGGCATCGTTTAATTGTCTGGATGCTTGATTTAATTCCATCTGACTTTGAGATGTGTATTCTTCATAGGCTAGTTTTGAAGCTTCATAACTGGCTTTGCTTTTGTTCTTTTTACCAATACGTTTGCTGCCTTCAAAAATATTCCAACTTAGCTGGGCTCCTAACAAATAACCGTCTGTTCCTGAGTTAAATATTTTCTCGTTATGCATTTCATAACTACCAAAAGCGTTCAACCTTGGTAAATAAGCCATTCTATCTGCTTGTAGGTTGTCTTTTGCAGCTTCAGAAGCTATTTCCATTGCTTTTATGTCGGCTCTGTTTTCTGAAAGGACTAGGTTTTCGGCTTCTAATAAATGATTCGATGTTAACATCATACTTTCTTGCGGCTTAAAAATTACTTGATCATGGTTGTTTGTTAAGAATGAAATGTAATTTGAAGCATTTTTAACGTTGCTCTTCGATTTTAGAAGTTCGTTTTTTATTTCGGTTAAATGAATTTCAACCAATAATAAATCGGCTTGTTGCATGAGGCCTTGTTTGAAAAAATCGCTGGCTACTTTATAATTTTCTTGTGCAGCTTTAAGTGTCTCTTCCAATACACTAGCGGCTAAATATGCCAATTGAAGTTCCTGATAGGCACGTTTGGCTTCATAATGTAGGTATTCCGATTTTCTTTGTAACTGCAGGGATTGGGATTCCATGGCATGCTTAGCAGCTTTTCTTTGGTATATACCGTCTATATTAATAAGTGGTTGTTCAAAAGAAATAGCTGTAGCAAAATTGTTAGTCTGAGACGGGTTGTTTAATTTGTTCGGGTCAAAATCACTTTGTTGAATAATTCCTTGATTTAACTTAAATCCGAATGCCATTAACGGATTTGTCGTCATAGCTCCTGTATACGAAGCCGTAATATTGGGTAAAAATATGGCATTGGTTTGTTGATAATCGGCCTTAGCTTTTAAGAAATCTTGTTCCGATATTTTTTGAGAAAGGTTATTTTCTAGAACCATACTAATAACTTCCGATTCAGAAATGAATTGTTCCTCCTGAGCATTGCCTTTATATAAGAGTAGAATAAATAAGATGCTAAATACAACTTTAATTTTTTTCATGTGTTTTTAATTTATGGGGCAAATTTATATGAAAGCAATTGTGTTATTTGTAACTCTTGTTGCATAACTACTTGAGTAACAATTGTTACTGATTAATTGGTGTTGAATTTATATGGGTGCGACTTTAATTTTTTCTATTTTATAGAAACATGAAGATTGAACTCGTAATAAAAAGGATATAGCAATAATTTATACAGGCATTAATTAAATAGATATCAAACATTTAAGTAGTAATTTAAAAATCTGTATTTTTATATGGCTATGAAACAGGACGATATTAATAAACAGGGATTTGTATTTAAAACTTATGAGGCACCCAATCAATCACCGTTTGATAAGCTTTTCGAAATTTTTAAAGAGCTCATTACGCATACTTCAGGTGATTTCGATGAGGCAATAGATTGGTTGCATGAGTTGGACAAGGAATATAGATTAACCACGCCAGACTATTCTATTGATGATTTTATTGAAGACTTGAAGAAAAAAGGTTATATCCGTGAAGAAATTGATCCTGATGGTAATTCAGGAACAGCTATAACGGCGAAGACCGAACGTGCCATAAGGCAGCAGGCCTTAGATCAGATATTCGGTAAAATCAAGCGAAGCGGGCGAGGTAATCATAGAAGTAAAAGCCCAGGACTTGGCGATGAACATACCGGCGATTTCCGAGCTTACCAGTTTGGTGATGCCCTAGATAAAGTCTCAATGACCGAGAGTTTAAAAAATGCACAGGTTAATCATGGTATTAACGATTTTGCCTTATCTGAAGAAGATTTAGTTGTTGAAGAAACACTGCATAAATCGCAGATGAGTACGGTGCTTATGATTGATATTAGTCATAGCATGATTTTGTATGGGGAAGATAGAATCACGCCAGCTAAAAAAGTAGCCATGGCACTCGCAGAATTAATCACCACCCGATATCCAAAAGATACATTGGATATTTTGGTGTTTGGAAATGATGCCTGGCCAATAGAAATTAAAGATTTACCTTATTTAAAGGTAGGACCATACCATACCAATACGGTGGCGGGGTTGCAATTAGCTATGGACTTATTGCGTAGAAAACGACATACCAACAAACAAATATTTATGATTACCGATGGTAAACCTAGTTGTTTAAGATTACCAGACGGGCAGTATTATAAAAATAGTATGGGACTCGATGAGTATATTGTTAATAAATGCTATGCCATGGCACAGCAAGCAAGACGTCTGCATATACCAATTACAACGTTTATGATTGCGCGCGATAATTACCTAATGCAATTTGTCAGGGAATTTACATTTGCAAATCAGGGAAAGGCTTTTTATACAGGTATTAAAGGTTTAGGTGAAATGATTTTTGAAGATTACGAAACTAATAGAAAAAAAAGAATCAAAGGATAATTATGAATATTGAAACGATAAAAACTTTAGGCGATTTAAAACAATCTAATTATCAAAGTAAAAGTATCAAGGATGAGCTTCGTGATAATTTGATTCAAAAAATAAAGAATAAGGAAACTACTTTTGAAGGGGTACATGGTTATGAAAATACGGTAATTCCCGAATTAGAAAGGGCTATATTATCCAGACACAATATTAATCTTCTCGGATTGCGTGGACAAGCTAAAACACGATTAGCACGTTTAATGCTGAATTTATTAGATGAATATATTCCATACATCACAGGATCGGAAATAAATGACGATCCTTTTTGTCCCATTTCCCGATATGCTAAAGAATTAATTAAAGAACATGGTGATAATACTCCTGTTTCATGGTTGCACCGCAGTGAACGATTTGCGGAGAAATTGGCAACACCGGATGTAACGGTTGCCGATATAATTGGGGATGTAGACCCCATAAAAGCTGCTAATTTAAAATTAAGTTATGCTGACGATCGGGTTATTCATTATGGTATGATACCAAGAGCCAACCGCTGTATTTTTGTTATTAATGAACTGCCCGATTTGCAAGCCAGAATTCAGGTGGCGTTATTTAATATATTACAGGAAGGCGATATACAAATACGTGGCTTTAAGTTAAGATTACCTTTAGATATTCAATTTATTTTTACAGCTAACCCGGAAGATTATACTAACAGAGGTAGTATTGTTACACCGCTTAAAGATCGTATAGGATCTCAAATATTAACACACTACCCAATGGATTTGGAGACGTCTAAACGTATTACAGCTCAGGAGGCCAAATTATTAGAAGATCAGAAAAGTTCGGTTACCATTCCTGATTTAGCTCGCAATCTTTTAGAACAAATTACCTTCGAAGCACGCAAGAGTGATTACATTGATGCTAAAAGTGGAGTAAGTGCGCGTTTAAGTATTACAGCCTTGGAAAATTTATTGAGCACTGCCGAGCGCCGAGCTCTTATTGCAGGGGATGCTAATACGACCATTCGTTTATCTGATTTTATTGGTATCATTCCATCAATAACAGGAAAGGTAGAATTAGTTTATGAGGGTGAACAGGAAGGGGCCGCTATGGTTGCCTATAATTTAATAGGAGAAGCGGTAAAAAGCATATTTGTTAATTACTTTCCAAAAATAGAGAAACTACAAAAGCAGGAAGAAGATAGTCCGTATGATGATATTGTATCCTGGTTTTTTAATCAGAAAGAAGGGTTCGAATTGTTGGATAATTTAAGAGAGAAGACTTATCTCGAGATCCTAGATTCTATTTCACCATTAGACGATTTAATTGGGAAGTATCAGCCCAACTTAGCAAAGCAAGATAGTTATTTCATGAAGGAATTTGTCCTCTGGGCACTGGCAGAATTTAAGCTACTTAGTAAAAATCGCTTTTTAGAAGGTCTTCAATTTAAAGATCCCTATGGGAGTTTTATTAGTGGAATTTAGTTAAATTGTCATTTTTCAAATTCATGGTTTAAATAGATAAAATTTTCAAATCTTTATTTTAGAGTATGAATTTTTTTTATTCCAATAAAAAGCTTTGATCTAGGTTTTGTAAAATGCTATTTTTAGAGGTTTTTCGTGGTTTTTTATGTATATTAAGCAAAAACCATGCGTTTTTTGATGTTTTTAATTAAAAATTATCAAAAAATGCTTTAGAATAAATCTTTATATGGAAACAAACCTTAGTGATAAAATTCCTATTAAAATTTTATCTTTTGACATTGATAATACCTTAATCGATTTTCACACTTTAAAAAGTAACTTTACCAAAATATGGAATAAGTACAAGCCACAGGATATTTTACTTACCTATAATACAGGAAGGTTAATTGACGATGTTCTTAGACTTATTAAAAAGGGGGTTTTACCAGAACCTGATTATATTATAGGTGGTGTTGGAACGCTTATTTATGATTTTCATAATAAATGTACCGTTAAGGAATTTAATGATGTTCTTGATGAGGGCTGGGATATTGAAGCAGTTGAAGAACTCGTTCAGAATATTAATCACCCTATAAGTGAACAACCCGCTAAATTTCAACATTCATATAAACGAAGTTACTTTTTTCACGATGCCAACGATGAGCTTATTGCTAGCATAGAGCAGGATTTTGCTGATGCTAATATGTTGGTTAATGTCGTGTACTCAGGTAATAAATTTTTAGATGTACTACCTAAATGGGCTAATAAGGGTAACGCCTTACAATGGTTGCTTAAGAAGTTAGAATTGAAACCAGTAAACGTATTGGTAGCAGGCGATAGTGGTAACGATTCAGCTATGTTTAATATGAACGGGATTCGAGGTATTGTTGTTGCAAATGCTCATGAAGAATTATATAAGTTTACAAAATACCGCCAAGTTTATCATGCCGAAGGTGATCATGGTAATGGGGTTATTGAAGGACTTGTCTATTACGACATTTTTCCAGAAGAGGCGATGAAATTGTTGGAAGAAGATCATACCGATGATTATTTTATTAAACAGGAACTTAACAATATTGCAGATGAGGATGATAATGAAAAGCTTAATCTAATTCGAGAAGGTTATGAAAAGGCCATCATTGCTTTAAAAAAGAATATTACACCTCCAGGGTTTTCCGCTTGTTCCATTGCCGATAATGTTCCCAACGGTACAGATGAGAATTACCATAGTGTCTGGGCTCGCGATGGTGCAATTACTGTGATAGGATCATTATCGCTTATTCATGACGAAGAAATTCATACCTGTCAACGCCAGACCTTAGTAACTCTAATAGAGCACATTTCGCGTAACGGTCAAATACCATCTAATGTGCGCATTAAAGATAATGTAGCCGATTATTCCGGAGTGGGAGGTATTTGCTCTATAGATAGTGGAATTTGGGTAGTTATTGCATTCTATGAGTACGTTAATGTAACCAAGGATATGGAGTTTCTGCGAAAATATATAGGGGATATAAAAGAAACCATGCGTTGGCTGGGGGCTCACGATAGTAATAATGATGCCTTACTTGAAATTCCGGAAGCAGGGGACTGGACCGATTTGTTTGGTGGAAGCTATAATATTTTATACGATGAAATTTTATGGTATCGTGCCAATGTATGTTTTGGCAGAATGTATGAAATGCTCGGAAATTATGAAGAAGCAGGTGAATATATTCGATGGTCGCAGGTTATTAAAAAGGAAATATTACAAAATTTCTGGCCTTCCACGCAACAAAAATTATTTCAGTCGGTCTCTTTTGCCGAACGTCAGTTTACCTTGGGAGATACATCGTATTTAATTGCTCAAACAACGCCTTTCGATTTTAGTTGGCGCTGTGATGTTTTCGGGAATGTATTAGCTTTTTTACATGGAACAGTCGACTCTGAAAAGGCGCATCAAACTTTCAAATTTATGTTAGGTGTAGGGGTTAATGATCCCTATCCAGTGCGTAATGTATATCCTGTTGTTACTCCGGGCGATCCTGATTGGCGACCTTATTATACTGTGAATCTGTTAAACTTACCGAATCATTATCACAATGGTGGTATCTGGCCATTTGTTGGCGGATTTTGGGTGAAGTTTATTAATAAATTAGGACTTCGTGAAGTGGCAATTTCAGAATTATATAAGCTCGCTTTAATAAACAAAGAAGGCCTTAATGAAGAATGGGAATTCACCGAATGGGCACACGGAACTTCCGGAAAAGCTATGGGTAAAGCTTATCAGGCCTGGTCAGCAGCTCAGTATATTTCAGCTTGTAACGATTTAAAAATAATTAATAAATAACTCAAAATATAAAAATTATGAAGTCAATTTTAATGATCTCTTTACACGGATATGTAGGAGCAAATGCCGAATTAGGAAAACCCGATACGGGAGGACAGGTAGTTTATGTTTTAGAGTTAGCAGAACGTTTTAGTCGATTAGGGAAAAGAGTCGATTTAGTAACTCGACAGTTCGAAGATCAGCCCGAATATGACCATGTAGACGAAAATTATAGTGTATGGCGTATTCCGTTTGGAGGTAAAAAGTTTATCAGAAAAGAGGATATGCACGATCATTTGAAAAAGTTCGTGACTAACTGTCTGGCAGCTATTAAAAAGGAACGCAAAAAATATGATATTGTTTACACCCATTATTGGGATGCTGGTTGGGCAGGACAAAAAATTGCCGAGGAATTAGGAATTTCTCACGTACATACGCCACATTCCTTAGGTTGGTGGAAACAGCACACCATGGGAAGTGATATGGATGAAAAGGAAATGGAAGAAAAGTATCGTTTTAAGGAGCGTATTCGTAAAGAGTATTTTGTTTATCAAATGTGTAATTATGTTATTGCGACCACGCTGCCTCAAGTAGATTTATTAACCCAGCAGTATGACGTTTTACCTCGAAACTGTGGTATGATACCTCCGGGAATTGATGAAAATAGGTTCTTTCCTGTTCCAAGTAAGGAAAACGATAAAATACGTGCCAAATACGATATTCATCCAACCGATATTTTGGCTTTAGGCCGTATGGCCCATAACAAAGGTTATGATTTACTAATTCAGGCATTACCTACTGTTTTTGAATTATGCCCTGAAGCCCGCCTGGTAGCCGCTATTGGCGGCGATCAGTCGAAGCAGGATAATAAGGGGATTGAAGGTTTAAAAAAATTAGCTGGTGAAATCGGGGTGTTAGATAAAATTACCTGGAAAAATTACATCGCTGATGCCGATTTGGCTAATGTATATCGTTCGGCAAATATTTTTGCCATGCCATCAAGATATGAACCCTTTGGTATGGTTGCTATTGAGGCCATGGCCTGTGGAACACCTAGTGTAGTAACCGTTCATGGTGGGTTGTACGATTTAATTGATTTTGGTAACCAGGCGCTGTTTGCCGATCCGCATCGTCCATTAGAGTTCGGTGCTATGATGTCGATGCCTTTATTATATCCTAAATTACGTAATGAATTATCTGTGGAAGGTGCACGTTTTGCACGTCGTAATTTTGGGTGGACAGGTATAGCGAAACGCATTCTTACAATTTTTAATAACTCGATTAACCAACGATCTATGGAATCCAGTATTTATACCCAATAAGGTATTAATAATTGCCTTTTGTTTTAATATTATTAGCGCATAATTGAATAATCTCAGTTATGCGCTTTTGTCTTGTAGATTCTCGTTTGGCCTGATGAAGCCAGTATAGATAGCTTTTTCTGTATGAAGGCGCAAAGTTGAGGTAGTTGTTGTAAGCTTCAGTATTGTTACCAAAGGCAATTTGTAAATCGTCAGGGATTATGCCATTTTCAACATCATCTAAAGCAGCCCAGCTTCCGTTTGCTTTGGCGATTTCAATAGTTCTTAAACCAGTTTCATGTATTAGGTTTTCGGTAATTAAGACTTCAATGTACTTTTTGTTAAGCGCGCTCCATGCGCTTTTTGGATTTCTTGGTGAGAAGTATTGGCGCCGTTTACCATTACCTAAACTCTTTACAGTACTATCGATCCAACCATAACAAAGCGCAACTTTTACAGCTTCTTCCCAGCGCATACTTTCATTTTCGTGTTCGACTTTATAGAATATTAAATAAACCCCTTCTGCCGATTTATGGTTTTTGTCAAGCCAGTTGCGCCATTCAGAATCCGTTTTAAAATAAAGCTCAGGAAATTTCAAAGGCATTATATTTTTCTGGATTCTACATAAAAATTGGGATCGATTTTGAAATCTGAATGGTTCACATTCAGTTCCATACTTTTCCAATCAGTATTCGGGAAAATCCATTGCTCTTTAGAATCAATAGTAACTTTAATAGGCATATCAAACTTATCAACAACGTTTGTCCATCGGTATTTTACAGTCTGATTGTTAATAGCATATTCCAGGTTTGGGATTTTGGTGGTACGCAGGTACTGGTTAAAGAATTCGGTTAAATCTATCTCGGTTTCCTGACTTAAATAATTTTCTATTTGCTCGGTAGTTACTGTTTGATGATAGAATGTTCTATTCATCCCACGTAAAATTGAGCGCCATTTATCATCATCCTCAATAAGCTGTCTTAAGGTATGTAGCATATTGGAACCTTTATAATACATGTCTCCAGAACCTTCTTTATTTACATCGTAATAACCAATTATTGGACGATCGTTTAAGATTAATTGTCTTAATCCAATAACGTATTCCGAAGCAGCCTGTTTTCCGTAGAAATAATCTAAAAATAAACTTTCAGAATAGTTAGTGAAACTCTCATGAATCCACATGTCGGCAATATCCTTATTGGTGATGTTATTGGCAAACCATTCATGTCCTGATTCGTGCACAATGATAAAATCGAATTTTAGTCCCCAGCCAGTACCCGACAAATCGCGCCCTAGATACCCTTGTTTGTAATCATTTCCATAAGTAACAGAACTTTGATGTTCCATGCCCAGATAAGGTACTTCTACAAGTTTGTAGCCATCTTTATAAAATGGATATTGGCCAAACCAGTGTTCTAGGGCTTCCATGGTTCTTGTGGCATCTTTAAAATGAACTTTTGCTTTTTCAAGATTGTCTTTTAAAACGTAATAGTCCATATCTAAATTACCTCCTTCACCATTGTATACTTCTGAAAAGTGGGCATAATCACCAATATTGAGATTTACTCCGTAATTATTTATAGGGCTTCCCACAAACCAGCGATATGTTTTGGTATCTCCATATTGTTCAATACTTCTTAAACGCCCGTTAGAAATGTCCATTAATTTGCTCGGTACATTAACACTTATTTGCATGCTGTCAACCTCGTCGTACATATGATCTTTACACGGCCACCAAGAACTGGCTCCTAAACCTTGGCAGGAAGTGGCAATAAAATCGTTACCATTAGAGTCTTTCTTCCATGAAAATCCACCATCCCAAGGGGCACGAACCGCTTCTCTTGGGTGCCCTTCATAGTAGACATCTATACTATTTACTTCACCTATATTTTGTGAGTCTTCGAGGGTTACGAAATGGGCATTCCCTTCACGAACAACAGCTAATTGTTTTCCTTTTTGAATCACTTTCGTGATTTGCATAGGTTCTTGTAAATCAATCTGCATAACAGAGTGTTTGTCTAAAACCTTATATTGTATGGTGTTTTTTCCTGATATAAATTTGTTCGCAGGGTCTACCTTAATATCTAAATGGTAATAGGTTAAATCCCACCAGACACGTTCAGGTGTAATGCTGCCTCTAAGGGTGTCTTGTCTAGTAAAATGATTTTTCTCTTGTAATAAACTTTGTGAGTTTCCTGATACGGATAGTATTATTGTTAAAAATAGGAATAAGCTATAACGGCTAATCATGGTGAAAAATTTTGTTTAAAATTAAGGAAAAAGGTTCTTAACGCCTTGTTAATATTTCGCAATTAAATACGAATTGCCTTGCCCTATTTTGAATGTCGTATTATGAAAATTAAATAATGACCCCATTTATAAGGATAAAGCAGGCTATTGCCAATATTGTTATTTATTATGAAGAAAAGTTAATAGAAGTATTCACGTTTAATATCATCATATCAATGTTAGGAGGTTATTTTTTGTAATGTTTTTTAATTCATACACAGACAGTCATAAAGGCGTTTTTTAGAGGTGTAATCACGCTTAACGAGTTGTTTGTTAATTTATTGCATCTTACCCTGATTAATTTGTCTGCCTATTTAGCGTAATATATCCCCTTAAATTATTTAATAAAAATTTGATATTGCAACTGACTGAAAACTAACTAACTAAATCTAATTAAACTAAATTTATGTATTTCAATTATTTCAAGGAGAAACAAAAGTTTCTTTGCTTGCATTATTACAAGCTTAAAAAAACAATGAAATGGCTTATTCCATTTGCATGCCTTCTTTTAACCATTCAAATACATTCTCAAGCAGAACAGGGGCTTAAGGGTATTATTCGAAGCGGTAAAACGTATAAAGCAATTACAGAAGAAGGTGAGTTGTATTTTAAAAGAAAGCATCCAGGATTAACTAAAAAGCAATTAACAGAAGGTGCTTATAGGGATGGTGAGTTTGTAAAATTTGAACGCTGGAAGAATTTTTGGAGCAGACATCTTACACCAGATGGAAATCTCGCTGACATCTCGGCATTTTACCAAAACAAGACACTTTCAAAATCGGGTTCTACATCAAAACTTAGTGCTACCTCATCTAGTCCTTATGCACAGGAACCATGGAGTAATATTAGTTATTCCAATTATATGGGAGGTCAAATTGGAACGGGTAGGACGACCTGTATAGGCTTTCATCCAACCGATGCATTAACATTCTATGTTGGGACAGCGAACGGTGGAATTTGGAAAACAACAGATGGTGGTCAGACGTATATTCCGCTTGGAGATGATCTTCCGTTATTATCGGTGAGTAGTATCTTGGTTAATGCTAATAATCCAAACACAATATATATATCGGTAAGTGATCACGTATGGTATGGACACCCAGGGATAGGAGTTTATAAATCGATCGATGGAGGTTTAACTTGGGCTCCAACAGCATTAACATTTAATATGTCAGAAAAAAAGCAATTAAGTGATATTGTTGCAGACCCAGCTAACCCTGATATTATGTTAGTTACTACAACAAAGGGAACTTATAAGACTACAGATGGTTTCAATACGGTTAGTCAGGTAAATACCTATAAAACGACCTCAAGTCACAAAATAGCATTTGCTCCTGGTAGCAGCAATATCGTATATTTATGTGTAGATGCGGGACAGTTTTATAAAAGTACAGATGCCGGTGCAACCTGGACACTTAAAAAGGATTTTGGGAGCGGTCAGTTTACTTTAGCGGTAACCCCTTTAGACCCTCAACGCGTATTTCTGTCTAAAGCAAAAGTACTTTATAGATCGTATGATCAAGGAGAAACTTTTGCGGTGAATAATGAAAAAGCTTTGCCAGAAAATGGACGTATTAAGTTTTCTCCTAATAATACCGAAACCCTGCTGACCGGAAATTTTGAATTTTGGAGATCAGATAATGCAGGTTCAACCCATACTCAAATTGCTGACTGGGTAGGCGCCGGTGGATTATACGAAATGCATGTAGATGTTAGAACTATAGTTGTAAACCCCTTAGAAAGTAACAAGGTTTATATTTGTCACGATGGGGGTATAGATAGGTTAAATGTTGATAATAACAATTTTGAAAATCTTTCAGGAGGACTTGTTATTACTCAGTTTTATGATATAGCTACTGCACAATCCAATAATATTGTTGTTAGTGGAGGATCGCAAGATAATGGTTCGGTTTTTAAAAATGCATCAGGAACCTGGCAATACTTTGCTACTACAGGGGATGGTATGGTAACAGAAATTGATCCTACAGATGTAAACACCATGTATTGGGAATATCAATATGGTGATATGAGAAGATGGAGTGGAGGATCCAACACAAATATATCTCCAGCTGGTCAAGGTGGTAGTGGTGCTTGGGAAACACCTTATGAGCTTGATAAAACAAACCCAAATCGTTTGGTAGTAGGCTATAAAAGTGTGTATGAAAGTACAAATAAAGGTAATAGCTGGACGATTATTGGGGATAATATTTCTGGATCTAATCTTACGGAAATTGCTATTTCCAAGTCTAACCCGCAAAAAATATATGCAGCTAGGGCAGGTGTTGTTTATGAAAAAGATGCAGCTAGCAACAATTGGACCACCCATACAATACCTACAGGTTCGATTACAGATCTAAAAGTGGATCCTACAAATGAAAATACTATTTATATTACATTAGCTGGGTATAGTGCCGGTAATAAAGTATATAAATCTATTGATGGCGGTGCTAATTGGACTAATATATCAGGGACACTTCCTAATGTACCTGTTAATGCTATTCAAACATATGAATCGGTTCCTGGAGGGTTGTTTATAGGAACTTTTAGTGGTGTTTATTATACTGATGATAGCGCTACAGATTGGTTGGAGTATGGACAACTTCCGCACACCGATGTAAGGGATATTGAGATTAACTACACTGCTCAAAAAGTAAGAGTTGGTACACATGGTAGGGGTATTTTTGAGGCAAACATTAATGTAAGCGTTTGTAATGCGAGTTCTCCGGACACAGATGGTGATGGTATATGTGATTTATTGGACTCTTGTCCTAATTTAGATAATAGTCTTATTGGAACGCCTTGTGACGATGGGGATCCAACGACCATAAATGAAGTGTATTTGGACGATTGTGGTTGTGGAAATGGTACTTATGTAACGCCTACTTATTGTTCTGCGCAAGGTAGTGCTGGAACAGGATCGGATTATATTTCAAGAGTACAATTAAATACTATTGATAATGCTTCCGAGAAATCGACGTATTCAGATTATAGAAATCAGATTACCGATCTTGAAATTGGCCAAACCTATAATGTTACTATTTCGTTAGCCGCATATTTTACAGGTGACGTGGCTATGGCTTGGATTGATTTTGATGCTAATGGTATTTTTGATAATACTACTGAACTTATTACGTTTTCCGCATATACTAATAAAACGGCAACGGCACAGGTTACTATTCCACAAAATGCTCAAATTGGTGTAACCGGTTTTAGAGCTAGGAATATTTACGGAACGGCTGTCGATCCATGTGGTAATTACTATGGAGAGGTTGAAGATTATGCAGTGCGAATCATAGCAGCGCCAGACACCGAAGCTCCTACAGCGCCAACAAACCTTGCCGCATCAAACATTACCGATACAACGGCTACCTTAACTTGGACAGCCTCTACCGATAATGTAGGGGTAACATCTTATGAAGTATTTGAAGATGGGATTACAAGTATTGGCTCTGTTACAGGAACAAGTATGAACCTAACGGGATTAACAGTAGCAACACAGTATAACTATACTGTTAAGGCTAAAGATGAGGCAGGAAACATATCTACCGCTAGTAATACAGTAACCTTTACAACTATCGATACTCAAGCTCCTACGGCACCAACAAATCTTGCAGCATCAAACATTACTGATAAAACTGCTACCTTAACCTGGACAGCTTCTACCGATAATGTAGGTGTGACATCCTATGAAGTATTTGAAGATGGGATTACAAGTGTTGGCACTGTTACAGGAACAAGTATGAACTTAACGGGCTTAGTGGCAACTACCCAGTATAGTTATATTGTTAAAGCGAAAGATGATGCTGGAAATGTGTCTCCTGCGAGTAATACATTAACTTTTACTACTGGTACCGAAACATTACCAACATATTGTTCTGCACAGGGAACTGCCGGAACAGGATCGGATTATATTACAAGAGTACAATTAAATACTATTAACAATACTTCTGGACAAACACAGTATTCAGATTATACAAACCTGATAACCGATCTAGCGGTTGGTCAAACCTATGATGTTACCATGGTGCTTAACCAAGCTTTTGCAAGTGATGTCGCTATGGCCTGGATTGATTTTGATGCCAATGGTATTTTTGATAACACTACCGAACTTATTACGTTTTCCGCATTTTCTAGTAATACGGCAACGGCACAGGTTACTATTCCGCAAAATGCTCAAATTGGTTTGGTCGGTTTTAGGGCTAGGAATATTTATGGAACGGCTGTCGATCCATGTGGTAACTATTATGGAGAGGTTGAGGACTATGGGGTGAGAATAACAGCAGCACCTGTACCCGATACCGAAGCACCTACAGCACCAACAAACCTTGCTGCATCAAATATTACCGATACAACGGCTACCTTAACTTGGACAGCTTCTACTGATAACGTGGGTGTGACATCCTATGAAGTATTTGAAGATGGGATTACAAGTGTTGGATCTGTTGCAGGAACAAGTATGAACTTAACAGGGTTAACGACAGCAACACAGTATAACTATACCGTTAAGGCTAAAGATGCTGCTGGAAATGTTTCCACTGCTAGTAATACAGTAACTTTTACAACTATCGATACTCAAGCTCCTACGGCACCAACAAACCTTGTCGCATCAAACATTACCGATACAACGGCTACCTTAACTTGGACAGCCTCTACCGATAACGTGGGTGTTACATCCTATGAAGTATTTGAAGATGGGATTACAAGTGTTGGTTCTGTTACAGGAACAAGTATGAACTTAACGGGGTTAACAACAGCAACACAATATAATTATACCGTTAAGGCTAAAGATGCTGCTGGAAATGTTTCCCCTGCTAGTAATACAGTAACCTTTACAACTATCGATACCGAAGCACCTACAGCACCAACAAACCTTGCTGCATCAAATATTACCGATACAACGGCTACCTTAACTTGGACAGCTTCTACCGATAATGTAGGGGTAACAACCTATGAAGTATTTGAAGATGGGATTACAAGTGTTGGATCTGTTGCAGGAACAAGTATGAACTTAACAGGATTAATGGCAGCAACACAGTATAACTATACCGTTAAGGCTAAAGATGCTGCTGGAAATGTTTCCCCTGCTAGTAATACAGTAACCTTTACAACTACTAATCAGCCTCCAGCGACCTATTGTACGGCATCTGGAACGAGTGGTACAGGAAACCATTTTATAAATAGGGTTCAGATTAATACCATTGATAATTCATCATCTTCAAGCACCTATTCAGACTTTACCAATCTATCTACGGATCTAACACCAGGAGCCACATATACCATGTCAATTAAATTGGAACAGGCAAGTGGACAGGACAATGCGATGGCCTGGATTGATTACAATGATAATAAGTCTTTTGAAAGTAATGAATTGATAACTTTCTCAGGTTATAAGGCTAAAGTTGCAGATGCCACGTTCACAGTGCCATCAGGGGCAAATGCAGGTAGTGTTCGACTTAGAGTGAGAAACATCTATTCGAGTTCAGCCGTCGATCCTTGTGGAAATTATGCTGGAGAAGTTGAAGACTATACCGTTATCATAAATGCGTTACCTGAGTCTCCTACGTTTGGGAATGACTCTTTTGTTTATCCAAATCCAGCTTCAACAGAATTAAACATAAAGCCTTCAAGTAGCTTAAGTGATTACAATGTAAGAATTCTTGATGTCTATGGTAATACTATTTATAATAAAAGAAATGCTCATGAAATTGATGTGTCATCATTTCCAAATGGTTTATATATTGTAGAAATACATTATTTAACAACTTCAGTAAGGTTAACAAAAAAGGTTTTAGTTAGTCATTGATAGAATATAATTAGTTTTGCTTTTAAAAGAGCCCCAAAGTATGCTATTACTTTGGGGCTTTTTCTTACTTGTGTTTTACAAATTTAAAGGATATTTAAAATGCTAAGCTAGGAAGAAGACCGAAGGCTTTTCTTTCAGTATTTATTTTAAGCCAGTATTTATTTTAAGCGTTTTTTTGTCTTAATTAACCAATCAGTTAAAACGATTCTAACGATAGGTTAATATGAAAAGAGGCCCTTATTTAACTATAAAACGTTTTTTAATTTGAATTAGTTATATGTTGTGCATTAAAAGTAATGTTATTAGCGAATAATGCTGTTGGGGAATACCACCATGCTCTCAAAACCATCCTCGCTGACTGATGAAACGCCAAAGAAATAATTGTCAATTACAATACCTTCAAGAGTAAACTTTGAAACATCGCCAACGTAACGACTGTAATCCCAGGTAGCAGAAGTGGTATCTCGCCAGTAAATTTTATATCCTTTAGCACCATCAACTTGGTCCCATTGTAATTTTACTGAAGGCTCAACAATGCCTCCAATAGCTACATTTTCGGGAGGAGGCGGAGCCGAGGCCAAACTTACCAGACTTATAGTATTGACAGCAGTTAGTTTTTTTGTATATTCAAAATTAACGTGTTCTAAAACATCACCATACTTCACGCCATGTTCTTCTCTAACATCCTGATGTTGTCGGATGTAATTTTCGTGTGTTTCCATAATCCGAACGGCAGGATACCCCAAATCGTTAAATGGACGATGATGGCCGCCACGACCAAATCGATCTAATCGATAAATCATCTTGGGATTCATTTCCGGCATATAAGTGTTGGTGGTTTTATGTATATATCTGGCCAATTGACGAGAATTACCATCAACTTCTCCGCCGTAAAACCTTCGTAGTTTTCTGGTTTCTTCAGGTTCGTTAGCAGGAACTGGTTCCGAGAAAATTCTAAAGGAGCGGTTATCAATGACGCCATCTACACCCTGAATGTTCCCAATCATATCATTATTAAGAACACCTAGGATAGTCCAATTGTGATTTTTGGCATAATGAGCCAAACCTTGCCCTCCAAAAAGACCTTGTTCTTCACCAGAAAGTCCAACATAAACAATATTGTGTTCAAATTTATAGTTAGATAAAACTCTGGCAGCTTCAATGGTTCCAGCCATACCCGAAGCATTATCGTTGGCACCGGGGGCGTCTGTTTTAAAGTCCATAGTATTACTAGCACGAGAATCAATATCACCACTTATTATAATATAGCTGTTGGGGTATTTGGTTCCTTTTTGAATGGCTATAACATTCACTATCCAGGCATCATGAGGAACTCGATGATTTCCTTCTTTAGTCACGAAATCTTTTTGATAAAATACCTCTATGCAATCATTACAATTGTTAGAAATCGTTTCAAATTGTAATTTTATCCAACGTCGTGCCGCACCAATACCTCTAGTGTTTGAAAGGGTATCGCTGAAGGTGTTTCGAGTTCCAAAATTGACTAAAGTTTCAATATCGTTTTTGATGCGTTCGGCAGACACTGCATCAATCATATCATAAATTTTTTGATGCGTTTGGGCAGAAATTAGAAGCGTAAAAAATAATAAAATAAGCGTAGAGACTAGTTTCATAGGGTAAGAGTTTCTACTAAAATACTAAATTATACAGAGTTTTAGCTGGTCATTTTCTTCTCACATTATTTAATTTAATTAGCCATAATAGAACAGAGGACTCTGTATAAAGATAGAAGTGATTACCAAACAGCTTATAAGATAAAAGCGTTTCAATAATGTATTGAAACGCTTTTATTGTTTGAATTAGTCATCTGGTTTGCTTTTAAAAGCAGTATTTGTTTTCTTTAATAACCTTATCAGCTATGGTGTTTCTAAGCTCAATAATATTTGGCATATTCACATATTTAATATAGCGTTTTAATCCCATAAGCATCATGCGTTGTTCGTCGCCAGAAGAGAATGAAATAATGGAATGTTTTCCAGCAGTTTCAATAACATCAATGGCGTGGAACAGATTTAGTTTTGCCATAGCAATTTGTTCTTTAACCTGATCTTCTCCTTGTTTCTTGGCCAATTTTTCAGCTCTTAAAATGGCAGATTCAGCTAAATATATTTGTATCAAAATATCGGATGCCGCTAACATCAACTGTTGTTGTTGTTCTATGGCTTCGCCATATTTTTGAAGTGTAGCTCCAGCAACCATTAAAAACAACTTTTTAAGGTTGTTAATAATGCCTTTTTCTTCGGAAAATAATTCTGAATAGTCTGGTGTATCAAATGAAGGAATACTCATAAGCTCCTCTTTAACAGCCATAGCAGGTGTTAAGACATCGACATGACCTTTCATGGCTTTTTTAATAAGCATTCCTATGCAGAGCATACGGTTAATTTCATTAGTGCCTTCGTAAATTCTTGAAATACGAGCATCACGCCAAGCTGATTCTAAAGGGGTGTCTTCTGAAAAGCCCATACCTCCAAAAATTTGAATACCTTCATCGGTACATTTTTGAATGAATTCAGAGACCGCTACTTTTAAGATGGAACACTCAATGGCATATTCCTCAACACCTTTAAGTTCGGCTTCTTGTTCGGTGTCTTTACCGTTGTTTTTTCTTAGTTCAATACGGTCTTCAATATTTTTAGCTGCACGATAGCAAGCACTCTCACCTACCCATGAATTCGTAGCCATCTCGGCAATTTTCTGACGAATGGCTCCAAAGCTTGAAATAGGGGTTTTAAATTGAACACGTTCATTGGCATATTTTACTGATTCTGTGATGGTGCGTCTTTGGGCATCTAAACACGCTGCAGCCAATTTAATACGTCCTACGTTTAGGGCATTCATTGCTATTTTAAATCCATTGCCACGTGTAGAAAGCATATTTTCGACAGGAACAACTGTATCGTTAAAAAAGACCTGGCGCGTTGATGAGGCTCGGATCCCCAATTTATGCTCTTCTTCGCCCATTGTAATCCCATTAGGGTTTTCCGGGTCGTATTCAACAATAAAACCAGTAATGTATTTGTCGCCTTCAATACGGGCAAAAACAATCATTAAACTGCAAAATCCCGCATTAGAAATCCACATTTTTTGACCATTAATGAGGTAGTTTTTTCCATCTTCAGATAAAACAGCCTTGGTTTTTCCTGAATTGGCATCACTACCGGCGCTTGGTTCTGTTAGGCAGTAGGAACCAAACCATTCACCAGAAGCCAGTTTGGGAACATATTTTTGTTTTTGTTCTTCCGTACCATATAAAGTAATGGGCAAGGTGCCTATACCAGTATGAGCTCCAAAGGCCGTACTAAAGGAACCTGTCGCGCCTGATATGAAATCACATACTAGCATACTGTCTACAAAACCCATACCCATACCCCCATAGGCTTCAGGGACCGAAACACTTAAAAAGCCCATTTCGGCTGCTTTTTTCATGCATTCCTCTGTAAAGGCATAATCTTTAGCCTCAAAGCGGGGTTTGTTAGGCCAAAGTTCTCGATCGACAAATTCGGTAACAGCCTCTTTCATCATAAGTTGTTCTTCCGAAAAATCTTCCGGGGTAAAAATGTCCTCGCAACTGGTTTCTTTTACTAAAAATTGTCCGCCGCGAATAATGTCTTTATCTGTTGTTTCCATGATAATAATAAGTTTAAATCTTTTTTAATTTAAAAATTCGAAAATGCCACAAGCTCCTTGTCCGGTGCCAACGCACATGGTAACAGCACCATATTTGTTTTTCATTTCTCGTTTACGCATTTCATCGAATAACTGTACCGATAATTTGGCTCCTGTACAGCCTAATGGGTGCCCTAGGGCAATAGCACCTCCATTTACATTTACAAGGTCGGGGTTTAGTCCTAATTCTCTAATTACGGCAATGGATTGTGAAGCAAAGGCTTCATTAAGTTCTATTAATTCTAAATCGTTTTGTTTTAACCCAGCTAGGGAAAGTGCTTTTGGAATGGCCTTTACAGGACCAATACCCATAATTCGGGGTTCCACGCCTGCAGCCGCATAGCTCACTAATCGGGCAATAGGTTCTAGGTTTAATTCTTTTACCATATCCTCACTCATAACCATTACAAATGCGGCGCCATCACTCATTTGAGATGAATTTCCTGCAGTAACACTACCACCTTGAGCGAACACTGGTCTTAATTTCGCAAGGGCTTCTAAATTGGTGCCAGCTCTTGGGCCTTCATCTTTTGTAACCGTATAAGTTTTAGTGGCTTTTTTGCCATTTTCATCAATATAGGTTTGCTCTACTTCAATAGGTGCTATTTGATCTTTAAATCTATTTTCAGCCTGGGCTTTTAAGGCTTTCATGTGGGAATGGTATGCAAATTCATCTTGGTCTTCACGAGATACATTAAATTGTTTAGCTACCGCTTCGGCAGTATTACCCATGCCCCAATAATAGTCTTCGTGTCCTGCTTTTACGGTATTATAGTTCAGTTCAGGTTTAAATCCTGTCATAGGTACCGAACTCATACTTTCAGCGCCACCTGCAATAATACAATTGGCCATACCAGTTTGTATTTTAGCGGTGGCTATACCAATCGTTTCAATTCCAGAAGAGCAAAATCTGTTTACCGTTACACCTGGAACATCAACACTATTTAACCCAATTAAAGAGATAAATCGTGCCATATTGAGTCCCTGTGCACCTTCTGGCATGGCATTGCCGACAATAACATCGTCTATTTGTTTTACATCCAGATCAGGTAGTTCTCGCATCATGTATTGAATGGTTTCAGCACCTAATTCATCGGCTCGTTTAAAACGAAAGACGCCTTTAGGAGCTTTGCCGACTGCCGTTCTGTATGCTTTAACTATATATGCTTGTTTCATTTTTTAAAGTCTTTAAATTTTCAGTTTAGTGGTAATAACGCTAACTCAACAAATCTTGAATTAATTACGCAGTGGCTTTCCTGTTTTTAACATATGTTGAATACGTTCTAAAGTCTTTCTTTCTGTACATAAACTTAAAAAAGCCTCGCGTTCCAGATCCAATAAGTACTGCTCACTTACTAGAGTAGGTTCAGAAAGGTCACCTCCAGCCATAACATAAGCTAATTTGTTGGCTATTTTATGGTCGTGTTCACTAATGTAGTTGGAAGCTTCCATAGCATCGGTACCAACCAAGAACATACCTAAGGCTTGTTTGCCTAGTACTTTTACATCTTTACGTTTAACAGGTTTTGTATACCCTTGTTTAGCTAATAGCTTAGCATGTTCTTTAGCAATGGCTAATTGTCGGTCTTTGTTAACTACAACAATATCTTTTCCTTTTTGAAGTACACCAAGATCAAAAGCTTCGTAAGCCGAGGTGGATACTTTTGCCATACCTATGGTTAAAAAGTATTCTTGAAGCGTATTTAGTTCAACATCTCCTTTTCTAAAAGAATCTGAGGCACGAAGAGCCATTTCTTTAGAACCCCCGCCACCTGGAATCACTCCAACACCGAATTCAACTAAACCAATATATGTTTCGGCTGCAGCTACAACTTTATCTACATGCATAGATAATTCACAACCGCCACCTAAAGTCATACCATGCGGTGCGGAAATGGTTGGGATGGCCGAATAGCGCATGCGCATCATGGTATCTTGAAAATATTTTATGGCTGCATTTAATTCATCGTATTCTTGTTCTACGGCCATCATAAATATCATGCCTATATTCGCGCCAACTGAGAAATTGGCTCCTTGGTTACCTATTACTAATCCCTCGAAATCTTTTTCTGCTAGATCAATAGCTTTATTTAATCCGGCTAAAACATCGCCACCAATGGTGTTCATTTTAGATTGAAACTCACAATTTAAAATGCCATCTCCTAAATCTTCGATAACCACACCAGAATTTTTAAAGACTTCTTTCGACTTTCTAATGTTGTCTAATATTATGAATGCATCTTGCCCTGGTTTTTTATCATAGGATTTATTTGATATATTGTAAGCATAAGTCGCTCCCTGTTTAACATTATAAAAGGATTCAATACCAGAAGAAAGCATGTCTTTTACCCAATTGGCAACGCTCAGTCCTTCGGCTTCAATTAATTCTATGCCTTTGTTAACGCCAATGGCGTCCCAAATTTGAAATGGCCCGTGTTCCCAGCCAAAACCAGCTTTCATGGCATCATCAATTTTATATAATTCATCAGTTATTTCAGGAATTCTATTAGAAACATAGGCAAAAAGCGCTGAAAAATTTTTACGATAAAATATACCTGCTTTATCCTTACCAGTGATTAAAATTTTAAACCGGTCTATCACCTTATCTACCGTTTTGGTAAGCTCTAGGGTGGCAAATTTTGCTGATTTTTTGTCGCGATACTCTAGAGTGTTTAAATCTAAAGATTTAATGGTTTTGCCTTCTTTTTTATAAAAGCCTTGTCCTGTTTTGCTACCGAGCCAATTATTCTTCATCATGGTTTCGATGAAATCGGGTAGCTTAAATAATTCATGCGCTTCATCGTTTGGACAGTTTTCATATAACCCGTTGGCAACATGCACTAAGGTATCTAAACCAACCACATCGACCGTACGGAAGGTAGCCGATTTTGGTCTGCCTATAACAGGACCAGTAAGTTTGTCGACTTCTTCAACGGTTAAATCGAGTTCTTTAACTTGATGAAATAAACTTTGTATTCCAAAAATACCTATACGATTTCCAATAAAGGCCGGAGTGTCTTTTGCTATTACTGAAGTTTTTCCAAGAAACTGTTCGCCATATCCATTTAAAAAATCTAATACTTCAGGCGAAGTTTTTGGACCTGGGATAATTTCAAAAAGTTTTAAATATCTTGGTGGATTAAAAAAGTGTGTACCACAGAAATGTTTCTGAAAGTCTTCACTGCGTCCTTCACTCATGTACTGAATAGGAATACCAGAAGTGTTCGAAGTAATGAGTGTTCCTGGTGTGCGGTACTTTTCTAGTTTTTCAAATACCGTTTTTTTGATGTCTAATCGCTCTATGACCACTTCCATAATCCAATCGGCATCAGCGACTTTGGAGATATCATCTTCCAGGTTTCCTGTACTTATTCTTTTGGAAAAGGATGCATGGTAAATAGGTGAAGGTTTCGATTTCAAGGCTTTTTGTAAATCATCATTAACCAAGCGGTTTCTAACCACCGTATCATCCAGTGTTAAACCTTTTGATTTTTCAGAGTCGGTAAGTTCTTTAGGAATAATATCCAGTAAAAGAACTTCAACACCAATATTAGCAAAATGACATGCAATGCCACTTCCCATAATACCGGAACCAATAATTGCAACTTTCTTTATGCGACGTTTGCTCATTTTATAGCGTATCTTTTTGATTGTAAATTCGTTTGTTCGAAATCATCTCGTTTATAACCTCAGCTACTTCATAAAAGTGTTCGAGTTTTTCTTTGGAGACATTGTTTTTTATAGCGTCATTAAAGGTTAAAACTTTCTCTCTCGAGAATACCCTTTTTTCTTGTCCGAAGTCGGTTAAACGGATGATAACTCCCCGTCCATCATTTGGATTTGGATGTCTTTCTATTAAACCATTTTGTTCCATGGTTTTTAAAATTCGGGATAAGCTTGTTGCTTCCATGCCCATTTTAGGACCTAATGCCGTTGAAGGAGTTCCTTTTTCTGGGTCTATGCTTAAAAGCGTAAATCCAGTTGCCATCGTGCTGTCTATTTTAGCAGCTTCTTCGTTGTACATTTTTTGTACAGCGAGCCAAGTGGTTCGCAATACGTAATCGATCGTTTTATCTTTCATATTATCTGGTCAGTTGAACCAAATATATGAAAAATTTATTATGCATGCATAATAAATTACATGTAATTTTGAGGTAATCTAATAATAAGTAAAGATAATAAATATAGAAGTTAACTGCTGTAAATAGAATTTATTAAGTCTTTATATTTTTCCAGGATAATTTTGCGTCGCATCTTCAAGGTAGGTGTCAGGTGACCCGCTTCTATGGACCATATATCCGGAGTAATTCTAAACTTTTTAATTTGTTCCCATTTTCCAAAGTCTCTATTGGCTATATCTATTTCCGTTTGTATACGATTAAGCAATTTTGTGTTATTTATGATATCGGAAATATTTTCAAATTCAATGTTATGACGTTTACCCCATTCTTTTACAAATTCAAAGTTAATTTGAATTAATGCTGCCGGCATTTTTTTGCCTTCGCCAATAACCATAACCTGATCTATAAATCGAGATTGTTTAAATTTGTTTTCTAATAGAGCTGGTGCAACATATTTACCACCAGATGTTTTAAACATTTCTTTCTTACGATCGGTAATAGTCAGGAAATTATCATTATCCAATTCACCAATATCACCTGTATGAAAATAATCGCCAGTCATTACTTCAGCTGTTTTTTCAGGATCTTTGTAGTAGCCCATCATGACATTAGGTCCTTTAACCAAAATTTCACCATCGTCGGCAATTTTCACCTCTACGTGGTCTATAACGCGGCCTACTGTACCTATTTTAATACCTCCATTAAACGGGCAGTTTACAGAAATTACAGGTGAAGTTTCAGTAAGTCCGTAGCCTTCCAATATTGGCATTTTTGCAGCAGAGAAAACTCGAATTAGTCTTGGTTGCAGTGCGGCACTTCCAGACACCATCGTATTCATGTTTCCTCCTAAGGCTTCTCGCCATTTGTTAAAGATAACCTTATTGGCAATTTTTAATTGGAATTCGTACCAAAAGCCATTTTTACCGTAGGGTTCAAATTTCAGTCCTAAATTAATAGCCCAAAAGAAAAGTATTTTTTTTATTCCAGTTAATTCTGCTCCTTTTGCTACTATTTTATCGTAAACTTTCTCATATAATCGAGGAACGGCGGTCATAATTTCTGGTTTCACTTCTTTCAAGTTATCACTCATAGTGTCTATACTTTCGGCGAAATATACTTCGATACCGCAATACTGATATAAATATAGAATCATGCGTTCAAAAACATGACAAACCGGTAAGAAGCTTAAAGCTCTGGAATTACCATGTTCCAATGGTACGCGTGGGGTACTGTCCAATACATTTGAAACTAAGTTTTTGTGTGATAACATCACCCCTTTAGGTTTTCCAGTGGTTCCTGAAGTGTAAATTATAGTGGCTAATTCTTCGGGTTTTATAGAATCTTTAATGGCCTTTATTTCTTCATCAATTTTGGCGTCGTTATCAAAATCAAGAAGTGTTTTCCAGTAGTTTTCATTGGGGATTTCATCAAAAGTGTACACACCTTTAAGTTTAGTATTGTCTTTTATAGTGTTAATTTTATCCACTACTTCCTGGTCTGAAACAAAACAGTATGTAGATTCAGAATGGTTTATGATATATTCAAAATCATCAGCCGAAATAGTTGGGTAAATAGGGACATTCTGTGCTCCAATTTGTAAAACGGCAATATCTAATACATTCCATGCCGTACGGTTATTCGATGAAATAACGGCTATTTTATCATTAGGTTTTACACCAAGTTTTAGTAACCCTCGACTTAAAGCGTTTGCATGAGCAATAAATTCTTCTGAAGACAATGATTCCCAAACACCATTGTGTTTTGTTGAGAACGCATTCTTTAAATTATATTTTTCAAGTTGATATTGCGGAAAATCAAAAATCCTGGTAACCTCTGTCATTAGTTTATTGGTAAAAGATAACAATGCAAAGTACGTAATTAAATGTTATTTTCATAAAGAGTGAATAGGCTTTAAAACAGTATTTTAAGAAAATTTATAAATCATTTAACAGTACGAAACGATCTGTGTCATATTATTCTTGGTTTAATTTTTTAAATAAAGAATGATGCTGTTGTTTTTATGAGTTTAATAATTTTTAAATTAAAAACATGATTAAATACTTAAAAACAACTTAAAAAGGTAAATAAAAATTATAGAAAATGATATTCGGTTAAATTTTATGAATTAACGAAAAGCAAATTCAAACGTTTTCGAAAGGTTAATCTATTCCAATACTGTGTATAGCTGATAAATATCAGTTTTTTAAGTTTTATCTCAGCGTAAATTTGTAGTGATAATTAGTGATAAAAAAACAACATTTAAATTATAAAAAATGGAATTACAAGAATTAAATAGAGATGTTTCCAAAAAGACAGTTGATGTTAGAGGTTTTGTTTTAAGAAACATAACACCTTACCTTGGAAATGGCGATTTTTTAGTAGGACCAAGCGAGAGAACTTTAAAACTATGGGAAGTTTGTAAGAAAGCAACTCAGGAAGAACGTCAAAGAAATGGGGTGCGTTCGGTTGATACAGAAACGATTTCAACGATCAGCTCCTTTGCAGCTGGATATATTGATAAAGACAACGAAATTATTGTAGGTTTACAAACTGATGAGTTATTAAAGCGTGCCATGAAACCTTTCGGAGGATTTAAAGTGGTTCAAAAGGCTCTTGCAGAGCAAGGTGTTCAACCAAATGAAAATTTAACCGAATTATTTTCAAAATATGTTAAAACACACAACGATGGTGTGTTTGATGCCTATAATGATGAAATTAGAAAATACCGTTCTCTTGGATTTTTAACAGGACTGCCAGATAATTATGCACGTGGAAGAATTATCGGGGATTACCGTCGTTTAGCTCTATATGGTATTGATTATCTTATAGAAAATAAAACAGAAGATTTAGAGAATATTACTGGACCAATGACCGAGTCGGTTATTCGTTTAAGAGAGGAAGTATCTGAGCAAATCAAGGCATTAAAAGCGATGCTTGAATTGGGTGCAAATTATGGTTTAGATTTAAGTCGTCCAGCTCAAAATGCTCAGGAAGCGGTACAATGGACTTATATGGCATACCTAGCGGCTGTGAAGGAACAAGATGGTGCAGCCATGTCTTTAGGTAATGTGTCAACATTCTTAGATATTTATATTGAAAAAGATTTACAAGAAGGTTTAATTACTGAAGTTGAAGCTCAGGAATATATCGACCAGTTTGTAATGAAGTTACGCATGGTGCGCCACCTAAGAATGAGTGCTTATGATGAGATTTTTGCAGGAGACCCTACCTGGGTAACAGAAGCTATTGGAGGTATGTTTGAAGATGGAAGAACCAAAGTGACTAAAACTTCCTATCGTTTCTTAAATACTTTGTATAATTTAGGACCATCACCTGAGCCAAACATGACGATACTATGGTCTAAAGATTTACCACAAAACTTTAAAGAATTTTGTGCTAAAGTATCTATAGATACCTCTTCAATTCAGTTTGAAAATGATAATTTAATGCGAGCCGAGCGTGGTTCTGATGATTATGGAATTGCATGTTGTGTGTCTTACCAAAGTTTAGGAAAGTCAATTCAGTTCTTTGGAGCTAGAACAAACCTGGCTAAAACATTATTATTAGCCATTAACGGTGGACGTTGCGAAAATACGGGGACGTTAGTTGTTGAAGGTATTGAGCCGTTAGAAGGAGATACGCTTGATTTTGATACTGTAATGGCTAACTTTAAAATAGCTATGAAGGATGTGGCACGTGTGTATAACGATTCGATGAATATTATTCATTACATGCATGATAAGTACTATTACGAAAAAGCTCAAATGGCTTTAATAGATACAAATCCATCAATAAATATCGCTTATGGTATTGCCGGGTTGTCGATTGTAGCAGATTCACTTTCAGCTATAAAATATGCCAAAGTAACACCTGTGAGAAATGAAGAAGGATTAACTGTCGATTTTAAAATTGAAGGTGAATTCCCTAAATATGGAAATGACGATGATCGTGTAGATACTTTAGCTGCCAATGCTGTAGCCGATTTCAATAATGAATTAAAGCAATTACCAGTTTATAAAGATGCAGAACCAACGTTATCTGTTTTAACCATTACATCAAACGTGTCTTACGGGAAGAAAACAGGAGCAACACCTGATGGTAGAGCAAGTGGTATTCCTTTTGCACCTGGAGCAAATCCTATGCATGGGCGCGATTGTAACGGAGCAATAGCCTCTTTAAATTCGGTAGCTAAAATTGATTATAAGAATTCTTTAGATGGGGTTTCAAACACATTCTCAATGGTTCCAAAATCTTTAGGAGCATCAGATGAAGATAAGATTGAAAACTTAACGAGTATCATCGACGGATATTTTATTAAAGGTGCGCAGCATTTAAATGTAAATGTTCTCGATAAAGAAATGTTAATGGATGCTATGGAGCACCCTGAAGAATATCCACAATTAACAATTCGTGTTTCAGGTTATGCCGTTAATTTTGTTAGATTAACAAGAGAACAGCAACTAGAAGTCATTACACGTTCTTTCCACGAATCAATGTAGTTTTTTTATCATTTGAAACATCTAAGAAAGTAGTTTTAGAACGCTTTCTTGGATGTTTCTTTTAAAATTAAAGCCAATTAAAACTGAAGATAACATATTAAGAGTTCACTCATTAGAATCCTTCGGAACGCATGACGGGCCAGGCATTCGTTTTGTGATGTTTTTACAGGGATGTAAGTTGAAATGTCTGTATTGTCATAATCCGGATACTATTAACACGACAGGAGGAAAAGAATATGAGGTTGAAGAGTTAGTGCAAATGGCCATTAATTTGAAACCTTATTTTGGAAGAAAAGGTGGCGTGACTGTTTCAGGAGGTGAACCCTTATTACAATCAAAAGCCTTAATTCCTTTCTTTAAGCGATTGAAAGAGGAAGGTATTCATACCAATTTAGATACGAATGGACGTTTATTGAATCATTTTGCTATCGATTTATTAGATAATTATGCCGATTTAGTGATGTTGGATATCAAGCACATGACAGAAGAAGGGTATCAAGCATTAACGGGGCAAAGAAATAAAGAAACAACCTTCGAATTTGCTAAGCACCGTGAAGCTTCAGGTAAAACCATGTGGTTGCGTTATGTACTTATTCCGGAAATTACAAATAGACCGGAACTTTTACATGAAATGGGTAATTATTTTAAGGATTATAAAACCATTGAAAAAATTGAGCTTCAGCCATATCATAAATTAGGTATTCATAAGTGGGAAGCTTTAGGATGGGATTATGAACTAAAGGATGCTAGAGAAAACACTAAGGAGGAAATTCAACAGGCGGTTAGTATTCTAAAAGAGTATTTTAAAGAGGTTAAGGTAAATTAAAAAATGAGCTGATAATACAGCGCTTATATACAATTAAGTCATGAAGACACAAAAATTAAAAAATCGTTGGTTAATAGCTGCTTCAGCAGTAGGTATTCATATTTCTATTGGATCCGTTTACGCTTATTCAGTGATGACGAATCCTGTTAAAGATGTTTTTGATGTTGATGGTAGTGTGATAAAATGGGCATTTAAAATAGCTATTTTACTGCTAGGTTTATCGGCAGCATTTTTAGGTCGTTGGGTAGAGAAAGTTGGTCCAAGAGTTAGTGGTACAACCGCAGGTCTGTTTTATGGTGTCGGAATTTTAGGTTCTGGTTTAGCCGTTCAGTTGGAATCGTTAACCTTGTTTTATCTTTGTTATGGTGTCATTGGAGGTATAGGCTTGGGTTTAGGGTATATTACACCTGTTAGTACCTTGGTGAAGTGGTTTCCCGACAGACGTGGTTTAGCTACGGGTATGGCTATTATGGGCTTTGGATTCGCTGCTTTAATATTTGGTCCTGTAATGCAAAGTTTGTTCGATGCGGTAGGGGTTGCTAATGCGTTTTACATTTTAGGTGTTATTTATATGCTTCTTATTTTGTCTTCAGCAAGTTATATAGAAAGACCTCCGGAAGGCTACTTGCCAGCAGGTTTTAAACCTGGAGAAGGGAAAGTAATAAAGGCCGATATGGCAAATATTGATGCTAATGCGTCTTTAAAAACAACAAGATTTTATTACATCTGGATTATGATGTTTATAAATATTTCAGGTGGTATTGCTATTATATCGGCAGCAAGCCCGATGATGCAGGAAAAATTAAATTACACGCCTATGGAAGCGGCAGCTGTAGTAGGTTTGATTGGAGTTTTTAATGGATTAGGTAGGCTTTTTTGGTCAAGTCTTTCAGACTATTTAGGTAGAGCAAACACTTTTGTTTTATTTTTTGCTTTTCAGATTTTAGCTTTTTATTTTTTACCTAAATTATCAATGGAGATCACATTTTTAGTAGTATTGTTTACTGTAATTACTATGTATGGGGGTGGTTTTGCAACTTTACCAGCTTTTTTAGGAGATCTTTTCGGGACAAAGCAATTAGGCGCTATACATGGTATGGTGTTGGCAGCCTGGGGACTTGCTGGTGTTGTAGGTCCAACTGTTTATGATGTGGTTAAAAATACCACAGGATCCTTGGATGTAACCTTAGAAGTTTTTGCTGGTTTATTCGTTATAGCATTTATTGTATCATTGTTAATGAAACGTACAGTAAATAAAGCTTATAAAAAGATGTATAAGGATTTGAAATATGCTTAGTGATACTTAAACAAATTAGTTTAATTATTTTAAAAGAAACCTGTGAAACTAAAATTTTCTCAGGTTTTTTTTATTACAGTTAGGTATATGATTTATGTCATAAAAAACCTTATTTATTGGACTTACATTTATATAGTAAAAATTAGAAAATTATTATATTATGGAGTTACTTGAAAACGTAAAAGCGCGGGTTTTTAAGTTTGGAAACAAATCTGCCGATGGTAATAGTTCAATGCGAAATTTACTGGGAGGTAAAGGAGCTAATTTAGCTGAAATGAGTGCTATAGGGATTCCGGTGCCACCTGGATTCACCATTACAACAGAGGTTTGCACAGAATATAACTTGTTAGGAAAGGAAGCGGTTTTCGAAATGATAAAAGATGAAGTCGAAGAAGCTATTGCTAATATAGAATCGGCTATGGGAAGTGAGTTCGGAGATAAAGATAATCCGTTGCTTATTTCAGTAAGATCTGGAGCCCGTGTTTCCATGCCAGGGATGATGGATACGGTTTTAAATTTAGGAATGAATGATGAAGTAGTTCTTGGATTGGCTAAGAAAACAAATAACGAAAAATTTGCCTGGGATTCTTACCGTCGATTTATCCAAATGTACGGAGGTGTTGTTTTAGGTATGAAACCTGAATCGAAAGAAGATATCGATCCATTCGAAGAAATCATGGAGCATCTAAAAGAAAAACGCGGTATAGTATTAGATACTGAATTTTCTATTCAGGATTTACAGGATTTGGTTTACGACTTCAAAGACGCGGTTAAAAAGCGCACAGGACATGATTTTCCAACAAATCCTTGGGATCAATTGTGGGGAGCTGTTATTGCTGTGTTTAATAGTTGGAATGGCGATCGTGCAGTATATTATAGAAATATGCACGGATATCCTGCTGACTGGGGTACTGCTGTAAATGTTCAGGCCATGGTTTACGGAAATATGGGTGATCATTCTGGAACAGGTGTTTGTTTTACACGTGATGCCGGTACCGGAGAAAATGTCTTTAATGGTGAGTATTTAATCAATGCACAAGGAGAAGATGTGGTTGCGGGTGTTCGTACGCCACAACAAATTACGAAATTAGGTTCTCAGCGTTGGGCAGAATTAGCTAAAATAGAAGAAGAAGATCGTGCGGAAAATTATCCTTCTCTGGAAGAATTGATGCCTGGCATTTTTAAGGAGTTAAATGAGTATCAGGATATTTTAGAAAAACATTATCGTGATATGCAGGATATGGAGTTCACTATACAGGAAGGAAAATTGTGGATTCTACAAACCAGAAATGGTAAGCGAACCGGAGCGGCCATGGTAAAAATTGCGATGGATTTACTTAAAGAGGGTATGATTGATGAAAAAGAGGCTTTGTTATTAGTGGAACCAAATAAGTTGGATGAATTATTACACCCGGTATTCGATCCTAAAGCTCTAAAACGAGCTAATATTATAGCTCAGGGGTTGCCAGCTTCACCAGGAGCAGCAACTGGTAAAATAGTCTTTTTCGCAGATGAAGCGAGCAAATTTAAAAGTAGCATTTTAGTTCGAATAGAAACCTCGCCAGAAGATTTAGAGGGTATGAATATTGCCAAAGGTATTTTAACTGCAAGAGGAGGCATGACTTCACATGCCGCCGTGGTAGCACGTGGTATGGGTAAATGCTGTATTTCTGGAGCAGGTGCTTTAAAAATAAATTACAAAACCAGAACCCTTACAGTTGGAGATCATGAGTATCACGAAGGTGATTGGATTTCATTAAATGGTTCTACTGGTAATATTATTGAAGGTAAAGTAGCAACCAAAGAACCAGAATTAAGTGGCGAATTTGCCGAACTTATGGAGCTCGCAGATAAGTATGGGGTTATGAAAGTACGTACCAATGCCGATACACCTAATGATGCTAAAGTGGCTCGAGGGTTTGGAGCTCAGGGTATAGGTCTTACTAGAACTGAACATATGTTTTTTGAAGTGGACCGTATCAAGGCTATGCGTGAAATGATTTTGGCTGATACCGTAAAAGGACGTAAGCAAGCTTTAGAAGAATTATTGCCTATGCAGCGTGAAGATTTTGAAGGTATTTTTGAAGCTATGGAAGGTTTGGCGGTAACCATTCGATTGTTAGACCCCCCATTACACGAGTTTGTGCCGCATCAGTTAGCAACTCAAAAAGAATTGGCCGAAGAAATGCATATCTCGCTTCAAGCGGTAAAAAATAAAGTAGCCGAATTAGAAGAGTTTAATCCGATGTTAGGGCATAGAGGTTGTCGTTTGGGTAATACCTATCCGGAAATTACTGAGATGCAAACACGTGCCATTATTGAAGCAGCGCTTAATTTAAAAGAGCGTGGTATTATTTGTAAGCCTGAGATAATGGTGCCATTAGTTGGAACTGTTAAAGAATTTGAAGAACAGGAATCTATAATTAGAAATACAGCTGATACTATTTTTGAAGAAAGAAATGATAAAATTGAGTATTTGGTTGGAACTATGATTGAAATTCCTCGTGCCGCTTTAATGGCCGATTTAATTGCTGAAAAAGCAGACTTCTTTTCTTTCGGAACTAATGATTTAACTCAAATGACTTTTGGATATTCCCGTGATGATGCCGGTAAGTTCTTGCCAATATACATCGAAAAAGGTATTTTAAAAGTTGATCCGTTTGAAGTACTCGATCAGGAAGGCGTTGGACAATTAGTTAAAATTGGAACTGAAAGAGGTAGAAGTACAAAACCAAACTTAAAAGTTGGTATCTGTGGTGAACATGGTGGAGAACCTAGTTCTGTAGAATTCTGTTACCATACCGGTATGGATTACGTAAGTTGTTCGCCATACCGTGTGCCAATTGCCCGATTAGTTTCAGCGCAGGCCGCTATAAAAGCAACATTATAATTCTCGATGACTAATTCGTAATTAATCAAAAAAGCCTGAGATTATACGATAATCTCAGGCTTTTTAGTTTATAATGGTTAAGAACTAATGGTTTTCAATCCATAGTCTTGCATTTACAAAAGCTTCTAGCCAAGGTGTAACTTCATCTCGTCTGCCATCAGGGTAATTAGCCCAGTTCCATTGGAACGTTGAGCGTTCAATATGAGGCATGGTAACTAGATGGCGCCCTGTTTTATCACACATCATGGCCGTGTTAAAGTCAGAACCATTTGGATTGTGTGGATAACCTTCATATCCGTATTTAGCAACGATATGATATTTATCTTCGCTATAAGGTAAGCTAAATTTACCTTCACCATGAGAAATCCAAACTCCTAAAGTAGTACCAGCTAAAGTTGATAGCATGATAGAATTGTTCTCTTGGATTTTTACAGAGGTAAAAGAGCTTTCGTGTTTATGAGAATTGTTATGAACCATTTTACCATGAATCTCATGGTCTGGGTTAATCTCTTCTAACTCCATAAATAATTGACATCCGTTACAAATACCAACAGATAATGTATCTTCCCGATTAAAGAAGTTCTGAATCGCTTTATTTGCTTTTTCGTTGTATTTAATCGCGCCTGCCCAACCTTTTGCCGATCCAAGAACATCAGAGTTAGAGAAGCCCCCAACAGCTCCTAAGAACTGAATGTCTTCGAGCGTTTCACGACCAGAAATTAAATCAGTCATGTGAACATCTTTTACATCAAAACCAGCAAGGTACATAGCATTTGCCATTTCGCGTTCCGAGTTACTACCTTTTTCTCGTAATATAGCAGCCTTTGGTCTGTTCCCGTTTAATTCAGGTAATTTTCCTGTAAAATGTTTAGGGAAAGTGTATTTAAGTGGTTGATTTTTATAATTATCAAAACGATCTTGAGCTAATCCATTGGCCGTTTGTTTTTGGTCTAATAAATAAGACGTTTTATACCAAACATCGCGTAAACGAGATACAGTCATAGTAAACACGTCTGTACCATTAATAACACTTAAAGTGTCCGATACTGTAACTTTACCAATATTAAAGAATGCTATGTTTGCTTCAGATAAAACGCTTTCAATCGAATCGTCTTTAGCCTGAATTACAATACCTGCATTTTCAGCAAACAATATTTTGAATGAATCTTTTTCAGCTAAAGCGGTGACATCTAATTCGGCTCCAATATGCGTGTCGGCAAAACACATTTCTAATAAAGTAGTCACTAAACCTCCGGAAGCAACGTCGTGTCCAGCTACAATTTGTTCTTCTTTTATTAAATTTTGAACCGTGTTAAATACATTTTTAACATATGCAGCATCTTTAACATTAGGGGTGTCTTTCCCTATTTTATTAACAACTTGCGCAAACGAGCTACCACCAAGTTTAAAGCTGTCTTGAGAGATGTTAATATAGTAAATGTTACCTGCATTCTTTTTAAATACAGGCTCTACCACTTTATTAATATCGTTACAGCTACCTGCAGCCGAAATAATAACGGTACCAGGAGCAATAACATCTTCGTTAGGGTATTTTTGTTTCATCGATAAGGAATCTTTACCGGTTGGTACGTTAATTCCTAAATCGATCGCGAATTCTGAAACGGCCTCAACAGCTTCATACAGTCGAGCATCTTCACCTTCATTTTTACAGGGCCACATCCAGTTTGCTGAAAGAGAAACCGATTGTAAACCATCTTTTAATGGTGCCCAGATGATATTAGTTAAAGACTCAGTTATAGAGTTTCTACTACCTGCAACCGGGTTAATTAAACCTGAAATAGGAGAGTGTCCTATTGAGGTTGCAATACCTTCTTTGCCTTTAAAATCTAAGGCCATTACACCAACGTTGTTAAGTGGGATTTGTAAAGGTCCAACACATTGTTGTTTAGCTACTTTACCACCTACACAGCGGTCTACTTTATTTGTTAACCAGTCTTTACAAGCTACAGCTTCTAATTGTAAAACCTGATCTAAATAATCATAGAATTTATTTGAAGTATAGTTAACGTCGCTATAATTTCTGTTAATAGTTGAATCGGTAATAGTTGTTTTTGGTGAACTACCAAACATATCTTCCATGCCTAAGTCCATAGGTTTGCGACCGTTTGATTTCGATTCGAAAGTAAATCGATCGTCGCCAGTTACATCACCAACGGTATACATTGGAGAACGCTCACGCTCGGCGATACGTTGAAGGGTGTCAATATGTTTTTCGCCAATAACTAGTCCCATACGTTCTTGAGATTCGTTACCAATAATTTCTTTATCTGATAGCGTTGGGTCTCCCACAGGAAGCGCATCTAAGTCGATTTTTCCACCGGTGTCTTCTACTAACTCAGATAGACAGTTTAAGTGACCACCAGCTCCGTGATCGTGTATAGATACGATAAAGTTTTCTTCGCTTTCAACCATACCTCGAACGGCATTTGCAGCACGCTTTTGCATCTCCGGATTAGAACGTTGCACAGCGTTTAATTCGATGCCTGAAGCAAATTCTCCTGTATCGGCGCTTGATACAGCCGCACCGCCCATACCAATACGGTAGTTTTCACCACCAAGTATAACTATTTTATCACCTGTTTGAGGGGTGTCTTTTAAAGCTTGATCTTTTTTGCCATAACCAATACCACCAGCTTGCATGATAACCTTGTCGAAACCAAGTTTACGCGCATCTTCTTCATGTTCGAAAGTTAATACAGAACCACAGATTAATGGTTGCCCGAATTTGTTTCCGAAGTCAGAAGCTCCATTCGATGCTTTAATTAAAATATCCATGGGTGTTTGGTATAGCCAATCACGTTCTTCTACAGCTTTTTCCCATGGTCGGTTTTCTTCTAAACGTGAGTAAGACGTCATGTATACCGCGGTTCCAGCTAAAGGTAAAGAGCCTTTTCCTCCTGCTAGTCTATCACGAATTTCACCTCCAGAACCAGTTGCTGCACCATTAAAAGGCTCTACAGTAGTTGGGAAGTTATGAGTTTCTGCTTTTAATGAAATAACAGAATCGAATTCTTTAATGGTATAAAAATCAGGAATATCTGCACGTTTAGGAGCAAATTGCTCAACTTTTGGACCTTCAATAAAAGCAACGTTATCTTTATAAGCCGAAACTATGGTGTTCGGATTTGTTTCAGATGTTTTTCTAATTAATTTAAATAAAGAAGTTGGCTTTTCTTCACCATCTATAATAAACGTACCGTTAAATATTTTATGGCGACAATGCTCACTATTCACTTGAGAGAATCCAAAAACTTCAGAATCGGTTAATGGACGTCCAATTTTTTTAGAAACATTCTCTAAATATTCTACTTCCTCATCACTTAAAGAAAGTCCTTCCTGAATGTTGTAAGCTGCAATGTCTTCGATATCTAAAATAGGTTCTGGCTCGATATTTATAGTAAAAGATTCTTGGTTTAAGCCATTAAACTTTTCTGAAATCATAGGGTCGTAATCCTTGAAATCTTCACTTACAGCTTCAAACTCCTCAATTCTTATAATATCTGAAATCCCCATGTTTTGAGTGATTTCAACAGCATTGGTACTCCAAGGCGTTATCATAGCAGCTCTTGGACCTACAAAATATGCATCTAAAGATGTTTGATTTATTTTAGGTTGATTGCCAAAAAGCCAGTTTAATTTGGAGATACTCTCGGTAGATAATTCTTTTGTTGTTTGAACGGCAAATACTTTGCCGGTTACGTTTCCAAAGAAATGAATCATTTTAGATATGTTATGGTTGAAATTTTAAATTGCAAAAATACACTTTTTTAGTCATTTAAATCTGCTTTTTTTAGGAAAGCCTAGACTATTATTAACAAGGTATTAAACAAGGGAATTAAAAGTGTTTTTTTAGAATGTTTATAACAGAAGCGTGATATGAACTCCCAAATAAATTTAGATGCACCAATAGATAGTAAAGCTGGTAAATGTCCATGCGTGCATTAGAATATTCATTCGTGGGATGAATAGAGTAATAAGCTTGGTAAAAACTGTTTCCAAAACCCCCGAAAAGTTTAGTCATGGCAATATCAACTTCATTATGGCCATAATATACAGCAGGATCTATGAGATAAGGTATGCCATCTTTTGATATTAAATAATTACCACTCCATAAATCGCCATGTAGTAATGAGGGTTTCAAGTTATTTAATAATAATTCTAAAGTCTCAAAGATTCGATTTTCTGAAGGGTATTCTGATGGTTTTAATAGGTTTTTTTTAACAGCTAAGTCCAGTTGAGGTTTTAGGCGCTCTTTAATGTAAAATTCAACCCAAGTTTCATGTGTTGCGTTTGATTGTGGTAAATTACCAATAAAGTTATTTTGGTCTAGTCCGAAATCTTCAGTAAAGGAGTTGTGTAAATCTGCTAGTTGGGTTCCTAAAAGTTCAAAATCTGAATTTGTAGCTGATTTTGTTTCTATGTATTCCAAAACTAAGAACGCGTAATCATGGTAGATGTCACAATGGAAAACCTTTGGTGTGCTAATCGTGTTGGTGCTTTGTATTGATTTTAGTCCGTTTACTTCCGATTGAAATAACTGCAAAGCATTTTCTGAGGAATTTATTTTTAAAAAATAGGAGTGGTTAATTGTTGAAATAACAAAAGCCGAAGAAATATCACCGCCAGAAATTGGTTGAAGACCCTCTATTTGAGTATTTAAAATATTTGAAAGATAGGTTTTGAAATTGGCGTCCATAATTTGAAATTAAAAAAAAACGGTCCTTTAAGTAAAAGGAAGCTTAGAATTATTTTTTTAGCGTTTAACAAGTTTTTTGGTTAATGTGCCAGATTCTGTTGTTAGTTTTACTAGATAAATTCCAGTTTTCAAATGAGTAATGTTAATTTTTGAATTGTTGGTACTTATATTTGTTTTACTTAATAACTGACCTATTGCATTATAGAATTCTACCTGTGTGGGTTGTTTTGTTTGTATGTTTAGATAATTTTCCTGATTAGGGTTTGGGTAAATTTTAATAGTATTCACAAAGAAACTTTCGGTGCTAAGAATGTTCCCCCAAGTGTCGGTAGCTTCTGGTCCTCCCCAAATTGCCGTTGCTAAAGCTGGATTGTCAATAAAAGGATTTCTGTTGCCTTGAGCATAAGTGTTTAAAGTATTTTCGTGAAACTCATTACGCTGTATTTCGTAATTAGAAACTTCATCTTCTGAATTCCATTGTAGGAATAAATCAATCATACTATCAGGTGTACTCACGGCACTTCCAACTCCAACATTAATGGGTAAACATTGGTCGCCATAACGTAAATACATGTACATGATGATTCTTGCTACATCACCTTTCCACTCATCACCGGGATACCATCCGCCTGTTACATTACCTAAATTACCAGATCCTGAAGCGAATTTTTGATTTCCTCTAGTGCCATTTCTTTGAACATCAGAAGCTCTAATATGATGACCATCTGCACCCGGACCGGAATTATCCATAACGGGAGTTGCTAAAGATTTGGCGTAAACATGTTCTCGGTTGTAGTCACAGGAATTCCCACCGTTACTGTTAATGTCTCTTTCTAAATCGTTGGTGCAATCAATATCACTGCCATTTTCCCATCCATATACTAAAAGTACTTTAGTGCTGTTGCTAGGGTTAATGTCTGTAGCCTTCGTGGCATCCCACCCATAGGAAAGTATGTTGGTATGCGTGGTTGTAATTAGGTCTGCTAAATCCTGTTTTAAAGCTAAACCGGTTTTACTAAAGTCTATACTGTTGTAATAGGCTTGTTGCCTAAAAACAAAAGCAGAAATAAAGGTGAAAATAATAGTATAAAGTTGTTTCATCCAAATCCTGTTTTTCATTAGGGTATGGATGGAATAACTTACTAGTAAGCCTAAATTACTTTTTCTTCTCTAGTAATGCCATATAGAAGCCATCGTATCCAGATTTGTGAGACAATACTTTCTTGTCTTTAACAAATATAAAATCTTTTCCGGAATCAGATTTTAAGAAATCATCAACTTGTTGCTGATTTTCAGATGGTAATATAGAACAAGTCGCATATACTAATTGGCCGCCGGGTTTTACCATTCTTGAGTATTGCTGAAGAATTTCTTGTTGGGTTTTTTTAATCTTGTCAATGAAATCAGGCTGCAATTTCCACTTGGCATCAGGGTTTCTACGTAGCACACCTAAACCAGAACATGGGGCGTCGATAAGAACTCTATCGGCTTTATCGTAAAGTTTTTTTATCACTTTTGTCGATTCGATCGCACGTGTTTCAATATTATGGGCTCCGTTGCGTTTTGCACGACGTTTTAATTCATTCAGTTTATTACCATAGATATCCATAGCAATAACCTGCCCTTTGTTTTCCATAATTGAAGCAATGTGCAAGGTTTTGCCTCCCGCGCCAGCACATGTGTCTACAACGCGCATACCAGGTTTTATGCCTAATAGAGGAGCAACCAACTGGGATGACGCATCTTGAACTTCAAAAAAACCATTTTTAAATGCTTCGGTTGAGAATACATTTGCCCGCTCTTTAAGTTTTAAAGCGTCTGGATAATCTTCAAGAAACTCTGTTTCAATATTTACATCGAATAATTCGGACTGTAATTTTTCCTTAGTTGTTTTTAAGGTATTAACACGAAGCACAACATCGGCTTGTTCATTTAAAGCGGCAATTTCTTTAGTCCAAACTTTGGTTCCTAATTCTTTTTCACCTAATTCGTCAATCCAATCAGGAATTGATTCTTTGAATTTTCTAATTTTAGATAGTTCGTCAAAACGTCCTTTTATTTTGCGAGTTGGGGTGTTTTCAAAATATTTCCAATCCGGTAGTTTAATACCTTTAAGTGTTGCCCAAACGGCAAACATACGCCAAATATTATCTCGGTCGAACGGCTCTTTAACTTCTGCGATTTCAGCATATAAACGTTTCCAACGTACTATGTCGTAGGTTGTTTCCGCTACAAAGGCACGATCTCTAGCGCCCCAACGCTTATCACGTTTTAAGAGCTGTTGAATCACCTTATCGGCATATTTTCCTTCGTTAAAAATTAAAGTCAATCCGTCTATAACGGCAAAACATAAATTTCTGTGTAATCGCATCTTGTATAAATAAGGCTGCAAAGTTACACTTAAAAAGTCGATTTGTTAAATCTGTTAACCGATAATTAGGAATGCTTTACTATTTTTAAACCAAATTAAATTTAATGAGAGCTTTTTTATATACGTTTATTGGTTGTTTATTCATAGTTTCATGTAAATCGGAAGATAAATTTAAACCACGAACATTCAATGGTGTCGAGTTTGTTACCTTACTGGAAGATTCTTTATTAAGTGTACGTGCGATTGATATTTTAAACGATGGAAGCTTGTCTTTTGCTGCCAATAACGGGGCTTATGGACTATACAGCCCTAAAACAAAAATGTTTCAAACTAACATCCAGAGGCACGATAGTTTGAATTTACATTTTAGAGCGGTGGCACATACTGCGACGGATTTTTTTATGTTGAGTATTGAAAATCCTGCATTGTTGTATAAGACAGGAGATTCTGGTAAAATGACTTTGGTTTATGAAGAACAAGGACAAGGAGTGTTTTACGATGCGATGACTTTTTGGAATAATCGAGAAGGAATAGCTGTTGGAGATTATGTAAATGGATGTTTATCAATAATTATTACACGTGATGGAGGAGCCACATGGATGAAAATAAGTTGTTCAGAATTACCTGGTGCAGAAGCAGGTGAAGGGGCCTTTGCAGCGAGTAATACCAACATAAAAGTTTTGGGTAATAAGGCATGGATTGGTACGACCCATGGTAATATTTATTATTCTGAAGATAAAGGGAAGTCTTGGAAGCTTATTAAAACACCTATAGTTAAGGCTGGGGATACTGAAGGTATTTATTCTATTGATTTTTATAATGAGCATATTGGTTTTGCTATTGGTGGCGATTACATGAACCCTGAGATTGATAGTGCTAATAAAATGCTTACAGTAGATGGGGGCAAGACCTGGGAATTGGTGGCAGCCAATAAAAACCCGGGATACAGAAGTTGTGTGCAGTATATTCCTAAAGGGGAAGGAAAGGAATTGGTAGCAGTTGGATTTAAGGGTATAGATTATAGTAATGATGGCGGTTTAACCTGGAAACATTTAAGTGATGAAAGTTATTATACTATACGGTTTATAAATAACAAAGAAGCTTATGTTGCCGGTTCTGGAAGGATTTCTAAAGTGACTTTTAGGGAATAAAAAAGAGCTAAATAGCTCCTTTTTTTATTTTCTAGGTTGCCCCATTCGTTTTCGATATTGTTCAAACATTTTGTGTTTAAATTCGTCTTCTGCTTTTTTAAGTAGTAAGACTTTTTTGGCCGGAATTATATTTGATAGATTTTCAAGATTTTTAATTCGCAGGATGTGTTTTTTGTCTTCTATTACTTTAATATCGTTTAAAATTGATTTAGCTTCAGCTTCGGTGAGTTTATCTGGGTTAAAGGTTCTTCTTATTCTGTTTAATTCCTCTCTTAATTTGAAAAACTCATGTTCAAACGTATTGTAGACTGGCCAGAATTCTTGGGCTTCTTTTTCAGATAGATTAAGTTGTTCTGTTATGTATGCTATTTTTAACGTTTTTATGCGCTCATGGTGATTTTGTCCAAATGAGCTGAAGGATAATGCTATTATAATGGCTAGGGTGAATATCTTTTTCATAATTTTAAATATTAAGATATTAATTCGATATGATATCTTCAAGGTCTATATTCTCAAAAATAAAATCCTGTAAATCTTCAGAATCAATTTCAAGGTTCACAGGGGAGAAATCATCAATATCATCGTCTGATAATAGAGATGCTATTTCGTACGAATCAACAATATTTTCATTAATTAAATAGTTTTCTACAGTATCAATATCTAAATTACTCCATACAGTGTTTTTATTATTGAATGTTATGCTAAATAATATTACAATAGCTGCAGCAATACCAGAAAGGTAGGCTAATTGTTTTTTATTTATAATTGAAATTACCCTGGTTTTCTTTGTTTTGGTTATTTGAGTCAAAATCGAATCTTCTAAAGTATCAAAATAATTATCTGGTACTTTAAAGCCTTGGTTTGTGGTTTGGGTTTTTAGTTTTATTTCATCAACAAGATAATCTTCAAGGGTGTCGAAATAATTTTCGGGTACTTTAAAACCAGTCCTTTTTATGCTATGTAAATCTTTTTCTTTCATCTTTATATAAGACTTCTTTTTTTTCTAAAGGTTTAATCTTTGGTAAGATAGCCTTGTATTTTCTTTACAGCTATATGATAGCTTGCTTTTAGAGCACCTTCACTGGTCTCTAAAATTTCTGATATTTCTTTAAATTTTAAATCATCAAAATATTTCATGTTAAAAACTAGTTGTTGTTTTTGGGGTAGTGTGGCTATGGCTTTTTGTAATTTAAATTGAATGTCATCACCTTCGAAATATTCATCAGCTTTTAAATTATTAATGGCTAATAATTGTGCTTCTTCATTTGTGGTTTGAAGTCTTTTGGCTTGTTTATTTATAAAAGTAATGGATTCATTGGTTGCAATACGATACATCCATGAAAATAGTTGGCTTTCGCCTTTAAAGTTATCGATGTTTTTGTAAACTTTTATAAAAGTGTTTTGTAGCACATCATCGGTATCGTCATGAGATTTTACAATATTCCGAATGTGCCAATACAAACGTTCTTTATAGAGTCTTATTAATTCTCTAAAAGCTTGCTCTCTATCGGTATCCGATTTTAATTGTTCTACTAGTTGCAACTCGTCAATCACAAAAATGCTTTGGATGTTAGACTAATAAAAATACTAAAAGTTTAAAGGAAATTTAATTTATTCAAAAGGAAATATTTGTAATCTATTTATTATAAAAAAAAACAAACTAACCGATTAAAGCCAAAAAATAACGATAAAATACAGTTTTTTCTTGTGGGAACTGTTTTTTTGTTTTATGTTTGTATCAGAAACCTACTTATGATGTTAGATGTCCCCAAGTCTGACAAAGAACAAAAAAAGGATAGAAACCCAAATCTCTATCCTTTTTTGTTTTGTAAATGTTTATGTTATTATTCAAAACTTTGCATTTCAACTAATTTTTGATAAACACCTTTTTGTGCAATTAATTCACTGTGCTGTCCTTGTTCTACAATTTCACCTTTGTTTAATACGATAATTTTATCGGCATTTTGAATGGTAGATAAGCGGTGTGCTATAACAATAGAGGTTCTGTTTTTCATCATATTCTCTAGTGCTAGTTGAACTAGTCGTTCGCTTTCCGTATCTAATGCTGAAGTAGCTTCATCTAAAACCATGATTGGAGGACTTTTTAAAACAGCACGAGCAATACTTAATCGTTGTTTTTGTCCGCCAGAAAGTTTGTTTCCTGCATCACCAATATTTGTTTCTATTCCATCTGGTAAGGTCTTAACAAATTCCCAGGCATTGGCCACTTTTAAAGCATCGATAACCTCTTCATCTGTAGCATCGTCTTTACCTAATTTCAGGTTGTTTTTGATGCTGTCGTTAAATAAAATAGCATCTTGTGTTACAATACCTAATTGTTGCCTAAGTGATGTTGTTTTTAAATCACGAATGTCTGTGCCATCAATTAAAATAGCACCTTTATTAACATCATAAAAACGGGTAATTAAGTTGGCAATGGTCGATTTTCCACTGCCAGATTGCCCGACAAGAGCGACAGTTTCTCCTTTTTTAATATTTAAAGAGAAGTTCTTTAAAACATATTCATTTTGATATTTAAACGAGATGTTGTCAAATTTAATATCAGAATCAAATCCAGTTTTAATAAGGGCATTTTCTTTATCTTTTAAAGGGTTAGGTGAATCAATGATTTCCTGAATACGCTCTGCAGCCGCATTACCTTGTTTTATATTGTATAATCCTCTTGAAATGGCTTTAGCTGGCACCATAATATTATAGGCTAATCCCATATAAGCGATAAATGAACTACCATCTAACGTGCCTTCTACTAAAACTAATTGTCCGCCATACCACAGTAGAATCGATATCACCAGAATTCCTAAAAATTCACTAGTAGGGGAAGCCAGATTCTGACGGTTTAATAATTTGTTTGAAAAATGATAAAATCTTGATGTAGAATCTTCAAATCGCTTGATGAATTTATTTTCTCCATTAAATCCTTTTATTATACGTAATCCGGTTAATGTCTCTTCTAATGTAGATAAAATAACACCTTGTTCCTGTTGAACACGATCTGATTTTCGCTTTAAGCTTTTTCCTATTCTTGAAATAATTATACCAGATAGCGGAATAAATACAAAAACAAATAAGGTGAGTTTTGTGCTAATAAGAAGCATCATGATAATGGTGAAAAGAATCATAAGTGGCTCCCTGGCGATAAGCTCTAAAACAGGTAGCATAGAATATTGTAATGTAGCCACATCGTTAGTAACACGTGCCATGATATCTCCTTTCTTTTGTTCTGAAAAATAGGATAGAGGCAGGTCTACGGTTTTAGAGTATACGGCATTTCTTAAATCACGTACAACACCATTTCTTAAAAAGACCATGAAATAATTTGCTAAATAGCCAAAGATGTTTTTAGCTAAAAACAGTACGATAATTAAACTTACAACTAACAGAAGTGCTTTCTGAGGTTCATTATCGGCATGTAAACTTACCTGATATGCCAGATAATCTTTGTAATAATCTTTTAAATCAGAAATACCCGTATAAACTGGTTCAGTAATAATGTTAGCAGGGTCTTTCTTTTCGAACAATATATCTAACATTGGAATCAGGGCTATAAAAGATAAGGCTCCAAACAAGGCATATAAAACGTTCGAAATAATGTGTCCTAAAGCAAAACTCTTGTATGGTTTGGCATACTTTAGGATATTAATAAATTGATTCATTAAAAAAGAAATGTTTATTTATAAAACATGCTTTTATGAAAATCATAAAAGCATGTAGATTTTGCAAAGATATGGCTTATTAAATTAATTTCATGTCTTTTAAAATAGCTTCTGCTTTGGTGTCTAAATCCCCTTCGGTAGCGTTGAAATTTTCAGCAGAATCCAAAGTGGTATTTACGCTTACATAGAACTTGATTTTAGGTTCTGTTCCACTTGGTCTTAAGGCTACCTGGCTTCCATCTTCGGTATAATATATAAGTACATTGGACTTTGGGATGTCTATTGGAGTAATGGCTCCTGTAATCATATCTTTGGAAGTCGATGACTGGTAGTCTTCAATTTTTGTCACTTTAGATCCGTTGATTTCGGTAAATGGATTTTCACGAGCGTCAACCATCATTTGTTTAATTTCTTCAGCACCCTCAATACCTTTCTTCGTTAACGAGACTAATTTTTCTTTGTAGAAGCCGTGCTCTAAATAAAGTTTAATTAATTCGTTAAAGAACGAGCTGTTCTGAGATTTCGCATAGGCCGCAATGTCGCATGCTAATAATGTTGATGTAACAGCATCTTTGTCGCGTACAAAATCACCAACCATAAATCCAAAACTTTCTTCACCACCACCAATAAAGTTTAATTCAGGGAAATCTTTAATAAGTTTAGCAATCCACTTAAATCCTGTTAATACAATTTTGCTATCTACACCATAAGCCTTAGCAAGTGTATTAAGCATTGGTGTTGATACGATGGTTGAAGCGATAAACTCTTTACCTTCTATTTTACCATCCTTTTTCCATTGTTTTAATAAGAAATCAGTCATCATGAGCATGGTTTGATTTCCATTAAGTAATTGTAATTCGTTATTAGAATTTCTTACGGCAACGCCTAGTCGGTCACAATCAGGATCGGTTCCTATAACAATATCGGCATTAACTTTTTCAGCGAGTTCTAGAGCCATTTTTAGAGCTGCCGGTTCTTCTGGGTTAGGCGATTTTACTGTTGGAAAATCTCCATTAGGAACTTCCTGCTCTTTTACAATATGAATATTTTTAAACCCTGCACGTTTTAGTGTTTCAGGGACTGCTGTGATTGAAGTTCCATGAAGGGAAGTGAAAACGATCGATAAGTTATCTTTGGCTTCTTGTGAAGCTGCAACACTTCCTTGTTTTACAGATTCGTTAATAAAGGCATCGTCCACATCTTTTCCAATGAAAGTTATAAGATTCTCATTGGCTTCAAATTTAATATCACTGTATTGCAGATCGTTAATCACACTAATAATTTCACCATCCTGAGGCGGTACCAACTGTCCACCATCTTGCCAGTAAACTTTGTAACCATTATATTCAGGTGGATTATGAGAAGCCGTTAATACAATACCACAATGACAATTTAAATGTCTTACAGCGAAGGATAATTCTGGTGTTGGACGCAAGTCTTCAAATAAATAAACTTCAATGCCGTTTGCCGAGAATACATCGGCTACTACTTTGGCTAATGACTTACTATTGTGTCTGCAATCGTAAGCAATTACGGCTTTAGGAGTTTCATTTGGAAACAATTTGTTCAAATAATCACTTAGTCCTTGTGTGCTTTTTCCAAGCGTATACTTATTAATGCGGTTGGTGCCAACCCCCATGATACCTCGCATACCACCCGTGCCGAATTCTAGATCTTTATAAAAACTCTCTTGGATGTCTTTTGGATTATTAGCTATACTATCCTTAATAATCTCTTGAGTTTCATTATCGAAAGTAGGGGTTAACCAAGTGTTTATACGTTCTAAAATTTTTGGTTCGATATGTATCATGATATGTAATAAATGTAAATTTTTGTAAAATATTAATCTGTTGGTTTGATGAGAATTGAAGGGTTAAAGTTATTAATTTAAATTCAATTCATCTTTAATCAAATAGCGTTTTTTGTCTTGTTTGGTTCGTAATATAATTTCTCCTAGAAAGCCTGCAACAAAGAACTGGGTTCCGATAATCATAGTTGAAAGTGATAGGAAAAATTGGGGTCTTTCTGTAATAAGTCGACCTGTAGGATTAAGAAATAATTTATCAATCCCCAGATATATAGCAAAGGCGAAACCAATTATAAACATGAGTACACCTAAGGCACCAAATAAGTGCATGGGTTGTTTTCCAAAACGAGAAATAAACCAAATGGTAATTAAATCTAGAAAACCATTTATAAAGCGGTTCATGCCAAATTTGGTAACGCCATATTTTCTGGCTTGGTGCCGTACTACTTTTTCGCCAATATTGGTAAAACCGGCATTTTTAGCTAACACTGGTATATAACGGTGCATTTCACCATTAACATCAATATTTTTTACTACAACAATGTTATAAGCCTTCAATCCGCAATTAAAATCATTGAGTTTTACGCCTGAGGTTTTTCTAGCCGCCCAATTAAATAGCTTGGATGGTAAATTTTTAGCGATAACAGAATCGTAACGTTTTTTCTTCCAGCCAGAAACCAAATCAAAATTACCCTGTGCTATCATGGCATATAGTTCCGGAATTTCATCTGGGTTATCTTGTAAATCGGCATCCATGGTAATGACCACATCACCTTCTGCTTTATCAAAGCCGGCATGTAAGGCTTGCGACTTACCAAAATTCTTTAAAAAACGAATGCCTTTTACAGCAGGATTTTTCGATGCTAAATCCTGTATGGTTTGCCAGGATTTATCGGTGCTGCCATCATCAATAAAGATGATTTCATATGAAAAATGATTGGATTGCATGACTTTTGCAATCCAATCGTGTAATTCTGTTAAAGAGTCTTGTTCGTTAAGTAGTGGTATGACTACTGATATATTCATTTAGAGACTTTCAAAATGTTAGAGCTTCAAAATTACAGAATTTATTCGGTCTCCGGTTGATTTTTTTTCATGGCTGCCGCAACAATTAGTCCGATGATGCTAAAAAATACGGTATATCCTGCAAGTCCTTTTAATATGCTTCCTAATGAATATTGATCTTGCGTTTCAATTTGTTCAACAGATTGGGCAATCGCTTCAGCAGGCGTGTTAAATCCTTTTAGCATGTCTACTGTTTTTTCAATGGTTTTTTGTTTTAAAACATCGGCTGCTTCTGTGTCAATGAAATTAAAAAGTAAATAGGAAACAAACGTGCTTATCGTTAATCCAATAATTATGGTAATAAAATATGCTGTGAAAACTTCTTTAAACGTGGCAAAGCCATTTTGAAGTTGCTTTACTTTTGCTACAGAAATAATTCCTAAAGTAATAATAGCAAATATTATAAATAAGCCAAACCACATATTGGTTAACCAATCTAGGTTAATGGCATAGGCTAAAACCGTTAATAAAGCTAATAAGGCACCTAAATACAGGCCGAAATTAATTGCTGAGGATTTAGTTGATTTTTCCATGAAAATAAGTTTATTTTGTGAGTATAAAAGTAAGCCTTTCTCATTATTAATGTGTTCTATGAAATAGAATAATAAAAAAATATAGAAAAGCATTGCAAAATTATAAAAATTACTTATTTTTGCACTTCCAAAATTGAAAAGAATTAAAGCTTTAAGCGATGAAAAAAGGTATACATCCAGAGAATTATAGAATTGTAGCATTTAAAGATATGTCTAACGACGATGTGTTTTTAACAAAATCTACTGCAAACACTAACGAAACTATTGAGGTTGAAGGTGTTGAGTATCCACTTGTCAAAATGGAGATTTCAAGAACATCGCACCCATACTACACTGGTAAATCTAAATTAGTAGATACTGCTGGTCGTATTGATAAATTCAAAAACAAATACGCTAAGTTTAAAAAATAATCTTAGTTACCATATAATGAAAGCCTTCGGTATTTTTAATATTGAAGGCTTTTTTATATTCTACATTTAACCTACTTTTGATATGCTGTGTAACCGAATTCAGGATTAGAGTAAGTTGCTCTATATATTGAATTTAACCTATTTTTTTTGAGTATGAATTACATCCTTTTTGATGGTCCGTCACGTAATAACTTACTACCCTTCACTTTTACAAGACCAGTAGCTGATATAAGAATTGGCATTTTAACGATTCGAGAAAAATGGGAAGCTTATTTGGATACCACTACCACTACAATAACAGAAGACTATTTGTCGGATAAATTTCCTATGGTTGAAATGGATGCTAATGTTATGATTAATGCATCGTATTTGCCAAATTTGGAATTGATAGAAATGGTTAAGGATCTTAAAGAGAATCAAGCTATTTTTAAGGATGAAGATGTTATTGCATTTTATACAAAGGATACACAAGAGGATATTGATTTTGATACTTATGAAGCATTAGAGTATAATGATGAGGTAATTAAAATTGAATATACCTGGGATATATTTTCAAAAAATGCTGAAGCTATTCAGGAAGATTTTAATCTGTTAACCAAAGGTCGTACTTCTATTCCAATCCCTGGCAGTAATAATGTGATGGGAGCAGAACATATATTTATCGAAGAAGGGGCTGCGGTAGAATGTGCCATATTAAATGCTACGAAAGGACCTATTTATATAGGTAAGGATAGTTTGATAATGGAAGGCTCTATGGTGCGTGGTCCATTGGCTATTTGTGAAGGTGCTGTTGTTAAAATGGGAGCGAAAATTTATGGGCCGACTACTATTGGTGTGCAATGTAAAGTTGGAGGAGAAGTTAATAATGCTGTATTATTTGCAAATTCCAGTAAAGGTCATGACGGCTATTTGGGGAATTCCGTTATCGGGGAGTGGTGTAATTTAGGTGCTGATACCAATAATTCGAATCTTAAAAATAATTATGCCGAAGTTAGGCTCTGGAACTACGAAACAGAAAGTTTTGCTAGAACAGGTCTGCAGTTTTGTGGACTTATGATGGGTGATCATAGTAAGTGTGGTATTAGTACCATGTTTAATACGGGAACCGTTGTTGGGGTTAGCTCGAATATTTTTGGGAGTGGATTCCCAAGAAATTTTGTACCCAGCTTTTCCTGGGGTGGTCATTCAGGATTTACTACCTATGTAACAAAAAAAGCTTTTGAAGTGGCGGAATTGGTGTTGTCTAGACGTGAAGAAGCCTTAACCGATGTTGATAAAGCTATCTTAGAGCATGTCTTCGAGGAAACTAAAAAGTACCGCAGAGGTTAAGATTTTATTTGAATAGTATTCTTTCCTTTTGAAGATGTTTTCCTAATGAAATGTTAATGACTTATTTTTTGATGGATTTTGCTTAAAAAGCTTGAAACTATGTGAAATATTGTATTATTTAATATAATAATGGTGTTCTATTGCTTTATTTATGGGGGCTGGTATAAATAATTAAAAAATAATTAAAAAAAATAATTTTTTTTCCACCCATTTAACATTTTTTTAAGTACTACCTGTAAATACCTCTCAAGGAGGTGTTGTAATTAACTAATTAAATTTTTCATTATGAAACAAAATTCCACTATGTATGGATGGGTAGCCACTTTGTTATGCATCCTATTTTTTCAATTATCCAATGCACAAACTGTAACTGTGTCGGATCCTACACCTGGTGCTCCAGCAGATTATACGTTTAACTATACTTTAGCAACTGATTTGCCTGGCATCGCTCCACCTACAGGGTTTAATTATTTATTTGACTTTGTTTTTGCAGATACTGCTCCTGTTGGAGGTTATCCAACCGCATTGCCTCAAGAATTAGGGTTAACCAGTAGTAATTTTAAAGTATGGAGAAATGGGGTTTTGCTAACAAATGCTACAGATTATACTGTGAGTCTAAGTACTAATACCGATAGTGATTTCTCAAGAGTTAGAATACAGACCAATGTAGATCTTGTTGCTGGAGATGAGTTACAGGTTGAAATTAGTGGTGCCTATAGCAACCCTATAGGTCTTGGAGCGTATACATTTGATTTTAGAACCTATAGTCTTACCTTGGCGGGAGAAAATACTATAGACAGCTTTCAAGCTACATTTGTAAATGCAACTAACACAGTTTATATGGCTGATACGACTGTAGATGCTTTAACGGATTATACGTTTTTGTATACCACGGTATCTGACGTGGTTACGGCAAATGGAGATCGCTTGTTTTCTTTAAACAAAGATGATATTGCGCCTGCAGTGTATGCAGATTTTCAGACACCAGGGAACCCTTTAACGGCAACAAACGTAGTTGTTACGTTAAACGGAGCTGAATTAACTGCTGGAACTGATTATGATGCCAATGTTTCTGCATCACAGATTTATATTGATGCGTTAATCGATGTACCGGCAGGTTCTATATTGAAGGTGGAATTAAAGCAATTAATTACAAATCCATCAAATGTTGGGGAGTATAACGTTTCTTTTCAGACAAGTACCTCTAGTGAAACGCCAATTGACGCTTTTCAAGATGCAGTATATGTTGGAAGTATTGTAGAGGTTTCAGATGCATCGACGGACGTAATGGCAGATTACACATTTAAATATCAGATCACAACTGAAGTGTCTCCTGTTGCAAATATTCGTCTTTTTAATATTTATTTAGATGATATTGCACCAGCTAATTATCCAAATTTTGATAAAACTAATTACGAGATTAATGTAAAAGTTAATGGTGTTCCTTTGGTGAATAATGAAGATTATACTACTGCGATTAGTAATAATTCTGATCAAATTGGAGTTAATACTAAAAAACAACTTCTGCCTGTAGGTACTAAATTTGAAGTTGAGATTAAACAGGCTATAGTTAATCCTGCAATTAGTGGAGATTACACATTTAATTTTGGAACGGCATATTTAAGTTTCAGTGATTTTAAATATTATGATATAGAAAGTTTTGCAGGTACTGTTATGATAGTAAAAGCCCCGACGGTAACTGTCGCAGACCCTACATTAGGAGCTTTAACAGATTATACATTCCATTATACTACAGAAACAGAATTACAGCTAAGTGCTGGGAAGAGGCTATTTGAATTAAAGCGTGCTAATATAACACCAGCGGGTAAATATATTGCTTGGCCTAGTGATATTACAAGTGCTTTACCGATAGAAAACCTGGTCGTAAAATTAAATGGGGTTGATTTGATTTCTGGTACAGATTATAATGGATATGTAAATTCTAATGAAATTTATGTTACTATGCTTTCCGAAGATTATCCTGCAGGTTCAGAATTTGAAGTACAGGTAAAAGGTTTGATTACTAATCCTTCTGAGTCAGGTGAGTACAATTTTACATTTGTTACAAGTGAGTTTATATTGCCTCCTATTCCTCCTATTACAACTGTTTTTGACACTTTTCAAGCTAGTGTTACTATAGGGACTCTTTCATCTATTGATTTTGAGGAGGGTAAATTCAAGTTTTATCCAAACCCAGTAAAAGATGTATTACATGTACAGGCTCCAGTAGTTATAAAAAATGTAGTGGTATACAATGTGGTAGGTCAGGAAGTATATAATGTATCTCCAAATGCTATGGAAAGCACTATAAACTTAGCTTCTCAGGCTAGGGGTGTATATTTAGTAAAATTGGTATCAGAAAATAATAATACTAAAACTATAAAAGTGATTAAGAATTAATTTTTAGTCTTATACCACAATTACAAGAAAGAGTTTTCATTTTATGGGAACTCTTTTTTTGTTTCTAAATTATTGTTTTTTCACCCTTTTTAGGTCTAACAAATTAATGGGGTTAATACCTAAACCATTTATATGTTTTCTTGTAAATCGAACGACTTCGTCATAAAATAGTGGAACGATGGGCGTTTCAGATAATATTAAAGAGTCCATTTTAGTGTACAATAATTCACGCTTTTTAGGATGAGTTTCTTTAAATGCTTGCTCATACCATGCATCGAATAACTCATTTTTAAAATGGGTGTAATTAGGGCCATTCGGCGCGAAATTTTTGCTGTAGTAAAGCGATAAATAGTTTTCGGCATCCGGGTAATCTGCTACCCAACTGGCTCTAAATAAATTTAATTTACCATGAGCTTTAGCATCTTTTAAACTGGCTGGTGGAATAACATCAACATTTACTATTAATCCTGTTTTTTGCAATTCTCGCTGGATGTATTCACAAAAACTTAAATAATTACTGGTAGTTGTTATGGTTATTTCGGGCGTGTTATTTCTACTGTCATTTTTAAATTGCGTAATCAAGGCTTTTGCTTTTTCCGGTTGATAGCTATATCCAATCGAGTTGTTATATCCGGGTAATCCTTTGGGTATGAACCCACCATTTGCCGGAATACCAATGCCGTTTCGTAGGTAAATCATCATCTTTTTTCTGTCAAAGCCATAGTTTATAGCCTGACGGATAAGTTCCGATTGAATTTCAGGAATGTCAGAATCCAAATAAAATGCCAGATATTCCGTATTTAAATAAGGACCACGAATCATATTTACATGGGGCTGGTATTGTGATCTCAGTTGTCCATCAGCCGTGAGTATCTCATCTTTATAAGAAGCATCCAATCCGGAAACAAAATCAATATTGCCCTGAGTGAACTGTAAAAATTCACTTTGCTTATCTGGTAAAAAAGTAATGGCTATGGCTTCAAGGTAGGGGAGTTGTTTGTTTTCAAAATCCCGTTCGAAATAAAGTTTGTTCTTTCTAAAAACAAGTTTTATGTTTTCTTCCCAGCGTTTAAATTTAAATGGTCCCGTACCAATAGGATTCGAACGAAAGTCGGTTTTGTAATGTTCTACAATTTCTTTCGGAACAACCGAGCAGTATTTCATGGTTAGTAATCCTAGAAATGCCGGGAAAGGTTGTTTTAAATGAATTTGAAAAATGCTGTCATTTATAGCTTTAAAAGATTTTACTTTATTTAATACCCAACTTCCAGGGGAGGCTACCGACTTATCTAATAAGCGATTTAAACTGTATTCAAAATCTTTAGCGATTACGGTGCGGGTAGAATCTTTACCAAATAATTCGTGCTTATGAAAAAACACATCGCTACGTAAATTGAAATTATAGGTAAGTCCGTCTTCTGAAATATTCCAGTTTTTTGCTATGCACGGTTGAACATGAAGTTGTTCGTCCATTTGAACCAGTCCATTAAACAACTGATTCGTGGCCCAGATATCTGCAATATCCTTTGAGAATACAGGGTCTAAGGAGCCAATATTTTTGTGTTCATTATATCGAAAAACAAGATGATCTTTTACGTTTGATTTGTTTTTTGTGCAAGAAGTATAAAAACTAACAATGCAACATATTGATAAATAGAATATTAAATGTTTGGTAATTGGTTTTAACATGTTGCTAATAAGTTGTAAATTTGCACTCTTTTAAACAAAAGAAGTAAATATAATCAGATTTACCTCTTTGCGGAAATGACAAAAGCATAAATGAGAAAGAAAGTTGCATTTTATACCCTGGGCTGTAAGCTTAATTTTTCTGAAACTTCTACAATTTCTAGAAGCTTTTTAACCGAAGGCTTCGATCGAGTAGAGTTTTCCGAAAAAGCCGATATATACGTAATAAACACCTGTTCGGTAACAGAAAATGCCGATAAACGTTTTAAAAGTATCGTAAAGCAGGCGCAAAGAGCTAATTCGGATGCCTTTGTAGCAGCAATAGGGTGTTATGCGCAGTTGAAACCTCAGGAATTGGCAGATGTGGATGGGGTAGATTTAGTATTGGGGGCTACCGAAAAGTTTAAAATAACAGATTATTTAAACGATCTTTCTAAGAATGATTTTGGAGAAGTGCATTCCTGTGAAATTGAAGAGGCCGATTTTTATGTAGGGTCGTATTCTATTGGAGATAGAACGCGGGCCTTTTTAAAAGTACAGGATGGATGCGATTACAAATGTACCTACTGTACTATTCCGTTAGCTCGTGGTATATCACGAAGTGATACTATGGATAGTGTGTTAAAAAATGCTCGGGAAATTTCGGCTCAAAACATTAAGGAAATTGTTTTAACGGGTGTTAATATTGGAGATTATGGTAAAGGGGAGTTTGGAAATAAAAAACACGAACACACCTTTTTAGATTTGGTAACCGAATTAGATAAAGTGGAAGGCATAGAGCGCCTTAGAATTTCATCTATTGAGCCTAATTTGTTGAAGAATGAAACTATTGACCTGGTTTCTAAATCCAGAGCCTTCGTTCCGCATTTTCATATACCACTTCAAAGTGGAAGTAACGATATACTTAAAAAAATGAAGCGTCGCTATTTGCGTGAGTTGTATGTCGATCGCGTTGAAAAAATTCGTGAAGTCATGCCACACGCTTGCATTGGAGTGGATGTTATTGTTGGGTTTCCTGGGGAAACCGATGAACATTTTTTAGAAACCTATAATTTTTTAAATGAATTAGATATTTCCTATCTCCATGTGTTTACTTATTCTGAAAGGGATAATACGGAAGCTGCTGAAATGGATGGTATTGTCCCTCAAAAAATACGAAGTAAGCGTAGTAAAATGCTACGTGGTTTATCGGTAAAAAAGCGCCGAGCCTTTTATGAGAGTCAAATAGGATCAAGTAGAACGGTATTGTTTGAAAGTGAGAATAAGGAAGGTTATATACATGGGTTTACAGAGAATTATGTAAAGGTAAAGGCACCATGGAATCCGGAATTAGTCAATACATTACATGTTGTAAAACTTACTGATATTGATGAAGATGGGTTGGTGCGATTCGATTTTGAGCCTGAATTAGTATCTTAAAATCTCATTTTTTAAAATTTCATCCGAATTTTATACATCTTAGCCGGTTTTTTACGGTGTTGACTTAGGTAACGATACATTTACAAAGTATAATTCCCAAATTGTATGAAACTCTTAACCTCAATATTAAAAATAAGTGTACTACTTATTTTTTTAACAAGCTGTTCATCAGATGAAGAAACTTTTTCTGTTGAGGGCTCATGGAAATTAACTTCCTGGTCTGTTGGTATTCCTGTTGATTATAATAATGATGGTGTTTCAAGTGTAAATATCTTAGAAGAGGTTCCTTGTGATACCCATGAGGTTTTAATATTCAATAATCAAGGTGTTGTTGAATCTGATAATACGTTTCATTCCGAAATTAAAATAGCTTTAACCGATGAAGTTTTAAATTCTTTTAGCTATTCAGTAGAATGTGCGGAAGGCATTGTTGGGATGGCGGCAAATTACGCTGTGTCAGGAAACAATATAATGATTGATGAAACAATGGCTACTTTAGAGGGAAATCAATTAGTTCGTGTTTTTAAAGGAGCTGTTAAAATTTATAATGCGAATTATTCACGGGTATTGTTTGAAAAGGATTTACGATTAGAGTATACTAAAATGTGATAGCCATGATATTAAAAAGCAAAACCCCGTAACCAAAGGTTACGGGGTTTTGCTTTTTTTGTAAAGGTTTAAATTCTAACTCCTACGGGTAGCATTCGTTTATATTTTCTATTACTTCTAACAAACTTTGCAATGTCGGGGCTTGTTGGGACAACACTTAAGTTTCGCTCATGAATTTTTTCAAAAACTGCTGCTAAAAACTCCTTACTAAAATTTTCTTCTTTTATTTCATCAGGGATAACAAGTTTAGTTAAAAAGATTTTTCGCTCCTGCAGTGAATATTCAATTTTTGCTAAGTGATTATCAATTTTTAGTTCAAATTGGCGTAAAAAATCGTTGTCTATTAGTTCTGCTGCATCAACCATGTTTATCTTGTTTTATTTCTATAGAAACTTGAAAATAGTGAGGACTATTTGTATAAATTTGTTTTGCAAAGATACAAAAAATAATCGTGAAAGAGGTTTTAAGGCTTTTATAAATCCTTAATAAATAAATGGTTATATTTCTGTGATAATGTTTTAGATTGAGTTTGACTAATGAGAGAAGACCTGTTACATGTTTACTTAATGCCTGGAATGGCAGCCAATCCTAAGATTTTTGAATATATAAAATTACCTGAGGATAAGTTTGAAATTCATTATTTATCATGGATCATTCCAAAAAATGAAGAATCGCTAGAAGCGTATGCCCATCGTATGTGTGAATTTATTATACACGATAATATTGTATTACTAGGCGTGTCATTTGGAGGTGTTCTGGTTCAGGAAATGGCAAAAATAGTGCAGGTTAAGAAGCTTATTATTGTTTCAAGTGTAAAATCGAAAGATGAATTGCCAACGAAAATGCGAATAGCAAAGGTAACCAGGGCATATAAGTTGGTGCCAACACAGTTAGTAAGCAAATTAGATGTTATCGCCGACTATGCCTTTGGAGCTAATGTTAGAAAGCGGCTTGAACTTTATAAAATGTACCTTTCTGTCAATGATAGCAGGTATTTAAGTTGGGCCATAGAACAGATGGTTTGCTGGAATCAGGATGTTCCCGATTCTGGGTTAATTCATATTCATGGTGATAAAGATGAAGTCTTCCCGATAAAGCATATTAAAGATTGTATGGTGTTAAAAGGAGGTACCCATATCATGATAATAAATAAATATAAGTGGTTTAATGAAAATTTGCCTCGTATTATTTCAGAAACCTCTTGAAATTAAGTAATTTTATCCTAAAACTTATTAGCGATGAAGATTATAGAAAAAGCCTTGGCGTTTGTAGGGTTATTAAGTTTATGTGCAATATTTATTTATGCCCTCCAAGATGCACCAACCGATGAGAATTTCGAGAAGAAACTTATAAACGATTATAACGTTTATGCGCTTCAAATACCTGATAATTTAAATTTTTCAGGAGAACCATTACCTTTAAATAATCCTGATATTTTAGAGCGTATGGATAGGGAGTTGTTAGTAAATACTTATTGGCAATCTAACGGACTACTTATGTTTAAACGAGCGAAAAAATATTTTCCAATCATTGAGCCTATTTTGGCAAAGTATGGCGTACCAGACGATTTTAAATATTTAGCTGTTATTGAGAGTGGATTAACGAATGCGGTTTCTCCTGCAGGAGCGCGTGGCGTGTGGCAAATTATGCCAGCGACGGCTAGAGAGAATGGCTTAGAAGTTAATGATAATGTTGATGAACGTTATAATTTAGAAATGGCTACCGAAGTAGCTTGTAAGTATTTATTAAAGTCTAAGGAAGAATTAGGTACTTGGACTTTGGCTGCAGCGGCATATAATGCCGGAGTTTCAGGAGTGTCAAGACGATTGGCGGAACAAAACGTCACCGATTATTATGATTTATTATTAGGTGAAGAAACTGGACGTTATGTATTTCGGATAGTGGCTTTAAAAGAGATACTATCACATCCTAGTAAGTATGGGTTTAACTTCAGAGAAAAAGATTTATATAGTAATGTGCCTACCTATAAGGTAAAAGTAGATACCGCAGTTACCGATTTTACTAAGTTTGCTGAGAACTTTGGAATTAATTATAAGATATTAAAACTGCACAACCCCTGGTTAAGAGAGCCAAAACTTAATAATAAGTCAAGAAAGCAATATGAGATTGAAATACCAAAGGATGGTTATTACAATATTAATTAAATCGTTTTGCTGAAAAATATGATAAAAAAAAGAAGGAGTTATTTGCTCCTTCTTTTTTGTTGTCTTACAGAACCACCAGTGCCAAAATGTTGATTGGGCATCTGTGCTCGTTTCATATTTTCTTTCATCATTTTGATTTGATCGGTAAGCATCCCTTGCTTGTCTAATTTTTGAGCTTCCGATAATAAACGTTGAGCTTCTTGTTTTCTCCTTTTAGAAAAGGCAATTCCAGATAAATTTAGTTTTGCCATGGCTAAATCATGGTCCATAGACAACCCTAAAGAAATGGCTTTTTTGAAATATTTTTCGGCATCATTCATATTCGACTGAGAAACCATTAAACCATGTAAGTAGTTGTAATATCCTTGTTGTTTTCTTACTAAGGCCGATTCAGGATTTTTAATTTTATCTAACCATTTCTTAGCACCTTCAAAATCTTGTTTACGTAATCTTAAAAAGGCTAAAAGGATAAATTCATTTTTAAAGTATAAAAACACAAATATTAAAGAAAGTAGAATAAACATGATACCATTACCAATATTTCCTTCTACAAATTGATAAATGGCATAGCCAAAAATACCAATGGCAATTATAAGTTTTATAATTTTATTATACATTATAGGTGTATTTGAATTGTTTGTGCGCTATTTTTTTATTTAGCTTGGTTTAAATTAGATTGCAAAGAAACTAAAATTTTGTCAAAATTAAGTTATACCTAATAAACAAAAAGTAGGCGTTTCCCCTATTAAATAAAGCCTCATTCTATTTTTTAAATCTCACGTAAAATAATTTTAAATATTTTTATCATATGATTTGTCAAAGTAAAAACTCTTCGTATATTTGCGCTCAGTTTTGGAGGAACCCAAAGAGTAAAATAAAGATAAAGTACAATTCAGTTTTTAAAGATATAAGACAATGAGTAAAAGAACGTTTCAGCCATCAAAAAGAAAAAGAAGAAACAAGCATGGCTTTAGAGAGAGAATGGCTTCTGCTAATGGAAGAAAAGTACTTGCTCGTAGAAGAGCTAAGGGAAGAAAGAAATTGTCTGTATCAACTGAAGCAAGACATAAAAAATAATGATTAATAATTGTTAATAAATAAAGGTGTTACTTAGGTGTAACGCCTTTTTTTATGGCTACTTACTTATTAATTTTGTAACTTATTAAAATTCAATACATAATTTAGAAATGCCAAAAAATTCAAAACTTAAATCTATTTTAATAATTGGTTCAGGACCTATTGTTATTGGACAAGCGTGTGAATTTGATTATTCAGGTACTCAAGCGCTGCGTTCATTAAGAGAGGATGGTATTGAAACCATATTAATTAATTCGAATCCAGCGACCATCATGACAGACCCTTCAATGGCTGATCATGTGTATTTACTTCCACTAACAACGAAGTCGATAGTTAAGATTTTAAAAGAACACCCTCAAATTGATGCTGTATTGCCAACAATGGGAGGACAAACAGCATTAAATTTATGTATTGAAGCTGATGAAAAGGGTATCTGGAAAGATTTTGATGTTGAAATTATAGGGGTTGATATCGATGCTATTAATATCACTGAAGATAGAGAGCAGTTTCGTGAGTTGATGGAGAAAATTGGAGTTAAAATGGCTCCTCAGGCAACAGCAACTTCATATTTAGAAGGAAAAACGATAGCTCAAGAATTTGGTTTTCCATTATGTATTCGTTCTTCCTTTACTTTAGGTGGGGCAGGAGCTGCGATTGTATATGAAGAGAAGGATTTTGATGAATTGTTAACTCGCGGATTAGAAATTTCTCCAATCCATGAAGTAATGATTGATAAAGCCATGATGGGCTGGAAAGAGTACGAATTAGAGCTTTTACGAGATGCTAATGATAACGTAGTTATTATCTGTTCTATTGAAAATATGGATCCAATGGGAATCCATACAGGAGATTCTATTACAGTAGCTCCGGCTATGACTTTAAGTGATAGAACTTTCCAGAAAATGCGTGATATGGCTATCCTTATGATGCGTAGTATTGGTGATTTTGCTGGAGGTTGTAACGTGCAATTTGCCGTGTCCCCAGATGATCAAGAGGACATTATCGCTATTGAAATTAACCCACGTGTATCGCGTTCTTCGGCTTTGGCAAGTAAAGCAACAGGTTATCCTATTGCAAAAATAGCTGCAAAATTAGCGATTGGTTATAACCTTGATGAGTTACAAAACCAGATTACAAAATCTACTTCGGCGTTATTCGAGCCTACATTAGACTACGTAATTGTTAAAATACCTCGTTGGAACTTTGATAAGTTTGAAGGATCAGACAGAACTTTAGGGCTTCAAATGAAGTCTGTAGGTGAGGTTATGGGTATTGGTCGTTCATTCCAGGAAGCACTTCATAAAGCTACACAATCATTAGAAATTAAGCGTAATGGTTTAGGTGCCGATGGTAAAGAGAATAAAAACTATGATCAAATCTTAGAAAAACTTCAATATGCTTCGTGGGATCGTGTATTCACGATTTATGACGCTATTGCTATGGGTATTCCTTTAAGTAGAATCCACGAAATCACTAAGATTGATATGTGGTTCTTAAAGCAATACGAAGAGTTATTCTTACTTCAGAAGGAGATATCTACTTATACGATAGACAATTTAAATAAAGAGCTTTTGCTGGAGGCTAAGCAAAAAGGTTACGGCGACAGACAGATTGCTCACATGTTAGGATGTCTAGAAAGTCAGGTATACAATAAACGTGAAGAATTAGGTATTAACCGTGTTTACAAGCTAGTAGATACCTGTGCAGCCGAGTTTAAAGCGAAAACACCATATTATTACTCGACATTTGAAAGTGATATGGAAACAACAGATGGTAAGCGTTATGCCGATAATGAAAGTGTTGTTTCTGATAAGAAGAAAATTATTGTATTAGGTTCTGGTCCTAACCGAATTGGTCAAGGAATCGAGTTTGATTATTGTTGTGTGCATGGCGTACTGGCTGCTTCTGAAGCTGGTTATGAAACCATCATGATTAACTGTAACCCCGAAACGGTTTCGACCGATTTCGATACCGCCGATAAATTATATTTCGAGCCTGTATTCTGGGAACATATCTACGATATCATTAAGCATGAAAAACCTGAAGGTGTTATTGTTCAGTTAGGTGGTCAAACCGCGTTAAAACTTGCTGAGAAATTAGACCGTTATGGTATAAAAATTATAGGAACAAGCTATAAAGCTTTAGATTTAGCAGAAGACAGAGGAAGTTTCTCGACTTTATTGAAAGAGAATAACATTCCTTATCCGGAGTTCGATACGGCGGAGTCTGCTGAAGAAGCTTTAAAAGTTGCCGATAAATTAGATTTCCCAATCCTTGTAAGACCGTCGTACGTATTAGGAGGACAAGGAATGAAGATTGTAATTAACAAACAAGAGCTTGAAAAGCACGTGGTTGATTTATTAAGAAGCATCCCTAATAATAAACTATTATTAGACCACTACTTAGATGGTGCGATTGAAGCAGAGGCAGATGCTATTTGTGATGGCGAAGATGTTTACATCATAGGTATTATGGAACACATCGAGCCTTGTGGAATTCACTCAGGTGATAGTAACGCTACATTACCGCCATTTAATCTTGGTGATTTAGTAATGCAGCAAATTAAAGACCACACTAAGAAAATTGCATTAGCATTAAATACCGTTGGTTTAATAAACATTCAGTTTGCTATAAAAGACGATAAAGTATATATTATTGAAGCGAATCCAAGAGCATCCAGAACGGTACCGTTTATAGCGAAGGCTTATGGAGAGCCATATGTAAATTATGCAACGAAAGTGATGTTAGGAGATAAGAAAGTGAAAGATTTTAACTTTAATCCACAATTAGAAGGTTATGCAATTAAGCAGCCAGTCTTCTCTTTTAATAAATTCCCTAACGTAAACAAGAAATTAGGACCTGAAATGAAAAGTACAGGAGAAAGTATCTTGTTTATTGATAGTCTTAAAGACGATGAATTTTACGATTTATACTCAAGACGTACCATGTATTTGAGTAAATAATAAATGACTAAAAAAGCCGCTTTTAAAGCGGCTTTTTTTTATTGACTAAAAAGGGTCTGTCGATCTTTATCTTCTTCAACCCCTGTTATAAAGTATTTTGTATCGCCCATCCAGAAGAACGAACGGTATTTTTCAACATAACTGAGTTTAACAAATCTACCTTGTAAATCTTCAAGTGCCTCTATAATGTCTATATCATGTTTGTGAACCGAGAATACAAATCTGCTTTCTTCGGAAACTCCTTGACTTAATTCACCTTCCCAGGTTTTAAAAATAACACCCTTCTTACTAAATTTAATTAGATCACCAGAGCGTACGCCTTCACTATACGGAACAAAGTAGATAAAACAGAAATAACCGATTAATATAACTATTATTATAGCTAAAGCTTTAAAAAGGAATTTTTTCATGTTAATGATTTTATTCCTAAAGATAGCAAAACTAGATTTATTTTTTCTTCAGATTAAAATCGAATTGTACATCAATGGTTTCGGCAATTTTTTTACTAACTATTTTCGGAATTTTTATATCAAATTCTGAAGCTTCTGTCTTGAAGTTCCCTGTCATGTTAATCATTTCACCATCTTTTTTTAAATCGACCGCTATGTTTTCAAACATTTTGGTCTTACCATGAAAGGTTAATTCCCCATTGATTTTAAAGGTCTTTTCATTATTTAATTTATCTACCGAAAAATTGATTATTGTTCCTTTAAAAGAGGCCTTTGGAAATTTATCAGACTCGGCATAATTTTCATTAAAATGTTCTTCCATTAAGGCATTTTTAAATCTAAAACCCTTAACTAATACCAAGGCAGCAAATTCTCCGTTTGCAGTATTCAAAATAGCGGTAGTTGAATTATTTTCGGCCTTAACCTCTTCGAAAGAGGGTACCGAAGCTTCAAAATTAACCTTGCCAGAACGGGTTAAATACTTTTCTTGGGAGTAGATATTAAGACTTAAAAAAGCAATAAAATATAGTAGGTGTTTCATTTTATGAATTTTTTATTTAATTAGAAAATATGACTAGGATAGCCATGATCAGTTTTCCAGTAGACCGTCGGTTTTCCATTGTTCAAAAGCTTGTTTCTGTGCTGTTGATAATTGACCTGAAGGAGGCATTTTGCCTGCCCCCGTTCTATTAATTCGATCTATAATTCCATCAATGTAATTTTTTGCTTGGCTGTAGGTCGTTAAAGACATGGGGGCATTTTGGGTAGGTGTACTACCGTGGCAAGAAATACAATTACTAGTTAAAATGCTTTTAATATCGGCATCATAAGTAACTTTTTCATTAGGCTGTGGATCTGGATCAGGATTGGGGTTTGGAGTTCCAGAGTTATCATCGTCACTGCTGCTTGAACAGTTAAAAGCTAGTGCACACACGGTAAATAGAAGGATAAACAGTTTCGTTTTCATAGTGTTGTTGTTTTAAGTTAATTAATTTTTTAATAGGCCATCTGTTTGCCATTTTTCGATGAGGTCAATAGTGTTTTGTGGTAATTTAGGGCCACCTTGTGGCATTATCCCTCCTGGACCATCACCATTAATTCTACCTATTAAGTTATTGTTTTCAACAGCAGATTTAACCTGGTTATATGTTGTTAAAGGTATACTAGCACCACTAGTTGCAGGATCGGAATGACAGCTTATACAATTGATATCGATGATGCTTTTAATATCAGCATCATAGGTTACAACCGCTGGTATTGGAGTTGGGTCTATTAAATCATCTTCGCTGTCGTTAGCACAGTTGAACAGTAAAATGGTAGTTATTACAATAAATAAAAGTTTGAGTTTCATAGTATAGGGGTTTAAAATACACGACTTAAATTAAATCCGAAATAAATATCTCCATCGCTCCAATCTCCAGTACTTTGTCCGAGAAAAGAATTGGTATTCATGCCTTGTGCATTTGTGAAATGCATTTGAAAAACGTGGCCGCCGGTTTCAATATCAACCCCTATCGATAAGGGATTCCTGAAAGGAGAGGTGTCTGCTCGATTGAGATGCCAGCCATAGTCAATATTCAGAGACATACGCTTACTTAATTTATAACGACCTCCAAGTCCTAAGGCAAACTGAGAGTTCTCTTGTTCGTTAATGGCTACGTAGTTATCATGGAAGAATGTAGGAGCTAGCTCTAAGGATAGCTTTGAATTAAATTTTCTTGATATTAGCAATTGTGCCGTATATCCTACACGGTGTTTAAATTCCAATAAAGGCAGATTGTCTTTTTCCAGAGCTGTGTTTATGAGCACGGAATTGTAACCAACTAAGGTTAAAGGGAACCCATTATTTTTTTGACTTATAAAACGGTATTTTGCTGATGCTTCATATATTTTTTGAAAGGAACTTCTTGAGATACCAATGTTAAATCCATCGGTAATACCAAAAATAAAATTCAATCGGGTTACAGCATCATCCAAACCAAAAAAGCTATCAAAACCATTCTTTAAGCTTCCAAAGCGGTGCGCTACCACAAAGGTAAAATCTCCTTTTGCAACTAATTTAGTAGATTCGAAGTTAACAATTTTTAATCCTTTAAACGCAGCCTGAATTTCCTGCTGTTGCATAGAATCGTTATCTATTTCAGCTAATAAATCTTCTTGAGCTTGTGCTAGCAAGGGAATACAAAAAAGAAAAATAAGTAGGTGTTTCATACATAAAGTAGTTTAGTAATTAAGTTTTAAAGTTTAATGCTTATAAAAGCGTTTGGTTATATCTGAATTGGACGTGCTTAGTTTCAATAAATACATCCCTGTGGTTAAATTAGAAATATTAATCTTATTACCCAAATACGGTTTATTAATAACCTCTTTGCCAAGAATATTGTAAATAGAAATCGCTTTTAAATTTACACCATTGGGTATGGTAAGTGTCAAAATATCTTCGGCAGGATTGGGAAATAAGGAGATGTTTTTTATTGCAAACTTTTCATTACTTAAGGCTTCTTCAACTGTGATGGTTCCTCCCATGTTAGAATGTACACCACAAACATAAGGATTAGTGCCTACCTGAGTGAATGTAAATATATAGGTGTTTCCATTTCCTGTAAGTATATCACTAGCAAATGCTTGTGTACTTCCGAATTTACTAATCACAGAATGTGGCAAATCGTCAGTCCAAGTCCATCTAACAGATTCTCCAACTTTAACAGTTCTATTCAGGTTAGAACCAACTGATATGTCCCAATTAAGATCGTGGATGGTTTGTGATTGTGTTCCCCAAAAGGTTAATGCAAAAAGTAGTAGAAATGTTTTCATGCGGTAGTTGTTTAAATTAATCTTCAATTACACTACACTGATCCAGTTTTACCTGTTCTAATAAATCGTCGTAACCAATACAACGTCCTTTAATTTTGACAATTGTATTTGTTTTTTGGGGAGGTTGAATGTCTTTTTTAAACTGACAAAAGACATTGTTATTTAATGTCATGTCCGACTGATTTAAGTCGGTTATAATACCCGAAACTTCAATGGTTTTGTTAATATATTTAAGCTCTGATTGATCTGGGGAAAGTATAAATGCTTCACTAAACGCAGTAGCTTCAATCACAAAATCGGCAGATTCTGTTTCAATATTTCTGTGATCCTGGTATACATAATTGTAACCAAAATAGAGTCCTAAAATGAATAAGGCAAGAATATATATATAATACCTTCTTTGCATTTTTCTATTAAATATAGCGAAAAAAAAATAACATTCAAAAAAAATGGAATCTTACGTATCAACTGTCACTTTAAATTAAGATACATAATAGATAAAGGCTTTTAAGAATAATATTAATGTATACTAACTTAAAAGCCTTTATAAGAGTTGTAAATTTATATAAATTTTATGGGGTAACTTTAGTTAAAACAATGGTTCCAGCTTCGGTTACTTCACCAACAGTTATATTTGTTTCTGCACTATACTCATTGTATCCTTCTCTTGTAATTTTTATTTTGTAGGTTCCTGCTGCCAGTCCTTGGAATAAAAAGTTACCGTTTACATCGGTTAGAGTATCTGTAACTTTAACCTCTTCGCTATTGTAAATTTCTACAATAACGTTTTCAAGTGCCGTTACAACTTCTTCAATGTTTTCAACTACAATTCCGCTAACAGAACCAGAGTTTACTTCTGCATTAACTTTAATAACAGGTTTAAGGTTATACGAGCCTGTGCTACCAGATTCAACGATAGATTCACTAACAATCCAGTCAAGAATGAAAGTATAGGTAAAACCGCCTTCCAATTCAGTATTTAGGTTTAGTTTTAATCCAGACTGCAGTGCGCTTGGAGTGTTTAAAGGAATCATGGTTTCATTTCCTTCTATTTTAAGGGTATTACCATCTCCTAAAACCAGTCTGATTTGTTTCATCATTCCAGATGGGATCAATTGATCTGTTAATAAAAGACTATTACCTGCAATAAGTTCTGTTAAATCAACTTCAATAGGATAAGCTTCCGCAGCAGCGAAACTTTGCCAGCCATTTTCATTGGAAGTGGTATTGTATTGAATATCTGTAATAACAACATTAACCTCCTCGTAATCGCCAGGAGCATCGACTAATTTTAATTGAACACGAGATGTGTTTTCTCCATCGTTGTCACTGCAACTTTGTAAAAATGTTAATGAAATGATTGAAATACCAATGAATAAGTAGGTCTTTAAATTTTTAAAATTCATTTTTTTTAGATTTTGGGTTTATTTTAAATGCTATGCTAATATAACAAGTTACATCTTAAAATTCCTATCCCTAATTTTAAAAATATCAACAATACCTTAACTAAAAGATTTGTGTTACGTGACCTTTTGGTTATTAATTAACTACAGCTCAACCTTCACATTCTGTTCCTTCACAATATCGATGTAATCTTCTAACTTAAATTCTGATGAATTATATTTTGTCGAGCGACGTTTAGCTTGTTGTTGGCGCTCAATACTTCTTGCAAACCGGCGGACACTATCGCGAGTTTTTAAAATAATTCCTGGTACAGGTACATTTTTACCCTCGTCGTTTTTGGCCACCATAGTAAAATATGAGGAGTTGCAATGTTTGCGTTCGCCCGTTTGAATGTTTTCAGATTCTACCCGAACTCCAATTACCATTGAGGTTTTTCCAGTAAAATTAACAGATGCTTTTAATGTTAATAGTTCACCTACTTCTACCGGAATTAAAAAATCTACCTTATTCACAGATGCTGTTACACAATAATTGTTTGAATGTTTCGAGGCGCAGGCAAATGCAATCTGATCCATTAAACTTAGTATATACCCTCCATGTATTTTACCACTAAAATTTGAGTGTGATGGTAGCATAAGTTGGGTGATGGTTACTTGCGATTCTTCTATAGTTTTAAACATTGGTAATAGTAATATTTAGTATGTTGTTGATTTTAAATTCTGTTAGTTTATTCGAATATACTTATATATTTTTCAGTGGCATAAAGGCCATTTTGTTTTTAGGGAGTTTCTAAATTAACTGGCTTATAAAAAAGTAATTAATAATAAAGGCCAGCTGCCTTGAAAAAAATGTAATGGTTAAATAAACAGTACAGTTCTAATTTAGAAACAATTGTTGAAAGTGTTTTAAAGTATTACTCTTCCTCGGCACGCTTTAAAAGCTTTTCATTTTGACTTTTAGTAGCTTTAGCTCCCAGTTTTTTTAGATTTTCAACACGTTTTACCAGATTACCTTTACCGGTAAGTTTTACCATCGCACTTTCATACGACCTTTGAACGGTAGTGATTTGATTTCCAACTTTAATTAATTCCTCGGTAAGATTTACAAAAGAATCGTATAATCGTCCTGCTTGAGTGGCAATTTCAATAGCATTTTGTTGCTGTTTTTCATTTGTCCACATAGAGTCTACAGTTCTTAACGTAGCTAAAAGTGTGGAAGGCGTAACAATAACAATGTTTTTCTCGAAGGCTTTATTATAAATGCTGTTATCTTCATTTACAACCACGGCAAATGCAGGTTCAATAGGGATAAACATGAGCACGAAATCCGGCGAATCAATGTTATATAAATTCTGATAATTTTTCTCAGATAACTGATCGATATGTTTTTTAATAGAATTGATATGTGATTTTAAATACGTTGATTTTTCATCGTCGTCGGCGTTAACCATACGTTCGTAATCCACTAGAGAAACTTTCGAATCGATAATCATTTTTTTACTATCAGGCAGATGTAAAACAACATCAGGCAGAACACGAGATCCATCGTCTCGGGTAAAACTTTGCTGAACAAAATACTCTCTGTCTTTAGCTAATCCCGACTTTTCTAATACGCGTTCCAATACCAATTCACCCCAGTTTCCTTGCATTTTACTATCGCCTTTAAGGGCTCTGGTTAGGTTGGTGGCTTCTTTGGTGATTTGCTGATTGAGTTCTTTTAAACCTTCTAATTGGGTTTTTAATGCCGAATGCATACTGATGCTTTCTTTTTGAGTAGTATCGACTTTTTCCTCGAAGGTTTTTATCTTTTCCTGTAACGGGTTTAAAATGTTTTTGATGTTTTCCTTATTCTGAAGCGTGAATTTTTCAGATTTCTCGTCTAATATTTTGTTAGCCAGATTTTCAAATTCTTTGGTGAATTTTTCCTGAAGCTTTTCGACTTCTGCTTTTTGCTCCTGATTTTTCTGTGTCAGATTTTCAAAATCGGCGTTTCTTCGCGCGAGTTCAGAATTTAAAAACTCCTTTTCACGACGTATGTCTTCACGTTCCTTTTCAATTTTAGAAATGGTTTCTTTAAAGTTATCTGATTGCTGATTGAAATTTTCAGATTGTTTTCTTTGCTCCAATTCAGATAATTGTTTTAATTCCGTAATCTGTTGCTGTAAGTTGTTATTACGTTCTTCTAAGGTGCTTTTTTCGCCTTTAGATTTTAATTTGTTAATAAGCATCCCTACATAGGCGCCAATACCAGCCGAAAGGATAATGGCCAGAATAAGAATTAGGTTGTCGTTCATGTTATTTATTCAATTTGGGTAAAAATAGTAAATTCTGGCTTTTAGAGTTTGGTATTCCGTAGTCTTTACATTTCTTTACTAAATGTTTATATCTTATGGGTTGTTTAGAAATGACTTTTGAAGCAATGATTTTGTAAGATAAATTATGTTTTTGAGATTTTAATTGAGACTTTATTGGAAATGGGATTGTTAATATTTGTTTTAGATAGATTTCGTGGAATAATATGCCATAATCTTTTGTGGGTAATATTTGTGGTTTTGTTTATAAATATTGAGATGTTAGGGCAAAACTATTTAACAACAATAGATTATGTCTTCGCTAGTGAATACTCTATTGATTCCATTAATAATTTACAACAAGGTACTAGAGCTTTCTTTTTGGAAATAGTTAAGAATCAATCTCATTATACCGTTTTAAATTCAAAAGAAAAGAGCTCTTTAAAATCAGTTTTAGACACTCTTCAGAATTTTTTAAATGATAACAAGGACGAGGTTGTTGCTATTGTTTTAAGAGGTGATTTAGATAAAACTCAATTAATGCATGATCTAAGTTTTGAGTATTCCAATGATGTTTTTTTTGTAACTGAAAATAAGGATGTTAATATTGAGAAACTAAAGGAAATTGATAAACGATTAATTGTAGTTTTTAATCAAGATCTAACTGAATCTTCAATTGGACGAATTCAAAAGAAAAGAAAATATTTGGATAGATTCACTGTAAATCCGTTAGATAAATTTGTAGTTTTTAAGAGCAATGCGACATCGGACAGCTTATTATTTAGAGAGGTTTTTGAGTTTTGGAAAACTACAGGGAAATCTCCAAATTTCATTTTGGCCGATCATATAAAAACTGAAAGAATAAAACACGTAGCCGACTCTTTGAATAGAACAAGACGCTTTCGAGGGGTTATGAGGTATGGAGGAGAGCTTCTAAATGAAATTTACTGGAATAATTTACCAAATGTTATTACTTCAGCCAAGTTTTCATTTCCATTAACAACAAATCAACAAGTCCTTGCGCCATATAAAAATGGATTTAGAATTACACCCGCAGAAATGATTCATCACACAGGGCAATCAGATGCTCCAAGAATGTTTCTGGCTTATAATGTATCCATAGAAGATGAACTGAAATACGATTTTTCTTTTGATAATGATGTTGTAAATACGCAGGAAAAAGATTGGGATAGAGTTATTAAAAAGGATATTTCTTTTATAGAAGATGATAATCGCGGTTCGGTTTTATATTTAAATAAAGAAGATTCATTTATAGATTATTTTAAAGCGAATAATTTAAATTTTGAAACACCAATAAGTATTTCGGTTTGGCTTAAGCCTGAAAAGCATACTTCATATATGGGGATCTTAGGGTTTGGATTAGCATTTTCGGTAAAGCTGAAAAAAGGTAATCCGGATTTTACTATGGCTACCATAAAGGATCATGTTGTAGCTCATCCGCTTGAAGTGGGAGTGTGGCAACATTTAGTGATTGTTTATAATCCTAGAGCTTCAATAGTGTTTTATCTAAATGGAGATAAAATTGGTGATGTGGAGGCATTGGATATTAATCCATCAGAGAAATCTCTTGTGGTAGGGAATAATATTTGGGGTGAGCAGTTTTTTGGGGCTATAGATGACTTAAAAGTTTGGAATCGTGGTTTAGCTCCGAATGAAGTAAAGCTATTATTTACGGATAATTCATCCAATAGAAGTTTTAATTTTATCGGAATTTCATTAGGAATTGGAGGGCTTGTTGTTTTGGGAATGCTAGTTTTGATTTACAGAAATAAATCAAGGACAAACAAAAGAATAAAGTTTTTAAAAACGAAATCAGCAGCGTATAAATTAAACCAAGAACAGAAACAGGTAAAGCAAAATAAGCTTTGTCTGTTTGGAAATTTTTACTTGGAATTAAAGAATACTGAGGCTCCTTCTTTTTCACCACTCCATAAACAAATAATGTCTTTTTTAATTCTTTCTATGCTTGAAGATAGTACAGGGGTGACAACAAATAAGTTAACCGAAACGTTTTGGCCGGGAGTATCCAAAGCGAAGGCAAAAGAAAACCGAAGTGGTAACATACGTAAATTACGAATGGTATTATCTAAAGTTGAGGGAATTGAAGTGGTTTTCAATGAAAATAAATGGAGTGTTGTATATGATGATTCTTTTCAGATAGATGTTTTTGAATATTTACGTTTAAGGTCTATTTTGGAAATTGGGTTATCAAAAGATGATGTGTCTATAGGTGATTTGGAAATATTTCTTGAATTAATTAAAAAGGGGAATGTTTTACAAAGTATCCATAACGAATGGATTGACTATTTTAAGGCTAAGTTATCAAATGAAATTGAAAGTTTATTAACGGAAATATATGCTAGACAAGCTAATAATTTACCTAAAGAATTGTGCATTATAATAGGAAAAACGATTCTTTTATTTGATAGTTTGAATGAAAATGCCTTGCAAATTTTAGTACGTGAGTGGATTTCTTTAGGAAAACATGGACTCGCCCAAGACGCCTATTTAACTTTTTCTAAAAATTATGAATTACTTTACGGAGAACTATATATGGTGGAATATCAGGATTTTATAAAAGAAATTGCACTTGATAAAAAAATATTTTAGTCAAAAAATAAATTTGTTCACCCATTTGCTCACCTATTTGTGCGGTTATGGTATGTATATTTAGGGCATAATTAAAAATAAAAGCATATGAGTACTAATAGAAGGGATTTTTTAAAAAAATCATCAATGGCTGGAGTAGGTTTAGCATTTTTACCTAACCTTTTAAATGCAGATAATAAAGAGACCTTTAATGCATTTAAAGAAAATTATATGGGAGGTTTTGCAGCTCCTAAATTAGATGTTGTACGGTGTGCTGTTATAGGAGTTGGAGCACGAGGTTCTGGTCATGCTAGACAATTAGCAACTATAGAAGGTACTGAAATGGTTGCAATTTGTGATTTATATGAAGATCTGGCGAAAAAATCAGCAGATAAGTGTAAAGCAATTGGAGCAGGACAACGCCATAAGGATGTGAAAACTTTTTTTGGAGGTGAAGATGAGTGGAAAAAGATGTTGGACACTGTTAAACCAGATATGGTTGTTATTGCTACACCATGGAGTATGCATGCACCAATGGCGATTCAATCCATGGAGTCTGGAGCTCATGCCTTTGTAGAGGTGCCTATAGCAGTAACCATAAATGAAATGTGGGATATTGTGAAAACAGCCGAGAAAACACAAAAGCACTGTATGATGATGGAAAATGTGAATTATGGACGCGAAGAGTTGTTATACCTAAATATGTGTAGACAAGGTGTTATAGGCGAATTGCTTCATGGTGAAGCAGCATATATTCATGAATTACGAGGACAGATGAATCAAGCCGATCGTGGTACAGGCTCTTGGAGGACATATGAGTATGCCAGAAGAAATGGTAATTTATATCCAACACATGGGTTAGGACCTGTTGCGCAGTATATGAATTTAGCCAGAGGAGAAGATAACTTCGAGCGTATTAATTCATTTTCATCTCCTTCAAAGGGAAGGGATTTGTATGCTAAGAAGCATTTCGATAATAATCATAAATGGAATCAATTAGATTTCATAGGTGGAGATATCAATACCTCTATTATTAAAACAAGTTTAGGACGTACCATTATGGTACAATGGGATGAAACTAGTCCAAGACCATATTCAAGACATAACTTAATTCAAGGAACTAATGGAACATTAGCAGGGTTCCCAACACGAATTGCTTTAGAGGGAGGTGTTGAAGGTGTAACCGATAATCATCATCAATGGGCTCAGGGTGATGGATTGGATGCTATTTATGAAAAATATGAGCATCCGTTATATAAACGTTTAGGTGAAGTTTCTCAGAAAATGGGAGGTCACGGAGGAATGGATTTCATGATGCTTTATCGTATTGTGGAATGTCTACTTAAAGGTCAGCCATTGGACCAAAATGTTTATGAAGGTTGTTTTTGGAGTGCTGTAGGTCCATTGAGCGAAGCTTCAGTGAAGTCACATGGAGACTCTCAGAGGTTCCCAGATTTTACTCGTGGCGAATGGAAAACAACTAAACCTTTAGATATTGTTGAGTAATTAAATTTCTAACATAAAAATTGATTCAATCTAATAATTCTGAAAGAGTTTAAAATAATGAATAACTTTTTCAGAATTATTTTTTTACTCTAAAACTACCAGTTTTTTCGTCGAAAGCAATTAAATCTTTAGGAAACAGATTTTCGAAATGCCCATTGGAAATTAAATTACAAGGCTCATCTGAAACGACCTGGCTCTCGGTCATCACAATCATTTTATCACATAATTGAATTGCTAAGTCGATTTCATGTGAAGAGAACAGGATGGTTTTATTGGTTTCCTTAGCCAATTTTTGTAATAATTTTAAAATATAAGCTTTGTGATACATATCCAGATGTGTGGTAGGCTCATCCAGAATAATTAAGTCAGTATCTTGAGATAAGGCTCTTGCAATCATGACTTTTTGAAGTTGCCCATCGCTTAATTCAAAGCATTTTTTGTCTTTCAAAGATTCGATATTAATCAGTCGTATGGCCCTATAAACCATATCGATATCTGTTTTTGAAAAACTTCCTAGCCAATTGGTGTAGGGCTGTCTACCTAAAGCAATAAGCTCAAAAACCGTTAAATTTTTAGAGATAAGTTTTTCGGTTAACACCAAACTTAAAGTTTTTGCTAAATCGAGAGCATTCTGTTTTTCTAAAGGAATACTATTAATAAAAACTTGACCTTTTATAGGGTCTTGTACTTTGGTGAGAGTTCGAAGCAGTGTCGATTTACCTATACCATTAGCACCAACCAATCCTACTAATTCGCCTTGCCCTAGCTTAATATTAATATCAGAGGCAATAATAGTTTGTTCTTTTTTAGATGTATAACCAATACTTAAATTTTCGGTGTTTAAAACGATATGTTTGTTTGTAACTTCCATTAGAACATCATTTTTCGTTTTCTTACTAATAACCAAATAACAACAGGTGCGCCTATTAATGAGGTAATAGCATTTATAGGTAGGGTGTAATCACTAGATGGTAATTGGGCAATGCTATCACAAATGAGCATAATTATAGCGCCAAGTAGAAATACAGCTGGTAATAAAATTTTGTGATTTGAAGTATGAAACAATTGTCTGGTAATATGTGGAATGGCTAATCCAATAAAAGCGATGGGGCCTACAAAGGCCGTAATTGTTCCAGCCAGTAAACTGGTAGATATTATAATAATTAAACGGCTTTTTTTAATGTTGAGACCTAAACTTTTAGCATAGTTTTCACCAAGTAGCAAGGAATTTAGGCTCTTTATAGTGCCCAAACTTAGTATAATTCCGAAACTATATATTATAAATAAAATGAAGAGTTCCTGCCATGATAAACTACCTAAACTTCCGAAGCCCCAAAACACAAATTGTTGTAATTCTTCGGCTGAACTAAAATAAGAAAGCACGCTAACTACGGCTGCAGAAATGCTTCCAAACATAAGACCAATAATTAAGATAGCCATAGCATCTCGAACCTTTGTGGAAACAATAAGTACGGTTAGTAAAACTAAGAAACTACCCAAGGTAGCGGCGATAACCAAAGTCCATTTTGTCGTAAACATGACTAATAAAATACCACTAAAAAGTGAAGCGCCTAAGGTAACAATAGCCACACCTAAACTGGCTCCAGAAGTAATGCCTAGTACAAAGGGACCTGCCAATGGATTTCGAAATAAGGTTTGCATCATTAGTCCTGAAATGCCTAAACCTGAACCCACAATCATAGCAGTAAATGCTTTTGGTAAGCGATAATCTACGATAATATATTTCAAAGACGTGTTTTCCGTCGATCCAAACAAGGTGTTAAAAATATCACTTTTAGGAATAGAAACAGAGCCAAGGCTAATATTTACAAAAAAGCACAGGATAAGCAGGATGCCCAGAGCTATTAAAGTGACCGTATATTTATTTTGATATTGCAATTATTCTAATCGTTTAAAAAAGAAGTTCGTATAATTTGGTAATACTTCAGGGTGGGCAATGTTAATAATGTCTTTTAAAATGTAATCGGGTCTTAATGGACCTAACTCATAAAAAAGCAATCCACCTTCAGATCCCATTTTATTCGTGTAAGTGTAAATGTTGTTGTTCTTGAAGGCAGTAAAATAACCATATCCTTTATGTTGAGAAAGCATGTGCCTTTTACTTTCGTAGGATCCGGCACCTATCCATAAATCTGCAGTTTGCCCTTTCTCTAACATATTTTCAAGATTTAATTGTAGACTTCCGGTCGAACTATCGTCTTTCCAAATATAATTGGTCCTGGCATCTTTAAAATATTGCGCTATAAAACTATTTCCTCCGGGTACATGCCAGACATCTTTAAACATGGAACCCGATAATACCGTGGGGTGCTTTTTTGTTTTTAAAGCTAATTGTTTGGCGTTATTGTAGTTGGATTCTATCTCATTGAAAATGCTATCAGCTATGTCATTTTTATCAAAAAAAGCGGCAATAAATTTAATCCATTCTGCACGACCAAGCGGATGCTGTTCTGTCCAGGAACCATCTAGTACAACCGGAATATTGAATTTTTCAATTTGATTTAAAGACTTATTATTGCCATTAACTGTATAGCCAATAATTAGATCTGGTTTTAAATCAAGTAGAACTTCCATATTCATTTCCAGGTCGTTGTTTAAATCTCTGATGTCGCCTTGTTCAATTCTGGATCTTGTTTTTTCTGAAGAGATATATTTAGTACCAGGAAACCCTACCAGTTTGTTATCCACACTAAGATATTCTAATGCAGGAATATTTGTGGTGGACATAACTACGAGGTTTTTTATAGGGTGCTTGATAATGACACTACCTTCTTGGTTTTCTTTGAAATATAGTTTGCTTGTAGGTTTAATATATCGAAATGTATCAGTGCTTTTCGGCCAGGGAGACGTGACAATGATTTCTTTATGATTCTCATAATAGTTAATAGAAAATCCAGTAGCATATTTAATGTTTTCCGACCTTAATATTTTCGATTCTAATGCACTATGTTCCTTTTTTGACTCTCTACAAGACATAAAAAAGAGTAGACTAATTGAAAATAAAACAATACGATGCATGTGATGAAATTGAGGGACAAAGGTCTTTATTTTTTTTGTAATACCGAGGTCATAAGGTTACTTTTGGTAGATAAATTAAGAATAAATGAAGTTTTTGTGTTCTTGGAGTGGCGGTAAAGACAGTTGCTATGCATTTTATAAGGCCATGAAATTGGGCTATCGACCAACGGTTTTATTAAATGTTATGAATGAGTTTGGCGATCGCTCTCGTTCACACGGCATAACAAAAGAAGTCCTTGAAGCACAAGCAAAGGCATTGAATTTACCCATTCATTTTTTTAGTAGTACTTGGGCAGATTACGAAAGTAAATATATAAAGCAACTACAAACATTGGTAACAAAATACCCAATAAGTCATACGGTTTTTGGTGATATTGATATTGAATCGCATCGAGCTTGGGAAGAAAAAGTGTCACAGGCAGCTAATCTCGAAGCCGTTTTACCATTATGGCAAGGCGATCGAAAGGCTTTGGTTTTAGAAATAATTGATGCACGAATCGAAGCCATCATTGTTTCTTGTAATCAGGCTTTGGGACCTGATTTTTTAGGACGATCAATTACTCGTGAATTAGTGGATGAATTAGAACATATGGGCATCGATGCCTGTGGTGAAAATGGCGAGTTTCATACGCTCGTGGTTAATGCACCTTTTTTTAAGGCGAAGGTATCGGTTGAAATGCAAGGCGTGGCCGAAATGAGTAATTACAATTTTGCCAACGTCGTTTTAAAAGCTTAATTCTTTTTTAAATAAATAACTTCTAAAAAATGTTTTTAGAATAAAAATAGGTAGTACATTTGCAGCGAATTTAGGTTCTAATCGGTTTTAAATCGAAAGGATTAAAAGGGAATCTGGTGGAAATCCAGAGCTGTTCCCGCAACTGTAAGCTATAAAGCTTCATGTAACACTTCTAGTCACTGAAGAATATTCTTTGGGAAGACCAACATGAAGACGCAAGTCAGGAGACCTGCCAAATTCAAACAAATTAAGTTAAACTTTCGGGATAAAAGTTTGCGTATGATAAACCATACGATTCCGATTTATTATTCATTAGAAATGAAAAAAAGAACAAGAGTATTAGGTATTCTATGCTTAGGAGTATCATTATTTGGATTTTCTCAAGAGAAAAGCGAAGTAAAACTGGAAGAGTTAGATGAAGTTGTAATAACGGATTCCAGATTTGAATTAAAACGTGAAAATTCAGGGAAAACTGTTATTAACATCTCTCGCGAAGAGATAGAAAAAAACCAAGGACGAACGGTTGCCGATTTAATTAATACAAAATCAGGTATTGAAATCAATGGTAGTAGAAGTAATGCCGGACAAAATCTGGGTACTTATGTTCGTGGAGGTAACAATCGTCAAGTATTAGTTATTATTGATGGAGTACAGATGGCTGATCCGTCATTTATAAGTGGTGATTACGATTTACGATTATTAAATTTAAGTCAAATTGAATCTATCGAAATTATAAAAGGTGCTTCAAGTACACTTTATGGAAGTGGTGCGGCAACGGCAGTTATCAGTATCAGAACAAAAAAGGCAAGTTCCGAAAAAATCAGTGGAACCTTTGCTTCAAGTCTAGGAACAAATCAAACACAGGACGATCAAAAATATAATATTTCCGATTTTCATAATAATGTTGCTTTTGGTGGAACATTAGAAAAGTTTACTTACAGAGCCGGGTTTAGTCAACAGTTTACTAATGGGATGTCTGCGCTGGTTGGTACAGACGAAAAAGATCCGTTTTCAAAATACGGTTTAGATGTTAATTTAGGGTATGCTTTTTCAAAGACGTTTACTTTAAATGTATTTGCTAATTCCATTAATATCGAATCTGGTTATGATGATAGTTTTGGGATGATCGATACAGATGACGAATTTATTTCAAAACAAGATCGTATAGGGTTGTCATCAAAATTTAACTATAATCAAGGAAGCATTAATTTAAATGCGGCTTATACAGAATTTGATAGGGAGTATATATCAAGTTTTCCTTCAGAATCAAAATCTAAAAGTTTAGTATTCGATATATATAATAAGTATGTTTTTAATGAAACATTTTATACGATTATAGGGGTGAATGCTATTGAAAATAGAGTTGATTTTGATGAGGTAGAGAGTTATACCAATATTGACCCATACATCAATGCGGTATATGTGTCGGATTTCGGATTAAATATAAATGCCGGAGCTAGGTTAAACAATCATAGTGAATATGGTAACCATGTAATTTATAACGTAAACCCTTCGTATGTTATGAAATACGATAATGGTTCATACAGTAAAATATTTGGTTCTTATGCAACATCTTTTATTACACCTTCGTTAACTCAGTTATTCGGGCGATGGGGACCAAATCCAGATTTAAAACCTGAAGATGACCGAACCATAGAGGGTGGTATTGAGTTTAAAGCTTCAAAACAATTAAGAGTTTCAGGACTTTATTTTAATAGAGAAGAAGAGAATTATATTGCATATAGCTGGCAATCTGGTTATTATAATGCTGAGGATGTCGTAAAAACGCATGGGGTAGAAGTAGAGTTGACGTCTAGACCTATTGAAGCTTTGAGTTTAACAGCGAATTATACGTTTACTGAAAATAAAAATGCCCCGGCGCTTAGAATACCTAAGCATAAGGCCAATGCTGTAATTGGTTATGATTTTTCAGATAAAATGTATGCATCCATTGCTTATCAATATACCGATAAAAGATTGGATACGGGCGAAGTGACTTTAGATGCTTTTAATGTATTTAATTTTTATTGGAGCCATACAGCCATAAAAAACAAGATGAAATTCTTCGTAGGTTTAGATAATATTTTAAATGAAGATTATCTGGAGTTAAACGGATTTAATACTAGAGGTAGAAACGCTAAATTAGGTTTTCAATTAACCTTATAGAAGAAGTCATTGTTAGATATTATACAGCCACCTTAATTAGGTGGCTTTTATAATTTTAAGGAATTAAATCGCAGTACCAGATACCATACTTTTCAGATTTACAAACTGAGTTATCTGTGTTTGGGTTGTCATATTCACGATATACTTTTTCACCAATGGTGTAAGGTATGGGATTTTTGAAAATTGGTCCGTCGAAACAGAAGGTATGGAATTCACCATTTTCACCACAAGGGTCGACACCTTTCGGTAGGTTGTCTATAAAATGTTCATCGATTACAGTACCCACGAAATTTTCATCAAAATATTTTGAATTCGCGCATACCACTACCGTCTTAAATCCTAATTCCAGAAATTCAGAGATCAGTGCTTTTGTATCTTTTTTCCAAATAGGGAAAACAGCCTCTAAATTTTGTTTGGCAAGTTGTTTTACCCGGTAATCCTTTAAATCTTCTAAAAAGATGTCGCCAAAGGCACTGTGGGTAAATCCGTCATCTTTTAATCGGTTAACCGCTTCAAGCATTTTTTGTTCATAAATTTCCATGCTAGGCATTTCAGGTAATTCAATTAAACTAGCTGGAATATCAATGGCATTAGTTTGGGCCAACAATAATTCTTTTCTAAGCCCATGCATAGAAACACGGTTGTAATGACTGTTTACGGTTGTGATTAATTCATCGACCGAATAATTTTCATCTTGTAATAAATGATAGAGTGCCAAGGCAGAATCTTTGCCTGTACTCCAGTTAAAGTAGGTTTTATTTTTCTTCAAAAAGATAAGTGTTTAAGAGATGTTTTGGAATTTTTTTATCTGAATACATGGTGTTTGGAAATAATTCAAAACTATTACTGTCTTTGAAACTATTTAATTGTGTTTTGGGTTTTGAACTTATAGCCTTTGCCGAAATTCCTTCAATATCAGCTAAAGCCGCAGCTAATAGTTTTTCATTTTTATCACCTATCACCCCAAGATTTAAATCGCTTTCAGATAATGCTATATCTGGTGTTAAACCATTAAAATAATCTGTGTTCCCAATCTTATTAGCTGATTTATATACTAATGGTTGCATGGCGTAAGCGTGGGTTGGATTTGCGCTTTGACGACCAAAATCTTCAGAATCATAAAGCGTTATGGATGCCTGATATTTACCAGCAGTATTTTCTCCTATATGTATAACTTCAATGTACGGGTCTAAACTGTTTATAACTAACTCACTGGCAGAGGCAGATGATTCTAAAGCAAGAATATATACTTTTTGAAGGTTCAGACTGTTTATTGGATTACCATCAATATTGTTTGTAAACCTAAGGTTCAGTGATTCTGGATCGTTCTCTTCAAAAGCTGCTTGAAACTCAGAATTCCACTGCTCCGTGCTAAAAATATCACCATTAAATTGCCCCGTTATCATACTGGAAAGCAATACTGCAGAGCTGACAAATCCGCCTGGGTTATAACGTAAATCAAGAACTAAATGCTGTACATTATTAGCTTTGAATGCGCCAAAAGCAGCATTTAACTCAGCATCGTAAACACTTGTGAAGCGATTATACATGAGATACCCCACATTTCCTGCTGTTGTGGATATGATTTCCGTCTTATATACAGGGTTTTCACTATATTCTACTTTGTTTAAAGCAATAGTCTCATTGGTTGATTCAATGGTGTCGTCGGTGGTATCACCTGTTCCGTTGGTATTATAGTTGGCTAGGTGAATGGTGTAAGTATTTGTGCTTAATAAATTTAGATAATTATCGATGGTTAGTTCAGTGTCATCAATAGCGTAGAAAATATCACCACGTTTCACTCCTTTTGTTTCAGCATCGCTATTGTTTAATACCAATCGAACAATTCCTATAAGTTTGGTATTGCTGTTTGGTTGACGAAACAGTCTGAATTCCATACCGTTGCTTAGCGATATGCCATTAAAAGATTGTTCTAAAGCAATATAGTCGTCAACAATCCAACTAAATCTATCGACAGTTTGTCTTTCATAAATTAAACTTTCAAATAATTCTTCTGGAGCAGAAAAGCTGTTTAAATAGCTAGCATATTCATTGTTTGAAGAAAATCGGTCGTTTGCCAAATCAGGAACATCATCTTTGTATAGGTAGAAAATATTCATGCCTCGCCATACGAAATCGTTTATTTGACTTGCAGTAACTTCATTATCATCATTATCTTCAAAGCAACTGGTAGTTAAAAAGGAAACTACGGTAAGAATCATTAGGGCTTTAATAAATCGCATAGCAAGTTTTGTGTCTGTTAGTGTTAAAACTTTAAATTTACTTACATTATTATGCAAATAAAAAATAATTTGTAACAATTTAGGCTATATGTCGTCGTAATTTCAGAAAGCGATAAAAAGTTATTTCAACCTAACCAAAATTATGACTCAGGGAGAGTTTTTAAATATTGTTTTACCTTTTAAAGATAAGGTGTTTCGTTTAGCCAAACGATTACTGGTGTCAACAGAGGAAGCTGAAGATGCTACTCAAGAGGTTTTACTGAAGTTATGGAATAACAAAGAAAAGATGAAAGATTATAAAAATGTAGAAGCTTTCTCTATGACGATGACAAAGAATTTTTGTTTCGACAAATTAAAGTCGAAACAAGCCCAGAATTTAAAATTAGTTCATAGTAATTATCAGGATAGCAATACAGCGTTGCAAAAGCAGGTAGAGTTGAATGATAGTGTACATTGGGTATCTAGAATAATAGAAGGTTTACCCGAACAGCAAAAGTTGATAATACAGCTAAGAGATATTGAAGAATACGAACTTGATGAAATTGCACAAATGTTGGAGATGAATAATACGGCTGTAAGAGTGGCACTTTCAAGAGCTAGAAAAACTATTAGAGAGAAATTGACTAATACACATAATTATGGTATTAAATAATATAGAAAATTTACTAGAGAAATACGAAAACGGCGAAACGACTTTGAAGGAAGAACAACAGTTAAAGCGCTATTTTTCTCAAGAGACTGTAGCTTCACATTTAGAGGTTTATAAGCCAATGTTTGCGTATTTTTTAGATAACCAGAAAGAACAGTTTACCAAAGACGTTCCATTAAAAACTAAGAAAGTATTTTACTATAAATGGATTTCGGTTGCTGCAGTAGGGGTTCTTATGGTAGGGATTTATTTTAAATCCTCTAATAATCAATCTGATGATTTAGGAACTTTTGATGATCCAGAACTGGCATACCACCAGGTAACACAGTCGCTAGAGATGATATCTAATCAATTTAATAAAGGTACTTCTACAGTAGGGTATTTAAACGAATTTGATAAAGGGGCTTCAACTTTAGAGTATTTAACAGAACTGGAGAAGTCAACTAAAATTATTTTTAAAAATTAATCAATTAAAAATCGAACAACATGAAAACAATACAATTAAATAAAAACAGAATGAGGAATAGAATTTTAGTAGCGTTAGTCGCTATCATATTACTACCGCTAAGTGGTATGGCACAGGATATTTTCGATAAGTATAGCGATAATTCAGATGTGACATTTGTTTCTATAAAGCCTAAAATGTTCCAAATGATAGCTAAAATGGGTATCGATGTCGAGGATGCAGAGGCTAAAGCTTATATGGATATGGTAAAGAGTATTACAAGTTTTAAAACTATTGTAACCGATAATAAAACTATTTCGGCTGATATCTCTGGTTGGGTGAAATCCCGTTCTAGTGCTTTGGAAGAACTTATGGAGGTAAAGGACGATGGTTCAGAGGTGAAGTTTTATGTTAAAGAAGGTAAAGATGCCGATCATGTGAAGGAATTATTAATTTTTGTGAATGGCATTGATAATGTCGTGAAGGAAGGAGTTGAAATTAATGGGCAATCCAGAAAATTTGAAACCGTTGTGGTGTCCCTGACTGGTGACATTGATTTGAATGAAATTTCAAAACTCACCAATAAAATGAATATTCCAGGAGGTCAGCATTTAGAAAAAAAGGAGTAAATAAAAATCAATCATGAAACGAACAATCAATCAAATAGCAGGTCTGTTAATAGTGGTTTTATTATTAGTGTCCTGTGAAAAGAAGCCGAGTTTACAAACGTATTTTGTAGACCACCAGGAGAGCCCGAATTATATTTCTCAGGATTTACCCATTTCCATGCTGAATATTGACCAGACTAATTTTACTGACGATCAGAAAATAGCTTATAATTCAGTAAGTCGATTAAATTTTTTAGGGTACAAACCAAGTGAAAGTAATTCAACTGAATTAGAAGATGAAATTCATAAAGTGAAAACGATCTTAAGTCAGAGTAAATACAATGAATTAATCGAGTTTAATGACCGCGGGAGTAAAGTGACGGTGAAGTATATTGGTGATGATAATGAGGCGGATGAATTTGTAGTGTTCGGTGCCTCTAAAGAATTAGGCTTCGGAATTGTACGTGTTTTAGGCGATGATATGACGCCTCAAAAAATGACAACCTTAGTAGGACTACTGCAAAAAGCAAATATCGATGAAGCCCAGTTGCAGGATGTTATGAGCTTTTTTAAATAGTTAGAACAAATGAAAAAGAAGTAAAAAGGTTTGCTAATAGCAAACCTTTTTTATTATTCAATAGTGTTTTCTTGATTCTTTCTGCGGTTTGTTCTAACGTAAAAGAAATTAACAATTATAGTTAGAAATAGTATGGCTAAAACGGTTTTAATAAGAAAGTTATTAAGAAGGTCTAATACCCCTGTCACAAAAATGACCCCAGCTATTACACCACAAAGTATTAACGATTGTTTATCCGAAAGCATGATTTAAATCCCTGTATAGTTACTAGGAGTAATACGTTTTAATTCTGTTTTTATTGTATCGCTAACCTCTAAAGTGTCAATAAAATTAGAAATTGAGTTCTGATTTATTTTTGTGTTTGTTCGGGTTAAACCTTTTAAAGCCTCGTAAGGATTCGGGTAGCCCTCTCTTCGTAAAATAGTTTGAATAGCTTCGGCAACTACCGCCCAATTGTTTTCTAAATCTTCGGCAAATTTAGGCTCATTTAATAATAATTTGTCTAAACCTTTTAAGGTTGATTTAAATCCGATTATAGTATGACCTAACGGAACTCCTACATTTCGTAATACGGTACTATCGGTTAAATCACGTTGTAATCTTGAAATTGGAAGTTTCGCCGATAAGTGCTCAAAAATAGCATTTGCAATACCTAAGTTACCTTCACTGTTTTCGAAATCAATAGGGTTTACTTTATGAGGCATTGCAGAACTTCCTACTTCGCCCGCTTTAATTTTTTGCTTAAAGTAATCCATCGAAACGTAGGTCCAGATATCGCGATCTAAATCAATAATAATGGTATTAATTCGTTTTAAAGCATCAAATAAAGCAGCCATATGGTCGTAATGCTCAATTTGTGTTGTTGGGAACGAATGGTATAAACCTAGTTGCTGTTCAACAAACTTATCACCAAAAGCCTTCCAGTCATTTTCAGGGTATGCAACATGATGTGCGTTAAAGTTACCTGTAGCACCTCCAAATTTAGCGGCATGCGGTACGGTTTTTAATAAGTTTATTTGCTCTTCGAGTCTAACAATAAATACTTCTATTTCTTTACCAAGACGTGTAGGAGATGCTGGCTGACCATGTGTTCTGGCCAACATAGGGATTCCAGCCCAGTCTTTAGCCAAACTTTTTAATTTTTCAACAACCTGTGTGTATTCTGGAATATAAACATCATGAATAGCCTCTTTAATACTTAAAGGAATAGACGTGTTGTTAATATCTTGAGAGGTTAATCCGAAGTGAATAAACTCCTTGAATGCTGAAAGACCTAAATCATCAAATTTTTCTTTAATGAAATATTCAACAGCTTTAACATCATGGTTAGTTACCTTCTCAATGTCTTTAATAGCTTGAGCATCTTCACTGGAAAAATTCTTGTAAATAGCTTTTAACGCATCAAAGATACTGTGGTCAACATTTTCAAGTTGTGGTAACGGCATTTCGCATAATGCGATAAAGTATTCAATTTCTACAAGAACGCGGTATTTTATTAAAGCTTCTTCCGAAAAATAATTCGCTAATTCACTTACTTTACTTCGGTATCTTCCGTCGATTGGAGAGATGGCGTTAAGAGGTGTTAATGACATTTTTAATCAATTTTTTTGAAGTGCCAAAGATAGGTTTTTTAGATGTAATGCCGAAAGTTCATTACAGAAGATTTTTTAATTTTTTGATTGATTTTGAGCTTTTTTTAATTTATTCAAAATATGTTTGGCTTTAGATTTAAACGCAGCACTCTGCTTCGAAAAATTTTGTTCTATAATAAGTCTTAATTCCCGGTAAATCCAAGCTTCATCTTGCCCCAATAAGTATAGGGTTTCCATAGCATAAACTTTTGCGGCTACTTTTTTATCTTGTATCAACCAGTCAAAACAAGCTTCAATAATCTGTTCGCGATGCAATCTTGTTAATGCTGTTTCAAAGGCATTTGTTTTTTTGGTAGAATAGGCTTGTGCAATTAAATTAACTATTTTAGAAACTGGTCTTACCGAAGAGTCTAAATGGACAGTTTTTATATTGTTGGTAAATTCGTCAAGGAAAGGCAGTATTATTGAGAGGTCTTTTTTGCATGCGAATTCTAGAACCCATGCTGCACGACTGGAAGTTTGGTCGTTTGTCATAAAAAGTGTTTCTATAAGTCTAGGTATGAGAATCTTATTATTTAGAACCAAATTAGCATATTTTTCCCGACTGATTATGGAAGCATTAATTCCTGTTAATTCTTTATAAAACTCCTCAAATTTCATCTTGGATTTATTATTTTTAATATTCAAAAGTAATAACCAATGAGCTTAAAGAAAAAAATTACTATATCGGTGTTGGCTGCCATTGTCATTGCACAGTTTTTTAGACCTGAAAAAAACGAAGGTGATTTAACCTCAGTTGATGCGTTTTTGGCAGAAACTAATCCACCCGAAGACGTAAAATATATTTTAGAAGAAACTTGTTACGATTGTCATAGTAATGTTACCAGGTATCCCTGGTATAATAACATTACACCTATTAATTACTGGCTGGCGGGCCATGTAAAAGATGGTAAAAAACATTTTAATGTATCTAACTGGGAAGGGAGCTCTTTAAAACGTAAAGATCATAAGTTTGAAGAATTAATTGAAATGGTGGAAGAAAGGCATATGCCGTTAAAGTCTTATACTTGGACGCATAGTGAGGCAAAACTGTCCGATGCTCAAGTTAATGCCATTATACGCTGGGCTAATAATGTGCGAATGAAGTATAGCTTAATGCCTAAACCAGAGTAAATATTATCTTTGCAGTATAAGCTAAATTTGTGTCTGACAAAAAATTATTAATTATAGGTTTTGTATGGCCGGAACCTAAGAGTTCTGCGGCAGGTAGCCGAATGATGCAGCTTATTGATAGCTTTCAAAAAGCTAATTATAAAATAACTTTTGCAAGTTCCTGTGCTAAAACCGAAAATGCCGTTAACCTTAAGGATCTAGGTGTAAATCAAGTATCAATTACACTAAACGATTCTAGTTTTGATACTTTTATTTTAGAGCTAAAACCGAATGTTGTTTTATTCGATCGTTTTATGACCGAAGAGCAATTTGGTTGGCGTGTCGCCGAAAAATGCCCGAATGCCGTTCGCATACTCGATACAGAAGATTTACATAGCCTGAGAAAGGGAAGGTATCAGGCATTAAAAGCTAAGGAATCATTTAGTTCTGCTTATTTGTTTAATGATTTTGCTAAACGCGAAATCGCCAGTATATATCGTAGTGACCTTAGTTTAATTATTTCAGAGGCTGAAATGATTATTTTGAGAGAGCAGTTTGGAGTTGATGAGATGTTGTTAATGTATCTGCCCTTTATGTTGGATTCAGTTTCCTATTCTATGATAAAATCACTTCCATATTTTAAGGAACGGTCTCATTTTATCACTATAGGTAATTTTATTCACGAACCTAATTATAATGCGGTACTTTACTTGAAAGAAACGATTTGGCCGCTTATTAAGAAGCAGTTACCCAATGCAGAAATGCATGTTTATGGTTCATATGCTTCGCAGAAAGTCAATCAACTTAATAACAATAAAGAAGGTTTTCTGATTAAAGGGTTTGCTAACGATGTCAATACGGTGATGCAAAAGGCAAAAGTCTGTTTAGCACCGATTCGGTTTGGTGCAGGATTAAAAGGAAAACTGGTAGATGCTATGCAAAACGGAACACCATGTATTACAACCAATATAGGTGCTGAAGGCATGTATGGAACACAGGAACCTAATGGTTTTGTTGAAGATTCACCGGAAACATTTGCGAATAAAGCGGTTCAATTATATCAAGAAGAAAGGCTTTGGAAGCAAAAACAACAGATTGGATTTGATGTTATAAATACCCGCTTTTCAAAAGACATACATCAAGAACGCTTTATTAACCGGTTAGAAGAGGTTATCCCAAACCTAAATAAAATAAGATTAAATAACTTCACAGGACAAATGCTGTTACATCACAGCATGCAAAGTACAAAATTCATGAGTAAATGGATTGAAGCAAAAAACAAATGAATTCTTTAATTTCTAATAAGAATACAGTCGCTTTTTTCTAGCTTTGCAGCTTTAAAAATTAGACTATGATTTCAGTTGATGCTTTAGCCGTAGAATTTGGCGGTAGCGCTTTATTTAGTGATGTGTCTTTCACTATTAATGAGAATGATAAAATAGCCCTTATGGGTAAGAATGGGGCGGGAAAATCTACCATGATGAAAATTATCGCGGGTGTTCAAAAAGCGACACGCGGGCATGTACGTTTTCCTAAAGATGTTGTTATAGCATATCTACCACAGCATTTATTAACTGAAGATAGCTGCACGGTGTTTGAAGAAGCATCGAAAGCATTTAGTCATATTTTTGAAATGCGAGACGAGATGGAGCGTCTTAATAAAGCTTTGGAAACCAGAACTGATTATGAATCGGATGAATATATGAAGATCATAGAAAAGGTTTCTGATTTAGGAGAAAAATATTATTCCTTAGAAGATATAAATTATGATGCTGAAGTTGAGAAGGCTTTACGTGGTTTAGGATTTAAGCGTGAAGATTTTACCCGATTAACCAGTGAATTTAGTGGTGGTTATAGAATGCGTATCGAATTGGCTAAAATTCTTTTACAAAAGCCAGATTTAATATTACTTGATGAGCCTACTAACCACATCGATATCGAATCGGTAATCTGGTTAGAGGATTTCTTAATTAATAAGGCTAAAGCCGTAATGGTGATTTCGCATGATAAGGCGTTTATCGATAACATCACCAACCGAACCATCGAAGTGACTATGGGACGTATTTACGATTATAAAGCAAATTACTCACATTACCTGCAACTAAGAGAGGAGCGTCGTGCCCATCAAATAAAGGCATACGAAGAGCAGCAAAAGTTTATTGCCGATAATTTAGCTTTTATTGAACGCTTTAAAGGCACCTATTCTAAAACCAATCAGGTAAACTCGCGAGAGCGAATGTTAGAGAAATTAGAAATTATTGAGATTGATGAGGTTGATAATTCAAGCTTAAAACTTAAGTTTCCGCCTGCCCAAAGATCCGGTGATTATCCGGTAACGGTTAAAGACTTAACCAAATCATATGGTAATCATACGGTGTTTAAAGATGCCAACATGGCTATTGCTAGGGGTGAAAAAGTTTCTTTTGTTGGTCGAAATGGAGAAGGAAAGTCTACCATGATCAAGGCTATAATGGGCGAAATAGATGTTGAAGGACAGTGTGGCTTAGGGCATAATGTGAAAGTGGGGTATTTTGCTCAGAATCAAGCGTCTTTATTAGATGAGGATCTAACTATTTTCCAGACTGTGGATGAGGTAGCCCAAGGCGATATTAGAACACAGATAAAAAATATCTTAGGACGTTTTATGTTTAAAGGAGATGATATAGATAAAAAGGTGGGTGTATTATCTGGAGGAGAAAAAACCAGATTAGCTATGGTTAAATTGTTATTAGAGCCCGTAAATCTTTTAATTCTCGATGAGCCAACAAACCATCTAGATTTAAAGTCGAAAGATGTTTTAAAAGAGGCCTTATTAGATTTTGACGGAACCTTAATTTTAGTGTCTCACGATCGCGATTTTTTACAAGGTTTGTCTCAAAAAGTGTTCGAATTTAAAGATCAACGTGTGATTGAGCATTTTGAAACTATTGATGATTTCTTAAAACGTAATCGCATTGAAAACCTGAAACAAATTGATTTAAATTAATCAATAAGATCCAGTTTCGCCCGTAAAGCACTCTTGTTAAGTTTATGTTTTAAAAAGATTAAAGCTTAGTACTTCATTTTTATAATCCATGGTGATTTTATTTCTTACCACATTTTTGGGTAAGGAGAATTCACATTTAAATAATGCTGATGGATAACAATAGGAATGTTTCGGGTAAATTTCCTTACTAGATTCCTCGGTGTTATCTTTTTTTGCTGTGGTAACAACTAGCTTATTTCCAGATATATAAAATCTAAAGTCGTCTTTAATATATCCCGGAATTTTTAATTCGTAATGATAGCGTGTATCACTTTCCGTTATTTTAGCCTTGGTTAAATTTGCGTTTCTGGGAGTGGCTTTGTATCGTTCTTGTTTTGTTGATTGTTTGTAAGGATCTTTAGTGTTAATGTCGGTAATCATGGTGCAATTTTTTTATTGTTTATTTAATTTATTCGGTAAATACACTATAAAACATCGTCAAAAATATTAGTTATAAAAACTCTTTATTAACGGAGTGGCAGTACTATGTGTATCATCTTAAATATACTAAATAATACATTAAAACACTAAGGTTTTTCAGGTTAACTTTCGGTAAATCAAATAATTATGAATTCTATAATTTACGTGTTGTGAGCCATCGAAAATATTGAAATTGTAAGCAAATGAATTATTTTATTAAATAATTGACAATCTGCTTCATGCCTTTGGTTGCATTTTCGGGAATAACGGTGATTCGATGGTTACTAGAAATAGCAGGATTAGGATCAATAAAGTAAGTATGAGTATCTTCCGGGATATAATGCATTAAACCGGCTGCGGGATACACTTGCATAGATGTGCCAATAATTATTAAAATATCTGCCGTTTCACAAATAGTCATAGCTGTAGTAATCATTGGTACGTCTTCACCAAACCATACAATATGAGGTCGTAATTGATATCCTTTTTTACAAGTGTCTCCAAGATGTAAATCGGTTTTCCATGTAATGATATCTTCTTCGTCAAAAGAACTCCTTACTTTAAGTAATTCACCGTGTAAATGAATTACTTGACTGCTTCCGGCACGTTCGTGTAAATCGTCTACATTTTGGGTTATTATGGAAACCTTATAATATTGTTCTAAGGCAGCTAAATCAAAATGCGCGCGATTGGGGTGTACTTCAAATAATTGTCTCCGACGTTGGTTATAAAAATCCAATACTAGTTCGGGGTTGGCTTCAAATCCTTGAGGGGTTGCTACTTCCATAACATCATGGCCTTCCCAAAGACCATTTTCATCTCTAAAAGTTTTAATGCCACTTTCGGCACTCATTCCGGCTCCCGTAAGTACTACAATATGTTTCATTTTATAAAAATAAGGAATAATTGCTATTCGATTGGCTTAGGGAATTAGCTTTACTTTGTTAATTTTGCAGCATGATTGATACTAAGCTGTTAGAGTATTTAGAAAGTTATTTAACACCTTCAAGACAAGCCAAATTTACTAGGGTTTTGGCACAAAGAACCAAGCATTTTACAGTGGCTACAGAGGATGTTTATCAATTACATAACACAAGTGCGGTTATTCGAAGTTGTGATGTGTTTGGTATTCAGGAAGTGAATATTGTTGAAGAGCGCAATTCGAAACGCATCGATCGAGAAATCGCTATGGGTGCCCAGAAATGGGTTGATTTAAATCGTTATCATACCGTGAAGGAGTGTATTACCGATTTAAAACAGAAAGGTTATCAAATAGTGGCAACAACACCTCATACGAACGATTGTGAACTTCATGATTTTGATATCACAAAAAAAGCTTGTTTTTTCTTTGGACGAGAAACTGAAGGTCTGTCACAGGAAGTTTTAGATGCTGCCGATAGTTATTTGAAAATTCCGATGGTTGGGTTTACTGAAAGTTTAAATATATCGGTAAGTGCCGCTATTATCCTTCAACATGTGACTACTAAATTAAGAAAAAGTAATATTGAATGGCGCCTCAGTGAAGAAGAATTAAAAGAAAAACGCCAAGATTGGGTAAAGAAAACTATTAAAAGCTATGATGATATTGTAGCTCGTTATAATCAAGAATAATTTAATCTTTGGTTTTAGATTCTGCGATGAATTCCTCACTCAGTTGTACAATAGAATCTAAAAATATTATTTGATTTTCTTCTAAAAGTAGTTCCTGACTTAGTTTTTTTGAATGACAATATTAAAGAAAAACGTAGCACTATCCTGAGATATTTTTAATTCGTTAAATAGCAGGTTGTAGTTAACATAGTCGTGAGTTTCAAATAATCGATAATAGCTTGCAATTGGTATCGGATTATAATTTGAGGCAGGGTTTGGGTTGTTGGTGTTCTTAGTTTTCTTTTTAAATAAACCTATCAATAATTGGGTTATTTTTATAAAATCTAGATTCATACTTAATGGTGGTTCGTATAAATAGGGTCTGTTTTTAATATTCTTTGCTAATTGGTTCTTTAATCTAATTTCATTTTTATAGGCATTTTTGGCTGTTACAATAGGAGTATTAGCAAGATTTACAGGATTAAGATTATTTATTTTTATTTCTACTTATTAGAAATATTTGAAATAAAAAAGGGATCTACAAGCTCCCTTTTTTTATTAAAATTTGTTTGGTCTATTTCTGTTTAAAACCTTGTATTCTTCGTAGCATTCACTAATAGCATCAAGTATTTGAAGGTCGTTTGCCGATTGAATAAACTCTTTCGAATAATTACACTGACTCACAATTTCATCTAAATCTACACGATCGACATTTAGTAATACCATGAGCATTTCACGGTCGAATCGTGAGGCTAATAAATTCCTGATTTCGTCGTCCTGCTTCATTTTTTTTAGCTTTCGTAGTTCGTTTGGTTTCTTGCCAAACATACGATGCAGAAAGTCTGCAGGATTAAAGATTGATCCAATAATTTTATTTACCGCCCCTGGCGCATCGGCTTCATATCCTTTGCTTGGTAAACCAGAAATACTATAACGATAATTATTATTAATAACCGGAACTTGCTTGATATCTACTTCTAAATATCCTGTTAGTTTTAATTCGGTTAAAACCACCTCTTCCAAAGCTAAAGCTAATTCTGTTAATTCAATATCAGCCGATCCGAATTTTAACCAGTCGTTAGTGACACGTACTTTAATAGATTTAAAGCCTAAATACGAGAAATGCAGTGTATCGTTAACTTTGGCACGCATTTTAAACTCACCCTTGTTGTTGGTGGCTGTTCCAATGACCTGATTAAGATTAACAATGTTTACACTTTCCAACGGTTTACCATCGGCCGAATTGATAACTACCCCTAATACATGATCTGGTTCCTGAGCTATGGAAATAGCAGAGGTAAGCATAAAAATGAATAGTAGTAGGCGCGTCTTCATGTAATTAAATATTGTTATCAATTTATAAAAGTACTAAACTAATGAATATATCAAAGTTAGACTTCTTATTTTGACTCAATATTAACAAAATTGTTTAAAGGTCTAACGTCTAGAACGTCTTGGTCTTGATTGTGCAAAATTGCTATTTCCTGAATTTGATTCTGAACGTCTTGATGATTTTCTAGAATCACTACTTTTTGAATTAAAATCACTGTTTGAACGTCTTGGACGTGAATCACTTCCGCTTCTTCTGCCTTTAAATCCATTACGATCACCACGTTTTTGGTCATTTCTACGTCCGCCACCACGGTTTTCAGACACTTCAACATTAACAAAACGTCCGTCGTGTTTAAAATCGGTAAAATGTGCTAAAACCTTTTCTCTTAATTCGTTTTCTGTATTAAAGAAAGAGAAACTGTCTTTAGTTTCTACTTTAAACACATCGTCTCTTCCAAGATCTAATTGATCTTTTAAGAAGTCTTTTAGCTTCATCCAATCGAAACCGTCTTTATTACCAACATTAATAAAGTAGCGCGTAGAATCGTTTTTACCACCTTTGTAATCACGTTGGCTCTCTCTATCTCCCGTGCTTTCTGAAACATTTAAGTTTTTAGCTTTTTGATAGTAGTTGAAGAAACGCGTAAATTCTACCGAGAAGAATTTTTTAATTAATTCATCTTTCGTAGTATCTTCAAACATTTCGTTAATGTTAGTCAGGTACTTATCGATTTCGTGGTTTATTTCGGTATTGTGAATTTTATTTGCTAAAGACATTAACTGTACTTCGCAAATCTCCATACCGTTAGGGATATCTTTTTTTACAAAGTCTTTCTTAATAATACGTTCTATACTCTTTATTTTTCGAACTTCACTTTTCGAAACAATTACCATAGAAACTCCAGTTTTACCAGCACGTCCAGTACGCCCAGAACGGTGTGTATAAGTTTCAATTTCATCTGGTAATTGATAATTTATTACGTGGGTTACATCGTCTACATCAATACCACGTGCCGCAACATCGGTAGCAACTAACATCTGAATTTGATTTTTACGGAAGGCGTTCATAACCAGGTCACGCTGGTTCTGGCTTAAATCGCCGTGTAATGCGCCTGCGTTGTAACCGTCTTCTATAAGTTGCTCGGCAACTTTTTGTGTGTCACGTTTTGTTCTACAGAAAACAACTGAAAAAATATCAGGATTCGCATCGGCTAAACGTTTTAAGGCCTGGTAACGATCTCTGGCATTTACTAAATAGTATTCGTGAGATACATTACTCGTGCTCTCGTTTTTGTTTCCAACCGTAATTTCCTGTGGTTGATGCATGAAGTTTTTTGCGATGGAAGCCACCTCTTTTGGCATAGTTGCCGAAAATAACCAGGTGCTTTTATCTGTTGGGGTATGCGATAGGATATCGGTAATATCTTCTTTAAAGCCCATGTTTAACATTTCGTCGGCTTCATCTAATACCGCATATTCTATTTTAGAAATATCTACTAAACGACGGCTAATCATATCTTTCATACGACCTGGTGTAGCAACAATAATCTGTGCCCCACGTTTTACTTCTCTGGCCTGATCGGTAATACTAGATCCTCCATAGACAGCTACAACATTTAGTCCGTTACAGTATTTACCATACAATTTCATTTCGTTGGTAATTTGTAAACAAAGCTCACGAGTAGGTGATAGAATTAATCCTTGTGTTGTACGACTGTTTACATCAATTTTTTGAAGCATTGGAAAACCAAACGCAGCCGTTTTACCAGTACCTGTTTGTGCCAAAGCTACTAAGTCGCCTTCAGATTCTATTAAAAGTGGAATGGCTTTTTGTTGTACTTCACTAGGTTTTGTAAATCCTAAATCTGTAATAGCTTGTAATAGGTCGTTATTAAGACCTAAATCTTGGAATGTGTTCATTCTTTTATATAAGTATTCGATTATGTTATGTAGTGCTACATAAGAAGTGAATCGACATACTTAAACCTAAACTTCTAGTAACACATCCTCACTCTGAGGAATTTATCCCTATCGGGATTTCAAGCGGCAAATATAGACTTTTATTTTTCAATAAAGCCTATTTTGTGATATCCTTATGAATGAGCTCTAAAACTTTGCTTAAAATAGGGTTTCTATTTTCCTTACTCCAAATTACCGAAAGCGTTGTGCGCTGGGGTATGGTATGGAGTTCAATGAATTTTATTTTGGGGTTTGTATGTGTTACTAGGGATTTCGGAACTATAGATATTCCGAAGTTGTTTTCTACCAATTTATAGATTGAATCGGCATGAATGGTATTATGAGAGATATGGGGCGTGAAGCCACTGTCATCAAAAATAGTCATAACTTTTTCGTAATATGAAGCGCTGTATTCTGGATCGAATAAGATAAAATGTTCCGCTTTACATTGCGCTACATTTTTAAAATTGGTGGTATCTAAAGGGTGATTTGCTGGTAAAACCAGGCAAAAAGGTTCTTTTAGTATCGGGTGTATTTTAAGTCCGCTAGGAATACGTTCTAATCTAACGAAACCAATATCTATATCTTGGGATAATAAGCCTTCAATTTGTTTATTATTGTCCATTTCTTTAAGGCTGAATAGTACATTAGGGTGATCTTCCGTAAACTGAAGCAATAGTTTTGGAATAATGTCTTGCATAGCCGATCCTACATATCCGAAATTTAATTGTCCGTCTTTACCATCATCTAACAATTTAGCGTGATTTAAAATGGCTTCCAGACTATTCATATTTTTGGTTAATTCAGTTTTAAGATAATTTCCGGCTGTGGTTAATTTTACCTCTCTATTGTGTCTGTCAAATAGTTTAACACCTAGGTAATGCTCCATTTCTTTTATCTGTCTACTTAGGCCTGGTTGTGAAATAAATAGTTTTTCGGCCGCTCGTCTAAAATGTAATTCTGTCGCAACTGCTAAAAAGTATCGAATATGTCGTAATTCTATTTGATAACTCATAGTTATTAATTAACAAAAATAATGGTCTTATTGTGTATCAAATTTATTGATAATTTTGTAGTAAAGAAATTTAATATTCATTTTTTATATAAATAATATGTTTGCTTACGGTATAGACAGATTGACGGTAGAGGACGTGTTAGCCATTGCAGATGGCCGTACGAAGGCATCGTTAACAGAGTATGCGATTGCCAAAATAGATGAATGCAGAAGAAAAGTTGAGGTCATGGCTAATTCTAGCAAGGCCGTTTATGGTATTAATACGGGATTTGGTCCATTGTGTGATGTGAAAATATCACCGGAAGAAACAAGTTTACTTCAAAAGAACTTATTAATAACGCATGCAGTTGGAGTAGGAAATCCGATTGCCAAGGAATTGTCGAAGATTATGATGATTTGTAAAGTGCATGCTTTAAGTCGTGGGTTTTCAGGGATTCGATTAGAGGTAGTAGAGCGTATTATTTATTTTATTGAAAACGATATGTTGCCAGTGGTACCAGAACAGGGGTCGGTAGGAGCATCTGGTGATTTAGCACCATTATCTCACTTGTTTTTGCCTCTTTTGGGTGAAGGCGAATTTTGGGTGGATGATACAATCGTTCCTGCTATGGATGTGTTGAAAGCACACAATCTTGAACCTATAGAATTAGCTGCTAAAGAAGGTTTGGCACTTATTAATGGTACACAATTTATATTAGCTCATGGGATTGTTGGGTTAAACAAAATGCGTTACTTATTAGATTTGGCTGATGTGGCTGGAGCTATGAGTTTAGAAGGTTATCAGGGAAGTGAATCACCGTTTAAAGAATTATTGCATAGTATTCGTCCGTTTAGTGGTAATCTGGAGGTAGCCGAACGTATGCGCATGTTGTTTAAAGATTCGAATAATATTAAATCGCACGTTGATTGCGAACGAGTACAAGATCCTTATTCTATGCGATGTATTCCTCAGGTGCATGGTGCTTCCCGCAATGCTTATTATCATTTAAATGAATTGACCGAAATTGAAATGAATTCGGTAACCGATAACCCGATTGTTTTAAGTGAAACCGAAGCCATTTCAGGCGGAAACTTTCACGGACAACCATTAGCTATGGCTTTAGATTATGGAGCTTTAGCAGCTTCAGAATTAGGAAATATTTCAGATAGAAGATGTTATTTATTACTGGAAGGGAAATTTGGATTGCCAAGATTATTAACAGCTAGTGGAGGGTTAAATTCTGGATTTATGATTCCACAGTATACCACAGCGGCCTTGGTTACAGAGAATAAATCCTTATGTTTTCCGCCATCAGCAGATAGCGTGCCTACTTCATTGGGGCAGGAAGATCATGTCTCTATGGGGAGTATTTCAGGGCGTAAATTCAATCAGATATTAGGGAATATAGAAAAGATATTGGCTATAGAAATAATGTACGCTGCTCAAGCCATGGAGTTCAGACGTCCTAATACCTTTTCAGAAATTATTGAGCAAAATTTTGCTTTAGTAAGAAGCAAGGTGAAAAAGCTCGAAGAAGACCGTATTTTAAAGGATGATATCAATACATTAATCACCATGGTTAAAAATCAGGAATTCATAGTAAAATAAGAGAACGTTATGACATTTCAAGAATTAATATTACAGGGCATTCCAACAGAACTTCCACCTAAATATAATTATCCTGTAGATGCCAATAGAGCACCAAAGCGAAAAGATATTTTAACTAAGGAAGAAAAGCAGTTAGCCATTAGAAATGCGCTGCGTTATTTCCCTAAAGATTGGCACAATATCTTGGCTTCAGAATTTGCTCAAGAATTGCAGGATTATGGTAGAATTTATATGTATCGTTTTAAGCCTGATTATAAAATATATGCACGAGGTATTGAAGAATATCCGGCGAAATGTTCACAGGCCGCGGCTATTATGCTAATGATTCAGAATAACCTCGATCCTGCTGTGGCTCAGCATCCAGAAGAATTAATAACTTATGGCGGAAATGGAGCGGTGTTTCAAAATTGGGCTCAGTACTTGTTAACTATGCAGTATTTAGCAAATATGACCGAAGAACAAACGTTGCATATGTATTCAGGACACCCTATGGGATTATTTCCGTCGTCGAAGCATGCGCCGAGGGTTGTTGTAACTAATGGTATGATGATTCCTAATTACTCAAAACCTGATGATTGGGAAAAATATAATGCCTTAGGAGTTACCCAGTACGGACAGATGACTGCGGGCTCATTTATGTATATTGGCCCTCAGGGGATTGTACATGGTACAACCATTACCGTTATGAATGCTTTTAGAAAAGTATTGCCTAAGGGAGAAACTTCGGCAGGGAAAATATTTTTAACAGCAGGATTAGGAGGAATGAGTGGTGCGCAACCTAAAGCGGGAAATATTGCGGGTTGTATAACTATTGTAGCTGAAGTGAATGAAAAGGCAGCAAGAAAACGTTATGAACAAGGTTGGGTAGATGTACTTGTTGAAAATATAGATGCGTTAGTGGAGCGTGTTCGTAAAGCTCAAGAAACAAACGAAGTAGTATCCATTGCTTTTATTGGGAATGTGGTTGAAGTTTGGGAGCGATTTGATATTGAAGATATTTTTATTCATGTTGGTTCCGATCAGACCTCGTTGCATATCCCATGGACCGGAGGGTATTATCCTGTTGGGTTATCGTATGAAGAATCTAATCGTCTTATTCGGGAAGAGCCTCAGGTTTTTAAGCAGCACGTGCAGACTTCTTTAAGAAGACATGCCGAAGCGGTTAACAAGCATACAGAAAAAGGAACTTACTTCTTCGATTACGGAAATGCTTTTTTGTTAGAAGCTTCTCGAGCCGGAGCTGATGTTATGGCTGAGAATAATATCGATTTTAAATACCCCTCGTATGTACAGGATATTTTAGGGCCTATGTGTTTCGACTATGGTTTTGGTCCATTCCGATGGGTGTGTACTTCAGGGAAATCCGAAGATTTAGATAAAACAGACGAAATTGCTATGGAAGTACTTCAAGGTATTATGGAAAATGCTCCTGAAGAAATACAATTACAAATGCAGGATAATATTACCTGGATCAAGGATGCGAAGAAGAATAAGATGGTAGTGGGGTCTCAGGCTCGTATTTTATACGCCGATGCTGAGGGGCGTGCAAAAATTGCTGAAGCTTTTAATCGTGCGGTGGCACAAGGTGAAATCGGTCCGGTAGTGTTGGGTCGTGATCATCATGATGTGAGCGGCACAGATTCACCATATAGAGAAACCTCAAATATTTATGACGGCAGTAAATTTACAGCCGATATGGCCATTCATAATGTGATTGGTGATAGTTTTAGAGGTGCTACCTGGGTGTCTATCCATAACGGTGGCGGTGTAGGCTGGGGTGAAGTGATGAACGGCGGTTTCGGTATGTTGCTCGATGGCAGTGAAGCTGCTAATGAGCGACTAAAAAGTATGCTGTTTTTTGATGTAAACAATGGTATTGCTAGAAGAAGTTGGGCGCGAAATGATGAAGCTTTATTTGCTATAAAGCGCGAAATGGAACGTACACCAAGTTTAAAAGTAACAATCCCTAATTTAGTGGATAGTGATTTATTAGAAAATTTATTTTAATGCGTACATTATTTAAAAATATTAAAGAACTCTTGCAAGTTCGAAACGAAGCAGTATCCTTTCTTTCAGGTGACGAAATGAAAGAGCTGCCAACCATAAAAGATGCTTATTTGTTGGTTGAAGATGGACTGATAAGCGATTTTGGACCTATGGCTGATTGCCCGGAAGTTCAAACCGATGAGGTTATTGATGCCTCAGGTAAAATAGTACTGCCTACTTGGTGCGATTCACACACACACTTAGTATATGCCGGTAATCGAGAAGGGGAATTTGTTGATAAGATTAACGGATTAACCTACCAGGAAATAGCCAATAAAGGTGGAGGTATTTTAAACTCAGCTAAAAAGCTTCAGGAAACTTCAGAAGATGATTTGTACGAGCAAACAAAAACCAGATTAGATGAAATCATGGCCTTAGGTACTGGCGCCGTAGAGATTAAATCGGGTTATGGATTAACCTTGGAAGCCGAATTGAAAATGCTTAGTGTAATTAAACGTTTAAGGGCTAATCATAACTTACCAATTAAGGCTACATTTCTAGGAGCACATGCGGTACCTCATGAGTATAAAAATAATAAGGGAGCTTATGTGAATCATATTGTTAATGAGATGATCCCCTTAGTAGCTGAAGGTAATTTAGCCGATTATATTGATGTGTTTTGTGAAGAAGGTTATTTTACAGTTGAGGATACGGAGCGTATCTTAGAAGTTGGGAAGCAATATGGCTTGGTGCCAAAAATTCATGTGAATCAATTTACCTCTATTGGTGGTGTACAGGCTGGAGTGAAATATAATGCCCTTTCGGTTGATCATTTAGAAGAAATGCGAGATGAAGATATAGAAGCTTTAAAAGGTACTCAAACCATGCCGGTGGCTTTGCCCGGTTGTTCTTTCTTTTTAAGTATTCCTTATACGCCCGGCCGAAAAATGATTGATGCTGGGTTACCTTTAGCATTAGCTACCGATTATAATCCGGGGTCATCACCGTCGGGTAATATGAATTTTGTGGTATCAGCAGCTTGTATCAAAATGAAATTAACCCCTGAAGAAGCAATCAACGCAGCCACTATAAATGGTGCCTATGCATTGGGATTACAGGATGAGGTTGGAAGTATTTCCAAAGGAAAAAGAGCCAATATCATTGTGACTAAAAATATTAATTCTTATGGTTTCATACCTTATTCTTTTGGAGCAAATCAGGTAGAAGCTGTTTATATAAACGGTATTAAAATTTAACTAAACACAACTAAACCAAGTAGAAGCGCGTTTTAATTGGTTATTCAATTAACGCGCTTTTTTTATTTATGATTTTAAGTTTCTAATTCGTTGTATTAATGAGGGATGGGAGTAATGTATAAACACATAGGCAGGATGTGGTGTTAAATTACTCAGAGTATTTTTAGAAAGTTTTTTTAGAGAACTAATTAACGGTTCAGCATGATAGGTGGTTTTTGCGTAATCGTCGGCTTGATATTCAAATTTTCTTGAGAATAAATTCATTATAAGTCCTGTTATTTCAGAAATAGGAGAGTAAAGCAATCCGAAAGCTACCAATCCAATATGAAAACTTGGTGTATTTACTCCTAAGGCTTTAGACAACAAAGGATTTCCAATAAATATTGATAAAATATAGAGGGTTAAACCTGTTAAAAAAATAGAAGCAAACAAATTAAAAATAATATGTTTCTTTTTGTAATGTCCAACCTCATGTGCCAATACAGCAACTATTTCTTCATCATCTAAATCTTTTATTAAAGTATCATAAAGTGTGACACGTTTTTCACTGCCAAATCCGGAGAAATAGGCATTGGCTTTGGTGCTTCGTTTGGATCCATCGATAACAAAAATTTTATCGAGTTTAAAACCAACCGTTTTGGCATAGGCAGAAATTTTATCTCTTAAACTACCAGACTCCAAAGGAGTTTGTTTGTTAAATAATGGAACTATCAGTTTAGAATAGAACATATTCATGAAAAGGGTAAACACGCCTATGAGTCCCCAGGCGTATAACCAGAAATAATTTCCTGTAACTTGGTAAAACCAGATGATTAAAGCTAAAATGCCTCCGCCTAAAACAATCATCATGAGCCAGCCTTTTAATTTATCTAAAAAGAAGGTTTTAATGGATGTTTTGTTAAAACCAAATTTTTCCTCAATAACAAAGGTGCTGTAATAGGAGAAGGGTAAGGTTAATAGGTCACTTCCTAACATAATTACACCAAAGAAAATAAGACCAATTATAATGATGTTGTTGCTGAAACTTCTAGCTAAGTTGTCTACAAACTCAAAGCCATCAAACCATAGGAATCCTAAGGTAAGGATTAGGGAAAATGTAGATGTTAGTATTCCGAATTTATAATTGGTTTTCTTGTAGCGTTGGGATTTTTTATATTCGTCATCATTGTAAACGTCCTTTACATCATTTGGTAAAGGGTCGTTAAAATGCTTAGCGTTTAAAGCATCTAAAATTTTATCTACTGTGAAATTTATGATGATAATCGCAATGATAATATAGAAAAGCGTTGTAGAGGTCATATGTTATTTAAAATTTCTTTGTCTTTTAGCTTCAAAAATTAAAATGCCGGCTGCCACTGATACATTCATTGAATCAATTTCACCCTGCATTGGGATGATGATATTTTGGGTTGAATTTTCTAGCCATTCTATACTTAATCCTGTAGCTTCTGTTCCAACCACAATAGCGGTGGCTGTAGTGAAATCCAGGGTGTGATAGTCTACCGAGGCTTGCAAAGCTGCACAGTAGATGTTGATATGATTTGTTGTTAGAAATTCAATAATTTCGGAGGTCGTACCAGTAGCAACCTGATTTGTAAATATGCAACCAACGCTAGATCTTATTATATTTGGGTTATATAAATCGGTTTTCGGGTTTGCAATAATGACGGCATCGGCATTAGCAGCATCGGCTGTTCGGAGTAGGGCTCCAATATTACCTGGTTTTTCGGGAGCTTCCGCTACAAGAATTAATGGGTTTTTATTACTGAACTGGATATTAGAAAAGGTATGTGATTTCGCCTTTACTATAGCTAAAACACCTTCGGTTGTATCTCGGTAGGCCAGTTTTTGATAAACTTCCTTAGAAACTTCAATAATATTTGTTTCATCTTTTACTAAATCTAGAACTTGATTTAATGGTGCTAATTCAGGAAAATATAAAATGGTATCAATATGGTAATGTCCTTTTACAGCTAATGAAATTTCACGAAACCCTTCAATTAAAAATAATCCTGATTTTTTGCGTTCACGCGATTTTTCTTTTAACTGAACGAGCTGTTTTATGTAACTGTTTTGTACGCTAGTTATTTGCTTCATGATTTAATAACAAAATAAACCAAATTATATAGTTCGATGTTCATAATAATTGGTAAGCAAAGCTACAACATAACTATAACTTTCCAACCCTTTATCTTGTTTGTTCGCCTTTAGATATCCAGTATAAAACATTTTAAAAAATGGTTCTGTTGGATTCTGATGTGCTTGCCAAAAGTCTCTGGTTTCCTTATAATTTTTTAAGATACCTTTGTTTACCGTTGCTACGATATTTTCGTATAGGGTTTCATCACGGAAATAGATTTCGTTTAAGCAATAACGCAATCCAAAGCTATGACCTACATATTGAAAATAGATATCCGTGTTATGTATAGCGGCCAGATATCCTATAAAATTAGCTTCGTTTTCGGCAGCGTAACCTAATTGATGGGCAATCTCATGACAGGTGGTTGAAGGGAATTTAAAAAAGGGAATCACCCCATTAACTTGCCCTTCATTAGTTAACGGGTTAAGGTATCCGCTAAACCCCATATAGGTTAAAGGGTAGCTAAATAGGGATTTTTTTATGCTTTTAGGGTGGTAATCTAAATTAGGAAAAATGGTTTTCAAATTTTTATAACCTTCAGGAGCCATTTTTAAAATGGTAGTTTTACTGTAAGGTAAATTAACTTTAACCGTATCATTTTTAGTAATTTTTAAATGAAGTTCGTTTGTTTTAGTAATTAACTTTTTTGTTACACTTACTAACTGCTCAGTGGTATAATCGTGATTTAAATTTAAATTTTTGTGCAGTGGTAAGCGGTAATAATTAAGTCCCCAGAATAAATGAAACGCAAAATAGATAATCGAAATGGCAGAGGCTACATCTATTAACCATTGTTTAGTGTCTTTACGCAGGCGTTTCCGGTTAATATAAAACCAACGAATTATATAAATTACGGCAAGGCTATAAAATATATCTCCAAAAGAAAAAGGTAACCAACCAAGCGTAAACCTGAATATTTTAGAAAGCATAGGATAAATACCTTTACTGTAATAATGTTCTATAAAATCGGGATAATGAGCTAGTAGTTTTACCAGTAAAATTTGAGGTATCAACAATAGAGCTATAATGGTCTTATTCTTTCGAGGCATGATTCAAAAGTAGTTAAATTTTGAAACAGATAATAATTCTACTGCGGTAGATTTTTATAGTGATTACAGTATAGCAGGATGAAATAATTCAATTTACATAAGTGTCACTTAAGAAGTAAATTCTTATATTAGTCTTCGTTAATTCAGCCTTTTTTCTGAAAATTTAGCAATAAAATATTTTATGAAAATATATCAGGGACCATTTTTGAGTATAACTTATGAGAAGGAGAACAGCCTTTTAGTTCAAAATTGGTCTCGTACATTAAGTTGTGTTGAGCATTTTAAGTCTGAAATGCTCATGTTTGTTAAGTGTTTTGTTAAATATAAGCCAAAATATGTATTATGGCTGCAGTATGAATTTTCTTTAATCATAGATAAAGAAACATATTTGTGGATAGAAGATAATGTTAATGTCATGGGGATAAAATATGGCATTGAAAAAGTAGCATTTGTTGTAGGTAAAGATGTATTTGCTCATGTAACCGTTATTGATTCGTTTGAAGAAGTAAAATCAGCTTTAGTAACCCGTCATTTTTTAACTGAGTTAGATGCTCGAGCATGGTTGTTTGAAACAACGCCTGTTGAGATTGATAACAAAAAACCTAAAATTGTTTTTTTGGGCTCTGATGAAAATGATGATTTCATTTTTAAAATTGAAAATACCAGAAATCATGTGTCAGAAGCCTTAAAATTGTTTAAATCAAGTGTTGAGCAACAACAATTCACAAAACTAAACCTGGGAAGGTTTTCTGAACTTACTAAACGTGAGAAGCAGGTTTTAAAGTTAGTAGCTGAAGGTAAGTCCAATGATGATATAGGAAATGAGTTATTTATATCGGCCCATACAGCAAGAACACACTGGAGAAATATTAAGACTAAGCTTAATATAAAACAAGAAAAAGATATCGATTATTATAATAAGATATTGGAAATCGACACCCCGGAACTTTTTGATAAATAATATTCTAAAATAAAGTTAAATTCCCTACATAACCGACCATCGTTTAAAGAGGTTTCATTGTTTTCTGCTACCTTTGTGTAACTAAAAAAGTTCATAATGAATTCAGAAATAAGACAATTAGAACCACAACAACTTTGGAATAAATTTGCCGATTTAAATGCCGTACCACGCCCGTCAAAAAAAGAAGAGCGTGTAATAGCTTTTATGAAAGAATTTGGCGAAAATTTAGGACTGGAAACCCTTGTTGATACGGTTGGAAATGTAATTATAAAAAAACCGGCTACTGCTGGTATGGAAAATAGAACAACCGTTGTTATGCAGTCGCATTTAGATATGGTGCACCAAAAAAATAAAGATACCGTTTTTGATTTTGATAATCAAGGCATTGAAATGTACGTTGAAGGAGATTGGGTTCGCGCTAAAGGTACAACGCTTGGAGCTGATAATGGATTAGGTGTTGCTACAATTATGGCTATTTTAGAAAGTACCGATATTCCACATCCGGCTATTGAAGCTCTGTTTACTATTGATGAAGAAACTGGTATGACTGGTGCTATGGGCTTAGAAGGCGGTTTGCTTGAAGGAGGAATTCTGTTAAATTTAGATACCGAAGAAGATAATGAAATTGGAGTTGGCTGTGCAGGAGGTGTCGATGTTACTGCAACCAGAACTTATACAGAAGAGGAAACACCAGAATTTAAAATAGGTTTTTCTGTTGAGATTAAGGGTTTACAAGGCGGGCATTCAGGCATGCAAATTCATGAAGGCTTAGGTAATGCCAATAAAATTATGAACAGATTGCTGTTTGATGGTTTTGAGAATTTTGGTTTAAGAATTTCTGAAATTGACGGTGGGAGCTTGCGTAATGCGATTCCAAGAGAAAGTAAAGCAATTGTCGCAATTGATGCGATTCATGAGGAAGCCTTTATTTTAGAAATAAATCTTTTGGCAAATAGTATTAAGACAGAGTTGAAAACTATGGAGCCAGATTTAGAAGTCATCATTTCAAAATGTGAAACTCCTGAAAAAATTATGGATTTAGGAGTTCAGGAAGGTTTTACCAGAGCACTGTATTCTGCTCAAAATGGTGTCTATAGAATGAGTGCCGATATTCCAAATTTAGTTGAAACTTCAAATAATATAGCAAGAGTTCAGTTAAAAGATGGGAAGATTCACGTGGGGTGTTTAACGAGGTCTTCCGTTGAAAGTTCAAAGTGGGATTTAGCGAATATGCTACGTGCTACTTTCGAATTAACCGGTTGTGAAGTTGAGTTTTCGGGAGAATATCCGGGGTGGACTCCAAATATGGATTCTGCAATATTGAAAGTGCTTTCAAATATATATAAAGAGATGAATGGTGAACCCGCTCATGTAGCGGCCTGTCATGCAGGTTTAGAATGTGGTATTCTAGGGCAAAATTATCCAGAGATGGATATGATTAGTTTTGGCCCGAATATTAAAGGAGCCCACTCCCCAGATGAGCGTGCACAAATTTCATCGGCTCAGAAATATTGGAAATTTGTTTTAGAAATTTTGAAACAAATACCAATGAAAAACTAAAACTAAAAAAGGCTGTTTAATAATTTAAACAGCCTTTTTTAATATATTAATTTTTTAAGGAACCGGATCGTATCCAGAGCCTCCCCATGGGTGGCAACTAAAAATACGTTTTAAAGCTAACCAGCCGCCTTTTACAAGCCCATGTTTTTTAAGGGCATCTTTCGTGTAATGCGAGCAAGTTGGTGTATACCTGCAGGTTGCCGGCGTAAGCGGTGAAATCAATACTTGATACACTTTTATTAAAAATAAAAACGGTGCAATAAGTATTTTTTTCATGCTGTTAGGTCTTCGAGAGTATTAGTCCCTTAGTTTTTAGTTAACAGAAAAGGTTGTTCCTTCTTTACCATCTTTTAGCTGGATACCAACTTCAGCTAATTCATCTCTGATTTTATCTGATAACGCAAAATCTTTATTTGCTCTGGCTTCCTGTCGTAATTTGATTAATAAATCGACAGCTCCAGATAATTTATCAGTACCCGATTCTTTTTTGGTTACATTTTCTAATCCTAAAATATCGAATGTAAAGGTGTTAATAGTTTCAGCTAATACTTTTAAATCTTCGGATGTTACGCTAGCTTGCCCTTCTTTTACCTGATTAATGTATTTAGCAGCATCAAATAAATGCGCGATTAAAATGGGTGAGTTAAAATCATCATTCATGGCATCGTAACAAGCTTTTTTCCAAGCTTGTATATCGATGGTTGATTTGTCTGATGCTTTTAAGGTCTCTAATAAATTAATGGCATCCATCAATCGGAAAAACCCTTTTTCGCTAGCTAATAAGCCTTCATCAGTTAAATCTAGAACACTTCTGTATGACGATTGAGCGATGAAGAAACGAATCACGCTTGGTGCATAGGCTTTGCTAAAAAACTTATTATTACCCGATAGTAATTCGTCCGGGTTCACTGTGTTGCCCGTTGTTTTAGACATGCGTTGTCCATTAAGCTCTAGCATATTAGCATGCATCCAGTAGTTTACTGGGGATTTGCCAATAGCAGCTTCATTTTGTGCTATTTCACATTCGTGATGCGGGAACTTTAAGTCCATACCACCACCGTGAATATCGAATTGCTCCCCCAGATACTTCGTACTCATAGCAGTACATTCTAAATGCCACCCTGGGAAGCCGTCACTCCATGGTGAAGGCCAACGCATAATATGCTGAGGTTCTGCTTTTTTCCAAAGCGCAAAATCTTGTGGGTTTTTCTTGTCACTTTGGCCGTCTAAAGCACGCGTATTATGAATAAGATCGTCCAGTTTACGTTTGCTTAATTTTCCATACTCATGACTTTTATTAAACTTATGAACATCGAAATAAACCGATCCGTTTACTTCATAGGCAAAACCATTATCGATAATAGTTTTAATGAGTTCAATTTGCTCAATAATATGTCCCGTTGCTGTTGGTTCAATACTAGGAGGGAGGAAATTAAACGTATTCAATATATTATGAAAGTCGACAGTGTAGCGCTGTACTACTTCCATAGGTTCAATTTGTTCTAAACGTGCTTTTTTAGTGATTTTGTCTTCACCTGTATCAGCATCATTTTCTAAATGCCCCGCATCAGTTATATTTCTTACATAGCGAACTTTATAGCCTAAATGTTTCAGATATCGAAATATCATATCAAAAGACATAAACGTTCGAACATTTCCTAGGTGAACATTGCTATAAACGGTAGGTCCGCAAACATACATGCCAATATGACCTTCGTTAATAGGTTTAAAAATTTCTTTTTTCCCCGTAAGCGAGTTATGTATTTTAATTTGCTGTTGCTGATAAAGTTGCATGTTATAATATTCTGTTATTCGCGTTTAAAATTAGAATTTAGTGTCTAATTTAATGTAGTCTAAGAATTCTCGGCGAGTAGCATCGTCTTTAAATTTACCGCCAAACTCTGAGGTTACTGTGCTGCTTTCAATATCTCTAATACCTCTTGAGTTAACACATAAATGTTTGGCATCTACAACGCAAGCTACATCTTGAGTATTTAATACTTTTTGTAATTCTTTTACTATTTGAATAGTTAAACGCTCCTGTACTTGAGGGCGTTTCGCGAAATAATCAACAATACGATTCATTTTAGATAATCCTACAACTGTTCCGTTAGATATATAAGCAATATGCGCTTTTCCAACGATTGGTAATAAGTGGTGCTCACAGGTAGAATAAACCGTAATGTTTTTTTCTACGAGCATTTCACCATACTTGTATTTATTTTCAAAAGTTGAAGCACTAGGTTTTTTCTTTGGATCTAAACCTCCAAAAATTTCTTTAACAAACATTTTTGCTACACGGTTTGGTGTTCCGCTAAGACTGTCATCTGTTAAGTCTAAGCCTAATGTTTCCATGATATGGCGTACATCATCTTTAATGATTTCTATTTTTTCATCATTAGAAAGCTTAAAAGCATCACCTCGTAAAGGTGTATTAGATGATGTTCCAATGTGATCGTCTCCTAAAGATTCGAATTCTTCGATTTTATTCTCAATTTTCATAAACTGTAATACGTCATGTTTAAGTTTGCAAAGATAAGCAAAACAGTTTTCTTATGTTTCCTATTAACAAACAAATAATTACTAGGCTTTGTCTGTGTTTTTGGGGTAAAATTACATGAGATTAAAAAAAGCTTGAATTTTTGGTTCAAGCTTTGTTTTCGTGAGGTTTTTTAGCTTAAATATTAAAGCATAATGATAGTGATACCCTGTTGTTTTTGTGATCTGTCGAAGCGCTTGGAGGGGTGTCATAATATAAATTATATAGGTTGTTTATTTCAGAACGTTCAAAGTAATCATATGTCACGTCTAATTTAACGTTTCCAAAATTATAACCTAAACCAAAGGAGTAACCATTTAAATCGCCAAGTGTTATGTTGTCATTATAAGGACTTTCCTCAAACCGATAACCACCTCGTAAACTGAGTCGTTCTATTTTATATTCACCACCAACACGATACGAGTTAGTTGCAGCTAAAAAGTTATTAACATCATCATTCAATTCTGTAAAATCGTATCCCGGTTTAAATTTGGTGTTGCTGTAATCTTTTCTTGAATAATCAAAACTAATTAATCCATGCGTTCCAAAAACATAAGCTAAACTTCCTTTAAGTTTAGAAGGTGTTTTTAAGCGGTATCTTGGATATATATTAGTGATTTCAGGGTAAATTTCTATAAATCCTGCATCACCATCAGTTGCTAGGTATTGGCTTGTTCTTTCTTCAATGGTGTACCAGGTAGGAGAGTCGTAGGTTACCCCTAGTCTTAACCCAGGTCCTAATTTAAAAATACCCCCTAACTGAAAAGAAAACCCATTTCCATAAGCGGTAAGGTTATTTTCAAACTCCACATCGTTTACTAAAGAGCCAGGATTATCATTGTATTCAAATAATAAAGTGGTGCGATTATAATCAATAAAATGCGTGTTTAAGTTTAATCCCAAGTACACACTTTCTTCATATTGAGCGGCCATGTTAAAGGTGATTTTACCGTTGTATCCTCTAGTGATGTACGAGTAGTCATGGTCGAAGCTTCCTGGGTTTATATTTGAAAAATAAGTGGTGTTTCCGTCGTTGTTAATGTCGTCTGGTTCTAAAATAAAAGATTCAAATCCTAAAAATCCCTGCTGATGCCCGTACCCATAAATACGACCAATTTCACGATATGCTTCGCTTAGTGTTTCTTCAGGCAAGGCTGAAATTTCATCTAAACGTTTTCCATCGGCATAATCATAGAAATAACTGGCAATCGAGTTACTGTAGCTTGGGTCGTTTAAGTTATTTAGGCCAATAGCTCGCCAGTAATTATCGTGACTATTTGTTTTTTCGTATGCAATTCCTACTGAGAACTTTTTCCATGGAGAATTAGAGCGACTCGCAAATACAAAAGAGGCACCTCCCTGATTTAAATCAAAATCGTTTTCTTTACTGTTTGTAAGTCCATTAAAATAATGAGTTTTATTTTTTATGTCCATATTAGACAAGGTAAATGAAGCATGACTTTGAGCAAACACGGCCGACCCGGCTGGGTTTAAACTCACGGCACTCATATCGCCTCCCAAAGCACCAAAAGCGCCGCTCATAGCTCTAAAACGAGCTGTTCCCTGAATTTCATCTTCAGAATATCGAATGGCATCGGTTAAATCTTGTGCATATACAAAAGACACACTAAGGATGCCTATGAAAAATAAGTTTAGCTTTTTCATAATTTTTTAAGTTTGTTTTGAGTTTAATTATCGTCTTCTGCCTCCACCGCCAGAGCTTCCGCCGCTTGAGCGGCCACCGCCACTAGAACTTCTACTAGGAGATGAGTACGATGATGAACTTCTGCTTGGAGATGAATATGAAGAACTTCTGTTAGTAGAAGATGATCTTGAATAAGTACTTGAGCTTCTACCTGAATTAGTTGAAGGCGATACACTTCTAGAGCTTCTTCTCACGGAAGAGGACGTGCCTCGTGAGGTAGAATTACTCGAAGGCGTTCTAACCGTAGTCGACCTTCTCTGAGTACTACTATATCGAGTTCCGTTATTATTAGGGCTAACGTTAAGTCTGGCATCAACACTACTTCTTCGGGTTGTATTGTATTTAGAAGTTGTTTGTCTACCCTGTGTATTTATAGAACTATTGCTTCGTCTAGAAGTAGTATAGTTGCTTGAACGAGTATTGCCTAAACGTCGTGAGCCAGTATTGTAACTCCCTCTCCTTGTAGCACTGTAAGCGACGTAGTTATTTCTGTAGTAGGGTCTGTTATAGTACCAGTGATTCCCCCATGGATTGTTGTACCAGCCACCGCCGTACCAACCACCATACCAGCCTCCATAAAAGGACGATGGCCACCAAGGGTCATAAAAACCCCAATTATTCCACCCCCAGTTATTCCAACCGTAGCCCCAACCCCAGTTGTAGGGGGTATTCCACCATAGATTGTTAAATCCGTTATCGTAGTAATTTATCGTAACACTGCTGTTGGTTTGTCCCCAACCACCATAACCAAGATAGTCATTATTGTCAGCTCCATAGCCTTGATAATTATAATTATCTACAATGGTGTCGGTTTGAGCGTAACTAGGATTTTCATATGAATCGATGTCAGTGAAAATATCACTGTTATTTATCATATAATCTGTTTCTAAAGATTTATTCTTGAAGTAGTTTTTATAATAACTATTGTTTGAATTAGTATTGTTAGGGATTTCTGTAACAGCTTGTTCATATTGAATATCTGTATTGTAAGAACCACCATAAATACCATCATTTTCAACGCCAACATATTGATAAGAACCACATGAATAAACCACCATGATAAGGCCTAATATGCCTAAAAATGGTATTTTGTTCATGAAGTAAAAGTTAAATCGCATATCTCTAGATTTTTATTGTTGAACATAACAAAAATAGTTAGTTTTGCTGAACTATTTTTTATATTTAACATAGACACAACATTTGTGCCAAAATACAGATATGAGTAAAAAACTTACGAGTCGCGCAGAGGATTATTCTAAATGGTATAATGAACTGGTTGTAAAGGCCGATTTAGCAGAGAATTCGGCAGTTAGAGGATGTATGGTAATTAAGCCCTATGGGTATGCCATTTGGGAGAAAATGCAGGCCGAATTGGACCGAATGTTCAAGGAAACAGGGCATGAAAATGCGTATTTCCCTTTATTTGTTCCAAAAAGTTTGTTTGAAGCAGAAGAAAAGAATGCTGAAGGGTTTGCGAAGGAATGTGCGGTTGTAACACATTATAGATTACAAAACGATCCCGATAGACCGGGTAAACTTCGTGTAGATCCGGAGGCTAGGTTAGAAGAGGAGTTGGTAGTTAGACCAACCTCTGAGGCTATTATTTGGAATACTTACAGAAATTGGATTCAGTCCTACAGAGACTTACCCATAAAAATAAATCAATGGGCCAATGTGGTGCGTTGGGAAATGCGAACACGTTTGTTTTTGCGTACGGCAGAATTTTTATGGCAGGAAGGGCATACTGCACACGCTACTGAAGCCGAGGCTATAGAGGAAACAAAAACCATGAATAGTATATATGCTACCTTTGCAGAACAATTTATGGCTATTCCGGTCGTGCAAGGAGTTAAAACGGAAAGCGAGCGATTTGCAGGTGCCGTAGAAACTTATTGTATTGAGGCTTTAATGCAGGATGGTAAAGCACTTCAGGCTGGGACGTCACATTTCTTGGGCCAAAATTTCGCAAAGGCTTTCGATGTAAAGTATGCTAGTAAAGAAGGTAAACAAGATTATGTTTGGGCAACTTCTTGGGGGGTGTCAACACGGTTAATGGGAGCCTTAATTATGACGCATAGCGATGATCAAGGGTTGGTATTACCTCCAAATTTAGCACCCAATCAAGTGGTTATTGTACCTATATATAAGAGTGAAGAAGATTTAGATGCGATTACGCAAGTTGCTAATACCATTATGAGCGATTTACGTGCTAAGGGCATTACCGTTAAGTTCGATAATAGAACAACGCAGCGTCCGGGAGCTAAGTTCGCACAGCATGAATTACAAGGCGTGCCATTGCGAATTGCTATCGGACCTAAAGATTTACAAAATGGAACGGTAGAGTTAGCAAGACGAGACACCTTGAGTAAATCGGTAGTAGCTTTAGAGGATTTAACCAGTACTATAGATAATTTATTAAAGGAAATTCAAGAAGCTCTATTTAATAAGGCTTTAAACTTCAGGGACTCTCATATAACCGAGGTTGAAACTTTCGAAGATTTTAAGGATGTTCTGGAAAATAAAACCGGATTTATATCGGCACACTGGGATGGTACGAATGAAACTGAAGAAAAGATAAAGGAACTTACTAAAGCAACTATACGCTGTATTCCGTTAGCATTCAAAGAAGAAGAAGGTGTTTGTGTGTATTCTGGTAAACCATCAAAAGGGCGTGTATTATTTGCTAAGGCCTACTAGATTGAAAAAAAATAAAAAAACTTTATTTAACTGTTGCAACAGTTAAATAAAGTTGTATTTTTGCACCCGCAATGGCAACGTTGCTTCGTTATTTGAAAAGGATTTTGTAAGCATTTTAAAATGAAAAAAGTTTACAAGAAATTTTAAAAGAGTTGTAGATTTAAAAAAAACATTTATCTTTGCGCTCGCAAAAGCAAATGGCCCGTTCGTCTATCGGCTAGGACGCCAGGTTTTCATCCTGGTAAGAGGGGTTCGATTCCCCTACGGGCTACAATTTTTTAAT
>NZ_KE384430.1:1419539-1561765 GCF_000425645.1 Gaetbulibacter saemankumensis DSM 17032
GCTTTATATCCTTCTGTAGTATCTATGTTAGATAGATTGGCTAAGAAAAACATTATTCATGCTAATAAAGCTGCTAACCTAAAATCTGGTTTAGCTAAGCATGTTGCAGCTCTATAAGAGTTAAAAAATTTAAATAAAAAAAGCCTCTCATTTTTGAGAGGCTTTTTTTTGCTTTTTACTTCTTCAAAATAGGATTTCTTAGGCTTTATATTATAAAATCATAATCAAAAAGAGTGTAAAATGAATTCTAAAGATTTAAATTTGCATTCGTAAAGAAATTAATTACTTAAATATATTACCCTTTTGGAAAATAGAGACGCCATTAAATTAGTAGATAAGATTTTATTAAATCTTGACGAGACAGGGATTAATACGGATGCATTAATTGAAGATCTTAAAAAATTAAGGAGCTATGCTTTAGAAGCACAAATACCTTTGGTTGTAAAGGTTTTGAGATTAACGTATGAGCATATTGAAGAACATGATAATTTTTTAATTCCTATTCTTGATGAGGACGATGAGCCGAATGACGAGGAATTTGGTTTAGAAGGAGCATTAGATAATACACCTGTTGAGAGTTTAAAGTATTTAGTGTCCCTTACAAGAAACCTAAATAACAAAAGGAATATAGCCGATTTAAAGGAGTATAGAGATCTTTTAAATAAGTATTAAAAAAGGAAAGAAATAGAATAAAAAAAAGCTTTTAAAACCATGTTTTAAAAGCTTTTTTTGGTTTATATATATGCTGAAATTATCCGTTCATAGAGATTAAAAACTCTTCGTTGTTTCTGGTTTGTTTCACACGATCGTTTATGAATTCCATCGCTTCCACAGGATTCATGTCGGCAAGGTATTTACGCATTACCCACATACGTTGAATTGTGTTTTCATCTAGTAATAAGTCATCACGACGCGTACTTGAAGATGTTAAATCGATAGCAGGGAATATTCTTCGGTTAGAAATTTTTCTATCTAACTGAAGCTCCATATTACCAGTTCCTTTAAATTCTTCAAAGATAACTTCATCCATTTTAGAACCTGTTTCGGTTAAGGCTGTTGCAATGATTGTTAAAGACCCTCCATTTTCTATATTTCTGGCAGCACCGAAGAAACGTTTTGGCTTGTGTAAGGCATTAGCATCAACACCACCACTTAAAATTTTACCTGAAGCAGGCTGTACTGTGTTGTAAGCTCTGGCCAAACGAGTTATTGAATCTAATAAAATAACTACATCATGTCCACATTCAACCAGTCGTTTTGCTTTTTCTAGTACAATATCTGCAATTTTCACATGTTCGTGAGCTTCTTTGTCGAAAGTTGAAGAAATAACTTCACCACGTACATTACGTTGCATATCGGTAACTTCTTCCGGACGTTCATCGATTAATAAAATCATTAAATACACTTCCGGATGATTAGCAGCAATCGCATTAGCTACGTCTTTAAGGAGCATGGTTTTACCAGTCTTTGGCTGTGATACAATCATACCACGTTGTCCCTTTCCAATAGGAGAGAACAAGTCCATAATACGCGTAGAAATGGTGCTTTGTTTTTCTGCGATATTGAATTTTTCCTTTGGAAATAAAGGTGTTAAATGCTCGAAAGCTACACGATCTCTTACCACTTCTGGTTTTTGACCATTGATTAAGGTTACTTTAATTAGCGGAAAATATTTTTCACCTTCTTTTGGGGGACGTACATTTCCTAATACGGTATCTCCTTTTTTTAGTCCAAATAATCGGATTTGAGATTGAGAAACATAAATATCGTCGGGTGATGATAAGTAATTATAATCAGAAGATCTTAAAAACCCGTAACCATCCTGCATGATATCTAAAACACCTTCACTTTCAATAATAGCATCAAATTCGTAATCTGGCTCACGGTAACGATTTCTATTATCCTTGTTACCTGAATCTACTTGATTACCTTTCTGATGTTTATTCTGGTTTTTTTGATGGCCATGCTCTCTTTTATGTTGCGGTTTTTGCTGACCTTCATTTTGGCGTTCTTTTGGAGCAGGACGCTTAGGCGCATTTTCCTGTTTGCTTTCTGGTTTAACCTCTTTAGTTTCTTTAGCAGCTGGCTTAGGCTTAGCTTCAATTTCTGTTTTAGTTTCAGCTTTAGCCTTAGTTTCTTGGGGTTTAGTCTCTTCCTTAGACTGAGTAGCTTTAACGGGCTTTTGAACTCGTTGTCTGGGCTTTCTAGCTGGCTTTTTAGTTTCTTTGGTGTCGGCTTCTTTGGTTTCAGCTTTAGCTTCTACAGGTTCGACTACAGCTTGAACTGCTTTAGGATCAGCAGCTTGTTGGTCTAGTATCTGGTATACTAAATCCATTTTTTTTAATGAACGGTATTTAGGAATGTTCAGTTTTTTAGCAATCTCTTGAAGTTCCGAGAGTTTTTTTGCGTTTAATTGTGAGATTTCAAACATTGATGTTTACTATAATAAGTTTTGAATAATAAATATTGTGTTATTCTGAAAAAAAATGATTTTATTCTGAAGAATTAACCACCTGTTTATGCGATGGTTGAGAATTTATATTGCAATTATACGACTTTATTTTAAGTTTTTACATCATTTTTACAAAAGAACTATTATTTTTGCGGTCTAGATTTTAAAATTTATATGTTACAACGCATCCAGACTGTATATTTACTATTAGCCACAGGGGTTTCTGCTGGTCTAATATTTGTATTTCATTTATGGGTAAATAATGCGGGTGTTGCAGTATTTGCTAAAGATAACTTGCTGTATTTAGGTCTGTTTTTAGGTTCGGCCCTTTTATCTTTAGTTTCGGTGTTTAGATATAACAATAGGAAGTCTCAGTTTGTTTTGGGGCGACTTAACATCATATTAAACTTTATTTTACTAGGATTTTTTGTATATCAATCTCTAAATGTATCTGGAGAAACGTATGTTTCTGAGAAAGGTATTGGGATGTTTCTTCCTATCATTTCTATCGTATTTTTAGTCTTGGCAAACAAGGCTATAAAAAAGGATGAAGATCTTGTAAAATCTGTAGATCGATTACGATAAACCTAACATCTTAGTAGTATTAGTGCGTTAGCCCAAGGTGAAGATCTTGGGCTTTTTTATGCTTAATTAATAGCGGTTATTAAATTCTATAACTTCTAAATTATCAATTTTATTACCATCGATAGTGAAACGTAGCATGGTCCTGGTTTTATGAAAGCCATGCTTTCCAACAGCACCTGGATTCATATGTATTAAATTCAATTTTTTGTCGGGCATTACTTTTAATATGTGTGAATGTCCACAAATAAATAGTCTTGGAGGATTTTCTTTAATAGTTTCACGAACGCGAACATTATACGCATTCGGATAACCTCCAATATGAGTAATCCATACATCTACATTTTCACATATAAACCTGTTGTTCTCTGGGAATTCGCTACGTATTTCTGCTTTGTCGATATTTCCGTATACGCCGCGTAAAGGTTTTAAGGCTTTAATAGCATCGGTAACCTTGATATCACCAATATCACCGGCATGCCAGACTTCATCTACCTGCTTTACGTATTTTAGAATGTCTTTATCGATATAGCTGTGGGTATCTGAAAGTAATAATATTTTAGTCATAAGCGAATTATGGAAATCTTTTAATATATAATTAAGAAATAGGAGCGAATGATAAGTGTAAAACTCTATATCTTTGTTAATTCACAAAAGTAAAAAAACAGATTGAGGTATTTTATAGAACTTGCTTATAATGGTGCGGCTTATCATGGTTGGCAGAATCAGCCTAATGCAATTTCGGTACAAGAAGTTATAGAAGATTCATTGTCAAAATTACTAGGTGAATCTGTTGCTATTGTAGGTGCAGGAAGAACGGATGCTGGCGTACATGCAACACAAATGTTTGCGCATTTTGAAACTGAAAAGGATATTGATGAGCCCCATTTAACGTATAAATTGAATGCTTTTTTGCCTAAAGATATTGTTATACATAGTGTTTTTAAAGTAAAACCAGAAGCACATGCGCGTTTCGATGCAACCAGTAGGGCTTATATTTACAGAGTTAGTCTTAAAAAAAATGCTTTCAATTATGATTTTGCTTACCATATCAAGCATCAATTAGATGTTGATAAAATGAATGAAGCAGCCAAAATACTGTTTCTTTATAACGACTTTCAATGTTTTTCAAAGGTAAATACCGATGTAAAAACCTATAATTGTAAAATAATGGAAGCTGTTTGGACCTTGGAAAAGGATGAGCTTCATTTTAAAATAAAGGCAGATAGGTTTTTGCGAAATATGGTAAGGGCTATTGTTGGAACAATGATAAATATTGGGTTAGGTAAAATAGAAGTTCAAGACTTGCATACCATCATACAATCTAAAAACCGTGGAGAAGCTGGGTATTCAGTGCCCGGGCACGCCTTATATTTAACAGAGGTGATTTATCCGGAACATATAAAATTATAAATGACGAAAAAGAAAGATAACATATTTGATTTTGTACTTTTTAAGAGGTTGTTTCAATATATAAAACCTTACAAGGGCGTATTCTCAGGACTGGTAATTTTGGTTATTTTATTAGCTGCTTTTAGTGCGGCTACGCCTTATATTACCAAATATGCTATAGATAATAGTATAGCCGTTAAAGCACCAGAAAGTTTTATGTTTTATGTGTTGCTCATGTTTGGGGTCTTAATTTTTCAGACTGTATTTCAATTGGCGTTTATTTATTATGCCGCATGGCTTGGGCAAAATCTGGTTATGGATGTGCGCGTGAAATTATTCAATCATTTGCTTCGTTTTAAAATGAAGTATTATGATAACTCTTCGGTAGGGGTGTTAATAACTCGTGCAGTTACCGATATGGAACGTATTGCCGATATTTTTGGTCAGGGATTATTTATGATTATTCGAGATTTACTTACCATGGTAGTCGTGTTTGCTGTTATGACCTATATTAACTGGCGATTGAGTTTAATAGTATTGGTTATGTTGCCAATTTTACTTTATGCTACACGATTGTTTCAAAAGTACATGAAAAAGGCTTTTGAAGATGTTCGTAATGAAGTATCTAATCTTAATTCATTTGTACAGGAGCGTATAACAGGTATGAAAATCCTTCAATTGTTTACCAGAGAAGCTATTGAATACCAAAATTTCAAAGAAATAAATCATCGTCATAAAAAAGCCTGGTTAAAAACGGTTTGGTATAACTCCATATTTTTTCCACTAGCCGATTTAGTGTCATCTATTTGTATTGGTGCTGTAGCTTGGTATGGGGGTTTGAATATTGTGCTTAAAGGAACAGAGGTATCTCAGGGGGATTTAATTGCATTCATCATGTTTATTCCAATGTTGTTTAGACCTTTGCGTCAAATAGCCGATAAATTTAACACACTGCAAATGGGAATGGTGGCTGCTAATCGCGTATTTAAAGTCATTGATACGACCTCTCAAATTGATGATACAGGGACACATGTTGCAGAACATTTTAAAGGGGATATTTCATTTGATAATGTTGTTTTTAGTTATATAGAAAACGAGCCCGTATTAAAAGGGATTTCTTTTGAGGTGGAAGCCGGAGAAACCATTGCCATTGTTGGAGCTACCGGTGCTGGTAAGTCCACTATTATTAATTTATTGAATCGATTTTATGAAATTCAAGATGGTGTTATTTCGGTTGATGGAAGAAATATAAAAGAGGTGACCTTAGCTTCATTGCGCACGCAGATTGCCGTAGTTTTACAGGATGTCTTTCTGTTTGCCGATACCATTATAAATAACATAACTTTAAATAATCCTGAGATTACTGAAGTTCAGGTTAAAGCGGCTGCCAAGGAAATAGGTGTGCATGAATTTATTACAAGTCTTCCTGAAGGGTATCATTATAACGTGAAGGAGCGTGGTTCTATGCTCTCTTCTGGTCAGAGACAGTTAATTTCATTTTTACGTGCCTATGTAACCAATCCGAGTATTTTGGTGTTAGATGAAGCAACCTCGTCTGTAGATTCTTATTCGGAACAACTTATTCAAAATGCTACCGATAAAATTACGAAAGGAAGAACCTCCATAGTTATCGCTCATCGATTAGCAACTATAAAAAAGGCTAGTAAGATATTAGTGATGGATGCGGGTGAAATTGTAGAACAAGGGACGCACGACCAATTGCTTCAAAAAGAACATGGTTATTATAAAAACTTATATGAAGTACAGTTTCTAAAAGAAGAAGTAATCTAGTTATTATCTCTTAATATAGCTAAAAGTATTTATAATTGGTTTTTAGGTAGAAGATTTAAGCTAAATCCTTTTTAATGATAGATTTCAACTGGTTAATATCATCGAAAACGATAAACTCTCCATCTTTAAAATAAGAAATTTGTCCGGTTTCTTCACTCACTACAACAGCTAGTGCATCGGTTTTTTCGGTAACTCCAATGGCAGCACGATGACGTAATCCAAAGCGTTTAGGAATGCTTTTTTCATTATTTAAAGGTAGTATAACACGTGTTGCCTTAACAATATTGTTATGAATAATGATTGCGCCGTCATGCAAAGGACTATTCTTAAAAAAGATGCTTTCAATAATGGGTTGAGTGACTTTTATGTTCATTTCATCACCTGTAGTTCCTAAAAAATCGAGGTTGTTATTACGTTCAAAAACAATTAAAGCTCCGGTTTTTGAAAGCCCCATTTTACTACAGGCCGCTACAACAGCATCGACATTGGTTTCATCGGCGGTTTCTGTTTTTAAGAAGGTAAATTGTTTTAGGAACTTTTGTCGACTTTTAAAATTGGTTGAGCCTACCATAAGTAGAAACTTCCTAATTTCAGGCTGAAACACTACAATAAGTGCTATAATTCCCACCTTCATGAAACCGCCAAAAATACCGGAGAGTAATTCCATGTTTAGAAACATAGTAAGTTGCCATACCATGTAGATAATGATGATACCGATAAAGATGTTTATAGCCACCGTTCCTTTTACCAATTTATAAACGTAGTAGAGCAGAAGTGCCACTAAAAACACATCGATCACATCGATGATAGAGAATTTTAATAGGTCGTCAAAAATTTCCAAGGAATATGGGTTTTGGTAAATTTAGTAAATAAAAGATTAATTAAAAATGAATTCGTCGCGTGCAATTAAAATGTTGTCATCAGAATTAATAAGTATCGATTTTAGGCTCATGTAACTTTGAAAACTTATCGAATCATGAAAACTCAAAATAAGTTTAATAGGTTCAAGGGCTTCCTTTGTTAACCTGGTAAGGTTATTTTCAAAATCAGCGAGCGTTGTGTAAATGGTTTCCGCATTAGATTCAGAAGATTGAATTTTAATGGTATCTGCAGAGGTGTAAATAATTTGAAACTGAACACCTTCAGTGTTTGTAGATGCTTCCAAATGATAAATGATGTTCGTAAAATCTATAAAACCAAGAGCGTTCATTTCTAAATCGTGGCATGTGTAATAGTTTTTAGCGGTTTCATTTTTATGTGAAGCATTGTTTTTTTTGTCTTGTAAAAAGATAATGTTAGGAATAACTTGTTTTAGACTAAGTCGTTTATCAACATTAACAAGCCAGTTAGTGGTGCTTATTAAGTTTTTGCGGTTTAGTTCGAAACCTTTTTCAGATGTTTCATCATAAAATAAATAAGCCGCCGAAACATCTGTAATTTCATGAATGTCCGAATGTGAAATTTCAGCTAATTCAATAATTTTGTCTTCTCCACAAGAGTGTAAAAAACAGACGAATATAAATATGATAATTTGTTTCATAATTTGATTTTATCTGTTTAATGCTTCCAATAATTTTACACACTCCATAGCTTCTTTTACATCATGAACTCGCAATATGCATGCCCCTTTTTGTAAAGCAATGGTGTTTAAAACACTAGTGCCGTTTAAGGCTTCTTCTGGGCTGCTATTTAAAGTTTTATGAATCATAGATTTTCTTGAAATACCCGCTAGAATAGGTTTGTCTATCATATTAAGTAATTCCATGCGATTAAGAAGCTGATAGTTTTGTTTGATGGTTTTAGAAAAGCCAAAACCAGGATCGATAATCATATCAATAATACCCAGTTGTTTTGCGGTAGCGATACGTTCGGAAAAATAATAAATGATATCTTTTAATAAATCGTTGTAACTCACATGTTGCTGCATATTTTGTGGAGTGCCTACCATGTGCATCATGATATACGGAACTCGTAATTTGGCCACGGTGGGTAACATATTAGTATCTAGTTTGCCTGCAGAAATATCATTAATGACCGCGGCTCCGGCTTCGATGGTTTTTTCAGCTATTTTACTTCGAAAGGTATCAATAGAAAGTAGAATTTCAGGAAATTCTTTAAGTAAAAGCTCTGTAATAGGGAGAATACGTTTTAATTCAGTATCTTCAGAAACATGTTTGGCATTTGGTCTTGAGCTATAGGCGCCCACATCGATGAAGGTAGCTCCATCCAAAAGCATGGTTTCAACATGTTTTAAAATTTGGGTTTCATCCTTGTGTTTTCCACCATCGTAGAAGGAATCGGGTGTAATATTTAAAATCCCCATCACTTTAGCCGATGTTAAATCAATGAGGTTTCCTTTGCAGTTAATAGTCATTTATAATATATTTCAAATTGTTTGTTAAAGTGTTAAAACTTTAAACTCTAAACTTTGAACTTTTAAAAAAATTAGGCGAAATTTACGCAAAATTCAAATTATTTCATGCAAGATACTTCAAAACAATATGACGCGGTCATAAGTACCTGTAAAAGTTTATTTATTAAAAAAATGTCCGATTATGGAAGTGCCTGGCGCATATTGCGTTTACCTTCTTTAACGGATCAAATATTTATTAAAGCACAACGTATCAGAGGACTTCAGGAGAATGATGTTAGAAAAGTGGATGAAGATGAAGTGAGCGAATTTATAGGAATTATTAACTATTGCATTATGGCACTTATTCAGTTAGAGAAAGGGGTTGTAGAGCAACCTGATTTATCGACCGAAGAAGCTACCGAATTATATGAAAAGCAAGTGGCTGTCACTAAAAAACTTATGGAAGATAAAAACCATGATTATGGAGAAGCTTGGCGAGATATGCGCGTTAGTAGTTTAACCGATCTGATTTTACAAAAGTTGTTACGTGTCAAGCAGATTGAAAACAATTCGGGAAAAACCATCGTGAGCGAAGGCATTGATGCCAACTATCAAGATATGATTAATTATGCCGTATTTGCCTTAATTCATTTAAACGCCTAGTATGAAGATTTTAGTTGCCTTAAGCAGAATATTTGTCGGAGTTTTATTTATTATTTCAGGTTTAATCAAATTAAATGATCCGTTAGGGTTTTCATATAAACTACAGGAATATTTTAGTGTTGATGTATTAAACTTACCTTTTTTAGAACCGTATGCTCTAATAATATCGGTTTTAGTTGTCGTATTCGAAGTTGTCCTGGGGGTGTTTTTGCTTATTGGATATAAGCGAAAGTTTACCGTATGGAGCTTACTAGCTATGATTGTGTTCTTTACCTTTTTAACATTTTACTCGGCCTATTTTGATAAGGTTAAAGATTGTGGATGTTTTGGTGATGCTTTAAAACTTACGCCATGGCAAAGTTTCACAAAAGACTTGGTCCTGCTTGTTTTTATCCTGATTTTATTTGTTGGAGTTAAATACATTACACCTGTGTTTAATAAGTTGTACACCACCGTATTGGCACTTTTAAGTTTTGTATTTAGTTTATGGTTGGGGTATCATGTGTTAATGCATTTACCTGTGGTCGATTTTAGAGCCTATAAGATAGGTGCAAATATTGAAGAGGGCATGAACGTTCCTGAAAACGCCCCAAAACCTGTAATTGAGTATAGTTGGAAATTCAATGTAAATGGAACTGAACAAGTTGTTACTACCGATGGTTCATATCCTGAAGTAGATGGTGATTTTGTAGATGTTGAAACCAAAGTAATTGAAGAAGGATACCAGCCGCCTATTTATGATTTTTCGATAGAAAGTGAAGATGAAGATTTAACCGAAGCATTTTTAGCTGAAGAGAAATTAATCGTTATTGTTTCTTACAGCTTAGAAAAGATTGAAACTGGTGGAGCTCAAAAGTTGAAATCGTTATCCCAGCGTGCTATGAATCAAGGGTATAAAGTAATCGGGTTAACAGCTTCAGGAGAAGATGCCAAGAAAAAGATAAAATCGGCTTATAACTTAGATTTCGATTTTTATCTGTGTGATGAAAAGGCTCTTAAAACGGTTGTGCGTTCAAATCCTGGTGTTATAGAACTTAATAAAGGAACAGTTAAGCAAAAGTTGCATTGGAATGATTTTGAAGACTTAAAATTATAATATAAAATCATTCTATTTGATAAGCTACTTTTTAAATAAAATCACATATGCTGTACTCACTCTGTTTGGGGTGGTTACAGTCATATTCTTTTTATTTAATGTACTTCCTGGCGATCCGGCTCAAATGATGCTTGGTCAGAATGAAGATAGCGAGCAATTGGCTCGGGTAAAGCAAAAATATGGTTTTGATAAACCCCTAAGTACGCAGTATGCTTATTATTTAAATGATTTATCACCCATCTCGTATCATTTAAACAATCAAAGTGATTATACTTATTTCAATAGAGATAAATATTCAGGTAACGAATTGTTTTCCATTGGAAATGGAACAATAGCATTAAAGTGGCCTTATTTGCGAGAATCTTTTACTAAACAAGGTAAAAAAGTTAGTCAGGTACTTGCTGAAACATTACCCAATACATTTGTATTAGCCATTTCATCTATAACAATCGCCATTATTATTGGGATCTTATTTGGTATTATTTCTGCTTTATATAAGGACAAATGGCTCGATAAAACCATTCAAATATTTAGCACTTTGGGTATGAGCGTACCCTCCTTTTTTAGTGCGATATTATTTGCCTGGTTTTTTGGTTATGTGTTACATGAATTTACAAATTTAGAAATGACGGGCAGCCTCTATGAATTAGATGATTTTGGTGAAGCCATGCATATAAAATGGAAAAATCTTATCTTACCAGCCGTCGTTTTAGGAATTCGTCCTCTAGCTGTAGTGATACAATTAATGCGCAATTCTTTGTTGGAAGTTTTTAATCAGGATTACATCCGTACGGCTCGGGCTAAAGGACTGACTGAGTTTCAAATTATAAAAAAACATGCCGTAAAAAACGCCTTAAACCCAGTGGTAACGGCTATATCTGGTTGGTTTGCTTCCATGCTTGCAGGAGCTGTATTTGTCGAGTATATTTTTGGTTGGAATGGACTGGGGAAAGAAATAGTTAATGCGCTTAATACCTTAGATTTACCTGTTATAATGGGTTCTGTTTTAATTATTGCGCTACTCTTCATAATTATTAATATTTTTGTAGACATTATTTATGTTTGGCTCGATCCCAAAGTGAAATTACAATAGAAAAAACCTATGAAAAAAGCAACTTATATATTATCAGTAATTGTATTAGTGTTTGTAAGTTGTCATGCCCAAAAGGCAGAACCTACTAAGTTTTCAGAAGCGGCCTTAAACGATCAGTTTATTAGCTATGAAGGGGGGGAGGAGATAACCCTAAGTAATATATTAAAGCAATACAAAGGAAAAACGATAGTTATTGATGTTTGGGCCTCTTGGTGTGGCGATTGCTTAAAGGGATTGCCTAAAGTAAAAGCTTTACAAGCAACATATAGCGAGGTTGAATACGTATTTTTGTCTTTAGATCGCTCCCTAGAAGCGTGGAAACATGGTATAGATAAATATGATATACAAGGCAATCATTATTATATGGTTTCGGGGAGAAAAGGACCTTTTGGTACGTTTGCTGATTTAGATTGGATTCCTCGTTACATGGTAGTAAGTCCTAAAGGAAAAATTAAATTGTTTCGTGCGGTTGAAGCCGACGATACTCAGATAACAGAACTATTATAAACTAGAAATAAAAATCCTTTTGCTTAGCAATGGGTATAATTAAAATGAGAAAACAAATAGTAGCAGGTAACTGGAAGATGAATAATGATTTGTCTCAAACGGATGCCTTAATCAGTGATTTAAAAGGAAAAACTAGAACTTCTGATGCAGAAGTAATGATTGCTCCAACCTTCACCAATTTATATGCGGCTTCACAAGCTTTAAAGGGGAGTGACATTGAGGTAGTGGCACAAAACATGCATTTCGCAGAAAACGGTGCTTATACTGGAGAAATTAGCGCAGGCATGCTTAAAAGTATTGGGGTTAATACCGTTATTTTAGGGCATAGCGAGCGCCGTGAATATTTTAATGAAACCGATGAATTGTTAGCTAAAAAGGTAGATGCAGCCTTAGCCAAAGGGATGCGCGTTATTTTTTGTTTTGGAGAAGAGTTAGCCGATAGAAAAGCTAGCAATGAAGAAACCGTTGTGGGTGATCAGATTAAAAATGCTTTATTTCATTTAGAGGCAGCGGCTTTCCAAAATATTGTATTGGCTTACGAACCAGTGTGGGCCATTGGGACAGGGGAAACAGCTAGTCCAGAACAAGCACAAGATATGCATGCCTTTATTAGAAAAACCTTAGCTGATAAATACGGAAATAACATAGCCGATCAAGTATCCATACTTTACGGTGGTAGTGTGAAACCATCAAACGCAGAGGAAATTTTCTCTAAACCAGATGTAGATGGTGGTTTAATTGGAGGGGCTTCACTAAATGCAGATGATTTCTTTGCTATCGTAAACGCATTTTAATTAATTTAAAAATTGGGCGTTACCCAAGGGTCGCGCTATACACTAAATCTTTGTTGCGTATAGACGCCACAAAGGATACCGTTTCTATCGCTAACGCAAATCTACAGTAACTTTGTAGGTGGCGTTGGCGATTTAATATATCATATACATATATGTCTAATATCATTTATATCGGTTACGAATTTACAGTAACCCCGTTACAGCCAGGCGTAGAAATATTAATTGCAGAATTAGGATATGCAGGTTTCGAAAGTTTTGTAGAAAACGATTATGGCGTAACAGCCTACATTCAAAAAGAAGAATGGCAAGAGGCTATTCTAGAAGATGTTCAAATTTTAAATTCTGAAGAGTTTAAAATCGATTATTCATTTAGCGAAATTGAACAAACCAACTGGAATGCAGAATGGGAAAAGAATTTCAACCCGATAGTAGTCGATGATATTTGTGCGGTTCGTGCCCCATTTCATAATAAGTTTGATACCGAATACGATATTATTATCGAGCCTAAGATGAGTTTTGGTACCGGCCACCATGAAACCACACATATGATGATTCAGCATATATTAAAAAACGAATTCACTAATAAATCTGTTCTTGATATGGGCTGCGGCACAGGAGTATTGGCCATTTTAGCAAAAATGAAAGGAGCTAAAACAGTTGATGCTGTAGATTATGATAATTGGTGTTATATAAACAGTTTAGAGAACGTTGAACGAAATAATTGTAAAGATATTAATGTAATTGAAGGCGATGCAGCTGTTCTTAAAGGTAAAAAATACGATGTGATTATTGCAAACATCAATCGTAACATTTTACTTCAGGATATGCAGACTTATATCTCATGTTTAAACGAAAATGGTATGCTGTTTTTAAGTGGATTTTACAATGATGATATTCCTGTAATTCAAGCAGAATGTGAGAAGTATATGTTAAAATATAACGAAAAGCTTGAAAGAAATCAGTGGGTTGCTCTAAAATTTTTAAATTAGTAAAAACTTTTATTTATGAGTACTCGAGAAAAAACATCGGAAGAAGTACTATTAGAAGAAGAAGTAATTGCTCAAAATGAAATTGTCTTATATAACGATGAGGTAAACACCTTCGACCATGTTATAGAAACACTTATCTATGCCTGTGATCATACGGCAGAGCAGGCCGAGCAATGTTCGCTTATTGTACACTTTAAAGGAAAATGCACGGTTAAAACCGGTCTTTATGACGATTTAAAACCGCGCTGTTCCATGTTGTTAGAGGCGGGGTTAAGTGCAGAGATAATTTAATACCTAATTAATGAGGGAGTTTATCTTTTAAAACCCCATATATAAATGTGCCTAAAATAGCGGCAGCAATTACAATGAGCATGCTGTAAACACCTGTCCCTAAAAGGATATACATAGGGCCAGGGCAAGCGCCTATAAGAGCCCAGCCAAATCCAAAAATGGTTCCTCCTATTATATATCTAATAAAGCCCTTATCTTTCTTAGGTACATAGATGTCTGCACCTTGAAGGTTTTTAATATGACCTCTTTTTGAAATTTGAAGAAACAATACACCAGATGCTATGGCTGTTCCAATAATGCCATACATGTGGAACGATTGGAATCGAAACATTTCATAAATACGATACCAGGATACGGCTTCAGATTTTACTAATACAATTCCGAAAAATATACCAACTAATAAAAATTTTAAATATTTCATCTGCTAAAAGATTAAAGGTAAAAGAATATTAGCCATAATAAGTCCTCCAATAAAGAAGCCAATTACGGCAATTAACGACGGGGCCTGTAAACTGCTAAGACCAGTAATGGCATGTCCTGAAGTACATCCACCAGCATAGCGCGTACCAAAACCTACCAAAAGTCCTCCTATAACTAATAGAAGAACTCCTTCTGGAGAAGAAATAGCTTCAAAATTGTACATTTCTTCAGGCACCAGAGTTGTGCCAGGGTTTTGAAACCCCATAGCTTCTAGTTCTGTTATTGTAGTAGGATTTAAATCTGTACCACTATCGTTAGATAAATAGTGTGTAGCAATAAAGCCACCTAAAACAGCTCCTATAACAACTGTTAAATTCCAAGATTGCTCCTTCCAGTTAAACTTAAAGAAATTTGCCGCTTTTCCTGCGCCTGCGATCGTACAGAGCGTTCTAAGATTGGATGACATACCAAACGTTTTACCAAAGTATAATAATGAAGCCATTACAATGGCTATTAAAGGGCCAGAAACATACCATGGCCAAGGGTCTAAAATGTAATTCATACCTGTTGTTTTTTGCGCAAAAGTAATTTAAGCAAAGTGACCTTATGTAATAAATGTTACAGAAGGTTTTTTATGGTGATGCAAAAATACTATTAAAGTTTGTTTTTTAATGAGTTATATTGTCCGAAAAAAAATACTCGAATTTTTTTTAGAAATTATGGTTTGATATTTAATAAAAGTTATATATTTGCACGCACAAAATCAGGCCACGTGGCGCAACTGAATAGCGCACTTGATTACGGCTCAAGAGGTTCCAGGTTTGAATCCTGGCGTGGTCACTGTAATAGTAAAGACTTTCAAGAGATTGAGAGTCTTTTTTTTTATTCGTTTGCAGAATATTTGCAGAATATTTAGAATTTAAGGTGAACTAAATTAAGTTGGTAATTGTTTGGTTAAGATTAGAATATAAAAGGGTTTTACATCTAAAATGATATAAAAAAAACAGCCCCCCTATCACCACTTTTCGTTGCCGGACGCACGTCTATTTTGAATTTATCTTGTATATACAATTCTGTATATACGAAAAATGTAAAAAGCAACAATACTAGTGTTTTTGTATGTCTGTTTTATATCGCGTTAATATAATAATATTGCTTACAACATTTCTGTTGCTTTATTTATTTGGTCTTTTTCTTTTTTCTCTATTTCTAGTTTTATTTTTTCTACAACTTCAGGTTGGAAGATTTTAATATATAGTTGATTATAACTTCCGGTTCGCTCAATTCTTAATTCAATAGTCTTCGTTCCTATTTCCCATCTATCTACTAAGTAAGTGTATCCATTGTCCATAGTATGCCATTTAGGAATATCAAAATGTTTTATAGGTTCTCCGTACTTTTCAATATATGGTAATTTTATGGCGTCTACTTGCTTTGGCATTTCAATGTCATAATAATTGTAGTGGATTAAGTCTCCTTTTATTTCAATTTTATATAGCTTACCATCATGAAAATCTCCGTAAATATCCTGGAATTTGTAATCACCAATTTTATTAGCAAAGATGCTATTCGACCATTCATATTCTAGGTATTTGGTTTTGTCCATAAATTTTTCCTTCTTCTTTAAATATTCTTCGATGGACATTCCAAAAGTTATATCTGCTAGTACTTTATTTTGTTCAACTTTAATAATACTATCCTTTTTAATAATGAGTAAGCTATCTCTTATTTTTTTCGCTTCTAGGTCTCTGTAATGAACGAATTCCTGTCTTTCTCTTAGTTCTATGATTTCTCGAAAATTTAAATTTTTCTTATTGAAAACAAAATACCTTTTTGGATATATCACAACAGAGTCGCCTTTATTGTTCATGGCGTAGAATTCATATAGGTAAGAAACAATAATAGAATCAGGGCTATTATGCTTGCTTGTTTCCGGCATATCCCCATCTGCAATAATGTTTTCTGTTTCTAATATGTGTGCGTTCAAAATAGACTTAACTTTATGAGTGTCTATGCTTTGACAATTAAATATTAAAAAAAGAAAAGGTACTAGAACGTATTTTTTTATAATTTTTAGTTTATTCATTTGAAGTTTCTTTTTCTTGATTTTTGTTTTCAATGGTTGTAATTATCCTAATACCTATAGCTGCTAAACCAAAAAAAGCGGCTAACACAAAATAAGATGCAGATAAATTGGAGTTAATAATATAGTTATAGGCGTCTCCTGCAACATAGGCGTTAACTTTTTCATATAGAACTGAGTCACTATTACTATATCTGAACATTTTGTTAAAGCCCTGATATAAACATAAAGCGGATGCAAATGAAAGTATTAAGGAAAGAGCATTTTTCATATCACTAGATTTTAATTAGGTTAGTTTGATTAAGTGTAGGTTTAAATCTACATAGTTAAATTACAAAATATTATGGGATTTATCACACAAAAATAGAATTGAATAAATTATATTGAGGTTAAATCTGTTGTTTTAACAAATCAGTTAAATGAAAATAACGCGCTATCTTTTAATTTATTGATTAGCTATACATTGCAATATTTTGAACATTTTATAGTAATTAATAGGAAATAATTTTAAGGATAATTTGTAGTAGTTGATGGAATCTAATCATTAAATAGCGAGTAGTTGAGTAGTTGAATGGAATTGTTTTTGGTGTTAAAAACTTTAATAAGTTATAGTGATAGATTCAACCTGTACTTGCTATATTTGAGAAATCAAAAAAAACAAATTATTGGAAACAGCGAAACCGTTTCTTAAATGGGCTGGAGGTAAAAGCCAACTCATTAATGAAATTGAAAATTCTTTACCGCAAGATTTTAAAGAGAAACAATTTACTTTCATAGAACCTTTTGTAGGTAGTGGAGCAGTAATGTTTTGGATGCTTAATAAGTATCCTAACATAAAGAAAGCTGTTATTAATGATATTAACACAGATCTTACAAATACATATATCACAATTAGAAATAATGTTCGAGAAGTAATTGTACAATTGGATGAATGGCAATCACAATATCATCAGTTTATAAATGATAGTGAATCGAGAAAGGAATATTATTATGAAAAAAGAGCGTTGTTTAATACTCGTGAATCAGATAGTATAGTACAAGCTTCTTTGTTTATCTTTTTGAACAGAACATGTTTTAATGGCTTATATAGAGTAAATAAATCAAATGGATTTAATGTTCCTATAGGGAGTTATAAAACACCTTTGATCTGTGATGATGAAAATTTGATAGCAGTAAGTAAGCTTTTGGAAAAAGTTGAGATTTTAAATGGAGATTTCGAGGATACTTTGGTTCATGCAGAAAAAGATACTTTCTTTTATTTTGATCCACCATATAAACCTTTAAGCAATACTTCAAGTTTTAATTCGTACGCAAAAGATGAGTTTAATGATAATGAACAAATACGTTTGCGTGATTTTTGTGAAAAGTTAGATTTAAATGAATATTACTGGATGTTAAGTAATTCAGATGTTAAAGGGGAGAATCCTAACGATGATTTTTTTGATGATTTGTATTCAAACTTTAATATATCTAGAGTACAAGCTAGAAGGAATATCAATGCTAATCCGAGCAAAAGAGGAAAACTTAGCGAGTTATTAATAACTAATTACACTACGGAAGTTGAATATGTATAAGCAATTTGATGAATTCTTAAATGAATTAAGTGAAACTAATGCTACTCTTGATTATTTTACTGACTTTGGTAAGATAATTAAAAATGTTAATAAGATTTCATTAAAGTTAAATCAACTAAACTATTTAATTGGTAAGGATGATTTAAAAACTGCAATTAGTGACGTTTTTAATGAAAACCCAAAAGCTTTTGAAGTACTTGATATTCTTATTGCTGTAAGAAGTAAGGATAATAAAAAAACAATTGATTCAAATGGAAATATAGCATCGTTTGATTCTTATTTTAATGATCCCAATAAAATTTTTGAGTTTATTGAAGAAACTGGGTTAGGTGGTGTTTTTAGAAATAAAAATATTACAAATTTAGTCGATTATGTATTTGGTGTAGAAGTTGGTTTAGATACCAATGCACGTAAGAATAGAGGAGGCACTAATATGGAAAAAGCAGTTTCACGAATATTTCAGAAGCATAGTATTTTTCATAAAAAGGAAGTTTATTTAACAGATTATCCGGAAATATTAAGTTTGGGTGATGATTTAAAAAGAGTGGATTTTGTTGTGAAAACAAGTAAAAAGCTTTATCTGATTGAGGTTAACTACTATAATTCAGGAGGCTCTAAACTAAATGAAACAGCTAGATCATATTCTGATTTAGCACCCAAAATAAATCAATATAACAATTTTGAGTTTGTATGGATTACAGATGGTCAAGGTTGGTTTAAGGCAAAAAGCAAGCTTCAAGAAGCTTATAACATAATACCAAGTCTCTATAATCTTACTTCTTTAGTGGATTTTATTAAAAAGGTAAAAGAAGAAAATGTTGAAATTTTCTAATTAATCTTTTTATTTACTATTTTTAATTAAATGGCAAAACTAAGCCCATATTATAGGTCGAGAGATAAAAATTTTTATTTGCTACATGGGGATACAAATGAACTTATGCAAAAGTTTGACCATAAGTTTGATATGATATTTGCCGACCCACCATATTTTTTATCTAATAATGGCCTGTCAATACAAAGTGGTAAAATTGTTTCTGTTAATAAGGGTAAATGGGACAAATCTTTAGGTATACAGTATATAAACAATTTTAATCGAGAATGGTTAACTTTAGCTCGTGATAAAATGAAAGATAATGGTACCATTTGGATAAGTGGAACTATGCATAATATCTTTAGTGTAGGACAAATTCTAACCGAGTTAGGTTTTAAAATATTAAATGTAATTACTTGGCAAAAGTCAAATCCACCGCCAAATTTTTCATGTAGATATTTTACACATTCAACCGAGCAAATTATTTGGGCTAGAAAACTTCCAAAAGTTCCTCATTATTTTAATTATCAATTAATGAAAGAGCTTAACGGAAACAAACAAATGAAAGATGTATGGAAATTACCAGCTATTGCACCATGGGAAAAAAGTTGTACAAAACACCCAACTCAAAAACCTCTATCTGTTTTAACTCGAATTATTTTAGCATCAACACAACCAAATGCATGGATACTAGATCCTTTTGCAGGAAGTAGTACTACAGGTATTGCTGCAAATATTCTTGGTAGAAGGTATCTTGGTATTGATATGGAAAAAGAATATTTAGATATTAGTAAAGCAAGAAAAAAAGAAATTTTAAACCCTCAAGTTGTTGAACTATACAAATCAAAAATCAAGGGGTTCAAAGACAAAAAGCAGTTGAGTCTGTTTTTAGCTGAAGAACCAAAAACGGAATATAAAATTGAATTAAAATTTTAGTTATTTAAAATATAGTTTCTGAATATTTCATTTCCTGAATAAAAGTAAAATTCTTTAGCCCGAACAAAGCATAGATAAAATACGATTAATAAAGCAATAGTATAGAAAAAGACTAATAAGTTATAATCACAATGATAAATTTTGTAAATATTCAGTGTTATTGCGTTTATTAATAATATAATCGTTATGCTTCTATAAAACCCATATTTTGTTAGAAAAGCCATAAAGTTATTAGGCTTTCCATTTTGTATCGCGTTTAATCTCGCTATTTGAAAATAATCAAGAGGGGCATTTTTAAAATTAAATTTTTCTTCAATCATTGATTTTACTGTTGCTTCTAATAGATTACTTTCTTGTTGTAAACTTTTAATACTTTTGGGCTCAATTATTTTATTAATTAACCAAAAGAACTTATTGCATATAGGTTCAAATAATATCCCAACCAAATAGGATATTATTATGAAAACGACCAATAATATAACATCACTTTTAATTAAAGATAATTTTTCTAACTCATGAGAAAATAATTCTGGAAAATATAAAAGAATGTTTCCTATTAATATTGTACCAGTCGTAAAAAAAGTCAATATATCCCAAATCGAAAGTTTTATTTTATCTAGCATAATTAAATTAAATTAAAGGGCTGCGAAAAATCATGATCATACTTCCTAAATAAACTAGTTAGGAATTAAACCTTAAATAGGATTAACAATAAAAATACTTATCTAAAAGTCTTGCAAAAGCAACGCAGCCCTAATTAAAAATATTTGTAACCTGAATCTTTTTTTAATGATTTTAATAGTTTATTTCTCTCTGCAGAATAAATTTTATCAATTTCATCATCAGAATAATTGTCTTTATCTTCAAAATTAATTTTGCCTAAATCTACTAAAAATTTAAGTTTATCCTCAATACTAATTAATTTATCAAAATTAAGAACAAAACCATCATATTCATTATGCTTAATTTTAAAATAAGATCTTACTATACCTTTAAAATTATCTGGTTTTGATAAATTCACTCTTTCAAAAAATGTATTAATAATATTGTCTAGTTTATATAATAAAGTTTTATCATTAATTTCAATATAATAAAATAGCCATCCATAAACTTTATTGCCACTTGTAGCTCCTCGAATTTTAAAATTTAGCTTATTAATAAATACCTCTATGAACCTATCATCATTCTTAAGGTTTCTTGGCCTATTTAAAGGGTTAGCCATTCCATTTTTATACCATGTAAAAATACTTGCAATTTTTTGAATAAATATTTCAACATTACTATCCTTAACCGAAATATGTGATTTTGACAGTTTATATCCTAAATAATCAAAACAATTATTGTGGTTAATTTGAACCTTTTTTGATTTTTCCTTGTTTAATTTTAATTTAATTTGTTTTAACTGACTTTTGATTTCTTTATGTATGTTGTCTTGACTACTTTTTGTTTTACATAAAATAATAAAATCATCAACATATCTTTTATAGTAGATTTCGGTATTTGTTTCAAAAAATGCATCGAAATTTGTTAAGTATATTTGAGCTAATATATTTGAAATAGCTAATCCTTGTGGAATACCCTTTTTTCTATAATACTTGTCTATTTTATTTTTAGAATAATTTTTAGGTACAGTTGTATTTTCAATACTCCTTTCGATTAAATCATAAAAAATATCATCTTTATGAATTAAAGAAAGTAAATGTTCTCTATCTATTTCGTCATAAAAACCTTTGATGTCACCTCTTACACAATAATCATAATTACCAAATTCCTTATAAATATTTTTAACCATTAAGTTAGGTGGTAAGCGGTGTACTCTTTTGTCATAATTAGAATGTAGATATTCTTTCATTATGCTTTGAACAATTCTATCTCTTATAGTTGGTATTGAAATTATTCTTGGTTTCTTATTTCTTCCCTTACTTTTAAGGTTTTCTAAATACGGAGAAAACTTATAATTGTTTTTAGATATTTTATTTGAAATCAAATCAACTTCTTCATCTAACTTTGATAAAAACTTAACCCCTGATAATTTATCGATTCCTTTACTTTTTGCAGTTCTATGTCTATTATTGAAAGTTTCTCTAATATTTTTTTTATCGAAATAATTCATTGCCATAATTATACTCTTTTAGACAAGCTAACAACTGAATAATAATCTTTAGAACCATTGCAGTAATTTTCTATTAGTTTCAATAAATTGAAAAACATAAAAGCCTTAGGAGTTTGCTTCTCACACCTTATAAATAACTCTATTATTGTGGCTAAATATTGAATAGAATAATTTCCAGTTTCATTTAATTTCGAAAACTTTTTCAATACAATTTTTTCCGTTGTAATTGAACAATTATTTCTTTCTGAAATAGTTTTAAAACACTGTAGTTTATTGTATTGAACTATATAGAATTGGACAAACTCCAGTACTAATGTCTTATGCTTTTCTGCTTTTAATAATAAATCTACTATCCAATGTGTATGGGAAGGAGTTCTAACTTTAGATTTCTTACCGGGCTCTAGTTGTTTTACAATAAAATCTAACTTTGGATTTGCACCTCTACTACCTTGAAATATGCCAATTATTATACCATCATTTAGTTGAAATATTTTTACAGACTCATGATAACCATTTCTATTATAGAATATTTTTCCATTGTTATAATAAGTGGGATTATATGTAAATTTCATTCAAAAAGGGATTTAAGTTCCACTCCCAAAGCTGAAGCAAGTTTATCAGCAATGACAATTGAAACATTAGTATCGCCTTTTTCAATGCTTGGTAAATATGTCCTATCAATATCAGCGAGGTTTGCTAATGCTTCTTGAGATAAGCCATTTTTAAGCCTTAACTCTTTGATTTTTTTACCAAATTTGACTTTAATATTCATTCCATAAATTTGAGGAACTGTAGATAATTGTACAACGGGTTATTGTCTACAATTTTATAATAATGCAAATGAAAATGATAGCTATAATAAATTAATAGGGTGTAGTAAATATGTTAATTAAAGGTGGTGTAGGGTATCTTTTTTGAAGTTGTTTTATTATAGATTTAAGGAAGTTTTTGTAATGTATTGTTTATCAATTATTTATGCGTGTTGTGGTGCGGATGACTTTATGGATTAAATACGGATATGTATACGGATGCCAGAACACAATAAACTTCAATTTTATTTTATCTGTACAACATCCATATAATATCCATAAGTAAATTAATGATAAACTCTTTATATTTATGGGGTTAGAGGTTTTTTTCTGTAAATACATGTGGTTCCCGATTACGTTCCTTTTAGCTCCATTTCGACTTGATCATAATCTATTTCTTCCTCTCGGCGGTAAATAATCATTTCTTCAGATAATTCCTTTTGGCTCATTTTAGCTATTCGTTTGTATTCTTTCTGATTCATTGTTTGTAGAGATTTAACTCTTTGATTTAAAGTGCTTCTTGGTATTCCTATTTCAATTGAAGCCTTATCATAAGTTCCGTAAAAACGATATGCGGCAAATGAGTAAATTTTATCATAAAGAGTTTCTGTTTGAGCTCCTTTGTTGCCTTTTAGCGCGTTTAATTCTGATGTAAGGGTAAACATCTGGTGTTTGACAAAAGAATTGTTGTCGGGTGCTATATTGGTACAGATTACATTGCTGCGCCCATACTTTATTGTGTCGTTTCTTGTTTTTATTTGCTTGATATACACTTGTCCTTCCTTATCAGAAACGAATTCATTTATTCCAATTATGGAATCAGCCAATTGTCCTATTTTACTTGAACCGCTAATGCTATCACTAGTAATTGGTTCGGTTCTAATTCTTTTAGGTGTATGAGCTATTATTAAAATAGTGTAGTTTTCGTGTCGTGCTAAATCCCAAAGGGCACTCATAAATTCAATTGCGTTATCGCCTTCCTCTAATTTGTTTCCTATTTTTGAAATATTATCCACAATAATAAATTTGGCTTTAACACCTTCGGCTTCACTTTTTAATGTTTGAAATATTTCTTTTGGATTTCCTTTTAGTACGTTTCCTCTTTGAATTTTTGAAATATAAAAGTTGTTAGGTAAAGTTGATTTTCCAATTCTTTTTAAGAATTGCCTATCTGATAACTCAAAATCGAAGAATAGTGTATTTACTGCTCCAACTTCATTTTCTAATATTAACCCGTTGCCTAAATCTAAACTATTACCACTTGAAACGGCTACTGCAATTTGGGTTGCAAGAATAGACTTCCCTAAATTTGTTGAAGAGAATAATATGGTTTGTTCCTTTTCATAGATTAAATCTCCAACTAGTTTTCTAGGCATAGGTTCGTTTATAGCATCCATGATTAATTGGTTGGCACTTTTGCTTATGAAAACTGATTTTTGTATCTTTATATCACCTTGATTAGAGTCTATCACCTGCGAAGTGTTGGGCTCTTTTTTTGTTGGGCTCATTTTATTTTTTTGTTTTAAAATGGTCTGTTAATTTTTCTATATCGGTATTACTTCCTTCGATTCTAATTTCCATCGTAACTAATCCTAATCGAATTGTTTCTTCGTTCAAAACGGTTCCATTTAAATTGAATTTGTTGATCGTGTTTTTGACTTGCTCTATCTGATTAGGCATCCCCATTAATTGTATATATCTTACTGGCATAACTTTATTTTTTGGATAGATATTCGTCTGTTTCTGATTCAATCTCTCTTAGAGTTTTTCGTTTTCCTGTTTTTATCCAGTCTATAATTTCGGATTTAAAAAAGTATAAACGGTTTCCAATTTTATGGTGAGGAATTTTGTTTTTTTGAACATACCCATAAATGGTTGTTTTGGTTTTGCCGGTTAAAGGCACAACGTCGTCAAGTTGTATTGGTGCTTCAGGTTGTGGTTGTGAAGTATCCTTATTAAGGATTAGGTCTTTTAATTCGCTCTGCCCTTGTTTAAGCTCAGCGATTGCTTTAGGTAAGTTTTCAAATGTTAAATGTTCCATGACAGAAATGTTTTGATTATTTACTGCATAGATATTGGTTTGCTAGATAGTTACAAACTGAATAGGTTTATTAGGTTTCATTTTAGGTTTATTAGTTATTGTTTTAGGCTTCAATGTTATTATTTGTTTTGTTAAACTCTTTCAGATCAGTGTCATTGAATCCTACAAAGGCATCATTCATAATATTAAAATATTTTTGTTTTAATCTTGATTGTTTGCCTTCTAAAATTGTACTTTTTTTAAAAAATCTATAAAAGACACTTCTAATATCTTTTTTTGAGTACATGATACAATTAAAATTTTGTTTTATTGGTGCTAAGTCTATAAAGGTGGATTTAATGAATATTAAAAGTTGTTGCTCTGTTAAATAACACTTTTGATCTTTGTTGGTTGCTTTTGTTAGTATTTCGAAATGAGTGAAGACATCTTCTATACTGACATTAGGAATTAGTTTGTTTTGTTTATTTAATAAAACCTCTTTATTTAAATGGGTGTTTTTAGGTTTGCTTCTTTTTTTATTGGCTTGTTTTAACTGTTTTTTACACCACTTTACCGCCTCATTATATATTTCATTATCGGTTCTATTAAATTCGTTTTTACAAATGAATATTGTGTGTTTTAGCCAGTTTTTTTGTTCTTCATTAATCCTTAGTAAATCTTCATTATTCTCTTTGCATCCCTCACTATGTTTTCTTATATAGAGCTTAAGCTGTCTGTCTAGAATACTATTTAAAGCTTTAATGGTTACTTGATTTTCAATAAGCCCAACAAAAGCATTGTTATTGTGGACAACCCATAAATGATGACGCCATTTTTCATCAAAACCTAGATTAATAAATTCTTGAGATTCCATTGTGTCAGCCATATAAAATATATGCCTTAAATCCTCATTAGGCAACAGCGAATAGAATGTTAATTCTCTGTTTTTCATTTGTTTTGGTTATTAGTTATTCGAAATCCATTAATGAATTAGCAAATTCTTTTTTTGATTCATCTTCAAAACCGGCAAAATAATTTTTTGTTACGGAGAGGTCACTATGGTTTAGGGCTTCGCTTATAAATTCAATGCTGGCTCCTTTACGTAATGAATTAGTAGCAAACGAGTGTCTAGCCCAATAGGTTGATATTTCACTTGGTAAATCGTTTGCTTTAGCTATTCTTTTAATATGGTCGTTAATATATCGAGTGAAGTTTTTGATTTTTTTGTATTGAGTTATGCTATCGTCTTTAATGTCGATTATATTAAAAACAAAGCCACTTTTATTTTTATTCCCATATCTAGCTATAACTCCTTTTGTGTAATCTGTTAAGTAAATTGTAATGACGGTTTTCTCTGTAGATTTCTCAAATGTTTTAGCTCTGTAATATTCAAATTTATCGTCTTTAATATCAGAGTATTTCAATAAAGCAATGTCTTTTAAATTCATACCATTGCAAGCGTAGCTGAAAAACCAAAATGCTTTAGCTTTGGCTTCATTTTGATTACTAGTCTTAGCATTTAATAAGGCTTTTAACTGCGATGAGTTTAAAGCTTTTTTTACTTTTTTAGAGCCAGGTATTTTGTATTTATTATCTTTCTTACGCCCAAAGGGATAGATGTCTTTACTTATGTCATTCATGCGAATGGCATTGTTGAAAATTACTCTTAAAGTTCTTGTGTAGATTGAAATTGTCGTAAAGCTTTTTCCATTTGAAACCATGTATTTTTGGTAGTCATAAAGCCAGTCTACATTGATGGCTTCAAAAGTGAGTTTTTCAATAGGGCAGTTCTTTTTATTTAGGCTAAACTCTCCGAGTGAATTAAGGGTGTATTTATAACTCTCAGCGGTTCCAACTTTAGCATTTTTAATATTCTCTTGAATAGCTAAATTGAAATGATAGAGAACATTATTTTTGTCAGAGGACTTTCTAAATAATTTTGTTTCAAACCTAGAAAAATCAAAAACGGTCATTTCATTGGCTTCCTCATTAGCTCGCGTAACTATTCTTTGAAGTTTTAATTGTATCTCTTTATTTGCTCCTCTTAGATTTTTGTTTTCCGGATTAATCCAAATATTTTTAAATTCCTTTTCTGTCATGTCGGTATCTAGTGAATACCATTTTTCTTTTTTGTTATAATAGGCGCGCAGTTTTACAGGGTATTTGCCGTTGTCTTTTAAGCGTCTTTTATCAAGTTTAATCGAAATACTATAACTCATTACTTATTGATTTATACAAATATACATATTTGCAGAATATTTGCAGAAAATAATACTTAATGAACAGATAATAGATATTAACAATTAGTTCTATATTAGTAGTGATTAAGGGCAAGTTTAGTAGTATTTACTTAAGAATTGAATAATAATCATATAGCAAAATACTTGATTACGGCTCAAGAGGTTCTAGGTTTGAATCCTGGCGTGGTCACGACTAAAGACTTTCAATTAATTGGAAGTCTTTTTTTTTTGTTTTAAATTTTAGATTTTAACATTTTATTATAAGATTTAGCAATAGGTCTAGTTGGGTGTGTTTTTGTAACTTATTAATTATTAGTTCTCTGTATTTTAAGGAGGTTGTTTTCCATTAATTTTTTGTTATAGTTTGATTTAAAGTGTTTGTAAAATCATAATATCTATTATTTTTGCTGTTATTTATAAATAGTCTAAATAAATATAATAATGAAATTTTTACTTTCCAACCTATTATTTATGTGTTGCCTTGGTATGTATGCCCAAGAAGCAGTAATCTATGGTAAAATTACCGATGAAAAAAATCAAGCTGTGCCTTATGCTACCGTTGTAATTAAAAAAACGTCGAGAGGTGCAATGGCTGATGAAGATGGTATATATAAAATAACGAATTTGGATGCAGGTCAATATACAATCCAAGTAACAGCTGTAGGATATGCTAAGTTTTCACAAGAATTTACTCTTAATCAAGATGAGAATGTTGAACTGGATGTGACATTAGAAACCGATTTACAAGCGTTAAATGAAGTTGTGATTACTTCCAATAGGGTAAAAGAGACTTTAGACGAAGTACCATCATCGGTTTCTGTATTAACCTCCGAGCAAATAGAAAATTATGGACAAACCAGTACTAATATAGCAGATGTGCTTTTAGAAATTCCTGGAATGGCCTTTAGTACAAATCAAACCAGTAATACGGGGCAGACGTTACGAGGTAGAAAAATGTTAGTGTTAATTGATGGGATTCCGCAATCAACACCACTTCGTAACGGAAGCAGAGATGTTAATACGATCGATCCAACCACCATAGAGCGCATTGAAGTAATAAAAGGAGCAACAGCCATATATGGTAACGGTGCCGACGGAGGTATAATCAATTATATTACAAAGAAAACACATTCCGATAAACCTTTTGAGGGTACTACTATTATTGGAAGTACGGGTGCGCTAAAAACAATTGACAAAACAGTTGGTGCTAACATAACCCAGACTATTTCGGGTAATACTAATAAATTAGGTTATGTGGCTAGTGGTACATTTAGACAAACAGGTGTGTTTCGCGATGCGGATGGCGAAGTGATATCGCCTTATTATGGTCTTGGTGAAACCAATCAGTATAGTTTGTTTGGTAAATTAAATTATCAAATATCTAAAAAGCAGAATATTGAATTAATGTACAATTACTTTAGCAGTAATCAAAATTCTGATTATGTATCACAAGTTGGAGAATATGGTGAAACCCCAACTATTGGTATTATAGGAGAGGATCTCGGTGCGGATCAAGGAAATCGTTATAATCATAATGTTCAGCTTACTTACGATTACTTCAATATTTTTGGAGAAACCGATTTCAAACTCAATCTGTATGCTCAGGATTTTAGAACAGTTTATGGTTTTTCAACATTCTTTTATGATCCAGATTTAGGTTTCGATGGAGGGCAGTCATCCATCATTTCGACAAAAAAGGGGGCACGATTTAATTTCAATTCACCTTATACTATGGGAGGTGTTACCGGGAATGTACTCTACGGTATAGATGTACTTAACGATCTTACAGCTCAAGAATTAGTAGATGGCAGAGCATGGGTTCCTGAGACCGATATGACAAACATTGCGCCTTATGCTCAGGTTAAAGCCTTGTACAATAATTTTGTGTTAAAAGCAGGTATCCGATTTGAAAATATTGGTATAGATATCGACGATTTCACAACGTTAAAAGTATATAACTTGGGAGAAACAACACCAAGTAGAGGCGGGGTTAATGTTGAAGGAGGAAAGTTAGAATATAATGCGACAACCTTTAATATTGGTTTGCGCTATAATAAACTTGATGCTTTTCAACCTTTTATTAGCTTTTCTCAAAGTTTTTCAATTGCCGATTTAGGTAGAACTTTACGTGAAGCTACTGAAAATACTGTAAGTCAAATTAATTCTGATGCTGTTATTGCCAATAACTACGAGATAGGTTTTGCTAGTCGATTAGGGAATACCAGACTTAGCGGTGCAGCCTTTTTAAGTACGTCTAAATTTGGGGCGACATATAATGAAACGCCAAACGGAATTTTCGAAATTCTTCGTCAACCAGAACGTGTGTATGGATTTGAATTAGCATTAGATACCAAGCTTACCAGTAATTTAAATTTAGGGGGGTCTGTGTCGTATACAGAGGGTAAGTTAGATTCGCAAAACGATGGGAATTATGATAGATACATTAATAGTGACCGCATTCCACCTTTAAAAACAGTTACTTATTTAGCTTATAATTGGGCTAAAAAGTTCAATGCGCGTGTGTCATATATTTATGCTGGAAAACGTGACCACTTCAATCCAAATGCATCCGGTGAATATTCTTATGGCCAGGGGCCAATTTCTGATTTTGGTATTATGAATTTAACGGCTAGCTACCAAATGACACCAACAACGAAAATTGGTTTAGGAATTGAAAATTTACTCAATAAAGATTATTACAATTTATTATCACAATTTTCAGCTCGGGATAGAGATTATATAAAAGCTAATGGGGCACGTTTTAATCTGTCTCTGATTGTTAACTTATAAAATTGCTAGAATTAAAGCATCTTGTGAAGTTATTTCAGGATGCTTTTATGTTTATTAAAATAATAGTATTACTGAAAAGTGAATAATAGAATTCTTCTAAAATATCATTCGTATTTAGGTATTATAACGGGAGTTTTTCTACTTATAATTGGACTTAGTGGGGCTGTTTTGGCTTTTCATAAGGAGATTGATGCTGTTTTGTTTAAAGAGTATCAGGTGTATGAAGATGCTGGGGTTTTAGAACTTGATAAGGCTATAAAAACCATACAAAACCAGTTTCCAGAATGGGAAACAAGAATTGTGAGGTTTAATAAGGGAGAATCGATATTATTTAATTTACGATTACCTGATGCTAGACGATATGTTTTTGTACACCCTAGAACAGGACATGTTATAGCTAATATTGATGCTAATACTTATTTTACTAAATGGATTTTAAAATTACATTACTCATTGCATGCCGGTACTGTGGGGCGTATTATGGTATTTGTTATTGGGATTTTATATTTTTTAGCGTTAATCACAGGCGTTATTCTTTATCGTAAAGTAATTGTAAAAACCTTGCTGTTTCGAGTAAAGTTAAATAGAAGCCGTAGACGAAACTTTTATTCTGCTCTGCATCGTTATGTTGGCGTGTGGGCTTTATTATTAAATTTACTTTTAGTGGTAACGGGTGTGTTTATTTCATTTAATGTTGCCAAAGCGGGATTACAAACTCCTGAAACGCCTGCTCCAGTTTCTCTAAATATATCTGTAGAAACATGTATCCAAAAGATAAAAAATGAATACCCTGATTTTGAGCCAACCTATATTCGGTTACCAAAAAATATGCAATCAGACTTGGTTGTAAATGGTGTTTTTAGTAGAGATCCTTTTTATTTGAGTGAATACTATAATACATTCAAGATAAATAGTCAAACGGGAGATATTCATTCTGTAATCAAAATATCTGAAGCATCAGTACTCAATAAGTTAAACAGTATGATGATTCCGCTTCATTTTGGAGAGTATGGAGGTTTCGGAATTACTTTACTTTATTGTATAATTGGTCTAAGTGGACCGTTTTTGTCGGTTACGGGTTTTATTATTTGGAAAAAGAAACGTAAACTAAATAAGTATTAGTTTAATGCGTTTTTAGTAACGTAGGAACGCCAACCTATTATGACTAATTGTAGTTTATTAGCCTTCGATATGTCAAGTTTTCTTTTGCTGTAACTTGGCAAAATTACCTTATTAATTTTTGCTAATATTTTAAAAAACTGTTTTCTCATTAAATTAAAATAATAAACTTTAAATATATTTAAAATGTAAATAGTACAGGCATATTTGTGTACTTTTTAATTGTAAAATATATCCACTAAAAAGGAAATACTATCTTCGCAAAAAATAAGTTTTATGAGTATCCTTCTTGTTGTTCTTGGTTTTGCACTTTTAGTTATTGGAGGTGAGTTTTTAGTGCGTTCATCAGTCGCACTGTCGTTTAAATTTAGCATATCAAAAATGGTGATTGGAATGACTGTGGTATCCTTTGCGACATCGGTGCCGGAATTGCTGGTGAGTCTCCAGGCAGCATTATCAGGTTCGCCTGCTATTGCTATTAATAATGTTGTGGGTTCAAATATAGCTAATATAGGCTTGGTGCTTGGTGTAACAGCAATGATAAGTAATATAGCTGTTGATAAGTCTTTTTACAAATTAAATTGGCCGGTTATGATGCTTTTTAGTTTTGCTTTGTATTTCTTTTTATGGCGTGATAAGATTTTGACGGCAGATGAAGGTGTTATTTTGTTTTTAGGGCTGATCGTATTTTTATTTATACTATTACGAGGTTCTAAAAAGGATGCTCAAATAGAAGAAGTAGATGATACCTTATCTACAGTTTCAAATTTTAAAATTGGTATATGGCTGCTCATCGGAGCGGTGGCTTTGTATTTTGGTAGTGATTGGTTAGTTGATGGAGCCAAAGATATTGCCCTGTCCTTAGGTGTAAGTGAAGCGGTTATTGGGATTTCTTTAATTGCTGTTGGGACTAGTGTGCCCGAATTAGCAGCTTCTGTAGTCGCGGCGGCCAAGCAGGAGAAAGCTATTTCACTTGGTAATTTATTGGGTTCTAATATTTTTAATATTGGTTCTGTTTTGGGCTTAACGGCAATAATTAAACCTGTGGAGGTTACTGAGATTACTATTGTTACCAGAGATATTTTTTGGATGTTAGGTTATGCCTTTGTGATACTTCCAATGGTTTTTATGCCTAAGAGATTTGAAATAACAAGGGTGAAAGGTTTCATTCTTGTTTTAGCTTATGGAATCTTTACAACCTTGTTATTTATAAAGAAATAAATAAGAAATTAATGGATATAAAAAAGGCTTTACAATTTGTAAAGCCTTTTTTATTATGAACAAAATAATAAACCTAATTATTAAACGTTTGCAGATTTAACAGTTTTGATAATTCTTGCTGCAATTTTGTATGGGTCACCGTTAGAAGCAGGTCTTCTATCTTCTAACCAACCTTTATATCCTTTTTCAACTGTGATAATTGGAATACGGATTGAAGCACCGCGGTCAGATACTCCATAAGAGAAATCTGTTATCGCTGCCGTTTCGTGTAATCCAGTTAAACGTTGGTCGTTAAACTCACCGTATACAGCAATGTGCTCATCAACTACAGGGCGGAAAGCTTCACATATAGTATCGTAAGTTGCTTTATCTCCACAAGTTCTTAGAGTGGTATTAGAGAAGTTTGCGTGCATACCAGAACCATTCCAATCCATATCTTTACCTAATGGTTTTGGGTGGTAATCAATATAGTATCCGTATTTTTCAGTTAAACGGTCTAATAAATATCTTGCAATCCAAATTTCGTCACCTGCTTTTTTAGCTCCTTTAGCGAATAATTGGAATTCCCATTGTCCACATGCAACCTCTTGGTTAATACCTTCAAAGTTTAATCCAGCCTCAATACATAAATCTGCATGCTCTTCAACTAAATCTCTACCATGTGTGTTTTTACCACCAACAGAACAGTAGTACATTCCTTGTGGAGCAGGGTATCCTCCAACAGGGAATCCTAATGGCAATTGCGTTTTAGTATCCATAATGAAATACTCTTGCTCAAAACCAAACCAGAAATCATCATCTTCATCATCAATAGTTGCTCTACCATTAGAAACATGAGGAGTACCATCTGCATTTAAAACTTCTGTCATTACTAAATATCCATTAACACGCTCTGGGTCAGGATAGATAGCAACAGGCTTTAAAATACAATCAGAAGAACCACCTTCAGCTTGTCTTGTTGAAGATCCGTCAAAAGACCAGTTTCCGATTTCTTCTAAGGTACCTTTAAAATCTTCGTGCTCTTCAACTTTAGTTTTACTTCTCATATTTTGGGTAGGGAAATATCCATCTAACCAAATATATTCTAGCTTAATTTTTGCCATAATAATTATTTTAAAATGATAATATTTTGATGTTAATAGCACAAATATAAATTATTCTTTCGTACTTCATATTTTAGAGGGGGTATTTCCGAAATGTTCGAGTTATTTTTATTTATACCCTATTTTTTTTAGGCTTATTTTAAAAGAAGTATATTTTTTTATCATTTAATTGAAAGATTCTTAATCATTAAAATCACAATTATATGTTGATTTATTTATGATATTCGTATTTTTGTTTAAAATTCACACAAGTAAATTTAAGATACTAATGTCAACACTAAGATTTCATGCCTTAAAGGAGTCTCTTTTTCATAAACCATTGCCAGTTGAAGAAAAAGTGCGTCGTTCTGAGTTATTCGGAACCAATGTTTTTAACGAAAATACTATGCGTCAATATTTAACTAAAGATGCATTTAAAGGCGTTATGAATGCTATTAAATTTGGAAAGAAAATAGATAGAAGTATTGCTGATCAAGTATCATCTTCGATGAAAGATTGGGCTTTGTCTAAAGGAGTGACTCATTATACGCATTGGTTTCAACCTTTAACAGGAACAACGGCCGAAAAACATGACGCGTTTTTTGAAACTATAGGAGAAGGAATGGCTATTGAAAAGTTTGGTGGGGGGCAGTTAGTACAGCAGGAACCGGATGCGTCTAGTTTTCCTAGTGGAGGAATTAGAAATACTTTTGAGGCAAGAGGATATACTGCTTGGGATCCAACATCTCCTGCTTTTATATATGGCACAACCCTGTGTATTCCAACTATTTTCGTAGCATATACTGGTGAAGCTTTAGATTATAAAACCCCTTTGCTTAGAGCTCTTAATGCAGTCGATCAGGCAGCCACCGACGTGTGTCGATACTTCGACAAAAATGTGAAAAAGGTAACCTCGTCTTTAGGTTGGGAACAAGAATATTTTTTAATAGATAAGTTGTTAGCCTCGAGCAGACCAGATATAACTTTAACAGGTAGAACCTTATTAGGTCATACTTCTGCTAAGGGACAACAGTTGGATGATCATTATTTTGGAGCTATTCCAGGGCGCGCTTTAAATTTTATGCGTGATTTGGAAACGGAGTGCATGTTGCTCGGAATTCCAGTGAAAACAAGACATAACGAGGTGGCTCCTAATCAGTTCGAATTAGCACCTATTTTTGAAGAGGCTAATTTAGCAGTCGATCATAATTCCCTGCTTATGGATATTATGGGACGTGTTGCTTCTAAACATAATTTCAAGGTGTTACTTCATGAAAAACCGTTTGCGGGTATTAATGGTTCAGGTAAACATAATAACTGGTCGTTATCTACAGATACTGGCGTGAATTTGCTTGCTCCTGGAAAAACCCCTATGAGTAACCTTCAGTTTTTAACGTTCTTTATTAATACAATAAAAGCGGTTCATGAATATGAAGAGTTATTGAGAGCGTCTATAGCATCCGCAAGTAACGATCATCGATTAGGTGCTAATGAAGCGCCACCGGCTATTATTTCGGTGTTTATTGGTCAGCAACTTACAAAGGTGTTAGAAGAGCTTGAAGGGGTGACAAAAGGAAAATTATCTCCCAAAGAAAAAACCGAATTAAAGCTTAATGTGGTTGGAAAGATTCCGGATGTATTATTAGATAATACGGATAGAAACCGAACATCGCCATTTGCTTTTACAGGGAACAAATTTGAATTTAGAGCCGTAGGATCTCTTGCGAATTGCGGAAATCCAATGACCGTTTTAAATACTATTGTAGCTAAGCAGCTTCAAGATTTTAAAATGGAGGTCGATGTTCTAATTAATAAAAAGGATTTAAAAAAGGACGAGGCTATTTTTAATGTGTTGCGTGAATATATTAAATCAACTAAAGCGATTTTGTTTGAAGGTAACGGTTATGGAAAAGAGTGGGAAGAAGAAGCTAAGAAACGGGGGTTAAGTAATAACAAATCGACTCCCGAAGCGCTTAAAGCGAAAATTTCGGATAAGGTGATTAAGTTGTTCGAAGATATGAATGTGATGAGTAAGGTAGAGTCTGAGGCGCGTTATGAGATTGAAATGGAAGCCTATATTATGCATATTCAAATTGAAGCGCGTGTGTTGGGCGATGTAGCTAGAAATCATATTGTGCCAACAGCAGTGAAGTATCAGAATATCTTAATTGAAAATGTAAAAGGTTTAAAAGAGATTTTCGATAAGAAATATGCCTCGGTGTCTAAGGAGCAAATTAATTTAATAGAGGAAATTTCTAGTCATATTGAGGCGATTAATGCCAATGTAACCAAGATGATTAATGCTCGACGAGAAGCTAATGTTATTGAAGATTTAGAGAAAAAGGCAATGGCGTATTGCTTTGAGATAAAACCTTTGTTTGATGAGATTCGGTATCATTGTGATAAATTGGAGTTGCTCATAGATGATGAGATTTGGCCTTTAACAAAATATAGAGAATTATTATTTACCCGATAGTTGGTATTATTAGAAAATCCCGTTTCAAAAAGCGGGATTTTTTAATTCAAAAAAATTAAATTTGCACCACAATTCAACATTATGAGTCAAGAAGTTTCTAAACGCTACGCACAACGCGGAGTTTCAGCATCTAAAGAGGATGTACACAATGCAATAAAAAATATCGATAAAGGATTGTTTCCTAAGGCTTTCTGTAAGATAGTACCCGATTATTTAACAAACGATGAGGACTATTGTTTAATTATGCATGCCGATGGGGCGGGTACTAAGTCGTCTTTAGCATATATGTATTGGAAGGAAACAGGCGATGTTTCTGTTTGGAAAGGTATAGCTCAGGATGCACTTATCATGAATATCGATGATTTATTATGTGTTGGGGCGACCGATAACATTATGTTGTCATCGACCATTGGAAGAAATAAAAATTTAATTCCTGGTGAAGTGATTTCTGCTATTATTAATGGAACTGAAGAGTTGCTTGAAGATTTAAAATCCTTTGGTGTTACCATTCATTCTACTGGTGGTGAAACGGCCGATGTAGGTGATTTGGTAAGAACTATTATTGTGGATTCTACGGTTACTGCAAGAATGAAACGCAGTGATGTGATTGATAATGCAAATATTCAAGCTGGTGATGTTATTGTTGGATTAGAAAGTTTTGGTCAGGCAAGTTACGAGAAAGAGTATAATGGTGGTATGGGTAGTAATGGCTTGACATCGGCCAGACACGATGTGTTTAATAAATATTTAGCCGAGAAATACCCTGAGAGTTTTGATGCTTCAGTACCAGAAGACCTAGTGTATTCGGGACAGGTTAAATTAACTGATGACGTTAAAGATGCGCCTATCGATGCTGGTAAATTAGTCTTGTCTCCTACGCGTACTTATGCGCCAATTATCAAGAAAATTTTAGCGGCTTATAATTCGGATGCGGTTCACGGTATGGTGCATTGTTCAGGTGGAGCTCAAACCAAAATTCTTCATTTTGTAGATCAGTTTCATATAATTAAGGATAATATGTTTTCAATTCCTCCTTTGTTTAAATTAATTCAGGAGCAAAGCAAAACGGATTGGAAAGAAATGTATCAAGTGTTTAACTGTGGGCATAGAATGGAGTTATATGTGTCGCCAGAGATAGCTGAAGATATTATCGGTATTTCAAAATCGTTTAATGTTGACGCAAAAATTATTGGTCGTGTGGAGGCATCGGAAACTAAAAAGCTTACAATAAAAAGTGAGTTCGGGGAGTTTTCTTATTAGGTTTTCGTAACTGTTGTTTTAATTGGAACAATTGTTGATAGGAAATGTATTTTATAGAAAAAACACTCTAATCTAACCATGAAGAATATATTAGTAATCCTAGCATGTTTTTGTTTTCAATTGTTATTAGCCCAGCCAGATTCTTTGTTTTTAAAGGTAAAGGAAGAAAAATATGAGGGACCAATATGGGTGCAGAAAAATAAAGCTTCTGTCGATTTAAGCGAAGTTGTATTTGTAAACTGGAACTCAGGGGGTACTAATTCTATTTCAGGATTAATTGGGTTGGCTACCTCTGCAGATTATAGCGACAAATATTTTACATGGAAAAATAATGCTATGCTTAGGTATGGTATTAACAGGCAGCAGGGGAGAGAGTTACGAAAAACCGATGATATTTTTGAAATTAACTCAAATATGGGTTATAGGCCAGATGAAAATTCTAACTGGTATTATTCTGCAAGGCTTAATTTTCGAACTCAGATGACCAATGGTTATAAGTACCCTGATACAGATAATCCTATTTCACGATTAATGGCACCAGGGTATCTCTTTTTTGGGGGAGGTATGGAATATGGTAAGCATATTGATAACCTAGACTTTTATTTCTCACCATTAACATTAAAAGCTACTTTTGTACTAGATGAAGATTTGGCTAATGATGGAGCTTTTGGAGTGAAACCTGCAGAGTTCGATGACTTAGGTAATTTAATAAGGCCTGGTGAACGTATTAGGCGCGAGGTTGGTATTTTGGTAACTAATAATTATATACGGGAAGTTGCTGAGAATATTACGATAAAAAATCAAGTAAGCTTATATTCAGATTATATTAATAACTTCGGGAATATAGATATCGATTGGAGCTTAGATTTCGATTTTAAAGTGAATAACTTTATACGTGCTACTTTGGGTTCGCACCTTCGTTATGATGATGATATTAAAACTTCAAAGGCTACAGAATTTGAGGGAGAATTTGAAGAAGCTGGCGCAAAAGTGCAGTGGAAACAGTTTCTAGGTATTGGTTTTGCTGTAGATTTTTAGAGGATCTCTCTTATTTGTAAAATTTGAAAATTTGTTAACTTTTTGTTGTTGATAAATAATTAAGAAACTGACAATCAGTTGTTTGTGTTTTTTTTGTGTAAACTTTATGACTTTTGTCATATTTAATGTTGAACTTTTTTTACGTTCTTTGTGTTATTATTGAACTAAAAATTATCCAACCTTATGCCTGTAGACACACAAACCCTCAAAGAACCAATTACGTACACACAAGAGGAAGCTTTTGAAGCTTCAAAAGCTTATTTTAAAGGCGATGACCTAGCGGCTCGTGTATGGATTAATAAATATGCCTTAAAAGATTCTGAAGGTAATTTATTCGAACTTACTCCTAACGATATGCATCGTCGTATTGCAGGAGAAATTGCAAGAATTGAAGCAAAGTATCCAAATCCGCTTAGTGAGGAAGAAGTGTTTAATCTTGTCAAGGATTTTAAATATATCGTACCTCAAGGAAGTCCTATGGCTGGTATTGGAAATCCTTATCAAACAGCATCTCTGTCTAATTGTTTTGTAATTGGAAATTCTGGTGAGTCTGATTCTTATGGTGGGATTATGAAAATAGATCAGGAGCAAGTGCAGTTAATGAAGCGGCGTGGAGGAGTTGGTCATGATTTATCGCACATTCGTCCTAAAGGATCGCCAGTAAAAAATTCGGCTTTAACCTCTACGGGGATTGTACCATTTATGGAGCGCTACTCTAACTCAACGAGGGAGGTGGCCCAGGATGGACGTCGCGGAGCCTTGATGTTATCTGTGTCTATTAATCATCCGGATTCAGAAGATTTTATCGATGCTAAATTAGAGCAAGGGAAGGTTACTGGGGCAAATGTATCTGTTAGAATTGATGATGAGTTTATGAGGGCGGTGAAAGCAAACTCTAATTATATTCAAAAATATCCTATTTTTAGTGAGACGCCGAAATATTCAAAGTCGGTTGAGGCAAATAAAATTTGGAAGAAAATTGTTCATAATGCCTGGAAATCTGCAGAGCCAGGAATCTTATTCTGGGACACGATTGCTAAAGAATCTGTGCCAGATTGTTATGCCGATTTAGGTTATAAAACGGTATCAACAAACCCATGTGGTGAAATCCCGCTTTGCCCATACGATTCTTGTCGTTTGTTGGCTATTAACCTATTTTCATATGTAGAAAATCCCTTTACAAGTCATGCGAAGTTTAATTTTGATTTGTTTAAAAAACATGTGGCTTATGCCCAGCGTATCATGGATGATATAATCGATTTAGAACTTGAGAAAATTGATGTCATTCTTGGGAAAATAGATTCAGATCCTGAATTAGATGAAGTAAAAGCCACCGAGAGAAACCTTTGGTTAAACATTCAAAGAAAAGCAGAAGAAGGAAGAAGAACCGGAATCGGTATTACTGCGGAAGGTGATATGTTAGCTGCATTAGGTATCCAATACGGAAGTGAAGCTGGAAATGCATTTTCATTAGAAGTACATAAAACATTATGTATTGAGGCTTATAGAGCATCGGTTTACACGGCTAAAGATCGTGGCGCTTTTACTATTTATGATTCGGAGCGTGAAAAAAACAATCCTTTTATTAATCGAATAAAGGAAGAAGATGAAAAACTGTATTACGATATGTTGGAATACGGACGTCGTAATATAGCCTTATTAACTATTGCTCCTACAGGGACTACAAGTTTAATGACGCAAACATCATCAGGAATAGAGCCCGTGTTTTTACCTGTTTATAAACGTCGTCGAAAAGTAAATCCTAACGATAAAAATGTACGCATCGATTTTGTTGATGAGGTGGGCGATTCTTGGGAAGAATACGTGGTGTTTCACCACAGATTTAAGCAATGGATGGAGGTGAATGGTCATGATACAACCGTTAATTATACTCAGGAAGAATTAGATAATTTAGTAAAGCAATCGCCTTATTATAAAGCGACCTCAAATGATGTAAACTGGTTAAGCAAGGTTAGTATGCAAGGTGCTATTCAAAAATGGGTAGACCATTCAATTAGCGTAACAATTAACTTGCCAAATGATGTGTCTGAAGATTTAGTTGGAGACTTATATCTAAAGGCTTGGGAAGTAGGTTGTAAAGGTGTAACCGTGTATCGTGATGGTTCTCGTTCCGGAGTGTTAATTTCTAATGAAGAAAAGAAAGAAACCAGTACGCCTGATTTATTAACGGCATTCCCTAAAAAACGTCCGGAAGTTCTTGAAGCAGATGTGGTGCGTTTTCAGAATAATAAAGACAAATGGATTGCTTTTATTGGATTAATTGATGGCAAGCCTTATGAAATTTTTACCGGGTTGTTAGATGATGAAGATGGTATTTTAATTCCTCGATGGGTGAATACAGGCTTGATTATTAAGAGTCAAAACGATGATGGAAGCAAACGCTACGATTTTCAGTATAAAAATAAAAGAGGCTATAAGACTACAATTGAAGGACTTTCACATAAGTTTAATCCAGAATTCTGGAATTATGCTAAATTAATATCAAGTACCCTGCGTCATGGCATGCCTATCGATAAGATTGTTGACTTAATCAATAGTTTACAATTAGATAGCGAGTCAATAAATACGTGGAAAAATGGTGTGGTGAGAGCTTTAAAACGCTATGTAGCCGATGGAACTCAGGCAAAAGGTCAAACTTGTGATTCGTGTAAATCTGAGAATTTAATTTATCAGGAAGGGTGCTTAACATGTAAAGATTGTGGCTCGTCAAAGTGTGGATAAAATTTAAATAAACAGATGTAAATTGTAGTGGTTGAAAATTCATAAAATATCGTATTTTTGGTCCTCAATTAAAATTGGTAGATGTTAGAGAAATTACAAATAGTAAAACAGCGTTTTGATGAGGTTAGTGATTTAATCATTCAGCCAGATATTATTAGTGATCAAAAGCGTTATGTCGAGCTAAACCGGGAATATAAGGACTTGCGTATTTTAATGGATAAACGTGAAGCCTACATAGAATTAACTGAAAATTTAGCTGAAGCTGAAGAGATTATTGCAGACGGCAGTGATCCTGAAATGGTAGAAATGGCTAAAATGCAGTATGATGAAGCTAAAGAAGGTATTCCTAAACTTGAAGATGAAATTAAATTTCTTTTAATACCTAAAGATCCTGAGGATGCTAAAAATGCGGTAGTTGAGTTGCGTGCTGGAACAGGTGGTGATGAAGCTAGTATATTTGCTGGAGATCTGTTTAGAATGTATACAAAATACTGTGAAAGTAAAGGCTGGAAAGTTGATACGGTAGATTTTAGCGAGGGAACCAACGGTGGTTTTAAGGAAATTCAGTTTGAAGTTTCTGGGGAGGATGTTTACGGAACTCTAAAGTTTGAAGCGGGAGTTCACCGTGTGCAACGAGTGCCACAAACAGAAACCCAAGGGCGTGTACATACCAGTGCAGCCACTGTAATGGTATTTCCAGAAGCTGAAGAGTTCGATGTTGAAATTAATCCTAAGGATGTAAGAATAGATTATTTCTGCTCATCAGGACCTGGAGGTCAGTCGGTAAATACAACCTACTCGGCGGTACGATTAACACACATTCCAACAGGATTGGTAGCGCAATGTCAGGATCAGAAATCGCAGCATAAAAACAAAGAGAAAGCCTTTAAAGTATTACGTTCACGTTTATATGATTTAGAGCTGGCAAAGAAACAAGAGGAGGATGCAGCGAAACGTGGTAGTATGGTTAGTAGTGGTGATAGGAGTGCTAAAATTAGAACTTATAATTATCCGCAGGGCCGTGTTACCGATCACAGAATTGGCTTAACATTATACGATTTATCGAATATTGTAAATGGTGATATTCAAAAAATAATAGACGAATTGCAGTTAGCTGAAAATACTGAGAAACTGAAAGCAAACGATAACGTGATTTAAAATTTAAATAGCCTCGTAAAGAGGCTTTTTTATGTATGACAACAGCACAACTTATTAACGAGATTAATAAAAAGAAATCTTTTTTATGTGTAGGATTAGATGTTGATTTAAATAAAATCCCTCAGCATTTATTAGAAGAAGAAGATCCCATTTTTGCTTTCAATAAAGCTATAATAGATGCAACGCATCACTTATGTGTGGCCTATAAACCTAATACAGCTTTTTATGAGGCGTATGGTATTAAGGGGTGGAAAGCTTTAGAGAAAACCATAAAGTATATTAACGAAAATCATCCGGAAATTTTCACTATTGCCGATGCTAAACGCGGTGATATTGGGAATACCAGCACGATGTATGCTAAAGCATTTTTTGAGGATTTGGCTTTCGATTCGGTTACTGTAGCACCATACATGGGGAAAGATTCTGTGGAGCCGTTTTTAGCGTTTGAAGATAAGCATACTATTATGCTGGGCCTAACTTCCAATGAAGGTGCTTTCGATTTTCAAACTAAACTGGTAGATGGTAAAGAATTGTATAAGCAAGTTCTTGAAACCTCAAAGTCTTGGAAAAATGCCCATAATTTAATGTATGTAGTAGGAGCAACAAAGGCCGAGTATTTAGCTGAAATTAGGAATATTATTCCTGAAAGCTTTTTGTTAGTTCCTGGAGTAGGAGCGCAAGGTGGAAATTTACAAGATGTTTGTAAATACGGAATGACTGAAAATGTTGGTCTACTCATTAATTCTTCAAGAGGTATTATATACGCATCCAAGGAAACGAACTTCGCAGAAGTGGCAGGACAAAAGGCTGCTGAATTACAAAAGGAAATGGCTGTGATATTAGAGGCTTAGATTTTGTGGTTTTAGTATTCAAGATATAATTTAATGCAGATTAAATATCAAGATCAAATGAATAGAACGATTCGTTTAGGGCAATTTCCTAAGCGAATCGTCTCTTTAGTACCTAGTCAAACCGAGTTGCTTTGCGATCTGGGACTAAAAGATTTATTAGTTGGGGTGACTAAGTTTTGTGTGCATCCGCATCAAATTAAAAAGGAAGTAGCAGTCGTAGGTGGTACTAAACAGATTCATATTAATAGAATAAAACAACTACAACCTGATATTATACTGTGTAATAAAGAAGAGAATACAAAGGACATTGTCGAAGCCTGTGAAGGTGTTTGTCCGGTTCATGTGTCTGATATCTATACTTTAGATGATAGTCTTCAGCTCATAGAACAATATGGTAAATTATTTAATTGTGAAAAGCGCGCTCAGGAATTAGTAGAACTGATACGTTTAAAAAAAATTGATTTTGAAGCTTATATAAAAGGGAAAAGATATTTTAAAACAGCTTATTTTATCTGGAAATCACCATGGATGGTAGCTGCAAATAATACTTTTATTAATTACTTGATGGCTTTGCAAGGTTTTGAAAATCAGTTTAGGCATTTAAAGAGGTATCCGGATATAGAGCTAAGCGAAGAGAACCTTTCTGGTGTAGAACTGGTATTACTTTCAAGTGAGCCTTATCCGTTTAAAGAAGAACATAAAGACTACTTAAAAACAGTGATACCAAATGCTAAAATACTTTTAGTAGATGGAGAAATGTTTTCTTGGTACGGATCTAGGTTAATAAAGGCCTTTGATTATTTTAAAAACTTGCGTCAGCAGCATTTAAATGTGATTCCTTAAGTGTAAAAATTGTTTTTTTCATCTTAAAGGCTTCATTGTATAAAATATCACTAGACTTCGAATCTGATTGAATCAAATTATATGCTTCAACAATGAAATTATTGTATAAATTTTCTAATTCATTAAGACTTAAAACTTTCCTGAGGTTTGGCCTTATATACCCTACTTTACAAAAATGATTGTTCATAAACTTGTTTTAGTGTAAGTACGCGTTTATGAGGGAATTAGATGTTTCCTTAAAGTTAAAAAAATGTAAAATATTTTAGTAATGCAGTGGATTTTGCTTGGTTATCTCTCGGTTTAAATACTTAAGTCTATTTAATTTATTGAGAAGTTTTATCGCTTGGTATTCAGAGATGTCACTTAAAGCAGAATCTGTTTGACGAAAATTATAAGCCTGCTCAACTAATTCTTTGTAGCGGGCGTTAAGTTTTTCTTGATTGCTTTTTATAATATTCGTTCGGTCCATCGTTAAGTTCTGAATAACAAGTATTTAAATATACGTTTTTTTTTATTTTGAAATAAAAAAATCTGATAAAAATTTTATTATCAGATTTTTAAAGTAAAATTAAAACGAAATTAGTCTTGTAAAGCAAATACTTTTTGCAGCAAATCTGTAGTTCTAGAACTTAAATTAGTACGAATTTCTTTTTCCTCAACGCCAATCATAGTAAACACTCCTTTAAGAGCCTCCTGTGTTACATAATCGGTTAAATCAGGATTTACATTAGAAGTAAATGGGATGGAATTATATTTATTGATAATATTAGACCAAATTTGATCGGCTCCAACTTTAGAAAATGAATTCTTTATAACCGGATGAAATTTGTTATATAAAGCACTTTCTGTTTTGTTATTTAAATAGGTTGTTGCTGCATGATCTCCGCCTAATAATATATTTTTAGCATCACTAAAAGTAATACCCTTAACAGCATCAATAAAAATTGGAGTAGCTTCTTTAACCGCGTCTTCGGCGGCGTGGTTAATAATTTTTAAACCTTCATCGGCTAAATTGCCTAAGCCTATATCTCTTAAAGTTTTATCAACTTTTTGAAGTTCTTCAGGTAGTAAAATTTTGACGAGATCATTTTTATAGAAGCCATTAGTTTGGGTCAATTTAGTGACTTGTTTTTCTATACCTAAATTTAAGGCTTCACGTAAGCCAGAGGCTATTTGGTCATTGCCAATACCTGTAGTAGTCCCTTGAGGGAGCTGGTTAACTACTTGTTGTAATTCAGCACACGTATTAAATGTACATGTGATTAATAATCCTAAAAGTATTTTTTTCATAGTAGATTGTTAAGAGCGCTAAAAATAGTAAATCAAAATGTTTTACTTATATCATGAAGTTTTATTTGTTAATAACTAAAATCAATTGTGTATTAATAAAATATTAGGTGTTTTTTTGTAAATTAGCTATCAAACTAAATGAAATAATAATAATATTTTAAAAAATTAAAGTTTAATTAAGTGCTATGTCTAATCCAAATCTTAAAATAGTTAGCATTTCAAACAAAAATTTAAAGAAAGAATTAATGGTTTCTTCCAATGAGGTAACTTCATTGAGAAATTTTTTGAAAGAAGTTATTGGAGAAGATATTTTAATTATTAATACTAATTTAGGATTAGATATTTATTATCTGGGGGTTACATCACATGAGGAATTAATAGTAAGTTCGTTTTTACTAGTAACAGCAGGTATAAAAAAAGAACGAAATAACTTCTATATAAAATCGTTGAATTCCAGAACCGACGTTATGCTTGAGACACAAATATTTTTTAGAAGATTAATTAAGAATCCATTGCTCTGTAAAAGTTATATTAAAAGTCTATCGAATCAATTGAATGAAATGCCAAAAACTCAATCTAAACTTTTAAAAGAGATGGTATGCCTATGGAAAGAAGTGTTTTTTAAAATGAATGAGGATACAGGTATTGATAAAATGATTCCTTTTCTTGTAAGATTTCAGGATAATAGCTATTCAGAAAACAACAATCCTGTATTACAGCATTTAATAAAAGCCGCATTAAGTGCAGATCGGATAAATTGATACCTTGGCTATTTATTGCATTAAGAGAAAATAACTGTTTTGTTATTATATACCATTACTTTTCTGTTGGTATGTAACTTTACAGCCGTTGCAAGTACAATTTTCTCTAAGTCGCGACCTTTTGCTATTAAATCGGCAATAGAATGTGTATGCGATACATGAGCAACGTCTTGTTCTATAATTGGGCCTCCATCTAGTTCTTCGGTAACATAATGACTGGTAGCCCCAATAATTTTAACGCCTCGTTTAAATGCAGAATGGTAGGGTTTTGCTCCTACAAATGCGGGTAAGAAAGAATGGTGAATGTTTATTATTTTATTCGGGTATTTTTCAATGAGCTTGCTAGAGATGATTTGCATATAGCGAGCCAATACAATAAAATCGATGTTATAAGATTCTAATAATTCTAATTGCTTTTGTTCTGCAATTTCTATGGTATCCTTGGTTACGGGGATATGATGAAAAGGGATTTTAAAATTATCTGCAATTGGTTTTAGATCCAAGTGATTACTTATAATGAAGGGTATTTCTAAGTTTAATTCTCCAGAATTGTAGCGACCTAACAGGTCATATAAGCAATGGTCGTATTTAGATATAAAAAGAGCCATTTTAGGTTTCTTTTGCGAAGAATAAATACGCCATTTCATTTCGAAAGTATCTGCTAGATTCAATTTAAATGAAGCTTTAAAATCTTCAGTAGAAAACCCCTCATGGTTAAATTCACTTTCCAAACGCATGAAAAAGACATTTTGTTCGCGATCTACATGCTGGTCTAAATAAACAATATTTCCTTTATTTTTTGCAATAAAATTAGTTACGGAAGCAATTATATTTGGTTTGTCTTCACAGTGTACTAAAAGGGTGATTTTATTCATGAAAATGTATCTTTTGCCTTATATGTGATATGTACATTACATTTTTAGCTGGTGTTTAAATCAAAAATAACTTAAATATCAGATAAGTAAAGCTAGAATTATAAATTTTAGAAAATCATTTGTAATCAATTGATTTTTTTGAATATTTCGTAAATTTGAGGCCTTGATATTAATTTATTTTATAAACATGCAGATAACTCCATATAAGCCAAAAAACAAAGTAAGAATTGTAACAGCCGCTTCATTATTCGATGGTCACGATGCGGCCATTAATATTATGCGTCGTATTATACAGGCTACAGGAGTAGAAGTTATTCATTTGGGACATGATAGAAGTGTAGAGGAGGTTGTTAACACGGCAATACAGGAAGATGTTAATGCTATTTGCTTAACGTCTTATCAAGGAGGACATAATGAGTACTTTAAATACATGTACGATTTGCTTCAAGAACAGGGTGCGGAGCACATCAAGATTTTTGGTGGAGGTGGAGGGGTTATCCTTCCTGCTGAAATTAAGGAGTTAATGGATTATGGAATTACCCGAATCTATTCACCAGACGATGGTCGTGAAATGGGCTTACAAGGAATGATTAACGATTTGGTTGAAAAGTCAGATTTTCCTTTAGGTGAAAGTATCCAAATTGATGTTGAGAATCTAAAAAATAAAAATGTTAAGGACATTGCAAGATTAATTTCTTCGGCTGAAAATTTTCCGGAAGTAGCGCAATTGGTATTAAAACAAGTTGTTGAAAAAAATAGAAGCTCGCATGTACCCGTATTAGGAATTACAGGTACAGGAGGTGCAGGAAAATCTAGTCTGGTAGACGAATTAGTAAGACGCTTTCTTATTGATTTTCCCGAGAAAACCATTGGAATTATTTCGGTTGATCCTTCAAAACGAAAAACAGGGGGCGCACTTTTAGGTGATAGAATTCGCATGAATGCTATTAATAATCCCCGTGTTTATATGCGTAGTTTAGCGACAAGACAGTCTAATTTAGCCTTGTCTAAGCACGTGAGCGAAGCGGTTGAAGTATTAAAAGCGGCCGCTTACGATTTAATTATTTTAGAAACTTCAGGAATTGGTCAAAGCGATACCGAAATCTTAGAACACAGTGATGTGTCGCTATATGTGATGACGCCAGAATTTGGTGCAGCTACCCAATTGGAAAAAATTGATATGCTTGATTTTGCCGATTTAGTAGCGGTGAATAAATTTGATAAGCGAGGTGCCTTAGATGCCATTCGCGATGTGAAAAAACAATACATGCGTAACCATAATCTTTGGGATGCTAAGACAGAAGATTTACCAGTGTATGGAACAATAGCTTCTCAGTTTAACGACCCTGGAATGAATAGCCTTTACAAAGCTGTTATGGATACGCTTGTTGAAAAGACTGATGCGGCATTAGAATCTTCATTTACTATTTCTAAGGAGATGAGTAAAAAGATTTTTGTGATACCCCCCAATAGAACCCGTTATTTATCTGAAATTTCCGAGAATAACAGAAATTATGATAAAGAGGGCTTAGTACAAGTTGAAGTGGCACAGAAGCTTTACGGTATTTATAAAACGCTTGAATCCGTCTTGGAATTACCGATAAGCTTGGATAAGTATGGAGTTGAATTATCACCAGAAACAATTGAAAGTATAGAAAATCCCGATTTTGTAAAAATGCTTATTTCGGAATTTGACCGTGTAAAATTAAATCTGAATCCATACAACTGGGAAGTGATTTTAGATTGGAAAGAAAAGGTAAATAAATATAAAAATCCCATTTACGCTTTTAAGGTTCGGGATAAGGAAATTAAGATTGAAACACACACAGAATCTTTATCTCATTTGCAAATTCCTAAAGTGGCTTTGCCTAAATATCAGGCGTGGGGCGATATTTTAAAATGGTGTTTGCAGGAAAATGTACCCGGAGAATTCCCATATACTTCTGGGTTATATCCGTTTAAACGTACCGGAGAAGATCCGGCACGGATGTTCGCAGGTGAAGGAGGTCCAGAGCGTACCAATAAACGATTTCATTATGTGAGTATGGGCTTACCCGCAAAGCGTTTATCTACGGCTTTCGATAGTGTAACATTGTATGGTAATGATCCAGATTACAGACCTGATATTTATGGAAAAATTGGAAATGCTGGAGTAAGTATTTGTTGTTTAGACGATGCTAAGAAATTATATTCCGGTTTTAATTTAGCAGATGTTATGACTTCCGTGAGTATGACAATAAACGGGCCAGCTCCTATGTTGTTAGGGTTTTTTATGAATGCTGCTATCGATCAACAATGTGAACTTTACATTAAAGCCAATGGTTTAGAAGAAAATGTAGAAGCCAAAATAGCTAAAATATATGCGGATAAAGGGGTGGAGCGCCCTAAGTATCATGGTGAACTTCCGGAGGGGAATAATGGATTAGGATTAATGTTATTGGGGGTTACCGGTGACCAGGTGTTACCAGAAGAGATCTATCAAGAAATAAAGAAACAAACTATTTCTCAGGTTAGAGGAACCGTTCAAGCCGATATTTTAAAGGAAGACCAAGCACAAAATACCTGTATTTTCTCTACGGAGTTTGCCTTACGATTGATGGGAGATGTACAGGAATATTTTATTGAAAATCAGGTTCGTAATTTTTATTCCGTTTCAATATCTGGATATCATATTGCCGAGGCTGGAGCGAATCCTATTTCTCAACTGGCGTTTACTTTAGCCAATGGATTTACTTATGTTGAATATTACCTGTCCAGAGGTATGGACATTAATAAATTTGGACCAAATTTATCATTTTTCTTTTCAAATGGGATAGACCCTGAATACGCTGTTATAGGTCGAGTGGCTAGAAAAATTTGGGCTAAAGCTCTAAAGCATAAATATGGTGCTAACCCACGGGCTCAAATGTTGAAGTATCATATTCAAACTTCAGGAAGAAGTTTACATGCTCAGGAAATCGATTTTAACGATATCCGCACTACCTTGCAAGCGCTTTATGCTATATATGATAATTGTAACTCATTGCATACCAATGCTTACGATGAGGCAATTACAACACCTACCGAAGAATCCGTGCGTCGTGCCATGGCGATTCAGTTGATAATTAATAAGGAGTTAGGTTTGGCCAGGAATGAAAATCCAATACAAGGATCTTTTATAATAGAAGAACTTACAGAGTTGGTTGAAGAAGCCGTTTTATTAGAATTTGATCGGATTACAGAACGAGGAGGTGTATTAGGAGCGATGGAAACCATGTACCAACGTAGTAAAATACAGGAAGAGAGTTTGTATTATGAAACCTTAAAACATAATGGAGAATTTCCAATAGTTGGTGTAAATACCTTCTTGAGCAGTAAGGGATCGCCAACAGTAGTTCCTGTTGAAGTTATTAGAGCAACTGAAGAAGAGAAACAGCAACAAATACATACCTTACAAAATCTTCATAAGGCTTATAATACAGATGAATTATTGAAAGGATTACAACAAAAGGCTATTGAAAATGAAAATACTTTTGAAGCGTTAATGGAAGTTTGTAAATATTGTTCTTTGGGTCAGATAACGAATGCATTATTTGAAGTAGGTGGACAATATCGTCGAAATATGTAATAATAATATATTTTAGAATAATTCAACATTGAAAAACACTTATATTTGGTAAGGTAATATACAATTTAAATATGCCTATACTAAAGAATAATAATTTGTTCAGCATTGTATTGTTGAATTCTATATATCCCTTATCGAAATCTTTAAATAAATTTTTATCACAATCTATCATTTCAACTCAATATAAAAAAGGAGAGTTTATTGTTAAAAATGGCGAATATTGTAATCGACTACATTTAATTCGGAAAGGGTTGATTCGTGGTTTCTTTTATTTTGATGACAAGGAAATTACAACTTGGGTGAGTGTCGACAATGAAATGGTAACTTCAATTTCGGGTTATTTTAAAAAGGTACCAGCCTTAGAAAATATTCAGTGTTTAGAAGATACTTATACCGAAAGTATTAGTTACGAGGATATGCATTATGCATTAGAGCATTTCAAGGAAATGGCTCATTTAAATAGAATTTTAATGGAACAATACTATCTGCACTCAGAATACCGGGCATTTATGACTAGAATTCCGCGGGCAAGAGACCGATATGATTATTTTGTGAAGATTTCTAATCCAGAGATCGTTAAACGATTGCCAAAGAAATATTTAGCATCACTTTTAAATGTGCGACCAGAAACTTTATCTAGAATTGAGATACCTGAGTTTAAAGAAAATTCGTGAGAAAATTGATTTAGGTCAATTTGTGATTAAATTATGTAATAAAAATAATTAATCTACTATTACATTAGCAGTGGCTTTCATAAAATAATGTCTTATGAAGTCTTGGTAAATGCTATTATCAAAAGTAGGTTTCTATTATCAGTGATTATTAATTGAGCTGGATAATTAGATAAAAAAACACATCCTTCGATGTGTTTTTTTATTTTATATGGGTTACAAATATTATAAAGTTAATAACCAAGAGCGTTGTAACTGTTTAAATTTCTTTAATTCACTGCGTAACATAGGTAAGAAATCCTTGCCATTGCTATTAGATTTTTCTAATCTATATGAATTTCTATAAAGTAAAGTAGTTAATCTTTTTAAAGTAGCAATATGTTTGTATTTTCTTTCAGAATGACGCTCCATTTCGGCATTTAAAATTTCCGGAGCTAACGAAACAGATTGTTGTACAATATCACCCGAAAAATAGACATCTGTATCTTCTGTACCATCATTTTTGAGACTTGATAAGTCATCACTTAAATACGAGGAAATGCTTTGCGATAGAGTGAATATCTCTATGGCTTTTTTATAAATCGGTAAATCCGATAGGTTTGGTGGGGTATTCGATAGCATATTCTTTGTTTTCTTAGCAATTGTATCAAAATTACTCACTAGAAATGATTTATGTCTTTAAGTTTTAAAGTTAATTTGTATTTTTACTTTAATATTTAATTATTTAATGCTTAATTTCTTTGTATATGGATATTGATACGCTTAATTGGAAGATTTTAAAGTGTTTGCAGGATAATGCACGGCAGTCTAATGCAGAAATTGGACGTCAAGTAGGTATTAGTTCTCCGGCAGTTTCGGAACGTATAAAGAAAATGGAAGATGCAGGAATTATAGTAGGTTATAAGACAGTGGTTTCTCCTTTAGACATGGGACATCAATTAAAGGCTATTATTACATTACGTGCTTTTATAGGAAAATTAAAGCCATTTTTAGAGAAAGTTAAAACTTATGATGAGGTTTTAAATTGCTATAGAATAACAGGTAATGAAAATATAGTCATGGAAGTGGTTTTACGAAATCAGAAGCATTTGGAATCGTTTATAGATCAATTGATTATTTATGGAGAAACTAAAACCCAGATTGTATTATCTCATGTTATTCGTTATAAAGAAATAAAACCGCCAAAATAATACGTTGTAATATTCTATAGTTTTTTTTCGATATACTGAGCAATACGTTTTGCGTGAATTCTAGAATTTTCTATAAACCATTTATGGGTTTCTTTACCGCCACAAATAACACCAGCTAGAAACAATCCGGGAACATTCGATTCCATAGTATTTGTATTGTATGTTGGGATATGTTTTTCATCATCCGATGAAGTAATGCCACATTGCTCTAATAATTTAAAATTTGGTAAATATCCTGTTAAAGCAACAACGTAGTCATTAGGAATGGTAATAAGTCCATTGGGCGTTTCAATATCTACGGTATCTGTACCAATTTTTTTAATTTCTGAATTAAAATAAGCATCGATACTGCCTTCTTTAATGCGGTTAATAATATCTGGTCTAACCCAATATTTTACGCGCTCTCCAATAGATTCACCACGTACAACCATAGTAACGCGACCTCCTTTACGCCAAATTTCTAAGGCTGCATCTACCGCCGAATTGCTTGCGCCAACCACTATTACATGCTGCAGGGAATAATTATGGGCTTCCTTGTAATAATGTGTAACTTTAGGTAATTCTTCACCAGAAACATGTAATAATTTAGGAATATCGTAGAATCCGGTTGCGATTATAACACGTTTTGAAATGTATTTTTTTTTGTTGGTAGAAATTTGAAATTCATCATTTTCTTTATTGACAGCTTCAACAGTTTCATATAAATGAATATTTAAGTTATTGGAGGTAACCACACGTCTGTAATATTCTAAAGCTTCATCCCGATTGGGTTTTGGATTATTACTAATAAAAGGAATGTCATTGATTTCTAACTTCTCTGACGTCGAGAAAAATGTCATGTTTTTTGGATAGTTAAACAAGGAGTTCGTTAGCGCTCCTTTTTCTATAACTAAATAGTTCCAGTTTCGTTTTTTACATTCTAAAGCGCAGGCTATTCCAATAGGACCTGCGCCAATAATTAATATATCTAAGTTGTTTTCCATAGTTTAATTCTTTTTTCAGTATTCAACTTCTTTTTCAAGCTAAATAAAATGAATGCACAGATGGCAGCTATTCCTGTTATAATGTACCAAGTATTATTGTAACCAACCTGAGCTGTTAACTGCAATCCGGCATTATGCCCAAATATATGAGCAATAGAAAATGATATGGAATACAATGCCATATATTCGCCTTGATTTCCTTTTTTAGCGCGTTCGATAGCAAATGCATTAGAGAAAGGAAAGGCGATCATTTCCCCAAATGTCATGAGTAGCATACCTACTACGAGTATCCCCGACCAACTTGTTAAATTAAGTATTAGCAAACTTAATCCAGTAAGTATAGCACCAAAGAACATGAGGCCTAATTTGCTGTATTTTGAGTTTTCTAGCCATTTTATTAAAGGCATTTCAAATATAAAAATTAGAAATCCATTAAGCCCTAAAAGTATACCAATTTCGAATTCAGATAGCACATGTACTTCTTTATAATAAATGGTAATGGTTGAAAAATATTGTAAAAATACAATACCAAATAAAGCCATTGCGAGTAAAAATATCATAAAAATGTTATCACTATAAGCTGAAACAGGATTTTCTACTTTTATTTCATCTAAAACTTTAGCTTTTTTGGGATTGAGCACTTTTATCATTAAAAGTGTAGCAATAATACAAGTAATACCATCAACCCAAAATAGACCAGCATAACCGAGCTCTGTTATAATGAGACCTCCTAAGGCAGGACCTGCAGAAAAGCCTAAGTTTATTGCTAAACGGATAAGCGTTAAAGAGCGGATTTTATTCTCTGGTTTGCTATAGGCGTTGAGAGCTACGAAAATGGCTGGTCTAAAGCTATCAGCCACTAACATTACAATAAATATACCGATGCAAATAGAAACAAAGGTATTTAAATACTGCATGGCTATAAATAAAAACCCTGTGGAAAATAAACTGTAAACCATAACTTTATAATAACCAAAAGTGTCGGTTAATTTACCGCCAAGCCATGAACCGGCAACAGATCCTAAGCCAAAAGCGCTCATAATCCAACCAATATGACTGTTCGTGAAATTTAAATCTTCCTTTAGATATAATGATAAAAATGGTATCACCATGGTTCCGGCACGATTAATTAGTGTAATAAGTGCCAGCCACCAGATTTCGGAAGAAAGGCCATGAAAGGATTTTAGGTAATTATTAAAAAGGGTTTTCATTGGTTTGTTTTAATCATAGTTAATTTTGATTAAAAGTCGTTTATCGACTAAAAATAAAAAGTCCGACTATGAAGTCGGACTTTTAAACATTGTAATATTTTATAATAACATCAGCACAATGTATAGCAAGTCCTTCTTCTCCTTTTAGAAGTATAGGTGTTTTGCATTTTACAAATAGTGATATTACGACGCATTTCTTCCTTTATTTGTTACAAACTTATATAAAAATATTGTAAGTTGCTCCTTTCAAAATAAAATATTTATGAAAAAGGTCTTTTTAATTGTCACATTATTAGTGGTTTGTTGTGTTTCTTGTGATAATGGTAAGCAGTACCTAAAAGGGCAAACGGCGTTCCAAAAAGAGTTAAATGCCGAATTTAAAGACGCGACTAAGTCACCGTTAAAAGAGAAGGACAGAACTGAGTTTGAAGGTTTAGATTTCTTTACGTTCGATTCCACTTATGTGGTAAAAGCTAAACTACAAAGAACGCCCAATAGCCAATCATTTAAAATGAAAACGACAACCGATAGGCTACCTGAGTACGTAAAATATGGCATCTTAACATTCGAATTAAAAGGTGAAACTTTTAACCTAAATATTTATCAGAATTTAGGGTTAATGAAAAAGGAAGGTTATGAAGATTATTTGTTTTTACCTTTTTTAGACGAAACTAACGGTTTAGAAAGTTATGGAGGTGGGCGTTATATTGATGCGAGAATTCCTGATGGTCATATTTTAATCATAGATTTTAACAAGGCGTATAATCCTTATTGTGCTTATAATGATAAATATTCTTGTCCCATAGTGCCGCGAGAAAATTATTTAAAAACCCGAATTGAAGCTGGGGTTAAAAAGTTCAAAGATCACTAAATCAGCTAGCCTTAGGTAAAATTAATTTGTTGTTTTTACCTCTTTAATGGCTATATAAATTTCTGTTCGCCATTTGGCAGGGTTTGGAGTGTCACTTGGTGAAGTATGGTAGGTTTCTATCATTGGACCATTTTCAGAAAACGTAATGTCATTTTCCGAAATATATTCAAACGTTGTATCCCAAGCTTCTTTCAAATTAATATAGTCGCCAGTTAAAGTTGTTTTTACCGCCTTAAAAGAGTCTAATTTGCCTGTAAGAATATTATCGGCTGTAGTAATTACTTTTTCGGTGGTTGGAACACAACATGAGAAAATAACAGCATTATTTTCTTTATCCCATTTTTCATAATTTACAAATGGCTTACCCGAAAAATGAATATTATGAGTGTTCGCATAATTTATAATTTCAGGAAATTTGTTATGAATATTTTTAGATAGATCACTTATTTTACAAGATGTGGTATTATAGATATAGAAGCCGCCACTATGATATGTGGGGCCGTCGATAGTAATATCGTAAACTTTCATACTAGCCAAAACAATACTATCTAATTTTTCTAGGCTTCGTTCGTAGTGAGGGCCAATTTGTTTATCTATACCTCCGGAAAATAAAGTATATGCTTTAAATCCGAAAGGTAATTTTTCACCTTTTATAGTCCAGATTACCTTGGTGGTATTGTCGGAACTGGACTTAAAATTCCATGTGACTTCTGAAGGTGGAAAATCTTCAAATTGCATTTCTTGAATTATAGAAGATGTTGGAGTTGCTTTCAAAGTTTTCATCGTACCCGCTCCATTTTTGTCTTGCCAAGAATAGGAGCCACCTACATTACTAGTTTGCTCGGAGAATTTTATAATTATATTAGGGTCTTCTTCCACCCAGGAAGACCATTTTGGCCAATTTTTGAAGTCGATAACATTGTCATAGACAACAGATGCAGGAGCATTTAATTTACGACTTCGAGTAACTTCAAATTCATTTGGTTGTACAGCTATATATACAGAAATGCCAATAATAGCGGTAAGCAGTAATAGCAAAAAGAATTTTAAAATTTTCATAATATAGGGAGTGGTTATAACAAATATAATCAAATAAAAACGATTTTGTCATTAGGAAATCTTCCCCAGTAAATTGAAAATCTAATTACTGAAAATAAATAGAATACTATAGATTAGTTGATGTGCTATTTATGGTTCAGTATTTTTGTTTACACTAAATATTAATAGTAAGGCATTAATAAAAATAAGAGCACCGATAATTAATAGAATATTCATTGGTTAGTCTTTTTAGTTAGTTGATTATAAGATGCGGTACTTATAAAATGGTTGCGTCTTAAAACGTTAAAAAACAAATAAATATTATTCTAACCTAATTTTATTTAAATATAAATTTAATGGCCACTATAAATAAAATAAAACTAATAAAGGCTATAAGCATCCAAATGCTCCCTGAATAAAACTTTTTATGTAGTTTTAAATCTTTGCGGTACGTGTAGGCAATAATAAGTGAAAAGGCGATAAAAAATAAAACACCGAAAATGATTTGACCTTTACTGAACATATAGTTATTTTTATGCAAATTTAACGAAAATAATAGCAAATGAAGAAGAATATAGAAGCTGTAAAATTATTTCATGAGGCTTTTAAAATAGGACATAGAGAATCTCCTCATGCAGATTTAGGTGTTGAAAAAAACACGTTGCGATTTAATTTAATGAAAGAAGAAAATGAAGAGTATTTAGAAGCCGCAAATAATAATGATTTAGTGGAGGTTGCTGATGCCTTAGGAGATATGTTGTATATATTGTGTGGTACGATAATCGAGCATGGTATGCAATATAAAATAGAAGAGGTATTTGAAGAAATTCAACGAAGCAATATGAGTAAGTTAGGAGAAGACGGGCAGCCCATTTATAGAGAAGATGGTAAAGTATTAAAAGGGCCTAATTATTTTAAACCTGACATTGCAGCGATATTAGATAAATAAAAAAAGAGAAGCTTATGGCTTCTCTTTTTTTATGTTAAAATGGGTGATTATAATTTATAGCGCCATCCAAACGGATCTTCAGATTTATTAGTTTGAATATCGGTAATGCTCTTCTTAATAAAGTCAGCATAAGTGCTTTCAATTTCTGGTAATTCGTAATCCTTATCTTGGAAACCGAATCCTGAAATAGGAGAAACAACAGCTGCAGTACCAGCGCCAAACATTTCTTTTAAACTACCATTTTTCGCGGCTTCAACAACTTCATGTACCGAGATTTTTCTAACTTCTACAGGGATACCTTTAGATTTAGCCAGTTCAATAATACTTTTACGGGTTATACCATCTAGAATTCTATCGCTTGTTGGACCTGTAATTAAAGTATCATTAATACGAATAAAAATATTCATCGCACCAGCTTCTTCAATATATTCGTGGTTAGTATCATCTGTCCAGATAACTTGCTGATAACCTTTATCAATAGCTAATTGTGTAGGGTAAAATTGTCCGGCATAATTACCGCCGGCTTTAGCAAAACCTACGCCTCCATTAGCCGAGCGTGAGTATTTTTGCTCTATTAATACCTTAATTTTTCCTGAGAAATACGATCCTGATGGAGCAGTTGCTATGATGAATTTGTATTCGTCGGCAGGAGAGGCATGAAAACCACTACCTGAAGCAAATACAAACGGACGAATATATAATGAGCTACCGTCTTGTTTAGGAATCCAATCTTTATCAACTTCTAGAAGCGCTTTTAAACCTTCCATAAAGTAACTTTCTGGTAATTCAGGAATAGCTAAACGTTTCGAAGAAATATTTAATCGTTTAAAGTTTTCTAACGGACGAAATAACCAAACGTCATCATTCGAGTCTTTGTAGGCTTTCATTCCTTCAAATACCGATTGACCGTAATGAAAAATTTTAGCCGAAGGATCTAAAGTAATAGGAGCAAATGGTACAACTTTTGGTAATTCCCATTTTCCGTCTTTATAATTACATTCTAGCATATGGTCAGAAAACACACTGCCAAACTTTAGGTTTTCAAAATCTACGTCATTTATTTTCGATGATTCTGACTTTATAATCTCTATATCGTTGATTATTGCACTCATAAATAATAATTTTTGAGCTACAAATTTAAGCAAATTCGTTTTTAAAAAAGAGGTATATTTACAGGTATTAATTAAAATTATCAATTTTATTTGAAATTATTTAAGATTTAATAAATATTGCGGATTTAAACAGTGGTTTATTGAATTATTGATTATTTCTTTATTTTTTAAATAAAATTTATTCAAAATGATATTTTTGTAATAAAATAATAATTTGAAACGAGAAGTAATCGTTACAGCTGATGGCTCTTCTACTATACATATTCCGGAATGGAATGAACAGTATCATTCTAAACATGGGGCTATACAAGAAGCTTATCATGTTTTTATAAAACACGGGTTGTCGTATATCTTGGAAATTGATTCTAAAAAAAGGTTAGAAAATAATATTTGTATTTTAGAAATAGGTTTTGGTACTGGTCTAAATGCCTTTATAACTTTATTGGAGTCCGAAAAGCATAATTTAAATATTAATTATACTGGAGTAGAAGCTTTTCCAGTTGCATTAGAAGAAGTAGCTCAGTTAAATTATGTACAACAGTTAAAGGCAGAAGTTAAATTGACTGAATTCACTAAACTTCATGAAGTTTCGTGGGAGAAAAATCAGGTCGTTTCTAATACATTCTCAATTATAAAGCAACAGAAGAAATTCGCAGATATTAGAGATGTCAATATTTATAACCTAATTTATTTTGACGCCTTTGGCGCGAGAGTTCAGCCGGAGTTATGGACAGAAGATATGTTTAAAATCATGTATGACGCTTTAAAAAACAACGGAGTTTTAGTTACTTATGCCGCAAAAGGTAGTGTGCGTCGTGCCATGCAAGCAGTTGGTTTTTTAGTTGAAAAACTTCCTGGACCGCCTGGAAAACGAGAAATGCTTAGGGCTACTAAGGTATTAGAACCTGATTTATAAAGGTCCCTCTTTAAAAAAGGATACACAGCTTTATTAAATATGTTAAACCTAGTATAAATCTGTAGGTAATGGGTGGCTGTTTTAGTATTTTTAGTTAAAATAAGTTAGATTCATAAGGGAAGGTATGGATGATAATTAGATTCATTAAAAAAAGCAATTTAGATGAAAGTTTTAATTACAGGGGCAACGGGTTTAATTGGGCAAGAGGTTGTTAAGCTTTGTCTAAAAAAAAATATCGCAGTTAATTATTTAACTACACGAAAGTCTAAAATTAAGCAAAGCAATCTTTACAATGGATTTTATTGGAACCCCAAAACTCAGGAAATTGATGAAACCTGTTTTAAAGAAGTAGACGCTATTATTCATCTTGCAGGAGCTTCCATTTCTAAAAGATGGACACCAAGTTATAAAGAAGAGATAATATCAAGTAGACGTGATACTACGAGATTGTTATGTAATGCTTTAAAAGGAGAGTTGCATTCTATTAATCAAATTATTTCGGCTAGTGCTATTGGTATCTACCCAGACTCCTTAACGAATTATTATGATGAAAGCTACCATGAAGACATAACCTCATTTTTAGCTGAAGTTGTTCATATCTGGGAAAAAGAAGTTGATGCTTTTAAGTCCCTGGGTATTAAGGTTACCAAGATTCGTGTTGGACTGGTACTTTCAAATAATGGCGGGGCTCTTCCGGAATTACTCCGACCAATAAAATATGGATTGGGTTCGGCATTTGGTAATGGTAAACAGTGGCAATCATGGATTCATATTTACGACTTAGCAAGAATGTTTATTTTTCTCTATAAGAATCAGTTAGAAGGAGTGTTTAATGGGGTGGCACCCAATCCTGTTTCTAATAAGGAACTTGTAAAAACAGTAGCTAAAATTGTGCATAAACCTTTATGGTTGCCTAATATTCCTAAGTTTTTAATGAAGATTATTTTAGGTGAAATGCATGTTCTTTTGTTTGAAGGTCAACGTGTGAGTTGCAAAAAAATTGAAGATAAGGGCTTCTTATTTAAATATCATCATTTACAACCAGCTCTTAAAAATTTACTTGAGTAAATACTGCACGTTTTATACATTTTAATACCTTCGGATTATTCAAAAAGCTAAATTAATTCTAGCATAATTGATTATTTCAGTCAAAAAATTCTATAAAATTTATAATTCTCACTATTTAGATTAAAATAATTAGGTGACATTATGACATTTTAATAATAATGGCAGTACTTTTGCCAACTAATTTTAGTATTTGAAAAATAGGATACAGCAATGAGTAAACAAGAAAAAGATATAGAAAAAGAACCACAAGATGCTGTGCAAAATGAAGCAGTAGAGGTTGAAGAGCAAGTTGTTGAAGAACAGGTAGAAGAGCAAACGGCGGAAGAAAAACTTCAAACAGAACTAAAGCAGGAAAAAGACAAGTTTTTGCGTTTGTTCGCTGAATTTGAAAATTATAAGCGTCGTACATCAAAGGAACGTGTCGAATTATTTAAAACGGCTAGTCAGGATGTAATGGTGTCATTATTACCAGTACTTGATGATTTTGACAGAGCTTATTTAGAAATTTCAAAAACTAAAGAGAAAGAATTACTAAAAGGAGTTGAGTTAATTAGTAATAAACTTAAAACGACTCTAAAACAAAAGGGATTAGAGCAGATTGAAGTAGCTTCAGGAGATGTTTTTAATGCAGATATACATGAGGCCATTACTCAAATTCCGGCACCATCAGACGATTTAAAAGGTAAAATTATCGATGTGGTGGAGAAAGGATATAAACTAGGCGAAAAAGTGATTCGTTTTCCAAAAGTTGTAATTGGGCAATAAAACAAAACCATGGCGAAGAGAGATTATTACGAAGTATTAGGATTAAGTAAAGGAGCGTCGGCGGCCGAAATTAAAAAGGCATACCGTAAAAAAGCAATAGAGTATCACCCTGACAAAAATCCAGATAATAAAGAGGCAGAAACAAAATTTAAAGAGGCTGCTGAAGCTTATGAAGTTTTAAGCAATGCTGATAAAAAAGCACGCTACGACCAATTTGGTCATCAAGCCTTCGAAAATGGCGGTGGTTTTGGTGGCGGAGGCATGAATATGGATGACATATTCAGTCAGTTTGGTGATATCTTTGGCGGCGGATTTGGTGGAGGATTCTCCGGTTTTGGCGGAGGCGGAGGTCAACGTCGTGCTAAAGGAAGTAACTTACGCATTCGTGTTAAATTAACTTTAGAGGAGATAGCCAATGGTGTTGAGAAAAAAATCAAGGTAAAGCGTAAAGTAAAGGCCCCTGGAACTACCTATAAAACATGTGCAACATGTCACGGTACAGGACAGGTAACACGCATAGCAAATACTATTTTAGGTAGAATGCAGACTTCTGCGCCTTGTAATGTTTGTGGTGGTGCGGGTGAAACTATTGATAAAAAACCTGCTGATGCCGACGCTCAAGGATTAAAAATTGCCGAAGATACCGTAACGATCAAAATTCCTGCGGGGGTTGTTGATGGCATGCAATTAAAAGTATCTGGTAAAGGTAATGAGGCGCCTGGTAATGGAATTTCGGGAGATATTATTGTTGTTATTGAAGAAGAACACAATGATAAACTTCAGAGAGAAGGCGATAACTTGCATTACGATTTATATGTTAGTTACCCAGAGGCGGTTTTAGGCGCTTCAAAGGAAATTGAAACGGTAACAGGTAAAGTGCGTATTAAAATTGAGTCGGGTGTACAGTCTGGTAAAATTTTACGCTTACGAGGAAAAGGTATTCCAAATATAAACGGTTATGGCCGAGGTGATTTATTAGTACATGTTAATGTCTGGACACCTAAAACACTGAATAAACAACAACGCGAATTTTTTGAAAACATGTTGGATGATGAGCATTTTTCCCCAAAACCAGAAAGTTCGGATAAATCATTTTTTGAAAAAGTAAAAGATATGTTTTCATAAAATGTAGCTTATTCCTAGTTAATATATTTATGCTACATTTTTTTATAAGTTCTTAAATTTTTTTAACATTTTTTAAGAAAAAAAAACTATATTTGGTTCATCACTAATCACGTATTAGTGATAATTTTTCTTTTTCATAGCAATTTTTTTCCCATCCTTTATCTTTTTAAAGGGTGGGTTTTGTTTTTTAATTGCTAAGTAATTTAAAATGTGTTTGCTATAACCAAATTAGGTATTTATGCAGGTTGACTTTTTTTAAATTAACCTGAAGTTCTGGGGGTGATGACTCAACATTTAATATATTTACAGCTACAAGTCAATTCAGAAAATACAAATGAGTAACTTATTAGAAGTTAACGAGGTTTCTAAAAATTTCGGGAAGTTTAAAGCCCTTAACAATGTGTCTTTATCAGTGCCTAAGGGGAGTATTTTTGGACTTCTTGGTCCGAATGGTGCGGGAAAAACCACTTTAATTCGTATTATAAATCAAATTACGATGCCTGACTCAGGAACCGTAAAAATTGATAATGAATTTTTAAACGAAAACCATATTAAAGATATTGGTTATCTTCCGGAAGAACGAGGACTTTATAAATCGATGAAAGTTGGAGAACAGGCATTGTATCTCGCACAGTTAAAGGGTTTAAGTAAAACAGAAGCTAAAGCTCGATTAGAATACTGGTTTGATCGGTTGGAAATAGGTGACTGGTGGAATAAAAAAATTCAGGAGCTCTCCAAGGGGATGGCTCAAAAAATACAATTTGTGGTTACGGTGCTTCATAAGCCAAAACTGTTAATTTTTGATGAACCTTTTTCAGGATTTGATCCTATTAACGCTAATTTAATTAAAGATGAAATTTTACACCTCCGGGATGAAGGTGCTACTGTAATTTTTTCTACACACCGTATGGAATCAGTAGAAGAACTTTGTGATGATATTGCATTAATTAACAAGTCAAATAAAATTCTCGATGGTAAGCTAATCGATATTAAACGACAGTATAAAATTAATACCTTCGAGGTAGGTTTAAAAACCGATAATCATGAGGTTGTTACCCATGAGTTGGCTGAGAAATTTGAAATTTCAACGGCAAATTTTAAAACACTAGATAATGAGTTAAAATTGAATATAAAGCTTGTTAATGGCGATTTGCCTAACGACTTAATTAATTATTTAACAACTAAAGGCGAATTGTCACATTTTGTTGAATTAATACCTAGCGTGAACGACATTTTTATTGAAACCGTAAAGAATAATTAGTATTAATGAATCATTTACCTCTTATAATTAAGCGTGAATATTTAACGAAAGTTAGGAATAAGTCGTTTATAGTTATGACTTTTTTGAGTCCAATTATTGTCATTGCCCTTTCAGCATTTATAGCCTATTTATCTCAAATAAATAAAGATAAAGTGCGTACCATTGCGGTTTTAGATGAATCTAGATTGGTAATGGACGTATTTAATAGTACAGAGCATACTACCTATAATTTGCTTGAGCAACTTTCATTAGACGATGCCATTAATGTAGTAAAAGAAACCAGTGCTTACGGATTACTTTATATAGAAAGGCATGATAGTCTTCAAGCTATTTCCAATCGTATCAAGTTTTATTCTGAAGAGACACCATCGTTAACTTTAATTTCGGATTTAGAAAGTAAGTTAGAACAAAAACTCACTAATTTAAACATGAGTAATAATGGGGTAGACCTTGATATTATTAACAAAACAAAGATTTCTGTTGACATACAACAGGAAAGTTTTGCTGGTGAAAAAACTTCAAAAACCGATAGTCTGGTAAAACTAATCTTTGGTATTGCGGTGGGGTATTTGCTATTTATGTTTATTATTATTTATGGCAACATGATTATGCGAAGCGTAATCGAAGAAAAGACGAGTCGTATTATTGAAGTGATAATATCTTCGGTGAAGCCCGTTCAGCTTATGTTGGGGAAAATAATAGGGACTTCACTTGCGGGAATAACACAATTTGTAATTTGGTTAATTTTAGGAGGTGTTTTGATAACTGTATTATCGTTTGTATTTGGTATTAATATGTCCGAAATGCAATCACCTCAGGAGGAGATAATGAAACAAGCTATGACTAATCCGGAAGTTAATGTTGGGATTCAGAATTTTGTATTAGCTTTATTCAATCTTCCTTTAACCAATCTTATTGTGGCTTTTGTGCTATTTTTTATAGGAGGTTATTTGTTATACAGTTCATTGTATGCTGCGATAGGAGCTGCGGTCGATAATGAAACTGATACGCAACAATTTATGTTGCCTGTTATTATGCCGCTTATGTTGGCTGTTTATATTGGTATTTTCACAGTTATAGAGGATCCACACGGCACGGTTTCAACGGTATTTTCGTTTATACCTTTTACGTCCTCCGTAGTAATGCTTATGCGTATTCCGTTTGGGGTTCCTATATGGCAACAGTTGGTTTCATTTTTGATTTTGATTGCTACCTTTAGGTTAACGGTTTGGTTTGCTGCAAAAATATATAGAGTCGGCATTTTAATGTATGGTAAAAAGCCGAGTTATAAAGAATTAATTAAATGGATAAAATATTAGAATGACACAAGATTTAGAAAAAATAGAAGAGACAATATCTAAAAGTTCTGTTTGGGAAAAGATTGTAGAGTTTTTAAATTATAAACTAATTGATTTTACCAGTGGCACTGGCGAGGAAGCTCATCAAATAGTTCTTAAAGTTAAGTATGTATTACTTGTAACATTTGTTCTTATAATAACAACTTATCTTTTAAGGTGGGTAAAAAGCTTGGTTACGAGAAAAATGCCTAATGAGGATAAGGCAAAGTTTAATACAGTTTTTTCTTTTGCTCGTTGGATTATTTATATGATCGTCATGTTGGTAGTGTTTGATTCCGTGGGTATAAATGTTACCGCCATATTTGCCGCATCTGCCGCTTTATTAATTGGTGTTGGTTTAGCTTTGCAAACCTTATTTCAAGATATAATCTCGGGAATTTTTATTTTGGTCGATCAAACGGTTCATGTAGGTGATATAATAGAACTTGATGGAAAGATAGGTCGTGTTGAGGAAATTAAATTAAGAACCACACGAGCCGTAACTATAGATAATAAAGTACTTGTAATACCTAATCATTTATATTTAGAAAACAGTCTTTACAACTGGACTCAGAATGGAGTAAATACCAGAGAAAGTGTTACGGTTGGAGTTGCCTATGGGAGCGATGTACAGTTGGTAAAGAAGCTTCTAACACAGGCGGCAAGTACACATCCCGAGGTCTTACCTGAACCAGAAGTTGTTGTTCAATTTTTGAATTTCGGTGATAGTTCCTTAGATTTTAAAGTCGTATTTACGTTGGGAGATAGTTTTAATGCCAATATTCCAAAGAGTGATATAAGATTTGAAATTGATAGATTGTTTAGAGAAAATAACATTTCAATCCCATTCCCGCAAAGAGACATTCATATAATAAAGAAATAGAGATATGCCAAAAATATTAGTTGTTGAAGATGAAGCTGCGATAAGACGTGTGCTGGTAAAAATATTATCCGAGGAGAGTGATACTTACCAAGTGGAAGAAGCTGAGGATGGTTTAGCCGGTATAGAAAAAATTAGAAATGAAGATTATGATTTGGTTCTTTGCGATATTAAAATGCCTAAAATGGATGGTGTTGAAGTGCTAGAGGCAACGAAAAAGTTGAAACCAGAAACCCCTATTGTAATGATATCCGGTCATGGCGATTTAGATACAGCCGTTAACACGATGCGTTTAGGAGCTTTCGATTATATTTCGAAACCGCCAGATTTAAACCGATTGTTAAACACGGTTCGAAATGCTTTGGATAGAAAAGAATTGGTTGTTGAAAATAAACTTCTTAAGAAAAAAGTTGGGAAGAATTTTCAAATGATTGGTGATAGCGATGGTATTACGCGAATTAAAGATATGATTGAAAAAGTAGCACCAACGGATGCACGTGTTCTCATTACTGGTCCTAATGGAACAGGTAAAGAACTTGTTGCTCACTGGTTACACCAAAAGAGTGGGCGCTCTAAAGGTCCTATGATTGAAGTTAATTGCGCGGCCATCCCAAGTGAATTAATCGAAAGTGAGCTTTTTGGACATGTTAAGGGTGCTTTTACCAGTGCCGTGAAAGACCGTGCCGGAAAATTTGAAGCGGCTAATGGTGGTACCATTTTTTTAGATGAAATCGGAGATATGAGTCTTTCTGCACAAGCTAAAGTTCTTAGGGCTTTACAGGAAAACCGTATACAACGTGTAGGTAGTGATAAAGATATTAAAGTAAATGTTCGGGTTGTTGCCGCAACCAATAAGGATTTGAAAAAGGAAATTGCCGAAGGTAAATTTCGAGAGGATTTATACCATAGATTAGCTGTTATTTTAATTCAAGTCCCACCATTAAATGACCGACGTGATGATATTCCGTTGCTGATTAATTATTTCGCCGAAAAAATGGCAGGTGAAAATGGTACGGCAACCAAATCGTTCTCTGATAAGGCAGTGAAACTCCTTCAAGAATATGATTGGACGGGGAATATTCGAGAATTACGTAATGTCGTAGAACGTTTAATTATCCTTGGAGGTAAAGAGATAAGTGAACAAGATGTACAGTTGTTTGCTTCTAAATAATTAGAACTTTTAAGAAAAAAAAAGCCCTGATTAAAATAAAATCAGGGCTTTTTTAATTGTGTTTCGTTGCTTTAATTTGTTGTAGAAGTACATATGTTTAATGAGTTTATGTACTTGTTGGCCAATGCTTTTAGTCTTAATATATAGAAGGATTTTATTTCTTCCAAACTGTTATCGGTTGATATAGAACCAGAGTCATTAGACCCCATACTGTCATTAGTGCAATTGCATGTTTTTAAAGCATTATTGTAAGCATTAATATTCAAAAGAATAACAGATTCATAATCCTGGATGAGTTTTTCTTTTTTTAATTCCAGAGCTTTTGCATTTTGGGCTTCAAGTTTACGCTGTATTTCTAAGGCTTTTTGTTGTAAAGCTTTTTGTTGTTGTTCTAGTTTAAGTTGCTCACTTTCTAGGGTCGCGAGGTCATTGGTATCTTCATTAATGCTCTCAGTTGGTGTATTATTAGCAACAGCTACGTTAAATTTATCCAGTTCAATTATGCTGTTCTTTGCAAGTTCTTTAGCGCGTTTAACGAAAAAACGACCATCTTCATAAGTCTCAGCAGCATCAACCTTAGCCAATAGCTCAATACTATTGAAGGCTAATTCATGAGCTGTTTCACAGCCACAATCTTTTAATTTTTGTTTTGCCTTTTCAAAATTTTCTAATGATTTGTGGGCGTAATATTTTAAATGTGAAATATTATTAGCCTCATAAGAATCTTTAACATTCGAATATGCATAGACTAAATAGGAATCGGCATCACCACATTTTGCCTGACCGAAAAAATGGTGGGTTATAAATAATGATAAAAAAAGTAATAGATAGGGTTTCATAATTTTAGGGTTAAAACATAAATAGGTAAGCCAAATGTAGGTAAAACTAAATAAAATGCTTTGCTGTTCATCGAATTTATACTTTTTCCTATATTTAAAAGGAATAAAGAATAAACTAATGGAGAAATTAAACCTAGACGATTTTAAGGTAGATTCAGATATTTTATTGAAAAACAGATCCACGCATCTTATAATAAATAAAGCAAAAAAGAAATTGGATGACGTGAGAGACGAATTAAGTGATTTGCAGGATACCATGTATGCACATGGTAAATATGCGGTGTTAGTTTGTTTGCAAGGCATGGATACTGCCGGTAAAGATAGCTTAATTCGAGAAGTTTTTAAGGAGTTTAATACGCGTGGTATAATTGTACATAGTTTTAAAGTGCCTACCGATTTAGAGCGAAAGCATGATTATTTATGGCGTCATTATATTGCTTTACCAGCTAGAGGAAAGTTTGGAGTATTTAATAGAACACATTACGAAAATGTGTTGGTAACAAGAGTGCATCCGGAGTATATTTTGGGTGAAAATATTCCAAAAATTAAATCGGTTGATGATATTGACGAAACCTTCTGGAATACTCGTTTCGAACAAATTAATAATTTCGAAAAACATATTGCCAATAATGGTACTGTTATTTTTAAATTCTTTTTGCATCTGTCTAAAGAAGAACAAAAAGATAGGTTACTTAGGAGGTTAGAAAAACGAAATAAAAATTGGAAATTTTCTCCAGGTGATTTAAAAGAAAGAGCACTCTGGGGAGATTATCAGGCATGTTATCAAGAAGCTATTAATAAAACCTCTAAGCCTCATGCGCCTTGGTTTGTAATACCAGCTGATGATAAACCTACGGCACGATATTTAGTAGCAAAAATTATGCTTGAAACCTTAAGTCAATATACCGATATACAGGAGCCTGAGCTTGATGATGATGTTAAAGCTAATCTTGATTTGTATAAAGAACAATTAGAAAATGAATAGGTTCTTTAATTAATTTAAGATTTTATTTGGAAGTCTTGTTAACATAAATGGTATTTTTAGCGTAAAATATTACATGATATGTTGAAAAAAATATTGATTTGTACTTGTGTTTTATTAGGTGCTTATACTCATGCTCAGAAGGATGAGGCTGTAATTAAATCTATTTATAAAGCTTCATTAACTAATGGAAAAAGCTACGATTGGTTAAATTACTTGTCGAATCAAATTGGAAGTCGATTATCTGGATCGTTAGGTGCAGAACGTGCTGTAGAATATACCAAAGAAGAACTTGGAAATTTAGGATTAGATAAGGTTTGGTTACAGCCTGTTATGGTTCCTAAATGGGTTAGAGGAGCCAAAGAGTACGCCTACATAGAAACTGTGCCAGGTAAAACCACTACGGTTAATATATGTGCCTTGGGAGGATCTGTGGCCACCCCATCATTAGGGATAAAAGCACAGGTGGTTGAGGTTCATGATTTTGAAGAATTAGAGGCTTTAGGTAAAGAGATGGTTGAAGGAAAAATTGTTTTTTTCAATCGTCCTATGCAAGCGGACTTAATACAAACTTTTGAAGCTTATTCGGGTTGTGTGAATCAACGTTATGAAGGGGCTGTTCAGGCTTCAAAATTTGGTGCCGTTGGTGTGATTGTTCGATCTATGAATTTACGATTAGACGATTTGCCACATACAGGAAGTATGACTTATAATGATTTACCTTTAGAGTCGAGAATTCCTTCAGCAGCCATTAGTACCAATGATGCAGAGGTATTAAGTACCATGCTTCAACTGGATAAGAATATTAAACTTTATTTTAAAACTAATTGCAAACAGTTAAAAGATGTCTTGTCTTATAATGTGATAGGAGAAATTACAGGGAGTGAATTTCCGAATGAGTACATGCTTGTGGGCGGGCACTTAGATTCCTGGGATTTAGGAGATGGTTCTCATGATGATGGGGCTGGTGTGGTACAATCTATGGAAGTGTTGCGTTTGTTTAAAACCTTAGGAATTAACCCTAAACGTAGCATTCGAGTGGTGCTGTTTATGAATGAAGAGAATGGTTTGCGTGGCGGAAATAAGTACTCTGAAGAGGCCGAACAAAAAGGCGAGACACATGTTTTTGCTCTAGAAAGTGATTCTGGAGGATTTACACCCCGAGGATTTCATTTTAATTGTAGTGAAGCTAATTATCAGCAGGCACTCAGTTGGCAGGAATTATTTAAACCTTATTTAATACATTATTTTGAGAAAGGATATGCTGGTGCAGATGTAAGGCCTCTGAAATCGAAAGATAATGTATTGGTTGGTTTAGTGCCAGATTCGCAACGTTATTTCGATCATCATCATGCTAGTACTGACACATTTGATGCTGTTAATAAACGTGAACTAGAGCTAGGAGCTGCCACCATGACGAGCTTAGTTTACTTATTTGATAAATATGGAATACAATAATTATGACTAAATTTTTAATCGCTCTTTTTTCAATTTTAACTTTCCAAAGTTTTGCACAAACTATGAATGATGAAACATTGCCTTATTACGAAATTCCAGATTATGATGAAGCTTATACTGCAGCTAGTGTCGCGGCACGTATGATTGATGGTTTAGGATTTCGCTATTACTGGGCTACGGAAGGTTTAAGACCAGAAGATCTAGCATATAAAACAATAGAGTCGGCGCGAACATCTGATGAAACCATTGAGCATTTATATGGTTTATCTAAATTTATTAGAAACAGTATTTTAGAAAGTAATAAGGATGCTAATAAAGCAGAATTGAGTTTCGAAGACAAGCGAAAAAAAACGCTAGAAAATTTAAAATTGGTTTCAGAAGTTTTGAGAAGAAAGGATAATCCGTTTAATCTGGAAGAGACGGAAATTCCTTTTTGGAATTTAATTAATGGTCCTATATCGGACGCGCTTTGGCATTGCGGTCAAATTGTGGCCTTTAGGCGTGCTTCAGGAAATCCGTTCACATCTAATGTGAGTTTGTTTTCAGGGAAAATAAAAAACAAGAGTTAGTCTAAAGGCTTTTGTTCGGGGTTTAAAGGTTCTTTTAGCAAAATCTTGCATATCTGGTAGTGCCCGTTTCTAAATCCAGTTATTAATAAGTTGATGTCGTTTGGAGACCAAATGGGTAAAATGTCCTCTGTGTCGTTATAGGTAATTTGGATTTTATGAGTCCCGTCGTTTCTCATGATAAAAATTTCGGAATGCACCATATCGTCGACTTTCGCAGAATAGGCTATACGACTTCCTCTTACGTTAGACCAACTAGGTGTTAAGCTTTCATCTTTAAAATAAGTAAGGCGGTTCTTTTCTTTGGTGTACGGATTGTAAGTATAAATTATATTGCTTTCACCTTGGACATTTTTATTTGAATAATAAATAATGTTATCACCCCTGGGAGTTAAATTGGGGTACAAATTTTTATACTCGTTACTAATGACTTTTTTTAATCGTTTTCCTTTGGTTGAACACGTATAAATATCAAAGTATTCGCTGTTTTTTGCGTGTGAGAAAATAAGTTGTACGCCATTGGGAGCGAAATCGGCAAAATATTTATTACCATTAAGGTTAATGGGATATTGTTCTACACGATTTGTTTCAAAATCGTATGAATAAATTTCACTAGTTCCCGTTCTGTCGGATTCAAATAAGATCATGTCCTTAAACGGATTCCATCGGGGGCGTCTATCGTTCGAATCACTTGTTATTAAACGACGTTGGGAGTTGCCATTAATATCCATCACATAAATTTGCCAGTGTCCGTCGCGATTCGATTCAAAGATAATTTTTGAGCCTTCTTTGTTATAGCTAGCATATCTGTTGTCAGCATTGGTTTTTGTTAAGATCTCCTCCTTAAACCCCATTAGTTCTTCAGAATCTTCTGATGATTGCCCGTTAATAGTGTAGCCAAATAGCATAAAAACAATGACGAGGAGTTTCAGTGTGAGTGTGTGGTTTATCAAAACAAATATTATTTATGAGCAGTACTAATATAATAATATTATTGTTTAGCTAAGTTTTACACATTGTCTAAAGGTAGCTAAGCCACCATTTATCTCTGTTTTTCGCTTTGTATGTCATGTATTTTTTGGTTGGAAAATAAAGTATTGTAATCGTGACAACCCAAATTAAATAGACTGTTGGTAAAGAATAACCATAGTCTAGTAGTTGTCCGTTAGAAAAGGCATTTTTGTCCAGTATCATGATACGCCAGTTTCCTCCCGTAATTATTAAGCCAAGAATAGCGCTTATATGAATAACAAAAATATGTAGGAAGTAATAAAATAGTGGGACACGACCAAAAACTAAAAAAAAGTTGGTGATGTTATTTTTTATCTTTTCTAAACCATAAAGGAGTAATATTGAAGGTCCTAAAGTGATTAATACATAGGCTAATGAAGGCGGGTATTTTGTAACATTAAAAAAAGACAGTATGGTGTAAGTGAAATTTCTTTGAACACTCCAAGGAACTAAATCACCATAACGATTAATACCTCTTACAATAAAGAACAAAACAGTGGCGCCGAAACCCAATAGGAGTAACCATTTTGTTCTTCTGCTCGAGTCGTAATCACTTTTGTAAAGGTATCCGAAATTATAGCCTAAAATCATGACGCCAATCCAAGGCAGAACCGGATAAAATATACCAACACTATACTCCGGTGAAATAGTTACCATATTTGGTTGATGAAGGGCATACCAAATTATTGAAGTAAAAGTATTGCCCTCAGCGGTAATGCTATCTAAAGCATTATGCCCAAAAACAATCAGAATACCAACCAACAATAAGATTTTTTTAGGTAGATAAATTAAAAACGAGAGACTAAACATGCTAAAACCAATGGCCCATATAACCTGTAGAATGACCCGACTATAGTAAATGTCGAATTTCCAAAGCAGATTGTTTAACACAATTTCCAACAAGATTAGCCATATACCCCTAGAGAATAAAAATTTGAATAGCTCTTGTTTTGGTTTTTTCACCCCGTATAAAAAGGCAGAGGTGCCAGCTAAAAACACAAATACTGGAGCGCAATAATGAGTTATAAATCTTGTGAAAAATAGAATAGGGGTCGTGGTTTCCAGATTTGTTGGGTCTCCAGTGAAACTGCCATAATGAAAAAAATCACGAACATGGTCTAAAGCCATAATGACCATGACTATGCCTCTTAAAATATCAATGGACTCGATTCGTGAAGATTTTACAAGGGACATATTATGAGACTATTAAAATTGAAAATAAATAAATTGTTCGCTGTTACCCTGAGCTATTATGATTAAAAACGTCATAAGAGCCCATATTATGCCTAAAGCATACGGTGAAATTTTTAAAGAAACTTCTTTTAGTGAGGTATTTCTCATGAACCAATGACACAAAAACATAATACTAATAACAATACTTACTTTTATTATGCTAAACATATCTAATATTTTCTCGCCATCTGTTTGAAGGTAGAACATAGACTTTATCATGCTCCAGGCGCTTTCAAATGATCTTGCTCTAAAAAATACCCAGGTGATATTAACACAAGAGAAAGTTATAAAAGCTAAAAATATACCATTCCAACGGGTAATTTTAAAAGGAAAATATTGTCTCTGAAGCCTTTCTAAAATTAGATATGTACCATGTAGGCCACCCCAAACAATAAATGTCCATGCGGCTCCATGCCATAATCCACCTAATAACATGGTTATCATTAAAGCTACATACATTCTAACAATGCCATGGCGATTTCCTCCTAAAGGAATATATAAATAATCTTTTAGCCATGATGATAATGAAATATGCCACCGTTTCCATAAATCTGAAAAACCTAATGAGGCATAAGGATATTTAAAGTTGTCTGGAAGTACAATACCTAACAATAATGCAATTCCGATAGCGCAGGTAGAATAACCTGCAAAATCAAAAAATATTTGTCCTGAAAAGGCAATTGTTCCTATCCAGGCATCTAAACCATGAAGTAATTTATTCGACCCAAACACCATGTCTGATGTGCCGGAAAGCAGAGTGTCTGCAATTACAACTTTTTCAAATAGTCCAATGGTTAAAAGAAATAGCCCCCAGATAAACTGCTTGCTAGTCGCTCGTTTTTCTTTATAGAATTGCGTTATTAAATCTTTTGCTCGAACAATAGGACCTGCGACTAGTTGTGGAAAAAATGTTACGTAAAGAGCAAAATCTAAAAAGGTTTTGGCTCGTTCAGTCTTACGCTGGTACATGTCGATAGTATAAGACATTGTTTGAAAGGTGTAAAAGGAAATACCCATTGGTAAAATAATATCCATAGGCTCGGAATGGTAACCATAGCCATATGCCGTATTTATTACAGTAGTGAAATTATCTAATAAAAAATCTCGATATTTAAAAAAGGCCAAAAAACCTAAATTTACAACCATACTAGTAATTAACCAGAACTTTCGCCTTCTTTGGTTTTCTTCAATAGCTAGTTGCTTTCCTGCTGTCCAGTCGACTAAAGTTGAAATCCATAATAGAATTACTAATGGAGGATTCCAAAACCCATAAAAAATATAACTAGCTAAAAGCAGTATTCTTTTTTTATTTGTCCAGTTGAACCATTTTGAGTAGTAGAGTATTAAAACGATTACTAAGAATACTATGAAAGTTAGAGAGTTGAATAACATATTTAAATTTTAGGGTTGTTTAGAGATGATACCATCTGAAATTAGTAGTCTAGCAAGTTCTTTAGTGAAATAATCGGCATCCTTAGAAGATAAGTGTGATTCCTCGGGACAGATTAATTTTTTAAATTGGGGATAGTCTTCAAAATGATAATTGGCAACCTGTGCCTTTGATATTAATTCGTCCCAAAAGTCTTTTCGAGGTAATCCTTTATTTTCACCCATGCGTAAACCGCCGCTGGAAGGACATCTTACTAAAATTAGGTTTCCTCCTCGGTTTTTAAATGTTTCAATATCTTTAAGAAAAAATGCCATGGTTGAATCCTTGTCTGGAGGGGGTGCTGTTTTGCCAAAAAAATGCCACACGCGTATAATGCTATTTGCAAAGGCAGTGTCCTGAATTGTTTTTTGCATCATACGCATATTTCTAGGTATTGAAGTTTCGCCGAAATTACGGAAAGGAGGCATTTTTGGTCCTGATATACGATTTCCAATTTGTATACTTCTAAGTAAAGATTTTAAATCAATATCATCAAACCATTCTTCTTCATCACCTGACATTAAAACTAAATTTTCTTGAAGGGGAATAGATAAAATGTGATTTAACTTCTGGGTATAAGTGCGATTCGCGTAATAGTCTACTTTAGATTGTGCTCTAGCCCATGGAAAGGCTTCAGGATAAGTTGTTGAAAATAATAAACCGGGTGTAACACCTACTAAAACGGTTCCTTTAAACTTAGTGTTCTCGACAATATCATGGAATGTTGGCAGTGGAGAAGATCCTGTGGATGCAAGTTGAATAGGAGCTTTGCCAATCTCATTTTCCCATGTTTTAATCTGGATATCAAAATAGGCTCGTGATGAACCTAAAATTATAACATCGTTTTCAGTGGCTGATGATACCTTAAACCGTTCAACAGCCCACAGCGATTTGTCATCATTTATAGAAGGTGTTCTACCTGTAGATCGCCAGTAAATTTCCCAACCAGCAACAAGAATTGTAGTTAAACAAAAAGCTATAATTATTGATTGTTTTAGGTGCATAGTATTTTTGGTTAGTTTAAATTATAGAAGTGTTAAGTTTTTCCTGTTGATTGAAATTTTTGATGCTAATGGAGTGTTGTTTTAGCTGAATCATTCGGTAAATAAGAATAGCTAACACTGGAACTAAAGCAATGATGATAATAACATAAGTCCAAGTGAGATTTTCTTTTAAAGATCCTAGAGACCAGGAACCGAATGAATTCCCTAAGTTGTTCAAGGTCATATATAAGGTGAATTGACTAGCTGATACTTTTTCCCATGATATTTTCATCGCTGTAGCCAAAATAGCTATATCAAGCAATGTTGTAGATATAAAATAAATAATCACAAAGCTGTATATAATCCCAGTGATATGCCAATATCCAGAAAACAATACAAATGTTCCTAAAAGCATACTAATAACAATTAATAAAACGAGTATCATTTTTTTAGTGCCAAGACGGTCAATGAGTGTGCCTCCTAAAACCATACCGAGACACCCGCCTATTAATGTGGCAGTCGAATAGACGTGTGAGTAATCTGTATTAGTCCAAGATAATTCCTGAACGGTAAAGATGGGTAAGAACGCTGTCATAAGTCCACTCAAACTTCCAGTGCAAATCATCCCTATGCCAAGACATAAACTGGTAGGTAGTAAAATAACTTTGTATAAACTTTTTAGTAGGGAGCCCCAGTTAGTTAATTGAGCTTTTTTAGAAGCGATTGATGGTTTGCCTTTTGTCCATGGCATAAGTTTCTCACCTTTACGCTCTCGAAATAATATGGGTATAAATATGAGTATTGCTACTACGAATGATAATGATGCTATAGCATCTGAAAATCCGATAGAATTTATTAAATAAGTGCCAATTAATAGAGACAGAGATTGTCCTATAATACGTGAACCCCACATAATTCCATTGGCCTTGGCTTGCTGATGTGCCGGAATAATATCTACCGCCATACCATCAATGGCAATATCCTGTAATGCCCCGAAGAAACTTATAAAAAATCCAACAACCATTACGACACCTAGGTTTGAAAGTGGATTTGTTACAAATGCAACCGATAAAAAACTAATTATTAAAAATATTTGACTGAAAATTATCCATGGACGTTTTCGCCCCATAGGTAAAAAGGTGTATCGGTCCATTAAAGGTGCTAAGACTATTTTAAAACTCCAGGGTATAAAAAGCACACTCAAATATGCTGCTATTTCCATCGGGGATTTATCGTTAGCAGCAAGCCAGGCAGGTACTGCAAATATCATCATACCAATTGGAATGCCTTCACATACGTAGAGTAAAGAAAAGGAGAAGTATCTTAAAATGGCACTTTCAGATAAAACAGTGTTTTTGAGTTTTAAAAACTTAGTTTTTGGCATATACTATTTGTTCAAGGCATCATCTAATTGTTTGGTGTCTACATACTGTTGAAAAGCCGTTACCTTTCCATTATTAAGTGTCCATAGATGTGCCGCCTGAGCATCAACTAATGCGCTATTTTTTTTCAGTTTTGCATTATATCTCAATGTGGCAAGTACATGGTTATTATCCATGTTGTGAAGTTTTATGTCTACTAAGTTGAAATATTCGTGTTCTTCACCTAATCTGGAAAATACACCTTCTAAAACGGCTTCAGGACCAATATATGGGTTGCCATCTGCTAAAGCATTTCCTTCAGCTTCATTCCAAATAACTTGGCTATCTAATTTAGAGAGAACCGATTCTATATCACCTATTTTAAAAGCATCGTACATGCCTTGGATGATACTGGTGTTGTCGGAAGAAGAAACAATTCCTAGTTGTTGCAGAAAGCTCATGCTATCCATGAAATCTTGTTCTTGCACAATTTTTCCGTTTTTCATTATGGCTATGGTTGAGCCTTCAATGTCAATTGCCTTATTAGTAGGAGGCATGCCGAAGAATTCACCAGTGTTAACCCCCTTAAATCGCCAATGTTTAACTATTTTATCTCCTTGTCCAAAAATATCTATAATAGCAAATTCACGATCTGAAAATCCAGTGATGTAGTTTGAGTATAAGTTTCTCATATTGTCGATACCAACTAGATTTTCTGGAGTCATTATTACAGTAACCTGCTCGTCAAAATTGTTGGAATTGAATAAGTCAAGATTACCTTGGTTTATTATTTCATCCCATACGTCACTATAGGTTGTAATGTTTTTGTCTACAGTATTAGTACAAGAGTAATAAGTTAATAAAACTAGAAGTAGAAATAATTTAGTTGATGATTTCATAATAAATTGTATTTGTTAGATTAGTTGAAGGTGATAATGTGAATTTATTTTTAAGCTATACAGTACTATATATTTCTGTGATATAATCAATAAATTCAGGAACAATGCACAAGGGAGAGGGATGTATCATATAAGCCTTTGTTTAATAAAAGTTATTAGTTAAAAAAGACTTAGGGGTAATTTCCTATAATATTATGAAATTTATTGAATTTAGCGAAATTAAATGATAATTATTTGATTTAAATTTAAAACAACTAAAAGAAACCTTAATAAATTTGATTTTTATTAAGGTTTCTTTAGTTTGGGTTTTTAAGGATTAATGAGATAACTCTTTGTTCAGGGTGTAGATGTAGCTCCAGTCAGAAGAAACAGCCGATCTAAATTTCGATCTTAAGGCATCAGCCTTAGATTTACCATGTTCTTTTTCGTATATTTCCCATACACCATCACGCTCAACATCCATGGCTGCAAAGTTTTTAATAGGGACTCCAATAAAATAGTCTGCGACTTCAGGAGCTCCACCCATAGTACTGTACCAGATGCCACGGCTATCACCTTCAGCTTTTTTTACAGATTTACCAATTTCAGAAGCAACCTCCTTAAAATGTGTGGAATTTGAAGTTTGTACATTATATACCCATACAATTTCTGTGTCTTCCGGAAATCCTCCACTTCTACTAATATCAGGCATGGATCTAGCAATATTGTAGTTAATACTTTCAACATGAGGCATAATTAGGTTAACTACTTTTATGCGGCATTTTTTTCCTGCTTCGTCTTTTTTATCTATTTCAGCCCAATTGGCCATTCTACTTGTTAAAGTGTAAACATTGCCAACGCCCTGAAAGCGGTGCCAGAAATTCCAATGGTCTTCACCTTCATTCTCTATATAGCAGTTTTTCCAGGCTTTTACACCTTCAGTAAATTGGTCGTTATGCCCCATTTTTACCGTAATTTCGGTAATGTTTAATAGGTAACTTTCATTTTCTTGAGATATTAGTACTAATGGAAGTACAAATAATAAAAACAGTAATTTTCTCATAGTGTTTAATGTTTGATTAGTTATTAATTTTAAAAGTTAGTATAGTGTGATTAAGCCTATGCTTAACCTGATGTTTACTTTAAAATTAATTTAGGGCACTAGTAGGTAGCAATGTGAGAAACGGGGTAACTTATTGTAAGAAAGTATTTTAAATATAGTAAAAATAATTATAGTGATAAAATATATTTTTATTATTGAAGCCTGGTTTCAATGAAGTTGCGCATAATTAATGTGAGTAATTAGGAGCTTTAAAGCGTGTTTAATTTTGGAAATAAAAAAAATCCCAACATTTGTTGGGATTTATAATCACTAAGATTTATATAAAAATTGACATATTATTTCGCTAGTGCTTTTGGTTTTTTAGATGAAAAATCAACTTCAATTTGATTTTTCATAATATCTTCAAAAGTTTCTCTTTTACGTATTAAATGTGCTTTATTGTTGTACCATAAAACTTCCGCTGGACGAAATCTGGAGTTATAATTACTTGCCATGGAGAAACAGTATGCTCCAGCATTTTTAAAGCAAAGTACATCCCCTTCGTTAATTTCTGTAATGCGTCTATTGTTACCAAAAGTATCTGTTTCACATATGTAACCAACCACTGTGTAAAAACGCTCACGTCCATTTGGGTTTGAAATATTAATTATGTCATGGTGAGAACCATAAAACATTGGTCTGATTAAGTGGTTAAATCCGGAATCAACCTGAGCAAATACCGTTGAAGTTGTTTGCTTTACAGCATTTACTTTTGTTAAAAAACGTCCTGATTCACTTACTAAAAATTTACCTGGCTCAAATGCTAAGGTTAAATCTTTACCATATTCTTTACAGAAGTCATTAAAACGCTCTGAAAGTTTTTTACCTAATTCTTCAATATTAGTTTCAATATCACCTTGTTTGTAAGGTACTTTAAAACCAGAACCAAAATCAATAAAGTCTAAATTTTTGAATTCTTTAGCTGTTTTAAATAATATTTCACTCGCATATAAGAATACCTCAATATCTAAAATATCACTACCCGTATGCATGTGTATACCATTAATATTCATTTTAGTATTTTCTACAATACGTAAAATATGAGGTATCTGGTGAATTGAAATACCAAATTTAGAGTCGATATGACCAACAGAAATATTTGCATTTCCACCGGCCATTACATGAGGATTAATACGGATACATACCGGTATATTTGGGTGTTTTGTTCCAAATTGTTCTAATATCGATAAATTGTCGATATTAATTTGAATACCCAATTTAGCAGCTTCTTCTATTTCGGCTAAAGAGACCCCGTTAGGCGTAAAAATAATTTGCTCTGGTAAAAAACCAGCAGCAAGTCCTAATTGTACTTCTTGAATTGAAACGGTATCAATTCCAGATCCCAATTTATTAAAAAGCTTTAATATAGATACGTTAGACAATGCTTTAACAGCATAGTTAAGTTTTAATTTTTTTACATCCTTAAACGCATTTGTAAGTCTGTTGTATTGTGCCTCAATTTTCTCAGCATCATATACATAAACAGGGCTACCAAATTCTTCGGCGATTTTTAATAATTGATCTTCCGACATAACTTTTTCAAAATTTTGCTCAAAGATATTTCTTTAAGAGGAATAAAAAATAAATAACTAAAAAATTAAACAAATAAAACATTTTGTTAATTATTTAACATGAGGCTTTTCCTCTTCTTAAATCCAAAGTTTTAATAATTAAATATTAGGGTAAGTTATTACGATTATTTACATTTGCCACTCTTAAACTATTAAGCGAATTATGAATTTACACGAATATCAAGGTAAAGAAATACTTAGCAGTTTTGGAGTTCGTATCCAACGCGGTATTGTAGCCCAAAATGCAAAAGAAGCTGTAGCAGCTGCGAAACAATTAACAGAAGAAACAGGAACAGGTTGGCACGTAATTAAGGCTCAAGTTCATGCTGGTGGTCGTGGTAAAGGCGGCGGAGTTAAACTTGCTAAAAATTTACAGGAAGTTGAAGATATTGCTGGACAAATAATAGGAATGAATCTGGTAACACCACAAACTTCTGCCGAAGGTAAAAAAGTACATCAAGTTTTAGTTGCAGAAGATGTGTATTATCCAGGAGAGAGTGAAACAAGTGAGTTTTATGTGTCTGTATTATTAAACAGAAGTACTGGACGTAACATGATTATGTATTCGACTGAAGGAGGTATGGATATCGAAACTGTTGCTGAAGAAACGCCACATTTAATTTTTACTGAAGAAATTGATCCATCTGTTGGTATTATGCCATTTCAAGCTAGACGTGTGGCTTTCAACTTAGGGTTATCTGGTGTAGCATTTAAAGAGATGACAAAATTTGTTACTAATCTTTATACTGCTTATGTAAAATCGGATTCGTCTTTATTTGAAATTAATCCTGTTTTAAAAACAAGTGATGATAAAATATTGGCTGTTGATGCTAAAGTAACGATTGATGATAATGCACTTTACAGACACAAGGATTATGTAGATTTAAGAGATATTAGAGAAGAAAGTGCTATTGAAGTAGAGGCTGGAGAAAAAGGTTTAAACTATGTAGATCTTGATGGAAACGTTGGATGCATGGTAAATGGTGCTGGTCTTGCCATGGCAACAATGGATTTAATAAAGCAAGCTGGTGGTGAGCCTGCAAACTTCTTAGACGTTGGAGGGACTGCTGATGCAGCTCGTGTGGAAGCTGCCTTTAAAATTATATTAAAAGATCCTGCGGTAAAGGCGATCTTAATTAATATTTTTGGAGGTATTGTTCGTTGTGATCGTGTAGCACAAGGTGTTATTGATGCTTACAAAAACATGGGGAATATTAATGTGCCAATTATTGTTCGCTTACAAGGAACCAATGCAGATATCGCTAAAGAACTAATCGATAACTCTGGTTTAGATGTGCTTAGTGCAACAGAATTCCAAGAGGCTGCGGATAAAGTTCAACAAGTATTAGCTTAGACTTAATATAGTAGATGTTCGCTTAACATTAAGCGTAATATTCTTAACATATTAGAACAATTATAATAAGAGTAGTGTGTAAAGCACTACTCTTTTTTCTTGCCTAATTTTGACCTGTATTTGATTGACAGTATAGGAAGGAATTCAGAATCTATTAATTATTATTAAAGTCAAATTATTATGAAAACCATTAAATTAATCTGAGTCCTTAGTCTATTTACATTCACAACTTTGCTGAATGCTAACTTGAATTATAAAAAGAAAAATCATTACAAGTAACTGATGAGATTGTTCAGCTATTAAAAAATCCTCATTTCTAAGCTACGCAAAGCTTAGAAGCTCAAGTTAAGTTTATCATTAACGGAAATAATGAAATTGCTGTGTTGATGGTTGATACAACTTCTAAGGCGTTAATAAGCTTTATAAAGAACAGAATGAATGATGTTCAATTAAGAGTTTAAATGGTAAGGAAGGTAAAATTTACAACCCTATTTTTTTAATTGCTTTTGACCTTCAAAACTAAAAATTAAATATAAATTAAAAGCCCTTATTTCTTTAAGGGCTTTTTGTTTTTTGGAGGCATCGGACCTCGTAAATGAATAACCAGTCCGTTTAAAAAATTTCTTAAAATCTGATCGCCACATTCCATATATTTAGGATGATCTTCACGACGGAAAAAGGCGCCTAATTCACTTTTAGAAATTCTAAAATCTACCAGTTCTAAGATTTTTACAATATCGTCATCACGTAGTTGTAAGGCCACGCGCAATTTTTTTAAAATATCATTATTTGTCATATTTCTTGTTTGGAAAGCGAAAATGAAAGGCATCTAGAAGTTTCATGGAACCTCTCGTTTTCTAATGTTTTGATAATTTGCGTAAAGATACTTTAAATTTTTAGAATATAAATGAGATAGTTTGTAAGGAAGTGTATTCTGTAATCGACTATAAATCAAATAAATACATGTTTATTGTGTTCGTGTTTTTTTAGGTTAGAAATAAAAATAATGGACCTTAAAATTATGAGATTAATATTTTATGAGATGAAATAAATAAAATATTCGATAAACAACACGCTGATTTTCGATAAGTTACAAATTACGCATGATTATATAATAAGAGGTGTTCGTATCTTTATAGTGAAGTTAATTAATCCATTTTAATCCCTTGAGATATGGTTAATAGAGTAGAAAAACTCAGTTTATTATCAGAAATGATTGCATTTGCTAAATATGATAAGAACATTAAGAGTATTGAATATAATTTTTTATTAGGTGTTGCAAAACAGCTCGAAATTTCACGTGAAGATTTCGATTATTTAATAGAACATCCAATTAATTATATTCATTTAAAATCGCATAGCGAACGCATTGTTCAGTTTCACCGATTAGTATTATTAATGAATATTGACAGTGAAGCAGATAATAATGCTAAGAATGTTATAAAGCTATATAACTTTGGTTTAAGAATGGGCTTAAGTCATGAATCCATTTCTAAGGTGCTTTATTTAATGGAGAGTTTTCCGAATAAAGTGGTTCCACCTGACGTTTTAATAGATATATTTAAAACACAGTATAATTAAAATAATCTGCTAAGTTTATAATATTTGTGTTTTATTTGCCCGCAAAGGGTAGGAAAAGCTAAAAGTTTACACTTTTAGCTTTTCTAATTTATTCTGGTATCTCTTTATCTCGTCTCTTAACTGTGCAGCGACAAGAAAGTCTAATGCTTTCGCAGCTTCCTCCATTAGCTTTCGTTTTTCTCTAATTTTCTTTTCAAGTTCAGACTTACTTAAATAAGCACTTTCTGGTTCTGCAGCTTTGGCGGCCTCCAATTCGTAACTATATGTGCTTACTGAATTTTTTGTAAGAGCATTATCCAGACTTTTATTTAAAGCTTTAGGCTTAATATGGTGTTTAGTGTTGTATGCAATTTGTTTTTCTCGACGGTAGTTGGTTTCGTCAATAGTTTTTTGCATGCTATTGGTAATTTTATCAGCGTACATAATAGCCCTACCATTAAGGTTTCTTGCAGCCCGACCAACTGTTTGGGTAAGTGAACGTGCCGAACGCAGAAAACCTTCCTTATCGGCGTCTAAAATGGCCACGAGCGATACCTCTGGAAGATCCAACCCTTCACGCAAAAGGTTTACACCAACCAGTACATCAAATAAACCCTTGCGCAAATCCTGCATTATTTCTACACGCTCTAAGGTGTCTACATCACTGTGAATATAGCGACATCGAATCTGTATCCTATCTAAATATTTAGTCAGTTCTTCGGCCATTCGTTTCGTTAAGGTTGTTACCAGCGTACGTTCGTCCTTTTCTACGCGCTGTTGAATTTCTTCTATTAAATCATCAATTTGATTTAAACTCGGACGTACTTCAATTTCAGGATCCAGTAAGCCGGTAGGTCGAATGACTTGTTCCACATAGATACCATCCGATTTTTCCAATTCATAATCAGCTGGTGTAGCACTAACATAGATAACTTGATTTTGAATGGCTTCGAATTCCTCAAATTTTAATGGACGGTTGTCCATTGCTGCCGGTAATCGGAATCCGTATTCTACTAAATTTTCTTTTCTACTGCGGTCTCCACCATACATGGCGTGTACTTGTGAAATGGTTACGTGACTTTCGTCTACAACCATTAAATAATCATCAGGGAAATAATCTAATAGACAGAATGGGCGTGAGCCGGGTTGCCGTCCATCAAGATATCTCGAATAGTTTTCTATGCCCGAACAATACCCTAATTCGCGTATCATTTCTAAATCAAATTCGGTACGTTCTTTCAAACGTTTTGCTTCCAGATGTTTCCCTATTTCTTTAAAATAATCATGCTGCTTTACCAAATCGTCCTGAATGCTTTTAATGGCATTTTGTAATACTTCAGGAGAAGTTACGAACATGTTGGCCGGGTATATGTTGAGTCGATCGTATTTTTCAACAATGTCATTGGTTTGAATATTGAAAGATTCGATTTCTTCAATTTCATCACCAAAAAAATGAATTCTAAAGGCATCATCAGCATAACTAGGGAAAATATCAACGGTATCACCTTTAATTCTGAAGTTACCATGATTAAATTCACCTTCGGTTCTGGAATATAAACTTTGAACTAGCTGATGTAATAATTTTGTTCTGGAAATAACCTGATCGCGTTCAATAGAAATTACATTTTTCTGAAATTCTACCGGATTTCCAATGCCATATAAGCAGGAAACAGAGGCCACTACCAAAACATCTCGGCGCCCGGAAAGTAGCGATGACGTAGCGCTTAGTCGCATTTTTTCTATTTCATCATTAATAGATAAATCTTTTTCTATATAGACGCCGGTTACGGGTATGTAGGCTTCGGGTTGGTAATAGTCGTAATATGATACAAAGTATTCTACGGCATTATCAGGAAAAAACTGCTTGAATTCAGAATATAACTGAGCGGCTAAAGTCTTGTTGTGTGCCAAAACCAATGTTGGTCTTTGTACCTCTTGAATAACATTCGCTACAGTGAAGGTTTTACCCGAACCAGTAACCCCGAGTAGAGTTTGGTATTTGTGATTGTCTTCAATCCCTTTCGCCAATTGTTTTATGGCTTGAGGCTGGTCACCGGTTGGGCTAAATTCTGATGTAATTTTGAACTTCATGTAGCAAAATTACGTAAAAATTAGATGCTATCGTTTTAGTGTAAAATGTCCTTTAAATTCTCTGCCATCTTGTAAAATAACAGAAAACCAATAATCATCTGTTGGCATTGGGTATCCTCTTGATGTACCGTCCCAACCTTGTGACTTAGGCGATAGTTCCTTAACAAGTTTTCCATAGCGATCGAAAATATATATGGTTGTTGAAGGTTGAAATTGGGCATTAACACCTAGTAGTTGCCAATAATCATTTTGTCCGTCGTTATTTGGCGTAAAGTATTTTGGATATCCTACCACTGAAACGATGATACTACTAGTTCCGCAACCTCTTTTATCACGAACATATAAAGTATGAAAACCGGCTTTTACATTTTCAAAGTAAGGGTCGTCTTGAAATGAAAATTCAGAGTCTAAGGCGTATTCATAATCACCTAGACCTAAATTATTTTCATTTATTATAATTTTGTTGTTGCTAGAAATATCTTCAATAGTAATATCATTTTGGGTGATTGTTGCTAATTCTGATGCATTAACATAAACTTCTTTTGTTCTGCTACAGTTACTACCATCTGTTTTTGTTAAAGTAATGAAATAGGTGCCTGGTTGAGAAACGGTAAGTGTAGGGGTGGTACCCAATTTAGTGCCGTCCTCATAGGTCCATACATAAGTAAAATTTTCGTTTGTATTTGTTTCTTCGGGATCTAAAACAATTGTAAATGTAGGGTCTGAAGAGCAGACAATTTGTGGGGTTTCAATTGTAAATTCTGGTAAGGGGTTCACAGTTAAATCAATGGTTGTACTTGCGCTACAATTCGTATTCAAAGGATTTATGATTTCTACTAATATAGATTGTGTTCCTGAATTAAACGGATTGGGTAAGCTGCTTACTCTTTCAGTATTACCAGATTCGGTAATAAAGGTGTAAAAAATCTCCATGTTAGTCTGAGATCCTAATATGGTGGTTGTAAAAGAAGATGTTTCAAAGGGGTATAGGCCATCGTCATCAATATCTCCAGCATCGCCATCACAAACCGTAATCGGAGTAATCGGGTTTGCTATAGGACTTTCATCCACGATAAATTCTAAGGTAGTTTCATCGTAACAAGGGCCATCTGGGGCATTGGTATTGTTGTTTTCAATTCTGATACTTAGTGTCTGACTGGATGTTAAAAAGGGGTTAGGTAGAGGGCTTGGTAAGCTGTTGCCTGCCTCATCGGTATATGTTATAGTGAAATCAGCTGGATTTTGATTTCCTAATAAATCGGTTTCGACATTTGAAGTATCGAAGGGAAATTGACCATCCTGATCATCATCACATTCGCGATTTATGATAACTGAATAGGCTACAGGTAAAGCCTCAACAGTGAGTAAAATATGGGGTCCTAGCCCGAGACAATCATTAGAAATCTCACTATCGACTCTTACATAAATATATTGCGACTCTGGATAGCCAATATTTCTATAATTAGAAATGTTGGTAATGACATTTTGTTCGGCTAATGCATCCATTTCATTTCTATAAAAGGTTACAGTTGGTGTTTGTGGTATAAATAAATTTTCAATATCACTTTTTGCACTACTGAAATCAAAAGAAGCCACACCATCTCTATTATCATTATTGATAGTATCATCACCGTTTATATCCAGAAAATCATCACATTGGTTGAATGATCTTAAAAAACTTGAAGGAATGGTTGTAGTTGAAACTTTTAGAGTTATTTGGCTTACCGATGCACAGCCTGAATTATTTTCGGCCCGAGCCCAGACATAATCTGTATTAATAGTTTTGTTTTTGTAAGCCGTAGGACTGTCTATGTAATCTGGGCTTGTTTGGTCTCCTGCAATGGCTGCGTTTTGAGAAAGATAATAGGAGAAAGATAAGTTGGTAGCATTAGTCGATATTTTATTGTTTGCTTCGGTTAAATTAAATGCACTATACCCAAATGTTGAAGGGTCATCGTCGTCGCATTGTATTAACTCGACTGTTGGGTTAACGATGGGTACTGGATTAACAAATAAGGTGATTTCGTCTGAATATAGTCCACATGTGTTGCCGGTTCTATCGAGTTTTACACGGTATAGATTATTGTTATAGTTAATCGGAACTGTTGAAATAGTTAAGGTCGATGTTTGGGTTCCACCATAAACGGCATTATTATTTATAGGCGTCCAATTTGTTCCATCTGTGCTAAGTTCCCATTGAAAAGCATCAGCTTCAGGGGAATCAACAAAAATAGTTGTTGAAGCATTTTCACAAACCGTAGTGTTTATCGGTTGTACCGAAATACTAATAGAACCATTAATTAAATAATTAGGGTCTGGTGTGATATAACCTGCAGCATTATTTACTATACCAAATGTATTTACAGTTGAGGGGTTGTCGCCTAATTGATTATCTGCATTACCGTCTGAAAATCCAGCTTCAATAACATCATTGCAGGTATCTCCGTCGCTATCTGAGTCTATATAATTTAATAAATTATCAGAATCAGTATCGGATACGGTATAACCTAGGTCATTGCTGTCGGAGGCGCTCTCGGCATTATCGTCCCAACCATTAACACCTATGGTAGCTAAAACATTATCTATGATACCATCTTGATTTGAATCTGGGAGTCCGCTTCCCGATTCTTCTAAATCGTAAATACCATCATTATCACTATCAAGATCGTAAAAATCATAAACACCATCAGAATCGGAATCTATTGGGACTGTGTTGTTAAATATATCATCTAATCCGTCGTTATTAGAGTCTATGTTCGAAATGGTTTGCACGATACCTTGTGCTTCAATGATATCAGGAATACCATCATTGTCACTATCTAAATCAAGACTGTCATGAATACCATCTCCATCGGTATCTAAATTAAAACAGGTTAGTGCTAAATTGGCTGAAAATGAAGAGGTATCGTTTGCATTTGATAAATGATGTGAAAAAGTAAAACTTTCTACTTGGTTGGCAACAAACTTGTAAGGTGTATTTCCATTGGGATTCGGATTTATTTTAAAATGTATTTCGGTACTGGATATTTGTGTGACACCTGATTCATAATCACCATCAAAATTAGAGTCTATCAATAATCGGTTATCAGGATCGATAAGTGTAATGTTTTTATTAGTTGGTAATATTTTTACAATAAAGTGTTCGCCATCAATAATAGTATGTGTTATGTTATTTTCAGAAAGAATGATATTAACGGGTTCTGTAAAATCCATTGTGTACTGACTCTCTGCATTGTTATCTGCTTCAACGGTACTGGTGAAATCTCCAAGTGAGGCATCTCCCAAAGTAGCCCCGGTAAAGGTGTTGTTGTTTAAACCAGAACTATTATTTTGTGAAAAAGATGTATTTGCCATAGTTGAATTTATGGTACCATCCTGAAAGTTAAATTCTGGATTCATGGGGTCTGATAAATTTATAATAACATCACCTCTGGATTCAGTACAATTGAGTATACCATCATTGTCATTGTCAATATCTATATTATCAATGATACCATCATTATCAATATCATCCGGACAAATGCTTACAGGTACTTCTACGGACTCTAGTGTTAGTCCACTACAGGCAATGTAGCCTATTAATTTATATTTACCAGGAACTAATGGTGTGAAATCTGGAGTGCTTGCATTGGTGTTTACGAATCCGCCCCCTAAGCCATCGTCATACCACCATTGAAAACTATCAAAGACATCTGTATTTGCAGCCGAGAGCGTAATATTGGGGATGCAGTTACCTAAAGTAGCAAATTCTGGGTCGAAAATAATTTCTGGTGAGGTCGGGAAGCCTGAATAAAAACTGCCCGAAGTGGCCGCACCGTTATAATTAAAGTAGGCACAATATAATTCGTCGTTACTTTCTACGGAGATATTTCCAATTAGATCTAATATTTTATAAGTAACATAATCTGGATTGCCTGTGACTGTATTCGGTCCGAAGGACGTAAAATTACTTAGAGGTGTATTATTAATTGTTATGGTAGCTCCTACCTTGGTTACAATTGATACACCACCAGAATAAGAGGTGTTACCAATCTTTTCAATTTGAGTTATATTATTTAAGTTGCCTTTGGCTTCACAACTTAATGGAGGTACAAAAAACATACCTTGATTAGCCTCCGAAGTGGTTGCGCCAACCCCTTGATATGTAAAAACAGGATTGTTGGTTTCTACATACATGTTTCCTGAAGCGTTGTACATATTGCCTTCAATTAAATAATATTCTCCGGCATTTATGGTAACAGTCGAAGCATTTCCATTAATACTGATAGTTGTATTATCTGTATGTGCTACGATAAGAATATTTTCCCAGCTATTACTTCCGTCACCTTTAACAAAAATATATTCTGTACCTACTTTTGAATAATCAGCAATTTGATCTATTCCGTAATCTCTGCCATTACCGTTATGAAAACTTCCATTGGCAGAACCACAATTCACAACGATGGGCTTATCCGATTGAACTAAGGCGCCAATTAAACCATCTCTATTAACAATTGCATCGGTACTATTAGTAGCAATTATATAACTTTCGCCTGCGTTTAATGTAATGTCAATAGGTGTTGGTCCGGTATAGTTTTGAATAATTAACCCTGTAGGTAGATCACTAAAAGTAACTTTGGTATCTGCTTCTGTAGCCATCACAGATACGAAATTTAAGTAATTTGTTTGTGGGTTTTCATTCGTATATGATCCTACTCTAAATGTAGTGCCTAAAGCAGAAAGTCCCTTGCTTACTAAGGCACCGGCTTGTGCTCCTGCATTAATACGAACAGAAACATAAATAGGAGCCTCTGCTTCAATAATGAAGCCTTTATTAGTTTTTATGGTGCTGGTTTCATTAGCATTTACAAATAATTGAGTATCTCTACTAGAACCTATATTATATTCGTATGGAATAGTATTTGAAACGGTGCCTGAAATATAACTATTAGTACTTTGCCCAATAGGTTTTATAGTAAACGTAACTGTAGTATTACTTGGTGTTGATATGTAAATATATTGATCTTGAGGTATGGATGAATTATCCCCTGACTCTGTAAGTGGCGGGATATAATGCGTCTTACTAAGTTGCGAGTGCCCATTAAACCAAAATAAAAGGATACCTATTATAAATAACCTTTTCAAAGAATTTATCAATGCCATTTAAGTGCGTAATAATTAGATATTAATCTTTCGTTTAATGTTTAAACGAAATACTAAGGTAGGATAAATTCAATATTTAATTGATAAAAATGTAACAAGTTGTTCTCTTTTTAGATAAAGTGAATTAAATTATAAAAAGTATAGCTAATTTCTGTGTTTATCGTTTTAGCGAAAAGTGCCCTTTAACTTCAAAAGCATTGCCATCTTGAATTACTTGGGCTACAAACCAATAATCGTCTGAGGGCATATTAGCCCCATTAAATGTGCCGTCCCAACCTCTTGAAGTAACAGGTAGGGTTTTAAGAAGCTTGCCATATCGGTCATGGATATAGACTACAGTACCTGGCAATTCTTCTATACCAACAATGTGCCACGTGTCAAAAATACCATCATTATTTGGTGTAAAGAATTTAGGAACATCAATAACGACTACTTCTGTGGTAACGTCATTACAGCCGTTTAAATCTCTAATTGTTACCTGGTGTACTCCAAAGGCGACATTTTCGAATACATTAGATTGCTGAGGTTCTCCATTGTCTAAAATGTAAACATAATCACCAATACCACTTATGTTTACGGTGATACTGTTGGGATCGGCAAAATCTACTTTTGTTGTAAAGTTTATCGTGGCCGCTTCAGATTCTATTAAAGAAAAGAATTTTGTATATCTGCAATCGTATGGCGTTGTTACTTGTACCCAATGTTCACCAAGATCAGATTCATTAAATAGATTTTCTGGAGAGGTGTTACCATTATCCCATAAATAGCTGTCACCAAAATTACCTGTTTCCGCACTTATAGTTAAAGGTAAATCATTTAAGCATAGTGGTTCAATATCATCAATTGGAATAATAGGTAAAGGGTTTACAATGGTTCTAAACTGCGTAAGGTTATAACATCCTGAATTGTTGTTTTCAACCCTTACAAAAATAGTTTCACCATTAACAGCCGCGTGAAAATTGCTTAATCGGTTAGTGTCTTCAATGGCATTTTTAATGTCATAGTTATAGTAATACACGTTAAATTGGGAAGGGTCCTGCCCTCCTAGAATGATGTCTTTATTCTCATCCAAATCAAATTCATAATAACCATCAAAATCGTCATCACAGTTAACTAAATCAGGAGGTGTATTTGCTATCGGGTTTTGATTTATTTGTAGATTGAAACTTGTAATAATAGGACACCCGTTATTATTATCTGTGACCCGAGCAAATAGGGTGTGTAAATTACTGGTATAATTATATATCGGGCCAACAGGGTTGATGTTATTGCTTGCATCATTTTGAGAGTTGTAATACGAAATACTTACTTGGTTGGTATTATCAACTAGCATCTCATCTACTTGTGATAAATCATAAGTATTAGTATCATTATCACAAATATATATAGTGTCAATATTGTTGGTGGCCGGAGGTAAGTTAATCTGTAATTCAAGAGGTGCAACATGATCACATTGAGTTTGCGTTATTTCAGCCTTTACATAAATAGTTTTACTGTTTGTAACGGGATAATTGGTTATTTGTGCATTTGCAATAGGGGTGTTTAATTCTTCATCTTCAAAAAACGAGATGGACACATCACTAAACCTTACATTTTCTATGTCAAATATGGCGGTATTTAAATCTACAAAATAGCTGCCGTCATAATCTGTATCACATACTGGAGCAATTTGAGCAGAAGCAATATATGGTGTCGGGAATGTAATAAACCGGACTTCATCATAAACCACACATGAGTTATTAGTGTTTTCAATTCTCACATAAAACTGCCCCTGAAGTGCATCGTAAGTAAATAAATCAGGTAATGCATTTGAGTCGTTTATGGCGTCACTCGTACTTAAGTAGAAGTTAATATTTAAATCATCAGGACTTCCCTGAGCAATTTCCTGACGTTTAGAATCTAAATCAAAGGTGTAATCTCGTTGAATACTTTGACATACTGGAGGAAAATCGGTGAAATTAGTATTGTAAGTTGGATTTTGGGCTACTTCTAAAGTGAATGTAGCGGTGCTAAAACAATTGGGATCTAATATATTTTCAACACGGATATAGATGGTTTGCGAGCCACTGCTTGAATAGGGGCTATTTTTATCAATAAGTGTCGTGTATGTGGAGTCTTCAAAGTAAAATACTTCTTTTCCAGATTGGCCATTAAGTATCTCGGCATCCTTATCTGACAAAATAAAGTCTTCTAATTGGTTGCCATCATCTTCACAAATTTTATAGGGGGTTATTGTTGGAATTTGAGGTAAGGTATTCACTGTAATTTCTAACGGTTGAATGTTATAACACTGTGTATTATCAACGCGAACATATAATGTTTGTGTTTGTGCATTGTAAGCGTTTTTATTTAACGGATTCTGATTGTTTTCGGCTTCATTTATTGAAGCATAGAATTCAATGGTTAATCCGGTTCTGTCTGAAACCACTTCATCGATAACATTTTCTAATACTACATTTGAAAATCCGTCGCTGTCGGCATCACATATAATAATTGGGTTAGGAGCGGTAGCCTCCGGAGCAGGAATAATTGTTATGTCGAAGCTATTATAAGTTCTACATCCTGTTTCCATATGTTCGATACGTGCCCAAATGGTTTCGGAGTTTGTAACATCGTAATTGTCTGGAAGTGTACTTAGATTTTCTATAGCATCTGCTTCGGAAGCAAAATATCTTACACCAAAGTCTGTATTTCCTCCGGTAACATTATCATTAAATGAAGGCAAATATACGGTAGTAGTGCCATCGCTGTCTGTATCACAATATGGTAAAGGATCTTGAGGATTAAATAATAGTATGGGATTTACGCGCAAGATAATTTCTGATACATCCGTACAGTCACCTTTGTCAATTTCAATATATAAAGTTTTGGGTTCGGTAGTGCTTACTGGATAAAGGGCCGTTTTGTCAATAGGATTGGTTCGGTTATCTAAATCGTTTTGATTGTCATAATACGTTACGCTAATATTGTATGGTAAATCATTGGCAATATACCCTTGTACAGTGATTAAATCGAAATCTATAAATCCGTTACTGTCTTCTTCATCACATAATGCAAAATCACTCAAATCGGTTCCCGTTAATAGGATATTTGTATGGGCTTCAATAGGTATAATGGCGTAACAGCCCGTTGTACTATCTTCCAATCTCACATAAATAGTTTCTTGTTCTGGAGTTGTATTATTGTATGCTGTTGGATTAGGAATAGGATTAGTTCCCGATTCGGCATCGGCTTCACTTGTGTGGTAAGTGGGAGGAAGGAAATTAGTTTCTCCGTTTAGTATGTTATCAATCACTGAAGTTAAATCGAATGTTGCAAAACCATCATGGTCGGGATCACAAGCATCGATATATTGGGTGTCTCTAACAATACCGGTATTACCATTTGTTAATTCAATATTTAAGGTTGTAGTATTTACGCAGCCGGTAATGGTATTGGTAACTCTTACATATAGGGTCTCTATTGTATTTGTGTTCCTATAAGGAGGCGGGATGGCATTAAATCCCGAAGCAGCGTGGTTTGAGCTGTAATGGAAAGTGACTACTAGATTATTTTGTCCACCAGTTATTTCATCATCCTTAACTCTTAAATCTATCTCAGTTCTACTATCTGGAGTACCATCATTATCACATACTTCTAAAGTGGATGGTTGGGTTATGGCAGGAATTTCATTTACTTCCAATTCAAACGATCCATAAATTAAGCATCCCATATCGGTATCTTCAACACGAACATAAATGGTTTGAGAAGCACTAGTGATTGGACCAGAAATATTGTTTGAAGGATTATTTCTGGCGTCATTCTCTAATTCATAATAATTGATGCTATAATTAGCTGGTAAATTAGGAATGGCATTCTCAACATCTGAATTTTTCGAACTTAGATTAAAAGTCTCTTCTCCGTCTCCATTATCATCGCATAATTGATATGGCGGAATGTAATTAGCCATTAATTCAGTGTCGATAGTAACATTTACTTCATCTGTAATGGTACAGTTTAACCCATCAATACTAATTTGTACTTGATATAAACCACTTACGGAAGTTGTTAAGGTTGGTGAAGTTTCACCTATAATTTCCACACCATCTTGGAACCAAGCATAGGTCGCTTCCGGATTATTGATATTTCCATTTAATGTTACGTTTCCAGAACAGGTATTAATATCTTCACCCAAATCTAGAGAAGAGAAGGTAGAAGCTTCTATAAATACAGCTGTATCATATTCTGGGTCGTTAGCCTGATCGGCAACAATTAACTTGACATGATATTGTACATTGGGAGTTACAGCGCTGGCAGCGGTCATAACCGTTGTTTTACCATTATAATTGGTGTTTCCTGTATTGTAGCCTTGAAAATAAGATTCATTAGAAGCTGAACATATATTTAATATTTCTTCATGAATATTACTTATCGTTACGGGGTCGTTGGTGCCAGGAACGCGTGCTATATTCTGATAGGGACCAGTACTGGTGCTCTCACGAATTAAGAACGCAAATCCATCAGATGAATTACAAGGGTAATTAGCATAATACTCTTCGGAAGCCATTAAATAATTAAACTGAATCACATCTGATAGTGCTACAAAATCGAATTCAATAACAGTAGCGTTAAGTGTGTTGCTAACTCCCAAGGCTGCTTCGATATCTGGATCGGTGCCCCAGTTTTGTGAGCCTTCACTTAAATCGGTTGATATTGTAGTATTAGCACCAGAAGCCGCATTTCCAGTAGAAATTATGATGCCACTCTCTAAAGGAAAAGAACTGTTTCCTCGGTTAAATGCACCATAGCTTGTGAGTCCATCAACACTTCCGTTAACTGGTGAATCTATATTCGAAATTTCAACACAGTCGTTTGCTAAATTATTTTGCACTAAATCCTGAACTGATATTGAATTGTCGATGGTTATCTGCTGAGAGAATGTCGCATTAAAGCTACAAAAACAAATAGCTAAAATCAGAAGGAATTGTAGGTTGTGTTTCACGTATGGTTTATTTGGGTAAATAAATCTAATTGATTAAAAATCAAGGCGAAAATTACTTATTATTTGGATGAAACGCAAAATAAACACGACGAAATGCAATTTAATAAGATTTCAGGATGTAATAGATTAACGTTTGAGTGTAAAATGACTATTGAATACCCGGCCATCCTGAAGTTTTACCCAAAACCAATAATCATCGGCGGGTAGTTTTTCTCCATTTAATTGACCATCCCAACCTTTACTTTTGGGACTTAATTCTTTTAATAGTTTCCCTAGTCTATTATAAATTAAAATTTTGGTATCAGGATGAAACATATTTGAAACCCCATATACTTGCCAAAAGTCGTTATAGCCATCATTATTTGGTGTAAAAACTTTTGGGAAACCAATAACAGATATTTTATTGGTAACGATGCCACAATTATTTTTAATGTCTTTAACATAAACCGTGTAAAACCCAGGTTTCACATTTTCAAATAAATTACTGCTTTGGTAAGGCATAATTAAGAGGTTGTTTTCATCATAAAGGGCATATTCATATAACCCGTCTCCTGTTGTGATAACGGAAACACTATTATTGCTGCTGGCATCTTTAATTTCAATAGCTTCAAAGCTAGCAATGTTGGAAGCTATGATCGTTATTGTTCTGGTTTTTGAACAACCATTGTTGTTCGTTATTACAACATCATAAGTTCCTGTTTGGTTTACTTGTATGTCATAGGTGTCTTCGCCTGTAGACCATTTGTAAGTGTAGTTATTCGGAGAATCATTTATAATACCAGCATCAATAGTTATACGTTCAGGGTATTTATTAAGGCAGTAATAAGCGGTGGCTTCTGTCTCAATATCTGGTAGTTTATTAACTGTTAACAATACTTCACTAATGCCATAGCAATTATTTGTATTTTCTACTCTGGCATAAATTGTTTGTGAGTAAGCAGTCCTATTCCGGTAAGTAGAAACTATTTCGTTGGTTTCTAAAAGAGCGTCGTTATACGATTCGTAGTATTTTAAATCTAAACCTGCAGGCAGGCCATTGAGAACATAGGGATCGATAGATTTTAAATTGAATTCGTATAAGCCATCTTCTATACCATCATCATCACAAACAGGTGGTAATACCACATTATTAGCAGAGGTAACGCTAACTTCTAATATGAGTTCGGAGGTGTTCATACAAAGTGATTTCGAATCGTATACTTCAACATAAACGGTTTGCGGATTTGAAGTATTGGGATAATTGGCAGCGTTAATTTCAGTCGTTCTCTTAATATCTGAGTAAAATTTCGTAAAACGACGTGTTTCAGGTTCGCCATTGGTAAGAACATTGTTAGCCTCATTGAGATTGAACATGGTAATCCCATCATTAATGCCATCTTCATCACATTGAAAAAGTATATGGTTATTAGCAATCGGAATAGCATTGTAATTTACAAATGCCTGACCTTCGAAAGCACAATCGCCATTTTGAGGGTCTATATACACTTGGTAATGACCAGCTTCAGAAATTACTAATTCAAAACCAGTCTCAGGTAATGTAATATTGTCTTTTGTCCAGGTGTAAGTAGCTCCCAGAATATCTATGGAAGATAAGGTATACAAATCGTTAGTACATAAATTAAGCGAAATGGTACTTTCTCCGTTTTTTATAATGTCTATTTCAGAATTAAAAAATGATGATATAAAAGGAGGTAAGCCTTGTGACGATTTATTTGGTGCCAAGTTTACGGCATTATGCACATAATTACAGCTTAAACCTCGAGCGTTAGGATTGTTAATGGCTCCCAAATAGGATAAGCCAAAATCGTAAGTAGAGCTCAGTGCTCGATAAATTTTACCATCAGGGCCTAATTGTAAAGCACCGCGATAGAGGTTTCGATTGTCTATTGTAACCTGCGAATTTTGAATATCGGGTTGTGTTAAATCGTACTGTATTAAAATCGAGGTGTGGTTGTCAGGGTTGTCATTTTCATCAATATCATCACGATTAAAATAATCGTTGGAAGCATGTACATAAAGTAATTCACTACTAGGGGAAAACTCTACACCATAAGGATATCTACTGTCATTTTGAGTGTTTATAGTTAATGGAACCTGATTCGTTACTTGTCCAGTATTAGTGTCGAAGTCATAAATGTATAAACCATTAAATACATTGGCACAGGCTACCTTGGTTCCATCTGGAGATAATTTTAAATAACCCCGGGCATCACCAATTACAATTTCAAATGTTGATGTAACAGAACTAGTGTTCACACCACTGTTATTAACTTCAAACGCATGAAAAGTATCATAAACTTGGTCGAGCCCATTTTTAGAAGCAAAGGTTACTACCCAAATGGATTTAGTAATACAATCTTTTAAAACGGCCGTTATTTTTTCAGAACAAAGTTCTAAGAGGCTATTGTTTTTCGAAACGATTCCTCCACGTCCACTATCTAGTGTCATATCTACAGTAGAGTAGTTTAAACCTGTGTTACGCTGACTAGACCCTACGGTAAAAATATAATAAATATTGGGGTTGTCAGGTTTAGGAACTACTATTGCTGATTGCGTACTGGATTCATCACCCAACAATCCGGTACCATTTTGCATGATTTGATGTGTCCCATTATAAACTGTTGTGCCGTCGGTGTAAAATAACAAATTCCCATTTTCATCAGAGATAGACGCACAACCTTCACGTGTGTATAAGCGTCCATTTGAATTATTCGAAATTGAAGCCGCATTTAAATTAAATGTAATGCCTGCATTTTCACCAAAAAACCAATTGGAAGCTTCATTCTGACTGAAAGTAATGGCCGTTATAGCCATAACAAGAAATGTTACTATTTTCTTTTTCATTAGTAACAAATCTATTAAAAGAAATTACAAATCTCGTATTTTTAACAATCTGTACGATAAAAAGATAAAGAGGGCTGTCCAACCTAATACAATGGTTATTTCATACCAGTGAACGGCGTAATCGTAGACGATGGCAGTTTTATCCGGAATCTTAGTCATAGCAATTCTTTGTATAGGCTGCTCTATTAAATTATACATCGATTTTAAAGGGAAGAAATTCTGAATTTTTTCAGCGATATCCATATTAATTTTCCAGGTCATTAATGCAAATAAAATCCATTCCAGAATAAAGAGAATAAAAATAAAAGCGAGAGCAAATGCCGATCGTTTTGCGAGCATACCAAAGAATAAGCAGAGACTAAAAAAACCAATTAACTTAACTAAGTAAGCCAGTAAAAAATTAGTTTCTCTTATAATTAATGAAAATTCGGTATAACTGGAATAGTACATTCCTATTGATAAAGAAATCATACCAATTAATAAAGTAGAAACTATTGAAAAGAAAATTATAGTATAAAACTTAGAGAGTATAAATTCTTTCTTGCTTAGGCCATCAATTAAATTCTGTTTAATGGTCTTATTACTATACTCGTTGCCTATCATACTAACTACTACAATGGCAAAAAAGAATTTGAATTGAGAGGCAAAGAAGGTTGTTAAATGCCAGATAACAGGAAAATTAAAAATCCCGAGTTCTCCTAATTCTAAGGTGAAAAATCCAAAAACATTAATTTTTAAAGAAGATAGCAGAATAACAAAAAAAGGTAAAATAAACGATATGAAAATGAGTATTTTACTGGTTCTGTTGAGTAATAATTTTTGTAGTTCTAAACTGAGTAATCGTAACATTTGGCTGGTTTTGTAGATTAATTATTATCGGTTAATTGTAAAAATTGTTCTTCTAAACTTTCTTTACGTTGTACCAAATGGGTAAGGATGATGTTTTGATTAAATAATTCTTTATTAAAGGCTTCGGTGTCGAAGGGTTCATTTAAGAAGGCAGTCACTAATTTATCTTTTACCAAAACCTTAGAAATTGCAGAATGATTTTCTAAATATTTAACAAGGGTTTCTTGATTGTTGCATTTCAGTTCGAAAAAGCCATGACTGGAAATCATGTCATCTACACGACCCGAATATAATTTTACACCTTTTCTGAGAACAACAACATGGGTACAAACTTTTTCTACTTCGTCTAATAAATGTGATGCCAGTAAAATGGTAGTACCTTTGTTGGCAATCTCTTTAATTATTTCACGTATCTGATGAATACCCTGTGGATCTAAGCCATTAGTAGGCTCATCTAAAACTAATATTTCGGGATCATTTAGGAGGGCAGAAGCAATGGCTAAACGCTGTTTCATACCCAAAGAGTAATTTCTGAATTTACTGTTTTTTCGATCTAAAAGCCCGACAATTTCAAGTTTTTCGTCAATCTTACTATGATTCACTCCCTTAATCTTACACACCAATTTTAAATTTTGTTCGGCAGTCATGTAGGGGTAAAAGTTTGGCCGCTCTATAATGGCACCTACTTTTTTTAAGGCATCGTGGGTACTTGTTTCACCGTCGAACCATTTAAAATCACCATAAGTTTTATTAACCACATTTAAAACAATACCCAGTGTGGTCGATTTTCCGCTTCCATTAGGTCCTAGTATGCCATAAACATTGCCTTTGTTTATTTGAAAGGATAGGTCTTTAACAGCAGTGAGGTGTCCGAATTTTTTTGTGAGGTTATTGATAGTAAGTATAGGCTCCAAGATATGTATAATTCTTTTTTGGTTAAAATTAGACTATGTTAGTTTTAAAATAAGACGAAAGGGGATATAAAATGTTACAGTCTTAAAATAAAAACTTTAAATTTGACTAATTTCTTATTATGTATGGACGATTTAAAAATATCTAAAAGGAAACCTTCTTACCCAATCTCACAAAAATTGCATAACTATCTTTCTGAATATAATAGAAATTTAAAGTTACCAATTTTTTATGATGATTTGTTACGTTTTCAGGGCTCTATAGTTGTGTATGATAAAGATGATAACGACACACTATGGATCCGTGTTTATTATAATGAATATGAAAGAGAAGAAATTGAGTTGTCTTTAAAGAAAGTTTATACTATTTTACATTCTGATGGTAATGAAAGTACTATTCCTTTTTTAAGCGTTGATGCTATTGATTATTGTACTTTCGGTAATTCGAAACCCTTCAGAATAAAAATAAGAAACATTTTAAATGATAATTACACGTATTTCTATATAAAAACCGCTGATGCTTCTCGGATTTATGGTTTGGAGTTAGAGCATATGTTATCTCCCTACAATCTTAACTTTTTGGTATATCAAAACACATTAATTGAAGAGCATATTGCGGGAATTCCAGGTGATGAATTTATTAAGAATTTTTTACCTAAATGTGATAAGTCCGAAAAGTCGCAAATAGCCAAAGAATTTGTGAAGTTTAACGAGCGCTGTATGATTCGTCTCTTAGGCGATATGCGTTCTTACAATTATGTGATTGTACCCACTCACGATTTTGATCATGTAGTATATAAAATTAGAGCGATAGATTTCGATCAACAATCTTATGAAGGTAAGTTTAATATTTATCGTCCTCAGTTTTTTAAAGAGAATTTAAAGATGGTAGAGCTGGTTTCTGAAACCTTTCAGCGTTTGTCCATCGATCAGTATAAAATCGAAGAACGGTCTATTTTAGTTAAACGTCTAAAAAGTTATCACAATAGAATTGATCAATTATTAGAATGTATGCAAGACGATGTGATTTCTAAGAAAGAAAATATCGATTTGCTTAAGTCTAAGATATTTGATTATACCTTAGATCGAAAATTTAAAAAGTCTAAAACTATGGGTGATATATTAAAATGTGCTTTGAACTATTTAACTCAAAACTATGAGAATGTAAATATGGAAAAATTTAGATAAGGTTAATTCCAGTTTTCATCAAAGTCCAAACTATCGTAATCATCTAAATCCATAGCATCATCAAATTCGTTGAAATCATCGAATTCCGTATCGGCTTCAAAAGATTTTTCCGGAGCAGTGTCTGGTATCTGGCCATGTACATACATTAAATTCGGGTAATCTATACCTTCTGTTTCTTCTGCGATTTCAGCCAATTCAACATAAAAAGTCCACATACTTAAAAAGTCGTAAACATATATTAGTCTAGGTTGTTCCGTATGAACCGTATCACTTAAAGATGTTTCTTCCATAAGTCTGGCAGAACCATCTTCACTCAAATCGAAAAGTGATATTTCTTCACCTTGATTCCATTGGTCATCACTTAAGTAGAAAGAGGCCATCTCAGTACCATCAAATCCAAAAGACTGGGTAATGACATTGTGTAAGTCTTCAAGTGTATCGGTATCACGGATTTCTAAATCGCGAAAAATATCCTCCTCAGTATCGTTATCAAGTATAACTCTAAATCTGTAAATCATGGTAAAAAATTATAATGCAAAGGTATCATTTTTTAATTATCTCGAGAAACGATGCAAGGCAAAAGTCATGGCTGTTAATAAGAAAAATGCGCCTATTTGATGGGCTACACCTAACCATAAAGGAACCTGCAATAAAATAGTAAATACACCCAATATAAACTGAAGTAAAACCAGTGAAACTAGAGCGTTGATACCCAGTTTTTGTTCCGGAGTTAAAGAGAATGATTTTGATTTACGCCAGATGACATATGTAAAAATGACTACCAGATATGCCAGGGTGCGATGTATGAATTGTATGCCGCTGGGGTTTTCTATTAAATTTAAATAAAATGGTTCATAGGTGAGCGCTGAAAAATGAAGAAACTTACCTTCATTCATCATTGGCCAGTGATTGTGTAATAGCCCTGCTTTTAAACCGGCAACGAAGGCTCCATAAACAATTTGAATTATTAAAACGATATAACCCGCAATAATAAATTTTTTCATTGGTTTATTGGCTGGTTTTATATCGGGAAACTTTAAGTCTAAAGCTACCCAAAGTGTTGCTGCAAACGTTAGAAAAGCAGTAGTTAAATGGGCTGCTAGTCTAAAGTGACTGACATCAGGCATGTCTACCAAGCCACTTTTTACCATGTACCAGCCTAAAAAACCTTGAAAGGCTCCTAAACTCAATAGGACCAAACATTTTTTTATAGTCTTTTTGGTAAGTCTTTTTTTGATAAGAAAATATAAAAACGGAATGATAAATACCAATCCAATAGAACGCCCTATAACACGGTGTAACCATTCCCAAAAATAAATGCTTTTAAAGTCTTCAAGAGTAAAGTGACTGTGTAATTTTTGATATTCGGGATACTGTTTATACAATTCAAAAGCTTCCTGCCATTCGGCATCACCAATCGGAGGAACGGTGCCTGTAATGAGTTTGTAATTTGAAATGGATAAACCGGAATCAGTTAGTCTGGTGATACCTCCTACGACTACCATAATAAAAATCATGAAACAGCCTGTTAATAACCAATAAATAACTGCATTGTTGTCTTTTTTCATGTGATAAGTACGTTTTAGAAGGTGTGATTTATCTTTTATTTTACAACCGTTAAGCCCAAGGCTTCTCCTTTTTTAACCATTAAATTGAATGCAGCCTTATGTTCGTTTGGAATTTCGCCTTCCAGAATAGCTTCCTTAATGGCTTCTTTGATAATACCAATTTCTTTTGAAGGTTTTATATTAAAGGTTTCCATAATTTCTTCTCCAGATACTGGTGGCTGAAAGTTTCTAACATGGTCGCGTTCTTCTACTTCAACTATTTTCTGACGAACAATTTTAAAGTTGTTATGATACTTTTGAAATTTTTTAGGGTTTTTTGTGGTAATGTCAGCTTCGCAAAGCGTCATTAAATCTTCAACATAATCACCTGCATCAAAAATTAATCGCCTAACGGCAGAGTCGGTAACAATATCTTGTGCCAAAACAATAGGTCGCGAACTCATTAAAACCATTTTCTGAACAAATTTCATTTTATCATTCAGAGGCATTTTCAATCGCTTAAACAGATGATACACCATTTTAGATCCCTTAAATTCATGTCCATGAAAGGTCCATCCTACTTTTTTACTAAATTTCTTAGTAGGTGCTTTGCCTATATCATGTAATAAAGCAGCCCAGCGTAACCAAGGGTTGTCGGTGTTTTTTGCAATGTTATCGACTACTTCTAGAGTGTGATAGAAATTGTCTTTATGGCGTTGACCTTCAACTTCGTCTATCCCCTTAAGAGCTAGTAATTCTGGAAGAATGTATTGCAAGAGCCCTGTTTTTTCTAAGAGTAAAAACCCAACTGAGGGTTCCGGGCTTTCGAGAATTTTATTTAATTCTACAACAATTCGTTCTTTCGTTATAATCTTTATGCGTTCGGCATTTCTAGTAATGGCATTTAAAGAAGCTTCCTCAATTGAAAAGTTAAGCTGTGTTGCAAATCGTATCGCACGCATCATTCGCAGAGGATCATCACTATAAGTGATGTCTGGATTTAGCGGGGTGCGGATTATTTTATTCTCTATATCTTGAATACCTCCAAACGGATCTAGTAATTTTCCGAATTCGGTTTCATTCAGGTTTAAAGCAAGCGCATTAATAGTGAAATCACGGCGATTTTGGTCATCTTGTAAAGAACCGTTTTCAACCGCAGGATTTCTACTGTTTTCCTGATATGATTCTTTACGAGCCCCTACAAATTCAATTTCTATATCCTTGTAGCGTAGCATGGCTGTGCCATAAGTTTTAAAAACTTGAACCTTAGGTTTGTTAGGTAGATTTTTGGCTACTTGCTTGGCCAATTTAATACCATCGCCAATGGCTACAATGTCAATATCTTTTGGAATACCTCGATTTAAAATAAAATCGCGAACAAAACCACCTATAACATAACTATCCAGCTGTAATTCTTTGGCAGATTGAGAAATTATTTCAAAAATTTTGTTTTGTAAAGCTTCTTTGTAATTCATTAATAAAATTCATGACTTTATTTACGAATTATCTTAACAATACCATTGTTACTCAACTTAATAATAGACGATGGTTTAGCGCAGATTTTTTCGTGGTGCAAATTTACAACATAGTCTACACCTTTTAAAACCTCAGGTGCTATTTCTTCAAAGGATTTTGGGGTTGGTTGTCCGCTAATATTTGCTGAGGTAGACACTATAGCTCCATTAAACCGTCTTGTAAGTTGATAGCAAAATTCATCATCTGGAATTCGAATAGCAATACTTCCGTCATCTGCAATTAAATTAGGAGCCAGATTTTGGGCCTCATCATATATTATAGTTGTTGGTTTGTCACTAATATCTATGATATCTAAAGCTGCATAAGGAATTTCTTTTACGTATTTTTTTAGCATTCTATCGTCAGCAACTAAACAGATTAGGGCTTTACTATCGACACGTTGTTTTAAATCGTAAACTTTTTTCACGGCTTCATGGTTTGAAGCATCACAGCCAATTCCCCAAACAGTATCGGTAGGATAGAGAATAAGTCCGCCTTGTTTTAAAATAGTTAATGCGTTTGCAACTTCTTTATGTATCATAAGTTAAGAAAATCAAATACTTTTATGGCAAATATATTATTTATCTCTCTACATTCTTCAAGCACTCCGCTATAAGATTGGGCTTCTTTTAGTTTACTTTCAAAATTATCAAAAGAAGCTATAACTGGAGGGTATTTGAAATCATAAAATTTAGATGTTGTTGGAATAACAACGGTTTTTTTACCTAATAGAATAGCCCAGTACATGGCGTGGTAACTATCTGTGACGATAGTATTAGATTTACCTATGAATGAAACCATTTCATCCAAACTTGTTGTATTCGAACTAACGGGAAAATGATTTAATTTATTTTGTAGCTTTTTATTTTTTGTTGACACCTTTCCAAATAAAATTCCAATTTCTTGGGTTGTTTTAAATTTTTTATCAAAAATGGGGTGCAAGCAGCTAACGCAAGGAACCCATTCATTTTTCATACTAAAGTCTCTAGTACCTGCTAAGCCAAATTTTTTAATATCTACATTGTAATTTGTAAAAGCACCTGTATTTTTTGATTTAATTTCATTGTGTCCAGCACCCCAAATCACAGTTTTTTTACCATCTACACTTAACTGTTCAAAGAGTTTCATCTGCATTTCAAAATGACGAAGATTTAGTAAACCACCACCTCCAATGATTAAGGAATCGTTTGATATGTTTTCAACCCAATTATTTCGCCTTTTTTTAGAAATGCTTCTAAAATCACTTATATCTAAATATTTGTCTTTAAGAACTTCAAAATATAAGTGAGGAGCGCAATAATAATCTCCTACATTATTAACATCGTGTCTGTGGATGTTTATAACGTCATGATTCTTTTGAGCCGATTCCATTACAGAATTTATCACGTTTAGTTTTCTCTTATCACTATCTAAAACAGGAAAAATACTGCTGAGCCCCTTCTTTAAATTCATTAAGTTTTCTTTAAATCATTAAATTGTCTATTGGGTAAAGGTATTAATTTAATATTTTTTTTATTGATGTTATTAACTTACAACAATATGGGATGACTAATTTTATATTGAGATTCAAGTAGCAACAAAAATGAACAGATGGAGTAATCAAATTAGACTACGGATTTAAAAAAGTACTATAATCCTTGATTAAACTCTTAATCAAGGATTATAGATATTATGATATGTAATTGTTTGATTTAAAAAATGGTAGAGTTGAAAAGACGATCCTTTTTATTCGATAAATTCGTTTGGTTTTGTGATTTCTGGATTATCTTCAAAAAAGTCATTCACTAATAAAAGTGGTAAATGTTTTACTTTGAATTTATTATGATGAATATAAAGTGAAAGAAGACGTTCAGATAAAAAACCAAAGACTCTTTTTTGATAGGAATCTTCACTTATGGTTATTCGAGATTCCAGTTTAAACAAAATATCAAAAAGCCATGAGCAATAATCATTTAGCCAATCATATTGAGCAATAAACATGTTGGCCATATAAAATCGGTCATAGCTATTATATAAATATTTTTCTATACTTGGTTTATATTCTGGATAATTCGTTTTAATGATTTCCATAGCTGTATTCCAGTCAGAGGCTCTATGATGAAAACAGTAGTCTTCTGCAATAGTTGCTGGTGCATCTTGAACAGTATAGGTTCTAGGAAACGGAAGTATGATGTCATATTCTGAAAGCCATTTAGTGATTTTTTCTTCTATTTTATCATGTTTATCCTGTGTTTTTGTAATAAGTTTACTATTACTATCTATTTTTTTTAACCTTGATGATTTTCTGCTAAAAGGTTTTTTGAAAAAATGAAAGTATCGTCTATAATGCATAAGGCCTACAACATTTTCATTAGCCATGTTTTTCCACATCCAATATAGAGAAGTAAGTTCATTATAGTTAATGTTTTTTAGAGAGATATTATTTCCTGTATTATCTAAAAGGTACGATTCGTCAATAACCGATTGAGAACAATCTGCTCCCACCTGAATAGGTGTCATTAGATTATTATTTATAAAGGTTTTGTCTTTATGTGTGGCAATAAGTATTTTCAAATTAAATTATTTTGTATAAAGGGGTTTCTTTTATTTTAAAATTATGGTGTTGGAAATATAAGGCCGTTAACCTTTCAGATATAAAACCAAAAATTCTAGCTTGATATGAGTCTTCTGGAATAGAAATTCGTTTTTCTAATTCGAATAATATATCGAATAACCATTTATAATACGCTTGCCAGATTTTTTTTGAAGTAATAAGCATATTGGCGACGTAGAATTTCGATTCCCTGTTTAAATATTTTTCAATACTTGATTCGTATTCTGGGTATTTTTCGAGTATTATTTGTTTGGTTAAATCGAAATCTTCTTTTTGGTGGCCAATAGCATAATTTTCTGATAAGGAAATACCTAAATCGTATGAAACAGGTAAAATGACATCATAACTTTTAAAAATGTCTAAAATTAATTGTTCCTGTTTTTCGGGAGCTATTTTGTATAGTTTAGATTTTTTAAATGTCCCTTCGGTTATTTTTTTTTGTGTTGATGGTTTTAAACTTAAAGGATTCTTATAAAAATTAAAATACCTTCTGTAGTGGCAAAGACCTATATAATCAGCCTCATCATAATTTTTTGATATCCAATAGGCAGCAGTTAATTCACAAAAGTTTTTATTTTTTTCTGCAATATGGTCTCCTGTATGGTCATTTAAAATGCCTTTGAAAATTTCATGGTTGGAGCCGACTTGTAATGGAATATACAGGTTGTTATTTAAAGCAGGTGTTTGTTGGTGAGTTATGATGAAAATTTTTACCATTCGGATTTTAAGTTAACATAAATCTTCTTGTAGTTGAATATACGTATAAGTTGTTGTTTTGGTTGAGATAAAATATCTAAACTATAGATAATAATAATTAGTATTTTTATTAATATCTGAAAGTGTATACATGTTGCTTATTTATAATAATGTGTAAGCATAAGTACGTATATTTGTCGTCCATTTATCAAATTTTGCAACGATGAACAAAATTCAGGTAGGTTTTTTAGTGTCCTATGATTATGAATTGTTAAAAAATGCCATTCCATTAGTATATAAACATGCCGATACCATTTATCTTGCTGTGGACAAAGATAGGAAAACTTGGAATGGAAACCATATTCACATTGCTCCCGAGTTTTTTGCTTGGATAAAATCTATTGATGTTGATAATAAAATTCAATTATATGAAGATTACTTCTACGTAAACGAAATGTCTACCATGGCATGTGAGGTTCGAGAGCGTAAAATGTTGGCAGAAAAGATGGGAATTGGAAACTGGATTATTCAATTAGATGCAGATGAGTATTTCATAAATTTTGAGCGTTTTGTTTCTTTTTTGAAGAGCAAAAATCATTATTTAAATTCTCCAGAAAAACATAAAGTATTAATACAACCATTTCATGTAAGTTTATACAAGAAGACTAAAAATGGATATTTGTATGTAAATAAAGCCACTAAAACAGTGGTTGCAACTAATTATCCTGATTATACTGTTGGTAGAAAGACCAATGGGAGAGTAATTTATTATAATGCGTTAATTTTGCATGAATGTTTGGCCAGAACACGCGAAGAATTGGTGCAAAAATTGACTAATTGGGGACATAATGAAGAAGTCGATTTAGAAAGATTTATGAACAAATGGGATAGCGTAAACGAATTGAATTATAAAGAAAAGGAGAACTTCTTTTTTTTAGAGCCAGAAAAATGGAAGTATTTGGATTTTGTTGCAGGTAGTAATTTTTCCGAATTGTTTGAAAATTTTAGAAAGGAAAAAGAACAAGGGCTTTATAAATCCAATTTCTTTATATTCAAGAAGAATCTTGGACAATTTTTTAAATATTTATTTAAGTAGAAGGATTTGAAAACTAGTTTAATTTTATCAACATATAATTGGCCTGAAGCTCTTGAACTTGTTTTACTGAGTGTAAAAAAGCAAAGGGTGTTTCCAGATGAAGTCATTATAGCAGATGATGGGTCGACAAAAGAAACAAAAACTTTAATTGAAGCATTTAATCAAGAATTTCCAGTTCCAATAAAACATGTCTGGCATAAGGATATTGGGTTTACAAAATCGGCTATTCTAAACAAAGCTATTGCGGAAGCTAAAGGAAGTTATATTATTCAGGCAGATGGCGATTGTATTTTGCATCCATGTTTTGTTAAAGATCATATAGAATTTGCTCAAAAGGGTTACTATTTATTTGGAAGCAGAGTAAATATTCAGAAGGCTCATTTAAGAAGTCTTTTCGAAATAAAGCAGACAAATTTTTCAGTATTTTCAAAGGGTATAAAAAAGCGCACCCGGGCATTGCGTTTTCCTTTACTAAGTAGATTGTATTTGCCAAAACCAAATTTTTCAAAAAAATACAGAGGCTGCAATACCTCCTATTTTAAAGAGGATTTTATTGCCGTAAATGGTTATAATGAAGAGTTTCAAGGCTGGGGTAGAGAGGATTCTGAGTTGGCACTTCGTCTACATAATTATGGTCTTCAAGGTCGCAGATTGAGGTATAGGGGTATTGTTTTTCATATTTATCATCAGGAAAAATCAAAAAATAGATTAGAGTTTAATAATTCTATAGAATCAAGTACTAAAAGAAATAAGGCTGCATGGTGTGAAAACGGTGTTGGGAAATACCTTTAATTAGCCTTAGTGTTACATGAAATTACTTTTATAAAAGAATAAAAATTTCAATAATACATCAGTATTTTTGAAAAAATAAAATACCAGTAGTTCATTGCAATTATTAAGGTTGAAGTAGATAAAAATGATAATTAATAAAACGATACACGAGAATTTTAAGGAACATATAGCCTTTTTTGATGATATTATTTTCAATTATAATACTAAAGGTGAAAATTTTGGAAATCAGGATAGGAATTCATTAAAGTTGTTTGCTCTGGGAGATAAAACATTGAATGTAAAATCTTTTAAAGTCCCTCATTTAATTAACCAAATAGCGTATCGTTTTTTTAGAAAAAGTAAGGCACAACGCTCTTATGAATATGCCAATAAATTAATAGAATTAGAAATAGGAACCCCACAACCAATAGGGTATTATATTTTTAAGACCTTTTTTCTTTTTAAAAAAAGTTATTATATCAGTGAGCATTTAAGTTGTGAGTTAACCTATAGAGAATTAACAACCGATTTTGATATTCCTAATTACGAGAATATTTTAAGAGCATTTACGCGATTCACTTTTCAATTACATGAAAAGGGCGTTCATTTCTTAGATCATTCGCCTGGAAATACTCTAATTAAATTAAATAATGGTGATTATAAGTTTTATTTAGTTGATCTCAATCGTATGGAATTTAAGTCTCTAGATTTTGAAACGCGTATAAAGAATTTTTCACGTTTAACCATACATAAATCTATGGTTGAAATTATGAGTGATGAGTATGCGAAATGTTCCGGATATGATTACGAAGAAGTATTCGGTTTAATGTGGTATGAAACTGAAGTTTTTCAAGAAAAATATCACCGTAAACGTCGGCTTAAAAAGAAACTGAAATTTTGGAAAGCGGGCTAAGATTGTTTAGTTAGACTTTTTAATTTTTGATATCTGTAATGTACACCATAGGCACTTAAGTAAGATATAATCAAGCCCTCTTTACCATCTAAGAATCCAAGTCTTAAAAAATAATTTAAAACAAATTTATAGGTTGGTCTCAATATAAAATGGAGCATGTTTGCTTTCTTACCTTTTTGGTGTAACTCAACTGCTTTTAATTTGGCATAGTGCTCCATTTTAGATTTATATTGCGAAGCACTGTCAAAAGAATAGTGGAGCATTTTGTTTTTAAGTAACATGCTTTTTCCGTTTAAAACAGGCATTTCATGTACCGTTTTACATTCATTATATTTCACAAAATCTTTTTTAAACAATCTGTAAGTGGTATCCGTTTGGAATCCACTAAATCTAATACGTTTTTGCTTAAAGAAAAAGAGACGTTTAAACATAAAACCAACAATATCATCGGTTGAGTTAACATGTTGTATGATTTCTTTTCTTAGATTTTCCGGGATACGTTCGTCGGCATCAATAAAAAGAACCCATTCGTATTTAGCCTGCTCTAATGCAAAGTTTCTTTGATTGGCAAAGTTGATAAACTCCCGCTGTATGGTTTTTACATTTTTATGGGATTTTAACTTTTCGTAAGTACCATCATTACTATAAGAATCTATCACTATAATTTCATCTGCAAAATTCACGGATTCTAATACAGCATCAATATGATTAACTTCGTTGAAAGTAATCATTAATGCAGATATTTTTTTTGTAGTATTCAATTTGAATAGACTCAATAGGTTGGTTTATGAATTAACACAGCTAAGATACTTTATTCCCAAATTCTTTTTTGCTTTTCTTTAGAGCGGACGCAATAATTTGGTGCATATCATAATATTTATACTCTGCTAATCTACCACCAAAAATCACATTCGACTCAGATTGAGAGAGCTTTCTATAGCGTTCATATTTGTTTTGGTTTTCATCATTGTTAATGGGGTAGTATGCCTCTTTTTCAGGCGTCCATTTTTCAGGGTATTCCTTGGTTATTACCGTATTTGGCTGGGTGCCGAATTCAAAATGTTTGTGCTCTATAATCCTCGTATAAGGAATATCACCATCATTATAATTAACAACGGCATTACCTTGGAAGTTATCTGTTTCTAAGGTGGAATTTTCAAAACGAAGCGAACGATATTCTAATTTACCATATTTATAATCAAAAAATTCATCTATTTTACCTGTAAAAATGATAGTTTTTGCTATGTTTTTATAGGCTTCTCGGTTTTTAAAAAAATCTACATTGGTTCTCACTTCTATACCTGCTAACAACCCATCAATAATTTTATTATAACCTCCAATTGGAATCCCCTGGTATTTGTCGTTAAAATAATTGTTGTTGAAAGTGTATCGAACGGGAAGTCTTTTAATTATGAATGGAGGTAATTTAGTTGCCTTGGTACCCCATTGTTTTTCGGTATATTCTTTTATTAAAACTTCATAAACATCTTTACCAATAAGAGAAAGTGCTTGTTCTTCCAGATTTTGAGGTGTTTTAACTCCAAATTTTTCGATTTGTTTGTTAATTATTGCTTTTGCTTCATCTGGTGCTTTAGTGCCCCATAATTGATAAAAAGTGTTCATATTAAAAGGTAAATTATAAAGTTTACCTTTCGATATGGATACCGGTGAGTTTATATAATTGTTGAATTCAGCAAATTGATTAACATAGTCCCAAATAGATTTATCATTCGTATGAAAAATATGAGCACCATATTTGTGAACATTAATACCGTCAATGTTTTCACAATAAACATTTCCTCCCACATGATTTCTTTTATCTATTACCAGACATTTTTTGTTATTTTTTTTTGCTTCGTGAGCAAATACAGAACCAAACAGTCCGGCACCAACAATTAAATAGTCGTACATCTATATGTTTTAATTTTCTGCAAAATTACATTAAATAAATAGACCGTTAAAATGTATTATCTTTTGGTAAATATTAATCTACTTTAAAGGGGAGGCTAGGGGGTGAGTATTAAGAATTTAAAAACTTAATGAGTTTATTTTTAAAAAAATTTGGTTTGAATTTAAGATATAATGTTTCAGATTCTTGCTTATAGTGCTTTTCTGCTTTAGTATAGATATTAGGTTCGTAATCCTTTAAATGAACACCGATATTACTTTCGTTTTCAAAAAGGTTCCATGAAGATTTATCAATCCAAGGGGAGAATATTGAAAATGTTTTAACATTGAGGGCTTTAGCCATATTTACCGCGCCACCTTCATTTCCTATAAGGGCATTACAGTGATAAGTAATCGCTAAAAATTGACGCAAACTATTGCCAAAAACATGTAAAAATATACGGTTTTGTGTTTCTGGCTTACAAAGATTATAGATGTTTTTTGCATCAGACTCCTGCGCCGGTATATAATTAAACAGTATCTGAGCCTTCGGTTTTTCACTAATTATGGTATCAATAACCTCTGCCATATAATTTAAAGGGTAGGTTTTATTTTTGCCACTTCCTAAAACACTAATCATATACAATGGATTATCGAGATTTAATCCATTTTCTAATAGCAACTTTGAACTTTCTGAAATCTCTTCATTGCTTAAATAGATTTTTGGAATGACACTGGAAATTTGAATATCCAGAGGTTCCAGAAGTTGTAATCTGTGCCTTAAGGCAAGATTAGTTGAAGATGATTCTTTATCTCTTTTTATATTATTACTATAAAAGAAAGCGCTATAAGGTTTAAAATAAGAGATTTTTGTTTCAGCACCAGAAAGTAAGCTAATTATATTGCTCGATAATTTAGAATATACATCTACTACGATGTCGTATTTTTGTCGACGTATTTTTAAAGTAAATTTAAAAAGGCTAATTATGTTTTTTTGATCTCGTCGCGTGAATAAAACGAAATTATCTATAAATGGGTTGTTTTTAACAACCGGAAGAGTGTGCTCATTAATTAAGTAATCTAATTGAGCGTTTGGAAATTTTTGGTGAAGTGCTTCAAACATGATACTGCTTGTAAGCACATCACCAATCATTTTTTGTTGTATAATGAGAATCTTCATTTATACCGCAACATCGTTATCGCGAAGGGCATCGTTTAAAGATGTTTTCTTATCGGTACTTTCTTTACGTTTTCCAATAATTAATGCACAAGGAACTTGGTATTCACCTGCAGCGAATTTTTTAGTGTAACTTCCAGGAATAACAACCGAGCGGGCAGGAACGCGACCTTTCATTTCAATAGGGGTATCTCCAGTAATATCTATAATTTTAGTACTCATAGTTAAAACAACATTGGCTCCCAATACGGCTTCTTTTTCAACATGAACACCTTCAACTACAATACAGCGTGATCCGACAAATACATTATCTTCAATAATTACAGGAGCTGCTTGTAAAGGTTCTAAAACACCACCAATACCTACACCACCAGATAAGTGAACGTTTTTGCCTATTTGTGCACAGCTACCTACAGTGGCCCAGGTATCAACCATGGTACCTTCGTCGACATAAGCTCCAATATTCACATAACTAGGCATTAGTATAGTGCCAGGAGAAATATATGCTCCATGTCTAGCTACCGCATGCGGAACTACGCGAATGCCTTTTTCAGCATAACCTGTCTTTAAAGGTATTTTATCGTGGAATTCTAAAGGACCACATTCTATTGTTTCCATTTTTTGAATAGGGAAATATAATACAACACCTTTTTTCACCCATTCATTTACTTGCCAGCCAGCATCAACAGGTTCTGCAACTCGTAACTCTCCTTTATCTAATAAATCAACAACTTTTCTAATAGCGTTTGTAGTCTTTTCTTCTTTAAGAAGTTCTCTGTTCTCCCAAGCCGCTTCTATAATTTGTCTTAATTCTGTCATTTTAAATAGTTTTGCGCAAATATAATACCTCTTACTTAAATAACGAGAATTTAGTGTTTAGAATATGTTGTTCAAGGTCGATAAAGTACATATTGAAGGCGTGATTTTTAGTAGGAGAAGTTGTAATCCTACCTATGAACGTTTTGCATTTTTCGATTAAATGCAAAAGGCTTGTTTTTTATCCGTAAAAACAGGGTTTTTATCAGTTAATCGGGCGAAAACAGCAACTCCTCTACTAATCGAAAATACAGTGATTTACAACTATTTTTTTGTGTTCAACCTCTTATCTGAATATATCTTTGAATCATCAAACAACCCCAAATAGAAATGAAAACAAATTTTTACATATTAATTATCTTCTTATTAACTGTTTCTTTCGCAGGTGCTCAAAATAAAGTTGAAGTTGTAAATAATGAAAATGTTAAAGCGGTTTCTGTTTCTAATAATAATGAGAATACAGAAATTAATGAGGCAGTATTAATTGACGCTAAGGAACTAAAAGAGTCCATAGCTAAAAGTGCTAGCGATATTAGAATATATTTAAACCGAGTAAGAAAAGTGGATAATCTAAATTTACTTTTCCCAAAAATACATAAAGCTGCAAAAGCTTAATATCAACAAAAACTCTCGATAATAAAAAGGCTGTCTTTAAGACAGCCTTTTGTTTTTATTACATTATTTTTGTCTAAAGAATTATTATGGCAAGAATACTCGCAATAGATTTTGGTAAAAAACGGACTGGTTTAGCGGTTACTGATGAGTTGCAAATTATCGCATCTGGATTAACAACGGTAAATACACCAGAGTTACTTGGTTTTTTAAAGACTTATACGGCTAAAGAAAAAGTTGAATTGTTTGTGGTGGGAGAGCCAAAACAAATGAATAATACAGCATCCGAAAGTGAAGTATTAATTACCCCATTTTTACAAAAATTGGTAAAGCAATTCCCAGACATTCCTGTAGTCAGAGTAGATGAACGCTTTACTTCTAAAATGGCTTTTCAATCCATGATTGATGGTGGATTGAAAAAAAGTCAAAGGAAAAACAAAGCCCTCGTAGACGAAATTAGTGCTACGCTCATATTACAGAGTTATTTAGCCTCAAAATAATTGAAAAAAAATATCTAGTTTTGTAAGAAATTATTAACTTTATAAATCAACCAAAACCAACCATTTATGAAACAAATCTACTTTTTAGCTATTGCGGCATTTTTTAGTTTAAATCAAGCTTTTGCCGATCCTTGTCCGGAATCAGGAACTACATCGGCTGGAGGGGAGTTAATTATTTTTAATTATCCAGAAGCGACCTCGTTTTGTGCTAACAGACCGGTAACAATAATGGTTGATGGTACAACCACCTACGAATTAGACGAAGCGTCTTGTTCAGAAACGGTTGCTGTGTATAATAGATTGTCCGGTCCAGCTATTTCAGGGCAGGATTTTACAGTAACTTCAGGTTTTGATACCTCTTGTACTTTTTCCTCAGGGACTTTACCAACCGAAACGTTTGAAGTTTTAAAAAAGGAATTTAAGGTGTTTCCTAATCCGCTTACAAAAGGAAACGAAATTAGTTTGTCTTTTGGAATAAATACTTCAGTGCAAATCGAATTATACGATATCACGGGGAAATTGATGTTAAAGACATTTACGGATAATCAAAATTTGAAAAATATTAATGTCAGTGGCTTGACCAACGGCATGTATATGATTAAAATAAATAGTGGTAATTCATCGGTAATAAGAAAAGCTGTTATTTTAAAATAAATTAATTTATAAATAAAAAGAACACCTTAAATTAATTCAGTTTATGGTGTTTTTTTATGTATTGACTTAACTTGAATTACCATATAGTATTGTATTTTTGCAAACGAAAATATTTTAATCATGATTTTACCTATTGTAGCTTATGGCGATCCTGTTTTAAAAAAGGTAGGAACCGACATTGATAAAGATTATCCTAATTTAAATGAGTTGCTCGATAATATGTTCGAGACCATGTATAATGCTTACGGTGTGGGCTTGGCGGCTCCACAAATCGGTTTACCAATTCGACTTTTTATAATTGATGCGACACCTTTTTCTGAAGACGAAGATTTAACTCCGGAAGAACAAAAGGCCTTAAATGGTTTTAAGCGCGTATTTATAAATGCTACTATTTTAGAAGAAGAAGGTAAGGAGTGGGCTTTTAATGAAGGGTGCTTAAGTATACCGGATATTCGTGAAGATGTAAATAGAAAACCAAAAGTGACAATTGAATTTCAAGATGAAAATTTCGCGTGGCACACTGAAACTTATGATGGTTTAGTAGCACGTGTGATACAACATGAATACGATCATATTGAGGGCGTGTTATTCACTGATAAATTGTCGAGCTTAAAAAAACGACTTTTAAAAGGGCGTTTAAGTAATATTTCGAAAGGGAAGATTAATGTAGATTATAAAATGCGTTTTCCCGATCAAAAAAAGAAACGATAATATTTGCAATACATCAATAAACAAATGATATTTGCGACGTTCAATAAATAATTTATGAGTTTAGATAAAGTACTTTCAATTGCAGGAAAGCCAGGTTTGTATAAACTGGTAGCTCAAACTAGAGGTGGTTTTGTAGCAGAATCTTTAGTAGATAAAAAACGTATTTCAGTAAATATTCAACAAAACGTGAGTATATTAAGTGAAATCGCAATTTATACTTTAACTGAAGAAGTGCCTTTAAAACAAGTGTTTTTAAATATTAAAAACAAAGAAAATGGAGAACAGGCATCTGTAAAACCAAAGGCTAGCAAAGATGATTTAGAAGCTTACTTTTTTGATATTTTACCTGATTACGATGAAGATCGTGTATATGCGAGCGACATAAAGAAAGTAGTGCAATGGTATAATATTTTACAAAAGCATGATATGTTAGACGATTTAGATTCTGAAGATTCAGAAGTTGAAGCAGTGAGCACTGAAGAATAATTTCTTTATAGTTATATAATAATAGGAGAGGCCTCCAGAATTGGAGGTTTTTTTATGCCTGTTTTTTAAGAGTATCCTATATAATATATTGACTGCCTTGGTTTCATGAAATTTGTATAGGTATATAGCTTCTATAAATGGAATTAGTAATTTAATGTAACATTGGTATCCATAATAGGTGGTATTAATTATTAGTTTTGTGGAATATTCTATAATTAATCTGAAACATCTTAACCTATGAATTGGTCGAAACTAAAAATTAAAAATATATTATATATTGTTCTTATTGCACTCTTAATTATTCCACAGACCAGAAAACCAATTCAAATATTTCTCAATAAAGGGTTGGCGCTTTTTGCTCCTTCGGTTAAAAGTGATTCCGAGCTAGTTTTATTAAACGATTATCAATGGCAGCTACGCAGTGGAGATAATAAAATTAAACAATTTACGGAGGCTAAAGGAAAAGTAGTATTGGTAAATTTTTGGGCAACCTGGTGTCCGCCATGTATAGCAGAAATGCCAAGTTTACAGGCTTTGTACAATGACTACAAGGATAAAGTTGAATTTGTTTTCGTAACGTCAGATGATTTCGAAGAAGTAAATCAATTTTTAAGTAAGAATAGTTATTCATTTGAGGTATATCAGCCTAATTCCAAGTCACCTGAATTATTTAATGTAAACTCCATACCCAGAACATTTTTAATTGATCAAGAGGGGCAAATCATTATAGATGAAACTGGAGCAGCTAATTGGAACAGTGATAAAGTAAGACAAACAATTGACGGTTTATTAAAAAAATAGATTTTTGTAGCTTAGTACAAAAAAGGAACCTATATGAAAATAGTTGTTTTAGATGGTTACGCTTTAAATCCCGGAGATTTAAGTTGGAAGGGTATTGAAGAATTTGGGGATATAACTGTTTACGATCGAACGAAATTCGAAACACAAGAAATTTTAAGTCGTATACAAAATGCTGAGGTTGTTTTTACCAATAAAACACCACTTTCAACAGAAGTTTTAGAACAGTGTGAGGCGCTTAAATACATAGGTGTTTTAGCTACCGGATATAACGTAGTTGATGTTGATACAGCAAAAAAACAAGGAATTATAGTAGCAAATGTACCTGCTTATAGTACACATGCTGTTGCTCAATTTACCATGGCGCTTTTGTTGGAAATGTGTCATCAGGTTGGAGATCATAATCAATCCGTTCATGAAGGTCATTGGGCGAAATCATTGGATTTTAGCTACTGGAATTCACCGCTTATAGAATTGCAGGGCAAAACTTTTGGAGTCATCGGTTTTGGTAGAATCGGACAGGCTGTGGCAAAATTAGTTCAAGCATTTGGATTACATATTTTAGTTTATAGTAGAACAAGAAAACCAGAAATAGAATCTGAAACCTGTGAATTTGTTGAATTAAATACCTTATTAGAGTGTTCAGACTTTATAAGTTTGCATTGTCCTCTTTTTGAAAGTACTATTGGGATTATTAATAAATCGAACATCAGTAAAATGAAAACGGGGGTTAAAATTATAAACACTTCCAGAGGCGGATTAATTGTTGAAACAGATTTAGCTGAAGCTTTAAATTCTGGTAAAGTTTCGGCTGCAGCGGTCGATGTGGTTTCAGAAGAACCAATAAAACCGAATAACCCCTTACTTCAGGCAAAAAATTGTATTATTACCCCGCATATTGCCTGGGCACCAATAGAAGCTAGGGCTCGGTTAATGGACATAACTGTAAAAAACCTTGAAGCTTTTTTTAAAGGGCACCCTGTAAATGTTGTAAATAGTTAATTCTTAAAACGGTACTTGTTTATAGTGCTTATGATAAATAGATTCAAAAGAATTAAAGAAAAAGCATAAACAGTATCTTCAATTGGAATGGTAAATAACCGCACACCTAAATTTTCAGCATTATTATACCAAACCACTTCGTTTTTTATAAAACTACCTGTTAATGTTCCATTTACTAGAAAAAAAGGGATTAACATTACTATAAACGTTAATAAATAGCTTTGAAGTAATTCTATATTTCTACGAATCACTATCCCGGTGAGAATACTGGCTAAGCTAAAATTGACAAATGTGTAAGCTTTGGTGTGGTTGTAAATAGCTGTTATTATAAATAATAAAATTAATATAATTCCAATTAATTGAGTTTGTTGTTTTTTCAGTTTTAATTGTGGGAAATAAAGGAGTAAGGCATAATGTGTAAATATACAGGCATATGGAATACATATAAAGAATAGCCATTCTTCTATCGGTAAGTTAAAAAAGGTGGTTCCTAAATAATAGTTTGAATTAAACCCCCAAACCCCTTCATTAGTAAATATAATATCCCAGGGAATAAAAATAAGCATACTCGCAAAAACACTAATAATCAAAGGCTTCCAGTAATTATAAAATTTAAGTTTTGGATGAAAGCTAAATAGGAAGGGGACAGATAATGAACCTAAGTTGAGTAGTAAATAGAGGTGATGCATTGGCTACTTTACGTTTTTAAAATATTTGAAAGGAACAAATAACATCCCGAAGCATTCACCATCTTCTTTGCCTAGGTGTTTGTGGTGCATTTTATGTGCACGACGAATGCCTTTTGCATACCAGTTATTAGCATTTCTAAAAATTTTAAAGCGCTGATGAATAAATATATCGTGAACCAAAAAGTAAGAAAGGCCATAAGCGAATATACCTAACCCAATAGGAAGTCCGGGCCAAAAAATGTCAAATTTCCAAAGTAAAAAGCAACCAATACTTACAACGGCATAAAAAATAAAGAAGGCGTCATTTCTTTCAAACCAACTATCGTGATCTTTTTTGTGGTGATCTTTATGTAAAGACCAAAGGAAACCATGCATAATATATTTATGAGTAAACCAGGCCATGAATTCCATGAAACAGAATGTAGCTAAAAAAATAAGAATCCAAAAAACCGTATGCATATTACAAAGTTAAATTAAATTTAATTGATATTTTACATAGCTACGCATTAACAGTTCAAATTTCTTTGGGTTAGATACGCGTATTCTTGAATTTTTTATATGCAAAGCAGGCGTACGTTTTAACTTTTTTAATAAGTGTTTGTAATAGCGATAGGCCATAAAAACTCCAAATTTAGCTTCAATAGGTAGCTTTTTAATGCCTTTTAAACCAATTGAAAAATCGTGTTCTATGTCTTCAATGATGTGCTGCTTCGATATTTCGTCCAAGTTTTTTAAATCTGTTTTTGGAAAATATGAACGATTTAAACCTTCGAAGTCTGCTTTTAAATCTCTTAAAAAATTTACTTTTTGAAATGCAGACCCCAATGCCATGGCAGTATCTTTGAGTTCTTCATATTTATCTTTGTCACCTTTTACAAATACTTTTAAGCACATTAAACCAACCACGTCGGCCGAACCATAAATGTATTCTCTATATTCTTCTTCGGTTAAATAGGTGGTTTTATGCAAATCTAACCGCATGCTTTTCATAAAACTATCAACTAAATTTTTGTCTATATTATATTGATGGTAGGTGTTTTGAAAAGCATTTAAAATTGGGTTTAAACTAATACGATCTATCAATGCTTTTTCAAGGTCCTCACTAAATAAATCGAAAAGAGCTTCTTGGTCATAATCGTGGAAAGAATCTACGATTTCATCTGCGAACCTTACAAAACCGTAGATATTATATATATCCTGTCTTATTGCAGGGGAAAGCATTTTAGACGCTAATGAAAAAGAAGTGCTATAAGAATTAGTAACTAATTTGCTGCAATTGTATGAAACGGTGTCGAATAATGCTTTCATATGTTATGATGTTTGGTTATTAAATCTGCCACTAATTTCCCAGAAATTAGTGATGGTGGTACACCTGGTCCTGGCACAGTTAGTTGTCCTGTAAAATACAGGTTAGTTATTTTTTTGCTTTTTAGTTTAGGTCTTAAAAATGCTGTTTGAGTTAAAGTGTTTGCCATACCATAAGCGTTGCCCTTATACGAATTGTAGTCTTTTACAAAGTCATTAATACAAAAGCTTTCTTTAAATATAACATGTTTTTTTATATTTTGACTTGTTAAACTTTCAAATCGTGACATTATTTTTTCAAAATATTGTTCCCGAAGTTTTTGCGTATCTTCAATTCCAGGAGCTAAAGGAATTAAAAATATTCCAGCTTCTTTGTTCTTTGGAGCGGCATAATCGTCAGTTTTACTAGGGAAACTGGCATAAAATAATGGGTTTTCTGGCCATTCGGGTTTGTCGTAAATGGCTTGTGCATGCTTATCGAAATCAACATCGAAAAATAAGGTATGATGATGTACATTCTCTATTTTCTTATCAAAACCAACATAAAACAAAAGGGAAGAAGGAGCAAAGGTTTTCTTTTGCCAATACTTTTCAGAATATTGTCTATATTCCTTTTCTAATAATGTTTCTGTGTGGTGATAATCAGCTCCGCTTAATATAATATCTGCTCTATGTTCTATGCTGTTAATAGTGACTGAGGTGGCCTTTGCGTTTTTGATAATAATATTTTCAACGGCAGCGTTCGTTTCAATTTTTACACCAAGTGATTTAGCTAATTGTTCGATAGCTAGAATAACCTGATACATACCTTTTTTGGGGTGAAATGTACCCAGTCCGAAATCGGCATAATTCATAAAATTATAAAATGATGGAGTATCACTTGGTTTTGCTCCTAAAAAGAGAACAGGGAACTCTAGTATTTTCACTAAACGCTCATTTTTAAAAGCTTTTCTAACATCCTTTTTAATATTGCTGAAAAATTGATTTAGTTTGGTTATTGTCGCGGGTGTAACTAATTCTAAAGGAGAAACACCTGGATTGTAAACAAGGTCTTTAATGGCTATGTCGTAGTTGCTTTTGGCATTAGCGATGAATTTCGCCAATTGTTTTGAGCTGCCAGGTTCTTCTTTTTCAAAAGCTTTGGATATTTTTTCTAAGCTGTCTTCAATAGTGATATAATCATTTTTCCCAAAATAGACACTATAAGCGGGGTTAAGCTTTTCTAGGTCGTAAAAATCGCTTGGAGATTTTCCGAAATCGTTAAAAAATCTTTCAAAAACGTCCGGCATCCAATACCATGTGGGACCAATATCAAATGAGAATCCCTCTTTTTTTAGTTGTCTTGCACGCCCGCCGATGGTATTGTTTTTTTCATATACAGTCACCTCGTGGCCAGCTTTCGCTAAATAACAAGATGCTGCGAGAGATGAAAATCCGGAACCGATTATTATAACTTTTGATTTCATATTGTTTAACAAATATAATCAAAAGTTTAACAAAATAAAATTTTCTTACAATTCTTTAACGAGATTTTTAATCGAGGTATATAAGGTTATCTTTTCAGGGAGTAATTCCGGTTCTAAGTTTGAGGTTTTTTTACCTAGAATAAACAACTTGTTATTTTGTTCTTTAAGCAGTAACGAGCTGAATTTTTCAAGATATTCCGGTATGTCTGATTCTTCAGGAGATACCGTAAAATAGGAGATGAAGGTAATGTCATTAAAGAATTCATTTAAATCTTTAAGACTTTCCATAGGTACGCTTTCTCCTAGAAAAATGGTATGATAGCCCTTGCTTCGTAGTTCATAATTAATAAACAATAAACCTATATCGTGAATTTCATTGTCGGGTAAGAACAAAACAAAAGTATTAGAAGCAGGTTTAGGTTCTAATAGTTGAAGTCTTTCAATATTTAGCAGGATTTTCTGCTTGATATGTATAGATAAAAAATGTTCATGAGCAGGTGTAATTGTGTTTGTTTGCCATAGTAAACCAATTTCATTTAATAGAGGTAGGAATACAGAATAAAATACTTCTTTAAAAGTTTTAGTTTCTAAAAGATTGTTATACGTATTGTAAAATAAAACCTGATCAAAATTGATCATGGCAATTTTTAAAGCATTAATAGCGTGGTTTTCAACTTGTGCTCTGGATGCAATTTCTCTCACCTTAATGGGAATTTCCTCTTCTTTTAAATTTGCAATTTTCGAAATTTTAAGTCCATTATTGTTAAGATAAGTTATGTTAAGCAGTTTTTGAAGACTTTCAATGCTGTAGTTTCTAATATTGGTATCCGTTCTATTTGGTTCAAGTAAATTATAGCGTTTTTCCCAAATCCTGATGGTATGGGCTTTAATGCCAGACAGATTTTCTAAATCTTTAATGCTGAAGTTGACCTTAATATTGTTCATTTAATATCTGTAAATCTTAAACAAAAATACAAATATCCTTTTAATTATGGTAATAAATTTAAATTTAATTCGTTGCAGTTTGATTTGTGATGTATAATATTTAAAAAAATGATATCATGAAAGTACTGTATAATCTAATAATATGTCGTTGCAGTTTTTGTTTCACATTAATATTTGGTTACTTTTGAGTTCGTTATTAACCATCTGTCCCACGATTTAATTTTTATGCGTTTTTTTTTCATATTTCTAGTCACTTTAGTCATTTTTTCATGTAAAAAAACTAAGGATGAATATATTGATGTTACAGCCGAAACAGATAAAATATTCGCTTCCACAAAGTTAATTCCAGATGATCATTTTTTAGGAGATAACACTTGTAAGGAATGTCATAGTAAAGAATATGAACATTGGCAGGGTTCGCATCATGATAAGGCTATGCAAATAGCTAATGATTCAACAATTTTAGGAGATTTTAATAATAAAATTTTTAAAAGCCAGGGAGTAACATCTCAATTCTATAAAGAAGGGGCTGATTATTTTGTGAACACAGAAGGGCCTGACGGTAATAATCATGATTACAAAATAGAATATACCTTTGGTATAAAGCCGCTTCAACAATATATAGTAAAATTTCCAAATGGGCATTATCAATGTTTAAGAACGGCTTGGGATAGTGTAAAAAATCAATGGTTTGATTTGTATCCAGATTTCAAAGTAGTACATTCTGAATGGTTACATTGGTCAAGAGGGGGATTAAATTGGAATAATATGTGTTCCGATTGTCACTCTACAAATGTTCGAAAAAATTACGATTTAAAATCACATAGTTATGACACTAAATATGCTCTTATTAATGTAAGTTGTGAAGCTTGTCATGGCCCGGGCAAAACGCATGTTGAACAAGCCAGAAAATTAGGAGCAGCCTATACTTCGCAAGACCATTTACACATGACTGCTGGAACGTCTCCCAAGTCCTTGGTAGATCAATGTGCCCGATGTCATATGCGCCGGGAACAAATATCTGAATATTTTAATTTTAAAGGAACAATGCTCGATCATTATTTCCCGCAGTTACTTGGTGATAATTTGTATTATCCTGATGGGCAAATTTTAGATGAAGATTATGTGTATGGGTCTTTTGTTCAAAGTAAAATGTATCAAAATGGTGTTACTTGTACGAACTGTCATGATCCGCATTCATTAAAACTGAAGTTTGATGGTAATAATTTATGTGCTCAATGCCATATACCGTCGAGTTATGATACGCCGAAACATCATTTTCATGAAACCGGAACAGATGGTGCACAATGTATCAACTGTCATATGACCGGGAGGTATTACATGGGTAACGATTTTAGACGCGACCACAGTTTTAGAATTCCACGCCCTGATCAAAGTATAAAATACGGTACTCCTAACGCTTGTATAGGTTGTCATGAAGATAAAGATAACGAATGGGCATGGGCCGAATATCAAAAGTTATTCGGGCAACCAAATACAAAACATTTCTCAGACCTTTTAGCTCCTGGATTAACTGGTCATGAAAAAGGTATGGCTTCGTTGATGGAGTTAGCTCATGATACTATTTATCCTGATATAGCTCGAGCTTCGGCAGTCAGTGCTATGAACAATTATTTAGATTCTAATTCAATTGAAGAAATGTTGACTTTTTTAAATGATGAATCACCACTTGTAAAGGCTGCAACATTAGATGTTTTAGGAAATATTAATGTGACAGATTATAATAATTATTTCTTACCACTTTTAAAGGATAATAAGCGTTCGGTAAGGGTTAAAGCATTTTTTGCTTTAGGAGCATTAGATGCTATGTTAGTACCAGAAAATTATAAGGAAGATTATGAAAAAGTAAAACAGGAATTTGAGACTAATTTAAATATAACTTCAGATTTTGTTGGAGGACGTATTAAACGTGCCAATTACCTTATAAAAAAAGGTGATTTACAAGGAGCTATTAAAGGTTATGAGAGTGCTTTAGAAATAGATAATATTAACAATATAGTACGAACCAATTTGGCAAATTTGTATTATCGCAATGGACAGTTTGATAGGGCAGAAGATGCTTTTAAAACAATAATAGAGCAGGAGCCAGAATTTGGGCAGACCTATTATTCTTATGCTTTATTATTAGGTGAATTAAATAGAATAGATGAGGCTATTACGCAAATGAAACTAGCGATTAAATATATGCCTGTTAATGTGCGTTTATATTATAATTTATGCCTGTTATACGATAAAGTTAATAATTTATCTGAAGCCGAATCTGTCGCTGTAAAAGGCCTAAAAGTAGAGCCTAATAACGATAGTTTGTTGTATGTACTTGCTTATATATATAAGAAGGGAAATCAAATAGAAAAAGCTAAAAATATAGCACGACGATTGGTGGAGTTGTATCCGAATAATCAGGATTACCAGGCGTTTTACAATCAATTAAATCGAAAAGAATAACTTTTTAGTTTTTAGAGGTAGTAAAGTAAAAAAGGTTAAGCAAATGCTTAACCTTTTTTCTGTGACCGGGCTGGGGCTCGAACCCAGGACCCTCTCCTTAAAAGGGAGATGCTCTACCAACTGAGCTACCAGGTCATTATTTTTTTGTGTCTAACTGTTTCCCGTTAGCGGGTGCAAATATCTATAATATTGTTTGTTTAAAAAAACATTTTTTAAAAAAAATCGAATTTAATTTTTAAAAAACTTAAAGTCAATGTTATAGTATTGTTAATGTGCGCACGAGAAGATTCGAACTTCCACATCCTAAACGGATACTGGCCCCTCAAGCCAGCGCGTCTACCAATTCCGCCACGTGCGCAAAATATAAAATGAACGTTGTAAAAATAGAAAAAGTTAAGCAAACTGCTTAACTTTTCTAGTGACCGGGCTGGGGCTCGAACCCAGGACCCTCTCCTTAAAAGGGAGATGCTCTACCAACTGAGCTACCAGGTCATTATTTTTTGTGTCTAACTGTTTCCCGTTAGCGGGTGCAAATATAAAACCTATTTTCAATAAAACAAGGCTTTTTTTCAAGATTTTTTTGTTTTTTTGCCATCGCAAACGCTATGTTTTTAATAATCAATTTATAGCATCACAAATGATTTTAAATTTAATTGGATATATGGCTTCGGGGAAGTCAACAATAGGAAGAATTTTAGCAGATAAATTAAATTATGAGTTTTTAGATTTAGACGATTATATAGAATCTAAGGAACACATGTCTGTGAGAGCTATTTTTAAAAGCAAAGGGGAGATTTATTTTAGGAAAGCGGAAACAAAGTATCTGAAAGATCTTTTAGAGACCCAAGAAAACTTGATCTTATCATTGGGAGGAGGTACTCCATGCTATAATAATAACATGAATCTTATTTTAGAGTCTGATAATGCCAATGCCGTTTATTTAAAAGCCTCAATTCCGACATTAGTAAATAGGTTAAAAAACGAAAAGAGTAAACGTCCACTTATAGCGCATATTGAATCAGATGATGTATTAACCGAATTTATTGGTAAACACCTATTCGAGCGCGCGCCATTTTATAATATGGCAAATCTTACCATTACTACAGACAATAAAGGGGAGTCTGAAATTGCAGATGAATTAGTTGACAAACTATTCTAATATAGCTTGAAAGTTATCGCCTTCTAAAATAACATCTACATGTTCGTGTAATGAAGTTGATAAGGAGATGCCCTTAAAATCGGCTTTAACAGGGTATTTTTTATGGTTTCTGTTTACAAGAACCGCCGTTTTAAACTGTTTTAGAGGAACGTTTAAAAAATGTTTTACCCCATAAATAAGCGTGGTGCCTGAGTTTAATACATCATCAATAAGTACTAACGATTTGTTTTGATAAGATTCCGGATTAATAGAAGTTTCTATGGTTTCCCAAGGCTGTTTTTTGTTTATAACCACCTTACAAAGCGTTGGTGCAATATCTGATATGCTTTCAAGAACATTTTTTAATTTTTCAGCTAACAAATATCCATTGCTATCAATCCCAGCTAAAATCACTTCTTTTTCATCTACGTTACTTTCATAAATTTGAAAAGCAATACGTCTAATTTTATGCGTTATTTCTTCGTGATTTAAAATTACGTTATTCGTCAAATTCATCTTCTAAGCTTTGTTCTTTTAAAAAGTAAAATTACTCATTTTCGGTTGTAAAATCATCAATATCGCGTCGATCTTTTTTTGTAGGGCGTCCAACACCTTTTTTTCTATAATAATCTTTGGAATATTTTAAAAGCTCTTGGGCTTCAAACTGTTCTTTAGGCGTGATATCAGTACGATAGATGTCAACTAATTTCGCACCAACACGACTTTCAGGAAGGTCGTTTACTTTAAGTTTGTAATTAATTTGGTCTTTTCTTAGTTCAATGGTGTCCTGTGGATAAACATCCCTGCTGGGCTTAACAACTTCATTATTTATCCTAACATGGCCTTTCTTACAAGCTGTTGTTGCAATGCTACGTGTTTTATAATATCTAACACACCATAAGTACTTATCTATACGCATATAATTATTGTAAAACTACGTTAATCTTATTGGGCAAGATTGCATTAAAATTGTATCTTGCGTGCTCAAAAATAAAGAATATTGATACATTCATTTATAAAATATTAGATACTTTTTTAGAATATTTTAATTTGAATTGTAGGTTTTAGCTATTGAAAATTAAATACCGTATGAAATTAAAAAAAATAAGTCTGCTTATTTTAACATTGGCCATGGCGTTTACTGCATGTAAAAAAGAAGATGATGGCTTTACTCCAATTCCTGAACGAGATCGCGATGAACAACAGTTGTCCGATAATGATTCATTAGTAAAGTATTTAGAAGGACATTACTATAATTCTGCAGAGTTGGCAGCATTATCTCCAAATGCCAAACTTGAAGATGTTATTATAACGGCTTTAGAAGAAGGAGAAACTGCGCCGGCAGACCATACCTTATTATGGGATGCTGTTGAGAAAATTGAGGGTTTAGAATATGCAGATACCGATTACACCTATTATATTTTAAGAATAAACCAGGGAGCAGGAGATTCGCCCTATTTTTCAGATAACGTATTGGTAAATTATGAAGGTTTTACCTTAGACAATTCTGTATTTGATGCTTCTGTAAACCCTCTAACTATGGATTTGACTACCTTAGTGCCGGGATGGAGAAAAGTAGTTCCAAGTTTTAACACATCAGCATCCTATGTTGATAACGAGGATGGTACTGTAACATTTCAAGATCATGGATTAGGCGTGATGTTTTTACCTTCAGGTTTAGGGTATTTTTCAAGCGGTACAGGTAACATACCTGCCTATTCTCCGATTATTTTTAAAATCGAATTGTTACAAATGTCAGAAAACGATCATGATGGTGATGGTATTCCTTCTTATTTAGAGGATATAACAGGTGATGGTGAGTTTGTTGTAAATCCGGATTTAGATGAAGACGATGATACCGATGGTGATTTAAGACCTGATTATGCCGATACAGATGATGATGGTGACGGCGTTTTAACCAAAGATGAGATTGAAATAGAAAAAGTAACAAAAGCGACGCGCGAAGAAATAGAACTTATAGAATTAAACGCCGACCAAGTGCTGCTTAATAAAATTATAGAAAATTCAGATGGTACATTTACAGGAACCATTTTAACTCTAAAAGATTCCAATGGAAATGGCATTCCGGATTATTTAGATCCTACTTATCCAGAATAATTAGATTGATAATTAAAAACAAAAAACCTCGCAATTGCGAGGTTTTTTGTTTTCTCTAATATAGAGATTTAAAGTATTAACGAGAGACTTAGGATTAATTGATCTGGTCTGGTGTCAATTCTACTTTCGGTAGAAATGATATTACTATTAATAAAAGTTACCTCATTTTCTGTGAATCCACGTTCATAACGCAGGTCGATGCCTAATTTATTTAAGCTAAATCCAATACCGAAATTAAGTCCTACGGTAAAATCTTTCTCTACATCATTAAGAGTAATACCATCAAATTCTGTATCTAGAATATATTGCAATGCGGGACCAGCAAAAACATTTAAAGGGCCAACCACTTTTACACCTACCAATAGTGGCATGTCTAATTTTTTCATTACAAAACTATCGTTATCATAGTCTGCTTTGGTTCGGGTAAATAATAGTTCAGGTTTAAAATACACCTGCTCTCCCGTTTTATAGAAGAATCCTAGGTTGTAACCCACATTTCGTTTTGGAGATTTGGCGTTCATTTCAATAGATTCGAAATAGTCGCCGTTGGCATTGTAGTTTACTCCGAATTTAAATCCGAAACCATTTGAAGATTGGGCGTAAATAGTTGCTGAAATTAAAAAAGCAGCACATAACAAAAATAGGTTTTTCATAATTAATTCTTTTTTAAAGTTTAGGGTTATAAATCAAAAACGTTGCCAAATATAATTTATTATAATAAAAGTTTGACAACAATGTGAGAATAAGTAATGCTAATAAAACTATAAATAGCAATGAAAATCAAATAAGAATTAAAAAAAATATGTAGGTTTGCCAATTGAAGAATAACTGGAATTATGCAATTTGAATTAAAAGCTCAAGACCCACAAAGTAAAGCCCGAGCGGGTAAAATCACACTCGATCATGGGGTAATTGAAACACCAATTTTTATGCCTGTTGGTACTGTGGGAACGGTAAAAGGAGTGCATCAACGTGAATTAAGGGATGAGATTAATCCCGACATTATTTTAGGTAATACTTATCATTTGTATTTACGGCCACAGACCGATATTCTTGAAAAAGCTGGCGGATTGCATAAATTCATGAATTGGGATAGAAACATATTAACCGATTCGGGCGGCTATCAGGTATATTCATTATCCGGTAACAGAAAAATTAAAGAGGAAGGTGTTAAGTTTAAATCTCATATCGATGGAAGTTACCATACTTTTACTCCCGAAAATGTGATGGAAATTCAACGTACTATTGGAGCCGATATAATTATGGCATTCGATGAGTGTACACCATATCCGTGTGATTATAATTATGCCAAGCGTTCTATGCATATGACACATCGCTGGTTAGACCGATGTATTAACCATTTAGAGAAAACACCTTTAAAATATGATTATAATCAAACGCTATTTCCAATTGTTCAAGGGAGTACTTATAAAGACTTAAGACGCCAATCGGCAGAATATATAGCAAATGCAGGTGCGTTAGGAAATGCCATTGGAGGATTATCTGTTGGTGAGCCAGCAGAAGAAATGTATGCGATGACCGATGTGGTTTGTGAAATTCTTCCAGAAGATAAACCACGTTATTTAATGGGGGTTGGTACGCCTATTAATATTTTAGAAAATATTGCTTTAGGAATTGATATGTTCGACTGCGTAATGCCTACAAGAAATGCGCGTAATGGTATGTTGTTTACCGCGTATGGAACTATAAATATTAAAAATAAAAAGTGGGAAGCTGATTTTTCACCTATTGATGAGATGGGGATAACCTATGTTGATACCGAATATTCAAAGGCTTATTTACGTCATTTATTTTCTGTTAATGAATTACTTGGCAAGCAAATTGCTACCATTCATAATTTAGGATTTTATTTGTGGTTGGTTCGCGAAGCAAGAAAACATATATTAGCGGGAGATTTTAGAGCTTGGAAAGATAAAATGGTCAAGCAAATGGATAATCGCTTGTAAGGAATACATGAAAATATTAGACTGGTACATATTAAAGCGCTATTTATTTACATTCTTTATGATGTTATTGCTGTTTATTCCCATTGGAATAACAGTGCATTTAGCCGAAAAAATTGGAAAAATCTTAGAAAATGAAGTACCTCTAAGTGAGGTGCTTTTGTATTTTCTAGACTTTACAATTTATTTTGCCCATCTTTTATTTCCACTCTTTTTATTCTTGTCGGTAATTTGGTTTACTTCAAAATTGGCTAATAATACAGAAATTGTAGCCTTTTTAAGTTCAGGTGTTTCTTTTACCCGTTTTTTACGACCTTATTTAATTGGGGCTACGATTGTTGCGTTCCTGGCAATTATTTTAGGGCTCTATTTAGCGCCAAAAGCGAGTGAAGGCTTTAATAATTTTTCTTATAAATATTTAAAGAAGGGACGTAAAGCTTTTGAAAATACAGACGTTTATAGGCAGATTAACGACACTGATATTATATATGTTAGTAGTTTCGATGTGAAAAATAAAAAAGGAAGAGATTTTACCTTAGAACATTTTGAGGCTAATGAACTTAAATATAAAATTTCGGCGAACAACATACAATATATTGAAGACGATTCTATTTACCGATTAACCAATTATGTAAAGCGTTTTATAGGGCCTAACGAAGATGAGTTAGAAATTATAAAAGCGCGAAAGGATACTGTATTCGATTTTGAAGTCGATGACCTGATTCCTGTAATTTATGCAGCCGAAACTAAAATGTATGGCGATTTAAAACAATTTATAGAAAAAGAAGAGGCTAGAGGTTCTTCAAATGTAGGGCGATTTAAATTGGTGTTATATAGAAAGTGGAGCCTACCAGTGTCTGTTTTTATATTAACAATAATTGCTGTGGCTGTATCTTCTATTAAACGTAGAGGGGGAATGGGAGTAAATCTTGCTGTTGGGATTTGTATAGCTATGGTTTTTGTGTTTTTCGATAAAATATTTGGAGTTATGGCCGAGCAATCTGATTTTCCTCCAATTATTGCGGTTTGGTTTCCAAATTTAATTTTTGGTATATTAGCTTTATACCTGCTACAAAATGCTAAGCGCTAAACTTAAGAATTATCTTCATCTTCATTTATTAGTTTTTATTGCTGGGTTTACGGCCATTTTAGGAGAGTTAATTACTATTTCGGCTATTCCCTTGGTTTGGTTTCGCATGTTAATGGCGGCTATTTTAATGTTTATTTACATTAAAACGGTTAAGGTGAAACTAGCTACGGATGCAAAATCTATTGTTCGATTTGCTTTAGCAGGCGTTGTTGTTGCCTTGCATTGGATTACTTTTTTTGGAGCTATCGATGAGGCTAATGTTTCAATTGCGTTAGCCATGTTTTCGACCGGGGCTTTCTTTGCTTCCTTTATAGAGCCTATTATTTTTAAAAGACGTATTAATTGGTACGAAATAGTGTTTGGAATTATTGTTATTATAGGAGTTTTTATTATAACCCAAAGTGAATTAAAGTATTTAAACGGTATAATTTTAGGCATTAGTTCAGCATTTCTATCGTCACTCTTTGCCGTTTTAAATGGTAGCTTTTTAAAGAGACATTCGGCAACAGTTATTTCTTTTTATGAATTTATTAGCGGTTTGTTATTTATCTCGATATTCATTTGGCTTTTTAAAGGTGGTTTTTCTATAGAGTTTTTTAATTTGGAAAGTTCAGATTATTTGTATTTGTTTATTCTGGCATCGGTATGTACAGCGTACGCCTTTATTGCTGCGGTTTATGTAATGCGTTATATAAGTCCTTACACGGTAGTTTTAACCTATAATCTGGAGCCCGTGTATGGTATTGTGTTGGCTGTAATTTTGTTTCCAGAAAAAGAAAAGATGAGTGTTAATTTTTATTTAGGTGCGAGTATTGTTCTAACAACGGTTTTAGTAAACGGAATTATAAAAAATATAAATAAAATTAGAAGAAGGACCATTACAAAAAGTTAATTGTTTCACTAATTATCGGATTATAACTACCTTTGCAATTAACAAATGTTAACCAATATTTCTTGTTTTTTCTTATTTTAAAATGAAAAAATATGTAGGTTTGCAGGCTACTAATTTTAATAAGCATTATTAAAAAATTCTTATGGAATACTTAGAATTTGAACTCCCTATAAAAGAATTAGAAGATCAACTTCAGAAATGTAAAGTTATCGGGGAAGAGAGCGAAGTCGATGTTACAGAAACCTGTGCACAAATCGAGATGAAGCTTAAAGAAACACAAAAGGACATTTACAAGAATCTTACACCTTGGCAGCGTGTGCAATTATCGCGACATCCAAATAGACCATATACATTAGATTATATAAGAGCTATTTGTGGAGATACCTTTTTAGAATTACACGGAGACCGTAGTTTTAAAGATGATAAAGCCATGATAGGAGGTCTAGGTAAAATTGGCGATCAATCGTTTATGTTTATTGGTCAACAAAAAGGATATAACACCAAAACACGTCAATACAGAAATTTCGGGATGGCAAATCCAGAAGGCTATAGAAAAGCCCTTCGTTTAATGAAAATGGCTGAGAAATTTGGAATTCCTGTAGTTACTTTGTTAGATACGCCAGGAGCTTATCCAGGTCTAGAAGCAGAAGAGCGCGGCCAGGGAGAGGCTATTGCTAGAAATATTTTAGAGATGACTCGTCTTGAAGTGCCCATTATAACGATAGTCATTGGAGAAGGAGCTTCAGGTGGAGCGCTAGGTATTGGTGTAGGTGATGTGGTAATGATGTTAGAGAATACTTGGTATTCTGTAATATCTCCTGAGTCTTGTTCGTCAATCCTATGGCACAGCTGGGAATATAAAGAACAGGCAGCAGAAGCATTAAAACTTACCGCTAGCGATATGAAAAAATTAAAACTGGTAGATGAGATTATTAAAGAACCTTTAGGGGGTGCTCACAAAGACAGAGAAAAAACGTTTTCAATAGTTAGCAATAGAATTATGAAATCCTATGAAGCATTGAAAGACTTATCACCAAAAGATTTGATTTCTAAGCGTATGGATAAATATTGCGACATGGGGGTTTATAAAGACTAACCCTATTGAAAATGCAGCATTAGAAAATCTGGAGTAAATAACTTCAGATTTTTTTTATGGTTATCCACAATTTTTATAACTTATTAACAGTTAAATTGTTAACAGGTGGTTAATATTCAAAAATTAAATTTTATTTAAAAACTCATCATTTTAATTACTTTCGTAGTTATGAAACAACCCGCTCAGATTAAAGGATACAAAGTCGATACAAGTAATTTAATCAGCCTAGAAAGAGGAAAGATACCGCCTCAAGCCATTGATTTAGAGGAGGTTGTGTTGGGAGCTATGATGATTGATAAAAAAGGGGTTGATGAAGTTATCGATATTTTAAGCCCTGATGCATTTTATAAAGAGTCCCATCAGGTTATATTTGAAGCTATATTTCAATTATTCGAAAATAGTGAACCTATTGACTTATTAACAGTTGCGACGCAATTAAAGAAGAATGGTAAGTTAGAAATTGCAGGAGGTGATTATTACCTGATCACTTTAACCCAAAAAGTATCTTCTTCGGCGCATATTGAGTTTCATGCGCGCATTATTCTTCAGAAATTTATTCAACGTAGTTTAATTAAAATTTCTAATGAAATTATTGAGGATTCATACGATGAAACTAAAGATGTTTTTGATTTATTAGATAAAGCGGAAGCTAAATTATATGAAGTTACCCAAGGGAATATTAAAAAATCTAGTGAAACTGCTCAGGATTTAGTTATTCAGGCCAAAAAGAAAATTGAAGAGATTTCTAATAAGGAAGGTTTGAGTGGTATTCCTACAGGATTCACAAAACTTGATAAATTAACATCGGGTTGGCAGCCTTCAGATTTAATTATTGTGGCAGCACGTCCTGGTATGGGTAAAACAGCCTTAACGCTGTCTATGGCTCGTAATATTGCTGTAGATCAAAATATACCAGTGGCATTCTTTTCGCTCGAGATGGCCTCAGTACAGCTAATTACGCGTTTAATATCAAGTGAAACCGGGTTGTCTTCGGAAAAACTTAGAACCGGTAAGCTTGAAAAACATGAATGGGAACAGTTAAACGTAAAAGTAAAGGATTTAGAAAAAGCACCATTGTATATTGACGATACACCATCATTATCTATTTTCGATTTACGTGCTAAAGCGCGCCGATTGTCCTCTCAGCATGGTATCAAGCTTATCATGATTGATTACCTGCAATTAATGACGGGGGGAAGTAGTCATGGTGGCAACCGCGAGCAGGAAATCTCAATGATTTCGAGAAACTTAAAAGCTTTGGCAAAAGAGTTAATGGTTCCTGTAATCGCTTTATCACAGCTTTCTCGTGCGGTAGAAACACGTGGGGGAAGTAAACGACCCTTATTATCAGATTTACGTGAATCTGGTGCGATTGAACAAGATGCCGATATTGTAAGTTTCATTTATCGTCCGGAATATTATAAAATTGATGAGTGGGATGATGAAGAACGTTCTCCAACTGAAGGACAAGCCGAATTTATTATTGCGAAACATCGTAATGGTGGATTAGAGAATATTCGATTGAAGTTCTTAGGACATTTAGGTAAGTTCGATAATCTGGATGATTTCGATTCGCCATTCGAATTTCATTCAAAAATGAATGACGGGCCAGGTGGCGATGATCCGTTTAGCTCAGGAAATAATTTTAAAGCAGATCCAAGTCAGGCATTTGGTAGCTCATTTAATGAGCCGGATGATAACGACGTACCGTTTTAAGGTTATTTATTTTTAATATTTTTCTTAAGCATTATAGCGGCATACTTTTTTTGTTTAACTTTCGGTCTATGAAAAAGGTAATCTTACTTATTTTTTTGTTTTTTGGACTGAATACATATGCTTCTTATGTATTGATTCCAATGGATGCGGAAAGTCAAAAAAATCATTTAAAAGCTTACGGATTAACTTATTGGGTTTTAAGTAAACAAATGAAATTAAAATGGCTCCTTAATTATCGCGGAGGCTCTTTTCTGTTACCTGATACCGAAGCAATTCAAAGAGAATGTCAAATACGAGGAGTTTCCTTCGAAATTTTATCTAATGCTAAAACAGAACGTATTCTTGAGGAAATAAGTAGTCCTAGTCAGAATATGGAAGCCGTAGTTTTAGAAAAGGCACCTAAAATTGCAGTTTATACCCCCACCAGTAAGCAACCTTGGGATGATGCGGTAACTATGGTTTTACAATATGCGGAAATTCCTTATGAAACCGTTTATGATGAAGAAGTTCTAAACGATGGACTTTTGGTTTTTGATTGGTTGCATTTACATCACGAAGATTTTACAGGTCAATACGGAAAGTTTTATGGCGCATATAGGGCTGCTTCCTGGTATATTGAGGAAAAGCAGGCAGCAGAAGCTTTAGCTGAAAAGTTAGGATATGCCAAAGTGTCTCAGGAGAAATTAACCGTTGCTTTAAAAATACGGGATTATGTAATTGGTGGAGGCTTTATGTTTGCTATGTGCAGTGCAACTGATAGTTTCGATATTGCATTATCCGCTGAAGGTATTGATATATGTGAACCGATGTTTGATGGCGATGGGAGTGATTCTGGCTATCAGAATAAAATTGATTTTTCAAGAACATTTGCTTTCACGAATTATACCCTCGAACGTAATCCAATGATTTATGAGTTCTCATCAATAGATACAACAAGAAAGCGTATGGTACCGCGTACTTCCGATTACTTTTCCTTAATGGAATTTTCTGCAAAATGGGATCCCATTCCAACCATGCTTTGTCAAAATCACACGGCCTTAATAAAAGGGTTTATGGGACAAACCACCGCATTTACTCGTGAAGAAATAAAGTCGAATGTGTTAGTTATGGGAGAGAATAAGGCTAATGGTGAAGCGAAATACATACATGGTATTAAAGGCAAAGGTTTTTTTACCTTTTATGGAGGACACGATCCTGAAGATTATCAGCATAGAGTAGGAGATGCTAAAACGGAGTTAGATTTGCATCCCACATCGCCAGGATATCGCTTAATACTTAATAATGTATTGTTTCCTGCGGCTAAAAAGAAGAAGCAAAAAACCTAAGTTATTCTTCGTAAACAACAACTTCTTGTAGAGTGTATATGAAACCATCGGCACCAATTGAATTGTCCGAAGTTTTATTTTGATCTATAATCATTTTGGTATTAGAATCCGTAAATGAAAAGTGACCGTATTCGGTACCATTAATGGTTATATAATAATTTACGTTATCATTAGTTATTAGTTGATAGGAATAGTTGCCTGAATCTAAACCATCTTCAAGGTTGTCATTCGTATTGTTATTTGTTACAGTTACTGTTCCAGAATCTTCATAAAATTTCCATATAATTTCTTCTAAATCAAAATTGTTATTCACACCTTGAATACCACCATAAGCATTTATTAAATGCCAGCTTCGCTGAGATGGAGGAATGATAATATCATTGTTACTGTCTGATTTTAGTGTGCAACCGGATATAATAACAATAATTAATAAAAGAAGTGAAATCTTTTTCATAATTAATAGCTTTTTTAAATAGATGATTTTCTTCAATAATGGTTGCGTATGGAAGCTTATTATTTTAAAAGAAATTATATTTTTAAACCTAAAAAATATTTACGACGTGAAATTTTATCAAAAGGAAATAAAATTACCGGCACGGCGAAGGGGATTTCATCTAATAACTCGTGAAATTGAGCATGCTATGCCTGAAATTAAAGAGATAAAAGTGGGGCAGTTGCAGGTATTTATTAAGCACACATCGGCCAGTTTAACAATTAATGAGAATGCTGATTCGACCGTAAGGGGAGATTTTGAAAGCCATTTTAATATTATGGTACCTGAGAATGCGCCTTATTATATACATACTTATGAAGGGCCTGATGACATGCCTGCCCATATAAAGGCTTCGCTATTGGGAACTTCGGTTCAGATTCCCATTACGAATGGTAAATTAAATCTTGGCATTTGGCAAGGGGTTTATTTGTGTGAGCATCGAGATTATGGAGGCTCAAGAAAACTGGTCCTAACAGCTTTTGGACAATAAAAAAAATCCGATTCAATGAAGAATCGGATTTTTATTAAGCGAACTAATATGTTTTACAATAGGCGGAACGCCTTATTTTACTTTCTCTACTACTGCTTTAAAAGCGTCAGGGTTATTCATAGCTAAATCGGCTAAAACCTTACGGTTTAATTCGATATCGTTAGCTTTTAATTTCCCCATGAATTGAGAATAAGATAAACCATGTAATCTGGCTCCAGCGTTAATACGCGTAATCCATAATGCACGGAATGTTCTCTTTTTGTTTCTACGGTCTCTGTACGAGTATTGCATCGCTTTATCAACCGCATTTTTTGCTACTGTCCAAACGTTTTTACGTCTTCCAAAGTAACCTTTTGCTTGTTTTAGAACCTTTTTTCTTCTGGCTCTTTTTGCTACAGAATTTACTGATCTTGGCATAATTTTAAATGTTTTTTGTAGTAGGCGACAGATTTAACTATACTTTTATTTTGAGCCTAACTCCAGGGTTTATAATTTATTTTAACCGGTTAAAACAGCTATTACTTTAAACGTAACATTGTTTTAACATTGTTCTCATCTGCTTTGTCAACCAAAGTATCATGAGTTAAAGCTAATTTACGCTTCTTAGACTTCTTTGTTAAGATGTGACTTTTAAAAGCGTGCTTTCTTTTAATTTTACCAGTACCCGTTAACTTGAAACGTTTTTTGGCACTAGATTTAGTTTTCATTTTAGGCATTTTCTTTTCCTAGGTTTTAATTATTTCGCTTAATTATCTTCAGTACTGAATATTTTCAGTATCGTTATTACTTTTTAGGAGCAATAAACATGGTCATACGTTTACCTTCTAACTTAGGCATCTGTTCAACTTTACCATATTCTTCAAGATCTTGAGCTAATCTTAATAATAAAATTTGCCCTTGTTCTTTAAATATAATTGAACGGCCTTTAAAGAATACAAATGCTTTTAGCTTGGCGCCTTCTTTTAAGAATTTTTCAGCATGCTTCTTTTTAAACTCATAGTCATGATCATCGGTTTGTGGTCCAAAACGAATTTCCTTGATAACTACTTTAGTTGCTTTTGCTTTAATAGCCTTGTCTCTTTTCTTTTGTTCGTAAAGGAACTTTTTATAGTCCATAATTTTACAAACAGGTGGATCGGCATTAGGTGAAATTTCAACTAAGTCGAACCCTTGTTCTTCAGCTATTTTTAGAGCGTCTCGAGTGGAGTAAATACCCACTTCAACATTGTCACCAACAAGACGTACTTTTGGTGCATTAATTTTCGAGTTAATTCTGTGTTTGTCCTCTTGCGAAACCCTTCCGCGGGGCTGTGATCTTCTTCTAATTGCTATGGCGTTATCTTTTTTTAGTTAAACTTCAATTAAAACGGTTTTAACGTTTTGCTTATTTCTTCTGTTATAATTCTGGAGAAGTCTTCAATAGAAATCATTCCTAAATCTTCTCCTCCGTGCTTACGCACAGTTATTTTGTTTTCTGCTTCTTCTTGTTCACCGATTATAATCATATACGGGTATTTTTGCATTTCGGCTTCCCGAATCTTTTTCCCGATAGTTTCATTACGGTGATCTACAAGGGCGCGAATTTCGTCATTTTCTAACAAATTTAAAACTTTTTCCGAGTATTTTTCATATTTCTCGCTAATTGACAAGATGATAGCCTGTGTTGGCATCAACCAAAGCGGGAAATTACCGGCCGTATGTTCAAGTAATATCGCGACAAAACGCTCCATACTTCCAAATGGGGCACGGTGAATCATTACTGGACGGTGTAATTCGTTATCGCTACCTTTATAAGTTAGATTAAAACGTTCTGGTAAGTTATAATCTACCTGAATGGTTCCTAACTGCCATTGGCGACCTAAGGCGTCTTTCACCATGAAATCCAGTTTTGGACCATAAAAGGCGGCTTCGCCAGTTTCAACAGTGTAATTTAGGCCTTTGTCTTTGGCGGCATTAATAATGGCTTGCTCTGCTTTCTCCCAGTTTTCTAAACTTCCTATATACTTATCTGGATTTTCCGGATCTCTTAAAGATACCTGAGCTGTAAAGTTTTCAAACCCTAACGATCCAAATACATAAAGTACGAGGTCGATAACATTTTTAAACTCTTCATCCAATTGGTCTGGTGTACAGAATAAGTGGGCATCATCTTGAGTAAAACCACGAACACGTGTTAAACCATGAAGTTCTCCACTTTGTTCGTATCTGTAAACCGTTCCAAATTCAGCATAACGTTTTGGTAAATCTTTGTACGACCACTGATTGTTGTTATAAATTTCACAGTGGTGCGGGCAGTTCATAGGTTTTAATAAAAACTCTTCACCCTCTTTAGGTGTGCTAATTGGTTGGAAACTGTCTTCACCATATTTAGCATAATGCCCGGAAGTAACATAAAGTTCTTTTTGTCCAATATGTGGTGTCACGACCATTTCGTAACCAGCCTTCTTTTGAGCCGATTTTAAAAAGTTTTCCAGACGTTCACGTAAAGCGGCACCTTTTGGTAACCACAAAGGTAAACCTTGCCCTACTTTTTGCGAAAAAGTAAACAACTCTAATTCTTTACCTAATTTTCTATGGTCACGTTTTTTAGCTTCTTCTAAAAGGGTTAGGTACTCTGTAAGTTCCTTTTGCTTAGGAAATGAAATTCCGTATACACGAGTAAGCTGTGGTTTGTTTTCATCACCTCGCCAGTAAGCACCAGCAACACTTAATATTTTAACAGCTTTAATTATACCAGTATTTGGGATGTGGCCACCACGACATAAATCGGTGAAAGTAGAATGATCACAAAAAGTGATGGTACCATCTTCGAGATTCTCGATTAATTCCGTTTTAAACGGATTGTTCTTATATAAATCTAGAGCTTCCGTTTTACTTGCAGAGCGCATTTTAAAATCGTGCTTTCCGCGTGCTATTTCAAGCATTTTGTTTTCAATAGCTTTAAAATCTTTTTCGGAAACGCTATGCTCTCCAAAATCTACATCATAATAAAACCCATTATCGATAGCAGGTCCTATAGTTAGTTTCGATCCTGGATATAATTCTTCAAGAGCTTGAGCTAATACATGAGCCGACGAATGCCAAAAGGCTTTCTTTCCGGCATCATCTTTCCATGTGTATAAAACTAACGAGCCGTCGGTGGTTAATGGAGTAACGGTTTCAATAGAGGTACCATTAAAACTAGCTGAAATGACATTTCTAGCAAATCCTTCGCTAATGCTTTTAGCGACATCCATAGGTGTGACGTGCGCTTCGTACGATCTTACACTTCCGTCGGGCAATGTTATATGTATCATCAAAATATTTTAAATTCGGTTGCAAAGATAGTAGTATAAACAAATACATACAATATATATATAAGTATAATTTTTGTTGAATATTTTTTAGCTAGATATATAAGGATTGTATAAATAAAGTATTTTAAGTATTGAAATATAATTTAATATATGGGGTAACATGAATTTACAATATTTAGTACTTGTCAACACTGATGTTTATTTAAAATCATTTGAGCGTTTCCTTGCCGTTAGGTCAAGGTCGGGCTGTACATTCTATCTTTTTTATGGGTATTTAAATATGGGAGGGCGTGATGCAGGTTGTAATGTTATCTATATATAAAATGTATCATAGGTGCATGGATGAATCCCATAAAAAGGATGCCATTTCCATCCCTAACGCAGGATTTTAGGGAGGAGTATCATTCAGATTTTAGTTATTTCTATTTATTTCACCTTGTAACCCCTTAGAAATAAAGGTTTAGGGAATAAGTTTAAAAAATAGATTAAAAAAAGTTTGTTTGGTAATAAAAAAGGGGGGTATATTTGCACCCCGCAAACGAGGGCTTGGGTTCTTGTAAGTGGTAAGTTCATAGACAGGTTTTGGTAGAAAAAGGAGTTAAAAAAAACTTTTAAAAAAAGCGAAAAAAAAAGCTTTGTGAGAATAAAAAAAGCACTATGTTTGCAGCCGCAAAAAACGGCAATGCTGTTAGTGCGTAAGTTCATAAAGGAAGTAGCGATATAAAAGGGATTTGATGCTATTAATTGGTGTTAAAAAATAACTTTTAAAAAAAACATCAAAACTATTTGTGGAGTTAAAAAAAGGGTTTTATATTTGCACCCGCTTAGCGCTTAAAGGGCGTTTAAGATAAGAGAATAAGAAGTTCATAAACATATTGAATTGACAGCGTAAGATAATAATTGGAAACGGTTATTATCAATCAAGAGAGAATAAACCATTTTGAGTACTAGAGATTCTAA
>NZ_AUDV01000005.1 GCF_000425645.1 Gaetbulibacter saemankumensis DSM 17032
TAGTCCATGAACCTCAGTTGTATTATCTCGATAGTGATGGCGATGGATTTGGTTCTACCACAGAAGCCATGCTTTGTGCATCTACCGCACCCAGTGGGTATTCAGATAATAACACAGACTGTGATGACACCAATGCTCTAGTCCATGAACCTCAGTTGTATTATCTCGATAGTGATGGCGATGGATTTGGTTCTACCACAGAAGCCATGCTTTGTGCATCTACCGCACCCAGTGGGTATTCAGATAATAACACAGACTGTGATGACACCAATGCTCTAGTCCATGAACCTCAGTTGTATTATCTCGATAGTGATGGCGATGGTTTTGGCTCAACCACAGAAGTCATGCTTTGTGAGTCTACAGCTCCTAATGGGTATTCCGATAACAACACCGATTGTGATGACGCCAATGCTTTAGTCCATGAACCTCAGATATATTATGTCGATAGTGATGGTGATGGATTTGGTTCAACCACAGAAGCTATGCTTTGTGCATCTACCGCACCCAGTGGGTATTCAGATAATAACACAGACTGTGATGATGCCAACGAAAATGTACATCCAGAGGCCCTAGAAATTATGGGTAATGGTATAGATGATGATTGTGACCCTTTAACAGATGAAGGCACCTTAGTAATTTCCAGTAAATCTATTTTGGAAAGTATTTTAATAAGCCCCAATCCATTTATTAATAATTTAAATATTAGTTTTTCAATTCAAGCAACCAATAAAATTTATAGTATTGCTCTTTATGATTTATTAGGAAAACGTATTTTAAATTTAGAAAAACGGAGCGATAATGGATTAATACGCTTAAAGGATTTGGACCATTTTCAGCAAGGAATATATATCCTTATTATATTAGATAAAGAAACTCAAAATTATATGGCAAAACGTGTTGTCAAGTTCTGATTATAAATAGAAACACCTTTAAAATGTTATTAGATTAAGGTGTTTCTATTTAATACTATAATTTATATAATCACTATTTTTTTTGTTGATTGATTTTCCCCATCATCTATTTTTAAAAAATACATACCTGTTTTAAGCATAGATACATTTAATTCAATTTCGTTATTTATAATAGTTTTGGTGGTATGTAATATTAATTTACCTTGAATATCATAAATATGAGTATTTATTGATTTATTTGATGGTTGATTGAATTTTAGGTAAATAATATCATTAGCAGGATTTGGGTAAAGGGTAAAGTTATTTTTAATTCCATGATCATCAGCACTTAAAGCCTCAGTGGCAATAGCACAAATATTAAAAGTTCCAACTTGAGGTTCAACCGCGGGATAAACCCTAATATAAAGGGTTTCATCTTTTCTATTCGTTAAAGTTAATTTAGAGAAGAAGTCCGTTCCACCATCGTCATCACAAGCTATGTTAACAAGGGCATTGCAAGATCCAGAATAGACAGCAATTGCTGTGTCATCAAATGGAGAGCCCGGATCCTCAGATGTTTCAATAATTATATCATAAAATTTATCAGAATTAACGCTTATTTTATACCATACATCATCACCATCGTTAGCTGCGCAACCAGTGCCACCGATATCATCAGAAGATGGAGTAGCTAGAAAATTGGTTCCTAGAGTTTTAATACAGGTAGTGTTTAAAGGAAGTATGGTGTTCACATCTAAACATTCGTCATTATCGGCAACCATTGGAGCTTCTATTTTATAAAGACAGATATTAAAATTACCTATTTCGTCGGTATCGTTTTCCCAAACTCTAAAATAAATGGTGCTTCCAGCTGGTTCTACAACATCAATTTGTGAATGATATTGATTATTGGTGTCTGTTGCAGGATTTCCATCATTATCACAACTTGTGGATTCTAAATTATTGCAAGGGTCATTAGTATTTGTTACTCTAAAAGTTTCAATGGCAGTATCTGTTACGTTTGAACCTGATACATATGATGTTTTAATTCTAACGGCTCCATCGGCGGGCATTTGAAACTTAAACCATCTGTCTTCTAAATTGGTTCTAAAATTACAATTGGGGTCAGACAAGATGTTTTCATCAATTTCAGAATCATCAAAACTAAAAACTTGCTCGACACAGGAGTTATTGTCTACAGTTAAAAAATCTATGACGTCACATGGTGAATTCCCAGTATTTTGGGCTGTCAAAATATAACTAACTAGCCATAAAAAAGAACATAATAATAGGGTAGTTTTTTTCATAAATCAAGGAGTTTAGCTTTTATTAAATTTATGAAAAAAAAGAAAATGTTAATTAATATTCAGTCTAACGGTTTAATTTTTAGATTATCAGGAGTTAAATGTTGTGTTGCTATAAGATATTACTAATATCTAATTAACTTAAAACTTTTAGGCCACCTTTTCAAGTAATAATCCCGTAGCGGTTAATCCCGGACCAAAAGCAATCGCGATAATTTTTGTGTTGACTTTTATGTCTGGGTCGTTAATGATTTTTTTAAAAATATGTGGAATTGTTGCTGAGGACATATTACCATGGTGTTTTAATACATCATAAGACCAATGAGCTTGGCTACTATCTATATTTAATTCTTTCACAACATAATCAATTATTTTAGGCCCACCTGGATGAATAGCGTAATAAATGGATTCTTTTTCAGTTTCAAAATCCAAGCCTATTTTATTACACATATTTACAACAAATTCCTTGATATTCTTTCTTATAAATACAGGGACACGCTTAGATAAGGTCATTAGAAAACTATATTCTCCCAAATCCCAAGTCATGTCCTCTAAGGTGTCGGGAATTATAACTTCATGCGAAGCCAGTATTTTCAATCCAGCTTTATTAGTTTTAAGACCTTCTTTATAAAATAGGTTTTCATCATATAATGAGTAACCTACAAACCCATCAGAAAATAACGAACAAATCATTGTATTTGCAGCAGAAAATTCAGTTAGATTTAAGTGGACTGAAAGCAATTCGGTATGTATGATATCGACGCGACCTTTTGTTTCACTCAGAGCTAGTAAACCTGAACCAGTTCTAATTGCAGGAAAGGCTCCATAGCATCCCATGTGATAGGAATGTGTGACTTTCACGTCTTTCCATTTTCGATTTATTACGGCCTCTTGAGCTATACTAGGGGATGAGTATCCAGAACATGTTACATGAATAATGTTTTCGGGTTTACTAGGTGAATATTCATAGAATTTATCAAAAACATATCCTAGTTTTTTTTTGAACCAGTCCATACGCATCTCTATTTTGGGGCCGTAATGGCTCTCAGGTAAAAAATCAAAACCTTTAGGAAAAATATAGCTGGAGGGTGTTGTGTTTTCCATTTCATTGACTATAAAAGATTCAATGTCATCAAAAAGTAAAACCTGACGTTTTTCAATGTTTTCAGATGATATGGCGTATTTATCGACATGCTCCGAGACCTCCTCAAAACTAATCTTATTTTGTCTTTTAGTATTCTGGAAAAAGTGATATAAAAATTTGGTGTATTGATTAATTAAATTTTGATTTATTAATTTTCCAACCACAACAGGATGAATATTCGAGAGGATAATAGCATTCATGTCACTAATAGTTTTGTCGTTATAACAAAGTTACGCATTTCAAACAAGCTTAAGAGCTTAATGTCTTGATTTTTAATAATTAAACTTAAGAATATTAACTTGTATAGGCTTTTTGAAAAGGTATTAGATTGACATCAATTTATAATATAGTGTTGAGTAAATTTCTATCGATTATAATTTGTAGACCAAAGCGTCATAGCTTACAAGCTCAGGAATTATATTTAGTGCATATAATTCGCTTTGAGTTTTTATAACCGTGTCTTGATCGATTAAACTTTGCGACCATTCGGTAATACTAAGCCATTCTTGAACATCGTCTAGTTTTTGTTCATATCTGGCCGCTATGGTTTCTGCGATATTAGGAAGTTTCTTAAAATTAGAAGTTGTATTATTAATGATGTTCAGAATTGATTTTAAGGTGTCCGGATGAGAATCAATAAAATCTTGGTGTGCAGCAATAACAAAGCATGGCCATGGAGAAGGGCAATTTCCTATGCGTCTAAATGTTTTATTATCAACCAATGGTTTGGTTGTAAATTTCTCCCACATAAAATAATCGGCTTTGCGGTTAGTTAGTCCGTCAACAGCGCCATTTAGGTTTTTTATTACTTCAAAATTCAAATCTTTATCTAAATCCCATTGGCTATTTTTCGCATTTATATAAGCCATTAAATGTGAACCCGATCCAAACCTACTAATCGCAGCTCTACTGCCTTTAAGATCTTGTATAGTTTTGTATTTAGAATGATAGGCAACATGAATACCCCAGTTTAACGGTGTTTGAACATAGGTTTGAACAATTTTAGAGGGATTTCCTGAAATAATATCTTTAATGATGCCTTCGGTTAATATAACAGCAATATCTATTTCTTTTTTACGAAGCGCTTGAGACATATCGCCAGTACCACCGTAATAATCCTTCCATCTCAAATTTATGCCCTGATTTTTATAAGCACCATTTTTTAAACCCATATACCAAGGCAAATTAAAATGCTCTGGAACACCTCCAATGTTAACCTGCTTCATATTATTCTACAATTTTATTCAAAGTATATCGAATGAGTTCATCAATAACTTTAGCCGGATTTTTACTAAATGTACCTGTGGCCCGATTGGCTATTATAGCGTTCATAGAAACGGCATGATGACCTAGTAATTTCGATAAGCCATAGATGGCAGAAGTTTCCATTTCAAGATTAGAGATTCGGTGCCCTTTATAATTAAAGCTATCAATTTTATTATTTAACTCTGAATCCTGAAGTTCTAAACGTAATTGCCTGCCTTGTGGACCGTAAAATCCCCCTGCTGTAGCTGTAATGCCTTTATATACTTTAGGACTTTCTAGTTTTTTCATCAGAACCGAACTGTTTACGATTAATAAAGGATAAGCCTTTTTAGTACTCCATTTTGTGTGTTCTACAAAGGCATTCACAATATGGTTAAGATTAATGTCTTTTAAATCATAGGCGTGTAACATCCCATTTAAATCTAAACCGTGTGTTCCTAAAACAAAGGAATCAACTGGAATATCAGATTGGAGAGAGCCTGAAGTGCCAATTCGAATAAAATCGATTGACGTCAGATTTGACTTTATTTCTCGTTTATTTAAATCGATATTAAAAAGGGCATCTAATTCATTGATGACAATATCAATATTGTCAGGTCCTATTCCTGTAGAAATGACTGATAATCGTTTCCCTTTATAACTTCCTGTGTGTGTTTTAAACTCACGCTTTTGAGTTTGGAATTCAATACTATCGAAATATTGTGAAACCTTTTCGACCCGGTTTTGATCGCCTACAAGAATAATAGTGTTTGATATATTTTCTGGTTGTAAATTTAAATGATATACACTGCCATCGGGGTTAAGTATTAATTCAGAAGGCTTTAATTTCATATAGTCCTGGTTTTATAAATGTTGGTTATGAATGAGCTCTTAACCTCCAACCCGCTTGACAGTAAACCCCTTATCTTTTAATATGGACATAATTTTATCCCGATAATCTCCTTGAATAATTATCTGGTCATTTTTAAAACTTCCCCCAACACTAAGCGCTGTTTTAATTTCTTTTGCTAAAATTTTAAAATCTTCGGTAGCACCGTTATATCCATCAATTATTGTAATGGGCTTACCTTTACGTTTTTCGTATTTGCAAAGTAAAGGCTCGTCTTGTATCCAAATCCCAGAATCTTCGGCATTGTCTTTAACTTCGTCAACTTCATGGTCTGGGAATAAATTTTTTAATTGATCTTGTAAGTCCATCTTATTATTTTTTAATCAATCCTAATTCTACTAATCGTTCATTTAAAAATTCACCTGCAGTAATGTCTTTAAAAGCTTTTGGGTGATTTTCGTCAATGCATTCCTCTAATACGTTTAGTTTCATGTCGCTAACTGGATGCATAAAAAATGGAATGCTATACCTTGAGGTGTTCCACAGTTCTTTTGGTGGATTAACTACACGATGAATTGTAGATTTTAATTTGTTATTGGTATGTCTCGAAAGCATATCGCCCACATTAATCATTAATTCGTCTGGTTGGGCAATAGCATCTATCCATTCCCCTTTGTGGTTTTGTACTTGAAGTCCGCGACCTTGAGCCCCCATAAGGAGTGTAATGAGGTTAATATCGCCATGAGCCGCAGCACGAACCGCTTCTTTAGGCTCCTCTGTAATTGGCGGGTAATGTATAGGTCTTAAAATCGAATTTCCATTATGAATATATTTGTCAAAATAGGTTTCTTCTATGCCTAAATGAAGTGCCAAAGCCCGTAATACATATTTCGCAGTTTTTTCTAGCATTTGGTAAGTCTCTTTTCCTACTTTATTAAATCCAGGTAATTCCTCGACAATAACATTATCATGGTATTCCATTTTAAGCGCATCGTTATCTTCTACATATTGACCGAAATGCCAAAATTCTTTAAGATCACCTTCCTTTTTACCTTTGGCACTTTCCTTTCCGAAAGATACATAACCACGTTGTCCGCCAATTTCAGGAATTTCGTATTTCTGCTTGGTTTCCAGCGGTAAATCAAAAAAACGTTTCACTTCTTTGTATAATGTTTCCACTAAATCATCATTTAAAAAATGACCTTTTAAAGCAACAAAACCAATTTCTTCGTAAGCTTTACCAATAGCATCTACAAAGGCTTGTTTTTTATTAGGATCATTAGAAAGGAAATCAGATAAATTAACACTCGGAATACTATTCATGCGGTAAAAATTAAAAGTGAATTCATACAAATGTACAAAAACATTGCTATTCGAATGCAAGTCATTTTTTTCAAGATTCACTTAGATAAATACCTTTTTATGGTATATTTGGTATTAGTTGAAGCGGTGTTAATTATAAAAATGTATACTCATTCATTATGATTTTTCAATCTAAAAGCCTTACCAATGAGACGTTAATAGATTTGTACAGGTCCCTTTTAAAACCTCGTATGATAGAGGAGAAGATGTTAATTCTTTTAAGGCAGGGTAAAATCAGTAAATGGTTTTCCGGCATTGGCCAAGAAGCTATAGCTGTTGGAGTTACTAAGGCATTAAAAACGGATGAATATATTTTGCCCATGCACCGTAATTTGGGGGTGTTTACCTCAAGAAATATACCTTTAAACAAATTGTTTGCCCAGTGGCAGGGCAAGGCGACCGGATTTACTAAGGGTCGTGATCGTTCGTTTCATTTTGGTACTCAAGAGTTCAAAATTATAGGGATGATATCGCATTTAGGTCCGCAACTGGGTGTGGCCGATGGTATTGCACTAGCTTCTAAGTTGAAGAATAAAAATCATGTAACGGCAGTGTTTTCAGGTGAGGGAGGAACCAGTGAAGGTGATTTTCATGAAGCCTTAAACATTGCTTCTGTGTGGCAATTACCCGTATTGTTTTGTATCGAAAATAATGGTTATGGTTTATCAACACCTGTATGTGAGCAATTTAACTGTGGTCATATTGCCGATAAAGGTATAGGCTATGGCATGGAGTCTCACATCATTGATGGTAACAATGTAGTTGAAGTTTATACTAAAGTATTTGAAATAGCCGAAAGTGTTCGGCAAAATCCGCGCCCCATACTTTTAGAATTTAAAACGTTTAGAATGCGCGGCCATGAAGAGGCAAGTGGCACCAAATATGTTCCCCAAGAATTATTTGATGCATGGGCTTTAAAAGATCCTATAATTAATTTTGAAGCACACTTAAAAGATATAGGGGTGCTTACAGAGACTGTAGTAAATGAAATTAAACATAAGTGTTCTAACGAAATAAATGAGCAATTAGAGCTGGCATATAATGCACCTGATATTATAGCTTCTGAAAGCCAAGAATTAAATGATGTATATGCACCATTTTCATATAGTGATATTAAACCGGTTGGGGCTTCAAGAGAAATTAGATTTATCGATGCAATTTCCGAAAGTCTAAAGGAAAATATGTCTATTCATAAGGATTTGGTGATTATGGGGCAAGATATAGCTGAATACGGAGGAGCTTTTAAAATTACAGAAGGATTTATTTCCGAATTTGGTAAAGATAGAGTGCGAAATACTCCTATTTGTGAATCTGGTATTATTGAAACAGCGATGGGCTTATCTATTGCCGGAATAAAAAGTATCGTGGAGCTACAATTTGCCGATTTTATTTCTTCAGGGTTTAATCCGGTAGTTAATTATTTAGCAAAAGTACATTATCGTTGGGGGCAATGTGCAGATGTCGTATTAAGGTTACCCTGTGGAGGCGATGTTGGGGCAGGGCCTTTTCATTCTCAAACAAATGAAGCCTGGTTTACAAAAACACCTGGGTTAAAAGTGGTTTACCCCGCATTTCCTTATGACGTTAAAGGCTTGCTAAATACCTCAATAAAAGACCCAAACCCAGTGTTGTTTTTTGAGCATAAAGGATTATATAGAAAAATTAAGCAGAAAGTTCCTGAGGATTATTATACCATTCCAATCGGTAAAGCATCATTGGTTAGAATGGGTTCAAAATTAACCGTTATAAGTTATGGTGCAGCCCTGCATTGGGCCATGGAAACGCTTGATGAGCTAGAAATGAAGGATGTAGATGTAATTGATTTAAGAACGCTTCAACCATTAGATACTGAAACAATTTTTCAATCTGTAAAAAAAACGGGGAAAGCTATTATTCTTCAGGAAGATTCTTTGTTTGGTGGCATTGCCAGCGATATCTCAGCAATAATAATGGAACATTATTTTAAATATTTAGACGCGCCAATAAAGCGTGTAGGTAGTTTAGAAACTCCAATACCATTTGCAAAACAGCTTGAAAGTCAATATTTACCTAAATCGCGATTTAAACAGGCCTTATTGGAGTTATTAGAATATTAATGAACTTTTGTATATTATATTTCTTTAATTAAGTGCATGAAATTAATAGTCGTTTTTTTAAGTATGATGATCCTTATGGGCTGTAAACTCTCAATTGACACTTTTGAAGATCAGTATAATTGGTATGAATTAAAGGTAACCGCAACTGCTTATAACAGTTTAGCCTATCAAACTAATAGCAATCCCAATATTACGGCGTTTGGAGATAGTTTAACTTCAAATACTAAATGTATAGCTATATCGCGAGATTTACAAAAATTAGGTCTGTCACATAATACTCCAGTTAAAATGGAAGGATTCGATAGCATTTATTTTGTAAAAGATAAAATGAACAGTCGCTGGAAAAATCGAATTGATATTTACATGGGAAAGGATGTGAAGGCCGCTAAAGCATGGGGGCGTCAAAAAATTAATATTTGGTACGGCATTAAAAAAGATAGTATCGAATTAGAATAGAATAAAATGTTATACAGGTTGGTTTAGGTATGATTTTTGTTAAATCCATGTAAAATAAATGGTGTATCTGTGCAGTTTTTGATATAAAGAAATATATTTGAATTAAGGATGCAAATGATATGTGGATAGGGTAACCCCCTAAGCTAATTAACAACAGAATGAGGTTATTTATTACATATATAATAATTTTTATAATTGGATTTTCGGCTCAAGCTCAGATAGATACGAGAAATAAATCCATAGCGATTCCTGCGGTTGAGTCTAAAAAGGATTCGTTAGACTTATCCAGTATCACACCATCACAACCTATTGAAAATAATCAGGCTCAGTTTGGTAGCTTAAATGTTCCTGAATTGCAAGGCGGTATTAATACTCCTAAAAAACAGTTTTCATTATTTGGTGAAGAATTTGGAAATCCTGGTGAACTATATGCAAAGCGTATAGATAAAAATTTGGAGAGTGCCCGATTAATAACACCTGAGGAAATAGAACAGCGAAACGGAAGTAAAACCAATCAGTATTTAGGAGATTTTAAAACCAAATCTGAATTTGTAAATATTGTATATCGTGATCACGGAGCTATTGACGGTGATGTGATTCAAGTATTAGTTAACGATGATGTTGTGCAGGCTCGAGTTTTTCTTACCGGAGGGTTTAAAGGTTATAAACTTCAGTTGCATAAAGGGTTTAATAAAATCGATTTTCTCGCTTTAAACCAAGGACAATCTGGCCCCAATACTGCAGAATTCAAAGTCATTGATGATTCCGGCAGCATCATATCGCATAATCAATGGAACTTAGCTACCGGGGTAAAAGCTACAATCATTGTGGTTAAAGAATAAAAAACACATCATTATATTAGTTTAACTCGTTGTGCATTTGAATTAAAATTTGTCAATTAACTCCGTTTAGGTTGGTTACGCCTAGTATAATAATGTTCTTGTTTGACTGAACCTAATACATAATACTATGATTGTTTTGGTTTTTCCATACGCGTAGCTTTGTTATATAGCTATTTACAGGATGGGGTATACCGTCTCACTTCTCCTTACCAAATCTATGGATATCCTATAGATACCCTATGGATAATGTATGGATAGTGTATGATATTAATTTAACCCGCTGTGTAGTTATAAAATATTGATTTTTGAATTATTAATAGGCCTATTCTCAATAAACTTGTTGATGTTGTAAATTATCCTAAATCTCTAAATTGCTAATAATCTGGGTGTTTTGTCGTAATTTGCTTGAAAGTTATGTATTATTGTCTAATCCGTTATGGTAACATGAGGTTACAACTTATGGTCTGTAAACACAACTTTTTTTATAAACGCAAAACAGGTTAGTTTAATATAGCATCAATCATTTGAAGTTCCTCTTCTGTGAAAACTAAATTATCCAAAGCTATTACGTTTTCTTTTAACTGTTTTGCTGAACTAGCTCCTATTAATACAGAGGCTACTTGTGGTTGACGTAAGATCCAGGCAATAGCCATTTGTGATAGTTTTTGCCCTCTTGATTTAGCCATTTCAGATAACTTTTTAATTTTTTCAATATTTTGATAAACCGCATCTTCATTTAAGTGGCCCATAGATTTTGACGCTCGAGAGCCTTCAGGAATACCATTTATATATTTATCTGTCAACATGCCTTGAGCTAATGGTGAAAAGGCAATACAACCGACACCGTTTTTATTTAATGTATTTAATAATCCACCTTCAACCCATCTGTCAAACATGCTATAACGTGCCTGGTGCAATATAAAAGGCACGTTTAAATGTTTTAAAATCTCGGCAGCTTCATGAGTTTCTTTTGGTTGGTAATTAGAGATGCCTACATATAAAGCTTTCCCTTGACGAACAATATCTGCTAAAGCACCCATAGTTTCTTCCAGTGGCGTTTCAGGATCTGGTCGGTGATGATAAAAAATATCAACATAATCAAGGCCCATACGTTTTAAACTCTGGTCAATACTGGCTATTAAATATTTTCTGGAGCCGTAATTTCCATAAGGTCCAGGCCACATATCGTAACCCGCTTTCGAAGCGATAAATAATTCATCGCGATAAGGTTTAAAGTCTTTTTTAAAAATGGTTCCAAAATTTTCTTCAGCCGATCCATATGGTGGGCCATAATTATTAGCTAAGTCGAAATGAGTAATACCATGGTCGAAAGCGCAGCGTAGAATATCTCTTCCGTTTTGAATATTATCTACAAAACCAAAATTATGCCATAAGCCTAGAGATAAGGCTGGCAGTAAAACGCCACTTTTCCCTGATCGATTATATGTCATTTTATCATAACGTTGCTCTGAGGCTTGATAGGTGGTTATTTGGCTTTTATCGTTAATATTCATATTAGGTTATAAATTAAAATGTTAGAGAATTCAAGACTTCAAAAATAGACAATGATTTTTAGTCGACACAAAATCTTGACAAATTTTCAACACAAAGATTGTTATAAACGCTTTAAAGGTGTTATTTTTGCAGCCCTTAAATGTATTTACATGTCGGTATCAAAAACAGAATTAGCAGAAAGAAAAACAGGTAAAGATTTATATAGCTACCAAAAAGGAGCCATTAATAAAATATTTAAAAGTTTTGAGGAATCACCGGACGATTACCATCTGTTATACCAGTTACCTACGGGTGGAGGTAAAACAGTAATTTTTTCTGAAATTGTTAGACAATACCTGAAACATCATAAAAAGAAGGTGTTAGTCATGACGCACCGTATTGAGCTTTGTAAGCAAACCTCTAAAATGTTAACTGAGTTTGCAGTTAATAACAAAGTGATTGACAGTAAGGCAGATTTAAGTGATCAGGCGCAATATAGCTGTTTTGTTGCTATGGTTGAAACGTTAAACAACCGTTTGAATGATAATAAGCTTGATATCTCAGATATAGGTTTAGTTATTATTGATGAGGCACACTACAATTCATTTACTAAATTGTTCAAGTTTTTTAGTCAGTCGTTCATACTTGGTGTTACGGCAACACCATTAAGTTCCAGTATCGAATTACCAATGACCGATAATTACGATGAGTTGATTGTAGGTGAAAGTATTGAGTCTCTTATTGAAAATGGATTTTTGGCAAGAGCCGATATGTACACTTACAATGTAGGCTTAACTTCCTTAGTAGTAGGGTCTAATGGTGATTATACCGTGAAATCTTCTGAAGATTTATATACGGCTGATGATATGCTATCGAAGTTGGTTCAGGCTTATGAAGAACGTTCGAAAGGCAAAAAGACTCTTATCTTTAATAATGGTATAAACACATCTTTGCATGTATATGATACATTTAGACGTGCGGGTTATCCTGTTGCTCATTTAGATAACACCAATACAAAAAAGGAAAGAGCTGCCATTTTAAAATGGTTTAAAAATACTCCTGATGCCATTTTAACTTCTGTAAGTATTTTAACAACAGGATTCGATGAACCATCGGTAGAAAGTATTATTTTAAACAGGGCGACAAAATCTTTAACCCTTTACTACCAAATGATTGGGCGTGGTTCTCGTATTTTTAAAGATAAAACAAGTTTTACAGTTATCGATTTAGGAAATAATTTCCATCGTTTTGGACCCTGGGGCGATAATCTGGATTGGCAACGTATATTTAAGTCTCCTAATTATTATTTAGATGCTTTAATTAGTGATGAGGATATAGAAAGTAATTTTAGATATGAAATGCCACCAGATTTACGTGCCGAGTTCGGGAATTCTAAAGAGGTGTATTTCGATATTCAGAAAACCTATGTCGATTCTATACGTAATGGTGAGTCTTCAAAAGTGGTATTAGAGCGTTCTATAGAACATCATGCCAAAATATGTATCGAAAACAGTGAAGATGTATATGATGCTTTGGCCTTGGCTAAGAAGCTGGGTGATGATATCGATTTTAGAATTCAGCGCTACACAAAATGTATTAGTAAGAGTACTTACAATTTTGTAGATTGGTTAAAAGACGACTACAGAAAGAAACTAAACTCTTATTTAAGAGCAAATTTCGATGAAGTTTTCGAATCTATATTTGGATATCCGCCAGAAGATTAATTTTTCTGAAGTTATTTTTAGTTTATATCATTTTCACACTGTTTTTAAATAGCTTACCTTTACAGGCAATTAACATGTTTGTAAATTTTTATATAAACGTCTCAATACTTCAAAAAAGTTTCCAATTCAGATTTTTAAGTAAAAATTATTCATAGCAGAGTATTAAATAATTAAACCAGATACATTTTTATGGCAAAATCACAAGTGACATTTAACAAGATTGAGAAAGAAAAAAAGCGCTTAAAAAAGCGTGAAGATAAACAGAAAAAGAAGGAAGCGCGTAGAGCTGAAGCTAAAGAAAATCCACAAGGTATTCAATTTGCTTATGTAGATCATAATGGTAATCTTACCGATACACCTCCGGACCCATCTATGAAAGTAAAAGTTGACGTTGAAAGTATTGAAGTAGGGATTCCTAAAAAGGAGGAAAGAGAACCAGAAGAGCCTGTAGTAAACGAAGGTAAAGTGGCTTTCTTCGATACATCAAAAGGGTTTGGTTTTATTACCGACAATGTTAATGGAGAAAAGTATTTTGTGCACGTTAGTGGGTTATTAGAGCCTATTGCAGAAAACGATAAGGTAACTTTCGATTTAGAACGCGGACAAAAAGGCATGAATGCTGTTGCTGTGAAAAAGATTTAGTCTTCAATATTTGTCTTTACTAGTTTCTCAAATTTTCAATACGCTTAATTAAAACCTATGTCAAAGCAGCGAAAAACTGTACTTATTGTTTTAGCTTTCTTTGCTATTTATGTTATTTGGGGATCTACCTACCTTTTAAACAAAATTGTCGTTCAAGAAGTACCCCCATTTTTTTTGGCGGGACTACGGTTTACTACAGCTGGCGTTTTAATTTTTATATTGGCAAAAATTCTCAAGGTTGATATCTCCATTACTTGGAAACAATTTAAGAGTACGATTATATCAGGATTTTTATTTTTAAGCTTTGGTAATGGCGTTGTGGTTTGGGCTCTTAAATATGTAGATAGTGGATTTGCGGCTTTAGAAATTGCAGCACAACCATTAGTAGTATTAATATTAATGCGCATATTACAAGGAAAGAAAATATCAGCCATGTCTTATGTTGGTGTCGCTCTTGGTATTTTGGGAGTGTTTCTGTTAGTTGGACAGAAGGAGATTGTAAGTCAGGACAATCAACTTGTTGGCATGCTTATGATTTTTACTTGTATGATTTCTTGGTCCTATGCCAGTATTTTTGTTGGAAAGGCCGATTTACCGAAAAATCATTTTGTAAGCACGGGCTATCAAATGATACTAGGTGGTTTGTTGTTAATATTAGCAAGTTTGTGTTTTTCAGAACCTTGGAGTCTTCCAACAACGTGGAGTCAGGATGTTTTATGGGCAATGCTAGCACTTGTTCTTTTTGGGAGCGTCGTTGCTTTCTCTTCATTTAATTTTTTATTAAAAGTGGTGTCTCCAGAAAAAGTAGCCACTTCAACATACATAAATCCTATTATTGCACTATTTTTAGGTTGGTGGATTTTGGATGAACAAATTTCTGGGCAGTCTATAATTGCAGCAACTATTTTACTAACGGGGGTATATTTTATTAATTCTAATAGAAAATTTAAACCCAGATCGATTGGACGTTAAAAGTGCAATTAAATACATGCTTATTAGCACATTGGCATTTGCCTGTATGAATGCTTCTGTAAAATTTCTGATTGATGTAAATAGTTTTCAAATTGTATTCTTTCGGTCCTTTGGATCACTCTTTTTTACCTTCGGGTTTTTATTGAAAAATAGGATACCCTTTATTGGAAAAAACAATAAATTACTGGTGCTAAGAGCTCTAACGGGGGCTAGTTCTATGCTGTTGTTTTTTATGTCGGTGAAGTACTTATCTATAGGAACAGCGGTTTCATTAAGATATATAGCTCCTGTTTTTGCTGCTATTTTCGCGGTCCTAATACTTGGTGAGAAAATTAAATCCTGGCAATGGCTTTTTTTCTTAATATCATTTATTGGGGTCATTGTATTGAAAGGTTTAGATAGAGAACTCAACTCCTTTGGACTTCTATTAGTTATGATTGCCTCGGTATTAAGTGGTTTAGTTTATATAATAATTAGTAAGATAGGGACTAGTGAACATCCAGTAGTTATTGTAAATTATTTTATGATTATTGCCACAATTATTGGAGGGGTGTTTTCCATATTTAATTGGGTAACCCCCTCGGGCACAGAATGGTTGGTTTTATTAGGTTTAGGTGTTTTTGGCTTTTTCGGACAGTATTATATGACCAAAGCCTTTCAAATAGCTTCGACAAATATTGTAGCGCCGTTAAAATATATTGAAGTAGTATTTACAGCATCATTTGGCGTGGTATTATTTAGTGAAGCTTATACCTTTTATAATCTTCTTGGGATTGGGCTTATTATAGGTGGACTGGTTTTAAATGTTTGGTATAAGTCGAAAACAAGCACATAATCAGAATGAATAATATTGCTTAAATATGGACATCTTCGTACTTTTGCAGGCCCTTTATAATTAACTTCATAAACATGACATTTAAAAGCTATATTAATAATATTCGTAGAAAGGTGATGCATAGCATTACTAAAGGTGTTGGCAAGTCTTATTCCGAACCGGTTAAAGGCTCCATTCGCATTGAAGATATTAAGAAGGTTTTAATAATAAGACCTAATCATAGACTAGGAAACCAATTATTACTAACACCTATTGTACAGGAAGTCATTAATACCTTTCCGGGTTGTGAAGTTGATTTGTTCGTTAAAGGTGGTGTGGCGTTTCCTGTTTTTCAAAATTATACGAATGTTAGAAAGATTTATCAGCTCCCTAAAAAACCATTTAGTAATTTATTCAAGTATGTTAGAACTTGGGCATCAATAAAAACCAATCGCTATGATTTGGTAATTAATGGGGATAAAAATTCGTCTTCAGGGAGGTTATTAACACAATTATCGAAAGCTACATGCAAGGTGTTTGGTGATGTTCATAATGATATTCAGGAAAAACACAGGGATTACCAACATATTTCTAAATATCCTATATATAATTTAAGACGCTACTTATACCGGTTAGGATTTCCAGAAAACAACTCAGAATTACCTGTTTTAAATATTAAGTTGAACGCCGATGAAATTTCTAATGGAAATCAGATTTTGGACAATTTAATTAAAAACGATAAGAAAACCATTTGCATTTATACCAATGCCACAGGTAACAAGTGTTATTCTCAAACTTGGTGGGAAACATTTTACGCACGCCTTTTAAAGGAGTATCCGGATTTTAATATTATTGAAATGCTTCCAATTGAAAACATATCAAAGATTGGATTTAAAGCTCCTAATTTCTATAGTCAGGATATCCGTGAAATGGGAGCTATTATAAAAAACACATCAATATTTATTGCGGCCGATAATGGTGTTATGCATTTGGCAAGTGCTTCCTTAACACCAACAGTAGGTTTCTTTTCAGTTACAAACCCTGATATTTATGCACCTTACGGAAATGGAAGTTTGGCCCTGCATACCGAAAACACAACTATTGAAGATTGGATATTGGCAATAAATAAGATACTTCGTTAAAGTATTTATTGTGAAATTTAGGATTTACAAAAAGATTTTTAAATGTAGTATTCATATCCAAACTTTGTAGTGCAATTTGTTACATTTGCCTCCAAATTTAACCACATGCATTTTAAAAATACTATTTCTGTTTTCTTTTTATTATTTATAAGTCATCTGACGTTAGCCCAAATTACTGGAAAAATTATCGATGCCGAAAATGGTTCTCCATTAGAATATGCCACTGCAGCCTTGTATAAACAAAGTGATGCCAGTTTAGTAACAGGTGTCATTACCAATTCGGAAGGCATGTTTGTTATTGATAATGTGAAAACAGGAAATTACTATCTCGAAGCATCATTTCTTGGCTATAAACCATCCAGAAAAACAAATATCCAAATTAATAAAAAACGTGCTCTTTTAAATTTAGGAACTTTTAATTTAATATTGGGTTCTGAACTTAATGAAGTGGTCATTAATGCGGAGCGATCGGCAGTTGTTCATAAAATAGACCGACAAGTATTCGATACAAAAACTTATCAAAACAGTCAAGGTGGTAATGCCGTAGATGTAATTAAAAATTTACCTTCGATAACCATGAATGGCCAAGGAGACATCAGTGTTCGAGGAAGTCAAGGGTTTTCAGTGTTAATCAACGGTAAACCAACGCAGGGGGATGCCAGTACTATATTATCTCAATTACCCGCCAATGCGCTGGAATCCGTAGAATTAATTACAGCACCATCTGCAAAATATGACCCGGAAGGAAAAGGAGGCATTTTAAATGTCATTACCAAAAAGGGAGCTACTAACGGAACTTTTGCTCAGGTAAATCTTAGAGGTGGATTTCCTTCCATTGAACCTTATGATACTAAAGTGGCCGCGCAACGTTTTGGTGGAGACTTTACCGTCAATACCAAAAATGATATCTGGAATGTATCACTTGGTGCTAGCTACCAGCGTAATGATAAGACAGGAAGAAGAGAAGGGGATATGTACATTATAAATACCCCTGAAGATAAAACCACTTTTTTACCGTCAGATGGAGAGCGAAGCTTTGATGAAATCAGCTATAATGGACGTTTTAATATAGATTTCAAACCTAATGAAGCTGATAATTTCTCATTAGGATTCTTTGCTGGAAAACATACTAAAGATCGTTTAGCAGATATTGTTTATTACGATAATCATGCGGTATCTCCAATAGGTAGCGATAACAGGTTATATACTTTTGCTTATTATAATCATAACTTAAGAATCCGAAAAGGAGATTTTGCCTTAGGGAGTTTCGATTATTCGCATGAATTTAAAAATGATTCAAAAATTTCAACATCATTTTTATATGAATATACATTTTTAGGAGGGCCAACGGAAAACGACAATCTAGGACATCCCGATAATAGTATAGAATATCAAAGAGAATATAATACGAATGATAATCCGCTGCACGGAACGCGATTTAATTTAGACTACAAATTCAGACCTTATGAATTTGGTGTTATAGAAACAGGGTATCAATTTAGGGATTTAGATCACACCGGTGAGTTTGTTTATGAACGAGATGGAAATTTGGTTCCTGAATTTTCAAGTGATATCGAGTTAAATCGTACGATTCACTCAGGCTATGTGCAACTCACAGGAAATAAAAGTAATTGGGATTACGCAGCAGGCGTACGATTAGAATCCATGGACAGGTCTTATACAGAGGCTTTAAGAAGTGAAACGGTCGCAAATAGGTATGGATATGATTTCGTAAAGCTCTTCCCTTCAGCATCTGTTAAATATGCTGTAAATGATAAAACGGATTTAAAAGCGGCTTACAGTAAAAGGGTTGAGAGAACCACCACGTTTAAAATGAATAGTTTTGCAGAGCGCGAACACTCTGAAGTTTTTGAACAAGGTGACAATAAATTATTGCCTGAGTTTATCGATTTAGCAGAAATAGGAGTGACTAAAAAGATTAAAGGAGGAAATTCAGTTTATGCGACCGCTTATTACAGACATGTTGAAAATGTAATTAATCGTGTGAATACCTTGGCTTATGAGCAAAACGGAGCCATTATAGATAGTATTATTAATCGCGTGTATTCCAACGTCGGAAGAAGTAATGCTCTAGGTTTAGAAGTAGGAGCCACGATTAAGCCAACAAAAAATTGGACAAACATTATTGGAGCCAATATTTACAATTACGATATAAAGGGGGAATTAGTATTCCAGCATCGTGATGGAATAGAAAGACGTTACGACGTCGATACGGAATCTACCATTTACTCCATAAATTTTAATTCAACATATAATTTCTGGAAAAATGCTTCTTTGCAATTTACCTTTAATTATCTATCTAATCGGGTTACGGCTATGGGTGAAGATTCCAGATTTTATTCTCCTAACCTAACTTTTAAAAAGTCTTTTTTAGATAATCGTCTTAGTGCTACTCTACAATGGCAAAATATTGATATGGGCATGCTAAATAGTAATGAACAGCGTATAACAACCTCCAGAGCCAATCAATTTTACACCACTACAAATTATGTTTACGAAGTAGATATGGTGTCATTAAATCTGTCTTATACGTTTAACCATTCTAAGAATAAGGCCAAATTTATAGACAGTGAATTTGGTAAACGAGAATTCTAATAATTAGCGTCATATTAAAATAAAAAAGACTACAACGATCGTTGTAGTCTTTTTTATTTTAATACCATACAGACTTAATGATTTGAAAACAAGAGATTCTGTTAATCTATTTTTAAAAATTATATGATTTTCTTATTTCTTCGTAAATTTAGTATAATGTAAAATGAATAACTTATGAAAGTCTTAAATAATATAATAGTACTGGTTTTGTTTACCATAATTGTAAGTTGCGGAACATCAAAAACCACAGCAACACCAGAGCAAATTGCGGCGTTAGAGGAAATGGTAAATAATAAAGAATTTCGTATTGAATCTGATTGGGCATACCCGCAAACAACAGCAGCCTTACAACGGGTCATGAATTCCGGATTGATGAATCCTGGAAGTTCTTCTGGAGCCGTTAATTTAATTGGTAATCCTAATTTTCTGAAAGTTTCAAAGGATAGTGTAACTTCTTTTTTGCCATATTTTGGAGAACGTCAAATGAATGTATCGTATGGTGGACGTGATAGTGGTATTGAATTTAATGGGGAAATGAGTGATTATAAAGCAGAGAAGTCTAAAAATGGGGGCTACAAAATAAGCTTTACCGCACAAAGTCATTCTGAAAGTTTTAATGTATTTATAGAATTATTTCCCAATAAAAATGCGTCTATGAATTTAAATGGAAACTCAAGATTTCCGATTCGTTATTCTGGAAATCTTGTAACCGAAGAGGATAAAAAGGATTAAGTTTTATCAATCCCACCAGACCACAAATACTTTTTCTATAACGCCATTCGGGTGTTTAATCCAAGTTAGTGGTGCTGTTTCGTTTCTTATATATGTAGCAATTTCCTTTTCAAAGGTTGAAGTATGTAACCAATTGACATTTGGTTTTACTTCGCATAACCAATTGATTTTATTAGGAATATAACCCTTACAATTTGAAAATTGACTTAATTGTTTAAAGTGGATATAATATCCTGTTAAACAGGCTTTATTTAATACATTAAATTTAACAGAACGTTTAAAATAAGGAATAAATAATTGAGCTTTAAATAAGACACGCTGATTTATATCTGAAGCTTTTAAATGAAGTTTTTCTAAAATTTTGTTGGTTAGATGATTGTGTAGTAGTGGTAATTGTTTGTCTCGCAATTTAGTAAGCTTATTTAACAAACTATCTTTTCTATTTGGTCCAATCCAACATTCAATTTCATTCTCTGATATTTTATGATCATAAAGATAGAATTTAAACACAATTTCTAAATGAATGGGCTGGTCTTGGTATTTAAGAATGCAGTCTATTTCTCCTTTGGTGATTTTATTGTCTTGAATTTGAATATTTTCTAGAAGAATATCTATAGAATCATGTTGTTTCAGTTCATAACTAACGAAGCGTTCTACGCGTTTTCCTAGTCTCAGATTAGAAAGTATGGTATCATTAAATAGGCTCGCAGGAATCTCCTTTAATTTAAATTGCTTGATATTAAAAATGGAATTTGTTTCCCAAAGCAAAGGGGTATTTAAATAACCAATGTATTGTTCTTGTGTAGAATGTATGAGCACTATTAAAGATATTTTTAGATGATAAATGTATGTAAGTTTTTAATATCAAAAATAAAATTATAAGTCATTTCATCGTGAATATTGTGAGTTCATATGATTTTTTGCCAGTAATTCAGATTATTATATAATTTTAATTAATTGAAATATAACAAGACCCCTATGAAAGCAGTCGTTTCATTTTTCTTACTGGCAGTAACCTTTTGCTTTTCTTTGAATATGTATGCTCAAGATATTGCAGGTTTATTAGATGGTAATTCTGAAAATTATAAAAAGCGCAGTCCTATATACGATTATTATGGTACGACTTTAAACAACACCGATACCGTTCCGGATTTCGACATAAAAGAGAATAAACTAAAAATAACGGGTACTATTTATCAGAGCGACGGTATTACTCCTGCTAAAGATGTAATCTTTTTTATTTATCAACCGGATGAAAACGGTAATTACGAAATGAAAAAGGATGAAAAGAGAAAGCGTTATGTACATCATAGAGCTTGGATTAAAACCGATGCTGATGGTCGTTATACTTTTTATACCTTTATGCCCGGTAAATATGATAGAGTGAAAGAATTAAAACAAATTCATAGAATCATAAAAGAACCGGGACAACCGGCAAAAGATTTGAATGCTTTCTTCTTCAATGACGATCCACTGATTCCAGAACTAACATTAGCTTGTCGTGCGAAAGCGGTGCCAAGTATGTTAAGACTTGAAGAGGAGGGAGGTATGCTAGTTGCAACTAAAGATATTAAGTTGAAAAAGGACAGTAATGCCAATATTCTGCAGTAGTTAGCATTGTTAAATGAAATGATAATGAATGAAGCGCTTTCAATTCTTCTAAATAAGGGCACTTCAAAATCTTATTCTAAAAAAGAATTCATAATAAGGCAAGGCGAAACGTCTAATAAAATATATTTCGTTAAACATGGTGTTACGCGACATTATGTACTAACACGAGATGGCCAGGAAAAAACAATTCGGATATCTTTAGAGCAGGATTTTTTCTACAGTTCTATTGTAAGTTATTTTAAAAATGAAGCCAGTTATATTTATTGCCAGTGCTTAACCGATTGCGATTTAATCTATTGGGAGTCTTCATTAATTGAAGAATTATTTAAAGAATATCCAGATTTAGAAACTTTTAAAAATCAGCAATTAATCAATTTTATACTTGAAAAACATACAAGAGAAATTGCACTTATAACACAAAATGCAGAAGGTCGCTATCAGCAGTTTTGTAAAACCCGATTAGATTTATTTAATAGAATTCCACATCATATCATTGCCTCTTATCTTGATATTACCCCAGAGACCTTATCCCGATTGCGATCAAAAAAATCTTGATTTACATCAATGTTTAAAATACAAATAGGGGATAATTTTACAATCTAAATTAAAACTACAAGTTATGAAACAGATTGTTATTTTATTATGGCCTTTACTATTTATTATGAATTCATGTTCAAAGGACGATATATTAGTAGGTTCAGGGCGTTTAACTTCTGAAATAAGGATGGTAGATCCTTTTAATCAAATTTATAGTGAAGGTGTTTTCGACATATTGATTAGTCAGGGAGATGTTCAATCTGTTGAAATTATTGCTGATGATAATATCATGCATTATGTAAAAACGGAGGTTTTTGATGATGAAATAAAATTGAGTTTAAAAGAAAATAATTACAGAGATATTCATGTTAGAGCTATTATTACCGTTTTAAGTTTGAATAGTATTAAGAATAGTGGGGTCGGAAATATTAATGTTGAAAATTTAAATATCGATTCGGGTATGTTTATTTTAAATTCAGGAACCGCTAATATAGACATCTCAGGCACTTCAGATAATCTATCCATTAGAAATGAGGGAAGTGGAGATATAAATGCATTAGAGTTTCAGGTAAATGAATCTTCCTTAGAAATAATTGGTAGTGGTGATTGTAAAGTTAATACAGCGAATTATTTATATGTAAATATTGAAGGTAGTGGAGATGTGTATTATAAAGGTTCGCCAGAGATTGAAAGTCAAATTTTAGGCTCCGGAAAGATTATAAAGGTCAATTAGCTAAAATTTTATATTAGAAACACGAATTATAAAAATAAATAAACTTCAGTAAAAACAAATTTAACCGATATAGAGTACAGGTTGTTTGGTAATTGGTTGTTTATAATGTAATAAAAATCACTTTTTATTGTATTTTATTGAATCGAGTGCTTTGCGAGAATTGCGTATTTAAAATTTCGTGATACTTTATACGGTTTATTAAAATTATAGGCGGTTTAAATAACTATGAACTATCATTTTTCGGTATAAAAGAAAAAACGGTTTGAACTAGTTCATTTAAGAATTCAATTTTTTATGTTTGTTTAATTGAATACGGTAAAATATCGATGGTGATAGGGCAATTATTATAGTCAAAAATATCATGAATATTGACCAGCCCATCGATTGTAAAATTTCATATCCGGAAAACACTACGAAAAAAGTAATTACTGCGATTTTCATTAGAAAATCGAAGACATTAAGAAAAACCATTCTCTTTGAAAATCTAAATCTCCAATTTTTTAAAAACTCTAGTAGATACCAAGCGATTACAATTACAGCTAACAGATACTTATAATTAATAGATATGGATTTGATGTTTTTGTAAATCTAATAAAATCCTACGTGCTATTATTGATATTTAAGCATAAAATGTAATGCCAAATGGCTAATAATAGACCATAATATTACCTATATTGAAGATAATTTTGTAAATTTAAGAAGCCTTCTTTTCAACCAGCCACCTCTTTAGCTAAATATATAATCATGGAAATTACTATAGCTAATCCCAAGGTATTATTTAAGCTATTTTATTTATTAGCTTTTACATTTATTTTTATTGTAGTTCTTGTCAAAAGTCAAAAAAGAGGTTATCACCTAAGGTCGGTTTTATTAATGCTGACTACAATTTCACTTTTTACAGTTATTGGTTCAAGATTATTTACTATTCCTGTTACAGAATGGTATACGGCGATATACCAAAATCCAGAAATGTTTAATAATAGATCTTCTATAGGCGGTTTACTTTTTGGTTTGGTAGGCCTTATTATTTCACAACGTATCTTTGGATTTAACAGACCCATGTTAGACTTATACGCTTGGATGGGCATTGTAGCTATAGGTATAATAAAATTTGGGTGCTTATTTAATGGTTGTTGTTATGGAGTGCCAACAAACAGTTTTGTTGGAGTACAATATCCACCAGGAACCCATGCACACTTTAATCAATGGGTGTCAGGATTTATAGAAAATACAGCAGCGCTGTCATCCCCAATACACCCGGTGCAGCTATATGAAAGTTTATTATTATTTATAGCTGGTTTTGTAGTTTATAAAACGCATAAAAAGTGGAAAAAGAATGCAAGTGCGCTACTTTTTAGCCTGTCTCTGTTTTTTATTATTCGATTTGGTATTGAATTTGTTCGTGACGCTCAAGGTTCGCAATTTAACAATCTGTATTATTTTGGGCTAAGATCATACCAATGGAGTATGCTAGGATATGCATTTCTGTTTATATTGTTGCTTTATATTTATGAAAGGCGAACAAAAATAGAATGGGTGAAAGGCCTCCAAAATTCACCTTATATTCATGCCGATTTCATTTATGTAACCATTATAGCGATACTCATTTATACCTTTAAAAATTTGTTTTCGCCTTATGAATTAGCTGTTATCTGGATTAAATTTATCCCTGCTATTATGCTGTCATTGTATTATTTATATTCTGATAGCAGGCTCAAACGCTACCGGTTTATTACTACAGTAATTTTATTGGCACCACTGTATGTTTTAGCACAAACTATTCCCGACAAAACTCTTGAATCGAAATATTATAAACGGATTGATGTTGGTGGTTCATTTGGTAATTTTGCAAATTCAGTTAATTATAATCCACAAGAAGGTGAATGCGGCACGTCGTATTCTAGTCAATATTTCAAGCAAGTGTATCAAGTAGGAGGATTAGGGTATTCTAATGTTAAAATAGATGAGAAGAAAACCTTCACTTACGGTGCTAATATTTCGGGAGGAAATATAAAAAGTACCAATTTACAAACTCAGGAATCTCAATCCGAATTTATACTCGCTATTAATCCTTATCTTAAATTAGACCGCAAATGGATTGGAGGCGGCATTGGATTGCAATTAGGAAAATTAAGACTTAATAAAGATGAATTTTATAATTCTGATAATATAAAGGACGCTCAAAAAGAATACAATGTTTTACCTGAGTTTTATTTAAGAGTTGGACCTCGAAAATATCTGGACATCGATTATAACTACGGATTTATTATGCCATCAGCATTTCCAACCTTACAATCCAGATCAAGTATTGGCAGCGCCTTTGGACTTAGTGAAGATTATAGTTTAAGGTATGGTCGTATTTGGAATCTCGAAACCGATTATATAGCTGCTCAGGCCTTAATTACGAAACAATTTGGAATAAACATCATGTATGTTTTTAAAGAACAGCAATTTGATTATCTGGGAGATAGTCCTTCAGGAAAATTTGTCTTATCTGTAAATTATAGATTTGGTCATCGATAAACATGCCTGCAATAAAATTCTAATACCTAAAAATAGATACCTGTTATAATAAGAGCAAAAAGGTTAGCTTTTATTTTGGCGTTGGCAAGCGGTCGAAGTTATTCACAGATTATTATTGTTATAATAAGGAGCTCATGAATGCTACGCATTTGTATGTAAATTAAAATTGCGTATTTAAAAAAAACTGGACGTTTGTACGGAATATTAAAATTATACGAATTATAAAAACCTGAAGTGTCATGACCCAAACGAAAACTTTCAAGAGTATCTTTTAAACAATCTGGGATATTTTATATAATAGAACATTATAGCTACCGAATATAGTTACAATAGTTTTCCGCAAATTGCTTTGACATAATTATGGTGACGATATAAGCCTAAAGGCGTTATATCTATAATTATGCACAAATAGTAAAACTATGCGCAATTTGCTACATTATATTTGCACTATAATTTATATTATGTAAAATAGAAAATATGGTCTCTTAATTAATGTTAAAATAATTTTAAACTTACCCCATTCCTTTCATTGGCTTTTACAATACGTATATTTGCAAGCTCTTGTCATTCCTTATGAAGCAAAAGCAAAAAACAAAAACCAGTAAGTCACGCATACAGCTATTACATCAGTATTATAGCTATACAGGATTTTACAGTTTTGTTTGGCAAGCCGTTCGTAAAGCTATTCCTTACATTGTTTTAATAGTTATTGGTGTTTATATTGTAAACCATTTTTTTAGTATAAATGAAGCGCTTATTCATCTTACTAAAACATTACCCGAATATGGTGTATTGAGTTTCTTTTTTCTATCGGAAACCCTATTAGGTTTAGTGCCACCCGAAATTTTTATTGCCTGGGCAGGCAAAATGCCATCACCTTGGTTGTATCTATCATTTTTAGCCATATTGTCCTATACAGGAGGTTTATTGTCCTATTATATCGGGTATTATATCACTGAAATTCCTCGAATTCATAAGTATTTGGAAGAAAAAATGGAAAAGCAATTAAAAAATTCCCGAAAATGGGGTGGTTTTTTAATCTTGGTTGGAGCTTTATTACCACTGCCCTTTTCAATTTCTTGCTTAGCTGCTGGTATCATTTCCTTTCCGTTCAGAAATGTTGTAATATATGGTTCTTTAAGGTTTTTACGTTTCGTTATTTATGGTCTTGTAATCTTTAATGCATTATAAAAAAGTCATAAAGCTGGCTTGAAATTAAGTATAGACCGTTACTTTTGTAGATAAATTTAAATTTATGTTTTCATTTATCAATATCTTTCGTCTAGTAGCCTTTCTTGAAGGCCTTTCTTATATTTTATTATTATTTATTGCAACACCAATAAAATATCTTTTAGATGATGCGCAATATGTAAAATTACTTGGGATGCCACACGGTTTATTATTCATTGCCTATATTATTCTGGCGATTATGATAAAACCGGAATTACGGTGGAATTCTAAACAATTCACTTTAGTTTTATTGGCATCTATCCTCCCATTTGGAACTTTTTATATCGATTATAAATATTTAAAAAGCGTTAATAATGGATAATTACAAGCATTTAATTTATAATTATCTTATAGAATGGGGTGCTTCACAAAAGTTAGCTGAATATGTGAATGTGTTGGCCCTCATGATTATATTTTCGATAGTGATCTTTATTTTGGATTTCATTATTCGAAAGGTATTAATAGTTGTTTTTACCAAATTTGCATCATCCACAAAGACAAATTTTGATGATTTACTGATAGCAAACAAGGTTCCTAGAAATATAGCACACATCATTCCCTTGCTCATTACTTTGGAAGTCTTTCCCTTAGTGTTTTTTGATTTTCCGGAATTTGAAAGTGCTGCAGAAACCTGTTTGAAGATCTTTGCCATTATCCTAACGTTATGGGTGGTGCGTAGTATACTAAATGCCATTAAAGATTACCTGAAAACCTTATCCCAATTTAAAGATAAGCCTATTGCCAGCTATATTCAGGTGTTTATGATTTTTGCCTGGGTTATTGGTGTTTTTTCTTCCATAGCCATTATCACCGAAATTAAATTTTCCGATTTTTTAACCGGATTAGGTGCAGCTTCAGCAGTTATTTTACTTGTTTTTAAAGATACTATTTTAGGCTTTGTAGCAAGTATTCAGGTGTCTATAAATGATATGGTTCGTATTGGCGACTGGATAACTTTTGAAAAATATGGAGCCGATGGCGATGTGACCGAAATTACTTTAGCAACGGTTAAGGTTCAGAATTTTGATAAAACTATTACGACCATCCCTACTTACGCTTTAATTTCTGATTCGTTTAAAAACTGGCGAGGTATGACGAACTCTGATGGTAGGCGTATTAAGCGAGCTTTGTATATAAAGCAGGACAGTGTAAAATACCTGAAAGATGCCGATGTTGAAAAACTTAAAGACATCCAGTTAATAGAAAGCTATTTAGATTCCAGACAATCAGATATTAAGACTTATAACGAATCTCAAAATATTAATAAGGCATTACTATTAAACGGAAGAAACCTAACTAATTTAGGTGTGTTCAGAAAATATATCGATTCGTACTTAAAAAATCATTCGGCTATAAATAAGGATATGATGATTATGGTACGTCAGCTAGCTCCAACAACACAGGGTATTCCCTTAGAGATTTATGCTTTTAGTAGTGATAAACGTTGGGAAAATTACGAATATATAATGGCTGATATTTTTGATCATACCATTGCTGCACTACCCTACTTTGATCTAGAACTTTTTGAATTGCCAAGTAGTTCTATTTTCAATAAAAAGATCGTTAATTAGATAATATAGTTAATTAATAAAAAAAGGGTGCATTTTAAAATGCACCCTTTTTTTATAAGTAATATTAGGTTTTACTAGATGTTAGCAGCTAACCAGTCACCAACTTCTTTAGTACCATAAGATTTCCCGCCTTCAGCCAAATCTTCAGTTACAACACCTTCAGCTAACGCTTTATTTACAGCATCTCTAATAGCTTTCCCTTCTTCTGGTAAGTTAAAAGCCATTTCGAACATCATTGCTGCCGACAAAACAGTAGCCATAGGGTTTGCTATGTTTTTACCTGTCGCTTGTGGGTACGATCCGTGAATAGGCTCGAATAAAGCAATATCAGACCCCATAGATGCCGATGGCATTAATCCCATAGATCCTGAGATTACCGAAGCTTCATCAGTTAGAATATCACCAAATAAATTTTCTGTAATTAATACGTCGTAACTGTTTGGCCACTGCACTAAACGCATAGCAACAGCGTCAACAAATTCGTAACTTACTTCAACCCCTGGGTAATCCTTTTCCATAGCTTGTACGGTCTCTCTCCATAAACGAGAAGTTTCTAATACGTTTGCTTTATCTACACAACATAACTTTTTGTTACGAGTCATAGCTAATTCAAATCCTTTTTTAGCCAAACGCTGCACTTCAGCTCTAGTGTAAACACAGTTGTCGTAAGCAGTTTCACCTTCATCTCTTCTACCCTTTTCTCCAAAATAGATACCTCCAGTTAACTCGCGTAAAAACACTAAATCGGTACCTTCAATACGCTCCTGTTTTAAAGGAGATTTATCTAATAATGAAGGAAATGTAAACGTTGGACGTACATTTGCGAATAAGCCTAATTTTTTACGCATTTTTAGTAAGCCTTGCTCAGGACGCACAGGTGCTGATGGATCGTTATCGAATCTTGGGTGACCAATAGCCCCAAATAACACGGCATCTGAGGATGCGCAAACTTCATGAGTGCTATCCGGATAAGGTTCTCCTACAGCATCAATGGCTGCCGCTCCTGTTAATGCGGGTTTCCAAGTAATTTCATGTCCAAATTTTTTGGCCACGGCATCACTTACTTTTACAGCTTGTTCAATCACTTCAGGTCCTATTCCATCACCTGCTAAAAGTGCTATATTAAATTTCATGTTTTATATTCTTAATTAGTAATAATGTTTAACATTTTTTCAGTGGCTTTAATAGCCGATACGGTTTGATCGGAATCAAGACCGCGCGTTTTAAATTCTTTCTTTGTTTCGGTGTTTTTCCATGTAATTATGGTTTCACACAGAGCGTCTGAATGACTTCCCGGAGGGATTCTTACGGCGTAATCAATTAAATCTGGTAAATTTAATTTAATATGTTTATACACCTTATTAAGGGCATTCATAAAGGCATCAAATTGCCCGTCTCCTTGAGAGTTTTCTTCATACGTCTCCCCATTAATAGAAATGGAAACTGTCGTAGAAGGTTTTAAGCCTTTCGCATGGGTTAACACATACGAATTTACCTTAACGTGTTCTTCATATGAATAGCTATCTAAAACATCTGAAATGATATAAGGCAAATCTTCCTTAGTTACCACTTCTTTCTTGTCCCCGAGTTCAATGATCCGTTGTGTAACCTTTATTAAATCTTCATCGTTTAGCTGAAGCCCTAATTCTTGTAAATTCTTTTGAATATTAGCTTTACCAGAAGCTTTTCCAAGTGCGTATTTACGCGTTCTGCCAAAACGTTCAGGCATTAATTTGCTAAAGTAAAGGTTTTTCTTATTGTCACCATCAGCGTGTATTCCAGCGGTTTGCGTAAACACGTTAGCTCCAATGATTGGTTTGTTAGCAGGAATCATAATTCCTGAAAAGTTTTCGACCAATTTACTAACGGTGAAGAGCACTTTTTCATTCACACCAATTTCAATCTGTGGCATAAAATCGTTAATTACAGCAATCGTACTAGCCATAGGAGCGTTACCAGCGCGTTCCCCCATACCATTCACCGTAAGATGCAAACCATCAGCTCCACCATTTAATCCTGAAACCACATTAGCAACACCTAAATCATAATCGTTATGGGCGTGAAAATCAAAATGTATATCAGGGTATTTATCTTTAATTTCCTTTACGAATTCATATGCTTCGTTGGGCGTTAAGATTCCTAATGTATCAGGAAGCATGATGCGGGCTACTGGTTGAGTAGTTAAAAACTCTAAAAACTTAAAAACATAGTCTTTAGAATTACGCATACCATTACTCCAATCTTCTAAATAAACATTGGTTTTTATTCCTCTTTCAGTAGCTAGATCAATCGTTTCTTTAATTTCTTTAAAATGCTGATCTTCCGTCTTTTTAAGCTGATAAGTTAAATGATTTAATGAGCCTTTAGTGAGTAGATTTTGAACTTTAGCTCCTGCTTCAATCATCCAATCTATAGACACACCTTTATCAACAAATGTTAAAACTTCAACCTTGTCTAAGTAGTTGTTTTCTGCAGCCCATTTGGTGACATTTTTTACTGCTTGAAATTCACCTTCAGAAACTCGAGCAGATGCAATTTCTATACGATCCACCTTCAGTTCTTCAAGTAGTAACTTCGCAATGGTGAGCTTTTCTGAAGCTGAAAACGACACTCCCGAGGTTTGTTCACCATCGCGAAGTGTCGTATCCATTATTTCTATTCTTTTAGGAGTCATGTTTATAGTGGCAAACCATTAGCAAACTCTTCAATTTCTTCCTTCATATTTTGTAAATAATCAATATCATCGAAACCATTAAGCATGTTTTCCTTTTTATAGCTGTTGATATCGAATGATTCCTGAGCACCAGTTGAAAGAATTGTGATGGTTTGTTCCGGAAGATTCACTTCGATTTCTGTATTTGGATCGTCATAAACTGCATTGAATATTTGTTCCGCGAATTCAGGACTTACCTGTACTGGTAATACTCCGATGTTTAAACAGTTATTTTTAAAGATATCGGCAAAGAAACTTGAGACAACGCAACGAAATCCGTAATCGTAAACAGCCCAGGCTGCATGCTCTCTTGATGAACCAGATCCGAAGTTTTTACCTCCAACTAATATCTTTCCGCTGTAAATAGGGTTATTTAAAACGAAATCTTCTTTTAAAGAATCATCGCTGTTATACCTCCAATCACGAAATAAATTATCGCCAAACCCTTTACGTTCTGTAGCCTTTAAGAATCTTGCCGGTATAATTTGGTCGGTATCAACGTTTTCTAATGGTAATGGTACTGCTGTACTAGTTAATATATTGAATTTATCGTAAGCCATTTTGTAATTTAATTAATTGTTTAATCTTTGATTTTTTTGCATCTCTGATTATAATAAGTCACGAGGATCAGTTACTACGCCTGTTACCGCAGCTGCAGCTGCTACTAGCGGACTAGCAAGCAATGTTCTTGATCCTGGTCCTTGACGTCCTTCAAAGTTTCTGTTCGATGTACTAACCGCATATTTACCAGCAGGAATTTTATCGTCATTCATAGCTAAACATGCCGAACACCCAGGCTGCCTTAAGGTAAATCCTGCTTCAGTAATGATATCTAAAATCCCTTCTTCTTTTATTAAGTCTTCAACTTCATGAGAACCTGGCACCAACCAAGCCGTAACATTATCAGCTTTTTTACGCCCTTTTACGATAGAAGCAAAGGCTCTGAAATCTTCAATACGACCATTTGTACAACTTCCTAAGAATACATAGTCGATTTTCTTGCCAATCATAGAGTCGTCTTCATGATACCCCATGTAATCCAATGATTTTTTGTAAGTAGCAACCCCACCTTCCACAGCTTCTGCATTAGGAATGTGTTTTGAAATACCAATGCCCATACCTGGATTGGTTCCGTAAGTAATCATAGGCTCGATGTCGGCAGCATTAAATGTTAATTCTTTATCGAAACTAGCGCCCTCTTCAGTTTTTAACGTTTTCCAATGGGCTACGGCCTCATTCCATGCCTCACCTTTTGGAGATAATGGTTTATCCTTTAAATAAGCAAAAGTAGTTTCATCTGGAGCTATCATACCGCCACGAGCACCCATCTCGATAGATAAGTTACAAACGGTCATACGCCCTTCCATCGTCATATTTTCAAAAACATCACCGGCGTATTCAACAAAGTATCCAGTAGCTCCTGAAGTAGTTAATTGTGATATGATATATAAGGCCACATCTTTAGGAGTCACTCCTTTACCCAATTGCCCATTTACGTTAATGCGCATTTTTTTAGGTTTAGGCTGCATGATACATTGGGTAGACAGTACCATTTCTACTTCCGAAGTTCCAATACCAAAGGCAATAGCACCAAAAGCACCGTGTGTAGAAGTATGTGAATCACCACAAACTATAGTAGCGCCTGGAAATGTGATTCCGTTTTCAGGTCCTACCACGTGAACAATTCCGTTTTTCTTATGACCAAGTCCCCAGTGGCTAATCCCGTATTCTTTCGAGTTATCTTCTAACGCTTTTAACTGGTTTGCGGATAAAGGGTCTTCTACTGGTAAATGTTGATTTATAGTAGGTGTGTTATGATCTGCCGTCGCAAATGTACGCTCTGGATACAACACTTTTAAGCCTCGATTTTTTAAACCTAGAAAAGCTACTGGACTAGTAACCTCATGAATAAAATGTCGGTCTATAAAAAACACATCTGGTCCTCCTTCAATTTTCCTTACAACATGTGAATCCCACACTTTGTCAAACAATGTCTTGCTCATAAATATTTATTAATTTAATTTTTATTTTAGTAAGTCATTCTGGTAGTTCATCAATTTTACCAAAGGTTGACAAAGTTAATTAAAACTCCCTTTTTTTTAGTATTTAATAAAGTATAAGGCGCAATTGTGAGGTATTTTTATAAAATTATTAATGGAAGCAGAAAAAATCGATGATATTTTAACGGAATCGTAAAATTGGTCATAAATTTCAAAGTTCAAAACAAGTAGACTTTATCCAAGTCTGTCGGAAACATACTCTATCTCTGTTTTACCATGGGGTTTTGCTTTACCATCTTCCCCCAGACTAACCATAACTATATTAGCAATAGTGATAATCGTTTCATGTGTCATTTTATTCCTTACTTCACTGCTTAATACCAAAGACGCTTTTCCGAATTTTACAACATCGATACCTATTTCTATGATATCACCCTGTCGAGCCGAGGATTTGAAATCGATTTCACTCATGTATTTTGTTACTACACGTTGATTCTCTAATTGAATGATGGCATATAAAGCAGCTTCTTCATCAATCCACTCTAGTAATCGGCCTCCAAACAAGGTACCGTTTAGATTTAAGTCTTCTGGTTTTATCCATTTTCTTGTATGGAAATTCATTTCGATAATATGTTTTAATGTTCTTGAATGGTCTTTAAATCCAACAATTTAAAGGACTCATTAAAAATATGAAATCTTACGCTGTTAATAAAGTAGTTAACAACTAAAATGGCTTTTATATAAATCAGTTTTAATATTTAATAGCTTTAATAAAACTCTTTTGATTATGAACACACGACAACTTAACTTAACAACCATTCGCCCCGACATTAAAACCACTACAATACATGATAACATGAGTAGTGATGAGCTTTTTCAGAATTCAGTTTTGCGACCCATAGTTAAATTACAAAACGATTTGCTTATTGAAGTTTTTAAAAATTACGTAGGCAAGCACAAATCAGTCTTTTACGATTTATCACTTGAAAAACGTATTGATTACATTGAAAATGCCATAATTAAGGACATGAAGTTTCGTAATTCGCTAAAAGGTATGGTTATTGGTTTGTTTACGGTAGAAGAATATATTACCTATATGCAAAACTCTTCGGCTTTAAATAAACGCATGATGCATATAGTTAAAGAAAATTTGCTGAGTAATATAATATTATTTGAAAGACCTGAGGTTTTAAAAGCAATTTAAATTAATGAGACACCATTTAAATCGGTGGTAAGTACGTCGCTCATATAATTAAAATATGGGCGTACGACCTTAAATGCTATATCTATTTCCGAAATAAAATTAGGGTTAAGCACCTCATTATCGGTATATTTCTTTATGAAAATATATTGTTTTTTCTTAATAAGATCGATGGCTTTGTGGTTTTTGTTAAAACCTCGTGGTGCCGATTTTACTTCGTCTCCTACAAAACCACCCCAAACATTTCTAAAGTTCGGTTCGTTAATAATTTCTCTAATTTCGGTATCATCCATTTCAAATTCCTTTCGAATTCTTAATAAATCGGCTGAGGCTGGCTCCCAAAAACCTGTTGCAATAAAACTTTCATTATTTGGTTGTATATGAATGTAATACCCACCTCGAAGTGCTGGCTTAACGCGATGAAACGAACCACCGAAATTTATTTTATAAGGGTCTTTGTTTTTAGAAAACCGTACATCTCGGTAAATGCGAAATAATTTTAATTTATCTATGCTGTCATGCCTGTTTAAATCATATAACGCTTGATTGTAAAAAGCTTTAATTTCTTTTTGAATGGTTTTAAATTCTGATTTATGATCATTAAACCAATCTCTATTATTATTCTTTTCTAACGTTTTTAAAAATTCTAAAACATTTTTAGATATCATTACACTCATGAGATATAGTATTTAAGCCATTATAAAAATACAATATTGCCTTGTTGTTTTCAATGAATAAAATTATTCCTTATTCAAAATCAATGTTTTTTAGTATTAAGCCAGAAGCAGGTGCAATATATTCCATTTTAACGAAATTTTCAGGTTCAAGGCTATATTTGATGTCGTTTATGGTTAATTTATGTTTGCCTAAATCGATTAAAGTGCCCATCATAAGTCTTATTTGATTTCGCATAAACCCCTTACCTTTAACTCTTAGTATATAAGACTTTTCAGGAAAATAATTAGCTGTATAAAGTGTGTTTTCAACAATTTCACAAGTTGTGATTTCCCTATTATAAATGCCATTATCAGTTGGCTTAAAACAATACGATTTAAAATAGTGTTCTCCTTCAAATAGTTTAGCACCCTCAATCATTAGGTCTATATCTAAATCATCTAAAATGGTTGTCATAATAGGAGCGCAAAATGGATGACATTTTTCTCCATAAGTGAACAGGTATAAATATTCCTTTACTTTAGAGTGATTAATGATATTGAATTCGGCATTAACTTCTCGAATGCTTAAGGCGCGAATATCTTGAGGTAAATTATAATTAAACAATTCTAAAAAAGCTTCTTGGTCGGCAATGGGTTCTCTCAAAAACAATTCGAAAGCTGCGCACTCTGCAGAAACCATGGCATCTGTACGACCAGAACTTAAACTCTTAAAGTATTTACCTTCTAAAATAAAGTTTAAAGTTCGGTCCACCATTAAGTGTAGTGTTTTCACATCTGGTTGTTTTTGCCATCCGTGAAACCGATATCCTAAGTACTGAATATTAATAACGTAAAAATATTTTTTCATGAAGTATTTAAAATCGGCGAAATGTAAGTTATTTATTATTTCTAACAAAAATTTTATAAATAGTATTAAGTTTTATTAACGAAATAATAAAAATTATGACAAATCAATTACAAAGTAAACCACCTATTTGGTTTTGGATTGTGAGTGTAATTGCCTTATTCTGGAACGCCATGGGTGTAGACCAGTATATTGGCCAGGCCTACAAAACGGAGCGCTGGCGTGCTTCTATTAGCAATGAACAATTTGAAATTATTTCTAATCTTCCAGCTTGGCTCACAGCAGCTTTTGCCATTGCTGTATTTGCAGCCACCATTGGGAGTGTCGGACTCATATTAAAGCAAAAATGGGCCTACCATTTGCTTGTGATTTCATTAATTGCAGTTGTGATACAGATGGGATATTATTTAATGCAAGGATATACTGATCACTTAGGAATGACACTTAGCATTATTGGATTTGCTATTTTCCTAGTATGGTTTTCTAAAAAATCAGTTGAGGAAGGCTGGTTGGATTAAATTTGAAAAACACACATTTAAAACAAGGCATTAGATATCTAATGCCTTGTTTTTTTTACTTATGTCGTCCTTTTAATTCTTTCTCTATGTCTTTTAAAGTAAACCCTTTTGCCTGTAGAAGCATTAAATAATGAAATAATAAATCAGCCGATTCATATAAAAATAACTCATCGTTACTATCCATGGCTTCAATAACTGTTTCAACTGCCTCCTCTCCTACTTTTTGCGCCACCTTATTAATACCTTTAGAAAATAAGCTGGCTACATATGATTTATTTGTGTCTTTGTTTGCTACACGCTCAGCAATCACATCTTCAAGTGTTGAAAAGAAGCCATAACGAGATTTGTTTTCTTCTCCCCAACAATTATCGGTGCCTTTATGACACGTAGGTCCTACAGGGTTAACGCGAATTAAAAGCGTATCGTTATCACAATCATTTTTAATATCTAAGAGGTTTAGGAAATTCCCACTTTCCTCTCCCTTAGTCCATAGACGTTGTTTACTTCTACTAAAAAATGTTACTTTCTGGGTTTCTAATGTTTTTTGGTATGCATCCTCATTCATATATCCTAACATTAATACATTATTTGTTATTGCATCTTGAATGATTGCAGGTACTAAGCCATTTGCATCGTATTTTATGGTCATAATCTTACTTCAATATTATGTTCTTTTAATTCTTTTTTTAGCTCAGGAATTGGAATTTCTCCAAAATGAAATACACTGGCAGCTAAGGCTGCATCTGCTTTACCTTCTTTAAAGGTGTCCACAAAATGAGATACCTTTCCTGCGCCTCCTGAAGCTATAATTGGGATGTTTAATTCTTCCGATAATCGTGCTAAGGCTTCATTGGCAAATCCATTTTTTGTGCCATCATGATCCATTGATGTGAATAAAATCTCGCCTGCGCCTCGTTGTTCTACTTCTTTGGCCCATTCGAACAAATCAATTTCGGTTGGTATACTTCCACCGGCTAAATGCACTTTCCATTGACCTTCAATTTGTTTGGCATCGATTGCCACCACTACGCACTGACTTCCGAATTTATCAGCTAATTCATTTACCAATTCCGGGCGTTTAACGGCCGAGGAATTTATGGAAACCTTATCAGCACCACATTGCAATAAAGCATCAACATGCTCTACGGAAGAAATTCCACCACCAACTGTAAATGGAATATTTACCTGCTCTGCCACGTGCAACACCATATCCAATGTAGTTGCTCGATTTTCTAATGTTGCTGAAATATCTAGAAACACTAATTCATCTGCTCCAACATCAGCATATTGCTTAGCTAATTCAACAGGATCACCGGCATCTCGCAAATCTACGAAGTTAACACCTTTTACTGTGCGTCCGTTTTTTATATCTAAGCAGGGTATAATTCGTTTTGTTAGCATGGATTATACAAATTTTTCAAGTTGTTTTAGGCTAATTCTGTTTTCATAAAGTGCCTTCCCCATAATAACACCTTCACAACCAATTTCTTTAAGAACAGGTAGTTCATCTATATGTGATATGCCACCTGAAGCTATTAATTTTACCGATTGACCATTACTGCTATTTGAGCATTCAGAAATGATTTGTTTATATAAATCGACTGAAGGTCCTTCCAACATGCCATCCTTTGCTATATCTGTACAAATAACATATTGTATGTTTTTCTTCTGATAGCCTTTAATAAAAGGGATTAGATCCTCCTGGCTATCTTCCTGCCACCCACTAATAGCTATTTTACCGGCATTACTATCGGCTCCTAATATGATTTTTTCACTTCCGTACTTATTAATCCACCCTACGAATGTTTCTGGGTTATTAACTGCAATGCTGCCACCTGTGATTTGACGAGCACCGGAGTTAAAAGCAATGTGTAAATCTTCATCTGCCTTTAATCCACCTCCAAAATCAATTTTTAACTTAGTTTTAGCTGCTATTTGTTCCAAAACTTTATAATTAACAATATGATTCGCTTTAGCGCCGTCTAAATCAACTAAATGCAAATATTCAATCCCTGAATCTTCAAACATTTTAGCAACTTCTAGCGGATTTTCGTTATATATTTTTTTTGTGTCGTAATCCCCTTTAGTTAAGCGAACACACTTACCTTCAATAATATCTATGGCTGGTATAATTCTCATATTATAATTCTAAGAAGTTTTTTAAAATTTTCTCACCTGCTAAACTACTCTTTTCCGGATGAAACTGAACGCCGTAAAAATTTTTATGTTGTAAGGCCGAAGCATAATTTAGTCCATAATCGGTAGTTGCAATGGTTTCAGGGCAATGTTCGGCATAATAACTATGAACCAAATACATGTATTCTTTTTCTTTTATATCTTTAAACAATTTAGACTTCAAATCCTTTATAACATTCCATCCCATTTGCGGTACCTTAACTGAATTATCGAAGCGCTTTACCACCGTTTTAAACACGCCTAAGCCTTTAGTATTACCTTCTTCAGTAAACTCACAAAGTAATTGCATACCGAGACATATACCTAAAACAGGTTGTTTTAATTTAGGAATAAGTAGATCAAGTCCCGATTCTTTTAGCATGGCCATAGCACTACTAGCTTCTCCTACCCCAGGAAATATAATTTTATCGGCTGCTTTTATCTCTTGCGGATCATTAGAAAGAACAGCATCAATTCCCAGGCGATTAAAGGCAAACTGAATGCTTTTTATGTTTCCAGCTCCGTAATTTATAATGACTAATTTCATGTATTAATCTTTTTCTGTTTTTTAAAGCATTCCCTTTGTTGATGGTAAAAACATCTTATTAGCATCACGTTTCACAGCCATTTTCATAGCTTTCGCAAAGGCTTTAAAAATACCCTCTATTTTATGATGTTCATTGACGCCTTCTGCTTTAATATTTAAGTTACATTTAGCACCATCTGTAAACGATTTGAATAAATGAAAAAACATTTCAGTGGGCATATCACCTATCTTTTCACGCTTAAACTCAGCATCCCATTCCAACCAGTTTCTTCCTCCAAAATCTACAGCTACCTGAGCTAAACAATCATCCATGGGTAAGCAAAATCCGTAACGTTCTATTCCTAATTTATTACCTAGGGCTTTGTTGAATAGTTCTCCAAATGCAATCATGGTATCTTCGATGGTGTGGTGCTCATCAACCTCTAAATCACCATCCACTTTAATAGTCAAATCCATAGCACCATGACGGCCTATTTGATCTAGCATATGATCGAAAAAAGATAAGCCTGTACTAATGTCGTTTTTTCCTGAACCATCAAGATTTAACTTAATATAAATTTTAGTTTCATTAGTGTTTCTGGTAATTTCGGCAACACGATCTTTTAATTTTAAAAATTCGTATATTTCTTTCCAGTCGGTCGAAGTTAAGGCTATGCAATCAATGATTTCATTCTGTGAACTTTCAATCTCATCGACTCCTAATGTTGGATTTTCAGAGAGATAAATACCTTTTGCTCCTAAGTTTTTTGCGAGTTCCATATCGGTAATGCGATCACCTAAGACAAAGGAATTTTCTAAGTCGTATTCTTCTGAAAAGTACTTTGTTAGCAATCCGGTTCTTGGTTTACGGGTAATTGCATTTTCTTCAGGAAAGGTTTTGTCTATATGAATATCGGCAAACTCAACGCCTTCTTTAGCAAAGGCGTCAATAATTTTATTTTGTGCTGGCCAAAAGGTGTCTTCAGGAAAAGCATCTGTTCCTAATCCATCTTGATTTGTTACCATGACTAACTCATAATCTAATTCATTAGCTATTTTAGCCATGTACTGAAACACTTTTGGATAAAATTCTAGCTTCTCTAAACTATCTAATTGATAGTCTACTGGCGGTTCTAACACCAACGTGCCATCGCGATCTATAAATAATACTTTTTTCATTATATAGATTTTAAGGTATCTATTAATATTTTATTTTCTTCAGGTGTTCCTACGGTTAATCTTAAACAATTTTCACACCCCGGTTGTGTTGTTCTATTTCTAATTACAATACCTTGATCTATTAGTTGATTGTAACGTTTATTAGCATCGTCTACTTTTACAAGTAAAAAGTTAGCATCTGAAGGATATATCTTCGAAATATAACTAACAGCACATAACGCCTCTATCATAATAGCGCGCTCCCGCAAAATGCTTTTAATTTGATTTTCAGCTAAACCTTTTATACTCAATTGCTCAATTGCTTTTTGTTGAGTTAATTCATTAACATTGTAAGGTGGCTTAATAGTATTTAAAATAGAAATTATATATTCTGAGGCATAGCATATTCCTAAACGAATACCAGCCATTCCATAGGCTTTAGAAAGCGTTTGTGTAACAATTAGGTTAGGAAACTCATTTAATCGTGAAATCCAGCTTTCTTCTTTTGAAAAGTCTATGTAAGCTTCATCAATAACCACGATGCCTTTAAAATTAGAAACTAAGGTTTCTATTGATTCAGCATTGAAACTATTTCCTGACGGGTTGTTTGGTGAACATATAAATAGAAGTTTGCTATTATCATCTGCGGCATCCAATATATCATTCGGCTTTGGCTGAAAGTCGGTATCCAAGTTGATTTTCTTAATCCTAATAGCATTTAAATTGGCTAACACCTCATACATGCCATATGTTGGAGTTAACGTAATTATGTTATCCTGATTAGGTTCACAAAAGGCTCTAAAAATCAAATCTAAAACTTCATCACTTCCATTTCCAAGCAGTATATTATTTACAGGAACACCTTTTATTTCAGATAAAACCGCTTTTAATCTTCCTTGGTGCGGATCTGGATACCGATTTACACCATTTTCATAAGGATTCTCGTTAGCATCTAAAAACACCATGTTATCCGTAGCTCCTTGAAATTCATCACGAGCTGAGGAATAAGGCTTCAAAGCCTTTATTGTAGGTCTGACTAATTCTTGAATATTCATTATTTCAAATCTTTTAATCGAATGCTTACCGCATTTTTATGTGCCTGCAATCCTTCTGCATCTGCCATTAACTCGATAGTTTCACCAATATTTAAAATCCCTTCTTTAGATATCTTCTGAAAAGTCATGCTTTTTAAAAAGCTGTCTAGATTAACTCCAGAATAAGCTTTAGAAAAACCATTGGTAGGCAGTGTATGATTTGTCCCAGAAGCATAATCACCCGCACTTTCAGGGGTGTAATCTCCTATGAAAACAGACCCTGCATTAGAAACACCCTTAATATAAAACGCTTCATTTTTGGAACAAATTATGAAGTGTTCTGGACCATATTCATTAATTAATTCAAGACCTACAGTATCATTCTCAACATAAATGAGTTTAGAGTTTGCAATGGCTTTTTCAGCAATAGCCTTACGAGGAAGCTCCTTTATTTGACTTTCAACTTCTTGAGATACTTGCCCTATAAGATCTTTTGAAGTAGACACTAAAATCACTTGACTATCGGCACCGTGCTCGGCCTGACTTAATAAATCTGAAGCTATATAAGCCGGGTTGGCTGTTTCGTCTGCAACCACTAATAATTCACTTGGACCAGCAGGCATATCAATGGCTACGCCATATTTAGTAGCTAGTTGCTTCGCAACAGTTACAAATTGATTCCCTGGCCCGAATATTTTATAAACACATGGAATGCTTTTTGTGCCAAAAGTTAAGGCAGCCACCGCTTGTATGCCTCCTACTTTTACAATTTTAGTTACCCCGCAAAGGTTTGCTGCAAATAATATTTCTGGAGCTAACTGACCTTCTTTATTTGGTGGTGAACATAAAATAATTTCTTTGCAACTCGCTATTTGAGCAGGTACAGCTAACATGAGTACTGTTGAAAATAAAGGCGCTGTTCCTCCTGGAATATACAAACCAACACGTTCAATGGGTCTTTTTTCTTGCCAGCATTGAACACCTCTAGTTGTTTCAATTTCAACTTTTGATGTCTTTTGAGCAGCATGAAAAGATTCAATATTCTTTTTAGCTTTAATTATCGCCTCTTTTAAGGTATCTGAAACACTTTCACAAGCCAGTTCAATTTCTTTTACTGTAACTATATTGGACTCTAGACTAACACCATCAAACTGCTCTGTGTATTTTTTAATGGCGGTATCGCCATTCCTTTTTATGTCTTGAAAAACACTGTTTACAATACCTTCAATATCATCAACCGTTTGTGTTGGTCTTTTCAGAACTTCAGCCCATTGACTTTTGGCTGGATTATTAATTACTTGCATATCTAATTCTTAAAGTACCATTTTTTCAATCGGACAAACTAAAATTCCTTGAGCACCGTTTGCTTTTAATTCATCAATAACATCCCAGAATTCATTCTTACTAATTACTGAGTGGACGGAACTCCAGCCTTCTTGAGCTAAAGGCAAAACCGTAGGACTCTTCATGCCAGGCAAAACATTTATGATGTCATTAACTTTATCATTAGGAGCGTTTAGTAATACATATTTAGATTCACGACCTTTTAGTACCGATTGGATTCTAAATTGAATTTTGTCTAAAATCTTTTGTTTTTCTTGGTCTAAAACAGGTGATACAGCTAAAACAGCTTCCGATTTTAAAATTGTTTCAACTTCCTTTAAATTATTTTTAAACAAGGTACTACCACTAGAAACAATATCACAAATAGCTTCAGAAAGTCCAATATTAGGAGCAATCTCAACAGAGCCATTAATAATATGAATATTTGCCTTTACCCCATTCTGATCTATATATTTCTGAATGGTATTAGGATACGAGGTAGCGATGCGTTTTCCTTCTAAATCGGCTAATGATTTATATTTCATAGATTTTGGAACTGCTATACAAACGCGACAACTCGAAAAACCTAATTTTTCAGCTACCTTAATGCCTTCACCTTTTTCAATAAGCACATTCTCTCCAATAATAGCAACATCTACAACACCATCCTTTAAATATTGTGGGATATCACCATTTCTTAAATAAAACACTTCAACCGGGAAATTTCTCGCCGAAGCTTTAAGTTGATCTTTACCATTGTCTATTGAAATTCCAATACTTTTTAGTAATTCCATAGACTCGTCGTGTAAGCGACCTGATTTTTGTACTGCAATACGTAGTTTACTCATTTTTTTAATTATTCTGAGTTTGAAACAATCTAGTTAGTTTTTAGTTTAAATTAAAAAACCCGCTTGATTGTCTCAAACGGGTTTTAAATATCTTGATTTTATTCAACACATCTTCACTTCGCTTGAGAGCAAATTTGAAAATGATGATGATGTGTATAAATAAATGTCATTTACTTGTTATTCAGTTGCAAATATCAAAAATTAATCATTTTAAATCCAAAGAATTATTCGATTTTTTTTATAAATTAAATAATAATCAATTTTGTGTCGTTAAAATTATTCATTTTTCAATAGAAAATCACTAACATTGAAATTTTCAGCAAAATTACTTATTGATTACCTAAAATAATAGGCATACCACTGTCTCCAGAACCGATAACGATAACTTTACTATTTGGTGATTCAGACAGTTTTACAGTAGCTTCAATACCTTTATCCTGTAAAATCTTATCTGTTAAAGAAGCACTTAAAATACGGTTCGCATCGGCTTTACCCTGAGCCTCAATAATGACTTTCTCTGCTTCTTTTTGAGCGGTAATTAATCTAAATTCATACTCTAAAGATTGTTGCTCTTGACCTAATTTACGTTCTATAGCATCTTTAATAGCTGTTGGGAGTGTAACATCACGAACTAAAACTTCTAATAAATCGATGTATTGATCGTCAACGATCTTTTTTGTTTCATCAAATATTTCTTGTTGAATAGCATCACGTTTAGAAGAGTATATTTGTTCTGGTGTATATCGACCTACTACACTTCTTGTTGCTGATCTAATAGCCGGTTTTAAAACACGATCTAGATAGTTTGATCCTTTTTCCTGATGCAATTTACCTAGATTGTCTAATTCAGGTTTATACCAGGCAGTAGCTTCTAACTGGATATCTAATCCATTAGAAGAAAGTACTTTCATGCGTTCTGTTAACTCTTGCTGACGTGCTTCATAAACAAACACTTTATTCCAAGGTGCTACAACATGAAATCCTTCACTTAGTGGTAATTCATCGGTAACAACACCTCCACCAAAGGTTTTGTATAAAACACCTGCCTCTCCAGAACCAATAGTGATGGCCGATTTTGATAAAATTATTAATAATACGATAGCCGCTATAACGACTGGGAATACAATTTTTGGTAATTTTTCCATTTTATTTTAATTAAATTAATCCGTTATATTTTCTAAGAAACCACTCGGCAGACAGACAGAAAACAATTATTGCCAAGAGGTATTTCCAATCTACCAAAGGTAAGTTTTTTTTATGGCTTTTTTGAACAGCAACATATCTCGAATCTTTCATAAGTGCAGTGAAGAGACTGTTTGTATTATCTATTAAAAAGCTTTCACCTTTGGTGTTTTTAGCTAATCGCCTTAATTTGCCTGTATTAGCATTTACAAACTGTTGCTCTACATTATATTCAAGAATTGTAAATTCTCCAGATTTAGAGATGTTATCATTGCTAGCCCGCACTGTAAATTTATACTTTGATGGTGGCAATGTGCTTAAATCAGCCTGATAGTAACTGTTTTTCAAGATAAAAGGAAAGGTTTTTGAATTTTGAGACCTCTCATCCATCACCGTAATACTTAACGATTCCCGCGTATCAAATATATAGTTCTTGTCGAAAAATTCGGCGCGTATTAAAACATTTGTTCCGCTATTATAAAAAGTTTCATAGCTCAAGGTTAACCTGCTTTTTTGATTATCCATAGATAAATACTGAATTAGTTGACCTATAAAATTATCAAACTCCTTAAACCCATCATGAGTTAAGAAACTCTGTGCACGCCATTGCCAGATATTTTCACCAAATAGAACAGCTTCTCTCCTACCATCCACTTCGAATGTACTAAGTAGTGGGTCGTTAGTAGGTATGCCATTAATTGAGCGATTTAGAATAGTTTCAAAAGGAGCATTGAATATAATAGAACCAAATACACTATTTAAAGGAGGAAATTCTTTAAAACCTATATCTTCAACATAAAAAGGAGCGTAATTTGAATTAAAGATGCCCTGATACATTTCTGTTTGATTCGTAATTTCTAAATCATAATTTTTCGAATTCGCATTGATGAAATCCAAATTGGTTTTAGTTCCTATTATATTGAAAATATTCTTTCCTTCTATGCCTAATAGTTCTATTAATTCTTCAAAGTTTTGATTTTGCTGGTAAAGTATAAATAATTGAAAATCATCAATTTTTAAAATAGCTTCTGTAGGAGTTAAAAATTCCACTGAACGCAGTTCATTTGTTTCAATACTTTTCTTTAATGCTCCGAGATCAGGATGGGTAAAATCACTAACAATGGCTATTTTTGTTTTTTGATCTATTACTTCAATCCCGAATTGCTTCTTATTATTTATCTTATTTTTTTCAGTACTTAAAGTTTCTATTTGAGCAAGGTAGTTATGTAGACCAATGTTGTTTGCAGGCAAATTAAAATTGAGAATCAACGAATTCTCTTCTTTCGTGAGTCTGATTTGTTTGGAATATACCGTAATATTCCTATTAGAAATGGTGAATTTGGAATTTACAGCGACATCCCCATCATAAACTATTATAGCTTCAACAGGAAATTGATTCTTTAAATAAGCATATTTATTTACGTTGATTTGCTTGATTTTTAAATCCGTATACTGTATGGTATCACCGAGAATCACGGGATACACTGGTGACTTCTGAAGTGTGGATAAGAACTCATAATCGTTACCATAAGTTTGATTACCATCAGTAATTAAAATTATCGGAGCCTCTGTGTCTTTATGTAATTGTGATAATTGCGTTAATGCCTTGCTGATGTTTGTTTGTCCTTCTGAGAAATCTAAAGAGTCTATTAATTTGAGGACATTCCCAAAGCTGTAGATACTAACATCGAATTTATTATTAATTCCTTGGTTAGATTTTATGTTTTTAAGCAATGCTTTAGCTTGCTTACCTTGATTTAAATAATTTACGGAATTAGAATTATCTACCGCTACAACTAATTTCGGTTTCTCAATTTGTAAAGTTATCTGCTCGAATTTAGGGTTTATTAGTAACATTAAAAAAGAGAAGGTAGTCATAAACCTAAGAAACAAAAAAAGCACATCCTTTTTAGATATGCTTTTGACAGTTTTTACATACTGAAATCCGGCGATAAAAACCGCTGCAATTACAGATAATATGATATAAACAATAGTTTCTATTTGCATTAAACTTACTAGAAGTTTTTAAGTTAACATACCACCATCTACGTTTAATGTTTGCCCTGTTACATAGGCACTCATATCACTGGCTAAGAATACACAAGCGTTGGCTACATCTTCTGGTGTACCTCCGCGTTTTAATGGAATTCCTGCACGCCATCCTTTTACAACCTCTTCGTCTAGTTTTGCTGTCATTTCCGTTTCAATAAAACCCGGTGCAATGACATTGCTACGGATATTACGCGATCCTAATTCTAAAGCTACAGATTTAGAAAACCCAATAATACCCGCTTTAGATGCCGCATAATTAGTTTGACCAGCGTTACCTTTAACCCCAACCACAGAACTCATATTGATAATAGAACCTTTACGTTGCTTTAGCATAGTGCGCTGAACGGCTTTCGTCATGTTAAATACAGATTTTAAGTTTACTTCAATAACACTATCGAAATCTTCTTCACTAATACGCATTAACAGGTTGTCTTTAGTGATTCCTGCATTATTCACAAGCACGTCAATGCTTCCGAATTCAGCAACAACATCATTGGCTAATTGCTGAGCGTCTTCAAAATTAGCAGCATTACTTTTGTAGCCTTTAGCTTTTACCCCTTTAGCGATTAATTCTTTTTCCAGTTCGTTAGCAGCTTCAACTGAAGAACTATAAGTAAACGCCACATTAGCGCCTTGATCAGCAAATACCTGAGCAATTCCTCTCCCTATACCTCTACTTGCTCCAGTGATAATGGCAGTTTTGCCTTCTAATAATTTCATGTGATTCAATTTATTAAATACTTTTTAAGAATAATTATCTCTTAATGTACGATTGGTTTATTTTCTTAATTCAAATATAGCAATTACAAGTTGCAACAAATAAAAAACCTCACAAATTATTGCGAGGCCTTTCTTAATATTTTGAGCGCGTATTAAGATAATACTTCCGCTACTTTTTTTCCAATTTCAGCAGGCGAATCCACTACGTGAATTCCACAAGCTCTCATTATTTTTTTCTTAGCTTGAGCCGTATCGTCGCTTCCTCCTACAATAGCACCAGCATGTCCCATTGTACGACCAGCAGGCGCTGTTTCGCCAGCAATAAATCCTACGATTGGTTTTTTACTTCCACTTTCCTTGTACCAGTTAGCAGCATCGGCTTCTAGTTGTCCTCCAATTTCACCAATCATTACCACAGCTTCAGTTTCAGGGTCATTAATTAACAACTCTACAGCTTCTTTAGTTGTGGTTCCAATAATTGGATCTCCACCTATTCCAATAGCGGTTGTAATCCCTAAACCTTGCTTAACTACCTGATCTGCGGCTTCATAAGTTAATGTCCCAGATTTAGATACAATTCCAACTTTTCCTTGCTTGAAAACAAAACCTGGCATAATACCAACTTTAGCTTCGCCTGGAGTAATTACTCCTGGACAGTTAGGGCCAATTAAACGACAATCTTTATTTTTAATATAATTTGAAGCTGTAATCATATCGGCAACAGGAATTCCTTCAGTAATAGTGATAATTACTTTAATACCTGCATCAGCAGCTTCCATAATAGCATCAGCAGCAAATGCTGGTGGCACAAAAATAATAGTAGTATCTGCTCCTACTTCCTTCACAGCATCTAATACTGTGTTAAAAACAGGCTTATCTAAATGGGTTTGACCTCCTTTTCCTGGAGTAACACCACCTACTACATTCGTTCCGTATTCAATCATCTGACTAGCATGAAAAGTACCTTCACTACCAGTAAATCCTTGGACTATTATTTTTGAATCTTTGTTTACTAAAACACTCATCTTATATTTTTTTTGAATAAAGCAGCACAAAAATACTTTTTTTGGGATACTTTAATCAGGTTTTTAAATTTATTTTTTTGATTTTAATTGCACTAAAACATTAGGTAATTGTTTCACAGATGCCATTTCCTTAAGAACAGATATAGCTTCCTGCGCTGGTGTTCCCCAATAAGTTTTGTGACCTTCCAGAGATTTAGTAATGCCACATTGCCCGTGTAAGATCGCCTTAGTCCCTATTGTTACGCCGCTAGCGCAACCCACTTGCCCCCAAAAAGTAACTTCGTCTTCTACAACAACACAACCAGCAATTCCTACCTGGGATGCTATTAGGCATTTTTTTCCAATTACTGTATCATGACCAATTTGAACTAAATTGTCGATTTTAGTCCCTTCTTTTATAGCGGTATCACCAGTAACTCCGCGATCAATTGTACACGAGGCACCTATATCAACATTGTTCTCTATAACTACACGGCCAGAGGATTTTAATCTATCAAATCCTTCAACTCTTTTTTTATAGTAAAATGCATTGGCTCCTAACACAGTTCCTGCGTGAATGGTAACATTATCACCAATCACGGCATCGTCATAGATACTAACATTAGAATGAATATAACAGTTTTTACCAATTACTACATTATGTCCGATAAAAACATTTGGTTGAATGATGGTACCTTCTCCAATATCAGCAGATTCTGAAATAGCTCTAGTAGCGTATTGAAAAGGCTTAAAATAATCGGTGAGTTTATTAAAATCCCTAAATGGATCATCACTTATAAGTAAAGATTTACCCTCCGGACATTCAACTTCCTTGTTTATAAGAACAATAGTTGCTGCCGATTGTAAGGCTTTATCATAATATTTTGGATGATCTACAAAAACAATATCTCCCGGCTCTACGACATGAATCTCATTCATTCCTAAAACTGGAAAATCTTCGTTTCCAACAAATTTGCAATCAATTAAATTGGCTATTTGTTTTAAAGTATGTGGTTTTGGAAATTTCAACTTACGTTTATTCTTTAACGCGTTCTTTGTATGTTCCCTTTTCTGTTTCTACTTTAATTTTATCACCTTCATTAATGAATAAAGGTACGTTTACAGTAGCTCCAGTCTCTACAGTTGCTGGTTTCGTAGCATTAGTAGCAGTGTTACCTTTTACACCTGGTTCTGTTGCGGTTACTTCTAAAATAACACTAGCAGGCATTTCTACTGAAAGAGGCATGTTGTCTTCCGTATTAATTATCACAGTAACTACTTCACCCTCCTTCATTAGATCAGGGCTATCTAAAGCTGCTTCTACTAATTGGATTTGTGTATAATCTTCTGTGTTCATGAAGTGGTAATATTCCCCATCATTATATAAGAATTGAAACTTATGTGTTTCTACACGAACATCTTCTAATTTATGTCCTGCAGAAAAGGTGTTGTCTATAACTTTTCCAGAAGTAACACTTTTTAATTTTGTTCTTACAAACGCTGGACCTTTACCAGGTTTAACGTGTAAAAATTCTACAATCTTAAAAATGTCATTGTTGTATCGAATGCAAAGTCCGTTTCTAATATCACTAGTCGTTACCATATATTTAATTTAAGGTCTGATTATTAATTTTAATTTGATTTGAAATATCCCTTCATAATACCTCTATGTGAGTTTTTAATGAATTGTAATACTTCATCACGCTCGGGGGTTGCTTCCATTTCGGCCTCTATAATTTCAGCCGCCTGGGTATTATTGTAATTTTTCTGATATAGAATTCTATAGATATCCTGTATTTCTCTTATTTTATCTGTAGTATAACCACGTCTTCTTAAGCCTACTGAATTGATGCCTACATAAGATAATGGTTCTCTCGCTGCTTTTACATAAGGTGGTACATCTTTACGAACTAAAGATCCGCCAGTAACAAAAGCATGATTACCAATGGAAACAAATTGATGGACAGCCGTCATACCAGCTAAAACCACATAATCACCAACAGTAATATGTCCTGCCAAGGTACTATTGTTAGAAAAAATACAATTATTTCCAACGATGCAGTCATGAGCTATATGACTGTAAGCCATAATAAGACAGTTGTTCCCTACTACGGTTTTCATTCTATCTGTAGTACCACGATTGATTGTGACACACTCTCTTATAGTGACATTGTCGCCAATTTCCACCGTAGTATCTTCATCATTATATTTTAAGTCCTGAGGTACTGCCGAAATTACAGAACCGGGGAATATATTACAGTTCTTTCCGATGCGCGCACCTTCCATGATTGTAACGTTACTACCAATCCAAGTCCCTTCACCTATTATAACATTATTATTAATAGTTGCAAAAGGCTCAATAACCACATTTTTTGCGATTTTGGCACCAGGATGGACATATGCTAAAGGTTGATTCATTTTTTTAGTTTAATTTATAGAACTAGTTGTTGTTGTCTATATACATAAGCTTCTAAAAGAATAAATTTAGAAGCTTATTTTATTTATAATTATTTTACCTTCGATATTTGCGCCATTAATTCAGCTTCAGCACAAAGTTTGCCGTTCGCATAGGCGTATCCTTGCATATGACAAATACCACGACGTATAGGTGTTATTAATGAGCATTTGAAAATTAATGTATCGCCTGGCATTACTTTTTGTTTAAACTTTACGTTATCCATTTTCATGAAGAATGTTAAGTAGTTTTCAGGATCCGGAACCGTATTTAAAACAAGAATCCCACCTGTTTGAGCCATGGCCTCAACAATGAGAACACCAGGCATAACAGGTGCGCCTGGAAAATGCCCTTCGAAGAAATATTCATTCATAGTGACATTTTTTGTTGCTGTTACATAGCTATCTGTTAATTCAAATACTTTATCTATTAACAAGAATGGTTGCCTGTGCGGTAACATAGACATGATTTGATTTACATCCATTAATGGTGGCTGATTCAAATCTATATTAGGCACATTATTGCGACGATCATTCTTTATTAATTTTGAAAGTTTTTTTGCGAACTGTGTATTAATATAGTGTCCTGGTTTATTAGCAATTACCTTACCCCTAATACGTGTACCTACAAGTGCTAAATCTCCTAAAACATCAAGTAATTTATGTCTAGCAGCTTCATTTGGGTGGTGTAAAGTTAGGTTATCAAGAATACCGTTTGGCTTCACTGCTATAGCATCTTTTTTAAAGGCTACTTTTAGTTTCTCCATGGTTTTTTCAGATAAAGGCTTATCCACATAAACAATAGCGTTATTTAAATCACCTCCTTTTATAAGCCCATGTTCCAATAACATTTCAATTTCATGTAAAAAACTAAATGTTCTTGAGCATGCAATTTCTTCTTTAAAATCGGAGATTTGATTCAGCGTAGCATTTTGAGTGCCTAAAACTTTGGTTCCAAAATCAACCATTGTTGTTACTTGATACTCTTTGGCAGGCATTACTAGGATTTCACTCCCGGATTCTTCATCTACATAAGAAATCACATCTGTAATTTCATATTCTTCTCTAAAAGCGTCTAATTCTATTATACCCGCTTCTTCAAGCGCTTCAACAAAAAACTTTGAAGAGCCATCCATAATTGGAGGCTCTGAAGCATTCAATTCAATAATAATATTATCTACATCTAAACCAACTAGAGCAGCTAAAACATGTTCTGAAGTCTGTATAGTTACTCCATTTTTCTCCAGACAAGTACCTCTTTGGGTGTTGGTTACATAATTTGCATCGGCTTCAATTATTGGTTCTCCCTCTAAATCAACACGCTTAAATGCTAAGCCTGTATTTGCATCTGCAGGTTTAAAAGTTAAGGTTACATTTTTACCTGTGTGTAAACCAACTCCGGTAAGTGAGACCGGGTTTTCTATAGTTTTCTGTTTAAGTTCAGTGTTAACTATTCCCATTTATTTTTTATCTAAATCGTTAATTTGTTTAATAATCTGAGGTAGGTTCTTAAAGTGAACATACGATTTATTGTAATCTGCATACGACAAGGCTGGTGACCCTTGAAGCACTTCATTATCTTTTACATTTCTTCCTATGCCCGATTGAGCCTGAATTTTAACATTATTACCAATAGTAATATGTCCAACAATACCAACTTGCCCTCCTATTTGACAATCGGATCCTATTTTAGTCGATCCTGCAATACCAGTTTGTGCAGCAACTACAGTGTTTTTACCAATTTCAACATTGTGTGCAATTTGAATTTGATTATCTAATTTCACACCTTCACGAATAATTGTAGAACCTAATGTAGCTCTATCTATAGTTGTTGCAGCTCCTATATCAACATTGTCTTCAATAATAACATTGCCTGTTTGAGGTACCTTGTTGTAGCCTCCGTTTTCATTTGGTGCAAAACCAAAGCCATCAGCACCTATAATTGCTCCTGAATTAATGACACAACTATTACCTATAACGGTATCGGAGTAAAGCTTTGCCCCGGCAAAAACAACTGTGTTATTCCCGATAACCACATTATCTCCTAAAAATACATTTGGAAATAATTTAACATTATCTCCAATCTTTACATTTTCACCGATATACGCAAAGGCCCCTATGTAAATATTTTCCCCGTAGGTCGCTGAATCTGAAATAAAAGATGGATTTTCAATCCCTAATTTATTTAGCTTAACCATATTGTAATATTCTAATATTTTTGAAAACGCTAAATAAGCATCATCAACTTTTATTAGTGTGGTTTGTATCTCGCTTTCTGGAATAAAAGATTTATTTACAATAGCGATAGAAGCTTTTGTAGTATAGATATATTGTGTGTATTTCGGATTAGCTAGAAAGGTTAATGCGCCTTCAAATCCTTCTTCTATCTTAGCTAGTTTAGATACTTCAGCATCAGGATTTCCAACAACATCTCCTTCTAAAATCCCTGCTATTTGTTGTGCTGTAAATTTCAAACTTAAAGTTTATTGTTTTTAATTAGATGTGCAAAAATAGGAAAAATGTCCTAAAGTTTCCCCTTAGGATAGCAGATATAATATTTTGTAACCGGTTTAGACAAAGCTTTTAAATTTAACTGGTCGGATGCCTTCACGATATCCTGTATTTTTCCAGATTTATGCATAATATTTATACCCTTGTGTTTTAACTGATAAGCCTGATTAAAAATACTTCCTGTAAAAACAAAATAACGAGCTTCATGCTTTTCAATATTGTAAAACTCCATGACTTCTTTTAGATTTTTGTCTAAATTTTCTGGTTTTATTGGTTTCTTTTTAAGTTTTATGGCCGGTAAATTCCGATTAAGAATCATCTGGCAAAGTCTGCTTAAAACAAAATCATCATGATTCTTCCAATGTTTCATTGCTGATACAATATCAAAATCATCTAATTCAGCATAAATGTCCAGAACCTGATTACTAAAATTTTCAATGGATATTTTATTTTCCAAAAAATAAATCAATGATGTTCCCGCTTCTAATTTAACCCCTTGGCTATATAATTCTTTAGCACGTTGCAACACTCTTATTAATAATTGTTCTGCAGCTAAACCGGTTTTATGCAGATAGACTTGCCAATACATGAATCGTCGTGCCACAATAAATTTCTCCACACTGTAAATACCCTTTTCTTCAAAAACAAGATGATCATCTACTACATTCAACATAGTAATGAGACGTTCACTATTAATATTTCCTTCTGCAACACCAGTATAGAAACTATCCCGCTTAAGATAATCTGCTCGGTCAATATCAAATTGCCCCGATATTAGCTGACACATGAATTTGCGATGGTATTCGCCTTTAAAAATCTTAATAGCTAGTGTTAAATTTCCGTTAAATTCCTTATTCAGTTGCTCCATAAAAAGTAAGGAAATTTGTTCATGTGAAACACCTTCTACAATACTATGCTCCATAGCATGTGAAAATGGACCATGACCAATATCATGAAGTAAAATAGCCGCATAAAGCCCTGTTTCTTCTTCCTTAGAAACTGTAACACCTTTAAAACGAAGCACGTTGATAGTTTGCTTCATTAAGTGAATACATCCAATTGCATGATGAAACCGTGTATGATGAGCTCCTGGATACACCAAATAAGACATCCCCATTTGAGTGATTCTTCGTAAGCGTTGAAAGTATTTATGTTGAATTAAATCGAATATTAATGAATTTGGAATAGTAATAAATCCGTAAATTGGGTCGTTTAATATTTTAAGTTTGTTCAAACGTTTATTAATTATCGTGTTGCATTAACAAATATAAATATATAGTACTAAAGTCCATAGTTTAAATTAATTTCTAAAATAAATAAGATACATGAGTAACATAAAAATACTTTGGGTTGATGATGAAATAGACTTATTAAAGCCTCATATTATATTTTTGGAAAAGAAAAATTATGACGTGGTTACTTGTAAAAGTGGTAGTGAAGCTATCGATATTTTAGATACCGAAAAATTTGATATTGTTTTTTTAGATGAAAACATGCCTGGGTTAACAGGTCTGGAAACATTAAATGAAATAAAAGAAAAACAAGATAATCTTCCAGTGGTTATGATTACAAAAAGCGAGGAAGAATACATAATGGAAGAAGCTATCGGTAGTAAAATTGCCGATTACTTAATTAAACCGGTAAATCCAAATCAGATACTATTAAGTCTTAAGAAGAATTTGGATCATTCCAGACTGGTTTCAGAAAAGACGACTTCTAATTACCAGCAGGAATTTAGAAAAATAGCTATGGATTTAACGATGGTAAATTCTTTTGAAGAATGGGCTACGTTATATCAGAAATTAATTTACTGGGAACTTCAACTTGAAGATATTGAAGATGCAGGTATGTTTGAGATTTTAGAATCTCAAAAAACAGAAGCAAACATTCAATTCGGGAAATTCATAGAAAAAAACTATGCTAAATGGTTTGAACCCTATTATGATGCCCCAGTAATGTCCCACACTTTATTCAAGGAGAAAATAGTTCCAGAATTAAATAAGGAGCAACCTACCCTATTAGTTGTTGTAGATAATTTACGCTATGATCAGTGGAAGGTTTTTGAGCCCATAATTAACGGATATTATAAGAAAGATAAAGAAGAGGCTTTTTATAGTATTCTACCTACCGCGACTCAATATGCCAGAAACGCCATTTTTTCTGGTTTAATGCCAGGTGATATGGAAAAACTTTTTCCTCAATTTTGGAAAAACGATACCGATGAGGGTGGGAAAAATTTGCATGAAGCCGATTTTCTTGAATCGCAAATAAAACGTTTAGGTTTAACACACTTAACTTGTGAATTTCACAAAATCACAAACTTAAAGACTGGGAAAAAACTCGTTGAAAATTTCAAATCTTTAAAAAATAATGATTTAACGGTTGTGGTTTATAATTTCGTAGATATGCTATCGCATTCTAAAACTGAAATGGAAGTTGTAAAGGAGTTAGCTTCTAATGACAAAGCTTATCGATCATTAGCCGTGAGCTGGTTTAAAAATTCACCATTGTTTGAGATGATACAAAAAGCTCAACAACTTGGATTTAAGCTGATATTAACCACAGATCACGGTACTATAAATGTAAAAAACCCATCAAAAGTAATTGGCGACAGAGACACTAGTTTAAATCTTCGCTACAAAACCGGACGAAGTTTAACTTATGATAATAAAGATGTTATTGAGTTTAAAAACCCCAAGGAAGTTCATTTGCCTAGTATTAATATGAGTAGTTCGTTTATATTTGCGAAAACGGATTTGTTCTTTGCTTATCCTAATAACTATAATCACTATGTGAGTTACTATAGAAACACTTATCAACACGGTGGGGTTTCTTTAGAAGAAATGATTATACCGTTTGTGGTATTTAATCCGAAATAATCTATGTAAGGTAGTATTAAATCGACAAAACGCATATTTTTTAGGTGTATTCATATAAAAATTGTATTATTGTAATTAAAATTAAAGTGTTTGGAAATAATTTATAATCTTGAAAACGTCGATAAGGTGGCTCAAGAATTAATTAATAATCTCAAAACCAAAACCCTATTGCTTATTGGTGATATGGGTGTTGGAAAAACAACATTAATTAAAGCTTTAATTAAAAAATTAGGAAGCCAGGATGAAGCAAATAGCCCAACATTCTCTATTGTTAACGAGTATGATTTAGGAGATGACAGAGCTTATCATTTTGACTTATATAGAATAAACGATATTGAAGAAGCTTATAATTTTGGGATAGAAGATTATTTAGATTCTGATAACTGGGTATTAATTGAATGGCCAGAAATCATTGAGCCGTTATTAGAAAATAATTATAACGTGATTCAAATTGAATTATATAAAGATAATACTAGGAAGTTAGTTTTAAAATAGATTTATAATCAATTTTGATGTATAATAAGTAGACATATTGCTTTGAAAAATGGTGTTTTACGGTAAATCCGCAAGTAAAAAAGGTAAAAACAACTTGTTTTAACATTTTTTTAACATTTTACCAGAAATCACCATTTACTCTTTAGTTACATTTGGGTAATTAATTAATTAAATCCCTTATAAAATGAAAACTAAAAAGTATGTTATCGCTATAGCGATTTTCGGAGGAATGTTGTTCACGGCTTATGCAGCAAACACTGTAAACCAAGATGGAGAACAAACAGCAAAAATTGAAAGATCAAAAATCAGAATTCCATCGGCTGGATAGGAAAAGTTTGATTATAGGGAGTTTAATCGCAACTTTAATTGCGTTAACTCCTTATTTCTTTTATTTATATGAAAGTGTTCCAGATATTCGTGTTTGGAACACTTTTTTGTTTACATATGACAGCAAATATTATGGAAGTGTTTTAACAGTTGCATGGACTTTAACAGGCAAAATGATACCTCTATTTTTGTTTTTCATTTGGTTCTTTACCTGTAGACATTGGTGGTATCACGTGCTTTTAGTTCCTATTGCCATGTATGCATACCAAATATTCATAACATTAAATGATGACTTAAATTATGTAGATTCCAATCAGCTAATTTACTTAATTCCAATTATGGCCATAATAGTGCCATCTATATATTTGATAAGAGCTCAAATTTTTAATAAAATCAATACCGCAAGCAAAACTTTAGAAGAGCTGGAAGATGAATTTAAAGTGTCTCCTAAAAATTTCTGGGACAAAATACGCCAATATTTCTAAAAGAAAATATGATTAAAAAGCATAATGAAGTTAAAGTCTTTCTCTCTCCTCTGATTCTATAGACTTTTCATTGGTTGTTAATTTGGAATTGCCAAAGTTATAATTAAAACCAATAACAAATAATCGGTTTTCTATATAACTCTTACTGTAAATATCCTGATTTAAATATTTAGTCGTTTCACTAAAATTTTGAGTATTAAATATATCTGTAACACCAATGTTTAAGGAAGCTCTATCCTCAAAGAAGGTCTTTTTAAAATTAATATCTACCCCCATTCGTTCACTACCTAATTTTGGTCCATCATTAACAGGAGATATGTAAGACAAACTTAAATCAGCTATCAAGCTCTTGTCCTTTAGAATACTAAAGTAATTTGCGAATTGCCCGTAATAAGACCACTGATTAGTAGAGGTTAACTCATTATTACTTGCCAAGGCAAAAAAATTGTTTTGATAAAAAAACACAGATGAAAAACAATAAAAATCCCAGTTTTTGGTAATTGAAGTATAGGTTGTAAAATCTAGACCGTAAGAAATACTATTGTCTATATTTGTATTTACATATTTAATCAACCTATCTTCATTGTCTTGAAAGACGATCTGTAAAGCCGTATCATATTCTTGCCTATAATACACCTCGAAAGTATACTTTTGATCTATAGTATATCCCAGTGTAAAAACATCATCAATTTGAGGTTTTAATTTAGGGTCTCCAGTCATAAAGCTATTATCATTAAAGTAATATCTAAAAGGGTTTAATTGACTGTATCGAGGTCTGAAAATCCTTCGGTTATAGTTGAAATAAATTTCATCATCAGAATCAAATCTTTTCAAAATATGGATAGAAGGGAAAAATTTCACATAATCCTTTTTGTTTTCAGTATTTAAAGACACAGACACTCCTTTTAAACTAGTATATTCGGTTCGTAGCCCTGCTTTTAAATTCCATTTCGACCAATCTTTAGAATAACTCAAGTAACCAGCATAATTCATCTCGTCGTACAAGAAAGTATCCGTATTTCCAAAATCTTGGATCATGACCTCATTTTCTATAGTATATTGAGTTAATAAGTTATCAGAATTAATACTAGAGATTTTTATGCCCGCTTCAAACAAATCTGTTTCGCTAGTGGGTAATTCATAGTCTAATTGCCCAGTGTAGAGTTTAATATATTGCCTGGAATGGGTTTGAAAATTGTTTGTATTAAAAGGATTGTTATTATCTGGTAAAAAATAATCGGTGTAGACGTCCTGAAAATTAGTATCGTCATAATTAGTATGATGTAAACTCACCGACAGCTTCTCTCCTACCTTTTTAAATTTATGGGTATAATCTAAAGTAAAAGCTAAATTAAAGGTTTCACCAAAGGAGTTGTTTTCTGTATTAAACAAAGAGTCCAAAACAATATTACTACTATAAACCTCGGTTAAAGAATTGACTTTCGTTTTAGTGTTCTCTTTTGGAGCTATTAATATGTTAGATGAAAATCCTATTGAATTAAATTGGTCAAAATTGTAATCCAAATTGGCGTTTATATTATGATGAGCTGATTGCTTTGTTCTTTTGTAGTCTGTTTGCCAACGTGAATCAATTTGATTGTTATCTATGAAATTTATAAATTCATCATTGTTGCGGTAATCTTTGCGGGGACTATAACTATAATTTAAGTATGTGTTTAATTTTTTCGTTTTAAAGAAATGACTAGTACCAACCATATATTTCGGATAATTGGAACCTTGCTTGTAATTACCAAAAATACTTCCGTTATATCCAGAAATAATATTTTTACTTGTAATTATATTAATTACAGCTCCTCCTTCAGCTTCATATTTTGCAGGAGGGTTCGTAATGACTTCAATGGATTTAATATTACTCGCGGAAGTGCCTTCCAATAATTGCTGAACCTCATTAGTAGATAAATGCACTTTTCGGTCATTTATATAAATAGTCGGACTACCATTTTTCACAGTTATTTTGTCATTGGAAACAAATACCCCCGGAGCATGTTTAAGTACATCTAAAATATTATTATTTGATAATGTTGAATTTTCTACATTAAACACCAATCGATCCACTAGTCTTTTAATTGTTGGGCGTTTTGCAGTAATAGTTACTCCTTTTAGTGATTCTGTTTTTTCATTTAAAACAATAGTTCCTAAATCTTTGTCAGAGTTTATATTAATCTCTGACAGGTAATTTTCAAAGCCTAAATAGGTTATTTTTATATAATAATCTCCTGTATTTATGTTTTCTAGGCGGAATATCCCATTTTCATTAGTTGTGGTCCCAAATAAAATTTTAGACTCTTCTTGATTTAAGATCGTTACATTACAGAAAGGAATTTCTGTGCCGGAATGATCCATAACCTGCCCTTTCAGAAAAAAAACCTGACTATAACTGAGACTGGACAAAAGAAATGCTAAATAAAAAAGAAATTTTTCTGTCATGGATTGGGTTATAACTACAAACTTAAAATATTTAATTTGAATCGCTTTGAGGGAAAACCATAAAATTCTCACTTTTTTATTTAGTTCGAATAAAAGGAATGCCTAATAAGCGTAAAATAGTTATTTTTGGGATAAATTAAAACAATAGGGAAAATATTCGTAATTTGATTTATTCTAATTCAACCAAACATGTCTAAACAGTTATCTCCTTTTACTAAGCAGCAATTATTACCACAAGAAGAAACGCTTGAAATATTCAAAAAAAAAGGAAATCTATTTATAGGAATACCTAAAGAAAATTCTTATCAGGAAAAGCGGGTATGTTTAACTCCTGATGCTGTTTATGCATTAGTTAGTAACGGACATCAAGTGATTTTAGAATCTGGTGCAGGTGATGGGGCTAATTTTGTAGATAGGGATTATAGTGAAGCCGGTGCCGAAATTACCAATGACACAGCTAAAGTGTTTGCTTGCCCAATGATTTTAAAAGTAGAGCCGCCCACTTTAGATGAAATTAAACTTATAAATCCACAAACTATTTTAATTTCTGCTTTACAAATAAAAACACAAACAAAAAAATACTTTGAAGCCCTTGCAGCAAAGCGCATCACGGCTTTGGCGTTTGAATTTATTAGAGATTCTGACGGGAATTATCCAGCGGTAAAATCTCAAAGTGAAATTGCAGGTACAGCTTCGGTTTTAATAGCTTCTGAATTGTTATCTGATTCAAGTAGCGGAAACGGACGTATGTTTGGCAATATAAGTGGGGTACCCCCTTTAGAGGTTGTAATTCTTGGAGCCGGAACCGTTGGTGAATTTGCAGCCAGAAGCTCTATTGGTTTGGGTGCAAGTGTGAAAATATTTGATAATTCTATAACAAAACTTAGGAGAGTTCAGGCACATTTAGGACGCCCTCTATACACCTCTACCATTCAACCTAAAAATTTAACCAAAGCCTTAAAACGTTGTGATGTCCTTATTGGAGCTGTTCGCGGATCCAATAGAGCCCCTGTTATTGTGAATGAATCTATGGTTGAATCGATGAAAAAAGGATCCATACTTATAGACGTAAGTATCGATATGGGAGGATGTGTTGAAACTAGCGAGGTTACCTCCCACAAGAACCCTACATTTATTAAATATGGTGTAGTACATTATTGTGTTCCTAATATACCGGCAAGATATTCTAGAACATCTTCATTGTCAATCAGTAATATATTTACCCCATATTTATTAAAAATTGCAGATGATGGTGGTATTGAAAATTCCTTAAGATTTGATAAGGGTTTAAAAAATGGGTTGTATTTTTACCACGGAATTTTAACTAGTAAATCGGTTGGAGAATGGTTCGATTTAAATTACAGTGATATTAATTTAATTATTTTCTAAGAACATCTACTCTTTAGCTTTTAAAAAACATTAATGAAATTAATACAACGTATAGGTTACTATCTCGGTGGTTTTTCCATGGGATTAATCATTTTAGCTTTCTTTTTAAATGGAAAAAAAACATCATGTAGTTATGGTCCTGAAGCAAGGGTTTTAAAAAATATTAGACAGAAAAATATTGAATATTCTGATATAGTAAATAAAATAATCTTAGAAAATCATATCGATTCGTTATTGGTGCCATATGTTTTAAAGAAGGGAAGTGTAAATTTTTCGACAAGTGAATCTAGAAAAAAACCTTGTGGGATTTATGAAGTTGAAGGTGATTATGGTAACAAGGAGGTTCTTTTAACTATAGAGAACTGTGATAGCACAGCAACTATTAAACATCTACAGTTTAAAATAAAGGATTAATAATGCTAAAACGGTCTTTTGATATATTTTTTTCAACTTTAGGCCTCGTATTGCTTTCTCCTTTATTTTTATGTCTTGCCATTTTAATTAAATTTAATTCTAAGGGACCTGTGTTTTTTAAGCAAAATAGGGTTGGATTACACAATAAGGATTTTAAAATTTACAAGTTCAGGACCATGAAGCTTAATTCTGAATTTGACGGCTTATTAACTATCGGAAATAAGGATTCGCGAATCACTAAAGTTGGTTTGTTTTTAAGACGCTACAAGATTGATGAACTCCCGCAACTTTATAATATCTTAAAAGGAGATATGAGTTTTGTTGGGCCAAGAGCAGAGTTACGACATTTTGTAAACTACTATAACGAAGATGATTTAAATATTTTTAGCGTCAGACCAGGTTTAACTGGTTTAGCATCCTTAAACTTCCGAAATGAAGTTGAATTGTTAAAGAATCAAAAAGCTCCCGAAATTTACTATATAAAAAACATAATACCTGCTAAGCTGAAATTTAACAAGGTTTATTTAAAAAAGAGTAGCTTTCTATTCGATCTAAAAATATTATGGCGAACTATTTTCATCGTAATATTTAATTAACACTATGTCTAGTTTAATGTATTACTGAATTTGCTCTTCAAATTAATTTAGTATACTTTAGAAATTCTATTAAACTTAAAAACTTAAATGCCCGTAATTTTAAGTCATCAATTGGAAAAGCTAATGACACCATCCAAACAGGATGATGCATACACATTTGATTCAGAATTCGAGAAAGAGACAATCCTAATCACAGGGGCTGCTGGTTCACTAGGTTCCGAATTAGTCAAAAGAATTTCTAGGTTAAAATTCTTTAAGCTCGTTCTTATAGATATTGCTGAAAACGCACTTTTTCAATTAAATAAGGAATTACGTTTAGATAGCAACATTAATATCATAGTAGAATGTTTAGATATTACTAAAAGAGGTGATTTAACTGAATTATTTAAAAAGTATACTCCGACATTAATTTTTCACACTGCTGCGCATAAACATGTACCAGAAATGGAAAGCAAAGTTTATGAGGCCATTACATTAAATATCGGGTCGACTGTTTGTTTATCTGAATTAGCAATTAAATATAAATGCAGAAAATTTATTTTCATTTCTACCGATAAGGCTGTAGATCCGATTAGTGTAATGGGAATGACTAAAGCAATATCTGAAAATTATCTAATGGAATTAAATAACAACCATAATATTTCTTTTGTTTCCGCTCGTTTTGGCAATATTCTTGGCTCAAATGGTTCTGCATTACCTATCTTTTTAGAGCAAATAAAACAAAACAAACCTATAACCATAACGAGTACTGAAGCTACACGTTATTTTATAAGCAAGAAAAAAGCAGGTAATCTTATTTTAAAAATTGCAACTTTCAATAAATCTCAGGGCAATCTATTTACTTTCGAAATGGGTACTCCAATAAAAATAGTTGAATTGGCAAGCTACATCATGAAAGAACATGACTACAGAAAAAAGGTTGATATTGTAGGTTTACGAACCGGAGAAAAACTTCATGAAAAAATAGTCTCTAAAAATGAAGATGTAACAGCGACTCGTTTTCCTGAAATTCTAAAAATAACAAAAAAGAACTCTAGAGTACCAAAAAAGAAAAACCTGCAAGATATTCTAAATATACCTGCAGGTTTTAATAATGATAATTTAAAAATTATTTTAAAAAATTATATTGAAGGATTATTATGATTTTCTGCGTTTTTTCTCGCGCTCTATTAACATTAATTCACGTCCTGTTTGTCCTGCAACCGAAGTATTCTCTTCTGCTCTACGAATCAAATAAGGCATCACGTCTTTTACAGGTCCAAATGGCATATATTTAGCAACGTTGTATCCTTCGGCAGCTAAATTGTAACTGATGTTATCACTCATTCCGTAAAGTTGTCCAAACCAAATCCTCGAATCGTTTTTGGCAATACCCTTACTTTCCATCAAATCCATTAACAAATATGAACTTTCTTCATTATGTGTTCCGTTGAAAATAGAAATTGTATCGATATGATCAGCTGCGTAGCGTAATCCTTCATTAAAATTTTCATCTGTCGCAGCTTTATTTGGGCAAATTGGAGATGTATATCCTCGTTTTTCAGCACGCTCATTCTCCTTTTCCATATAGGCTCCTCGAACAAATTTATAACCTAAAAAGTAGCCTTCATTTTTAGCTTTTTCATGTTCCTTTTTCATAAAAGCAAGACGATCATGACGATACATCTGTAAAGTATTAAAAACAACTGCTTTTTGGGTGTTGTACTTCTGCATCATTTTAGTTACTAAAGCATCCGCGGCATCCTGCATCCAGCTTTCTTCTGCATCAATTAGGACTTCTATATTGTTATCCTGTGCTCGTTTGCAAACAGCATCAAAACGTGCCTCTACTCGACTCCATTCACTCCGTTCTTCACTTGTCAGAGCCTCACCTTTTCCAACCTTTTCATAAAGACTTAGTCTTCCAAACCCCGTAGGTTTAAAAACGGCGATAGGCATAGCCTTGATTTCTTTTGAAAAGTTCATAATTCTTAAAATGATATCTTTAGCAGAATCAAATTCTTGTTCATTTTCCTTTCCTTCAACAGAATAATCTAATACCGAACTCACTCCCTTTTGATACATTTTATCAATTACTGGTAAGCAGTCTTTTTCATTTACCCCTCCGCAAAAATGGTCGAACACAGTTGCTCGTATTAAACCTTCAATGGGTAATTTAGCTTTTAATGCGAAATTTGTTGCGGCAGTACCAATTTTCACCAATGGCTCAATTGATATCATCTTAAATAAGAAATAAGCACGCTCTAGTTCTGAGTCGCTTTTTAACGCAAAAGCAATCTCTGTATTGTCAAATAGTTTTTTGGCACTCATTAATTGAGAAAATTATTGAATATAAGCGTGGCGAAGTTATCATTTTTTCCCAAATTCTTCTTAATTTCACGCACTTAAAAAAAAGTTAATTTATTTCATGGATTCCATTACTACAGGAAATTGTACTATTCATTTTAATGAAGACTGCTACGTATCTTTAAATCAACATGTTAAAGAAAATAATTTTTCAAAAATATTCATTTTAGTTGATGAAAATACTCACCAAAATTGCTTACCTATTTTTCTGGAAAAATTGGACACCAATATTAGTATTGAAATTATTGAGATCGAATCTGGAGAAATAAACAAGACTATTGAAACATGTACGGGAGTTTGGAACGCCCTCTCTGAATTAGATGCTGACAGAAAAAGTTTACTTATTAATATAGGTGGTGGTGTTATTACCGATTTAGGAGGATTTGTTGCTTGTACTTTTAAACGCGGCATGGCATATGTAAATGTGCCAACTACCCTGTTATCTATGGTAGATGCTTCTGTTGGAGGGAAGACCGGTGTAGATCTAGGGCATTTAAAAAACCAAATAGGCGTTATTAGTAATCCTGATTTGGTATTAATCGATACGTTTTACTTAAATACAGTGCCTCAAAATCAAATGCGTTCAGGTTTAGCAGAAATGTTAAAACATGGCTTAATAAGCGATATAGCATATTGGAACAAATTTCAAGATTTATCAAAATTAAAACTTGACGATTTAGATCAATTAATCTACGAATCTGTTCTAATAAAGAAGCATGTTGTTGAAGTAGATCCGTTTGAAAATGGTTTAAGAAAAACCTTGAATTACGGACATACCTTAGGTCATGCTATAGAATCTTATTATTTAAGCAATCCTAATAGAACTACCCTACTTCATGGTGAAGCAATTGTAATTGGTATGATTTTAGCTTCGTATTTATCGTCAAAACTAGCAGGCTTTCCAATGGAAACCACCAACGAGATAAAGAAGCTATTCTTGAACTATTACGATAAAATCATCATTCCAAAAGAAGATTACACACCTATTATCGACTTATTAAAATATGATAAAAAGAATAATCATGGTAATATTAATTTCGTACTCTTAGAAGCTATTGGAAAACCAAAAATAGATTGTTTAGTTGAAGATGACTTAATCATAGAGTCCTTTGATTATTATAATGCTTAAGTCGCAGTACTTTATTATTTGTTTTCTAAAACTTTCGAAATAGTCGAAACAATTCTGATTAATTCTGCTTGATTTAAATTAGAGCCGCTTGGCAAACATAAGCCTGTATCAAAAAGGTTTTCTGATACATTATTAGTGAATCTTAGGCAATCTTTAAAAACAGGTTGCAAATGTAAGGGTTTCCAAAGAGGCTTAGATTCTATGTTCTCTTGCTCTAATTCTAATCGTATTTGTTCTCTTAATTCGAACGACGTAGTAATTAAGCATGATAACCATCGATTGCTAAACATGTTTTCAGGTTCATGCAGAAAAGAAATATCATCATATTGAGACAAATACTTTTTATAAAACTCAAAATTAGACCGTCTGGCTATTATTCTATTATTTAAAACTTCCATCTGTCCAACGCCTATTCCCGCTAACACATTACTCAATAAATAATTGTATCCTGTGTTATTATGTTCATAATGAACGGTGTTTTCTTTAGCCTGAGAAGCTAAATAAATCGATTTCGATTTTAATTCAGTCGATTTTGTAATCAATGCTCCACCACCAGAGGTCGTTATTATTTTGTTTCCATTGAAAGAAAAAGCACTAAAATCTCCAAATACACCACAATATTTACCGTTGTATTTCGAACCAAGCGCTTCGGCACTATCTTCAATAATAGGAATATCGTATTTTTTAGCAATATCATGAATTACATTAACCTTATAAGGCATGCCATATAGATGCACGGCAATAATAGCTTTTGGTTTTTTATACCTACTAATGCGGTCTAATATTGCTGTTTCAAGTAATTCGGGGCAAATATTCCAAGTATCCAATTCGCTATCTACAAATACAGGTTTCGCTCCCTGATAAATAATAGGATTAGCTGTTGCAACAAAGGTAAAACTTTGACAAATCACTTCATCCCCTTCTTTTACATCAAGTAGCTGAAGTGCTAAATGGATAGCTGCAGTACCAGAATTCAAGGCTGTAGCATGAACTGGTTCATTTAAATATTTCGAGATTTTATTTTCAAACAACTCTATATTTGGACCTATTGGTGCGATCCAATTTGACTCGAAAGCCTTTTTAATATATTCGATTTCAAAATCACCTAGATGTGGTGGTGATAAATATATTTTAGACGCTGTTTCCATTTTAGCTTTTAATTCACCCTATAAACATAATCAATTAATTGAATTAACCTATCCTGATTTCAATTTTTGACTGTATTTTGCAGTAGAAAAAATATCTTTCCAAAAAAGACAGTTAAACTATTAGAATTTACAATATTTGTTATCAGAAACGAAATGAACTAAGGAATATGAATCTGTATGAAAAATTAAAAAATAAGACGGTTTTGGTCACAGGTGGTGCTGGTTTTATTGGCTCCAATTTGTGTGAGCACCTGTTATCTATAAATACACATGTTATATGCTTAGATAATTTTTCTACCGGAAAACATGAAAATATTGCGCCTTTTTTGCAGCATGAAAATTTCAAATTGATTGAAGGTGATATAAGAAATTTGCATGATTGCATGATTGCCTGTAAGCATGTCGATTATATTCTTCATCAGGCTGCCTTAGGATCCGTGCCGAGATCTATCAACGATCCCATTACAACAAACAATGTCAATGTATCAGGTTTTTTAAATATGTTGGTGGCCGCAAGAGATAATGCCGTAAGTCGATTTGTTTATGCGGCTAGTTCTTCAACTTATGGCGACCATGAAGCCTTACCAAAAAAAGAAGATATTATTGGAAAACCTCTGTCTCCATATGCAATTACCAAATATGTAAACGAATTATATGCTGACATCTTTAAAAAGACTTACAATTTAGATACAATCGGACTGCGCTATTTTAATGTATTTGGTAAAAATCAAGATCCTAATGGCGCATATGCGGCAGTTATACCAAAATTCATACAGCAGTATATAAACTACGAATCACCTGTAATTAATGGAGACGGTAGTTATTCAAGAGATTTTACTTATATAGAAAATGTGATTCAAATGAATATTAATGCGCTTATTACTGAGGATCCAGAAGCATTAAATACTGTTTACAATGTGGCTTGTGGTGAACGAACTACACTTTTAAAATTAGCCACCTCTATCAAATCTTATTTAACTGAATTTGATGGTAAGATTAATGACATTGATATAAAATTTAGAGATAATAGAGTTGGTGACATCCCTCATTCCTTAGCCTCTATTCAAAAAGCAAAAACCTTATTAAATTACAAACCGACACACGACTTTAATAAAGGATTAAAAGAAGCTATTTGTTGGTATTGGAACAATTTAAAATAAAGATTATTTGGTATGAATGATATAAAAATCGCAATTATAGGTTTAGGCTACGTAGGTTTACCATTAGCAAGATTATTTGCTACAAAATATTGCGTAACAGGGTTTGATATTAAATTAGATCGAATCAAAGAATTACAATCTGGTTTTGACAGTACTTTAGAAATAGAAAACGATAAACTTAAATCTGTACTTAAGTCTAGCAATACCCCTGAAAGAGGTTTGTTTTGCACCTCATACCTTAAGGATATTGCAGATTGTAATTATTATATTATAACAGTTCCTACTCCTGTTGATGAAAATAATCATCCTGATTTACGCCCCTTATATAAATCCAGTAAGTTCGTTGGGCAGATATTAAAAAAAGATGATATTGTTATTTATGAATCCACCGTATTTCCTGGTGCAACGGAAGAAGAATGTGTTCCAATACTGGAAAAAACCAGTGGCTTAAAATATAATAGTGATTTTTTTGTTGGTTATTCTCCAGAACGAATTAATCCAGGCGACAAAATTCATACTATTGAGAATATACTAAAAGTTACGGCTGGATCAACACCAGAAATAGGAGAAAAAGTAAACAAACTTTACGCTAGTGTTATTAAGGCTGGAACCCATCTAGCTCCAACCATAAAAGTAGCTGAAGCGGCCAAAGTAATTGAAAATTCCCAACGGGATATTAATATTGCATTTGTTAATGAATTGGCGAAAATATTCAACTTAATGAATATTGACACTCATGCTGTTTTAGAAGCTGCAGGAACCAAATGGAATTTTCTTCCATTTAAACCTGGACTTGTTGGCGGACATTGTATCGGTGTTGATCCTTACTACCTAGCACAAAAGGCTCAAGAAATTGGTTATCATCCCGAAATTATTCTTGCAGGTAGAAAAGTTAATGATGGTATGGGGCAATATGTCGCATCTGAAGTTATTAAACTCATGTCTTTGAAGGATATAAAAATTAAAGGTTCTAAAATTTTAATCTTAGGTATCACTTTTAAAGAAAATTGTCCGGATGTTAGAAATACAAAAGTTGTAGACTTAATTAAGGAGTTAAAAAGCTATGGGCCAGAAATTTCAATTTATGATCCATGGGCTAATGTCGACGAAGTTTTAAGGGAATACCAGTTAAATATGACAAACGAATTACCAACAGATTGTTATGACGCTGTTGTACTAACTGTAGCTCATAATGAATTTCTAAACCAAGGATTGTCAAGTCTGGTTAAATCAAACGGTGTCTTATACGACGTAAAAGGTGTACTTAAAGAAGCTGTAACCAAACGACTTTAGTTACTACTTCTCAAATCAAAAAAGCTCAACTTAAAAATTAAGTTGAGCTTTTTTGTAATAATTAGCACCGATCACATTACATATCGTTAAATATAGAATGCATCAATCTTTTCTTGTCATTAATGCTTTCTTCTAGTGATATCATTGTTTCAGTTCTATATACACCTTCAATATCATCTAAAAGGAAAATAACTTCTTTTGCATGCTCTGTACTTCTAGCTCTAATTTTGCAGAATATATTAAACTTCCCCGTTGTTATATGCGCAACAGTGACATAAGCAATCTCACTAATACGTTCTAAAACAAATTTTGTTTGAGACGTGTTGTTTAAATATACCCCTACATAAGCGATAAACGAATAGCCTAACTTTTTGTAATCTAACATTAAAGAAGAGCCTCTAATAATTCCCTGCTCTTCCATCTTCTTTACGCGAACGTGAACAGTACCTGCTGATATTAATAATTTTTTTGCAATATCTGTAAACGGAATCCTTGTGTTATCGATTAACATATCAAGAATTTGGTGATCAATTTCGTCTAATTTTATTTTCCCCATAATTAACTATTCTTAAATATATTCCAAAATTAGTACATTTTTGTTAATATTTACATATAAACACTACGTTTTTTTACGAAAACAACGATACTTTTTCATTTTCTATAATAACGAAATCGTTTTCGTACCCAATATTCACCACCTCACCTTTATGAGTTTTCACCTTTAAGCTATTAGCATCTATATTTTTATGAGCATAAAATTGACCTAAATTTCCAATTTTTTCAACCTTTGGAACAAAAACTACCAGATCTCCACTTAAGCGTTCTTGGTATTGGATGGCAATATCTACGGTTTCATCATTGCCATTCCTAGCATTTTTGATAATAACATCGAAAAATAACTTTTCATTTTCAGGAATGTTAAAGTAAGCCTTGTAGTTCTCTCCAGTAACATCATTTAATGATATGTAATCAAGAGAAACTATATAAGATAAATAGATGAGCTCTCTTGTAAATTCACGACCATAATCATTATTGAAATGCCCGGCTTCAAACAAAATTGTTGGAACATTTTTAGATTGAAACGTATCTCCCACACAATTAATATTAAAAGCATCGTCGTAAACACCGACCTGATTAGGGATGATTTGCTGTAAGGCAGTGTTCATGACACTAATAATCTCCATGGCTCGCGTTCTATTTTTAGTCACCGTGCAATCTTTATCTTGTGCAGGTGCCAAAAACGATACTGTAGCCACCTTATTAGTCTTTCCGGCACTAAATATAGTACGTTGCCCATGCAGATTGTAACAAAAGTGCGGTTTAAATGTATTAAAGACGTTTTGCAACACGATACTTTCTGGTTGAGTTAAGTTCTGTGCGTCACGATTTAAATCCACTTCATTAGCATTTATACGAGTATAAGACCTAGCGCCGTCTGGATTTAATATAGGAATGATATACAAACTACACGAGTTTAGTATGTAATTTATATCTCCTGAATTATTGACTAAAGTGTTTAATAAGTCAAAAATTGCTTTTGTGGTAGTTGATTCATTACCATGCATTTGCGACCACATTAAAATTCGTTTTTCTCCAGAGCCAATTTTTAATCCATAAATAGGGTTGTTTAATACTGAATATCCAATGGTTTCAATCTCAACAATTTTATTAAGCTTAGAAAACAATGGTTTAATATGTGAATTAGTGATATATCTGTGTGATAAATCTTGTTCTTTATTTGATTGATAAAGCGCCTTAAAATCCTCTAATGTCATGATTATAAATTAAGCTTCAAATGTATGAATTTCATATTTTACAATTGTAAACAATAGGTGTTTTACAATTGTAAACAGAAATTAGTATCAAATTTATTACATCTGTAAACATAAATTATATACAGTGTTTACAGTGTTAAATATCTAAAAAAGTACATCAAAATAATTAATATACGATATTACCCCCTAGTATATTAGCTAATATATATTGATGTGATAATTTAAGTATAATTACAATTTTAAACATAAAATTTGATATAATACAAAATTATTGATTACATTTGTAAACAAATAACATTTGTAAACTGATACAATGGTAAACACAGAGCAATTCGCAAAGCGATTAGAAAAAGTGATGGATTATTACGGTGAATCTGCCTCCTCTTTTGCTGAAAATGTTGGAGTGCAACGATCCAGTATTTCACATATTTTATCAGGAAGAAATAAGCCAAGTTTGGAGTTTGTTTTAAAAATTCTTTCTGCTTATCCGGATGTGGAATTATATTGGTTATTAAATGGCAAAGGAAGCTTCCCTTCATCAAAAGAAAGTGAAGCATCTGTTCCGACAATGCAAAAAGAAGCATCAATACCTAGTCGACCATCCTCAGAGCCGGTTTCCGTAAATCCCGTAAACGAAAAAATATTTTCAGAAAATACAAATGGAAAAGTTATAGAGCGCATAGTTGTATTTTATTCTGACGGCACTTTTAAAAACTACCATAATTAATGAATCTAGTTATGTACCTTTGCTTACGATTTATAATTAAGGTTTAACTTCAATCATTAAATACATGAAATCCCTTTATCTTTTATTCCTGCTTTGCTGTTTTAGTTGTTATGAATCCAGTAGAAACTGCAAAGATTTTAAAACGGGCAAATTTCGTAGTGAAGTTGTGATAGATGGTGTTGTGTATAAATCTACATTTCGTAGAACAGAAGAGTTTCAAATTGAAGTCTACAATGCCAAAATAGATTCTGCAAAAGTAAGATGGGTTAATGATTGTGAGGTTGTTTTTAAAACTATCAATCCAAAAAGTATGGCCGATAAAAAAGACATTCATTTAAAGATTTTAACAACCACTGATTCTTCTTACACTTTTGAATATTCATATGTTGGTGAAACTAGAAAACAAAAAGGTATTGCTTACAAGGTTGATTAATTTTAATTAAACGGATATAAAAATGATTCTGCTAATTCGAAGTCTACAGTTTTGTCTTCATTAATATAATAAGTCAGAAATACTTCTCCCCAATACTCTCCATCAGAAAAGTCGGAAATTATCCATTTATGATTTAATAGCTTAATAGTGTTAATCATCATACGCCTGCCTTCACTCGAGGCATAAGGTATTATAGGGTGTTCGTCCTTTGCTTCGTTTAATTTATAAAGCTCATCTTTTATGTGGTTTTCTAATCCATTTACCGAAAGCCCTTTGTTTTCAAAATAACTTAAAGCATCTTCGTTTTTAGAAAAATTAAAATGTGACAATTCCGAAATTTCATTTTCTAATTTATTAACGGAGTCTTTATATAAGTGATATTGCTCTTTATAATTGCCGAGCTGTCTGTTCATGTCTTCGAAAACACGTTTCGAATTCATAAATTGAAAGATTATTAATAAAATAGAAAACACGAATAGATAGGTGAAAATTTTTTGTTTCATAGTGCTATTTAAATAGATAATTGCAATTGATCGTAAGCTAAAAATACATTGGTTGGTAAGTTTTTTTCAACTTCATCATGAAAACCTAGCAAGTGACTAATATGAGTTAAGTATGCTTTTTCAGGTTTCACTTTTTCAATAAAACATAAAGCTTCTTTTAAGTTAAAGTGTGACCTATGTGGTTCAATTCGGAGCGCATTTACAACAAGAATTTTAACTCCTTTTAGCTTCTTTGTTTCTTCATCTGAAACAGTTTTCATATCGGTTAAATAAGCGAAATCCTTAAATCGAAATCCGAAAACTTGTAATTCAGCATGCTCACCATTTATAGGAACAACCTTCAAGTCGTTCAATTTAAATGGTTTATTTTCTAAAATATTAATATCTACAGAAGGCGCTCCAGGATATTTATTTTCTGTAGCAAAAATATAATCAAATCGCTGTTTAAGAGACTTTATCACGCGTTGATGCCCATAAAGCGATATATTTCCTTGTTTAAAATAAAAAGGTCTGATATCATCAAGCCCCATAACATGATCAGAATGCTCATGAGTAAATAAAATGCCATCTATACGCGTGCATTTTGAACGTAACATTTGATATCTAAAATCTGGACCACAATCAATTACATAACTATAGTTATCCCACTCAATTAAAACTGATACTCTTAAGCGTTTATCTTTTGGGTTTTCACTTAAGCAAACCGGATGATTGCTCCCAATAATAGGGATCCCTTGTGATGTGCCTGTACCGAGAAAAGTAATTTTCAAAATATCATAAAATTTCCTCAAAAATAAGGTTATTTTTTTGTTTGAGGTACTTAATTTCTATCTTTACTCTTTATTGAATTTAACCTAAAGCCTATGGAGATTAGAATAAAAGGAGATAAAGAGTTTGATGATATTCCTTCGTTAAAATCAAAAGCCCTCCGCATCAACTTAAATCAAAATATATACGGAACCTTTGCTGAAATTGGCGCAGGTCAAGAGACCTGTCGTCATTTTTTTAGAGCAGGTGGTGCATCCGGAACAATAGCAAAAGCTATGTCTGCCTATGATAAAGATTTTAGTGACGCTATTTACGGCGCGGAAGATGATGGGCGTTATGTAACCGAGGCGCGTTTACGAAAAATGCTTTCTCATGAGATGAATTTAATGGAGAATCGATTAACTCGTGAGAAGAATCCAAATAAAATTTTCTTTACTTATGCCAATACTGTTGCAACTATTGATTTTGCTAAGCAGTTTAAAGGACATGGTTGGGTTGGTATTAAATATCAGGTAGAAGCAAAAGGAGAATATAATGAGATTATTTTACACGTACGCTTTAAAGAAACTGATGCTCGATTACAGCAAGAAACTTTAGGAGTATTAGGAACAAACTTGATTTATGGGGCATTTTATAAATACAATGAACCGAAAAAATTGTTACGCTATTTATATGATCATCTTCATAAGGATCAAATAGAGATTGACACTATTAACTTTTCAGGACCTGTCTTTAAAAATGTAGACAACCGGTTAATGAGTTTGCAACTTGTCAAAAACGGCATGACCGATGCGGTAATGTTTGGGCCAGATGGGACAAATGTGTTACCAGCTAAGGTGTTTTACAAAAAGAACATTTTAGCCTTAAGAGGTAGTTTTAGACCCGTAACTAAAGTGAATATGGAAATGTACGAGAAGTCGTATAAAATGTTTATTGCTGAAAACAAAGTCGATGTTGATAAGACCTGTGTAGTTTTCGAAATTACACTTTCAAATTTACGAGCTGAAGGCGAAATTGACGAACAGGATTTTATAGATCGAGCGGACCTACTATGCTCTTTAGGACAATCAGTTATGATTACTAATTTCCAGGAATACTATAAGGTAGTGGAGTACTTCTCAAACTACACCAAAGCACGTATGGGATTAGCTATGGGAGTTAGTAATTTAGTGGATATTTTTGACGAGAAATACTATCGTCATATTAGTGGTGGAATTTTAGAGGCCTTCGGAAAATTATTCTTTAAAGATTTAAAGGTTTACCTATACCCTATGCTAGATCCAGAAACTGGAGAATTAATCACTAGTGAGAATTTAAAAGTTTATCCACGTATGAAAGAATTGTATAAATTCTTTAAATACAATGGTAAAGTGGTTGATATCAAGGATTATGATCCGGAAATTATGAATATCTTCTCAAGAGAGATCCTACAATTAATTGCAAGTGGTGATACTGGCTGGGAAAAGATGGTACCTGAAGGTACTGCCGATTTAATAAAAGAATACAGATTATTTGGGTATTCAAGAAAACCATTAACCTTGTTAAACAGAAAAAAAATTAAATAAATAAAAAAGTCCTTCAAAAATAGAAGGACTTTTTTTTATTCTAAAATTTGAGCAGCATGATCTTTTGTTTTGACTTTATCGATTACGCGTTCAACTAATCCCTCTTCATTAATTAAAAAAGTTTTTCGGTGAATCCCGTCATATTCCTTTCCCATGAATTTTTTAGGTCCCCAAACCCCAAAGGCATTAATTACTGTTTTATCTTCATCGGCTAATAAAGGAAACGGAAATTTATATTTATCTTTAAAATTAGCCTGTCGTTTTTCACTATCAGCACTTACACCTAGTAATGAATACCCAGCCTCTTTTAAGACTTCATAGTTATCTCTTAGATTGCATGCTTCAGCCGTACAACCTGGTGTGCTTGCCTTCGGATAGAAAAAAACAATTAACTTTTTTCCTTTGAAATCACTTAAAGACACGTCATTACCTTGCTCGTCTTTCACTGTAAAATCAGGTACCTGATCTCCTGCTTGTAATGTTTTCATATAATGTTTTTGTTTTTCAATATTATTTAGCAAGATACTGAAATAGTTTATCTCTCAAAACAATGTGCTCAGTCAAATTTATAATATTAAATTTGGCAATGATAAAAATATTATTCATGACTAAGGACGAAAAGGTTGCATTTGTTATAAACACCCTAAAAGACTTATACCCTACCATCCCTGTGCCATTAGATCATAAAGATCCATATACACTTTTAATCGCTGTATTAATGTCTGCGCAAAGCACGGATGTGAGAGTAAATCAAATTACACCTATATTATTTAAAAAGGCTGATAATCCTTATGATATGGTAAAATTAAGCGTTGAAGAAATCAGAGAAATTATAAAACCGGTTGGTTTAAGCCCTATGAAAAGCAAAGGTATTCATGGATTATCTAAGATACTAATTGAAAAACACAATGGAGAAGTGCCTCAAAATTTTGAGGATTTAGAAGAGCTTCCGGCGGTTGGTCATAAAACCGCTGGCGTTGTTTTATCACAGGCTTTTGGGATACCAGCCTTTCCTGTAGATACTCATATCCATCGATTAATGTTTCGATGGGGTTTGTCCAATGGAAAAAATGTAGCTCAAACAGAAAAAGACGCTAAACGATTGTTTCCCAAAGAATTATGGAATGACTTACACCTTCAAATAATTTGGTATGGTCGAGAATATTCACCTGCCAGAGGTTGGGATTTAGACAAGGATGTTATTACTAAAACCGTAGGTAGGAAATCTGTAATACAAGACTATTATAAAGCAAAAAAGTCCTAAGGAATTTAGGACTTTTTTCTCGAACACTTAGTTTAGAAGTGCTTCAAACTTCATTTTATTACAATTTATCACATTTAAAGCTTTTGAATAGTTAAGAAGAAAATTGATGGTCTCTTCTTTAGGTTCTAGGTGTTTCGAATTTTTAATAGAATTTTCAGAGTAAAGTTTTGCCATTATAGTGGTTTAAGGATTGCTACACACTACTAACGCTATAAAATTCACTTTATTGTATTAATTTGTTAAAACTATATTATGTTTTTCTATCACCTTTCTGAGGTTAATTAAGGCGTATCGCATACGTCCCAACGCCGTATTAATACTTACCCCTGTCTTATCTGAAATATCTTTAAAACTTAAATCTTCATAAATGCGCATTAGCAGCACTTGTTTTTGGTCTTCAGGTAACTCTTCAATTAACCGGCGTACATCGTTTTCAACCTGCATTTTAATTAAATATGATTCCGCATTTAATGAGTTATCACTTAAAACAGAAAAAATATCAAACTCATCAGTGTTGTCAAATTTTGGCATTCTATTATTCTTTCTAAAGTAGTCGATTACTAAGTTATGAGCAATACGCATTACCCATGGTAAAAATTTACCTTCTTCATTATAAGCACCACGCTTAAGAGTTTGTATTACCTTAATAAAGGTATCTTGAAAAATATCTTCAGCGATATCTTTATCGTAAACTTTAGAATAAATAAAACTGTATATCTTTTGTTTATGCCTGTGAATAAGAATCTCTAAAGCACATTCATTCCCATTAATATAACTGTGTACTAAAGTAGCATCCGATGTTAGTTGATTTTGCATATTAATTACTTTAAGCTGTACAAATCCTATGATATTGTACTTAAGGTTATTTGTTTATAAAGTAATTTTATGCTATAGGCAAGTGTTTAATTGTGTTTGTTGTTATTCAAATATATGAACAATCTAAGCAAAAAAGCAAAAAAATAAACTATTTTTTATGATTTATTCTAAAATTAACAAAAAACACATGTTCAAAAATCTTTGAGTACTAAAACATAAAGTAAGCGATAATATTATTTTTAGCTTGAATTAAACTCAGCAGAAAAAATACTTATAGTATCTTTGTTAAATTACGTTATCACAACCTATGAATGCTAATATTTTAGAAGTAAATCCAAAAGAAAATATCATTATAAAAGGTGCAAAGTTGCACAATTTAAAAAACATAGATGTTGTTATTCCTAGAAACAAACTAGTCGTTATAACAGGTTTGTCTGGCTCAGGAAAGTCGAGTTTAGCGTTTGATACTTTGTATGCAGAAGGGCAAAGACGTTATGTTGAAAGCCTTTCCAGTTATGCCCGACAATTTCTAGGTCGGCTAAATAAACCGAAAGTTGATTACATTAAAGGTATTGCGCCAGCAATAGCTATAGAGCAAAAAGTGAATTCCACTAATCCAAGATCAACAGTAGGAACCACCACCGAAATATACGATTACCTAAAACTTCTTTTTGCTCGTATTGGCAAAACATATTCACCTGTTTCGGGGCTAGAAGTAAAGAAAGATACTGTAACTGATGTTTTAAACTATTTTAAAGTATTTCCCGAGCAGGAAAAACTTCTACTCCTCGCTCCTATTCATTTAGAATCAGGGCGCAGTATGGAAGATAAACTTAAAACACTCAATCAGCAAGGATACGCTAGAATAAAAGTAAATGGAAACATTCAGAGAATAGATGAAATTTCGACTATTGATGATAACGCTTCTGTTTTTTTGGTAGTAGACCGTGTAATCACCAAGAATGATGAAGATTTCTATAATCGTTTAGCAGATTCTATCCAGACAGCCTTTTTTGAAGGAAAAGGTGAATGTTACGTTGAAAGCTTATCTAATAGTGATCAAAGACATTTTAGTAATAAGTTTGAACTTGATGGCATCAGTTTTCTAGAGCCCAATGTACACCTTTTTAGTTTTAATAATCCTTATGGAGCTTGCCCTAAATGTGAAGGTTATGGTGACATTGTAGGTATTGATGAAGATTTAGTGGTTCCGAATACCGGATTGTCAATCTATGAAAATGCGATTTTCCCATGGCGCGGTGAAAGTATGAGTTGGTATCGGGATCAGTTAGTAAATAATTCTCATAAATTTGATTTCCCAATTCATAAACCATTCTTTAAACTAAGTCAAGAGCAAAAAGAACTCATTTGGAACGGAAATCAATATTTTGAAGGGTTAAATTCTTTCTTTTCTGAATTAGAAGCCAAGGCCTACAAAATTCAAAACCGCGTAATGCTCTCACGTTACCGAGGAAAAACCAAATGCAAAACCTGTAATGGGAAGCGTTTAAGGGCTGAGGCTAATTATGTGAAAATTAACGGAGCTACCATAACAGATTTGGTAGAAATGCCTTTAGATCGATTAGCGCATTTTTTTAATGAACTTAAATTAAATGAATACGATACGAAAATTGCTAATCGACTGCTTAAAGAAATTAATAACCGCTTAACTTTTTTAGCTAACGTGGGACTAGATTATTTAACGCTTAATAGGAAATCAAACTCCCTTTCAGGTGGTGAAAGTCAGCGCATAAACCTCGCAACTTCTCTAGGAAGTAGTCTTGTAGGATCAATGTACATATTAGACGAACCTAGTATTGGTTTGCATCCGAAAGATACGGAGCGGTTAATTATGGTATTGAAACAATTACGTGATTTAGGAAACACTGTAATTGTAGTTGAGCATGATGAAGATATTATGAAAGCGGCTGACACCATTATCGATATTGGTCCTGAAGCAGGGACCTTTGGAGGGACTGTGGTTGCTAACGGCACGTTTTCAGACATCTTAAATTCGTCTTCTTTAACCGCTCAATACTTAAACGAGCAATTAAAAATTGATACACCAAAATCCAGAAGAACTACTAAATATTACGTAGAAATTGTAGGAGCCCGCGAAAATAATTTACAAAATATAAATGTTAAATTCCCTTTAGGCATGCTAACTGTGGTTACAGGGGTTTCTGGTAGTGGAAAAAGCACATTGGTTAAAAAAATATTATTTCCTGCTTTACAGAAAAAACTAACCGATTTTAGTGATAAGCCAGGGCAGTTTACTTCGTTGGAAGGGAATTTTGGAAATATAAAACATATTGAATTTGTAGACCAGAACCCTATTGGCCGTTCATCGCGTTCAAATCCCGTTACCTATATTAAGGCTTATGATGACATAAGAAATTTATTCTCGAAACAAAAGTTAAGTTTAATTCGAAACTACAAGGCTAAGCATTTTTCATTTAACGTAGACGGCGGACGCTGTGAGACTTGTAAAGGTGAAGGTGAAGTTACTATTGAAATGCAATTTATGGCCGATGTACATTTGGAATGTGAGACTTGTAAAGGAAAGCGCTTTAAAAAGGAAGTGCTTGAAGTCACTTTTGAGAATAAAAATATAGACGACATTTTAAATATGACTATTGATGACGCTATAACATTTTTTGAAACCCATAAACAGTCTAAAATAAAAAACAAGTTACAGCCTTTACAAGATGTTGGTTTAGGATACGTTACATTAGGACAAAGTTCTTCTACCTTATCTGGAGGTGAAGCACAGCGCATTAAGCTTGCGACCTTTCTAGGGAAAGGCTCAACTAAGGAAAAAGCCTTGTTTATCTTTGATGAACCAACTACGGGGTTACATTTTCATGATATTAAGAAATTACTAAAATCGTTTAATGCTTTAATCCAAATAGGGCATTCTATTATTGTTGTAGAACATAATATTGAACTTATTAAATGTGCAGATCATATTATAGATCTCGGACCTAAAGGCGGTGAGCACGGAGGAAATTTAATCGCTTTTGGCACGCCTGAAGAAATTATTACTAATAAAGAATCGGTGATTGGGGCATATTTAAAAGAAAAATTATGATTTTAAAACTTACTGACAAAAACAATAAGCAACTCATAATAAAGTAATTACAATATATTTACTCATTCTCATAGATTAACGATTTTGTTTTTGGCACGCTGTTTGTAATCAACCTAGCGTATCACTTTAAAACAAGTTATTATGAGAAAGATTATGTTTTTATTAGTTGCGTTCGCTTTAAATAGCTTTATTTTAAACGCCACTTCAGTTATCGAATCTAGCCAGGTATCCACGACATACAATAGAGGCTATGGAAATTCTTTCATATTTTTAGAAGGTGGTATTGAATTCTCTGTTTTTCCTGATGGACAATTCGATTTTAACATATTGCGAAACAATTCAAATTTAAGTGTTTCTATTGGAACACCTAATGTTAATGTTAGTTTTAATTCGGGTTACGATTACAATCCTTATGTGCAATACGATGAATTCGGAGCCATAATTCAAATAGAAAATATTCCAATTTATTATGATTATTACGGACGTGTTAATCAGGTGGGTAATGTAAATATAAATTATAATAATTATGGTTATGTTTCACGCGTTGGCGGTCTATATGTACACTATAATAATTACAGAGTATTTTCTCATTGTACCGGGTATATAAACGTTTATAATAGAGGTTATATCTACAGACCTTGGCATAGATATTATAGAGTACCTTCTCGCAACCATTGTATTGTTTATAACAGACCGTATAGACAATATTATCATCCAGTTCGATACAGATATGAGAGACCTTTTTACAATAATTACAGACCGAGAACAGCCGTCTCACTAAGACATGGTGATAGAATCGTAAGGAACAAGAAGTATGCAACGGTAAACAGGAATCCAAGAAATAAAACAGCTATTTATAATAACGCAGGGAGAACAACGGTTTCAAACCACAACAATCACAGCTCTAGAGTTGGAAATACTAATAAATACAAGGGAAACAATAATTACAAATCAAATAGAAACAGCACTTCAAAGGAATCGAGTCGAAGAACTATTTCTTCGCAGAACAATTCAAGAATGAGTAATCAGTATCGAGGACAAAAAAATATAGAGACAAAAAAACCAAATACTTATAATTCTCGTACATATCATAAAAGCAAAACAATTTCTAGAAATGCGCCAAAGGTAGCTCAACAAAGTTCAAATTATAGTAAACAGAGAAATTCTGTTTCTAGACCTACAAGAAGCAATCAGGCTGTTTATAAAAACAAGAGCATTAGTAGAAATAATAATACAAAGTCTCGTAACGTTAATACTAGACGATTTTAAAATTTTGGTTGGTTAGTTTGGAAAGCCCTTCTTAATGTATGCCTCAAAGCAACAATGAAGGGCTTTCTGTTTTAATTAAGTTTTATGAATTTATCTAAAAAATTAGAGATGTTTTCAGATAATTTAAATTTATGAATTACAAAAAGATACACCCCTCCTATTAAACTAGATTTTAAAGCTATATTTAAAATAGGATGAAAGTTAAAATCCCAAAAATAAAAGATTAATATACTACTAAGTATAAGTCCTCCAATCTTAACGGTGGCCATTGTAAATGGAATTATCTTAAACTTCCTATAAACAAAAAACAACTTAATAGTATTATAGACAAACATAGCTAAAAAGGTCGCTAAAGCAGCTCCATTTATTCCAAATAAAGGAATAAAAATAATATTTAAAATCACCATCAACACAACAAGTATAACGCCGAGAAATAAAACCATTCTGTAGTAATCACTATTAAATAGGATAGCATTGTTGCTTCCTAATAAAGCATCATAAAGTTTAGCTAGGCTAATTATAAAAACAACGAATAAAGCGTTACTGAATTCTTCTGGTATAATATGATATAGTTGTTTGATATTAGTGATTATTAATATAAATATTAAGCCACTAATTAAAAACAATGTAATGGAGCTTCTTTTAGCTAAATCATCTAGCGAATCAATATCTTTGTTATTGATATATTGTGCTGAAAGTGGTAGTAATATCTGATGCATAGAGCGTTGTGGAACAGCTATAACAGCAGCTATAAATATAGCGACATTATAATAGGCTATTTCTTCTATAGGAATATAATGTCCAAGCATCACCTTATCAACATCTAATAAAATAGTCGCAATCGAACCTGCTATAATTATTAAAAATGAGTAACTCAGCACCTCCTTGAGATTAATTAGTTTAGATACTATAAAAACGGGATGATAAACAAAAAAGGCAAATATTTTCATAATTACCATTCTTAACACATATACAACAACCAAGCCTACCATAAACCCTTCTACATCCAAGACATCTAAAAACAATAAGAATAACAGTACCATGGCTCCTACTCGGTGAAAAACTTCCTTCATGAAATTCCCAAAAACTGTTTTCATTTGCACTTTAGCCCAAGCAAAGAAGATTTCAAAATAAGCCAAGGATACAGCAATTATTAAAGTATGTAATAGATAACTTTTAATGATAGTGTTTTTTGAAGATAAAAATTCTCCAATACTCTCGTAGCTAAAATATCCAATTAATGTAATTGGAATAATTAAAACCATTGGGAGAAACAACATCAAGGTCAAAAAACTATTAAGTGTTTTTTTTGTCTTAAAAACTGAATAAAACTTAACAATCGTATTATGTGTGCCAAATGCCATGATAGGCATTATTACATATGCTAAAGACAACATATAACCAACCATGCCGTAGTATTCATCACTTAGGAATTTAGTGTAAAGAAATAGCGTATTAATGGCTCCTATAAAAAAGCCTAAATAGGTTGAAATAACATTTTTAAAAGATTGCGATGCAACAACTCCCATTAAATCAGTTTAGATAAGGTCTCCGTTAGATTCTTTCTACTATACTTTTGCAAACCTATTGGATGCACTTGTAAATTATTGTTTTTATAAGATTCGTAATGCTCTAAAATAATTGATTTTAACGAATCGTAATCGTCATAATAAAAGTATTTCCCCGTGTTGGTTTGCTGAATAATAATTTCAACATCTGAGTTTTTTGGACCTATAGCCATTATTGGGCGACTTGAAACCATATACTCAAACAATTTGCCAGGAATAATACATTTTGTGTCTTCAGAATTAATCTCTACCAGGAGTAATATTTGAGATTTTTTCTGGAAAATAATTGCTTCATTGTGTGAAACATAACCAACATTATTTACATAATCACTTAAATCAAAAAGATTAATAGATTTGAGTATGTCTTCACTAATAGCACCAACAAAATTTAACTGTAAGTCCTCTGAAAAGGATTGATTTTCTAGAATGATATCACCTAACACACGCCAAAGTACTTCAGGATTTCGATCTGATAATAATGACCCTATATGAGAAATACTGAATTTTTCATCAAGAGTTGTTGCTCCTACAGTTTCATAATCATAACCATTAGTAATAACCTCAATTGGTTTGGTGGTTAATGATTCAAATTCTTTTTTTGTAGCATGACTGGTCACGATAATTTGATCGGTTGTGTTTAAAACAGTTTTTTCTAATGCTTTATGTGTTTCTCTGGCGTATTTTGTCAGTTTTAACTGCTTATGATAACCGATGGTTGTCCATGGGTCCCTAAAATCAGCTATCCATCTTAGATTAAGCTGTCTCTTTAATTCTAAACCAATCAAATGCAAGCTATGAGGAGGCCCCGTTGTTATAACGACATCGATAGGATCTTTTTTAATGTATTCCAACAAATAATTTACCGAAGGCTTTACCCAAGATTTTCTGGCGTCTGGAATAAAAAAATTACCTCTTATAAATAGTAGTAACTTTTCAATTAAATTTTGCTTCTTCGGATTAGAGATAATACCCTTACTAATCGTATCTGTCGATTTCTTAGAAAACAACCCCGCTAACTTATAAGGTTCCTTTATTGGGTATCTTAAAATATTTAGATCTTGAGAAACTTCATCCGTCAAACTTTTATCTATCAATGGGTAATTCGGGTTCTCAGGGATGTAAACAATGGGTTCAATGTTAAAATCAGGCAGATATTTAACAAACTTCAACCACCTCTGCACACCCGGCCCTCCTGCAGGTGGCCAATAATACGCTATTATGAGTGCCTTTTTACGCAATTTTTGCTGATTTATTTTTAAACGCATAGAGTAAACCTATTATTAGCAATACAGCTAATAACAAAGAACTAGCTAAAGCTATGCGACTCCCATTTTTAACGACATCTGGATCAAATTTAAATTCAATAATATGCTTACCTCCTGGCACTGGCATACCACGTAAGGTATAATTGACACGCATATGATTCACTGGCTTACCGTCTAAAAAAGTTTTCCAGCCATTACCATAATATATTTCCGAAAAAACAACAAAACCGTCATTTGAGTTGTTAGATTCATATTTTAAATAATTTGGAGCATGCTTCAATACTTTAATATTTGCTAAAGAGTCAACTTTATATGAAGGTTTTAATTCATCAATTACTTGTGTATGCTTTTGCAAAGTGTACACAGCTTTATTTTTATTATCCAAACTATCAAGCACTTGAATTTCCTCATTTGCCGAGGCCACTTTATTAATTTCCTTTATAAACCAGGCATTACCATTGGCTTCTTCATTTTTATAAGGAAACAAATTACCTTTTTCATCTTGCGCTATAATATACTTGGTATTAAGCATATTAAGAATATTAATATTGTTTTTCGACACATACCAATCGAAGATTTCCCGATAACGTTTTAACTCGGCAGCATTATACCCACTTAACGAATTATGAAAATAAGAAGGTTTTGATGGTCCTGAAACCAAATCGAAAACCCTATAATATGTAGTATCTTTTAATATGTGTTGATCAACCGCATTAGCTTTAAATGGTTTATTAACCTCAATTGAAGCAACAAAATCATCATTATTCACATAACGTCTACCAACACCTACTAGATCAAATAAAATCAATGCAGTCAATCCGACAATGACCCATTGTTGGTTCAATTTTTCTTTTAAATAGAAAAATATGAGAGTCGCAGATATTATTACTAATACCAAAGTTCTTATAGTGTCTTCAGTAAAAATTGCGCTTCGGTCGGTCTTTAAAGCATTTACAAAATCTTGACCATAATTTTGTCTGTAAAAACCATCATTGATTCCAACAAAATCGAATAATGAAGATTTAAACATTAAGAACAGTAAAGCTAAACCTCCTGTTATAAGCGTTGTTTTTTTAAGGGCTCTGAACTTATCTTGATTTTTGTATTCATTACCAAATAATTTCACCAACCCAAAAACAGCCAGCACAGGAATGCATAGCTCTAAAATAACCTGAATAGAAGTGACTGCCCTAAACTTATTATAGAGCGGCACATAGTCTATAAAGAAATTTGTAAGGAAACCTAAATTTTTACCGTATGATAACAATAGCGAAAACACAGTACCGCCTACAAGCCACCATTTTAAGCGTCCTTTAACCAAGAATAAAGCTAGAACAAATAAAAACAAGACAACAGCGCCAATGTACGCTGGCGCTTCAACTATAGGCTGTTCTCCCCAGTACATAGGTGCTCGCTTAGCTTCCTGTGCGGCTTGCGATGTAGTTGCTCCCAATTTTCGGAAAGCCTCATAAGTAGCGGAATCTTTGCCTACGTCCTCACCGTTTCCGCCTCCCATAAACCTTGGAATAAAAAGGTTAAATGTTTCAGAAAATCCGTAACTAAACTGTGTTATATAATCTTTATCAAGTCCGGCAGTAACTTCTTTTGGTGAGCCATCTTCATTTATTGTTAACTCTGTTTTACCTCTGGTGCTCTCTTTTACATATTCTTTGGTTGCCATAACACCAGTTGCATTTAAACCTACAGAAAGCACGACGGCTAAAGTTAGTATACCCACAGATTTAAAAAAATGTGGTAATTCCGCTTTTTTGTAGGCATCTACCAAAAATGCTACTCCTATAATAAAAACCAAAAACATCAAGTAGTAGGTCATTTGAAAATGATTCGCAACAATTTCAAGCCCCATGGCTATTGCTGTTAGTAAAAATCCAGCAATGTACTTCCTTTGAAAAGTGAGTAATATTCCACTTAAAACAAGCGGCATATATGCAATAGCATGAGCTTTGCTATTATGCCCAACCCCTATTATAATTATTAAATACGTAGAAAAGCCAAACGCTAATGCTCCTAATGCCGCTAATTTAAAATCAACCTTAAGCACTAACATTAAAATATAGAAACTTAAAAAATATAGAAACAAATAATCAGCAGGTCTTGGTAAAAACCTAAGGGTTAAATCTAGTTTCTTTATATAATTATGTGGATATTTAGCACCTAATTGATATGTTGGCATTCCAGCAAATGCACTATTTGTCCAGTAGGTTTCCTCACCTGTGGCGTCACGGAAGTCCTTTTGTTGCTTACTCATGCCAATATATTGCATGATATCACTTTGAAATATTTCTTTACCCTTTAATACAGGATTAAAATAGGCTAATGAAATTACTACGAAACCAACTAAGATTAAAAAATGTGGAAGTATTCTTTTTATAGAAAATTGCATATAATGTCTTTAAAAACCAATGAGTGCGAAAATTAGTCAATTTCTTCGTAATCGACATATTCACCCAATTCTTTGTTTGAAGATTTTTTGTTAGGCATTTTATCAATACTCACTTCTCCTTCTTTTTTCATCGATTCCTGCTGTTTTTGTTGAAATTGACTAAACTGCCCGCCAAATTTTTCTTCTGCTTTTTTAGCGGCATATTTTATTAGAAAGGGTGCAAAAAGTCTTGATAGCACTTTAAGCCCGTAATATATAAGAAGTATGATTAAGATTGTTCTGAGGAAACCAGGCACAGATGCTTGATGTAACATAATATTAAATTTATACACAAAAATACAATTCTATACGAGTAAAAAAGGGCTAAAACTGATAAAAAAACTATAAAAAAGTTATCTTTGAACACCCATAATATGTGAAGAAGCCTTTATTTTATAGGCTTGTTATTACTACATTAATAAAAAACAATACTATGAACCCAGTAAAATCTACACTGTTTTTTTTAATTAGCCTACTTAGTATCAATGCTTTCTCTCAGTATACCGACGTTATTAATTCAAATCGACCAGGCGTTTCTAGAAGTGCGTTTTCGGTAGGTACTAACGTATTACAATTCGAAGCGGGACCTTATTTTTTAAAAGAAAAAAGAACGCCTGCAACTGCTTATGAAGTCTCTGGTTTCGGCGTTGATTTTGCAGCACGTTATGGCTTGTTTTTTGAACAGTTAGAATTAAATATTGAAGGAACTTATCAAAATGATACAAAAACGTATGCCACTACTATTATAGAGGAAGTAGATCGAGCAAACTTTAAATTTTTAGCTATCGGTGCTAAATATTTAATTTACGATCCGTATAAAAATACCGAGCGTGACAAACCTAATTTATATAGTTGGAAAGCTAATCATAGTTTTAAGTGGAACTCGTTAATACCAGCAGTATCTTTATATGCCGGAGTTAATTACGATACAAAAGATAATCCGTATACGGCATATGGAATTGAAGGTTTTAGTCCAAAAGTATTAATTGCAACACAACATAATTTTAACGGAGGCTGGGTATTTGTAATGAATTTTATAAAAGATAGAATTGGGACCGACCAATCTGATTTTCAATATATATTAACACTTACTCATTCCTTTAGTCCTAAATGGGTGATTTTTGGTGAAACACAGGGTATTAAAAGCGATTTTTATGCAGATAACTTAATTCGCTTTGGAGGCGCTTATTTATTGTCTAAAAATTTTCAACTAGATACGGCTTTAACTCTGAACACAAAAGACACTCCTTCGATTTTTAATGTTAACTTTGGCATGTCTTATCGTTTAGATTTTCATCAAGATCCTGAAATAGACAATGGAACCTCCGCTGAAGATGAAGGCAAAAGACGCTCTCGAAGAAACAGAAATAAAAGAGTTGGCACAAACAATAGTATAAAACAACAAAAACGCGAAGCGATAGATTTCAACTAAATCTACCCATCAATAATTTATGATAACATTAAAAGAAGTTAAAACGAAGAAAGACCTCAAAGCTTTTGTAAAATTTCCTTTTACACTTTATAAAGGCTCAAAGTATTGGGTACCCCCTATAATTAGTCAGGAAATGAAAACTTTCGATAAGGAGGAAAATCCTGTTTTTTTGAATGCAGATGCTCAGTTATTTTTAGCTTATAAAAACAAAAAAATTGTTGGTCGGGTGGCTGCCATGATAAATCATTTAGAAGTTAATGATCAGGGTGTAAAAAAAATGCGCTTTGGATGGTTCGATTTTATAGATGATTTGGAGGTTTCTAAGGCTTTATTTGACAAAGTAGAAAGTATAGGGAGAGAAAACAATCTTGGATATACAGAAGGTCCGGTTGGATTTTCGAACTTGGATAAGGTAGGTGTTATGACGGAAGGTTTCGACACCATTTCAACCATGATAACTTGGTATAACCATGAATATTATGTTAAACATTATGAAGCTGCCGGCTACCGAATAGAAAAAGGTTATGCCGAAAGCATTTTTCCATTTTCAAATGTAAACCCTGACTTTTTTGTAAAGGCTTCTGAAATAATAACCAAGCGTTATCAGGTAAAGCCTTTGAACTTTACTAAGACTTCTGATGTAATGCCTTATGTGGATAGCATGTTCGATTTGTTTAATGAGACCTATGCTAAACTTTCATCATTCGTCGCCATAACGGACATTCAAAAAGAGTATTTTAAAAAGAAATTTATTAGTTTCATAAACCCTGAATACATTAAATTTATTGTAGATAAGGATGATAAGCTTGTTGCTTTTTCTATTGTAATGCCCTCTTTCGCAAAAGCACTACAAAAAGCAAAAGGAAAGTTATTTCCATTTGGATTTTGGCATATTTTACAAGCAAAAAAGAACAGCAAACAAGTTATGTTTTATTTGATTGGAATACGACCAGAATATCAAAACAAAGGACTTAACGCCTTAATTTTCAAGGAATACTATAAAACATTTAAAGAAAAAGGTATTGAATACTGTATTCGTACTCCGGAATTAGATGATAATTTTGCAATACAGCAAATCTGGAAGCATTTTGACTCTACTGTTACGAAACGCCGTAAAACTTTTAGAAAAGACTTATAAAAACAAAAAAGCACCGTTAAATACACGGTGCTTTTTTTAATATCGTATTTCTTGACTTTTATTATTCTCCCATAGCCTCCATTACAGCTGCAGACAAACGTTTATAAGTTCCATTTTCAAGTTTAGATCTAATACCGTCAAAAGCATCTAAAGTTGCATTTACATCTTCTAGGGTATGCGTAGCAGTTGGTATTAATCTTAAAAGAATTAATCCTTTAGGAATTACTGGATACACTACTATTGAACAGAATATTCCGAAGTTTTCTCTTAAATCCTTAACTAATGCCATAGCTTCTGGAATACTACCTTTTAAATAAACAGGCGTTACACAACTTTGTGTAGTTCCAATATCGAAACCTCTATCCTTAAGACCAGATTGAAGGGCATTTACATTCTCCCAAAGTTTATTTTTTAATTCTGGCATCGTCTTAAGCATCTCTAGACGTTTCCTTGCCCCTACAACTAATTGCATTTGCAATGATTTTGCAAACATTTGAGAACGTAAGTTGTATTTTAAATAATCAATAATTTCTTGGTCTGCTGCAATAAAAGCTCCAGTACCTGCCATAGACTTGGCAAACGTTGCAAAGTAAACATCAATATCATCCTGAACACCTTGCTCCTCACCTGTTCCAGCTCCCGTTTTACCTAAAGTCCCGAACCCATGTGCATCATCAACTAAGAATCTAAAATTATATTTCTTTTTAAGCGCTGCAATTTCTTTTAAACGACCTTGCTCACCACGCATACCAAAAACACCTTCAGAAATAACTAAAATTCCTCCACCTGTTTGCTCGGCCATTTTCGAAGCACGCTCAAGGTTTTTCTCTAAGCTTTCAACGTCGTTATGCTTATAAGTAAATCGTTTACCCATATGTAAACGTACACCATCAATAATACAGGCATGTGCATCTACATCGTAAACAATAATATCATTTTTAGTTACTAAGGCATCAATTGTAGAAACCATACCTTGATACCCGAAATTCAACAAATAAGCCGCTTCTTTGTTTACAAATTCAGCCAATTCATTTTGAAGCGTTTCATGTAAATCTGTATGACCAGACATCATGCGCGCTCCCATTGGATAAGCCGATCCATAATCGATACCCGCTTGCGCATCCACTTTTCGGATTTCAGGGTGGTTAGCTAATCCTAAATAATCATTAATACTCCAAGTAATAACATCTTTTCCCTGAAATTTCATTCTGTTGGAAATCTGCCCCTCTAACTTTGGAAAAACAAAATAGCCTTCGGCTTGTGACGCCCATTTACCTAATGGACCTTTATCTCTATAAATTTTTTCAAATAAATCTTTCATTTACTTTTATTTGCTATTAAACTTCGGATATCAAATTGACTAACCTATCGATGTTCATTAAAAAAATCTTAACACATATTTATAGTCCTAAGATTTCTGCAAAACTAATTATTTAAATTATTAGTACATAATTTTATTGATTCAATTATGTACTAAAATAAAAAAGAGATAACTTTTGCTTTTAATACAATTTGTTATCTCTTTGGTAATATATCAATAAATCTTATTTTATGTACTGAATCTCTTGCGCTGCAGCTTCATTAATACTATCGAAAAACCCTTGTTCCTGCATCCACTTATCACTATATACTTTACTCATGTATCGTGAACCGTGATCTGGGAAAATAACAACTACTCTATCTCCTTTTTTAAACGCACCTTGCTCTTCCAATTGCTTGATAGCCTGCATAGCAGCACCCGAAGTATACCCAACAAACATGCCTTCGGTTCTCGCTATTTCTCTTGCCGTGTGTGCGCTATCTTCGTCTGTTACTTTAACAAACTCATCTATAACATCAAAATTAGTCGCCGTAGGAATTAAGTTTTTACCTAAACCTTCTATTCTGTATGGATATATTTCCTTGGCGTCAAATTCTCTGGTTTCGTGATATTTTTTAATTACTGAACCAAAAGCATCTACACCTATAACTTTAATATTTGGGTTCTGTTCTTTTAAATACTTTGCGGTTCCTGAAATCGTTCCTCCGGTACCACTGCAAGCCACAAGGTGTGTAATTCCCCCTTCAGTCTGATTCCAGATTTCTGGACCAGTGGAGTTATAATGCGCATCAATATTTAATTCATTAAAGTATTGGTTTATGTAAACCGATCCTTTAATTTCCTGATGTAAACGCTTAGCGACTTCATAGTACGATCTTGGGTCGTCCGCACTAACATGGGCAGGACAAACATATACTTTGGCACCCATAGTTTTCAGCATGTCAATTTTATCTGCTGAAGATTTCGAGCTTACTGCTAAAATACATTCATAACCTTTAATTATACTTACCATGGCAATACTAAACCCAGTATTACCTGAAGTTGTTTCAATTATTGTATCACCAGGCTTTAGAATTCCTTTTTTTTCAGCTTGTTCAATAATGTAGAGGGCTATACGGTCTTTTGAAGAATGTCCAGGATTAAAAGATTCTACTTTGGCGTAAAAATCACCTTCAAACTTAGACGTGATTCTATTTAGTTTAATAAGTGGTGTTTTACCTACTAAGTCTAATACATTATCAAAAACTTGATTTCTGTGTTTCATATATGCTTTTTAAAAAGCTACAGTAATATTAAGAAATATTTTTGTAACCAAAAACCAGACAAAAATAATTTTTTTTTTTGAATTAGCCATGTATTCCTTCTAAATCTAATAAGAAGGCGTATTCCATCGCGACTTCCTTTAAGCTTTCAAATCTTCCAGAGGCCCCACCATGACCTGAATCCATGTCTGTATGTAATAGTAAAATATTATTGTCCTTCTTTAACTCCCTTAATTTAGCTACCCATTTTGCCGGTTCCCAGTATTGCACCTGAGAATCATGCAACCCTGTAGTCACCAACATATTAGGATAGTTCCTTGCTTCAACATTATCGTATGGAGAATATGATTTCATATAAAAATAATACTCTTCGTTATTAGGATTCCCCCATTCATCGTATTCCCCAGTGGTTAATGGTATAGAATCGTCGAGCATCGTAGTTACCACATCTACAAAAGGTACAGCGGCTAGTACACCATTATATAATTCCGGATTCATATTAATTATGGCCCCCATTAATAATCCACCCGCAGAACCGCCGTATGCGTATAAATGTTTAGCAGATGTGTAATTTTCTGAGATTAAATATTTTGAACAATCTATATAATCATAAAAAGTATTACGCTTCGTTAAAAGTTTTCCATTTTCATACCAATCACGCCCCAAATATTCGCCACCACGAATATGAGCAATAGCATAAATGAATCCTCTATCTAATAAACTTAATCTGATTGATGAAAAGGAAGGATCAATTGTTGAACCATAAGATCCATATGCATATTGTAGCAATGGCGCTGTGCCATCAAACTTCACTCCTTTTTTGTAAACTAATGAAATAGGTACTTTAACTCCATCTCTTGCAGTAGCCCACACGCGTTTAGATTCGTAATTTTTCTTTTTAAATTTACCACCTAAAACTTCCTGCTCTTTTTTAATTTCACTCTTCTTTGTTTTAAAATTGTATTCTATAACAGAACTGGGAGATGTTAGTGAGTTATAAGAATAACGCAATACATCACTGTCAAAATCAGGGTTGTTACCTATATAGGTCGTATATGTTTCACTGTCGAATGGCAGGTAGTAATCTTCTGTACCATCCCAACTTATTATACGCAGATTGTTTAGTCCGTTTTCCCGTTCATTAACAACTAAATAGTCTTTAAAAATTTCAATATCTTCTAAAAGCACATCTTTTCTATGCGGAAGTACTTCTTCCCAATATTTCATTTCTGTATGTGTTTCAGGTGTTTTTAAAAGCTTAAAATTGGTAGCATGATCACTATTCGTAATAACATAAAAACGATCATCATAGTGTGCAATGCTATATTCTAGTTCTCGTTGACGTTTTTGAAACACCTTAAAATCATCATTCGGGGTATCAGCATTTAAAAAGCGGTATTCTGAAGTTAAGGTGCTGGACGAACCAATAACAATATATTTTCTTGATTTTGTCTTGTAAACAAAAGTATTAAAGGTTTCATCTTCTTCGTGAAAAACTAAGACATCTTGTGTATCATTAACACCTAATGTGTGCTTGTAAATTTTATCCGATCGTAAGGTGACTTCATCCTTTTTACAATAAAACAATGTTTTGTTATCGTTTGCCCAAGTGCTACTGCTTGTTGTGTTTGTAATTTTATCCGAATATATTTCGCCCGTTTCCAAGTTTTTTATCTGAATGGTATATTGGCGTCTTCCAACAATATCTGTAGAAAAACTAGCTAATTTATTATCTAGACTCACTGCAATACTCCCCAAATTAAAATACGCATGTCCTTTAGCCATGTCATTACAATCGAATAAAATTTCTTCAGGAGCATCTAAAGATTCTTTTTTTCGTAAGTAAATTGGGTAATCCAGACCCTTTTCATAACGTGTAATATACCAATAACCATTTAATTTGTATGGTACCGAAGTATCGTCTTCCTTTATTCTAGCTTTCATCTCTTCAAACAAAGTCTTTTGAAATGCCTCTGTATGTTTCAATGTAGCTTTAGTGTAATCATTTTCTTTTGTTAAATAATCAATCACATCAGGGTTTTCTCTATCATTCAACCAATAATAATTATCTATTCTAACATCATCATGAATTACTAATTCTTTCGGTATTTTTTTCGCTTTAGGAGGTGTAATTATCACGTTACTATCTGTCATTTTAATTTCTTGTTTGCACGAATGCGCAAAAATAAAGTTAATGATTAAAATAACAGTAAGCTTTTTCATTTTTCATATATAATAAGTTTTTAAGATAGTGATTTTTTACATTTGCGTAAAAATTAAATTATATACTATGTTTGGAGATATGATGAATATGATGGGGAAACTAAAAGAAACCCAGCAAAAAGTTGAAGAAACTAAAAAGCGATTAGATACCGTTTTAATTGATGAATCTAGCAGTGACAACCTTTTAAAAGTAAGGCTAACAGCTAATAGAACAATTAAATCTATTGCTATAGACGATGCTTTACTAGAAGACAAAGAACAGCTAGAAGACTATCTTATTTTAACTATAAACAAAGCTATAGAAAGAGCTACTAAAGTTAATGAAGCTGAATTAGCGGCTGTTGCTAAAGAGGGAATGCCTAATATCCCTGGTATGGATTTTTTTAAATAGTTATATATTTTTTAAAGTTCTAATTACAATGTCATGCATATCATCGGTATAATCAAGATGTGTTACCATGCGTAATTTACCACTGCCCATACTGATGATATGTATATTGTTATCTAGTAATTTTTGTAAAAAAAATGATTCATTAACCCCTTTGTTAAGTTCAAAAATTACAATATTTGTTTCTGTTGGCTCTACTGATTTTACGATCGATAATCTAGATAACTCAACACCAAGTTCCTCAGCCCTCTTATGATCATCACGTAGTCGCTCTATATTATTTTCAAGGGCATATAAGCCTGCTGCTGCAAGATATCCTACCTGACGCATATTGCCTCCAAATACCTTTCGGTATCTCATAGCATCCGCCATAATATCTGCATCACCAATTAGCACTGAGCCTATTGGGCATCCTAATCCTTTGCTTAAACATACCGAAATGGTGTCAAACACTTCACCATACTGTCTAGGGGAAACATTTTTCACTTGCATGGCATTCCATAAGCGCGCACCATCCAGATGAAAACCAAAATTATTTACATCGCATACGTCTTTAATTTTTTTTATTTCATCAAAATCCCAACAGGCCCCTCCTCCTTTATTTGTGGTGTTCTCTATTTCAACTAACGTTGTCTTACTATAATAATACAAATCAGGATTAATAGCGTCCATCACTTGTTCAGCGTTAAACATACCTCTATTACCATCAATTAACTTACATGATACGCCACTATTAAACGATACGCCTCCAGCTTCGTAATTATAGATGTGAGCATATTTATCACAAATCACCTGTTCCCCTGGGTTGGTGTGTAATTTTATGGCTGTCTGGTTAGCCATACTTCCGCTTGGAAAAAACAGAGCGTTCGATTTACCAAACATGTTTGCTAATTTGTCTTCAAGTGCATTTACGGTAATATCCTCGCTAAAAACATCATCTCCAACTTGGGCCTGCATCATAGCCTCAAGCATTTCGGTTGTAGGTTTTGTTACTGTATCGCTTCTTAAATCAATTTTCATATGCGCAATCTTTATTTTAATTCGATAAAATTAAAGTTTTAAATATTTTTCTGCTGATTATTAAGTTATATTTTTGCTCAAAACAATTGAATTATGATTACTTCAGATCAAATTAAAGATCTCAATACCCGCCTTGACAAACTAAGGCACTATCTTTGACGTAGATACTAAGCTTATAGAAATACAAAACGAAGAAGAAAAAACGTTTGACCCTAATTTCTGGGATGACCCAAAATCTGCGGAAGCAACCATGAAGTCGCTCCGAGGTAAGAAAAAATGGGTTGAAGATTACAATGCTGCAAAAATCTTAATTGAAGATTTAGATGTTCTTTATGAATTTTATAAAGAAGGAGAATCTAGCATGGAAGATGTTGAAGAGCAATATGAAAAAGCATTCTCTCTGCTCGAAGATATCGAGTTTAAAAACATGCTTTCCGATGAAGGTGACAGCCTAAGTGCTGTACTTCAAATTACCGCAGGTGCCGGAGGGACAGAAAGTTGTGACTGGGCTAGTATGCTTATGCGTATGTATTTAATGTATGCAGAAAAAAGTGGGTTCAAAGTAAAAGAGCTGAACTTTCAGGAAGGAGATGTTGCAGGAATTAAAACCGTTACTTTAGAAATTGAAGGCGATTTTGCTTTTGGTTGGCTAAAGGGTGAAAACGGTGTGCATCGCTTAGTTAGAATTTCTCCATTCGATAGTAATGCTAAACGACATACTAGTTTCGCTTCAGTGTATGTTTATCCACTAGTAGACGATACTATTGAGATAGAAATCAACCCTGCAGATATAGAAATTACTACAGCGCGATCTAGCGGTGCCGGAGGGCAAAATGTAAATAAGGTTGAAACTAAAGTGCAGTTAACACATAAACCTACCGGTATTCAAATATCATGTTCAGAAACACGTTCTCAGCATGATAACCGTGCTCGTGCAATGCAAATGCTGAAATCGCAATTGTATGAAATTGAACTTCAGAAGCAATTAGCACAACGAGATGACATTGAAGCAAGTAAAATGAAAATTGAATGGGGAAGTCAGATCCGTAACTATGTTATGCAACCTTATAAATTGGTTAAAGATGTTAGAACGGCGCACGAAACAAGTAATGTAGATAGCGTTTTAGATGGTAATATTAGTCCGTTTTTAAAGTCCTATTTAATGATGATGGGTCAAAAAGTAGAGGACGAAAACAGCTTATAATGACTATTAATACCATTATTTTTGATTTAGGAGGCGTATTAATCGATTGGAATCCAGAATATGTTTTTCTGGATGCTTTTAATGGTAATCACGAACAAATGCGTTGGTTTTTAGATACCGTATGTACGAGCGACTGGAATGAAAATCAAGATGCCGGATATCCATTAGAGCAAGCGACTAACGATTTAATTGCAAAATTCCCCAAATACAAATCGTATATTAAAATGTTTTATGGAGATTGGCCAAAAATGTTAGGCGGTTCTATTTCGGGAACCGTAGATATTCTCAAGGCATTAATCAATTCTAATCAATATCAGGTTGTAGCTCTTACCAACTGGAGTAGCGAAACCTTCCCGATTGCACAACAACGATTCGAGTTTTTAAATTGGTTTGAAGGTATTGTGGTTTCTGGTGAAGAAAAAACTCGTAAACCATTCAAAGAAATCTATCAAACTTGTATAAATCGTTACCATATCACTCCTGAAAATGCCATTTTTATCGATGACAATCTTCGTAATGTTGAAGCTGCCAAATCATTAGGAATAAAGGGTATTCACTTTAAAACCCCCAATCAACTAAGAAAAGAATTACAACGATATAATATAACTATTTAAAATGATAAAAATATATCACAATAACAGGTGTAGTAAATCACGTTTAGGCGTGGCATTCCTTGAAGAATTAGGTAAAGAATTTGAAATTATAAAATATCTAGAAGATGTACCTACAGCTTCAGAATTAAAGAATATCATATCTCTTTTAGGTGTAAAACCTATTGACTTAGTCCGTAAAAACGAAGCCATATGGAAAAGTGATTTCAAAGGAAAAGAGCTTAGTAATGACGACATTGTTGAAGCTATGGTTAATCACCCGAAATTAATTGAACGACCAATAATTATAAATGGAGATAAGGCAGTTATAGGAAGACCTACCGAAAATATTTCTAAAATCATTTAAGAGGCTTTTATGCCTCTTTTTTATTAACTTTTTTTTAACTATTATTAGTTAAACCAAGTAGAGCCTACTGGGTCTAAATGTTAAAGTATAACTATGACTAAATTTTCATTCATTATATTTATTTCCATTTTTTCATTTCTATCATTAATTGCACAACCTAAAAACATCATTCTTAATGACGATAAAAAAGTTATAGTTTCAGGGAAGGTTTTGGATAAAGAAACTAAGCTGCCATTAGAATATGCGACTGTTTCATTCTTTAATAAAAAGGCTGGTAAAATTATCGATGGAGGTATCACTAATTTTGATGGAGAATTTGCCATAGAAATACACCATGGTGTCTACGACATTTCCATTGAATATATATCTTATAAACCTATTGTTTTCAAGAATAAAAACCTTTCCAAAAACGTGGATTTAGGCGTCCTTTTTTTAGAAATTGATTATGGCACCCTTGACGAGGTAGAAATTATAGCAGAACGTACTACTGTTGAGATTAAACTTGACAAGAAAATTTATAATATAGGTAAAGATCTTACCTCGGCTGGAGGAACAGTAAGTGATGCCTTAAACAATGTGCCATCGGTAGCTGTCGATATTGAAGGTGGTATTAGTCTGCGTGGTAATGAAAATGTTCGTATTTTAATTAACGGGAAACCATCGGCGATGGCTGGTTTTGGGGATACCAATGTTTTAAGTCAATTACCGGCAGAAGCTATCGAACGCGTCGAAGTAATAACGTCTCCCTCTGCTAGATATGACGCTGAAGGAACCGCAGGTATTTTAAATATTATTTTAAGACAAAAGGAAACCCTCGGTTTTAATGGTTCTTTTAACTTTACACTAGGTAGCCCTGATAATGTAGGTGTTTCAGCAAATATTAATTATCGCACAGAAAAATTCAACCTATTCTCTACTCTAGGCTTTCGTTATTTCGATGCTCCAAGAAATAGTTTTAGCGATGCTCATTATTTTGAATCTTTTGAGGAAACAGGAAATCCAGTAGTGCCAAAATTTGAACGTATTCGTGAGAAACAAGAAGTTACTCGATTAAATAGAAATTACAATGCGAATTTAGGAATGGAATATTTTCTAACTAAAAAATCATCATTAACGGGAACTGTTTTTTATAGGTATGGTGAAGATGCCGATTTATCACTTAATAATAGCGACAGATTTAATAGTGGAACTATTGAAGAGCGTACCTTACGTTCGGAAAAGCAAGATGAAGATGGTGATAATTTTCAGGTTGCTTTGAACTATATTAATAAATTTAATAATGACGGGCATCAATTAACGGCCGACATCCAAATTGAAAGTGGGTTCGAGAAGCAATTCACTTTTATTGATGAAGAAATTTTAGAAACTATCACTCCTAATCCAGAGAAATTACAAGATGAAAAAGTCTATGCCACCGAGGACGAAAAAGAATACTTAATTCAAGCTGACTACGTATTACCTATTGGAGAAAATTCAAGATTTGAAGCGGGTTTCCGAAGTAAATATGATAATGAAATAACCAACTATCTCTTAGAGCAGGAAGACACTAATACAGGAGCGTTTATTATTAACGATACCATTTCTAATATTTTTGATTATACCGAAAATATTAATGCCATTTACACGCAATACGGTTCTAAACTTGGTAGATTTTCATTTTTATTAGGTTTAAGATTAGAAAACACACAACTTAAAGGTACTATCGATTCAAAATTAACAGATGAAGAAATTGAAGAAGCTTTTGGTTTTCCAATCGATCTGGATTTCAATAGAAATTATCTCGGGTTATTTCCCACAGTAAATCTAATATATAACTTAAGCAAAAATGATGATTTAGAAGAAAGCATTACAATCGGCTATAACCGCCGTATTAACCGTCCACGAGGTTATTACATCAATCCATTTCCTTCTAGATCGAGTCGCACCAATGTGTTTCAAGGAAACCCCAATTTAAATCCTGCCTTTGCTAGTGCCTTCGATATAGGTTATTTAAAACGATGGGAAAAGATAACATTAAGCAGTTCGGTGTATTATCAGTATGAAACTAATGCTTTTGAGCGTATTGAGGAAAACACAGGTAAACAAACATCAGATGGTATCGATATTATTAGAAGGATTCCTGTGAATCTATCAACCAATCAAAGAACAGGAGCAGAATTCGGGATATTATATAACCCTAAAAAGTGGTTACGATTAAATTCTAGTTTTAATATTTTTCAATTTAAGAAAGATGGATTTTTTAATGATGTCGATTATGGTGCGAAAAACACCTCTTGGTTTGCTCGTTTTAACAGCAAAGTTACATTACCTGGTAAAATTGACTGGCAAACAAATGCTAATTATCGGGGTCCCAATGAAAATGCTCAAAGTAAATCGGAAGGTATTTTTTCATTAGACTTAGCAATTAGCAAAGAAATTCTTAATAATAATGCTACTATCGCATTGAATGCGCGTGATGTCTTTAACTCTAGAAAACGAAAAACTCTAACAACTACAGGTTTTTTTGAGCGTTATAGTGAATCACAATGGAGGCAACGCCAGGTAAATGTTTCGTTTATCTATCGCTTTAATCAACAAAAACAACGAAATGAGCGTAGAAATTCTGGTGATAATAGTGGTGATGATGACTTTGAATTTTAGCAATCTTTTATAACCCAAATTACAAGGACTCAAACGAGTCCTTTTCTTATATATTAACGAATTACAGAACTAATTTAACAAGTCTTTAACCTTTATACCTTCTATCTTCCATTACTTTTACTTTTTAACACTTACTTATGCTCAAAACTATTTTCAGTCTATTTCTTTTAATGATTTCCTTTGCTTCCGGAGCAATTACAGATAAAAATTTTACAGTATCAGGAAAAGTTATCGATTCGGAAACAAAGCAACCATTAGAATACGCTACCATATCCTTTTACAGTGTTGAAGCCCAAAAGGTAGTCGATGGCACAATTACAGATGTTAATGGTAATTTTTCTATTAAAATAAAACCAGGTATTTACGATATTTCAACAGAATACATATCGTATAAGTCATATAAACTTTCTAATAAGAAAATTATTGAAAATTTAAATTTGGGCGTAATAGCGCTCGATCTCGATTTGGAATCTTTAGGTGAGGTTGAAATTATAGCCGAGCGTACAACCGTAGAGGTTAAATTAGACAAAAAAATTTATAATGTAGGTCAAGATTTAACGGTACGCGGAGGTAACGTTAGTGATGTTTTGGATAATGTACCTTCGGTTTCAGTTGATGCCGAAGGCAATGTAGCTTTACGCGGTAATGATAATGTAAGAATATTGATTAATGGAAAGCCTTCTGGTTTAGTGGGGCTGAATTCTACAGATGCATTACGCCAATTACCCGCCGATGCCATTGAAAAAGTTGAAGTTATTACATCGCCTTCAGCACGCTATGAATCTGAAGGAACTGCAGGTATTTTAAATATCATTATTCGTCGCAGCAAATTACTTGGACTTAACGGAGCCTTAACGGCAAATGTAGGTCATCCAGATGCAGCTGGAATTTCTGGAAACATAAATTACAGAACCGGAAATGTTAATATATTTAACACCTTGTCTTATAGATATAATGAATCTATAGGTAATTGGTATTCTTATACCACCTATAAAAACAACGGTAACATCTTAGATGAAAAAAGAAATTGGGTAGACACTAGAAAAGGTGTCACTAATAATATTGGTGTTGAATGGTATATCAATGATTCCGCATCCTTAACAACCTCTTTTGTTTATAATGATGGGAGTAACGACAATAATTCTACTAATAGACTGCTTCAATACGATTCTAATAACAATTTAATTGGACAAAGTTTAAGATTTGACCCTAAATTGAACGACAATAAAAACCTTCAGTATTCTGTTAATTTTACTAAAGAATTTGAAACAGAAGGTCATAAATTCTCTTTTGATTTTCAGCATGAAGATAACTCCGACGATAATCTTTCTTTAATAGAGGTAGATGGTGTAAATACAGATATCCTTACTGAATTAAATGATGAGGCTAAAATATTATTAAGAGCAGATTATGTATTACCTATAGGTGATAATAATCAATTTGAAATGGGGTATCGAGGTGATTATAGTGATAGAACGACCGATTACAAAGTAGAATTACTGAATGAAAATACAGGTGAATTCGAATTAGACAAAAATCTTTCCAATGTATTTAACTTCCGAAATTATATACATGCGGCCTATGCTCAATTTGGCAGTAAAATTAATAAGTTTTCTTATTTATTGGGATTGAGAATGGAAAACACGCAATTAACATTAGATCAACCTACGAGCGGTGATTTTGAAAAGCGCAATTACACTGGTTTGTTTCCTACAGTTAATTTAAGTTACGAATTTAGTGAACGAGAAAATCTAACATTAGGTTATAACCGTCGATTAAGCCGACCATGGTCGTTTTTCTTAAATCCTTATCCATCCAGGTCTAGTTTAACGAATATTTTTCAAGGCAACCCCGGTTTAGATCCAACATATGCTGGAAAATTTGATTTAGGATACCTAAACCGATTGGGGAAATTTACCCTTAGCTCCTCCGCTTACTACCAGCACTCAATCAATATCATTAAATTTATTAGTGAAGATACAGGAGAAACTGTTATTATTGATGGTCAGGAAGTTCCTGTAATTAAGCGAGGTCCGGCCAATATTGCAACGGAAGATCGTTATGGGTTTGAATTTAATTTAACCTACAATCCCAGTAGAAAATGGCGTGTAAATACAGATTTCAACATCTTTAATTCGATTATAGAAGGCGATTATCAAGATGTTAATTTCGATTCGAAAAATGTGAGTTGGACCGTGCGACTAAGTAATAAATACACCTTACCAGGTAGTGTAGACTGGCAAACGAATTTAAATTATAACGGTCCAAGTCAGGATGCACAGAACAAGCGAGATGGCATGTTCTCTACCAATATGGCACTGAGTAAAGATTTATTTAAGGAGAAAGCTTCGTTAGCCTTTAACGTAAATGATTTATTTAATACTCGTGTTATGACAGGCATAGTAGATACTGAAGATTTTACTACAGAACGCAATTTAAGATTTAGAGGGGGTAGAACGTATAATCTTTCTTTTACCTACAGATTCAATCAGAAAAAGAAACCAACTATGAATCGCGGTGATTATGGTGGTGGAGCCATTGAAATGTAATTATAAGGCATAAAAAAAGGAAGCTATTAGCTTCCTTTTTTATTTTATATTGTTGTTTGATTAAGAATTCTCACGCTTCGCCTTTTTCTCTTCTCTGATTTCTTTTAATCTTTCAATTAACGAACCACCAATCCAGTAAGGAATTACAAAGGTTAATAAAAATATCATTAACCAAAATCCAATAGTAAGTATGGTTAAAAAAGCTAAAAATCCTAAATATTGGTCAAAATCAAACATAAGTGTAAGTGTCTTTTAATAATATGTCGCAAAGATAATATATCCCTTTTTGTTATACAATACTAAAATTAAGATTTATTAACATCCTAGTTAATTTAAATTTAGCTTGTTTTAGCCGGTATTCTAAATTAATTGGATTTTGAAATTATTCAATTCAAAAAAATTAAAGAGCAGTGCCAAAGCTCATTCTAACCTTTAATTAATAAAGAATTAGTTTAAAAAAATTAAAAAACTAACTAATATCATACCCAAAACCGTATGAAAAGATTTAAATTTGTGTTCCATATTAAACGAATAATACAATGAGTTTTAGAATAGAAAAAGACACTATGGGTGAGGTACAAGTACCTGCCGATAAACTTTGGGGAGCACAAACAGAACGCTCTAGAAATAATTTTAAAATAGGTCCTTCTGCGTCTATGCCTTTAGAAATAGTGTATGGCTTTGCTTATTTAAAAAAAGCGGCTGCTTACACAAATTGCGAACTTGGTGTTTTACCAATAGAAAAGCGAGACCTAATTGCTGCGGTTTGTGATGAAATTTTAGAAGGTAAGCATGACGACCAATTTCCTTTAGTAATCTGGCAAACAGGTTCGGGAACTCAAAGCAATATGAATGTGAATGAGGTTGTAGCAAACCGCGCTCAACAATTAGCAGGTAAAGTGATTGGTGAAGGTGAAAAAGTTATTCAACCTAATGATGATGTAAATAAATCGCAATCATCTAATGATACTTTCCCTACTGGGATGCATATTGCAGCATATAAAAAAATTGTAGAAACGACCATTCCTGGGGTTAAGCAATTAAGAAACACATTAAAGAAAAAATCAGAGGCTTTTAAAGATGTTGTAAAAATAGGTCGTACACATTTAATGGATGCCACGCCTTTAACTTTAGGACAAGAGTTGTCGGGCTATGTAGCGCAATTAGATCACGGTTTAAAAGCTTTAGAAAATACATTACCACATTTAAGCGAATTAGCCCTTGGAGGAACTGCTGTTGGAACAGGATTAAATACACCAAAAGGTTACAGTAAGCGTGTAGCAGAATTTATAGCACAGTTTACAGGATTACCATTTATTACGGCTCCGAACAAATTTGAGGCTTTAGCCGCACACGATGCCTTAGTTGAAACGCATGGCGCATTAAAACAATTAGCTGTTTCTTTAAATAAAATAGCTAACGATATTAGACTTATGGCTTCTGGTCCTAGAAGTGGTATTGGTGAAATTATTATTCCCGCCAATGAGCCCGGAAGTTCTATCATGCCAGGCAAAGTAAACCCTACGCAATGTGAAGCTTTAACTATGGTTTGCGCACAAGTAATGGGTAACGATGTAGCTGTATCTGTTGGCGGATTACAGGGACATTATGAATTAAACGTATTCAAACCTGTTATGGCGGCTAACGTTTTACAATCAGCTCAATTAATAGGTGATGCTTGTATTAGTTTTGATGTGAATTGTGCTGTTGGTATAGAGCCAAATCAGGAGGTGATTACCAAGTTACTTAACAATTCTTTAATGCTAGTTACTGCGTTAAACACTAAAATTGGTTATTATAAAGCGGCTGAAATTGCAAACACAGCTCATAAAAATGGAACTACACTAAAAGAAGAAGCTGTTAATCTAGGTTATGTCACGCCCGAAGAATACGACGAATGGGTGAAACCAGAAGATATGGTAGGAAGCTTAAAATAATAATATATACTTAGGTATAATATCAAAAAAACAGGTAATTAAATTACCTGTTTTTTTTCTTGGTTGGTTAGCTATTAATCTTCTCTTAGTTAGTTGATAAAGATTTGAAACAAATATATGTTTTAGATAAGTTCTATTTGTTAACAAATGTTAACACTCTCAATTTTTTTTCTAATTCGGCTTAATTGCACCGGGGTAATTCCTAAATAGGAAGCTATATGATACTGTGGAATTAATGATTCTAATTCAGGAATTTGCTTCTTTAATGCTAGATATCTGCCGGTGGCATCTAATGAAATTAATTCTACTAAGCGTGTTTCGTAACTCTTATATACCGATTCTAATACTTTCGAATAAAATGTGTTTACAGCAATATTACGTTCACAAAGCTCTCTAAAGTCTGAAAACCTAATTTCATAAATTTTGCATTCTGTAACCGTTTCAAATACAAAAAGTGATGGCCTTTTTTCAATTAAAGCTGTTAATGATCCAACAAAACTAATAGGCAAATAAAAACTCTTGTTATATTCCTTGCCTGCCTCAGTATTTAAATAACAGCGAATAACTCCAGATACTAATAAATATACTTTAGAAGGTGTTTCATTAAATTTAACCAGTTGATTTCCAGCCTTTACTCTTTTTAAATTCGAAATATCTGAAAGCTCCTGTAAAGTTTCATTTGATAATGACGTAAATGAATTTAAAAATGCTATAGTGGAATTCATTAAAAATTAAAGTTTTTTTAATCGATTATTTTTTAGTCTTATTTATTAGGAAGTCTTATTCAATCAATAAAGTTACAGCAACAATACAAACAAAATAAATTTAATCTATTAGATACCAATAAATTTGTTAACACGTTGTCGTAAAAACTTACTTTATATCGATTAAATTTCAATGTAAAAACATAAAGAATTGATTTTCATTGAACTAAATAAAAAAAACCTCAAACATCTGTTTGAGGTTTACTTTACAATCAAGGATTTATTATTTTAAAACAAATTCAGAAGTTGCTACCAAATCTTTTTCATTAAACACATTTACAATATATCGTCCTTTCTCAAATTTCTCATCCTTTTTAGCTTCAACAAATTCACAGACATTCAAATTTGTGTTTTCGTAATTAAATTTACTAATAATACTATAGTTTAAAGTAGTTTCATCAAACTGTACTTGCTCATTCAGTCCAAGTGTATTGTTTTTTGGATCGATAACCTGCACATACAATTCTTGATCTCCAGCTTGTACTAATTTATTTTTAGCTACAATAAAGCATACTCTAATTTTATCACTTCTACCTGCTCTTTCAGTAGGAATTACTTTTCCGGATGTTCTTACAATAACCCCAGAACCTTTTAAATCTACAGCACTTAATACTGAAGCATTAGACACTACTTCTGCTAATGCATCATTTTGAAGCAATAAAGAATCGGTAAAAATAGTGCGTTCTTCTAATCGAACTCTCGTACTGTCTAAAGACGTTGCTAAATATGAGTTTTCAATTCTTAATGAGTCATTTTGAGCTAACAACACATCCATTTCTTTCTGTAACGCTACATATTTTTGCTTATACCTCCAAAGACTTTTTACATTGGTTTCAGAAATTTTTAAAGAATCTATTAACCCTTGAATTCTAGCTTTAGCTTCGAGTAAATCTTTATTAGCTACTTCATTTTCACTTAAAGCTTCATCATATTGCTTTGATAATGCATCTAAATCGTTTATTACTAACTCTTTTTCAGACTGTAAATCTTTTTGGATTTTAGAGCTTGTTGAATATAAATTCATTGTATAAAATGCAGTTCCAATAAATAATGCTATAGCTACACCTAGCGCTATTTTTAATCCTTTGCTACTTTTGTTTCCGTCCATAATACGTGTTTTTTAAGTTTAATTGTTTTGTTTTTTTATTATTTGATTTTTCTAATGCTGAAAATAAATATTAATGTATTTTAGTTACAAAAATTATTTATTTTAATGGATAAGCTCGTTTTATTTAATAGAAGCAATATTAATAAACTTTTAAACAAACGCACTGGCGAATCCAAATTTGGCCAATATGTTCAGGTATTACCCAGCATTTCAAATATATACGAAAATCTAAAAGATTTAGATGTTAAGTACGTAATATTTGGTTTGCCCGAAGATGTTGGGGTTTTTGCTAATTACGGTAAAATAGGAACCTCGAAAGCATGGGACGCTACAATAAAAGTTTTATTAAATATACAAAGCAATGAATATACTATGCCGGAATCCGTTCTTATTTTAGGACATTTAGATTTTTCAGAAGAAATGGAAAAAGTTTCTAAATTAGATCAGTCTAAAAAGAAACATCTTGTTAAAGCCCGAGAACTCGTAGGGAGAATAGATACTCAAGTAGCTTATTTAGTGGAGCAAATTGTAACGGCCGGTAAGACACCTATTATAATTGGAGGAGGCCATAATAATGCTTACGGAAATATTAAGGGAGCCAGTCTTGCATTAAAAAAACCAATAAATGCAATAAATTTTGACGCGCATTCAGATTTTAGACAAGAAGAAGGTCGCCATAGTGGTAATGGTTTTAGTTACGCCTATAATGAAGGGTTCTTGAACAACTATTTTATTTTCGGTTTACATAAAAATTATACCTCCGATAAAATTTTAAAATCTTTAAATAAGCTAGAAAATATTGCTTATAATACCTATGAGGACCTTGAAGTTACTAAAGAATTAAAATTTAAAAAAGAATTAAATCGCGCTTCTGATTTTATATCTGAAAGTCCTTATGGTATTGAGATAGACTGTGATGCTATTGAAAATATAAATAGTAGTGCAAAATCTCCAAGTGGTTTTTCAACAAATAAAACCAGACAATTCATTAATTTTTTTGCAGCACACAACAATGCCAAGTACCTACACATTTGCGAAGCGGCACCAACATCAAAAACAGCGAGTCTTATAGGTAAATTAATCACTTATTTAATTACCGATTTTATTAGAGCTAATAACAACTAAACTTCAATTAATTTATGTATTTGCGCATACTGTAATAACACAATAGTGCGCGTATCTTGAATTTTTCCAGTATGTAACATCTCCAGAGCTTCCGTAAACGGGAGCTCTAAAACCTCTATATCCTCATGTTCACTTTCTAAACCACCTCCATCATTTACTTTCATATTATCAGTATATTCTCCAATAAAAAAGTGCATCTTTTCAGTCATAACTCCAGGTGACGAATAGGCTTCATATACTTTTTTTACTTCTTTCAATCGATAGCCCACCTCCTCTTCCGTTTCCCTTATAATACAGGCCTCAGGATTATCCTTATCTAACATGCCTGCACAGATTTCAATTAGATAACCATCAGGATTATTATTCATAAAAGTCGGCATTCTGAATTGTTTTGTTAAAATCACCGTTTGCTTTTTCTTATTATAAAGTAAAATTCCTGCACCGTCTCCTCTATCATATACCTCACGCATTTGAGCTACCCATTGTCCACTCTTCATTAAATAACTAAAGGTTATCTTATTTAATATATAATAATTATCAGAAAGTACTTCTTGTTCTATATTTTTTATATGGTTTTCACGCATAAATAATCATCTTAATTTATTTTTGAAATTAACAAATTTCCCTATAAATTATAGTCTTAGTTTTAATTATTTCCAGTAAAAATTAATTTTATATTTTAAACTAAAACCTCCCAATTTAGTAGATTAATTGTACGTTTATATGGTATAAATCTGACATTTTTTTAGAGAATAATCCCATTTTTAATCCTTAGTAATTAAAATTATCTTATCTTTAGCATGACTAACACCTTATCTGTAAGACTAATATGTTTCCCAAATTGCCCTCATTCATTTTAATGAATACTTCATTATTAAGCCAGAGTAATGTAGTTACACTGCTTATTGTTGTAGTTATATTTTTTTCCGTTTTATTAATTTTAGGTATTCGGAAATCATATAAACTAAAAAAAGAGAACGAACGTCTCGATAAATTGAGCGAAGAAATTACTAATCAAAAAGAAGAATACACCGACTTTACCGAAGGCCACATGTATGGTGGTAACAACAAATAATGTGTCAATTTTAATAAAAAAAAGCCTGCTAGATGCAGGCTTTTTTTATATATTCATATAGTTTATCGAACTAATTTTTTATACTTAATACGCTTTGGAGTTAAATCACCTCCCAAGCGTTTTTTCTTATTTTCTTCATATTCACTAAAACTTCCTTCGAAGAAATATACTTGAGAATCACCTTCGAAAGCTAAAATATGCGTACAAATTCTATCTAAAAACCATCTGTCGTGAGAGATAACTACAGCACAACCTGCAAAGTTTTCTAGTCCTTCTTCCAGAGCCCGTAAAGTGTTTACATCAAGGTCGTTGGTTGGCTCATCTAAAAGCAATACGTTGCCTTCTTCTTTTAAGGTCATTGCTAAATGCAGTCGGTTTCTTTCTCCTCCTGAAAGTAATTTTACTTTCTTATTTTGTTCTCCGCCTGAAAAATTAAATCTACTTAGATACGCACGAGAATTTACTTCCTTACCTCCCATCATAATAAGCTCTTGCTCGTCACTAAAATTTTGCCATATCGTTTTTTCTGGGTCAATATTAGAATGACTTTGATCCACATAAGCAATCTTAGCTGTGTCACCAACTATAAACTCACCTTTATCTGGAATTTCTTCTCCCATAATCATTTTAAAAATTGTGGTTTTACCAGCACCATTAGGGCCAATAACTCCAACAATTCCAGCCTGTGGAAGTTTAAAATTTAAATCTTCGTAAAGCAATTTATCATCAAATCCTTTACTAACCCCGACGGCTTCAATGACATTCGTTCCTAAACGTGGCCCATTAGGAATATAAATTTCAAGTTTTTCGTCAAGTTGTTTTTGGTCCTGACTCATTAACTTATCGTAATTTTTTAAACGGGCTTTTTGTTTGGTTTGCCTGCCTTTAGGTCCTTGACGCACCCATTCTAACTCGCGTTCTAATGTCTTTTGACGCTTAGATGCTGATTTACTTTCTTGCGCTAAACGTTTTGCTTTTTGATCTAACCAAGAGGAATAATTACCTTTCCACGGTATACCTTCACCTCTATCTAATTCTAAAATCCATCCAGCTACGTTATCTAGGAAATATCTATCGTGGGTAACCGCAATAACCGTTCCTTTGTATTGTGCTAAATGCTGCTCTAACCAATGAACAGATTCCGCATCTAAGTGGTTTGTAGGTTCATCTAATAATAGAACATCTGGCTCTTGTAATAACAATCTACATAAAGCTACACGACGACGTTCACCTCCAGACAATACAGAAATTTTTTTGTCTCCATCTGGAGTACGCAATGCATCCATGGCAATTTCTAACTTGGTATCTAATTCCCAGGCATTAGACGCATCAATTTTATCTTGAAGTTCAGCCTGCTTGTTCATTAGTTTTTCCATTTTATCTGGATCACTATAAACTTCCTCCAGACCAAACATGTCATTAATTTTGTTGTACTCATCAAGAATAGCTACCGTTTCAGCAGCACCTTCTTTTACAATTTCTATAACGGTTTTATCTTCATCTAATTGCGGTTCCTGCTCTAAATATCCAACCGAATAATCCTGTAAAAATGTAACATCTCCTTGATAATTTTTATCTATACCGGCGATAATTTTAAGTAAAGTTGATTTACCAGAACCATTTAAACCTAAAATTCCAATTTTAGCTCCGTAGAAAAAACTTAAATAAATATTTTTTAACACAGGGGTGTTAGCTCCCTGAAATGTCTTGGTTACACCAGACATTGAAAATATAACTTTCTTATCGTCACTCATTATACTCTACCTTTTAAAGCGTTAAAAACCCAAGCAACTGCAAAAAAACCAAGCCCAACAGCAGCAAAACCCCAGCCTGCAACATCGTCATAGCGAAATGCCCCCAGAGCGATTAACATTAAACCTACAAAAATCATTATCCATGTTGCCCATGCCAACACTGTGTTTTTATTCATTGCCATACTTAATTATTTTAATTCTTTAGGACTCTCTTGAAAAGACAAGATTAGATTTTACATTGGTGACTTTTTAGTGAAAAAATCAAAAAGATACCACCGTATTTCTTTGAACCCTGTTTTAAACGACAAATATCGTACTTTTAACATGAATTGGAAAGCTTAAAAATTAATATTATTACTTGATATGGATTTTGATTCTATTAAATATTCCGTTTTCATTTCATTTTCAAATAACTCGAAATATAATATATAGAACATTTAATAGTTGTCTTATTGTTAATATCACAAAATAAAAAAGTCCGACCATCTGGGTCAGACTTTATGCAAAAAGATTATCTTTTAAAATTTCCATTGGGACTTCAATAAATAAAATACTAGAATCATCTTTAGCTTCAATTTCAAAACTATTCGTTTCTGAAATACCCATCGCATCTCTAGTTGCTAACACCCTGTCATCAATAAGTAATTCACCGTAAATATTCATAACATAAACCCCGTGATTTTCACTTTTTAGCTTATAATTAAAAGATTTTCCTTTATCTAAATCTATTCTTGATAAAACAGCATCCTGATGAATCTTTAAACTACCTTCATGATTTTCATCTATAGATGTTACCAAAGTCTGCAATTTGTTTTTTCTATGTTCAGCACCGAACGATTTTTGATCGTATCGAGGTGCTACATTCTGCTTATTTGGGAATATCCAAATTTGAAATAAACCTAAATGGTCTTCATTTGAACCATTGATTTCTGAGTGCTGAACTCCTGTTCCAGCCGACATGACTTGAACTTCTCCCGGCAATACTGCCTGCCATTCATTATGCATAGAATCTCTATGTTTTAAAATACCTTTTAACGGGATCGTTATAATTTCCATATTATCATGCGGATGTGTACCAAAACCCATGCTAGGAGCAATCATATCATCATTTAACACGCGTAACGCACCAAAATGTACTTTTTCAGGGTTATAATAATTAGCAAAACTAAAGGAGTGATTTGCCTGTAACCACCCATGATTTGCAAAACCTCGACTATCTGATCTGTGAACTACTGTTTTCATTGTTTCTTTCCTTTCTTTTTGTTTACCTCATTTTATCAAGAAGATTACTTAATTGTTCTGCATCTTCTTCATTAAGGTTTTTTAATAAATCTTTATTAAAATCATTAGGTATAGAGGCTAAAAGCCCTAAACCTTTATCGGTTATGGCTATTTTCACAACGCGCCTATCATGTGCACATGGTAAACGCTCAATGAAATTTTTAGCGCATAATTTATCCATTAGCCTTGTGGCATTTGGAGCTCTATCAATCATGCGGTCTTTTATAACCTGAACCTTCAATGGCTCACCAGCACCTCTTAATATTCTTAATATATTATACTGTTGAGGTGAGATACCATAAACCTTTAAATACTCATTTTGACAGCTCGTAATCCAATTTGCAGTGTAAAGAATGTTAACTAAGGCCTTTTGTCTATGATTAACAAATTTTGAGCGTATTTCTTTTCCTAAGTCCCCCATAATATAGAATTGTGCTATTTAACAGTTTCAACCTCTAATTTCTTCTGAAATTCCTCTACAGCTTCTTTCAATTGCGCATCAAACTCTTCATTTACAATTTTTCCATTTTTAAAATTATCCCCGAAAGATGGCAACGAAAAAACATCTGTTATTTCGGCATTATGATAAGGGAACCTGCTTTTTGCAATTTCTAAAACCGAGGCTCCTCCTCTTTTTCCTGTAGAAGTTGCCAATAGAAGCATTGGTTTTCCATAAAAAGTTTTACTTTCAATTCTAGACATCCAATCTAACAAATTTTTAAAAGCGGCTGTATAAGCCCCATTATGTTCAGCTAAAGACAATAAAATACCATTAGAATTCTTTATATACTCTAAAAACTTATAGGCCTCTTTCGGAATCCCTTGTTCTCTCTCATAATCCACACCAAATAGAGGTAATTCAAAATTGTTTAAATCTAACAATTCTACTTCAACCGATTCAAGTAAACTTGCCCCGTAAGTAACTAATTGTTTGTTTATTGAGTCTGTGCTGTTCGACCCTGCAAAAGCTATTATGTTTTTCATTCTACAATTTTTTTTAGGTTATTTAATTCAAATGTACAAAAATTAATTTTATATTCCAAGGAATATATTTCTATGGAATACATTTTAATATTATCCTAACAATTGAGATTCGGATAATTTGAAACTTTTGTATTTTAGCCGGAAAATACACTATAATGGATTTAAACTTCAATAAAAACGAAGATCACAATAAACTTTTAGTATCCGAACTAAATAAACGACTTGCAAAAGTACATTTAGGTGGTGGAAAGAAGAACATCGAAAAACTTCATAGCAAAGGAAAAATGACCGCCCGTGAACGTATTGACTATCTTTTAGATTCAAAAAGGAATTCTATTGAAATTGGAGCGCTAGCTGGTGAAGATATGTACAATGAACATGGTGGTTGTCCATCAGGAGGTGTTGTCGTAAAAATAGGTTATATAAAAGGTAAGCAATGCATAGTAGTTGCTAATGATGCTACTGTTAAAGCAGGTGCCTGGTTCCCTATTACCGCAAAAAAAAACCTAAGAGCCCAAGAGATTGCCATTGAAAACAAACTTCCTATTATTTATTTGGTGGATAGCGCAGGCGTATACCTGCCTTTACAAGATGAAATATTCCCAGACAAAGAACATTTTGGACGAATCTTTAGAAACAATGCCATCATGAGCAGTATGGCTATTACTCAAATTGCCGCGGTGATGGGAAGCTGTGTAGCTGGAGGAGCCTATCTGCCTATAATGAGTGATGAAGCTCTTATTGTAGATAAAACGGGTAGCATCTTTTTAGCAGGAAGTTATTTGGTTAAAGCAGCCATAGGAGAAACCATAGACAACGAAACCTTAGGCGGAGCAACCACACATTGTGAAATTTCTGGAGTAACAGATTATAAAGCTAAAGACGATAAAGATGCTTTAGATACTATTAAGAATATTGTAGATAAAATTGGTGATTATGATAAAGCCGGTTTTAATAGAATAGACGGTTTAAAACCAAAGGAAAACCCTCAAGATATATATGGTATTTTACCTAAATCAAGAGCTGATCAATATGACGTTTATGAAATTATAAAACGCTTAGTCGATAGTTCGGAATTTGATGAATACAAGGCAGGTTATGGAAAAGCTATCATCACTTGTTACGCTAGAATTGATGGATGGGCTGTAGGTATTGTTGCCAACCAGCGTAAACTAGTAAAAACAAAACAAGGAGAAATGCAGTTTGGTGGTGTTATATATAATGATAGCGCAGATAAAGCTACTCGGTTTATAGCCAACTGTAATCAAAAGAAAATCCCTTTAGTATTTTTACAAGATGTAACCGGATTTATGGTTGGAAGTAAAAGTGAACATGGTGGTATTATTAAAGATGGAGCTAAAATGGTGAATGCGGTAAGTAATTCGGTGGTACCCAAATTCACAATAATTACTGGTAATAGCTATGGCGCAGGTAATTATGCTATGTGCGGTAAAGCGTATGACCCGAGACTGATTGTAGCCTGGCCAAGTGCCGAATTAGCCGTTATGAGTGGCAATAGTGCTGCTAAAGTGTTACTTCAAATTGAAACGACATCTTTAAAGAAAAAAGGAGAAACTATTACTCCTGAAAAAGAAGAAGCGCTATACAATGAAATCAAATCGCGTTACGACGCACAGGTTTCACCATATTATTCAGCAGCTCGTTTGTGGACAGATGCCATAATTAATCCGTTAGATACTAGAAAATGGATTAGTATGGGTATTGAAGCCGCTAATCATGCCCCTATTGAGAAGCGATTCAATTTAGGAGTGATTCAGGTTTAACTAGCTTTTTAGTTTTATTTTTTGTATCTTAATAATTGAAAATCAAACAGTTTAATTATGGATACAATAAAACCACTAAATAAGTGGGCTAACAAGCATACTTATTTACCATTGGATTTACTAAGAATAGCGCTTGGTGTTTTCTTGTTTATTAAAGGAATTAATTTCGTATCTGATAGTATGATGCTTGCAGAATTGTTTAAACCCATGCAAAATATGGTTGGGGGCATGTTTGCTTTGCACTATGTTGCTCCTGCTCATTTTATTGGAGGTATCTTAATTGCTTGCGGGTTACTGACTCGCTGGGCAATCTTAGCACAATTACCGATTTTAATAGGTGCCATACTCATAAATTTCGTAGGTGAAATGCATACTGGCAATCTATTGATTGCATGTATTACATTATTAGTATGCGGTTTTTTCCTAGTTTATGGATCAGGCAAACATTCCTTAGACTATTATTTTAAAATGCAGCAATAAAAAAAGCGCGATACATATGTATCGCGCTTTTTTTATTTAATTTCAGTGCTATAAGGAAACAATAACTGCACGCCTTCTTTTTTTGATAGAGATTTTATTTCCTGCAAAACCCAATAAGCATCTTCTCCTAATTCTTCTTTTAGAATACTTTCTTTGGTTTCAGCAATGCCTAGATCACTCAAAATCTTTTCTAAGTCTTTCTTGTAGACAGGGAATTCTTTCAACATATAATCGTTTAAATCAGCCTGCTCTGCCGCATAAGCAATAGCCTTGTCTAATCCACCAAGTTCATCAACCAAACCATTTGCCAACGCATCGATACCAGTCCATACACGTCCCTGAGCAATCGCTTTTATTTCATCCTGCAATTTCCCTCGTCCATTAGCTACTCTTGTTGTAAACAATTCATAAATATCTACAATACCCTCTTTAATGAATGCCCTCTGATTGTCATCAAGTGGCTCAAAAAAACTATATGTAACGGCATTTTTATTTGTAGCGACTTGCTCTGCATTAATACCTAAGTCACTTATTAATTTATGTCCATTAGGCAATACACCAAAAACACCTATGCTACCCGTTATAGTCGTTGGTTCTGCATATATTTTATCAGCATTACAAGCAATATAATACCCTCCTGAAGCCGCTAAATCTCCCATAGAAACAATCACAGGCTTTACTTGCTTTGTTAACTCTATTTCACGCCAAATCAGCTCACTTGCTAAAGCGCTTCCTCCTGGTGAATTTATTCTCAGAACAATCGCTTTAATATTATCATCTTCGCGTGCTTTCTTCAAAGAACGATTCATGGATCCCTGACCTACAACACCCTTATCACCTTCACCATAAATAATTTCACCTTCAGCATAAAGAACCGCTATTTTATTTTTACTGTAATTAGTAAGTAGTTCTGTAGCTGTATGTACAGCATAATCTTCAATACTAATCATGTTTAAATCTTGAGATTCTGGCACGCCAACCGCTTGTTTTAATCCTGAAATATATTCATCATGATATCCTACTCTATCTACTAATTTAGATTTTAAGGCTAATTTGGGGGTTCTAGCAAGGAGACTATCGGCTATATTATTTAAATCATCCTTAGAAATACCGCGACTTACTGAAATTTCATTTTTAACTTCAGCCCATATAGAATTTAAAAAAGCTTCCACCTGTTCTCTGTTAGCTGGACTCATTTCATTTTCCAAAAACGGTTCTACGGCACTTTTGTACTTCCCAAAACGAACCACTTCCATTTTTAATCCAGATTTTTCCTGAAAATCTTTAAAATACAACTGTTCAGAATACAAACCTTTAAATTCCATTAGGCCTGCAGGATTGATAAAAATAGTATCGGCTACCGAACTTAAATAATAATCTTTTTGGGTATAGATATCTGCATAGGCTGTTATGAATTTCCCTGATTCTTTAAACTTAATTAAAGCATCTCTTAAGGCTTTAGTTTGAGAAATTCCTGCTTTTATAAAGTTGTTATCAATAGAAATTCCTTTAATATTGCTATCTGTTGCTGCGTAATTAATAGCATCTATAATATTAAACAATCCGTTTTTTTCGTCTTCATTTAAAAATGCATATTGTTTAAATTCTGTTTTTCCAGCATAATCTCTAATAGGAAAATCTAATTTTAAATCTAATACAGTATTTGGTTTCACCGTAACTACAGCTTCATTAGAAGAACCTAACACTAAACCCAGAACAATTAAAAATCCAAAACAAATAAATAGAAAAACAAAAATCCCCGTTACAGTAGAAAGTACTCTTTTTATAAAATTCATATAAATGTTTTTTTTGTGTTAGTATACAACTAGGCTTAGTTGTTACAATTAATCGTTATTTTTTTTAAAGTCGCCCTACGTCTAATTTTACCTGATGTAGTTTCTTCAAATTTACTTACCGCATAAATCGCTTTAGGTATTTCGAACTTATCGAGTACTGAAAACACCTTTTTGTCCAATCGGTTATCCTCTGATTCTACAACTAAAATAAGTTTCTGACCTAAATTTTCATCTGGTAGGGCCGCAACGAAGAAACGAGTTGACATATTCTTTTGAAGTTTTGCTTCTATCTGCTCAGGAAATAATTTTACACCTCCGGAGTTTATAACATGATCAAAACGCCCTAACCATTCAAAAGTAGAATGAGAATGCCATTTAATAACATCATTAGTTATAATGATGTCTTTTGCTAATTTAGGAGCATTTATTACCATACAACCACGTTCATCTTGTGAGACGGTAACCCCTTCTAAAGTTCTAAATACGTCATTGAATTCAGGTGCATCATCCGAAAAATTATTGATTTGCTTAAGAGCAATATGTGTAACCGTTTCAGTCATTCCATAAGTTTCGTACACATGGGTTTTATATGTCTGAAGTTCGCCTTTTAATACTTGTGACATTGGTGAACCTCCTACAATTAATGTTTTGATATTTTCAATAATATTTAGTGAATTCCTAACTTGTAAAGGCACCATGGCTGAAAAATCATAATTTATAGAAACCGGTAATTCAATCTTGGAAGTGGGTTCTACTAAATCTAATTCCAGACCCAAAATAACAGCACGAATTAGCATCATTTTACCGGCTATATATTCCATTGGCAAGCACAACAAAGCTGAATCGCCAGGCTCTAGATTAAAAAAATCGCCTGTGGCAATCGCCGAATTAACCATGGCTTGTTTGGATAATTTTACTTTCTTTGGTACTCCTGTAGAACCTGATGTGTTTGCATAAATATAATCTTTTTCATCAATCCAGTCGAGTATAAACCACCCTAATATCTGTTCATAAGGGTAGCCTTCCTTAATATAATTATAAGCCACATCATTTAGTTCTTCAAAAGAAAAATGAATACCATTAAGTTTGAATCTATTATGAACGTTTCTAAAACTAGGTTTCATCTGTATCTGATATTTGATTTAGATTATCATTAGGTTCAATAACATTTCCAAATAATTTTTCTTTCCAGTTTTTCCAACCGTAAATCCTTGATAGAATCAGTAATAAAATAGGGAATAAAACAAATACAGGAATAAGTACTTCGGACATTGGCATTTCTCCAGGGTCTGACATATCTTTTAAAATAGAATGCGTTTGAAAAGCAGTCCAATCAGCTGTCACTAATAATGCTGTAAATAAATTATTAGCAGCATGAAACCCCAGTGAGAGTTCTAAACCTCCATCCATTAAAGTCATAATTCCCAGAAATAGTCCTGTGCCAATGTAGTAGACCATGATAACGTAACCTAGCTTTTCAACCTCAGGATTTGCGATGTGAAGTAATCCGAACACTATGGAGGTTATAATTAGAGGTAACCAGTTTGTTTTGGTAATCACCCCTAATCCTTGCATTAAGTAACCTCGAAACAGATACTCTTCAAAGCTAGTTTGCAAAGGCACAAATATAATGGCGATTACACATAAAATAAGAAATGGTACCAAATCAAAATTAAGCACATAATTTTCTGGAGACATGTAATAATCTCCTATTACCAAGGCAGAAGACAGCGTACCCCATGTTAAAAAAATAAACCAAAATCGTTTCCAATCAATAGTTTTTCTGGTTGTTGTTAATTGAGTAAAAGTTTGATTGTGTATATAACGAACCACGAATAATAATGCAACCAATCCCACTGCGAAAGATAAAAGCATTAGAAACAAATTTAAATTCGGCTCTAACAAGGTCATCATAGTAGACTGATCTAAACTCGTAATATTATCACCTGCTGACAATGCCTTGACCGCTACCGCAATTGTAAATGGCATTTGACCAATAATTACAGCAACTATTATGATAAATAAACCTATTAAATAGCGCCACCAATCGTTTAATCCTTTAAATGCCTGATTTATATACATGTTTTATATATTAAAATTCCAGTTTAGTTTTAAATTATATTTTAAAGAGCCGTGTTCAACTTCTAACGGTGATTCAAAATTATTTGTAAATAAACCACCTGTGCCAAGTCCTTGAGGTAATGGATTTTGTTTTACGTAGGTGTATTGCGCTATTGCATTTAATCCTATGTTGCTTTCTAAGGCGCTAGTTATCCACCAGCCAATATTATGTTTTTCAGCGATATCAATCCATAAATCACTTCCCTGAAAACCACCAACCAAACTCGGTTTTAAAATGATGTATTGAGGTTTTATGGTTTGAAGCAATTTTACTTTATCCGTTCTAGAAAACACACCAATTAATTCCTCATCTAACGCGATAGGCAAAGGGGTTACTTCACATAATTGCGCCATATCTTCAATCTGTCCTTGTTTTATTGGTTGTTCTATTGAATGTAAATCTAAATCGGACAACACTTTTAATTTTTCAAATGCATCTTCCTTGGTAAAAGCACCATTGGCATCTACTCTTAATTCAATGTCTTTTGAAGAAAATTGTTTCCTAATAGATTTTAATAAATTTACTTCTGTTTGAAAATCAATTGCTCCAATTTTCATTTTAATGCATGTAAATCCGGCATCAATCTTATCTTTTATTTGTTGCTTCATAAAAGATTCTGACCCCATCCAAATTAACCCATTAATAGGAATCGGTGCTTCTTTGGTTGTAAATTCAGATGGGAAAATTTCGAAGGGCATGGTGTTTCTTAAAGATTGTAAAGCAGTTTCTAAGCCGAATTGAATACTTGGAAATTCGATAAGCTCCTCTAATAAAACGTTTAAATCTAAATTAATGTTATTACACAGCCATTGAAGTTTATCTTCGTAGTCTACCCTATCATCGGCAGATAAACCTCTAAACAAGCCACATTCTCCAAATCCTTGCTTAGAATCTTTTTCTAACAAAAGAAACCAAGTTTCCTTGGTTTTTAGAACACCGCGAGATGTACCGCTAGCTTGTTTAAAATTAAGAATATATTTTTTACAGGTTGCTTTTATCATTTAGAGTTCTATACTTTCGCCGATTTTCAATAACATTAAATCTTTATTCTTATCGAAAAATTTACGCTTCGCTTCTTCGTGATCTATTTCAATATATCCAAAGGTATCGAAATGATAACCCAATATTTTATCACATTCTACAAAATCGCTGGCTAAGATCGCATCATCAATACCCATGGTGAAATTATCTCCTATTGGAAGAATAGCTAAATCTAATTTTGTCTTCAAAGGAATTAATTTCATGTCGTATGTTAAAGCCGTATCTCCAGCTATATATATATTTTTATGTTCTCCTTCGATCACAAAACCACCTGGCTGACCACCATAAGAACCATCTGGAAACGACGATGTATGAATAGCGTTAACATATTTTACAGTACCGAACTCAAAATCCCAACTTCCTCCGTGATTCATTGGATGCCCTTCAAGACCAAGACCTTGAAAATGTGAGATTACTTCAAAATTCGAAATGATTACAGCATTTGTTCTTTTAGCAATAGCCTCGACATCCAAAATATGATCCTGATGTGCGTGCGTTACTAAAATATAATCAGCTTTAAGACCATTTATATCTATATGTGATGCTTTTTCATTAGCTGTTATAAAAGGATCTACAAGAATATTTATATCATTTATTTGTATGCCCAAACTAGCATGTCCATAAAACGTAATTTTCATAAAAAAGTGTTTATTTAATTTCTCTTTAAAATACAAATTTTATAACAAATACCCAATCCCCATTAACAGAGACAGTAATACTGTGGTTAGGGCTACTTTCTTTAATTCAGGATCTAAATCTTCAGAATTCTTATTCTTTGTTATCACTATAATATGCTTTATCAAAGGGATATATGTTACTAAAAACATCAAATTAAAAGGGGATGTATAATATAAAACACAAAACAAGCTAGAAAAAACCATAGCTGTTATAACCAAAGTTAACTGATAACGTTTTGCATTTTTAATACCCAGTTTAACGGCTAAAGTAATTTTGTTAGATTTTTTGTCACTTATTATATCTCGCATATTGTTGAGGTTTAGAACCGCTGCACTTAATAAGCCTATTGTACAAGCAGGTAAAAATACCACATGATCTATTGTTTTTGCATATAATACATAACACCCAATAACACTAATTAATCCGAAAAATATGAACACAAACAAATCACCTAATCCTCGGTAACCATATGCTTTTGAACCAACCGTATATCTAATTGCCGCCACCACGCATGCGATACCTAATAGAAAAAACAGAAGAGTAAGTAAAAAGTGCTTTACACCAAAGGCTACAAAAATTAAAAGGAATGCTAAGGCTATTGAAATAAGAATATTGATTTTTATAGCCGCATACATTTCACTAGGAGTAATAACCCCACTTTGTATGGCACGTTCAGGCCCCACGCGATCTTCATTATCTGTTCCTTTAACACCATCACCATAATCGTTCGCCAGATTTGATAATATCTGAAAACTAAGGGTTGTTAAAATAGCAAGTATAAAAATACCCCAATTAAAATAGCCGTTGTATTCAGCAAAAGCTGAAGCTAAAATGATTCCTGAAATCGATAAAGGCAGCGTTCGCAAACGCATGGATGAAATCCAAACTGAAACTCTATTCATCTTATGGAATCCATTTTTTTTCAAAATTAGGCTGACGCTTCTCTAAAAAGGCATTTCTTCCTTCCACGGCTTCTTCAGTCATGTAAGCTAATCTTGTAGCTTCACCGGCAAACACCTGTTGACCCACCATACCATCATCGGTTAAATTCATTGCGAATTTCAACATTTTGATCGATGTTGGTGATTTTGCTAAAATTTCCTGAGCCCATTCGAAAGCTGTCGTTTCTAAGTCATCATGAGGAATAACTGCATTTACCATACCCATATCGAAAGCTTCCTGTGCCGAATAATTCCTTCCTAAGAAAAATATTTCACGTGCTTTTTTCTGTCCAACCATTTTGGCTAAATAAGCCGATCCGTACCCTCCATCAAAGCTTGTAACATCTGCATCGGTTTGTTTAAATATAGCATGTTCTTTACTGGCTAGCGTTAAATCACAAACCACATGCAAACTATGACCTCCACCTACAGCCCAGCCAGGAACTACGGCAATAACAGCTTTGGGCATAAAACGAATCAATCGTTGTACTTCCAATATGTTTAATCTATGATATCCGTCTTCACCTACATAGCCCTGATGTCCTCGCGCCTTTTGATCTCCACCAGAACAAAAACTCCAAATTCCGTCTTTTATTGAAGGACCTTCGGCTGAAAGCAAAACAACTCCAATATTCACATCTTCATTAGCGTCATAAAACGCATCATATAACTCGCTTGTTGTTTTTGGTCTAAACGCATTTCTTACGTTTGGTCTGTTAAAGGCTATTCTAGCAACTCCATCACATTTTTTATAGGTGATGTCCTCATATTCCTTTACGGTTACCCAGTTTATTGATTCCATTATTTTATGATTTTGCCCAAAATTAATTTTTATTTTACAAACCGAATGAATGAAATTGAATTAAATTGTATTTATCTTAACCGATGTAGTCTTCTCGCATGCTATTCTTAATTATGAATTTGATAAAGATTTCAACTTTAATTAATTTGATAATTTCCTAATTAGCAAATATATCCTCAATAATTCCAAAATAAATGACAATGTATTTTGCGTAATACACAATTAACATTTGTATTAATAAACTGTCAGTATTTTTTTATTACATTTGTAGCGCTATTAATCTAATTCAGTTAAAAACACGTAAATTAACGTTTATGTGTGTTTTTCTGTTATCAACCCAAACGCCTATGGTAATTAACATTACCCTTATTGTAACTGCATTAGTTGCTGTGAATTTTTTATTATTAAAGTTTAGCAGCAATAAAACAAATCAAAAAAGAAAATCTAACAAATTACCTACTATTATTACACACCAAGCTACTTTAGATCTAGAAGCTCGTGAATATGGTAATACAGGTAGTTAATTAACCAGGCCTACCATTTAATTGGCTTTAAATTAGATTTTTCTAAATAGTCGTTAGTTTGACTAAAATGACTGTTACCAAACCAGTATCCTCTATTGGCACTTAATGGTGAAGGATGTCCTGTGCTTAAAACATAGTGCCTCTTAGAATTAATAAGCTTACTTTTTTTCTTAGCATATCCACCCCATAATAAAAACACGACATTCTCTTTTTTGTTACTGATAATTTTAATTACCTGATCCGTGAAGGTTTCCCAACCCTTCCCTTGATGGCTACCAGCTTCATGGGCACGAACAGTGAGAGTAGCATTTAAAAGTAATACCCCTTGTTGCGACCAGGATAACAAACTACCACTTTCAGGATATGGTTTTCCAAGATCATCCGTAATTTCTTTAAAAATATTGACTAATGAGGGCGGATGTTTAACTCCTTCATTTACAGAAAAACAAAGCCCATGCGCCTGTCCAGGTCCGTGATATGGGTCTTGCCCAATAATAACAACCTTTAAGTCATTAAAATGACAATTATTAAAAGCATTAAAAATTTCTTCAACTTTCGGGAAACAAGTATTATTTAGATATTCTTCATCTAAAAAAAACAATAAATCCTTAAAATAAGGTTTCTCAAATTCTTCTTTTAAATGTGGCTTCCAACTTGGATGTAGATCTAATTTCATGATGCGAATTTAAAAACGAATAAAGCAATATGCTACTTTTATTGCCGAAAAAGAAATAAATTGCGGGCGTAAAAATTTTTGTATGCGAAAAATAAAATTCCCAACAGCACAAACCGTCTTATTAATTATTGCAGGATTAGTGGCCATGTTAACTTGGATTGTGCCTTCTGGAAAATTCAATTCTTTAACTTATAATAAAAACACTCATGAATTTACAGCTATTTATTCAGAAAAGTCTGTAAATCTCCCTGCTAGTCAGCATACATTAGATAGCCTTAACATAAAAATTCCACTAGAGAAATTTACAAATGGAGATATATGGAAACCTATAAGTATCCCAAATTCATATAAAACAGTAGCATCTACACCGCAAGGTATTATTGCGTTAATTCAATCACCCATAAAAGGAATTATCGAAGCCTCTGATATTATATTTTTAGTGTTATTTATAGGTGGCCTTATTGGTATAATGAATTATACAGGCGCCTTTGATGCCGGGATATCTTGGTTAGCTAGCAATTTACAAGGAAAGGAGTTTCTCTTAATTATTTTAGTAACCATATTAATCGCTGCTGGAGGTACCACTTTTGGATTGGCTGAAGAAACCATTGCTTTCTACCCTATTTTAATTCCCATATTTTTAGCGGCAAAATATGATGCCATGGTAGCACTAGCTTGTATTTACTTAGGATCTTCCATCGGCACCATGTGTTCAACGACAAATCCCTTTAGTACTATTATAGCTTCAGATGCTTCTGGGATAAACTGGACCACCGGCATTGCAGGTCGCCTGATTACACTTGGTCTTGGCACCTTAATCTGCATCTTTTACATTATTTGGTATGCACAACGAGTAAAAAAAGACCCAAGTAAATCAGTTATATTTCATCAAAAAGAGGCTATTGAAAACATGTTTAATTCAAACACAAATAAAGCCATTGGTTTAAATAATAAATATAGACTCATCTTGTTAATTTTTGCAATGTGTTTTATTACCATGATTTTTGGAGTTTCGCGCTTAGATTGGTGGTTTTTAGAAATGACTGTTGTATTTTTTGTTGGATCCATTCTAATTGGTCTTATAGCTAGAATTAATGAACAAACGTTTGTAGATGTCTTTGTAAAGGGAGCAAGTGAATTATTAGGTGTTGCTCTAATTATTGGAATTGCAAGAGGGATAACAGTTTTAATGAATGATGGTCAGATAAGTGATACCATGCTATATTACGCTAGTAATGCTACCGAAGGTATGAATAAAGGCCTGTTTATAAACACCATGCTTTATATTTTTGGCGGACTATCCTTCTTTATTCCTTCTTCATCTGGAATGGCTGTGTTAACCATGCCAATCATGTCACCATTAGCCGATGGTGTTGGTATAGGGCGTGAACTTATTGTAAATGCCTATCAATATGGTATGGGTTTATTTGCTTTTATAAACCCTACAGGTTTAATTCTCGCTTCTTTAGCTATAGTGAAAGTTGGCTATGATAAATGGTTGAAATTTGTAATGCCACTTGTTATTATACTGGTGATATTCATTACAATTGTTCTAACGGCTTCTGTGTATTTGTAAAATTAGTTCAATATTTTAACTAAAAGTTCCTTAAGTAAATCACCTTGAGAAACATTGTTAGCCCCAACACCCTTACTTTTTACATCAAAGTCTCTTAAGGTTGCGACTGCTAAACTAACTTTTTTCATAGGATAATTTCTAGCGGCAGTAACATATTCGCTCACGAAATATGGATTCACTTTTAAAGCCGAAGCTACATTTCTTGGAGATTTATCACTTAAGCCATGATAATTTAACAACTGAATAAAGAAATTAAAAAGCAACGATACAGTTACAACCATAGGATTATCCTTAGGGTTATCTGCAAAATAATTAATAATGCGATGTGCTTTCATTATATCTCGTTCTCCAATCGCCTTACGTAACTCAAAATTATTAAAGTCCTTACTTATACCAATATTTTCCTCAATATCTTCAGGTGTAATTTTACTCCCTTCAGACAAAATAATTTTAAGCTTCTCAAGCTCATTATTAATTTTGCTTAAATCAGTACCAAGAAACTCCACAAGCATCTGAGCTGCCTTAGGCTCAATAGAATATTTTTTTGAAGCTAAAACACGACGAATCCAATCGGCTACTTGATTTTCATACAGTTTTTTACTTTCATAAATAACCGCCGATTTATTCAAGGTTTTATATAAAGCCTTGCGCTTATCGATGGTTTTGTATTTGTAATTCAAAACCAAGATAGTTGATGGCTGAGGATTTTTGGCATAGTCGACCAATTTCTCAATACTGCGAGATAAGTCTTGGGCCTCTTTTACAATAACTACCTGGTACTCTGCCATCATCGGGAATCGCTTCGCATTACTAACAATGTCTTCAATACTTACATCACGCCCATAAAGCACCATTTGATTAAAACCACGATCCTCTTCCTTTAGTACCGTTTCCTCAATAAAATCGGAGATTTTATCAATATAATACGGCTCTTCCCCCATTAAAAAATAGATAGGCTTTAAATTACGATTTTTAATATCTGTTACCAGTTGCTTTACTTCATCCAAAATTGAACCTTATATTTAATGGTACCAAACTAAATTAAGAATTAGAATTTGGTATTTTGTTAATGTACACTAACTTTGAAAAATATAAATCTGTTCTATTGCAAACACTCAATTTCCCTAAGTTTTCGTTTCGATTCAAAAGTAGCGAAAATAAAATTTTTATATTTGATAATATCCGTAAAAAGTTTGTGGTTTTACAACCTGAAGAATGGGTTAGACAACATTGTATTCAATACTTAATAGAGTTTAAAGGATACCCTAAATCACACATAAATATTGAAAAAGAACTAATAATCAACGATTTAAAAAAACGCTACGATATTGTGGTCTTTAACCCTGACGGAAGTATAAAATTAATTGTAGAATGTAAAGCGCCATCTATTACAATAAATCAGGCTACATTCGATCAAATTGCGCAGTACAATAAAGTATTAAACGCAACATATTTAATGGTTACAAACGGACTTAATCATTATTATTGTCAGATGGATTTCGAGAACGAGCGCTACGATTTTTTAAGAGATATTCCCAATTACGAGTCATGAAACTAGCAGTTGTTATATTAAATTGGAATGGTAAAAAATTATTGGAACAATTTTTACCAGCGGTTATAAAACATTCCTCAGAAGCAAAAATCTATGTAGCCGACAATGCTTCAACTGATGATTCTGTTAATTTCATTATAGAAAATTTTACATCAGTAAACATTATTCAAAATAAGGAAAATGGAGGTTACGCTAAAGGTTATAACGATGCTTTAAAAAATATAGATGCGGATATTTTCTGCTTACTTAACAGTGATGTTGAAGTAACTCCCAACTGGTTAAAGCCGGTTATTAATGAGTTTCAAATTAATCCAGAAACGGTTATAATTCAGCCTAAAATATTAGATTTTAAAGCTAAAGACTATTTTGAATATGCTGGTGCCGCTGGTGGTTTTATAGATAAATATGGCTACCCATATTGTCGTGGCCGCATTTTAGATACTGTTGAAAAGGATGAAGGTCAATACAATGACAATAGTGATATTTTCTGGGCCTCAGGAGCTTGTTTCTTTATAAAAAAAGAAGTTTTTCAAGAATTAAAAGGCTTCGACGAATATTTTTTTGCTCACATGGAAGAAATAGATCTATGTTGGCGCGCAAAAAATTTGGGGCATACTATTAAATATGTTGGAACTTCTACTGTTTATCATGTGGGTGGCGCTACATTAAAGTCTACAAATCCTAAAAAAACTTATTTAAACTTTAGAAACAGCTTATATACTTTAACAAAGAATGCTTCAGGCCCCTTATTAATAACTGTTTTTGTACGCTTAATTTTAGATGGAATCGCTGGGGTTAAATTTTTATTAGAATTAAAACCTCTTCATACATGGGCTATCTTAAAAGCTCACTTTTATTATTATATGCATTTAAAAGTATTATTAAGGCAGCGAAAAAACAATTCCAAGAGGGTGAAATACTATCAAACCAATTCTATTGTATTCGATTATTTTTTTAAAAGAAAGAAAACTGTTTCTAAGCTTTAAATAGTTCAATAAAATTTTGTTAACATTGCTGTAAATCCCCTATTTTTATATACTTTTGTAGGAGAACAAGAAAATTTAATCCAGAAAATAATTATGAAAAAAATCTTATTACTTGGGATATCTGCAGCGGTATTACTAAGTTCATGTGTTTCTAAAAAACAATTTACAGATCTTGAGGAAAAGTATAACGAAAGCCAAGATTTATTAAACTCTGCAACAGTAAAATTAAACTCTTGCATTGAAGACCGTGCATCGGCATCTGCAAGAGCAACTGCATTAGAAGAACAAGTAGCTGATTTAAGAAAGTATAATGACAATTTACAAGTGCTTTCTGCTAAAGGTGCTTCTAATATAGAAAAGACTTTAGAGAGTATGAAAGAGAAAGATTTAAAAATCTCTCGTCTTCAAGATGCTATCACTAAAAAAGACAGTGTTACTTTAGCGCTTGTTACAAGTTTAAAACGCGAAGTTGGAATTAACGATCCAGACATTCAAGTAACTGTTGAAAAAGGTGTTGTTTACATTTCTATTGCTGATAAATTATTATTCTCTACAGCTAGCTACAATGTTACTTCAAAAGCAAAAGCAGTATTAGCTAAGGTTGCTAAAGTTGTAAATAGTAAACCAGATTTCGAATGTATGGTTGAAGGGCACACCGATAGCAGGTCTTATTCTAAAGGCGTGTTATTAGATAACTGGGATTTAAGTGTAAAACGTGCAACTTCAGTTGTAAGAGAATTAGAGAAATTAGATGTTAACCCATCTCAATTGATTGCAGCTGGACGTAGTTCTTATGTTCCGTTAGTAGACAATGACACGGCTGAAAACCAAGCAAGAAACAGACGTACACGTATTGTTATGTTACCAAAAATTGATCAATTCTACGAAATGATTGAAACTGAAATGAAAAATTTAGAAACAGGAAACTAATCTAGATTATCATTATAATATAAAAAAAGCTCAACTAAAAAGTTGGGCTTTTTTATTTTTTTATTAAGAACTACTTTTTAAACTATAAAATATCTAAGGCACCCTTCCCTTCTCTAACAATTAAGGGTTCTTCCTCTGATAAATCTATTACTGTAGAAGGCGCATTATCGCCATACCCTCCATCGATTACCAAATCAACTATATTACCCCATTTTTCAAGTATTAATTCCGGATCTGTGGTATACTCTATTACTTCATCCTCATCCCGTATAGAAGTGGAAATAATTGGATTTCCTAATTTTTTCACTATTTCACGGGCTATATTATTATTTGGCACACGTATACCCACCGTCTTTTTCCTTTTAAAAGGGTTTGGAAGCGATTTTGATCCAGGTAGAATAAACGTATAAGGACCAGGAAGTGCTCGCTTTAATATTTTAAAAGTTGTAGTATCTATTTGCTTTACATAATCACTTAAATTACTTAAATCATGACAAATAAATGAAAAATTCGATTTTTCCAATTTTACCTGCTTAATTTGAGCCACACGTTCAAGAGCCTTAATATTATTAATATCACAGCCCAAACCATAAACCGTATCGGTTGGATATATAATGAGTCCGCCTCGTTTTAGGATATTTACAACTTTGCTAATTTCCTTTGGATTTGGATTTTCTTCATAAATACGTATAAACTCAGCCATAATATTTTACTTGCTTTACTTTACAAAGTAAATACTATTTTTTATATTTCGCCCAACTTAAACGAAATCAACTATAAACAATTTTTTAACTAACCAACTCACCGTTTTATGGCATTTATAAAAAAACTATTTTACAGCGTAACACTTACTATTCTTTTTTATAATTGCTCAAATATTGAAAAAATAGAAAAGACAGGAGAATTAGATTCGACAAAGTCCTACCAAGAATTAGATATAGCTTACGGTGATGATTCTAATCAAACTTTCGACCTCTATTTACCTGCCAACAGAAACACAGATACTAAAATTATAATACTCGTTCATGGTGGCGGATGGATAAGTGGTGATAAATCGGACATGAATATTTTAAAAGACTTAATTAGAACCGACTTCCCCAATATGGCCGTTGCTAATATAAATTACCGTTTAGCAGATGAAAATAACCCACCATATCCCATGCAAATACATGATATTTCATCGGTTATATCATATTTAAAGGAAAACAAATCCGTTTATAATATATCAGATAACATCTCATTTATAGGTACTAGTGCAGGCGCACATTTATCTTTATTATGGAGCTATGCTTTTGACACAGCTGAAAAAGTAAACATGGTTTGCAGTATTGTTGGTCCTACAAACTTTACGGATTCTGCCTATACCGAAAGTAACGATCCGGCTTTACAAGCATTATTACTCGTTTATGGACCAAGTCCTACTACTGACTTTCTAGTTGAAGTAAGTCCATATCATCAAGTAACCAACACTGCACCTCCAACAATTCTATTTTATGGTGGACAAGACCCTTTAGTTCCTATCTCTCAAGGTACAGCAATGCGTGACAAACTTGAAAGCCTAAACGTAACTCATGAGTTTACTTTATACCCAGATGCTGGTCATGGTTGGACAGGTTCGGATTTATTAGACACATGGGCGAAACTTAGAACTTTTATTTCAACCCATGCACAGTAATTAACCTATTACTTCTAATTTAGCAAAACGCAGTAACAGTTTTTTAGTACCGCCGTGTTGAAATTTAATTTCAGCCTTAGAGTCAGCTCCGGCTCCTTCAATTTTCAGAACTTCGCCGGTACCAAATCGAATATGCTTCACTAAATTACCCACCGCCAAATTATTGTCAAATAAATTTGCGTCTGCGGAACTATTTGTAGCAGCACTCACACGTTTTAAGTTTTTTGGCTTTGAAACCTGAAACTTTTCTGGTTCTTTCTTAGTATGACCTGCTTTTTTAATTGGCGGTTGCTTCTTAGCTGGTTTAAATCTAATGGTATTGGAATCGGCACGTTTATTTGAGTCTGGTACATCTCCAAATATATCGGCGTCTAGCATCGGATTAAATCGACGTTCTTCAACAGGTGTAACAATGTCTAAATACTGTTCATCAATTTCTTCAATAAAACGACTAGGTTCAGAATCGACCAATTTACCCCAACGATATCTGGATAATGCATAAGTTAAATACGCCTGTTTTTCTGCACGTGTTAAGGCAACATAAAACAACCTGCGCTCTTCTTCTAATTCACTTCGCGTTCCCAAACTCATCGCACTTGGAAATAAATCTTCTTCTAATCCAACAATATAAACATAAGGAAACTCTAACCCTTTAGCTAAATGTATAGTCATTAATGCTACGTGATCAGCATCTTCCTCATCCGAATCTAAATCTGAAGCTAAAGCCACATCTTCTAAGAATTCAGCTAAGGAACCTGTTGTATCAGCAACTTCTTTCTGCCCTTCAACAAAATCTTTCATACCATTAAGAAGTTCCTCAATATTTTCCATTCTAGTAACTCCTTCAGGCGTACCATCTTTATTAAACTCACGGATTAATCCAGTGGATTTGGTTACGTGATCGGCTAATTCAAATACATCGGCATTTTGATTCATTACTTGAAAACTTTCAATCATTGTAATAAAATCTAAAAGTTTGCCTTTAGTACCTGAATTGATTTTAATATCAGTTTTATCAATGTTTTTTATAACTTCAAAAATAGAACGTTTATAACCATTTGCTGCAACTACTAGCCTATCCATAGTAGTAGCCCCAATACCTCTTGGTGGGAAATTAATAATCCGCTTTAAAGCCTCCTCATCTGCCGGATTAATAATTAATCTTAAATACGAGAGTACATCTTTAATCTCCTTACGTTGGTAAAATGATAATCCGCCATAAATTTTATAAGGAATATCACGTTTTCTCAAGGCATCTTCTATAGAACGTGACTGGGCATTGGTACGGTAAAGCACTGCAAAATCACTATTCTTAAGCTGATTTTGCATTTTGTTATCCCAAATGGTACTTGCTACATAGCGCCCTTCATCGGCATCGGTAAGGGAACGGTTAACTATAATTTTACCCCCTTCATCATTCGCTGTCCAAACTACTTTATCGAGTTTGGTTTCATTCTTATCAATAATAGAATTAGCGGCATTCACTATATTTTTTGTAGAACGATAATTTTGTTCCAATCTGAACAACTTAACATCGTCATAATCTTTCTGGAAATTTAAAATATTGTTGATATTAGCCCCACGGAAAGCATAAATACTTTGAGCATCATCCCCTACCACACAAATATTCTGAAATTTATCAGACAAAGCTCTTACAATTAAATATTGCGAATGGTTGGTATCCTGATACTCATCTACCAAAATATAACGGAATCTGTTTTGATACTTCATAAGTACTTCAGGAAAACGCGTTAATAGTTCGTTGGTTTTCAGAAGTAAATCATCAAAATCCATAGCACCAGCTTTAAAACAGCGATCCACATACTCTTTATAAATATCTCCTAGCCTGGGTCTTCGCGCCATAGTATCAGCCTCAATAAGGTCTGGATTTTGAAAATACGCTCGAACTGTAATTAAACTGTTTTTGTATGAAGAAATCCTCGAACGCACCTGCTTCGCCTTGTAAATATCTTTATCAAGATTCATTTCTTTGATAATGGAACCTATCAACTTATCTGAATCCTGAGAATCGTAAATGGTGAAATTACTTGGATACCCCAATTTATCAGCTTCAATACGTAAAATCTTAGCGAAGATAGAGTGAAACGTTCCCATCCATAAATTCTTCGCCTCTGTACTACCTACAATGCTAGCAATACGCTCTTTCATTTCGCGTGCAGCCTTATTTGTAAAAGTTAACGAAAGAATATTAAAAGGGTCGACACCCTGACTCATTAAATAAGCGATGCGGTAGGTTAACACACGTGTTTTCCCTGAACCTGCACCTGCAATAACTATCATGGGACCATCTTTTTGAATGGTTGGCGCTAATTGCGCATCGTTTAATTGACTTAAATACTTCTCCAAACTAATTTTTATTTTAAAGGCATAAAATTAACCATTGTACTCCGTTAATCTAAATTGAATTACAAATAATTATAAACAATCGAGCCGCTGGTTTAGGTTTAATAAAATTTAGATATCTTTAAAATATTAAAACACTTAAAATGAAAGTTTTCCTCGCTATCATAGCTGTAACGTTATTTCCTAGCATAAATGCCCAAACTGATTTAGAAAAATCTTTTGCAAATATCGAATCAAAGGTAATTAATTGGCGTAGAGATTTTCACGAACACCCCGAACTGTCAAACCGTGAATTTCGAACATCAAAAATAATTTCGGAGCATTTACAATCTCTTGGTATTGAAACCGAAACGGGCATAGCAAAAACTGGGGTTGTTGGCATTTTAAAAGGAAAACAACCTGGTAAAGTTATCGCACTCCGGGCTGATATAGATGCACTACCCGTTACAGAACGAAACAATTTGCCTTTTAAGTCTGAAGTTCAAACCACATTTTTAGGTACTGAAACCGGTGTTATGCATGCCTGTGGACATGATACCCATATTGCTATTTTAATGGGAGTCGCGGAAATTTTATCTCAAAACAAAGATAAAATAAAAGGGACGGTTAAATTTATTTTTCAACCTGCAGAAGAAGGTCCCCCACCAGGCGAGGAAGGCGGCGCCAAACTCATGATTAAGGAGGGAGTTTTAAATAATCCTGATGTAGATGCTATTTTTGGATTACATATTGACTCAGAAGTTCCTATTGAAACCATAACTTATAAAACAGAAGGTGTTATGGCTGCTGTAGAACGCTTCGTGATAAACGTTAAAGGCAAACAAACCCATGGTTCCCAGCCCTGGTCCGGCGTTGACCCTATTTTAATTTCAGCCAAAATCATAGATGGTTTACAGACCATTATAAGCCGTGAAGCTAATTTAACCGAGGAAGCTGCAGTTATAACAGTAGGCAAAATTACTAGCGGTACTCGATTTAATATCATACCAGAGAGCGCTAAACTTATAGGTACAGTTAGAACCTTAAATTCTGAAATGAAAACTAAGATTATTAAACGCATGAAAGCTATGACAACTGCAATCGCAACAGCCTATGGTGGTGAAGCCTCTATTGAGTTTGAAAACTTTACTTCGATTACCTATAACGACCCTAACCTAGTAATCAGAATGCTCCCTTCATTACAAAAAGTTGCCGGTAAAGACCATGTCATAACTACAAAAGCAACCACTGGCGGTGAAGATTTCTCATTTTATCAGGAAATTGTTCCTGGTTTCTACTTTTTCCTTGGAGGCATGACTCCTGGAAATAAAAATGCTTTCCCTCACCATACCCCAGATTTCTTTATAGATGAATCAGGACTCCTTTTAGGTGTAAAAGCTTTTACCCAAATAACTTTTGATTTTTTAAATGATTAATACACCTAAAAACGAACTACAAATCCCAGATTATTTATTTATATAAAATATTTACTACTGTTATGTTATTATCAATATCAAGTTTCTTTTCTTACTTTAATTGGTGGCAATGGCTGATTATTATTTTAGCTTTAATTGCAATAAGAGATATATTCCTTCAGAAAAAACACACCATAAGTCACAACTACCCAATTGTGGGGCATTTACGCTATATGTTAGAAAAAATAGGCCCTGAATTACGTCAATATCTTGTTGCAAACAACCGTGAAGAATTACCATTTAATCGTATAGAACGTGGCTGGATCTATGCTTCTGCAAAAAAAGAAAATAATTACGAAGGCTTTGGTACCGACCGAGATATATATGCGCACCAGCATATTTTTATCAATAACGCCATGATTCCTTTTAAAATTGATCATAATCACCCAAACTATAGCGAGAATGGTTTTTTGCCGTGTGCTAAAGTTATGGGACTTTATAATAATCGGAAAAGACCCTACCGACCTGCATCTATTATTAATGTCTCAGCAATGAGTTTTGGGTCGCTATCAGCTAAAGCCATTGAATCTTTAAATAAAGGTGTTTTAATAGCTAATGCTTATCATAATACGGGTGAGGGCGGTCTTTCGCCTTATCATAAACATGGTGGTGATGTTATTTTTCACTTTGGAACTGGTTACTTCGGAGTAAGAAATGAAGATGGTACATTTTCTTTAGATAAGCTAGTTAAACTTACGCAGGATTATCCTTTTATCCGTGCTATAGAGATTAAATTATCACAAGGTGCTAAACCTGGCAAAGGAGGGGTGCTTCCTGCGTCTAAAATAACTAAAGAAATTGCACATGTAAGAGGTGTAGAAAAAGGAAAAGATGTGCTTTCACCATCAAACCATAGTGCTTTTTCGAATATAGAAGAACTGTATAATTTTATAGAAACTATTGCCGATGCTACCGGACTGCCTGTAGGTATAAAAGCTGCAATTGGAAAGTTGGAACAATGGGAAATATTAGCCAAAATTATGCAATCTTCAGGAAAAGGTCCCGATTTTATAACCGTCGATGGTGGTGAAGGCGGTACAGGAGCTGCACCTCCAAGTTTTGCTGACCATGTATCCTTGCCATGGGTTTATGGGTTTAGCGATTTATATAAATTGTTTCAAGCAAAAGGCCTCACCAATCGCATAGTCTTTATAGGGAGTGGAAAACTAGGCTTTCCCGCCAAAGCAGCTATGGCCTTTGCCATGGGAGCCGACTGCATAAATGTAGCACGAGAAGCCATGATGAGTATTGGCTGTATACAAGCTCAGGTATGCCACACTAATCGTTGCCCCAGCGGTGTGGCTACTCAAAATAAATGGCTTCAAAATGGGATTGACCCCACATTAAAATCAGAACGGCTTGCTCAATATTTTAAAACCTTCCGTAAGGAATTAATAGAAATTACACATGCTTCTGGTTACGAGCACCCTTGCCAGTTTAAAATGAGTGATATTGAAATTAATGTCGATGATCATAATATTTCTACAGAACTTAATAGAGCATACACATATAGCAAAACACTTGTACCATTTAAGTCCATGCAAGATTTAAAAGAATGCGTATATTTGGGAGGTAAAAAACCCAATTAACCTATAAACTATTATGGATTCTCAAAGATTTATAGATATCTTTTTTTTTGCTATCCCCTCTTTAATCACAGGATTAATAGCATACTATTTTTTTAAAGAACACACCAAAAATGAAGACGGAAGAAGACGCTTTTTACTGCATAAAGATTTGCAGGTAAATTCACTTCCCACAAGACTTCAGGCCTATGAAAGGTTAACCCTTTTTTTAGAACGTATTTCACCTTCTAAGCTACTTATACGTGTTGCTCCAACCGCTTCCAGTAAAGAATCTTATGAAGCTTTACTAATACAAACTATTGAGCAGGAATTTGAACATAATTTAACGCAACAAATTTATGTTAGTGAAAAATGCTGGAATATCATTAACGCCTCTAAAAATGCGACCATTCAACTAATTCGAAAAGCGTCACTATTAGATAAAACTAATTCGGCCGACAAACTAAGAGAAGTTGTATTAACTGAAATGATGGAACGACGATCACCTAGCGATGCTGCACTTTCTTTTTTAAAGAGTGAAGTAAGTGAGTTATACAACTAATCTTCCAGCTGGCTAACTTCCTGGTTTTTGAAACGGGCGAAATCGTAACCACTTTGCCACCATTGAGTCATTTTTTCTTTATTAAAAATTAAGGAATTCGTTGTTAAAATGGTTGGCGTGTAGTAAAAATTTATGATGGCATTATGATGGGAAGCGACGTGCTTACCAATCTTAATATTTTGAGATTCTATCCGATCTAGCATAAAGGTAAACATATTGGTCATTAACGAAAATGGGTTTCTAGAGGGCATTCTGTTGTATTGCAAAACCTCTGTTTGAAGAATTATAGCATCAACCTCTGTAGCTCCGCGATTAATCGCTTCCTCGATGGGCACCATATTACCAAGTCCACCATCGGCATATTCACAACCATATTTTTTAACCAAAGTCATAAAAGGTGTATAATTGCAGGAAATCCAGATCCACTCGGTAAATTCTTTATAAGTAAAATCCTTTAGGGTTTTATATTCTACTTGGTTTAATGATAGATTTGAAACAGTTACAGCAATTTCTTTCGATGACTCTTTTAGTTCATTAAAATCACTTTCAGTAATAGTTTTTCTTATTAGTTTTAGCAAATTATGACTTTCACCAAAGGTTTTACTTCCTCGAATAAAATTAATAAGCACATTAATATGATGAATCGCAATATTTTGACCTCCATGTTTTTGATTAACTATAAAGGGGCATACGTTAAATATACTGTGATTGTTTACACTCGTATAAACCGATTTTATTTTTTCTATCTTCTTTAATGCCAGGTGCGACACCAACAAACTACCTGTCGAAGTTCCTATAAATATATCATAATCGCGATCTAATTCTTCGATAAGATACTGAGCCACTCCACCTGCGAACGCTCCTTTACTACCTCCCCCTGAAATGACAAGTGCTTTCATTAAAATGTCTTATTTTGTATTTTGCTTGCTCTCTAAAAGTTGTTTGGCGAATTTAGAAAATTGCCAACTATGATGTTTGGTCGCTTCTACCAAGTTCTTTAAGCAAGCGTCATTGCAACTGTTCATCCAAGTTAAATATTGAAACGCATTTCTCCTAATTTCTGCACTATAAATTGCACTTGTATACCCAACTAATTCGTTAAAATACCTAGAAGTATTAATAACATCATATCCTTCTGTGTTTAAAGCTAATACCAACCAAAGTATTCGGATGTTTTTATCACTAAACCCATCTATATTTTTGGTTTTATCTAAATAATAAAATCTATCTGCGGGAAAATTATTCCATAAATTATATAATACTGTTTCAATTGTGACATAAGAGTTATCATCAAGCAGCGATTCATAGGTTTTCTTTAGCGCCATGGGAATAGTCGTTATTCTATTCGCTAATGCCTGCCTTACTTTTAAGCTGTTTTTAAAGTCATTATTCTTAAAAGTTTCTTTAGTTTGACTAATGACTTTAATCTTGGCTTCATCTGAAATACCTGAATCTAAATAATTCTTACATTTTGAATTATATGCTTCACAATCTACCATTAAATACTCTTGAATAAATGCAGACTTCTTAAGACTTTCTATTGCTTTATCATATTTAAAATCAGGTTCTTTAAGCCAGTTATCTACAAAGGATTTTAAATTTACACCTCCCACCTTTTCCAATTCAGATATAAAATTATTTGTTTCAACATTCTTAAACTGATATGTATTCAAATAAGACTTTACAGCGGCTCTAAAAGCAACATCTCCAACCTGTTCTCGTAACATATGCAACACCCAAGCTCCTTTCTTGTAAAAAGTCGTGCTACTTGATTTCGGGTCTAGTAAAGAAGTCCCTGCTCCCGCTCTGTCCTGATCTAGAAGTTCGTTTGCGTATTCGTATAATCTCCAGTAATAATAATTTTCTCCAAACAATGCCCGCTCCGCTAATAGTGCATAATAAGTAGCAAATCCTTCTTGTAGCCAATGATGGGTTCCTGAAGTCTCGGTTACCAAATCTCCAAACCATTGATGTGCTAACTCATGAGCATTAACATTTATATAGTTCTTATCGTTATACCCAATGGAATCTACTACAAAAGCATCTGAAAACACCGTTGTACCCGTGTTCTCCATGCCTGCATATAAAAAGTCTTTTACAGGTACTTGTTTGTAATTTTGCCATGGAAATGGTATACCTATTTCCGATTCTAGAAAATCAAATATCTGTTTCGAATAGCGATATGTTGGTTCAACCTTTAAAGAATCTTTGGGATTATAATACATTTCAAGAGGAATACCAGAATTTGAGAGTTCCACTTTTTTGTCAAATGCTCCAATAACCAAGGCCAGCAAATAACTCGACATTGGCTGTACCATATCATAATTCCAGATAATATGATCTCCTACAACCTCTTTACTTAATAATTTCCCATTAGCTATTACTTCATAATTCTTATCGAATTCAACCGAAAGATCGAATTCAATTTTATCATTCATATCATCGATACTGGGAAACCAATTACTTGTGTATTTACCTTGTCCTTGCGTCCAAATTTGCTTTCTAATGACATTTGAGTCGAAACTTTTTGAATCATATTCCCAATCAATAAAGTACATTGCCTTTTTGGGAGATGTCTGCCAAGTTACCTTGATATGATGTTTAGTGTTAGCTTTAAATTTCTCTTTTACAACAATATACTTACCATCATACAAACTATCGACAGCAGCATCATTTAACGAATAAGACACCTTATTGAAATTTTGAGCATCTAGATAAATGGAATCAATGTCTTTTAGTATTTTAAACTGATAATTTACTGTTCCAAGAACTTCATTTTGTTTGAGGTCTCCAAAATGAATGTGTGCTTTTGCTCGAATAAAATCGACATAATCGGTTTGCTGAGCAAATAATAAACTGCAAGTAAAATAAAAAAACGTAAGTAGGAGTTTTTGCATTTTCAATTAAAATCAATAGCTATGCCAAAATACAAAAAAATCCTGCTTACGTTTCTAAGACAAGTAATATATTACATACTATGAAACTCTATTAAATTAGCTTCATAGTACTGATCGCCTAACTTGGTTAGCAAATCTCTTATGATTCTACTGTCTCCATCGGTAGAAATAGCCGAATACCCTACATCGTTTAGCTTACCAAGTCTTAAATCGATAATATTAATATTTTTTGAAGCTAAGGCTGATAGTAAAATCAATAACACCCCAGGGGCATTATGATGCTTTGTTAATATAACTTTATCACTTAAAAGTAAATTTAACCGTACACCATCCATCTCAAGTAAATAGACGCCTTCTGTATAATAATTTGGCAACTCAGCATCTTCTTTATAGGTTAACTTATCAAACAAACCCAAATCTGTCCCTTTAATGAAGTCAATAGCACTATCTACATTACCATTCTGATTATTTATTGCTAAAAAGGCTTTCGAAGTTCCATCTTTATTCGATTTTAATCGTGCAGTTTCCACATTAATTCCTTCCGACGCCAGAGTGTTGAAAAGAGAAGATACTACCCCAGGTTCATCCTTATGCTCAGAAAACAACCCATTAAGCTTTACTCCTGTTGATTTTGGAATCTCGTTAGTCACGGTAATAGACTTGCCCCATTTTCGAATTCTAATCGCATTATATTCCCCCATACTAGTGGAGTTTTTATAAATATCTACAAACTCAGAAAAAGAACCTCCGAACGAAAAATCTGGAATTATACGTCGTTGTTCGTTATCTAGCCGTTGATTTAAAAGTTCTATCCCCTTGTTTAAAACTGTGTATTTTACTTTTAGATCATGATCATCGAAAATCGTTCTGTTTTCCGGAATTAATTTCGAATAGCTCACGTAGCTTTCATAACCAGCTTCTTGAATATATTCTAAACTTTCCTTAAAATTTAACCCATAATAACGCACATGATGGGTGTCTGTACCTACACAAACCGGTATCTGAAGTTCGTTTGCACGACGTAAAATACTTTGTATTGGATATACCCCAACTCCTTTAAATTTACCTGCCATATTCACATCTAAAGACAGGTTTCTATCGGCTATTAATTCTAACAACGTTCGAAATTTATTGGCTAAAGGATGTGCGCTTGTTTCAAAATTAATCAAAGCTTCCGGCATATCAACATTCAGCTTAGGTAAATCGATATGCCCTATAATTTGAATCATATCCCCGAAACATTCAATCATTTGAATCATTTCATTAAAATATCCATCCCAATAAGCTTCTAAACTTCCTCGTATCTTTAAAAGTTCCATAGCCTCTTCCTTCGAACCATCATAAGGCAGGCCTTCAGGAGCAAAATGCACAGAGCCGATTACATAATCAGCATCTTCGGCCTGAAAAATCTTTGAACGACTCCACTGCAACCCAAGATCAGGTCCCATCCACTCTAACTCAACTCCGTATTTAATATTTATTTTACCTTCATACTTCTTACGCAAATTGGCTATACGCTTTGGGTAATTTAAATAGGAACGATTACCTCTAATAAATTTCACATTAGTATCGCGCTCCGCAGTATATCGAAAACTCGTAAGCCTCGGAGAGTGAATAATAAAAGTAATACTTGGGTGATTAGCTTCAATAGCTTTATCTATAATATCTTCTAATTTATCTATACCATGCTTTACATGATCCTGTTCTGTTCCTGCATGAATACCATGTGTTTCCCAAATAAATTCGTTGAGTTTTCTCATCAATTAAAAAGTCTATAAATTGCTTACGTTGCATCAAATTTAACCATTGATACAGAATTATTAACCATAACTCTGTCAATTTTAAAAAAAATTAAAAAGATTAGTTTTGACCCTATAAAAATGCCTTAAATTAATAAACTTATTAAGAATTCCATAATTCAAATAAGGTTGTTTGTTCCATCTAAAAGTTAAATTGGCATTTTAGGATTTAAATGATTTGTTTAAATTCGCTTTTATGAAGCATAACCTACAAATTCCAATCGATTACTTGAAAGGCGTTGGTCCCAATCGTGCCAATTTACTTAGAAAGGAATTGGGTGTGCACTCCTATCAGGACCTCATTAATTTATTCCCTAATCGATATATCGATAGAACTCAGTATTATAAAATAAACAAGTTACAACAAAATAATGCTGATGTACAGATTATTGGAAAAATTACGAGCTTTAAGGAGGTGGCGCAAAAACGAGGAAAGCGTCTAGTTGCTACCTACCAGGATGATACAGGCACTATGGAACTGGTGTGGTTTCGAGGACAAAAATGGATTCGTGAAAATTTAAAATTAAACAAACCTTATGTTGCATTTGGGAAAACCAATTGGTTTAATGGCAAATTTTCTATGCCGCATCCCGAACTGGAATTATTGGAAGAACACGAAAAAAATTTAAGATCGGCTATGCAACCGGTTTACCCTTCCACAGAAAAATTAACAAATAGCGGCATTTCCAATAAGACAATCAGTAAAATTATTCAGCAGCTCTTTATTGAAACGAAAGGCGATTTTAACGAAACATTATCTGAGAATTTAAAAAAAGAACTGCATCTCATTTCTAAAAGTGAAGCCCTTTTTAATGTTCATTTTCCGAAGAGTCAGGAGTTACTTAGCAAAGCGCAGTTTCGATTAAAATTTGAAGAATTATTTTACATTCAATTGCAATTAATCATCAAAAATCAATTGCATAAATCAAAAATTAAAGGATTTCCTTTTACAGAAATTGGCAACTATTTTAACACATTTTATAAATCACATTTACCTTTTGAATTAACCAATGCACAAAAACGTGTATTAAAGGAAATTCGAGCCGATTTAGGCAGTCATGCACAAATGAATCGACTTTTACAAGGTGATGTGGGATCTGGCAAGACCATTGTAGCTTTAATGGCAATGTTAATGGCACTTGACAACGGTTTTCAGGCTTGTTTAATGGCTCCTACTGAAATTTTGTCAGTACAGCATTATAATGGACTAGTTGAAATGTGTAACAAATTGAATATCAGTATAAAAATATTAACAGGTTCAAGTAAAACTTCAGAACGAAAAGAAATTCATGAATCCCTTGAAAATGGGGAGTTACAAATCCTAATTGGCACACATGCTTTACTGGAAGATAAGGTTAAATTTAAAAATTTAGGCCTAGCTATTATAGATGAACAACACCGTTTTGGTGTTGCGCAACGCAGTAAATTATGGCACAAAAACACATCGCCTCCACATGTGCTTGTAATGACTGCTACCCCTATTCCAAGAACCCTAGCTATGTCGGTTTACGGTGATCTTGATATATCTATAATTGATGAGTTACCCGCTGGAAGAAAACCTATAAAAACGGTGCATCGTTATGATAAAAATCGACTAAATGTATTTCGATTTATAAGAGAGGAAATTGCTCTAGGTAGACAAGTATATGTTGTGTACCCCCTAATTCAGGAAAGCGAAAAAATGGATTATAAAGATTTAATGGATGGCTACGAGAGTATTTCGAGAGATTTCCCAATGCCAGACTATCAAATTTCTATAGTTCACGGGCAAATGAAACCGGCAGATAAAGAATATGAAATGCAACGCTTCGCTAAAGGTGAAACACAAATCATGGTAGCTACAACGGTTATTGAAGTAGGTGTTAATGTCCCCAACGCTTCTGTAATGATTATTGAGAGTGCCGAGCGCTTTGGCCTCTCCCAGCTTCATCAATTGCGGGGTCGTGTTGGGCGTGGTGCAGAACAAAGTTATTGCATACTCATGACTGGGCATAAACTTAGCAACGACAGCAAAACCCGCCTTGAAACGATGGTAAAGACTACTGATGGGTTTGAAATCGCTGAAGTAGACTTAAAACTACGCGGGCCCGGTGATTTAATGGGCACACAACAAAGCGGCGTTTTAAACCTTAAAATAGCTGATATTGTTAAAGACAAAGATTTGCTTCAACATGCGCGCTACCACGCTAAAAAGATACTAAAGGAAGATCCTAAATTGTCAAATCTAGACAATCAAGTCATTCTGAACACCTATAAAGCTCTGAGTAAATTTAAAAATATATGGAATTACATCAGTTAATAGCTCAACCGGGGCTAGTTGAGCTTAGAACAAAACTATTAGTAGTTTGATTGATGATTAATAACTGACTATCAAGGTATAAACAAAATCAACACCCTAGTGTTAGGGTTTTGTTAAAGAATTTACCCTCTTAGTTAATTAACAATTTCCCAACAAGCTTTTATCTCGCTTTAGGTATCTTGAACAGATTGTTTAACTTTGCCTGTTCCCTATTAAATTTAGAAGTTAAGAATGATTCACATTAACGAAAAAACATTACAAGATTTAGAATTCCCAACGGTTTTGTATCAGGTAAGCGAATATTGCATAACGCCCTTAGGTAACGAAAAAGCATTACAGATAAGTCCATACAGAACCAAAGAAGAACTCATGGATAGTCTACAATTAACCAATGAGTATTTATCTTCATTTTACAATGACAATCGCATTCCAAACCATAGCTTCGATACCATTGAAAAGGAAATTAAACTTTTAAAAATAGAAAACACTTATTTAGAAGTCTTTAGTTTAAGAAAAATAGCAGCGATTTCAGTTACTTCAAATGAAATTATAACGTTTCTAAAAAAGTTTGAAGAATATTACCCTGGCTTATCTAGTTATGCTTCACATATTGAAGTTACTAAAATCATTATAGAAAAAATCAATGGTATAGTTGATCGATTTGGCGACATAAAAAACAGCGCTTCTCCACTATTAGCAGATTTAAGACAATCCATAAACAATGTAAAGGGGAAAATAAATCAAAGTTTCGTAACCGCCTTAAATACGTACCACGGCCTAGATTACTTGGACGATATTCGAGAATCTGTTATTGAAAACAGACGGGTACTTGCAGTAAAATCTATGTATCGCCGTAAGGTTAAAGGAAACATCATGGGTAGCAGCAAAACAGGAAGCATAGTTTATATGGAGCCTGAAGCCACCCTTCAATATACACGAGAACTCAATAATTTAGAATACGAAGAAAAAGAAGAGATTATCCGTATTTTAAAAGAAGTGACAAATTTTATTCGTCCATTTACAGGCCTCCTAAAAAAGTACCTGGATTTCCTAATAGAAATTGATGTTATTTCTGCTAAAGCGAAGTATGCTCAATCTATGAATGCTATCCTTCCGGAAATTACCGAAGCACGTAGCATGTTCATTCGTGATGCTTACCACCCACTTTTGTATTTAACAAATAAGGCGAAAAAAGCAGAAACTTTCCCGCAAACGATAACACTAGAAGAAGATAAACGCATCATTGTTATTTCAGGTCCTAATGCCGGCGGAAAAAGTATCACCTTGAAAACTGTTGGTTTGTTGCAGGTAATGCTTCAAAGTGGCTTATTAATACCTGTTCACGAACGTAGCTCTATCTGCTTATTTGATAGAATATTAAGTGATATTGGAGACAACCAGTCCATAGAAAATCATTTGAGCACCTATAGCTATCGATTGAAGCAAATGAATTACTTCCTAAAGAAATGCAATCGAAATACCTTGTTTTTAATTGATGAATTTGGTACTGGAAGTGACCCCGAGTTAGGTGGTGCTTTAGCAGAAACTTTTTTAGAAGAGTTTTACCATCGCGAAGCCTTTGGAATTATTACAACGCACTATTCAAACTTAAAAATTTTAGCAAATGAATTACCTCATATGCTAAATGCAAATATGCTCTTTGATGAGCGTACTTTAGAACCATTATTCAAACTGGTTATTGGGCAAGCAGGTAGTTCGTTTACTTTTGAAGTTGCTCAAAAAAACGGCATCCCGTATGGGTTAATAAATCGCGCAAAGAAAAAGATTGAACGCAGCAAGGTACGTTTTGATGCTACTATAGCGAAACTTCAAAAAGAGCGCTCTAAACTTGAAAAAACGGGGCAATCATTAAAATTAAATGAAAAGAAAAAAATTGAGGAGGCTGACCGACTTGAAGAAATTAATTCAAAAATTCAAAAGAAACTGGAAAGCTATCAGGAGTTATACGATAGTAATCAACGCTTAATTTATCTTGGACAAAAAGTTAATGATTTAGCCGAAAAATACTTCGAAAACAAACAGAAGCGTGATTTAATGGGCGAACTGTTTAAAATGGTACAAATAGAAAACTCAAAACGAAAAAAAGTATCTCCTAAAGAAAAGAAAGCTGTTAAAGCAAAGGAAAAACAAGTAAAACAAGAGGTAGAACAAGCAGTTACAGTTATTCGCGAGAAGAAAAAAGAAGTTAAGAAAAAAGCTATCGAGAGACCAAAACCAAAGCCTATTTTAAAAATAGGTGATCGTGTAAGAATGAACGATGGTCGTGCTATAGGTAGTATTGATAAAATTGAAAAGAATAAAGCCATTGTAAATTACGGCATTTTTACCACAAATGTAAGTTTAGATGAACTGGAATTAGTAGAGGCCGTAAAGAAAAATTAACCCCTATTACATGCCTAATTCCTTACCCAAACATAAGAAACTAATTTTATTCGATGGGGTTTGCAATCTATGTAATTATAGTGTGCAATACGTAATAAAACATGATAAAAACAACATTTTCATGTTCTCTACACTACAAAGTGATATTGCGAAAACTATTATAACATCACATAAAATAGATATTGAAAAGACTGATTCTATTTTATTATATCACCGAGACAAAGGCATCGTAACAAAATCTACGGCAGCCCTAAAAATTGCGTACCACCTAAAATTCCCAAATAACTTATTAGGTGTTTTTCTAGTTATTCCAAGCAGTCTTCGGGATGGAATCTACGATTTTATAGCGAAAAACAGGTATAGGTGGTTTGGAAAAAGAGATCGTTGTATGATTCCTACTCCCGACTTAAAAAGTAAATTTCTGGAGTAATTATTCTGGCTCTATACTACCCCACTCCGTCCATGAACCATCATAAACAGAAATGTGTTCGTAATCACAAATAGTAGCTCCTAATGCTAAAACACAGGCGGTAATACCTGATCCACAGGAAAAAATAATATCATCATCCTTCTTAGCTACCTTTTCAAATAGTTCTTCTAATTCCTCTTTAGGTTTTAACAACCCCTGACTTAATAATTCGGTAAAGGGTAGGTTTTTAGAATTTGGAATGGTTCCCTTGCGCAGTCCTTCACGCGGTTCACCTTCAATACCATTAAAACGTGCTGCAGAACGCGCATCAACAATGGTATGTGTTTTATCTTCCGAAGCCTTTTTTACATCATAAAAGAAGCGCATAGATTTAGCTTGGTAAATAGCAACAAAATCACCTTTGTTTCCGGTGTATTTTTCCATAGGCTCCGTTTTATATCCAGCTACTTTCCAAGCAGGCAGGCCGCCACTAAGCACAGCTACATTTTCATGCCCGAACGCTTTTAAAAGCCACCATACGCGCGCGCTGGAATAAATACCCTTATCATCGTAAACAACAATAGCACTGTTATTATTCAAACCTAAGTTGCGGGCTTCTTCCTGAAACTGTTGTGTGGTAGGAAATGTACTTGGAAACGGTTCGTTTATATCGCTAAATTTATTTTTAATATCAAAAAATCTAGCTTTTGGAATTTGCCCTAAAGCACTATCAAAAACCTTATTAATCGTTCCATCTAAGATGATTAAATTTTCAGCATTAGAATGTTGATAAAGCCAATCAACGGTTACTATCGGACTTGGAATATTAATATCAGAACTCATACATCAAATCTATTTCTTAATATGATCATTCCAGTTCTTAACTTTTGGAACGCCTAATTTCCCAATCGATTTCGCCACTATCATAGATACTGATGCGTCACCAGTAACATTAACCGCTGTTCTACACATATCCAGCGGTCTATCTATTGCAAAAATAAGCGCTAAACCAGCTTCTGGAATTCCCGCCTGAGCTAATACAATAACCAACATAACCATACCTGCACCTGGTACAGCTGCACTTCCTATAGAAGCCAATGTAGCCGTTGCAATAATGCCTAATTGCACACTAAAACTTAAATCCATACCAAAAGCCTGCGCTATAAATACGGCTGCCACTGCCTGATATAAACTGGTTCCATCCATATTAATGGTAGCTCCAATAGGTAAAACAAAACTTGTCACTTCTTCTTCGACTCCCAAATGCTCTTCAACTCGTTCCATGGTTACCGGTAAGGTAGCGGCGCTAGAACTTGTAGAAAACGCTAATAATTGAGCCGGCGCAATACCATCAAAAAATGTCTTTGGTGAAGTTTTAGTAAACACATAAACCAACATCACATATACAAATATCATTAACCCAAGCCCCAATATAACACATAAACCATACCATCCTAAGGCTTTAAAAAGGTCAACACTTGGCGATTCAACAATTAATGCTGCCAATAAAGCGAACACTCCATAAGGAGCTGCTAACATGATAATATCGATTAGCTTTAATATAACTTCGTTAAATCCATCGAAAAAATCTTTTACGGGTTTCGCTTTTTCTTCAGGTATTAAAATTAACCCAATTCCAAAAAAGATTGCAAAAAAGATTACCTGAAGCATATTACCATTATCGCTTGCTGCTCTAAAAATATTACTTGGCACCAAATCCTCCAATGCTTGTAACGGTCCCGATTCTTTTTGTTTTTCAGCAGCTGCTATTTTAGATCCCGCTTCTGCCTCATAACTACTAACTAATTCTAAACGTGTTTCTTCACTGATAGAATTTCCTGGCTTAATAGTATTAACTACTAATAAGCCTATTGAAACCGCAACTACTGTGGTAATAATATAAATTCCAATAGTTCTACCTCCCATCTTAGAAAGCTTCGATATATCTTTTAAATCGGAAACTCCTTTAATAAGCGATGCTAATATTAAAGGCACCGCAATTAACTTTAAAGAATTAATAAATATATTACCAAAGGGTTTTATCCAATCCTGAATAATTTCTCTACCTCCATCGAACGTACTCATTAGCAATCCAAAAACAACCCCTAGAGCCATTCCTAATAGTATCTGCCAATGTAACGCGAGCTTTTTCATAAATTGATTTAATTTTCGAAATAGATTATAATAAATTATTTGAACTCCTGTTTAGTTTATATTAAAACTATACAGAAGCTCTTTTTTGCGAATTAATGCTTCATGTTTACTAGAGAATACTCAAGTAAAAAGAATACCAATAGCAGGAACTTTCTACAACATTGCAACCTTGCTTTGCAGTAAATAATCAGCTATAACCAGAGCAGCCATAGCTTCAACTATGGGAACCGCTCTTGGAACCACACATGGATCATGACGTCCTTTACCCTGCATCTGAACTACCTTACCTTCTTTATCGATGGTTTCGTACTTTTGAATTAAAGTTGCCACTGGTTTAAAGGCTACATTAAAATAAATATCCATACCATTGCTAATTCCTCCCTGAATACCTCCAGAATAATTAGTTTTCGTTGTACCATCGGTATTAAATGCGTCGTTATGTTCGCTACCAAACATAGTACTGCCTTCAAAGCCACTGCCATACTCAAAACCTTTAACAGCATTAATAGACAGCATAGCTTTTCCTAATTCAGCATGTAATTTATCAAAGACAGGTTCTCCTAAACCTACGGGTACATTTTTTATCACACAGGTAACAATGCCTCCAACGGTATCTCCTTTTGAGCGAACTTCTTTAATGTAAGATTCCATTTTTTTAGCCATTTCGCTATCTGGACATCTTACTGGATTGGTTTCAGTAAGCCCCAAATTCAACTGATTATATGGTTTGTCTAGCTTTAAAGTTCCTACCCCAGACACATAAGCATCAACTTGAATACCTTTGAGCACTTGTTTAGCTACGGCTCCAGCAACGACGCGACAAGCGGTCTCTCTTGCCGAACTGCGACCACCTCCACGATAATCTCTAAAACCATATTTCTGATCGTAAACGTAATCGGCGTGACTTGGACGATAGCTGTCTTTTATATGAGAGTAATCGTGAGATTTCTGATTCGTGTTTTCAATAACAAAACCTATAGAAGTCCCCGTTGTTTTTCCTTCAAAAATCCCTGAATGAAACTTCACGGTATCAGGCTCTTTACGTTGTGTCACAATTGCTGATTGCCCCGGTTTTCTTCTATTTAATTCGTTCTGTATTGCTTCTAAATCTAACTCAATACCAGATGGACAACCATCGATAACACCTCCCAATGCAGGTCCGTGTGACTCACCATATGTAGTTAAAGTAAACAGTTTTCCAAAAGAATTCCCAGCCATAAATAAAAATTTGTCGCTAAAGTAAATTTATTATTAGAGATATTAAAATGATTTTGAATAAAGCGCACTAAAATATCCCTGTTTTAAGTAACAATCATTTAACAATACGCTTATAATTAAATAATTATTAAATAATCATTGAGTAATATTTATAAGCGTATTTTACATTATCAAAATCAGAAATTTTTGAAAATTAAAAGAAAAATAGAAATTGCTGTTATCTCAGACGTACACTTAGGCACCTACGGATGTCACGCCAAACATTTATTAACTTACCTAAACAGCATTGAGCCTAAAAAATTAATTCTTAATGGTGATATTATTGATGTTTGGCAATTTAGCAAGCGATATTTCCCGAAATCACATCTAAAGGTTATTAAAAAAATTATGGATCTATCCGCTTGTGGTACCGAAATCATTTACATTACTGGAAACCATGATGAAATGCTTAGAAAATTTAGCGGCACTACTATTGGAAACATATCAATAGTTAATAAGTTGTCTTTAGAACTTGATGGTAAGAAGGCCTGGTTTTTTCATGGTGATGTTTTTGATGTCTCCATACAAAACGCTAAATGGTTAGCTAAGCTAGGTGGCTATGGTTATGATTTACTAACTTTGGTGAACCGCTTAATAAATTGGTATTTAGAACGTCGAGGAAAAGAACGTTATTCCCTGTCAAAAAAAGTGAAAAACGGCGTTAAAGGTGCAATAAAATATATCAATGATTTTGAGCGCATTATATCTGATATTGCCATTGAAAATGCTTACGACTATGTCATTTGTGGGCATATCCATCAACCTAAAATGGCATACTTCGAAAATAAGTTTGGTAAGACAATGTATTTAAATTCTGGTGATTGGGTTGAAAATTTCACAGCACTCGAATACCAATTTAAACGTTGGAAAATTTATAACTATAACAAAGATAAATTAGCGCCTTTTGTAATAGATGATGAATTCAACAATATGGAAATAAAAGAATTAATAGCCGCCATAACCATTATTGATAGACATAGTAAATAACAATTACAATAAAGCTTCTCTTAAAATTGTTACTGGATGTTTTGAATGTCTTCTTGTACCATCTTTTATCTGATGTCTACAACTCGTACCGTTCGCCGATATTTCGACATCACTTGAAGTGTTTCGAATCGCAGGAAACAAGGTTTGCTCTCCAATACTCATACTAACCTCATAATGTTCCTTTTCATAACCAAAACTCCCTGCCATGCCGCAGCAACCACTTGGAATAATTGTTACTTTATAATTTTCTGGAAGATTTAAAACATCGAAGCTACAAGATTGATTACTTAATGATTTTTGATGGCAATGTCCGTGGAATTTTATGGTTTTATATTCTTTTGTAAATTGAGAAGGCTTGATATTCCCCAATCGTATTTCTTGTTGTAAAAACTCCTCAATTAAATATGAATTTTGAGAAATATTTAATGCCGAATTTTTATCATCTGCTAATTTCAAATATTCATCTCTAAAGGTTAAAACAGCTGAAGGCTCTATTCCGATTAATGGATTCTCGGCAGAAATTAAGTCTTTAAATATGTCAATGTTTTTATTTGCACATTTTTTAGCTTGTTTTAATAACCCTTTAGAAATAAATGCGCGTCCCGATTCATCATGTTTAACAAGGCGAACATCATAATTCAACCCTAACAACAAGTTAATGGCATCTTCACCAATAGAAGCGTCTAAATGATTTGTAAATTCATCATTAAACAAATAAACTGTTTTAATAAAAATACTATTATTAAACTTATTTTTAATACTTTGAAATATTTTAATTAAACTTTTACTTGAAATCAAAGGCAAACTCCTTTTAGTTGCAATACCTGTCATTTTTTTTAATGTTTTTGAGGTCATTGCATTACTAAACATAAAATTCACTACACCAGGTGTTATACTTCCCACATGGTTAATTAGGTTATTATAAGCCATAATTTTATTCCTCATGGAAACGCCATTAGCTTTCTGATATTGATATTGAAATTCTGCTTTTAAACTTGCCACATCCACACTACTTGGGCATTCAGTTGCGCAGGCCTTACAACTTAAACATAAATCGAACACCTGCTTTAATTCTTTGTGATTGAATTTATTTTTTTTCTCCGAATTAGTTAAAAATTCTCGTAATGCATTCGCTCGTGCCCTTGTAGTATCTTTTTCATTTCGCGTTGCCCGATAACTAGGACACATAACCCCTCCAAATTGAGTTGATTTTCTACAGTCACCTGAACCGTTACATTTCTCCGCTTCTCTTAAAATCCCTTGAGATGCAGAAAAATCCATAAGCGTTGTAATTTCTGGTTCTATCCTGTCTGGGACATATCGTAAACTTTCGTCCATAGGTAAAGCATCCACTATCTTTCCGGGATTGAAAATATTATGTGGATCGAAAGCATATTTTAAGCGATTTAATATGTCGTAATTCCGTTTTCCAATCATAAATGAAATAAACTCTGCCCTAACAATTCCATCGCCATGTTCACCACTCATAGCTCCCTGATACTTCTTAACCAAATGAGCAACATCAGTTGTTATCTTCCTGAATAAGGCAACATCTTCCGATTTTTTCAAATTTAATACTGGCCTTAGATGTAATTCACCAGCACCAGCATGTGCATAATAAATAGCCTCCTGATTGTAATCGGACATCAATTTTGTAAATTCAGAAATATAGGCTGATAAATCTGGCAATGCTACGGCAGTATCCTCGATACATGCAGCAGATTTTTTGTCTCCTATAATATTACCCAGCAACCCCAGACCTGCGCTACGCAAGTTATTCGCCTTATTAATGTCTTCATTTAATAATAGTGGATACGCATAAGATAAACCGGATTTTACTATATCTTCTATTAGGGTTGCAGCCAATGAATTTACCTCGTATTGAGTATCTGCCTTAACTTCGCACATCAATATAGCTTTAGGATCACCAATAATAAAACTTCTATTTTCCTGCTGCGTTTTATTCTGTTTCGTGCAATCCAAAATTGTTTTATCCATCATTTCACAGGTGTACAAATTGTGTTTCATGACTAATTCTACGGCATTTAAACACGACTCAATACTTTCAAAATGTGCAGCCACCATAATACTCTCTTGTGGAGGCAGTTTATCAAGTTTTAAGGTTATTTGGGTAGTAAATGCTAAGGTTCCTTCGCTCCCCGACAGCAGTTTACACATATTAAAAGGTGTTTCGCCATTTGAAAACACCTGTGATTTTATTAATTCATCAATGGCATACCCAGTATTTCTTCGATGTATTTCAGGTTTAGGATACTGTTTATCAATTTCCTTTTGGACCTCTGACGATTGAAGTTCTGCATAAATACATTTATAAATTTCACCTTCTAAATCACCTTGCTTCGTTTTTTCATGAAAGTCTTCAGGGCTAATTGCTTTAAAAACAACTTCACTCCCATTACTTAAAATAACTTGCATTTCTACAAGTTTATCACGTGTAACCCCGTACTGAATAGAGGTTGTTCCAGATGAATTATTCCCAACCATGCCTCCTATCATACATCTATTGGATGTTGATGTATTGGGACTAAAAAATAGTCCAAAGGGTTTTAAGTAATTATTCAGTTCGTCACGAACCACACCAGGTTGAACTGTTATTGTTTTTTCTTCTTCATTAAAATCAATAATTTCTGTGAAATATTTTGAAACATCTACAATAATCCCATCACCAACACATTGTCCCGCTAATGATGTACCTGCCGTTCTTGGCACTAAAGAGGTTTTGTGCTTAGTAGAAAAAGCTATCAATTTCTTTAAATCATCACTATTTTTTGGATAAGCCACAGCCAAAGGAAGTTTCCTATACACCGACGCATCGGTAGCATAAATGGATTTTATTAAATCATCGAAATATAATTCTCCTGATAGCTCACCGCTTAATTGTTGTAAATGAATATTTTCCACCATTACCTAAATAAAATTGTTAATAATTCTATTGAATGTTTAAAAATAAACACATTTTTGGTGTTATTTTTGTTTGACCAATGAATATTAAAAAAATATGATCTTTTTTTTTAAAAGTATCGTAAATATGAACAAGTACACAAAAACTTACACTTTATGAAAAAACTTTTTTTATTTGCAATTACAGTATTAGGATTTGCTTTAACATCAAATGCTCAAGAAATCTCTAAAAACGCCATTGGTTTAAGATTAGGCGATAGCGATGGATTTGGAGCTGAAATCTCTTACCAACATGCTTTAAGCACAGCTAATCGCTTAGAAGTGGATTTAGGATGGCGAGATGGTAACAACTTTGATGGATTTAAATTAACCGGTTTATACCAATGGGTATTTCCACTAGATGGCAGTTTTAACTGGTATGTTGGTGCTGGTGGTGGATTTGGGTCTTTCAATTATGACAGCTCAACAGATCCTAGTAAAGATTATAGCGATACATTCGTTTTTGCTGCAGGAGACATTGGTATTGAATACAACTTCGATATCCCGCTATTAATATCCTTAGATTTTAGACCAGAACTTGGTTTTGGTAATAGCACTTACAATAACAATGATTTAGATTTCGATATAGCATTAGGTATTCGCTACCAATTCTAATTCGAAATAAATATATTATTAAAAGCACCTCTAAGGTGCTTTTTTTATTTAAAGTAAATCCTAAATCTAGGATGAAGAGATATGAAACCTAAAAAAATAAGAAAGAAAAATGCTAATTGAACATCCAGTCTGGATAGCATTCATTATTTATTTGATTCTGATAATAATTAATTTCAACGAACTACAAGTAAAATTAACTCACCACGCATTTTGCTAATGTATCTTGATAGATGGCTTCATATTGCGGTACTATTTTATGCAAATCGAATTTTAATGATTCTTTACGTGCGTTGTCTTTAAAACTTCTAAGTCGATTATCATCACTCAGAATATGTATAGCATTTTTTGTCATGTCTTCAATATCTCCAACATCACTCAAATATCCTGATACACCTTGTATATTAACCTCAGGTAGACCACCTGTATTACTTGAAATTACAGGAGTTCCCGAGGCCATCGCTTCTAATGCCGCCAATCCAAAGCTTTCAGATTCTGAGGGTAATATAAACAAATCACTATAACTTAAAATTTTATCTATTTCATTACTTTTTCCGAAGAAAATAACTTTATCCATAATCCCGAGCTCCTGACATTGCATTTCAATGTGCTCTCGTTCCGGTCCTTCTCCCACCAACATTAACTTTGCAGGCATTACTTTTTGTATGTTATAAAACACCTTTATTACATCCTGAACCCGCTTTACGGCACGCAGGTTGCTAATGTGCGTTATAATCTTTTCATGATCTTGTGCTAACATACCCCGTCTACAACCTTCAAAACCTTCATGATATTTATCTAAATCGATAAAATTAGGAACCACATGTATATCATTTTCTATATTAAAAAGTCGTAAGGTATCATCTTTTAAACTTTGTGAAACCGCTGTAACCGCATCAGATTTATTGATACTAAAAGTTACCGCAGGCCTGTAAAACGGATGACTACCCACTAACGTAATATCGGTGCCATGTAAAGTGGTAACTATAGGCACATATATATCATTCTCTAACAACATTTTCTTTGCCATATATGCTGCGTAAGCATGTGGAATAGCATAATGCACATGTAAAATTTCAATTTTATGAAGTTTCACCATATCGACTAACTTACTTGATAGAGCTAATTCGTATGGTTGATAATGAAATAGTGGATATTCAGGCACATTCACTTCATGATAATGTACATTATTACTTATTAACTCTAACCGAACTGGTTGATTATAAGTGATAAAATGAATTTCGTGTCCTCGTTTTGAAAGTTCCAAACCTAATTCAGTAGCCACAACCCCACTACCTCCAAATGTTGGGTAGCATACAATTCCTATTTTCATGCGCTTTTTTGTCTTTTCTACAAATTTAAATTAATCGATTATAGCTTCGTAAATAATTTCCTGGATATTGGTTCGAATATTCTCCTTTAACAATAAATTATGATCTGAATTGGGATACGTACGATTCGCCAAAAAAACATACACAATTTCCTCCTCCGGATCTGCCCAGGCATAGGTTCCTGTAAAACCTGAATGCCCAAAACTAGTTAACGACACGCACCCACAGGTAGGGCCATCACCTTCCAGTTGAGGCTTATCAAAACCTACACCGCGTCTATTATCGGCATCACAGTAATAGCAGGTATTAAATTTATCAATGGTTTCTGCTTTTAAGTAACGCTTACCTCCGTAAAAACCCTTCTGTAAATACATTTGCATAATTTTAGCAACATCGTTGGCATTACTAAAAATACCGGCATGACCACCTATACCATTCTGCATAGCAGCCCCCATGTCATGTACATAGCCATGTACTTCTTGAAAACGATAATAGTTATCTATTTCAGTTGGTATGATTTTTTTACTGCTAATTTTATAATACGGATTATACATGGTATAGTTTGCCCCGAGAGACTCGTAAAAATGACTTTGAACCAATTGTTCTAAAGTTCTGTCGTAATACTCTTCTAAAAATTTCTTTAGAATATAATAAGGGAAATCACTGTAACGGTATTTTAGATTTTCCAGTAATTCCGAATCTCTTATAACCTTCTGAATTGTATCTGGATAATCATAGCGCAAATACATATTTTTAGACACTTCAATATTAAATTCATCGGTTTTCACAGACCGATAATAGGCTTCACTAGGTTTTTTTGTAACTGAATCCAACGTGTGATAGTAAAAAGGCTCCCATGGGCGCAATCTAGCGTAATGAGAAAGCATTTCCCGAATGGTAATATTTTCTTTATTAGAACCTTTATATTCCGGTAAAATATCGGCAAGTGTCGTATCCAAACTCATTTCGCCTTTTTCCTCAAGTTCCATAACCAAAGGTAAAGTGGCTAAAATTTTGGTAAGTGAAGCGACATCATAAATATCATCATACTTCACAATTTCTTTACCCTCATAGGTATGCTTTCCAAAGTTTTTATTATAAACAACCTTGCCTTTTCTGGCGATAAGCAATTGAATCCCTGGTGTCATTTCGCGTCTTACGGCACTCAATGCAATAGAATCAATACCTTTTAAAATGTTAGAATCAAGTCCTACATGTTCTGGTAACGCATAACCCAACCTCTTTAATCCATTATTCTCCACTCCTTCACCTACTTTAAAATAGGTGCCAATCGAAACTGGTAGCTCCCCCATCGATGGTATAGCTCCAAAAAGCACCTGTGCCGATTTCTCCTGAGCTATAATGCTATTTTGATAACTAACAACAATACTTTTAATGTTATCTATTGATTTTAATTTAGAAAGCGCATATGGTTTCACAAAAACATCTAACACCACATCATGCGTTTTAGCAATTTCATCAATCCACAATAACTCATCCTCACTAAACTCATAACTTTTCCACGGATTCGCATTAGAACGATGAAAACCAATAATAACAGTATTGTAATCATGTAATTTAGCCTGCAACTCCTCTAGAGTTTCTCCAGTTATCTGATGTACTTTGGTGTATTTCTTTAAAGCAGTAAAAAAGTCTGAACCACTATCGTCACCCAGCGGTACATAAGCAAATGTTCTTTTTTCTAGTTCACGAAATGGAACAAGATCTTCAGTGTTCTTTACCACAGTAATGGCATTTTCTAGCAAGGTTTCATACAACAAATCATCTTCAACCCTATTTAAATCGGAAACCAAATTTTTAATTGAAACAGCCTTGTAGTTGTTTAACCCAACTTTATACTTAGCCATTAATATCTTCTTTACTGAGTGTGCCAAACGTGTCTCCGTAATTTCAGATCGTATATAGGCATCCATAAATTTTGAAATTCCAAATGGAACATCTTCAGACATTAGCATTACATCATTTCCTGCCTTAAAAGCCGCCAAATCGATATCACCAGACTCACTAAAATTAGAAGCTCCTTTCATGGTTAAAGCATCTGTGAAAATTAAGCCTTTAAACCCTAATCTTTCTTGCAAAATATCAGTTACAATAAATTTTGAAAGGGACGAAGGATATCCTTCACGCGACTCTAAACTAGGTACATTGAGATGAGCTACCATAACACTGGATAAGCCTTTATCTATAAGCTTTTTATACGGATATAGTTCTATGCTATCAATGCGTTCTTTGGAGAAATTTACTGTTGGCAATGTTTTATGAGAGTCCTGATCTGTATCACCATGACCTGGAAAATGTTTTGCATTTGCCAAAACACCAGCATTCTGCATCCCTTTCATAAAAGCTAGTGCTTTTTCGGTAACATTCTCTTTATTTTCCCCAAACGAACGATTTCCTATTATAGGATTATCAGGATTGGTATTGATATCAACCACTGGAGCAAAATTAAAATGCACTCCTAAACGCTTACAGTGCTCTCCTATTTGTCTTCCCGTCTGTTCAACCAAATCATTATCTTTAATCGCGCCCAATGTCATATTCCATGGAAAGGCATAAGTAGAATCCAATCGCATGCTCAGTCCCCATTCCGCATCCATACCAATTAACATCGGAACCCGCGACATAGCCTGAAGTTCATTGTTTAATTTTGCTTGACGTACTGGCCCCCCGTTTGAATAGATTATTCCGCCAATATGATGATTTTTTACCAGGTTCTCTATTTTTTTCTTTGAAGCTTCATCCTGATTAGACATGACTTGTACCATATACAACTGACCAATTTTTTCAAGCAAGGTCATATTGTTATATACGCTATCTACCCATTTCTTCTGAGCTTCAGCATCAGGCGCTAATAAAGGATTTACAGAACTTTGTGCTGAAGAAATAATATTTATAAATAGGAAAAATGATAAAGTTAAGATTTGACGCATAAAACGGATTAATTAGGTATTCTTTACATACTAATAACCGTGCCAAATTAACACTTTTAATAGGAAAATAGAAGTATTTTAATATAGAATTACAAAAACAGTTAATCCATTACAAGCTTAATTCCAGCAGACAATATATTTGCCTTTAACCCTCTATTACATGTGTAATTATTACACTTTAAATTCTCACTTTTTATTCATGATTGACCGGTTTAAAACCAATTAGAATCATGATAAGACTTGCGCTTAATCTATCTAAAGCTTAAAAAGCAAGTATGACTAGAATATTATTTAATAAAACGACTATGCCAGCTGTCACTTGCAGGAACTTCCCAGTTTTCCTTAAACTCTGCAATATTAGTCACCAAATTATTAAATACAATCGTGTTTTTAGAAACCGCTTTATCTTTAGCCATTTTTCTGAAATCGGCCAATGTTTTATGGGCTATGTATTCACCTTGTTTATAAGACACATTCATTTTATCCATCAAATCCACCTTATAATCTTGTTCCAATTGCTGAATAAAACGCACTGAAGCATCGATAGAACACCCTGTTGCTTTATTTAAATTTTGATTTAAAGCTATTACAATAAACCGTTTATATTTTATTAAATAGCCTGCTTGCAAATCACTACCATGCGCAGTCCAATTCTCAATAAAAACATTTAATTTCCATTCAATTTCTTCAATTTCTTGCTCTGTAAACGAACGATTGGCTTGATATATCCAAACGCGTGATTCTTCAGGTAATGTATTAAAATCTACTAGCATAATTCTTTTTTACTGCAAATTTACAAATCTTGAGCGTTTGCAATTAACTCAGCTATATCCATAATAGCTACTTCTGATTCTTTTTCTTTTGATTTTACCCCATCGGTAATCATGGTGTTGCAAAACGGACAGCCGGCTGCTACAATTTCAGGTTTTACTTCTAAGGCCTGCTCGGTACGCTCTACATTTACTTCCTTATCCCCTTTTTCGGCTTCTTTAAACATCTGTGCGCCTCCTGCTCCACAACATAATCCATTGCGTTTACAATTTTTCATCTCTACCAATTCTGCCTCTAACTTCTGAATTAAATCACGAGGAGCTTCATACACATCATTAGCACGACCTAAATAACAAGGATCATGAAAGGTAATTCGCTTGCCTTTAAATTTACCTCCTTCAACCGTTAATCTCCCCTCATTTAATAAGGTTTTCAAAAATTGGGTATGATGCATTACTTCATAATTACCTCCTAATGAAGGATATTCATTCTTGATGGTATTAAAACAATGCGGACAAGCCGTTACTATTTTTTTTACTTCGTAAGCATTAAGAATCTCGATATTTGTTACTGCCTGCATTTGAAACAAAAATTCATTTCCCGCCCGTTTAGCCGGATCTCCAGTACAGCTCTCTTCGGTCCCCAGAACAGCAAATTCAACACCTGCTTTATTTAAAAGCTTTACAAATGCTTTAGTAATTTTTTTTGCCCTGTCATCAAAACTCCCAGCGCAACCAACCCAAAACAAAACTTCAGGTTGCTTTCCTTGCTCCATAAATTCTGCCATTGTTGGCACCTTAAGTAATTCACTCATGATTAAGAGTTTATTCGTTTTTCCAATTTAATCGATCCATTTGGTTGTAAGGCCATGGCGCACCATTGTTTTCAATATTTGTCATCATATTATTTAACTCCATAGGCGCTGCCGATTGCTCCATTACCAAATAACGACGCATTTCTAATATTATCGATAAAGGATCTATACTTACCGGACATGCTTCAGTACAAGCATTACAGGTTGTACAAGCCCAAATTTCTTCATTTGTTATATAATGGCCTAATAATTGTTTGCCATCATCTTTAAACTCTCCACTATTGGCATCTATATTTTTTCCAACTTCTTCCAGACGATCTCTGGTATCCATCATAATTTTGCGCGGCGATAATTTTTTACCGGTTTGATTTGCCGGACATTCACTCGTACAACGTCCACACTCTGTACATGTGTAAGCATTCAATAATTGAATTCTGTTTAAATCGGTAACATCACTCGCTCCGAATTTTGCAGGTATTTCTTCATCCGAATCCTCAGCAGGTTCAGCAAATGGATCAACGTTTGGATCCATCATCATTTTTACTTCTTTAGTAACGGCTTCCAAATTATTCAATTCACCCTTTGGTCTTAACTTGCCAAAATAAGTATTTGGAAACGCTAATAATATATGTAAATGCTTAGAAAAGTATAAATAATTTAAAAATACTAGGATTCCAGCGATATGCAACCACCAGGCCGTGCGCTCTATAATATGAAGTGTGTTTTCTGAAAGTTCGCTAAACCATGGCGCTATATACTGGCTTACAACATTTCCAGAATTCATAGCTTGAAAATGTACATCAGTCGCATTCATAATTAAGAATAGTGTCATTAACACCATCTCGAAATACAGTATGAAATTTGCATCATTCTTTGGCCAACTCGTCATCTCAGTTTTCCAAAAGCGTTGTAATTTTATAATATTTCTACGAATCCAGAATATTACCACCGAAACAAAAACCAAAAGGGCTAGTATTTCAAATGTTCCTATTAATATATTATAAACAGAACCTATTGGCGAAAAAATACGGTGGGTCCCAAATATACCATCGATAATAATCTCTAATACTTCTATATTTATTACAATAAAACCAACATATACTATAAAGTGTAAAATACCAGCTACAGGCCGCCTTACCATTTTACTCTGCCCAAAAGCAATCAAGGCCATATTTTTAAAACGTTCAGATTTGTTATCTGACACATCTATTTTATGTCCAAGTTTAATATTACGAATAAGCTTTTTTACATTTCGAGTAAAATATCCAATTCCTAAAACAAGTAAAACTAGAAAAAGTATGTTTGGTAAATATTGCATGCGTAACAATTATAGGTTATTCCTGTTGATATGGGATTTCCTTTTTGGATAAAATTCTAAAATAGCGCTTTGGATGTAATTTTATATCTCTAAGCAGTTCTTCCATCTCTTTGGTAGCACCTTCAAGGTTATTATATAAAGCCTCATCTTTTAACAGCTTTCCTACTGAACCTTTTCCTGCTTCTAAATTGGCTAACACGTTATTCAAACGGGTTAAAGTTATATTCAGCGACTCAACCGTGCTCCCCATATCTGCTTCCTTTAAATCGGCAAGCATTATAGACAAATCTTCGCTAGAAGTTTCAAAATTATCTAGTGTAGAGGCAATAGTCTTCTTATTATCTATTAAATATCCATTTAAATAATCAGAAGTTTTCTCAAATGCTTTTAAAGTTTCATTTAATTGTGCAACAGTGCGTCTTAAACCACTTTCAGACTGATCGTTAACAACCTTATTTAAACTCACTATTAAGGAGTCTGCCGATTTCAAAGTAGATTCCAAATCCATACTCAATCCAGAAAAGTTTTTCGACAAACTACTTACTAAACCCACTTGTACTTCCGATTCTAACATATCACCTGGTTTAGCAGGCTCTCCTTCATTACTTATTAAAATAGCCAATCCATTACCCCCCATCAATCCGGTTTCATACATACGTACTTTTGATTGATTAGAAAATTTCAAATCTTTACTGACGGAAAAAGACACTAGTGTTTTTCCTGTCTCGAAATCGTATGATATATCCTGAACCTTACCAATTGTATTACCTTTAATAGTAACTACCGAAGATTTAGTTAAGGCATTATAATCGAACTTTGTGTAATAAACTGCGTTCGCTTCAAATAAATTTTGACCTTTTAAATAATTAAACCCAAAAACAAACAGGGCAATCCCTGCTAATACTAATGTACCCGTTTTTACTTCTCTAGATATTTTCAAATGCAAAAAATTTTATGAGACAAATTTAAGATAAATTTAAGACAAACCTTAAAAGATCTCGCCTAATTGTTAGTTGATTTTAAAGCCTCGTTTAAGCTTATTTTTTTACCATCTTTAAACGCGACTACAAAACAAGATTTATAACCTTTATTTTGAGCTTCAAGCTGTAATTTATTTGTTTCATTATAGTCTGAAGTGCTACCATAAAAATATTTATAAAGATTCGCTTCTTTAACTCTTGAGACATCTTCGAGTCCTTTAAAATTATAAGCCTTTGTTTCAATAGCCTTAGAACTTGCAGCAATCTGCACCTTATATATAACGGTATCTGAAAAATTAACGTCCGATTCCATTTTATCTTCTGCGGCAGCTATCGCATCTTCCCCACTATAATAACCAATATTGCCATCGATCGTGTGCTTATATTCTAAAATAGCATCTGCTACGGCCGTAGCAACCTCTCGTTGTCCTATTTTTGAATTTAAATAGCGTCCTTCTTCTTTATAAGTTAAAAAACCAGTTTCCACCAAAACACTTGGCATTACGGTTTGATGTAGAACTACAAACCCAGCTTGCTTCACACCACGATTTTTGCGTTTTAATTTCGCTGTAAACTTATCTTGAATCAAACTAGCCAATTGAATGCTTTGATCTAAATATTCTTCCTGACTTAACAAAATACTCATTACAGATTCTGGGGAATTTGGGTCGAAACCACCGTAATTCTCCTCATAATCATCTTCTAAAAAAATAACAGAATTCTCGCGTTTTGCCACTTCAAAATTGGTTTGATTTCGGTGAGTTCCTAAAACAAAAGTCTCAGTTCCATGAGCTTGCGAACCATGAGCATTACAATGCACCGATACAAATAAATCGGCATCGGCTTTATTGGCTATGCTTCCACGCTCCTTCAAACTAATAAAAACATCTGTTTTACGTGTATAAACGACTTTTATATTAGGGTTCTTTTCAATAATACTACCTACTTCAAGTATAATTTTCAAGGCAATATCCTTCTCCTTATAACCATTTCCCATATTACCAGGGTCGTCACCTCCATGGCCTGCATCCAACACAACAACAAATTTCTTAGGTGGATTAGAGGCAAAACCCTTTGTAAATAAGGAAAACGTTAATAATGTTATAAAAGATACGAAAAGTAATTTGCTGTTCGTTTTCATGGGACTAATTATATTGTTAAGCTTACAACTCCATTATTTAATTAGATTTTAAACAGTTACGTTTTTTAATGCATTTCGAACTTTCTTAAATCAAGAAATTTCAAAATCGAGGAACTGTTTAAAATTTAAATTTTAATTGAATTATCAATCATTCACAGAAAAATATATGTAATTTTGACTTTTCAAAAACCGAGCCATACTTTTACAAAAATACATTTAAAAGCGTTGCATACAAACAACTTTAAAATACTTTTTGCATTAAGTTTCACAGTGTTTATTAACATGTTGAGCTTTGCCCAAGATATTCCATCCAAAGGTCGAACCATAAAGAGAAGCGAGAAAGACAGCTTGGTCATATCTGCAGACAGTCTTATTAACCCACAACTGTCAGAAAAAAGTCAAGATACTACTTTGGTAGATTCGGTAAAACCTAAAAAAGAACTTTTAGAACATACGGTTACTTATCATGCCAACGATTACACCACCTTTAATCAAAAAGAACACAAGTTATATCTCTATAACGAGGCTAAAATAGACTATGGCGATATGAATATTAAAGCGGGTAGTATCATAATCGATTATACAAAAAATACCGTTTACGCAAAAGGTATTATGGATACTACAGATGTGTATACCCAAAAACCCGTTTTTACACAAGGTTCTAATGTAGTAGAACCTGATTCTATTGTTTTTAACACTAAAACAAAAAAAGCACTTATTTATAATAGTAAATCAGCACAGGGCGAAGGAACCGTGGTCGCTAATGTTACTAAAAAAGAAAACGACTCGGTTTACTTTATTAAAAATGCCAAATATACAACCTCTGAAAATTTAGAAGATCCAGAGTATTATATAAGACTTCGTAAAGCAAAAGTTGTTCCCGGAAAAAAGATAGTTACAGGTTTAGCTAACATATATATTTACGATGTACCTACTCCGTTGGGGCTTCCCTTTGGATTCTTTCCTCAATCGGAAAAACAAACTTCAGGAATTATTATTCCAACATTTGGTGAACAAAACAATAGAGGTTACTTTTTACAAAATGGTGGTTATTACTTTGCTATTAGCGACTATGTTGATTTAGCAGCCTTAGGTGATTATTATACGAATGGAAGTTATGGTATGCGATTGGAAAGTAGTTATGCGAAACGTTACAAATTTAGAGGAAATTTAGCTGTAAGGTTTGAAAGTTTAATTAACAGTGAACGTGGCTTTCCGGATTATAGCAAAAGTACCATATACAATCTTAGATGGTCGCATAGTCAAGATTCTAAAGCAAGTCCCAATTCACGATTTTCGGCTTCTGTAAACCTTGGTAGTAGTAAATACTATCGTAATACTTTAAACCAAAACAATTCAGGTTCGTTCTTGAACAATACGTTGTCGTCTTCGGTATCTTACTCTAAAACTTTTCCCGGAGAACCACAGGTAAATATGAGTTTAACGGCAACGCATTCTCAAAATACAAACACCGAAGTTATTAATATGACCCTGCCAACATTTCAAGGTAGTATTGGAAGAATGTACCCGTTTGCCTCAAAATCGGGATCGAAAAAAGGTATCATTCAAAATGTAAATTTACAATATAATATCCGTGGTGAGAATCGAATAACAACTACAGATTCTTTATTTTTTAAGAAAGAAATGTTCGACGATGCCAAGGCTGGTTTTCAACACTCCATTCCTTTAAGCACTAACTTTAAAGTTTTTAAACATTTCAGTTTAAGTGCTAGTACTAACTATAACGAAGTTTGGACCTTTAAAACCATCAGCAAATCTTTCGATCCTATAGAACGTGAAACGATTATTGAAGATGTTGAAGGTTTCGACTTATTCAGAACTTACAATTTCAGTACCAGTTTAGGAACTACTGTTTACGGTATGTTCAATTTCGAAAAGGAAGGAACAAATCGAAAAATAAAAGCCATCCGACATGTTATGCGTCCGTCTGTGAGTTATAACGTAAATCCAGGATTTGATAAGTATTATGACACCTATGAAGTTATTAGCGCGGATGGATTAACCACTTCTGAAGTAGAATATAGCAGATTTGAACAAGGATTATTTGGTACACCAAATAAAAATTTCTCTAGTTCTATGGGCTTATCACTTTCAAATAATTTTGAAGCCAAAGTACGGGATAAAGACAGTACAGCCACAGAACCAAAAAAAGTGATTCTACTTAATAATTTAAACTTTTCTACTGCCTATAATTTTGCTGGCGATTCATTACAATGGAATCCTGTAAGAGTCAGTGGTGGTACACAGTTTTTTAACAACAAAATGAGCGTTAATTTTGGAGCTACATTAGACCCTTATGCTTTAGATAATAATAACAATAGGATTGACGAATTTAACATCAATAACGGCGGAAGTTTATTTAGACTTACTAGTGCAAACTTAACTACAAGTTGGTCTATTTCAAGTAAAGACTCAAAATCTGATAAACGTAAAGAGCGTGCTATTGAAGAAAATGTTAGAAACGGGGGTCGTGATGACGATTTATTTGGTATTTCTCAAGATTTCGCCAGTGAACAATTTAACAACCAAGATAACGATGAAGATGATGATGAAAACAACGCTAAAAACTCGCTTTATAATTATAAGATACCTTGGAGTTTAAGAGTAGCTTATGCAGTAAACTATTCAAACTCCAGACGAGAAAATCAAATATCCTCACATTCGCTTATGTTTTCTGGAGATATTAAATTATCAGATCGTTGGTCTGTGGGTGCTTCATCAGGTTACGATTTAAAAAATCTTGGCTTCACCTATACCCAATTACGCTTTGAGCGTGATTTATTAAGTTGGAGAATGAATTTTAGCTGGGTACCTTTTAGCGAACGTAGCTCCTGGAATTTCTTTATAGGTATTAAATCTAGCATGCTTAAGGATCTTAAATACGAAAAACGTCGACAACCAGATATTCAACTTTAAAAACTGACATTTTACTTAAATGAAAACAATAATTAACACCTCAAAAGCCCCTGCTCCTATAGGGCCTTATAGCCAGGCTATATTATACGGAAACACCCTTTATACCTCTGGTCAAATAGCCATTAATCCAGAAACTGGTGACTTAGTTTTAGAAGATATTCAATCTGAAACCACACAGGTAATGAAAAACATTAGTGCCGTATTAGAAGCTGCAGGCATGAATTTTAGCAACGTCATTAAATCTTCTATTTTTATTAGTAACATGGATGATTTTGGATTAATAAATGAGATTTATGGCAGTTATTTTGATGATGCTACGGCTCCAGCACGTGAAACCGTTCAAGTTGCCAGATTACCTAAAAATGTAAATGTAGAAATTAGTGTAATCGCAATGAAATAATATATCTTACCAGCCTATTTTCCTAGGCTGGTTGATCTTTTTCACTGTACTTCAACAAAATTGATTTTAGTTTTGCTACATCAATTGGTTTTGATAAAAACCCTACCATTCCCGCTGTTTTAGCCTTTTCTATATCGTCCTCAAAGGCACTTGCAGAAATCCCTATTATAGGTGTTTTATTTACTTTGAATTTATTCGTGTTTCTAATAGCCTTAGTAGATTCATAACCATCCATATCAGGCATAAAAATATCCATAAAGACCATATCAAAATCAAGCACTTCATACAAATCAAGAGCTTCAACGCCATTCTTAACAAATGTGCAATCCGCACCTTGTTGCTCTAACAGAAATTTAATGGATTTCTGGTTCATTCTATTATCTTCAGCAACCAAAACATTAAAATTACTAACCAACGTAGGATTAAAGGCTTCTTTATCTGATTTTATGTTAAGCGTTTTTTTAAGCTGTAAACTGAAATAAACGGTTGAACCTTGTTCTTTTCTGGTTTCAACGTTTAATTCTCCTCCCATTAACTCTACTAATTGTTTGGCTATATTTAAACCCATTCGCTTTACCTGCGAACTTGTTACTTTCTGTTTTTCTAACTTATCATTCGATGGAGTATTTATAATGGGATGTAATTCCTCCTGTGGAATCCCCATGCCTGTATCCTTTATATAAAAGCTAACTATCTGATCGTTTTCTATTGATACGGTTTGGTCTACAATAACCGTTACCTGACCCGAATCTGTAAATTTTATGGCATTACTTATTAAATTAACCAATACTTGCTGAATTCTAAAGGCATCCGCAATTAATAAATGTTTACTTTCTGTTCCTGTTAAAAATTCAACTTTAAAATGAAGGTCCTTCTCCCAGGCCTGATATTCGAACATTTTAAACAAATGTATCAGATTCGCTTTTAAATCAACCGCTTTTAAATTTAAACTAATTTCTCCTTCATCTACTTCAGCATTATTACTTATCATTTCTACTAACTGCATCATATTTTTAGACGAATACGCCGCAATTTCAACCTGAGCTTTCTGGTCTGCATCTAAATTAGTTTCCTTCAGCATATTGAGCATACCCATCACAGTACTTAAAGGCGTTCTTATTTCATAACTTAAATTGTTTAGATATAAGTTATTCAAATCTACTTCTTTAGCTGTAGCATCTTGTTCACCCTGAAGCTTAGTTACCTTATCCTTCATTTTAGAAATTAACATGTCGTATTTCAACTGCTTTTTATAAAAATATTGCAATACAACTATTTGAATTGAGATAATCACAAAAAGGGTTATTAAAAGGACTTTAGTGGGTAAATTATGCTCAACAGTCAGGTATCCAATAGACAGGACTACAGTGATTAATCCTGTAATTATAAAGAATAATACTTTTCTAAAATTGTTATTTTTCATTTATATAAAGCTCAACTAATGTTGAATATTTGTCGTAATAATATTTAAAGATATAAATTATAAACGGAATTTATTCCCCTTAAAGTTTTAACTTTTTCATTTAAAAAACCTTAAATTTAGAGTTCATCAATTGAATTGAACTATGCGAATTGAATATGATATTAAATTAGGCTTTAAAGATGTTATGATACGCCCAAAGCGATCTACATTAAAGAGCCGATCGGAAGTTTCCTTAGAACGAAGTTTTAAATTTTTACACAGTCCACATGTGTATACCGGAGTCCCAATTATTGCTGCTAATATGGATACGGTTGGCACCTTTGAAATGGCTAGAGCTTTATCAGAGCAAGGCTTATTTACAGCTATACATAAACACTATTCCTTAAACGACTGGAGTGTATTCTCATCCACGTTACCCGATAACGCTAAAGACCTCATAGCTGTTAGTACTGGAATCAGTAAGGACGATTCAAAAAAATTAGCCTCAATTATTGAAAATAATAGTTACTTAAAATATATCTGTATCGACGTAGCTAATGGTTATTCTGAACATTTTGCTCATTTTGTTCGTGATACTCGTTCGAAATATCCAGATTGTGTTATTATTGCGGGTAATGTTGTTACCGGAGAAATGGTTGAAGAATTATTATTATCAGGTGCTGATGTGGTAAAAGTTGGCATTGGTCCCGGATCTGTATGTACCACAAGAGTAAAAACAGGTGTTGGATACCCTCAGCTTTCAGCTATAATTGAGTGTGCCGATGCTGCACATGGTATAGGTGGACAAATTATAAGCGATGGGGGCTGCGCAACACCTGGTGATGTCGCTAAAGCCTTTGGAGGTGGTGCGGATTTTGTTATGCTTGGAGGTATGCTTGCCGGACACACTGAAAGTGGTGGTGAAATTATTGAAAAACAAGGAAAACCCTATCGGAAATTTTACGGAATGAGTTCCTCAACAGCTATGAATAAACATGTTGGTGGTGTTGCAGAATACAGAGCTAGTGAAGGCAAAACGGTGGAAATACCTTTTAAAGGTGAGGTTAAAAACACCCTCCAAGAAATCTTAGGAGGCTTAAGAAGTACTTGTACATATGTTGGGGCACAACGTCTAAAAGATCTAACCAAATGCACCACTTTTATTAGAGTAAACGAACAAGAAAACAGAGTATACACTGAATAATAATTACAGCTGCCCATTTTAAATGTAATAAATTTTAACATTTAAAGGTGTTGATACTTACTAATTAAAGTGATGTGTGTTAAGCAGACGTCGAAGAATTCACAGCTATTCTAAATGTAAATATTTTAGGTAGTTTGAATCGCTCGATAATAACGTCGAGTAACCTTTAAATTATCAATATTTCACTTAAAAATATGACTCATGTTTAAATCGTTAATAATTCAAATAACTGAAAATTAAGCCTTTTGCATTCTTTTATACTTTTTTATTTACATGCCTGAACAGAACTTTTTTCCTGGCTTTGGACGGGTAAATTTCAGAGCAACAAATAACGAAATACCTCAAAACCAACATATCATTGTGGTGTGAGGTTGTAATTATAATAATGTCCCTCCTCTAAAACGGGGTATTTACAGTGCTAGCAAAAACAAAATAACGATTCCCGTTGGTATTAGACCCTTATAAATATAATTTATTCCACCACCTGACCTATTGAGCCAGTTTCATTTGGGGTTAATTTATAAATATAATCAGGTTCCAATCCTTGTTCTTTTCTGTGAGAAACATATAATATAGCAGTTTCTGTTTCTAAAGCTATTTTATTTACCAATTCTGTAAATATTTTAACATCGAAATCATCCAAACCATTGGTAGGTTCATCTAAAATTAATAACGGTGGATGTTTCACCATGGCGCGGGCAATTAAAACTAATACCTGATGCCCTCGAGATAAGGTTAAGAAACATTGCTTTCTTATATCAAACATTCCTAAAACCCGTAACCATTGATGCGCAATTTTAATTTGCTGATTGGTTGGCGTTTTATATAATCCAATGGTATCAAAAAAACCCGAAACGATCATATTTCCAATAGAATCTCGACGGTTAAAACCTCGCAACATATCTGAAGAAAAATAACCGATTTTCTTTTTAATTTCCCAAACCGATTCGCCACTACCTTTTTGCCTGCCAAATAAGATTATATCCTGCCCATATGCTTTTGGATTATCTCCGAAAATCATACTCAACATCGTACTCTTTCCTGAACCGTTAGGTCCTATAAGTTGCCAAAATTCCCCAGTCTTAATTTCCCAGTTAATGCCATTTATAATAGGGCGCTCATGATAAGCTACTGAAACATTTTTAAAGTTTACCACAGGATTATAGCGCTCTTTTTTGAACTGATAATCTTGTGGTAAAGCGTTAATAAAATTAGTATTTGAAGAGGCTACAGTATTAAAACTTGAATCAAACAATACTAGAGTATTGTCTTCCTTTATTTGATAAACCTTATTTACAATAGGCAATATTTCCTGTTTTCTATTGGTAATTTGAATCACAGGAATACATGCAGCTAAATCTGAAATCTGATTTATAATATCTTTTTGAGCGGCTACATCCAAATTTCCAAATACATTATCAACAATAATATATTCCGGATTCTGAGCAATAAGATACTTAAGTAATGCCTTTTTTCTCTCACCTGATGAAGCATGCTCTAAAGTGTTCTTGGTATCGGTAAATACTTCGTAATGTCCATGAATACGTTCTTCTGAAATAAATTTGTTTAATGTTATTTCTGAAAAAAGTACACCATTCAATTCTGAAAAATCATAAATAAAATCGCCTGTTTGAATACAATCAATAAGATGTTCTTTATTATTCTTATTGTTTATATAAACTGCTATATGATGATTCAAAAGCTACTTTTATTAAACTGAATATTATAATTTACTGGTATGAAAAGCTACCAAACCTTCTATAGGACGACGCTCGAAGTTACCAGCAACAAAGCCCATTTCTTGAGCAACTTCTTTAATTTGGTCTTGCGCAAAATACGCTATGGATCCTGCAAAATGTACAGGTACGGTTTTTAGCTCTTCTTTGTATTGCATTATCATCGTTTTTGTAAATAAACGAATACCATCTTTAATCAGATTAATAATGTATTCTGAATCCTTATTTAAAAACATAAATTCAGCAAAATGAGCTAAGTAAGCATTTGGATTTGGCTTCTTGTAAATATTGTATTTAATATAATCGGTATCCATATTATACTTACTTTCAAAAGCAATTTTAATATTTTCTGGCATACGATTAAAGTAGTAATCTCTAATTAACTGACGTCCATAATAATTACCTGAGGCATCATCCATAATGATATATCCCAAAGAGTTTACACGTTGATGCAACTCTTTACCATCATAGTAACTACAATTTGATCCTGTACCTAAAATACAAACAACTGCAGCTTCACTTTCGTTATTGATAGTCGCAAAAACAGCAGCCATAGTGTCCTCTTGCACATGAACTTCGGCATTTTTAAAGACATCTTCTAACGCCGATTTTAAAATATTTCTAGTTTTCTCTGTGCCACATCCAGCTCCATAAAAAAATACGTGTGTTACTACCTTTTTGTTAGCTTTTAGATCTTCATCTCCTTTTATTATTTTCTTGATCTTACTCTCAGAAATAATATTTGGATTTAAACCTTTCGTACGTATTTTTTCAAGTAATTTATTACCATTTGAATCTACCGCTATCCAATCTGATTTGGTAGAACCACTATCAACTATTAAAATCATATGTTAAAAATAAAAACTCCACAGTTAGTAACCATGTACAATAAACCTGTGGAGTTGTTAATAATCTTATATTCTACTTAAATTATATTTTACTAATGTGCTGAGCAAGGTCAACTAATTTAGTTGAATAACCAAACTCATTGTCGTACCAAGACACTAATTTAAGGAAATTGTCGTTTAAAGCAATACTTGCCTCAGCATCAAAAATACTTGTCATAGATTCTGATACGAAATCTTGAGAAACAACCGCTTCATCCGTATATCCTAAAATACCTTTTAATTCGTTTTCAGAAGCATTTTTTAATGCAGCTTTTACATCATCCCAGGATGCTGCTTTTTCAGTTCTTACTGTTAAATCTACAACAGATACATCTGGAGTTGGAACTCTAAATGCCATTCCTGTTAATTTACCATTTAATTCTGGAATCACTTTACCTACTGCTTTTGCTGCTCCTGTAGATGAAGGAATAATGTTTGCAATGGCACTACGACCACCTCTCCAGTCTTTCTTAGAAGGACCATCAACTGTTAATTGAGTTGCTGTTGTAGCGTGAACCGTAGTCATTAAACCTTCAACAATACCAAAGTTATCGTTAATTACTTTAGCTAAAGGTGCTAAACAGTTAGTAGTACAAGAAGCGTTAGATACAATCGTATCAGCTGCAGTAATTTTATCGTGGTTTACACCCATTACGAACATTGGTGCATCCGCAGATGGTGCAGAAATTGCCACTTTCTTAGCTCCAGCTGTAATGTGCTTTTGAGCACCTTCTAAAGTTGTAAAAATACCTGTACAGTCTAAAACCACCTCAGCTCCTACAGCATCCCATTTTAAATCTTCAGGGTTACGTTCTGCAGTAATTCTAATTTCGTTTCCATTTACAACTAAATTTCCATTTTGAACATCTACAGTACCGTTAAAACGTCCATGAACAGAATCATATTTTAATAAATATGCTAAGTGCTCTACATCTAATAAGTCATTAATACCTACTATTTCAACATCTGGTCTTCCTGCTGCTACTCTGAAAGCAATTCTACCTATTCTACCAAATCCGTTAATTCCTAATTTTAATTTTGACATATTCTTGTTTATAATAAATGTTAAGTGCTCATAATATCTGAGACACGCAATAATTCTAAGTTTATTTTTGTTTTTCCTTTAATAGCTTTTTCTAATGGTGTTAATTCCATTTTGCTATTTATAAGACCTACCATATAATTGGTTTCACCCTCTAAAAGCGATTCTACCGCTTTCACTCCCATTCTACTCGCTAACACGCGATCGAAACAAGAGGGTGCTCCACCACGTTGCATATGCCCTAAAACAGACACACGAACATCGTAGCCTTCCATATTCTCATCGATAAAATCTTTAAGTTCGAAAATATTCTTTCCAATTTTATCACCTTCAGCGACAATTACAATACTTGAACTTTTTCCAGATTTTCTACTTCGATTAAGTGAGTCGACTAATCGATCTAATCCTAAATCTTCTTCAGGTATAAGAATTTCTTCAGCTCCACCAGCAATCCCCGTATTTAACGCTATATGCCCTACATCACGTCCCATTACTTCAATGAAGAATAATCGATTGTGAGAACTTGCGGTATCTCGAATTTTATCAATGGCATCAACGACAGTATTTAGAGCAGTATCGAAACCTAATGTATGTGTTGTTCCAACAATATCATTATCGATAGTACCAGGAATTCCCATTACAGGGAATTCAAACTCTTGATTAAAAATCATAGCCCCTGTAAATGAACCATCACCACCAATAACGACTAAACCATCAATATTGGCTTTTATTAAATTATCGTAAGCTTGCTGTCTACCTTCTTTAGTCCTAAATTTTTGGGAACGTGCAGATTTTAAAAATGTTCCTCCTTTATTAATTATACCCTTTACACTTCGGGCATTCAGTATCTCGAAATCGCCTTCAATTAAACCTTCATAACCTTGATACACCCCATAACATTCAACATTATGATATGCACAGGTTCTAACCACGGCTCTAATTGCTGCATTCATCCCTGGAGCATCTCCACCTGATGTTAGAACAGCGATTTTCTCTATTTTTTTTGGCATATATTTTATCTTTATGACAGTAAAATTAATAAAGAAAAACCATATATCTATGGCATTTTTTGGATTTTAACTAGAGATTTAATACTATAACGTTTGAGTTAACAAAAAAATAGGCCTCTAATTAAAAATATGTCAATCGCATGGTTTGAAACTGTTTAACTTATTGCATTTGAATATATTCTGGAAGCGCTTCTTCTGCTTCTTTTTGGGTTTTAACCTGAAGTTCTTGTTCTTCCCTTTTTGCGTCCGACTTTTTAAAAAGATTTCGAATTAATTCCTGAAACGTATCAAATTCAACGTTATAAGATATACCAATACCTTGGGTATACCCAATATCTTCGCCAAAATTTCTAATACTATTTTCTCTATTAAAAACTTTTGCTGTTAACGTACCTTCTTCGTTAAGTAAAAAGTCTATTTCAACATCACCGGCCACTACCGTTTGTGTTGCATTAGCCTCCCCTACCGGCACTGCTACTTTTCCATTGATTAAAACACGATCACTAATTTGTGTTTGCAGTGTCACACCAAAACGATCTCCTGTTTGATAATCAGGCCTGTTTTCCCCTACTTCATAATTGAGTCCTATATTCAACTTATTGTCTCCAGCTGTAAAAATACCATTAACAATCCCATTAAGGCGTTCGGCTATAGTACCTGAAAAACTCAATTCGCTTAATCCTCTTGAAAACGCACCCGTTGACAATAAATAAAGCGCTTGGTTTTGTCTGTCTTCATTGGATTCCAATCGATAATTCAACTCTGATTTTACAGTAGAACTCACGTTAGGGAAATTAAATTCAAAATCAGGTTGTGGTTGATCCAGTTTACCCGATAAATTGATTTGTAGCTCCACCGGAATACTCCTATTAATAGGGTTATCCAATAACGGGGAAGGATTGGCCTGCGTTTTATATATCGCCTGCATTTTAATATCAGCCTGTAATGGATCACCTTCCCAGTTTAAAGTTCCTCCTGGCTGTACTATAAATTCTTTCTGAATTAAGCCTCCATAAGCAAAATTATAAACCCCTTCGAAAACAGAGAAGTCACCGTACATATTAAATTTGCCATTGGTATTAATTTCAACTAATAAACCACCTCGTCCACGACCTTTTAAACCGTGCCCAGAATTTTTATCGATAATAATTTCCACTTCGGCATCTTTAGTAACGTCTAAATCGAACTCCAAATCTAAACCATCTAATTCCGTAAACAATAGTTTTTTCCCCTGGTTTTTAGCACGTTTTTCTTCTGCTGTAATAAAGTGTATATACGTGTTATCACCAAAGGACTCAGTATCATTTAAAGGGATTTTAAATACGGTTCCTGGCTTGGTTTCACCAACTACACTTATTACCAATTGCTCCGTTGGTCCCTTTATACTTGCCTGCCCCCCTAAAAATCCTGTTCCATAATAAAGAGCATCTTCACTTTCCGGCGTATCTAGCACCAATAAGTTTTGCGTACTTACATTTAAATCTAAATTCCATTTTGAAAAATTCACATGTGAAATCCATCCATTAAAATCGCCCTTGGAGTTATATTTAGTATCGGACAACTTAACATTATTAAAAATGAAACTTTGATCTTTGAGTGTGATAGACGATTTAGGGGCAAAGTCATAATCGACATTTAAATAAGGGATTCCAATACCACCATTATCAAGGACTAATTCTCCATTAATACCTGGGCGTTTTAAATTGCCTTTCACATTAACTCTACCCGTCGCAATTCCACGAATATTTGAGAGGATATCTTGAAGTAAAGGGTTTAATGGTTGCAAATTAAATCTATCAAAAACTAAATCAACATCTATATAAGAGTTGTTTCTAGCAATGCTAATATCTCCTGTAGCCAAAAATGATTTTTTTACATCATCTTTTATAGTCAAGTCGACATTGTAATTAGTTAAGTTATCATTGCCTATTATTTTGGCATCAAATGAGCCTAAATTAAAATCATTCACAACAAAATCATCTATTACAATGTTTGAATTTGGCAAATAACTTCCGTTCTGTTGTAAAATATCAAGTTTACCATTCACTATACCATTTAAGGTTAAGCCTTCTAATTCTGGCGTGATTTTTTTAAGCCTTACATTATAAAAATCAAGATTTATATCTTTTTGAGTAGAATCTTTTATAAATCCAGCTAGTCTAATTTCTTCTTCATCATTCTTAACAATAAAATCATCAATCTTAAAAGTACTTAATGCTTTATTAAAAGCTATTTTGTTAGATTTATTATTCTCCGTATTAATATTCCATTTAGCATTTTTAATTGTAACATCAGACTTTTTAAATCCTACAACAGACTCTCCTTCTTCATTTATAGTATGATATAAATTCAGATTATAAACATCCTTGTTTTGTTTTCCTCCACTAAATTCTGAGCGCATAAACAAGGTATCGTTGAGTGTTACATTAATTAAATTGAATTTAGAAACGTCGTAATATTTAGTTTTTAAACTATCAACTTCTACATAAGTATTAAACAATGGATTGCTGTTATCGACCTGCAACTCTATGTTGTCTACAAAATAATCAAGCAGTTTAATTTTTGGTGACTTAAAAGTTAACCTAAACCTCTTGGCATCACTTTCCACGGCACCTCTAATAAATGTGTTTTTTCCCAATTCTATTTCTGGGTAAATTACCTCAATAATCTTATTATAAATTTTAAAATTAAAATCTATGGACTGATTGCTCGTTACCTCATGTGGCACATAATTGGTATAAATTTCTCCTAACGAATTTTCAAATAATTTTTTTAAATCTCTAAATCGAAATCTACCTTTTAGTTCTCCTTCTATAATATCTGGAGAATTAATAGCTATATGACGGATACCATCTTCGAATTTTGAAGAAATATCAAACTGATTAAAATAATAGGTGTCAATTTGATTTTTATAAGATGTGTTTCTAAAAGCTATTTTACCATAAGCATCATCAAATCCACTAGCATTCATATTCATTTTCACATTACTTTTGAAAATGGATACCTCATGGTTTTTTATAAAATTAAGAGTATTTAATTCAGCATAATCGACATTGGCTTCAAAATCATACTTATTAACATCGCCCGAAAAATCTACCAATCCTAAAAAATTAAGTTTTAAATTTCGATCGTTAGCTATTAAACTTCCATCAAATATTTTGTTTCTAACATTACCCGCTACCTTGATACGCCGATAATTATAATTATTAAAAACAAGTTCGAAAATATCACCTTTTACCTGGGTATCGATATTTTCGACTGTAAAACCACTTCCTTTAACTTCAAAATTTAAAGCACCAACCCCTACGATGGGATCATCTAAAAAAATTCCGAAATCAAAATCTTCAAAAGCTATCTTTCCCTGATAAGAAGCATTGTCAATATCGTTTACCTTGGTGATTTGCAAATTGGAATCAATAAAACCTAATTCGGTATTTATCTCAATATCGGCATTAACGGTCGATGATGTTATCTGAGTATTTCCATAAATTACGAAAGCCCCTAATCGACGAAGTGATGTAGGTAAAGCTTCACCAAGTACATTGGGTAATAAATCTTTTAAATCCTGATGAGTTGATGTTAAATTTCTAAAATTACCGTCTAAGAAAAAATTACCTTCTTCTTTGTTAAAGAGGTTTTCAAAGCGTATATCCCCATTTATTTTGGTGTTTGAACTCGTATTAAGTTGTAAATTTTTAGCCGTTAGATTATTTAAGGTTCCTGATAAATCAACACTAAAGTTAGCGACTTGACCTTTACCAAATTCATTATAAAAGGTATTAAGTTCATCTAAAAGAACACTAGAATCTGCAAAATTGGCTTTTACCTGTACCTTATCAGTAAAAAATTGCAAATCTTCTCTATTGTAATTAAACTCTAACTCCCCTTGCAAAATAGAATTAGGAGTTTTTATCTTTAAATTAGCAAATTGCATATCTGCCGGGGTATACTTAAAATTCGTGCTTAAATTTTTTAAAAATACACCTCTACTATCTTTGAAGGATAAAGTATTAACACGCATCCCAACATCACTTCCGTTAATTAAGAAGTTCGTTGCATTAATGTTCAAATCGTTTAACTCCAATAAATTTATTGTTTCCCTATTTTCATCTATTAATCGAAAAATCCCATCGTATATAGAAACGTCACTTGACGACATTAAAAATTGTCCTTCTCTGGTATTAGGGTTATCACTTTCAAACCGAGCAACAAAAACATCCAAATTGGTATCCCGTGTTCCCTCATAGGTTTTAATATTAAATACCAAATCTATAATATCTATATCACCAAAAGTTAACTTCCCATTAATTAAGTTGCTTATACTAATTATAGATGTATTCAGTTCTTGAATGCTAATTAAAGTGTCTTGCTTATAATCTTCTATATAAATATTTTTAAGTTCTACATCACCATTAAACTGCAGGCTCAATCTATCAATATTTATATTCGTATTAAATTCGTTATTAAGTTTGGAAGTTGCAATATTACCTAAACCCGTTTGAACAATTGGCAAAGAAAGTACCAGCACCAAAATGATGAATAAGAGAATTATTATTCCCGCGAATTTGGATACTATTTTAAATATTTTTTTGATACGTTTTTTATTTACTTAGCACGTTTGTTTCAATTACTTACCCGAAAACCTTTAAATGATTTAAATAACTTGATAATCCTATTAGATTTTTAAAAAAATATTTAAGTAGTTTTGTAACTACATTTAAAATTCTGATAATGATTAAACCTATTAGAATTCAAAATTAACAATTATTATGCCCAATTTTAATTAATGGCTACACAAAATATTTACATTTTAGGAATTGAATCTTCTTGCGACGACACAGCAGCTTCTGTAATTCATAATGGTCGCATTTTAAGTAATGTTATAGCGAGTCAGAAAATCCATGAAGAATATGGTGGTGTTGTCCCTGAATTAGCCTCTCGAGCACATCAACAAAATATCGTTCCAGTAGTACATCAAGCACTTAAAAAAGCTAATATTACAAAAGACCAACTACAGGCCATTGCCTTTACAAGAGGCCCCGGATTAATGGGATCTTTATTAGTGGGTACCTCTTTTGCTAAATCTCTGGCTTTTGCTTTAAACATTCCGTTAATAGCTGTTAACCACATGCAAGGCCATATACTAGCTCATTATATTGATGAGGATGGTTTTGATAAACCTCCCTTCCCTTTTTTAGCGATGACCATTTCTGGAGGACATACCCAAATAGTTCGTGTTGATGATTATTTCGATATGACAGTTATTGGTGAAACTATTGATGACGCCGTTGGTGAAGCTTTTGATAAAAGTGGTAAAATTTTAGGTTTAGGTTATCCTGCGGGTCCAGAAATAGATCGTCGGGCAAAACTTGGCAACCCTAAAGCATATAAATTTACTAAGCCTAAAGTTGATGGCTTAAATTTCAGTTTTTCCGGACTTAAAACTGCTGTTCTTTATTTTATTCAAAAGGAAGTAAAAGCAAATCCTGATTTTATAGAAGAAAACTTAAATGATATTTGTGCTTCCATTCAGTATACCATTATTAACATTTTAATGGATAAACTAAAGTTAGCTTCAAAAGAAACAGGAATCAAGCATATTGCTATTGGTGGTGGTGTATCTGCCAATTCTGGTGTTAGACAGGCCTTAAAAGACGGTGAAAAAAAATATGGCTGGACAACCTATATTCCAAAGTTTGAATTCACTACCGATAATGCCGCTATGATAGCCATTGTAGGGTACCTAAAATATCTGGAAGGAAATTTTTCGAAACAAGATGTAGCAGCCTCAGCCCGATTAAAAATTTAACAACTTAACCTATATAACCTCTTAAATGAAGAAAAAACTACTCTTATTTTGTATTATTAGCAGCTTATCGCTTTCTCTATGGGCACAAAGTGAAATCGAAACCGATTTAGCTAATATTGAAACTACAGAACAAGCCAATGATTACATCCGGACCAAACCACAAAGCACGCAAAAAATTGTAGTTTTCAATGAGGAAAAACACAAAACCGTTTTAGCTAAGGAATTGTTCAAAATGAATAAAGGGGGTGTGAAAATAGCACATAATGATTATGAAAAAACCTATTACAAAGTAATTGACAACTACAAAATTCCATATTACCGTGTAAGATATATTTATTTAAATGGTAACGAAATGACTACTGAAGCTATCGAAACCACTAAAGAGCAGATAGTCATTAAACACAAACAAGGCGTTCCATTTTCTTTTTTAGCAAAACAGTATTCAATGGACACCAGTGCAAAACGTGGTGGTGATACTGGCTGGTTCAAATCTGGTGCTAATCGCTTTGAATTTGAAAATGACGTTACGAGTAATACGGATGATCTGAATAGCATTTTCACGATTGAATACCCTGAAAACCAAAGTTATTATGTAATTTTAAAATGTTTCGAACCTAAAACTATTTCAGAAATAAAAGTTTTAAAAATTATAGAACCTATAGAGTCCTAATGCAATTATTTTATAGTCGAGATATTACCGAAAATAGCCGTTCGTTTACTTTCGATAAAGAAGAGAGTAAACATATCGTTAAAGTATTGCGTAAAAAACAAGGTGATACACTCTACATTACTAATGGCAAGGGTTGGCTTTTTATGAGTGAAATTATTGTTTCAGACATAAAAAGTTGCACGGTTAACATAGTAACTAAAAAATTAGAAAAAAAACGCAATTATAAATTGCATCTGGCAGTGGCACCCACAAAAATGAATGATCGCTACGAGTGGTTTCTAGAAAAAGTAACCGAAATAGGCATCGATAGTATAACGCCTGTTTTTTGTGATCATAGCGAACGGAAGGTTATTAAACCTGAACGTTTTGAAAAGATTATTCAATCAGCGATGAAACAATCATTAACTTGTTATTTACCAAAGCTTAACGAGGCGGTTAGTTTTAAAACATTCATTTCTCAATCTTTTGAAGGCGATTGTTTTATAGCTCACTGCGAAGAAATGAACAGAAAATCTTTAAAGCAGGAATTAAAACCTAACAAGGAAGTTACAATATTAATTGGTCCTGAGGGAGATTTTAGTCTGAATGAAATAGACTTAGCCCTACAACATAATTTTACCCCGGTAACTTTAGGAGAAACGAGATTAAGAACAGAAACAGCTGCCATTGTCGCTAGTCACAGCGTAGCCTTTATAAATGAAATATAATGAAACATATCACCTTATTAATCGTTTTATGTTTTGCTTTCATACCTATAGACGGTAAGGCTCAGGAAATAGCCCTGTTAAAGTATAAAGGAGGTGGTGACTGGTATTCAAACCCGACGGCTCTTCCCAATCTAATTTCATTTTGTAATAAGTTTATAAATACTAAAATTTCATCAAAACCTCAAGAAGTTGAAGTAGGTAATATCGATATATTCCAATACCCTTATGTACACATGACAGGACATGGTAATGTGTTTTTTAGTGAATCTGATGCGCAAAATCTTAAAAACTATTTAATTTCTGGTGGTTTTCTCCATATTGACGACAACTACGGATTAAAACCTTTTATAACCAAAGAATTAAAAAAGGTATTCCCGAATAATGATTTAGTTGAAATTCCTGCTTCTCATATCATATTTCATACGGCCTTTGAGTTTCCCGAGGGCTTACCAAAAATTCATGAACATGATGGTAAGCGTCCGCAGGCCTTTGGTATTTTTTATGAGGATCGTCTTGTTTTACTATTTACTTATGAAAGCGATTTAGGCGATGGCTGGGAAGACCCTGAAGTTCATAACGATTCAGAAGCCGTCAGGACAAAAGCATTGCAAATGGGTGCTAATATTATAAAATACGCTTTCGAAAACTAGTTTCGATTAACCAATGGACATGCAGCTAACTCACTACACAACGCACTTTAAATCGCGAAAATTCCCAATCACTTTAATTTGCGACCATGTAACTAATGCTCCCAATATTGGAAGTTTATTTAGAATTTGTGATGCCTTTGGTGTAGAAAAACTAATACTCTGCGGTAACGATATTACATTAGGGCGTAAAATGTCAAAAACGTCTCGAGCTACAGAAAAAGTGGTTTCCTATGATATTCAGGAATCTGCTTTAGAGACAGTTAACCAATTAAAAAAAGAAGGCTATCAAATTATATCCCTTGAAATAACAACAGAAAGCCAGCCCATTCACCAATTTAAGTTTTCCAAAGAAAAACCTACAGTATTGGTCATTGGCGATGAAAACTTTGGGGTTTCAGAAGCTATATTAAACCAATCTGACTATATTTTACATATCGAAATGTTTGGACATAACAGCAGTATGAATGTTGTTCAAGCTACAAATGTTGCTTTATATGAGTTCACTAAGCAATTATTGTAAACGGAATTTTTATATTTACTAAATGAATTCGAAAATCATTGCTAACGGTATTTTACGAGCCATAGGGATTTTACTTTCTATTGTGCTGCTATTCTATTTTCTGTATAAAATACAAGCTGTTATTGCTTATATTGCCATTGCAGTAGTTATTTCCTTAATTGGGAGACCTGTTGTTATGTTTTTACGCAAACGTCTAAAATTTAAAAACACGCTTGCCGTTATTTTTACTATTACAATTCTTTTAGGACTTATACTAGGTTTAGTAGGATTATTTATTCCATTAGTTATTCAACAAAGCCAAAACCTATCGCTTCTAAACATCACCCAGTTTCAAAATAATTTCGGATATCTCTATGACGAAATATTAAAATATTTTAGTGTTCATAATATTAATTTAGAAAAAACAGTCAAGCAGCTTAATCTATTGTCTAAAATAGATTATTCGCTCATTCCTAACTTTCTAAATTCCGTAATAAGTGGTTTTGGAAATTTTAGTATTGGATTATTCTCTGTTTTATTTATATCCTTTTTCTTTCTAAAAGACAGTATGTTATTTGAAAGTGGACTTTTCACATTCATTCCTAATAGTAAGGAAGCACATTGGAAAAACTCTTTAACTAAAATTAAAGATTTATTATCAAGATACTTTGTTGGCTTAATCTTGCAAATTCTTATACTTTTTATAATCTACACCATTGGCCTACTAATAATAGGTATAGAAAACGCTATTGTTATTGCTTTTTTATGTGCTTTATTAAATCTAATTCCTTATATAGGCCCTTTAATTGGTGGGTTTTTAATGCTTACTTTAACCATGACCAGTCATTTAGGTGAAAGTTTTAGCGACATTATTTTACCAAAAACATTCTGGGTGTTTATCGTCTTTATAATTGGCCAATTAGTTGATAATTTCGGAAGTCAACCCTTTATATTTTCAAAAAGCGTAAAGTCGCACCCATTAGAAATATTCTTAGTTATTATTATTACAGGAATCCTTTTTGGTATTATTGGATTGATTTTAGCTATACCTGTTTATACCGCGATAAAAGTTATTTTAAAGGAGTTTTTATCTGATAATGAAATCGTAAAAAAACTTACCAAAAATTTATAGTCTCCTTGAATCCATTCATTTTAAATAGTGATATTCAAAAATTCATTTCTGATAATTTGAATACCGATATAAATAGCTTACTCTTAAAAGGTACATCCTTTCCGCAAATTGAAACAAAGGAGCTTATAGAACAAATTGAAGCCAAAAAACGTTGCGAAAAGAAACTTCCCAGCTGGTTTCATACAAAAGGCATTTATTTTCCGAATAAATTAAATATAGAACAAACATCATCTGAAGCTACGGCCAAATATAAAGCCGAATTAATTCAAGGCGCCAGTATTATTGACCTTACTGGAGGTTTTGGTGTTGATTGCTACTATTTCTCAAAACGGTTTCAAAGTGTCACACATTGTGAAATCAACCCAGAGTTATCTGAAATTGTTACTCACAACTATAAGCAACTATATGTAAAAAATATTAAAACATGTTGTGGTGATGGCATACAGTATTTAAAAGATACCTCTGTACATTGTGATTGGATATATGTAGACCCTTCCAGACGTCATGATAGTAAGGGAAAAGTGTTTTTTCTTAACGACTGTATACCCGATGTCCCTAAAAATATTGATTTGTTATTTGGTTGTTCAAAAAACATATTAATTAAAACCTCACCCCTATTAGATATTTCGGTTGGTTTAAATGAACTCTCCTGTGTAAAAACCATTCATGTTGTAGCACTAAAAAATGAGGTCAAAGAACTGCTTTGGGTTTTAGAAAAAAATTACAAAGGAGAAACAAATATAAAAACCATCAATTTAAATACAGCCCCTGATCAGTACTTCGAGTTTAAACTAAGTGATGAAAAACTGGCAATGGCTACATATAGTGAACCAAATAACTTTTTGTACGAGGCAAATTCAGCTATCCTTAAAGCAGGTGCTTTTAACAGTATTTCTCAACAACTTCAATTATGTAAATTGCATCAACATTCACATCTTTATACAAGTAACACCCTAATAGATTTCCCCGGGAGGACTTTTAGAATAGAAAGTGTACACCCGTATAATAAAAAAGCATTAAAAAAATTAGGCATTTCTAATGCAAATATCACCACGCGAAATTTCCCTGAAACGGTAGATGGTATTCGTAAGAAATTTAAAATTAAAGATGGAGGTAATCGCTATTTATTTTTTACCACGGATATAGAAAATAACAAAATTGTAATTGAAACCACAAAAATTTAAATATTTAGACTAGATTAAGACCGCTGTTTATTTAAACCTCTATCGTACATAACAATACTACCCGCAACAGAAACATTCAAACTCAATTCAGAATTAAATTTCACCAAAAAATGAGCCTTCTCTATAGCTTGTCTCGATAAACCATGATCTTCGGCACCTAATAAATAAACACAACGTCTAGGATGCTTAAAAGTTTCCAAAGGTTCTGCCCTATCATCTAATTCAACGCCAACTAATCTGGCTCCCTTAGGTAAATTATTAAAAAAATCTTCGAAGGTATCGTAATGAAAATACGGCATGGCTTTTACTGCATTATGTGTATCGCATGCTTGCTTTGCATAACGATTACCAATAGTAAAAATAAAACTGGCACCCAAATTCTGCGCTGATCGCCATAAAACCCCTAAATTTTCCGGAGTTTTTCCATTTTGAATACCAATACCAAAATATTCGTTTGTAAAATTATCCATAGCGTCCAAAAATATGACTTCTCCAGATAATATTAAACATTATTATTCACTAAGTAATGAACGATCTAAATGCACATAGCCTCCATCAAACGTAATTATAAAACATGTCTTATGATTTTATTAATTTTTAGAAATAAAATTCTTTATTCCCTCATCAATAATATCATTTATCTACTCATACATATTTCTACTCAAATTCTGAACAGACAAACAAAACCTGTTAGTAATCAAATATTAAGAAATCATTAAACATATCAAACAATTTTATTTTAACATAAATTTTACTATTTTTAGTAACGAACATTTTTTGACTAATTCAAATAATTAATAATTTAACCTTCCCTCTATGAAATTAAAAACACGCTCACCAATATTAGTATTACTAATATGTTTTGTTATTTCTGGCTACAGCCAAAACGTTAATCTTTTTAAAAACGCTAATGTATTTGACGGTGTAAACGAAAAACTTATTGAAGACACCGAGATTCTTATCGATATTAATCTGGTAAAACAGATAGCCAAAGGCATCAAAGTACCAAAAGGTGCTGAAATTATTGATGCTACAGGCAGAACAGTGATTCCTGGCCTTATTGATGCGCACTGGGATACAACCTACGCCTATATTCCTGCCGCTGTACTACTTGCAAATCATGGCGATATGCCTGAAGTGGCTATTAGAAGAATGACAGGGGCTAAAGAAACCTTATTTGGAGGATTCACTACCGTAAGAGACCCGGGAGGTAATCCATTCGCTATTTCTAATAATTTCTAACACCTAATATTATGAAAAAAGTACTTCATTTATTCTTTGTTACTTTCATCGTAACAACTATGAGTTTTATCTCTTATGGTCAAGATGCCAAAAAAACAACCCTTATTACCAATGCCAAAATCTTTGATGGGGTTAATGAAAAATTGATTGAAGGCGATATTCTTATCGAAAATAATTTAATTAAAACCATTGAGGCCTCTATAAAAGCTCCAAAAGGGGCCAATATAATAGACGCTCAAGGTAAAACCGTAATTCCCGGTTTAATTGATGCGCACTGGCATACTACCTATGCTTACACACCCGCAGCAGTTCTTTTTCTAAATCAGGGCGATATGCCTGAAGTGGCTATTCGCAGTATGACGGGAGCAGAAAAAACCTTACTACGTGGGTTTACTACAGTAAGAGATCCAGGTGGTAATCCATTTGCTATTAAAAAATTAATTGATTCCGGCGAATATCCAGGTCACCGTATCCTTCCTTCCGGTCCATTTATGAGTCCAACCTCTGGACATGCCGATTATTACGGAAAAACTGAAGTACCAAGGGATAAAGACTACATCAATTATTGGGAGCGAAATATGATGGCCATGACTTCTGATGGTGTTGATGAAGTAAGATTAAGAACCCGTGATATTCTTAAATACGGAGCTACTCAAATAAAAATCACTACCGGTGGTGGTGTTGCTTCAGAGTTCGATCCTTTAGATGTGAGTGAATATTCAGTAGATGAAATCAAGGCCGTTGTTGAAGAAGCCAACAATTATAACACCTATGTAACATCACATGTATATACAGACCGAGGGGTACGTACTTCTATAGAAGCAGGTGTTAAATGTATAGAACATGGTTTTTTTGTAACTGAAGAGACCCTGAAATTAATGAAAGAAAAAGGCGCCTGGATTTCCCTTCAACCGGTTTTCAAAGAAGACATGACATGGGATAATCCTTTAAGTCAGCATAAATTCGAAGGTATTGTAGAAGCTATTGACAAAGTATTTCCACTGGCTAAAAAAGTAGGTGTAAATATTGCGGTTGGTAAAGACCATCTTTTTGGTCCTACTACTGCTATTCAACAAAACGAATATGTGGTTCGCCTAGGAAAATGGTTTACGCCTTTTGAAGCCTTAAAAATATACACCTCTGAAAATGCTCGATTACTAGAAATGAGTGGACCTCGCCACCCCTATCAAGAAGGTCCTCTTGGGGTTGTTAAAGAAGGAGCCTATGCCGACTTAGTTATTGTGGATGGAAATCCTTTAGAGAACCTGAGTCTCATAGCTGATCCAGAAAAGAACTTTGTAGTAATCATGAAAGATGGTAAAGTGTATAAAAATACTATTGACAAATAATATATATATATATATTATGAAAACAAAAATTTATTTCATTTCAACAGTACTCATGCTGTTCATGCTAAGTGTTAGCACTTATGCTCAAAATGATAAAACAATTACCCTAATAAAAAATGCCAAAATCTTTGATGGCGTTAATGAGAAGTTAATTGACGGTGATCTTTTAATTGAAAACAATTTAATTAAACAAGTAGGTGGCAGCATTAAAGCGCCTAAAGGTGCTGAAGTAATAGATGCCGAAAACAAAACGATAATTCCGGGACTTATTGATGTGCATTGGCATATGGCCTTGGCAGAACTACCCATGACTTTTATCCTTTCTGGAGACGCCTATGAAGTTGGTATTAGAAGCACGCTGGCCTCACCTAAAACCCTTATGAGAGGTTTTACTAGCGTTCGAGACATGGGAGGTAATGTTTTTAGCCTTAAAAAGCTCATCGATCAAGGGTTAGTCGTAGGACCACGTATACTGCCTTCCGGACCAATGATTAGTCAAACAGGGGGGCATTTTGATTATCGCCTGCCTAATGAAATACCAGATCAATTAGGTAATATGACTTACTGGGGCGAAGTTGGCATGACCGCTATAGCCGATGGGGTTTCAGAAGTTCGCAAACGTACCCGCGAAGCGTTTATGCTGGGTGCATCTCAAATTAAAATTGCTGGTGGCGGTGGTGTAGCATCTAGTTATGATCCTATTGATGTACGCCAGTATTCTTTAGAAGAAATGGAAGCTATTGTAGATGTTGCCAATAGCTACAACAGTTATGTAGGTGCTCATATTTTCACAGACGATGCCGTACAAACTGCGGTAAAAGCAGGAATTAAAAGTATTGAGCATGGTATGCTTATGGGCCGGGAAACCCTTCAGATGATGAAAGAGCATGATGTATGGTTAAGTACTCAGCCTATCTTGAACGATGAAGACGCTGATAAGTTTCCAAACCCGGAATCAAACAGAAAATTTGTGGAGGTAACAAAAGGAACCGATAACGTCTACCAACTTGCAAAAGAAATAGGCGTGAATATGGCTTTTGGAACCGATTTATTTATGGGTGCTGAGAATGCGGCAAAACAAGGAAAATTACTCGCTAAGCTAACTCGTTGGTTCACCCCTTATGAAGCACTAAAGATAGCTACCTCAGAAAATGCTAGAATGATGGAATTATCAGGGCAAAGACATCCCTATAAAGAAGGTCCTTTAGGTGTAATAAAAGAAGGCGCTTATGCCGACCTAATTATTGTAGATGGCAACCCATTAGAAAATTTAAATCTGGTAGCCGATCCTGAAAATAACTTTAAAGTAATTATGAAGGATGGTAAAGTCTACAAAAACACTTTAAAATAATTTATTATGAATATATTCCCACAATTTATTAATTCAAAAGGGCTCACATGGATTGCTTTTATTTGCTTATTCAGTATAGCAGTATTAACAAGTTGTGGGAATAAATCCAATAATGCTAATACAGAAGCTAAGTTCTCTTCCGACACAGAGTTTGACGTAGTCATATTGAATGGCCGTGTGATGGATCCTGAAACGAATTTTGACGGTCTCCGGAATGTTGGTGTTTTGGATGGCAAAATAGCTCTGATTACAGAGGAGTCTATCTCTGGAAAGGAAACCATTGATGCCTCGGGACATGTGGTGGCACCTGGATTTATTGATATTCATTCCCATATTTCAGATTTCCCATTCGGACAAAAACTAAGCTTACGAGATGGGGTAACAACACCCCTTGATATGGAAGCGGGTGCTTATCCAGTAGAGGCTTGGTATGCCAAGTTAGATGGGAAATCTCAAACGAATTATGGTGCTGCTGTATCTGCTGCGGCCGTGAGAGAAATTTTCGCAAATACAGCTTATAAATCAAATACAGCTTCCATACTTTTGGATGCCTTTGACCCTCATAACGAAAGTGGCTTCAACATGTCATTGACAGATTTTCTTCCATCGCCGGAGCAGATTAATGAAATGGAAGCCATGCTTGAAAAAGGAATTGAGCAAGGCGCTCTAGGTTTGGGGGCCGTACCCGGTTATATGACTCGAGGTACGACCAGCCGTGAAACCATCATGTGGCAAAGGTTAATGGGAGAGCATGGTCTTAGTACCGTGCTTCATGGCAGATTTTCCAGTCAAATGCCACCCACCACAGGAATTCTTGGAACTCAGGAAATGCTGGCAAGTGTCGCTGCCTATGGCGGAGGGCTATATGTTAGCCACATTCACCAGCAAGCATTAAATTATACCCCTACGGCTATTGATCTTATAAAAGCCAGTAAAAATAATGGACTGAAAACGGTTGCAGCCATTTATCCTTATTGGCAAGGGGCAACTGTAGCTGGTGCAGACTATTTAGCTCCGGATAATTATCAGAAAAATATGGGACGTAGCTACGAAGATATTATTGAAGTGGCTACCATGAAACCTCTTACCAAAGAACGCTATGACGAGTTGTTGAAAACACAACCCGGAGCATCTGTCATCTTTGGAGGGGTGAAGGAAGAAATTATGCTTCAGGCATTAGCAGACTCCAGTACGCTGATAGAATCTGATGCTGCGCCATTATCTATTACTGAAACCGGAGAGTTAGCTCTTGATTGGTCAACACCTTACGAATCTACGCAAGGGCACCCCCGCGGGGCAGGATCCCATGCCAAAGCTTTACGTTTGGTCCGTGAAAAAAACTTAATGCCACTCATGCTGGCCATATCAAAAATGAGTTATATGCAGGCCAAGTTTTTGCAAGAAAATGGTGTAGAACAAATGACAAGAAAAGGTCGCGTTCAAGAAGGCTCAGATGCTGATATTACCATTTTCAACCCGGAAACCGTTACCGATAATGCCACCATGGCAAAAGGCGGTTTACCTTCTACTGGTATTCCTTATGTTATAGTAAATGGAACTATAGTTGTAAAAGATTCTAAGGTATTGGAAGGTATTTATCCCGGTCAACCGGTACGGAATAAAATCCTAAATTAAAAAATAAGCTCATATATCATGAAAACTCTATTACGATGTAAAAGTACACCCGGTACTTCCAGAATTTTAACAAGCTTACTCTTTACCCTTGTATTTTGTAACTTACTCATTGCGCAGCAATATGATTTAGTAATCCTTAACGGTCGCGTTATGGATCCAGAAACCATGCTGGACGGCCAGTTCAATGTGGGTATAAATAACGGTCGGATTGAGATTATAACACCCGACAAAATTACTGGAAATAAAACCATAGACGCCACAGGCCACGTCGTTGCCCCAGGATTCATCGACTTACACTTCCATGCACTGGATGGCCTGTCTCTGAAGCTCGCTGCTCGAGATGGTGTTACCACCGGTATGGACCTCGAGGCAGGAGCCATACACGTTGCAGAATGGTACGCCGAGAAAGATAAATCTGGTTGGCCGCTTAACTATGGGACTGGAGTGAGTCAGGAAATGACTAGAACGCGGGTACACGATCCCGAAGTAGATACTGGCGGATGGCATGATGCCACCTCTGTATTCGAACTGCGGGCTCAAGCTGTAAAAACGGATGGCGTACCCGGTTGGTCTGTTACTCGCAGCAATTTAGATCAGATGAATGAGATTCTGGGTTATATAGACGAGGAATTGCGTCAGGGAGCCGTTAGTCTCGCATCGACCATTGGCTACATGAGTGAAGGGGTGACTACATTTGAGATGTATAAAACACAGGAAGTCGCCGCAAACTATGGTCGCGCTCTTGGTGCCCATGTGCGCTTTCATGGTAATCCCAGCAATCCTGAGGGGTCCCTAGGTACCAGTGAGCTTCTCGCCAACGCAATGGTCCTTGATGCTCCTTTTTCAATTAACCACGACAACGAATATGGATGGTGGGAGAATGAAGATAAACTGCAAAAGGCGCGCGCTCAAGGGTACAATGTCTGGTCTGAATACTACCCCTACTCTGCTGCTTCAACAGCGATTTCGGCTGATTTCTTCTCTCCTGAAAAATTTAAAATTCTCGCTGGTGGCAGAAAATATGAAGAGACTATCTATGACCCTATACAGGACAAATTCCTTACCCAGGAAGAATGGGAAAAAACTTCTAAAGAAGATCCGGGACGCACGATCTTTGCTTTCAATCCCAAGCGAGATGAGTGGCTACCCTACTGGTTGCGTATGCCACATATGATTGTGGCCTCTGACGCGATGTGGTCGGGCAAGGGAATTGATTCATGGGATCTACCACCAACAGATTATGTTGGTCATCCACGTACAGCAGGTACCCGTGGTAAAGCTTTAAAAGCAGCTCGTGAAAATGGCGTACCGTTAATGTTCACTATTGCACAGATGGCTTACTGGCCAGCATATCATTTAGGCCTGACCGGTCTTGAGGGGATGCAGGAGCGAGGACGACTCCAGGAAGGTATGGTAGCTGACATTACTATCTTTGATCCTAAAAACGTACAGGATAATGCCACCTATAAGGCAGGTGAACAAGGTTTACCTACCACAGGAATTCCTTATGTTATCGTGAACGGTGTGCCTGTTGTAGATAATAATAAGTTTCAGTTAGATGTTAGACCTGGGAAATCTATCCGATTCCCTGTGGAACCAAAAGGTCGATTTAAACCGATTACCATAAAGGAATGGAGCAGAGACCATACAATTTCTGGCTTTACTATTGATGCCGGGGCGCTTGGCCAACCAAGTTCAGAAGACTAATTGGATTAAACATATAAACCTAAAGTTAAGTATTAATATTAAAAAACAAATAAAATGAAAATTTCCAAAAAAATTCTATTTTCTCTTGTTATACTATTCAGCATGAGTTGTATAACTCAACTACAGGCTCAAGATTACGACCTTGTCATTCTTAACGGCCGCGTTATGGATCCAGAAACGATGCTTGATGCCAAATTAAATGTTGGTGTAACAAACGGTAAGATTGCCATTATTACTCCTAATAACATAACCGGAAAAGAAACTATTGATGCTACTAACCATGTTGTAACCGCTGGTTTCATCGATACGCATTTTCATGCTCTTGACGGTTTATCATTAAAGATGGCGGCAAGAGACGGGGTAACAACAGGCATGGATTTGGAAATTGGTGCCATTTCTGTAGATGAATGGTATAAAGCTAAAGAAAATGCATGGCCTTTAAATTACGGCACTGGAGTGAGTCATGAAGGCATTCGTATTCAAGTACATGACCCTGAAACGGAATTACCTACTTGGGCGGATGCTCCTGTTCTATTAGGAAAACTGCGTGCTGAGGCTTGTGCCGATGGCATTTGTGGATGGCAGGATTCTACAAGTAATATAGACCAATTAAACCAGTTACTTAAACTAGCCGATACAGGTATGCAACAAGGGGCCGTAGCCTTCTGTTCTACCGTTGGTTATATGGTGAAGGGCGTATCTACCCTGGAAATGTTTAAAATGCAGGAACTTGCAGGGAAATATGGAAGAGCTTCCACAGCCCATGTTCGCTTTCATGGTAATCCCGTACATCCACAAGCTTCTCATGGTACCGATGAAATACTAGCCAACGCCCTTGCACTGAATGCGCCATTACTTCTTTGCCATAATAATGATTTTGGATGGATGGAAAATGAAGAAAAACTGCAGCTCGCCAGAGAGCAAGGTTTCAATGTTTGGTCTGAATACTATCCATACGATGCCGCTTCCACATCCATTTCTTCTAGCTTTTTCGCTCCTAACATGTATAAGGATGTATTTGGTCTGTCTTATGAGGAAACCATGTACGACCCTATAGCTGACAAATTCCTAACAGAAGAAGAATACCTGAAAACAAGTAAAGAAGACCCTAGTAGATTAGTGGTTGTGTTTAGCCCTAGCCGAAAAAAATGGTTACCAAACTGGTTACGCATGCCTCATATGACAGTGGCTTCAGATGCTATTTACTCTGGTAAGGGTGTAGACTCATGGGATCTTCCGTTTAGCGATTACCAAGGGCACCCTCGTACTGGAGGCACAAGAGCTAAAGTATTTAAGTTAGGTAGAGAACTTGGTGTACCACTAATGTTTACCTTGGCTCAAATGTCCTATTGGCCAGCCAAACACTTAGGTGATGCTGGATTGGAAGCTATGCAAATGCGTGGTAGAATGCAAGAAGGTATGATTGCTGATATCACCATTTTTAACCCTGAAACAGTAACTGATAATTCAACCTATAAATCTGGAGAACAAGGTCTCCCTTCCACCGGTATTCCTTATGTTATTGTAAATGGTAAGCAAGTAGTAAAAGATTCGAAATTTCAAAAAATATGGGCCGGACAACCTATCCGCTACCCGGTTGTAAATGAATCTAAATACGAGTCTATTAGTGAAGAAAAATGGTTAAACCATCGTGCTATTTCCACTTTTTCTCTTGAAATGGCAGAGCATGAAGATCATAAAAATTAAAAAATATAGCACATGAAATTATACATTGTTAATATACTGTTTGGACTTTTAATTACATTTCAAATTTGGGCACAACAAGATTCAACGAAGTATAGGGATGTTTCTGGTCCAGGTTCGGTGATCCAACAAATAAATATTGATAAAGCCGATAATAAAATTAAAGCCTGGTATGCACTGGATAGTTTAGACCAAATTAAGAATCGATTTTATGAGAAATCCGGCTTTATGATTACAATGGACTACAACATTATGGCCATGTCTGCAACAGAAGTAATTAGTAATAATCACTCTGCAGCCAGTGGTGTTTTTCGGTCTTATGGTAAATACAATTTTGTTGGTAGAGGCACCTCGCATGAAGGAGGACTTATATTTAAAGTAGAACACCGACACAAATATACAGAGAACCCGCCTCGTGAATTTAGCCTCTTCGATGTTGGTTATGCCGGTTTAGTCCAATCCGTCTTTAATGATCAAAAATGGCGGGTAACTAACCTGTATTGGAGACAAACTTTTGGGTCGAACAGAATTGTTGGATATTTCGGATTTGTTGATATGACAGACTGGACGGATGTACATGCTGCAGCGAGTCCTTGGCTCAGTTTTAATAATCCGGATTTTGCCACAGGCTCTTTAACTATTGGTGGCTTATACCCCGATGGTTCTTTAGGATTAATGATGAGTGCATGGTTATCTGAAGAGATGTACGTAGTAGGAAGTTTAACAGATGTTAATGGTCGGGCCACAGAATTCTGGAAGAGTTTCGACACTTTCTTTTCAGAATTTGAAACCGTTAAAACCCTTGAAATTGGATATTCCCCTGGTTTATCAAGTGTGTTTGTTAAAAATGCACACGTTACCTTTTGGCAAACCGATAAGCAATCTGGTTACGGATTGCCAAGCGGTTGGGGTGTCGCAGGGTCCTTCAGTTGGCTACTCGGAGACAAACATTTACCCTTTATTAGGGGTGGATGGGCTAAGGATGGAGGAGCCTTTTATGATGCCTCATTAAGTTTGGGATACACCTATAATATTGCAGGACCAAATACATTTGGTGCGGGTATAAACTGGAACAGCCCAAACGAGAACACTTTTGGAACTAAACTTAGAGATCAGTTTTCTTCAGAAATTTTCTATAAATGGCAGGTAACCCATCACTCGGAATTAACTCCAAGTATACAGCTACTTGCAAATCCCGCTTTTAATACAAACAAAAATTTCACGGCAGTTTTTGGCATAAGAAGCAGATTCTTTATTTAAAATAAATGATTACGAATCTATAAAACAATGAAAAAACTATTTATACTAACGTTCGCGGTTCTATTTTCTTTGAATCTCCTCGCTCAGGAGAAGAAGGAAGCAGTAACCCTTATTAAAAATGTCAACATCTTTGATGGGAAAAATGAAAGATTGATTCCCGGATCAGATGTGATGATAGAGGGTAATATGATCAAGGAAATAGGTAAGAACCTTTCTTTCCAGGGAGCTACTGTTATTGATGCCCAGGGCAAAACCCTTATTCCGGGTTTGACAGACTGCCACACACACATTATGTGGAATGCCGACATTGAAGAACTGATTTATAGCGCTCCTGAAGGATATGTAGGTGCGCTTGCGGCGCTTAATGCAGAAAATATGCTGATGCGGGGCTTTACCACCGTCAGAGATATGGGTGGCCCTAGTCACGGCCTCAAGAAGGCCATTGACGAAGGGGCGATTCCTGGTCCACGCATACTACCCACGGGAGCGTTCGTTTCGCAGTCCTCCGGTCATGGAGATTATGATTCGAGGATGTTTTACCTCTCGAACCATTTTACAGGCCAAATAGATAAGGCCTATATAAGGGGCTGGACAATTATCGCTGATGGCGTGCCTGAAGTGCAAAAGGCCACACGAGAAATATTAAGAGCCGGTGCTTCCCAGATCAAGATTTTTGGAAGTGGTAGCATAACGGGGGCCCATGACCCCTTAGACGTGACCGAGTACACGATTGAGGAATTGAAAGCCATCGTGAAAGAAGCTGAGCATTGGGGTACATATGCCGCAATCCATGCCTATAGTTCGGAGTCCATTATGAACGCTTTGGAAGCGGGCGTTCAATCCATTGAACACGGACTTTTTGCCTCAGAGGAGGCTTTTCAGTTAATGAAGGAAAAGGATGCGTTTTTCTCTACCCAGTTCTTAGCGTTTTCTCTTACGCCGGAAGAAGCAGGTATGAAAGGACCTGCCGTACCCAAATATTTGGAAGCCCAGGCAGGGGCTGCAAAAGGATACGAACTCGCCAAAAAAATAGGCGTAAAGATGACGTGGGGTACTGATATTCTTGGTTCTTATGAGCTGGCTAAACTTCAGAATCAGGAGTTCGTGGCGAGATCAAAATACTTTAGTGGATTTGAGATATTGAAACAGGCCACCTCAAATAATGCTGAGCTATTTGAGAGAAGCGGGAAAAGGCATCCCTACCAGGAAGGTCCTCTGGGTGTGATTACCGAAGGTGCATATGCCGACCTGTTATTGATTGATGGAAACCCCCTCGAGGACATTAAGCTCTTAGCAGATCATGAAAAAAACATCCAATTAATCATGAAGGATGGAATTGTTTATAAAAACACATTAGGGAAATAGACCTAAAAGCGACGTGTTTATGTCTCACTTAATGATTGTGGAGTTTGCTAAATAATACTTGGTTGCTCTTCGAAATGAATGTAAACAAATAATAAAATAATTAAAACCATGAAGAATCAGTTACGAATTGTTAGTAGTATTTGGGTCGTTCTGCTCAGAACAAATCTCTATACTCAAGAGCAAACCGGTGTTGCATCAGCTGAAGATATTGCCATTTTAACAAAGTTCTAATTTTGGAATAATTGACTTAAAAAGCTTAAGATATACTGCTACTTGCAAATCCCGCTTTTAATACAAACAAAAATTTCACGGCAGTTTTTGGCATAAGAAGCAGATTCTTTATTTAAAATTTTAGGCATACCAGAAAGACCAGTCTTTAAGTAGATAACGAGAAATATATTAAAAACAAAGATTAAATTATAAACGAAATTTTATATGCATTTATCAGCATTAAATTATTTTTTCATTCTTAGTGTTGCATTACTTTTTAGCCCCAATATACACGCACAAGAAATACTACAAAAGACCAGCTTTAATTTTGGCGGTTATATTAAAACCGATCTCCTTAATACCTGGTACAACAATGGGGATGTTGACGATCGAGCTGCTATCCGTGATTTTCATATCCCAGGACAGATTCCAGTAGGAGAGCAAAATAGAAACTATGATCTTGATTATAACATAAAAGAGTCTAGATTCAATTTTGATGTAACTACAACACTATTAGGTAAAGAAGTACATGGTTTTCTGGAACTGGATTTCCTTTTACCAAATCAAGGGGATGAAAAGGTAAGTAATTCATTTAATCCACGAATTCGACATTTTTATTTTGAATGGGATAAATTTACAATTGGCCAAACTTGGTCTACATTTATGATTGTATTACTACCAGATGAAATTGATTTTACAGGTGCCATGGACGGATTGGTGTTTAACAGACAACCTCTTATCCGTTATAAAACGAATAACTGGTGGTTTTCTTTAGAAAATCCGGAAACAACTGTTGTCCCATTAAATAGTTCGGCCATTGAGGTGGCCGATGCTGATATTCTGCCCGATTTAGTGGTGCGTAAAAATTTTAATGGTAAATGGGGAAACTGGGCGGCTGCAGGAATTATAAGGACACTCAGTAAATCATCCGATAATATGCAGCGAAGGGCATTAGGATATGGTATTACAACAGGAGGTAAACTAAAAATAGGTCAAAAAGATGACGACCTAAGAATCATGTTAACCGCTGGACAAGGTCTAGGCAGGTATCTGGCAGTCAACTTTATTGCAGGAGCGACGACAGATGAGGATAACCATTTAAATACCATTGGATCGTTAAACGGTTATATCGCTTATAATCACTACTGGCAACCTAAATTAAGCTCCAGTTTTAGCATTTCAGGTTTTAAAGCCTCAAACTATAAAAATGATGTAAACCAAAACCTTAATAACAGTTCCTACAGCATTTCAGGAAATCTAAAATACGACCCTATTAATGTTTTACGCTTCGGAATAGAATATATGTATGGTTATCGTGAACTTTTAAACGGTGTTAATGGTAGTTTTCATCGTGTACAGCTCGCTGCCAAATATACGTTTGGCTATCGAAATTCGGCCACTTATGAAAAAGATTAAAATTTCAAATAAAACTGATTGCATATAAAAACAAAAAAATCGAAGGTTAAACCTTCGATTTTTTTATTCATATTTTATAGTGATACAAATAACGATCGCTACTATAAAAGAATATCTATTTCAGAAAACAATAAATTTTGGTCATTAGAAGCGGTCTTAGTCGTATAAATCTCATCGACTAAAATCTTAATATGCTGTGTAGTTGTACTGTTATCAAAGTTCAGCTTAACCTCTTCCGCTTCAGCCAATGAATTTATTGTCACATCTGCTGAGGTTGTGAAGCTTGTACCATCAGTACTTGTTTTCACTACAATATGTTTAGGTCGCCATTGGTGATTTGCTCTTTTAGAGTAGAAATACATACCTTTTATGCTCTTAACCTCACCCATATTTATATTGATTTCATGGGCACCCTTCTCTGCTATCTTATATGGCCATTGGCACTGCCAATAAGTATTAAGATCTCCATCTATGGCCTGATTTGCAACAAATCCTTGACCAACATCTTCAGTATTGGCTGTTATCGTCCAATTGCTTCTATCAGTAAATTCATGGGCCTCATAAGCATATAATATATCGTCATTAGGTATTTTGGTTGCTAAATCCGTTGTGTAAAAGTGCCCATCAAATATCTTATTATTTCTACCAAAACCACCGAAACCAGATTCTGTGATTGCATTGATCTCTATTTCTGCGTTGCTTTTATGGTTTGTTTGAAACCCATTGAACAAATCGGCATATTCTACTTCAAGAGAAAACGAGTATTTGTTGTTACCTTCGTCTACTGTGCTAACTAAGTAGAAAATCTCATCATAACTGTCGTTCGGGAATGTTTGATCTACATTTTTAAAATCAAAACCTACGTTAACATAAGGTGTAACTTGGTCTGAAGTAAACGACCCCGACATAACAATCTTACTTGCTGTTACGTCTTTGCTAATGCTCATAGATTTTAACGTATTATTTGGCCTATTCTTGTAATAAACAATTCCGTTATCAGTTCTATTAAATATTTGACATTTATCAAGTACTGCACAATCTGCTTGAGTAATAATCATTCGATCTGGCTCACTATGATAGGTAAATATTCCCCAGTCACCCATTAACGAAGTTAACGGTTTTTTTGAGGCCTTTCTGGCATTGTGGTGTAAGCCCAAGCCATGCCCTAATTCATGAAGCATTCCCGAATACTGTTTAGCACTTTCTTCCAATTGGAGGCCGTTAAAGAAAAATCCTGGCATTTCGTGCATTGAAAAATCATCAGACTGAGCAACAGCCCATGTTCCTCCTCCAAAGTATCCAATTTTTGACTTTTGAGGACCTAGAATGAGCATATGGTCACTTAATTTAAATCCAGAAAATGGAGCTGGTCGTTTCATTAGAAAATCTCGTACTTCCTTTCTTACCTGAGGTTTATTTGCTTCTATCGCATAATATTCACTACTTTCTTTACCATATATTACGCCAACTTTTACAACTCCATGTTGATCTGTTACTAATCCAAAAGTTTTCTTCCCAAAACCATTGTAGTCCATTAGGGTTTCATACCATGACTGCATAAACAGTATCATGTCTGAAATATCGTTGAGTGTAGGATTTAATAAACTTTGTTCTACAGCAAAATCGGTTGGCATGAAATACACCACTTCTAGTGCGTATTGATCGGGTCTGTTTACAGAAAAGGTTTGCTTCTCCTCCTCTTGAATTACCTCCTCTTCCTTAGGTTTAATTACTTCTTCTTCAACTTGATCCTTTGAACAGGCAAAGCATAAAAGCAAGCAGGTTAAGATTAATATATAATTAGTTTTCATTTTCTTTTAAATAACATTAATTTCTTTAGAACAATTTCTATTTTTCTTAGCACTATTATATGTCTTATATTATGCTTTATTTATGATAAATCTATTGTTACATTAAACTGAGCCTATTTATCACACTAGTTTGTACAACGGATATGTAAAATGTGACTTTTATTTTCGAATAATATCATCAATCAAAATATTATGATTGATGATATATTCGAAATCACTAAAACTAACACTACAATATTTTTATCAAAAAATCAATGGGTCTACCCTTTAGACATATTTGCTAACTATACAAAGTTCATTATATTATATTCTATTCCCGTTGAAATTTTAATTGAAAACAGGAGATATATTCATCATAAATCAGTAGATTCTAAGACACTTTATTGAACAACAAAACAACTTGGCATAAAACACAAAACATTAAGCAGATATTTATTAGTTCTATTTATAGAAAAATGAGTCACTTCAAGTTCAATTTTTCGGCACTATTTTATGTCTCATATGTCATATATTATGATAATCCTATTGTTATATTACAATGAAGTCATTTATAACCTAAGGTTGTATATAAATATTTATAATACAACCCTATAAAATTATTCCCTTAAAAGTACAATGCTGTTTATCATTAAATTAGTACCGTTTTCTACTCTGGCTTTTAAAACAAGTTTGCCATCGTTACTATCCTCTCGCATCACATGAAATTATTCATATTCTGGTGTAAGCACTCCAAAATCTGAACATACAGTTTTAAGTCCAAATCCATGTTGCGCTAATGATCCAGGTAATAAAATGCTTTCGGAAGATTTTGCTTGCTCAGGTACCAGATAAATCAATTTTATTTTAGGCTGATAAATAAAATGAAAAGCATAGTAATATTACTATGCTTTTCATTTGCTTTGTACGTATTTTATTTACCATTATCCTTAGCCTTAAGGATAATTAATAGGAGCATGCTATTATTTCTTATTTGACTTAGTAAGCTCCTTAAATATTTTTATTTCATCTTCGCTGTAAGGTGTCCCATCAAACCTTAATAAATCATGAAACCACAGTTCGGGTTCAGGAAGTAGTGTTGGATCAGTTTCAACATTACCAATTTCCCTTTCGTAACTCAAACTTCTATTACTACCAGCAGCTGTTGTGCGGCTTGACCAAGGCCAAATAGTTCCACTTTTTCCCGCTACAAACCCCCAATTGATGGCACCAACTTTCATTTCTTTCAGGATGGGTAAACAATTCTCAACAGTATTATTATGCGTTCTGGCCAACCATTCAGTTGCAATTATTGGTCTACCGTACATTTGAAATTTCTTAATTTGGTTTCTCAGATGATTAGGTGGGAGGTAAACATGGATTGAATGAAGATCTGAATTAATCCTGTTGATTTTAAAATTCATCTTACCAATACTACCATCTGTAGTGCTCGTGATTGGCTGAGATGGGTTTACTTCTCGTGCCCATACCCAGGAATCATATACTAACTGGCTAGATTTGTCTTTTATCTTTGCTGGGTTTTCCTTTTTCACCCAGTCACCATCGGGATTACTACCTCTGCCAGGTTCATTGTACAATTCCCATAACAGGATACGGTCATCGTCCTTGAAACGAGTCATTGTTTTTTGAACATAGCCTTTAAGTTGGTTTATTTCTTCAGTAGTGGCTTCGTTATTAGCATATCTTAAAGCCAAATCCCTTGCGGGGCAATTCACCCATCCCGAATTATGGAAAGCCCTTACAGGCAAAGGTTGAGGTCCCAATTGCGGATTAGGATAGTGACAATCATCAAAAAATACAAACCAGGGGCGGATGCCATGATTTTTGCAAATCGTCAGAAATTCGTCCATTCGCTGATACAATCCTTCTTCATCATCCTGCCAAACCATGTCGTGCAAAAAAACACGAAGCGTATTCATACCCATGTCTTCTGCCCAACCCAACTCTAAATCAATGCGCTTTGGATCCCACGTTGATGCCTGCCACATATCAATCTGATTTATTGCCGTAGCTGGATAGTAATTACAACCAACAAGCCAGGGCTGCTTCTTGTACCACTTGTTTATTTTTTTAACTGACCATTGCCCAGGCACCGCATTGAGTGTATCAATTTGAGCTGAAAGGTAAAGTGACGTGAATACAAATAAAAAGGAGAGAACATATGTTGTTATTTTATTTGCCGAATAAAGAACTATTTCATTTCTTGATTTCATCTTATTTTTATTTAATTTTTATTTATTTTTTTTACTTATTTTAACTAAATCAGTTTTATTCATTCCTTTGAAAGGAACCAGGTAGAAAGCATATTTATGTTTTTTGTTTCCTTCAATTAAATATTTCTTTCGGGGCTTGCTCCCCCAACTGTCATCTCCTGCAACTCCTCGTTGGTCTAAATCGATATTTAACTGTACAAGGTCCTGTTCCTTAATATCAATGGTGTGCTTACTTCTATTGAGTTCGGGAATGCCGTCAATTCTGTATTCAACATCTACATCATCTACTTTACCATAATTAAGCCCTTCAGCTGTATCGAAATCTTCATTAGGCATATGTAATGCACTTATACCCAATCCTTTTGCAACATTATCTGCAACAACCATTAAACCAGTATTATTATTATTTGATAAGGCCACCCAACGCACATCTGTCTTATACCCATTTTCTTGTGGACGTATATAAGGCACGTATTGATCTGCTACCTTAGATTCATATAAATCAATAAAAGCAGATGCCTTTCTGTCTTTATAATTTTCCCAAGGTCCTCTTCCATAATAAGTCATGTTATCATATTCCTTAAGTATTTGCATTCTCATGCCTATTCTAGGAATATCGCCTTTATACGTCGTTTCATTAAGCATATTTTCAACCCTGATAACACCATTTCCATTTATAGTGTAGAGGCTTACAAACGTAGTCTCTACCCCTGGTAATTGATAAGTTACTTTAAGGTTTACAGTATTTTCACTTGGTTGACCTACTTCCACCTCGGTTACTTCAGAAAACAATGACGCCTTTTTCCATTCAATATTATATCTATACATTTTGGAACCAGAATCATTATCCGTCACGGCGCGCCAAAAGTTTGGCTTTGGCCCTTTGCCATCCTTCAATAGTTCCTTTCCCTGAAATTCATATGTTGTGATACGACCTGCTCCTTTATCAAAAACTACACGAACAACATCATTTTCAACAGTCACACTTCCATCCTTTTTTGAAACATGAAGTGCTGCCCTATTACCGATACTAGTACTTTCTTCGGTGTAAAATTTATCCAATCGTATTTGCTCCCTAGCCACCTCAAACCCTTTGGGCAACAGTCCCCAACTTTTCGAGGTGACGGCTGAAATGACGACGAAATACTCTGTATTCTTTTGGTATTCAACATCATCAAGACTTAAACGCACTAACTTTCCTGTATGCGGTTCTACATGTAAGGTTTCAATAGGAATGGTTTTTAGCACTTGTCCGTCTGCCTTAATTTGTGCCACCATATCGAACTGATCGAGATCTGTAAAATCATATAAATTCTCTACAAAAACCCTCAGCTCATTAAAGTTATTAATTCCATTGTTCTTAAAGTTGATGAACTCATGTGCTTTCTTCACCTCATATAAAGCCGGTTGTGGTGAACGATCCGGGAATACAATACCATTATTTAAAAAATTATTGTCTGATGGCATGTTTTCACCATAATCACCACCGAATGCATAATATTTCTCACCGTTTTCATTTGTTTTCCAGATAGATTGATCTACCCAATCCCAAATAAAACCTCCTTGTAGGTTTTCGTATTGCTCGATTATATCCCAATAATCCTGAAAATTACCTGTGCTATTTCCCATGGCATGGGCATATTCACTTGGAATAAATGGTCTGTCTGTTTTATGCTTACCTATATACTCAAAGTAGTCAGGTGATGGGTATTGAGGTACAAGAATATCCGTATTCCAGTCCATGTCCAACATAGTGCCGTCCCTGTCCTTGTAGGGACGCTCATATTGTACCGGGCGCTTCGATTTGTCGTTAGCTTTAATAGCTTTATAGCCAGCGTAAAAATTTACGCCATTACCAGCTTCATTTCCTAAAGACCAAATAATTACCGAAGGATGGTTCTTGTCGCGCTCAACCATACGTATCATGCGATCGACATGCTGGGTTTCCCATGTCTCGTTTTTTGCTAAAGATTCCTTACCGTAGTACATGCCATGTGATTCTATGTTAGCTTCATCCACCACATAAATTCCGTGCTCATCACACAATTCATAAAACCTGCTGCCTCTAGGGTAATGGCTTAATCGAACCGCATTGATATTGTTCTCTTTCCACATAGTAATGTCTTTCAGAATTAATTCTTCAGACATAACATGTCCTGTTACAGGATCAGCTTCTTGCGTATTGACCCCCTTTAGGGTAATATGCTGACCATTAAGACGTAAAATGCCATTTTTGATTTCTACACTTCTGAAGCCTATTTTTCTCGAGGTAGTTTCAATCAGCTTACCCTTCTTGTTCCTAATTTCAATTTGAAGCGTGTATAGATTTGGATGTTCTGCCGACCATGGTTTCACATTTAAAATACTCGCGTTAAAAGTTGAATTTAAACTTTCTTTTGAACTAATAGTCGCTGTTTTTGTAGATTCTGAAATTACTTTGTCGCCATCTAATATCTTATAAGCAACCTTAACTTTTTGTGCTTTCTCTAAATGGTTTTGTAAATCGATATCCAGTTGAAATGAACCATTTTCATAAGCTTTATCTAAGTTAGAAACCACTTCAAAATCCTCGATTCGAACTTTAGGCTGTGCATAAACATAAACATCTCGCTCAATTCCGCTTATTCTCCAAAAATCCTGGCATTCCAAATAGGCTCCATCAGTCCACCTGAAAATTTGAAGTGCTATCGTGTTTTTACCCGGTTTAGCGTATGTTGTAATATCAAACTCTGCTGGTAGTTTGCTGCCCTGGGAGTACCCTACATACTGGCCATTTACCCAAACAAATCCACCGGATTTCATTGCTCCAATATGTAGAAATATTTGCTTGTTATCCCAATTATCAGCTAAGGTAAAATCTCTTCTGTAAGACCCTACTGGATTGTAGTCGTGAGGCACTTTACCAGGGTATTTAGGCACAGAACGTGGGTATTCTGGATTTAAAAACTCTATATCCTTAGATACGCGGGCCTTGTTATCGGCAAAATCGTATTGGTGGTTTACATAAATAGGAATACCAAAGCCTTCAACTTCCCAGTTGGAAGGCACTTTTATATCGTTCCAGTTACTTACATCGAAACTTGGGTTCATAAATGTGGTTGGTCTATCTTTCGGAGAACGTACCCAGTTAAATTTCCATGTACCATTTAAAATCTGTTTAAAAACAGGAGTAGCAGCATCTCGGTCCTCTAACGATGAAAACGATGTAAAAGTGGCATGGGCAGCCTCTTTATTTTCACTAATAACACTTACATTTTCTATGTAATCCCAAATATTAATATTCTGACCCTGTCCTATAAAAAATATTTGAAAAACAATTAGTGTGGCAACGATTTTATTAATTCTCATATAATATTTAATATTTTGCTATTCTTTAAGTTAGATAATTAAGTACAATCAAAATTATCAATAATTAATTATTCTACGCGAGTTATAGGCTACTTTTCCAAGCCCTTTGTTAAGATTTTTCGATTTCCGGAATCCTATGCATTCCTTTTCAATAATATTAAACAAAATATCTATAATATGCGACGTTGGGTGGCAACATTAAATACTTCCTCAATATCGGTTTATAAAAAGATAAAACCAGTAAACAAAATTTATGACCAAATATGTCACTTTATTGTTACCGGTTTTGCGCGCTATTAAATCTTACTGTGAGTAAATTAAGGTTTCTTCTTTCAATTTTACTGTTATTTTAGTAAGTATCCTTATGCCAGTTATAAGGCTTACGCTTTACCCAATTTCCTCTGGTGAAATCCGGGAAATCTTGTGGCTCACCGTTATTCTCGATAGATAATTCTGACAATGGTGTAATGGCGCTCCAAGCGGCAGCATCATAAGCATCCAATGGTGGTGCAATGTTTTGCTTGGCAGATTCAACAAACGCATTTAGTACAAAAAAGTCCATACCTCCATGTCCTGCTCCCTCTGCTTTTTCTCCATATTTTTTCCATAATGGGTGATCATATTTCTTTAACCACTCATCGGCAGCATCCCAATGGTGAGGTTTAGTCACTCCATCAATATGTATTCTATTACCATCTACTTCCCAAAGACCATTGGCGCCTTGAACCCTAAATCCTAAAGAGTAAGGTCTAGGCGAATTACAATCATGCGTTACTATAATAGTTTCGCCATTAGCAGTTTCTATTGTAGATGTGATAATATCCCCTTGCTTGAATTTTAGTTTGGCATTGGGGTGATCTTCTCCTCCATGCTTCACTATATAATTATGAAGTCCAACGGCTTTCGTAGCATGTGATGTTAAAGACAGAAAACGGTTCCCCCTGTTAATATCACACATAACAGCTACTGGCCCTACACCATGTGTCGGGTACACGTCGGCATTCCTTAATAGAGAATGTTGCGTTCTCCAGGCCGATTCAGAAATTCCCTTGTCACCAAACTCAACCCCTCGACCATAAGCAGTTTCACCATCATTTAACTTCACAAATCGTAAATCGTGCTGATAACCACATCTAAAATGTAAAAGTTCTCCAAATACATTCTGTTTTACCATATTTAATACGGCTAATATATCTCTGCGATAGTTTACGTTTTCCAAAATCATTAAATGAGTACCGGTGGATTCATGAGTATTTACTAAATCCCAGCATTCTTCCATGGTATTCGCGGCAGATACTTCTAACCCTGTATACTTTCCAGCTAACATAGCATCTTTAGCCATACGGGTATGCCACAACCAGGGTGTTGCTATTATCACAGCATCTACCTCTTTTAATTCTAACAGATTTCGATAATCATGTTCATTACTACCAAACACAACAGGTTTTTTTTGCCCTGCTTTCGCTATAGTATCTAAAGCAACATTTATACGGTTAGGGTCTATATCGCATATTGCGGTTACAATAACATCGTCTCTATGTAATAAATTATATAAGTGATTTGTTCCACGCAACCCAACACCTATTAAGCCAATGCGTAATTTTTCTTTGAAAACAGCACTTTTACCAAATGAATAACTTGGCATGATGGTCATGCCCGCTCCGGCTATTAAAGAGGTTTTTATAAAATTTCTTCTTTTATTCATTATAAATTGTCTTTATGATTATCAAAATAGTTTTGAAACTATATTTACAAAGTTATTTGAGATGAACACAAATTAGCGGTGAAACATTAATGCAATACGGTGTGTATTTTAGTCAAAAAAGGACGAAATTACTGATACACACATATTTCAAAGGGTTTACACCTAATAAAAACAACAATCCTTATTACATCTAATTACACCTATTCAGACTACGCGGTGCGTTTCTATTTTATACGTACACAAAATCCAGATACTATATAAATAATGTATAACCAAACTAATAAGCCTAATGAACAACAAAGGATTTTTGAAAATTATATCATTTAAATGCCCAGTTTTACGGAAATAAAATTTCTAAGAAAATCCAGATGCAGAGCTTCCAGAAATTCTTTTTAGAATAAAGTAAGTTAAAATTTATAGCATCTCGTCCTTTAACAATTTTAGATTATTAACTGGAGAGGAAAGCGGCGCGTATAAAAAGAAAAATAATCACCCATAAAAATAATTCAAAAATTGTTTAAATAATTACAGATATGAAGCTATCAACCTAACTACTTATGTTATATATTCTTAATACAAAATCAAAGTACCGCAACTATATAAAGAAAAACATTGTGGATAGACTTATTTAATTAAGATTCGACTAACTGCGCATTTTAACCGATACAATACACAATGCTCTGAAAATCAACCAATACACCCCCTATTTAAGCCGATTTATTCAACGCTTTTTTTTAGCATCCTTATGTAATTTAGTAACATAAACTTTAACCCTCTATTAACAATTTTAATAACTATCTAAATACATTAAATTATGAAAACAAAAACTACATTTTTAAGCTTAGCGTTTTTCATAGCAGGGCTATTTACTATTTCTATAGGTAATGCTCAAGCTACAGATCCAAACGCTTTTTTACAACTTACATTTGATAACGAGTTAACTGCAACAACTTATCTCCCTACGGATATTGCTTTTACCAAAGGTGGTGGTAATCCTATAAGAAAGGCAGATGGCCCTACAACGGCTACAACTGTTGGAGGCATAACTCTTACAAATAGTTTTGGAAAAGCTTACGATGCTTCAACTGTTACTGCTGATAGTCTAATAACCTCTACCAGTAATTTTTCCATTCGGGGGTCACAACCAAGAACCATTTGTGCATGGGTAAAAACAACTGCTGGAGGATTTATATGGCAAATGGGATATGATGGAGGTGCTCAGGCAAGGATGGCCTTAAATTTGACAGCTACAGCCTTAAATCTTCAAATACAAAATGGTGCTACCTTTTCGAATGAAATAAATTGGAATGATGGCAACTGGCATCATGTTGCTGTGGTATATCCTGGAGGCACCTTAGACAATGTTATATTTTATTTTGACGGTGTTGATGTTGGAAACGTAGGAAGCGGTACAAGTAATACAACTCCAAACACCTATAAGGATATTATAAAAATTGGACATAGAGATGCCACTCGGTTTTTTAGTGGACAAATAGATGATATTCGCATCTATGACATTGCTTTAAGCCCAGGCGATATTAATGAAGTACTTCTTGGAAATTCTATTACTGCTACCCCTCCTGCTGCTCCTGCCCCAGTTTTAGCAGCACATTATAAATTCGAAAATAACTATGATGATTCTGCAGGTAGTCTTCCTCTTCAATTAGATGGTACAACTTGGCCAACTAGCAGTGATATAGGATTTGATAATGTATCACCAGCTGTAGGGACCTATAATTTTCAATCCGCTGAAACCACCCCTAGCCCTGATGACAGACTGGTTTCTCAAGGAAACCTACCTTCTTCGCTTGTTGGTAATAGCGCAAGATCTATTTCTGCATGGGTAAGGAGTGGTCCTTCGTCAGTTTTTCATGGACTTGTCTTTTGGGGTGATGCTTCCACTAGATTTGGTTTGCTTATTGAAAAAAATCTTAGCAGATGTAGAGCTATAAGCACCGATGATTTGTTTGATAGTAATGATGATGGTGAAGGGAATTTACGTGATAATGAATGGCATCACCTAGCCTTAACTTATCATAATGGTAAAATGTTTATGTATGTTGATGGAAATGAAAAGTTCGAATTGGTAGAATTGCCTAATACAGCAACTTCAGCACTTACTGTTGGCGCAGATATAACAACAGGTAGGTCTTTAATTGGAGACTTGGATGATATTAGGTTATACGAAGGTGTTCTTTCTAAACAAGACGTTTTGGATATCATGAAAGACTCAACTTTAGGTATAGAAGACAATAGAAATACCAGTACGTTTAAGGCCTATCCTAACCCGGTTAACGATATTTTAACCATTGCCTCTAAAACAGTATCGAGCTCATTAGATGTAGCCGTTTACAATATATTAGGAGCTCAGGTAAAAACCAATATCTCTCAAGAATATGGAGAAGCCCGTGTAGACATGCGTGGTTTAGCACCTGGATTTTATAGTGTTATTGTTACCGCAGACGGAAAACAATCCAGCCTAAAAATACTTAAGAAATAAATTAACTTAAAGCTATGTTTCGGTCTTACAGAACTATAACCATAGCTTTAATACTTTGCGCTTTCGCTTTGCAAGGCTTACTGGCCCAAAGCGGAAGCGCAAAATTTTGTATCGATGCCGAACCCCTTTGTGCGTTAGAAGGTTTTAGTTATCCGAATAACCATGGTCGAGATTTTGCCGAATTTGGCCCAAACTATGGCTGCATGCGCGGACGTCCCAATCCATCTTGGTTTTATCTGCAAATTGACCAGGGAGGCGATATAACACTTAAGTTAGAGCAAAGTAAAACGCCACAAGGACCAGCCGATTTAGATGTTGATTTTATTATCTATGGCCCGTTTACGGACCCCAGATTACCTTGTACAGATGATTTAACAGCACAAAACATTATAGATTGTAATTGGTCGCCAAACGCCATTGAATATGCCAATATCACCACAACAAAAACAGGTGAATACTATTTGCTCATGATTACTAATTACTCTGTTTATCCTGGCTATATAAGCGTTACTAAAACGGCAGGTACTGCTACGACGAACTGTGTTATTGTGGAAGATCCTGAATACAGAACAGATATAGCCTGTGAGGGTGAAACCGTGACTATGGACGCCACAACTACAAATGCGATAAGCTATACTTGGCTGGAGGAAACCAGTCCTGGAAGTGGTGATTTTACCGAGATTACAGGGCAAACTACAAGCACCTATTACAGTACCAGTACCAAAACCTATAGAGCCGAAGCCCGTAATATGGCAAATAAAGTGATAAAAATGTATGAGTTTGACCTCCAATTTATTACAAGCCCTGTTGTGCCAAGCGAAATAAGTGATTATGAACTTTGCGATAACCAAGGCACCAACGATGGGCAAGGTACATTTGACCTATCTTATATGGATGCCGAAATTTTAAATACGCTTGACCCAAACACTTTTGAAGTAACCTATTACGACAACTACGACAAGGCATTAAACCATACGGAACCTCTAGTCTCAGCATACAACAATATAAACCCCTCTGAACTCATTTATGTGCGAATAGATAATATTAGTACCACAGAGGTTACCTGTTTTGATGTAGGAAGCTTTAACCTGATTATGCACAAAAACCCAGAGCCTATTTTAGACCCCGAATATATTTTATGTATTAATACTAATGGGTCTGAAGACATTGCAAGCCCTCCCCTCTTAGACACCGGATTAAGCAGCACCGATTACCTATTCGAATGGTACCTCGATGGTATTCTTTTAAACAGTGAAACCGAGGGTTATATTTTTCCCACATCTTCTGGGCAATATAGTGTAACTGCTACAGATAGGACAACAACCTGCTCTGGTTACGCCAGTACAACGGTGCTCACCAGCGAACCTCCTAAGGTTACGGCCGAAGTTAACTCCTACTCCTTTATTGAAAATAATGTTGTGGAAGTAACTGCTACAGGTGTCGGTTTACAAGACTATATTTACCGTATGGACGAGGGTGCATGGCAAACCGATGGAACTTTCGACAATGTTTCTCTTGGCACCCATATATTTACGGTTAATAATTTAAGTGGGTGTGGTGAAACAAGCATAAGTCTTTTTGTAATAGACTACCCCCTTTACTTTACGCCCAATGGTGATGGTGTTCATGATACCTGGCATATAACTTCGAGATTAGGCGACCACTTTCAGGCTACCATTAGCATTTTTGACCGATATGGAAAGCTCATTAAATATTTAACGCCCGATAGTGCGGGATGGGATGGCACCTTTCAAAATATTCCCATGCCCACGTCAGATTATTGGTTTACTGTAGCCTATACAGAACCTAAAGACAATAGTAAACGTATTTTTAAATCACATTTCGCCTTGAAACGATAAAAATGATAAACTTCTTTAAAAAAATAAAACTCGAATTATTCTTATTTACTTTTTACCTGCTTATTATCTTGTGCCTGTGCTATATAATTTTTTAATCCAACCTATTCATAACAGATTCGATTACAACATAAAATACCCTCTTACATATACTAAAGACCCAACAAAATTGTTTGATTTCTAAGATTGCCAATTCTTATAAATCGGAGTCAAATCAACGATTAAGTTGTTTTCTCCCTTTTCGTAATTAAGATAAGAATAATTTCCAAAGAAAACCCTGACGTAATGCATCAGGGTTTTCTTTTAAATTAAAATTAAATCTTAGGATCACTAGGTATTACGGCTCCGAAAAAAATGTGTTAGTCCAATATTTTTTTTTATGATTCAAAAACACTTAATTTTGCTTATAACCTAATTAAATTTATAATCAAATAATCGCCAGTATTAATGAAAGTCAAAAAGTGTTATATATCATTTTTCTTATTACTCTTTATATGTGCTTTTGGCAAGGCACAAAACAGCACCAATTTCGAAACCATCGATACTCCTTTTAAATTTCCTATTGATATAGCATCAGATCACTTGGGCTACCTGTGGATCACTGATATTGACGGAATTTACAAATTCATTGGTCATGATTATTTATTTATTCCTCATAAAGAAATATTTGGCGAAGATTTTGTTGTTGATAGGGATTTTACACTAAAAAGAGATTATTCATCTAATTTATGGATTACTTCTGAAAACGGAGAGCTTACAAAAATAGATAGTTTAGGAAACTACAGCTCTTTTAAAAACAATGTCAGTTACAATAAAAAACCAATAAAAATAAAAGCCTTAGAACCTAGCGAAAACAGCATGTGGTTTGGAAGCGACAATGGTACCCTATTAAAATATGATAACTTAAAAGCTACCATAGATAGTATTAGCACATTACCAGAAGTAGAAGGAAAAACCCAATATATAAAATCACTAGTATTTACAACGCCTTCAAATATGTATCTTACTACGTTAAAAGGTAAAATATGGCACTATGATGTAAAGCAAAATATATTTTCCAGAATATCACTTTTTCCAGAAAATTACAATCTCCCTGTAAGTTTAGATAAAGACATAAATGGAAATTTATGGTTAGCAACAGAAGATCAAGGTTTAATATACTATAACCCAGAATCTAAAGAAACTAAACAGTTTGGCAAAATACAAAAAAGTCAAAATCAAGAAAAATACGCCTATTTTATTAGTGTTTTTTGTGACAGTAATGGGGTTGTTTGGGCTGGAACTGATGGAGATGGACTTTATAGTATCAATACTAAAACTTCTGAAGTTCAAATTTATAAGCATCAATATTACAATAAATACTCCATAAGCAACAACACCATAATTAACATAATTGAAGATTTAAAGGGTAATTTGTGGTTTATTAGTAAAAAAGGAATCATCAATGTATTACCTAAAAGAACCAACAATATTAAACATTACACTGGTTTAGACAACAATAGACAAGCCTTAATTTTATCTATCTTAAAATCTTCTAAAGGTGATTTGTGGCTAGGTACAGATGAACATGGTTTAACCCGTATTAAAGATAAAAACAAAGTAGTTAGATATTATAAAGATAAAAAAGGGGATAATTATTTTGAAGGTGAATATATTCAATGTTTAGAAGAGGACAGTAAAGGAAATATATGGATAGGCACCTACAAAAACGGGGTTTGGGTATTTAATATTGAAAATAATACCTTTAAAAAAGTAAATGTTCCTATTAATACATCTAATGATGTTCGCGATTTATTAATCGATTCTAAGAATAGAATTTGGGTGTTATTTTCCGAAACAATATGCGTTTTGTCTGAACGTGGTGAATTTTTGGCAAATCTTAACCCAAGTCCTAATGGTTACATCGAAGATACAGACAATAATATATGCCAGGATAGCCATGGTGCGCTTTGGTTAAATATTGGGAAAGACAAGCTGTACCGATTTGACGAAAATTTAAACGACATTACACTTTCTAATTTTGAAGAAATTGCCTATTTCAACAAAGAAGCCGCCGATAACTCCTTTAATTACAGCATTCGCACCATGACTATTGACCATGATGATAATTTATGGCTGATTACTTTCTCCGGTTTTGTAATTAAATATTCTATAAAAGAAAACCTTTATACATCATATTTAAACTCTCCACAATTTAAAAATTATTATATTATTTCTATAATTGAAGATGATAATAATGATTTATGGTTAGGTACATCCAATAATGGCCTTATTCATTATCAAAAAGAAAACCATTTGATAAAATCTTATTACAGTCATGATGGTTTAAATATAAAACAGTTTAGATCCAAAAGCACTTTTAAAGATAAAGACGGTATGCTTTATTTTGGAGGCGAAGAAGGCGTTAACGCCTTTTATCCTGACAAATTAGTAAAGCAAAAAAACAATGCCAAATTGTATATTAATGACATTAGTATATTAAATAAGCCTGCTCGACATATTTTAAAAGACCAAATACATGGGCATATCGAGCACATAAAGAATCTAACATTTAAAGCCAATCAATCCTCTTTTTCTATTAAATTTTCTGCCATAGATAATGTTTTAAATTCAAATTATTTCTACGCATATAAATTAAAGGGCTTTGATGAAGATTGGATTGTACCAGGAAAGGATATTTCAGCTCATTACACCAATATCCCTGCCGGGAACTATACTTTCCAAGTAAAAGCTGGGACTAAACCCAATGCCTGGGATATTGCTCCCATAGAACTAGGTATTAAAATAAAACCTTATTGGTGGAATACCATTCCCGCTTACATAGCCTATCTTTTCATTATTACTTTTTTAGTATACAGTTATGTTATTAGAAAAAGATTAAAAAATGAACTACTCAAAGAAGCCTGGCAAAATGAACAAGCAAAGGAACTTTATGCCATGAAAATGAATTTCTTTGCAAAAATGTCTCATGAAATTCAAACACCTTTAACTCTTATACTGGGACCGATTAACGATATGCTGGCTAGAGCATCTGCTAATGGAAATGGACTCTTAAAACAGCGTTTAACCATGATTAACAATAATGCGAACAGACTGTCGCGTTTAGCCATGGAACTCATGACTCTTCGAAATAAGGAACTTGGAAAATTACGTCTTTATGCTTCGAAAAATAACCTTATTGAACATTTAAAAAACATTACCATATCCTTCAGTGAACAGGCCCGTTTTAAAAAAATAGACTTCGTAGAGCACTACCCTTCCAAAGATATATTTGTTTGGTATGATAAGGATAAAATTGAGCATGTCATATACAACCTATTATCTAATGCCTTTAAATTTACTCCCAACAATGGACGTATTGAAGTAAAAGTTGAAGTAAAAAAGAAAATAGAACAGATAAACATTTCTGTTAAAGACTCCGGACCTGGTATCCCTAAGGAAGATTTAGATGATATTTTTGAACTTTTTTACCAATCAGATTTAGGAAAACAGGTTAAAGGGACAGGCATTGGATTAGCTCTAACCAAAGAATTAATAGATTTACATAAGGGAAAAATAAAAGTAAATTCCTGTCCAGAGAAAGGCACTTCTTTTATCATTTCACTTCACAGCAAGGAACACCTATTTGCTGAAGATGAAAAAATATATTTAGAAAAAACGGAAACAGAATCAACATCTCTAGAGGCAGATTTTAAGGCTTTAGAAGATGAATTAAAGTCCATTAACAAAAACAAACAAGTAAAACGACACACATTAGTTATTGTAGAAGATAATGTTGAAATGCAAATATTTTTAAAAGATGTATTATCAAATAGCTACAATCTATTTATTGCAAAAAATGGTGAAGAAGGTATTAAAATAATTGAAAAACATAGCCCTGATTTAATTATAAGCGACATCATGATGCCCGTAATGAATGGTCTTGATATGTGTAAAATATTACAAAAAAAGAAGTCAACTGCCCATATCCCAATAATTCTTCTAACTGCAAAAAATACGGATACAACAAGGTTAAAAGGACTTAAATATGGTGCTATTGAGTATATACAAAAACCATTCAATTTTAGTGAATTACTTCTTAAAATAAATAACATAATTACTACAAAAGAAAGAGCGATTTCAAAATATAAAACAGATAAAATTAGTACACCTGAAGAAATATCCGAACCCTCAAGAGATGATGTTTTTATGAATAATTTGGTAAAAGAACTTAATGAGCATATAGTAGATCCAAATTTTAAACTTGATGATTTATCAAAATCTCTAGGTATGAGTTATTCTGTAATTTACAGAAAGTGTCAGGATATAACCGGAAAAACACTTGTGGAATTTCTTAGGTCTTTTAGAATCAAAAAAGGAGCCGTATTAATAATCGAACAGGGTTATAACATTTCAGAGGCCGCTTTTATGGTAGGTTATAAAGATTCTAAATACTTCACTAAATGTTTTAAAGAAGAATTTGGAATTCCTCCAAGTACATTAAAAAGAGATGCCAAAAATTTAGGTATTGACGTGTTAATAAAAAAATATAAACTTAAACTATAAGTTATAATATTCCTTTTATAAAATGCATGTCTTTTATTCTAAGCAACAGTAACCACATACAATTAAAGTCATTATAATCATCCAGATATATTAGTATCTGTTAGTCCAGACTAACGCAACATCTGCATACATACAATATCCCACTTAGGCGAAAAGTAGATAGAAATGCAGGATAATCTTAATCTGTAATCTTAGCCCAGTCATTATTTATTCCAAAAATATGTGGCGCAATAGGTTTGGCTTCAACAATAATATCAATAGCACCTGGGTTATTACTAGACCCTAGAAATAATAAAAATATAAGAGCATACCCATAGTTAAATAATTTATTAATATACAATGTTTTTCAGCATTAATAATATTAGTTTTTAATGAGTTAAACATAGAATTATTACGATGCTTCTAATTTAGTCATAATTGGTAAAATTTTAGGCTTTTGATATTTTTAAACCCGAAACATAAGGAACTATCAATTAATAGTTTACATAAATTCATTTATAGACAAAAACACTTTTAAAAAAATCAATATATCAGTTAGTATTTACATACATTTTGTATTGTAATAAATTAAACATGGTACTATTTTTTAAGCATTTAATTCCATAAATGGCAAATGCTTTAACAAAAAAATGCTTAACTATTAGCTCTAAACTCTAGTATTTAAAGAACTAATAATTAAGCACCTTTCGTACCCAGCTAAAATTATTTAGCTAATACAGGTCATTAATTTTTTATTAATCTTTTAATATTTGAAGATCCATCTTCCCCTAAAACTTTAACAAAATACAGACCTGTAGATAACTTACTAATATCATAGGTGTTATCTGTTATTTTATTAACATTTCTAACAACCGAACCTAATGCATTATATACAGAAACGTTAGAAACACGCGTATTGTTTGATACCGTTACAGTAAACTCAGATTGTGCAGGATTAGGATATAAAGAAATATTGTTGTTTAACTCAAATTTTGAGTTACTCAATAATGGGTTGCTGTCTAAAATTTGGATTTGATCCAAGTAGCCAGCTACCGTTGAAGAAAGTACCTTCCCTGCTGGATCATTAACAAACCCCGCATCAGGATAAAACTCCATTCTATATAAAGTACCAAGAGTAAAAAACGTTGCATTTCCATCATCCTTAATCTCAAAAACAATTTCTTGCCATTCCCCTAAGTTATTATTATCATAAGCATTAAGGGCTCTTACTATTACACCCGCGCCCCTTGTAACATCATCAGTAGCATTAAATCGAAAGGCTATATCAGGTTGCGCAGTATATAACACCATCACACTTACAAATTTAGTATCTGAAGATCCTATAACCATATCAGGGTTCACATCAATCCCTTGATATATAGGCCACTTTGAATCATCTAGCCTATTCATTTTAAGACAATTAGCTGTTGTATTTAAACCCGTTGGATTAGGGTTTGCCACTACTTCCGTTGCTATCCACCCCTCTTGAGAAGGGACATTATTATTCGCAATTCCAGATTCATGCAACGAATAAGGTGCTGCACCATCAAAATCTTCAACATTCACCTGCCCAAAGGCAAATATTGAGCATAGTAAAAATAATCCGTTCAATAAAGTAATTTTTTTCATAATTTATGTATTTAAATAGTTATTAAAATTGTTATTCGAGGGTTAAAATTTTATGTTATCAAATTACATAAATATACTAAAAAAAAGCGTTGAATAAATCGTCTTAAACAGGGGGTGTTTTGGTTGAACTTTAGCGCATTGTGTATTATACCGGTTAAAACTCGCAGTTAATCGTATTTTAATATAATAAGCCTATATCCATAATGCTTTTCTTGAAGTAAATTTAGCGTACCTCCAAAGCTCATTTAGTCATAAATATCTTCAGTTGAAAATGCATCCTGCTTTTTAGACAATTCTATTTTTTTCAAATCATCAAAAGAAATTAATTTCTCTGGATTAAAAGATTCTCCTGACATATATTCTAACAAACTACATCTTAATTGTCTGGCAACTGGTCTATTCTTTAAATTCGACATGAGGTCGATAGAAGAGAAAACGAGTTTGCCAGTTCCTACTTTAGCTTCAAATACATTCGCCAAATGATGATTTGTTACAAAATTGTCTATAACACGCACTATTGGCGTTACATCTAACGCATCTGTTATTATAGATTTTGAATTAATACATAAATCCCACCATTGCCAATCTGTATGGGTATCTGTTGGGAAGTTATTAAATGCCGGATGCTTATCATCTACCAATAATCCCATGGTTGCTGGTTGATTTGGGAAATGCACCGGGCTCCAAAATACCGGAACAAAACGCCCCTGTATACCTTCTAAAGTTTTATAGTCTGGATTTAATAACACCGTCTTGCCTTCATTCAATGCCAACGACGCCTTTTCAAAAGAAGATGTCACTACTATACCGTCTTTTTCGGTTGTTACCTCATTAGGATATACCCAAACATGCCATGAGTTTTTATACTTGGTATTTTCAAGAGTAACTTCTACTTTTAGTTTTTTAGCCGTATAAGTATCCACTTTAAAGCTGATATCTCCTAAATCAAGATTATTCCCTATCAATAAATTCACATTACTAATAGTATTAGTATAAAGGACCTTATTATTTTCATCTGAAACCGTCCAATTAATAACCTGATTTTTTAAAGGCTTAAAGAAATTAGCCACCTCTATAGAAGCATTAAAAGTTTCACCGCTCTCATAAACTGCCTTGTCAAATCTTACTAATGGCACCAGTTCACTATTAAACTCACTAAATTCTTCGGCTGAAATAACTCCTTTAGATTCCCAAAACGCATTTAGCAATCCTACCAAGGCCGTACCCTGCCCAGGAAAATCTTGAAGTTGAAGCAATTGGAATCCATCAAAACTCGGCGTTTTTAAAGCACGTTCAATTTCTTCTTTATAAAGAAGCGCCGCCAGTTTACCTGAGTTATAGGTGAAATCTGGAGCTAATTCGAGTAAGCCTTTCTTTTCAAGATCATTTTTAACCGCTATAAAATTAAGAGGTTTCAGAACACCTGTATATTTTTCTATTTCACTCATATCCGGATATACCGAATATTGCCCAATTTCATGAGATATTAAAGGAATTTCTAAATGCGCACTTTCAGAAGAATAATCGGCATTAAAATGAGGTGACTTAGTATTAAAAATTCCTTGACCTCGAATCCAGCCTTTGTCTGTCCACTGCGATATAAAAAATTCGTCTTCAGGCTCTGGTCTTATTCCCATAGGTCTTTGAAATGAAAAAGAAGTTGTAGCATACAAATGCCTGTTATCCTTTGCTTTTAACCCGGTTACCATACTGTTTAATACATCAGGATCTCCCTCCAGCTCATTCCCTAATGTCATTAAAACAAAGGAAGGGTGATTTCCATAATCTCTTATTATTTTATCGGCTTCATTATTTAAGAAATCAACTGTTTTGGCATCGTGACCTACTTCTAAACTCCATTGAGGCAGCTCCACCTGACAGTAAAGTCCAGCTTCATCAGCCGCATCAAAAGCAGCTTTAGGCGGACACCAAGAGTGAAATCTTAAATGATTTAAACCATAAGCCTTAGCTTGTTTAATAAGCTTAGCCCAATCAGCTTTTTGCATAGGTGGGTATCCTGTTAATGGAAAAATAACACACTCTAAATTTCCACGTAAAAATATACGGTTTCCATTTAATGTTAGGTCTCCTTTAGTGTAACTAATATCTTTATATCCAAATCGTGTTTTAACACTTCCAGATTTACAAGTAATAATCATATCATACAAGGCAGGATTAAACTCATCCCAATACGCTAATCCTTCGGGTCTATTTATCTCAAAACTGATTGTTTTCCCACTAATATCTCCAATTTTTACTTTTTCATTTAAAACAACCTCATTATTAACCGATTTAATTTCACAATTAACAATATCCTCAAGAGGTGTATCCAAATCAAATGTAACTATCAATTTATTAGCACTAAAATCAGGGTAAACTTGAAGATTTGTTGGATTGTTTTGTTTGCATACCTTTAAAACCATCTCTCCTAAAATACCATTCCATTTTATTTGAGTATGATTGGTATAAGCGTGAGCCATATCCTGATTCTCCTTTATTGGATATCTAGGCCCAGCAACATTTATCTCTGGATATTTATTTGAATTATCAATACAAATGGTTAGAAGATGTTTTCCTGGAGTGATATACTTTGTTAAATCATAATCGTGACTACCTATTAAACTATTTTCTGTCCCTACAAGATTCCCGTCTATATAAACCGAAGATTCCCAAATAATACGTTCTAAACTTAATGTAATAACCTCACCTTTCCATGAGCTAGGTATGCTTATTTCCTTTTGATACCATGCCTTACCAATGTATTGATACTTCCTTGTTAAGTTGGACATCACATAATTGTTTATAGCTGGCTTCAAAGTATTTGCTTTTCCAATTCCTACATCATCTAAAGTACCTGGAAGATTTATCTTTATACCAGAAAATTTGTCGGCTGCCCAATTATTTCGAACCCCGATATTGGTAGAATCCAATTTAACTTCCCATTTGCCTGATAAGGAAATCTCTTTAAGCTTTGGCGATTTGCAACTGGTAAAAAATAAAAGTGTTATGATTAATATCAATAAAAAACGGAATGACTTCATGTTTGTATTTTTATTTATTATTCCAGGGAATTAGTCTAAATTATTCTTTAATTCAATATCACCACAACCTAAATCATCATATAAATATGGGATATATTGGGAAAGTTCAAAAGAACCATCCCAATTATTAAAATTGGTTTAATTTTAGTGCTTCTTAAATCGGATAACTTCACTTTACTAGCACCACATTCCTTAAGCGTTAACTCTATATTGCTGAGTTCTTGCTTAGCATAGGTCACTTCACCTATTTTTTCCAATACATTTTCGGCAAATTCATTCTTATCAATCTTAACTAAAAATCTTGGACTTTTTGGAACAATAAACATTAATGCAAAGAAAAAAACCGGAACTAGTTCTGCCCATTCCAAGACACTCAAATCATTTCCGAACTATTATTATCCGGTCTAGTATCTGCTATAAAACAATTAGCTAATTGAGCTGTCAGAATACCAATAACCATTGTAAGTTAGTTGATAGCGACGAACTGCCCTCTGTATTATGCTGGAGTAATCTCTGCTATGCACATAGGAGCTAACTTAGACGCTAAACCTATAATAATAATTAAAAATACATCCTATAAGCGCACTACTACTCATTGCCCAATCTTGCTATGTTGGCATGGCACTAATGTCAAAAAACAATTCATAAAACGGTTTCGAACCTCCAATAACTACCCTGTCATAGCCAAATAAAAATACACCCATAGCTGATACTAAGGCTAAAAACAGAAGATATAAAAAATTTAATTTTGTATTTTCTCTAACAGGGTCGTTAATGCTTTATTATTATTCTTTAATCTATTGTTGATAAACTGCTATTATACCAATCTTCATTAGGTTTGAAATCTTCACTTAAGAAATCACTACGCTGCTTTTCTAACCATTGCACAAGATCTTTCTTTCTGTATTCATGCTGCTTTTTAGCCTGTTGCTCATCAAAATTTGGATTAACCTCTGGAAGTTCTGCTTTGGTTTCTACTAAGAAGGCATCTAACTCCGCTTTTAATTTATTTACAACCTCAAGATTATCCTTAGACACATCATTCTTTTCAGATGGATCATTTGATAAATTGTATAATTCATTACGACCATCTTCATAATAATGAATTAATTTCCAGTTATCTCTTCTAATAATACTAGAAGGTTCACCTCCCTGGTTTCCGTAATGTGGATAATGCCAGAATAAGGCTCGACTATCCATAGATTCACCTTTTAATAAAGGCACTAAACTGCGTCCATCTAACTTCTGAGTTGGTGTTACATCTACGCCAGCTAAATCTAATAATGTTGGGTAAAAATCAATTCCTGAAACTGGGTAATCAACTTTCTTAGGTGTATTTTTTAATGTTGGTACTTTCATTAGATATGGCTCTCTAATACCACCTTCCCATTGGTAACCTTTACCTCCTCTTAATGGTAAATTTGATGTCGAAAATGCATCTCCACTAGCAACACCTCCATTATCTGAAGTAAATACCACAATAGTATTATCATCTAAACCTAATTCTTTCAACCTGTTCAAAACTAATCCTACCGCATCATCCATAGTTTCTACCAAACCGGCATATAAAGGGTTGTCTTGCTTTACACGAATAGGAAGTACACGTTCCATTTCAAATCCAACATCAGCAATACCTTGCTCATCAGCCTTATCTCTATATTTTTTCCATTTTTGCTCGGTAGTTTGAATAGGAGCATGAACTGCATAAAATGATAAGTAAGCAAAAAATGGTTCATCTTTATTTTCAGTAATAAAGTCTGCCGTTTCTTGAGCTAAACGCATTGTAAGACTCTCTCCTTCATACTTATAATCCAATTTAGGATTGCTCCAAGGCGCATAATACCCACCTTTAGGACTTCCAACTTCCCATCCACCTTTATTTACATCAAAACCGTTGCTTTCTGGATTCGCTGGATCGTCACCAACGTGCCATTTACCAGCAAAAAAGGTTTTATACCCACCGGCTTTCATAGCTTCTGCCAACGTCACATCTTCATCTTTAATGGCATGCACATATTGAGCTGGTAATACTTTGTTATTACTTCTTTTCGCCCACTCTTCACCTGCAAGTGCTCCAATCCAATCTGTAATACCATGACGCGCTGGGAACTGACCTGTTAAAAGACTCGCTCTGGACGGGCTACATACCTGACAAGCCGCATATCCCTGTGTAAATTCGACACCCTCTGATGCAATACGATCTATATTTGGAGTTTCATAATAATTGCTTCCTGCATAACTTAGGTCATGAGCACCCAAATCATCTGCTAAAATAAATAAAACGTTTGGCTTTTGATTTTCTACACTCGGCAATTCCTGATTACTCTTAACTTTGCACCCACATATAGTTAGAAATGTAAAGCAAAGAGAACCAAACAAACTGAAACTGTTACTAATTTTCATTTTTATTCTTTATTTAATTTTAATGTTCCTGTTAATGTACTTATTGATCTTGGCTCCAAAACAACATCTATTTCTTGTTGTGTTTCCTGTTTCAATTTTTTTGTTTTAGAAGTCACGTATACTATCAATCTCATAATTAGGAAAGTTTATATTATGTGCTTCATCAGCATAATTAATTGCCACAACAACAACCTGTGCTGTTTCCTTATTTATAATAGGCCAAAATCATAACATCTTTATATTGCTCCCTATAACACCTTATTTCTTAGCTGAAATAGGTTTCATAGAAAACGAATAGCTGTATTCTTTATCAGTTAAACGATATTCTGGGTGTGTCCATGCTCCCCAACTATTATCACCACCAACGCCCATTTGCATGTAATCAATATCTATTGACGTTAAATCACGAGGCTTCACATCGGTTGTATGTCTGTTTATAACCTCAACCCCAGGAACCTGACGCCCATCTGTGCGCTCTGTACTTTCAAAATCCTCCATAATATTATGGTGAGCACTAACCTCTAATAGCGGCTTTCCTTCAAATAATAAACCCTTACCATCTTTATCTGTGATAGAGACCCATCTTACGTCAGTTTTATTACCATTTTCCTGCGGACGTATGTAAGCCCAATATTGGTCTGCAACACTACCACTATATATCCCAACAAGCGCACTTGTTTTTCGATCTTGATAAGATTCGTGAGGACCTCTACCATACCATGTCATTTGATCAAAACTGCGTGGCATCACTAAATTCATACCCATTTTTACAATTTCCGGAAGGTCATCCTGTGCCATTTTAAAATGATTGGCCACCTCAACCTCACCTGAAGCATAAACCAAATAACTTGATTTATAATCGGCTATTTTACCTTTTTCTCCATCAACTAAATCAAAGTTAAAAGTAACAGTAACGGTATTGTTATTTAACTTTTTCACTACGGCAGTAGTTACTTTTCTCTGCTCTCCAGCCTTTCTCCAAATACGACTTCTTTTATATAGGTTATTTCCAAAATCGTTATCTACAGGCGCTCGCCAAAAATCTGGAATTGGACCACTGATTAGTAATTCTTCCCCTTCAACTTTATAGCTTGAAATAACGCCGGCTGTTTTATCGAAGCTTAATGAAAAGTTTTCACCTGTAATAACTGCAGTAGCATCACTATCTTCAAGTGTTATGTCTGGGAATTCCGTATTGTCTTTCTTTGCAGCTTTTTTATAAATAGGTAAAGCAAATTGTTCGCTAGCCATTACAGTTCCTGCATCAAGTAAACCAGAACTGTTTTTTAATTTTGCATGTATATTTAACAAATATTCCACTCCTGGTTTTACCTCAAATTCAAATGGTACTTCTATTTGTTTTGTTTCGTTCGGTAGTAACTCAAAATTTTCAATTTCACCTTCTGAAACTGATATACCATCTCCTATAATTTCCCAAGAAAAATTAAACCTAGACAGATTTAAAAATGCATACTTATTTTTTATTTCAACTACCCCATTTTTTAAATCTACGGCGTTAAATTTAATATACTGATACACCTTTTTCACTTCAAGAAGATGTGGTTTCACGCCTCTGTCCGGATCAACCAAACCGTTGTTACAGAAATTCCCATCTGATGGCACATCTTTTGGTCCAAAATCTCCACCATACGCCCAGAATTCTTCTCCTGCTTCATTAGTAGTTAATAAACCTTGGTCTACCCAATCCCATATAAAACCACCTTGTAATACATCATATTTCTCAATTAAATCCCAATAGTCTTTAAGATTCCCTACACTATTCCCCATGGCATGGGCGTACTCACATTGAATTAATGGCTTATCTGCTTTTACCTTTGCAAAGCTTTCCATGCTTTCCATGCTAGCATACATAGGACAATATATATCTGTGTTTTCCCCGCCATGAGCTTGCTCGTATTGTACAGGCCTTGTAGTATCAATAGATTTCAAGTAATTATAGGTTGCCATAAAGTTTACACCATTACCTGCTTCATTACCTAAGGACCAAATTATAATACAAGGTTGGTTTTTATCACGTTGGTACATATTAACCGTACGATACATATGAGCTTCTTTCCAATCTTCGTTCTTGGCCAGAGACTCTTCTCCATATCCCATCCCATGTGATTCTATATTAGCTTCATCAACGATATATAAGCCATATTTGTTACATAATTGATACCATAATTCTTGGTGTGGGTAATGTGACGTTCTAACAGCATTGATATTATGAGCTTTCATACGTTTTATATCTAATAGCATGGTTTCTTTATCCACCACATGTCCCGTTTTATCATGGTGTTCATGCAAATTTGTACCCTTTACATAAACGTATTTTCCATTTACTCTTAATGTATTATCTATAATTTCTATACTTCTAAAACCAACATCCTGACGGATCACTTCCAATATATTGTTGCCATCTTTTAAAGTAATAATTAGCTCATAAAGGTTAGGGATTTCTGCCGACCATTGCTTTACATTAGGGATTTCTGCATCAAACTTTACCGAAGTAGCTGAAGTAGTTTCTGAAAATTCTTTCACCACTTCATTATTATCTAAAAGCACTGCTTCAACTGTTAGTTCTCCATCATTTTGAAATTCGGTTTCTAGAGAAAAAAGTCCATTGGTATAGGTGTCATTCAAACTTGACCCCACCTTAAAATCTTTTAAACTTTTATGACCTCTAGCTACTACATACACATCACGGGTTATTCCACTCAACCTCCAAAAGTCCTGATCTTCAAGGTAAGAAGCATCACTCCATCTAAAGATTTCCACTGCCAAGGTGTTTTCTCCTTCTTTTAAGTATTTCGTAATATTAAATTCGGCAGGCGTTTTACTATCTTCGCTATATCCAACAAATTGTTCGTTTACCCAAACATTCATAGCCGATGAAACCGCTCCAAAATGAAGAACGACATCCTTTCCATCCCATTCCTTAGCCACTTTAAAAGTACGCTTGTATGAACCTACAGGATTATAATCCTCATTAATTAGCGGCGGTGTTTTGCCGTGTGGATACTTCACATTAGTATAAATAGGGTAATCAAATCCTTCTGTTTCCCAATTTGCAGGTACTTTTATGGTATCCCAATCGCGTGTATCGAAATCATCTTTAAAAAACCAAACTGGTCTTTCTTTTAAATTTTTAGAAATATTAAATTGCCAAATCCCATTGAGTGATTGAACAAGTGGAGACTGCCATTTATCGTCTAAACGTGCTTGTTCTAAAGAACTATATGGAATAAAATAGGCATGAGGCTCTTCTTTGTTTATTTCAAAAATTTGAGGCGTTTCCCAAGGTTTCGGATTTGGTTCTTCAAATGGAATATTTGAATAATCCTTGTATTTTTGACAAGAAGCTAAAATAATTAAGCTGAAAATAAGATAAGAATATCGATTTATTCGTTTAAAATTCATAAAAAAGAAATTAAAATTTAAGCATAAGCTTTTAAAAATATAATATTTATTCCAAATACTTGATTTGCAGTTCTAAAAAACACACCTAGACCAAATTAAGTTACACATTTTTCAACATTTTACTACACAACAAATTTGGTAAGCACAATATAACACAATGTGCATTTTTATTTAATTCACTTACAGAAAAGAACAAAATCTGCTCTTGTTTCCTTTCAGTCTCCTTAGTTTCGTCTAAATGCTTTAAACATAACAAGCATAGAAAAAGATAGCTTAAGACTGAAAAATAAATACAGTTCATTTTTCACGCAAATGACGTTAATCTAATAAATCGCAATTTCTTCTTTTTCCATAACTATTATATGTGATATATTATGCATTTATATGTGACATATTATGCATTATATACAATATATTGTGATATAATGGTAGCCAATTAAAACAGTAGTCTTTTTTCTATTTTTTAAATAATATCTTTCATTATTTTTAATTTTGAATAATTTTAAGATGACCACTGGTCAATAAATCTTCATGACTTACAAAATATTTTTTATGCCTAGCTCCATCTAACTCAATATATTTTATGGAGCCACCTGAATTTTTAACACGTTCTATTCTGAGTTCTTTGTTACTATAATATTTAGAATCTAATTGAATCGTTATTTTGTCAAAAACAGGTGTTACAATAGTATACAAAGGCTCTCCCGGCACTACAGGATAAATTCCCATCATAGAAAACACTACCCACGCCGACATAGTTCCTGTATCATCATTACCTGGTAAACCGTCAGGTGAATTCTTAAAATATTTTCTCGCCAGTTCTTGTACTAATTTCTGCGCACGGTACTCTTCACCACTCACATAATTAAACAAATATGGATAAGCTATATCTGGTTCATTAGCCATATCGAACCTATCGGTATCAAAAACTTTTTGAAGCTGTTTCGTAAATGACTTATCTCCCCCAATTAACTTTTTTAAACCATTAATATCATACGATTGCATAAAGGTATACTGCCAAGCATTACCCTCAATAAACCCAACATTTTCTGTAAAATTGGCCCCGGCATCTGAATCAAAGGGTTCATACCAACTACCATCATGATTTATAGGTCTAAGCAATTTCAAATCGGTATCTAACAGCTTTCTGTAAGACAACGAACGCTTGAAAAACCTTTTATAGTCATCATTTTTCCCTAAAGCTTTGGCCATTAGTGAAATTGCGTAATCTGCAATATTGTACTCTTGGGTTGTTGAGACTGACCCCTTACTTAGCGTTGTTAAGTATCCTTTTTCAAGATAATCTTTTAACCCTGGACGTAATGGGTTTTCAGTGATTTGGTCGGCACTCTTTAACATCGCTTTATAAGCCTTATCAACATCGAAATCATGAATACCCTTTAAATAAGTATCTGTAATGACAATACTAGCCGGATCTCCAACCATCGTAAACGTTTCTGTTGAATTCAACTCCCATTTCGGTAGCCAGCCATTCTCTTCGTACATACCCAACATAGAATTAATCATATCTAACTGTTGTCTTGGATAAGCTAACGACATTAATTGATGTAAATTTCTATACGTATCCCATAAAGAAAACACCGTATACCGATTTCCTTTTGCAGTGCCTATTTTACCCGTTTTAATCTCCGGAAACTCTCCGTTAACATCGTTAAATATGTTTGGATGAATTAACGTATGATATAAAGCGGTATAAAATATTGCTTTCTCATCATGAGTTCCTCCTTCTACTTGAATTCTCGATAATAACGAATTCCATTTGTCATAAGTTTCACTATATATATCAACAAAAGTTTTGCCTCCAGATTCTTCCACTAGATTTGCCCTTGCATTCTCAATACTGACATAAGACACCCCTATTTTTACTTCAACTATTTCTGATTTATCAAAATAATAAGAAAAATAAGCACCAATACTATCTCCAACAACAGCTCTCGTAGCATTCTCCATAATGCGAGTCTTTCCATTGTAGCCCATCCATTGAGCTTCCAAACCGTTGTATTCTGGAAGTGACTTCCAAACCCCAAATTTTTGAGCAGGTCTAGAAAATTTAGCCACAAAATATACAGGATAAGCATCTTCCGGACTATTGTAACAAAAAGACCCTACCGTACGTAGGCCTTCAATCTCAGTAGGTGAGACTATTTTAACCATTGCCCCCTGCTCATTTGTAAGTCCTAAACCTAGGTTCAGTAAAATATTAGATTCCCCCTTTGGAAAAGAAATTCTACTAACACCTACACGCTCTGAAGCCGTTAATTCAACCTTAGTTTTGTATTTATCTAGTTCAACACTATAGTACCCTGTTTTAGCAATTTCATTTGAGTAAGTTGTTCCATACTTTAAATGATTTGTTTCCAAAACTCCGGTAGTCGGCATCAATAATAACACTCCTAGATCTGGACACCCAACACCACTTAAATTAACATGCGAAAAACCAGTTAAAAACGTATTTTCATTGACATATGGGGTAGACAACCACTGACTATCCTTTTCTAAAGGATTCTTAGAACCAGCAACATTAAATGGACTTACACTAGCCATACCTCTTGGCGCAATTGGTCCAGGAAATGTTGCTCCATAATTTGATGTTCCTATAAACGGATTAACATAATCGGCCACATATTCTTGAGCTTGTAGTAATTGAAAAATAAAACAAAAAACACCTAAAACACAAACTTTACTGTGTTTAGGAAAAATAAATTTTACAGGAATCAATAACATTTTTAAGTTTAATTCTTATTTAAAGGTTCATTACTATATGAATATGGTACATTTTCAGGTTTACTGCCCCAGGTTGTATTGGGTTTATGCGACAATTTGAATTCTAAAACACCTCCGCTTTGAATAGTTTCATAATCTAAATATGTATTGTCATAAGTTTTTTTATTTAATTCTACTGACTGAATATAAAAATTATCTTTTGAATTATTTTCAGAATGAACCTCAAAAATGTTTCCATTTTCAAGATGTAGTCTTATCTTTTTAAATAAAGGGCTTCCAATAACATACTGGTTTACCCCTGGAGTAACAGGATAAAATCCAAGTGAACTAAAAACGTACCAAGCAGATGTTTGTCCATTATCTTCATCTCCACAATATCCATCTGGTGTAGCCGCATATAGTTTCGTTAAAACTTCTCGCACATACTTTTGAGTTTTAAAAGGTTCTCCTGCATAATTATATAAGTAAATCATGTGCTGAATAGGCTGATTACCGTGTGCATAATTTCCCATATTAACCACCTGCATTTCTCTTATTTCATGGATAGTATGCCCGTAATATGAATCGTCAAATTTGGGGGGCATTGTAAAAACACCATCTAGTTTTGAAATAAACGCTTTGTTACCCCCCATCAACTCGATAAGCCCTTGTACATCGTGAAAAACGGACCAAGTATAATGCAAGCTATTACCCTCGGTAAAGGCATCGCCCCATTTTAGAGGATTGAATGGTGATTGAAACGTTCCGTCTTCATTTTTACCACGCATTAAGCCTGTTGAAGCATCGAAAAGATAATTATAATTTAACGATTGTTTTTCGAACTGTTTAGCAACATCTATGTTACCGAGTTTTTTGGCCATTTCGGCAATAGTGAAATCGGCAAAAGCATATTCTAGCGTTCGAGCTGCATTTTCGTTTATACCAACATTATATGGTACGTACCCCAAAGCATTATAATAATTTAATCCAGCACGCCCAACAGAATTTACCGGACGCCCTTCTTCTGTTGTTGCATTTTTCAGCATCGCTTCAAACAAGACAGCTACATCATTCTCTTTTACATTTCCTTTTAAAAAGGCATCAGCTATAATTGGAGCTGAATTGGAACCAATCATACAATCACGGTGTCCAGGACTTGCCCATTCTGGCAACCAACCTGATTCTTTATAAGTATTTGCTAGCCCTTCCATGATGTGACTGTTTAATTCTAAATACATCATATTGAAAAACGGAAAAACTGCCCTGAAGGTATCCCAAAAGCCATTATCGGTAAACATATAGCCTGGTAATACTTTTCCATTATATGGACTGTAATGAACGATCTTGTTGTTTTTATCAAATTCATAAAACTTTCTAGGAAACAATAAAACGCGATACAAACAGGAGTAAAAGGTTTTAATGTGATCTAAATTATCATCTACAATTTCAATTCTATTGAACTCATTATTCCAGGCCTGTTTTGCTTTTTCTTTAGTTGCCTCAAAAGAATTATTTCCTATTTCTCTATCAAGATTTAATTTGGCTTGCTCATGACTTATAAATGATGACGCTACTTTTACGTGAACCGCTTCATTTAGTTTTGTTTTAAAACCTATAATTGCTCCTACATGATCGCCTTCGCTTAAAGTTACTCCTTCCTGTAATTTCCAGTCATCATGCCAGGTACTTGTTATTTCAAAATCATGATCGAATTCAGCAACAAAGTAATTATGAAAATTTTCAGGAACACCTCCACTATTATTTCTACAATAACCAATAATTTTACGTTCTTCTGGTATAATTTTCACCATAGACCCTTTGAAAAAAGCATCTAGTAAAATATATGATTGATCTGATTCAGGAAATGTAAATTTAAAATGTGCCGCTCTTTCGGTGGGCGTTACTTCGGCTTTCACATCGTAATCAGCTAAATACACCGAATAATGATATGGTTTTACCGTTTCCGCTTTATGCGAAAACCAAGATTCCCGCTCGTCTTCCTGAAATTTTAAATCGCCAGTTACTGCCATTAACGAAAACGCGGCGTAATCATTAATCCATGGACTTGGTTGATGGGTCTGTTTGATCCCTCGTATTTTTTTAGCATCATAGGAATAAGTCCAGCCATCCCCCATTTTTGCAGTTTGTGGTGTCCAGAAATTCATACCCCAAGGTGTGGCTATTGCCGGATACGTATTACCGTTTGATAAACTATAATCGGAATCCGTTCCCATTAACGGATTTACCAAATCGACTAAATTATCATTCTTAATCGCGTTAATCTTTTCTGCTTGTTTAGCAACATTATTGCACGAAACAAAGGTTATCAACAAAACACCTAAAAAAATATTAAATCGGTTCATCTCTTTTATTTATTTTAAGTTACTTTTTATTACTTGATTACTTCCTCGGCATCGACATACATAGCCACTTCCCCATCTAACATAAGCACTAAATCGTGTAACATTCTCATCCTGCACTTACTTTAACAAATCAATATATAACAAATCTCGCACTATACTCCAATTTAACTTTCCAACGACATCGGTTTTTAATTTAGTCCCATTACCAACTACCCATGCACGATTAACTTTATTTTTAAGCCCTTCGATTAATAACGGACCGGTTGGTTTGTTATCTACATATAGATACAAGATTATTTTATCTTTTGATAAAGGTGTATACCCAGTAAAATCACCATGAGCATTATCCACAACATTCCAATTACTCTGTTTCGTGTACCATAGAGCTATACCATCATGATATTTAGTGGTTATAAGGGTATATTATCCACCACTTTCTTAATTAACTTTCCAATATTCCGAATTATAAACCTTGCTATACTTCATATAATCATTATAGAGTATATAACCATTATGAAACGAATAGGATTCGTCAATTCCATTTACGGCATAGATTCCCTAATGAATAAATACCCCCCTGCTTGACAAGAGGTGTATTTTCTAATACTCTCTAAGTCACAACTATCTGGTGTTTTGTATTATGAAGTAAAGATGCTGAACCACAGTCACTGTTGGAAGCCATAACACAAGGATCTAAAGTAATCTTTTCCTTCTGTACCTGAATATCCACCATAACCAACACAACTAACCTTTGGCTCTGCTTCAAAATTTCCAACTCCAGCAATAATTGCCTCTAAACCTGATATGCCCGATTTAAGTTTATTCCACGCTTCCTCATTGACTATAAAACCGTGATTCCAAGTGAATATTCTGAAAGTATTTCTTTTTATCTTTGATAACAGCACTAGAAACAAATTCCTTTGTTTCTTCTTCACAACTTAAAAACGTACTAACTCCTAATGTACCCCATTCAGCTTTTTTTTATAAAATGTCCTCTGTCTCCCAAATCCATATATTATTGATATACCTTTGACGATAAGCCCATTACAAATACTTTATTATTGTTTGGCTGTGAACCCATTACGAATTGCAAGGTACCTCCATTCATAATTTCGCTATGCTTTATGTAACTCCTTGCAAGAGTCTTACCGTTTAAAGTTATAGACTGGATGTATTTATTTTTTGAAGAATTATTTTCTGCTTCGATAATAAAATCTTTTCCTGATTCTAAATGAATAATGGTTTTATCAAAAATTGGAGACCCTAAAGCATATATACCTTGGGCAGGATTAACCGGATAAAACCCAAGCGAACTTAACACATACCATGATGACATTTGTCCACAATCCTCATTTCCGCAATGTCCATCCGGTGTGTTTTTATATTGCGTTTCTATAATTGCCCTAACAATTTCTTGGGTTTTCGAGGGCTTTCCAATGTAGTTATACAAATATCCAACATGATGGCTTGGCTCATTCCCATGTGCATATTGACCTATCATGCCAGTACTAAAAATTGGTAATTTATCGCTAGGCTTTGGATCAAAACTAAACATTGAATCCAGTTTCTTTTCAAATCGCTCATACCCTACCTCTTTAATCAACCCCTCAATATTTTGAGGCACCGACCACATGTATTGCCATGCATTACTTTCACAATAGTATGGGGTATATTCTTTAGGGATGAAATCCTTTATGAACCTCCCATTATTGAGCCTAGGACGAAAAAATGTACTTTTAAAATCGTATAAATTTCTCCAATTTTCAGAGCGATTCATAAAATATTTATAATCGTCAATTTTATTTAGAGCTTTAGCAAACTGAGCTACACACCAGTCGTTATAAGCGTATTCCAGGGTTTTAGAAACCGACCAGTTTTCATGATGTTCATCAACAGGTATGTATCCCAACTTTTTATAAATATCTAATTGTCGAGAATCTACCATAGAACTAATTTTACAAGCTTCATAAGCTAATGCCGAATCAAATCCTTCTATCCCCTTAAAATAGGCGTCAGCAATTACTGGAATTGCATGATTTCCTATCATCATATTTGTTTCATTTCCCTGCATAGACCAAACAGGTAATAGTCCGGTTTCTTTATAATGCCCCAATAAAGAATTAATCATATCTGACACTCGATTCGGATGAATTATAGTATAAAGCGGATGAGCAGCCCGGTAAGTATCCCACAACGAAAAAGTATCGTAACGATTAAATCCTAAAGTCGTCATAATACTATCATTAGCACCTTTGTATTGATAATTGTAATCACTTAATAAGGTTGGTGCCAACATAGATTGGTACAGCATCGTGTAAAAAATATGCTTCTTCGTTTCATCACTTGTAAACACCTCTATCTTTTTGAGTTGCTCTTCCCAAACAGTATTAGCCTGCTTCTTATAAGTTTCAAAATTAAAATGAGGTGCTTCCTTAAGAATAGATTTATGAGCTCCATCTAAACTAGCCGTGGATAACCCTGTTTTTAATACCACCACATCTTGATCTAATGTATTATAATTTAATATAATTTTAGTATTCTTTCCTGAGGCTTCTGTGCGAACTAAAGAATCATTTAAATATAATTGATATGAGTTAAAAGGTTTAGAGACTTGAACTTTAAAATATACACGTTGATCTCTAGCCCAACCTGTAGATTTACGATAACCTTGAAGGGTACTATCATTAAGTACCTTTATATAAGTATCCGTTGGAGCATCCCAGTTTAGTGCATAACCCAAATCTATATGTATTTGAGATAAAGAATCCTTTGGGAAGGTATATTTATGAATTCCGGTTCTTTCAGTAGCGAATAATTCTACTTTAATCCCGAAATCTAATAACTCTACATCATAGAATCCTGGGGATGCAGATTCCTTATCATGTGAGAAACTCGAAAAAGGCTTGTAATTATTAGCTTCTATCCTATTAGAAAAGCGACTATTAGTAGGCATTACTAAAATATCATACAAATCGCCAGCACCTGTACCCGATAAGTGCGTATGAGAAAACCCGGAAATAATTGAATCCTGATAAAAATAACCGGCTATTCTATCCCAACCGGGTATGCCAATATCGGGGCTTAGCTGAACCATGCCAAAAGGCACAGTGGCTCCAGGATAAGTGTTTCCGGGACCATCGGTTCCAATAAACGGATTTACATAATCAACCAGCCTAACTTGCTCTAAAGGCTGCTTGCTTTCCTTACAATGCAACAGAAACAAACAAAGTAGAAATGTTAATCTGTTTATCTTCATCATTAATTCTTATTTAAGAGTTGACCTTAGTGCTACTTTAAGCCACTGTTACCTGCGATTTTCCATTTTTATAACCAAACCAAACAATGTAGGCATAACACAACACAATAAACAATAAGGCGTTTTTAAACGCCATAAGGTCGGTTAAGAGACCAAATGCTGGAGGAATAATCGCCCCACCAACAATGGCTGTACATAATAAGCCTGAGGCCTTGGGCTTTAATTCGCCAATGCCATCGATTGCCAAAGTAAAAATAGTTGGGAACATGATGGAATTGAACAAGCCCACCGCCAAAATGCTCCACATACTCACCAATCCAACGGTGCTTATAGATAATAAGATTAACGTAATTGAGATGGTTGCGAAAATAGCCAAGACTTTTCCAGGTTTTATGATTTTGGTTAAATAGGCGCCAACAAAACGCCCAACCATGGCACCCGACCAATAGAAAGTTACAAAAACACCCACCACTGCTTTATCATCTTTTTCGGTTAATCCAGAATTCAGAATGGTTTCGGCTATAGATTTCATGATGCTATTTTCCTTAATTACATTAACCAAGTTCATGTCTAAAAAGTAATTCACCAAATAACTTCCAATGGCCACTTCAGCGCCCACATAAAAAAATATTCCCAAAACACCTTGCATCAATTTTCTGTTTTTTATGGCTTCGGAATACGTTCCAGTGGATTCTTCGGAAATCATTCTCGGCAACTTGGCAAACAAAAATATAGCTGCAATAATACTGATGAATAGTGCCAAACCTAAAAATGGTGTTTGCACGGCCGATGCTTCTGTAGCTAAATAGGCTTGCTTTGAAGCACTATCGAGTACTTCAATCTCGTCCTTGTTTTTTATTACATCGCTCAAAATGAAAAAAGCCCCCACTGCCGGAGCTATGGCGGTACCCAACGAATTGAAGGCCTGTGATAAATTTAATCGGCTGGAAGCGCCTTCTTCCGATCCCAACACGGCCACAAATGGATTCGCGGCCACCTGAAGCACCGTCATACCAGCAGCCAAAATAAAATAGGCCAAAATAAAAATGCCGAAAACGCGATACGATGCCGCAGGATAGAACAGCAAACAGCCCAAGGCCATTGTTAATAAGCCTAAAATAATGCCTTTTTTATAGCCTATTTTAGATAGAATGTAACTTGCGGGAATGGAGAGCAGGAAATACGCCCCAAAAAACGCAAATTGCACCAATCCTGCCTGAAAATAGCTCAACGTAAAGAGTTCCCGTAAACGGGGAATCAAGGAATCTACCAACACGGTAATGAATCCCCATAGAAAGAACAACATAGTGAGCAAGATAAATGCAGAACGATAGGATTTTTGGTTTGACATGATTCTATTTTTATTCAGTTATTGATTTCTATTTCGCAAAACTTTCTTTAACCGCTTTGATGGTTTTTAGATACGCATCGGTAAGTTGTGGTCCATCGAAAAATGCTACGCCCTTTGCGCCATTTTTTTTGGCCAAAATGATAGCCTCCTTTAGTTCCTCGGCCGATTTGAAATCGGGCATATAAACACCACTATTCAACCCTACAGTTTTATGTTTTAAATCGGCTACGCCTTGGCCTGTTGCAAACCCTACCCAATCTACTTCTTCGTTATAAAACCCATGGTAAATCATTGGGTATACTTCGTCAATATCCCATTTATCCCAACGTTGACGCACCATATGATCTGCCATTTCAGGGTATGGAAACACGGCAGCTGTTAATCGCTTGTTATTATCATGAACTATTTTATATGCATCATTCACTACAGATTTTATAGCATTTAATCGGAAGTTTTTCCACTCCATATCTATTGAAGTATTTTTGCTTTCTAAAGGGTTTTTATGATGAATTTTTTCAAATTCACGAATACACACATCGCAGTAACAAAAGTCATATTCAGGAAGTTCTTCGTCTTGTACTAAATTGTATTTAGGAAGTAACCCTATTGGTAAAAAGATATCTGGAAAACGAATATAATCTAAATGAACGCTCTCAATACCTTCAACTTTAGCCAAGCCTTCCACCAAGCCTAGTACATGATTTCGAGATTCTTTTCTTGTTGGACACAGCCATTGATAATAGTCAACATATGGACGTGTATCAAAACACGATTTTCCTTCTTTACTTACCATATACCAATTTGGATGTTGTAATGCAATAGAGTCGCCTGGGCGATTCATCGCCATTATCCAAGCATGTACTCCCAATCCCTTTACCTTAGCCAATGGTACTAATCGTTCTAATAATTTAGGATCGGTTCCTGTGTTGATTAATACCTCATCTATACCAGCGTTGCTATATTTTTCAAATTCATTTAGGTAATCTTCATCACTTTTATCTGATTGAGCTGTAATCCAAACTCCTAATTTAAAGTTAGAATTACTTTCAACGACAGGACTTTCCCCCACCATGCTATTATCTTTATTAATATCTTTACATGCATTCGCACATAATATTAATACTAAAAGACATATTTTAGTTAATTGCTTCATTTTAATCTTTTGATATAATTTCACCATCTTCTTTTATTATTAAGGTTTTTTCTGAATAAGGACTTATTATTGAAATATTAAATCCTGTTAAATGATTGTCTATTTTTGGCTTTAAAACTTGACCGTCTACTTTTATTACTTTCGATGTTAGATTCTCTATTGATTCTGACCATTTCTTATGACGACTATAATAGTCTTTTTGAACTTTATACAAATGATATAATGCGGCCTTTACTTTTTCATCTTGAGGAATCTTAAATACATCTTGACTCCCAATCTTTTTTGATGAAAAATATACATAGCCCCAATTTTCCGGTTCATGCATATTCACAACGCCAATTGGTGACCACACCCAGTTATATTCTGGCAAGAATTTACCATTTGAATCTTTTTTACGCATATAACGTCCATTAACTAAGTCATGTTGCCAGTTTACGCGAGAAAAATTAACTCTCCAAAAAGTATCAACTGGTAGATTATCCTGAAAATATGATGTTTTTAAAGCCGCAAAAGGAATGGCTATTTCTAACACCCAACCTGTATCGATATCATTCGAATTATTTAAAGTCCCCTCAATCGCTACTGCAGATTGCAAGCCGGTAATGGTATAATCATTTAAAACAATAGAATCTTCCCGGTATGGCTTACTTAAAAATAAATCCCAAACTGTATTTAATGCGTTTATTTCTAACTCGTAATAATTAAAAGTATCGTTATCTGGATCAATGAACACCTCAAAATCGTTATTATAATAAATTATGGTATCCCTCTGTTTTAAATCTGCCCACACATGAGGTTCCTCCATCCTAGCCAAGATATAGTAATATTGATCATCCCATAGCATTTTTACCTGCGTATCGTACTGAGGTTTTCTATGGCCTTCAATATCCATAAATAAGCTCGTCCATTCCGCTTTATTCCAAGAGGTTTCAGAGTCATAGCCATCAATAACTATAGGTTCTAAAGTCTTATATGCTATGTATTGCTCAGGTGTTCTGTTCTGATTAAATTGTGCGTAGCCAACCGCATAAACGAAACTGAATACAACACACAACACCTTTATTTTAGATTGCCTTTTCAAATTATAAACTGTTATTTTTAGTAAATGCCACCACCTCGCTTAATTTTCCGAAAGCCATTGCCACTACAGTATCGGCAGCACCGTAATAAATAGCTAATTTATCTTCCTCATAATCATGTAATGCTGCACAAGGAAAAACCACATTAGGCACATCTCCCATGAGTTCGTAAGGTTCTGCCGGACCTAATAAATAGGGTTGCGTTCTGTATTTAACCTTATCTGGTTCATTTTCATCTAAAATAGCTGAACCCATGGCATATCTAAATCCATTACAGGTATTAATTACCCCATGATATATCATTAACCATCCTTCTTTTATTAGAATAGGTATGGGGCCCGCTCCTATTTTGGTACACTGCCATGCACTATCCTCAAATGGAGAAGCTTTCATTACACAACGATGCTCTCCCCAATATTTCATGTCTGGACTATAACTAATGTAAATATCACCAAATGGCGTATGCCCATTATCACTAGGACGACTTAACATGGCATATTTACCATTTATTTTCTTTGGAAATAACACTCCATTTCTGTTAAAAGGTAAAAAGGCATTTTCACACTGAAAAAACTCCTTAAAATCGAAGGTATAAGCTATACCAATGGTTGGACCGTGATAACCATTGCACCAGGTTATCCAATATCTATCTTCGATAAATACAACTCTGGGGTCATACTTATAATCGGAATCTATCATTTCGGTATTCCCAGATTTCATAACAATAGGGTTGTGATTAATATCCCAATGCACGCCATCTTTACTAAACCCAGCAAAAATATTCATTTGTATTGCTTTGTTATCACATCTAAATACTCCTGCAAAACCATCTTCAAAAGAAACTACAGCACTATTAAAAATACTGTTTGAATCAGGAATTGCATATCTATCAATAATTGGATTATGAGAGTATCTCCAGATAATCTCATTACTATGCTCCGGTCTGTCTTGCCATGGAATATTAGCCACTTTTTTATGATTTAATCTGTTAGTTTATTTACTTTATCTAACCATGTAAATTTTAAAACAATCGATGTAATTAAAAATACCGCTAAAGACACTAATGCTTTAGGGTAATCTCTAATTAAAAAGAAAATTGGTAGAACAATCATACTTGATTGCCAAACTACTCCAATAATACAATTTATCATATCGCTTAAAAAGTCATTATTTCTTTCAATAGAATTATCTTCAGCTTTAAGTTTTAAATAAACAGGTTTCCACCATCCCCAAGGCCTTACATTAGTATAAAAAGATTTTAAAACAGCCTCTTCGGTTGGCTTGGTGAAAAAGGTCCCCAAAAAACTTCCCAATAATGAAAAACTAAAAATAATGGGAAACAAATATATTGCAGACATAGTTAATAAATCATCCAACAAAGAACCCGCTGGAAAACTCCCTTTATTTTGATCTAAAATAAACTGTAATGTAGCAATTACCAATCCGGCAAGCATACCCCAAAAATACCCCCAACCATTAAATCGCCACCATACCCATTTTAGAAAGTTAGCCGCTACATACCCCCCAAACAAAGAACTCGTAATCCACAAGGTTAATGAATTGATAGAATTACCAAAAAAACCCATTAAAACCCCAAGAAGCACAATTAAGAACGATGCTATGTGACTTGCTTTAATGTAATGCTTTGGAGATTCATTAGGTTTAAAATATTTTTTATAAATATCGTTAACAATATATGCAGGACCGGCATTAACAAAAGCTGAAAAAGTGGACATAAATGCTGCTAATAAACCAGCCAACAACAAGCCCTTAATACCTACGGGTACATGAAAATTAATGACTCTTGCCAAAATAAGCTCTAAATCTCCACCTGTTAAAGCTGCGTTGTTCATATCAGGCGCTAAAACTACAAGTGCAATAACCACAATTCCTCCAATTAATAAATACCTTGGCATAAACAGAATTAAGTTGGTAAATCCCGACATGTAAGCTGCTTCTTTTACATTTTTCGTAGACAGAATTCGCTGTAAGTCGTAACTAGGTGTTGGTCCTGCTATACTTGCAAAAAATCCTTTAAATAATGACATCCCTACCAAAGAACCGAACATTTTATAACCTTCAGTATCTATTAAATTATTAAAGGCCTTAAATTTAGAATCCCAATGCTGTTCTAATTCCCATCCAAACCAAATGGTTCTCCATTCATCTGAAATAATCGATGAAATTTCAACATCGGTAAAATATATTAGTGTATATCCTGCTATAAGTAAACCGGCTATAACCATAATACCATACTGTAATACTTCAGTGGCTACCACAGAAAACATACCCCCTTTAATAGTGTAAATAGTAGTTAGAATAATAATAATAAGCGCATAGGCTTGCTCTGAACTTAAAATTGGAATTCCTCGAAGAGAACATGTTAAATCCCACGGTAAAATAATAGTTAGAAATTTACCCACACCTTCAAAAAAATATGCTATAAAACCAATTGCAGAAACAATTGCAAAAACAGCTACGATTATATGTGATGCTTTACCGGACTTATCATTTCCAAAGCGTGTTAAAATCCATTCAGATCCAGTCATTACTTTAGAGCGACGAATCCATACGGCTAAAAACATCATAACAAAAACCTGATTCCAAATAGGCCAAAGCCACATAAACAAAAAGCTTTTAACTCCATATAGAAACAAAATCCCAACCATCCAAGCGGTACCTGATACATCGAACATTCCAGACCCATTACTTAGTCCTAAATAATACCATTTAATAGATTTTCCGCCAAGAAAATAGTGATCCAGCCCCTTTGATGCCTTTTTTGAAATCCAAACCCCAACTCCTACAGTAAGTAAAATGTAAAAGATAATAATACTAAAATCTATTATATTCATCCTTCTAATTTTTTACTCCCCAACTTTTATTTGGTTTTGGCCCCATAACAAAATGAAGTCTCCCTCCTTTTAGAATAGTTTTATGACTTATAGAAGTCTTATCAAAGGATACTCCATTTAAGGTCGCTGATTGTATATATATATTTTGATCTGAAACATTTTCAGCCTCAATAATAAATGTTTTTTCTCCTTCTAAGGTCAAAGTTGTTTTTTCAAATAAAGGACTTCCTATTTCATAATCACCAGAAACCGGATTCATTGGATACAAACCTATAGAACTAAATACATACCACGCCGACATTTGTCCGCAATCTTCATTTCCACTTAAACCATTTGGAGTTGTATTATATTGCGTATCTAAAATATGCCGCACCCAATACTGCGTTCTCCAAGGTTGATTCGCTTTATTAAACATATAGGCAATATGATGACTAGGCTCATTACCATGCGCATACTGCCCTATTAAACCAGAAATATCTGCAGAAGTATATGTCCCCGTAATTTCCGAGCTTTCTGTAAATAGTTGTTCCAATCGTGAGGCAAAAATTTCACTATCGCCATGCAAGGAAATAACATCTTCAACGGCATGAGGCACAAACCAGCTGTGTTGCCATGCATTTCCTTCAGTGTAATCGGTATTTACTCTATGATTGGAATATTTAGGATCGAACGGTTCCCTCCATGATTGACCGTCTTCAAATTTACCACGCATAAAACCTGTTTTTGGATCGAATATTTTACGATAGGCTTTAGAACGTTTCAAGAAGTAATTGTAATCCTCAGTTTCCCCAAGAGCCTTGGCCATTTGAGCAACACACCAATCGTCAAAGGCATATTCTAAAGTAATAGTTACACTTTCATCTATTAAATTATAAGGAATGTAACCATATTTCTTATAAAAATTTAAACCGCGTTCATCTTGCATCATGGTTGTTTTCATGGCTTCATAAGCTTTTTCTGCATCAAATCCTTTAATGCCCTTTAAATAGGCATCAACAATAACAGGAATGGAGTGATATCCTGTCATTGTATTGGTTTCATTTGCATAAAGTGTCCAAACAGGTAAGATATTTTTAGTTTCATAATAAGTTAACATCGAATTGATTATATCGGAAGTAATATTTGGCGTAAGTAACGTTAATAAAGGGTTTTCTGCTCTAAACGTATCCCAAAGAGACAAAGTAGAATACACCGTATAATTTTGACTTGTCATGATACTATCTTTTTCCTTACGGAATTCACCATTTTTATCGCTATATACAACAGGCGCCAAATGGGTATGATATAACGCCGAATAAAAAATTGTTTTAAGGGAATCAATAGGTGTTTCTACTTTAATTTTATTTAATGCTTTATTCCAAGTATAATCTGCATTTTCCTTTACCTTTTCAAATTCATATTTGGCATCTAAATTATCCTTAGCATTAGCTATGCTAACGGAAGACAAAGCAACTTTTAACTGTAATTCATTTGAATCTACTGAATTAAAAAACAATTGAGAAACTACCTTTTCAGCTTCCGCATTATCACCTTTGACCAACTTACCGCTGATAGCCAAAGTATACTCATTTATCGGTTTAGAAAATTTTGCTACAAAAAATACTTTTTGATTTTTTGCCCAACCTGTACTAAAACGATAACCACTTACAGTAAATTCATCTTCAATTGTAATGGAACTCATTACTGTTTTATCCCAATTAATTGCAAAACCTAGATCAATAACAACAGATTGTTCTCCCGGATTTGAATAGGTATATTTATGATAAGCCGTACGTTGAGATGAGGTTAATTCTACATTTATTTCAGGTGTTTCTAAATAAACTTGATAATAACCTGGAGTGGCATTTTCATTAGAATGACTATAAATAGATTTATAGGGTATCGAATCTCTGTTTAATGTAGATATGGTTAAATCAATCTTTTTATCGATTGGCATTAATATAATATCAGCTAAATCTCCGATACCCGTTCCACTTAAACTTAAATGACTAAAGCCTACAGCTATTGAATCTGAATAATGATAACCAGAGCACCAATCCCATCCCGATATTCCATTTACAGGACTTACCTGTAACATCCCAAAAGGAACAGTAGCACCGGGATAGGTATGTCCATGCCCACCTGTTCCTATAAATGGATCTACTTTTTGAGTTAAATTTTTATTTGATAATGTATTATTATTAACATTGTCCTCGCAACTCATAAACAAAACTAATAATAAAGTTAGTAACGAAATGTTTTTCATAATTAAACCTAAATAGATTTAATAACAAGGTTCGATATTTTTTTAAGATTTAAAAGTATTTTAGACAGACAACACTTTTTCAGACCTGAACACCAAAAAAATAAAATTATATATATAAATGGACGTTAATCGAAATAAGACATGTATAACCTTAATCTAGTCGCGTAGTCATTCAACTATTTGTCCAGTTTTTTGTTGCAAGTCCAAAGTTTTAAAAAATACGACTTACAGCAAATCATCTATTGAAAAAAACAAACCGAACTTATTATTTTATTCAAAACACAAACAAACCACTAAAACCCTTGCTTTAAAAGTCTTTAAAAAATAAAATAGCAGAAATCAGATTGTTAAAATTTTCATAAATTCATTTTCGCTTTTTTATATTTTTTTCTCAAATATTAATTTCATGCGCTAAATAAAAATAGCCTGTATAAAGCATTTTATAATTAATAGATTAATCAATTTCATTTTTTAATAATAATTATTTTGTTTTTGTTATGTTATTCAATTATTTATCTAAACGAAACACTTCTAAGTGTTTCTTCGCATCAATCACATTTCTTTTTTTCATTATTTCTGGAATCTTTTCAACCTTAAATGCCCAAAAACAGTCATTAAAGGATGAAGATTTAAAATCTACTTTCTCGGCCGATTTAATTAATATTGAAACTTCAGTCGATCAGGTGTTTCGCTATACTACAACACTACAAAATAACGCAACTGAAGATCAAATTTATCAACTAACCGCTAAGGTTCCTGAAGGTTGGAAAGCGATTTTTAAAGCTAAAGGAAAACAAGTCACTTCCATTAAGATCGATCGTGGTAAGAAAGAAATCATTAATTTAGAATTCTACCCATCTCATAAAGCCAAACCGGAGAAATATAAAGTTCCTGTGCTTGCTGAATCACAGAAAGAATCTCTAAATTTAAATTTAGAGGCTGTTGTAAGTGGCGCATATGAATTAAAAATAAGCACACCTACAGGTAGATTGAGTGATAAAATTACTGAAGGAGAAAACAAAGAAATCCAATTAAACGTTAAAAATACCGGTTCTTTGAGCTTAACCGATATTGAACTGAATAGCAAAACGCCTCCTAAATGGAGTGTTTCTTACAAACCTTCAAAAATTGATAGGCTTTCTCCCGGAGAAACAGAAACTATTACAGCTATTTTAACCGTACCAGACAAAACTATTGCTGGTGATTACATGACCACGTTTACAGCAAAAAATGCGAATACAAAAGATCAAGCTGTATTTAGAATTTCAGTAGTTACCTCTTTGGCTTCAGGATTACTGGGTGCTATCATTATAGTAATAGCCATTATGGTAGTTTATGCTCTAATTCGTAAATACGGAAGAAGATAATAGGCTATGAAAACATCAATTATAGAACTCCAAGGGCTCACAAAACGCTATGGTTCTATTAATGTAGTAGATCATTTAAACCTCAGTATTCATAAAGGGGAAATTTTTGGTTTACTAGGACCCAATGGCGCCGGAAAAACAACGACTATTCTAATGATGTTAGGGCTTATTGAACCTACCTCTGGATTCGCAAAGGTTTGTGGATACAACTCAACATCTAGCCCTATAGATATTAAAAGCAAAGTCGGTTATATGCCGGATAGTGTCGGTTTTTATGATACTATGACCGGGCTTGAAAACTTAATGTATATAGCGCAACTAAATGGGCTTTCTAGATTAGAAGCAGAAAAATCTGCTATTAAGGTCATGAAAATGGTAGGTTTAGAAAATGACCTCAATACCAAAACAGGAGCATATTCAAGAGGTATGAAACAACGCTTGGGTTTGGCAGATGTTTTAATTAAAGAACCTGAAGTAATTATCATGGATGAACCCACACTTGGAATAGACCCTAGTGGCGTTAAAGATTTTCTAAAACTGATTAAAACACTAAGTCGTCAGCACGGGCTTACCGTTTTACTATCATCCCATCATTTAAATCAGGTTCAAAAAATATGTGACCGCGTAGGGATTTTTGTTAAAGGAAAATTATTAGCTCAAGGAAATATTGAGCAATTATCGGAACAACTTTTTTCTCAAACATCACATCAAGTAAGCATTACCTTGAACGAACCTATTTCATTAACACAGAAAGATGAGGAAGAACTCATGCAATTAGCAAGTGTAGAAAATATAGCTAAAGAAGGTAATCAACTTCACATTAACTGTAATAAGATCTTAACACCTGACATTGTGAGGTTTATGGTTGAAAAAAACTATAACATTTTTGGCGTACATCAAAAGACCTATGGATTGGAAGATATCTATCAAAAATATTTTGAAAACCAACACCTAAACGTATAACAAAGAATCATGGAAATATCTTATACTGATTTCTCTATCATAAAATCATCAAACAAGAATGTTCCCTTTTGGGCCATGGTTAGAAAAGAGATTTCTGACCATATTAGAAGCTGGCAATTTATTATTCTCTTAATGATTATTGCCCTGACATTCTTTGCGTCTATGTATGTGGCAATAAGTAATCTGAATTCAGCAGTTTCTAATACTAATGATCCCGACCATTTATTGATTTATCTTAAACTATTGACTATTACCGATGGTACTTTACCTCCTTTTCATGTATTCATTAGTTTTTTAGGACCATTATTAGGTATAAGTCTCGGGTTTAATGCTATAAATTCAGAACAGCAAAACAGTACACTAATTAGAGTAATGGCGCAACCCATTTACAGAGATAACCTTCTATTATCTAAGTTTATTAGTGTCACTATTCTAATAAGTACTATGTTTTTAACTTTAGCTCTTCTCATGATTGGTGCAGGCTTACTCATCACGGGAGTTCCAATTGAATTGGAAGAAGTTTTAAGAATAGTTAGTTATATTATAATATGTGTGTTTTATGTTGGATTCTGGTTTAGTTTATCTATTATATTCTCGATTAGATTTAAACAAGCGGCCACAGCGGCCATAGCATCAATAGGACTTTGGCTATTCTTTACCATTTTTCACAGCATGATCCTCAATGTGATTTCTAAGATAATAATTCCAAAATCAATCCTGTTTTCTTCTAGTAGATATTCTTGGATTGAAACGTTATTTCATATGGCGCCAAATCAATTATATACCGATGCTACCACGACTCTCTTAATGCCTAAAATTAGAAGTCTTGGACCTATGAGTATGGAACAAATGGCTGGGGCTATTCCTAATTCATTACCAATTCGAGACAGCCTTTTAATTGTATGGCCACAAGTTAGTGGATTGATTTCTGCAACCATTGTTTGTTTTGCCCTAGCCTATTATCTATTTATGAGAAAAGAAATAAAATGTTAATTATTCCTCAATAATAACATAAGCTATAAAATCAAAAGGGAAATGTTTTTATTTTAAAAAATATTCTTAGCAACATCGGACTAATCTCGGACTTTGTTAAAACAAAAAAACCAACCAACTGACAAACAGTTAATTGGGAATTATTTTTGTGATCGCGACAGGATACGAACCTGTGACCGTCTGCTTAGAAGGCATAAATTTTAAACAATCCTTCATAATAACACCACAAAACAAAACCCCTTAAAAACCTTATAAACAATTACTTTATGTTGATAAGTCATAATTTTATTTACTGTTTACTTTATGATATTGTGTTACATTTGTGTTACAAATGTGTTACAAAAACTTAAAAAGCACCTACATAAAATATGTAAGTGCTTTATTTTTAAGTGATCGCGACAGGATTCGAACCTGTGACCGTCTGCTTAGAAGGCAGATGCTCTATCCAGCTGAGCTACGCGACCTAACCATATTGAAAATCACTTTTGATTTCCGGTGTGCAAATATATAACTAACATCCATTCTGACAAAAATAATTATTGATATTTTTTACAACATTTTAAAATTATTTTCCCCACCAATCTTAGTGTGTAAAGAAGGAGTTATTAATGAGTCACTTAAATAAACATTACAAAATTCCAACTTCAAACTTTATTAATTAAAAAATTAGTCAATATCTTTATATTTTAAAAAATGGTCCATGATAAAGGAATTAAAAGAAAATTACGGCTTTCTGTTTGAAGATGAATTATTGAATGACATTAATAATGTAGGTACATTTAAAGAAGTTCCTGAAGGGTTTACACTTATAAATTTAGGCGATTACATTAAATCCATGCCATTATTGGTAAGTGGAGCCATAAAAATATTACGCGAAGATGAAAAAGGAGATGAACTTCTACTATATTTCATTGAAAGAGGAGATACTTGTGCCATGACCTTATCCTGCTGTATGGGACAAAAGAAAAGTGAAATTATAGCAATTGCCGAAACCACAACGAAGCTTATCATGATTCCTGTTGAGAAAATGAGTGAATGGATGTGCAAATACAAAAGCTGGCAAAATTTTATTTTACAAAGTTACCATGATAGAATGACTGAACTTTTGGAAGCTATTGATTCCATAGCTTTTTTAAAAATGAACGACCGCGTTTTTAAATACTTAAAGGACAAAGCTATGGTCAATCACAATGATGTTATTACTGTAACGCATCAAGACATAGCCTTCGATTTGCATTCTTCAAGAGTTGTAATTTCCAGATTACTAAAAACTTTAGAGAACGAAGGCAAAATAGAATTGCACAGAAACAGTATTAAAATATTAGACTTATAAAACTATGTAACAATTGTTACTTAGTGCGATTTTTAAGAGCCATAGTTTTGTAACGAAAAAAAACGGACTATGACTCTTTTAGATATATTAGGCTTTGTAAGTGCATTTATAATTGGTATCGTTCTCGGCCTTATGGGTGGTGGCGGATCCATACTTACCGTACCTCTACTCGTTTATCTTTTAGGATTTAACCCCGTAGTTGCTACAGCTTACTCCTTATTTGTTGTAGGTTCTTCATCTATTGTTGGCGTATTACAAAAACACAAAAAAAAGCTGGTAGATTTTAAAACAGGGCTCGCTTTTTCTTTTCCTTCGTTTCTTGCTGTATATATCTCCAGAAGATATTTAGTGCCTTACATGCCAGAGGATATTTTTAGCATTAATGGTTTTACCTTAACTAAAGATATGGCAATCATGATCTTTTTTGCGGTTGTTATGCTTATTGCTGCAACATCAATGATAAAAAACAAGAAGGACATTGTAAACACCACAGAAGAACAACCATACTACAAGACATTTATTCAAGGGTTAGTTATTGGTGTCATAACAGGGTTAATTGGTGCTGGAGGTGGGTTTTTATATGTTCCCGCACTTGTACTTTGGGCCGGATTATCCATGAAAAAAGCTGTAGGAACTTCTTTAGTCATTGTCGCAATAAATTCACTTATAGGATTTTTAGGCGACTTACATAACCTAACCATAGATTGGAACTTTTTATTAGGGTTTTCATTCTTAACCATTACTGGTATCCTCTTAGGAGGCTACCTTTCAAAATATATATCGAATAAAAAATTAAAAAAAGGATTTGGCTTTTTTATTTTAATAATGGCCATTTACATTATGTTTAAAGAATTCTCAGGCCTATAGCATTGTAACCTATGTTACTGTTTAAGCCTTATTAATAATTTATTTTTGCAACTTAATACAATTTGAATATGAAAATAGAACAAATATATACCGGATGTTTAGCACAAGGCGCTTACTATATAGAAAGTAATGGCGAAGTTGCTATTATAGACCCTTTAAGAGAAGTTACACAGTACGTAAATAAAGCCGAAGCTGATGGCGCAAAAATTAAATATATTTTTGAAACGCACTTCCATGCCGATTTTGTTAGTGGTCACGTAACACTTTCAAAACAAACAGGAGCTCCAATTATTTATGGACCAACAGCAAACCCTAGTTTTGATGCCATTGTTGCCGAAGATGGTCAGGTATTCAAATTAGGAAATATCACCATTACGGCGCTTCACACACCTGGACATACTATGGAGAGTACCACTTATTTATTAAAAGATGAAAATGGCAAAGACTATGCGATATTTAGTGGAGATACCCTATTCCTAGGCGATGTAGGTCGACCTGACTTAGCTCAAAAAGCGGCTAATATGACCCAGGAAGAATTAGCCGGTTTATTATACGAGAGTTTACGAACTAAAATCATGACTCTAGCAGACGACGTTATAGTGTACCCTGCGCATGGAGCAGGCTCGGCTTGTGGTAAAAATTTAAGCAAACAAACTGTAGGAAGTATTGGTGACCAAAAAGAAACCAATTACGCCTTAAGAGCCGATATGACTAAAGAAGAATTTATTCAGGAAGTTACAGATGGTTTATTACCACCACCACAATATTTCCCACTTAACGTTAAAATGAATAAAGAAGGGTACGAAGATATCGATGATGTAATTGAGCGAGGCACAAAACCATTATCTCCAAAGGAATTTGAAATAGTAGCAAACGAAACCGGAGCTATTGTTTTAGACGTTCGTCACCAGGATGACTTTGTTAAAGGACACATTCCGAGATCAATTTTCATTGGAATTGACGGTGGGTTTGCTCCATGGGTAGGAGCTTTAATTGCAGACGTAAAACAACCTATTCTTATCGTAGCTCCTGAAGGTCGTGAAGAAGAAACCATTATCCGTTTATCGCGCGTTGGTTTCGATAACACTTTAGGTTACTTAAAAGGCGGATTTGATGCTTGGAAAAATAATGGTTTTGAATATGACATCATTTCAACAATTACGGCAGAAGAATTAAAAAATAAAATAGAAACTGAAAATGTTCCAGTATTCGATGTACGAAAAGAAGGCGAGTTTAAAGCAGAACATGTAGTAAATGCTCACCATACACCTTTAGATTACATAAATGATTATTTAACTGAATTCCCTGAAAAAGATACCTTCTACGTACACTGTGCTGGTGGATACAGATCGGTAATTGCTGCTTCCATATTAAAAAGCAGAGGCATACATAATCTAGTGGATGTTACCAGTGGATTTGCAGCTATTAAAGAAGCGCAACTACCAGTAACAAACTACGTATGCCCATCAACACTTAAGTAAAATCATTAGGAGATAAATCATTAAAAAAGAGAGGTATTAATACCTCTCTTTTTTTTGTAACATACGTTACGCTATAACGACTAAAGGTATTGTATTTTTATCCTCAAAAAAATATAAATTATGTCTATACTTTCTTTTCTTTTCGGAAACAGTTCAAAAAACAATAATATTGAAGTGCTTTCTCCTTCAGATTTTAAATCTCACATTAATAAAAAGTCTATACAATTAATTGATGTTAGAACCCCTGGAGAATATCAATCTGGGCACATCAAAGGCGCTAAAAACATCGATATTTTTTCACCTTCCTTTACCTCGCAAATAGAAAATTTAAATAAAGAAAAACCAGTATACGTATATTGCCGAAGCGGAGCCAGAAGCAGCAGAGCTTCAAAAAAATTGAATAAATTAGGTTTTACAGCTATTTACGACTTAAGTGGTGGATATTTAAACTGGAGATAAAATAAAAACAATGACAACAAATATAACAGTAAAGAATTTAAAATGTGGCGGTTGTGCTAATACCATAAAAACTAAAATTTCTCAAATAGAAAACATCAGTAATATTGTGGTGGATATTGAAAATAGTAATGTTTATTTCGAAGCACACACAAATGACGATATAATGGCTGTAAAAGACAAACTTAAATCTCTTGGTTACCCATCGATTGATGAACCAAATTCTGTGCTTTCTAGAACAAAATCGTTCATTAGTTGTGCTACGGAAAAAGTAAACAGTAATAACAAATAATTGGTTTAAAATTTAATTGTTATGAGTAATTTTTCAAATATTATTAATCAGAACAAACCAGTTTTAGTCGATTTCTTTGCTGAATGGTGTGGTCCATGCAAAATGATGAGCCCTATACTTAAGCAAGTTAAGGACTCTCTGGGCGATGATGTTTCCATTATTAAAATAGATGTAGACAAAAATCAATCTATTGCCGCTAAATTTCAAGTTAGAGGGGTACCTACTTTGGTTTTGTTTAAAAATGGAAATCAACTTTGGAGACAATCGGGTGTAGTTCAGGCAAATGATTTAGTATCACTTATCAATTCTCACAAATAATATGCAGTTATCCGAAAATTATTGGGATGACCGATACAAGCACAATGATATAGGTTGGGATATTGGGTATGTATCAAATCCGTTAAAAGCCTATTTCGATCAATTAAATGATAAAAATTTAAAGATATTAATTCCTGGCAGTGGGCATTCGCACGAAGCTGAATATTTATTTAATAAGGGCTTTAAAAATGTTTTTGTCGCAGACCTATCTGAAACAGCTTTAAATCAATTTTCTAAGCGCGTTCCTAATTTTCCTAAAGAGCAATTGTTACATGCTAACTTCTTTAATTTAGAAGCAACATTCGATTTAATTATAGAACAAACCTTTTTCTGTGCTCTTCACCCAGAATTAAGATTGAATTATGCTAAAAAAGTCTATGAATTGTTGAAGCCTTCCGGTAAATTAGTTGGTGTACTGTTCAATATTCCCTTAAATGAAACTCACCCTCCTTTCGGAGGCAATAAAGCTGAATATCACGGTTACTTTAAATCATTATTCAATATTAAAACAATGGAACCTTGTTATAACTCAATCTCAAAAAGAGCAAATAACGAACTATTTTTTATTTGTATTAAATCTTAATTTGCTTTGCTATGTATCAAATGTTACATAATAATTCATTTTTTATAAATATTTTTATCAAAATTATGGGAATGATTATACCCATATGAAGATTAATAGCTAATAAAAGCATCTTTTAAAAAAGATGCTTTTTTTAATTTATAAAGTTAAAAGAAAATGGATACTTAGGAGTTTCTCCATTACTGGTCTTTATCGCATTAACAATAGGATAAACCATAGAGATAATACCTAGAATTATAAATCCGACTATTCCCAGACCTAACAATAAAATTAATGGAATACATATAATGCAATACACAATTAAACTTAATTGAAAGTTAATAATATTCTTTCCGTGATCATCCATTTTATAGACCTTATCTTTTTGTGTAATCCATATAATCAAAGGCACCAATAGACTTCCAAAGCCCGTAACCAATGTTATAAGCTGGCTTAAATGAGTAATTACTAAAAGTTGATTATCCTGACGCATAACAGTTTATTTTTTGATTGATACCAATAAGACGTATTAAACGCCATAATGTTACATTTTTTTAAACTCAAAATATAAACTTCCTTATACCAATCACGCCTAACAAACACATATTAAACAACTTAAATAAAACCTAATTATCTTACATATAATTTAGACTAGATAAAAATATTGGGGTAACAATTTATATTGATAAACGATTTTTTCGTAAATTTCAGATAAATACCACAGCTCCTTATCTACATTAACAATGTGATAATCATCACTTTCCTGCTTCACTTGCTCAGATTCTACTTGAACATCTACTAGTAAATATTATATATCATGCTGAAAAAGCCGGGAATTGACTTAAAAAGGCCTGTTGGTAGTATCCTGGTATGTTCTGCATTAATTATGCTGCTTTTCATAATTATAGCGCTCTACTTATTGGGTATTATTCAGTTTAAGTCCTCCTCTCTTATGCCAGATATATATTATATGAATTATAATCCCACTTCTTTAGATGATTCCGATACAAATACTCAAATAAAATATGGCTATGATTTATTTAACCAAACTCCAAAATATATAGGTCCAGATAACGGTAATCCTGAAATGACCTATCAAGGAAACCGATTGGCTTGTAAAAATTGTCATTTAAATTCAGGAACTAAACCATACTCTGCTCCTCTAATAGGTATTATTCAAAGATTCCCACAATTTAGAGGCCGTGAAAATAAAATTGGCACTATTGAAGAACGCATTAACGGCTGTATGGAACGTAGTATGAATGGGAAAATGTTACCGGAAAATAGCAGTGAAATGAAGGCTCTTGTAAAATATCTGGAATTTTTAAGCCGGTATGCTCCTAAAGATGGTAAAATTGAAGGTCAAGGATTTGTAAAAATAAAAATACCAAATAGAGCTGTTGATTTAAATAATGGTAAACAGGTATTTATAAATAATTGTGTTATATGCCACACGAAAAACGGGGAAGGCTTAAAACGAGAAAATGCCTTTACCTACGACTACCCGCCATTATGGGGCAATGATTCTTATAATCACGGAGCTGGTATGTCAAGGGTTATTACTGCAGCCCAATTCATAAAAGCGAATATGCCTTTTGGAACTACTTTTGACAACCCCACACTTACCGATGAAGACGCCTACGACGTAGCAGGCTATATTAATTTTCAAGAACGACCTAAAAAATTAAATCCAGAGAAAGATTTCCCCGATTTAAAAAAGAAACCGGTATCGACACCATACCCTCCCTATGCCGATAATTTCTCGGTTGAGCAGCATCAACTTGGTCCATTTCAACCTATAATAAACTACTATAAACAAACGTATAACATCACTAAAACCAAATAATTATGAAAACAACAATCAACAACTCACGACGACAATTTTTAGGAGCCCTTGCTCTAGGCGCTACAGCAAGCAGCCTATCCGTTCTAACAAATCCTATGTATGCTGATGTACCGATTCCGGATTCATCAAAAATAAATATGGCCGATAACTGGTTTAAAAACATAAAGGGAAAACATCGCATAGTTTATGATGGTTCTACACCTCACAATGGCTTTCCGGTAATTTGGAACTGGGCCTTTTACCTTTCTAATAATGAAACAGGAACGCTGGATGACGATATGACTGCCATGACAGTATTAAGACACGAGGCCATACCTATTGCTTACGAAGATAGATTATGGGAAAAATACCCATTGGGAGAAGTATTCCATATGCATGATAAAAACGATCAACCGTATAAACGCAATCCATTTTATGAACCACAAGAAGGCGATTTTCCATTACCTCAAATTGAAGGTATAAAACGTATGCAAGAACGAGGTGCATTGTTTTGCGTATGTGATTTAGCTACAAAAGTTTATAGTAATGCCGTTGCAGGTCAGATGAATCTTGATCCTAAAGAAGTTTATGAAGATTGGGTAAGCGGTATTATTCCTGGCATACAATTAGTGCCATCAGGCGTTTGGGCCTTAGGACGTGCTCAAGAGCATGGATGTGGGTACATTTTTGCAGGCAAATAAAAACGAGACACAATGAAAAAAATAATTAATTTATTTTGGGCACTGTTATTTACTTCGGTAATTATTGCCCAGACAAAACCTGTGAAAATCGTATTTGATGTTACAAGCGATAATACCAAAGTACATCAATCTACGGTTAGACACGTGAAAGCTATGGCTAATGCTTATCCTGACTCACATTTTGAAGTAGTCATGTATAGTGGGGCTATGGATATGGTGTTAAAGAACAAATCGGTGGTGGAAAAAGATATTGCAGATCTTGTTCAAAAAGATAACATTGCTTTTGTTATTTGCGAAGGCACCATGAAACGCCATAAAACCACATCTTCTGATCTTATTGAGGGCGTAACAACAGTTCCTGATGGTATTCTCGAAATCGTTTCTAAACAAAATGAAGGTTGGGGCTATATAAAGGAAGGACAGTAACTATCTGACTATTCAAACAAAAAAGGATTATCACTATGATAATCCTTTGTTTGTCTAACAGCCCCAGTACTCCATCACTAATTCAACTTTCTTTAGGAATTACCAAAAAGGGAATATCAATACTAAAAGCAAAGTTTTCAACAATATGTTTCATAAACAATCGCTCAAAAAATGAATATCTCTTGTTAGACATTGCTATTAAATTAATATTATTCTTTGTCACATAATCTTGTACTGTGCTAAACACATCATTAATTGATGAATCGACATAATCAAACTTTACATTAGGAAAATGTGCTCTAAAAAAGTCTATATCCGCATCTAATTCAGGTGAATAATCATCCTCACATACCACATGTAAAACATTTAATTCACTTTTATGTAATTTAATAACATCTTTAAGTATTTTAAGTTTACTTATTTTATAAGTACACTTATAACTGGTTGTAAAACTAATTTTATCTAATTCTGTAAACTTACATCCACTGGGAATTGCTAAAAGTGGTACCGGACAATGTTGCATAATTCTTACCGTATTACTACCAAAAATAACCTTTTGTAAACCAGTAGCCCCTTTAGTACCCATGACAACCAAATCTATATTATACTTTTCGCAAACCTGATTTATGGAGTCTGAAAAATTATCATAATCAACTAACGATTCAAATTCATGCTTATCGTTATGGAATTTCTTTTGAATTTTATGTATAACATTACTAAGGGATTTTTTAGCGGCATCAACAATAGTCGTATATATTGTTGTTGAAGCATTTACTACTAACAAATCATCAGAAATAAAAGATGAAGCCTTTTGTACATTTAATAAATAAAATTTACAAGATTCATTTTTAAACAATTCCATCGCATAATTAATTGCGTTAATCGAATTTTTCGAAAAATCGGTAGGTAACAATATCGCTTTCATGGGTGGTATATTTAATTTTTTGATTACAAAGTATCCATCACCTAAAATTAATCTGATTACAAGGGATAAACTATGACAAATATCAGTTAGCCCATTACAAACGAATAAGGAAATAAAAAATTAGTAAAATAATTTAAAGCATTGTATTTTCGGCACAATAAATGTAACAAGTCAAACATTTATATTTTGAACCAAATTACCTTATGATACGTACCTATTTATTGTTATTACTTTTTGTGGCTATTTCAGGACACGCTCAAAATACCGCAGTATCTTCCAACGAAAAACTAGTCTATACGGCTTCCTATAATATGTCGGGTATTTTAAACGATATTGCCGAAGTTACTATGGAAACCAGTGCTGTAAAAACATCTAAAGCCACCTTGCTGCGACTAAAATGCACGGCAGCCACCTATAGCAAATGGGATAATTTTTTTAAGATTCGAGATTTATATGAAAGTTATGTAAATCCAAATAACCTAACACCGTATTTATATAAGCGTGATATTAACGAAGGCAATTATTACAAAAACATGAAATATACCTTCAGCCATAAAACTAAAACGGTAAAATCTATTCAGAAAAAGCGTAATAAACCTGAAGAAGCTAAAACTATAAGTATCAAACCAGGCACAAAAGATATTGTATCTACCATTTATTCCATACGCTTATTAGATTATAAAAATATGTCTGTGGGATCACGCAAGTCATTTACCATTGTATTCGATCGCAAAGAACTAAAAGGACAAATTACTTACCTTGGTAAAGAAACCATTAGTACAGCAATTGGAAAAAAAGAATGTTACAAATTAGCTGTTGGATCGAGCGATACGAATGTCCTACAAGGTAACAACAGTAATTTAATATGGCTTACAGCTGATAGTAACAAAATTCTGGTTTACGGTAAGTTTAAAATCCCAGTAGGTAATGGTGAATTAAAAATAAAATCGGCAACCGGATTAAAAAATTAATTTAAATGAAAAAAATTCTAACCATATTAGCTTTAATAACTTCCATATTAACTATTATTTTAGCCGTTCTACCCATTTCTAACTTAGCATTAATACCTGGAATTTTAGCTTTACTTTTTGGATTCATGGCTTATTATGTCTCCAAACAATCTGGTAAAATAAAAAAAATTGTTCCATTCACGCTATGGTTAACAGGTGTAGCCTTGGTTATCATTTCTTTTAAAGCTATATTTAACAAGTCGGAAGTTGAAAATACAGAGGCCTTAGAAGCCAAAGAAACTAAGTTTGAAGAAGAAGCTATAGAAGAGCTTGAAGAATTAGATCTTGAAGAAATAGAGATTGATGACTCCGAATTAGAAAATTTAGATATAGAATAGTGAGTATTTTCTTATTATGTTGTTATATTTGTCCAACAAATTAAACAAACTAACACACTAAGCATTTTCGGCCCCAGAAAATGGTTTATTGTAGGTTGCTTAAATAAAGTAAAATACATGAAAACCTTTTGCCTTCTCTCAGTATTAACACTTGTGGGTACTTGTGCTACACCTAAATATACAGCACGAATACAGTCTATAAAAGATAATATTAAGATAAATGACTCCGCTATTGTAACAAAATACGCGAATACGATTACCTCTAAAGAATTAAAAAAACATTTATACCAATTTGCATCCGCCGAATTTGAAGGACGAAAAACAGGCGAACCAGGTCAGAGAAAAGCTTCTGAATTTTTAAAGACCTACTATACCAATCAAGATGTAAAATCCCCTCTACCCAATAACAGCTATTATCAAAGTATTCCTGAAAGTCATTTTTCAAATAACATCAAAGAATCAGAAAATGTACTGGCAATAATAGAGGGCACTGAAAAACCAGATGAAGTTATAATCATTTCGGCACACCTCGATCATTTAGGGGTTGAAAAAAATGGTTCCATAAATTATGGTGCCGATGATGACGGTAGTGGAACTGTAGCCTTAATGGAAATGGCAGAAGCATTTGAACAAGCCAAAAAAGATGGGATGGGTCCAAAAAGAAGCATTTTAATATTACATCTCACAGGTGAAGAAATAGGAAAAAAAGGATCTGATTATTACGTTACACATCCCATATATCCGCTGAAAAATACTGTTGCTAATTTAAATATTGATATGATTGGTCGTGTAGATAAAATTCATAATAACAATCCAAATTATATCTACCTTATTGGTTCTAACCGACTGAGTAAAGAGTTACATTATATTTCTGAAAAAGTAAATAATACCTTTTATAATATCGATTTAGATTACCGGTATAATGATGAACATGACCGAAACCAATACTACTCTCGATCAGATCACTATAATTTTGCATCTCACGGTATTCCGGTCATATTCTATTTTAATGGTGAACATGAAGACTATCATCAAACAACCGATACACCCGACAAAATTGAATATGAGTTACTAGAAAAGCGTACCAAACTTATTTTCGCTACAGCTTGGCAAATTGCGAATCAAGATCATAGACTTTTGCTTGATGATAAAAATCAATTGTTAAATTAGTTTAAAATTTATATTCAAAAGATTCATTTTTGTAATATCGTAACAAAATTACAACCTAAATGAAGAGATTATCTATTTTATTTTACGCTACGCTTTGTTTTGTATCGTGTAGCTCTTCGCAGAATAAAAACAAACCCAATGCGATTGAATATGCAAAAACTATAAAAGCTTCTGAATTAAAAGAAGCACTATTTATATATGCTTCCGACGATTTTGAAGGTAGAGAAACTGGTGAACCTGGACAAAAGAAAGCAGTAAATTATATTAAAAATGAATATCAAAAATTAGGTATTGAATCTCCACTGGGAGACGGAAATTATTTTCAAGAGATTCCTGAATCTTATTTTAACGGTAAAGCCAAAGCTTCTGAGAATGTTTTAGCTTATATTAAAGGCTCTGAAAAACCTGAGGAGATTATTGTAATTTCTGCCCATTTAGATCACATTGGTATTTCAAGTAATGGAGAAATAAATAATGGTGCCGACGATGACGGCTCGGGAACAGTGGCTATTATTAAAATGGCGAAAGCTTTTAAAGAAGCTGAAAAAAATGGCCATGGTCCAAAACGTTCCATTCTATTTCTTCATGTTACCGGCGAAGAAATTGGATTATTCGGATCACGATATTATACCGACAACCCTGTTTTTCCTCTAGAAAATACAGTTGCAGATTTGAACATCGATATGATTGGACGTATTGATGATAAGCACAAAGACAACAGCAATTATTTATATTTAATAGGATCAGATAAACTAAGTCAAGAATTACATGATATTTCGGAAGCTGTAAATATTAAATATTTCAATATGGAATTTGATTATACTTTTAATGAGGACGATGATCCTAATCGTTTTTATTACCGCTCCGATCACTATAATTTTGCAAAACACAATATCCCTGTTATATTCTATTTTAACGGCACCCATGACGATTACCACAGACCATCGGACACACCCGATAAAATAAACTATGAACTATTAGAAACACGTGCGCGTTTAATTTTTCATACGGCCTGGGAACTTGCTAACCGAGACGAGCGCATTAAACTCAATTAATACACCAAAATATAAAGCACAAAAAAAGCCTTTCAAAATATTTGAAAGGCTTGGTCTTTTTGGGTGGAAGATCGGTCTCGAACCGACGACCTCCTGAACCACAATCAGGCGCTCTAACCAACTGAGCTACAACCACCGTGTATTGCATTGTTAAATGCGAGTGCAAATGTAACAGATTTCAACGTTATCTACAAAGACTTTTTTATAATATTTTTAAATATTTTTAATTTTGTTTGAGAGTTTCTTGTAACTGTTTCATATACAATTTTTTATTTTTTAAGTTAAAAAATTATGACACTCAAAAAATTCAACCATTAAAATTATTTAAGATCAAATACACTATCAACGGCTACATAGCGCTCTACATTAAAACCTTCCCCATACTCTACCCCCACTAATCGTCCTAAATCCCTAGCTCTGTAAATAACACTATCCGCAAAGTTTTTACTTGAAATAGGGGTTTGGGGTTCCTTACTATTTTCATCAAAGAACTGAGTCTTATAGGCTAATACCGATTGCATCTTAACATCAATATACCCAGTAACATCTACCACAAAATCTGGTTGCAAATTCTTCCATTGTATATAATGATAGACATGTTTAGGTCTCCATGCCGGTTGTGTATTTCCAAATTCATCTTTGGTTTCTATTTTTACTAATCCACTTAAAAAACAGGCATCACTGGCAAGTTTACTCCCTTTTGAATGATCAATATGCCTATCGTCTAAAGCATTGCAAAACACGACATCAGGTTGGTATTTCCTAATAACCTTTATTATTTCTAACTGATGCTTTTTATCATTAATAAAGAAACCATCAGCAAATTTTAAATTTTCTCTCACAGCAACCTTCAATATAGCTGCCGCATCTTTAGCCTCTTCGTCTCTTGTTTGAGCGGTACCACGTGTACCAAGTTCGCCACGAGTTAAATCCAAAATTCCAACTTGCTTGCCTTGAGCCACTTCTTTGGCTATAGTCGCTCCACAACTTAATTCAACATCATCTGGATGTGCACCAATAGCCAATATGTCTAATTTCATATGTTTTATATTATTTTTTAATACACTTAAAAACAACTAATTATACTAAATATACATTCTTAAATTCTATTTCTTGAAGTATCATCAATCTAATCTTAATCATTTTTTTATAATACCTCAAAATTCACAAATACGAAAGCGTTTTCGTTTAAATTTTTAGTATCAATTATGCTAAAAATTGTACAATATACTAAATCGACCATCCATATTAAAATCATGACTTTCGTCATAATATTTCGCTACTAGTGTCTGTAATTTTAACATATAATTAAGGAATGTTAAGCATGATAACTTCAACAAGATGCTTAACGAATGTAAAATTACTAAAGAATCATAAAAAATGATCTATTTAATGCTCCTCATTTTAGTTGTAACAATTGGTCTTTTTGTCTGGGGAAAATTCACACCAGATATTGTTGCCCTTATTTCAATGTTAAGTTTGTTCCTTACGGGCATTTTGACGCCCACTGAAACTTTAAGCGGATTTAGCAATCCTACCGTAATCATGATTGCCGCACTATTTATTATTGGTGAGGGTATTGCTCAAACCGGATGGACTGCTTTAGCAGGTAAAAAATTTGTAGAATGGGCAGGTAAAAGTGTTCCAAAACTCTTAGTCATTATCACCCTTGGGGCTGGTGTATTGTCAGGTTTTGTTAGTAATACCGGAACCGTTGCTACTTTAATGCCTTTAACCATATCATCAGCCTGGAGTATTGGTACGTTACCGTCTAAAATGCTTTTGCCAGTAGCATTTGGTTCAAACACTGGGGGTTTACTAACTCTTACAGGAACCCCACCTAACATTATTGCAAGTAATGCCTTAGTTGAAGCTGGATTTGATGGGTTTTCATTTTTTGAATTCTCTCTAATCGGTTTACCCCTTTTAATAATAGCCCTAGTATACTTTAGATATATAGGTTATAGATTATTACCAAACAACAAAACAAACAATAAACCCGTCAACATTGAATCTACCCTCCATAAATGGATTGAAGCTTATAAAGTAGATGATAATTATTATCGTCTGCGTATTAGATCACTATCTCCTCTTATTAACACAAAAATTGGTGAATGGAATTTAGAAAAAGAGTACAACGTAACATTAATTAGAATTAAAAGAAGACACCCTAATGTATTAAAGAAAATACATGCTTTTGAAGAATTTCCTGATCCACAAACCGAACTATACTATCACGATATTATAACGGTTAAAGGAGAAACAGAAGCTATAAACCGTCTTATGATTACGTTTAGACTTGGCCTTCTCCCTTTGGAAGCAATTACAGATGAATTAAAACATAATCTTATAAACCAAGAGGTGGGAATGACAGAAATTATTGTAAACCCAAACTCTATGCTGGTAGGTAGAAATTATAAAGTAGGAAACTTTTTTAAACGCTATGGAATACAATTATTAGCGGCTTCCAGAAATAATAAACCCTTATTAGATAAGGAAATTACCGTAAAAGCAGGTGACGCCTTTTTAATTCGTGGAACTTGGGAACATATCGACGACCTTAAAAAACAACATGAAAACCTTGTAATTATAGGAAGCCCGGAAGGTATGGCAAAAAATATAGAAAGCTTAAATTTAAAATCATACATAGCGTTAGGTACATTAATACTCATGATATTACTCATGGTGTTTAAAATTGTACCAGGCGCCATGGCTGCTCTTATATGTGCTGGTATTGTTCTACTTACAGGATGTGTACCTATATCTAAAGCCTATAAAGGTATTAGCTGGACTAGTGTCGTTATGATTGCAGCCATGATTCCAATGGGGATAGCGCTTCAAAAAACAGGTACAGCACAGCTCATTGCTTCAAGTTTAGTAAATAGCTTAGGCTCAATACACCCTTTAGCGCTGCTAGGAGGTATCTTTTTGCTAACTACTACTTTTAGTCAGGTAATTAACAATTCAGCAACGGCCGTTCTTATGGCTCCAATAGCTATTCTGGCAGCCAACACATTAGACCTAAACCCAGCTCCATTTATGATTGTAATTGCTATCAGTGCCTCAACAGCATTTTTAACTCCTATAGGTACCACAACCAATGCGATGGTTATGACAGCAGGTGGTTACAAATTTATGGACTATATGAAAGTTGGAGCTCCGCTCCTATTTCTGTTATTTATTACAACGTTAATACTCGTGCCAATAATATGGCCTTTTTAAAATATTAATCATTATTAAGAACTTTAAAATTTAATCAAAATGAAAGATTCAGCAACCTTAATTGAAAACTCCGGTTTAGAACAGTATGGACTGGAAAATGTTACTGTGAATTGGAATTTAACCCCTGAAGAACTTCAAAAAATCACGGTTGAACAAGGAATGGGTAAAGAAACCGTGAATGGAACACTTGCTATCAACACAGGAAAATTTACCGGACGTTCTCCCCAAGACAGATTTATTGTAAAAGATGAATATACCGAAGAAAAAGTATGGTGGGGGAAAACAAACAAAGGCATTTCTCCTGAAAATTTCGAGAAACTTGAAATAGAAGTAAAAAAATATCTTTCTAATAAAGAAATATATGCCAGAGATGGTTACGTTTGTGCGGAGCCTGAATTTAGAACGAATATTAGAACAGTAACAGAATTACCTTGGTCGAACCTATTTGTTTACAACATGTTCTTAAGACCTACAGAAAAAGAATTAGAAAACTTTAAGGAAGACTGGCTTATTTTATGTGCTCCCGGATATGTATGTCCAGATCCTAAAGCTTATGGTATCCGTCAGGGAAATTTCTCTATCATTAATTTTACAAAAAAAATAGCTTTAATTGGTGGCTCTGCCTACACTGGAGAAATGAAAAAAGGCATTTTCTCTGCCCTTAATTTAATTTTACCTGTAGAACGAAATGTATTACCAATGCACTGTTCTGCAAATGTTGGTAAAAAAGGGGATACTGCTATTTTCTTTGGATTATCTGGCACAGGAAAAACAACGCTTTCTGCAGATCCTGATAGAAAATTAATTGGTGACGACGAACATGGTTGGACTGCCGATAACACCATTTTCAATTTTGAAGGCGGATGCTATGCAAAAGTAATTGACCTAACAGAAGACAAAGAACCAGATATTTTCAGAGCAATAAAACCAGGCGCTTTACTTGAGAACGTGGTATTTAAAGATAATGGGGAACCTGATTATGAAGATAGTAGCATTACCCAAAATACTCGTGTGAGTTACCCTATTTACCATATCGATAATATTCAGGAAACACTATATGCAAACAACCCAAAAAACATTTTCTTTTTAACTTGTGATGCTTTCGGTGTTTTACCTCCTGTATCTAAATTAACTCCTGGCCAGGCAGCTTACCACTTTATTTCTGGATACACAGCAAAAGTAGCTGGAACTGAAGCTGGTATTACCGAACCAGTACCATCTTTCTCGGCATGTTTTGGTGAGCCATTTATGCCTTTACACCCAACAGTTTACGGGGAAATGCTTAGTAAGAAAATGACTGAAGCAGGCGTTAACGTTTGGTTAATTAATACTGGATGGAGTGCTGGTCCTTACGGTGTAGGATCTCGTATTAAATTAAAATACACCAGAGCTATGATTACAGCAATTCTTAACGGTGAATTAGACCATGTAGACTATGAACAAAACTTTATTTTTGGATTATACATGCCTAAATACTGTCCAGGTGTACCAACAGAAATATTAGACCCGATGAATACTTGGTTACAAAAAGGAGCTTACATTGGAAAAGCCATTCAATTAGCGCACTCATTCCACTTAAACTTTGAGAAATTTGCACAACAAGCCTCAGAGCAAATCATAGAAGGTGGACCTCTTATTGATGAACACCACCATCTGCATGAACATATTTAATAAGTTTTTAATATCAATAAAAGGAGCTCTTAAAGGAGCTCCTTTTATATTTTAAAGCATGTATTACAAAAAGGACCAGGCTAAAACCCTGGATGTTTTATTACCCTGCTCCATATTAATCACCTGTACTTTAGTAGCCCCCAATTTCTTTAAATAAACTTTCAATCCTCGAATTAAATCCTTTTTTGACACTAAACTTGTAAACCAAATACTCTGATTCTTGAACAAAGAACTTTCGTATAAATAATTATGCAGAAAGGCCTTTTCCCCTCCCTTATACCACAATTCATTCTGTGTACCAGCAAAATTTCTGATTAATTGAGTCGTATCTTTATTTAATCCTTTTAATTTTTTCATTGTTGCCGCCTTAGCTTCTTCTTCCGATTTATAAAATGGCGGATTACACATGGTTGCTGTAAACTGCTCTCCCTCAAGCACAACTCCTTTTAATATGTTAGACACCTGCTGCTGAAATCTAAAGCTAATTTTATCGGCCAACCCATTCTTTATCACAATTTGTTTAGCATTATTCAAGGAATCTTCATCTACATCGACACCCACAAATTCCCAGCCATATTCCGCTTGCCCTAATAGCGGATAAATACACGTAGCTCCTGTGCCAATATCAAGAATCTTGACTCCTTTAATTATTTCTGAAGCTTCTATTAAATCAGCTAAATAATGAATATAATCTACCCTTCCAGGAATAGGCGGACATAAGTTATAATCTGAGAAGTCCCAATAATCAATGTCATAATACGCTCTTAACAAACTCCGATTTAAACATTTTACTGCTTTTGGGTTGGCAAAATCAATAGTCTTAGCGTTGAACTTGTTAACATATATAAAGTCATTCAAATCAGAATTTTCATGGCATAAAAAATCGAAATCGTATTCCTGAGCATGTTTGTTTTTGGGATGAAGATGTTCTTTTGTTTTAATAGTAGTCTCGGTTATTGCTTAAAAATTCAAAGGTAAAATAAATCTGAATACGAATACAGTAACTCTTGTTCCCTTTAGGCTAATTAATTCATTTAAAGTATCTTTGCACAAAATTTTTAATACATGCTAAAAGCTGTTTTATTTGATATGGACGGAGTCATCGTTGATAGCGAGCCACTTCATCATAAAGCATATCACAACATGTTTGAAGACGTAAATATTGATGTTTCTAACGAACTTTACGAATCTTTTACGGGTCAGGCTACTTTACCAATTTGCGAACGACTTTGTAGCGAATTTAACCTGAAACAAAGCCCTCAAACATTGATAAACTTAAAAAGGAAACATTTTAAATACCTTTTTGATAACGATCCTGAATTCAAATTAATCGATGGTGTTTTAGACCTTATTAAAAACTATTACGAAAACGATTTGACTTTAGTATTGGCTTCATCTGCGTCTATGCCTAATATCGACCGTATTTTTGAACGCTTTGAACTAAACCAATACTTTAAAGCAAAATTAAGTGGAGCCGATTTAAAAGCATCTAAACCACATCCTGAAATTTTTATTAACGCTACCAAAGCATCAGGATTTGAAGCACAGGAATGTATGGTTATTGAAGATTCAACTAATGGCATTGAAGCCGCTCATGGTGCCGGTGTATTTTGTGTTGCTTTTGATAGTTTTAATTCTAAAAATCAGGATTATACTAAAGCCAATCTAGTTATTAAAAATTTTGAAGAAATTCACTACCATAAAGCCAAGGAACTATTTTAGCACTGCATAACCAAAATTTACTGAAAATTCCACACACCAAATAATAACGTGATTATACTTGGTAAAATCGATATTCTCTGGTAAAGCATATGTATAATTACCCTCAATACCTTTTAATTCTCCCAAGGAAATATAACTTTCTGCTGTATTATTTGTAGCTAAATAAACTTCCAATACCGGACCATTATCTGTTTTAAAATCTGTAAAACTTAAAATAGTACGCTCCGAATTTATAGTGGCCTTCCCAGATGTTGGATGTGCACTTGAAACAAAATCACCTGAATAGGTTTTATTTCCACTCATGTCTTCATCCTTAGGTATATCTTCCTGCATAGGTATATCACCAGCATTAGTTTCAGACATAGATGAAGAGGTACAAGAAATTACTACTATTGATAATAAATAAACAAAGGCAAGAGATTTCATATCGTTGGTTTAGATAAACTTTTGGTCGACATGAAATCGAAACCTTACACCTATCTGAATAAAACGATAATAATCTTGAAGTTATTCTTCTTCCCTAGATTTTTGAACGATAGCACGAAGACGCTCCTTCCGAAGCATATCTTCTTCACGCTTTTTATTCTTTTTTTGAGCCACTAAGCGTGCATGCTTGGCTTTATTCTTAGTATTCTTTTCTCTTCCCGTTTTAGCCATGTTATTACTTTTTATAATACTTGACGTAACCCCTGTACGCGAACGTTCCAATAACAGCTACAATTACGCAGGCAATACCTATAAATTTCACACTTACAATCTGATCACCACTGGCATAACTATGCAATCCAGACAAATAAAAATTCACTCCAAAATAGGTCATCATAATACTTGAAAACGCAATAATTGACATAAGATTAAAGAACCATCTACTACGCAAACCAGGTATTAATCTCATATGAATTACAAAGGCATATACCATGATACTGATAAGCGCCCACGTTTCTTTAGGATCCCAGCCCCAGTAACGCCCCCAACTTTCGTTAGCCCACATTCCACCCAAAAAGTTTCCTATGGTTAACATAACCAAACCAACTGTTAAGGACATTTCATTAATAACTGTAAGCTCCTGGATATTTAAATCCATTTTTAACTTATTCTTTTTTGTAGTAAAAATCATTAAGAATAAGGCAACAACTCCCAATATCATGCCTAAAGTGAATGGTCCATAGCTCGCTACAATTACTGCCACGTGAATCATTAACCAATAACTATTTAAAACAGGTTGCAAATTAGCAATAGCTGGATCCATCCAATTCCAGTGCGCAACCATTAATATCATAGCGGTTACAAATGCCGTAGAAGCCAGTGTTAAATCACTTTTTCTCCCAAATGCTAAACCAAAAAACATGGTTGCCCAGGCAACATAAATCATCGATTCATAAGCATCACTCCAAGGAGCATGTCCTGATATATACCAACGTACAATTAAGCCGGCCGTATGTAAAATAAACAGTCCAAGAATAATAAATTTAAAAACAGAAATGGAAATAGTTAATCCTTTACTTTTTTCTTTGAATATTTGAATGATAAGCAAAACAAACAATAAGGTACCTGCGTACATATACCAACTAAAAAGCTTCTTGAAGATATCATACTTATTGTATAATATTTCTGTTTTTATCTTATCATCACTCAGCATAACATCACTACCAAACTGATGTTGCGTTTTCTTGAATGCTTCTAAAAGTTTAGTTGCTTCAGAGAAATCTCCAGACTGCTTTGCCTTATTTAAAGATATTAAATAGGCTCTAAAACCATTTTTTATGAAGTTTGCATAAAGCGAATCTTGTATTGTATGATGTTCGTATTTGTAATCGTAATTTGAAATCCACTTATTATTAGCGTCATCAGGAATTGGAAATATTTTTAGAGACATGCCCTCTACCGCATTGTAAAGCAAATTAACACGCTGATCGGCTTCCTTGAATTCCTTTTGAAATGCATTTGGAGCTAAGGTTTTATAAGCCTCATCTAAATACGGTGCTAATTTATACTGGCCTCTGTCATTAAAAAATTCTGCTAAAGTGGCATATTTCCTTTCTTTTTCAATACCTATAAGTGTACGAATGGAATCGGCTTTTTTAGGTTTTAAATAAATAATGGGTATATTATACCAAAGCATCGGACTTTCCTGAATGGATAAAAACACCTGATTAGCATCAAAACCTTCGTAAGTATCATGCTTACTTAACTTACGAAGCATTTCAGAAGCATAAGTATTAACCGGCATCATACGACCACTTAGATCTTGAATTACCAAATGTCCGAATTTATCGGCTTCCTTTTCAGGAACTATATTGGCCGCTAAAATGGAATCTATCTGTGTTTTACTCGGTTTTCTGTGATTATGACCATCATTTTCTGAATGAGTTTGCCCAAAACCATGTAATCCCACTAACAGCAAGATTAAGGACATATATTTTGCCTTTTTAGATTTTATAGTTTCCAACATTTCTTTTAAATGGCCAAACCTAGAACCTTTAACAAACAAAATTAACATTAACCCTAAGTACAACATAAAATACCCAATGTAAGTTAACATGGTTCCCCAGTAATCATGGTTTACAGATAAAATAGTACCTTTTTCATCAGGATCGAAACTCGATTGAAAAAAGCGATAACCGCGATGATCTAATATATTGTTCATAAAGATTTTATAATCAAAATCTCCTTCCTCGCTATCCAACACCGTCACCTTACTTGAATAGGCCGAATATCCCTTTTCAGTACCCGGATAACGTTCTGCTTCAAAATCGTTTAATTTTATTGAAAATGGTAATTGTAGTACTTTAGAACCATATTTAAAGGCAAAATCCAGACCACCAATACTAACTTGTTTAAAGGCATTATTCATACCTTTCCCTCCTAGCAACCCTACTTTTTTAGTTTCTCCATTGGTTGTAACCTTGAGTAAAACACCATCTTCTGAATTTCTAAGCATCTCAGATTTTGCAACAATATCAAATACTCCTTTCACCACTGGTTTAGGAATTACCATTTGCATATTTCCAATTACATAACGAGACCGAAGCATTAATGGCTGTACACTATCTTTAACTAATTTACCCTGAGCCATGGTTGCCATAGTCATGTACTCACCTTCAAAAGGTGACTCGATGGTTAAGACACCTTCTTTATTGGTTATATTTATTGCGCCTGGCGTAGGTTTGTTTAGTGCAAACAAAACATTATGAATACTTTGCACCTGACCAGCCTTTAAAAAATGATTATGCGGCCCGCTACTTCCTGCTTCAACAATTTTTAAATATTCTTCGCCATTGTCATCGGGAACAATATCTTCTTCGGCACCTTTGATGAATTTTTCCAGTTCAATCGTTACTGGTTGTTGATCGTATCGCGTTTCGATCTTAAATGTATTTTGTAATCGGGCAGAAAAATCGACCTCACGCTCTATTGGTAATCGCTGCGGCACCCCATTAATTTCATAATCTCCATCTATATAGGTTGTAATATATGTTTTTTGTGAAAGAAAGGTGTTTTCGGTTTCGCCTTCACGTATAGCCATCATACCTTCATAACTAATATATCGTGTAATAAACGCCCCTATTAAAATAAATATAAAGGCTAAATGTAAGATCAAACTTGGCCATTTGTCTCTTTTATGTAATCTGTATCGAAATATGTTACCTGTAAAATTTACAACAAACAGCACTAAAATGCCTTCGAACCACCAGGCGTTATATATTAAATTTCGAGTATATGGAGTTGGAGAAGTGTCTTGACCGGCATCTAGAAAAGTTCCGATGGCCATAGCGGCAGCAAATACAATAAATAAAACACCTGTTAATCGCGTTGAAAATAAAATTTTCGCTAGTCTATTTTGCATAATATGAGGCCTGTTTAAGGTCGTGCAAATTTAAGTATTAAAGTTGATTTAGGGAGTGAAATAGCCTTTAAAATTACTAATACTCAATACAACTTTTACTCATTATTTCTTGATTCAAAAATTTTCAGATACAAAAATGTACTCATTTTACGTGCACGCTGTTTAGCATTTTGAGCATAATCCCCTTCGAAAAGTTCATCAATCGTTTCAAACCATAAATTAAGCCATAAACCAAAATGAAGCTCCGTAATACTGTTATCAAACTGTCGATCTACTTTTACATGTGCTTCCAATGGATTCCCTAAGTACTTGGTTTTTAAAAACAAACTGGATTCCCAAAACGATGTTAAACGCTCTAAATGAGTATCCCAATCACTAATAACATCATTAAAAAATGGCCCTAAAACAGCATCTTTTCTTATTTTAGAATAAAAAGTACTTACCAACAAAGAAACATCTGCACGTGATTTTATATCTTCTTTTTTCATAGTAAACAAAGATACTTTATTAACTGTTTATATCCATCAATATTGTTATTTTTGCGATATGATTTCAGTAGTAATTCTTGGTGCTGGTAATGTAGCCACACACTTGTTTCAAGCCATTCAAAAAACGGAAAATACGCGTGTTTTACAATGGTATAACAGACATATCGATGCCATAAAAACGTATGGTCAGGATGTGGATATTACAGATAACCTGTATGATATAAAAGAGGCCGATCTTTATATTTTAGCAATAAGTGATGATGCCATAAAAAGTTTTTCATCGAGCTTACCTTTCGAAAACCGATTAGTCGTTCACACTTCCGGATGCGTTAATATTCATGATTTAGACAAAAAACACAAGCGTGGTGTATTTTATCCGCTGCAATCGTTTAGTAAAAAAGCTAAAATGGATTTCGCTCATGTACCAATTTGTATAGAAGCTTTAGAAAGTGAAGATTATCATTTCTTAAAAAAATTAGCAAGATCCTTTGGAAGCCCTACGAAAAAAGTAAATAGTGACCAACGTAAGGTTTTACATTTGGCAGCTGTTTATGTGAATAATTTCACTAACCAACTTTATCGTTTAGCACACGAAATTACCGAAAGCCAAAGTGCCGAATTCGACCTTTTAAAACCTCTAATTCTTGAAACAGCTAAAAAAGTTCAAGACATTTCGCCTTACATGGCACAGACGGGACCAGCAAAAAGAGGCGATAAAAAAACCATCAATAATCACTTAGAATTATTACAAAGCGAACATCATAAAGACGTTTATAACCTACTCACAAAATCAATACAAATTACCCATGGAAGAAAAAAGCTATAAAGAATACCTAGAACATATTACAACGTTTATTTTTGATGTTGACGGTGTTTTTACCGATGGCACCATCATGGTTACTAGTGATGGCGAATTGCTTAGAACTATGGATATGAAAGACGGCTATGCCTTACGCACAGCTATTAATGCCGGTTATAATGTTTGTATTATATCGGGAGGCACTAATGAAGGAGTTAGAATTCGTTTAGAGCGCTTAGGTGTAAAACATGTTTACTTAGGTGTTGGTGATAAAATAGAACAGTTTAATAAGTATATTTCTGAAAATAATATAAAATCTGAAAACGTACTTTACATGGGTGATGATATCCCGGATCGTGCGGTAATGAAACTGGTAGGATTACCAAGCTGCCCACAGGATGCTGTACCTGAAGTAAAAAGCGTATCAAAATATATTTCTCATAAAAAAGGTGGCAAAGGTGCCGTTCGTGATGTCTTAGAACAAGTAATGAAAGTTCAGGGTAAATGGATTGTTTAAAATCATATATTTTTAAACAATTAAAAAACTACATTAATCTCTGTAATAAATATACTTACTTTAACAATTTTAAAATTTAAAATTGGAGATACTCAATTTAATTCGTTGGAAAAACCTGCTCATGATTGCCGTAATGCAATGGCTAGTTAAATTTAGTTTATTAACTCCCATGGGCATAACAGGTAGCCTGACTCCATTTGAATTCATCCTATTAATGTTAGCTACAGTTAGCATTGCTGCAGCAGGTAATATTATTAATGACGTTTATGATGTTGAAACAGATGTTATTAATAAACCTAATATCTTAATAATTGGCAAATCCATTTCTGAAAAGACGGCCTACAACTTATTTATTATATGCAATGTTTTTGGTGTTGGTTTGGGGTATTATCTATCTCATACAATTAACAGAAGTGGGTTTTTTACCATTTTTGTTTTCACATCTGCCCTATTATATATCTATTCTACTTTTTTAAAGCGACTGCCTCTGATTGGTAATATTATAATCTCGGCTTTAGTAGCTCTCAGCATTCTTATAGTTGGGGTTTTTGAATTATTACCATTAGTCGACTCATACAACCAGTCTGTACTTCTTGCTGTATTTAAAATCATTTTGAACTTTAGTGTTTTTGCCTTTTCCATAAATTTAATTCGGGAGATTTCAAAAGATTTAGAAGATATTCAAGGCGACCAAAAAACAAACATGAACACCTTACCTATTGCTATTGGGGTTAAAAAAACAAAAGTTATATTAATTTTAATTTCAGCAATTGTATGCATAGGCATTTCAAATTTCGTAATTGAAGCACTTTACAAATATTTAGAAGTTGTCCTTTATTTTTTATTATTGATTATCGGTCCCTTATTACTAATCATTATAAAAATGATTTATGCCCAAAATAAAGAAGATTATAGCCTAATTAGTAAGTATTTAAAATGGGTTATGCTATTAGGGATGCTTTCATTACTTTTATACAAGTACTACATTTTATAATTCATGCTGAAAGAAAAATTAAAAAATCACCATATTATATTAGCCTCAGGCTCACCTAGAAGACAGGACTTCTTTAAAAACCTAGATTTAGACTTCGAAATCAGACTGAAACCAGTAAAAGAAGAATATCCTTCGCGTTTAACGCATTTCGAAATAAGCAATTATCTGGCGCAGCTAAAAGCACTTCCTTACATAAAAGAATTAAAGGATAACGACTTACTTATTACAAGTGATACCATTGTCTGGCATAATAATGAAGCATTAGGAAAACCTACTGATGCACAGGAGGCTTTTGAGATGATTAAATCGTTAAGTCATACCACTCATGAAGTAATTACATCGGTATGCTTTACCTCCACTAATTTCAAAAAAACGATTCATGACATAACACAAGTGACGTTTAAAGCGTTGAGTGATGAGGAAATTAACTACTATGTAGAAACGGCAAAGCCCTTCGATAAAGCCGGTGCTTATGGCGTACAAGAATGGATTGGTCAAATTGGTGTTACCAAACTGGAAGGATCATATTTTAATGTTATGGGACTACCAACTCACAAGGTCTATCAAACATTGATTGAAATCGCTTCAATATAACCGATACAAATTACTAATATACAAACACAATAGTCCTCATATTATTACATACTTAAAATTTAAAGAGCTTTCGTTTTTTTACTTTTTGTAATTTATCTTTGTTATAAACCCATTTATATGCTAATAGAATTTTTTGACACTTACAAAACCAAGCTAATATTTTCAGCTATTGTTTTAATTATCCTATTTATTTTCAGATATACATCTAATTTTGCTATAACTAAAATTGCAAAAAAGAGCGGCTTTAACGATGCCAGAATTCGACTAATACGTAAATACGTTAATGTAGCTTTATTTTTTATTGCTGTTATTTCATTAGCATCCATTTTTGGCACCGACTTTAAAGATCTAGCGGTAATATTCTCCTCAGTGTTTGCGGTTATTGGCATAGGCTTCGTAGCTGTATGGTCCATATTAAGTAATGTTACCTCCGGAGTAATTATGTTTTTCAATTTCCCCCATAAGGTAGGTGATAAAATTAAAATTCATGATCATGATTTTCCAGTTACTGGCATCATTGAAGACATTGCCGCTTTTCAACTACATTTAAGACTGGATAATGGCGATCTTGTAACCTATCCTAATAATCTTATGCTTCAAAAGGCTGTTACATTGGTGAAAAAAGATGCCATTGAAGATGATGGTGAAGCTGTATAAAATATTGCTATATTTATATTATGGCAAAATCACGTAGTAAAAAGTATCAGAATAAAATTGGTCAAATTCCCGGAAGTATAATTTATACCGGAGAAAAAGAGTATTCTGAATTGTTTATCGAAACCTTTAACTACAATAAAGATCAATTTACCGAAAAAGAACTTAAGAATGTAGAAGAAACTTTTGAATTTAAAACTTCAGAATCTGTAACCTGGATAAATCTTAACGGTTTAAATCAAGTAGGCGCCATTGAAGCACTAGGGAATCATTATGAACTTCATCCCTTGGTTTTAGAAGATATCGTTAACACCAATCACCGTCCAAAAATTGATGAGTATGATGATTATCTCTTTGTTGTTTTAAAAATGCTACATAACGACAAAGATGAAAACATAATTTCTGAACAAGTTAGTTTTATTCTCGGTAAAAATTATGTCTTATCCTTTCAAGAAGCAGAGGGCGATGTTTTCGATTCCGTAAGAGATCGTATTAGACATGCTAAAGGTCGTGTTCGTGAAATGAAAGCCGATTATTTATTATATATTTTAATGGATGCTGTAATTGACCATTATTTTAGTGTAGTAGAGCTTTTAGGTGATAAAATTGAAGACCTGGAAACCTTAATTTTTCTAGGAAATGCAGACAAAAGCATTAATAAAGATATCCGTGATTTAAAAAAGGACATATTGCGCATCCGCAGAGCCATTTCTCCCCTTCGTGAAGTTATTAATCGCATAGAAAAACACGACAGTCCACTTATATTAAAAAAAACAAAAACTTTCTACAGAGACATATACGATCACCAAATTCAAGTTTCTGAGAATATTGATATTTACCGAGAAATGGTTTGGAGTTTAATGGATATGTACATGACCACCATTAGTAATAAAATGAACGAAGTCATGAAAGTACTAACCATTATGGCCTCCATATTCATTCCTCTAACTTTCATAGCTGGTATATATGGTATGAATTTCGAATACATCCCCGAACTTCATTACAAGTATTCTTATTTTATTCTATGGGGTGTAATGATTGTGCTTTTTTTACTCATGCTCCGTTATTTTAAACGCAAAAAGTGGCTCTAATCAAACAATTCATTTTTCTTAATCCGCTTCAACTTTAGCTTTTAACGCCACGTTAAATAAAAATTAAAACCTGCAGGAATGCGAGTTTCTTTTATATATTTGAGGATAAGCTATTCCAAACTATGTTTCAAAAATCTGCACTATTCTCATTATTAATTTGCTTATTTACCGTTTTAGGACAAGCTCAAAAACCTAAATCCCCGGCATCTTCTATAATTTATCAAGCCATTGAAAAACTTAATTTTTTAGGCTCAGTTTTATACATTGCCGCACATCCGGATGATGAAAACACCAGACTTATTTCATACATGTCCAATGAAATTAAAGCCCGAACTGCTTATCTATCCTTAACCCGAGGTGATGGAGGACAAAATTTAATTGGTCCCGAAATTAGAGAATTATTGGGCGTTATTCGAACTCAGGAATTGCTGGCTGCTCGACGTATCGATGGTGGCGAACAACTATTTACCCGAGCAAACGATTTTGGCTATTCTAAACACCCGGAAGAAACACTAGCCATTTGGAATAAAGACGCGGTTTTAAGCGATGTCGTTTTAGCTATTCGGAAATTTAAACCAGATATTATTATTAACCGATTCGACCACCGAAGTCCTGGAACTACTCACGGTCATCATACTAGTTCGGCCATGTTAAGTTACGAAGCCTTCGATCTTGCTGCCGATAAAAATGCTTATCCAGAGTTACTAGACAACTATAGTACCTGGCAACCAAAACGTTTGTTCTTTAATACCAGCTGGTGGTTCTACGGGAGTGAAGAAAAATTTAATCAAGCTGATAAATCGAATATGATGCGTTTTGATATAGGAGTATACTACCCTCTTAAAGGCTTGTCTAATAACGAAGTTGCTGCAATTGCCAGCAGTCAACACTTATGTCAAGGATTTGGCCGTTTATCCCAACGTGGTACTCAGAATGAATATATAGAATTTCTAAAAGGAGAACCTTTAACTGATAATAACAACATTTTTGCAGGAATAAACACGACCTGGAGTCGTATTAAGGGTGGTCAAGAAATTGGAAATATTTTATATCATGTTGAAGAAAATTTCAATTTTATAAATCCTTCGGTGCATCTTCCGGAATTAATGACAGCTTATAAATTACTTCAAAATATTGAGGACAAACATTGGAAAACACAAAAAACCAAAGAATTAAAACATATCATTGAAATGTGTGCTGGTTTATATTTGGAGGCTTCAGCTGAACATCCATCAGCGAACCCTAATGAAGATATCACCATCAATATTGAAGCCTTAAACAGAAGTGCGAATTCGATAATCCTTCAAAGCATCTCTAAAAGTGACGGAATGTCTATACCCAAAAATGAACGGCTTGAGAACAACCTATCAAACAAGTTTAAAATTCCATATCATATCTCTTCAAATTCCCATTTCACATCTCCTTATTGGCTTAGTAACAAGGGGTCCTTAGGTATGTATAAGGTAAAAGATGTTCATTTAATTGGAGAACCAGAATCACCAAGAGAAGTTAAAATTGATTTTAATTTAATAATCGAAGATACGCCGATAACATTTACTAAAAATGTAATTCATCGGTACTCAAAACCAGACAAAGGTGAATTATATCGCCCTTTTGAAATCATACCCGAAGTTTCGGCAAAAATCACCGAAAAGGTTGTCATTTTCAACAATAACAACGAACATAACATAAAGGTTGTTGTTAAAGCAGGACGAGACAATATAGAGGGCAGCATAGAAATAGACCATCCGGATAACTGGAATATATATCCAAAGCAACAAAAAATTAATATTGCGCATAAAAATGAAGAACAAACCTTTAGCTTTACTATTATTCCTCCAAAAAATCAAAGTGAAGGTTTTATTAGCCCTATAGTACATATTGCAGATAATACATATTCTAAAGAGCTTATAGAGATTAACTATAATCATATTCCTTACCAAACCGTATTATTGCCCAGTGAAAGCAAAGTTGTTCGGTTAGACATCAAGAAAAAAGGAGAGAATATTGCATACGTAGCAGGGGCCGGCGATGTTGTTCCTGAAAGTTTATCACAAATAGGTTATAAGGTTCATACTTTAAAACCGGAAGAGATAACCGCCGATACCTTATATCAATTCGATGCGGTGGTAATAGGTATTCGTGCCTACAACACTATTGATGAATTAAATTTTAAACAACAAATATTATTCGATTTTGTAAATCAGGGCGGTAATATGATTGTACAATACAATACCAGTCGTGGCTTAAAAGTTGATGAGTTAGCACCGTATCCATTACAATTATCACACGATCGTGTAACCGATGAATTAGCCTATGTTACTTTTTTACACCCCGAACACCCAGTTCTAAATTACCCCAACAAAATAACTCAGGAAGATTTTAAAAATTGGACTCAAGAGCGCGGACTGTATTTCCCTAACCAATGGTCTGATAAATTCACGCCTATCCTATCAATGCATGATAAAAATGAAGCCCCTAAGACAGGAAGCTTATTAATTGCTCCATATGGAAAAGGATTTTACATATACACGGGACTAAGCTTTTTTAGAGAATTTCCCGCGGGTGTTTCTGGTGCCTATAGATTATTTGCCAATATGCTCTCATTGGGCAAAGAAGATGATACGGACACAGCTAAACTAAACGATTAATTATGAATACCAATGACCAGCCAAAACAAAAATGGTTAAAACTTTATTCGCTAGTTTTAATCGCTAATGCTATTTATATTTTCATGTTTTACCTAATCATGCAAATATTTTAATATGCAGACAATAAGTTTTATCGACTGGATTGTATTAAGCATAACGCTTTTAGCTATAGTGGCTTATGGTACCTGGCAAACACGAGGCAGTAAAAATGTAAAAGATTATTTAAAAGGAGGTAGTTCTTCTAAATGGTGGACTATTGGACTATCTGTAATGGCAACGCAAGCCAGCGCCATTACATTTCTATCGACTCCTGGGCAAGCATTTAATGACGGTATGGGATTTGTCCAGTTTTATTTCGGCCTGCCTTTAGCTATGGTTATTATTTGTATGGTGTTTATTCCTCTGTATTATAAACTTAATGTATATACTGCTTATGAATTTCTTGAAAACCGATTCGACCTAAAAACCAGAACGCTTACCGCTTTATTATTTTTAATACAACGCGGATTAGCGGCTGGAATAACAATTTTCGCACCGGCTATAATATTATCTGTAGTTTTAGGATGGGATTTATTAACTCTTAATATCATTATTGGTATACTCGTTATTATATACACAGTTTCTGGAGGAACACGAGCCGTAAATGTTACCCAAAAACATCAAATGGTAGTGATATTTATCGGTATGCTTGTGGCCTTTTTCATTATCGTAAATAAACTCCCCCAAGATATCACATTTACTAAAGCCCTAAATATTGCAAGTACAAGTGGTAAAATGGATATCCTCGATTTTTCTTTCGATTTAAATAATCGCTATACGTTCTGGAGTGGTATTATTGGTGGTACCTTCTTAATGTTGTCTTATTTTGGTACCGACCAAAGCCAGGTACAACGGTATTTATCTGGCAAATCTGTTAAGGAGATGCAGCTTGGTCTCATTTTTAACGGGCTACTAAAAGTACCTATGCAGTTTTTTATACTCTTAGTAGGTGTCATGGTTTTTGTTTTTTATCAGTTTAATAAATCACCCGTAAATTTCAATCCAACGGGAACTGAATTCGTTCTTAACTCAAAATATGCTGAAGATTACAAAACTTTAGAATCTGATCATCAAAAGCTTTTCGAAAGAAAAAAAGTTTTGATTTCAGACTACATTAATTCTGATGACCAAGAAACTCATGAAGCACTTATAAAGGCTCATGCAGAACAAAACAACATTCGACAAGAAGCACGTTTATTAATTAATAAATCAGCTGAAAATCAAGAAACAAAAATTGAAAGTAATGACAAAGATTATGTCTTTATTTATTTCATTTTAAACAACTTACCCAGAGGGTTAATAGGCTTATTATTAGCTGTAATTTTAAGCGCTGCTATGTCTAGCACATCCAGTGAATTAAATGCTTTGGGGTCTACAACCACCATCGACCTCTACAAACGAAATGTTTCTGAAAAATCTGAAGACGCCATGGTAAAAGCCTCAAAATGGTTCACTTTTGGCTGGGGCATTATTGCCATTGGTGTCGCTTGTGTTGCCAATTTAGCAGAAAATTTAATTCAATTGGTAAACATAATAGGTTCTATATTTTACGGTAATGTTTTAGGTGTTTTTTTACTAGCCTTTTTCTTTAAAAAGGTGAAAGGAAATGCGGTATTTTTAAGCGCATTAATTACTCAAGCATTAATTATTGCCCTCTATTTTATGGATTTATATCACTATATTAATCTACCTTTTTTATGGCTTAATTTTGTAGGCTGTATTTTGGTAATTATAATTAGCCTCCTTTTGGAAATTAAGAATATTTTAAAGCGAGATAAAGGTATTCTAATTATATTGATTAGTATATTATCCTATTTTAGCTACTTGGTTTTAGATATTTAATGACAAAAGATCATAAAAATAGGAGGATAAAATGGGGGATTATCGGATTGGGTAACATAGCCCATAAGTTCGCTACCGATTTGTTAACTATCGAAGATGCCGAATTATACGCCGTAGCTTCGCGTTCTGCAAAAAAGGCTTCAGAATTCGCCAACCAATACGAGGCAAAAAAATATTATAACAATTATTCTGAATTCGCAAAAGACTCTGGTATTGATGCCGTTTATATTGCCACACCACACGCCATGCATAAGGAGAACACCCTAATGTGTTTGAAAAATGGCATAGCCGTTTTATGCGAGAAGCCTTTTGCCATGAATAGGGAAGAAGTAAACGAAATGATCACTATAGCAAAACAGAATAACGTTTTACTCATGGAGGCTCTATGGACCTACTTTTTACCTCACTATCAATATATTTTAAACCTCCTTAAGAACGAGATTTATGGCAAAGTAACAACGTTAAATGCTAATTTTGGATTTTTCCGAGAATACGATACCTCCAGTCGGTTATTTAATAAATCTTTAGGAGGTGGAAGTTTACTAGACATTGGTATTTATCCAATTTTTGCTGCGCTTTCCACACTTGGACTACCAAAACATATTGAAGCCGATGCTACCTATTTTGAAAATGGCACTGATGCGTCCTGCGACATGATTTTCACTTCTAATAATTCCACAGCACATTTAAGAAGTTCTTTACTTGAAGATCTGTCTACCGAAGCCATATTTCAATGTGATTCTGCTACCCTAAAAATAAACACCCAGTTCCATGCACCTACAACGGTATCAATAATTCAAAATGGAAAAGAGGAAAACATTGATTTCAACTACAATACTATAGGGTACAATTTTGAAGTAATTCATTTTAATAAACTCTTACGTGATGGACATACTGAAAGTGATATAATGACCTTTAAATTCAGCCAAAATCTTATAAACACTTTAGACACCGTGAGAGAAATAATCAATCTTAAATATTAAGATTTTGAAAGGTCTCATCTTATCCGGCGTCTAATGCCAGAATTATAAATAAATAATATGCACATAAAAATATGGTCCGATATACGTTGTCCTTTTTGTTATATCGGAAAGAAAAGGTTTGAAGCTGCTCTAAATAGCTTTCCTTACAAAGACAATATTACAATAGAATGGAAAAGTTTTGAACTAGACCCGAATTTACAAACAACAAACACAGATGCCCTAACTCATTTTATAGAAAATAAAGGAATTGATAGAGATCGAGCCTTAAGCATGTTTAACAATGTAACCGCAATGGCTGATGGAGCAGGTCTTGATTTCAACTTAGAAGCATCCATTCCAGCTAATTCATTCAAAGCACATCGTTTAATACATTACTCAAAGCAATATGGGCGATCTAATGATATGAAAGAAGCGCTTCTAAAAGCACATATATCCGAAGGAAAAAACATTGACAACATTGATATACTATTAAACATAGCCGGAAATCTCGGTATGAATACCTCCGAAGTAAAAGCTACACTAGAGTCCGATGCTTACGCTTATGATGTAAGACAGGATGAATTGGAGGCGAGAAACTTAGGCATTAATTCCGTACCGTTTTTTGCTATAAACAATAAATATGGTATTTCTGGAGCTCAGCCTTCAGAGGTTTTCTTAGAAGTCCTATCTAATGCCTGGGAGGAATTTGAAAATAAAAATTCCATGAACGTTGCTGCAAACACTTGCGATGTTGAAGGGAATTGTAACTAATAAAAAAAAATGCACTTTCTAAGAAAGTGCATTTTTTCATAATATTCTCTTAAGCTATTAAATAGCGCCCCATTCTTTTAAAGAATCTTTATTCATCTTTACATAGTCTGCATTACCCGCTTTTTCTGCAGCTGATAAAGATTTTTTAGCTGCTGCAATAGCACCTTGTTTATCACCTGCTTTTGCATAGATTAAAGATTGCTGTCTTAACTGCCAAAATGGAGCCTTATCCCCTGCCATGGTTATTGCCTTATCAATCCATTCTTTGGCTTGATTAATATCTTTTCCTGCTTGTAAATAATACACAGCAGCTGAAAAATAATCGTTCGCCCCCGGTCCATTCATTATTTTATTAATAGATGCCGTAACAGCTTTATCTGTTGGCACCTCAAAAGGAACACCTAAATATGTTTTTTCCCAAATAACATCAATAGTAGCTCCATCATTCGATAAATTATTAATATCTAAGGTAAACGTTTCAACATCAAATGGAATATCATGTGTTTTAGCTGTAACACGTGCAGCCACTTTAGCATCATCCCAGTTCGCTGGTGTACCCCAATTTTGAGTATCAGAATAAAAAATTATCTCCCATGACTCTGCATTTGGTATGGCAAAAATAGCATAAGAACCAGCTTTTACATCATAACCATCGATAACCACATCTTCACTAAAACTTATTACAGTATTTTTATTTGCACCAAATCGCCATAGTTTACCATAAGGCACCAAATCGCCAAAAATAGTCCGACCACGCATGGATGGTCTTGAATATTCAATAGTAACATCGGTTAAGCCTACTTTCTGTTCAAGTTTACTCGAAGGACTTGGTTGTGGCGTTTCCACTTGAGCACTACCAACAAAGGATAGTACCAAAATTAAAATAGAAGAGATAATAGTTTTCATAAATAAATTGATTTGATTAATAGATTCTTAAAAATATACAAAGAATGAAGGAAATGATGTTAAGGAAAGCTTAAATAAATAATACGCCTCAACAAAATCAACCTAACTGATTGGTCATTAACAAAGCCGTAATTATTTTTTGTTTAACTTTTTTATATTAATCTTAAACATTTTTGTATATTTACTTAAAATTTAAATTATGACTAATAGAACAGCTGTAAATAAAAATGATATCATGGCTTTGTACATGGAGTATTTGCTCAATCATGGCAGCAAACCAAAATCCGTATTTTCATTTACCAAATTGAATAATTTTAAAGATTCTGAGTTCTATCGTTATTTTGGCTCCTTCAAATCTTTAGAAATAAGTATTTATGAGTCATTTTTTGAAAACACATTAGCTTTATTAGAAAAGAATAAGGATTACACTAAATTTAATCCACGGAATAAACTGCTAAGTTTTTATTACACCTTTTTTGAAATTCTTAGCGCGAACAGAAGCTATATATTAGTAAGTCTGACAAATGAAACATTAAATCTTAAAGATTTAAATGTACTATCAGGCTTAAAGAAACATTTTAAAGATTACATACAGTCTTTAAATATTCATATACTAGAATTAAAACATAAAGAACTTGATCAAATTCAAGAAAAATCTCTAACCGAATCGGCCTGGATTCAATTACTATTCACCTTAAAATTTTGGTTAAATGACAATTCACCAAGTTTCGAAAAAACCGATATCTTTATTGAAAAATCGGTGAATGCAACCTTCGACATTCTCGATGTTACTCCACTAAAAAGCCTCGTTGACTTAGGGAAATTTTTGTTCAAAGAAAAAATATCATCATTATAATCAACTTATGAATACTATTGATAACATACCCACTAGTAAAATTCAACGTGCTACAAAATTGGTCCAAACTGGAGCAAAAGTTGGTGTTAATTATTTAAAATACTACGGAGATAAAATTATTAACTCTGATACAGACGCTAAAAATAAACTAAACAAAAATAATGCTGATGACATTTATAATGGTTTAAAACAACTAAAAGGTAGTGCTCTGAAGGTTGCACAAATGTTAAGTATGGAAAAAAGTATACTTCCTCAAGCTTATGTTGAGAAATTCTCCTTAGCCCAGTTTTCCGTACCACCATTGTCACCACCTCTTGTTTTAAAAACATTCAAAACATATTTTGGTAAACACCCTAATGAACTGTTTGATACTTTTAATGCAACTTCTGTAAACGCTGCTAGTATAGGTCAAGTCCATATTGCAGAAAAAAATGGGAAAAAACTTGCTGTGAAAATCCAATACCCAGGAGTTGCAGAAAGTATCAGTTCAGATTTAGCTATGGTTAAGCCCATTGCTATAAGTATGTTTAACATTAAAGGAAAAGATTCGGATAAATATTTTAAGGAAGTAGAGGATAAATTAATAGAAGAGACCAATTACTTATTGGAATTAAAACAAAGTGAAGAAATTGCTCATGCCTGTTCACACATTCCAAACTTAAAATTCCCTAACTATTTTAAAGAACTTTCTTCTGAAAGGATTATTACCATGGATTATATGGAAGGGAAGCACTTATCTGAATTTACACGTGAGAATACCAACCAGAAGGCAGCGAACCAAATAGGACAGGCTTTATGGGATTTTTACATGTATCAAATACACCATTTGAAAAAAGTTCATGCTGACCCACACCCCGGAAACTTTTTAATTTCAAATACACACCAATTAATAGCGTTAGATTTTGGGTGTATGAAATCCATACCCATGGCATTTTATACACCCTATTTTGAATTGGCAAAAAAAGAAAACATTAATAATAAGGATATTTTCACCAACAAACTTTACGAATTAGAAATTTTACGTCATGACGATTCTAAGGAGGAAATAGCCTTCTTTACTTCTATGTTTCATAACATGCTAAGCATCTTCACCGAACCTTTTCATAATGAATTCTTTGACTTTTCGGATGCTGATTTCTTTAATAAAATAGCAGCTTTAGGTGAACAATATTCTAAAAGTACCGATTTAAAAAAAATGAATGGTAACCGCGGATCAAAACATTTCATATATATCAATCGGACGTTTTTTGGCTTGTATAATTTAATGTTCGACCTCAAGGCACAAAACATAAAAATTAACAACTACATAGCAGCCTTATGACCCACTACAGTGAACAAGATATACAAGAGCTAAATCATATATTTAAAATTAATTTAATCAATAGTTGCTCAGGTTATAAATCCGCCAACCTTATTGGTACAAAATCCAAATCAGGCATAGAAAATGTCGCTGTTTTTAGCTCAATAACTCATATTGGATCAAGTCCTGCTATGTTAGGTTTCTTTTTAAGACCTACTACCGTACTCAGAAATACCTACAACAACATTAAAGAAACGGGATTATACACTATTAACCACATACATGAATCTATTTTAGAAGATGCTCATCATACCTCAGCAAAATATGATGCTTCTATTTCAGAATTCGATGTCACTAATCTTAAGTCCGAATACAAAAACGATTTTCTAGTGCCATTTGTTAAAGATGCCCCACTACAACTAGCTATGGAATATGTTGAAGAATACCATATAAATGCAAATAATACCATATTATTAATTGGGAAAATTAAAGGCATTTATATCAATAACAACTTAATAGAAAAAGATGGCTTTATTAACCTATCGAAAGGAAAAATTGCCACTATTAATGGACTAGACGGATACGCTATTCCTAAATTACAAACTCGATTTGGGTATCAAAGACCTAAATAGTTTGTAAAAATTATTATCTTTTCATCATGAAAATTCTTATTACAGGTGCAACAGGATATATAGGTAAACGCATTATTCCTATGCTTACAAACCAAGGGCATCATGTAATTTGTGCCGTAAGAGATAAACTCCGGGCCGATATAAGCTACGAGGGAGATGATTTAATAGAAGTCATTGAAGTTGATTTTTTAAAACCGGAAACTCTTCAAAATATACCATTGGATATTGATATTGTATATTATCTTATTCATTCCATGACGACTTCTTCTGAAGATTTCGAAAGTCTTGAGAAACAATGTGCCACAAATTTTAAAAATGCTTTAGAAAAAACGAATGCTGATCAGGTTATCTACTTAAGTGGTATAACCAACGATAATAAGCTCTCTAAACATTTACGCTCCAGATTACAAGTAGAACATATATTAAAATCAGACCACTACAACTTAAGTGTTTTTAAAGCTGGTATTATTGTAGGTTCTGGAAGTTCTTCATTCGAAATTATTAGAGATCTCGTTGAAAAATTACCATTTATGATTGCTCCAAAATGGTTAAATACAAAAACACAACCCATTGCTATTAGAGATGTACTTTCAATTCTTACAGCAGCAGCAGGAAATAAATTAGTTTATAACAAAACTTTCGATATTTATGGACCGGAAATCATTACCTATAAAGATATGCTTCTGCAATTTGCTGAGGTACGTCAATTAAAACGCTACATCTTAACGGTACCGGTTATGACTCCAAAATTATCCTCCTATTGGCTGTATTTTGTCACTTCAACCTCCTATAAATTAGCCACAGCCCTTGTAGATAGCATGGGTGTTGAAATTATAGGTAAACCAAGTAACATCAATAAAATTTTAAATGTTAATCCTATTACCTATAAACAGGCAGTTACTCTGGCATTCGAAAAAATTGAACAAAACAGTATTATTTCCAGTTGGAAGGATTCTATGATAAGTAGCGACCGATTACGAAATCAACTACATAAATATATTAATGTACCTAAATATGGGTGTTATAAAGATTATAAAGAACGAGAAGTAAAAAATTTAGAATCTACACTTGATAAAATTTGGTGTATCGGCGGTAAAACAGGATGGTATTATGGTAATATCTTGTGGCGTATTAGAGGTTATTTAGATAAATTGGTTGGAGGTATTGGACTAAGGCGCGGTAGAACAAATGACAAAGATCTCAATGCTGGTGATTCTTTGGATTTTTGGCGCGTTATTTTTGCGGATAAAAAGCAACAAAAATTACTATTATATGCAGAAATGAAATTACCTGGAGAAGCTTGGTTAGAATTTAAAATTGAACAAAACATACTTAAACAAACTGCTACTTTTAGACCACGTGGTTTATGGGGACGACTTTATTGGTTTGCGGTACTTCCGCTACATGGGTTCATTTTTAATGGCATGATAAAAAAACTAACCGATGTATAAATTTCAAAAAATAAAATTTTGTTTAATTTTTTTTAATATTAATTAAACAATTTAAATTAAATTTTGTATTTTTATACCGTCAAGTAAAGAAAATAGAAATCTAAAGTATTTATTTCTAACATTTAACAAAGCTTTACAATGCTTTATATGGCTAGTTTCAAATTAAAATATAGTTTTACTAAATATTTATTAAAAAAACCTAAAAGGTTATAAATCACGTAAATATATAAAACATACATACTTTCAAAGCGAAAGAATGTGATTATGAAATAAATTAAAATTATATAAATTTTTAAATTATGAGTACCATAGAAAAGGCTTTAGAATTTGAACAAACATCTTTTAAATCGCTTTCTACAAGTGATAGAGTTAAAATTTCAAGAAAAGCGAAATCATTAATTCTGGAGTTAAATGAAATTTACAAAGAGAAAAAAGATCAAAAAATAATGGACATCATGAAGCGTCTTACAGCTATAAAACAAAAAGTTGATAAGCGCTTAAAGGGTCGCTTAGCATAGAAAATGAAAACAGTTGTTATAATAGGTGGAAGTAAAGGTATTGGTAATGCCATTTTATCAAAACTTGTTAATACAACAAAGGTTATAAACATTAGTCGTACCAAACCAAAACTATCACATAATAATCTAACTCATTATTCCTGTGATATTTTAAAGGACGACTTACCTGTAATAAGTACTGCCGATACATTAATTTACTGCCCGGGGAGCATTAATTTAAAACCCATTTCAAGATTATCTCTTGACGACTTTAGAGTTGATTTTGAAATAAATGTGCTAGGCGCGGTCAAAACAATACAGCAGTATCTTCCTATATTAAAAAATAGTTTAAATCCTTCAATACTTTTATTTAGTACGGTTGCAACAAAGTTAGGCATGCCCTTTCATGCAAGCGTAGCTGCTTCTAAATCAAGTATTGAAGGATTGGTTAAAACTTTAGGTGCAGAATTAGCTCCTAATATCAGAATTAATGCCATCGCTCCAACAATTACAGACACCGATTTAGCCTCAAAATTACTTCGTAACGATCAGTTAAAGCAATCAATTTCCGATCGTCATCCTTTAAAAAAATTCTTAAACCCCGAAGAAGTTGCCGAAATGGCTCTTTTCCTAATTTCCGATAACGCCTTATCCATTTCCGGTCAAATTTTCGAAATGGATTGTGGCATAGTCTCTTTTAAAATTTAATTATGAAAAAACTAATACTTATTTTTACTATGATGTCATTTTTCTCTAAAACTACAGCTCAATCTGTACCTTCAGAATCTATTTATAATATTGAAATTAATAGTCTTACAGGTGAACCTATTCAATTAGCCAATTTTAAAGGAAAATATATATTATTTGTAAATGTAGCTTCAAAATGTGGTTTTACGAAACAGTACGAAGATTTACAAACACTTTATACCAACTACCAAGATAAACTTATGATTATTGGGGTGCCCTGTAATCAATTTGGCAATCAGGAACCAGGTACGGTTCAGGAAATTCAAAATTTTTGTCAGGCTAATTATGGCGTAACCTTTCTAATGACAGAAAAAATTGAGGTTAAAGGTGATAACCAACACCCCCTATATCAATGGCTTACTCAAAAGGACAAAAACGGTAAAACAAATTCTACAGTTAAATGGAATTTTCAAAAATATCTAATCAATCCTGATGGCAAATTTGTAGACTACTATTTCTCCATGACTAAGCCTCTTAGTGATAAAATAACCCAATATTTACAGTAGAAAGTCTTTTAAATACACTTATTAATTTTATAAAGCAAGCTATTTAAAATTACATCACATAGCTAACCCTGTTTTAATTTTAAAATAAAGTATTGGGTAAATGAAAATATACAGACTTCATAAAAAACAGAAACTTCCCATATCTATACAAGAATCTTGGGAATTCCTTTCAGACCCTAAAAACCTAAAAACCATTACTCCTGATTATATGGGATTTAATATTTTGTCTGGTGCAGATAAGCCCATGTATCCAGGTCAAATCATCCAATATATTGTTACACCTGTAATGGGTATTAAGACCAAATGGGTCACAGAAATAACCCATGTTCAGAATCTGAAGTATTTTGTAGACGAACAACGTTTCGGACCTTACTCACTTTGGCATCACAAGCATTTTATTTCAGAAATAGACGGAGGTATAGAGATGGAAGACATTATTGACTATAAACTTCCCTTCGGTATTCTTGGGCAACTCTTTCACCCTATAATAGTAAAACCTAAACTGGAAGAAATTTTTAATTATAGAAAAAAGAAACTAGAAGAACTATTCGGCACATATAAATAATGAACTCGGCTATAAATTTATTTTGGTTTCGTAGAGATTTAAGATTACACGATAATCATGGCCTTTATGAAGCTTTATCAGGTAATTTTCCTGTATTGCCTATTTTCATTTTCGACACTGAAATTTTAAATGACCTTCCAAAAGATGATGCACGAGTATCCTTTATTTTTAAAAATATTCAGAATATTAATACCACACTTAATAAAAATCACAAAAGTGGTATAGCATTATATTTTGGGAATCCTTTAAGCATCTACAAAAAGCTAATCAAGACATATCAGATAAACACGGTATATACAAATCACGATTACGAACCATACGCCACAAATAGAGATCAGGAAATACAATCTTTTCTGACTAAAAATAATATTGAATTTAAGACATTTAAAGATCAGGTTATTTTTGAAAAAGACGAGATTCTGAAACAAGATGGCACGCCTTATGTGGTTTACACCCCCTATATGAAAACCTGGAAAAACACGTTTAATAAAGAACTTATTTCAGGTTATAATAGTGAGTCCTTATTAAATAATCTCGTTCAAAACGCCAAGATTCCAAATCTAAATCTAGAGGACATAGGATTCAAAAAATCTAATCAACAGATAGCTCCTTATAATATCTCTACTTCTCTTATTAAAACTTATGAAGCTACAAGAAATTTTCCTGCGCAGGATGCCACATCAAGATTAGGTCCCCACTTACGTTTTGGAACGATAAGCATACGTGAAATTATAACGAAAGCTATCCAATCAAAAAATGAAACATTTTGGCAAGAACTAATTTGGCGTGAGTTTTTTATGCACATATTATGGCATTACCCTCATACCACCACAAAAAGTTTCAAACCTAAATACGACCATATTCCATGGCGAAATAATGAAACTGAATTTAAACTCTGGTGCGAGGGGAACACAGGTTACCCCTTAGTTGATGCGGGGATGCGTCAATTAAACAATACAGGGTTTATGCATAATCGCGTACGCATGCTGGTTGGTAGTTTTTTATGCAAACATCTTTTAATCGACTGGCGCTGGGGTGAAGCGTATTTTGCTGAAAAGCTGCATGATTATGAACTAGCCAGTAATGTTGGAAATTGGCAATGGGTAGCCGGGTGCGGGGTTGATGCGGCTCCATATTTTCGAATTTTTAATCCTACTACGCAAATTGAAAAATTCGACAAAAACTTAGAATTCATAAAAACTTGGGTACCAGAATTCCAAGAGCTCACCTACCCACTTCCTATAGTAGATCATAAATTTGCAAGAGAACGTTGCTTAAACACCTATAAAAAGGCATTAAACAAATAATTTTTCAATCAACTAGTGACAATTATCACTATTAGTTAATACAAATTTTAATAAATTTAAACAGACTAATTTAAATGTGACTATGACTGATTTACAAATAGCAAAGACCATAACATTAAAGCCCATATCATCAATTGCCGAAAAATTTGGTATCGCTCCAGATGACATTGAAATGTACGGCAAATACAAAGCTAAACTCCCCCTTAAAGCTATTAATTCTGAAAAACTAAACGAAAGCCATTTAATTTTAGTATCGGCTATCTCGCCAACCCCTGCAGGAGAAGGCAAAACAACCATGTCCATAGGTTTATCTGAAGCCTTAAATCAATTACAAAAGAAAACAACAGTTGTTTTACGTGAACCTTCATTGGGTCCCGTATTCGGTATTAAAGGTGGTGCTACAGGTGGCGGCTATGCTCAGGTATTACCAATGGAAGATATTAACCTTCATTTCACTGGAGATTTTGCAGCTATAGAAAAAGCACATAATTTACTGGCAGCTATTATTGACAATAATATTCAAAGTAAATCCAATTCCTTACAGCTAGATCCTAGAACAATAGGATGGAAACGTGTGGTCGATTTAAACGATCGCGCTTTACGGCATGTTATTGTAGGTTTGGGTGGAACAACCTCGGGTGTTCCTAGAGAAACTGGTTTCGATATCACTGCTGCTTCCGAAATTATGGCCATTCTCTGTTTAGCAGAAAATCTTATGGATTTAAAAAAACGACTGGGAAACATCTTTATTGGCTATACTTACAACAAACAACCCATTTATGCGAAAGACTTAAAAGCGGAAGGTGCCATGACCGCGTTATTAAAAGATGCTATTAAACCCAATCTCGTTCAAACCATTGAAGGTAATCCAGCTATCATTCACGGTGGGCCCTTTGCCAATATTGCCCAAGGAACGAATTCGGTTATAGCTACTAAAATGGCTATGTCGTTCTCTGAATATACAGTTACAGAAGCTGGCTTTGGATTTGATTTAGGAGCTGAAAAATTCTTTGATATAAAATGCCAAAGTGCCAATCTTAATCCTAAAGCAGTAGTTTTAACCACCACAATTAGAGCATTAAAATATCATGGGGGTGCCGAATTAAATAACCTTACTACGCCCGATTTGATTGCCCTTAAACAAGGATTACCAAACTTAGAAAAGCACTTGGAAAACATAGCAAAATTCAATGTACCCCCTATTATCGCTATTAATAAATTCAGCAGTGATAGTGAAGAAGAAATTCAGTTTATAATTGATTTTGCTAATTCTAATAATATAAAAATCGCTATTGCAGATATTTGGGCTCATGGCGGTAAAGGCGCGATCGATCTCGCTCAAAAAGTCATTCAATCTGCAGAAGCAAACACGACACATTTTACATCGCTTTATAATTGGAACGAAGATGTAAAAGCTAAAATAGAAACCATAGCAAAAGAGATCTATGGTGCAGAATATGTCGATTACACTTCACGAGCAAAAACTCAATTAAATAAGATTTCAGACTTAGGTTTGGAACAACTTCCCGTTTGTATTGCAAAAACTCAAAAATCGTTGTCTGACAACCCTAAATTATTAGGACGTCCTAAAGATTTTATTATTACAGTTAGAGATATAGAAATTGCCGCTGGAGCTGGATTTCTGATTCCTATCACAGGCGATATTATGCGCATGCCTGGCTTACCAGCTCATCCGTCTTCTGAAGGCATTGATATAAACGAAGAAGGAGAAATTACAGGACTATTTTAACCCTGTAATTTCTCCCTCTTTTATTTCAAATAAATTTTACTCTACACGCTCGATTTTTGCCCCAATAGCTCGTAAGCGTTCGTCGATACGTTCGTAACCTCTATCAATTTGTTCTATATTCTGAATTATAGATGTCCCTTTTGCGGATAATGCCGCAATTAATAAAGATACCCCTGCACGAATATCCGGCGAAGTCATAGTCATTGCCTTTAATGTCGATTTAAAATCATGCCCAATTACGGTAGCTCTATGTGGATCACAAAGAATAATTTTAGCCCCCATATCAATGAGCTTATCTACAAAAAACAAACGGCTTTCAAACATTTTTTGATGCACAAGAACACTACCTCTAGCTTGTGTTGCTACAACTAATATAATACTCAACAAATCTGGGGTAAAACCAGGCCAAGGCGCATCCGAAATGGTTAAAATAGAACCATCAATAAAACTTTGTATTTCGTAACCATTAGTATGTGCCGGAATATGAATATCATCACCTTGCTTTTCAACTGTAATTCCTAGTTTTCTAAACACATTAGGAATAATTCCCAAATCATCCCAGGACACATTCTTGATTGTTAATTCACTTTTGGTCATGGCCGCTAGACCTATCCAGCTACCTATTTCAATCATATCAGGCAGCATGGTATGTTCGGTTCCCACTAAACTATCAACTCCATCAATGATTAACATATTAGAGCCTACGCCACTAATTTTAGCTCCCATTCTATTCAGCATCTTACACAATTGCTGTAAATAAGGTTCACAAGCAGCATTATAAATAGTAGTACGTCCTTCAGCTAAAACGGCTGCCATAACAATATTAGCGGTTCCTGTTACCGACGCCTCTTCGAGAAGCATATAGGCCCCCTTAAGTTTATCGGCCTCAACACCGTAAAATTGTTCTTCCTTACTGTATCGAAATTTAGCTCCTAAATTAATTAAACCTTCAAAGTGCGTATCTAATCGACGACGGCCAATTTTATCACCTCCAGGCTTTGGAATATACCCTTTACCAAAACGTGCTAATAATGGTCCGACAATCATAATCGAGCCACGTAAACCTCGACCATCGACCTTAAATTCATCAGATTCTAAATATTCCAGATTTACTTCATTAGCCTGAAACGTAAAAGATCCCGAGCCAATCTTTTCAATTTTAACACCTAATTTTTTAAGTAACCCAATAAGCTTGTTTACATCAACAATATCAGGAATATTATTGATAGTTACTTTTTCGGGAGTTAATAATACGGCACATAAAATTTGTAATGCTTCATTTTTGGCTCCTTGAGGTTGTATACTTCCTTTTAACTGGTGGCCACCTTCAATTTTAAATGTTCCCATAAATACTAGAAGCGTTTTCTTTGGCGGTTAGAATTCTTTTTATGATGGCCTTTTTTATTACTTGAATATTTAGTTTTTGAGCGCATTAAGCTAGTTGCATCAGATAAATCTTCTTCCGAATTTTTAAGATTTATTTTACCGCCAGATAATTCAAATAAATGATCGTAAATAACATCATCCTCAACCGTATCCTTGTTCCAATTTAGGAAACACTTTTTCATGTGATTGGCAATGGTATAGGTCAGCGCTTCTTTAAGTTCACCATCTTCCCATGTATTTGCCACATCTATCATGGTTTTTATATTATTACCGTAAAAACGATACTTCGGAAAATTTTGCGGATACTTTAATGGTTCTGGACGTTCCTCCAACAATTCCTTGGTAGGCTTTTCATACGGCGAATCAACATCTAATTCAAAATTAGACATGATAAATAGCTGATCCCAAAGCTTATGCTGAAAATCTGGTACATCACGCAAGTGCGGTTGCATATTCCCCATTACCGCAATAATAGCTTTTGCTACTTTGTTGCGTTCTTCCTTTGATTCAAGCGTTTTAGCATGATTAATCATTTTTTGCATATGACGCCCGTATTCAGGAATAATTAAATGCTCTCGCTCTGTATTATATTCTAAAGTATCTATTGTCAAAACTTAATGTGTAGAGTTAATATAAATGCATGTAGTTGTTATGCATGTGCAAAATACAAAAAAAAACTATAGGCTTATGACTCCTTCAATTTTTTCTGCAACTTCTTTATACTTTTCAATAACCAACTCGGGACTTTTCATTACTAAATTCACTGAAATACTGGTATACTTACCACTTTTAGATTCTTTAGTATCAATAACAGCTCCCATATTATCGAAAATATTTTCTAACGATTCCAGCTTATCTCTATTTGAAGGAATAATGAACTTATACAAATATTCGGTAGGCCATGACGACGTATCGTATAATTGGTCTCTTAGTTTCTTGTAAAATTCCTCAGAATTAGGTGTTGTACTCATAGTCAATTTTTAAAGTGCAAATATACATTTTCATATGGTTAAATACAGAATTTTAAAATTTTGATCTTTATGTAAAAAGCAATACCTGACCTTGATAAGTTCCAAGGTTTTTATTTATTGAGATTTGAATTTTTTTTATAACTGTTAAATTCCGAATTTTACATATAAATTGCAATGATTTGAGTTCAAAAAAAGTTGTTATTACGGGAGGTCCAGGCTCTGGAAAATCGACCTTAATAAATGAATTATTAAAACGTGGTTACCATTGTTTAGAAGAAATTTCCAGACAAGTAACTCTTGATGCCAAAAAACAAGGAATTGACCAACTATTTTTATCTCAACCATTACTTTTTAGCGAATTACTTTTAAAAGGCCGCCTAGAACAATTCGAATCGATTAATAAACTGCAGAATACGATCACATTCTTTGATCGTGGGATCCATGATGTATTAGCTTACATGGACTATATTGGTGATACATATCCCGACCATTTTAAACATACATGCCAAAACACGCAGTACGATGCGGTTTATATATTAAAACCTTGGAAAGCGATTTACAAACAAGATAACGAACGTTACGAAACCTTTGATCAAGCTTTAAAAATTCATAATTCGCTTTTATCCACTTATCAGAATTATAACTATCGGTTAATTGATGTGCCTTTTGATTCTGTTGAAAACAGGGCTAATTTCATTTTAAAAACCATAAATAATTAGTGGAACACCCTATAAACATACTGGAACGTTACTGGCATCACACGGAATTCAGACCAAATCAGGAAGCTATTATAGAGGCCGTGATTGAAGGTGAAGACACTTTTGTATTACTTCCTACAGGTGGAGGAAAATCTATATGCTTTCAAATTCCGGCATTAGTAAAACCAGGTATCTGTATTGTGGTTTCTCCCCTAATCGCTTTAATGAAAGATCAGGTACAGCAATTAAATAACAAGGGCATTAAAGCCATGGCTATCACCAGTGGTTTAGGGTATAATCAGCTTGATAAACTTCTTGACAATTGTGTTTATGGTAATTACAAATTCTTATACCTGTCGCCCGAACGTTTGCAACAGGAACTCGTTCAGGATCGCATACGCTTAATGAATGTGAATTTAATTGCCGTAGATGAAGCTCATTGTATTTCACAATGGGGCAGCGATTTTAGACCTGCTTATAAAAACATTCGCATATTACGCCAGTTACAACCGTCTGTTAATGTGGTTGCGCTGACCGCATCGGCCAAACCTGACGTTATAGATGATATTTTGAAAGAACTGGATTTTATTCATCCTAAAATATTCAAACAATCGTTTTATCGTGAAAATTTAGCATATATGGTTTTCCATCAAGAAGACAAATATTATCGCTTGGAAACTATATTAAAGAAAAACACGGCTTCCTCGATTATATATGTTAGAAATCGAAAATCGACTATAGATATATCAACCTTCCTTACCTCTAGAAATATTACTGCTACATTTTATCATGGAGGATTAAACAATGATCAAAAAGAGGCCAATATGCAGGCCTGGATTAACAACCAAAAACAAGTCATGGTAGCAACAAATGCTTTTGGAATGGGCATTGACAAACCAGATGTTAAAACAGTTATTCATTTAAATTTGCCCGAAAGCATAGAAAGTTATTTTCAGGAGGCTGGTCGTGCAGGTAGAAATGGTAAAAAAGCGTTTGCTATAATTATTAAAAACAACAGTGATGAGTTATTGGTAAAAAACCAATTTCTGGATGTATTACCTACGGTTGATTTAGTGAAACAAGTTTATAGAAAATTATGTAATTACTTTCAAATATCTTATGGTGAAGGTGCTTACCAAACTTTCGATTTCAACTTTAATACTTTTTGTAAGTCTTACGATTTTAATCCCGTATTATCTTATAATGCTCTGTTACTTTTAGATAGAAATAGTGTTATTACGCTCTCCAAGCAATTTAAAAACAAAGTAACGGTTCAATTTATTATTTCCACCCCTGCTCTATTTAATTATTTAGAAAGACATCAACATATTAATATTATTGTAAAATCAATTTTAAGGATGTATGGTGGTATTTTTGACCACAGTACTAAGGTAGATTTAGGGAAAATCTCAGATAAATCTTCGGCTTCAGAAGCAAAAATTAAACAGGTGCTAATTCAATTGGAAAAAGACGAAATTATATCATTAAATTTATCAAAAACAGATGCTCAGGTTACATTTATAGAGCCTCGAGAGGATGATAAAACAATTAACAGAATTGCATCTATTATAAAACAACAAAATACTTTAAAGCAAGGGCAGGTTAAAGCTATGTTAGATTACATTAAAAATGACCAAGTTTGCAAAAGTGTGCAATTGTTGAGTTACTTTGGTGAAGAAAACTTAGAAGATTGTGGTATTTGCTCAGTTTGTATTAGTGATAAATTAAACAAATCACAACAAATAAATAGCTCTTTAAAAGAAGCGATTATGAATAAACTTCAGGACAAAGATTTATCTTCACGCGAATTAATACAATCAATACGATGTTCAGATGAAGACCTAAAAGCCACTTTAAAACTATTATTAGAACACGACCTAATTAACATAACAGAAAAAAACACATATAAAATTAAGTCATAAATGAAAGATTTAAGAATCGTATTTATGGGTACCCCTGATTTTGCGGTTACCATATTACAATCACTCGTAGAAAACAACTATAATATAGTGGGAGTAATTACAGCTCCAGACAAACCTGCTGGCCGCGGAAGGAAATTACACGAAAGTGCCGTTAAACAATATGCTGCCTCACAGAAATTAAATATCCTACAACCAACCAATTTAAAAGACGAAACTTTTATTTCAGAATTAAAGGCTCTTCATGCTAATCTTCAAATTGTGGTCGCTTTTAGAATGCTTCCTAAAGTAGTTTGGCAACTTCCCGAATACGGCACTTTTAATCTCCATGCCTCTTTATTACCTAATTACCGTGGTGCGGCACCTATCAATTGGGCTATTATAAATGGTGAACATAAAACAGGAGTATCTACTTTCTTCATCGATGACAAGATTGACACCGGAGATATGATATTACAAGAGGAAATAAACATTGACCCAAAAGAAAATGCCGGAAGCTTACATGACAAACTGATGCACTTAGGAAGCGAACTTGTGTTAAAAACGGTAAAATTAATTGAATCCGGAACGGTTAAAACAGTTCCCCAAATTGAAACTGCCGATATTAAAACCGCATACAAACTTAACAGAGATAATTGCAAAATAGATTGGAATGCTTCCATTGATACTATTTACAATTTAATTAGAGGCTTGAGCCCATATCCTGCCGCCTGGTGTTCTTTAATTAATGGAAATGATACTTTAGATATAAAAATTTATAGCACTGAAAAAGAAATTGCAAATCATAATCTAGAAACAGGCACCGTTGTTACATCTAAAAAGGAATTAAAAGTTGCTATCAAGGAAGGTTACATTAATATTATTCAAATAAAACTACCAGGCAAAAAATTAATGGACATACCAGCTCTTTTAAATGGATATTCTTTTAAAACCGATGCTAAAATGCTATAAACCCTTATTGATATTGGCATTAGCTATTAATCGACAAAAACAACACGCTTTATCAACAAAATAGATAAGTTATTAACAATACACGGCATTTCCCTTGCTATTACTTGCATTATACGATAATCCGTATAAATTTGTAGTAGTAATAAACAAAACGTTTAACCAATTAATTAATAATTAAATTTTATATTATGAACAAAACAGATTTAATCGACGCAATGGCAGAACATGCTGGAATTACTAAAGCAGCTGCCAAAAAAGCCTTAGAATGTGCACTAATCGAAATTGAAGGTGCATTACAAAAAGGAAACAGAGTTTCTTTAGTAGGTTTTGGATCTTGGTCAGTTTCTAAAAGAGCTGCAAGAGAAGGTAGAAACCCACAAACAGGAGAAACTATCAAAATTAAAGCTAAAAAAGTTGTTAAGTTTAAAGCTGGTGCAGATTTATCTAATGCAATAAACTAATATAACTTCCTTATTAATATTAGAAATACCTTCAGAATTCTGAAGGTATTTTTTTTTATAAATTGCTTAAACTATTGTTTATTTAATAAATAAATATTAGATTTAGTTAATAATTCCTCTAAAGTATGATTACAATACAACCAAAAAAGGGAAATTTGTTAATCGCTGAACCGGCTATTATTGGCGATATATCTTTCAACAGATCTATTGTACTGCTTGCAGACCATTCTTCAGAAGGTTCTGTAGGATTCATACTGAATAAACCATTAGAATATAATATAAACGATCTGGTTCCCGAAGTTGAAGCTTCATTTAGAGTATACAATGGAGGTCCTGTAGAACAGGATAACTTATACTTTATTCATAAAGTACCTGATTTAATTCCTGATAGCGTAGAAATTTCATTAGGCGTTTATTGGGGAGGCGATTTTAATAAAGTGGCCGAACTTATTGCAACCGGCAACATAAAAGAACACGATATTCGTTTCTTTTTAGGTTACTCTGGATGGGAATCGAATCAACTTGAGGATGAGTTAAAATCTAATTCCTGGGTGGTAACAGAAAACATCTATAAAAATCAAATTATAGAAAAAGATTACGAGTCTTTTTGGAAAGAAAAAATGCTTGAATTCGGTGACGAATACAGTATTTGGTCTAATGCCCCTGAAAACCCAAATTACAATTAATTCAAACGTATTTTAATATTTATTTTCTGAAGTAGAATTTTAGAAATATCTGTTTTAAATGTTTTCTTTCTGTATTTGGTAACAGGAATTATTCCAGAAATAACATTAGTAATAAAAATTTCGTCAGCTTTCTGTAACTCAAAAGGAGAAATGGATGCTTCAACAAATTCATATTCAGGTAAACTTTTTACTAAATCTAAAATTTGTTTACGCATAACACCTTTTAAACAACCGTCACTCAAAGGCGCTGTTTTAATGATATTGCCTTTTACCACAAACACATTTCCGTTTAAAGCTTCAACAACCTGCTTGTTCGTATTTAAAATAAGGCAATTGTTTAAATCGTTCTCTTTCGCATAAATACTACCAACTACATTTAAGGCCTTATTGTTAGTCTTTAAAGTAGATAATAAACTTGGGGAAACATAAAAATCTTTAAACAAATCAATTTCATAAAAACCTTCATTAAAAAAATACAAATCGTCATCAATAGGTTTCACAGAAATATTATAGCCTACATCGTTACTATTTGGCAAATATAATCCACCTTCGTTTCTATGAACCATTAGTTTTACTCGAGCCGAAGCACCGTTCAAATTATTTGCTTCTAAAGTATTCATTATCTGCTGCTCTAAAAACTCCATGGTAAAGAACATAGGAATTTCCATTCGCATAATACGCATTGATGCCATTAATCTAAAATAGTGATCTTCCCAAAAAAGCAACTTACCATTCGTTACTTTAATAGTTTCAAAAAGTGCATCACCATAGGCATACCCTCTATTTTTCGTTGATAATATATTGGTTTCAGCTAAGATATTTCCGTTATAATTTGTCATAAAAAAATGTCCCGTTCTCTTTTTTTAGAAAACGGGACAAATATAATTCATTTCTACGATTTAGGCTTAAGCAGATCCTAATACTTGTTTTAAACTTCCAATTTGATTTTCCCAAAGCATTTTTACTTCATCAATTTCGTCTTCCTCCGCAAAATCGGTTACAATTAAAGATACATCTTTCGTGATTTCATCTACCTGAATTTTTATTTCAAAATAAGATGTTGTGTCTTCTTCATCATTAAGCCATCTAAATTTAACTCTTTCCCCACTTTTTTTACTTAATAATTTTGCTTGCTCTTCGCTATCGTCCCATATAAAAGTAAACAATTCGCCGCGAGAATTTACATTATCTGAAAACCACTCTGACAATCCAGAAGGTGTTGATATATATTGATATAATAGTTGAGGTGATGCATGGATTGTAAATTCCATATCAAATTTAATTTTATCTTCCATAAGTTCCATTAAAATTACACTGCCCAATATATACATTAATTAAGAAGTATGACAATAATTTTTAATAATATTTTTTTCAAAAATATGTTTGTGCAGATGAATATTGTTTCTATATTTGCAGCCACAAAACGGCGAGGTAGCTCAGCTGGTTAGAGCGTCGGATTCATAACCCGGAGGTCGCGGGATCGTGCCCCGCTCTCGCTACAAAATGCAATCATTTTAAAACTAACGGTTTAACCTTTGTTAAACCGTTTTTTTATGTTTACATCTAAACAAATCCTTACATTTGCATACGAAAGTGAATACGAAACTGCATACGATTTGTCCCAAAAAAAGAATTACATTTATCTTTAGACTTTAAAACACCAAATATGAGATATAAATTATCAGCGTAAATTCAATATTAACCTGTAACCATATTTCAGGAAGTGACAACATAACTAAATGAAATCAATTTATTTTTCCATAATAGTAGTTTTATTTTCACTGGTAATAATATCCTGTAAAAATAAGACCGAAAAAGAACTTACTTTTTTAACATTTAATGTCTGGCAAGAGGGAACCTCTGTACCTAATGGATTAAAAAAAATTCATGATGTTATAGTAAAAACAAACGCAGATATTGTGTGTTTTGTGGAAGTACGTAACTATAAAAATCAAGATTGGACTACCAAAATAGTAAAGGCCTTGGCAAAAACTGGCAAAAATTATTACAGAGGATATGTTGGAGGTGATGTGTCATTTATCAGTAAATTCCCTTTAGAGAATGGCAAACAAATATTTGGAAATAAAGACAAAGGCACTATAGTAAAATTCGATGTAAATGTTGAGGGAAATATAATTGGAGTTGCTGGATCTCATTTAGATTATACGTATTACGCTTCTAACTTACCAAGAGGTTATAACGGAGGTGATCCGAACTGGAAAATAAGGGATGACGGTAAAGGTAACCCAACACCAAATACAAACATAGATTCCATTCAAACCTATAATTTAAAATCTACCAGAGACGAAGCTATTTCTTTATTTATAAGTTCTATAAAGTCAGAATCTCAACCAGTGATATTGATGGGAGATTTTAATGAACCTTCCTTTTTGGACTGGACAGAGAATACCAAAAATATGTTTAACCACAATGGAGCGGTTGTTCCTTGGCATAATACTAAAAAATTGCATGATGAAGGTTTTGTCGATGTCTTTAGAACGTTCTACCCAAATGAAGTAATCAATCCAGGTTTTACTTGGCCTTCTTATGTCGACGAAAATAAATCTACAAGCTGGACACCATTGGCTGACGAAAGAGATAGAGTAGATTATATATTTTTTAAAGGAAGTGGCATAAAAATAAAAGATGCATCAATAGTTGGCCCAAAGGGGTCCTACGTATATAATAAGTTGGAAACTTTAAATACAAATGAAGAAAAATTTATAGCGAGTGACCTCCCTTGGCCTAGTGACCATAAAGCGGTATATACAAAGCTTTTATTTACATTCAAGCAATAGAGTGATTAACCATTAAATGAAATCAGTCTAAAAAATGTAATACTGTTGCCAAAACATGTATAATTAATTTGCTTAGCTCTAGATTACTTACGAAAATCCTCGAGGATTTTCTATTCGGTTTGTATTTGCTAAATCAGGTGCTTAAAACACGCAACAAACCATATACAAACAAGTTGTGTACAATATTGCCCCGTCCTAAATAAAGGCTACATAATTTTAAATTCAATGAAATCATTAATGTTTTATCAAAAAAAAAGAATGAACATTCATTTTTTTTATATCTTTGTACTCTAAAACAAAACACCATGGCTAAACTTCAAAAAAGCATAGATAAACGAAACGCTCTTATAAAAGCAACCATCGAATTAGTAAATAACAATGGTTTCCATGCAACTCCTATGAGTAAAATTGCAAAAATGGCAAATGTCTCACCTGCAACTATCTATTTATATTTTGAAAATAAACAAGACTTGGTTAATCAAACGTATTTAGAAGTAAAAACGAAATACACAGATTTTGTTTTTAATACCTATGATGAGAATACATCAGTTAAAACAGGTTTTGAACTCATCTGGAAACGAATTGCGGAATTTAATATTAATGAATGTGAATATTCATTTTTTTTAACCCAATGTAATAACACGCCAATAATTGACGAACCTAGTAGACAAGAAGGCATAAGACATCTACAACCCTTACTCGATCTATGGGAACGTGGAAAGGATGAGGGCGTTATTAAGCCCATTTCAGATTATATATTATATGCCTATTCAATAAATCCCATATCAAGTTTAATGATGGCTCAAAAACTAGGTCAATTTCAATTGACCAAAGCAAATACCGAAGAAGCATTTCTAACAGCTTGGGACAGCATAAAACTCTAAAAATGAAAAAAACAGCAATTATATTAGGTGCGACTGGTTTAACAGGTTCTATACTTTTAGAAAAACTACTAAAAGATGATAGGTATAACACTATCAAATTGTTCTCCAGAAAAGAAATTGATGGGCTGCCCTCCAAAGTAAAACAGTTTGTTGGTGATATTTTAGAGTTAGATAGTTTTAAAAAGGATTTCACTGCAGATGAAGTATACTGTTGCATTGGTACAACAGCCAAGAAAACACCAGACAAACAACTATACAAAAAGATAGATTTTGGAATTCCGGTTACTGCCGCAAAACTTGCAAAGGCAAACGCAATACCTGCGTTTTTAGTCATTTCTGCACTAGGCGCAAATGCAAAAAGCTCTATTTTTTATAGCAAAACAAAAGGTGAAATGGAACAAGCTGTTCTTTCAGAAAAAATTGAAAAGACACACATTTTACAGCCTTCTATTATTGGTGGTGACAGACAAGAGAAACGTATTGGAGAAAAAATAGGGTTGGCTTTAATTAAACTGCTACAACCTTTATTCTTCGGAAGATTAAAGAAGTATAGAATTACAGAAGCTGAAGATATTGCACAAGCTATGATCAACTTGGCAAATTCAAATTCAACAAAAACAATAATTATATCTGCTAGTATCAATTTACTTGCAAAAGGAAAACCTACTCAAAAATAAAACCTTATGGAAAAAAAATTCAATAAAACGAGTACCATTCAAAACATATTGAGAATTGTGTTAGGTGCTTTTATGCTCTATGCAGGAATAGGACATCTAACGTTCCTTAGGACAGAATTTCAGGCACAAGTTCCCACTTGGATCACAACAGATGAAGCGTTTATGGATTTTATAGTGTTAGCGTCTGGTGTAGTAGAAATTATTTTCGGAGTACTAATGATTTACGGAGGTAGATTAAAAATAAAAACAGGTATTGTATTGGCAATATTCTATATCCTCATTTTCCCTGGAAACATCAATCAATATGTAAATGAAATAGATTCTTTTGGCTTAAATACAGATAAGCAAAGGTTAATAAGATTGGCTTTTCAACCCGTTTTAATTATCTGGGCTTTGTGGTCAACAGGAGCACTTAAATATTTAATATCAAAGAAAAAAAATAGCAATAAATAAAAAATTAAAAAAATGGAATTATTAGAAAAATTAAAATGGAGATATGCTGCTAAAGCAATGAATAAAGAAAAAGTATCTCAAGATAAAATTGACAATATTATTGAGGCTGCACGTTTAGCTCCAACATCAAGTGGTCTACAACCTTTTGAAATAATTGTAGTAACAAATCAAGAGATTAAAGAACAAATTAGACCAATAGCTTGGAATCAATCTGTAATAACCGACTGCTCTCACCTACTCGTTTTTGCTGCTTGGGACACCTATACAGAAGATAGAATAAACTATATGTTCGATTTAACAAACGAGATTAGAGGATTTAAAAACGAAGGTTGGGAAAACTACCGTCAAAAGTTATTACAAATGTATCCGCAACAAGATGCAGAAGTAAACTTTAATCATGCCGCTAAACAAGCATACATCGCATTTTCACAAGCTATTACAGCTGCTGCCTACGAAGGCGTAGATGCAACACCTTTAGAAGGTTTTGACGCTGATAAGTTAGATGAAATATTAGACTTGAGAGCAAAAGGTTTGCGTAGTGCAGTAATGTTACCCATTGGTTACAGAGATGTTGATAGCGATTGGTTGGTAAATCTTGTAAAGGTTAGAAAAAGTACAGAAGATTTAGTAACAGTCATTGAATAACCAATATACTTTAAAAAATTAATAAAACGAGATGAACAATTTTGAATTTAAAAACCCAACCAAAATTATTTTTGGAAAGGACACAATAAAGAAACTAAAGGAAGAAATTCCTACAGATGCTAAAGTATTATTACTTTATGGTGGAGGTAGTATTAAAAAGAATGGCATTTACGATCAAGTAAAAATGGCATTAGCAAATGTTGATATAACTGAGTTTGGAGGTATCCCTGCAAATCCAGAATATGAAACATTAATGGAGGCTTTAAAAGTAATTAAAGCCAAAAATATCAACTATTTATTAGCTGTTGGTGGTGGTTCTGTAATTGATGGAACTAAATTTTTATCTGCAGCAGCAATATACGCTGGAGACACGCCTTGGGATATTTTAACTAAAAACATTAGAACCGAAAAAGGAATGCCTTTTGGAACTGTTCTAACATTGCCAGCAACAGGCTCTGAAATGAATTCTGGAGCTGTAATTACACGTAAAGAAACCAAAGAAAAGCTAGCTATGGGTGGACCTGGTTTGTTTCCGCAATTTTCAATTCTAGATCCTGAAGTCGTAAAATCAATTCCGCAGCGTCAATTGGCAAATGGTTTAGCCGATGCTTTTACACATGTTTTAGAGCAATATATGACCTATTCGGTGGATGCTAAACTTCAAGATCGTTTTGCTGAAAGCATCTTACAGACTTTAGTTGAAATTGCACCAAGTGTATTGAAAGATGAGTTTGACTATAAAGCGGCTTCTAATTTTATGTGGAGTTGTACCATGGCTTTAAACGGATTAATTCAAAAAGGAGTGGCTACAGATTGGGCTATTCATGCAATGGGACACGAATTAACGGCTTTATATGGTATAGATCATGCAAGAACATTAGCTATCATAACAGAAAGTCATTACAAATATAATTTTGAAGCTAAAAAAGAAAAATTAGCACAATATGGTGAACGCGTATGGAATATTACTGAAGGTAGTATTGACGATAAAGCCTATGCAGCTATTGAAAAAACAACTGAATTTTTCAAATCATTAGGAATCGACACCAAACTGTCTGATTATACAAACGAATACGAGGGTACAGCAGAAGAAATTCAAAAGCGTTTTACAGATCGTGGTTGGACAGGACTTGGAGAACATCAGTCATTATCACCAGAAAAAGTTGAGAAAATTGTAAAAATGGCTTACTAACGTTAATTATGAAACCATTAAAAATAATAGCATTACTGCTAACGGTTGTTTCAGCATCAAGTTGTAAAGACAATAAAGTAGAAACACCTTCTGAAAACGTTTCAGAAGAAAAAGTTGAATTACAAAAACAAAAAGAAATGAAAATATTATTCGTACTTACATCTCACGATAAATTAGGAGATACAGGAAAAAAAACAGGATTTTGGGTTGAAGAATTCGCAAATCCTTATTACACATTATTAGATAAAGGAGCAGATATTACGATTGCTACTCCAAAAGGAGGCGCTGCACCAATAGATCCTAGTAGTGATGGGCCAGACGCTGCAACTGAAGATACAGAACGTTTTAATAAAGACGCTGAAGCAAAAGAAAAAATTGCAAATACAAAAGTATTGGCAGATATGAATCCGGACGATTTTGATGCTGTCTTTTATCCAGGAGGACATGGTCCATTATGGGATTTAGCGAACGACCAAACATCTATTGCATTAATTGAAAAATTCAATAGTCAGGAAAAACCTGTTGCCTTCGTATGTCACGCACCAGCAGCATTAAAACGTGTAAAAAATACAGATGGCACACCTTTAGTAAAAGGTAAAAAAGTAACAGGATTTACAAATACTGAAGAAGAAGCAGTGGGACTAACTAATGTTGTACCATTTTTAGTAGAAGATATGTTAATAAAAAACGGTGGAATCTACTCTAAAAAAGAAGATTGGCAGCCATATGCTATTCAAGATGGAAATTTAATTACTGGTCAAAACCCAGCTTCATCAGAATTGGTAGCAGAATTATTATTAAAAAGAACAGACAATATAATTGAATAATAATTATAAAAAAATAGTAGCTAACACAGTGTCCCCTTAAAAGCTCTAGCCCGGTTTCTGAAAATTAATATTTATTATTTTGACTAGCTTATTTTAATATTCTAACGCTATATAACTTGCTCCTCATCCTATTTGTGATACACCCTTATTAATACGTAAACCTTCATCTGTATGATTATAAGTTGTTATAAGCCCAGCCACTTGCTAAAAATATGTGATACTGATTTGTCTAGTTTTTTATTGCAAGTTCAATAGCAATATTTCAGGACAAGACAGTTTTAATATGTCCCTAATAAAGTAAATTTATTTGTTTCACCTGATTCAGTTTTATTTACATTAAAACTAAAAAGACCCTTGGCGCGTCAGGGGTCTTTTGATTAATTGAAAACTAACTACCAATTTTGAATTTCTTCAAGTATATCTTCTTTTTTCTTTCCAGTTTTCTCTTGAAGTTTACCTAACATTTCATCGAATTTACCTTCTGCAAAAGAGATGTCATCATCAGTAACTTTTCCATATTTTTGTTTAAATTTTCCTTTAATCTGTTTCCACTTACCTTCTAATTGATCTTTATTCATGTTTTATTTTTATAGTTATACAATGACACTAATTTATTCAAAAGAGGTGATACAAAATGCCTTGATAGAATAATTTATTGACTCAATAAAAACAGCATTTGTATAAAATTCTTCAGCGTTAATAATTTTAGTAAATTGGTTAAGTAGTTTTGATTTATTTTAAAAATATTTGTGTCAACTTAAGTAAGCTTTAAATATTGTAATTTAATCTCTTGGATGTTTCATCTATTAAAAACGAAGATCAATATAAAGCGCTTCGTGAAAAAGGATATAGAAAATAAAAATCGGCAAGATTAGCAATACGCCTGATTTATATAAAAAGGAGGTGAAGTTAATCCTCATTATGATCAATGGACAAAAGATGAATTATATGAACAGGCAATACGTTTTGATATAACTGGGTGTTGTAAAATGGGTAAAGCCTCATTTATAGATCCTTTTAGAAATAATTAGATAATAACTTTGATAAAATAAGATGATAGATCCTAAAATTATTCGGCAAATTTTCATTCTCCTTTTAATTATTTCTATTGGAGGTCTCATTTTTAGTGAAATAACCCCTTACTTATCCGGAGTTCTGGGCGCTATCACTATCTATGAATTATTAAAAAAGACGATGAGAAAGCTTTTAGCAAGAGGCTGGCATCCTAATCTAGCTGCTGGTTTTTTAATGCTAATTTCTTTTTTTATCATTTTAATTCCTGTAAGTGGCGCAATTCTTATGTTAGGTAATAGAATAGGAAAAGCAGTGAAAAATTATGAAAGGGTTGTAAATGCATTCAAAACTCAAGTAAGTAATTTAGAAACCCGTTTTGACTATGATTTTACCTCACAAATTGATGTCTCTGCAATTTCAGGTTGGCTATCAAACAACTTACAAAAATTTGCTGGAGGCACCTTTACTGTTTTTATTGCTATTAGTATCATGTATTTTCTATTATTTTATATGTTTACTAATCGTAATAAAGTTCGTGAATCTTTATTTGAGTATATACCAATAAATAAAGAAAATTTTAAAATCTTGGGTAAAGAAATACACGGGATGGTTCGGGCAAATGCTTTAGGAATACCTCTAGTGGCTATTGCGCAAGGATTTGTTGCTCTAATAGGTTTTTTTATTTTTGGAATTGAAAACCCTTTTTTTTGGGCGGTTATAGTAGCTATTGGATCTATGGTCCCGTTTGTAGGTAGTTTATTGGGAACCGTCCCTGTTTTTATATTAACTCTATCAAATGGAGATACTTTTCAAGCTTGGGGAATTTTGATGTATGGGATTACTATTATTGCTGCTACAGATAATCTCATAAGGCTATTTGTGATAAAAAAACTAGATAATGTACACCCCTTAATAACGCTTATTGGTGTAATTGTTGGGGTTCCACTTTTTGGATTTATTGGTTTGATATTTGGCCCCTTACTTGTTAGTCTATTCATAGTAATAATTCGTATTTATAAAAAAGAATACGGAAGAAAGGAAGGTCAAATACTATAAAAATCTCTTCTAAATAAAATGAGTCTAAACATTATGAATATTTTGTTTAATATAGCCAATAGCGTTAAAATGTAAATTTATTGTGTTAACCTAAAATCTATTTTTTAGGAAATTTGTATAACGAATTAAGTTTATCTAAAGGACAAGCATTTTAATTCTTGCTCTTGCTTAATTTAAATAATACATAATAAAATTTTAAACATAAACATAATGGACAATAAATTCACGAAGCACGAAAAAGATTACATAAAGATCTATAAAGAAAAGGGGTATGTTTCAAGTTTCCATATGGAAAAAGGTAAGCTTGTTAATAACAAAACAAAAAAAGAATACACCCCGGAAGATATATATATAGTAGCAGAAAACAGATATGAGGGTATGAGCAACCCATCTGATATGTCAATACTTTATGTTATTGAAACAAACAAGAATGAAAAAGGTACATTTTTGATGGGATATGGCCCGACAGCTGATTTAGATACAGCTAATTTCTTCGGTAATATTACTAAAAAAAATATTTCAAATAAAGAAAATATTTATAATTAAAACTAGAAATGCTAAGATTATTCCGTTAGGGCTTTTTTTAACATTGAAAACCGGATAACATGGTTTTTATTAAAAAATTATAGTCAAACCTTCAAATTTAAAGTACCATGGAATTATTTATAAATAATCTTCATCTTTTGTTGTTGAAGATGTAATGGGTGGCTCATGACTAAATCCTTTTTTAAGTCCTGCAGAATCAACACCAAAGAACTTTAATATTTCAGACCTATGAGAGACCAACATAATTCTATTACCATTTATGACTATCGGCTTTTTTAATAGGGCTGGATTTTTTTTAATGATTTTAAGCCAATCATTGGTACTAAAGTTATCTTTATTTTTATTAGATATTGTTTTAGTTTCGAAGATTTTTTCAAAGGGTAAATTAAGATCATTAGCTATTTCTACCCAAACAGAATCACTTATTTTTTCTTGAGCAATATCTATTATCTCTATTTTTTCTTTGATATGGGCAAATACCCTAAAACCTGTTTTCCTAATTGAGAGAGTGAGCTATAAATATAAGTAAGTTGTCTTTTATCTCGTGCTAATATGTTCATGTTATTATTATATTAAAATTAATCTGTTTTAAATTATTCCCTATACTATGACAGCGGCAATACAAAGGATTAAAACAATGATTATTATATTTGATTCAGTTTTAGTGATTTTGTCTTTCTGTAACTCATAATTTTTTCCTTTTTCATGTTCATATTTTAATTAAGCTCATTCTTTTGATTTTATTTATTAATGTATACTGTTTTTATATTTACAAATTCGTGAATACCTTCTACAGATAATTCTCTGCCAAAACCAGATGCTTTTGTACCCCCAAAGGGCAACCTAGGATCTGACTTTACCATCTCATTAATAAAAAAAGCACCATCTGGTATTTTAGAAATAATATGCATAGCTTCTTCTGTATTCTCTGTAAATAACATTGTTCCCAATCCGAATTTGGAATTTGTTGTGAGTTTCAAAGCTTCTTCTAAATTGTTAACTTTAAGAATGGGAGCCACAGGACCAAAAGTTTCTTCTTTAAAAACAGCCATATCTTCAGTTACTTTAGCTAAAATGGTTGGTGCAAAATAGGCTTTATCTCTTTTGTTACCCATAATAACTTTAGCTCCTTTTGTGATGGCATCATTAACTTGTTTATCTAAATCCAAAGCAAGATCTACACGAGCCATCGTTGCTATTTCTGTATCTGTTTTTATTGGATTTCCAAATTTTAAATCTTTTACTCTTTTTGTGAATTTGCCTATAAATTCGTCATAAATGCCTATAGTAACTATAAATCGCTTTGCAGCAATACAACTTTGACCAGTATTTTGCATTCTGGCATTAACCATAGTATCTAAGTATTTATCCAAATTAGCATCATCTAGAATAATACAAGCATTATTTTCTCCAAGTTCAAGCACAGATTTTTTAAGATTTTCACCAGCTATTTTCGCAATATGTCTTCCGGCTTTTTCACTACCGGTTAATGAGACTGCTTTAATGATGTCGTCCTTTATAAGATTTTCTATTTTTTTATGATTGGTAAGTAGTGTTTGAAAGCACCCTTTTGGATAGCCAGCATCTTCAAAAATTTCCTGAATAACTAATGCACAACCACTTACATTAGAAGCATGCTTTAATAATGCTGTGTTACCAGACGTTAAGGTAGGTACTGCAAACCTAAAAACTTGCCAAAAAGGAAAGTTCCAAGGCATAATGGCTAAAATAACACTTAAGGGATCATAGCAAATAAAACTTTCTTGAGCATCGGTTTCTATAATTTGATCAGCTAAAAAAGTTTCAGCATTTATTGCGTAAAAGTCACAAAAAAAAAATACATTTATTTATTTCGGCAATACTTTCATTGATAGGTTTTCCCATCTCTATTGTTATAAGTTCACTTAAATAATCAATACGTTCTTCTAATATGTTACTTACTTCAGATAATAATGCTATTCTTTCACTAATCTCTTGATCTTTCCATATTTTAAACACATCATCTGCTAATTTCAGTTTAGATTCTATTTTTGTTGGAGTATCCAAATCATAAACTTTAATGACTTTCTCATTATACGGGTTTATGGATATTAGATTTTTAGTCATTTCATTGCGCTTTTATTTTAAGAATAAATAGTATTTGAAGCTTATAACTTAACTATATAGAAAGAAATATTAACGCAATCAAAATTAATTTTTTAGCGATAATAATTTAGGCAAAAGAGTTAATCGAAATTCATAATTAATCACATCTTTCGATTATAGGTTTAACATAAAAAATTAAATAATTTATGAGTAAAAGTGAAAATACATTAATTGGAATAATTATAGGAACGGCAATTGGGGCCACGCTTGGTGTTTTATTTGCTCCTGACAAAGGAACGAATACAAGACAAAGAATTGCTGATGAAGCAATAGCCGCTAAAGATAAAATAGCTGATACCGCTCATGATTTAAAAGATAATGTTGTAAATACAGTAAGTAATAAAAAACAAACACTAGATGAAGAGGTGGAAACATTGATGTCTAATGCTAGTTACAAAGCTGAAGATGTTATTGAAATACTAGAAAAGAAATTGAAAAATTTGAAAGAAAAAAATAAAAAAATGCAAAAAACAGTTTAATAAATGAGTCTACTTAAATCCCTAGATAATTCTTCTACTGAGGCTAAACATATTGTTGAAAAGTACTTAAAGACATCACATCAATATTTAAGGCTAAAAATATTTCAACAGTTAACATTGTCTTTAAGCTTAATAATTAAATTTTTTGCCATTGGAACTTTTGTTTTTCTGGCATTTATGTTTCTTGCAATTACTGCGGCAATAGCCATTGGTAATGCGCTAGATAGCTTCACAATGGCTTGCTTAATTATAGCTGCAATTTTTATTTTAATAGCTTTATTAGTTTACTTCTTAAGAAAAAATATTGAACGTAAAATAATCAAAGCAATGTCTATTAAATTTTTTGATTAAAATGATGAAAGAATATAACACATTTGAAGATATTGATACAGATTTAAAACGCCTCAATCTTGAGCGACAAATTGCAATCGAAGAATTAAAGCTTGTTCAGATAAAGATTGAAGAAGAATTTAAACCATATAATTTGATTTTGACCGCATTTAAGGTAGTCAGCAAAATTGGGCTATTTAAGATACTAAAGAAAATTATGAAATAAGAAAATAAAAAAGATTGGTAGGTTACCAATCTTTTTTATTTTAAATCCTTATCCAAGCTAACAATTACTTGTTTTTTAAATTGACTTGGAGAGATTCCATATTTTTCTTTAAAAATTTTGGAAAAATAACTTCTGCTTGTAAAGCCAATTGAATAAACTATTTGAGAAATATTTAGATTGGATTTATTCATTAAATCTCTAGCTTCCTCTAATCTGGCATGTCTTATATATTCGCTTACAGTTCTACCATACAGAAATTTAAATCCTTCTTGTAATTTGGCCTGTGATAATCCAGAATTTAGTGAAATTTCATCTAAAGAATAATTTTTAGAAGAATTCTTCGCTATTTTTTTTGCAAGCAATCTAATTTTTTTGAGTTCAGATTTTAAAAGAGATACTTTTAAAGGTTTAGAATTTTCATAGGTGTTATGCATTGTGATATGCATAGAAAGTAATTGATAAACCTCACCTTCTATTTGTAAAATTCTTGATATTCCTCTGGTCTCAACATTTTGCAATGCTTTGACGTGGTCAGCCATCTTAAGGCTCATTGGACCATAATAAGCAAATTGATTTTCATGTTGTGTATCAACAAAAACATTGTAAAGCTTATTATTTAACATGTGTGAAATATTCAATCTTTTTTTTAAGAATCGCTTTCTAACTATGCTAATAGTATTAAGTTGAATGTTTATGTCTTTTTTAAAATAAGATCGATGATTTGATTTTGAACTCCCCACAGTAATGGCTGAATGGAATTGCTCCACTTTTTTATAATTTTCTTGATTAGTAAACTTATGTTCAAAATAACCATTGGTACAATAAAAAAAATAAATAGGATTAAACTCTGAAGTTCCAGATGTAATGATTATGTCCTCAAAAAAGACAATATTAAAATCTATTAGGCTAACTCCCCAATCGAAAACTATATATTTTATACATCCTCTTGCCAGACCATTATCTACTTCTAAAATATATTCATTCCAACTTTGACTTATCTTACCTCCAATATGCCTTTGCATTTGCTTCGCACTTTCTAATATATTAGAAACAGTAAGGTTAATTTCTTTCATTAGCAATGATTAATTAATTAATTAAATATAGCTTAAATATACCCTTAAGATATGTTTTTAATAATAATGTTAAAAATATTCTTAATACAATATAAATTCGACAATTAATGGAAAACTATTAAGGCGAACTAATTAAGTGATTTCCAATTGCAAAAAGATTTAATACTTTTTGAAAAAGCTCACGCTTTTTTGAGTTAAAGTTATTTTTTTTAGGATCAAAAAAAACGCTCACCATTCCGTACATTTTACTAAATATAAATTAAAAGATGAACAAGAAAATTTACGAAGCTATAATAAAAGATCATAAGCTTCATAGAGACTTATGTGAATAAAGAAAACAAGAGGGGCTTAGAAGAACGAAAAAAGCTATGCCTAGAATTAAAAAAAGAATTGGAAGTGCATGAGGTAGCTGAAGAGCGTCATTTCAATTCAGATTTAATTGATTCGGTTAAAATGCAAGAAGATGCCAGACATGGAATGGGGGAACATCATAAAATGGACAAGTTGATAGAAACATTAGATGATTCAGATATATGTTCTGCGCATTTGGTTAGAAGCCATAGGAAAACTCATAGAGAAAATGTATCATCACCTGTAAGATGAAGAAGATGAATTTTTAAAAAAGCAAAAAAGTTTACAGTGATGATGAGGAAACCAGCTTAGCAAAAACCTATAAAAGTACGGTAAATGAATATCGCAACACCCGGCCAGAATCTATCCCAAAATATAAATAGCTTATAAAAGTGGTTGAAATTTATTTAAGCACCTCAAAATATTATGTGAAAATGCATTTATATGCTTTACAAGTGTTACAAGGAAACTATTAACCCTATAAATATACCTTGACACTAGTATTTATGGCTTTTTTTAGAAATTATTGCTCCCACTAAAAACAATAAAAAGGAAAAGAAGAAACACTAAAAAAATTTCAAATAACAAGTTGGTTTATAAAACTCAGCCAATTTAAAAATTAAAACATCTAAAATGAAAACAATTAAAAATGTATTAGTAATAGCATTGATAGTATTGCTTAGTTCTTGTGGTTCTAGGAATGTAAAATTCCCAGTCTCTAGTGTAGTTCCAGCAGCAACTATTTATGCCACGAAAAAAATTGGAGATCAGAAAAATTTCACCTTAGAAATTAATACAAAAAACATGGCCAGTGCAGACAGGCTCGATCCCCCCGGAAACAATTATTCTATTTGGATTGTATCTAAAGAATATGGCTTGAAAAACGTAGGACAATTAAATGTAGATAACGCTGAAAAAGCAACTTTTAAAACAGTTACACCATTTAATTTTGATGAAGTTTTTATCACCGTTGAAAAACAAGGAAATTTAGAATATCCTGAAGGTATTGAAATTGCCAGAACTAAATTATAAAAGAATGAAAAATTAGGAATTTGAATTGACAAAATAAGCAAAAATTATCCCCTTTGAATGCAGATATTATGTAGTTACCCTAAAAATAAAACTGTTTAAAATTATAAAAATAATTATTAAATTCAGTTAAATTAATTTAACTCTATAGGTTAAATCTGCATATCGTTTTATGAAAATATATCAAAAGAGCATTTAGACTCATTTCTTAATATTTATAAATTATGAGTAACAAAATTATAATTGTCTTAGGCGCACCTAATTCTCCTAAAGGAATTTTAAGTTCAATTGCAGAAAACAGACTTAATTTATGCTTTAAAATGTTCTCAAAAGGCGATTTGATTTTGTGTACAGGGGGTTGGGGCAAGCACTTTAATAATTCTAGTTTACCACATTCTCATTATGCTCAAGAATATTTATTAAATAAAGGAATTTCAAAATCTTGCTTCTTAGAACCTGCTCTATCAAGTAATACTGTTGATGACGCTGTTAAAACAAAAGAAATAATTTATAATTATAAAAACCTAGAACTATTAATAATAACATCTGATTTTCATTTAGATAGAGCTAAACTAATTTTTAAAGAAATTCTAAAAGAATACACCATCGGATTTATTGGTGCAAAAAATAATTTACCGAAAAATCAATTACAAAAAATAATTGAACACGAAAAAAAATCAATTAATGAGATTGTTAAAAATGGTCTATATTATTAACCTATTAAACAAATAAACAAAAGATGGATTTTTTAGATTTTATCACAAAGTATCTTTTTTTAATTATTGTTCATTTGCAGGATTTGTTACTTGTCTTGTAAAAACACCGAATATAGTATATAAATTAACAACATAAATTCAATTTTAGCCTGTAGCCAAATTACTGGATAAGACATTTGAAAAACAGAATACCACTTTTAAAATAGATTTGAAAAAAAAGATTGTTTACCTCAAAATCACCTCCTTTAATGCTGATAAAGTTGTGAGTCGAATTAATAAACTATTCAAATAATTACGTAAATCACATTTACCCATGATTTACATACCATATGATGCATCTATAGCTTAAAATTTGTGAAAATTATGCCACAATGGTGATTACTAGACTATCTAGTTATTGAAACGACTGATGTTTTGATTGACAAATATGTAAGTTATTTGTTCTAAATTGAATGTTAAATCAATAATCATTAATTAAATTTAAAGGTTTTTAAAAAGATTCTTTATGAACCAAAAGAAAAGAATTGCATCGATAGACATTTTTAGAGCTTTAACCATGTTGTTTATGATTTGGGTAAATGATTTTCCAACCCTATCCGATATACCAAAATGGCTAAAACATGGACCATCAGGTGAGGAATATATTGGTTTTTCTGATTTTATTTTTCCTTTATTTCTTTTCATTGTTGGGCTTAGCATCCCTTTTGCAATTCAACAGCGTTTGAAAAAAGGTGTCGAGGTGTTTTCAATATTAAAACACATTATTTTAAGGTCGGTTTCCTTATTGATAATAGGTGTCTATATGGTGAATTACGAAACATCTCATCATGAAACATTGAGTATTGGAACATATTGGTGGTGTATTTTAATGGCAACAGGGGTGGCGTTAATTTGGATGGATTGGAAACGCAGTCCAGTACCAAAAAAATTACATAAAGTTTTTCAGGCAATAGGTGTATTAATTTTGATTTATTTGGCTGTAATTTACAAAGGAGGAGAGAATGGTTTATTAGGAATGACGACACAATGGTGGGGGATTTTAGGACTGATTGGTTGGGCATATATGATAAATGCTTCGTGCTTTGTTTTATTTAAAGGAAATTTTATTGCTATAGTGGTAGTTTTTATTCTATTCAATGTTTTGGCAGTCTTTAATTACGCAGGGTATTTTGACAATATGGATGGTATTCTTACCTATTTCAGTACCATTTATGGAGGGTTCATTCCTGCTTTTACATCTGCCGGAGTTGTTGGAGGAATGGTGTTGAATCGCCTAGCCGACCAAAAGCAAAGTAAAGTGATATTAACTTTGATTACATTAGGCGTTTTAAATCTAGCTTATGGTTTCCTAATGGAACCACATTTATGGATGATTTATAAGTTAGGAGTTTCTATTGGTGTCGGGTATATTTCCTTTGCTGTCATCTATTTCATTGCAGATATTAAAAGTAAAACCTCTTGGGCAAAAATTATTGCACCTGCAGGAACGGCAACATTAACTTGTTATTTATTTCAGTATTTTGAATATCCGTTAAGAATTGAAACAGGAATTCGCTTTCCCGACTTTATGAATACAGGTACTATAGGACTTTTTGTTTCATTTTCACTTGCAATTTTGATTGTAGTATTTACAGGTTGGATGGAAAAAAAGGGTTTTAAACTGAAATTATAGATGTGTAAAAGGCAACTCCTATAGTTAAAAATCAGACAATAAAATCTTTTTTCAATATCTTAAATTATATTATGCTCAATTAAAAAGAAATGGACATAAATCAATGGAGTTCATTATTGTTTTAGAAAAGGTTGAATTTAAAAGGGAATTAAGAAATAAAGAATCAAATATTAAGGTTAGAAAGTAATTTAATGTATAGTCTAATCTTTAACTTGTGCAAACTATGTCCTTAACAAACATTATATCCAACCAATAACAAATGATAAAATTCTTTAGGAAAATTCGTCAAAACCTACTTTCTGAAAATAAGTTCAGTAAATATTTGATTTACGCAATAGGAGAAATAATTCTTGTTGTAATTGGTATTCTAATTGCACTACAAATCAATAATTCCAACGAATTAAATAAACAAAGAGCTAAAGAGATTCAGTTCCTTAAAAACCTAAAGAGTGATTTGATTTTTGAAGAAAGTGAACTTAATCGCTTTATAGGAATAAGAGAAAGTATGATCACTTCTGCCAAATTTGCTCTTGAACACTTTAGAGGAAAGCCATTAGAAAACATTCAAATATTTAATTTCCATACGTTCAACGTTGGTATCTGGCAAGAGTTTCAGAGAAATAATAACACATTTTTGGAACTATTAAATTCAGGCAACTTGACAATAATTTCAAACGATTCAATAAAAAATGGACTTTTAAACTTAGATTTAATTCACAAAAAAATCATATCCAATCGAGAACATCTAAGAAACGATATGGAGCATTATTTCTATGACCCTTGGTTTAAAACTGTTGATTTAGACCCCTTTGCCCAAAGTTTTATTTTCTATGCTGACAATGGAGAATTTGATAATAAAATAAAGCTTTCAAGGAAAGAAATAGATAGACTGATAAATGATAAAGTATTTAAGAATGGATTTGTCGTTTCAGTGTTTACTAATTCATTGATTATTGATGATTACAAAAGAATGAAAAGTTTGACCAAGAAAGTTGTTCAATTAATTAATAAAGAAATAACTAAAGACTAATAATGTTTAATTGCCATTACGGCGGATTTAAATAAAACCAAATCCTCTCTGAAATACTAAAGCCCGTCTAAATCAAAAAAAATCACTAATTTACATTAGAAACTAATGGGCTATTCAAAGGCCTTATAATAAATAGATTCATGAAATTTTTCCTTATAATAGTTATGCTCACTTCAATGTCGTCAAATATAATATTCGATTTTAATGAAAAATCAAACGTAAAAGAATGGGTAATAACCAATGATGTTGTTATGGGGGGGAAATCCTCAAGTACTTTTGGCTTAAGTCCTAAAGGTCATGGCCTATTTAAAGGTGCTATCTCATTAGATAACAATGGGGGGTTCTGTTCTGTAAAGCACAAATTAGAAAGAAAATTAATTAAGAACTTCACTACAATAGCCCTCAGAATAAAGGGGGACGGTAAAAACTATCAACTCAGAATAAAGTCCAATTCTGGTGATTATTTTTCTTATATCATAATATTTTCAACAAATGGAGATTGGCAAGAAATTCAAATCCCACTAAAAGACATGTACCCGTCATTTAGAGGCAGAAAGCTAGACAAACCAAACTTTTCAGAAGATTACATTGAAGAAATAGGTTTCTTGTTCGGAAACAAAACTGAGGAAAATTTTCAGCTCATGATCGATAAAATAGAACTAAAGTAAAATACAAGTCATTTTACAGATATAGCGAATAAAGTCTAATCTATTACTTGTGTAAACTGCCCCCTCAAAGAATATTTTTTAGCCCTAATGATTTGAACATTTATGCTGAATTACAACCATGGATTTCAAAATTTTTAGAATGGTTTTATCAACTAAATATTATGAAAATTTATAATATAATATTTACCATTTATTTTTTGTTCACAAGCCTCGAAGTACAGGCTCAATTCGGTAGTGTGGTAAACAAATCCGATTCAATTAAGAGTTTGGATTATAGATTTTATAAGATAGAAACAAAGAACAATAAAATTGTTAAAGGTAAACCTAAAATACTTTTTGAAGGTTATCCCATACTATATCCTACATCAAAGCTTTTTTTCAACAAGAATGAGGAGTTAATAAAAGAAGAAAAATCTCATCAAAAGGATACAACATATTATAATTCTGTAAATCAGAAAATTAAAATGGTTCTTTATCCAGATGGTGGAAATGACAGTATCACTTTTAATTATTCCTATGATAGTCATGGCAATATAGAAACCATAAGGAAAAAAGCTTCTGCACCTAAAATGGATTTTAGTTTAAAAGGTAATTATTATTCTTACACTGCTTTAATTGACGAATTTTATAAAAATTACTACTTATCAAAAGATAACCCTAATGTTGTAAATCAATTTGAAGCGATAACACCCATAGAGAATTATACATACAGATTATACAATGATCAAAATGAATTAATAGAACAAAAGAATTTATATGGTTCAAGAATACGTACAATTAAATATGAGTATAACACAGAAAAAAAGATTATTAAAATCTTAAAAATTGATAAAACACCTAATCCTAAAGGTAAACCATTCATATCGACTGAAACTGAACAACATAAATACTTGAAAGACGGATTACTTCATGAAATAAAATACTTTTCCAATGGCAAATTTTGGAGAGAGGAGCAAGTTATTTATAATTCAAAAGGTATACGTGTTAAGTATATTGATAAGGGAAAGGTTCTGAAAAACACTTATATATACAATTCTAATGGAGAACTGGTACAGTATATTTTTGAGAATACAAAAAGAAATAAAATTAAAAGAAATATTACTCTTGAATATACCTATAATGACAAAGGAAATTGGATAACATGTATCCATTTTGACAAAAAAAACAAACCGAAATATTTGATTGAACGAATCATTGAATATTATTAATTTAATAATCTAAAACTACTTAAAACACCGGCTACAATCCAATGTTTCTGACTTTCCACGAGGAAAGTCCTCGCAAATTTGCTATCTTCGGTTTACGGCGGACAAATCCTGCAGATTTATCATAACGAAACCATAACCAAACACCATGGCAAACATAAACGAATAATAATGGCTGCAATTAACAAGCAAAATATGGTAGTGCACTTTAAATTGATCACCCTCATATTATGTTTAAATGCAGTGTACAGCTTTGTTTATGCACAAAACGACACTACTAGTTACTCTACTGTTATTTGGAATAAAATAGAAGCTATTAGCCCTACGATTGTTACACTGCCAAATAGCTTCGATTCAACAAAAAGCCATACACTAGTAATAGGACTTCATGGGTTTAGTAGTACAGCTGAATATTTTCAAAGTTTTAGTAAACCATTTACCGATGCTGGATTTATTTTTGCAACACCGGAAGCACCATACAGCTATTTAAGAAATGACGGAACTATAGGCTATGAATGGTTTCTGTATGATATTTCGTCCTATATCATGCTAGAAAGACCTGCGTCCGAATTAGAAATATCTGCTATGCGTGTGACCACTGAAAAGCAGATGGATAAGGTTATTGAAGATTTAAAAGCACATTACAACATTGGGGAAGTTTATTTTGCAGGCATGTCACAAGGTGGCATTATCACCTACCTAAGCGGCATCCATCATCATGACAAAATTAACGGTATGATCATCTTCGGATCTGTAGTTGATGAAGATTGGCTAGGTACAGATGATATTCAAGACGGCAAGGGTGTAAGAACTCTGATTATACAAGGTGAAAAAGATACGGCCGTACCATTTAAATACGCAGAAGCAGCACGCGATCTTCTGATTAACAATGGATATGAAGTTACCTACAAAACATTTGATGGAGGTCATATTGTCCCTCAACATCTTTTGCCTTTTGTAATTGATTGGATAAATCAAAAGTGATCCTAAAAAAGTTGGCCTACAAAGCCTATGCGGAAATGGAACAATTGTGATTTTCGAAAAAGTTATGGATTTTGGGAAATTCTGACTTCAATAAATCAATTGGAATCTTATAAAATAAAAATACTGCACATAACATGGTGTATAATAAATTTTGTGAGGACTGATTCTAATTCGAAAATTGATTCCCACAAATTAAACTTACTGCAAAAATAATCCATTACACTAACCTCCGATAAATAAAATCATAGTGTTAATTAAATCCTTTAATCTAATTGCAGTTGAGTTTGTAAATATCTGTTTGTATTCCAACATACCAATTTTCTGGTATATTTTCAAGCTGTGTTTGATTAACTTGAACACAAGTTAAAAATTCGTTATATGCCTGAAAATAATCTAAAACAACATTCCTACTCACATCAATAGTAGTTATTTCATTTCGATAACAACCAAAACTAGTTAACATTGAGTTTTTAGTTACATCTAAACTACTTATTTTATTATCTCCACAAAAAAGTCTTTCCAACTTAGTATTACTTGTTACGTCTAGAGTAGTGAGCTTATTATTTTCACAATTAAACCATGTTATTAAAGTATTGTTGCTAACATTCAAATCGTTAAGAAGGTTATCGGAACAATAAAAACCCTCTAGCAAAGAGTTATTATTTACATCAATATTTGACAATGAGTTATAACTACAATTCAAAGATTTTAAAAAAACGTTATTACTAACATCTAAAGTTGATAGCTCGTTATTTTCACAATCCAATACTTCTAATAAGGTATTATTACTTACATCTAAAGTCCCAATTTTGTTATCACCATATGGTGGCGTCGCATAATAGTCAACGTACCCACAATCCAATATAATCAAGTTGGTATTATTGGTGACATCCAAATTAGTCAATAAATTGTCTCGGCAAATTAAACTTGTTAGTTTTATATTTTTACTCACATCTAACTCTTTTAAATTACTTGATTCGATAACTAATTCTACTAAATCTGTATTTTGACTTAAATCTAATTTTAAAATTTCATTTATAAACCCAATTTTTAAAACCTTCAAATTTTTAAAACCCTCAATACCCGTAAAATCTTTAATTTCTCTTTCAGGCGCAGATGACAAAAAACCACTATAACCCATCCTCAATTCCGTAACATTATTTATCTTGTCTGTTAATACATAATTATCCATTTCATCATCAAGCTCAATTTGAATTAAAAATCTTTCAAAAACATCATCTGGAATAAATGTTTTACTTGAATTATTGGACATAGAATCAGATTCACTATCAATTGCATTTTTGCTACATCCCATGTAGACAATAAGACAAAAAAACACAAAAAATTTAATCAAAATTTTCATACTTTCATTACTTAACAACTAAAGTTAAAAAAAATAACGATGTATAACCTAAATTACTGCAGATACCACTACGTTCGAATACACTCGGAATTAACAAGGATAGGGCTAAACCGAAAAACAAAGTAACCTAAATCGATAACTGACAGTTATACAAACCGTTACCCACAAGCGAAAAACTGAACGGTGACCCAAAAAGAAAAAAGTAGCTTATTGAAACAGTTTGCAGACCAAAGTGACAAGTTATTTGATTTAGGACTAATAAGAACAGACAGTTTCACAGGGGTAATCGGTGAATATGTCTCCTCAATTGTTTTTGATTTAAAAAACACAGAAAGAGTGACCAGAGCAATTGACGGAATAGACACAAAATGAAAGAAATATCAAATAAAATCAAAAGTTGTTGATAACGACAAAGTGAATTATGGAAAGACAATTAATAAGTTCTGGCTCCTCTTTTGAAAAAGACATGGCCTATTCGAGAGCCGTTATTGATGGAAACTGGGTATTTGTATCTGGAACCACCGGATTCGATTATGAAAACATGAGCATTTCGGAAGACATCGGTTCTCAAACCGAACAGTGTTTAAAAAATATTGTGTCAACATTACATAAGGCCGATTCGAAACTCCAGGATGTGGTGAGAGTCACTTATATTGTACCAGACCCTTCGGAGTTTGAGCATTGCTGGCCCGTATTAAGAAAGTATTTTGGAGAAATAAGACCGGCTGCAACCATGTTTTCTGCTGGTTTAGCCGATCCCAGAATGAAAATTGAAATTCAGGTAACCGCATTAAAAAAATAATGTCGAAATTAGACTCATGCGGTACAATAAGAATAATGACATTCACTTAAACTCTAACAAACCAATGCTTATAAAAACCACTTTAATACTTCTTTTAACATGTTTTCAAATTTCAATGGCGCAAACCACTAAAGACTCTTTGTCCATTATAGAGGTTTTAAAAAAAGACTATGAAGCCTTTGGAAGTTATGATATAGAAAAACACCGCAGCTACCTTACCAATGATTATATCCTGATTGAAAACGGAGAAATCTGGAATTTAAATCAGGAAATCGACTATTTAAAAAAGCATAAAAACAGTAAAACGAAACGTGTGGATGCTTTCACGATTTCAGATGTAAAAATCTTTGATAATATTGCCTATGTAGTGTATAATTTATATTCCACCAAAACCAACGAGGGTACTATTAAAAAGTTTCATTGGTTAGAGAGCACTGTATTTAGAAAGGTAAACGGAAACTGGAAAATAGCATTAATACATTCTACTAAAATTAGTAAAAAGGAAGAATAAAAACCATTTTACCAATTTACTGCTTCCATAAAGCAAAGCAGCCTAACTTATCAACATACACCTTTAATCTGCAACACTTTACGAAGTATTTGATCTCATTGTGAAATTTTACAAATATTCAACAGTTTCATACAATTTTATTAAATTAGGTGCTTAACAATAAAACCACCCCAGAAAAAATCGTTTCATATCTTTTATTAAATGTCGAAAACAGATACTAACATAGCCATTGAATTTTTAGACCATGTTGCCATTCGAGTGGCAGATATGGAAGTCTCGGCAAAATGGTATGAAAACGTATTAGGTTTACAGCGGTACCAATTACCTGAATGGGGCGATTTCCCCATCTTTTTACTTTCAGGGAGGTCTGGAATCGCACTGTTCCCCGCAAACACTACCGATTCTAAACTTGACCCTGCTTCAAAAAATGTAAAAATCGATCATTTTGCCTTTAATGTAACTCATGACAATTTTGAGAAAGCCAAGAAGCGGTATCGTGAGTTAGGGTTGAATTTTAACGTTCAGGATCATTATTACTTTCATTCTATTTACACAAAAGATCCCGATGGGCATACGGTTGAACTAACCACCATTAAAGTGGATGAACAAGATTTTTACAAATAAAAATCTTACGTTTTGCATGTTGCTATTTAGATATCGAAAGAAGACGAAACGTTCATGCTATTTTATGCTTTGTAATTACTAAATTAGTAACAAAAGTAATTCGCTATTAATATGTTATGATATGAAATCACCAGTAATCTTATTTAGTTTTCTTATTATGAGCTGCACTTCAAACAACAAACAACAGGCCATACAGCAATGGCAATCGGAAATATTAACAGTTGAAAAGTCGTTTAATACTATGGTACAAAGCGAGGGCATAGCTAAAGCTTTTGAGCACTTTGCTGCTCCCGATGCTGTGATACTAAGAGGCGAAGCACTAATAAAAGGAAAAAAGGCTATTTGTACCTGGTACCGAGATCGTGCTAATCCGCACACCACACTCACCTGGACTCCAAACTATGTGGATGTGAGCGACTCTGGAGATATGGCGTATACTTATGGCGATTACACTTATACAGCAGTAGATTCCTTAGGAAATAAAAATGAAAGTAAAGGCATTTTTCATACGGTTTGGAAACGACAAACCGATGGATCCTGGAAATTTGTGTATGATTAATTAGGAGATGGCTCTGCGAAAAAGAAAGTAAAACACTTTATCACAAACATTTAACCAACCCATTATTTTTTCGTAAGTTAGTAAGGATAAACATAAACACGCTTATTACCTGTAAGTAGTCTTCAAATAAATCTACATGACTCAACCAAATAAAATCAGATTAAAAGATGCTATTTCTATTGGTATTGGTGGTATGGTTGGTGGTGGTATTTTTGCCGTTCTGGGTCTGGCAGTATCATTAGCTCAAGGCGGCACTCCTTTGGCCTTTTTATTCTCTGGAATAGTCGCTTTAATTACCTCTTATAGCTATGTAAAACTATCTATGACTTATGCAGACAGAGGCGGTACTGTAAAGTTTATTAATCAAGGTTTTGGCAAATCGGTTTTTAGTGGAGCCGTTAACAACCTTTTATGGGTTAGCTATATTATTATGCTCTCATTATATGCGTCGGCATTTGGTTCGTATGCTCCAAACTTACTAAAGCTCACTCATAACGGAACCATTGATTTTCATATTTACGCAAGTGCTATTATTGTATTAGCAACGGCCATTAATTATTACAGTATTGCCATAGTAGGTAAAATAGAATCCTACGCAGTTATTATAAAATTAATTATCTTAATAGCATTTGTAGGTATCGGGGCCTATGGTTTAATTGGCAATCCTAATTTAGAACAACTGAGTCTTGTACATTGGGAAGCACCTATGAAATTATTCGCCGGGGGCATGGTCATTTTTATAGCCTATGAAGGGTTCGAATTAATAGCAAATGCAGCACCCGACATTATTAATCCTGAGAAAAATATTCCAAGAGCCTATTACGGTTCTGTCATTTTTGTGATTATACTCTATCTGCTCATCGCTATAGTTACTATCGGCTCCTTACCTTTTAAAAACATAGCGAATGCCCAGGATTATGTATTGGCAGAAGCCGCGAAACCCATGCTAGGCAAACTGGGTTTTGGCATCATTACTATAGCCGCTTTAATATCCACCTTTTCGGCCATTAACGCATCGTTATACGGAGGAAGTCGTGTAAACTTTGAAATAGCAGAAGACGATGAACTCCCGCATCATTTTATGGCCCAACTATGGAATCAACCCATCGGTTTATTGATTACGGCCATAGCTACTTTTATACTGGTAAACCTGTTGGAACTGGAAAGCATTTCTACGGCAGGAAGTGTTGGTTTTCTGCTTATTTTCAGTATTGTCAATTTTGTAGGATTTAAATTATCTAAAGATATTGGTGCTAACAAAACCATCCCTTTATTAGGGTTTATTTTGTGCTTAATAGCTCTTGTCATTCTTCTTAATCAACAAATTAAAACCAATATTATTGGTGTTGTTATAGCCTTAAGTATTGTTGGAGCGTGTTTTGTTATGGAATGGCTATATAAAAACAGGGAAAAAAAACACAAATAACCAACTATATCACAGCGAAATAGATTTAATATTAAACCCCAAAAGTAACCATATAGTAATTAAATAATCTTTATCTTAGTTCTATAAGAACGAAGCCTAATTAAGAAATTAATGTATGATTTCAACACCTAACGTACCATTGCCAAAAAACCGAATAGCATATCAACTTTTACTTGTTTTATTTTTAGGCACAACAGAACTGCTTCTGGCACAGGATAAAACAGCTCCCATAGAAAAACTACACGCCGCTGTAAGTCAATATTATTACGAATCGGATTCACTACAAATGGCCGATCGGCAAAAAGGAGTCGTACCGGTTCCTATAATCGTAACCGAACCTGCACTTGGAGGCTTTGGTGGTGGACTTGGGATTGGTTATGTACATTCCAATAAACGTAGTTTTAGAAAGAATACCCCCGCGACTATTACAGGCGTTTTTGGAGGCATGAGTTTGAATAAATCCTGGCTATACGGTATGGGACACTCTCAGACTTTAAATAATGACCATATTCGCTATTTAGGATATATTTTTAATTCGAAAGTTAATATGGCTTTTTATGAAGAAATATTATCCAGAACCTTTTCTTTTGATGTGAATATGAATCTGTGGGGAACATCGCATAAAGTGTTATTCCGGATAAAAGAAACCAATCTCTTTGTGGGTACCAAATATACTTTTGCCAAGACTAAAAACAAACTCGATTTAGTAACTAATCATCCTAAATTAGACTCCTTATTAAGCAAGGTGCAAAACACCTCCAAATTAGGTATGCTGGGCGTTGTGGTGTCTTATGATAGCCGAGACAACACCTTATCTCCTAATCGAGGCGTGGATGTGGCCTTATATTATGATTATAATGCGACATTTTTTGGTGGTGACCAAAACTTCTCGATGCTAGAAGCTTCTTGTAAATATTACTTTCAGGTAGCAAGTTCTGTCTATGGGGGTTTGCGAGCTGATGGCCAGTTTACTGGTAATAATACGCCGTTTTATTCCAAGCCCTATATAGAATTACGAGGGGTCCCTGCGATGCGCTATCAGGGGAACATGGTTTTTCTTACTGAAACCCAATGGCGCTGGGCCTTTTATAAAAACTGGTCTGTTCTAGGGTTTGCAGGAGCTGCGAAGGCCTTAAAAGAAATTGAAGATTTTAATGACGAAAAAACCATATATAACTATGGTGTAGGTGCACGCTATGCCCTTAATAAAATATTCGGACTTCGTGTTGGTATAGATACCGCATGGAGCAATGATGACTTTGCTTGGTATATTTCGGTGGGTAGTTCCTTTTAAAACTTATTTAAAAACAAACGACAATCCCTCCTAAAAACAACAAAGGCTTTATTGTAATTATAATAAAGCCTTTGTTTATAATGAAAAAATCAACCCTTTTTACTTTTTAACAAGTATTCTAAAATCATTTGGTTGCAATATTATCACATGACCCCCTAAATCTACAAACTCACTAGTAAAATAATCTTGAAACTTTCCTTCTAATGGCATCTGTACTTCTTGACTTTCCTGAGATATATTCCCCACAAATACGACTTCATTGTTACCTTTTCTTCTCGAAAACGCAATGAGACTTTCATTTAGACCCAGAGGTAGATAAGCGCCACCATTAAGGCCTGCAGCAAGAGCTTCGTTATTTTGCTTTAACTTACCTAATTGCTCGAGCAGGGAGAAATAGTCTCCCTTAGTTTTTGGAATGCTATCCTTTTCAAAAAACTTTAACGCATGCTCCAGGTCATACTCCTGCCCCGAGTAAATTAATGGCATACCAGGCATGGTATAGGTAAGCGCAGTAAATAGTGCCTTATTCTCAGGCATACGCTCTTTTAATGTCCCATTCCAGGAGTTTTCATCGTGATTAGTAATAAAGTGCATCACTATATCGTCAGGTTCTAAAATGGTATCTACCTTTTGCATATAATTTTGAAAATCGGAAACTTTGGCGCTTCCTTCGGCCAGCTTATTAAATATATGATGTACCTCCCAACCATAATGCATATCAAAGGCCCGTTTTAACAGATCCGGCTGCTCTGCTTCTGCCAACATAAATACGGGCTTAATTTCTTTTAATTCTGCGGTAGCCGTTTCAAAAAAATCTACAGGTACCTGATGTGCCACATCCATGCGGTATCCATCAATATCGGCTTCGGTAATCCAATACTTTAAATCTGAAATCATTGCTTTACGCATGTCCAAATTATCATAATTTAAGTCGGCCACATCATTCCAACCATAGGGTTCTCCGGTTTTATCATCTAGGGGATCTATAATAGTTCCATTACTATTCTGAGTATACCATTCTGGATGTTCTGTTATCCAGGGATGGTCCCAGCCCGTATGATTAGGCACCCAATCCACAATCACATAAATACCATGTTCATGTGCCGTAGCAACCAATTGTTTAAAGTCTTCCAAGGTTCCAAATTCAGGGTTTATAGCCTTATAATCGGATACCGAATAATAACTCCCTAAATACTTACTTCTTAAAGCATCATCTTCAATATCTGAAGTAAACTTATCGCCTGTAGCTTTGCGTTTAATTTCAGATATAGGATTAATAGGCATAACCCAGATAATTTTAACCCCCAGTTCCTTTAAAACAGGTATGTCTTTTGTAAAGGCATCAAAAGTGCCTTCAGGTGAATACTGACGAATATTAGCCTCATAGATCACAGCTCTTTCAATAGTCTCAGTTGATACGGGTGCAATGGCAAAGGGCTGTTCCTGCTGGATTGATTCCGTCTTTTTTTGTTCTTTACATGCATATAAAGTGATAATTGCAAGGAAAGCTAGACTTATTATATGTTTCATTATCTATATTTATTTGAATAAGTTCTTTATTGTTTGGTAGTTAAAAGGATACTTCCACTTTCATTTAAAATTATACTATCCCCCCAAATAAAGGTTTTATTGGTTAAGATATTACGAAACTGTTTACCCTCCAAACCAAGCTCTTCAAATCGTTTTAAATTTAAAGATACTTCACTTTCATTTCTATTCATAATATGAGCCAAGACCTCATCTTTATAAATTCGAAACAACACATAGATTCCATTTTCAGGAGCAAAATGGACCGTTTCTCCTTCATGTATGGCCTTGCTAGTCTTACGATATTGTAGTACTGCCTTTAAAAACGCCTGCATCTCAAGCTGCTCTTTACTTAATCCTGTTCCAGTAAAAGCGTTAATAGCATCACCTGCCCATCCACCTGGAAAATCAGTTCGGATTAAACCATGATCGCCGGGCTTCTCAAAATCGTTCATGAGAATTTCTGTACCATAATAGATCTGAGGAATTCTGGGCAATACCAGTATATAACTTAAAGCCATTTTTGTATGTATCACATGGCCATTTAACCTGGTGAAAATGCGACTCATATCGTGATTATCCGGAAAGATTAAAATATCCTTAGGCGATTTATAAGCAAAATCATTAGCCAGTCCTTCATACAATTTAAACAAGCCAGACCAGGTTGATTCCATTTCATTCAGACCATTAACAATGGTTTCTTGCATAGCGAAATCCATAGATGATGGTAAATACGATTGATAACCATCCTTATTTTCGTGACCCGCCTGCCAGTACGCTATAAGCAAAGGATTTATAGACCATTCTTCGCCAACGATTGAAAAGTTTGGATATTCAGTCATTATAGCTTTAGCCCAACGACTTAAAAACGCCTTGTCCGGATAAGGATAGGTATCCTGACGAATCCCTCCCAAATGGGCTGTTTCAATCCACCATATACTATTTTGAATAAGATAGTTTGCCATAAAAGGATTCTTCTGGTTTAAATCGGGCATAGCTGGAACAAACCAGCCTTCGGTTAAGGCAGCTTTATCTATGTTTGAAGCATATAAATCCTGATTAGCCGTGCGTCTGTGAGAAGAAACTTCAAGCGTATTATGGTTTTCGTAAGCCTCCTGCTGGTTAAGCCAGTCTTTAAAGGGTAAATCCTGCATCCACCAGTGCTTAGAGCCACAATGATTAACGACCTGATCCATAACAAGCTTCATGCCTTTTTCAGACATTTGGGTAGATAATTTAAGATAATCATCTAAGCTACCAAATCGCGGATCGATGGCGTAATAATCTGTAATGGCATAACCATGATAGGAACTATTGGGCATATCATTCGTTAAAAGCGGACAAGGCCAAATCGCGGTAAAACCCAAATCATTAATATAATCCAAATGATTTGCAATACCCTTAATATCGCCACCATGTCGCTTATAATCATGTGCTCTATCTAAATCTTGTTCCAATAACCCTTCTACGACATCATTTTCCGAATTGCCATTAGCAAATCGATCGGGGGTGATTAAATAAATGGCATCGCTACTATCGAAACCCATATAACTATCAGCGTCTTTAGTTCTTGCTTTTAACTCATACGAATATAATAGGGACTCTTTAGTGTCCTTTTTAAACACCAGATTAAACGTACCTGCTTTGGTAGTTTCATCCAGTTCTAAATCGATAAACAAATAATTAGGACTATCAGCCTGGTGTACCTCTTTTATAGAAACACCAGGATAAGAAATCTCGGGATTATAACTTGAAATACCCGGATGCTTGACCAATAATTGCAACTTCGTACTTTTAAAACCCACCCACCAGTTTGGTGGTTCCACGCGCTCAATGTCGTACCGTTCAACTACTGGTGTATCTGACTGTTGATCATTATCAATACTGTTACTTTTTTGCTTACATGCTAGATTTAACTGTGCTAAAAGCACCACAGCCATAATGAGTAATTGATGATTGTATTTTTTTTGATTACACATATAAACCTGTTTATTTAAGTTCTTTAATGCTAATAGCATAACCACCTCCAGGTGCCGAGGTTAAAGATAATTTTGATTTACTAGTTACCATTTTAGTCTTGATGGTATACGCCTTCGGGTTGGTTTTGTAATGAGCATCTTTAGCATCGGCATAAATGGTAGCCTCATACTTTTTTTCTGGATCAAGAAAATCTAAAGTAATGTTAGAAATCCTTGAATTAATCCCATTCACATTCCCAATAAACCAGTCTGTGCCATTTTTTTCTTTACGTGCCACTGTAATATAATATCCAGGCTCCGCTTCTAAATAAATACTTTCATCCCAGTCGACAGCCACATCTTTAATAAATTGAAAGGCATCCATAAAGCGCTCATAATTTTCGGGCAAATCGGCTGCCATTTGCAACGGACTATACATCGTAACATACAAGGCCAACTGATTCGCCAATGTACTATTAACATGCGAATTATTATCAGGATTAAGCTTACTAATATCCATTTCGAATATTCCCGGTGTATAATCCATTGGCCCACCTATTAATCGGGTAAATGGCAATACCGTTACATGATTGGGCTTCGAACCTCCGAAGGCCTGATACTCGGTACCTCGTGCCGACTCATTGCCTATTAAATTAGGGTATGTTCTGGCGATTCCTGTTGGTCTAACAGCTTCATGAGCATTTACCATAACCTCATATTCAGCTGCCTTTTCGATAGCATACTGATAATGATTTACAATCCATTGGCTGTAATGGTATTCGCCTCTTGGTAAAATATTTCCAACATATCCACTTTTAACAGCATCATAACCATGGTCTTTCATAAACTGATAAGCCATATCCATATGACGCTCGTAGTTTCTCACAGAACCTGATGTTTCATGATGCATAATCATTTTTACACCTTTTGATGCGGCATACTCATGAATCGCTTCTACATCAAAATCAGGGTATGGTGTCACAAAATCGAACACATAATCTTTTGACTGCCCAAACCAATCTTCCCAACCTTCGTTCCAACCTTCTACAAGCACAGCGTCAAAACCATGTTTGGCAGCAAAATCGATATACATCTTGACATGCTCGGTATTTGCAGCATGCTTTCCGTTAGGTTTTACTTTTGAAAAATCGGTTATTCCCAGTTGTACCGATGGTATGTCGTTGGTATACGCCCAGCTACTTTTCCCGGTTATCATTTCCCACCAAACACCTATATATTTAACAGGTTTTATCCATGACGTATCTTCTATTTCGCAAGGGTCGTTTAAGTTCAAAGTCATTTTTGAAGCCAGTATATCTCGCGCATCATCACTTACCATAATGGTACGCCAAGGTGTATTGGCCGGAGCCTGCATATACCCCTTATCTCCTATGGCATCTGGCGTTAACCAGGACTCGAACACCAAGTTTTCGTCATCCAAATTAAGATGCATACAGGCATAATTTACAAGAGCTGCTTCATGCAGATTTATATATAATCCCGCATCTGTTTTCATCATTAAAGCTGTTTGCACGCCTGTTTTTGAAAACGGTGTTTGCGAAGCATTTTGTGTATAAGCAGTATCGAAAAGCGACCTGATTTCCGATAATTTGGATTCGGTATAATCAAATTCCTGAGTATCGTAATCTCCCGGAATCCAAAATGCCGTATGATCACCCGTCATAGCAAACTGGGTCTTTTCTTCTTTTATAACAAAATAGACCAGATTTTCCTGTTCCGGAAATTCATAACGAAAGCCTAAACCTTCATCGTACATGCGAAATCGTATACGCATAATACGTTCGGTTTCATGTTGCTTGAGTGTCACTGCCAATTCGTTATAGTGATTGCGAATATTCCTTTCTTCTCCCCATACGGGTTGCCAGGATTCATCAAAGCCAGATAATTCAGAATTAATAATTTCAAAATCGTTTAAAAGCGACTTTTCATCATCCTTTAATTCTAACCCTAATTTACTAACTTTTACAACCGGGTGATTTTTATAAGACACCTTATAGGTAGGCGTACCATCCGATAGCAATGAAAATTGCATAGCCACTTCACCCCCAGGCGAAATGAGCTCCTGAGCTCCCAAATTGCAGAACGCAAAAAAACAACCTAAAAATGTAATTAATAATGATTTCATGAGATTTTGTATTTAGTTTAATTCCGGTTCTTTTTCAGCCTTTATTAACTGGGTTTCATTGTTTACATAAATTTGAAGTGCCTGACCCTGCAGTAATTTAAAGGTTGTTTCTGTCTGACTTACTGTAATTTTTAAAACGTGATTTCTAAAATTCACTTTAAAGGAATATCCTTCCCATTGTGTTGGAATTTTAGGTTCGAAATGCAGTGCATTATTTTTTACCCGCATACCACCGAAACCTTCAACAATACTCATCCAGGTTCCTGCCATAGAGGTTATATGAAGCCCCTCTTCTACCTCTTTATTATAGTCATCTAAGTCCAATCGCGAGGTTCTTAAATAGAAGGTATAAGCCTGTTCCATGCGATCAAGCTTGGCCGCTTGAATACTATGCACACAGGGAGACAGCGAACTTTCATGAACAGTGAAAGGTTCATAAAAATCGAAATGTCGCTCCAATGATTCGGTCGTAAAATGGTCTTCAAATAAGTAAAACCCTTGTAACGTATCAGCCTGTTTAATATATGGCGATCGTAATATGCGATCCCAGCTCCATTTTTGATTAATAGGACGTTGGGACTTATTTAAATCATTTACGGTAATTAATTCTTTATCTAAAAACCCATCCTGTTGAAGGTACACCTTGTGTTTTTCTGAATACGGGAAATACATATTATCTGCCACCCGCTTCCAGTCACTAATTTCTTTTGTTGAAATACGAACTTTCTCTTTAATTCTTATAAATTCCGACGGATAATCAGCCTTCACTTTTTCAATACTTTCTATTGCATAATTAATACACCACTGTGCCAGATAATTAGTATACCAGTTGTTATTTACATTGTTTTCGTATTCGTTTGGTCCGGTTACCCCAAGAATCACATACTGATTTTTATCTTCTGAAAACGTAGCGCGTTGCTGCCAGAATCGCGCAATTCCAATTAAAACTTCCAGTCCTTTTTCAGGGATATAACTATAGTCACCCGTATAACGATGATAATTATAAATAGCAAAGGCAATGGCCCCATTACGATGAATTTCTTCGAATGTTATTTCCCATTCGTTATGACATTCTTCGCCATTCATAGTTACCATAGGGTATAAGGCCGCTCCATTAGTAAAACCTAGCTTCCTGGCATTTTCTATGGCTCGCTCCAAATGATTATAACGATATTCCAGAAGGTTTCTCGCTACCTTTTGGTCTTTGGTTGCCATATAAAACGGAATACAATAGGCTTCAGTATCCCAATAAGTACTTCCACCATATTTTTCACCCGTAAATCCTTTAGGTCCAATATTAAGTCTGGAATCTTTCCCTAAATAGGTTTGATTTAACTGAAATATATTGAAACGAATACCTTGCTGTGCTTTTACATCACCGGCAATGTTGATATCGGCCATATCCCAAATATCTGCCCAGTCTTGTTTTTGTTGGTCTAATAGTCCCTCAAAACCTATAGCATTTACTTTATCTAATACCTGATTAGCCGCAGCAACCAGTTCCGTTGCCTCGTGATTTCTATCGACCGTATACCCCCCAAACTTTACAATAGTTAAAGACTCGCCTTTAGCTACCTGTTGTTTAAAACTAAAAGAAATATAATTAGATTTTGAATCTACCTCTGGACTGTATGACTGCAATTCTCCATTCAAGTAGACTTGGGATTCCATGAAAGTACAAATATGAAAATCTGTTTTCATGGTTTTCGATTCTATAAATGCTCGGTGTAATTGCTGAGATACTTTCGTGGTATCCCAAAACTGATCATCCCAATTGGTGTCTTCATTGGTAATACCTGCATCTAAGTATGGCTGAAAAATGATTTCAGCATCTTTATTAAGAGGTGTTACCTGATATTGAATAGCTCCAACCTCATCTAAGTGTAAACTTAAGAAGCGCTTGGTTTTCACCTCTACTTTCGTATCATTCTTTAAGGTGGCCGTAAAACTTCTGGACAGCCAACCTTCTTTCATGTTGAGTTCTCTTGTAAAATCCTCAACAGTTTTACATGAAAACAAATCTAAACGTTCCCCGTTAACAGATACTTGAATACCTATCCAACTCGGTGCGTTTAATACCTTGGCAAAATACTCGGGGTAACCATTCTTCCACCACCCCACTCGGGTTTTATCAGGGTAATACACGCCAGCAATATAACTGCCTTGAAAGGTAGCACCTGTATAGGCTTCTTCAAAATTAGCACGTTGCCCCATGGCACCATTACCAATGCTAAATATACTTTCGGAAGACTTCACTCTATCGGCATCGAAACCCTCCTCTACGATTGACCAGTTATTTGGTTTTATATAGTCTTGATTCATTGTTTTTAATTTAATTTTCTACAAGTAGACTTTGAAAAAATTGACTTGGGAGTTCCGTTAGGTCATTAAAATTATAATCGGCCTCACTCAAAGTATTCTTATCTCCTATCCCTACAGATATCATATTGGCGGTGTTTGCTGCTTCTACACCAGCAATAGCATCCTCAAAAACCACACAATTTTCTGGTGAAAGTTGTAACTTTTGAGCTCCTATTAAGAACACTTCTGGGTCGGGTTTTGCTCTGGAAACACTATTCCCATCAACAATAGCCTTAAATCTATCTAACAGATTCACCTGTTTTAATATCAGTGCGGCATTTTTACTAGCCGACCCTAAAACGTAGTCTATTTTTAAATTATCTAAAGTATCTAGTAACTCGGTGACTCCAGGCAGTATTTCCTCCTGCCCCATTTTTGTTATGTAACTTAAATAGTGTTCATTTTTACTCTTCAAAATCTTCTGTTTCTCTCTTTCTGATAATGTTACATTACCTATTTCTAGTAAAATTTCAAGCGATTTCACACGACTAACGCCCTTCAACAATTCATTATGAGTTTCTGTAAACTGAAATCCCAGTTCGTCGGCAAGGGATTTCCAAGCCAAGAAATGATACTTAGCGGTGTCGACAATAACCCCGTCTAAATCGAATATTACTCCTATCTTTTGCATTATAATTTTAAATACTATTATTGAATTATATCGTCGACATCCTTTACTTTAAAAACTAAAGTTGCCGCTATTAAAAAACTTACCCCACTAACCATTAATGCAAATATGGCCTGATTACCATAGGCATACTTAACAAGGGGACCACCTATTAAAGCATTAATAATTTGGGGTATTACTATGAAGAAATTGAAGATACCCATGTAAACGCCCATTTTTTTTGGTGAAATGGATCCAGCTAAAATAGCGTAGGGCATGGCAAGAATACTTGCCCAGGCTATACCAACCCCAATCATGGAAATGATAAGCCAATTTTTACCGGGCAAAATATAAATGGAGAGTAAGCCCAGACCTCCTATAATTAAGGAAAGGGCATGTGTTTTCTTTCTACCAATCTGTTTTGCTATGTAAGGTAAGGCGAACGCATATAGTGCTGAAACTAAATTGTAAACACCAAATAAAACACCCACCCAATCGCCAGCTTCCTGATATCTTAAACTACTACTATCGGAAATTGGTAAATAAAATGTATGCTGTGCTATAGCGGGTGTTGTAAACACCCACATACCGAAAAGTCCAAACCAAGAAAAAAACTGCACCCAGCTTAACTGGCGCATGGTTTCAGGCATTTTCTTAAAATCTTCAAAAACATCTAACAGACTAGACTCCTTTTTTTCACTTTCTGAAACCACCGTTTCGGCATGCAAACTCTCATCTTCAAATTGTGCCAACTCCTCAGGAGAATACTCTTTGGTAGTTAAAACCGTTACTAAAATGGATATTATTAATACAGCCGCACCTATAATAAAGGAGAGAATTAAATGGGTTGGTACGGCTCCATTAAGAGCTTCATTCGATACGCCAAACCAATTAGACAATGCATAAGGCAACCAGGATCCTATTACGGCCCCGAACCCTATTAAGGCGGTTTGCACACTAAAACCTAAGGTACGCTGATCGGTTCTTAAATTATCACCAACTAAGGCTCGAAAAGGTTCCATTGCAATATTTATGGAAGCATCCATAATCATGAGCATGCCTGCGCCTACCCAAAGGGCTGGCATAAAAGCAATGAATAAATCGGCTTGAGGGAGTAATACCAATCCTACAGCAGCCAATATGGCTCCAATAAGAAAATAAGGCTTTCTTCGTCCAAATTTACCCCATGTTTTATCACTGTAATGACCAATAATAGGCTGTACAATTAACCCCATTAAAGGAGCAATTATCCAAAACCATGATAACTCATGTACATCGGCACCAAAAATTTGAAGTATCCTACTGGCGTTGGCATTTTGAAGGGCGAAACCCATCTGGATTCCTAAAAATCCGAAACTCATGTTCCAAATTTCTAAGAAACTTAACTTACGCTTTTCCATTAAATAGTATGTTTACATTAATACTATTTGATAAGCGAATATTTACTTATCAAAACTTACGTGAGAAGTGAAAATATAAGTTTTGATTTGGATACAAATATAGGAAAGATTTTTATTTATCCTAAAAAAAATACTATTTAGTAGATTCTCTTTCAATAATTTCGGTTTCAATAACCACCTTTATATAATCAGATTTCACATCATTATTTACTATGTATTGATCATATTCGGTATTATCGGCTTCCAGTCTATCTATTAACAAATTAGCGGCTTGCTCACCCATCTTTTGCCCATGTTGACTCACCGTTGTTAAGCTAGGTGTAGCGTGTTTAGACAGTACACCATCAGTAAATCCGATAACCTGAATATCCTCTGGAATACTTAAACCTAACTTTCTTGCTACTTTCATGGCAGATACCGCATATAATTCATTAACCGCAAAAACACCATCAATATGACTATTAGCCTTAAAAAATTGTGCAATCTCAGTTTCAAGAATCTCTAAATGATTCTCGACATCTAAGCTATCATCAATCTTTAAAATTAAATTCGACTGGGGCTCTAGTTTATTGTTTTCCAAAGCTTCCAAATACCCTTCGGTTCTTAATCGTCCTACGCTTACATAATCCATTGTAGTAATTAAGGCTATATTTTTACATCCCTTTTCTACCAGCTTGTTAACAGCTTTTACCGCACCGTTAAAATCGTCGACAATAACCTTATCGCAATTCACCTCATTAACCACTCGATCAAACATCACAATGGGCATGCCTTGATTTATAGTAGCTTTAAAATGATGGTAATCTTGTTTTAACAAGGTTTCCTTTGAAATAGACAATATAAACCCATCAATGCTTCCATTAGCCAGCATTTCCATATTAATAATTTCCTTGGAAAAGGATTCATTAGAGAGTCCGACAATAACATTGTACCCACGCCTGTTCGCTATGAGCTCGATACCTCTAATAACCGTTGAGAAAAAGTGATGTACAATTTCAGGAATTAAAATACCAATGGTTTTGGTTTTTCTGTTTTTTAAACTAAGCGCGATATTATTAGGCTTATAATTGTATAAGTTTGCAAAGGCTTGAATTTTCTGTGTGGTCTCTTCACTAATTTCCTTGCTACCACTTAACGCTTTGGAAACCGTTGATATGGAGACATCTAATTCTCGCGCAATCTGTTTTAAAGTGATCTTTTTTTTCATCATGTTATTTCGGAGCTATATTCCGACTATTTAAATATGGTCATATAAAGATATCATATTATTTGAAATCAAATAACGGTTATGTAATTATGAATTTTTACCTCCAAAACTGAAAAGTTATCAACACGAAAACGTTTTCGCTAAATATTTCGTAATTCAAAAGCATTAATTTTAAGAATCAATTATTTAGATTTGAATCGAGAAGTGAAAATATAACTAAACTAAAACCAAGATTTTAACAAAAATTAATGTATGAAAACAATAATTAATAGCCTATTGTTTTTTCTGCTTTTTGCACCCTCAATATTATTGGCGCAAACAAGTTTGAAGGGAACAGTAACAGAACAATCTACATCGCTCCCCATTCCCGGAGTGAATGTTATTGTAAAAGGAACATCGATTGGTGCCGCCACCGATTTTGATGGCAACTATGAAATTGAAGTCAAAGAAGGGGATATTCTCTCATTTACCTTTTTGGGTTACCAACCACAAGAAATCACTTATACCGGACAACAACGACTGGATGTAATCCTTTTAGAAGACACCGCCGTATTAGATGAAGTTGTCGTTATTGGTTACGGTAGCGTAAAAAAAGAAGACCTAACCGGATCGGTTGAAGTAATCTCATCGGATGACTTCAATCAGGGAGCCGTAGTATCTCCTGATCAATTATTACAAGGTAAAGCGGCAGGTGTGCGTATAACAAGTGCAGGTGGACAACCCGACGCTGCTCCAAACATTCGAATTAGAGGTGGTTCTTCCCTATCGGGAAATAATTCACCGCTAATAGTTATCGATGGTGTTCCATTAGATAACGGCGGTGTTGCCGGAGTAGGAAACCCTTTAAGCTTAGTTAACCCCAATGATATTGAAAGTTTTTCTATTTTAAAAGATGCATCTGCAACTGCCATCTATGGTTCTAGAGCTTCTAATGGGGTAATTATCATTACCACAAAAAAAGGAACTTCAGGAGACCCAAAATTCAATTTCTCAGCAAGAACTTCACTTAGTAACATTAACAGAAATGATCAAGTAGAGGTTATGGATGGTAATACGTTTGTAAAATTTGTACAAATGTATTTCCCCGAAAACTTAGGAGCTTTAGGTGTTCCTATTGGTTCGGTTTCTTCTAATGAGAAAGTATCTCAAATAATTAGTACACCAGACGGGGATCGTGCTATTTATAATTCTAACTGGCAAGATGCTATTTATAGAACAGCTCTAACCTCTGATTACAATTTTGGTGTTCGAGCGAATCTGTTCGAAACACTACCATTACGAGCGTCTATAGGATATAACAATACTGAAGGTGTAGTAAAAACTAATGATTATGAAAGAGTTACAGCTTCTCTTAGATTATCTCCTAAATTTTTTGATGAACATTTAAAAATCGATTTAAATGCCAAAGTGACTGCCGTAGACAAAAACGCTGTAGATGAAGGAGGTGCTATAGGAGGTGCTATTTCCATGGATCCTACTAAACCTGTTTATGATAGCAACTCTATTTTCGGTGGCTATTACCAACAGTTAAGACCTGCAGATCACCCGAATGCTCCAAATGAAAAAGTTGGATCTTCAAACCCACTTGCCGTGTTAATGCAGAGACATAGACCTGAAAAAGTAAAACGCCTACTAGGTAACATTGAATTCGATTATAAACTTCATTTTTTACCTGAATTAAGAGCTGTTGTTAACTTAGGATTGGAAGCCTCTAGAGCAAAAATTAATGAATCCTATACAGATTATGCAGTAAACAGCTATGCACCTGTAAGTAGTGCTGACCCAGATAGTCCACTACCTGCTGGCACCTACATTTTACAACCAGGTATAAGTTTTGGTGAAAATCAGCACATCACGAATACCACAATGGAATCTTATCTCGTTTACCGAAAAGAATTCGACAACATCTTTGTTAGAAGCTTTGATGTACAGGGTGGCTACTCATACCAAAACTTCAAAAATGATGGCAACAAAACGGAATTCACCGAAGACCCTGCATATGAAGACGGTAAAATTGCTGGCGTAGATTACGACCTGGATTTAGATGGTATTACAGGTGACCGTGTGCGCTCTATAAACCCAAACAACCCGAATGGCAGATATTTTAATGAATTAAATTTACAATCCTTTTTTGGACGTGCAAACATAAATTTAGGCAACAAATATTTATTAACCGCATCATTTAGAGCAGATGCGTCTTCATTCTTTACAGAAGAAAATCGCTGGGGCTATTTCCCTTCAGCGGCACTAGCCTGGAAAGTAAAAGAAGAGACTTTTTTAAAGGATGTAAATTTTGTGCAAGACTTTAAAATAAGATTAGGATGGGGTAAAACGGGTCAGCAAGATATTTCTGGTCAGGTTGGGTTCTATCCATCTATTCCTTTATTTGAAATAGGATCACAAACCAGTCAATATATTAGTGGCGTAACACTATATAATGCCAAAGAATTCAACCCCGATTTAACATGGGAAAAAACATCTACTTATAACGCCGGCGTCGATTTTGGATTTTTCAACAACAATGTCCTTTCGGGTTCATTCGATATCTTCAAAAGAGAAACAACCGACTTATTGGTATTAACAGGTGTACCTCCTGGACAAGCTTTAAGCGACCAGATTATTCAAAATGTTGGTGAAACCGAGAGTAAAGGTTTTGAATTAAACTTAAACCTAACTCCAGTACAAACTAACGATTTCAATCTTTCATTAAATGGTAATCTATCATACAATATCACCGAAGTTACTAACTTAAGTGGCGTTGAAAGAATTACCGTTAACAAAGATGAAGCTAGATTAGATTTTGGTACAGGTAATTTCTTATTAAGACATGCGGTGGGACAGCAAGCAGGTTCTGCTTGGGTTTACAAACAAGTGTATGCCGAAAACGGCGACCCTGTACTTGGAGCCTTTGTAGACTTAAATGGTGACGGCCGTATTACTGAAGCAGACAGATATTACAGACCTATACAACCTAACTGGACCTTTGGCTATGGCATTAATATCACCTATAAAAATTGGGATTTTGGCGCAAGTTTTAGAGGTCAGCTAGATGGTGAAATATACAATTCTAGAAGATTATCTCATGGTGCTATTGCCAATGCCAAGTCGTTAGACGGCAACTCGTTTACCAACCAATTAAACTTTTTCACAGGTGCAGCAAATCCTGTATTCACGAATATCAAGGATCCTATCCAATATTCTGATTATTTCTTAGAAGGAGCTTCCTTCTTACGATGTGAAAATATAGTTGTAGGTCATACTTTAACTGATGTTATTAAAAACGCATCCATTAAAATTTATGGAGCTGTTAATAACCCATTCCTTATAACAAATTATTCTGGACAAGATCCGGAAAATTTCACGGGAATAGATAAAAATTTCTACCCTAGATCGACTATCTATAATATGGGTGTAAACATTGATTTTTAAACAACGAACATGATGAAAAATAAAATATTAAAATTAGTATTTAGCTTTGTTGTTATTAGTTCACTAACCATAGGATGCACAAGTGACCTAGACACCAAACCTTTAATTGAGCTTTCTTTGGATGAGCTATTAGCTCAAGACCCAAATGCTGTAGAAGGAATTCTTTCCAGACTTTATGGTTCATTTGCTCTATCAGGACCTCAAGGTGAAGGTAGCTCTGATATTAGTGATGATGCGGGAGAATCACCGTTTTTAAGAGGTATTGTAAATCTACAGGATTTTGCTGCCGATGCTATGAAAAATCGTTGGGGAGATAACGGATTAGATCAATTAACCACCACAACAGACTGGACTCCGGACAACAAATTCTTTAGATATCTTTATAACCGTATATTCTTTACCATTCCTCAGTGCAACAATTTGTTGGCTGCAATGCAAAATGTAAATGTAGATAATGCTGAAGCAATTAACGCAGAAGTACGATTTATTAGAGCCTTAGCAAACTTTTATTTAATAGATGTATTTGGTAAAGGTGTAAAAGCTACAGAAGAAAACATTGGTCAATTAGACCCACTACCAGAAATTTCAAGAAAAGATTTATTCGCTTGGGTAGAATCTGAACTTTTAGATGTCGTAGACAAATTACCGGACACAAACACTTATGGACGTGCCACAAACGCTGCTGCTCAAATGCTATTAGCTAAACTTTATTTAAATGCCGAAGTTTACACAGGTACCGAACAATACGAAAAGGCTGCTTTTTATGCAAACAAAGTAATTACTGAAAGTTCGTTTTCTTTAGACCCTGATTTTATCAGTTTGTTTTCAGCCGATAATAATACGTCTAACGAAATTATATTTCCATTAATAGCCGATGCAACAAGCAGTAAAAGTTTTGGAAACACAACTTACTTAGTAAATGGCAGTTTAAATTCTGCAACCATGCCTATAGCTGAATTCGGGGCTACCGAAGGCTGGGGCGGACACAGATCTAGCAAAGCCTGGTATGGATTATTTGGAAATTTAGAAACTTCAACCGATGTGAGGGCATCTTTATTCTGGACTGAAGGCCATGAATATGAAATGACAGACTATAAAGAATGGACAGACGGTTATCCTTCAACTAAATTCAGAAATACAAATTATTATTCAAGCTCTTCTGCAACGAAATTTTCTAATACCGATTTTCCACTATTTAGATTGGCAGATGCCTATTTAATGTACGCTGAGTGTGCGGTAAGAAATGCAGCTGGAACCAATATGAATACTGCAGTTGCATATGTTAATGCTGTTCGTAAGCGTTCTAATGCTTCTGAAATAACCCAAAACGATTTAACCGAGCAATTTATTATCGATGAGCGCGGAAGAGAATTAAATTTTGAAGGTCATAGACGTACCGATTTAATACGTTTTGGCTTGTTTACAGGCAGTTCATATCTATGGCCTTGGAAAGGTGGCGTAAAAGATGGCACAAGTATTCCTGCTACTTATAAGCTTTACCCGATTCCATCTTCTGCCTTACAGGCAAACCCCAACTTAACTCAAAACCCAGGTTATTAATAAACTAAACTAATTATTACGATGAAAAATATAAAATTATTATCGCTGCTTATTATAGCCTTAATAAGCTTTAACTCTTGCGACCAAGAAGACGACCTAGTATTTGTTGCACAACCACCAGCAGATGGTATTACATTTTCTAATATGTTTTTAGAAGAATACGTGCTTATTCCGTCTGCGGCCAATAATATTGGAGAACGTTTCACTTGGAGAAACGCTGACTTTGGTGTTCCTACCAATACGACTTACGAATTGGAAAATTCTATTTTAGGTGATTTTACAGATGCCACAACATTAGGAACTACTATGGAAAATGACTTAGCCGTTACTATAGGAAAAATGTTAAGCTTAGCTAAAGAATCAGGATTAGACAACGACCCTGGTACCGAAGCTCCTAACACAGGAAAACTTTATTTCAGACTAAAAGCTACTATTGGTATCGATGGTCTTCCTACTTATTCGGAACCACAAGAACTAACGGTTGTTTTGCCAGAAGCTGTTGATACCGGAGGTGCATATGAAGTGGCTAGCTGGGGGATTGTAGGCTCTGGATATAACAATTGGGGCGGATTTGCTGATGCCAAATTCTATACCACAGATACAGATGGGGTTATCGTTTCTTATGTTAATTTAATTGATGGAGATATAAAATTCCGTGAAAATAATGCTTGGGGAGGTGATCTTGGTGATGCTAATCTGGATGGTGTTTTAGATAGTGACCCAGATAATAATATTGCTGTTACTGCGGGAGATTACAAAGTAACGATCAACACTAACGACAATAGCTATACCATAGAAGAATTTTCATGGGGTATTGTAGGCTCAGGATATAACAACTGGGGAGAAACACCAGATGCTAAATTATATTACGACTATACTACTGACACTTTTAAAGTAGGCTTAAAATTACTTGATGGCGAAATAAAATTTAGAATGAATAACGCATGGGGCGGCGATCTTGGTGACGCTAATCAGGATGGTGTTTTAGATGCCGATCCAGATAACAATATCGCTACCACAGAAGGTCATTATCTAATAACACTTGATTTAAAGGACAACTCCTACTCTATTGAACCTGCAACCGTATTAGGTCTTGTTGGTTCTGGATATAACAACTGGGGTGAGACGGCTGATGCCAGTTTAACAGAAATTCAACCAGGTGTTTGGTTTGCCGACAACATCACCCTTCTTGATGGAGAAATTAAAGTAAGACCAAACAACAAATGGGAAAACGATTATGGTGATGCTAATGGCGATAACATCCTTGACCAGGATGCCGATAATAATATTGCTGTTGAAGCCGGAAATTATGTAATAAGCATTGATTTTAACGATCCTAGCGGTCCTGTTTACGCTTTCGACAAAAGATAGATATAGTAAAATATTGTTTAATATTTATTAACCAAAACGGTTGTACTATATCCTAGTACAACCGTTTTTTTATGCTACTAAAAATGAGAAAAATTACTACCATATTATTGATATTGTTTACATACTTGGGGTTTTCCCAAAAACAAGATATCAGTTATACGATAACACCGCTCCCCTTTAATGAAGACGACAATATTACCATAACATTTGAAGGAAACACCATCAACGAATCTACATGGGGCGTTACAGATAATGCCCTATACCTATGGGCATGGTCTAAAGATTCGAACCTCGAGAATATACAAGATTGCCCTACTAATGGGAGTTGGGATAATTCAAATGAAGCCAATCGTTTAACTTACAATTCCGTAAACGACACCTATGCAATCAGATTTGTTCCATCCGTATTTTATAGCCGAACCAACATAGGACAAATTGGATTTTTAGTGAAGGCTAAAGATGGTAGTAACTTAAAGCAATCTGAAGATTACCTTGAAGACGTTGGCCTCTTTCAAATCACATTAACACAACCCACAAAAACGACATCAATAATTACAATGGGAAGCAATTTTAATGTAGCCGCCTCTAACACAGGAGGCACGGCCAATTATATCCTAAAAGCCAATGAAACTATTATTGACTCTCAATCTAACATTTCCAACTATAGCTTTACCGATACATCGGTATCTGAAAACAAAAACTACACTTTAGAAGTTACAGTCTTAGGAGAAACTAAAACCAAAACATTTTCTGTACTTGTAGACCCCGAAACTTCATACGAAATAATGCCGCAAAGTTATTTGGATGGTATTAATTATGATGACAACGACCCTACCAAAGCTACTTTGGTTTTATATGCTCCAGGAAAAGACTTTGTGTATGTAGCAGGAAGTTTTAACAACTGGCAACCTGATACCAGTTATGCTATGAAACGTGACCCATCCAGAAACAACAAATTCTGGTTAACCTTAACAGGTTTAACTCCCGGACAGCTTGAGTCGTATCAATATTGGGTCATCGACAAAACACCTATTACAAATTCACCCACTTTAGTAAAAGTAGCCGATCCCTATTCTAACTTGGTGTTATCGCCATTCGATGATCCCTATATACCTAATACTACCTATCCAAATTTACCAGAATACCCATCGGGACAAGAACGTGAGGTTACGGTACTTCAAACCAATCAGCCCTCCTATAACTGGCAGGTTGAAAACTTTGTAAAACCAAAAAAAGAAGATTTGATCATTTATGAATTATTGATTCGTGATTTTGATGCTGATAGAAATTTTCAAGATGTTATAGATAAAATAGACTATTTAAAAAGTTTAAATATTAATGCTATTGAACTCATGCCTATTATGGAATTTGAAGGCAATGAAAGTTGGGGCTACAATACATCTTTTCACATGGCCTTGGATAAATTCTACGGTACAGAATCAAAATTTAAAGAGCTTATTGATACCTGTCATCAAAACGGCATTGCCGTAATTTTGGATTTAGCCATTAATCACGCCTTTGGAAGAAATCCGCTGGTGCGACTCTGGATGAACGATCCGGAAAATGATGGTTGGGGAGACCCTAGCTCTGAAAATCCTTATTTTAATCAATCACCAAAACATTCTTACAATGTAGGTTCAGACTTCGATCATTCAAATTCGTTTACTAAAGTTTATACCAAGCGCGTTGTAAAACACTGGATTGAAAACTTTAAAATTGATGGTATACGATGGGATTTAACCAAAGGATTCACTCAAAACTGTGAAAATAATGAAGGTTGCACGAATGACTATAATGCCGATCGTGTTGCCGTACTTAAAGAATATGCCGATTACAGCTGGAGTCTAGACCCCGATCATTATATCATTTTTGAACATCTTGGAACAGCATGGGATGCGAACAACGATGGATTGACCTCTAGAGATGAAGAAACCGAATGGGCTAATTATAGAGTTGATGAAGGAAAAGGCATCATGCTGTGGGGCAATATAAACCACGAGTATAATGAGCTCACTATGGGATACACCGGCAATATAACCGATATGGGACATAAGGCCAGAAGTTTCCAAAAACCACGACTTGTTGGCTATGCCGAAAGTCATGACGAAGAACGCCTCATGTACAAAAACCTGCAATTCGGTAATAGTAATGGCAGTTATGATGTAACTAATTTAGAAACCGCCTTGTCCAGAATGCCCGCTTTGGGAGCTGTAAGCTTAACCATCCCTGGACCTAAAATGATATGGCATTTTGGTGAATTAGGTATGAACAACTCCATTTTTACATGTAATAATGGGGCTGTTAATGATTTGAATGGCAATAACGGTGATTGTAAACTAGATACAAAGCCTCAACCCCAATGGAGCAATAACTGGACGGACGATAGCGCAAGAAATCAAATTTATGAGGCTTGGTCCCGAATTATTAATTTAAAAATTAACGAACCAGTATTTGAAGGCGATTATACAATTACCTCTAATAACCTCACCCCGAGAATAAGCATCTTTACTGGTGATGAAAACAGCTCAGGAAGCTCCCTTAAAAATATTATAATCATAGCTAATTTTGGTGTGGTTTCACAAAACATTAATCCCAATTTCCCTTACACAGGCACTTGGTATGATTTAATGGATACTTCTGGAAACACTACAATTGATGGCAGTACAAGCAGTATTAATTTAGAGCCTGGCGGTTATAAAATTTATGGCAATACCATGACTACCCTATCTTCACCAATATTTGAAGACCAATCCGACTTAAAAATGTTTCCAAATCCTGTTTCCGAAAAATTCACTCTAAACCAGTCCGTAACAAAAGTTAATATTTACGACATCACCGGGAAACATTTACAATCCCATCATGGATACTTTTCGAAAGGCCATGAATTTAATATTTCATCATTATCTCATGGTATATACATTGTTGAAATAATTAATAACCATAAACAATCCCAATCAAAAAAAATAATTAAACTATAACTAAATAAAAAAGGCTTAGTTCAACACTAAGCCTTTTTTTTTACTGACTACTGCAACATGATTACATTAATAAATTTTCTGCTAATAATTAATTTGTATCTGCATACGTAATAAGTGTCCTGTCTGAAAGTTCGAAGTCTTTACACCATCTTCAAAGCGGCGTTCCGCATAGGTGTAATTTAAAGCAATTTCAAAAGGATAAAATGGACTCCACTCCGATCCGATTTCAAATTCTTTTACATTATAGCTTCGAGCGTCCAATTCAAATTTCTTGCCGCCATCGTAATACTGAAAACGCATGAAAGGATAAAATTTATGCTTTCCAGCCTGAACATTACCTATAATACTAAGGTAACCACCGTTTAAATTCTGCTGTTCTACCCAATTATTCATCGGAGAATACTCAGGTCCATTACCAATGTTATATTCCATTTGAAAACCTATTGGCTGGGGATAATAAATAACGGAAGCTGCCACACGGTAATCGTCAAAAAAGGCGTCCTGCGCATTTAAAGGGTTGCCAAAATCGTCATATCGTCCTTTAGCAATTACCCCTTCGGTAGTTGACGTTAATTGATACTTCCCATAATATCCCTGTATAGAGGTTTCTAAATACTGTCCGTTAGCAAATTCGAAAGGATAGGTTAATCGCGTTGCTACATGAAAGGAACCATTATTGTCTGGAACTGTAGCATTAGCGGTTTGTCCATTAAATATCCCAATACCAAAAACACCATAATCACCACTTCCTTTTAAACCTTTATCGATTAAAGTTTTAAATCGTTTTTGTACCGTAGGAGAAGCGTAATAAAAAGCGACCATCATATCCCGTTCGTTTTTAAAAGCACTATTTATAGGGTCTGATCGATCTAAAGGTATCCTATTTTGAGACGACTGTAAATTATCAAATCCATACATAATCTTACTTTGGCCAATCCTAAAACGGTACTTCTTTAACTTATCTAAATAAACATCAAAATAGCCATCGCGCAATTGCCCCAGATTTTTACCATCGGAAGCAAAATCGGGCTGGATATAAAAATAAATCTGCGGATGAATCCACCCTGAAAATTTAATTCTCAACCTTCGTAATGAAAACCCTTTTTCACCACCGTAAGTGGCATCACATTGTTCACATTTCAAATCTGTATTCGATTTCGCATTACCACGAAATTGTAAGTAACCATCAATTTTAATTCTGTCTGTCCAGTTCTTAAAGCCGAAAGGATTCGAAACAGAGTCTTGTTTGAATGAGTCGTTATAAATACTTTGAAGAAATCCGGAATTATTAACACTACCGTCCTGTGCGACCAGTTTAAAAATTCCGAAAATAATAATTAAAAGGAGTATTATTTTTTTCATATAAAGTGTTATTTACTAACCCTCAACACCTTATAAATGTACTAAATTAAACGCATAAATTAATTGGCTTAACAATAAAATAATACCAAAAAAGAAAAAGACTCAGATTTACTGAGCCTTTTTAATATGATATTGCATGGTTTTATTATTTCAGTTTAATCAACTTTAATAATTTCAGAAGCATCGGAAATTCCATTTTCACTGTAGGCTTCTATTCTAAAATAATAAGAGGTATCTCTGTCTAAACAACGCATATAATGTTCGTTATCACCATAAACTTGCCACGACTGGTATAATTTATCAGGGGCTATTCCCCATTGGATATTATACCCTTGAGCGCCCTTAACCGGTTTCCAAGTCAGAGTTACATCTCTTCGATCGTCTTCACGCTTTACCGAGAAGTCTTTTACCTTTTGGGGTGCTTTACCAAAGCCTTTACCAAACACTCTTATTTCAGATAATGCCAGATTATTTCCAGGCACTTCTACATTACGGTAACGCACATATTTAGCAGATACTGGTGCATTAAGTACGATGTAAGCATTCGGACTATCTTTGTAACTATTACTTCTATCTACTACAGTTTCCCAGTTTTTTCTATCGTTAGATATGTCGATGTAAAATCGATGACGCAAGCCTTCGGTACGCGTATAAATACCAGATTCATGATCGTGATAATTTAACTGGAACGCATATATTTTTCCAGGATTTAACATGTCTATTTTCACCCATTGCTTATCATCGTTTGCATCGGCTACCCAGAAAGATTTCGGACTTTCATCCGTCAATACATTTGCGATTATTTCGCCTTCAGTATTTTTTTCCAATGGTATTTCTGTAATGTCATAATTATCATCGGTAGATGTGCTTTTAACAATTTGCATTTGCGATGACGATACGGTGGTTTTTCCCTTGTAGGATAATAACATCCAACCATTATGTTGTCCGGCTTTTGTAGGGTGATTAGGAGCATAACGCGGATAATCACCATAATTTGTATTTGATGACATTAATCCTTCATCATCGAAATTTACAGGAAACATACACAGGCGTCTTTCCCAATGGGAGTTAGAAGCCAAGGCCATAGTTGAAAAATGCCAGTACTGATCGTTAGTCTGTTTTACCGTAATACCATGTCCGGCACCGTTAGTAAACCCTCCTGGTTTGAAAGACATTGGATTACTCTTCATATATTCGAAAGGACCTAATGGTGTTTCTCCAATATATACACCATCGGCATATACATTAAACTGTGTACCCGGGGCTGCGTATTGCAGATAGTATTTACCATTATATTTGGTCATGGAAGCACCTTCCATATAACCTTCCTTGATTGTTGGATGAAAGTTATTTTCACCAAAACGCTCCCAACCGTGTTCTTCTTCAACAAGATTGATTAAATCCTTCTTCACTCCGGTTTCCAGCATACGATCGTCTTTATTTAATTCTTTAACACGAATAGGATGCACGTTTGAGGATCCCCAATACAAATACGTTTTCCCATCATCGTCGATAAATAATTCTGAATCCTGAATATTATTGGTGATAGAAGCTGTTGGTGTCCATTTACCATTCTTTGGATCGTCGGTATAAAGAATACTTCCGTAGCCTGCAGGATCTCCGGCTAAATATATTTTTTCGTCTTTAAAATTAAATGCTGTTGGAGCATTACACCCCTCAAAAAACCACTGATCAGGTTTAATAAATGTCCAGTTTACCAGATCTGTAGAGTGCCAATACCCAAACGAACGGGTTACAAACATATAATATTCACCACGGAATTCTACCACGGCAGGATCGGCGCCAGATCGATACGATATGTTCCGGCTCGAATTATATACCATATAGGTATAATCGATATCGATTGGGTTACAATATGTCTGAGGAACTATTTCCTGTGCCTGTAAAGCCACACTTAAAAATAAAGCTAGCCCTGCAAACAAATGCCTTAAAAATGTCATGTTTTAATATTTAAATTATTAATCCCACAAATTTACTGCTTTTCAATTGAGACATTCTGAAATTTATTCTTAAATAATTAGTGGATACTCTTAAATAAAATATAAAAAGTACTCACTTTAAATATAAGATATTACCAATCCACCCTATTTAAAATATTTTTAAACTGATTCTTTATTCAATTACCCTTCCACACCAATGATTTACACCCTAAATTATGTAAGTCTATTTTAATTTAGTAATTTAGTAAAACCCCGCAAACAACAGAAACACAATCACATAACTACAAAATCTTTCGCAATGAAAACAACTAAAACAATAGCCATATTTGGTGCTACCGGAGCGCAAGGTGGTGGACTTGCTCGTGCCATTTTAGCCGATCCTAGTTCGGAATATACCGTTAGAGCCGTAACAAGAAATGCTAATTCAGAGAAAGCCAAGGCTCTATCTGGTTTGGGGGCAGAAATTATTGAGGCAGACCTCAATAATCCCGATAGTATAAAAAAAGCTCTAAATGGAGCAGCGGCCGCCTATTTTGTAACATTCTTTTGGGAGCATTTCTCCCCTGAAAAAGAACTTGAACAAATAAAACATTTTATTCAGTGTGCTAAAGAAGCGAATTTAGAGCATATTATCTGGTCTACGCTTGAAGATACTCGAAACTGGATTCCTTTAGATGACGATAGAATGCCAACGCTACAAGAAAAATATAAGGTACCTCATTTCGACGCCAAAGGAGCAGCAGACAAACTCTTTGTTGAAGCAGGCCTACCTGTAACTTTCCTAAGAACCTCCTTTTATTGGGATAATTTTATTTATTTCGGAATGGGTCCACAAAAAGGGGACGATGGCAATTACTACATTGCTTTCCCGATGGATGATAAACCTTTAGCGGGCATTGCAGCCGAAGATATTGGCAAATGCGCCTATGGCATATTCAAAAAAGGAAAAGCATTAATTGGTAAAACCGTTGGTATCGTGGGTGAAAAACTAAGTGGTAACGATATGGCTGCCAAACTTTCAAAAGCATTAAACATTCAAGTTATTTATAATAATGTGAGTCCTGAAACTTATCGTAGTTTTGGTTTCCCCGGAGCTGACGACTTAGGTAATATGTTTCAATTTAAAAGAGATTTTAATAACGACTTTAACAAAGTACGTGATGAGAAATTTTCTTTGGAACTTAACCCACAATTACAGGATTTTGACACTTGGCTTTCTATGAATGCCTCTCGAATTCCAATTGATTAAATTTTCGTTCAAACAACAATAACGTTCTAATTGCTATAGCACAAAAAAGGATCGTACTTATTTATAACAGACAACCTGCAAAGCAACGGCTTCATAGTTCCAATATATACTAACTGCTGTATATGTTTGAAGGAACTATAAAGCTCAGGGTTGTTTTATGTATCTAGGTGAACAAAACCACGTTTCTGTTTTCAATATTGATAATAAAATAAACTCAAATTAATTAAAAAATCATTACTTTAATCTCGCATTATTTTTTTACAACCAATCCATTAGAACAACCACCACCACTATGAAAATCATTCTTACTGTTATAATTTCACTGGGCTTGCTATATACAAATGCGGCCCTTTCACAAAAAAAAAGCAAAGAAGATACTTATACTCCCTATGAGTTATTATCGGGCTATTATAATGAAGATTTCCAGCCATTCAAAAAAAGGAATATATATATAGGGTTTGCAATGTCTCTTGAAGATAAAAAGGTTGAGAATACTGATGAGATTATTCAGAAAATATTAAATGGTGAACGCGCAAATTTCGATCTTCATTTAAAAGGGGGTTACTTTATTGGTAATTATGCTATGGCCGGACTTAATATAAATTACCACCAAAACAAATTCACAGGAGATATTTTAAGAGATTCCGATACGATTAACTCTCATTCCATAACCAGAGGATTTGCTTTGACTCCTTTTATTAGGTCGGCCGTACCACTTACCTCTAATGAACGTTTAAGTTTTTTTACTGAATTTGGAATTACTTTTGGAAGAAGTAATACTTTAACGAGAGATATTCAGAACATGGATGAGATTACCAAAAAATACGAAACCGATTATAAATTTAGGATTGGCTTAAGTCCGGGGGTAACATTTTTTGCAATGGAAAATTTTGCTCTTGAAGTTGGTATTGATGTATTGGGATATGAATTAAACACAGCACAAACAACAATCAACGATACTGAAAAATCCAGAGAAACGCGCAACAACATCGATTTTGAAATAAACATATTATCACTTCAGCTCGGACTAGCCTATTATATAGGCGCTGAAAAATCAAAAAAACGTAAATAATTATGGGACGGATAAAAAGCATATTACTCTTAACCTGCTCTGGACTAATAATGTTAGGCTGTATCAAAGAAGATTACTTTGGAGCTTCTCCCTTTGGGAATATAAAACAAATTCTGGTAAGTAACCAGTCTGGCAATGCTACGATTATAAGCGATAGTCTTTTGGTAACTGTAGAAATTCCCGGGGGTGTTGACCTAACCGAAATTACCATTGAAACTTTGGAGATTTCGTCTTTTGCCAAGGCAAATAAAGATCAAGGCGACCTTTTAAATTTAGAAAATGATGACACCATTCAAATTATTGCTGAAGATGGTTCTGCCCACAATTGGACCATTCGAGCATTTGTAGCCTCAGAAACCCCTCAATTAGATAATAATGATTTAAACGCATGGTATAAAACTGCCACAAATTATTATGAACCAGGAGAATCCGCAGCAAATACCATTTGGGGTAGCAGTAACCCTGGCACACAACTACTAAACAAATTAGCAACCATACCTGAGGATTTAGGAAATGATAATTTAGCGGCAAAGTTAATTACATTAGATATGGGAGACTTAGCAGCAACCTTTGGAACTCCTATAGCGGCAGGGTCTATATTTACTGGTTATTTTGATTCCGATAACATACAAATTAGTGATCCTCAAGCCGCCATTGTATTTGGAACTCCCTTTGCCGGCAGACCAGCTAAATTACGTTTTAAATATAGCTTTATTCCTGGTCCAGAAAACAAAAACAAACAGGGAGAACTCTTAGACTTCAGTGATGCCTGCGACATCTATGCGCTTTTAGAATTTCGGCAAGGAGGAGAAACACAACGTTTGGCAACGGCGTGGTTTAGAAGCGACCAAATTCAGGAAGAATTTATGACTCAAGAGGTTGTATTTTATTATGGAGCTTTGGACAATAGTTTCCCTGATTATATGTTTCCTCCAGATGGACAAAACTTTGTGAATGATGATATCGCTCAATACGGATTACCCACTCATATTACTTTTGTTGCTTCCTCCAGTTTTGACGGAGCTAATTTTGCAGGAGCAATAGGCAGCACCCTAATAATTGATGATATTGAAATGGTATACGAATAACCCTAAAAACAGGAATAAATATTAGTAGTGAAAACTATGTTACGCCAAGTGTACTATGATTATAAAACATTTTTATAGCTTAACCATACAAACTTAAAAATCAACCTTAACATCAAGGGTTCGAGGGAAAAAACACTGGCGATTATTACATGTTTGATATTTAAGAACCCCTTGAAGGCTACCACTATTTATGGCACTGTTTTCACATTTCAAGACAACGCTTATCTCCATGACACCACTAATAACCCGATGTTCAAATTCATTTATTTGCAGAGTGTTATAATGAAGATTAACAAACTTGTACTGCACAACTTCACAACCATGTGATGCTTTAAATTTTATCTCTGTGGGAATTAATTCATCTTTAGTATCGAATAAATCTTGTATGTGATAACCATCTTGAATTTTAAAAGGAATAAGTATTTCTACTAGCCCATGCCCTTTTCTTATATCAATGCCTTCTTCAACAATACTAACAAACTGTTTTTCCTGGAGAAAGATGACATTCATTAAGAGGAAACAGATCAAACTATAACAGTTCATCTAGTTTACTTTTTAAATGGTGTAATTCTGCATCGAAATTTTTACTATCTAAAAGAGACATAAATTGAATGTTTCCATCTGGATCTATTAATAAATTCGAAGCCAGCATAACCTCGTCCCTTGATAAATCGGGAAGCACATCTTTAGGCGCAAAACTTGCGGCAACATCACCATCAATATCTAATAAAATTGGAAAGGTTAAATTATATTTACGTTGTAATTTCTCCTTAACCAATTCTTTTGGTTCTTTTACATCAATAAGAAGCACCTCTACATTTTTACCCTGATAGTCTTGAAAAAGCTTTTCTAAGTAAGGAGCCTCTGCATTGCAAAACGGACACCAGGTCGTAGCAATATGAATCACTAAAAACTTCCCTTTATAGTGATCAAGACTAACAATAACATCATCCAAACTCGCTAGTGAGAAATTTGGCGATTTAATAGGTCTCTCTACAAGATTAGTAGATTGTTCAGAACCTGATGCATTAGCTTTTCTTCCAGATTCTTTGCAGTTTAATATAAACAGTACACTCAATAAAAGTAATAATTTCATACCCTTACAAACCATAGCTTTAATACTTAAATTAAAAGAAAACAACTTACCTCAATTATAGTTTTAAAAAAAAAGCCACTCTAAGTTTAACAGGAGTGGCTATTAGATTAAAATTTTAATTCATCTGCACTTCACTCCACTTTTCAGCAAGCTTAGAAAGATCTGATTTCATAAAATCTTCAGGCGTCATTGCAATCCTAAATTCGCAAATAGCCTTAAAATTTAAAAACCAAGGTTCAGCGATGGAAGGAATATCAGAAGCATTAGCGATTTCTAATACCATAACTGCTGCGCGACAACCATCTTGTTCGGTAAAATGAATAGTCTCTGGCTTAATATCATCGATTATTCGACCTAATATATGCCCCACAGTACCATTCTTAACCATCGCATTGAAAGGCTCAATGGGAAAGGTTACATTAACTAACATTTTCATACCTTTAGTGTTTTTGGATTTATAGCCCCTTAAAGATACGAAATTAAAAGCCCACAAAGTGTTAACAATCAATTATTTACAAGCGAAAAAAGTGATTTTAAAAAAATCACACAAATAACCACTTCTTCATTATCCATAGTCGTCATACTCTGAAGAGTAACCAACCTCCAAATTCTTTTATGATGTAAAAGTTTTTCCGATATTAGTGAAAAATTAAAAATTATGATTTTAGGAGTATCAGAATGGCTTAGTAAGAAACTAGGCTGGAAAGTATCACATATTCGAATTGCATTTGTAGTAGGTGTATTATTTTTTGGTGTTGGCTTAGGGCTATATTTAATTTTATGGCTGGTAAAGATGTTCTCTAAGTAAATGGAATAACAATACTAGATTAGATGTTAATCCAGAAATAAACTTCATTAAACTAGATGGGCTCGAATCCGATAAATCTAATTATTAGATTTCTGCTAGAATTTATGGCTCTAATTTCCGTGGGCATGTGGGGTTGGAAACAAAGCGATGGATGGCTCCAATTTGTTTTAGGAATCGGAATTCCAATTATTTTTGCTATTATTTGGGGAATATTTGCAGTTCCAAATGATCCTAGCCGCTCAGGAACAGCTCCTGTTCCAACTCCTGGTATAATTCGTTTAATAATAGAATTAGGACTTTTTACATTTGCTATTTGGTCTGTTTACGATTTAGGATTAACCACATTATGTGTAACCTTCGGAATCGTTGTACTACTTCACTATTTGGCTTCTTACGACCGAATTATATGGCTTTTATCACGATAACAGCGTTAGGATGCATAACCATAATCTCAACGCATTGGACTAGGTTCGAACCTATTCGGGTTTTCGAACGATATTGCTAAACCGAAAAATAAAGTAAATCAAAGTAATAACTGACTGTTACACTAAAATGCAGGCCATAATTCAAAAATTAGTAAAATAACCTTCATTACGATTAATCGTACGGCTATTTTGTTTATTCCTTGGGCATTGTTTAGATAAATTGAAAATTGCTTCATTTAAGTTTGATACAATTCCTTAACTTTATCATCAAAATTTTAACAATATAAATAATGCAAAAGATTCTGATATTAACACTGTGTAACATCTTTTTTTTAACTAGTGGAATCAGCCAATCTAAAGTAATGACTCCAGAACAGCTCATTGAATTAAATAAAGTTTCTGCTGTGGGATTAAGCGATGATGGCAACCATGTAATTTACAAAACATCGACTTTCGATTTAAAAACAAATAAACACACTAGTAAAATATATTCTGTTTCGGTGCTTGGTGGCAATCCAAAATCTTTGGACGAAGTTGGGGAACAGGTAAAAAATAAAAATGTTTCTCCAGACGGAAAATGGAAATTAATAACTAAAGACATAAAAATTCAGAAAGTAAGTGGCATTGATCACTATAATGATGTTCCAAATTCAAATGTTCTTATCTACGATCAGCTTAACTACAGACATTGGGATACATGGGAAGATGGTTCCTATAGCCATGTATTTATTCAATCTGCAACCGATACGCTCGATAAAGGAATTGATATAATGAAAGGAGAACCATTTGATTGTCCGCAGAAACCCTTTGGTGGCAACGAAGATTACATATGGAGTCCCGATTCTAAAAAAGTATTGTACGTCTCTAAAAAATTAGATGGCACCCAATATGCTGTTAGCACTAATTCAGACATTTATGAGTATAACCTAGAAACAAAACAAACAACCAACCTTACAGAACATAATAAAGGATATGATACTCATCCTGTATTTTCTTCCAAGGGTACCCTCGCTTGGTTGCAAATGGCAAGAGATGGCTATGAATCAGATAAAAATGATATCATCGTCAGGTTACCGGAAGGAGATGTGAACCTTACTAAAGATTGGGATGGCACCGTTAATGGGTTTATTTGGAGTGAAGACGGATCAAAAATATTTTACAACGCACCAGTTGGAGGGACAGTGCATGTCTTTCAAATTGATATACCTATTGATGAAAAAAACCAGTTACAGCCCAGACAAATTTCTGAAGGTCAATTTGATGTGACTGGCATTATAGGTCAAAGCGGAAATTATTTAGTTGTGTCTCGAACAGACATGAATCATGCAACAGAGATTTATAATCTGAATATCGAAACTGGTGAAATGAAGCAATTGTCTGAAGCCAATAATGACATATATAAAGACATCCAAATGTCTCATATTGAAAAGAGAATTGTTAAAACAACAGATAAAAAAGATATGGTTACATGGGTGATTTACCCACCAGATTTTGACCCTGCTAAAAAATATCCCACCCTTCTTTATTGTCAGGGTGGCCCCCAAGGTGCTTTGTCTCAATTTTATTCTTTTAGATGGAACTTTCAACTTATGGCTGCGAATGGCTATATCGTTGTTGCCCCCAATAGAAGAGGTATGCCGGGTTATGGTGTTGAATGGAATGAACAAATCTCAAAAGATTACGGCGGACAAAATATGAAGGATTACCTTTCTGCAATTGATGATGTTGCAAAAGAGCCTTATGTGGATAAAGATAGATTGGGTTGCGTTGGAGCAAGTTTTGGCGGATACTCTGTTTTTTATTTGGCTTCAAGACATGAAGGTAGATTTAAATCGTTTATTTCGCACGATGGCATTTTCAATTGGAAATCCATGTATGGAACCACGGAAGAATTATTTTTTGTGAATTGGGATCTTGGAGGTCCTTATTGGGATAAAGAAAATGCTGCTGCTCAAAGAGCATATACCGAATTTAATCCAGTAAATTTTGTTGACAAATGGGATACACCAATCCTGATTATTCAAGGAGGTATTGATTTTAGAGTGCCTATTGGACAAGGACTAGAAGCTTTTCAGGCGGCACAATTGCAAGGTGTAAAATCAAGACTATTATTTTTCCCAGAGGAAAACCACTGGGTACTTTCATCTCAAAATAGCTTAGTATGGCAAAGAGAATTCTTTAAGTGGTTAGATGAAACGCTACAGATGTCGAAATAAATACTGGAAAATAGGCTACTTGCTATTTATAACAATAGTCCAATAAGCAGATAATTGAGGCGATAAAAATAATGGCTAACAATCTATATCCATTAGAGAGCCAGGCAAAAACGACATCCTTAAAATGGAACGTGACGATTATTACGAAGAGTAAAACAGCATACTTGAACTTTGCTTCCGTAAAATGACAAAGAATATAAAACTTGGCCTTAGAGAAAACTGGAAGCAGTTTACGCTTTTGGTTATCGTAAATGCTTTCGTGGGAGGAATGATTGGGATGGAGCGCTCTATTTTCCCTCAATTTGCAGAATTGGAATTTGGTGTGGCTTCCAAAACTGCCATGCTAACTTTTATTACTGCCTTTGGTATTACTAAAGCTATAGCCAACTATTTTACAGGAAAGTTAGCCAATAAATTTGGTAGAAAAAATTTACTTCTATTCGGTTGGTTCATTGCAATTCCAATTCCGTTTATTTTAATTTATGCCCCCAATTGGGGTTACGTGATTTTTGCAAACATGCTTTTGGGGATTAGTCAGGGTTTAACTTGGAGTAGTACGGTAGTCATGAAAATTGACCTGGTTGGAGAAAAAGACCGCGGTTTTGCTATGGGATTAAACGAATTTGCAGGATATTTTGCAGTTGGAATCGTTGCCTTTTTAACAGGATATCTAGCCAACACTTATGGCATAACACCATATCCATTTTACATTGGAATTTTCATTTCCTTTATAGGTTTAATTTTAACAACCTTTTGGATAAAAGACACTAGAGTGTTTGTAAACCAAGAAAGTGTCACGAATAATACAGTACAGCTTGACAATGTGTTTTTAGAAACAACTTTTAGAAATAAGACTTTGAGTTCTGTTACACAAGCAGGACTAGTTAATAACCTTAATGACGGTATGATTTGGGGATTACTTCCAGTCGTACTTTTGTCCTTAAACTACAACAACGAAAACATCGGAATAATAACAGCAATTTATCCAACCGTTTGGGGAATTGGTCAATTATTTACAGGAAAAATGTCTGACCATTATTCAAAAAAGAGCATGTTATTTTGGGGCATGTTATTACAGGGCTTAAGCATCTTACTTATTCCTTTCAGCAGCGACTTTTATGTATTGGCCTCCATCGCCGCTATTTTGGGTTTAGGAACAGCTTTGGTCTATCCAACCTTTCTTTCTACAATTGCCCAAGCAACAAGTCCAAGACAACGTGCCGAAAGCATTGGCTCTTTTAGGCTATGGCGAGATTTAGGATATGCTTTTGGTGCTATATTATCTGGAATTACTGCCGACTTATTTGGAGTTTCTTATGCTATCTTTTTAATTGGTGGTTTAACAATTATGTCCTCACTCATCATTAAATTCCGTATGCCCGAACAAATAAACGAGAAAAACACCAACCCATAATAACGGCTATAATCTTTATTAACAACCAATCAAAAACAAAAAATGCTATGTTTTATAACGATTAACTTATCCATAAATGTTTTTCCGGAGTTTTATCTTTCCTATTTCTGACTCTAAATAGAAAAAATAATCATCATATCACATCTTTAAACCTCCATCGCAATTGAAAATGGGTTTTGTCTTCTAAATCGCATAAGATTGGTTTCGTTTTTATATATAATATTTTAAATCCAAATGAGTCGTTATTAACACCATTACAATCACTTACCAGCTTATTCAGAATATGCACCCGATGAATATGTTAATTCATAGCTATGTGTATAAATTTCAAAAACAATCCCAAAAGGATCTTCCACGTAACACATTTTATATGGTTTATCATCAGGATAATATTCTCGAATTGGCATCCTTTGCTTTCCCCCATAGGCCAAAATATTGTTAATGAGATCTTCTATATTAGGATCCTGAACACAAAAATGAAACAAACCCGTATTAAAAGGGTTAAATTCAGGGGCTTCTTTAATGCCATGAGGAAACGAGAATAATTCAATCCCTATTCCGTCTGAGGTTGACAAATGAGCAATTTCAAATTCCGTCCAATCTTCACCAAATACATCAATACACATTTTACCAATTGCTGTTTCGGTTTCCTTTTTTACTTTTGAAGGTTGCATAATAATATACCACCCCATAACCTCTGAATAAAATTTCACTGCTTTTCTAATATCTGGAACCGTAATTCCAATATGTGAAAATGATTTTGGATATTTTTTAATATTTGCCATACGTTATAATTTAAAATACACACAATAACTTACTAAAGAGCAGCATAGTTAGCACAAAAAGTAAATTAATGATTATCAACAATATAAACAACTTTTGTTTTGTATAAAAGGATTACTACCCTTTAAATTACACCAATAATTAAATCGGCTCGAAATGGAAACCGTTAACACTATTACATTTATTAGAAGGCGCTTCAAAATCTGGTATACTACAAAAAAACAGCATCAAATATCAAATAAAATATTCACCCAGGTGGTATGAGAGCTAGAAAAAGACTAACTTATTTTAAGGGAAATTTATCCTGTGGCACCTCTCAAATTAGAATATGGTTTAACCGAATGGGGCAAATATCTTGACCATACACCAGAAGACCTAATCAACTGTAAATCAAAATACAACAAATTAATTTCCGCATAAATAATTTTACTAATGTAAAAAGGAAGGCAAATAGCTCTCACCTTCCTTATTTGCTAGTTTTAAACTTAAATAAACCTGTTACTCCTTTATTAATTTAATAGTACTTCTTCCTTGATTTGTACGTATTTGAGCAAAGTATATACCTGATCTTAATTGAGAAACCTCTATGGAAGTTGCTTTTGAATTTGGATTTAAGCTTACTACTTTACTGCCTAAAATATCATACACATCAATTGAAAGCAAGACCTCATTTCCACTTTTAATATTCCAGTAATTTGAAGATGGATTCGGAAAAACTTTAATATCAATTAATGTTCGATTTTCATTTGATAATGAGGCTACCTGAGAAACGTCATCAAAGTAAAAAGTTGAAGTAGCAGAACCATTACCTATATTTCCTATATCAAAAAGAAAAACAATTCTATCAAACACTGTATTTCCGTAGGTCGAAAAATCGTAAGTTAATGTATGCCAAGAACCACTTTCATTGGTATAATTTTTTAACTCTACGTTATTTCCTTGATTCGCTTGCTCTTCTAACTTTATGCTTATTGGCGTTCCAACAGGAGCTTCTGTCCACACCTTTAATGTAATGTACTTTTTGGTGAGAAAATTTAAAGAAGCATCTAAATTCAAATAAGAGCCTGCCCAAACCTGACCGCCATTTCTTATCAATTTAGCCATTTTATTACTTTCATTCCCCTGACTAAGCGATCCTGTAACCACTTCTACATAAGTACTTCCTCCATCAAAATCTACAAAATCTGAAGCTATAGGCGTCGTTTCAAAATCAAATGGCAACCCTGTTGTTCCTTCTGGATTACATTCAGAACAAGGTCCTCCACAATCTACTCCTGTTTCTCCTTGATTTTGAATACCATCAAAACACGTTGGTCCTGAATCAGTACAATTTGATCCCACGACGTAATCAACATATTCGGTTACTGCCAACCCTCCTGTAAATTCAAACTTACAAGCATAACTAATGGTTTCTCCATGGGCTAATCCTGTTAATGTTTTAGTAAATTTATTAACCGCTAAATTGGTCATTCCACTTTCAGAAAATGGTGATTCCTGCCACAAATAGGCATTCCATGAAGATTTATCGGTATCTAGTAATTCAAAAGTGACAATAACATTTGAGCCAATAGTTTCGAACGTACTTTTGTACCCTAATGAGAAATTACCCTGAATAGCATTACTTCCCGTTTGAGTACAACTCCTCACTTCATCAACAGAAATATTAACAACTTGAGACGTTCCAATGCTTCCTTTATCGTCCGTTGCTTTAACAGTCAGTTCGTGACTGCCAACACCAGCATTACTCCAATTAAAACTGTATGGTTCTGCCGCATCTTCACCAAGTTTAATAGCTCCATCATAAAATTCAACTTTTGTTATGACACCATCAATATCGCTGGCCATAGCAGATATTAAAATATCGTTACCTTCTTTAAAAGTTTCATTATTTTTCGGAGTGCTAATGGTTGTTGTTGGTGCCACATTACCATTTTGAGTAACAATTATCAATACCGTATCTGATGAAGTATATTCACCATCATCCACTGTTAATTTAATCTTATAAATTCCTTCCTCCAAATTAGAAACACTAGGTGTTTCAGAATTGTTATTTGAAAAACTAATAATAGAAGGCCCATAAATCTGTTCCCAAGTATAATTTAATATTGTAGTATCTGTATCGGTACTTAAAGAAGCATCTAAAACTGCACTAGTATCGGGTAAAATTACAGAAATGTTACCACCTGCATTAGCAACTGGTGGATTATAAGCAAGGGAACTACTGTATGAAAAAGTTAATTTCCCTAAATTAAATTCACCATTATCAAATGCTATTTTCAAAGTTTGTATCCCTTCGTTTAATTCAATACCATTTACTGTATGTGTAGACCATGTGGACCAATCTGAATTACTGGTTGCTGACAAGTAAATATCACTACTTATCACTTTATCATCTATTTCAAGATGAAACGGACCTCCTCCTGCAACATTTCCTGAGGAATACCTAAAAGATAAATCGTAAACTCCAGCTGTTTGAACATCGATGGTATACTCCAACCACTCGCCAGATGCGATCCAACCGACAAATGCGCCTTCATTTGTATCCATAGAAGTATCAACATATTCATCGGTTCTAAACCCCCCTTCATTATTCAAAGACAAATCCAAATATGCAATATCCTGTGCAATACCGCCCTCAAATTTATCATAATGACCGGCTTCAATTGTACCTGGTATTTCAATTGCTGTTCCAGAATACGGCACTTGCTCTCCAACCTGCACCTTTACAATGTTAGTAACATTAAACTTCGTGTCTTTATAGACCTTGGCATAAAAACCGTGCATTCCTAATGTAAGATTTTCCACTTTTAGCGTGTAAGGAGCAGTTAACACTTCGTCTAACAATTTGGAACCATCATAAAATGCCACTTTTGTAACCCCTGATCCCGTAATTTCAACATTTAAGTTCACACTACCACCCGGAAATGCTTGAGTGAAATCTGAATAAATAATACCAGCAACATCAGTATCCTTACTTGTTACCATTTGATGCGCCGGAACGAACAAAGTATAGCCATCGGAAAAAGTTACTGTTATATCTGAATCGTAATAATTATGAGCGACATAAGTCTTATCTCCATTATTATCAAAAACAGCAGCTATAGGATAATCGGCATAAATATCTGATTCTAAAGTGCCCATCGCATTCATGGCATGTAACCAATGGTAAGTTTGCGCATCAGATACACCAAACTTCATTATTCGATCTGGATAGCTATCGTACAAATCAACAGCTAACTGTGGATCTAAAAAAGATAGATACTTCCATATTGTATCGTGCCACAAGTTTGGATTAGTGCTTGTAGTACTCAGTATTTCGGTATATAACTTTAACTCATCCCATATTTTTTGTACATAATTTTTATTGTGCCCTAAATAAAGAGATCCGCCATGCATTGGATAAAGCTCAATTCCATAAGATGCAGTTATATCAGCCGTCCAAAAGGTACCGTTATCATAAGAATTCCCCCAAACACGAGACACTAAGCCATATTGCTGAGAAGGTTGAAAATTACGCTCGTACATATCGAACCAATATTCTTCTATCGCTGTTTGTTCGGTAGTATATAAATAAATTCCTAAATCTCTTATGGCATCATTATTCGTAATAGTTCCCCAATGAATTAATGAAGAATTAAACTGCATACTCTCTGAGGTAGATTCTTGATCATTTCCTTGCGGAAAGGTAGCAAAACCATTAGCCCAACAATGACCAGCATATGGACTAAAATTTCTTAAGAATGGAAATTGTGAATCGTTTCTATCTTCTGAAGCGGCATCTCTGATTAATAGATTTACCATATCACCCCAGTCATTTGCCCAGCCAGGCTCAAATTGTTCTAAAAATGCGGCTGCATGTATAAAGTAGCCCCAATGAAAATGATGATCATTTATATTAGAGTCCTGACCATGTCCCGCCGGATAACCCAATAATGCCGACCAATCATTATTATAATAAAAAAGAAAAGCCTTTTCCCCTGCCTCATAAGTTAACCAGTCTTCCAATCTTTCTTTTATGGTTGAAACCATTTTATCTCTTGCCTCGATATTACCCGTTTGATCGGCAATTCTAGCCGTTTGAATTAAACGATTCAATACCTGACCTTCATTATAGGAATCTGTCCAGGTAGCTAAACCATCATTCTGAATTTGAGATATCTTATCATTTAACAATGCGGGATCAAAACCATCGCTATAATTAGATAAGTAAGGCATGGTTGGTAAAATTCCTTTAAAGCTATTTTCAACAATAAACCCATTGCCTTCAAGTGTTTTTATTTCTCCTCTAACGCCATCATAACTATATCCTGTAGGCATCGCCGATATGGACGATAAATTTGCCCATTGATGCGGCAAAAGCCCCAATAATATATTCGTTTCACTGCCCTCTTTTGTTTCAGTAACAACTGTAAAATCTGTTATCACCTTACTTGTACTTTCACTATACGACCAATTTGTAGTTGTATTAACGGGAAACACATAGGCGTATTTTTTATATTCCTGAGCTATCGAATTTACATTTACATTATTTTGAGGCAACATGGCCATAGAACAATACTTTTTACCATTTAACATGGAGGTATATGTATTTCCTGAATGAACCCAGGTACTACCCGATGGCGCATAAAACACAAAATCGGCGCCATTACTTGCATTTTCTATAATTAACAACTCGGCTGAAATAGTCACGTTACCACTATTGACTTTTACCTGAAAAACGTCATCTAATTCTTTTTCAAAATATAAAAATGGCATGCCGATTCCAGATGTTGCTTTTAAATCATGATTACCATCATTCCAATGCATCGTAACAGTCCAATCTGAATAATCAGATACCGAAACCTTTGAACTATTTAGCCCATTTACACCAACTTCAATAGGTGAAGAATCACCAATGACACCAAACGGAATATAAGTAACAATTAAGCCGTTATTAGTCGTTTTCATAGTCATGGGATAATTAAACAGATTATCGGCATGATTTTCTTTTACCAGCTTGGACCACCAATCGTTAGTAGGCACTGGTTTCCCTTGTACAACACCAGACAACTGTGGTGTACCAGACGGATACCCATTTCTTCCTGCCGAATCTGCACCAGGATATACATTAGTATAACTTCCATTTCCAACCGATATCTGTGAAAAAACGAGGCACGTATTTACATAGAATAAGATTACAAGTAACTTTTGAATTGAATTTTTTAATAACATAACATTTGTAATTACACGTGAATGAGGCCTGAGAAAATCAAAAAAGAGCGAGGATTTACCCTCACTCTTTTCTTTATCAACACTTTTTTATTAAACTAGTTTTTGATGAGTTTTAAACTACTTGTGCCTCGTTCTGTTTGAACTTGCGCAAAATACAGTCCTGATTTTAAGGAAGAACCATCAACCTGAACTTCTAAAGTATTTGGCGTTAACGACAGTACCATTTTACCTAATACATCAAATACTTTTACAGATGAGATAGGATTATCTACATTTTGAATGGTCCAGCTTCCTTCGGTTGGATTAGGGTAAGTTCTAAATGAAGCTCTATGTGCATCTTTAGTGCTTAAAGGAGTACCTTTATATAAGTAAACATTATCATAATAAACCGTACCTAAATCAGAAGTAATTACAAATTGTACCACATCATTAATTTTCGCATTAGTTATAGGGGTCCAACTACTCAAGTCGATATCGAAAGAATACCAAGTTCCAGGATTCGGATTAGTCAAAAAGTTACCATTAGTGATGGAGAACTCTATGGCGTTTGCTTCTCCGGCACCATTATCCCAGTTAGAGAATTTAATATTAAAACTTTTATCTAAAGTAGGGGTATTCGTATACATATCCATATGAAACTTAGTAAAGCCGGTAGCATCAAATCTACCTGAGATGAATTCTACTCCTTCACAGCCTAAACCTGTAATTTTTTTAGTGGGGTTACCATCAATCATTACTTCTGTGGTTGTACCTGGACACCAAGAGGTATCAAAAGTATCAACAGAAATATCAGTATAAGCATCGCTGAAAATCGAAATAACATCGTCTGCATTTCTTGCCGGTGGTGTTGGAGCTGCAGTGGCTGGTGGAATGTCACACACATTTGGACATGAACCTCCACAATCTACCCCTGTTTCATCTCCATCTTGGATTCCATTTGAACATGTATCAACATTACCAGAAATATTATCTACATAAAACGTCCTAGAATCGGTTGTTACACCACCAAAAGTAGTTTCTCCAGCCTTCCAATAGGCATGAATTACAAAAGTAGCATAGATTCCATCTGCTTCTGCCGCTTTTCCATCAAGCGAAGTATTAAATGTAAAAGAAAGCGTCTGCCAAGTATCATCTCCATTGTGCGTAACTTCAGCAGCTGCCTCTGGGGCACCAGAAAGTCCTCCATTCACCTTAACTAAAAAAGTTATTGGGGTCGCCGACTTAACATCAATCGACATAGTTTTTGAACTTCTTAAATCAACATTCTTAGTAAGGTTTAAATTTACTCCTTGCCATACCGCACCTCCGGGGTTACCGATAATTTCGAGTACTTCACTTGTATTACTTCCTGTTCCTGTAACAACAGACGGCGCTGCCATACTTCCAAATTCGGCACCAACAGCACCACTTGTCTCAAAGCTCTGAAGAACTTCTTGAGAATAACCCATAGAAGCTATCAGAAAAACAAATAAAATTGTAATTTTTTTCATCATTAATTTTGTTTTAGTTAATTATTAAATAATCCAGTTTTCGGTATTATAAAAGTACTCACGCCAATTACCAATACCATAAAATATACCCCTACAAAAAACATACATCGCAAAATATTCCTACTTATACTGTCTATATATCAACAAACCGTCTAATTTTATTGACTTTAGAGTTGTTAAAATGTATTCACGTATACTCTTTAAATCCCTAAAATATTTACAATGTTGTGGTAATGTTGTGGTGGTGTTGAGGTAAATTTCATCAATTGAACAGCTCCTTTTCATAATATGGTTCATATGAGAAAAAAATAATGCACAAAACCTAAAACAAACTAAGCTTACTAAACGCTGTTGCCATTAAATAGTAAGTAAAAGGAGTTTAAATAAGTATTAGAAAACAAAACATACCCAATTTTAATTCTACTCGAAATTATTGAACAGAATATTGTTGTACTCTTCATTTAGCTAAAACAACGTTTAAGTGCTTAAGGAGACACCTCGTAAAACTTTAATTAAGGGGTATGATTTAACTAATTGGGTCCTTATAAAAAGAAACAGGCGAATTAAACTTGAGAAGTTATACCCGCCTGTTTATAAAAAAAATGTATCTGCTGCTACTTTGGGTAAGAAAAAAGCACCCTGCATATAGCATTGTTATTTCAATCTAAATGATTATACTATAATTTAACCATCGGTTTTCTACGATTATCCAGCTCAACCCGAACTTGGTTTGCCCGTTCCTCAGTAACATTATAATTTCTCATGACATACATAGCTATCAAGGTTCCTAATATTGGAATTCCTGAATAGAAAAATCTTAATCCGGTTATCGCTTCCGGTGTTTGCTCTGCAGCTCCCGGATCGAAACCTACAAGACTCAAAATGGCCCCACTTAGTAAACCTGCAATAGCAAAACCAAATTTAACCATCCACCAGTAAATAGCCCCAAAGATACCTTCTCTTCGCTTGCCTGTATTAAGTTCATCTAAATCAATCACATCAGCTGTCATAGACATCATGAGTGTAAACAAACTACCAATACCAAATGAGAAAAACGGAAGCGCATAAATAAACATATATGGCTTTCCTGGAATAAATAAAAACCACAATAAAATATACCCAATTATTGAAATCCCTTGTGAATAAATAAATGCCATTTTTTTTCCTAATAATTTTGACATTTTTGCTACTGTAGGGATCACCAAAAATGTAGTAACAAGTGAGGCTAAACTACCAAACAAAGTAGGCCATAAGCCAGCTGCTCCAGCGTCTCCATTAAAAAGATGATAAACTATTATGAAAAATGAAAATGCGGCAATAGTGTTAAAAGCATTAAAAATAAAGAATGTTGCTATACATAATTTTCTGAAAGGTACCGATTGAAAAGATTCTTTAAATCCTTTTACAATCTCTTTAAAACTGCTTCCAATGGTTTTAAAATTTAATGGCAAATAGTCCTTATTGACTGTTGATTCACTTTTTATAAATATAGCAGGAATCATAGCAAATATCATACAGCCAATACCTACCCAAACGGCTAAAGTTCTCGTGGCAATGTCTGCCGTTTCAAACCAGCCTTTATCGTACATAATAACCCAAAACCAAGGAGCAATCACCCAAGCCCATTGTCCTATCCATTGAGCTACTGCCATGATATTGGTTCGCTCATGAAAATCATCACTCATCTCATAACCCATAGCCACATAAGGCACACTAAAAATGGTTAATCCCAAATAAAATACGAAAGACCATATTAAAAAATATGCGAAATTATAATTAATACCATTTTCTCGGTAAAGCTGCCACATTATTATGAAGGCTATCCCCATAATTATGGCGCCCACAAATACATATTGTCGGCGTCTCCCCCATTTCGACTTTGTATTATCTGAAATAAACCCCATTATAGGATCTGTTAAAGAGTCGAATACCCGCGGAAGAAAAAAGAGGATACCCCACATCCAACCTGGAAATCCCAAATCCTGGACCAAAACAACCATAAATATTCCTAAGGCTGCCGGAAACATTTGATTAGCGAGCATTCCGATTCCAAAAGCTATTTTTTGACCATATGGCACTTTTCTGGAGGTATTATTAGACATAATTTATAATTGGTTAGGGTTAGACTTATTTATTATTTTTTAATGGAGACTTCAACAATAGTTATTTCTCCTCTTCGTTCAAATATAGATTTAGATATTTCTAAGCTTAAAGTCCATGCATTAAAATGAACGCTCTTACCATTTTTGTAATGCACTTTAATTTCATCTTGCTCAGATAAATTGTAAACGACAGGCACTTGACAACATGTAAAACATACTGTATTTGATGCTACTGAGAGTTGTTGTTCTTCTTGAAACACATCAACATAATTAAATACCGATGATTTATCCAGAAATTCATTCATCCTTAATAAGCGTGGATTAAATGATATTTTACCGTTATTTACAATGACACCTAACTCACCAAATCGACTCAGAACATCTTCCTTAACTTGTCCTGTCATCCCTGGCTGCTGGGCTCCTTTTGTTGCTGGTGTATGCGAATAAGGGTCTATAGGAAACGCGCCGTATAATTTTGGCGATTTATGTACCCCAATGCCCGCATTGATCTCATAGTAATGATCTAAAAGTTTTCCTAGATCAGCTTCACTATTTTGTTGATTTATTTCTAACCAACAGTTTTCCTGAACGGCTAGCAGCAGTTTTGAAACCATATGCCAATAGATTGAACCTAATCCTTCGTATCCAAAAAATGTTCCTGAACGCCCCGTGAAAGATTTATGATTAAAAACCTCTTCAAAAGTTTGCAGCAGGTACTTTTTTTCTTCTTTAACAAGATTATCGTATTTACTATCAAGACCTTCTAATGCCTTTTCTAAACTTTTAGCGTTATGGAAATTTTTATTAAAATGACAATCCCCAATAATATCCTGATCAATGATTTGTTTATTTCCATCTGCAATTAACTGCTTCATTAATTGAGATTGTTCCACATTCTTTTTGGGAATATTGTTCTTTTTATCAAAACGAGGTAATTCCTTGTTAGGATACAAAATATAACTATATTGATCTTCCCTGAACAGATCACTCTGTTTCAATCCATTCAGCAATTTTAAAGCCTCTGATGGAGATAAATAGCCGGCACTTAAAACAGCGACTTGTCCTTCAAGCATAACGGACAAATGAGAAACGGAAACTTCTTTCTCGTTTTCAATAGTCATTAAATTATAAGCGTGAAACATATTATCTTCACGTCTATTAGCCTCTATACTGTGAGCTAAATGTAACTTGGTAATGTTTATAAAACTTTGAAGTGTTTCAAAACTTATTGAAACTTTCGCATTCGAAAATCCATTTTCATAAATAGTCTCACGGTATGTACTCCCCGCATTTCCTAAGGCATCTAAAATAGATCTTCTGTCCGCATCCGAAATTTTATCAGACAAAACAGCTTTATTACTAACAAACACGTCATGAATGTCATCAAAGAACTCTTTAAGTTCTATGGAAATTTCAATATCGGTTGATTTGGCATTTCCAATAACACCTTCAAGGAAAGTCATAAAACGATATAAGTAATACAAGGTTACCATAGAGGTACCATTACCCACTAAAGCATTATTTGCATCATTCCATTCCGGCCTTTGAGTATTTAACCAAATCCCAGCTTCCGGAATAAAATTTGACAGTTTAGCTAAAGTAGTTGCAAGTAACTTTTCGATAAGATTTACGTGAATAATTCCACCACTTTTATCTGCTAATAAAGCACCATCTGCACCTAATTCATTTCGTTTTTTTGCGATATTTCGATCCAATTCAGAATCAAAAGATATGGTGTCCTTTGGATTTTTTAGAATATCCTCATATGTTTTAATCTTATAAGGAACATTCGCGTAGACAAAAATTTCTTTACTTAAACTATCTACCAATTTACCAGGATAGTATGCCTCAATAAATTCTAAAAATTTTAATAAGTATATTATTTGATGATCTCCCCAATACCCGATATAAGACCATGGATCATGTTCTTCAACAACTTCCCAGTCGAATCCATCTTTAGTCACTCGATATGGATTATATCCATCAAAAGTTGAGGCGTTTAAAAATTTATGGATCATTCCTTCTATAAATTCCGGATAAGAATGCGCTAGCGCTTCCCAATTCTGAAATATATCTCGCCAATTCCCTTCATAATCAAGAATTTTAGATCCATCTATTTCACTTCGGGTATTAATAGAGAACTTATTCCATGGCCTACTAGGATCGCCATGTCTTCGGCTAAATTTTAAGGGTAAATATTCAGTACATAAACGTTTAAAATCACTACTCGAATTATCAGCTATGAGTTTTTGCAGGTATTTTAAATTGAAACTTTCTGGTAAATTTTCTAAAACCTGTTCTTGTTCATAAAAAACAAGCTTATTGGCTTTGTTTACATACTTTTTAAAATCGCTCTTCTCAATAGTATAACCATTATCAAATATACCTCCTCTCATAATATTAAACATGGTATTTGAAAAATGTCTAATATTAATTAATGAATCTGAAGATAATTGCAATCCATCTGCAGCAGCCGTTAATTTGATGAGATTTTTTGTCCCCAAATCGATATCTTCTGCAATTAAAGTTTCAATATTTTGAGTGTTTTTGATAAGCTCTTTTAGAGCGACAATATCTGATATTGATTGATCGACATTTGCTACTAACGACCAGTGTTTTTCTTGATTAGCCTCTAATAAAATATCTGTTGAAATAAAATAAGCACCTTTTTCGGCCTTTACATCAATTTCCTGATCGACATTGCCCTTTTTTCTAAATTTATCTAGCTGTAAGGAAGATAATAGATAGCTTGGGTGATTAACCCCATAAGACCAAACCATGTTCGCTTTTAAAGCCTCACTAGGCTCCGCCTTATCAACAATAACAGCACTTAAGGCATAAACACCCAAACCTGTTGCTTCATCTAATTCACTTTTCTTATAGGCATCAACTAAATTACTGCTACCATTTTGTAAATCTGAAGACACATTGCTAGGCAAAATATTTTGAATACCATCTAAGACTTTTACCTCCTTAGGGTGTTCAGAAATATTTAATAAGGTCGATTTTTTCACAAAACCAAACTGATTGCTAGAACTCCATTGGTATCTAAAAACTAAACCTAAATCATAATTTATTTCTTCAAAAACAATCTTATTTCCATAAATGCTCTTGTATAAATTATTTTGAGTTCGATAAATACCGAATTGTCGTATAGAAAATGGCTCCCATATTCTACAGTCTCCGTTGACATAAACCTGAAAGATAGACTTGCTTCCCGTAGTCTCTGCCATTTCAGTAATCTTATCATCGGAATAATAAGGAAATAATGAAGATTGGGCATTTCTTCGTCCAGCAGTTAAGCCCCCATTACTTGATATAAACATCCAATGATCTGAATCACTTACAATGCTCATAAAAAATGGACGCATCAAATCACTATTTGCAATCTTATAATAAATTTCGTTATCTATATTAACCAGACTACCAGCTGGTTCCTTTTGATTTGTCATATCGACATTTTCTTTTAAAAACTTTGTGGTCATATTACTTTCTATATAAAGGCACTAAACATTAAGCAAACGAATACATTTAATCAAAATTTAAAGCATAGCCTTAGTTTATTCATAAATACGAACATAATCTACTAACATGGTTTGAGGAAAAATCGTTTCTGCATTTGGTGCTCCAACATAATTACCTCCAACGGCAACATTTAAAATAATATAGAACGGATGATCGAAAACCCATTCTCCATTTATTTTATCGGGAGTAATTTGATTATATAGTACATCATCAACATAATAATTAATGTATTTTGGTCCCCATTCAATTCCAAAAACATGAAATCCTGTATCAAACCTATCTCCCATTATTTCATAACTCTTTGTTATAGCTTCACCTGCAGAATATCCAGGCCCGTGAACACTTCCATTTATAAGAGTCGGTTCTTGCCCTCTGTTTTCCATTATATCTATTTCACCACATGCAGGCCAAGGAGATTCATCACAATTAGCACCTAACATCCAGAATGCAGGCCATAATCCTTGCCCCCATGGCAACTGAATTTTAGCTTCAAAACGCCCATAGGCCTTCTCGAATTTACCACGCGTAATTATTCTTCCCGATGTATACCCTGCACCCATATACCCTTCCTTTCTGGCTATGATATGTAACATACCGTCTTCAACTTTTACGTTATCAAGACGATCAGTGTAATATTGCAATTCATTATTACCCCAACCTGAACCTGAAGGCGTGTCATCACCAGTACCTATATCATAACCCCACATGCTATTATCAGGGGCTCCATCGACACTAAACTCATCTGCTTTAACTAAATTTTTAAAATTGATTACCGTTTGATTTTCATCTACTGAACAACCAACGCTTATTAATAGTATTGAAACAACAAGCATCCTAAACACGAGTTTGCCAGTTACTTTTAATTTGTTATTAATATTCATTTTATATTTTATTAATTATCTAATTAGTATTAGTTATGAAAAAAGATGTTATCCACATAAATATTATCCAATGTGGCCGCACTATTTAATACAATTTGTGCTAACTTATCTCTGTTGGCCAAACCTAAGGTTTGTAAATCTATCTCTAAGCCCATCCATTGCTGAGACACCAGAATAGTACTATTAAATACAGCACCTGCCCTAGAATTAGGATCATTGAAATCTATCAGATCAATGTACATGACTGATTCCGGTCTTATGGGACTTGTTGTGTATATATCTATATGCATGTATCGCATACTATCGGCATTTACTGTAGGATTTGTAAATTGAATCCCTACAAAATTTAAATTGCTGTAATTGATCATGGCGTTATTATTTACCACAATCTCGGTAGATTCTGTAGTTTGATAAGGCTGCCAATACCCGTTAAAGTAATCGACGTTCACACTATTGTAGCTGTCACTATAAATTGAAATAACTTCGTTGGAAGGATATGAAGGTTCTGGTGCTGAAGAAAATGGGATAGCCTCTAGACTTAAAGACCCAGGCACAGGAACCCCATTAAACGTAGCCGTTATTTCTGCAGTGCCTTCAGCATGAACGCTGACCAACCCATTAGAATTAACAGTGGCCACAGTCGCATTAGATGAACTAAATTCAAAATAAGCAGGAGCAATCTCAACCGTTTTATTAACGCCCGAAGCCAAATTAACGGTTTGTATAAGTCCATCAATAGTGATTTCAGAATTTACAAAACCCGTTAAGGTTCTATCAACACCATTTAAAATGGCAGGTCTATATTGCCCAATGGTTCCTAATTTTTCAAACTTCAGTTCATCAATCCAAAAAGTATAACCATTACCATTTTCAGGTCCTTCGGCATACCAGAACATTCCTCTTTCGTTGGTTAACTTGGCGGCGTCTGGTAATGGTATCGTATATTTTACCCAATTAGTAGTTAATCTTAAATTGCGCATGGTTACTATATGCTTATTTTCTTCAAAATCTTGGCCAAATCCAATCTGATCAATGGTTCCTGGATAGGTCGCCTTTGCCCAAAAAGTAAGTGCATCATACCCCGATAAATCGCGTCCAGTCTCAGTACGGAAAATCGCACCTGCATAAGGTCCGCGAGAATCACCCACATTAGGCACATCAAAACGCATTGCAGATGAACCAGAATAGCTCACCTCCTCGTCGACTGTAAAGGCTTCAAAAAAAGAATTCGCAAAGGGAAAATAGTCCAATCCAGAACTAAACCCATCAATATAAACTTCAGGATTATTTGAAAAACTAGCAGGTTTGGCATCCTCAGACAAATCCCTTTCACACCCCATAAAAGTCCATAAAATTAGACCAGACAATAAGGTTATTTTTAAATATATAAATTTTAAATTTTTCATCTTTTAAATATTATTTTCCAATGTTGATGTGTACATATGTTCTAATTTCCCATTCCTGACCATTACCAAAACCTACAGGACTAATGGTTGGTTCATTTACAAATGGGTTATTGGTCTGATTAGGCAAATAGCGCGGTGAATATTGATCTAGCGACCTCCAGGTACCTCGAATACCAATTCTGGTATTTGGTAATATAAACCAATCCGGTTTCCCTAAAGAAGTTGATAAATCTAACATGAGCTGCAAAGGAAAAGTGAGGTTAAAGTCTCTATGATAATCGAATGGCCCCCAATCGTTAATCTTAACGGTATGTACTAGTTTCAACTTATTATAAATAAATCGAATATCACCTCCACCTCGTTTTATTAAGCGATCATCACTACCATTAGCTTGCCCTGTTCCTGCATATAAATTGGCAATTAACCCCAAATCAGGATGAATTTTAGATACGATTCGAGTATGAGCCTCCCACAAGTCTTCTGCGGGCGCTGAGTTAGGAAATGCGAATAGAGTTCTGTCTTCTAAAAACCCGATAGCAGCATCCTGAGTTGTTGGAAGATGCCTGTAAATAAAGCCTAAATTAAAAGCAAATTTTGCATCCTCAACTCGGTCATTATCCCATTCATACATCCAAGTACCAGGTGTAGGATCATAGGTTAAAAGTATTTCACCTGCAGTTGTCTCTCTATTGGATCTAACAGAAAAGGGATCATCAAAAATATTTCTTAATCTACCTGGTGCTTGTACATCATTTGGCATGGGATCTACCAATGGTTTCTGCCATAAGAAATTCGGTGCAATTTGAAACTTCCCAAAACTATAGGTGAAACCTGTCAAGAAATTGGTTTGATTCCCGCTTCCTGAGTCTTTAAGTTTCCATCCTGTAAATGTTTTGGTATAATCTCCGCCTCCGGTAGCTACTAACCCCATAGCGGCAGCTTGTGCATACCAATTAAAGGCTCCTTTTGAAAAGGTTATTTTTGCTTTCCCTCCCCAATTATCTTCTGGTTTTATCTCATCTTCAAAAATTTCGTAATTACCAGATTCGCCTGTTGCTACCTGAAAACTTCTTCCGTTCAAAGGCTGTCCAGCCCATATACCTCCTAATTCAATTCCAAAATCACCAAATTCTCGTTTAACATGTAACGCCAGTCTCCTTGTTTTAGGTTGCGGAATTGCAATTGAGGTCACTATATTACGCGCATCATCTATGTCTTCATGGAATATGGCTGTTAAATCATAGTTACCAAAGGTTCGACTATATTTTAATAGTAAAGCGGGATTAGCCCCCCACCATAATTGTGGACCGAAAGCTACTTTCAAACCTTTTAAGGCGCGCTTTCCATCTATTTCTGCACCTAGAATTTCTCCGTTATAAATATCTAAATTAGGTCCATAATTTGCCTCTGGATATAATCCAAAAAAATCACCTTCATACCCCCAGTGGTAATGTCCTGTTCTGTAAAATCCTCGAATGTCAAAATCCTTGGCATTCCATTCGTAAGAGGCACTATAAATTTGAACTCTTCGGGGGTCTCTAATCTCTACTTCACCCTCATTTGTATTAACACTATATGGTCGCCCCCTATTTTCATAAAATATTTCATCTATCGGGTTTTCCGCCACATTACCTAAGATATTTGCATTTACTTCGGCACGCATATTTGGTGCTGGATTTCCTTCAACCCCCACAAAATAAGATTGCATATGATCGAAGCCTAATTGTCTAGGATAGGTTCGACTATCATCACTTGGTTCTTTTGGGGTTGTTATTAAACTACCTCCGGTATTATAGGTTGTAAACTCCGCTCTTAGCTGACTTATCTTCAATTTTTCAGTCCCACCCATAGCGGCTTTATCTCCTCGAGCTCGTAAAACCGCATCCATTAAATTTACATTGTTGAATGCTGTTTCAATATATTCATTAGTAGCTTGTTGATCAAAAGGATCTATATTATGAACTTGTTTCAATGCATAGTAAGCTGCACGAGGATATAAATCATAGAAACCTCGTGAATTTGTTTGACCCTTAGCACATATACCAAACCATTCTTCGTTCATATTGTTCTCCCCAGGTGTATAATCCATAAAGTACCCCCCGTTAGACCATGAGGCATTCGTATCATGAATGTCTAAATTCTTAGTTTGCCCGAATTTCCACCATCCATCACTGAACTGAAATGTGAATCCTCCTATGGAATTACCAGATCCACCTAATCCTTGTGCATTTTGATAAATTTCTTTCCAATTTTCCACCATAAAATACGCCTGCATCTTTTGATCCTCTTGATTGGTCTTAACATTAAAGGCATCCGAACCAAATTCTGTAAACATGATAGGCATCTTTAATTCTGACTTAACCTGCTCGAAAGCATCGCCGAATGACTTGCCACGATACATATTAACACCTAATACATCAACATCTTTACACTCATCTTTAATAATATCAAGAAATAATAAGTCTCCATTACATATGGCTATTGGATGATTCTCATCTATGGTTTTCATTTTCAAAGCAGCCTCATTCATTAATCGATACATGGGACGCCCTCTTTCTTCACCTATAAATTTTTTCTTTTCATCGTCGTCTGGGAAATCTTCTGTTTCTGCCCCAGCCCAAAACAAGCCGTAATTATTTTCATTTCCGAGCAAAAACATTAATAGTCCAGGCGTCTCTTTATAAGCTTTGGCCATTTCTATTACCTCATCCATTAAAAGACTTTTGGTATCTGTATTTCTATAATCGGTTATTTCTACCCATGTGTTATTAATGGTTAAGCCATACCTACCAAAGGAGTGATTTAAAAGTGTGTAAATCCCGTAGTTTTCATATATATAAGAAATCCATTTTGGAGGTACTCCCGTGTATTGCCTAATCACATTTACCCCCATATTTTTCAATAAGGACATTTCAGTGTCTAGTGCCGATTTTATAAAATCATCCGACTGTTTCCAAAGGCTATAATTGTAATTAGTTCCAACTGGAAAATAATCCCAATTCATACCATTGATCATCATCTTCTGCCCATTCACGATTAAAGCTGTACCCTGTTCGTTTGTTTCTAGTACAACTTTTTCAACTTGTGAAAAAAGTATTATTGGAAATAACAGTAAGAAAATTTTAAAAAAGTTTGTTTTCATACAATTAGTTTTAATGTTGAATTTAGTTTAAGGTTTTAGTATTTTGAAAAGTACGCCTATATATTGTTTATTCCGTGTTTTAAACCAATACAAAAAACATACATTGCAAAAAAAAGACATCAATTTTACGAAATTCCTAATATGTCAGAAGATTAACATCAGTCTTCATATAATAATAACACATTGCGAAACAGAGGATTTTCATTAAATGTTGTGGTAATGTATAGGTGAAATGCTGAAATGTTGAGTAAAAAATGAACCATTAATTTTAAATAAAAACCGAAGCATATGAACTCAAGGACCAATTACCTCCAAAGACGGATCTTTTTTCTTAAAAATAGATCCGTCCTGAAAATATCAAAAAACATAATAATAATTCTATCCCTTATTAAAATACAGATATGTAACATCCCATCCTATTACTTCTAATTCGTTAATAACGCATCAGACAAGACTATTGTTTTGAAATACTTTTACTATATTTAAGAAAGTAAAAACACGAGGATAATATATTTACTGCCTGCACCGGCTTTTTATAAAAAATATGCTAGACCTTTATGGATATCTCAAGACCGCAACTAATTACAAAAAACTTCAAATCCATGATTTGCTCTTTATTGAATATAAATGTTTAGTAAATGAAGTAAAAGCGGGTATTTGGTCTCAATCCAATTATTTTGTTTTCGTAACCTCCGGTAAAAAAATGTGGCGAAGTATTTATAATGATTATACCGTAGAAGCCGGAGATTCATTGTTTGTAAAAAAAGGAGCTAACTTGGTTCACCAATATTTTGATGAAGATTATTGTGCGCTCATGGTATTTATACCTGATGAATTTATAAAGAAATTCATTCAACGATTTGCATCTTTAGTAGCAAGCAATTCTTCAAATGAAAATAACCATACAGACGCAGTCATCAGAGTTGAGCTTGATGCTTATCTGGAAGGCTACATTAATTCGCTTGCCGCATTTTTAGGTTCTTCTTCTTATCCAGATAAGAATCTTCTGCAACTTAAATTTGAAGAATTGTTACTAAATATCTTTACCAACCCCATTCATAAAACACTTGCTGATTATCTTTTATCCATAGCTAAAGAACAAAGTACCCAGTTATTACAAGTTATGGAAGAAAATTTTGCCTATTGTTTAAATTTGGAACAATTTGCCAGTTTATGCCATATGAGTTTAAGTTCATTTAAAAGAAACTTTCAAGCTATTTACAAAACTTCTCCTGGCAAATGGCTTTCGAATAAGCGTCTTGATCTGGCATCACATCTTCTTACGACAACTGATAAAGCTGTAAATATTATTGGATTTGAATGCGGGTTTGAAGAACCTTCCAGTTTTATTAGAGCATTTAAACAGCGATTTTCAGTGACCCCCTTACAATATAGAGACTCTTCAATAAAGGAATAGGTCCATTTTATAGCCTTGGACTGAATTGTTAATTTTATGGACTTTTCGGCCTATCTCAAAAGAGCTTTCCACCCATACTTTTGCATTGTATCGATTATTAATCATAAAAAATCAAAGTATGGAAACTCTAACAAAAACAGTAAACGGATTTAATCAGGAAGACATCGCAGCAGTCGTAACTGCTCTACAAGCGAAACCTGAAATTGGTGATTTTCAACTTCGTGCTACCAACGAGTGGATAGACGGAGGGCACAACAGAAGCTATATTCAAGGTTTCTACGGAGCCTGCCAGGAAGACACCAGCAGAACCGAACCTTTTATTTACGACAATGACGAACCTCCTATACTTCTTGGAAACAACAAAGGAGCCAATCCTGGTGAGGTATTACTGCACGGTCTCTTAGGGTGTATGACAACTGCAATGGTATTATTGGCTGCCGCAAGAGGTATTAAAATTGAAGCAGTATCCTCAAAAATTGAAGGTGACATAGACATCAAAGGTTTTCTAGGATTGAATTCTACTGGGCCTAAAGGGTTTAAACAAATTAGGGTAACCTTTGATATTAAAGGTTCAGATGAAGCACAAAAAAAGGAATTGATAACATTAGCTAAGCAATCACCAATTTTCAATTCTCTTATTAACCCTATGGATGTTCAGGTGGGACTACAAAATTAATTATATAAAGTTCAAAAGACATCTTTAAACTTTCAATTATAAAAATCTAATCAAAAAATAAAATGGAATTACAACTTCAAGAAATAAGAGATCAACAAAAATCATCATGGAATAAGTTTTCACCTGGATGGAAAAAATGGGATTATGAATTTATGGATTTCTTAAAACCTATAGGAGACAACATGATAAGTCAATTAAATTTAAAAAAGACAGACCATGTTTTAGATATTGCCGCTGGAACTGGAGAGCCAGCACTTACCATTGCCTTAACGGTGGAACATGGTAAGGTCGTGATTACCGACATTGCTGACAGCATGTTATATATTGCTCGTGAAAACGCTGAAAAAAAAGGACTAAAAAACACCGAATTTATATCCTGCGATGTTTGCGAGCTTCCTTTTCCAGACAACTCTTTTAACGCAATTAGTTGTCGTTTGGGTTATATGTTTTTCCCAGATATGCAGTTAGCTGCTAAAGAAATGTATCGAGTATTAAAACCTGGTGGCAGAATTGTTACTTCAGTTTGGGATACTCCTGATAAAAATTTCTGGGTCACTGCTATTGGTGAAACCATTAAAAGACATATGCAACTACCTGCTCTACCAGCTGGAGCACCAGGTATGTTCCGGTGTGCAAAACCAGACTTAATAAAAGGACTATTTAAAGAATCGGGATTAATAAATGTAACTGTTACCGAAGTTAATGGGAAGCTAAAATGCGGAATAGCTGAAAATTATTGGAACATGATGACAGACATAGCCGCTCCATTTGTTGCAGCACTAAGCAGGGCTAGTGATACTTTGCGTGACAAAATAAAAAGTGATGTTTTAGATTTAGTTAATAAAAGATATCCTCATGGACATGTTACAATTGATGGCAATTCACTAGTGATTTATGGAGAAAAATAAAATGTAATACCTAATAAAGGATTTCCATAAATCAAAAAAATTAAATAAAAAACCGGAATAATTAGGTCTTTAGGACTATCTAATATGGCTCGCCCTAATATTGTTTTGTCGAACCATTTTAATAATAAAGTCCTAAAGACTTAGCGATAGTTCTATATAAAGCTATTTCATGGTCATGAAAATAACCAGTTGTATCAGTTTTAAAATGATAGTTTGAAGAGAGTTTAACTATAACCAAATCTTTATTGGGGTCTACATATATAAATTGAGTGTAGATTCCCTGAGCATTAAACTCATCATCCGCTCCTAATGGAATCCACCATTGATACCCATAACCATCCTTTGATTTAGCGTTAGGACGTATTCCCGGCATTAAATGTGGAGCATCTGGTGTAATAGAAGCTATAACCCACTCTCTGGGAACCACCTGTTTTCCATCCCATTCTCCCAAATTAAGGAATAATTGTCCAATTTTTGCATAATCTTTTGCAGTACAATTCAATCCACCAACGGCAAACTCCATACCTTCATTATCAATTATCCAAAAAGCATCAGATTCAGCCCCAATAGGTTCCCAAAGTTTTTTGGACATATATTCGGAAATTGACATGCCTGTTGCTTTAGTCAAAATCATACCAAGCACTTGAGTATCTATACTTACGTATTGATTATAAGTACCTGGCTCTCGTTCTCTTATTAGTATTTTCGCAAACTTTCTCATAGGTTTACCAATAGCAAAATAACGCCCCATGATATTAATGTCAGAAAAGAAATCACTATAATCTTCATTAAACCTCACGCCTGAGGACATTTGCAACACCTCTTTAATTTGAACACCGTCATAACCTGTTCCTTCAAACTCTGGAAGATATTCTGTTACGGTATTTTGAACACTCTTAATATCCCCTTCTTCTATAGCTATTCCAATAAGCGCAGAGACAACAGATTTAGACATAGAAAACGCTATATGTGTATCCTTCGACTGGAATCCATTACCGTAGTATTCATGTATAATAGAATCATTGTGTATAACCAATAAGGCATCAGTAAGAGTATAATCTAAATAAGATTGCGTGTTAATAATAGAATCATTGTGCCTAAAATTTTCAGGAATAACGAATTCTTTGTTGGAATAAGAAAACGAATAAGGTTGTGTTGACTTAGGAACTAGTCTCGTTGGAAAAATAGACTCTATTTCACGGAAATTCTCCGATATATTTTCAGGTTCAAAAAAGGTAACTACTTTATATAATCGATATGCTTCTTGACGATAAAAAAGCGCTATAACAATTACCACAAGAAACAGAAGAATTGCTAATACATTAAAGATTTTTTTGACTAGTTTCATTACTTCATATTACATTTTAAGATAAATTATTTTTTGGTTCAATTCTTAAATCTTTCTTATTTGCACATCATCTATCCAAAATACTCCAGGCTCCAGAATATTTAATTCCAGTCTAAGCTCCATTTCCTCAATTACATCAACAACAAACGTATACATTTTCCACTGATTTATTTCTGCATTATCTTCCAAAATAGTATTCATTTCTCCTTCAAAAGGCCTAACACCACCAGCATTAATTCTAAATTTTGTGCCTTGATTCATAATCCAAAACTTAATTTGGTAGCTTGCTTCTCCCTTAAAACTTCCTACTTCATGAAACTGATTAGTAAAACCAGGCGAAGTCCATCCACCAATATTCTGACAATGTTTTACATCAAACTTAAGCGACTGTTTACCTTCTATAAAATTTTCATCGTCTATAACAATTTTGAAATTTGAATCTGGAACTGTATTAGGTGTATACATTAACCAGTTTACAGGTAAATCATTTTGAACTGTTTCAAATCCACCATTTAAACCAGCAGAAATATCTGTTTCAACTTCACTCATTTGTTTACATCCTAAAGAAATCATCATTAACAGGCTTAAAACAATATTTAGTGGTTTTATAATGTGTATTTTTATCATGACCTAAAAGTTTTATTCAACATAGTTCTTTGCTAAAATTAATGAACAGATAATTAAAATTCATTAACCTGGGTTAAGAAATACCCTTAACAAATTTTTTCTTTATTCGACTGAGAGATGGTGGTTTTACTCCAACATAAGAAGCTATATGATACTGTGGAATTCTTTGGGCGAGACCAGAATAGTTATCAACAAAACTTTTATACCTTTCTACATGTCCTTGCATATAAATTGCGAGTAGTTGACGAACCATGATATCAAAACGATGTTCAATAATAATTCGTCCAATTAAATTTCCAGTTGATACTTTGTTAAATATGTTTTGAAGATCAGAATAGCTAATTATAAGCATTTCACAATCTTCTATTGCCTGAATATTTTGCAATGAAGGTGTTTTATTATTAAAACTTTGGTAGTCTGCAAGGAACTCACCTTCCTTGGTGAATTCGAAGGTAGCTTCATCGCTATTATTATACACAAAATATCTAATCAATCCACTATGAAGAAAAGCAACATGTCTATTGATTTTGCCTGACTCTAAAAAATACTCTCCCTTTTTAAGGTTGAAAGGTTTGAAACTGTCAATAATTAATTGTTCTTCTAATGACCCTATTTTGGAAATTTGATTAACCAGCTTTAATATGTGAATATACCTTTGCTCCATTTATTAATTAAATTGGTCATATCTTTAAAGATATGCAAAATCTTATTGGAGTGCTTTAAACATAATAAAAAAAACAGACACATTAGTATCTGGTTTTAATAGTAGTGGGGAAAGATTAAATTATCGAACCAATTCATCCTAAATTTTATCAAGATAATTGAATTTGATAAAATAATAGTAAACTAATAATCGTAGTTTTCTGATTTATTAATTATTCCAATCTGCTTTAGTTAGATAAAATATTATATCGTGTGGATTTTTTAAAATCCCATGAAGTCTTCATAATTGGAAAAGAAACGATAGCCATCATTCCATCCAAATACCTGAACTCTAATAACTTCAATTACACGCGACGGAAGTAGCTGAAATGACCTTTTCCCTTCGCTGTCTGTGAAAGCATAACCATCTACGAATACACAAACCTCCGAAGCGCAATCTTTATAATAACCTAACATGCAATACTTTGAATCATAAAAACACGGTACAGAAACTATAGTTCCTCCTTTAAGAAAAAGGTAGTTGAATTAAGTTATGTCCGAGGCACATTTCTATATGTTTAACAGCTAATTAATCTCACTCTTTGGTAGATTTTTTCATTTGTCTTTCAAGTTTTTTAAAATAGCTTCTTGTTAAAAAACTATGTTTTAAAGCATCCATATTCTGATTAAATTTATCCGTACCTTCCTGAATATTTTTCATAGTTTGTTCAAGAGATTCTACAAAGGCCTTATCATTAGACAGATAATTAATGGCACCTTCCCCGTCTTTTATGTTGGATAAGGTTTCGTTTAAATTGCTTACCACCTCTTTTATTGCCCGACTTGAATCTTCTAGGTTGGTGATAATGGTTCTTACTTTCTGTGCTTCAATAGTATCACTTAACAACACTCCGGCAGCACTTTCGTTAATGTTAATCGAATTAATAATTTTATTAATATCATTTAAAGATTTATTTGCCTGAATACTGGTTAACCTTAAATTATTAAAAGTCTGCTTGACATTATTGGCTGCTATGGTATCATTTATAAGCATACCTAAAGTACCTTTTCCTTCTGTTATGGCATTGGTAATATCAAGTAATTTGGAAGTTAATAAAGCCGCATTTTCGTTTGTAACATTTAAGGTATTTAGCATTTCACTAGCTGCTATTTTGGTATAAGACTTTATAACATCGCCTGAAACAATACCTTCTTTATTTCCATCACCAGGAATTATATTTACAATCATATTACCAACCAAACCATCGGTTCCAATGGTAGCCACAGCATCCTTTTTAATGTGGTTGACCATTTTTTCGTCTATTAGCATGCTCACATGAATGGTAGAATCATTATACATGGTAATTTTTTTTACCGTCCCTACATTAATCCCCGAATAACGCACATTATTCCCTTCCATTAATCCATTAACATTATTAAAATTGGCGCCAATGCTAAAGGTTTTATTAAACAAATTTTGTCGTTCACCTATAAAATAAATGGCAACTATAAAAATGAGCAAGCCAGTAACAACAAAAACACCTAGTCTTAATTTTTGATTCGTTGTCTTTTTCATGATTTCAAAATTTATTTATTTAAAAAACGCTCTTATTTTTTCGTCTTCAGACTTTGATAATTCAGCAAAAGTACCTTCTGCATAATTTACACCATCCACCAATAAAATCATCCGTTCCGATACCACACGAGCACAATCTACATCATGCGTAATAATGAGTGCCGACGTCTTATATTCGCGTTGTACATTCCGCATGAGTTCAACAATTTCTTTTGAGGTTATAGGATCTAATCCACTAGTTGGCTCATCATACAGAATAATTTTAGGCTTTAATATTAAAGTTCGTGCCAATGCGATACGTCGTTTCATACCTCCCGACAACTCCGAAGGCATTAAATCGATAGTATGCGCTAATCCAACACTATTTAGTGTTTTAGTAACTAATTCGGTTGTATCAAAATTTTCAGCATAACGCTTTTTATGGCGCCTTAAAGGAAACTCCAGATTTTCTCTAACGGTCATGGAATCATAAAGCGCACTACCCTGAAACAAAAATCCAATATCGGTACGTAAGTCGTCTAATTCCACTTGATTCAGTTTTACAATGTTTTTCCCCATCACCTCTATGCTTCCTGAATCTGGCTCTATAAGTCCTACCAAGCACTTAATCATTACCGACTTTCCGGTTCCTGATTTCCCCATAACCACAAGGTTCTCTCCTTCAAAAAGATCTAAATCAAAACCATTTAATACCGTATTATCACCAAAAGCCTTCTTAAGGTTTCTGATTTTAATCATTGGCCGTTTAACCTCTACAGCCGGCTTAGCATCTTGTATGTGCCATTCTTGTTTCATCATTAAATATTAAAAAAAATATCGGTTACAAACACAGCTATAAAATCCAGAATAAATAGTAACATAGAAGCTAATACTACCGCCGAATTTGCTGCTTTCCCTACACCAACGGTACCATTACTGCAATAATATCCTTTAAAACAACCTACCAATCCAATGGCAAATCCGAAGAAAAACGTTTTAACAGTCGCCGGGATAATATCTCCAAATTCCAGAGCTTTAAATACTTTATTAAAATATAACTGAAAAGACACATCGCCCTTAATAAATTCTATAATATAAGACCCATAAAGAGCAATGGCATCACCAAAAATTACTAGAATAGGAATCATGAGGGTCGCTGCCACAATTCTGGTGACTACTAAATATTTAAAAGGATTGGTTCCTGAAACTTCCATAGCATCAATTTGCTCGGTAACTCGCATAGACCCTAATTCGGCCCCCATACCTGAGGCAATTCTCCCGGCAACCGTTAAAGCTATAATAACGGGCCCAATTTCTCTAATAATAGATATACTTACCATGGAGGGCATCCAAGCTTCCGCCCCAAATTCCTGAAGTGTAGGTCTCGTTTGCAATGTAATAACAAGCCCTATAATAAATCCCGTAATACCTACTAACAAAAAGGAACGATTGCCAATATTATAACATTGATTTAAAAGCTCCTTGGTTTCGAAAGGTCGTTTAAACACTTCCTTAAAAAACCTATTTGTAAAATAAGACAATTCTCCTATTTCAATAAAAAATGATTTTATATCGTCTAAATTAATCATCTTCACTAAGCTTAACCCTCTAAGTTAATCAGATAATCTTAATCTTACAATGATTATTATCATAACTTACCTGAACAAATTATAAATAAATACATCAAAAAATTCAGCTAACTGACTAAAATCATAGTTATTACCAAAATTTGTTATGATATTTATTTAATTACTAAACTAGACCATTATGAAAACTAAAGAGCAAAATAAATTGGTTGATAAAGTTGTTGAACAACTTAGACAAACAGCCATAGATTTGGAGGAATTTCAAGTACAGATGGCTTTAGGAAAAGCGGAAGCTCTGGATAAATATGAAGAAATAAAAAAAACATTCAATCTATTTATTCATGATAGCCAGCACAAAATTAATGAAGGCAAAGAAAAATTAACAGAACTTCACACCAAGTTTGATGAACTTATAGTTCAATTAGCTTTGGGTAAGGCTGAATCTAAAGAAGTTTTTATAGAGCAAAAAAAGAAACTATTGTTAAAGCTTCACGACCTTGAGGTTAGCATTAAAACTAATAAAACGCTTAACAGCATGTATGCCTTTTTATTAATTGAAATTGAAAAATTTAAGATACAACTGGAAGCCTTAGAACAAAAATTCGATAAAAATAAAGAGGATGTAAAACATACTTTCGAAAATGCAAAAAAAGAATTTAATACCGTAGTTGAAAAAATTAAAGCAAAGTACAGCTCCGAACCGGAAGAAACCCAATGGGAACATTTTCAAAATGAAATTTCTGAGGCTTTCGGACATTTTAGAAATGCCTTTTCAAAAGTCTAATTTTTATAAAGCACAATAAAATACTATTGTGCTTTTTTTATTATGCTATTATAATTACCAGTTGTTGTAATCTTTCTTTATTAAATCTCGAACCAGACCTATACCTAAAATAAAAGCCAAAGAAAATCCTATAATGGCCATTGCCGAGACTCCGTTCCAAAGAGGTGATATTTCGTTGATGGTAAATAAGGTCGACCCAACAATTAATGCCACAATAATAAAGGCGGTTACAATTTGTTTAGTAACTCTATGAATGGTATTCACCATAGCATCGACACCTTTATGAGTTAAATCGACTTTAATCTGTCCAGAATTTATCTTTCGTATAGCATTTTTTAAATCTTTAGGAAACTCCTCCAAATAGTCGCTTATTTCAAAAATTGAGTTAAGTACTTTTTTACCTAATATAAGCGGATTGTAATTTCGGGCAACGGTTTTCGATAAATAAGGGCGTACAACCTCAAATTGATCTAATTTAGGATCTAGCTTACTTACAACACCTTCAATCGTTACCATAGCTCTGGCGAACAGGTAAAAATGTGTAGGCACCTTTAAATCATTAGCTACAATAATATCCTTTAATTCTAACAGAATGGTACTAATTTCATTTTGATGCACCTCGCGCACATAATACTTCTCCACAAATTCATTAATTTCAAACTCTAATTTCCGCATGTCACGAATCACTGTTTCGTTAGAGAGTTGTTGTAGTGCTCTAATTATTTTATTGACATCTTTCTGGGTTATCGCCAAAAACAAATCTCCAAAAACCCGAATATCTCTAGGTAAAATACTACCCATCATACCAAAATCAAGGTAACAAATATGTCTGTTGGGAAGCACTAACAAATTACCTGGATGAGGATCGGCATGAAAAAAACCATATTCAAAAATTTGTTTAAAAAAGCTAACACTCAATCGTTTTGCGATAACCTTTTTATCCATACCACTCTCTTCTAATTTCCTCATTTTATCAATCTTAACGCCGGAAATAAATTCTAAAGCCAAAATCTTTTCGGTAGTATATTCTGGATAAACTTTAGGAGCACTGGCATACTGATCGTAATCCGTATCGTTCATTAAATTATTATAAAACCGTTGCGCATTTATAGACTCATGTATAAAATCTAATTCCTTTAAAATAGATTGCTCAAAATTTCTCACCAGTCCAACAGGGTCAAAACTTTTAAGTGATGGTATCCGATGCTCCAGAATATCGGCCACGTTATACATGACTTTAATATCCTCTAAGATAATTTGTTTAATTCCTGGGCGTTGGATTTTTAAAGCGATACGTTTTCCTGATTTTAGAGTTACTTTATGCACCTGTGCCATGGATGCTGATGCAAAAGGTTTAGGAGCAAACCAGGCAAATAGGTTTTCTATCTCATCATGTAATTCAGACACCACAACCTCCTTAGCCATTTTATCTGGCATGGGAGGAACGTTATCCTGAAGTTTTTCAAACTGTAAAACTAAATCGAAAGGAATAAGGTCGGGACGATTACTTAAAATCTGACCAAACTTTACAAATGTAGGTCCCAATTCTTCACAAACCAAACGCATTTTTTCCCATTTGGTAAACTGCTCGGCGTGCCTTCTTGAAGATTTAGGCACAAACCGTCTTAAAAAGGTATATTTATTTTTATCCTTTAATGTCTTTACCAAGTCCTCGAAGCCATATTTTAATAATACTCTTAGAATTTGGTTGTATCTAACAATCGACTTATACTTATATTTTAAGTTTGCGAACATGACGGTTTAAACCTTAGTTTCTAAATGATTTATTCTTGCTTCTAACAAGGCTATCGCATCATTTGCCTTTTCAAGTTTTTTGTTTAAAGCCTCTATTTCGTCTATCTGTGCTATGTTCATCTTCTTATAGAACTTAACAATTAGTTCCTCTATTTTCTGCTCAATTTCTTCTTTAGCCTGACTTGTTTTAAGTATAATCTTATCGAGAAACTCTAATTCATTACCATCGTCATCTAATTCAATTTCAGAAGCCATTCTGTTTATTTCGTCTTTGCTTTTTTGCGAGAGTTCGTTAAATTTTTCTATTAGGTGCGTGTCCTTAACTATATAATAAATACTGGAGGATAAAGTAAGCAGCTCTAACAATCTTTTGGTTTTCATGACTTACGATTTAGTTAGTATATCAATAATAAATATATACTTTAATAACGTAGTTTTTTATGATTAATGTCATAGGCAGAATTGTAGATTCTCGGTACTTTAGTGTCTATACTTTAATAGTGTAACATCATGAAATCAGCAGCTATATCTTCGATAATGACTAAAAATGTCGTGTGTGTAACACCAAATCAAAAAATACTTGATGTTAAACATATTTACGAGAAAAAACAATTTCATCATCATATACCGGTAACCGAAGATGACATATTGGTTGGCATGGTTAGTTTAGTGGATTTCATGTACAAAATAAATGGTGCTGGCTTGGATGATAATCATCCCATTTACAACAAGTTGACCGTAAAAGATATCATGACCCAAAACCCGTATGCCTTAGATTTGAATACCAATATTGAAACAGTGGCCAAAGAGCTTTCTAAAGGTAAATACCACGCCATTCCTATTGTCGATAACAAAAAAATAGTTGGTATTGTGTCTACGGCAGATATTATAAAGTATTTTATCACAAAATAAAACTCCTTTAATACCTACAGGCTCTTTTCTAATCTCGCTTAGAGTTATAAAGAAATCTTATTCCCTCCCTACATTTAAGGCATAAACACAGTCGTTTCACCTCAATTACTTTTAGTTTACTGTAATAAATTTATCAGTCATTTTGCAACTCACATTACCGAACAAATTGCTTATATTTATCTAAATATAAAATCATTATGAAGTTCAATAACATTTTAGAAAGCATAGGTAACACCCCAACTGTAAGACTGAGTAAGTTATTTCCAAATGCTAACGTTTGGATGAAACTAGAAAAAGCGAACCCTGGTGGCAGTATCAAAGACAGGATTGCCCTAGCAATGATTGAAGAAGCCGAAAAAAGAAACCTGATTACCAAAGATACCGAGATTATCGAACCTACTTCGGGAAATACCGGTATTGGATTGGCTATGATTGCGGCTGTGAAAAACTACAAACTTACCTTGGTAATGCCAGAATCAATGTCGGTTGAACGACGCGCTTTAATGGCAGCCTATGGTGCTAATCTTGTACTAACACCAAAGGAATTAGGTCTGGGAGGCACCCTTGCTAAGGCTGATGAATTAGTAGCTAATAATAAAAACGCGTGGATGCCTTCCCAATTTACCAATCCCGCTAACCCCGATATACATCGTAGAACTACCGCCTTGGAAGTCGCTAAAGATTTCCCGGATGGTCTTGATTATTTAATAACCGGCGTTGGAACCGGTGGTCATATTACCGGAATGGCTGAAGTTTTAAAAGAAACCTACCCACATTTAAAAGTTATGGCCGTGGAACCTAATGACTCTCCTGTGATTTCCGGTGGCGAACCTGGTCCGCACCCGTTACAAGGTATCGGTCCTGGATTTATTCCGGAAGTATTTAATAAGGATATTATTGATGGAGCCTTTAGGATTACCAAAGAAGAAGCCTTTTCTGAAGTTCAAAATATAGCAAAAACAGAAGGTATTTTAGTAGGAATTTCTACGGGCGCTTCCCTGGCTGCCGTTAGAAAACAATTAGAGTCTTTAAATGGAGAAGAAACCATTCTTACTATGAATTATGATACTGGCGAACGTTATCTGTCTGTTGAAGGGCTTTTAGCTTAAATTCGTCTTATTTAGTATTACCGCAAGCTTTATAAAGTATGAAAACTATGCCGATAATTTCATTTGGTCTATTTTCATACTTTTTACTCTTTTATAGCTGTATGCCTCATATTATCAAACCTGTAACCAACACCTCTGCTGCCATACTAGTTTGCAACATTGAATTAACTATAAAAGCCACACCGCAATAACCCCTTGATTATGACCCCTCGAAAACTTTCAATCATCACTGGTATTAGCTACCTTATTATATTTTTTGCAGCTATTTTTGCTAACTTTTTTGTTTTGGAAGCCATGCTTGCCAAACCTCTAGAAACCCTACAGCAACACCCTACAATGGTGCGTTCCGGTATTCTGGCCTTTCTCATTACTGCTGTGTTCGATGTGATTGTTGCCTGGTCGTTATATATGCTGTATCGCCAGCATATACTCTCTATTCTGAGCACCTCTTTTCGGCTTATTCATGCTACCACTATGGGGGTGGCTATTTTTGCGTTGGTTATAAGCCTAGAGGCACAAACCAGTGAAACCGTTTTAGATCAAATAGCTGTTTTTAATACCATCTGGCTTATTGGATTGTTTTTCTTTGGTATACATCTTATATTATTGGGTAACATTATTAAAACCCCGAAAATAATTGCTGTTTTTCTGGCTGTTGCCGGAGCCATGTATATGTTGGATACGGCTGCTCATTTTTTATTAGTGAATTATGACGATTATGCTTCCGTATTCTTAATGTTAGTAGCTATCCCAAGTATTATAGGAGAAATGGCCTTTGCGATCTGGCTGCTAATAAAAGGCGGAAAGGCCTAACATACTAAAAGGGCTTTTGTAAATATTCATTACATGTATCCGCCCTATATTAACCTTTGAAAGCTTTTACCATCATGGAGACTCAATATTTAAACAGTACTATTAAACAATTTGAATACTACAAAGCCTTAGGCGAAAAGACATTTTCACAGCTTGATGAACGTGATGTATTTTGGCAGTATAACCCCGAAAGCAACTCTATAGCCATAATTGTAAATCACCTTTGGGGTAATATGCTTTCACGCTGGACAGACTTCTTAACTACAGATGGCGAGAAACCTTCTAGGAACCGTGATCTGGAATTCGAATCGATAATTAAAACCAAAACCGAACTTCTGGAAAAATGGCAAACCGGATGGGCCTGTTTATTTCGTGCACTACATGGTATAAACGAAGACAATTTCTACACTACCATTTACATTCGTAATCAAGGGCATACCCTGGTAGAAGCTATCAATAGACAGATGATGCATTATGCCTATCATGTTGGGCAAATAGTGTATATAGGACGTATGATTAAAGGTGCCGACTGGCAAAGTTTATCCATTCCGAAAGGAGAGTCTAAAAGCTTTAATGATAATAAGTTTTCCCAAGGTAAACATGGCGGACATTTTACCGACGATATAAAATAACTCAGCATAATTTGGATGCGATTTATCCGTTTCATACGATGTCTGATATGTTTTTCAACATGCACCCACCCATGCAATGGCAATTCAGCGATATTAACACTATTGAACCTCTTCATTATTAATTAATTCTTTATTCTTTAGCTTATGCGCTAATAAATTTAAAGTAAATTGTTTTGGAAAATATCGGGTTCCCCCCATAACCGTATAAGCTAACTGATTTTGTTTGCACCAACGATACACAGTACTGCGGCTAATCTTAAAGAATAACTGTAGTTCATCCTGAGTTATCCATTGTTCGTTTTCACTTAGTAATAGGTTGGTCTTGGTTCTTAACATAAGCCAAAGGTTTTGTTAATACTTTGATTTTAAGCTTATAAATAGTCATTGGGGTTCTTATTATTTTTACATAATTAATAAAAATCTTACAAAAATAAAATTATTAGGACTAATTTTTAAATAATTAAGCCGCTGTTACCTCCTCTTTTAGCTTAAAATCATAATAAGCCCTAATAATTCGCTTAAGACTATAAATTAACAGTACCTTTGCCGCTTACTACCGAGGTGAACGATATACTTAAAGATTGTCATCTCCAAACATTATTTATGTCATTTAACTCATTAGGTCTATCGCCGGCCTTATTACAAGCGATTAGCCAGAAAGGCTACACCAATCCAAGTCCAATTCAAGAAAAAGCCATCCCACCTGTATTAGAGGGGCACGATGTATTGGCATCGGCACAAACGGGCACCGGTAAAACGGCAGGTTTTACTTTACCATTACTACATATTCTTTCGGAAAATCCGAAGCAAAAATACCGTCCTATCCGGGCCTTAATATTAACACCAACGCGAGAACTTGCCGCTCAGGTATATGCTAACGTTCAGGAATATAGCGCCTTTTTAAATTTAAAATCGGCCGTTATATTTGGTGGTGTTAACCAGAAACCACAGGCAGCAGCCATCCGTCAAGGTATTGATGTACTGGTTGCTACACCGGGGCGCTTATTAGATTTACAGCGTCAGGGGTTATTATCATTAAAACGCGTTGAAATATTTGTTCTAGATGAAGCCGACCGCATGCTGGATATGGGCTTTTTACGTGATATTAAAAGCGTTATAGATGTCATGCCTGATAAACGTCAGAACCTGATGTTTTCGGCAACCTTTTCTCCCGATATTAAAAAGCTAGCACAAGGCATTTTAAACCAGCCGGTACAGGTTGAAACCACTCCGGAAAACACCACGGTGGACGCCATTACCCAAAAGGTATATCGCGTAGCTAAAGGCTCAAAACCCGGACTTATTATTAAATTAATATCTGATGGTAACTGGAAACAGGTATTGGTTTTTACACGTACCAAACACGGTGCCAATAAACTATGCGAAAAAATGATGAAGGCAGGTATATCGGCCGCCGCCATTCATGGAAATAAAAGTCAGGGTGCCCGTACCAAAGCGTTGAGCGGGTTTAAAAGCGGACGTGTACGTGTGCTTGTTGCTACCGATATAGCAGCACGTGGTCTGGATATTCCCTTACTACCACATGTTATAAATTACGAACTACCCAATGTTTCAGAAGATTACGTACACCGCATAGGCCGTACGGGACGTGCCGGTGCCAAAGGCGAAGCCATTTCGCTGGTATGTGCCGAAGAAACCACCTATTTGCGTGATATAGAAAAGTTAATCGGATTAAAACTACCGGTAAGTATTATTGAAGGTTTCGAACCCGACCCTAATGCTTCTACCAAACCTGAAAAACGACCACAAGGGCGCAGAACTTCTAACCAAAACAACAATGGCGATCGAAAAAACAACAGTTATAAACCCAAGGAAGCATCTCCTGGCAGAAATTCACGACAAAGAAGAAATAAGCGTTAGACCGTATGTTTAATCCCTTCTTAAATGAATGGACATGCGCCAATGGTTTTGTAAACTTGCATCAGAACATTAAAGATTGTATTAATTTAAAAGCTTTAATTTGTAATTAAATGACACCCATGGAATCACAACCCAACAACCCATTACACGGTATTAAACTGGAACAAATAATAAACGATCTGGTAGCACATTACGGTTGGGAATTCATGGGGTACACGATTAATATTAAATGCTTTAACATCAATCCATCGGTAAAATCAAGCTTAAAATTTTTACGCCGAACGCCCTGGGCACGTGCCAAAGTGGAAGCTTTGTATTTACAGATGCTAAAAAATAAAGCGCGCTAAAAAGAAGGTTTGTTTACTTTTTTAGTTCACTATTTTATATTTGAAGTTAAGGCGTTCGAATCTCCTTCGTAGATTCGCATGGCCAAAAAAGTAATCAAAAACGCTTGGCTTAATACCCTCTTTAAAGTCTAAAAGAACTTAACGCCTCCTAAAGTCGACAGTCGCTGTTTACCGCAAACCGTGTTTTGCTTCTCTATATTAAATAAAACCTTCTGAAATGGATTGACGCTCGCCTACGGCTATAAAAAGCACTGAGTAGCATTAAACTTTACAGCAAACATGAATTGAAACGCTACGCCCTCGTAAGCATACATCGGCTAAACACCGAAATTCAGGAGCGCAGCGACGCGGTGTTTCGACGAGGGGTTTTCGGCACTGGCCGAAAAATGCCTATCGAGGGTGGGTCCTTTTCTTTGGTTCGTTTCTTTTAGACAAGTAAAAGAAATGAACATCATGAGCTCCTTAATCTATTATAACATGTGCGAATAAAAGAAATGAACCTTAGAATAAAACAAAAAAAGAGATACTCCACAAGTATCTCCTTTTATAAAAACCATTTAAAACCACATTCTAGGTGACTGTAACAGCACCCAGATAAGTACTGGTGGCAGCCAGTTTCTTATCGGCTGTAACAAAGCTTACCCAGATGTGCACCTCCTGCCCTGCCCAATATCCCGGTAAAGGCATTTGTATGGTGGTTTCATCTCGGGTACCTGCGGGATTAGCTGTTTCGAAAGCCTGCAACGCTTCGCAGTATACCACCACAATAAGGGCGTCGGTGGCGCTGGCATTACCCTGTCCGCTGTTATCGTCCCAACTCAGGGTAAGCTGCTGATTGGCTGCCGGGGTAGCCGAACCATTGGTAAGACCATTTAGGTCGCCCTTGGCAATAAGCACTTTAGGGTAATCGATGTTGTAACTATCCAGCCCGTCGGGAACCAGAGCCTCCTTGAGGTGGTAGCCCGTAGCCAGATTAAAGGTACTCTTATCACCCTGCTGTTTCCCATAATAAGCCGAGACGATACCCTTTATAGGCGTTAAAAACTGAATGACCGTTTTAAAGCGCTCGCGCTGATCGAGCTGCGCCTGGGTTGGTGTGTAATTACCGCGCTGAGGTAAGCTGCGCATAATGTCTTTACCTCGCCAACGTGCACCCACCACGTTGCCTACTTTTCCGGAGAACCCTCCGAGGATGCCTTTACTAAATGTTCCCATGATACTTATATTTTGGGGTTAAAGCCTTGCAAACTAGCACACAAAGACATACACTCCAAACCCGTGACACAATTTGAAACAATTTGACACGATTTGACACAATTTGAGACTGAGACCAAAAAACAAGGGGTTTTGTTCGGGTTTTGTTCGGGTTTTGTTCGTCTCTGCTTCGGGCAAGTGTTTTTTGGATGGGGTTTTAGCTGAATAAGCCACGAACAACAGTGGCATGCAACCGCAGGATGTTAATAATATTGTTGAAACTATACGGAAAACCTTAATTAATACGTAAGAAATGTTATTATATTTGGATACATATAATGTAGATAAACGCCAGGTGTTTATCCAATTGTTGTAATGCATTATGGACAAGACGCTAAAAACAATATTTATCATCTTTTTAATCCTGACAAGTTTAAAAGGACTTTCTCAAACTGGAATATTGAATGGAAAAGTTTACAGTTGGCTAATGGATGAATATTTAGACTCTACTTCTGTCAAAATTCAACATACAAATTTTAAGTCTATAACTGATAAAAATGGTTTTTTTGAAATTAACGGAATTCCATTTGGCAAGTATACTTTAGTTATTAACGGCTACGACGGAATTTTAGTAAAGGAAATTAATATAAACCAAGAGTTAACTGAAATTCAAATAAAATACCCTTATTGCGAATATACATCTGACTATAAAATAAAAACTAATTGTCCAATTTGTAATAAAAAAGACAAAGTCATTCCAATATATTATGGTTTGATTGATGATAAGGAAAGTCTGAAAAAAGCAAAAAGAGGAAAAATTATATTAGGTGGTTGTATAGTGTCATTTTGTGACCCGAATTGGTATTGCAAAAGAGATAAAAAATATTACTGAATTAAAACGCATTACAACACAGTATATAAAAAATTGCTGTTTTGTGCTTAATCAATGTTAGTTGCTTTGTTTGCTAGCTTCTGATTTTCCTTCGGAAAATCCTCGCACACAAACACGCAACTTTCCATATACATAAACGTTAGCTACAATAAAGACAAACCTACCTATGAAACATTTATTTCTATTAATCTTTTTAATTCTTTCAATAAGCTGCAATAAAGAAAGACCTGAACCCAACTTTTATAAAAATCTTTACACGGGAGAAGTTCTAAATAAAGCTGAATTTGAGGAATTTAGAAAATATTTACATTTAAAAAATACCGACTCAATAGAGAAAACCAATCTGAATTTTGTGTTCTATAAATTAGAAAAGTCTTCGGACTCTATTATCCAGAATTTCAAATACAACCTAAGAATTGGAGATAAATACTTAATCAGAACGAATAAATATGAAAAAATAGGAATGAAAGTTGCTTCAAAGAAATTCACTTCGATTGACGGAAAGGAAATTCTTATTGGCGGTAAACAAGAAAAGCCAACATTAATTAATCTTTGGTTTATTCATTGTCCAGGCTGTATAGCTGAAATACCTGCATTGAATAGACTTAAAGAAAAATATTCGGATAAAGTCAATTTTGTTTCTTTGACTTTTGAAGAGGAAAATGATGTTTCAAAGTTCTTAAACAAGAAAACATTTAAGTTTACACATATTGCCAATGTTAAAGGTTTTATCAAAAAAATCGGTTCATACCCTTATCCTGAAAATATTTTCATAGACAAAAACGGTTACATAACAAATATTGAAGGCGGTCTTCCTTATCATAAAAATACGGATTTGGATTCATCAATTGAATACTTTGAGTCAATAATTAAAAAATTACTGTAGCTAACACCGTGTAAAAATAATTGCTTGGTTCTTGCCTACTCGGAAAATCCTGCGGATTTTCCTCTGGTTCGTTCCATTTTTGTTAAGTTAGTGACTTAGTCACGCAACTATCCTTACACAAACCGTTGGCAATAATATGACGGAACGTAAAAAATGAACATCTGATTAATGAAATATAGCATTCCAGATAAAAGAGAATTGACAAAATCCGAAATTGAATTTCTGACTTATCTATTTGGGAAAGAAAAATCGGAATGGATTAATTTAATCGGAAATCTGAAAGTAATTGCTAGATGTGGTTGCGGAAAATGTCCGACTATAATATTTGGAAAAACATTTGACTCGGAAATTCAACAAGGAAATTTAATAATAGATTACGCTGGAAAAGGTAAAAACGGAGAATTGATTGGAATATCTGTATTCGGAACTGACCAAATGCCGACTGAATTGGAATTTCATTCAATAGACGGAGAATCTGAAATTAAAGAAATGCCGACAATTGAAACTCTGAAATCTATAACGGAAAATCTAACTGAATAAAAAAATACTATTGCCAACATTGTATCCTATGAAAAGCACTAGTCTACTCAGAAAATCCTCGCGGATTTTCTATTCGGTTTGTATTTGCTAAATTAGGTGCTTAAAACACGCAACGAAATCATACACAAGACCGTTAGCGACAATAAATGAAAAAGTTGTTTAAACATGAATACAATGAAAGTTAGAAACATAGTTTTGTCATTATTCCTATTAACCTTAATAGTAAGTTGCTCCACAGTAGAAAAACTTCATAAAAAACCTATAGGACTCATTAATAGTGTTACTTATTTGGATTCATCGTTTAACAACCCAAATGCCGCCAATGGTTTTTTAGTCAACTATGAAAACCAGACCTATGGTATCACAGCCAAACATGTTTTGGTGGTGGCAAAAACAGAGGAAATGGAGTTCATTGACTTTGAAGGAGGATTAAAGGAATGGAAAATGCATCCAAAAAACGATACCACTAAATATATTGTTATGGACAAGTTATTAAACTCCAACAGAAAGGATTCTCTTACATGGAGTTATATATCTAATAACCGAGACAGTTATGAAGATTGGTTAATTTTCTCAGTCAAAGAAAACAAATCAAAGTATAAACCTCTAAAATTTAGAAATAAACAGCTCATGAAAGGTGAGAATTTATATGTAATTGGCTGGTCTTATTCGGATACTATAGGACCACAACGTGTATATGAGTACATATACGATAAAACAGAAAAAAATTATCATCATCTGATACAAAAAAATGGCCCTACTAGTTTAGCGGGCTTAAGTGGGGCTCCGATAGTAGATGAGAAAGGGAAATTAGTGGGTCTAGTGTCTTCAGGAGGGAAAAATGTAAAAACAAAAGAGGTAATTTTATTAGCCACACCTGTAAAAAATATGCTTGAGTTTATTAAAGAAGTAAATAGAAGCTAATATTGTATATTGAGCATAACACCCTGCAGGATGTAAGGCTCAATATACTAACCGTTGTGCTTCATTATAACCAACCATTAACCAATGATAAAATTCTTTAGAAAAATTAGACAAAAATTACTCACTGAAAATAAATTAAGTAAATATCTAATTTACGCAATAGGCGAAATAATTCTAGTCGTCATTGGAATTTTAATTGCTTTGAGTATTAATAATTGGAATGAAGATAGAAATAACAGAAAGTTAATAACTGTTTACAAAAAAAGTTTAATAGAAAATTTTGTTCAAGATAGCATTGTCATAGCTAATGGAATTAATATTATCAATTCTGAAATAACAAAAATTGAACAATTTGAAAAAAGAGTTTCTAATTCTCAAGAACCATTAGATACAATTCTTAAAATTGCTCGTTTTGAATATGAATTTCGTATTTCTATTAATAATCACTACGAAAAAGACACATATGAAGTGCTTAATTCTACTGGACATATTGGTTTATTCACTAATAAATTGACAAAAAAATTGAAAGAATTAAATAGTTTACAAAATCGTGCTATATTCAATGCCAATCAATCTTTTGAATCCTATAGAAACAACCTTTCGAATTATTCACATAAGTATCCATTCTCTTTTAGAAATAATTTAATCAAAAATAACACCAAAGCTGCTAGCGTAGTTTGGAATAATATTTCTAAATCTGAACACGCAACAGAATTTAATGCATTGATTATTGCAAAAGGAGATGTATACCGACTTGCTTTAGGCTATTTACCAGATTTAAAAACAAAAACAAATGAATTACTTTCTGAACTTCGAAAACATAAATAACGAAAGCACAACAATGGTAATCGTTGCACAAGGCTCTAAGAAATGTATAATACAGCTCAAAAGCTCCTTTTTTAAGGGGCTTTTGTTTTTAGAGACTAACTAATATTAAAGGCTTCTAAAGGTCTTATCTGAAGTATTATTAAGGCCTTTAAGCGAAAAGCTGAATGATGCTTTGCTAGGACCTCGCTTTCCTAGGTTTTTACAATGAACTAAAAGGCTAAAAAATTCATGTTAAATTATATAATAAAGTAAGCTAATACTTATCTTTAAGCTATAAAATACCGAATATGGTATATAAATTATCAGTGTAAATTATTTTTTTGCCTGTAGCCATATTTCAGGACGAGACATTCATTGAATCAGCAATGTTTATGAAGAGATGATTTAAGTTATCTTATCATGGAGGACCGAAGCAGAGATGACGAACCAAACAAAGTAAACAGTAAGGATAAAAAAATAAATACAGCAAACATGTTTCTGAAAATAATAAAAAACCCGTTTTCTGCTTTTACTGATCACTATACTTCCTGCTCAAAATAATGATACGCTTAACACGATAGATCTATGAATAAACCAATGTTTAAATCGATTGAATTCCGATCTGATGATGTGATACTCCGAGGAAGGTTATACACACCTGGAATTAGCTCAAAAAAATTACCTGTTATTATCATGGCACACGGATATTCCGCAACAATTAACGGAATGGTTGCCGATCGGTATGCAGAAGTTTTCAGTAAAGCCGGTTTTGCCGTGTTATTGTACGATCATCGAAACCTCGGTATTAGCGATGGCGAACCGAGACAACAGCTTAATAGATGGACCCAAGCACGTGGATATCGGGATGCCATAGATTTTGTAATAACCTTACCGGAAATTGATAGTACAAAAATCGGGTTGTGGGGAGATAGTATGAGCGGTGACGAAGTTATTGTTGTAGCCGCAATGGATCATCGGGTTAAAACGGTTGTTGTCCAGGTCCCAGCATGTGGAAGAGAATTACCACAGCCTGATCCGGACGGAAAACTGTTTCAATCAATTAAGGAGACTTTCCTTCATGGAAATGTTGAAGGAACTCCTGAAACGACTTTAGGACCAATGCCCATTGTCTCCTTTGATCAGCAAAGTATTCCGTCATTGTTGAAACCTTTAACTGCCTATAGGTGGTTTATAGAATATGGAACCAGATATAATACCGGGTGGATCAATAATGCTACTTACGTTACACCAAATGTCCCCACTAAATTTAATTCTGTACTATGCATTCCATATATTAAAGCCGCCCTTTTAATGATGGTTGCTCATGATGATGAAATAAAAGGAGCTAATTCTAATGTAGCAAGACACGCATTTGAAATCGCACCTCAACCAAAAAAAATGATCGAAATTGATGGCGGGCATTTCGGATTACTTTACTATCCAAGTCCGTTGTTTGACCAAACCAGTAAAGCTCAGGTTGATTTTTTCAAAGAATATCTTCAATAATAATTGATTTTACCAAAGTGTCATAACATTTTGTATAAGTAATGGCAGAAAAAGTGATACATATCAGGGGGAGGTAGCCCGCCCAAACGTCATCGCGGTTTAACATGAAAGTGCCACAAAGTCTGCCACTACTCATACAATTTACCGTTGGCAACAATAAGTATTAATCTCGAAGAGGAATTAAATAAATTTTACAATAATGAAAAAAAACTTTAACGATTTAGCACTTTTAATATTAAGAGTTGGCTTTGGTGGCTTTATGCTTACACATGGAATTCCAAAAATAAGTATGTTATCAACCCCTTCCGATTTCGGTGACCCAATAGGTGTTGGTGCTACAATATCCTTAATTTTAGCACTTATTGGAGAAGTTGTCGCTCCAATTTTGTTAATTATAGGTTTTAAAACAAAATGGGCTGCTCTCCCTGCTGCCATTACTATGTTTGTTGCTGCATTTATAGTACATGCCAAAGACGATTTAGCAACCAAAGAACATGCTTTATTGTATTTTATAACCTTTGTTGTAATATTTCTAGCAGGTGCCGGAAAATACTCAGTTGATAAAGCATAATAAATTTTGCTCATTCCAAACTAAAAATTAGTGTAAAGTCTAATCTTTAACTTGTGTAAACGATGCCCCCTTAACGAACATATATTGAAATATGAAAACTACATTAAGTATCCTTTTTTTTCTGTTGATTTTTGCCATGTTACAAGCACAGGACAAAAAAGCCCAGATAGATATTAACCAATACCCCTCAGGTCCGGTTACTTATAGCCTAGATACTGTCATGTTTCGCCACATTGCCTATACGCTTAATAACAATGGTTCGATAAATAATATAGGGAAAGATATTGTCCTTACACCCTATAAAGCGACAATTATTGAAAACGACTTATTAAAGGTGACAGTGGTACCTGGAATTGGAGGGCGAATTCTATCAATTATTTACAAACCCACTAATCACGAACTGCTCTATCAGAATTCACTTGCAACGCCATTTGCCGGTGGTGACATATTTTATTACGACTGGTTAATGATTTGGGGCGGCATCTTTCCGACCTTCCCTGAATCCGAACATGGCAAAATGTGGTATTTACCTTGGAAAGCCGAGATTATCACAGCAACGGATGATGAATTCGCTCTACGAATGACAAAACATGATGACATTGATTCAAGTGGTCGAATTCCTCCAAAACAGTTTAAATACGGCAACACTGGAATCACCGTTTCTGCAACCGTGCGACTGATGCGAGGTAGCTCTGCTGTGCATCTGGATCTCGAAGTACAAAACACACGAAAAATTCCGGTCGAATATGAATATTGGACATGCACCACATTGGCACCAGGTTCCAAAGTGGGAGACACTAGGAGTCCTTCCAACACGGAAATCATTGCCCCAATTAATAAAGTTTATATCCCAAATCGGTGGGAATGGATGACTAAACTCGAAACACCATCTGGTGAAAAAGACATTTATCAATACGACAAGTTAGCTGAATTCAAAAATTGGTCTGATATGGGTATTGCATATGCTTCACCCAAGATTACTGCAAACTATTGGGGTGTTGTCAATCACGACAACAATGTAGGTGTAATTCGCGTGGCAGATAACAAAAATAGCACACCTGGTCTAAAGTTATGGACTTGGGGGGTGAAAAGTACAACTCATGATTTACAAGCACCAGACATCTTTCGGCCTTATATTGAGCTTTGGGCTGGTAATTCTACCAAGTTCTTCAAGCCGGCTCATCTTGATGGTGGGAAAAAGAAAAGTTGGACCGAAACATACCTGCCTACTATTGGTTTAGCTGAATTCACTAATGTAAATAAGTATGCTGCCGCCTTCTTAAAAACTACAGCTAATGTAGACATGCGTACATTGCGTGCTCAAGTCTTCTCCGTAGAACCTACTAATATCTTTGAGGTTATTTTAACCGTTAATGATGAGAAGACCATAAAAGAATTGCTGCATGAAGATTGGACTCCAAAACTCAAGGAGTCAACTATTTTTGAGGCAAAGATAGCCAACACGGATTTACCTTTAGGTAAAGGTGAATGGAAACTGACGCTTTTGAATAAAAAGGATGGGCGGATACTGTTTGAAGCAGCTATTCCTCGTTAAGACCCTCTATAGTTTGATAATGAATCTGATACCCCATTGAGCGAAGTGAAAAAAATAATAATAGATTAAAATACTCTTACCAACAACTGTAGCCGTTGCACAAGCCCTTAATTTTTAAAAAACAAGATACAAATAAGTCCTTTTAAGGGCTTTTATTTTACCTGTTAAGCTCGGCTCCTAAAATTATGAGCCTTTAAAAGATGTATTTGCCTCGCATTCCTAAAAACAAGAACTTTCACGCAAATCTTGAAATTTTGAATTATATTTGAGTGTTGTGCAACCGGCACCATGTATATAGTGTACGTTAAGGGACATTAGGCATGACAAACCGCTAACTTATTATGAAGTTCTTTATAAAAATTAGACTAAACTTACTTTCAGGAGAAAAACTGTAACGTATTTCAAGTATAATTTCTCCCAAATCATACTTGTTGTTATTGGGATTTTTCTAATATTTAGTATTAAGAATTTGAATTACGACAGAATATTAAAGATTGTTGAAATTGATATTTTATGATTTTCACTCAATACCTTGAGCGCTACTGCCAAACAACACCACAGCACGCCTTACTCATTACGTTTAACGCCTCACCATTAAACACTAGCCTCTCACTTCTAACTTCTATTTATTGCCAAGAATATCGTAACTTTCTGAAATATCACTTTTCGAAGGAAAAACAAAAAATAAGCTTTTAATAAAATCATTAAAATACTTTCACATGAAACGTTTTACCTGTTCCCTGCTTCCCTTCACCTTATTATATCTATTAGGATTCTTTTCCACCCATAGTCTCCAGGCACAATCCGATACCCCCGAAGTAAAGGACGTCTCCTTAAACGGACTTTCCTTTCGTAGCATCGGACCTGCTATTACCGGAGGGCGTGTGGTGGCACTGGCCGTGAATCCATTCAACCACCATGAGTATTACGTGGGCTCGGGACATGGCTCCCTTTGGAAAACCACCAACAACGGAATCACCTATACCCCAGTTTTCGACAATGAAAATTCCTTCGCCATTGGTGCGGTGACCCTCGATCCTTCTAATCCCAATATCGTATGGGTGGGTACCGGTGAAAACAACAACCAAAACTATTCCATGTATGGCGATGGCGTATACAAAAGCGAGGACGGTGGTAAGAACTGGAAGAACATGGGACTTAAGGATTCCCACCACATTGGAGGGATAGTCGTCGACCCCAACGATTCACAAACAGTCTATGTGGCTGCCTATGGTGCTCAGCGAAGAGGAAACGAAGAACGGGGTATCTTCAAAACTACCGATGGCGGAGAAACCTGGAAGAAGGTATTGTACGTGAGTCAATATACCGGGGCCTATGAAGTACATATGGATCCCAGACATTCCAATATTCTCTATGCGGTCATGCACCAACGCATGCGTAACTTATTTACCAGTATTATAGGAGGTCCGGAAACTTCTATCTATCGCAGTATCGACCATGGGGAAATATGGACCAAAATGAGCACTGGATTGCCCACTGAGCAAATGGGAAGAATCGGATTGGCCATTTCTCCCGTAAATCCGGATGTGTTGTTTGCCATTGTCGAGGCGACCAAAGGCGGCGGTGTATACAGAAGTACCGACCGTGGCGTAAGCTGGGAAAAGCGAAGCGATCATGTTTCGGCGTACCCATTTTATTTCCAAAAGCTTTCCTGCGATACCAAAAACGTAGACCGCCTCTATAGTATGGATATCCTCTTGCAGGTTAGCATCGATGGAGGAGCAACTTGGAAGAATGCCGGAGAAGATAAAAAGCATGTGGATAACCATGTACTATGGATTAGCCCCGATAACAATAAACACCTCATCAGTGGTTGTGACGGCGGGGTGTATGAAAGCTTCGATCAAGCCAAGAACTGGGACTTCAAAGCGAATATCCCCATTACGGAAATCTATAAGGTAACGGCAGATAACGCCACCCCCTTCTATAATGTGTACATAGGAACCCAGGACAATAATAGCTTAGGGGGTCCTTCGAGAACTACGAGTTCCAGTGGCATCACGAATCGCGATTGGGTATTTACCCAAAGTGGTGACGGTTTTCAGTCCCAGGTAGATTGGAAAGACCCCAATATCGTGTATTCCCAATCCCAATTCGGTGGTCTGGCCCGCTTCAACAAAAAAACGGGAGAAAAACTGCATATAAAGCCCTATGATTTTGATGACAAAGGGTATAGATTCGATTGGGATGCGCCCTTGCTGATTTCCAAATTCGATAACAAACGCCTGTATTTCGCAGCCCATACTTTGTTTCGTACCGACGATATGGGAAGCACTTGGAAAGAAATTAGTCCCGACCTCACCCGCGGCGTACCGAATAAGATGCAAAACCTTATGGATCGCAGCTGGAGTATAGACGAGATGGCCCGAAAAGGATCTATGGGACAACTAAGTGCCATTACTGAATCCCCTTTGGACGAAAAGCTATTGTATACAGGTTCGGCCGACGGGTTGATTCACTATACCACTGACGGAGGGCAAAACTGGAATACCTCGGCCACACCCGATTTACCAAAATACGCCCGAGTCTCACAAATCATCGCCTCCCATTTCAATAAAAATGTGGCCTATGCCGCTTGTCAGAACCTACTGGAGGGCGATTTCAAACCCTATGTGTTGAAAACGACCAACCAAGGAAAGTCCTGGGCCATCTATAACGGAAACCTTCCCGAAAGAGGCAGTACCTATACCATCGCTGAAGACAATCAGAACAAAAATCTGCTTTTCGTGGGAACCAATTTTGGGGTCTTCTTTACCGTGGATGGCGGAAAAGACTGGATACAGTTAAAAAATGGAATCCCTACCGCCTGTGTCATGAACATGGAGATTCAACGACGTGAAAACGATTTGGTGGTCTCTACCTTTGGAAGGGGCGTTTATATATTGGACGATTACACCCCTTTACGAAGCTTAACCCCAAATACCTTAGCCAAGGAAGCCGAAATCTTTCCCATTAAAAAAGCCAAGATGTATATGGAAAGTAATCCTTTCGGATACAGCGGGGTAGGCTCTCAGGGCGCCAGTTTTTACACAGCCCCGAACCCAGAAGTCGGCGTGACGTTCACGTACTACCTAAAAGAGGAAGACAAATCCCTTAAGGAGCAACGGAGGGAGGAAGAAAAGCGTTTACAGGAAAAGAACGAAGACGTGAAATATCCTTCCTACGAACAATTGCGAAAGGAAGCCGATGAGATTCCTGTGCATTTGCTGTTCACCATTACCGATGAAGCGGGTCAGGTGATCCGAAAAATAAAAACCGCTCCTAAAAAAGGAGTAAACAGAATCACTTGGGATTTTAGGCATCATGCCGTGACACCGGCTTCACTGAAGGATTTCAGTTCCGACTTGGTGTGGAATCTACCTGATGTAGGCTATATGGTTGTTCCCGGCACCTATAAAGTAGGCCTTTCAAAATTTGAAAATGGTAGCTATCGTACATTGGTGGAACCCAAATCATTTATCTGTGAATCCCTTCATGTCGCCACTATGACTGCTGAAGAACGCCGGGCATCCGATGAGTTCAATAAAAAAGTGGCATCATTAACCCAAGCCATAGGAGGTGCCGACGCCTACAGAAAATGGTTATTCGAGAAACTCGACGAATTGGAAAAAGCCGCTATTGCCGGGGAATCCGTACCCAATACGGTATATGGTTCCATCCCAGACACCAAAAAAGAGTTGGAAGCCTTTAACAGGGAACTCAATGGAGATCGATTACGTGCCAGGTACGAAGGCGTACCACCCACCTCCCTGAAGCAGCGGGTCGATTTGATTACCAGGCAATTATGGAGGTCAACAGCCCCACCCACCACTACTTTCAAGAAATCGTATGAGGTAGCCGCCAATCAGTTTGGCGATTTATTAAAAACCCTAAGAGAATTGGACAACAAGGTAAAGGCCATAGAATCGCAGTTAGAGGAATACGGAGCCCCGTACACCCCAGGCAGATTCCCGGAGTGGAATAGGAATTAGGAGGATCCCTCTAGAGATTCCTTCCTTTTCAATATGGAAGGATCGGTTCAAATTACAAAGCATGAAGCTCAAACCCGAGAACAAGCAATAAATATAGGTCGAGGTGCTTCATTATAACCAACCAATAACAAATGATAAAATTCTTTAGAAAAATTAGACAAAACATGATAAAGGAAAATAAGGTTAGCAAATATTTTCTGTATGCTGTGGGAGAAATAATTCTGGTTGTAATTGGAATCTTGATTGCACTGCAAGTCAACAATGCTAATGAAATCTCAAAACAGAAACAGAAAGTAAAAAACTACAAAAAGACATTGATTACTGAGCTTAAAGCTGATCTAATGAGGCTTGATCATTTAGATACTTTATGTAAGAAGAAGCAGAAAGACATAAATAATTATCTTTCAATTTTCAAAAAGGCGGATAAGGAAATAGGGGCAGTAATTCATGAGATGAATAACGTTAATTATTATGGTGATTTCTACCAAAGTATTGCCTATACCATTGATGATATTATTAATACGGGCAACCTTGAACTATTTAGCAATGAGATTAAACATGCCATTTTAGAATTTAAAGCCACCGAGGAATTCTATGAAAAAACCAAAGCTGAAGTGGTCCAAAAATTTGTTTTAAGTAATCTTGAATTTGAAAATGTTGCAGATATGCTCTCATTTAGTGATCAGTCAACGTATGAATATAAAAACCTTAATGACTGGATATTTGATTTAAAATCGGAACAATATAGATTATTTAACAACAGGGCACTTGCAGTATTACGGACTTATTATTTCCGAACCGATCAAAATCACAAAATGAGACTAAGCATTGAAAAACTATTAATTGAACTGGAGAAAGATTAAACTTACGAAGTACAACATTGGTAGCCGTTGCACAAGCCCTTATTAGTAATTATAATAGGCAGTGGATTACTGTTTTTAGCTAAAAAAACATCTGAGACTAATGGTTGAACGATTTAAATTTGACAAAGATCAGAACTTGAAACCCTAGGATAAAATTCTTGTCCCCCTGATGGGGTTTAGCCTAACCTTTCCTGTGTTTATTATTGCAGGATAAGACCATCAATTCGTATGGTCAACTATGTCTTCTATATGGCTTAATATCGTAGGCTTAATAATCGTTGCTCTAGGGTATGCTTTCACTTCATGAGCCATAATTGAAAACCAGTTTTTCTGTTTTATGATGCGTATCCAGCTAGATAGAGGGCATAAAGTCTGTGACAGTGATCCTTCCAAGTTGTACGGCACACGGGATATGCGGGAAATATCCATCCACTCCTCGGCATCATGCTAATATGGAGACTCATCCCTGTCTTAATTGACATTGTTATAAGTATTATTAGAACGGCTTTAGAAGATAGGGCCCTACACAATGTATAACCCGGATATAAAGAATATGCTAATCGGGTAATATACCTACTGATTCCAGGTGTATTTTGATTGTAAATTTTATATCAAAGAAAAAGTGAAACAAAAAACAACATCTCAATCCACCTAACGCATTCATTTGAGAGGAATTTATTTCTATTAATACAATATCCAAAATAACAAATATCAATTTATAATCGAATATCCAGTTGAAGTCACCGTTGGAGGTTTTGTCGGGAATAACGAAACGTACTTTTGAAATTGGAGACGTGTATACAGGCACCGATTCGGGTAGTCATGTTATAACAATAAGAATCGCCGAACACGAAGAATTAAATGACGATTATCCTGATAGTCATATTATTTGGACTTTTTAAACGTCCCTCTTGGAAATCTAAAGGCATAAGAATAATGACGCCTCTTGATAAAATTTAAAAACTCCGCATCTAGTTCCCTATGCTCTATGTTTCCTTTCAAAAATCCTTGCAAATTTGCTATCTTCGATTTGTTACAGAACATACTAGTATGGAAAACTATAAGCAAACTATTGAATGGACGTTACAAAACATAATCAAATAGCTTGGGACCATTACGTTGATCAAAACGATCGATGGACCATTCCTGCATCTAAGCAAGAAATAGAACAAGCAAAAATAGGATACTGGAACATTGTACTAACTCCAAAAAAAGCAGTCCCACACCATTGGTTTCCTGATTTAAAAGATTTAAAAATTTTAGGGCTTGCCTCTGGAGGTGGACAACAAGGTCCTATTCTTGCGACCTTGGGGGCAAAGGTTACCATTTTCGATAATTCTGAAAAACAATTACTACAAGATAAAACCTTAAGTGATAAGTATAACCTTGGCATAAAAACGGTTCAGGGAGATATGAGAGATCTTTCTGTGTTTTCAGATAATTCATTCGATGTAATATTTAATCCTTGTTCCATTCTATTCGTAGATAATGTGCTACCGGTTTGGAAAGAATGCTTCCGGGTACTAAAATTGAACGGTATTTTAATGACTGGCTTAATCAATCCTTTGTCATTTCAACTGGATGAAGAAAGCTTAAAACTCATTTACAAGCAACCTTTTTCAGACCTACATTCATTACCTATAGAAAAATTGAATGCGTTAAAAAAGAATAACGACCCTTTAGCATTTGGACATAGCCTGACCGACCAAATTAGTGGACAATTAAAAGCTGGTTTTAATATAACAGATATGTATGAGGATGATTGGGGAGGTGAAAGTAAATTGGATGATTATTTTCCGGCGTTCATAGCGACAAGGGCAATAAAACGATAATTACAAGGAAAAATCTAATCATTAAATAACTATAAGTCATTATTTAATCACCTACTTCCAAATACTAACCCAGATATTATGAATGCCATCAGGTTAGCGTACTAATGGCTTTGATTATGAAGTTAAGAGTTTTAAATAAAATATCAGCATCCATGAATAGCACGAGTAAAATGCCCGTCCTATTTCTAGGGCATGGTAGTCCCATGAATGCCATTGAAGAAAACGAATTTGTTACTGGATTTAGAAAAATAGGCAAAGAAATAGCAAAACCCAATGCCATTCTATGTATTTCTGCCCATTGGGAAACAAAAGGAACTTTTGTAACTGCCATGCAAAACCCACCAACTATTCACGATTTTAGCGGCTTTCCTCGAGCATTGTTCGATGTTCAGTATCCGGCACCAGGAAGTCTTGAATTAGCTCAACAAACAAAAGGATTGATTACTAAAACAGAAGTTGGCTTAGATGATAAATGGGGACTTGATCACGGTGCGTGGAGTGTTATAAAACATTTATACCCAGACGCTGAAATTCCTGTAATACAAATGAGTATTGATTACACAAAACCTGCACGTTACCATTATGAACTTGCAAAAGAAATTAGCAGTCTTCGCCAAAACAGTATATTGATTATTGGAAGTGGAAATATCGTTCATAACCTACGAATGGTAGCATGGAATAAGCTCAATGAAGAATTTGCTTTCGACTGGGCTACTGAAGCAAATGAAACCATAAAACACCATATTTTAAATGGGGACTTTCAACCTTTAATTGATTTTAAATCGCAAGGAAGCGCCTTCAATCTTGCTATTCCTACACCGGAGCATTATTTGCCATTACTTTACACCTTAGCATTTAAAGAAGACAACGAAAACATTACATTATTTAATGATAAGCCAGTTGCAGGTTCATTAACTATGACTTCAATAAAGATAGATACCGTTTAAAGTAACTGCCTTCGGGATGTTTTAGATATGACAAATTAAAGGTGTTTAATCCTCTAATATTTAAATAATTTTAAAATTTGTAATGGAAGGTCACAAAAAATCAATTAACTTTATAGAGCATTGATCTTTAAAACATGAAACCATGAAAAAAAATATGGGTTCGGCAGACCGAATTATCAGAATTATAATCGCTGCTGTTATTGGTACTCTTTATTTTACGGAAATCATCTCTGGAACGTTAGGCCTAATACTTGTAATATTCGCAGCTATTTTTGTTTTAACAAGCCTAGTAAGCTTTTGTCCGCTTTATATGCCTTTTGGTATAAAAACTTGTTCAAAAGAATAGGGCTATGAAAACAATTAAATTCTAAAAACATTTAGAGTAGTTTACACACAACCTAAATGCTTAATTATTAATATTGTATCTTATTAGAATGAAATATTCTAATAAGATACTGTTAAACATAGCCATTCTATTCTTTTCCTTACTTCTTTCATGTAAAAACAGCCCCCACAAGCCCAATATAAGCTCCTTAAACCTACTAAGAGGTGAATTACAATTATGCGGAGACGGACAATTTGGAGATGTTAACTTCTCTGAATCTTGCAGCCAAGAAACACGAGATAAATTTAATCTTGCCATTTCCTTACTCCACTCCTTTGAATATGCAGAAGCCGAAAAGGCCTTTGTAAAAGTTATAGATAAAGACCCACAATGCGCTATGGCCTATTGGGGTGTAGCTATGAGCATTTATCATGATTTATGGGCTCCACCAAATACATCTGATCTAGAAAAAGGTGTAAAACTATTGTCCATTGCCAAAACATTACCTAAATCAAAAAAAGCAGAACAGTATATTGAAGCTATTGGGGCGTTCTATTTAGATTGGGAGAACATAGACACGCAAACAAGAAAGGATAGATATGCTCAAAAAATGTTAAACATGTATCAAACATATAAAGATGATACTGAAGTTTCGGTTTTTTATGCATTAGCATTGCGCGCCTCAGCTCTACCAAGTGATAAAACCTATTCTAAACAAAGAGAATCAGGAAAAATACTAGAAACTTTATTTAAAAAAGAACCCAATCACCCAGGCATAGCGCATTATATAATTCACGCCTATGATTATCCTGAATTAGCTTTATTAGGATTAAATACTGCTAGACGATATGCCTCTATTGCACCAAATTCTGCACATGCACAACATATGCCATCGCACATATTTACGCGTTTAGGACTCTGGAACGAATCCATTAGTTCTAATATTAGTTCGGCTGAATCTGCCATTTGCTATGCAGAAAATATTGCTCCTGGTGCACATTGGGATGAGGAGGTACACGCTATGGGTTATTTAGTGTACGCCTATTTACAAACAGGCAATAATGAGCTAGCATATGAGCAGTACGACTACCTTAAAACATTCAAAGAAATTTTTCCTCCAAATTTTAAATTAGCATATACTGCAGCTGCTATTCCTGCTCGTTTGGCAGTTGAGAACAAAAACTGGAAAGAAGCTGCGAATCTCAAATTACCAAATCAATTAGAGATAAATTGGAAAGCGTTTCCCTGGCAGGCATCTTTACTTCATTTTGCAAAAGCTTTAGGAAATATACACATTAACAATTTGGAAACTGCCCAAAAGGAACTGAACTTATTAGAGGCCTTTAAATCACAACTATTAAGTCAAAATAAAACTTACGAAGCTAATCAATTGACCATTGAAATAACAACTATTAAAGCATGGATGCAATTAAAAAAAGGCAAAAATAAACAAGCTTTGATTCATATGTATTCGGCTGCAAATTTGGAAAGTAAAACATCCAAACACCCTGTAACGCCAGGGGAAATATTACCAGCAGATGAACTCTTAGCAGATATGCTTTTGGCACTGAATCAACCCCAAGAAGCCTTAGCTATTTATGAATTAAACCAACAAAGAAGACCTAATAGGTTTAATGGAATTTATGGAGCTGCTATAGCCGCAAAACAAACGGGCAATCGTTTAAAGGCAATCCGTTATTTTAACTTATTGCTAAAACAAACTGAAAATGTAAAAAGCAAAAGACCTGAACTAGAAGAAGCAAAAGCCTTTCTGAAACAAAATAACATAATTTATGGTATATAATAAAGCACAACCTATACTGTATATTTTAATAGTTTGTTTCATGTTTTCCTGTAAAAAAACAAGACAACTACCCATTTATAATCCTTCAGACTTTAATCCTAAGTTAGTAGATATAAGTCTCCATGAAAAAAACACAAATCATACAGTTGCCGATTTTGAGTTAATAAATCAAAACGGAATAACAATAACTCAAGACGACTATAAAGACAAAATTTATGTTGTCGATTTCTTTTTTACGAGATGTCCAACTATATGCCCCATAATGACTAGTAATATGGTAAAACTCCAAAATCTTTTGTTCGAATATGATGATATTATGTTTTTATCCTTGTCGGTAACTCCCGAAATCGATAGCATAGCGGTTTTAAAAAAATACGCTATAGAAAAAGGCGTTATAGATTCTAAATGGAATATAACTACCGGAGACAAAAAGCATATTTATGAGTTAGCAAGAAAGAGTTTCTTTGCTGTAGTTGAACAAGGTGATGGTGGCCTACAAGATTTCATACATACCCCAAACTTTATTCTGATAGACAAGAAAAGACAAATAAGAGGCATTTATGATGGGACAAATGACAAGGACATGATTCGTTTAGAAAAAGATATTGATATATTGATTCATTAATTATCAACTGATAAATAATACATGCTTAATAATAATTTGCTCTTAACCTCCTTAAACTTCAGCACTAAAATCTCTTTTTCCTAAATTAGCATAGCTCAACATCAAGTATTTATTTTGAATATATTAGATAAGTGAATAGCTATTAAAGCAATATTATAAATTTAATGGAAGTTAAAATTCAGTACCATTTTTCTGCCAAAATATGGCAGCATAACGCACCGGGAGGATGGCATTTTACTTCGGTGCCTAATTTTATATCAAAAGAGATTCGAGAAAATTTAAAATGGCAGGAAGAAGGTTGGGGTCGTATGAAGGCCATTGCTGAAATAGGTTCGAAAAGATGGGAAACGGCTATTTGGTTTGACACTAAGAGAAATACTTATATTCTTCCAATAAAGGCTGAAATACGAAAAAAATTGAATCTTACCACTAATGATATGATTCATTTGACTATTTGGGTTTAAGCTAAAAATAACCTTTATATATCATATAATGGGGTTACTTATCCCTCATCAGTAATAGTTCTCATTACAACATTTGCTCCTATGTATTTGAGACAAAATAAAGCTAAATTAATTCTGTTTTGAAGTACTGATAATTACTTATAACTTAATTATATAATAAATATGCCAGCAGTTTAAGTACTATCATAAACTACTGGCATGTTAATTAGGTGCTTTGTATTTAAAATTTGAAAACCCGGTATTCCCTATTATTTTAATAACAATTGTAGATGTACATTTTTGTTCATCAATATTTTAGGTTATACTTTATTAATTTAAGACAGCCTTTACCGCTTCAGACAATGGTGTTGTAGGTCGACCAATTAGCTTAGATAAGGTTTTTTCTTCATAAAATAGATCGCCTTTTGACGCACTTACATCCCAGCTAGCTATTCCTTCGGCAAAAACATCCGGAAGACCTAAACCTTTTAATATGTCGCAATAGTCTTTTTCGGGTAAGTTGTTATAAGGAATCTCTTTATTTATTTGTTTTGAAATTTCCTGAGCTAAGTCTTCCAGAGTATACGACTCATCTCCTGCAAGTTCAAAAACACTATTTTTGTTATTTTCACTAGTCAAAACTACCGCTGCAGCTTCAGCATAATCATTACGAGTTGCTGATGAAATTTTTCCATTTCCTGCACTACCTACAAAGGCTCCTGCTCCTACTGCTCCTGGTACAGAACCCGTATAATTTTCGGTGTACCATCCATTTCTTAAAATGGTGTAGGCAATTCCAGATTCTTTTAATAATTTTTCTGTTGCTAGGTGTTCACCAGCAAGATTAATACTAGTAGTATCAGCTTTAAGTAAACTGGTATAAACGATCCATTTAACATCAGCTTCTTTAGCTGCCCTAATTACATTTTCATGCTGACTAGCTCTTTTACCTATTTCATTTCCTGAAATCAATAAAAGCGTATCAATTCCTTTTAAGACTTCAGATAAATTATCTGAATTTTCATAATCAAAAGTTCTAGCCTCTATTCCTTCCACTTTCTTTGGAGAACGCACAAGTGCTACTAAATTTGAAGCGTTTGTTCTTTCTTTTAAATGCTCTACTACAAGAGCTCCTAGTTGTCCGGTTGCACCGGTAATTCCAATTTTCATGTTTATAAATATTTAATTGTAATAATTATTGTTACATTAATGGTTAAAAAAATATCAATGAAATTCTGCCACAAAATTTTCAAGCGTTTTACCCCTTAGCTCATTATTTACCATAGTATCAATACTTTTAAATAAGCCATCTAATTTCTCATTAATAGTTTTACCTATAGGGCATTTTGGATTTGTTTTTACATTACGTTTACCCAAAACCTCAGAATTTTTAACTGCCAAATAAATAGTATCCAGAGTAATATATGCACTGCTTTTAGCAAGTGCATTTCCCCCTGTTTTACCCTTTTTACTAATTACTAGCCCAGCTTCATTCAACACACTTAATTCCTTACGAACAACTACAGGATTAATATTAATACTTCCTGCAATCCACTCAGAACTCACCCATTCTCCTTCACTATCGGCTAGAAGTGTTAAAATATGTAATGCTGTAGCAAATCTGGTATTATTCATAACGGGTACAAAGTTAATAATATTTTTTAATATGTAACTAATATAGTTACATTTAAATTTTATTTAACATAAAATGAACTAAGGATTTGAAAGATATCCTTCAGTCACTTATTCTTTTTTTATATATTTAATACTATAAACCAACAAAATAACACAAAATAACTTTTAAGAGTTAGCCAGTGTTAACAATTGCCAACAATTAGACTTTTAAATATGACACAACCCTTCAACTTTATAAAAAACCAGGCTTCAGGTAAAAAAGTTCTCTTGTTTTTTATCTTAACCAATCTCCTTTATGCTTTTATGCTTTTGGTGAGTATTCCTAAGGTGATGTCCTACTCTAACAATCTCAAAATCTTAGACATGATTCCAACAGGCTACGATATATCTTATGTGAATAGATTATTTGAGGCTCTTGGCGAACCGGGACGTCAGGCCTATTTAACAAATCAATTGCCTTTGGACATGATTTACCCCCTACTCTTTGCAATAAGCTATTGTTTGATTTTAGGATATTTTCTAAAAAAACTAAACATATTTAAAACACCCTATCAATACTTTTGCTTATTACCAATACTGGCTGGAATAGCGGACTACATAGAAAACCTAGGTATCATCACCCTATTAAGAAACTTCCCTGATATTTCGGAATATACTGTAAATATGACCGAGTTCTTCTCTTTAGTAAAAAGTATTACCACCAGTATTTATTTTACCATTCTCATTGCAATTTTATTCCTCTATGCCCTAAATGCTATTTTGAAAAAATATGTGCTATGATATCAAAGCAACATATGAAGCTCAGCTTAAACGTGCTCAACGTCGTGGTGACTTAGCAGCTATTGAAGAAATTACAGAGAAGTTAATTCCCCTTACTAATTTACCACTATATCATGCTTCAGGCTTTAGTCATCCAAAATTACTCATTTATACTAACCATAAACCAAACTTCCCTGTTGTGGCTACTTGGGGGTTGGTTCCTCAATGGGTAATGAACACCCAACAACTAAAATCCCTTTGGAATAATACACTCAATGCCCGTGTTGAAACGCTCTTTGACAAAGCCGCATTTAAAGATTCAATTAAACACAAACGCTGTATTATATACATTGATGGTTTTTACGAACACCATCACTATGAAAAAAACACTTATCCATTTTATATTTACCGCAAAGACAAAATGCCTTTAGCCCTTGCAGGATTATATAGCGAATGGACTAACCCTTATACGGGAGAGAATTTATTAAGTTTTAGTATTATAACAACCAAGGGGAATAAGATGATGCACAAAATTCATAATAGCCCTAAATTAAAAGAATCACGCATGCCGGCCATTTTGAAAGAAGAAAATGAAGATGCCTGGCTATTAACTGATGATCATGAGTTAAAACAAAAGGATCTTCAAAATCTTATTACCACTTTTCCTGATAATAATTTAAAAGCTCATACAGTACAAAAATTACGGGGTAAAAGTTATCCTGGTAACATCGAAAGTATTTCAGAATTAAAAATATATCCAGAATTAGAATTTAATTAAAACAATCGTTTTTTAAGAGTATCTCCTACCTATACTAAACAAAAATTATTACTTTAACCTCTTCTTCTTATGTAACTCAGGTTGCTGTGGATATAAGTCCGTTTCAATAATTTAGTATTTATAAATAACACCAAAAGCTAACTGGCTGAAATAATAAATGAAAACGATATTTTATAGGGTTTTTAATCTTAACATGCTTTTATCGATAAAACCATATGAGCCATTATTACACGCAAAATATCGTAAATAATGACTCTTATATACCCACTTATATTACGGCTGAACATTTAATACTATAATAAACAGTAATAACGAAACATGTGGTTTACTATAATTATATATTTATAAAATGAAAAACAATCTTCTCTTATTAATTTCTGCAATTTTTATATTAACAACTAATTGTGGTAAAAAAGAAAAAACCAATAACATTCCTGATTACAGAATTTCAAACAGTACACAAAATTCTTCTAACGGATTTAGTTTACTAAAAAACAACTGCTTAACTTGTCATAGTCCTACTGATAACATGGAGAACAGAATTGCTCCACCAATGGAAGCTATTAAAAGACATTATATTAGTACCGAAACAACGGAGGAAGCATTTACTAAAGACCTTATCGATTTTTTAAATAATCCCACGGTTGAAAAATCAAAAATGCCTAATGCGGTACATCGTTTTAATCTGATGCCACGCATGGGTTACCGTGAATCCGACTTGAAGGAAATAGCTGCTTATATTTTTAATACAAACCTTGAAAAACCAGGGTGGTTTGAGCAACATTTTAATGAGGAACGTGCAAAATATCGATTAAAAAACAATACGACACCCATAGATCAAGGAAGACAAATAGCAATGAACACTAAAGCTGTGCTTGGTAAAAACCTTATGCTGGCTATTCAAAATAAAGGAACTGAAAAAGCTATATCTTTCTGTAACACCAGAGCCATCCCTTTAACCGATAGTATGGCAATAGCCCAGCAAGCGAAGATAAAACGCGTTTCAGACAAAAATAGAAATCCAAAAAATGCGGCCAATGATGATGAGCTGGCCTACATAGAACTTAGTAAAAAACGAATCAATAATAATCAGTCCCCACAACCTCAAATAAAAAACCTAGGAGACAAGCTAATTGGCTATTACCCTATCATGACCAATAAAATGTGTTTACAATGTCACGGTCAACCGGAATCCGAAGTATTACCCAACACTTTAAAAAGATTAAAATCACTTTATCCAAATGATAAAGCGCTTGGTTATTCGGAAAATGAACTGCGAGGTATTTGGGTTATTGAAATGGGGAATTAAATTGAATGAAATAATTCTTGATGCTTCCCCAATCTAAATAGCCCTAATAATATATTATTTTTTTAAGAGCTTTATCCTACAGTTACATTAACACTACTGCATACATTCAGGTAATACAACTATAACATCAACTTAATCAATGCACTCCTTTTAATAAACAATACATAAACTAACATTTATCATAGCTAAATAAGTAATTAGTTTTTAGTTTTATAAAACGATTAAAACTAATTGTCATGATAAAAGTATTATTACCCACGGACTTTTCTGAAAATTCATGGAATGCGATTTCATATGCACTTCAGTTATTTAAATCAGAAAACTGCACTTTTTATTTATTAAATACATACACCCCTATTATTTACCAAATAGAATATGCACATGCAGACCCAGCACACTTCGATGCTATTAAATCCATGAGGGATCATGCAGAAACTAAACTCAGAGAATTAAAAAATCGAATTAATACTAACTATAATTTTCCCAACCACAATATTGAAAGTATTGCTTCATTTAATACCCTAACAGAGGAAATTAATAGCATTGTAGAAGAAAAAAACATAAATTACATTGTTATGGGCACAAAAGGTGCTACGGGTGCCGAAGAAATTTTATTTGGTTCAAACACAGTACATGTTTATAAAAATGCTAAATGCCCCGTATTGGCCATACCTGCTGGGTATGCATTCGACAAACCTTATGATGTTCTGTTTCCTACCGATTTTGAAATCCCATACGAATCGCACCATATAAGCCCAATTATTACTATATTGTCTATGTACACGACCCGATTAAATATTTTAAATATGACTTTCGGTTATGAATTATCGGAGAAACAAAAAAGCAATAAGCTCAGTTTAGATGCAGCCTTAAAGACATTTCACCCAGCTTTTCATTTAGTTAGTAATCAAACTGTAACAGAGGGCATTACCAAGTTTCTTCAAAAAAATAAAATAAACTTTTTGATAATGATAAATAATAAGCACTCCTTTTTTGAAAATCTATTTTTTAAATCCAAAGTAAACCAGATAGGATTTCACCTTAAAGTCCCATTTTTAGTAATCCCATCTATAATCGATTAAATATAAACCTATGGAAAACAAAATTTTAATCCCTACAGATTTTTCAGATAATGCTTGGAATGCCGTTGTATATGCTTTAAAACTCTTTGCTGATGAACCATGTACATTTTATCTTTTAAATGCGGTAAATATCAAGTATACAGCTTTTGCTAATTTCTCAAACAAGCTTCTAAAAACTATGTGTGATGCTGAAATGAAGACCTTAGTAGAACTAAAACAACTTGCTGAATCTTCTGATGCCAATGCCAATCATGAATTTAAAATTATTCAAAGTACTGAAAATTTAAACAGTGCTATAAACATGGTTGTCCGCGATAAAGCTATTAATTTAATTATCATGGGTACTAAAGGTCATACAGGGACAAAAGAATTTTTCTTTGGGAGTAACACCGTACAATTAATAAACCATATAAAAGACTGCCCCATACTTGTAATTCCTGAAGAATTCGAGTTCGTAAAACCTACACAAATAGCGTTCCCTACACATTTTAATAGATCTTATAGCAAAGAAGAATTAATGCCCTTAATGAGAGCTACAGAGTTATTCAATTCAAAAATAAGAATCGTACACATTAACGAAGAAGAGCAATTAACAACTCTTCAAGAGGAACATATGAAAGAACTAGACAGCATACTGTTAGATTATGATCATAGTTTCCACTGGATGCCTAACTATGCTAATAAAAGTGCGGAGATTAACGATTTTATTCAAGAATTAAATATCGACATGTTGGCTATGATAAATTACAAACATAGTTTTATTGAAAATATCTTGAGAGAACCCGTTGTAAATAAAATAGGATTTCACCCCATAGTTCCTTTCTTAGTAATCCCTAAAAAACATACGGCTAGCTAACTTATTATTCATGAAGTCTGATGCTATTGATATTATTAAATCATCTGGTGAAAAAGTAAAATTTTCATTAGAAAAACTTAAGTCTTCACTTAAAAAATCGGGAGCCGAAAACATATTCATCACTCAAATACTTGATAAAGTTCGTGATGAGCTTTACCAAGGTATTTCAACCAAAGAAATTTACAATCGTGCCTTTGCACTTTTAAAGAAACAAAAAGGTTGTTTTGCTTCTAAATACAAGCTAAAAAAGGCTATTTACGAACTAGGTCCAACGGGTTTTCCCTTTGAACGCTTTGTTAGTGCTATTTTAAAATATTCAGGTTATACAACAGAAACTGATAAAATTATACCAGGGACCTGCGTGACGCATGAAGTTGATATCGTCGCTAATAAAAACAGTGAAACAACCCTAATTGAATGTAAATTCCACAGTGAAGAGGGATTAAATTGCAATGTGAAAATTCCATTATATATACATTCACGTTATAACGACATAAAAAACCATTGGGATTTAAACCCCGAATTTAACTCACATCTTACACAGGGTTGGCTAGTTACCAACACCAGATTTACCGAAGACGCCATACAATATGGCCGTTGTGCCAACCTATACTTACTAAGCTGGGACTACCCAGAAAACAACGGTTTAAAAGATCGTATAGACCGTTTAAACCTCTATCCTATTACAGTGTCTACCCTACTAACAAATCGTGAAAAACAATTTCTTTTAAGTCGTGATATTGTTCTTTGCAGAGATTTAATCGGAGATGCATTCTTTTTAGATCATCTTGGAATTTCTGAGGTTCGTAAAGACAAAATTTTTAATGAAATAGCCTTGCTATGTAACAGTTAATATCATGAGCCAGCCTGTACATATTAGTTTTTTAGGAGGCGCTGAAACCGTTACCGGATCTAAGTTTCTGGTTAAAACTTCAGAAAAAACAATTTTAATCGACTGTGGCATGTTTCAAGGTTTAAAAGAACTTCGAAACCGCAACTGGGATAATCTTCCAGTAAATGTTGACGATATTGATATTGTACTCTTAACACATGGCCATTTAGACCATGTTGGTTATCTGCCCCGACTTGTAAAACAAGGATTCTCAGGAAAAATTATTGGAACTGCTCCCACCTTGGCTATTGCCGAAATTATTCTACGTGACAGTGCCAAAATACAGGAAGAAGAAGCTAAAAAAGCCAATCAAGAAAATTATACGATTCACCATCCTGCACGTCCCTTTTACAACCAACATGAAGCCACTAAAACCATTGAATTATTTCAGACAGAGGAAGAAAACAAATGGACTAACCTATCAACGAATATAGCCTATCGATTACTATATAACGGACATATAATCGGGGCTACCTATATTGAATTGGATATTTTTAACAAGCGATTTGTTTTTTCGGGTGATGTTGGACGTCAACAAGACTATTTATTAAGTCCGCCAAAAAAACCTGAATATGCCGATTTCCTTTTCATGGAAAGTACTTATGGCGATAAACTTCACCCCAAAGAGAACCTTGATGAAATGATTTCTGAAATTATTTCCGATACCATCCATAAAAATGGAAACCTTATCATTCCCTGCTTTGCCGTGGAGCGTTTGCAGACCGTTATGTACTTACTTTGGGCACTTTACAAAAAAAATAAGATTCCCAATATCCCCATATTTATTGATAGTCCTATGGGAAATAATGTTCTTGAAGTATTTAATCGCTTTCCGCAGTGGCATAAACTCACTTCGTCTGAATATAATGCCATGTGTAATCATATGAATATTATTGAATCGTACAAAGAAACCTGGGATACTATTGATGATAAAAGATCTAAAATTATTATAGCAGGTAGTGGTATGGTAACTGGCGGACGTGTTTTAACCTATTTACAGCAATTAATAGATAACAAGAATACGACAGTACTTTTAGTAGGGTATCAGGCCGAAGGTACGCGTGGGCGCCAATTACAGGAAGGTGCTCATGAAATTAAATTCTATGGCAAATACTATCCTGTAAAAGCAAGTATTAAAAATATAGAAAGTTTATCTGCACATGCCGACCAAAATGGACTTTTAAACTGGTTAAGCAACATAAAAAATCAACCTGAAAAAATTTTCCTAATTCATGGAGAGCCCCATGCCATGGATGCTTTCAGATTAAAACTAAAAAACACCTATAACTGGGAAGTAACTATTCCAAAATTAAATTCCACTATAGAACTTACATTATAAGTTATAAAACCTTCATTTCAGGTTATATATTCTTTCAAAAATCTTTCAATTACTGATAATTATCATAGGATTTTATTTTTTGATTAAATACCTTCTTAGACAACTTAAGTTTAACTAAAAAGTAGAATCATGACAACATTAACAAAACGCAGTAAACGTAATCGCGTATCCCCTGCCGATACCCGATTATTTACGCCATGGACCAGCGGTCTATTAAGACCTTGGAATGACCGATTCTTCAACACCACTTTTAATGATTTAAACGATCTTATTAAAATTGATGATGCTTTTAAAGATGATTTCTTCGAAGAAAATAGCCTTATGCCTGCAATGAATATTAAAGAAAATGAAAACGATTTTGAAATAGAATTTGCAGCACCAGGATTCGACAAAAATGATTTTGAAGTTACCATTGAAGATGACGTTCTTCATGTTTCTGGCAAAAAAGAACAACACGATGAGCATAAAGATGATAATTATTCAAGAAAAGAATTTAGTTATGAATCTTTTAAAAGATCTATGATGCTTCCACCATCACTAGACTTAAACCAGGACATTAACGCTTCTTATAAACATGGTATATTAACCGTGAAATTATTAAAAAAAGAAGCAGACGAAGAAGAAACCACGAAAAAATCTATCGAGGTTAAATAGGATAACTAAATAGAAAAGTGCGTTAAAAAACAACTTTCTATTGTCTCAAAATTAAAACAATGAAAACAAAAGTAGTAACACCAAAATATGTTGAGTGGTTAACTGCTGAGAATATGCATCAAACCTCTCTCGAATGGTTATCAGAGCTAAGATTTGTTTACGATGAACAATTGTTTTTTAACGATTTGGTAAAATCGTACACGCTTCAACTTATAAACACAAAACACTTTCAAGAAAGCAAATCCATTACCGATAAATTAAATATTTTAGAAAAAGACACAAATCATTTAATTGACCAAGTGGTAGCACATGAAAAAGGATTAGAAATTATGGTTGATAGTATAAACCAAATCGCCAAAGAAAACGATTACAAACGTGAACACAACAATCTAACAAATAGCATTAACAAATTTATGAGTGATTACAAAGCTCTTAAAACACGCTTATTTGCATTATTAAAAGATGTATTAAAAGAAGGCAAGCAAAAACATTTACTTCAATAAAATACAAGCCTGTCTAATCAAAAAACGCCAGTAATTTTCACTGGCGTTTTTTATTTAGAACTTTAAATTTCAGTTTTGTTTAGATAAAATAAACAAAGTATTTATAAAGAAAATATACTATTTAGAACTCAATATGTAATTTTACGATATAAAATCACATGACTCCCCAAATAAATATGGATACGCATATTGAAAAAATAATACTTAATAAAACCAAAGCTGAGGCTATAGAAAAAACCGAACTTGTACAATCCCTTTGGAGTGGTTATGGAGAAATACGCCGGTGTTTTCTTAAAAACGCCCCTTTTAAAAGTATTGTTGTAAAACATATTAAATTACCAGGAAAACAACATCACCCACGTGGTTGGAATACCAACATTTCCCACCTTCGAAAATTAAAATCTTATCAAGTAGAGATGGCATATTACAGTGATTGGAATGGAAAACTTAATAATTCCTGCTATACGCCAAACTGTATTTACAGTAAAAACTTAAACGGTGAAGCTATTATTATACTGGAAGATTTAAATGAAAGCGGATTTTCAGTAAGAAAATCATCGGTTAATATATCTGAAATGAAACTATGCCTAAGCTGGTTAGCTTATTTCCACGCTTCCTTTATACAAGAAAAACCTTCCGGATTATGGGACATTGGCACCTATTGGCATTTAGACACCAGACCTGATGAATTAGATGCTCTTCAAGATTTAGGGTTAAAAAAAACAGCCAAATTAATTGACAAAACCTTAAATGAATGTCAGTACAAAACGTTTGTTCATGGGGACGCCAAACTGGCTAATTTTTGTTTTTCTGACGACGGAAAACGGGTGGGAGCAGTCGATTTTCAATACGTAGGTGGTGGTTGCGGCATAAAAGATGTTGCTTATTTTATAGGTAGCTGCTTATATGAAAACGATTGTGAAAAATTTGAAACAGAATTATTAGATTATTATTTTTCTGTTCTTAAATCAGCCTTAATAGAAATGAATTCATCAATGAATTTTGAAGCTTTAGAATTAGAATGGCGTTTTTTATTTCCGGTGGCATGGACCGATTTTCACCGATTTATGAAAGGTTGGAGTCCTGGACACTGGAAAATAAACAGCTATAGCGAAAAACTAGCTAGGCAAGTAATACATCAACTGAATTCAAACGAGTAATAACATCAAACCAATTCATTTTGAAATTAAACCAAGAAATACTTAACCAACTATGTGAAGTTGCTAAGAATGCTGCTATGGAAGCTGGTACTTTAATTAACAGCTATAGAAATTCCTCTTTTGAAATTCACAAAAAATCGACCGGTAATAGTGAAGCTGCTCAAGTTGTTACGGAAGTCGATTTTAAAAGTCAAGAAATTATATTAAACCACTTAAAACCTACCATTGAAACATATGACTTAGGACTACTAACGGAAGAAACCACCGATGACAAAAGCCGACTTAATAAAGACTATTTTTGGTGCATAGATCCATTAGATGGCACACTGCCCTTTACTGAAAACATGCCAGGATTTGGTGTTTCAATCGCTTTAATCTCTGTAGACGGCACACCCCAAATTGGTGTTGTTTTCGACCCTGTTAAAAATATACTTTACCATGCTATAAACAATCAGGGGGCGTATAAAAATGAGAGCTCTTGGTCAATACCGAAAGACACCAGTAACAATCCTCTTAATTTCTATTACAACCGCAGTATCACTAAACAACCCTATTACCCCTATATTCTAAAAGAACTCGAAATAATTGCTCTACAAATCGAAGCCGAAGAATTAATCATTAACCCTCCTTACGGCACTGTTATTAATGCCTGTCAAGCTCTGGATAGTATTCCTTCCTGTTATTTTGGTTTTCCTAAACAAAAAGAAGGTGGAGGAAGTTTATGGGATTATGCGGCAGTAGCCTGTATCTATAAAGAAATTGGTGCTTCTGTTAGTGATATTTTTGGAAACCCTTTAGATTTAAATCAAAAAGAGTCGACTTATATGAATAAAAATGGATTTTTATTTAGTAGTAATTCAAAGCTAAGTATATTAATTCAAAATCTGTATAATAAGCAACAGCATAAATAAACCATTACCAACCACCTCCAAGTACTTTGTATAATCTAGTATAACTTATTTTTTCGTCCCGAATGGCATTGTTTAAGCGCAACTCAGCATCAAACAACACACGCTGAGCATCTAAAACATCCAAATAATTTACAACACCATTTATATGCTGAAGTTCGGCTAATTTTAGATAACCTCTCGATGACCGTTCAAGCTTTTCCAAAGCTGCGCGCACATCTTTAGCTCGTTTTACAGCTGCCAGGGCATTTTGTGTTTCTTCAAAAGATTTCAAAACCACCTGATCGTATGCTAAGGCTTTTTGTTTCAAAACTTCCTTGGCGGCTCTGTGCTTTGCCCTGTTTGCACCTGCATTAAAAATAGGCGCCAACAATTGTCCGGAAAGATAATGATATGGGCTACTAAATAAATCACTTAAAGCTGAACTTTCTGCGCCAAACTCAGCTGTTAAACTTATTTTTGGAAACATATTAGTTAAGGCCATTCCTACCTCGGCGTTTGCTATAATTATCTCCTTTTCAGCAAGTCGAATATCTGGTCTACGCTCTATAAGATTTGAAGGTAAGCCTACAGGAACGGAATCCGGAATTTTGTGCTCTTCTAAGGGTGTTGAAGCTATAGTTTCCTGAGGAAACTTACCCATTAACGTTGCTAATAAGTTATTGCTGGCAGTTATATCATATTTCACCTCAGGTATCAAAGTCAGAGTCTTTGCCAATTCAGATTCAGCCTGACGGTATGGTGTTTCGGAGGTTAACCCCCCTTCATAACGCAACTTAGCCAATCGAACCCCTTCTTCACGCGCAATCTTTGTCTGATTAATAATTTCTAATTCCTTTTTAGAAGCCATTAATTCAAAATAGGTCACAGCCACATTGGTTATTAAAGATTGTAACACGGCATTTTGGGCTTCCTGAGTAGCTAAAAAATCTGCTATACCGGCTTCGCGTTGCCAACGTAAACGCCCCCAGACATCCAGTTCCCATGAAACTTCGGCAAACAGCAGGTTATCTTCTTGTTTTGCAGAACCTTTATATTTCTCATAATCCTTTTCGGCTTCTAGGTTGACCAAAGGAAATAAATCACTCTGAGCAATACGCTTCTGAGCTCTAAATTCTTCTACTCGAGAAATGGCTATTTGCAATTCATAATTATTTTCAACTGCCGTTTTTATATACCCTTTTAAGAGAGTATCCTTAAAAATCTCCCACCATTTCATATCGCCAACAGAAGTAGTATCGGTTAAAAGCTCGGAAAATTGCTCTGGCATTTTGGTTTCAGGCTTCTGAAATTTATGCCCAACACGACATGAACTAACTATAAAAGTAAAGCTGAAAATAATATAAATTACTATGTTACTCAATCTACTAGAAATCATTTTTTAGTTTTTTTATAAGCATAGATTAAATGAAAAAAGAAAGGCACCGTAATAATTCCAATGCTTATGGCCACCAGCATCCCAAAGAACACCCCTGTACCTATAGAATGTCTGCTTGCCGCTCCGGGACCGGAAGCAATTACTAATGGGAACATCCCTAAAATAAATGCTAATGAAGTCATAACTATAGGACGAAACCTTGTCTCTCCTGCTCTTATAACGGCGTCCAAAACACTTGTACCTGATTCAATCTGTTGCTTTGCAACCTCGGCTATTAATATGGCATTCTTGGTTGCCAAACCAATTAAAGTAACCAATCCTATTTGAAAATAAATATCATTTTCGAGACCTACAACCCAGATACCCAGTAAGGCTCCTAACGCGGCAATTGGTAATGACAGTAATACCGATATAGGAATGCTCCAACTTTCATATTGCGCTGCCAAAAATAAGAATACCAAAATTAGAACTAAAACCATTATATAACCTGTTTGCCCTCCAGCTCGTTTCTCCTGATAAGAAATCCCACTCCATTCCAGTCCAATATTATCTGGTAATTTATTAGCGACCAGCTCCTCCATAACATCCATAGCCTGTCCCGTACTATATCCAGAACCAGCTTCGCCTCGAATTACTGCCGAGGTAAACATATTAAACCGTTTAATACTTCCGGGACCTGTTGTGTAGTCGAAGGTTCCAATAGCCGTTACCGGTACCATAATCCCATTACTAGCTCGTACGAAAAACAGGTTTAAATTTTCTTTACTTCGTCTAAATTCCTCATCAGCCTGAATATTTACCCTATATATTCTATTAAACATATTAAAATCGTTCACATACATAGTTCCTAAAAAGGCTTTCATAGAATTATACACATCTGAAAGTGGAATACCTTGAAATTTTGCCGCATCACGATCAACATCGAAATACAATTGTGGTACTTCATTTTGAAGAGAAGAAGACACGCCAGAAAGTTCTTTACGTTGATTTGCATAAAAAAGCAGTGTATCAACTGCATCTGCTAAGTCTTCAAAAGAAGCATCCCCTTTTGCCTGCAATTGCATTTCAAATCCTCCTGAACTTCCTAAACCAGGAATTACTGGCGGTTTAGTTATATAAAACCTGGCTTCCGGGTAATAATAAAACTCTTCTCTTAAAGATTCAATAATCTCGTCAACTTGCCCCTCAGTATCTTCGCGATCACTCCAATCTTTCAATAATATGGTTAAAGCAGAACGCGCTTGCGAAGTACCTAATCGCGGGCTACTTCCGGTTACATTCTGAACATTCTTAACATAGGGATTCTGAAGAATAAAATCGACAGCACGCTTAGTAACTTCAGATGTTCGCTGTAAAGTTGCCCCCTCTGGCATTTCCAATTCAACTGTAAATTGTCCTTGATCTTCTGCCGGAATAAAAGAAGTTGGAATGATTCGAAACAAAATAAAGATGGCTATCAAGACCATTCCGAAGAAAGCAATAACACGTTTTGTATTTTTTATTGATAGATTAATATACTTTAAATAATAATTCAAACCTGTTTCAAGCCATTTATTTATGGCATCAAAAACCTTATTACTTTTACCCTGCTTAGGTTTTAACAATAAGGCACATAAAGCGGGACTCAGCGTTAAGGCTACTACTGTTGACAACAATACCGATATTACAATTGTTACTGAAAATTGCCGGTAAAGTTGTCCTGAAATCCCCGGCAGAAAACTAACAGGAATAAATACAGCCACCAATACCAACGACGTTGCTATTAATGCCCCTGATAACTCTTTCATGGCCATGTGTGTGGCTTCCCGAGCCGAAATACCTTTTTCCTCCATTAAACGTTCAACATTTTCTACCACCACAATGGCATCGTCGACCACAATACCAATGGCAAGAACCAATCCTAAAAGCGTTAAAAGATTTATTGAAAACCCTAAAGCCAGCATAAAAGTAAATGTACCAATAAGAGAAATAGGAACCGCTATTATAGGCACCAGAGTAGAGCGCCAGTTCTGAAGTGATAAGAAAACAACCAATACCACTAAAAACAGAGCCTCAAACAAAGTCATATATACTTCCTTTATGGAAGCCGAAATATAGTTTGTCATATCGAACGGGATATCATAATTAATACCATCCGGAAAATCTTTACTTATCCCGTTCATTTCTGTTCGAACATTATCAGCTACTTCTAAAGCATTAGCTCCTGGCAAAAGATAAATAGCCAAAATAGCTGCGTTCTTATTATCCATACCCGATTCCTGGTTGTAGCTTGAAGCTTCTAACTCTATTCGTGCTACATCTCGTAAACGAATAAAAGAGCCATCGGAACGGGCACGAACTATAATATTTTCAAACTCTTCGGCCTTTTCTAGACGCCCTGAAGTAACCAGAGGGATACTAATATCGGCATCGGTAATTGGTTGTAAGCCTAATTCTCCGGCAGCAGATTCGCGGTTCTGATCACGAATGGCATCACGAATATCATTCACTGTAAGTCCAAATCCTGCCATCGCATCAGGATACACCCAAATTCTCATAGAATAGTATCTACTTCCAACATTAGATACACGTCCTACACCTGGCACGCGACGCAACACATCCAAAATATTAATGGTCGCATAATTACTTAAATAAATTTCGTCGTACTTAGGATCGGTAGAGGTTAGCGATATTGTTAAAAGTTGAGAAGCTGCTTGTCTTTCAATTTTAATACCATTTTGAACCACTTCTGCAGGTAATCTAGACTCCGCTAATTTTACACGATTCTGAATATCAACAGCAGCAATTTCAGGATCTGTACCGACATCAAAAGTCACGTTTATCGATAAAGATCCAGAATTCGAACTCGTCGATTCCATATAGATCATACCTGGTGTCCCATTTAACTCCTGCTCTATTGGAGTTGCTATAGCTTGAGCAACAGTAACGGAACCAGCACCAGGATAACTGGCACTCACTTTTACCAAAGGAGGTGTTATTTGTGGATATTGATCGACTGGTAAAATTAAAACTGAAATACTACCTAATAACACGATTAGAATAGAAATAACCATAGAAAGGATAGGACGATCGATAAAAACACTTAATTTCATAGATTTAATCCTTTTTTAATGGTTTATTTTTCCAAATAGAGTCACTTTTGGTTGTAGGGATAATTTTGATTCCAGCCTGCAATTTATGCTGCCCCTCAGAAACAATTTTTTCGTTCGCATAAAGTCCGCGACTTACCACTACATTTGTACTTAATTCTTCAGCAGTTTGTATATATCGTTTTTCTACAATACTATCTTTGCGCATCACAAATATAAACTCACCACCTTTTTCAACAGTAATGGCTTTTTTAGGAATGATAATGGCATTTTCTAATACATTTAGCAACACTTTTACACGTGTAAATTGACCCGGAAGCAATTCTCTATTCGGATTAGGAATTTCTGCCCTAAGGGTGAAGGTGCCTGTTTTAGAATCCACCTGTGGATTAGCAAAATCTACAATACCTTGAATGGGATATGTGGTCCTATCGGCCTTTGTAACGGTTACCGTTGGCTTAAACTCATCATTAGTAGTATCGGCATTGGTTAAATTAACATTACTTTCTTTGCTTTTTAAATAATCTAAGGCCGTCATATGAAAATGAACAAAAACCGTATCTGCCTGAAAAACGGATGTTAACAACGAAACACCTCCTGAACCAACTAAAGTACCAATATCAACCTGCCTTTCACCGACATATCCGGTTAATGGCGACCTTACCTGTGTAAAACTTAATTCCAGTTCTGCCTGCTCAAGTTCTGCCTCATACATTAAAATATTAGCTTGTTCCTTTTCCAGATTAGCCAGTGCGTTATCTAAATCCAGTTGACTTGCAGCGTTTTGCTCGTAAAGTGGTCTTAATCTGGCTATATCTCTTTCTGCTTTAGCGGCCGCCACCTTAGCTTGCTCCACCTGAGCTTTCATTTTATTGGTTTTGGCCAAATACTGAGTCGCATCAATAGTAAATAGAACATCCCCTTCTTTAACTAGTTTCCCCTCCTTAAATAACATTTTTTCTAGAAAACCATCAACTCTGGCCCTAACCTCTACTTTTTTCTTGGCTGTTAACTGCCCAACATATTCTCCAAAAATTTCAATATTCTGCTGAATAGGTTCTTCAACCATTACTACCGGATAAGTTTCTGCTGGTGGTTTACAAAATTGAAAAAGGAATAAAAAGCTACTAAACGCTACTAATTTAAACAAGGTGTGTTTTACCAATTTCATACTCATTATATTGAATATTAATGCTATTACACTCCTAAAGTTAACATTTTTAATGAACCCTCATTGATTTAAATAATAATTTTTTAATCAGAATGATAATTCCCATATAAATTGAATAAATTCAACAAAAATTTATCCACAGTAGACTTCTTGAAAAACAAAAATCCCACAATAAGTGGGATATATGTTTAATAAACTCAGTATGGATATTATTTTATTTCCTTTATACTTATAGCATATCCTCCTCCAGATGCAGACACTAATGACAACTTTGATTTATAAGTTACCTTTTTTGTTTTTATAGAATAAGCCTGTGGGTTGGTTTTATAATGAGCATCTTTTGCATCCGCATAAATTATTGCTTCATATTTTTTATCCTTATCAAGGAAGTCCAGAGTAATTTTTGAGGTTCTCGAATCATATCCGTTTACATTTCCAACAAACCAGTTATTACTTCCTTTTTCCTTTCTGGCTATTGTAATATAATCACCTGGTTCTGCTTCTAAATAAACACTCTCTTCCCAGTCGATAGCCACATCCTTAATAAACTGAAATGCATCCAAAAACATTTCATAATGTTCTGGTAGGTCTGCCGCCATCTGTAGCGGACTATACATTGTTACATATAAAGCCAATTGATTAGCTATAGTACTATTTACATGTGACGTGTTATTTGGACTTAATTTACTCATGTCCATTTCAAATATACCAGGCGTATAATCCATTGGACCTCCTAATAATCTTGTAAAAGGTAACACCGTCACATGATTAGCTTTCGATCCACCGAATGCCTGATACTCCGTTCCCCTAGCCGATTCGTTACCAATTAAATTTGGATAGGTTCTACAAAGACCTGTTGGCCTTACTGCTTCGTGTGCATTGACCATAATTTCATAATCAGCCGCCTTTTCTAATGCGTATTGATAATGATTTACCATCCATTGATTATAGTGATTTTCCCCTCTTGGTAAAATATCTCCAACATAACCACTCTTCACCGCATTATAACCATTGTCTTTCATAAACTGATAGGCATCATCTAAATGACGTTCATAATTTCTAACTGATGAAGAAGTTTCATGATGCATAATCATTTCCACGCCTTTCAATTTTGCATAATTATGAATCTCTTGAACATCAAAATCCGGATAGGGCGTCATAAAATCAAAAACATAATCCTTTGAATGTCCGAACCAGTCTTCCCAACCTTGATTCCAGCCTTCAACCAAGACCCCATCAAAACCGTGATCTGAGGCAAAATCAATATAGCGTTTCACCTTTTCGTTATTCGCGGCGTGTGTTCCGTTAGGGGTTACTTTTGAATAATCAGTCTTTCCTAACTGTACTGCAGGTAAATCGTTGGTATAAGACCAGGTACTTTTACCAGTAATCATTTCCCACCAAACACCAATATATTTTACCGGTTTAATCCACGATATATCCTCAATTGCACAAGGATCGTTTAAATTTAATGTCATTCGTGATGCTAAAATATCGGTCGCATTTTCACTAACTATAATAGTTCTCCACGGGGTATTACACGGAGCTTGCATATAACCTTTATCCCCATTTGCATCAGGAGTTAGAAAAGATTCGAAAATCATATTCTCATCGTCTAAATTAAGATGCATACAAGAGTAATTAATTAGCGCCGCCTCATGTAGATTAATGTACAAACCTTCATCTGTTTTCATTATTAGAGATGTTTGAACTCCCGTATCACCAAAAGAAGTCTGAGATAAATTGGCTGTCACGGCAGCCTCTGAAAGGCCACGAATTTCTGAAAGTTTAGATTTGGTGTAATCATATTCCTGAGTGTCAAAATCGCCAGGAATCCAAAAAGCCGTATGATCTCCAGTCATTGCAAACTGTGTACGTTCTTCTTTAATAACAAAATAAACCAAGTTATCCTGGGCTGGAAATTCATATCGAAACCCTAATCCATCATTAAATAAACGAAAACGAACAATCATTTCTCGATTGGTTTCTTGTTGTTTTAAGTTTACTGCTAATTCATTATAATGGTTTCTAATTTCTTTTTCCTCACCCCAAACTGGTGCCCAGACCTCATTAAATGTAGCTTCTGAATACTCTGAAACTACAAAATCATTTAATAAAGACTTCTTATCATCTTTCAATTCTAAACCTAAACGACTCGTCTCAATAACAGTTTTGTTTAAATAGCTTAATTTATAGGTAGGGCTACCATCTTCTAAAAGTGAAAACTCTAAAGAAAATGTCTTGTTTGGTGACCATATCTGTTGTGCCAAAGCCAAATTTATGACCGAGAAATATAAAGCAAGCGAGGTAATAAATAATTTCATATTGCTATCGTAATTTTTAAGATATAAACTTTGCTAATTTATTGCTTTTAAAAGTTTATTCTTAACTATTTAAGACATGTTAACAATGTGAAATGAAAATTATAGAATAAATTATGATATGGCTAATATTACAACTAATTATTAAGGCTACTCTTATTTTTTTTTTTAATTTTAGTTCTTAAAACAACTTATCCTGAACTTAATGATAAAAAGAACATTCTGTACCCTGCTAATCTTAATTGGTACATCTATTTGTTATGGTCAAAAAACATCTTTTTTTAATAGAATTAAAAACAACCTAGTAGAAAGGCAAATCAGAAAAGATTCTCTCATTTCTAATGGCCGCCCTTTTTTAAGTGCTTTTGCCGGACCCGGATACACCCCTGAAGCCGGCTTATTACTTGGCGGAGGCCTTCTATATACATTCAGTACAGATCCTAACAATAAAGAACTACAACGCTCATCAATCCCGTTGCTTGGAAGTATTAGCACCCGAGGTAATATAGGTTTAAACTCTGCTATAAATACGTTTTGGAATGAGGATAAATTAAGAGTTAAAATTATATTAGGATTTTCGAATGTGAACGATGATTATTTTGGTATAGGATATGAAAACAATTCTTCTATTGAAAAAGGCGCAGATTCTGAATACAACAGGGTGTTTTTCAAGATTCAACCCCGTGTTGATTTTCGTATAATACCAAATTTATATGCTGGAATTTCATACCTCTATAACAGCTTTAAAGTAAAAGATACTAATGATTTAATGGCTGTTGACCCGAACTTTATTGAGTTTGGTCCAAATATCAGGGAATCAGGTTTAATATATTCTATTATGTATGATAGTCGCGATGTGGTTGTTAATGCATACAAGGGATTTTATGTAGAAGCTTCATTTTATCAGGCCTCTAAAAAACTTGGTGGTAATCAGAAGTTTAATGTCATTGAATTTGACACTCGGTATTATCAGCAAATTAATCGTCCTGGAAATACATTAGCGTTTAGAATTTATGGAAGACAAGCTATGGGTGAAGTACCTTATAGCGCCATGACCCTAATTGGTGCTACGGATAAAATAAGAGGCTATTTAAATGGACAATATAGAGATAAAACGGGGGTAATAGGTATGACTGAATGGCGCTACATGTTTTTAAACAAACAAGGTCTAAAAGGAAAACACGGAATTGTTACCTGGTTAGGAACGGGATCTGTGGCCCATGATTTTGGAGAGCTCAATAATTGGTTACCTAATGCAGGAGTGGGTTATCGCATGGAGCTACAGCCAAGAATGAATTTACGTATTGATTTTGGTGTGGGTAAAGATAGTGCCGGACTTTATTTTAATTTCTCGGAAGCTTTTTAAATTGACATAATCTTATAAATCACGCCATTTACAAAGGTAAAGCTCCACTGCTAGAAAGTGTATTATTGGCTAAAGCATCTTTAATTGAATTTACTAATTGTTGGTATTTTGGAATATCACTTTTAAATTATAATCAAAAAAGCCAAGAAACTTTATATTTCTTGGCTTCTAAGTTGAATAACTCACTAATCAAATTATAAAAAAACACTATCCTTCTCTGAATTTAAAAAATATAGGAACTGCATACATTACCTTAACAGGTCTGCCTCTTTGTTTTCCTGGTTGCATTTTAGGTAAGAGCTTAATAATACGTTCCGCTTCTGCCTCTAATATTTTATCTGGGCCTCTTGATTTTACTCCTATTATATACCCCTGAGCATCAACAATAAACATAACAGAAACACGTCCTTGAATACCCATTTCCAAAGCTGCTTCAGGGTACTTAAAATGTGTTATTATGTGTTCTTGAACTTTTTCCTGAAAACAAGCCTTAGCTTTTTCTCGTGATAAACCTTCACAACCAGGGTAAATCGGTACATTTTCTATAACTGCAAACGCTACCTCCACCTCTTCTTCCATTTCTTCTACCTGAACATCCCCTACATCAACCACTTCATATTCGACAATCGATTCTTCCTGAGAAGTTTCCGTACTTTCAAATACCGTTTCTTCAACGACTTCTTCATTTTCAACAATCTCAATAGACTCAGTCATTATAGCTGGCGGTGGTGGCGGTGGTGGTGGCAATTTATCCATATGCACAATAGGAATATCTTCTTCTACCTGAGCCTCAATATTAACAACCCCAATATCTACTTCGTCTTTTTCAAATGTTTTATATTCTAATAATTGCCATGATAAAAACAACATTAAATTCAACCCTAGGGCGAAATATAAACTACTATTCCTTCCGATTTCAATCTCTGGATTTTTCTTATTAAGTAACATGACATTTAATACTACTGTCTTAAAGTTAGTACTATTACACTATATTTAAAATGACTTATGTCATAACACCTCAATGATTTTTAATATGAACAATTAATCATTTTAATTACTTGACATAATTCTTTAACTAAAAAAGACAGCCTAAGCTGCCTTTTTAATACCTATTAAGAAATCTTAATATTTCTAGGTGGCTTTTCTTTTGCCTCTTCACGTTTTGGAAGATGAACTTTTAATATCCCTTCCTTATATTCGGCATTAATTTTACTGTCGTCTACAGTATCTGGTAGCGTAAACATCCGTTTAAATGATGAATAGCCAAATTCTCTTCGTGTATAGCCATCATTGGTTTCTTCTTTTTCGTCGTTTAACTCTGCTGAAATAGACAGGCTGTTATTTTCTAAATTTATTTTGAAATCAGATTTCTTTAATCCTGGAACAGCCATTTCTACATCGAATGCATCGGCACTTTCTTTAATATTTACTTTTGGTAAAGACATACCTGTATTAAAGTTAGACGAAAATAACGAAGGGAATTCTCCTATTCCAAAATCATCTAACCAACTAGATAAAGAAGGAAAACCAGTTACCGGATTGTTAACTCTTCGTGTTAAACTACCATTTTTTGGACTTTTTACAAGATTACTCATAACTAAAAAATTTAAGTTAAACATTTATTTTCTTTATTTTCACTTACTAAAGTGCAAATAAGAAGCCAAAGCTATAATTCCGAAAAAATGTCGGTTTAGACGAGCTAAAACAAATCATAAATGACATTATTACAGATACTTACCGTTATTAAATGTCAAAATTTCATTTTTAATATGTTTATAAAAATGTCTTTAACCCTTACCACCTACAAACCTTAACTTACTGAAATTAAATCAACTAAAAAGGTTTGCCCTTTTATCAATAATACCTAAGTTTATAATTGATAAAAGGTAATATACGCATGCATTTAACAGCACGACTTTTTGCAGTACTCTTTATTGGGGCAATACATTGCTTTGCACAACGCAGCAACTACAAGTTTAATAACTTTGGTAACCGCTCCATTGTACTCGCTGGAAATGTTACCGGAAGTGTTTCCGATATTGGATTAAGCTACTACAATCCTTCTTTTCTAGCCAATACTACTAAAGTTGGTTTTTCTTTAAATGCCCGAGCTTATCAAATTGAAAATATTAAGCTCGATAATGTATTAAATGAAGATTCTAAACTAAGTACAACAAAATTTAGTGGGGCATCAAATATGGCTGGAGGTATATTTAATTTATTCGGTACTAAATTCGCGTATACCTATTTAACAAAATCCAATCATAACAGCGATTTATACTACGATCATTACTACTTAAATGATGATATTTTGGCTATATTTCCAAATGCCATAAAACATAATGCCAGCATTAATTTAATGAACAAAGTGCGTGATGACTGGACCGGCATTACCTGGGCTTATACCCTAGCACAAAATTTTTACGTTGGAGTTTCATTGTTTGGTTCAATATACTCGCATTCTGGTCGATCAAATTTAAATCATACTGTAGAATCTGAAAACAACGAAGTCGCCTTCTATAAATCCTACCGTAGTTTTAGCCAAACCTCCTATGGGGCATTTTTTAAAATCGGATTTAACTACAGTCTGAAAAAATTACAACTGGGAATGAATATTAATTTACCCTATCTAGAAGTGTATAACGATGGAACTTTCGGGTACACCGAAGTAGTTGCTGGAGTAAATCAAGAATATAATAAATTTATAGACTATGATTTTAGAAACTTAAAATCAAAAAGAAAAGAACCTCTAGGTATTTCAATAGGAGCCGGAATCCCTATAAATAAAAGCAAATTACATTTAAATGTTGATTACATTACAGGAATAAAAAGCTTTAACAGGATTAATATACCATCTTTAGACTTAGGTTTAAATTCTCTTACTACCATTAATTTTAATGAAGCACGCGTTGCAGTACTAAACTTTGGTGTTGGTGCTGAATTATTTTTAAATGAAAAAATTAAACTTTACGGTGGTTTTTCAACAGATTTTAGCCCACTAAAAAAGACCGCCAATATTTTTGATTTGTCTGTAGAAAACACAAAGGAAACTAATTTAGGGGATGATTTTTATCACATCAGCATGGGTATAGATTGGACCCTTAAATGGGCCAATTTAATTTTTGGGATTACTCATGCCAACAGTAAAAATTCTTTCTTAAATCCTTACACTATAAACGCCGAAGGCTTTAAAATAAGCAACGCAATTAATTCGGAATTACGCTATACACGATTACAATTTATGGCAGGTATTGACGTTCCTGTTTTTAACAAAAAAATAAATAACATCATTAAGCTAGAAGAGAACTAATTTAATTCTCGAACTGTTTTCTTCTTAATAAAATTTTAGCATAGTCTCTACTTAACGCCTCCCCATAATCTCTGTAAGCTCGCTGCGCCCATTCTAAAGCTTTTTGAGTATCTCCTAAGACCTCATAAGATACAGCTATATTATGAGCAGCTCTACCTGCAGATTTACGATTACCATTAGTTACAACCTCTTTCCAAATACCTATAGCATCTTGCCACTTAGCCACTTCGGCCGATCGCCATCCCGCAGCAAAACGATATTTTTCATGTCCCTTGCCCTTCTTGTACATATCACGTTTAACGCGATAATAACTCGGCAAAAACCGACTCATATAATCCATACCTGCAGCATAAGCTGTTTCAGGTAAAGCAGATAAAGGAGGTAACCCATTCACCAAATCAAAATTCATATAATAAGTTCGCTGATGCTGATCAATAATCGTTTTAGTATAAGGATCATACAATCGCCAATAACTTTGAACATTTACCCTAGCTTGAGATGGTATTCTAGGATTCGGTCTCCCTGATGTGAGTACCGAAGACACCTGATCAGCTATGGCTGCACGCAACAAATCTGAATTAGAATCAAAATTTTCAAGTACTAGCAATACATCGGCCTCTGCTAAATCACAGATTTGCTTTACCTGGTCCCAATCTAACTTATCAGGAATTTGTCTAGTCCCCGTACCATATAATCTTAGGGTGTCAGGAATAACAATTCTAATATGACTTTTATTTTGTATTCCATCGAATACTCCTTTAATAGCTTCATCGGAAGCTAATCGATCGGAACCTGCAATTTCTCCGGTTGTAATAGATTCTAATCTACCTGCTTGTTTGTCTTCAGGTCTAACCAAAGAACGATTTACCACCACAATATCTTCCACTTCGTTAGACAAAACAACTATTGGTTCCTGAGGGTAATTTAAATGCACATAACCTGAACTTCCACAAGACACCATTAATATAGTTATTGCAAAATATAACATGTAGTTTTTCTTCATTATAGATAGATTTAGTTTGTTTGGTTCAGAAAATCAATAAACATGCCATAACATAATTTTTAATCTCGTTTAATATAATTCTACCAAAAAATTTCAGTTTATTAATCTTCTTATTTGCAGTAAAATTTAGGCTCTAAATTTATCATTTTTCTTATGGAATCTTATGTCATTCACATTAAAATATTCACCCCTTTATTAATAAAAAAACTATATTTACATGCAACTAGTTTTATCTTATACATTAAAAATAATTCTTAAGCTAACATCCTTTTATATTTTCATTATATTGCGATGTTTCTAACCCCAATATTCTTTAAAAAATACGTATTTCATCACTATAGACAAAATCTATATACAAAATTAATAAATTACATATCAGTCATTTAACAACACAAAGTTAAACAACAAGTTCAAATTTTTTACTTGAAAACAAATTCACAATATTAACAAACACTTTGGTCTTTTTTTAAAACTACTACCTATTCATTCAATCAAATTCCTATCTTTATTTTAGATAAAATTGTAACATTCTACAAACAAAAACTACTTATAAAGTAACTAAACCAATACATTGAAAAAAGAGTTAGAACATAGCTTTGTTGAATTACTAGAAAAGCACCAAAATATAGTACACAAAGTATGTCGTTTGTACACCAATAATTACGATGCTCATAACGACCTATTTCAAGAAATTACTATACAACTTTGGAAAGCCTATCCGAAATTTAGAGGCGAAGCAAAATTTAGCACCTGGATGTATCGTGTAAGTTTAAACACTGCTATTACCCTTTACAGAAAATCGAAACGACGTATTAATACGGAAGACTTTAATGATGTAGAATTTAAAATAAAGGCAGAAGTTTATGACGATACCGAAGAGCAACAATTAAAGGTATTATACAAAGCGGTACACCAGTTAAATGATATTGAAAAAGCACTGGTGTTTTTGTATTTAGAAGACAAAGACTATAGAGAAATTAGTGAAACTTTAGGTATAAGCGAGGTTAATGCACGTGTGAAAATGAACCGAATTAAAACCAAACTAAAAACCATTTTAAATCCGTAGCATATGGATGAATTAGATTTATTAAAAAAAGACTGGAAGAAGTCAGACGATAAGTTCCCAAAGCTGAGTTATAACCAAATCTACTCTATGATATTGAAGCGCTCGTCCTCCATCGTAAAATGGATATTTATTATCAGCATACTAGAATTTGTGCTCTGGACAGGCATTGCCTTTTTTATCAAAGATACCGAAAGCATGAAGCGCTTTGAAAGCTATAGTAACAATTCGGTTTACACGCCTTTAGTTATTATTGGCTACATCATTTTAGCTTACTTCTTTTACCTCTTTTTCAGGAACTACAGAAACATATCGGTTACCGATAGTGCCAAGGTATTAATGGAAAACATTATTAAGACACGTAAAACAGTGCGATATTATGTGCTATTCAATTTAGGATACTTAGTCGCCTCTACCATAGCAGCTTTGTTTGTAGAATTCAATAATGATGATATATTAATAAATCAGGCTCAGCAAGCAGCCGCAAGTGGCGAAATATTTAAGTTTTATGCGGTGTTTATCATAGCCACGGTCTTAATGCTAGCTGTTGTAATTGGTGTATTATTACTTTTTTACTGGTTAATTTACGGGCTGCTACTAAAAAGATTAAACTCGAATTACAACGAATTAAAAAAACTGGAAATTTAAACCATAAACTCCTTTACTTCGATGACATCCCCTACCTGCATGGGGTTAAGAGCAATATTACCTACCCTTATGCGTACGAGTCTTAGGGTTGGAAATCCAACGGCTGAAGTCATTTTTCGAACTTGTCTAAACTTACCTTCCTTTAAGGTTATAGATACCCATGATGTTGGTCCATGACGTGCGTCTCTAATTTTTTTAGACCGCGCAGGTAATGCAGGTTCTTCAGTAAGCTTTACAACCGGACATGGTTTGGTTTGATATTTTTTGCCATTCAGACCAATTTTAACCCCGGTCTTTAACTGCTCTATGGCCTCAGTAGTAATATCACCATCTAATTGGGCATAATATTCCTTTTCAACCTTTTTAGAATTAATAAAGTCACTCATTTTACCATCGGTGGTAAGTAACAGCAAGCCTTCCGATTTTTCATCCAACCGACCAATAGCCATGGTTTCTTCTGGGAAATCCCCGAGCATCCCCAAAAACTTTTTCGATTGCTGCTTACTATCATTACTAGCAAACTGACTTAACATCCCGAAAGGTTTATAAATAATAAAATGTCTGTGAAGCATAATCTAGACATTTTGCTTTAAGATATCATAAACCAAGTCTTTTGTGGGTGTTTGTCCATTCATTTTTTCTCGAACTACATCAAAGGTGACCGTAAAATTACAACCCGATTTATATGCGCTACAACCATAAGCTGTCTTACCTTTTAAGACTGTTCCTTTCTGACATTTAGGACAAAGTAACTCATCTGGTTTTGTTTTTACAGCAGACTTTTTAGGCTCTAATTTAAGCTGAAATTGATCATCGAAACGCACTAAGCCTTCCACAGCACCGTGCTTAGTTTTAAACCCTTTTAAATTAACTGTAGACCCCTTCTTTAATAATCTAATGAATTGCTTCTCGGAAATCTTTTTTCCTTCAAAACTAAAAGGCATAACAAAGTCACACCCGGACTTATAAGCACTACATCCATAAGCTGATTTTCCCTTCAGGATAGATCCCTGTTGACATTTAGGGCATAGCTCTTCAGAAATGCTTCCAGAAGCCTTCTTTTTAGCTTTGACAGCCGTTTTCTTTGCACTAACAGTATGCGATATATTCGCTCGCATGGTTTCACTTCTAACCTCATACACCAAAGCATCCACCATACGCTTCATATTATGAATAAAAGCGCCGGCTTTATAAATACCTTTCTCAATGTCCTTTAGCTGCTTCTCCCAACTCCCTGTAAGCTCGGCAGATTTTAATAAATCATTCTGAATGGTTTCAATTAATTGAATCCCCGTATTAGTTGGTAATACCTGCTTCTTATTTCGCACGATATATTTGCGTTTAAAAAGCGTTTCTATAATATTAGCGCGCGTAGAAGGTCGTCCAATACCATTCTCTTTCATCAATTCACGTAAATCTTCATCATCAACCTGCTTCCCGGCCGTTTCCATAGCTCGCAACAAAGATGCTTCTGTATATTGATTCGGCGGCTTGGTTTCCTTTTCTAAGAATGTAGGCTCATGGGGACCTCTTTCACCTTTTACAAAGGCCGGTAAAATACCAGACTCCTTTTCTTTAGCATTCGGATTTTCAAACACGACTCGCCAGCCTTTACTTAAAATTTCTTTTCCCGTAGTTTTAAAAGACACATCAGCTGCTTTCCCTATAACCGTAGTATTCGCTACTGAACAATCGTCATAAAACACCGCAATAAATCGCTTTACGATAATATCGTAGACCTGTTGCTGCGCATAGGGCAAACCGGATTGCATCCCTGTTGGGATAATAGCGTGGTGATCAGTGACTTTTTTGTCGTTAAATACTTTCGATGATTTCTTTATTTTCTTCCCTAATAGTGGCTGTGTTAAATTTGAATAAACTGTAAGCTTCCGCAATATACCTTCTACTTTCGGATAAATATCGCTTGGTAAAAAAGTTGTATCTACTCTTGGGTAGGTAACAACCTTCTTCTCGTATAAAGACTGAACGATCTTTAAGGTTTCATCGGCTGAAAATCCAAATTTAGTATTACAATACACTTGTAAGCCTGTTAAATCGAATAGTTTAGGCGCGTATTCTTTCCCTTTTTTCTTGGTTATAGATTCAATTTCAAAATCGCTTTCCTTAACCTTGTTTGCCAGAACTTCACCGTCTTCCTTTTTAAAAAACCGCCCTTCTTCGTAACTAAACAGGGTCTCTCTATATAAGGTTTGTAACTCCCAGTAAGGTTGTGGTTTAAAATTTTCAATTTCTTTAAACCTGTTTACCACCATGGCTAAGGTTGGTGTTTGCACCCTGCCTATCGACAAGACCTGCTTATTCGCACCATGCTTTAAGGTGTACAATCGTGTAGCATTCATACCCAACAACCAATCGCCTATGGCTCTCGAGAATCCGGCATAATACAAATTATCGTAATCGCTGGATGGCTTTAAATTTTCAAAACCCTCTTTAATCGCCTCTGTAGTAAGTGAAGAAATCCAAAGTCGTTTAACTTCACCTTGATATTTAGCCTCATTCATTACCCAACGTTGGATAAGTTCCCCTTCCTGCCCAGCATCACCACAGTTTATAACAACTTCAGCCCTATCGAATAAACTTTTTACAATTTTAAATTGCTTTTGAATACCAGAATTTGAAACCACCTTAGTTTCAAATTTCTCAGGTAACATAGGAAGGTTATTTAAATCCCAACTTTTCCAGTATGGCTTATAATCGTTAGGTTCCTTGAGCGTACATAAATGTCCAAAGGTATAAGTAACCGCATAACCATTACCTTCATAATAGCCATCACGTTTAGAATTAGCTCCTAAAACGGAGGCAATTTCTCTGGCAACACTAGGTTTTTCGGCAATACAAACTTTCACGCTATAATCAATACTTTTAAGTTATTACGAAACGCAAAATAGGAAATTCAACCAATATTTCGAATTGGAATTATTAGTAGTTATTAACTATTAGAAGTTTACAAACTTCTCGTTATTTACCACTCTCGCAGTTTATTTAAAGCCTCTTGTGCTTCAATCTCCTTTTGAGGAATCACTTTTAAAAAAGATGGATGCTGTTCGATAGCATATTCAATTTTCTTAACAATCTGTTCGGTTGTTTCATTATCATAATCGATAAACAACGGCTCTTTTATTTCCATTGTTTGCAGAATATTTTTTTTCTTGATACGCAGTCCTTTTTTATCGAAAGAACGTCTAAACCCATCAATAACAATTGGGACAACAACAGGTTTATAACGTTTAATTATATGCGCTGTTCCCTTTCTAATAGGTTTGAAAGGGGTGGTAGTTCCCTGCGGAAAGGTAATTACCCAACCATCATCTAAGGCTTTACCTATATTTGAAATATCACTCATTCTCACCTGGCGATTCACATCTTTCCCTTCGGCTCGCCAAGTACGTTCAATACTCACGGAACCTACATAAGCTAATATTTTAGGTAATAAGCCCGCTTTCATGGTTTCTTTAGCTGCTACATAGTATATATTCAATTTCGGATTCCATAAATAACCTACATTTTTAATAGAATCTACACGACCACTCAAACTTGCATTAAACACGTGAAACATAGCCACTACATCCGCAAAGTAGGTTTGGTGGTTTGAAATAAAAAGTACGTTTTTATCAGGTAAATTTTTAATAATTTCGGAGCCTTCAATTTGAAGTTCATTAAAACCTCTAAATCTTCTATGAGTCATAGATCCGAGTATTCGGATAAGCCATTTTTTAATAATAAGTATATGCCCAAACGGGTTTCTTTTTAACAATCCCATAAATCACGCGTCAAAATAATAGTTGGTCGATGCAAATGTAACAATTATCACCAATTACAATAGTTGTTTTAACAAGTCTTTTATTTCACTTAGCATCATGGCAGTAGCACCCCATACTACTTGATTATTTAATTCAAATGCAGGAACCTCTACTTCGTAAGCATAAGACGCCCGTACTTTTTTGGTTATTACATTATTATCATCTAAGAAATGTTTCAAAGCAACTTCCAAAATAGCTTCAACTTCTTCTTCCTGTTTAACAAACTCTGGTGTTTGTCTACTAACCCCAATAAAAGGAAATACATAAAAATTACTTGGAGGAATGTAAACATTTGTTATTTGCCGCAAAACATGAACATACTCTTTCGGTACACCAACCTCCTCATATGTTTCTCTTAACGCAGCTTCCTCCAAAGATGTATCACCCGATTCAACGCGTCCACCGGGAAAACCTACCTGAGCCGAATGAACCCCTTTATAGGTTTTTCTTAATATAAGTACAAAATGGGTTTCATTGGCTTTGTTAGGATAAAACAAAGCTAGAACAGCTGCCTTTTTAGCTCGCTTTACTCCGTTTTTTTGTTGACGCAAGACCTCATGCCGAAAATCAGGCACCATTTTAAATTGCGATGCTTCGGCTGGTAGCGGTATATTTTTTACTTTTGAAATTGATTTTAAAAATTCATCAAAATTCATCCTTTATGCGCCTTATCTTATTATTTTGTTTAAGTCTTTGCCTTCTGAATTGTGAAGATAAAAAAACTAAACAGAAAAATACCCCATCGGCAACAGAAACAAAACTGAAAAAAAAGGACTCTGTTACTAGTCAACCTAAAATTCCAAAGAGGGAATTCCCTAAACTCACAGAGAAAAATGCTATGCATTTCTTTTTAGAATACGAAAAAGAGAATAAAGAAAATAAAGTGCGTATAAGCACAGATTTTGGAGATATTGATATTTTATTATACGACATTACAAAATACCACCGTGCTAATTTTATATTCCTTACTAAGCAAAAGTACTTTAACGGGACGCAATTTTATCGGGTAATCAATAATTTTATGATTCAAGCTGGTAGTAGTGATGATGTAGAAGTGGGACGCAAACGGCGCTATATAGGTAAATACCTGCTTCCTGCAGACACCAAACGTGGTTTTAAGCACGATCGTGGAGTAATATCGATGCCTAGTAGCGAAATAGATAATCCTCACAAATTAGCTTCACCCTACGAATTTTTCATAGTACAACAACATGGTGGAGCTCATTATTTAGATGGCGACTACACTATTTTTGGCAAAGTAATTAGTGGTATGGATGTAGTTGATAAAATTGCTGCTGTGGACACAGATGAAGCAGACTGGCCTTTACGAAATGTTTATATAAGAAACGTTGAAATAATAAAATAACAGGATTTTAATTTAAGACTTAGGTGCTATAATTGGCAATGCAATATGAAATTTAACAGCAAGTAAACGAGTAACTATAACAATCCCTCCAGATACTAAAAAGACCAAATTATCTGGAATAGGAAACAATTCAAGTACAAAATAAGTGACCCCTCCCAACAAACAAGGTATCGCATAAATTTCCTTCCTAAAAAGCACCGGTATTTCGTTGCACAAAATATCTCTAATAACACCTCCAAAACAGGCAGACATTACCCCCAATGCTATACATATTATAGGATGCAATCCCGCCGTTACTCCTTTCTCTACTCCTATTAATGTATACAAACCAATACCAATCGTATCAAATAAAAATAAGGACGTTCTAAAAAAATCAATCTTACTCCTTGCTATAATCGCAAAAATGGTAGATATCACGATAAGGTATATATAAGTCATATCCTGCATCCATACCACAGGAGTACTTCCTATTAACACATCTCGCAAAGTTCCACCACCCACGGCAGTAACACTTGCAATTATAAAAACACCAAAGGCGTCCATCCGTTTATTTATTGCTACCAATGCCCCTGAAATGGTAAACGCAATGGTACCCAAGATATCTATTAAATAAAGCATATCCATAAGCTAGTTCTTCAAAACTATAATTGTTGGAAATCTACGAAATAAAGTAAACATTGGTAACTAAAATATAGCTGTTAAAACTTTTTCTGTTCTATTAATTCACCCTTTTCATAGTATCTCCAAAGTCCGACCTTCTTATCATTTTGAAATTGCCCATCGATTTCCAGTTTACCATCGGCAGAATACACCTTGAAAGATCCGTGTAACATATCATTACTATAAGTAATCTCTTTAATTATAACATTCGCTTCCGAATACACGGTCGTTATGCCTTCTAACTTACCTTCTTCATACAATTCCTTCTCGGAAACTTGCCCACTTGAGTAATAAACCAAACGCTCCCCATCTAACACCCCATGAGCGTTATAATTTTCGGTAGTTAATAAATTATTATTGTTTTTCTGGTAGTATTTCCAGATACCAACTCGTAACCTACCCTTCATTTGCCCTTCACTAATCACTTTTCCGTTTGAAGCCAGGAACTGTACTTCTGCTATATCGTTATCAGCATTAAATTGTTTTGTAGCCGTTAAAACTGCTCGCCCTTTAATGTTTTTATAAAATTTAAATACCCCTACCTCTTTACCATGTTGAAATGCGCCTTCATACCTTAAAACATCAGTGTCGTCAAAATTCTTTTTCCATATACCATGATGCTTACCATTAGCATCAAATTGATTTATGTTTTGTGCTGAAATGAATCCTGAAATACTTAAAACAATGAGATGAATAACGAGTAATCTTTTCATAATAATTTAGGTTTCTTTTGTAAACGAACGGCAATTTATAAAATTATTGAAACAAAAAAAGCTGTCGCATAATTTACGACAGCCTTTAAAGTATTTTAATTACAACTTATTTACGCTTTTGGTTTTGTTGTATTTGTTTTTGCTTTTCCGCCTGCTCCATCATTTCTTTCATTTTTTGTTGGAAACGACTTTCTTTTCTAGGCTTCTTCTTTTTCTCCTGTATCTGTGCATGAATCTTATCTTCATCTAAGATGAAATTCTTAATTACTAAGATAATACCAATACTAATTAGGTTAGAAACAAAGTAATACAAACTCAATCCTGACGCATAGTTATTAAAGAAAAATAACATCATAATTGGAGAGAAATACATCATGTATTTCATCATTTTACCCATATCCGGCATACCTTCTTGCTGAGGCTGACTCTGCATATTTTGTCCCGTTGTTAACTGCATATAAAAGAATATAGCAATCGAAGCTAATAATGGAAATAAACTCACGTGATCTCCGTAGAATGGAATTTTAAACGGCAATTCCATAATAGTATCATAAGATGATAAATCTTCTGCCCATAAGAATGGCTTCTGACGTAAATCGAAAGCTGATGGGAAGAATTGAAATAAAGCATAAAAAACCGGCAACTGAATTAAAGCTGGAATACATCCCGCCATTGGGCTAGCTCCTGCCTTTGTTTGAAGCGCCATAGTTTCTTGCTGCGCTTTCATTTTGTTGTCTTTATACTTTTCTCTTATTTCATCTAATTCAGGTTTTAATATTTTAAGTTTTGCCTGAGATAAGAATTGCTTGTACTGCACAAACGACATTAACAATTTAATTGAGATGGTCATAACAATAATAGCAATACCATATGGCAAGAAACCACCCAAGAAAGCAAAGAACGGAATGAATAAATGTTTATTTATCCATCCAAAGATTCCCCATCCTAATGGTACAATCTCATCCAGGTTTCTGTCGTAAGCCTTTAAAATTTTATAATCAGATGGCCCGTAATACCAATTCATGGATTGATTAATTTCACCTCCTTTAAATTCTAGCGGAAGTTTAACCGCCATAGCTTTAGTATAAACCGTATCGACATCTTCGTTTTGAACCAGATTTCGAGATTCTAAAACTGCTGATTTAAATGGCGTATCTGTTAACAGAATAGAAGTAAAAAAATGTTGTTTGAAAGCTACATATGTTACATCTTCTGCTTTATCTTCAGACAGCTCTCTTTGCCCCAAATAATCATCTTTACCACCTTCATACTCATAAACCAATTCGGTATATCTGTTTTCGTAAGAGATACTTTTGGCATGGCGATACGTTTTTATATTCCAGTCTAAGTTAATATCCTGAGAACTATTTATAACATCACTTAAACCTTGCGAACGAATAGTAAAATCCATCATATAATCGCCCTGCTTCAGTTCGTATCGATACTCTAAAAATTTACTTTCTGAAACCTTAAGTTTCATAGAAACTACAGTAACATCACCATTTTTTGTTACCGAAGGTTCAAAATATAAGTCTTTAGTGTTTAAAATCCGACTATCTGTGGTTCCGAAATTGATATTAAATCCAGCATTATTATCTTTAATAATATAAATAGGATTGTCTTTGAAATCGACATAATCTTTTAAACGTACTTCTGAAAGATACCCTCCTTTATTACTAAAGGTAAGAGCTAACAAATCACTTTCAACTGTTGTTTCTTCCTTTGATGCTCTAGTTGCTGAATAAGCAAATGCGCCTAATTTATTTTGAAGAGCTACTAATTGTAAAGAATCTGTTTCCGATGATACAACAAAATCCTCTGCTGTTGTTACCGCAATATTTTGCTGTTCTTTTACCTTAGTTTCGGCTTCAACCTGTTCTTGCTTAGCTTTTTCTTGAGCTTCAAGTTCCTCCGGCGTAGGTTGATTTTGCCAAAGCATGTACATTAAAATTCCGAAAATAAGCAAGAAGCCTATAATCGAATTAATATCTAATTTTTTTTCTTCCATTTATTGTTTTATCTATTAAAGATTATGCCTCAATACTATCAAAAAACTGACCAAGTATTAGTTTTGTGCTATTTTGACACCTGCATTTTTAATCTTATAACTTAAAGCGGCTTTCACAAAGGCTACAAATAACGGATGTGGATTAGCAACTGTACTCTTATATTCTGGGTGGTATTGTACTCCTACAAAAAACGGATGTGCTGGTACCTCAACAATCTCTACCAATCCAGTATCAGGATTTAAACCTGTTGCTATCATTCCAGCAGCTTCCATAGCCTCTTTATATTTTCCGTTAAACTCATAACGGTGTCTATGACGTTCGGTAATAGTTTCAGCCTTATAGATATCACGTACCGCGCTACCTATTTTCAAATCACATGCCCAAGCCCCTAAACGCATAGTACCTCCTTTATCGGTAACATCTTTTTGATCTTCCATTAAATCAATTACCGGGTTAGTAGTTTCAGGAGTCATTTCAGTTGAATCGGCATCAGAAAGGCCTAAAACATTTCTCGCAAATTCAATTACTGCCATTTGCATGCCTAAACAAATCCCGAAGTATGGAATATTGTTTTCACGTACAAATTGAACAGCATCAATTTTACCTTCTATTCCACGCTCACCAAAACCTGGCGCTACTAAAACCCCGTCTAAATGACCTAATTTTAGTTTAACGTTATCTTTATTAATATATTCTGAATGAATAGACTCTACATTTACTTTTACCTCATTTTCCGCACCTGCATGAATAAAGGCTTCTAAAATAGATTTATAGGAATCTTGTAATTCGACATATTTACCTATTAACCCAATAGTAATCTCGGTTTTAGGATTTTTATGACGTGTAAGGAATTGATTCCATCTAGTTATATCTGGAGTAGAACTCTCCAATGCTAACTTTTTAAGCACTACCTTGTCTAAACCTTGCTCTAACATTAAGTTTGGAACATCGTAAATAGTTGAAGCATCAATAGACTGAATTACAGCTTCTTCACGTACGTTACAGAATAATGCTAGTTTTCTACGAATATCGTTTGGTAAATCATGTTCTGTTCTACAAACTAAAATATCTGCTTGCACTCCAGATTCCATTAATGTTTTAACACTGTGCTGAGTTGGTTTGGTTTTTAACTCACCAGCAGCGGCTAAATATGGAATTAAAGTTAAGTGAATAACAATACCATTGTTCTCACCTAGATCCCATCGTAACTGACGTACGGCTTCAACATAAGGAAGTGATTCTATATCACCAACAGTTCCTCCTATTTCGGTAATAATAATATCGTAATCGCCCGATTTACCTAAAATTTGAATACGCTCCTTAATTTCGTCTGTAATATGAGGAACCACCTGAACTGTTTTTCCTAAAAATTCACCACGACGCTCTTTCTGAATAACACTTTGGTAAATACGACCCGTCGTAACATTGTTAGCCTGACTGGTAGGAACATTTAAAAAACGTTCGTAGTGTCCTAAATCTAAATCGGTTTCTGCTCCGTCCTCCGTTACGTAACATTCCCCGTGTTCGTATGGATTTAAAGTTCCTGGATCTACGTTGATGTATGGATCTAACTTCTGAATGGTTACTCGATATCCCTGTGCTTGTAATAGTTTAGCTAATGAAGCTGCTATTATTCCTTTTCCTAATGAAGATGTAACCCCACCGGTTACAAAAATGTATTTTGCTGTACTTGTCATGATGCGCTTATAAACGCAGGCAAATTTACAAAATTAAAATAGTTATTAGCCAATAGTTTTGGGGTTATTTAACAGGTAGTTTTCAACAGTATTAATTCGTAAAAACAAACCCATATAAAAATCAAAATTTCTCAAAAATTAAATAGTTAAATTTTAATTATTATTAAAACCCAATACATTACAACAGCTTAACACCCTATATTACCAATATTTAACAAACAAGCATTAAATTAACGATCCCTCTAGCCGAGATAATTAACTTTTTAAGCATGACTCTCGAAAATGCTGAAAATTAAAATAAATTTGATTTCGAATATTACCGTAAGAAAGATAAACTTGTAATTAAATTATTGCCTGGGATTAGAATTGAAGTTCTCTAACAACAACATGATAATTAGCCAAAAATTAATAGACCGCAATTTCCTAACTGGATTTTTAAAAATGAACTAATACTAAAGAACATTTAATGTACTATAGATTAAGAAACAAAACTATTTTACTTAGGATACTGCCGTTTAATATTTCGTATTAAATCCTCAAGACCGTTTAATTTAATTTCATAGACCTGCGAAAGCATATCGCCCAATTTTCCCTTTGGAAAACCCTTTTGATGATACCATACCACATAATACTCAGGCAAATCAATTAAATACCGGTCTTTATATTTACCAAAAGGCATTCTGGCATGCGCTAAATCTATTAAGAATTTCTTATCTGGAAGCAATTAAAAAAATATTACAGGATTATTATAGTTTTATTTCTTCAATTCTTAAGTCATTATATTGTACTAAATACACCGAGCTATTATAGTACCCTCCGAACAACTCCTTTTTATACCCAAACTTATTTTCTACATATTCAGTTAACGGGCTTTGATTTACCGACATATATAAATCTTCTGAAGTTACTAGGCGAAGTACAACATCCATAGTTAAATCAAACCCTTTAACCGCACTTTTATCTGGCGTAATATGATATATAGACTCGTAAGTTTTTATAAAACTATTATTTTCGGAATCATTATATGATTTAGCTCCTGTAGCAAATTTAAATTTTAAACGAGATAAATGTTCATTCGAAATATCATCACCTTCAAAAGCGGAATTAAAATGAGTCGTTGCCAATTCAATTTTAATTTCTTCTAATTCCTTTTCTTCATCTTCCTTTTGAATTAATGACGCCAAAATACTAGTAACATTCGAAGCGAATCCGGCATTCTGAGTTTCTAAAAACACCAAATTTTCACCAGGTACCAAAACCTCTCGAATATCATCTACCATAACATAATTAGCTTCACGACCTTCCTTATCTTTTCTTGAATGTACCAACTTAGCATAATTAAATTCACGTTTTATATCGTTAGCACGTGATTGATTTTTAGAATCTGATATGATAACAATATTTCTAGTAATAGTATCTGTTTTGATGTAATTTAAAATTTTAGTTTTCAATAAGTCATCTGAAGGCTTCGTCTGAAATACATTATCATGTAATTTTAAATCAGTTCCTATTGGAGAAAAAACCGGCACATTATATTCCTTAAGAGAGGTAGCTACCTTATCGAACGTCGTTGCAGTTAACGGGCCAATAACAGCATCGACATCTTCAAAGTTATTATCGTTCATGATTTTAATAACTTCGCTCACCTGGTGCTGTGTATCATATACGTCCACTTTTAAAGACACCCCTATTTTTTTAAGAGAATCAATAGCCACCAACACCCCTGAATAAAAATCTAGTGAGGCATTCAAATAAGGATCTTTCTTAATACTTTGTTTTGTTCCTGATATTGAATCGAAATTTACGCGATTCACACGAAACGGTAACATAACCGCAATATGTTTGGTATTAAAATCTGTAATTTTTGAAGCTAAATTAATTTTTTCTGGGTCTACCGACAAACTTCCTAACCCTGATTGGGTGTAAGGAATCTTTAAAATCATACCTTCTTTAAGTCCACTATCCTTTAATTCTGGATTTAAATTTTCTAACACTTCCTGTTCTAGGCCCAGCTTCAATTTTAAACGGTAAAAGCCTTCCTTGGGCAATACCCTATAATAGCTATACTTAGAATCTAGTTGTTTTTCTTCTATCTTTTCAATATTAGGCACCTTAATTTCCTGTCCAACCTGTAAGGTGTCTCCCATTTCAGGATTTAATTCTTCTAATTCATTAACCGTTAAACCATATTTATATGCAATACGCCATTTACCTTCCTTAGGTTGTACTGTATATAATTTTGTTTCGGGAACTTCTACAATCGTTTCAACCGTTTTAAACACTGGAATTTGAAGTACATCCCCTTTACGCAATGTATTAGCATACAGGAATTTATTATACTTCTTTAACTCTTCGGTAGTGACATTATATTCCTTTGATAAACTATACAGGGTTTCTCTTCTATTAACTTTATGTTCTCTGAAACTTTGTAATTCTCTGGTAACAGTAACTTTTGGAGGTTTAGCTTCAGAAATTGGAATAATTAAAATAGTATGTGGTTTTAAATTCCTTTTAGCATCTGGATTCAGTTTATAAAGCTGAGATTTCGTTACAAAATATTTTTTTGCTATACTTTCAATCGTCTCACCTTTTTTTACCTGATGCGTACTAAAATTTTGTGCTTGTAATGTATTTAAACTAAATAATAGAATGAAACTTAAAACTGAAAAGAATTTAATCATTGAATATATTTTTACTGGTTTAAATAGATGAAATACCTCATACTACTTAAAAAGAAACTTTACCTTTTCTATAACATATAATATGCCAAAAATAGAAAAGATAAAGTTCATATGATAAATATTATTTCGATTTTCCTTTTAATATACGATAGACGCCTAGCAAAAAGACTATTCAAAACAATATAATTTATTTAACATCACAACGGACGTTATAACGGAATACTATTCCCACTCTATAGTTGCAGGCGGTTTAGAACTTATATCATATACGACTCTATTCACACCTTTAACTTTATTTATAATTTCATTTGATGTTTTTTGTAAAAACTCATACGGTAAATTAACCCAATCAGCCGTCATACCATCAGTACTTTCTACAGCTCTAAGAGCCACACATTTTTCATATGTACGCTCATCACCCATAACACCAACACTATTAACAGGCAGTAACATAGCACCAGCTTGCCACACCTTATCGTATAAACCCCAAGATTTTAAACCATTAATAAAAATGGCATCTACCTCTTGAAGGATACGCACTTTTTCTGCGGTGATATCGCCCAAAATACGAATTCCTAGTCCTGGTCCAGGGAATGGGTGGCGTCCTAATAATTCAGGATCAATACCCAATGTTGCACCTACACGTCTTACTTCATCTTTAAAGATAGCTCGCAATGGTTCAACAATTTTAAGCTTCATAAAATCTGGTAAACCACCCACATTATGATGACTCTTAATCGTTGCCGATGGCCCTCCAGTAGCAGATACACTCTCGATAACGTCCGGGTAAATAGTTCCCTGTGCTAACCATTTAACATCCGTTAATTTATGAGCTTCATCATCGAAAACTTCGATAAAGGCATTACCAATAGCTTTACGTTTTTTCTCAGGATCTTCTATTCCCGCTAAAGCAGCAAGAAAACGCTCTGAAGCATCAACACCTTTTACGTTAAGCCCCATACCTTTATATTGATTTAGAACGCTTTCAAATTCATTTTTACGCAATAAACCATTATTCACAAAAATACAGTAAAGATTCTCTCCTATTGCTTTATTAAGAAGAACGGCTGCTACCGTAGAATCTACACCTCCTGAAAGTCCTAAAACAACTTTATCATTTCCTACTTTCTCTTTAATAGCTTCTACCGTTTCTTCAACAAATGAATCTGGGGTCCAATCCTGATTAACACCTGCAATACTCACTAAAAAGTTCTCCAATAACTGTTTTCCATCTGTAGAATGATATACCTCTGGATGAAATTGAATAGCATAAGTTTCTTCACCATTAATTCTGTAAGCCGCATTCTCTACATCATGCGTACTCGCAATTAAAACCCCATTTTCAGGTAACTTTTTAATGGTATCACTATGACTCATCCAAACTTGACTTCCTGTGTGGATATGTGCAAAAAACGGCTCATTACCTTTTATAAAAGACAAATTAGCTCTTCCATACTCTCTGGTATTTGAAGGAGCCACTTCACCTCCTGAAAAATGCGCTAAATACTGAGCACCGTAACACACAGCTAACAAGGGCTTTACCCCTCTAATACCTGATAAATCTGGATGTAAAGCGTCTTCTCCTCTTACAGAGTTCGGACTACCAGAAAGTATTACAGCCTTGTAGCTATCTAAATCGGTTGGAATTTTGTTAAATGGATGTATTTCGGAGTATATGTTGAGTTCCCTAACTCGACGAGCAATAAGTTGTGTATATTGCGATCCGAAGTCTAATATTAGTACCTTATCGTGTTGCATGCGCAAAAATAATAATTGATTTTAGAATGACGAATTTCGTGCTCCTTTTTTTAATTTATTTCTAAGCCATAGAGTCTAAAATCTGTTCGATATCTTCCTCTAATGTATCTGGGTTAATAAAACAAAAACGCGAAACCGTCTCAAAACTGTCACCAGTTTTCCATTTAGTAGGTGTTACCAAGGCAAACCCTTTTCTGTGGTTTTCGTATGTCCAATGTGTATAATCTTCAGGTTTCCACCCTATTCTTCTGTAAAGCACACAAGATAATCCAGGCTCTCGAACCAACTCTACATAGGGGCGTGCCTCAATCATTTCGGCTGCTTTATGCGCTAATTCAATACCACGCTCAACAGCTTCCTTATATTTATTAGTTCCGTGCATTGCTAACGAGAACCATAAAGGCAACCCTCTAACACGTCTTGTTAATTGTATTTGGTAATCGGTAGGATTAAATCCGTGAGCGCCTTCATCTTTAAAAATATCCAGGTAAGAGCCTTCCTGAGAATGTGCTTTTTTTGCCAATTCCGGGTTTTTATAGATTACCGCCCCACAATCGTAAGGTGAGAACAACCATTTATGTGGATCGATGGTTATACTATCAGCCTTTTCAATACCATTAAATAAATGTCTAACAGAATCGGCTAACAAGGCACCTCCTCCATAAGCAGCATCGACATGAAACCAAAGATTTTCTCTTTCACAAATGTTTGCAATACCATCTAAATCATCAACAATCCCAGCATTGGTAGTTCCTCCAGTAGCCACAATAGCAAATAAACGCTGACGCTGTTGAGGCGTTAATTGTTTAAGAGTTTCTTCTAACTCAGGCGTTTCTAAACGATCTTCAGTATCAACTAAAAGCACATCAATATCAGCCACTTTAGCCATGGCTTTAATTGACGAATGCGCTCCGATGGAGGTTATAATTAATCCTTTTTCTTTTTGATGTGCTTCATCAAGACGACGCCAATTCTCTCTGGCAGCAACTATAGCCGAAAGGTTAGCCGCTGTACCACCACTAGTAAAAACTCCAAAGGCTCCTTCTGGCAAACCGGTTAACGACACCATCCAACGCATGGCTTCGTTCTCACAAAAAATACCACCGGCACCTTCCATCCAATAAGCTCCATGAATACTAGAGGCCGATGTTACTAAATCGAACATAACCGCTGCTCTGGTTGGTGATGCTGGAACAAAAGCTAAATGCCTAGGGTGATCGGCAGGCACATTTGCCTTATTTAAATGCTTCTTCCACAAATTAAAAGCCATCTCACCTCCAATACCATCTTCAGTAATCGTTTCTCCAACTAATGCCTTTAATTCCTCTGCCTTTTTAGGCTTTCCAATTTTCGTGTTTGTAGATGAAATTCTATCAATAGAATATTTCATGACGTCTAAGGTCATTTCTACAAGCTCCATATCAATTTTATGCATGCTTGACTATAAATTTAAAAGTATAAATTCTTTTTTTAAAGGGTTAAGATTTTTTATAAGTTGTGGTATAAGCTCCGTGCCATACTCTAAATAAAATTCAGAAAAATTGGTATTGCGTTCCTGCAACCCTTGATTTGGGAATAGTTGATTTTGTATATCGGTCATTCTAGAAACCTGATCTTTAAGCTTACGCTTTTGTGCTTTCAACAAACGTTTTTCTAAGTTTTCTAGTCCTTTAATTTGTTTTGTTTCTTGAGCTTTTACTGCTCCGACAAAAGACCTATCGGTTTGTTCTGCCAATAGGTACAAATTTTCGAATTGTTGTTTTAAATACAACTTTTGTTCTGAGAAATCGATATCTATATTCGATATTTCACGTACCTTTTTATTAATTAAAGCATCCCGTTTTAGAAAAATATCTTCATTGGAAATATTTAACTTCTCAAGCTTATTCTGCTGTTTCTCAGAACTTATTAATACAGAATTTCTTAGCAGCAGTATAGGAAACGGTATATTAACAGCTTCAAATAAAGCTTTTAATTGAAACCAATAAGCTAACTCACCACCCCCACCTATATAACAAAGGTTGGGTAAAATAACCTCCTGATACAATGGACGCATAATTACGTTTGGTGAAAATTGCTCTGGATGCTTCTTCAAAATTTCCTTTATTTCAGAAGAACTCCAAACAAGATCCGTATTTAAAACTCGATACTGATTGTTTTCAAAAACAATACGTTCTCGAATATTATCTGCTATATAAAATAAGTTTATCTCTCTTGGATTTACCTGTATGCCATAGGGTTGATCTGGTAAATTATTTATAACCTCATTAGTAGCGCTTACATGTTCAAAAGAAATCTGATTAAACAATTCATCTTGCATGAACGGTAAAAATAATTTCTTTAACCGGGCTTCATTAGCATCAATAATAACCAAGCCATAATCCTTAAACAGTTCATTAGCCAATACTCTTGTTGCATCGGCCAGATTATTATGGTTTAAATAGGATTTTTTAAAAAGGTTTTTTAAAGTTTCGGCATTTGTACTACCACCAAGTTCCTGCTTAAACAATTGGAAAACCTCCTCTAAACCTTCTGTATTTAATTCACCTACGGGTCCACTGGCTGCCTTATTCCAATGAATCTTTTTACCCTTAAAATTAAAGTAATTAATTTCCTCGAAATCATGATCTTCTGTCGCCATCCAATATACCGGAACAAAATTATATTCCGGATATTTGGTTTTTAATTCCTTTGCTAGATTAATAGCAGAAACAATTTTATAAAGAAAATAAAGGGGGCCGGTAAATAAGTTTAATTGATGCCCTGTTGTGATTGTAAACGTAGTTCCCGATTGTAAACTTTCAATATTATCAAGCGTTTCTTCTGAAGTGTCAATTGCGGAATATTGATCTTTTAAAACAGATACTAGTACAGCCCTATGGTCCTCATTTAAATAATGAGCATTTATTTTCTCTTCAATTTGAAACTTGAAGTTCTCAATATTAGGATACCGATTATAAAGCGCTGACAATTGCGGGTTCTCATCTAAATAATCACAAATCAGTGATGAAAAGTAACCTGTTTTTTTAAATGAAATTCCGCTTACAGTCATAATTATTTTTACAAACTTATGAGGGTGTAAATATACAGTTAATAAGATTTTAAAATCTAAAAATTTCGTTAAGAGTTTAATTACAACTTATGTGTTTCAAATTATTAACAATTCAAACCACAAACACATAACCACATAAATCACAACACATTACATCAATTTCAATTAAAAAAATTATGACTTCATTCCATTTTTTCGTAAATTATAGCTGATTCTCCCACAAGATTTTTGGTCATGAAAACAAAACATTTTATAAACCTACTAACCATCTGCGTTTCCTTAACATTAGGGACCTTCATGAGTTATGCTCAAGGTGAAGAAGCCGTTAAAGAAATTACTGGCCTCGTTATTGATGCCGAAACTCATGAACCCTTGATGTTCTCGGATCTCGTTATTAACGGATCTAATATTAGTACGGTATCCAATTCTGATGGAGAATTTATTTTAAAAATTCCTATTTCCTATTCAGAAAAAAATATAACCATTTCAAGATTGGGTTACGGAAAAAAATTCATTCCTATTTCGTCTATTGGAAGAAATTATAAAATAGAACTTGACCCTATTTTAACCCAATTGCAACCTGTTGAGATTACCGCACTAAAAGATGCTAAGGCTTTATTTATAGAATGTTTAAAAAACAAACATTCTATTTACAATAACGACCATACGGTTATGACGGCGTTTTACAGAGAAACCATAAAAAAAAGACGTAAAAATGCATCCCTTTCGGAAGCTATTGTACAAATTCATAAACGCCCATATAATAGTACGAGACAAGATGCCATTAACTTAATAAAAGCCAGAAAAAACACCAATTATGACCGTTTAGATACCATAGCCTTAAAACTACAAGGTGGACCTTTTAGTAATTTATATACTGACATTATTAAGTACCCGGAATACATTTTTACAGAAGAAGATATTCCTCTTTATAATTTTAGCTACGATAAATCAACCCGGAACGACAACAACCTCATATATGTTATTAATTTTAAACAAAAACCTCATATTCAGGCGCCACTGTTCTATGGTAAACTATATATAGACGCTAAAACTTTAGCCCTTACCAGTGCAGTTTTCAGCCTAAATGTTGAAAACAAAGAATTATCAAGTCGAATGTATGTTCGCAAGAAACCTAAAAAGGTTGATGTATATCCTACCGAAGCCAATTATCGCGTGAACTACAGAACTCAGAACGGCAAATGGTATTATTCTTACAGCAATATACTGCTTACTTTTAAAGTAAACTGGAAAGGAAAACTATTTAATAGTACATATACTCTTAATAGTGAAATGGCCGTTACCGACTGGGAAGTTTCCAATACAAAATTAGCTGATATTAGACAAAATATTATTCGCCCCAACACCATTCTAACCGATAAGGTTTCCGGATTTAGAGATCCCGAATTTTGGGGAAAATATAATATTATAGAACCTGATAAAACCATAGAAACGGCCATTAAAAAAATCCAAAGACAACTCAATAAAAGTTAACAATTTAAAGATCAACCGTCGTAACCTATCTGTTCCCACTCCTTACATGCATAATGGTGTCTATAATACATTAGAGGAGGTTATTGATTTTTATAATAAAGGTGGCGGTAAAGGCTTAGGTTTTGATATGGTTCATCAAACACTACCCTTCGATGAATTAAATTTAACTATCGAAGAACAAAAAAGTATAGTAGCCTTTTTAAAGACTCTTACTGATACCGATATTACAAACAACTCTTATTAAAAAAGAGTTGTTTGTCCTTCACCATCATCTTCAGTATTATTGGTAGATTCTGTTTCATGATCACCTTGAACAGTTTCCTCGTCAACAACATCCAGGTCGTCTGCATGAACTTCTTCAGGCGCTTCAAACGGAAGCGATTCTAAAAGACTTATCTGCTTAACTTTATCTTTTGTTAACTGATTTCCTAGTGCATTAATACCTTTCACTGAAATAAATTCTTCTAAATTTATTTCCAAGTTATCTTTGCGATCTTTACCTCGCTCTTTAACAAACTCAACTTCAGCACGTGGCTTCCAATCGGTAGAAACAATCTCCAAATGAGATCCTTCATGTTCAGAAATAAACAATTCTTCTTTCGATTCGTTCTCTATTAAAAAACGCTTCACATAATAAAGGTCCTTTTCTCCATTATAATAAATAGCAGAAATAGGTTTATTTGGCAACCATTTCTCCATAATAACCATATTGTTATCAAAATGAGTCGTTATTTCAGGTATTATGGTTTTAGCAATTCCTTTTTGATTAATTATTAGTATTCGATCTTCACCTCTAAATTCACCAATTAATTCACCTCGGCCATCAACATTTAAACGCTGCACGGTTTCATCGAACCATATTTTTCTAGGCTTTAAGGTAGAAACCCCTTTCTCTTTTAATTCGACTTTTTTAATGGCATATTTGGTAACCAAATTCCCTTTAGAGTTACGCCCTTTAATTAATATATCGGCAAAATCTATATCCCATTTAAGCTTTTTAATGCTTCCTGCCTGACGCAACAAAATATTTACCACTTCCGCCTCTCCATTAGGGTTTGCAGAAAAATACAACACTGCCGAAGATTTATTACCGTTGGTTAAATCATATTCCCTATCACGGGTTACACTTGTAACGGCAAATCGTTTTATATAGGAAGCCCCACCTTTACCATCGCGATAAATGAGGTTATAAATGGTACGTTTATCTTTCTTTTTAAATACAGCCACATGAATGATATCCTTACCTACAAAAGTTTTAGAATCCACTTTTGTTACCATCATTTTACCTGTTTTGGTAAATACAATAATATCATCAATATCACTACAATCACCCACATACTCATCACGTCGTAATGAAGTACCCACGAAACCTTCTTCCCGATTTACATAAAGTTTGGTATTTCGAATAACAACTTTGGTAGCATCGACATCATCGAATACGCGAATTTCTGTCTTACGTTCGCGCCCTTTTCCATATTCTTCTTTTAAACGTTTGAAATATGCTATAGCATAATCAATAAGATTGGCTAAATGATGTTTTACCTTAGCAATCTCCTCTTCTAAGGCTTCAATTTTTTGCTGTGCTTTATCAATATCGAATTTCGATATGCGTTTAATTCGAATTTCTGTTAAGCGCACAATATCTTCTTCTGTAACAGCACGTTTTAAATGCTCCACGTAAGGTTGCAATCCTTTATCTATAGCTTGAATAACACCTTCCCAGGTTTCTTCTTCTTCAATATCACGATAAATTCTATTTTCAATAAAAATGCGCTCTAACGACGCAAAATGCCACTGTTCTTCAAATTCACCTAATCTAATTTCAAGCTCTTGCTTTAGTAACTGCACCGTATTATCGGTACTGCGACGTAACATCTCGGAAACCCCAACAAACAATGGCTTATTATCTTCAATAACACAACCCAAAGGCGAAATTGAAGATTCACAACTCGTAAAGGCATATAAGGCATCAATGGTTTTATCTGGTGATAACCCCGAAGGCAGATGTACTAATATTTCAACTTCTGCCGCTGTATTATCTTCAATTTTTTTAACCTTAATCTTACCTTTATCGTTTGCTTTTAAAACGGAATCAATCAATGAAGACGTTGTTGTTCCGAAAGGCAATTCGGTTATTACAAGAGTATTTTTATCTAACTGAGAAATTTTAGCTCGTACCCGCACACGTCCACCGCGTAATCCATCATTATAATTAGAAAAATCAGCGATTCCTCCTGTTGGAAAATCAGGAACCAGGGTAAAGCGTTTTCCCTGTAGATGCTTTACTGAAGCATCAATTAATTCAATAAAATTATGTGGTAATATTTTTGTTGAAAGCCCTACAGCAATTCCTTCTCCACCTTGCGCTAATAACAGCGGGAACATTACTGGTAAGTTAACAGGCTCCTTGCGGCGACCATCATAAGATGCTTGCCATTCAGTAATCTTAGGATTGTAAACTACATCTAAGGCAAATTTAGATAATCGGGCCTCAATGTAACGCGATGCAGCAGCACTATCACCCGTAAGGATATTTCCCCAGTTTCCTTGGGTATCAATTAAAAGGTCTTTTTGGCCTATCTGAACCATAGCATCGGCAATACTAGCATCTCCATGCGGATGATATTGCATAGTATGACCGACAATATTAGCGACTTTGTTGTAGCGACCATCATCCAAATCTTTCATAGAATGCATGATGCGTCGTTGTACCGGTTTAAACCCGTCTTCAATGGCAGGGACGGCGCGTTCTAGAATAACGTAAGAAGCATAATCCAGAAACCAATCTTTATACATTCCCGTTACACGGGTGATAGTTTCTTTTGGTTCGTCTTGTTTATTATTTAAATCATCGCCTTCCTCAATCATTAATTATTTTAATTTAATTTAGGTTTACCATTTAGAAGCACCCTACCTTCTATTTTAACTTTTCTATGAACTTCTTCACCAGTTACATTAGTGTGTAAATAGTCGTATGATCTTCTTTTTTTTGTTTCTTTTTTGTCTTTTATATATAACATCTTGTTTAGGTTTTTTACCTGTTTTTTAACACAGGGATTTATAATCTTTTCGTAATACAAAATTACACCTAAACTGCAATATCTTGTTTCTATTTTAACGCAATTTTATCAACATATTCTCATTTTAACGAAGAAATAGTTTTGATTTAACAATATAAACACGTATTATTCAATAATATCCAATTCTACCTTTAAATTATCGATAATAAATTCCTGTCTGGTTTGGGTATTTTTACCCATATAAAAAGACAATAATTCTTCTATTGACATATGATCGTCTAACATGACCGGATCTAAACGAATATCGTCACCTATAAAGTGTTTAAATTCATCCGGAGAAATTTCACCTAATCCTTTAAATCGAGTAATTTCAGGTTTTGGCTTTAATTTTTCAATCGCATTTACCCGTTCTTCTTCAGAATAACAATAAATAGTCTCCTTTTTATTCCTTACCCTAAATAAAGGGGTTTGTAAAATATACAAATGTCCTTCTTTAATAAGCTCTGGGAAAAACTGCAGAAAGAATGTTATTAGCAACAATCGTATATGCATACCATCCACATCGGCATCAGTTGCTATAACAACATTATTGTATCGTAGGTCTTCTAAAGACTCTTCTATATTTAGCGCCGCTTGTAATAAATTGAATTCTTCATTTTCGTAAACAATTTTTTTACTTAGTCCATAGGAATTCAATGGTTTTCCCTTTAAACTAAAAACCGCCTGAGTATTCACATCTCTTGACTTCGTGATACTACCAGACGCCGAATCTCCCTCGGTAATAAACAAGGTCGTTTCTAAGTTACGTTCGTTTTTAGTATCTCCAAAATGCACACGACAATCGCGTAATTTTTTATTATGTAAACTAGCTTTCTTTGCACGATCTCTCGCTAATTTTCTTATACCCGATAATTCCTTACGCTCACGTTCGGCCTGTAAAATTTTACGCTGTAATTTTTCGGCTGTTTCCGGATTTTTATGTAAAAAATTATCTAGATAGGTCTTTACAAAATCGTTTATATACGTTCTTACCGTTGGTAAATCACCACCCATATCGGTTGAACCTAATTTCGTTTTAGTCTGACTCTCAAATACAGGTTCCATTACCTTTATAGCTATGGCACTGGCCACAGATTTACGAATATCGGATGCATCGTAGTTTTTTCCATAGAATTCGCGAACCGTTTTCACCAAGGCTTCTCTGAACGCATTTAAATGCGTCCCTCCTTGTGTGGTGTTTTGTCCATTAACAAAGGAATGATACTCCTCACTATATTGCGTCTTACTGTGTGTTAAAGCAATCTCAATATCATCACCACGAAGGTGTATAATTGGATACAGTCGGTCTGATTCATTTATAGTTTCACTCAACAAATCTTTTAAACCGTGCTCACTAAAAAACTTTTCTCCGTTAAAAACAATGGTTAATCCCGGATTAAGGTACACATAGTTTTTTAGCATTTTAACGACATACTCGCTTCGATATTTATAATTCTTAAAGATGGTTTCGTCTGGAACAAACGAGACCTTAGTACCTTTGCGACGTGTCGTTTCTTCAAGAATTTCCTGATTGATCAAATTTCCTTGCTCGAACTCCGCTGATGCCGATTTACCATCCCGTGTAGACTCTACTCTAAAATAATTAGACAAGGCATTTACCGCTTTGGTACCCACCCCATTTAATCCAACTGATTTTTTAAATGCTTTAGAATCATACTTTCCTCCAGTGTTCATTTTAGACACTACATCGACCACTTTTCCTAAAGGAATGCCTCGACCATAATCTCTAACAATCACTTTGGTTCCTTGAATAGAAATCTCAATGGTTTTACCAGCCCCCATAACAAACTCATCGATAGAGTTATCCAAAACCTCTTTAAGTAGAATGTAAATACCATCATCGGGAGACGAACCATCCCCTAATTTACCAATATACATCCCTGGCCGCATGCGGATATGCTCTTTCCAGTCTAACGAACGTATATTATCTTCGGTATAATTAGTTTGTTCCGTCATAAAATTTTTTCAGAAAATATTAGTGATTGGATGCTAATATAACACAACCCGATAAAAAAAAGAAATAGCCATCACACAAAGTAATTAACAATATTCACCTTCTTTTGTTAAGAACATTAAATTACAGGCTTTTATGCTTCTTATACGACACCAAAAATATTCCAACAATCACAATTATCGCGCCTAATAATTGCATAACCGTTAAGTGCTCATTTAGGAAAATAGCAGCTAAAATTATAGTTGAAATAGGCCCAATACCTGCTACAACGGCAAAATTCGATGAATTGATTCTTTTAATAGCTTCCGAAACTAAATAAGATGGAATAACAGTTGCAAAAATCGCTATTAAAAACCCTAACAAATAAACCTGCCACGGGTATCCTAAGATGCTTGCTTCAGACATGATTCCGAAATGCACAAAAACGCATAAACAGGACACAATCATGACATAAGAAGTGAATTTCGCCACCCCGAATTTAGGCACCAACCATCCTGTACCTGAGATATATGCCGCATAAGAAATAGCACATAACAAAATAAACAAACCACCCAGATAAGTTTTAGAACCTGAAACAACAACCTCTCCCCAAAAAGTAATAACCACTCCAAAATATGTTATAGCAATGGCCAAAATCTGCAATCTGCTTATGGGCTTTTTAAGAAAAAATCTATTAAACAAAAGCACTATGGTAGGATACAAAAACAAAATGATTCGTTCTAAACTCGCTTTTAAATAGACGAGCCCCATAAAATCGAAATAACTCGACAAATAGTACCCCAAAAAACCAAATAAAAACAACCATATATAATCCTTCTGGCCCACAGAGGCATTATTAGGCCTTTTTCGGTACCATAAAGCTACCACCACATAAAAAGGGAAAGAAAACAACATACGCAGCAACAACACACTTAAAGCATCTATATTATAATTGTAGGCCAATTTCACCATGACGGCCTTTGAGGAAAATAGTATAATCCCCAAAACAGCTAATAATACGCCGTAAACAAACGATTTGGTTGATTTCATAAAACGAATTTAATTCTCTTAATAAGAACCTCTTCAGATTCCCTCTCAAGATTACGATGTTCAATAAAACATATCGGATACAAAAACGCCTCGCATGTAATGCGAGGCGTTCTATTTTTTTATAATGACATATTACACATTAAATAAGAAATGCATCACATCACCATCTTTTACAATATAATTCTTGCCCTCAACACGCATTTTCCCAGCTTCCTTAACTTTAGATTCACTTCCATAAGTCACATAATCATCATAGCCGATAACCTCAGCTCTAATAAATCCTTTTTCGAAATCTGAGTGAATCACACCGGCAGCCTGTGGTGCTGTAGCTCCTATATCTACAGTCCAAGCACGCACTTCTTTTACACCCGCCGTAAAATATGTTTGCAGGTTTAAAAGCTTATAAGCCGAACGAATTAATTTCGCCGAACCCGCTTCATCTAAACCTATATCCTGTAAAAACATCTGACGCTCTTCATAATCATCTAACTCATTAATATCCGCCTCTGTTCCTACAGCCAATACTAAAACTTCGGCATTTTCGTCTTTTACAGCTTCCTTAACGATTTCTACATAATTATTACCTGAAACCGCCGAACCTTCATCGACATTACAAACATACATAACTGGTTTATCTGTAATAAACTGCGCAGGCTTAACAAAATCGGCATAATCATCTTCATTAAATTCCAAAGCTCGCACCGACTTACCTGCTTCCAGACCTGCTTTTATTTGAAGTAATACAGCCTCTTCTTTTTGAGCTTCCTTATTTCCAGTTTTAGCAGCACGTTTTACTTTATCTAATTTCTTCTCTACAGTTTCCAGATCTTTTAACTGAAGCTCCATATCGATAGTTTCTTTATCTCGCAGCGGATTTACATTACCATCAACATGCACAACATTATCGTTATCAAAACAACGTAATACGTGTAGAATAGCATCCGTTTCACGAATATTTGCTAAGAACTGGTTTCCTAAACCTTCACCTTTACTTGCTCCTTTTACAAGTCCGGCAATATCTACAATTTCTACAGTTGCAGGCAATACACGTTCTGGTTTAACTAATGCTTCTAACTTTTCAAGTCTAGGATCCGGTACATTAACCACTCCTATATTTGGTTCTATAGTACAAAATGGAAAGTTCGCACTTTGCGCTTTCGCATTTGATAAACAATTAAATAAAGTCGATTTCCCTACGTTTGGTAATCCTACTATGCCTGCTTTCATTTTATTTCGATAAATAAGTTAAACCACAAAACCAAAATATTGGTTTTTGCGAGTGCAAATGTAGTCATTTCCTTGATTATTTTTTGTAACATTATAAGTCTTTAATCGTTGATATATTAGAATTCCCATTTTATGAGAAAAACAACCCTTCTAATCTTCACCTACTTTTATTTAAGCTTTACCTTTTGTCAATCTGTTACCGGAAAAATTATAGATAAAGCGACCAACACCCCTATTAAATATGCCAGTGTGCAAACGGGTGACTTTACTGGGGTAATATCGAACGAAGAAGGCTATTTCTCCATTAATCAGGAAAACCCAATCCAAATATTATTAATTTCATGCTTAGGCTACCAATCACAAAGTATCACATTAGATGCTCTTGAGCAAGCAAACTATACGGTTACATTAGAAGAGGCTATTAACGAATTAAGCGAGGTTTATATTACCAATAACAAACCAAATGCCGACTCTATTATTACAAAAGTAATCGCCAACAAAAACAAGAATTATAACTTCAATCTTAAAGCATACAATATTTTTAGCAGAAGAACAGACCATGTAAAATTTAAAAATCTTGGTTTTGAAATTGAAAAAGCCACACATGTTTCTTCAAAAAACAGAGCTGCTGCAAATAAAAAATTATCAGAGTTATCGAGTCAAATTCGTAAAAGCAATATGGTGAGCTTCTTAGACTTTAAAGGCACACTTTTTTATTCTAATCAAGACAGCAGTAAACTACAGGTCAATAAAGCAACCAAATTACTGGATTATGATAATGATTTTTCCATTGAAGATATCCAGGAAAAAGCACAACATATTGTTTTAAAATATTTAGACACTAGCCTCACCTACAAACTAAAGACTGGTATTTTTAAAATTGAAGATTCTTTATCTTTAAAACAAACCCAAAGAAAAAAACGTCAAGAAAGCGAATATAAACTAGGAAACCTAAGAACGCGGACTCATAAGTTAACCAGCAACGCCCATTACTATAACGAATCGTTTTTGAATAAAATTTTAGACTTGAATTTATATAATTACGAAATTGAAGACATTAACTTTCACAACGAGCAACTAACATATGTAATTAAATTCACGCCTCGCAAAGGCAAAGCGAAATACCAAGGCAAGCTCTATGTTATTGATGATGCATTTGCTATTTCTCGCATAGATTTCACTTATGGTGAAAACAAACACGGACAAAAAATAAACCTAAAATTTCTCCTAGGCATTAAATATGAAATGAATACTGATAAAGGCATTATAATTTACCAAAAACAAGATAACCAACAATATATACCAAAATACATTAAACACACCACTGGCAGTTATTTCTATATAAACCGTGATATAAAATTTATAGAAAATAGTGAAGCAAAGAACAAAACAGGATTTAACATAACAATAGAAGGACAAAATCGCACGAAAGAAGAACTGTTATTTAATTCTGAATCCAGAATAACAGAAGCTTTCTTTAAACAGATAAAGCAACAAAAAGACTATCCCTTAAAAAGCTACAATAAATTTGAAAAGTCTATTTGGCAAAATGAACAAACATTAGAGCCTTTGGAAGAAATGAAATCTTTCGGAAACGACTAATCAGTCGTACTGTTTATGAAGATAAATAAGTTACCCGTTTGAAAGCTAATTTCAATTTCGTCTTCTAAAGCTCTGTTTCGAGTACCAATACGTTCTCCAAAATGCAAGGTTTCGTTATCTAAGGGATATTGCAACCCGCGAGTAACAACACCTGTTGCCTTTGGAAAAGGCACTAAGGACACGTGCTTACCTTTACAACCTTTATAAACGGTTTGATTCTTGGCTAAGAAATAAAACCCGTAGTTATCAAAGAATTTTAATTCAAGTTTTGAATGCCATTGTACGGCTGTATGTAAATTACCTAAAAAATGATCTTGCTCCTGCCCACTAGCTCCGAACACATCAATATTTATGTAGTTTTTATCGTGTAAAATCTTTAAAACCTTATCAAAATCGGAGTAATCCTGATTTGGGGTATGTATGACTGTTAGATGTTCTGGAAATTGTTCCGAAGAATCAAAATCACCACTAATAAAATCGGGAGTTATCTGATGCTTTTCTAAATAATGATACGCACCATCGGTAGCACAAATCACATCATAACCTGACAAATCAGGAAGACTTAAAGGCGGCTCCCCATTTAAGAGCAGAAATACTTTTTTATTTATCATTTTAAGCAAAACTATATAACTTTAAAGGAAACAAAAAATCCTGAACTAAAATTCAGGATTTCCTTATTATTATATATTTCAAAATTAATCTTCAGGGTGCATAAAGCGTTGTTTAGCTAACAATTCTTCTTCTGTTTCTACATGATCATCATCAGGCACACAACAATCTACCGGACAAACAGCCGCACATTGAGGCTCATCGTGAAACCCTTTACATTCGGTACATTTATCAGGAACAATATAATAAAGTTCATCACTAATAGGTTCTTGCGCCTCATCAGCGTCAACCTCAGTACCATTATTAAGCACTACAGTACCGGATAAACTGGTACCATCTTTATAGCGCCAATCGTCTGCACCTTCATATATTGCTGTGTTCGGGCACTCAGGTTCACAAGCACCACAATTTATACATTCATCTGTTATTATAATTGCCATAGCGTTTTTTCTTTCTAACTTTGCAACAAAAATAACGCCAAAACTATTCATAACCAAATACAGAATGCATTTACAAGAAAGAATTGAGGCTTTTGTAAAATTAGGAGATTTTTTAAGTCAATTTTCTAACGAAGCTGTTCAAAAAAAAAATAATATTGAACACAACGACCTATTTTTCGATGGTTTTAAACATCAGTTAAAATTAGCGCAAGAACATAATGGGTGGTTCACCCCAGAAAACATTACCTACTCAATAAATAGCTGGGTAAATGCTTTATCTGAAAGCAATTTAACCAAATGGCTTGAACCTTATAACATTTCGGTAAACAATCCCAAAACAATTGCCATTGTTATGGCGGGGAACATTCCGCTCGTTGGTTTTCATGATTTTTTATCGGTATTAATAACGGGACATAAGGTTTTAGTAAAACAATCTTCTAACGACAAACAATTACTCCCTTTTCTTGCTAAGTATTTAGAATATGTGGCACCAGGATTTAAAGGACGCATTCGATTTACCGACAATAAAATTGAAAACTTTGATGCCGTAATAGCTACGGGTAGTAATAATACAGCACGCTATTTTGAATACTATTTTAAAGGAAAACCGGCTATAATAAGAAATAATCGAAATTCGGTAGCTGTTCTAACGGGCGAAGAAAGCGAAAGTGAATTACAAAACCTAGCGGAAGATATCTTTAGATATTACGGTTTAGGTTGCAGAAACGTATCGAAGTTATTCGTTCCTAAGAACTATAATTTCGAAGCCTTCTTTCAGGCAATGTATCCTTGGCACCATATTATTGATGGCGCAAAATATGCTAACAATTACGATTATAACAAAGCAGTTTACCTGATGAGTGAATTCGAAATGCTAGAAAATGGCTTCTTAATGATTAAAGAAGACACAAGCTATGCTTCACCTATCGCGACGGTTTTTTATGAATATTATGACGACAAAGCCCAACTAACTAAAAAATTGGATACTGATAAGGATCTAATTCAATGTATTGTTGCCAATGGATTTTCTGAAAATGAAATTGCATTTGGGCACACGCAAAAACCTCAACTTTGGGATTATGCAGATAGTGTCGATTCTGTTGAATTTTTGTTAGCGATTTGATTAAAAAATTATTGAATTTTCAGCGCTTAATTACCAATTAATTAGCAACTTTGTGTCTTTAAAATCTACAACTCTACAGACATAAAAATGAAAAAACATAATTTCAGTGCAGGACCAAGTATTTTACCTCAAGAAGTCCTTTTAAAGGCTTCTGAAGCCGTTCAAGATTATAACAACAGCGGGTTATCCTTAGTTGAAATATCTCACCGAAGTAAAGATTTCGTTGAGATTATGGAGAACGCAAGAGCTTTAGTTCTAGAATTACTCGGATTAGAAGGCAAAGGTTACAGCGCATTATTTTTACAAGGAGGAGCCAGTACGCAGTTCTTAATGACAGCCATGAACTTACTTGAAAATAAAGCTAGTTTTTTAAATACTGGTTCATGGAGTGAGAAAGCTTTAAAAGAAGCTAGAATGGTTGGTACTATTGAAGAAATCGCCTCATCTAAAGATGCCGGTTTTAACTACATCCCTAAGGGATTTAGTATTTCTTCAGATTATGATTATTTTCACTGTACTTCAAACAATACTATTGTAGGTACTCAAATAAAAGAATTCCCGAACTCACCTATCCCAATGGTATGTGATATGAGTAGTGATATATTTTCACGTGTATTAGACTTTTCACAATTCGGTCTTATCTATGCCGGGGCCCAAAAAAACATGGGACCTGCAGGAACTACTTTAGTAGTAGTTAGAGAAGATATTCTTGGAAAAATCACGCGTCAAATCCCTTCTATTTTAGATTACCAAAAACACATTGGTGCCGGAAGCATGTTAAACACGCCTCCAGTATTCGCTGTGTACACTTCTATGTTAACATTAGAGTGGTTAAAAGATATGGGGGGTATTGCTGCCATCGAAAAAGAAAATGAAAAGAAAGCAAGCATTATGTATTCTGAAATCGATTTAAACCCATTATTTAAAGGTTTTGCCAAGGAGGAAGACAGATCGTTAATGAATGCAACCTTTAACTTAACAAATGATAACCTTAAGGACACTTTCGAAACGATGCTAAAAGAAGCAGGAATTAGTGGTGTTAATGGACACAGAAGCGTTGGTGGTTACAGAGCTTCTATGTATAACGCACTTCCTGCAGATAGTGTAAAAGCACTTGTTGAAGTCATGAGTGAATTAGAAAGTAAAGCCTAAAAATTATAATCAACTTAAAGTTTAGGATTTAATATGTCTTAATTGACTTATTAAACCTTTACTTTTAAACTTAATAACAATGAAAGTATTAGCAAACGACGGTATCTCTCAAAGCGGAATTGACGCCTTAGAAAAAGGTGGATATGAAGTATTAACAACAACCGTGGCTCAAGAACAATTAGTAAATTATATTAACGAAAAAGATATTACTGTTTTATTAGTACGTAGTGCTACAACAGTACGTAAAGACCTAATCGATGCTTGTCCGGGACTAAAAATTATTGGTCGTGGTGGTGTTGGTATGGATAACATAGATGTGGAATATGCTCGCGAAAAAGGGTTACACGTAATCAATACACCAGCTGCCTCATCACACTCTGTAGCCGAATTAGTATTCGGACACTTTTACGGATTGGCTCGTTTCTTACATAACTCAAACAGAGACATGCCGCTTGAAGGCGACAGCAACTTTAAAGGCTTAAAGAAAGCCTATTCAAAAGGTATCGAATTAAAAGGAAAAACCTTAGGGGTACTAGGTTTTGGTCGTATTGGACAAGCAACTGCTAAAGTAGCCTTGGGAGCTGGTATGAAAGTTATCGCTTTCGATCCATTTTTAGAGAAGGCCGATTTGTCTTTAGAATTTTATGACGGACAAACCGTAAGCTTTGAAATCAATACGATTTCTAAAGAAGACGTTTTAAAGCAAGCTGATTTCATCACATTACACGTTCCTGCGCAGAAAGATTACGTCATTGATGAAGCCGAATTCAATATGATGAAAGACGGTGTCATTATTGCAAACGCTGCTCGTGGTGGTGTGGTAAATGAAGTAGCCTTGGTTAAAGCCATTGAAAGTGGAAAAGTAGCAGGTGCTGCTTTAGATGTATTCGAAAAAGAACCTAAACCAGAAATTCAGTTATTAATGAATGCATCATTATCATTAACACCACATACTGGTGCTGCTACTAATGAAGCCCAGGACAGAATTGGTACTGAATTAGCATCACAAATTATAAGTATTCTTGGTTAATTAAATTAAACCATTAATAACATAACAATTAAGTCCTGCACAAATAGTGCAGGACTTTTTTTTTGTACCTTAAATCCCTGAATTTTTCAATACAAATCAAATAAACCAAACTTATGTCAGGAATTTTAGATTTATTAAACAGCGATTTAGGACAAACCATAATCAATGGCGTTTCTAATCAAACCAAACAGCCAAAAAATAAAACTCAGGATGTACTAACCATGGCCCTACCTGTTTTAATGCAGGCTATGAGAAATAATGCTTCAAACCCAGAAGGTGCCCAAGGTATACTAAATGCCATTAGTAATAAACACGACGGAAGTATATTAGATAATCTGGATGGCTTATTTAGCGGAGGTATTAGTGATACTGTTATGTCTGATGGTGGCAACATATTAAATCATATCTTAGGAAACAAACAGCAACACATAGAAACAGCTCTAGGCGCTAAATCAGGGATCGATTCGAATACGGTTGCTCAGATTTTAAAAATTGCAGCTCCTATTGTTATGGGCTTATTAGGAAATCAAGCCAAGCAAAATAAAGTAACTAATTCCAGTGGATTAGAAGGTTTACTAGGAAATTTAGTAAACACAAACTCGAAAAATCAAGAGCAAAGTTTTATAGAAACGATTCTTGATGCCGATGGAGACGGCAGTGTAATAGATGATGTTGCCAATATGGTTTTAGGTGGAAATAAAAAGAAAAGTGGTCTTGGAGGTATGCTGGGTGGACTATTCGGCAACAAATAAGTTTATGCTTGAAAACCAATAAAACAATTTTTTGTTAAAATAGAATAAACCAAAATGAATCAGTCCTAAATTTCGTAAATTAAGGTATTATGAAAACAATAATATACATTTTAGGACTGATTGGTTTGATGGTGAGTTGCAACACCCCTAAATCAACTTCGACAGCAAGCAACAAAACAGAACGCCTAGCAAATCAAAAAGTCAGTGACACGGTCACTATTAGCAACGACAGTCTGGAGTATGAAATTATTATTATTGAACCTGGTTTTAACGCTTGGTTACTAAGCCGCGCCCAACCTGAAGGCTATTATTCTCAGCAATTCTTAGAAAACCGTAACTATATTTATGTTACCGAATGGAATCAACGCGTCATGCAACCTCAGCGATATAACCCCAATTTATATGAATTACCAATCGATTATCAACCCAACATCGATTATGGCTATGAAGTAAACTACAAGTTATATAATTATTTCATCTATTTTCAGCTAACTTATAATCAAAGACTTGGACCCTTTGTACCGAGAATTTAAAGTCTCCTTGATTAATTAAAGTATCGGCATATTAGGAAAGGAGCCCTACTCTATTCGACTTCTTAACAAGCCTATCATGGTTCCAATACCAATTCCAAAATAGGACGTATCCTTATTAATTTGCACCATGGGAGAAAGGGTTAATCCAAAATATCTTGTAAACGGAAATTCAATTTTTGGATTGATAATAAGGCTTATGGTATTATGTTTTCTATAATCCCATAAATAATTTCCAACAAACCCAGCGCCATTATCAATACGCTGCCAATTTTCAGGGGTTTCAATGATAGTGTAGCCCAGCCCAATCGACATATTCGCTCTAATAGTACCCCTCGGGTTTAATTTATAAAGCTTTCCCACACATAGCTGAAAATTTTCAAATTGATCGTCAGGGTCACCCACACCAAAAAGAAGCACGCCTATCAATCCCGAATTAAAATCTTTGGGTTTCGACTTCGCGTCTCTTATATTATCAGTATAGCCAATTTTAAATGTATAAGTGTCTTTATAAACATAATTAATATTTAAATCAACACCTATATAATTACCCAAATTCACTTCCCCCGTTAAATACAACGCGTTATTTGCATCAAATTGAGCATAAATCGTTGTACTAACCATCGAAAACAAAACTATTAGAGCAATGCGTTTCATTTAATAAAAATGTCATTCATAAATAAACCTTTCAAACTCATGTAATTAGTTAAGCACCAAATACCAATAACTTTTCATACTTAAAGATAGCTTAAATATGCCTTAATATCACAAATGCATAGCATTATATTACGTAACAGTCTTAAAATTAGATATTAACCAGAACCTATCTGCTCAATTTCAATATTCGAAAGGCTCCTTGAATTACCAGAATAAAAACTATAATTCCGATTATTAAGTCCGGTTTATTAGAATGTAACCAGTTAACCAAGAGCCCTGCTATGATGACTCCCAAATTAATGATAACATCGTTTGAGGTGAAAATCATACTGGCTTTCATATGAGCCTCTTCTTTACTTTTAGATTTTTGTAAAATATACAGGCATACCCCATTGGCTATTAAGGCTAAAACAGACACCAAAATCATGGTCGAAAAGTTAGGAAGTTGCTCGGCGCCAAAAAAACGTCTCAACACCTCCACAAAGCCTATAACCGCTAATGTTATTTGAAAATACCCCGCAACTTTGGCAATGCGTTTTTTTCTAATAAGACTTCCTCCAACAGCAAATAAACTAATACCATAAACAAAACTATCAGCAAGCATATCTAAACTATCGGCCACTAGCCCCATTGATTTAGAAAACAATCCTGTTGTCATTTCGATTAAAAAAAACACGAAATTAATCCCTAAAACCGTCCAGAGCAGTTTCTTCTGATTTGAATTATCCTCAAATCCCGATTGTGTTGTTTCTTCAGTAGAAATTCTTTTACCTCCTAAATTTAAGTCTAAAACCGATGTTTCAATATCATCAACGTCTCCCCTATGGAATACCGTTAATTTCCGATTGGGTATATCGAAATCTAAATGAGCAATACCCGATAGTCCGTCCAGCTTCATACGGATCAGGTTTTCCTCTGAAGGACAATCCATTTTAGTAATCTCAAATACCGACTTATTCATGAAGTGATTATTTTTTTCCTCTCTTAAGACTCATTACAACCAATAAGATATGGATTTAATGGTATTCAGGCAATACCAAAGGCCTCATAGCCCTTATTTAAAACATGACACCATTCTATTTTAATTAGTTTTCTTTAATAGAAGGTTCAAATATGTAAACGTCTCCACTCTTTATTTCGATATTAACCGCTTCACCCTGATACATTAATGTAATCTTGTTATCCCGAGCCGAACGAATGGTGGCATAATCTAACAAATTGTTACTCCAGGACATATCTACGGTTAACCCCCCTCTGGCTTTTAAACCTTTTATGTGACCACGCTCCCAACTATCGGGTAAGGCCGGCAACAATCTAATTATGCCTTCCTCATGCGATTGCAGTAGCATTTCAGATACCCCTGCGGTGTAACCAAAGTTTCCATCTATTTGAAATGGAGGATGCGAATTAAACAGGTTATTATCGGTAGACCTTTTCAATAAAAGCTGAATGTGCTCATGTGCCATGTTACCATCTAATAATCTGGCACTGCAATTAATCAACCAGGCTCTACTCCATCCTGGTCCTGCACCACCATTTTCTAAGCGGTAGTCCAACGTATTTCTAACCGCTTTAAAAATTTCCGGGTTATTGGCTTTCGTTATTTGGTTTCCTGGGTGAAACCCATATAAATGAGACATATGTCGGTGTCCTGGTTCTAATTCCTTGTAAGGTCGATCCCATTCCAGTACTCTGCCATCATCACCAATTACAAAGCCCGGTCGTAATTTCGATTTCTGCTGTTTAACTTTTTCCAGAAATTCATGATTGATATTTAAAACATCACAGGCTTTTATGTAATTATTAAAAACCTCATAAATGACCTGTTGATCCATGGCACTACCTAAACAACTGGCAACAGGCTCGCCTGCTTCATTCAAATACCTGTTTTCAGGCGAGGTAGAAGGCGCTGATATTAAATAGCCATCTCGGGGGTCTTCAATTATCCAGTCGCTATAAAATTTAGCGACTTCCTCGATAGCCGGTAAAGCTCTTTCCTTTAAAAACATTTTGTCTTGAGTAAATTCGTAATGCTGCCAATAGTGCTGCATTAACCAACCACCGCCTCCTATAGAACAGCCCCAATACGCCGTAGGAGCCCGTAACCAGGTAGTCGCCCATAAATCTGTGGCATGAGGAATAAAGCTCCCGCGACAACCAAAGTTTTTACTCGCGGTTTTTTTACCATTTTCAACTAAGCGGTCTATATAATCAAATAATGGATTATTGAGTTCCCCAAGGTTAGCCACATCGGCAAGCCAATAGTTCATTTGCAGATTGATATTAAGGTGGTAATCGCCATTCCAAGGCGCTTCGATATTGTCATTCCATAAGCCCTGGAGGTTAGCAGGATTGGTACCCACACGTGAAGAACTAATAAGCAGATAACGTCCGTATTTATAGAGTAACTCCTCTAAGCCTAAATCAATAGCTCCCTTTTTAACGCGATCAAGGCGTTCATCTATAGGCAAGCTATCTTTTTTGACTCCTGTAAGTTGAAAATCCAATCTGGAATACCATTTTTGATAATCTTCAATATGTTCTTTAAGCAGTTTATCAAAACTTTTTGATGCTACCGCCTTCATATCTAATTTGTTCTGATCCTGATAGGAATCAAAATAATAAGAAGAATTAGATACGATATAAATAGTGGCCTCTTTTACATGATCGAGTTTAAGATAATCCTTGCCTTGCTCGATGTTCCCGCCCTGATGGTTTACCTTAAGCATAGTTTCAAACTTTACGCCTTCTAAAATAGGGTAAGGTTCAGAATTAAACTTACCTGCTCGCTGGGTTACTTCACCCTGCATAAGCAACAGGCTATCATCAGAAACAGATACTTTGGCGGTATCGTAACCCATATCTTGTGGCCTGCTAAGTGTTAGTCTGGCATTTAATCCTTCCGGAGCATCCGAGGTTAATTTTATAATAATGGCCTTATGTGGATGTGACGTAAATACTTGCTCCGTAACCAGAGAGCCACCCGACTTATAAGACACCGTAGCCAGCGCTTTATTTAAATTGAGCTCTCTACGATAATCGGAAATATCCTGATGATCAAAATCAATAAATAAATCACCCATAGTTTGATGTGACCGCACGATCGTTTTACGAGAAAATTTATCTACAAATAATTGATCGGCTTCACTTTGCTTACCTTCAAACAGTAATGCTCTAATCTTTTCCAGATCCTCTTGAGTCCCTTCCGGTTCAGTCCAATCTTCCATATCACCAGGCCACATGGAATCGTCGTTTAATTGAATGCGTTCGGCAGATGTCTTACCAAAAACCATAGCACCCAGTTTACCATTGCCAAGTGGAAGCGCCTCATTCCAGCTTTTTGCAGGGCTACGATACCATAATATATCTTCGTTTTTAACGTCTTGTGCTGTACAACCAACAAACATAAAAGCAAATATGATACCGACACACATAAAATAACATCTCCTGATTTGCCCTTTAAACACGGTTTTCTGAATACTCATTTTCATTGATTTACTGAATAATATCATGGTAAGATTTTGAGAGCGTAATTAAATACTATTTTTTCTATCTTCAAAAATTTTGGTTTATTAATTAAGCTGAATTACAAGTAATAATGTCATGAATACGCAACTTATATTTGCTTCCTGTTATTTATGTTAATTCAACGGAGTCATGCCGTTTTGGTCGATGGCTTGTTTTTCATTTTCTGCGAGTGAAAATTTCAAATTTTTCCAGGCAGTTCCCTCAAAACCTTTTAGCTCAATACCATCGTTGGTCTTGGTTACAGTAAAGAGGAAATTGGCAAGATTAGAACCCTGGTTTGTAGAAATCTGATCCAGTTCGGTCATTCCAAATTGATTAATAGCCTGTGGTTGATTATCATTAAGGATAAAGGTTAAGGCAATCCAGGCACTACCCTTAAAACTTTGCATTTTAATACCATTTTTTGTGGTTTCAATAACCACTTTAAAATCTTTTAAATCTTGCGGTGCTTTATCTTGCGCCTTTAATTCGGAACTTGCAGCAAGTACTAACAGGATTATTAACACAGGAGCGTATAGGTTTTTAATTTTAAGTCTGGGGGTCATATCGAGTTAGGGTTTTGTGGGGCATTCATGATTAGCAACTATGCTGTTGATGAGGAGACGTTGGAAATTCCATTAGGAAGGCAGCCGCTTTAATCTTTCTTGGAGCCATAGGTAACCGCATTGCTTTTATGAGATGTTAACTTTGAGAAACTGAGCTAGTGCTCTTGATAGGATATAGTGTTGTTTATAGGCTTTTTTTCTATTTTGTATATCACAGCATCTTGTCCTTCAAAGTTTGTGTTTTGTTCAAATTCAAGTCCAATTTTTTCTAATACTTTAATTGAACCCATATTTTCATTCATTGCTCTGCCAATAATTCTTGTTAGATTTAGTTTTTCAAACCCATAATCTAGGCAAGCTTTGGCACTTTCTGTTGCATAACCTCTATTCCACACTTTTTCAAAAAACCGAAATCCAATATCTGTTTCATTTTCTATTTCTCCTAATTTTAATCCACACCAACCAATAAACTCATTATTTTCTTTAGTAATCACAGCCCATCTTCCATATCCATTTAATTTGTAGTCCTGGTAGTTTTCTAGAAATCTTTTAGCTTCTTCAATATTCTTAAAAGCAGAATTTCCAGTATATTTTATGACATTTGGATTTAGGTTTAGCTTATAGAAGTTTTCAGCATCCTGAACATTAAATTCTCTTAATAAGAGTCGAGTTGTTTCTAAAATTATTTCCATTTCATACAGTTCTTACAGCTTACGTATTTGTGTAAGCGTCAGTAACGGGAAAGTACGCGAGTACTTTCCCGTTACTGACGCACCTAATTTAGCAAAGCGAGTTGAATTTCCGAATAGGAAATTCAGCCGTTATTGCCCTTACACGTTGTTGTGTACAGGTTTTTTTATCCTAAAATCATCAATGCTTTCTGAAAACCTTTTCCAAATTACTTTGTTTTGCTTTTTACTAATCTCTATTGAAAATTCATAACAACCTACAAATTTGTAAAAATTAAAACCTAGTTCATCTTTATATTTGAAAAATACGACACGTTTGCAATTTGGTGATTTTTTAATAAAATAATTTAAATGACTTATGGATTTTTCGTCGTCGATGTGTTCTTCTGTGATATACTTGAAGTCTTCATAAAAATCATTGACCCAATTATTTTTTTTCTTTTTTTCTGGCCACCAAATTTCTGTATATCCTTCTTTAGGATATTTCACGGCTCCTGGTTTTAAAAACCCTCTTTTTTTTATTTCCACATTGAATAGAGTCCCAATATCATCTATTGTCCTTAAATTGATATTGTCAGAAGCTTTTAATGTGTTTTTATTTAACCAGTATTCAGGTTTTAGTTCATTTCCATCCCAAGGTTTAAAATTCCCTTTTGTTTTTTGTTCAAGACAAATGCTATTAATTTCCTCAATAATTTTGTCTACTTGGCTGTGTATTTGTTCAAGGTTTCCTCTACAATCAATAAATCTTATTATATGGTCTTTTGTAGATGTTTTAATATCATTAGCTCTTATTAAATCCAATTCCTTTTTTAAATTGTCTTTATAGTGGAAATCTTCATTAACTTCTATATGATAATCAAATTGAGGAAAGAAAATATCTGTTAAAGCATATTTGCCATCACCTCTATTTACATACTGTTGATGACAAATTTTAATATTTGTATTATTTAATTGATGCCAAATGCGAGTTAAGATATAGTTTTCTGTTCTTTTTTTGCTTGTTTTTTTGAATATCCTTGAAATGTAATCTAGCTTATAATCCATATCCTTTTATTAAACGTGACTTCCTTTGGTTAGCCAAGTAATTATTTTCCATATTATTTTAAATGGTAAAAATATTAATGTAAATATGGTAAAAGAGCTAGATTTACTTTTTGACGTTTTATTTGAGTTTTTGTTTTCTTTATTAGGTTTTATTACCTTTTCTTGAATTATACTGATTTTTCTAGGGTTGATTTCAACTCCCGGATAGTGATTAGCTAAAAAAGCAGTTATGACTTGGTCTTTTTTAGCTCCGTAAAAAGTATTAAGTGTTTGTCTGTCTAAATCAACAGTTTTTTGAATAATTACAGGTCCATTTAATTGTCCTGTTCCTCTAAAAGTAACTCTTGTTATCATATTGGTTTTTGTTAATTTTTTTGTCAAACTTGTACACAACGGTCCGTGTATGGTGTCGTAGCTATCCCGAAGGGTAGCTATGCACTATACACCTTGTTATGCTTTTTTTTATTGCCTTTTTCTTTTTCGCATATCACCTAAATAATCTTCTAGTACTTTAATATCAGCTTCGATTTCATCAGAGTCTGGCATAGTTTCAATTAAAGCAGCTGAGGAATCATGGCCCCTCATATAAGTCGAACATTTTTTCATGTTTTCCTCAATTAGATTATAGTCGTTATCTGTTAGGTCTGTGAGCACTTTAATCCTTAAAGTTTGAATTTCTCTTCCAAACCTTTGAACAACCTTATTTAATAAAACTTCCTCAATAAACCTTTCCCATGTTTCTCTTAGCTTACCATAAAAGGGTATTGCATGTTCTCTGTAAACCTCTTCGGTTTCATTTTTTTCAATTGATTTTAACCTAACTAGACCATTTTTCAAGACTCCAAGACGTTTTTTAACCGGAAGAGTGTCCCAAGGTGGATTCGTTGCAATTATTCCCGTCTCAGTTTTTTTCCTAGTCAGACTTTTTACATCTAAGTCACAATTTAGCTTTGAACAATGCTCCTCTATCATTACTAGAAAAGTAATATCGTGAGTAAATACAATAACCTGTCTTTCTAGCGCTTCTTCTGTAATCCTTTTAGAAATTTTATTTCTCCATTTGTGGTCAAGAGAAGATACAGGGTCATCAAAAATTATTGCGCTTTTGTGTTCCGAAATTGACAATTCAGATAAAAAAGTAGATAAAGAGATACACCTATGTTCTCCTTCACTTAGGACATCTTTTAATGCGATTCCGTTTGTGTTGTTTTCGCCAAGTCTAAGGTAGTGATATTGCTTGCCTCTTTGCCCTTTAGTTTCAGTTTCAATCTTGATATTTTTAAAACCTAATTTTTTAAGTTCCGTTTGGAAATTCTGTTTGAGATTTTCATTTATGTATTTAGTTGTTAACTCATTACTTAGAATTGTAATTGTTCGAGTATTACATCTACTTAGGCATTGATTTAGTAGCTTAATCTTTTTTTGTCGATAAATTTCACGACCTAATTTTGGTTTGTAATCAAAAATCTTTTTTTCTCCTTTTAGCTGAGCTAATTCCTTGACCAGTGGTTTTAAATCTTCATCTATGGATTGAACCTTTAATTTCTCGTTAGTTGCTTCTAACTTTTTAATGAGTTCTTGAATCAAAGTTTTAGGGGTGTCAGAAATATCAACAGGATCAGTACTTTCAATTGTTTTTTTTGAGTTGAAAAGCTTCTTTATGTAATCTTTCTGGTTTGAAAGTATTTTTAAGTATTCAGCTTGTTTCTCAGAGTACTTTTCAACGATTTCGTCTAATTCAAGGGCTATTGGTTCTTGCTCGCTAAAATTAAACTCAAGTCTGTCTAAATTATCAATTGCTAAATCATATTTCTCAAGTGCTTCATCATAAGATTTTTGAATGTCATTCTTTACAAATTCTTCGAACGTAGTGAACCTATTTTTTGCTTGTTCACCTAAATCTTGAAGACAGAGAGGACAGTTACTATTTTCAGTAACTTCTGGAAAGTTATCTGTTTGAGTACTTTCATTGTAAAATTTTCTAGCACTTTCCCACAGTAGTTTCCAAGAACTATTCCCAACTCCATCCATTGGTAAATCAGAAAAAGCTTTTTCTGAAGAGTCAGCGAGTGCTTTTTTCGTTTGCGAAAAACTATTTAGTATTTGTTTAAAGTTAACTAAAGCCTGCCCTGTCAAGTAGTTCTCTAAAGCTTGAAATTTATTTTGTAAAATACTAAAGCGTTGTATTTTTTCTTCATTCGATTTTAAACTTTTTTTTGGGTCAGACGCCTTTAGTTTATCTATTTCTTTTGTCAGAGTTTCTACTCTTGCACTTTTTGCGTTATTCCATATAGATTCTGCTCTTAACTTGTCAAGTGTTGTTTCTGAACTTAAGCTATCCAGAAATACTTTGGCTGTTGTACCCTCAGCAACTTCCAAAAGCTCAAAATCAAACTTGTCTAAAGTGGGATCTGATAGCTCAACGTTTATTTGGGATTCAACTTTATTAACCGCTTCTGCCAATTTTTCCACGATTGATAATCCTTGCGGGATAAAAGCAATCTCATCCTCACCTTCAATGTAATGATTGGCACTAAAAGTGTCGAAGACATCAATTTTTTTTAGAGTATTATCATTTACACTTTCATTGATAAGATTAACAGTTGAAAAGGTTGTTCCATTAGTAGTATATTCTACATCTGCTTTTTTATCATTTCCAAAACAAGCAGGGTCATACAAATTGTCATTTATTTTTGGTTTATGCCCTCTGGTGTTACAAGTATGTTTTAAAATACTCACATAACTTGATTTTCCTGAGCCATTATCTCCATAGACAAGAGTAAGTCCATTTGAGGCAAATTCTAATTCACTCGTTTTTGAGAGTGCGTTTATGTTGTCCACATTGGAAATTTTAGTGAGTATTATGTCATCACTACTTGTCGCGTTATTTGCGAAGTCTCTTAAATCATCAAAATCCACTTCATCAAAATCAAAGTCCGATAACTCATAATCCACTTTACAGATTTCCTTTAGTTCAGAAATATCATTATCAGTTAGTTCATTATTTCTAATTAAGCGGTCAATGGCAACTTGCCAAAAAATAGGCTTGTTTTCCACCCAATCAATTATATCATTTAGTATTGGCATTATCTGTATTTATAGGGCTGGTTTTTAATAAAGCACAACGGTCTAGTGTATGATTTCGTTGCGTGGTTTAAGCACTAAAGTTAGCAAATAAATCACAGATAGAAAGTCCGCGAGGACTTTAGTAAGTAGGCTATAACTAGCAATGAATTATACACATTGTTAGGCAACGTAATTTTCTTTCCAACCATTAGTTTTAGCAATTAATTCAGGATATAGACAAGATGAATTTCCGTCTTTTGAAACCAAAATTTTAATTGAATCTCCAATTGATTTGTTATTTGTCAAAGCAAAATTATTAGTCCTTGATTTCGCAACTTTATTTCCGTATTCATAATGCACATCCATTGACGAGCCAAATTTCGAAAATGTGAAACCTTTATTGTGACTTATTGAAATTATTTTTCCGTCCATAATTCTGCCTGTTTTATACAATGAAATTTCTTTATTTATTCGTGAGTATAGTAGATAGGAAAGAATTAGTCCAATCAAAAGAATGGCTCCAGCTATGTAATACATAAAATCTATACTAAACGAATATTGTTCAAATTCGGTTGGCATTGATTCTCCGTTCAAATGTTTAATTGGAATTATATCTCCAATTTTTAAATTATCAGTTTTTTCTGGTTCAAAAACACTAAACTTTGATTCCGTTTTCTGACCGTTGTTGTCAAATTCATAAGTCAGAATTTGTGGATTATTTCTATTGATAGTTATATTATCAATTCCTTTAATTCCAGTTAGAGTAGCATTGGCTGTTATTCCATCAGATTGTATTTTTTCAGCGTTTTCAACAAATGGGAAACTATTTCCTAATGAATTCATCATTAAGCCCATTGGAAGAAAAAGAAGTAATGCAAATGCAATTCCTTGAAATGCAAAGAGTAGTAGAATTGGTCTGATTTTGGCTCTTTGCCAGATGGTTTTGAAATTGGTTTTTCTATTTGTCAATATCGTTTGTCTTTATGTTGCCTAACAATAGCATAAACACCATGGCGTTTATCTATATTATATTTACCCCAAATATATCAGTATTTCACACTTTAACTTTACGGTTTTTCGTATAGTTTTTAAAATTTTATCAACATTTCCTACATGAATTTTAGTGCTGTTCCGGTTTTATTCAGCTAAAACCCCATCTTACCAAAAACCACCCGAAGCAGAGACGAACAAAACCCCTCTTTTTTTGGTCTCAGTCTCAAATTGTGTCAAATTGTGTCAATATTTGGAAATTTCAACAACGTGTTGTATTTTAACAGATTACACAAACCTAACTAAAGGGCATAGCCAGCCATCAGCCAGAATAGGCTTGGTTTAAAAAAGACATACTTTTCAGGAGGTACTAATTCTTGTTTTCTAACAAGGGTACAAAACGGAATTCACCAAACTCATGCTGCTCAAATTCTTTAGTGCCTTTTCTAATAAATAAGGTCATGGTTTGCACATCAACGCCTACCGGAATGACTAATCGGCCACCGACTTTTAACTGACTTAGCAAGGGTTTAGGCACAAAGGGTGCCCCTGCCGTAACAATAATACTATCAAAAGGCGCTTCATCGGGTAAGCCTTTATAGCCATCGCCAAAAATAAGACTCTTGGCGCGATAGCCTATTTGTGGTAAAAACTTCGAGGTTTTCTTAAACAGTTCCTGCTGGCGTTCTATACTATATACTTTAGCGCCCAACTCGATAAGCACGGCGGTCTGGTAACCACTACCCGTACCTATTTCCAGCACCTTATCGCCGGGTTGTACCTGCAATAATTCACTCTGAAAGGCTACCGTATAAGGCTGCGAAATGGTCTGGTCGGCCGCAATAGGAAAGGCTTTATCTACATAGGCATGATCCAGGAACCCCGAGTCCATAAATAAATGCCTAGGTATCTTACCAATAGCCTTTAAAACCCCTGGTTGTTTTATGCCTTTATCTATTAAAACATTAACCAATTGCTGCCTCAATCCCTTATGCCTAAACGTATCTTTCAATGTCTTGTGAAGTTTAATAAGGGTAAAATTAGTTAAACATTTTAAAGACCGAAACAATTTCTTAACATTTTACAGGATTATAATTTTCGTTAAAAAATTCTTTATTAAATAGGCAATACCTCTGCTAAAATCTTATTTTTGTTGAAAACGTAAATAATTATGCTAAAAGCTGGTGTTCTGGGTGCTGGTCACCTTGGAAAAATTCATTTAAAACTCCTTAAACAGTCTGAAAAATACGAACTTGTAGGTTTTTATGATGCGGATGAAGAAAACGCGAAACGCGTAGAGGCCGAGTTCGGGTATACTTACTTTAATTCTATTGATGCCTTAATCGATGCGGTCGACATGGTCGATATTGTAACGCCTACCCTGTCGCATTACGATTGTGCCAAGAAGGCCATTGCCAAAGGCAAGCATATTTTTATAGAAAAACCTATTACAAACACGGTTGAAGAAGCCGAACATATACGCCAGTTACTGGCAGAAAATAAATTACGTGGTCAGGTAGGTCATGTCGAGCGTTTTAATCCGGCATACTTAGCGGTAAAAAGCGAAATTAAATCGCCTATGTTTATCGAATCGCATCGCCTTGCCGAATTTAACCCGCGTGGTACCGATGTACCTGTGGTGCTGGATTTAATGATTCACGATATCGATATTATTTTAAGTGTTGTACAATCTAAAGTAAAACATATTAGCGCCAGTGGTGTGGCAGTAATTAGCAGTTCACCGGATATTGCTAATGCCCGTATCGAGTTCGAAAATGGATGTGTTGCCAATTTAACAGCCAGCCGTATTTCACTTAAAAAAATGCGTAAGGCGCGTTTCTTCCAGAAAGATGCCTACATATCGGTCGATTTCCTGGAAAAGAAATGTGAAGTGGTTAAAATGAAAGATGCACCGGAACATCCTGGTGATTTCGATATGGTATTACAGAATGCCGAAGGCGAGAAAAAACAAATTTATTTCGACAACCCACATGTAGAGAACAACAACTCTATCCTTGATGAGTTAAACGCTTTTGCCGATGCTATTAACACCGACACAGCTCCTGTTGTGACCTTACATGATGGCACCGAAGCCCTGCGCGTAGCAACCGAAATTATTAATTGCTTTAGCAAATAAACCCATCTGTCAAAAAGGCTTATTGGTTTCAAGTTTAATAAAGGATAAAAAATACCCATTATGAAACAGATTGCTGTTATTGGTGCGGGTACCATGGGGAATGGTATTGCTCATACCTTTGCACAAAGCGGATTTCAAGTTTCGCTTATCGATGTTAACGAAGTGGCATTAGAAAAAGGTCTGGCTACCATAGCTAAAAACCTGGACCGCATGCTGGCCAAAGAACATATTACCGAAGCTGAAAAATCACAAACCCTTGGTAATATTACCACGTATACCAGTATAGAAACTGGTGTAATGAATGCCGATTTAGTGGTTGAAGCTGCTACAGAACGCGTGGATTTAAAACTGAATATTTTTAAGCAGTTAGATAGCCTTTGTGAAGCTAAAACCATTCTGGCGACTAATACCTCATCGATTTCCATCACGCAGATTGCGGCTGCTACCAGTCGCCCGGAGCAGGTTATCGGGATGCATTTTATGAATCCGGTGCCTATTATGAAACTGGTGGAAATTATTCGAGGTTACAATACCAGCGATGCCGTTACCAAAACCATAATGGAACTATCTGAAACTTTAGGCAAAGTACCGGTAGAAGTAAACGACTACCCTGGTTTTGTGGCGAACCGTATTTTAATGCCTATGATTAACGAATCTATTGAAACACTTTACAACGGTGTAGCCGGTGTGTTAGAAATAGATACGGTTATGAAACTAGGTATGGCACACCCGATGGGCCCTTTACAACTGGCCGATTTTATAGGTCTGGATGTTTGCCTGTCAATTCTTAATGTCATGTACGACGGATTTAAAAATCCGAAATACGCCCCCTGCCCTTTGCTTGTAAACATGGTGCAGGCCGGTAAGTTAGGCGTTAAATCGGGCGAAGGATTTTACGATTACTCAGAACACAGAAAAGCCGAAGTTGTTTCGAAGCAATTTTTAAAATAAATTAGAAAACAGCAGGAACTGCATTCTAAACACCCATACCATTTACAAAAACATAAAACAATTCAGTACGGTTTAAAATGACGAGATAAGATGAGTATAGCAGATAACTTAAACCAGATAAAAAGTACCTTACCAGCGCATGTTACCCTGGTAGCCGTTTCGAAAACCAAACCTGTTGCAGATTTAATGGAAGCCTACAATGCCGGACAGCGCATTTTTGGTGAAAATAAAATTCAGGAAATGGTAGACAAGCACGAACAGATGCCAAAGGATATTAACTGGCATATGATTGGGCATGTACAACGTAACAAAGTAAAATACATGGCGCCTTTTGTGAGTTTAATTCACGGGGTCGATAACTACAAACTGCTCCAGGAAATAAATAAACAGGCCGCAAAACATGACCGGGTTATTAACTGTTTGCTACAATTAAAAATCGCGGAGGAAGATTCTAAATTTGGAATGAGTGAAGCCGACGCTAAGGCTATTTTAACTTCAGAAGCGTTTTCAGAATTAAAAAACATTCAGGTTGTTGGGGTTATGGGCATGGCTACTTTTACCGATGATGAAGATCAGATTCAGAAGGAATTCACCCGATTGAAATCGATTTTCGATACCTTAAAAAGCATTGATACCCCAAACTTTACGCCCAAAACCATTTCTATGGGCATGAGTGGAGATTATCAGTTAGCCATCGATTGCGGAAGTACCATGATTCGCGTAGGAAGTAGTATCTTTGGCGCGAGAAATTATTCAAATTAAAAGTAGAGTTCTATTTACGCGATATTAGACATAGAAACCACGGGCGGTAAATACAATGAAGAAGGCATTACTGAAATAGCTATCTACAAATACGACGGGCACAAAGTAGTAGATCAGTTTATCAGTCTGATAAATCCGGAGCGCGACATTCAGCCTTTTGTAATAAATCTTACCGGTATTAATAATAACATGCTGCGTAATGCCCCTAAGTTTTATGAGGTAGCCAAGCGTATTGTTGAAATCACCGATGATTGTATTCTTGTGGCGCATAATGCCCAGTTTGATTACCGCATTTTAAGTACCGAATTCAGACGTCTCGGGTATGAGTTCATTCGTCCTTCCTTATGTACAGTGGAACTTGCAAAAGATTTAATTCCGAATCAGCCGTCTTATAGTCTGGGAAAACTGGTGCGCTCTTTAGGGATTCCGGTTACCGACAGACACCGGGCATCAGGCGATGCACTGGCAACGGTAAAGTTGTTTAAACTGCTGTTAGACAAAGATGCTTCACGAAGCATTATTCAGCAATCCATCAAACTGAATCCCAAACATCAGTTAGAACCAAGACACCTGGATATCCTGGCCGATTTACCCTCTGTTACCGGCGTATATTACATACATAAAGCCAATGGCGATATTATTTACGTGGGTAAAAGCAAGAATATTAAAAGGCGTATTAATCAGCATTTCACAAACACTAATCAGAAATCTAAAAAAATACAGGCTTTAGTGCATTCCGTAAGTTATGAAGCTACAGGTAGTGAGTTGGTTGCGCTTCTTAAAGAAAGTGAAGCCATAAAACGTATTAAACCCATTTTTAATCGAGCACTACGTCGTACCATATTTACTCATGCCTTATATAGTTTTACTGACGATGATGGTTATATTAACTTAAAAATTGATGCTGCCGATGGCCGCAAAAAACCGATTACAACCTTTAGCAATCGGGATAGTGGCAAAAGCTTTTTAACCAAAGCTATTGAAGAATACAATCTATGCCAGAAACTGGCGGGTTTATATAAAACCAAAACCAGCTGCTTTAATTACGAAGTAAAGACCTGTAATGGGGCTTGCATACAAAAAGAATCGGCTGAAGATTATAACCAGCGCGTAGAAGCTCTGATAAATAAAAACAGCTACGCTAATAAAAATATGGTGATTGTAGATCGTGGTCGTGATGTAGACGAACACAGTGCCATACTTATTGAAAATGGTGTATTTAAAGGTATTGGTTATTATAATTTAAATTACCAGATAAACCATATTGAGGTGCTGGAATCCATTATTACACCCATGCAAAACAACCGGGATACCCAGCATATTATTCAAAGTTATTTAAGGAGAAATAATCGAGTGAAAATTATTACATTAGCTACATGAGAAAAATATGTAGCCTTTTAATTTTATTAAGTCATTCACTATTTATTTATTCACAGCAAGATCAAAACACTCCGAAATACCGTGTTTCTTTGAGTGATTTAAGAATGACGTCTCATGCAAAAGATTCAACCGCCAATGCCTTGGTTTTATACGAATCGGGAAACAGCTTCGTAGACCCCACCACCTATAGACTCCATTCGCAAGAAAAGCATAAGATTAAAATTTTTAATAAAGAAGGGTTCGACCATGCCAATATAAGCATATACCTGTATCAGAGCGACAATAATAGCTTTGAACGTGTTACGGATATTACCGCTACTACTTATACTCTGGAGGGCGATCAGGTTATTACCACCAAATTAGACAAAAACGACATACACGACATTGAGTACGATGAGCATCATGATTTGGTAAAATTTACCTTGCCTAATGTAAAAGCTGGTTCTGTTATAACCTATAGCTACACTACGGTATCGCCTTTTATGTTCAAATATAGAGGCTGGGAATTTCAGGGCGACATACCGAAGCTATATAGTGAATACAATGCCAGTATACCAGCCAACTGGGATTACCATATAAAACTGGTAGGTAGCGAAAAACTAACAATAAATGAATCTGAGGTAAAAAAGGGATGTTTAACTGGCGGTAATGGCGGAAAAGCTGATTGTTCGGTATCGAAATACGCCATGAAAGACATACCTGCTTTTATTGAAGAAGATTATATGACCAGTAAATCGAATTATTTAGCGCGTATAGATTACGAGCTAAAAACCTTTAAAGGCTTTAATGGAGTTCATAATGACTATTCGAAAACCTGGGAAACCGTAGATGACGAATTGAAATCTGATAAAAACATCGGACGGCAATTACAAAAATCGGTAGATACAGACGATTTATTGAGTCCAGACATTATGAACATGACCGACCCTTTGGCCAGAGCCAGTGCGATTTACGATTATGTTCAGGAACATTACATCTGGAATGGTGAATATAGAATATTTAAAGAAGTTTCGGTAAAAGACCTGATAAAAGAACGTACCGGTAATGTATCCGAAATCAATATACTATTGCATAACCTGCTGGAAGCTGCCAGTATAAATGTGAAGCCCGTACTGCTTTCTACCAGAAAAAATGGATTTGCAACTAAAATATACCCGGTAATATCGGACTTTAATTATCTGATTGTTCAGGCTGAAATTGATGGCAACACCTATCTACTGGATGCGACCGATAAATATTTACATTTCGGACAGCTTCCTTTTAAATGCCTGAACCATTACGGGCGATTATTAGATTTTAAAAACGGAAGTAGCTGGATTGACATCAAAGATAAAAACGTTTCTTCTATAGTATACAGTGTGTCCTTAGAGTTAAAAGAAGACAATGCCATGGCTGGTCATATAAAAACTAGGAAAACCGGTTATTATGCGCTTAATACAAAGAAGGATTATTTAAGTAATAAAAGTAATTATTTTACCAAGTTACAAAACAATTATGAAGACATGGAAGTTTTTGATTTTGAAGTAACAGACGACGATATTAATGCCTCGCAGTTCTCAGAATCTTACAATCTTGAATACCTTACAGACGCAATAGAAAACGCCATATATTTTAATCCGTTCCTTATTAAGTTTTTTAGTGAAAACCCCTTTAAACTTCAGGAACGCACCTACCCGATAGACTTTGGTTTTAAAGATACGTATATGTATATGTTACAGCTTAAACTTGGCGACCATTACAGTCTGGTTGAAAAACCAAAAGATTTCAGTTTAGGACTTCCAAACAATTCAGGCAGGGTCAACTTTAGTACAAAATTAATCAAGGATGTGGTTCATATATTTCTGAAAATAAATTTTAACTCCGACTTTTATCCTGTCGAGTATTATCCCTATTTAAAAGAAATCATGAATAAAATTGTAGATACGCAAAAGAATAGTATTTTACTACTAAAAAGAACCTAAGCTTTCTTTTAGTATTTTTGAAGAACATGGCAACTCAAAAACAAAAAACCTGGAAGGAAAAACTTTATGAAATTATTTATGAAGCAGATACGCCTGCAGGAAAGTTATTTGATGTTGTTCTTTTAAGTGTTATTCTGGCCAGTATCTTACTGGTTATGCTGGAAAGTGTAAAAAGTATTGACAACCAATACCATAGTATTTTAGATATTCTGGAATGGATTATAACCATTCTTTTCTCTATTGAATACATAGCAAGGATTGTTACGGTAAATAAACCATTTAAATATATTTTTAGCTTTTATGGCATTATCGATTTTTTATCGACCGTGCCCAAATACATTTCCTTAATTATCGGGGGCGTACATGCTCTGGCGGCATTACGAGCGCTTCGCTTATTGCGTATTTTTAGAATATTAAAACTTGCCAGGTATTTAGGAGCATCCAATAATTTGGCTGCTGCCATAAAATCAAGTAAAGCTAAAATATCCGTCTTTTTATTTGCGGTACTTATAGTCGCCATCATACTAGGTACGATTATGTATTTGGTTGAAGGTGAAGACAATGGCTTTACAAACATTCCTAAAAGTGTTTACTGGTGTATTGTAACCTTAACGACGGTTGGTTTTGGAGATATAGCACCGCAAACCCCCTTGGGGCAGTTTATAGCTTCTTTGGTTATGGTTTTAGGGTATGGCATAATTGCTGTTCCAACCGGTATCGTATCGGCTGAATACAGTACCCAAAATAAAAAAGATAAAAAAGAGGACACTTCAGATTTACATTTAAATACACAGACCTGTTCAAATTGTTTAGCTATAAACCACAAAGATGATGCGCAATTTTGTTATAATTGCGGTCATAATTTAAAGGATGAATAAGTATTTAATTTCCATTGTAGGCCCTACGGCTATAGGTAAAACCGCCCTAAGTATAAAACTCGCAAATTATTTTAACACTGAAATTATTTCGGCCGATTCGCGACAGTTTTTTAAAGAAATGCAAATTGGTACTGCCGCCCCAGATCAAGCGGAACTCGCCGCGGCAAAACATCATTTTATTCATCATAAATCCATTCAGGATAATTATAATGTTGGCGCCTTTGAAAAAGATGCGCTCAGCTGTTTAGAGGACTTATTTAAAGTCCATAAGGTGGTTATTATGGTTGGAGGTTCTGGTTTATACAGTAATGCCGTTACCAAGGGACTGGATGACTTCCCTAAGGTAGCTCCTGAAATTCGGGAACAACTGATTAACACTTTAGAATCTGAGGGATTAGCTCCGCTACAAAACCAATTAAAAACCTTAGACCCAACTTCGTATAACTATATGGCCATAGATAATCCACACCGGGTTATACGCGCTCTGGAAATATGCATAGGCACGAACAAGCCATATTCTTCTTTTTTAAATAAAGAAAAACAAGGTAGAACGTTTAAAACCATTACTGTAGGACTAACGGCCGATCGCGAGATTATTTACGATCGCATTAATCAACGTGTCGATATCATGATGGCTGCTGGTTTACTGGACGAAGTTAAAACACTAATAGCTTACAAGCACCTGAATGCCCTGAATACTGTAGGTTATAAAGAATTATTCAATTATCTGGATGGCAGTTGGACTTTAGATTTTGCGGTTTCTGAAATAAAGAAAAATACCCGTCGCTTTGCTAAAAGACAATTAACCTGGTTTAGAAAAGATACTGACACCCTTTGGTTTGACTACAAAACCGATCTTTCTGAAATTGTTGAGACGTGTCAGGCGGCTATAAAGGAATAAATAGCACCAGAAATTATTGCATAGTCACATTGCTAAACTTAGCATTTACCAATATACTTTTACCGCTATGCGTTGCTCCGGTTGAAAAGCTACTCGTTTTATCTTGAGATTTTCTAAGTGGATGCTTAAAGTTAGATTGACTTCCAACATATTGCAAGTTGTAATCTACCGATGGTAACGCTATGGAAGCATTACTATTTTGAAGAATAATATTAAGATTGGTAAAGGCATCGTCGATTTGTGCGATGTTCAAATCGCCTATAGAGCCATTTATAATAGCATTACCACTAAGCTTTTCTATATTTACTTTCGAAGAATTAGCCGTAAGAACAATGTGTTTAATTTGTCCTATTTCAACATCCTCTACATAATTAACATTCAGCTCTCCAACATTCCAATTTGTAATTTTTACTGGCGCATAAGAAGCATTAACAGAAGTAGAACTTCCATTAATGCTATTTGCTACCAATTTGGTATAAGAAAGATTGGCCTTTAAATTGTCGATGGCCGAAGCAATTTTTAATTCCCCGTGCCTTACATTTACTTTTAATTTCGCATCCTTAGGAATTTTAATTCGAATGGTCTTCTTAACATCTGCATTGGATTTATCGGTCACTAATTTCTCAACAATAATACGTCTCTCGTCCGCAAGTTTGTCATGTTCGCGACGTTGTTTTTCATGAAATTTTAAACGCTCCCCCATGGCCTCTTCCCTTTTATTATTTAAAATAATAATCTGCGCATGACGCTTTTGTATTTGTTCTTCTTGCTTTTTCATTTGTGCTTCCAGCTTATGCTCCATAGCTTCCATTTTCTTAGCATAGTTTTCACCCCAGTCGGCCATTTTCGCTTGAAAATCTTTACCTAAGGTCTTTTCAAGCTCTTTAGAATATTCCTCCAAATAGCTCTCTCCATCCTTTTGGTACGCCTCATAGTCAAAATAAATATCCCCTAGACCTTCAGGTAACTCCGGCAACTCAGGCATTTCAGGAACCCTTGGTACTTCAATAATTTCATTGACTTCAGGCACTTCAATAAACTCGTAATCTATATTGGGAGCATCAGCTATCGCAAACTTTAATTCTTCTATAATGGCATGCATATCTTCCGTGTCATCTCCTAAACGATGCACCCACATTTTAGGCGCATGCCCTCTGGTGGCTATCTGCACATCACTTCTTGTAGCATCGATATCTACCGTCCAGTTTTTTAAAGCTTCTTTCAAGTCACTGTCACTCAACTTATCACTTTCAATATAAGCTTCAATTTGCACAACATCTTTGTTCCAGGTCTCGAAAACAATATTGCAATAACTTGTGTTTAAATCGACCACCGCCTCCTTATCCACATTTATAGACTGGGAGACTTTTGTTAACTTTTGCTGTCCTATGAGGTCGTGACTTAGCAACAACACTATAAACAGCAGCATGTTTGTTATAATTAATTTGTTCATTTTTTGATTGATTAAATGGATTGTGATGAATTTTCAATAATGTTTGCATCGGGATTCAATGCTTTTAATTGTGATTTTAAACGATACAACAAGCTTAACCTGAACTTCAAGTTATCGATTAGGGCATTTACAGTTAATTCTGATGGTCCGACTTCGGTTAATTCACGAGACAGGCGTTTATATTCCTTATCAAGTTCTTCGAGTTGCATGATGTAGCCATCAAACATTTCTTTGGTTTCGGGTGTGTACTTAATTTTAGACAATTCCAGATTAATACTCGCTAAATAATAATCCTCCACTTTCTTTAAACCAGGAGAAATATCACCCAGCGTTTTAGTTTCAACCGTAGTATTTGCAACCACCTGATTAGGTGTGGTGCCTTCATCGTTAAAATAATTATAAGTCACTAATCCTATACCCAGAAATACAACCACAGAAGCCACCATATACAACCAATGCGACATAATTTGTTTCTGCTTTGGTAATGCCGTATCTAACTTTTCAAGAAATCGTGCTTCATGCCCTTCGGGTAGTTGTACATGATGTAATGCTTCGTTCTTGTATAAATCTCTAATATCCCGTGCCATCTTTTTTAGTACTTAAAAGTTCCTGTAATTTAACCTTACCTCGATATAGTTGTGTCCGTGATGCCACTTCCGAAATATTGAGTATCTCCGATATTTCCTGATGATCGTAGCCTTCTATAATATACAGCATCACAACATACTGATACTTATCCGGTAATTTTTCAATAGCTTGTTTTACATCGGTTAATGTAATAGTATCTTCAACTAACCATTTGTCATTAATCTCAGCATCGACCACTTTAAGGTGCACCTCCTCCAAAGCAATGAGTTGTTGCTTTTTAGATTTCAAAAAGTCGATACATGTATTAATAACAATACGTTTTAACCAGGCCCCAAAAGTAACATCTGCATGAAATTGATCCAGTTTAGAAAATGCTTTTATAAAAGCTTCCTGCAGAGCATCTTCGGCATCGTTAACATCTTTCAAAAATCGATTTGCAACAATAAACATACCCTGACAATACTGCCTGTATAGTTTAAGCTGTGCTTTACGATTGTTCTGTTTACATTGTTCAATAATGTCAACCTGAAACATGCTTGAATTACTTTTGATTTTTAGTTAGTTCAATTATAAAGACGACAAAAATTTCGGGGTGTTGCAAACAATTTGAAAATTTAACACGTATATAAAACAAAACCTGATAATTGTCCGTTCCTAATATATTAATTATTAGTTTTTAAAGTATATTTACCCCTCAAAAATCAATTTATGAATACCTTTTTGAAACGCACTTTAGTTGTTTTATCTATTATAGCTGTTGGACTTTTTCTTTATTCTTTTTTTGTTGAAAATATTTTCGAAAAACGCTTAAGCCCAAAGGACACTGTAGAATTTAAACTTAACGATTTAGAACTAGAGGTTTTTTATAACCGTCCATACAAGAAAGGTCGTGAGATTTTTGGAGCTTTAGTGCCATTCAATCAGGTTTGGAGAACGGGTGCTAACGAAGCGACTACCTTTGAAACAAACAAACCTTTGGACATTCAGGATATGACCCTTCCTGCCGGAAAATACACCCTCTGGACAGTACCTAAAGACAGTTCTTGGACCGTTATTTTTAATTCGAAACAATATAAATGGGGAGTCGATTCTGAAATGAAACCTCTTTGGGATCCGAATTATGATGTACTGGATTTAGAAGTACCTGTTGAAAACCTTAATACCGTAGTAGAACAGTTTACCATTGCTTTTGATAATTCTACAGATAACTTGTTATTAACCATGGCCTGGGATGATATTAAAGTTTCTGTGCCTTTAAAATAATATTTCTCGAGTCTTTTATTTTCGACTATAAAAAAAATTGTAATTTAGGTATACAACAGCATACCATTGGCAAAAGAAAAAAAATCGGCTTTAAAGAAAAATGAAGGTGTTTCGCAATCGGAACTTACCAATAGCAATGCTATTTCTCATATTAAAAAGAAACGATTAGAATCACCTAATACGCAAACCCTTATAAAACATATTCTTAATAAGGATATTTCCGCATTAAGTCGTGCCATAACTTTAGTTGAAAGCAACAACCCAAAGCACTTAAAACAGGCTAATAACATTATAAATGCCTGTTTACCCCATGCCGAAAAATCGATAAGAATTGGTATTACCGGTGTTCCTGGTGTTGGAAAAAGCAGCTTTATTGAAACCTTTGGTAAACACCTTACGGCCATAGGAAAACGAGTAGCCGTACTAGCCATAGACCCTAGCAGTTCACTTAGTAAAGGTAGCATCCTGGGAGATAAAACCCGCATGGAAACTTTAGCCAAAGATCCGAATGCCTTTATTCGCCCCTCTGCTACAGGTACTACTCTTGGTGGTGTAGCCCGTAAAACACGAGAAACCATTACCTTATGTGAAGCAGCCGGATACAACGTTATTATCATTGAAACAGTAGGAGTTGGTCAAAGTGAAACCACGGTACACAGCATGGTCGATTTCTTTTTATTATTACAACTTACCGGGGCTGGCGATGACCTGCAAGGCATAAAACGCGGCGTTATAGAAATGGCCGATGCCATTGCCATTAATAAAGCGGATGGCGCTAATTTGAAACAAGCCCAATTAACAAAGGCTGATTTAGAACGTAGCTTACATTTATACCCAGAAAAAGAATCCCAATGGCAACCTAAAGTAACCACCTGTAGCGCCCTTAAAAATGAGGGCATTGCAGACGTCTGGCAGTTAATATTAGAATATATTCACTTAACCAAAAAGAATCATTATTTTGAGGTTAAGCGGCGAGAACAAAATAAATACTGGCTTATTCAAACGATTGAAAGTCAACTAAAGTATGATTTTTTCAATCGGGAAACCATCCAAAAAGAAATGGCTAAACAAATAGAATTGATAGAACAGCAAAAAACAACGCCCTTTGCCGCAGCGGAGTATCTTTTAGGTCTTTAAAAATTATACGTTCTTAATAAGATTTTAGAAATTTTATAAAACAGAAATCCTGAAATTGCACCGAAGGTAAGTCCGCAAAAAATATCTAAAGGATAATGTACCCCCACGTAAATGCGACTATAAGCCACAACAGCACTCCAGAACAACAAAATAAAGATTAGATTTTTATAATAAGGTCTTAATATTAGTCCAGCAAAAACTGCTGCTGCCATAGAGTTTGAAGAATGTCCTGAAAAGAAACCATACTTACCACATCGTACGGCAATAAATCGCATCTGGTCTAACAAATCGGCTTCACCACAAGGGCGCGGCCTGGCAAATCCACGTTTAAAAACATTTGTGATTTGATCGGTAAAAGTTATCATTAAAGCAATAACAACCACAAACATAAGTAAGGACTTTAAGCCAAACTTCTTATACAATAAATACAATAAAATGGCATAAAGCGGAACAAAGGTTAATTTGTTCGTTATTAACAACCAAAGTCCATCCCATGTTGGCTTACCTAAATTATTTAAAAATAAAAAAAGTTGCGTATCGTAGTCTAAAAGCTGATCGATCATTTATGTTGGTTTTACCGCAATTTAAAATAAAATTTTAAACTATTACTCCTCGTATTTTTCAATTTCTCGGTCGTAAAACTCAGTAGCCTGTTTAATAGCCAGTTCGGTTTCGGTTTCTAATTCCTTTTGATCTTCGTCATCAAAATCTTCAAACCACTCAATCTCATCATCTTCAAGGTTAATGATAAATCGTGGAAACTCCGTGTGAATTACAAAAATGGCATTCGGATAATCTGTATTATCTCCTAGTATAAATTTAGGTAAAGTCATGCTTTAGTTTTCTTTTTGTAAAATTAACTTTTTAGTTAAATAATTGAATCTAAAATATAATAAAATCGCTGCCGAGGTTAATCCCACCAACAAGCCTAACCAAATACCAAAACTACCATAGGCCGTTTCATTACCTAAAAACCAACACACCGGAAAACCAATAAGCCAATAAGAGATAAAAGTAATAATGGTTGGCATTTTCACATCCTGAAGACCACGAAGTGCACCCAGGAAAATAACCTGAACACTATCGCTTATTTGAAAAATAGCTGCAACGATAAGTAATTGGGCGGCAATACCTACCACTTCAGTATTATCGATCAGATTTTCAAGATCATCAAAGTCAACATATAGTTTTGGAAGCTGATTGTGCAATAAAAAGAACATCAATGCAAATCCAGATGCCAATATAATTCCTAATAAAAATATGGAAAATGCAATACGACGCAGTTCTTTATAGCGTTGAAGTCCTTTCTGATTTCCCACACGAATCATAGCTGCCACACTCAACCCCGTTGCTACCATAAAGGTCATAGACGACAAATTAAGTGCTATTTGATTGGCTGCCTGCGGATTTTTACCTAACAAACCACTTAACCAAATGGCGGCTGTGAATATGGCTACCTCAAAAAACATTTGCATAGCGCTGGGTGCACCTAAATTTAAAATCTTTTTGAGCATCGGTTTGCTCAGAACAAATAACTTAATTTGTGTAACATACCTTTTAGACTTCTCTTTACGCTTTAGTAAATACCATAAATACCAAACCATTAAAAATCTCGATATTAATGTACCGTAAGCGGCACCTACGATACCTAATTCCGGAAAACCTAATTTTCCAAAAATAAGAACATAGTTTAAAGCTATATTAATGATGTTTGCAAAAATGGTTGCATACATCGGATAACGCGTCATAGATAAACCGTCACTGAATTGTTTAAAAGCCTGAAAAACAATAAGCGGTATTAATGAAAGAGCTACGAGATTTAAATATGGAATGGCCAATTCGACCACTTCCTCGGGTTGTTTCATAAAATACATTAGTGGTTTACCAACAAGTAACATAAGAAATAAAGCTATACCTATAACTGTACATAAAAACAAACCGTGCTTAAAGGAGGATTTTCCCTTTATAAAATCTTTTGAGGCATCGGCTTCTGCAATAAGGGGCGTAATGGCTGTTGAAAAACCAATTCCTAGAGACATGGCAATAAACATAAAGCTATTCCCTAGAGAAACAGCGGCAAGCTCGGCCGTACCCAACTGCCCCACCATAATATTATCGACAAAACTCACAAAGGTATGTCCAAGCATACCCAACATAACAGGTGCTGCCAGTTGCCAGTTGTATTTAAATTCTTTAGTATAACTCGTTAATTGCATGCTGCAAAAGTAAACTTTACCCCTTATTATTTGGAACTATTAAGTATTAAAATTTTCTTATGATTTTTAGTCAATCAAAAGATTGTTAATAACTATAAACATCTTTTAATCAAACAATTAGACTTTATTCGTAACTTACAAAACTTAATTTTTGATGAATCATCATCGATTTAGATATAGACATAAGAAACAATTAGCTTTTATTGTATAGGGATTTTTTAATAAGATGCTTTATGTTTCCTATCTGAAAAAGGGAAAATACTTATTTTCCCTTTTTCTTTTGAATTACATTCTACTTATCGACTTCTTTGCTTCTTCAAATTCCGCAATAATGTCTTTCACAATTTCGGCGACCGGTTTTATATCATGAATAAGTCCGGATATCTGGCCTATTTCTAACTCACCCTCTTCAAGATCCCCTTCAAACATACCGCGTTTAGCTCTAGCCCTTCCTAATAAATCCTTTAATTGCTCAACAGAAGGTCCTTTTTGATACAACTCTTGAATATCGTAATAGAATTTATTTTTTATTAATCGAACCGGTGCCAGTTCCTTGAGTGTTAATTGGGTATCTCCTTCCTTTGAATCCACGACCAATTGTTTAAAATTCTGATGTGCAGAACTCTCTTCGCTAGCTACAAACCGACTCCCTATCTGCACAGCATCGGCACCTAAAATCATGGTGGCCAACATAGCACGACCAGTAGCAATACCTCCAGCTGCGATTAGTGGTATGGATAATTTTTCCTTTACCATAGGAATTAAAGTTAAGGTAGTGGTTTCATCACGGCCATTATGTCCTCCAGCTTCAAAACCTTCAGCCACCACTGCATCGACCCCAGCCTCCTGAGCTTTTAAGGCGAATTTCACACTACTTACCACATGTACCACGGTTATGCCTTTTTCCTGCAACCATGTAGTCCATGTTTTTGGGTTACCAGCCGAAGTGAACACTATTTTCACACCTTCTTCAACAATAATATCCATGATTTCCTGAATGTTCGGATAGAGCATTGGAACATTCACTCCGAAAGGTTTATCGGTAGCAGCCTTACATTTTTGGATATGCTCACGCAATACTTCTGGATACATGGAACCTGCTCCTATAAGACCTAAAATTCCTGAATTACTAGCAGCAGAAGCCAGTTTCCATCCGCTATTCCATACCATTCCAGCCTGAACTATGGGGTATTCTATTTGGAATAATTCTGTGATTCTATTTGTCATTATTGTTTTACCAGCTTAATAGTTTTTGATTGGTTTTGGTCTTCTACCCTAACAAAATAAATACCCGGAGTTAGATCTGAAAGGTCTAAGCTATTGAATGACTTATTCATTGTTTTTTGCATCATGAGCTTCCCGATAACATTATATATTTTTAGTGGCATGCCTTCTAAATCCTGAGGTAACTGAATATAAAATATATCCTTTACAGGATTTGGGAAACATGCCATATCATTTAATGTATTATTCGAAATGCTTAAAGCACTGTTTAACGTGCCATATAAATCTGGAATACCATATCCCAGCAAATAATCAGGAGAATTATACTGTGAAGCTGACGCCCTCACCAATTGCATAAGTTCTAAATTCGTTTTATCTGGTAAAGCCTGCCATAAACAAGCTAGAGCGCCCGCCAATATAGGTGAACTAAAAGAAGTTCCATTTGCCAAGCCAATAACATTATTTTCATCAATTACAGCACTCGACTGTCCTTGCGCAACAACATCAGGTTTTATAGTAGGTTGAATATTACTACCAACCGAGCTGAACCAAGCCTTGTTACCTGATCCATCAACAGCACCAACGCTTAATATTCCTGCAGAATCTGCCGGAGCATTCAAACCATTGTTCCCTTCGTTACCCGCTGAATTGACTACTAACAGCCCCTTTTCTGAAGCAATATTAGCACCACGTGTTATAAAAGTTGTGACCCCATCATAATCGGTATTCCTATAACGATAATTTAAATTATCGTAAAAGGCTCCATAGCCTAAAGAGGTATTTATCACATCTACTCCAAGACTATCAGCACGTTCGGCAGCTTCCACCCAGTAACTTTCCTCGACTGGTGTTTCCGAGAGGTCATCTTCTGTAACAAACAAATAATAAGCCGCATCAGGAGCTGTTCCAACAAAAGTATTGTCTACATAACCTGCCATCGTACTTAAAACCATTGTTCCATGATTACCTGTACTTGCCGTAGATACATCTTCATTTCGCGTCACAAAATTATAAGTCCCTTTAAGATTACCTAAGTCACGCATTCTTTTAAAAGCATTTAACGTTAATACATTCTGAAAATAACCATCCAGAACAGCTATGGTCATCCCTGAACCTGTATAATCAGCTTCATGAAGCTTATCAACATTTATCATTTGTGCTTGATTGGCCGCATTTCCATAATTATAAACAATAGTTTCCTGCTGAAATTTGGAGGCATTTTTTTGATTCAATGTTTTAGAAGCATTTAAACTTTTATCAGCAAAATCTACAGAATTAACGTAAGCCAGATTTTTTAACGCACTAATATCTGCGAAGCTGCCGCGAACATGGACTGCATTCAACCATTTAGATTTCGCTAAAACTGAAATTCCGGACTGGGATTTTAAATCTGTAATATAAGACTCATTAACAGGCACATCACGTTCATCGATGGCTATGCCATGCCTGTTCTTCCTATCGATGGCCTTTTGGGTTAAAATAGAAACAGGATTGGCAACAGCAGTTGCGACATTTGCCTTATCAATTAGATACACCCAAGCATCTTCCTGAGCAATAAGACTATTGAAACAACACAAACATGTAACAATAAGTAGGATTCTTTTCATTAAACATAGATCTTTAGTCTATGCAAGTTATGAAATTACTCCCGAACCTACTAACTCATCATTGAGGTACCAAGCCACAAATTGGCCTTCCGTTATTGCGGATTGATTTTCTTCAAATTCAACATACATACCATTCGAAACCTGATGTAAGGTGGCCTTTTGTAGCGGTTGTCTGTAACGTATGCGGGCTTCTACCTCCATAGTGGCTCCTTCCTCAAGTGCTAAATCTTCTCTTATCCAGTGCAATTCTTCATTATGAACGAATAAAGCTTTTTTTAATAATCCCGGATGCTCCTTACCTTGACCCGTATAAATAATATTATCCTCTACATTGGTATCTATAACAAACAAAGGTTCAACCGTTCCGCCTACAGCCAATCCTTTTCGTTGACCTTTAGTAAAATAATGTGCCCCTTGATGTTTACCTACAATCTTACCTAGTTCCTGCTTATATTCAATTTTTCGGGACAAATATTGTAATTTTTCTTCTGAAGATTGAAATTCTGGGTCCGTACTATTATAAATATCTTGCTCCTTAGGAATTTCTACAATAAAACCTTCTTTAGGTTTTAATTGCTGTTGAAGAAAATCTGGTAATTTTACTTTACCAATAAAACACAAGCCCTGAGAATCTTTCTTTTCAGCCGTAACTAAATCTAACTCGGTGGCTATTTTACGCACTTCAGGTTTTGTTAACTCACCGATAGGAAATAAAGATTTTGAAAGTTGTTCCTGGGACAACTGACATAAAAAGTAGGACTGATCTTTATTATTATCAACACCTGCTAATAATTGATAAATGTCTTTACCATCTTTCTTAATCATCCCCTTTCTGCAGTAATGACCGGTTGCAACATAATCGGCACCAAGGTCTAATGCAATTTTCATGAACACATCAAACTTTATCTCCCGATTACACAGTACATCGGGATTGGGAGTACGTCCCCGTTCGTATTCATGAAACATATAATCAACAATACGCTCCTTATATTGTTCGCTTAAATCGACCGTTTGAAACGGAATTCCTAACTTTTCAGCAACCAGCATGGCATCATTACTATCATCAAGCCACGGACATTCATTAGAAATCGTCACCGAATCATCATGCCAATTTTTCATAAAAAGGCCAATAACCTCATAGCCTTGCTCCTTTAAAAGATAGGCCGCAACGCTAGAATCTACACCTCCCGAAAGTCCAATTATAACCCGTTTCATCTGAACAAAATTAGTCTGCAAAGATATAAATAATTAACAATGATAGTAGCTGAATTATGTTATAATTATAAGTTTTGTTTATTGTTTTATAAATTTTATTGAACAATAATTAGGTTTTTTGTTTAATTTTTACATAACTTTGTTAAACAAAATTTAAAAACCTTTAAAAACTTTAAAAAAATGAAAAAAACTAAACTACTGAGTATTTTACTCTCGTTAATCTTAGCAGTTACCATTGTATCTTGTAGTGACGATGAAGATACTCCAATGGTTCAAGCTGAAACCATTGCTGAAATAGCAAGTATTTCCCCTAATTTAAGTAATCTAGTAGCAGCCCTGCAGAGAGCGGGACTTGTTGAAACTTTAAATGGATCAGGACAATTTACGGTTTTCGCTCCTACAAATGCCGCATTTAATGCGTTCTTACAAGCTAACAACTTCGCTTCTTTAAACGATGTTCCTGTAGATGTTTTAACACAAGTATTATTAAATCATGTTATTTCTGGTGAAATATTTTCATCAGGATTATCTACAGGTTATGTTAGTACTTTGGCGACTCAAAGTGCATCTGATTTAAACATTAGCATGTTTGTAGATTTATCCTCAGGAGTAACATTAAATGGTGTATCCGACGTTATAGAGGCTAATATTGATGCTACCAATGGTGTCATTCATGTGGTAGATGCTGTTATTGGTATTCCATCCGTGGTAGATCATGCCTTAGCAAATTCAAGTTTTAATAGCTTAGTCGCTGCGCTAGGTGCGGCAGACGGCAATTTAGTAAGTGTACTTCAAACTGCAGGTCCTTTTACTATACTTGCTCCAGATAATAATGCATTTGCAAGTTTTCTTGATGGAGCAAGCTTAGGAGATGTACCAACGGATGCTTTAGCTAACGTATTATTAAACCATGTTATAAGTGGCGTAGTACCTTCTACCGCGCTTTTAGAAGCCGAAGCGGGTTATACTAACACCTTAGCTACCGGTCCTAATGATGCCAATTTAAGTTTATATTACAACACAGCTGGAGGTGTAAGCTTTAACGGCTATTCCATGGTTTCTAAAGCTGATGTGGTAGCCTCAAACGGGATCATTCATGCAGTTGATACCGTAATTGACATACCTACCATCGTCACTTTTGCGACTGCAGACCCTGCATTTTCAACATTAGTGAGTGCTCTTACAACCTTAACCCCTAATACACCATTTGAAGTGGTACTTAGCAGAACTGAAGGTGGAAATAACGATAACTTAAATCCTCCGTTTACAGTTTTTGCACCAATCGATACTGCTTTTGCAGCTATTACAGTGCCTTCGGAAGAATCAACACTTACTCGCATCCTTTTACATCATGTGATTGGTGGAGCTAACGTAGCATCTGGAAATTTAACACCAAACGGCGACACTACTGCAGCGAGCCTTGAAGGTGATAATTTAACCATAACACTCCCAGGAACAGGTGATAATATAGCTGATTTGACCGATGGTGCTGGTAATGCTGACATTGGAATTATTAAAGTAGATGTACAAGCTGGAAACGGCGTTATCCATGTGATAAATAAAGTAGCAATACCCGTAATTTAAAAAACTAGTTTGGTTTTTTGATTTGTGAGAGTTTAAATTAAACTCTCATAGAAAAGTCTCTTGAATTTCAGGAGACTTTTTAATTTATCGGTATTTCGTATATAATTATGCATTTATTTTTGAGCTAAATACATCACGCATATTATAAGAAACTGGATGAATAAAAATATTTAAATTCCTATAAGAATATTAGTAAAAATGTATTTTGTCGACTTTTTTTGCGTTTCGTAGATGTTTTTTCAGATTTTTATAGTATATTCGTCCACAAATAATTAATTAATAAATCTATTTAAAGTAAAATATTAGGTTCATGTAGAATAAAGGAGTATTTCAACGATTATTTTTGACATTCGAAGAGCCTAGCGCTAATTTTGACCATTCCCTCTTAAAACCGGTTAATAGCAAATAAAACCAGAAAATATCTATTCATGGAAAAGAATCTTTCTCTGAATGATTATTCATGGTATTGCAACGCCCTAAAATTAACTGTATATGAAGAAAAATTACTTTGGGAAATTTATTCTTTTAATATGTTTTCTATGCTTAAGTCTTACCGTGCAGGCTTATCATAATTACGTATCAAGGATTTCCACGCCTACACCTACCGTTAATTCCAGTATATATTACGGAGCTATATCTGATTATGCTAGTTTTGTTGAAACGGAACTAGCCCCTGTTGTATCTTCTAAAAATTTAGTTACCAAGTCTTTAGAATCGACTTTGGCTGTTGAATATGTTGCAGGAGATTATAGGTCTGTTGGTAGTGGGGATTGGACAAATTTGTCTACCTGGGAATATTTTGATGGAACTAATTGGGGAAACGCCACTTCTTATCCGGGAGAATTTACTGGAACAAATAATGTAACTATTGCCTCAGGTGATACAGTGTCTATTACTTCTAATTTAACTACGGAGGTTATGGGGGATTTTTTCGTTGAAGGGACTTTAATTCTTGGAGATGGAACCTCCTCTCAACATTATACAACATTGTCTACTGACTTAATTACAATAACTTCTACTGGTACCATAACATTTGACGGAAATAAAGTTAGATTAACTTTGCCTGACCCAAACGCTGCCTTATTAATAGAGACACCTGGAATGATAGATGGCTCCTGTAGTAACAATGATGAAATATTTATTAATACAAACAAATACGCTACTTGTGTTGGTAGTGGATCTACAACTTATTCTTTTGGTGATTTAATAGCGGCTGGAGGAACTTTTAACGCAGTAATAACTCCATCAACAAATCCATTTACAGCCGAAGCATGCACTAACTTTACCTTAACTGGTTCAACAACTGGAACAACAACTGGAACGGTAACTTATTCGTGGACGTTGACTGACACAGACATTTCCGATAACTCTACAACAACGACAAATTTAGGCTCTAGCCCTTCAGCTAGTTTCATTCCTCAAATAGGGTATGAATATTTAGTATCTTTAGAGGTTGCAGACAATACTTATACAAATGTTGAAACATTAACTGTTTATACAGTAGATACAACACCCCCTAC
>NZ_AUDV01000006.1 GCF_000425645.1 Gaetbulibacter saemankumensis DSM 17032
GACATTGACAATGGTTCTTATGACAATTGTGGAGTACCCACCTTGGTTAGTGTTTCTCCATCAAGTTTTAATTGTTCTAACGTAGGTGATAATTTAGTGACATTAACAGTTAAAGATCCTAATGGTAATACAAACACTTGCACAACTACTGTTGCAGTTGAAGACAATGAATTGCCAAATGTGATTTGCATTGATTCATCAACCCTAATTGTCACCTTAGACCCTTTAACAGGTACAGCTACAATTACACCCGATCAAGTTGATGCCGGATCTACCGATGAATGTGGCATAGTTTCTAGAACTGTTAATCCTGATACTTTTGACTGTACGGATGTTGGTGACAATACCATAACATTAACCGTAACTGACTCCAACGGAAATACAAATAGTTGCAATACGGTTATTCAAGTAGAACCACCAACAATTTCTACAGGGACTATAACTGGTGAGGTGGTAAATCCTTCTCCAGACCCCATTGTTCCTCCGAGTGACTTAATAGAGGTTACGGCATGTCCTGGAGGAACGTTAGTAGCTAGAGACGTTGAATTAACTTTGGATTTAACTGGTAGTAATATTAACGCAAGTAATATTAGTACTTGGCAAATATCAACAAATCAAGGTACATCATGGGAAAATGTTTCTGGAAGTTCTGGACAAACAACTGTAACTGTTACTGGATTAACGACTACTACTATAGTAAGGGCATATATTTTATCTGGTAGCTGCCCTTCCATTTCCCCATATGCATTAATACGATTTTTACCGCCTGATGAACCTCCTGTTATTGAATCTGTTTCAAGCACTAATATTTGCTTAGGAGACAATGTAGATATTGTAGCTTCTAGCTTTTTTGAATATGGTGGTCAATTTGGTGGTGGCGGTTATTTTAATTATGCTAATCCCGAAAACTGGCTTGTTGATGGTGTAGAATATTTACCTGCTCCTGGAAATAACACTAATCCTTCTAATTGGTTCGAAACCAATGGACCAAAAATATTTGGTGGTATAAGATACGACACTACCGATAACACTAAATTTGCAATTGCGAATGGAATAGGGATACGAACTACCATGGAAACTCCCATCTTCAGCACCATAGGCATGTCTGCAAGTGAGGCTGTTCTAGAGTTTTATCAAGCTTATTATTTCTGTGACGGTGCATTTGGAGAAATAAAATTATCTTTAGATGGAGGAGCTACATACGACATTACTCTAAATACAGATCAAAATGACAACTTAACATCTGGCCATAATACAGGTTTTTCTGTCTTAGCAACTAGTGAAGGGTGTGGCAATGGCCCTCAGGGACAACAACCAACGTCGGATCCATTTCAACCTGCTTCTATCGACCTTTCTGATTACTTAAATGAACCTAGTCTTAGAATCATGTTTATTTTTGATAGTGAAGATTCGAATACCACTTGCAATGCTAATTTTAGCCCCGGAGCCAACAATACTTGTGGAAACATACCTAGTAATTTTGATGTACACAGTACCTGGGTAATTGACGATGTTGGTTTTCCTTATGCTCCAATTGATGAAGTATTAGAATGGAGAGATGAAAATGGTGATGTTATCGCCATCGGAAACAATGTTACGGTAGAGCCTGTTACACCAGGCCAAAGAAGGTTTAATGTTACAACTTTAGTGAATGGTTGTCGAGCTGACACAAATGATGGTACAGAATATGTTGATATTAATACGAGCTTGGCCTATGCTGGGAAAGATTTCAATCCTAATGCCGAAAAATGCGGACAATCAAGTGTTCGTTTAAATGCATATGACAATACATTAAAAGCGACTCAAAATTATGCCAACGGAGCATGGGAATCCTCTGGCAAGGGATATTATATTGTCCCAGATGTAGCTGCAGGTGATATTGATTACAACGGAACTATGGTAACAGGTTCTTGGTCTGTTATTTCATCACCTACATCCAGCTGTGGATCTTCAGCAACATTCTCTAGCAATACAGACCCAAGAGCAACCTTTACAGGAGAACCCGGAACTTATACCTTAAGATGGACCTTAAACGATGCCAATGCTTGTTTTGATGATGTTAATATTACAATTACAAGTTGTTCACAAGTTGATTTTGATGGTGAAGACGATTATGTAACATTTAAAGACAATTATAACCTAATTGGGCCTTTTAGCATCGAAGTCTGGGTAAAACCAGAAGATATTATTGGAAAACAGGTTATCTTTTCAAGAAAAGAATCGTCTATAGATACCAGTGGTTATTCATTATTCTTAGATGGAAACACGCCTACTTTCCAATGGCATAACGCCGGTGGCACAGGATCTCTAATAGCCTCAAGTACAATTGATGCTTCAAGATGGTATCATTTAGCCATAACCTTCGATGGCAGTATTTACAGTATGTATATTGATGGAGTCTTACTAGGGAACATCTCAGGGAATGCTCCTTCTCAAACATCAAGCAATGTCGAAGCTATATTAGGTGCCTTATACCAAAGCCCTCCTAATGAACCGATAAATTACTATCATGGCTGGATTGATGAATTAAGAATTTGGAATAAAGCATTGAATATACAACATATTCGTCAAATGATGAACCAAGAAATCAAGGATTTCGGAGGGAATGTGGGAGGTGAAGTAATTCCAACCAAAATTTATGGGGTAGACACCAATCAAGATGAAGTAGAAGAAGATTTACTCTCCTGGTCACATTTGGATGGATACTATAAAATGGAAATTGAATGTGGATACCTTAGAGCCTTCAAAGGAGTTAACGGTCGATTAAGAAATATTAACTCATCCCAAACAGAAAACGCCCCTCTTCCATATATTTCGCAAAGTAATGGACTTTGGACATCCAATTCCACATGGAAAGAACCAATTGTTTGGGATACCCCAAATAGTAATGGTATAAACGGAGAGCCAATTGATTGGAATATTGTTAAAACATCCCACAATATTCAATCGGGAGATAAAGACATTACTGTTTTAGGTCTTTTAGTTGACTCTAATTCTGAATTAACAATTCAAGATCCAACTGCTCCTTTTGATGAAAACAATGATGGTCAAGGATTGTGGATAACCCATTATTTAAAACTCGATGGTCTAATTGATTTGGTTGGAGAATCACAGTTGGTTCAAAAGCGATATGGACAATATAATAATATTGGTACGGATACTCAATCTTTCGTTACAAGTCAATTTAATGAAAGTATTTTAGATACTAATTGTGAAGGAAAAATAGAGCGAGATCAACAAGGGCAAAGCAATGTACATAATTATAACTATTGGGGTTCCCCTGTAGGTATTAGAAGTACAACAACAAATAATATGCCGTTTGTTCCAATATATAACATGCTCGATGGAACAACTCAATCGGAGCAGAGAATAAATTGGATAGGCGGTTATGATGGAAACGCCGCAGGAAGTCCATCATCTGCTATAAGTATAGCTAAATACTGGTTATGGTCTTATTATAATGCTCCTGGCAATACATATTCGCAATGGGTTAAATTAAATCCTTATACTCGTTTACAGGCTGGAGTTGGGTTTACAATGAAAGGAAGTGGCACACCCAATGATTACCAAAACTATACGTTTAAAGGAGAACCAAATAATAATACAATACTTAATACTGTTGAAAAAAATCATCACACTCTAATTGGCAATCCTTATCCTTCTTCGATATATGCTCGGGAGTTTATAAAGGACAATATTCCCAGTAAAAACCCAGACGGCAGTCCTTCTATTGCTAATGAGGGAGCAACGGGCAGTATAGCGGGCACTCTATACTTTTGGATACATTATGACAGTAATGATACGCATATCCTGAAAGATTATCAAGGTGGATATGCCACGTATACATTAGCAGGTGGTAATGCTCCGGCTCAGTCGATTTTATTAACGAATGATGGTTATTATATTAGTGGTGAAGGAAGTTCTAATAGAGAACCTGACCACTTTATCCCAGTAGCTCAAGGTTTTTATGTTACATCAGCGTTTGAAGCAGATAAAGAATCCGATATAATTCAATTTAAAAATAGTCAAAGGCAATTTTATAGAGAATCAGTGGAAGCGACTACAACTGGAACCGTATTACTTAAGTCGGCAAACAAAAAAAGCACAAAAGCTAACCCTATTTCTAATACCCAAGAAAACAATATACAGCGTATTAGATTTCAATTTAAAAATAATCAGGGAGTTCGTAATTTGTTATTAGCATTTACTCCTGACAACTCTGCTACTGATGGTTTCGACTATGGCTATGACGCTAAAATATTCGACCCTCTTCCCAACGATATGTTATTTAGATTAAACAACTCTAATTTGGTTATTCAGGCTGTTGGTAAATTTAATGATACTAAACAAATTCCTTTTACCATATTCACAAATAAGGGTGGCTCATTTGAAATTTTTGTAAGGGAAATTGAAAACCTACCAGAAAATACTAAAGTTTATGTTTATGATAGCTTACTTGGAAATTACACAAAAATTGACGATAAAAATTCAACATTCAATATAACTTTAGATCCTGGTCAATACACTGATAGATTTTATATTACATTTTCTAAAAAAGAGCAAATAACGCTTTCAATTGACGATATAGATTTAAACAAGATTCAAGTAAACTATTTAAACAGCGATAATGTGATATACTTACAAAATCCGATGAATGTAAATATTAAACAAATAAGTTTAATCAATATTTTAGGACAAACTATTCATTCATGGGATAATACTCATATCAATTTTAATACAAATGATATACGAATCCCTGTTAATTCTAGTCTTTCTCAAGGTAATTATGTAATTAAAATTATTACCACCAACAATAATATTTCTAAAAAGATTATAATTAATTAGCTTACACTTTAAAACCACCATGTTTATAATAAAAATAAAGCTGTCTTAAGACAGCTTTATTTTTATTATAAGTAAGTTTAAGCTTACTTATAACTGCATTTCGTCGATTTTATAAGTTATTTATCGGTAAAACTAATTAAATAACCTATCTTTATAGTCGTACCTAAACACCCAAATCTGATGAAACTTAAACTACACCTTTGCTCCTTTCTATTGTTCTTTATTTTAGGAAATGGTTTCTTAAATTTTTCATTTGCCCAAAATATTCAGCGAGTTAGAATAAATTTTACCGTACCTGAAAAGTTCAATAGACCTTTACTATTATCATTTACTAAAGACAATACTGCTAGTGATAATTACGACTATGGGTTTGAAGCTATAAATTATACTAAATATCCATATGACTTAAATTGGCTAATTGGAGATTTAAAATGTACCGCCCAAGGAGTTGGTGCTTTTGATGACAGTAAAAAATATCCATTATGGTTATTTATGTCCGAAACTGATTCTATAGAAATATCTTTCGACTCTCTAGAAAATTTTGATAGTCCCATCAATTTGTTTATTTACGATGCTTTATTAAACACATATACCAAAATTAATGATAAGGCTTATACAAATTACATAAATAAAGGTGAGTACACCAACAGATTTTATCTTGCATTTAAAGACGAATCCTCTGTTTATGCTAACAAATCACTTTCAACAAATGATGACATCTTAAAAAACATGAAAGTAAAAATACTTAATAGCACTAAAGAACTATATATAAACAGTAATAATACCGCTAACATAAAATCTATCCAAATTGTAAATACGCTCGGTCAAACCGTTATGAGTCAAAATGTAAATGCATCCGAAATAAAGCTAAGTCTGAACAATATTACTACCAACCATTTAATAGTTAATATCATTACAGATTTAGGATCTATTAGTAAACAATTTATGCTTCTATAGCACATTAAAGCCTTTGAGTTAGTCGCACTTTAATTTCACAGAAAATTAATTGCAAAAAAAAGTCCTAAATAACATTTAGGACTTTTTTATTATCTAATGGCTTCTATAAGTTCTATTAAACTAACCTTAGTTTGCTCTCCAGAAGTCATATTCTTCAGCGTATAAGTATCTGATGTCATTTCCTGTTCTCCTACTAACACCACAAATGGTATTGCACGCTTATTAGCATGATTCATTTGTTTTTTCATTTTAGCTGTATCCGGATAAAGCTCGGCATTTATACCTTCGGAACGCAATAACTTTATTGCTTTTAAACTAAACAAAGCCTCTTGTTCTCCAAAATTAATAAAGAGCACTTCAACATTTTTAGTAACCGTATTTGGAAATAAATTTAGTTCTTCCAAAACAAGATAAATACGATCTAAGCCGAAACTAATTCCAACACCACTTACATTTTTCAATCCAAAAATACCGGTTAAATCATCATAACGGCCACCACCACCAATTGAGCCCATTTGAACACCCTTTGGAGCTGCTACCTCAAAAATAGCACCGGTATAATAATTTAATCCACGTGCCAAAGTCACATCTAATTGTAAAGTCGCCGTTTCTAACCCGAGTTGTGATATGGCCTCATTAATAAAAGCTAACTCTTCAATACCTTTAATACCTTCTTCAGATGAAGATAAAATTGATTTTAAACTTTCTATTTGAGATTCAAAAGACCCCGATAAGGTAAATAAAGGTTGTAGCTTATTAATACCTTCTTCTAAAATGCCTTTAGATCGCATTTCTTCTTTAACCTTCTCCTCTCCTATTTTATCTAACTTATCTAAGGCTACCGTAAAATCGATAAGCTTGTCGCTAGCCCCAATGACTTCGGCAATACCAGATAATATTTTTCGGTTATTAATTTTAATGGTTACCCCTTCTAATTTTAAGCTTGAAAATACGCTATCGTATAGCTGGATAAATTCTACTTCCTGCCAAAGAGAGTCACTCCCAACGACATCGGCATCGCACTGATAAAATTCTCTAAAACGCCCTTTTTGAGGTCTATCTGCTCGCCAAACCGGCTGTATCTGGTAACGCTTAAATGGAAATTCTATTTCATTCTGGTGCTGTACCACGTAACGTGCAAATGGTACTGTTAAATCGTAACGAAGCGCCTTTTCTGAAATACTTGATGTTAATGTATTAGAATCCTTTTCTTTATACGCCGATTCATTTACTTTAGATAAATAATCGCCAGAATTCAAAATTTTAAAAATCAACCGATCACCTTCATCACCATATTTACCCATTAAGGTTTCCGAATTCTCAAAGCTAGGTGTTTCTATAGGTTGAAAACCAAACGTTTCAAAACGCTTTCTAATAGTGTTAAATATATAATTTCGTTTTGCAACCTGCTCGGGGTTAAAATCTCTAGTTCCTTTAGGAATACCTGGTTTCTGTGCCATAATATCTATTTAATTTTCAAAACCACTTTGTTATAAAAACTTACTGCGAATTGAAATTTTAAGTGCTTGAAAATAATTGTAAAAAATGAAAACAAAAATAATTAATGTAATTCTTCAAACTGCAACTTTCAGAAAAAATATTATCTGCTGCAGATAGAATTTGCTACAACGCATGTTTAATTAAGTAAGTTATTAAAATAATTAAACAATTCACCTTTTGTAATTACAGCTCCCTGTTCTATCATTTTAAACTTATCTAGATTTTTATCTTCAGAGTATTCTTTATCAGCTTGTAAAAACTCGACACTATCATCCATTAAATTTTCACGCAACCAATCGTAGCCCTCTTGAGTTGTAATATCTACATCGTTTTTTACATTAACAACAATAGCCTGCATTTTATCTTCTGCTAATCGAAACAAATACATATGCTTTGGCGAAAAATGCTCTAAGTACTCGGCATTATTTAAAACGCCTTCCCAGATTAAATCGCTAAATACATCTAATTCTGTTTCGGCTAATTCAGGCTTATTTTCTTTTAAGTTAGCCCACTCATCGGCAGTGATAGATTGTGTTGCCAAAAAGTTTATAAATTCTAGGTGTAACTCTTCAAATTGTTCTTTTGTAAGTCTGGAATACTTCATAAGTTATATTATAAAAAAAGCCCCAACTAAGTTGAGGCTTTAATATGAAAATATTTGATATTAATTTGCTTCTGCAATAACCTCAAATGGTAAATCTACAGTTACATCTCTATGTAAACGTACAACGGCAGAATACTTACCTAAACGTTTTACAGTCGTTACTGTGATGAATTTTTTCTCGATGTTATGACCAGCTTTTTCTAAGGCAGCAGCCACATCAATATTGTTTACAGAACCGAATAATTTATCGCCTGCACCAACTTTTGAAGTTATTTTAATTTCTAATGTTCTTAAAGCTTCAGCCACTTTATTCGCATCATCAACAATTTTCTTTTCTTTAAAAGCTCTTTGCTTTAAGTTCTCTGCCAAAACTTTCTTAGCAGATATTGTAGCTAATATAGCTTTCCCCTGAGGAATTAAAAAGTTTCTACCATAACCGTTCTTAACTGTTACAACATCGTCTTTAAATCCTAAATTTTCAACGTCTTGTTTTAATATAAGTTCCATTGTTATCGGTATTTTATTTTAATAAATCAGCTACGTAAGGCATTAAAGCTAAGTGACGCGCTCTTTTTACAGCAACAGATACTTTTCTTTGATACTTTAACGAAGTTCCTGTTAAACGTCTTGGTAAAATTTTACCTTGCTCGTTTACAAATTTTAATAAGAAATCTGGATCTTTATAATCTATGTATTTGATTCCAGACTTTTTAAAACGACAGTATTTTTTCGTTTTATTTGTGTCGATATTAAGCGGAGTTAAATATCTAATTTCTCCGTCTTTTTTTCCTTTAGACTGTTGTTCGATAGATGACATAATTACGCTTTTTGTTTAAGTTTTTCTCTTCTTCTTTCTGCCCAAGCAACTGCATGTTTATCTAATGCAACTGTTAAATAACGCATAAAACGCTCATCACGTCTAAACTCTAATTCTAAAGCACCAATTACTTCTCCTGGTACAGTGTACTCGAATAAGTGATAAAACCCACTTTTCTTGTTTTGAATTGGATAAGCTAATTTTTTAAGCCCCCAATCTTCCTTAGCTACCATCTTTGCACCGTTAGAAACAAGAAAATCTTCGTATTTCTTTACTGTTTCCTTTATCTGATCTTCAGATAAAACGGGATTCAAGATGAAAACAGTTTCATAATGATTCATAAAAATCGTTTTTTATTGTTAAATTTGGCTGCAAAAATAATTAATTACTACATATAAACCAACAATATTTTCATTATATTTGTAGTAGTAAAAAAACTGTTAAAGTTTTGTTAAATTAAGCAGTTTAACGATGTTATTTGGTTTTTAGCGGATTTTTTCGTACTATTGTCGATATCTTAACCGAAATAATATAAATGTTATGACTTTAAACTGTGTAGTAGTAGACGATTCGGCCTTACAGCGACTCTCTATTGTGAAGTTAGTAGAGAATCACCCCAACCTTAACTTAATAGCAGAGTACAGTAGCGCTTTAGAAACCAAAAATGGTTTAAACACACATCAAGTTGATTTAATCTTTTTAGATATTGAAATGCCCGTATTAAACGGTTTCGAACTATTAGACGTATTAAACAACAAACCTCAGATTATCTTTGTAACTGGTAAAACGGAATATGCATTTAAAGCTTTTAATTATGATGCTACCGATTATTTACACAAACCAATTACAAGAGAACGTTTTAACACTTCTGTTGCTAAGGCTCTTGAACAACACAAACTAACTCAAGACTTCCACGAGGAAGAAGGTGAGCACATCTTTGTAAAAAGTAACCTTAAAAAACGTAAAGTATACATTAAAGACATTAAATGGATTGAAGCTTTAGGTGATTACGTAAAATTAGTTACCGAAGACACCAGTCTTGTTGTCTTATCCACAATGAAATCTTTTGAAAAAGAATTACCGGAAAATAAGTTTTTAAGAATTCACAAATCTTATATTGTAAATCTTGATAAAATAGACAGGTTTAACAGTAAAAATGTTGAAGTTGGAGCTTATGAAATTCCTCTAAGTAGAAACAAGAAAAACCAACTTGTTGACGCATTAAACAATATTTAAAATATTAATAAAGTAAAAATTAAAAGTTATCGACATTTAAAATTACTTTAACCGACCTAAAATCTTTAATACTAGAGAAGCTGTTATTTATTTTAATAATAGCTTCTTTTGTTTTTGCTAAAGACTGTTGCTTCGGGATCTTCACCAAAATATTTTTATGAAACTGATTTCTAATGCGCGCAATTGGCGGTGATTCAGGTCCTAAAACATAATCACCAAAAACACTACGTAACGCCTTAGCAAACCATATAGCTCCGGATTCTACATTGTTATAATCCCGATGCTTTAACGTTATTTTAATCTGTTTGTATACTGGAGGATACTTAAAATTATAACGTTCATCCATCTGCTCCTTAAACATATCAAAATAACTATTCGTAGATACCTGCTGTAAAATATTATGATTGGGATTATAGGTTTGAATTAAAACCTTCCCCCTTGTATCCGTACGCCCTGCTCTACCGGCCACTTGAAGCATGAGTTGAAAGCTACGCTCATGCGCTCTAAAATCAGGAAAGTTCAACATATTATCGGCATTCATAATGCCAACAAGTTTTACGTTTCTGAAATCTAAACCCTTCGTTAACATTTGAGTACCGACTAAAATATCGATTTCCTGCTGTTCTAAGGCTGTTATAATTTTTTCATAACCATGCTTACCCCTTGTAGTATCAAGATCCATCCTAGCGACTTTATAATCAGGAAACAAAGCTTTTACTTCTGACTCAATCTGCTCAGTACCAAAACCTTTATTATCCAAATCTACACCTCCACAAGCCTGACAATTTTGTGGCATCGCAATACCATATCCACAATAATGACATCTTAATTGATGTCGATATTTATGATAAGTTAAACTCACATCACAATTCGGACATTGAGGCGAATGACCACAGGTATTACATTCCACAATAGGCGAATAGCCTCTACGGTTTTGAAACAAAATAATCTGAAAACCTTCCTTTAAAGTTTCGGTCATTTCCTCAACAAGCCTATCGCTAAAATGCCCCTTCATAAGTTTCTTTTTAAACTTTTCCTTTATATCGACCAACTCAATATCAGGCATTAGCACATCATTATAGCGTTTGGTAATTTCTACAAGACCATATTTATCTTGCTTCGCATTGAAATAACTTTCCAGACTCGGAGTAGCCGAACCCAATAAGGTTTTCGACTTATGAATATTGGCAAGTACAATAGCCGTATCACGTGCTTGATATCGTGGCGCCGGATCGAACTGCTTAAAGGACTGCTCATGTTCTTCATCAACAATGATTAAGCCCAAATTATTAAAAGGCAAAAACACAGACGATCGTGCACCAATAACAATCTGCGCCTTACTGGCATCATTCAAAACATGATTCCAAACTTCAACACGTTCATGCGACGAATATTTAGAATGAAACACCGCCACTTTCTCTCCAAAATAATTCTGTAATCTGGCTATTAACTGGGTCGTTAAAGCTATTTCGGGTAATAAATAAAGTACCTGTTTGTTATCCTTTAAAGCCTCTTCAATCAATTTAACATATACTTCTGTTTTACCCGATGATGTCACACCATGCAGTAAAACCACATCTTGTGTTTCAAAAGCGGTGTTAATCTCCTCTAAAGCTTGCTTTTGATAATTGTTCAAAGATTTTGAATTTTCATTATCATCACCAGAATACTCTACTCTATCGGTTTGTATATAGTATTCTTCTAAAATGTTTTTATCAATAAGTGCTTTAATAATAGCTGCAGATGCCTTACTTTCTTCAGTAAGTTTCGAAACTTTAATAGGTTTCTTAGTTGTAGCAGAAATAGAAAACAAAGTCAGAATAACCTGATGTTGCTTCGGCGCTCTACTTAAGTCCTGCAACAATTCCTGCAATCTCTGCTCAGAAGTATAGTCTGTGTGCAGTTTTACATACCGAACTAATTTTGGTTTATATTTTTCGTAAACTTCTTCTTCAACCGTAATCGCTTCCTTTTCTATTAGACGATTTAATACAGGGAGTACATTTTTAATACCCAGTATATTTGAAATATCATGAATCTTTAACGAGGATTGATACTGCAAGGCCTCATACACTAAGAATTCATCATCTTTTAATTCAGATTCATTAATTTCAATATTATGTTTAGTTATAACAGTTTCACTTTCCAATATAAACGGACTCGGCAATGCTGCCCGCATCACATCCCCCATAGTACAGAGATAGTATTTAGAAATCCATTTCCATAACACCAATTGCCTTGCGTTTACAATAGGTTTATCATCTAATATCTGATGCAAATCTTTAGCCTCATAGGCGGTAGGTGCTTCGGTATGCAATTTATATACTATTCCCGTATAGATTTTAGACTTCCCGAAAGGAACCGCCACACGCATTCCTGGTTTTAAAAATTCATTTTCAGCCGAGGTAATACGATACGTAAATAGCTTTTGAAGTGGAATTGGAATTATTACATCTATAAAATACAACATAGACTAATGCTTTTGCTTCAATTTATTGATTGTGGCATTTAATTCGTAGCCCAAGAGCAGAATATTAGAATTAAGCCATAAATAAATCAATAAGATTAATAACGCACCAATAGAGCCATATAACTTATTGTACTGAGAAAAGTTTTCAATATAAATTCCGAATAAATAAGATAAAACTATTATCAATAATGTGGTAAACAAAGCTCCTACCGAGAAAAATCTGGAATACCGTCCTTCTTTAGTTCCAAAATAATACAACGTTGCAGTAGCAATATAAACCATTATTATAAAAAAGACATATTTCGCCATATTAAACCAAAACACACTTTGCGATTGCACTTCGAAACCTTTATTAGTAAGGGTATCTAATAAATTCTGAATGATGTAAATTTGAAAATACCCCAACACTACAATGGTAATGATTAGAAGAAAGGCTAATATTAGAGCAACTCCGAGTGCATACAAATATTGCTTAATAACACTACGTGTTAATTGTTGATGATACGAATTCTCGAAACCAGAAAAAATAGCATTTACACCGTTAGCCATTAAAATTATGGAAAGCACGAACACCGACGATAACAACCCTCCGCGTTTCGTATCCTCTATATTTCCAAAAATATTGTCAAAAAAGAAATCTGAAGTACTTGGAGGTAAGAAAGACTCCAAAAAATTCATGAATTCGGTCTGAAAATCTTCAATTGGTATTACCGGAATTATTATAACTACAAACAATAAAAAGGGAAACAATGCCATAAAAAAACTAAATGCAATGGCACTCGCTCTGGTTGTTAATGCACCTTTAACAATTCCGGTAATATAAAGTTCTAATAAATCATAAAATGACAACCCTTCTAAAGCAGGTAACTTTATTTGTTTAAATAATCGAACCAAGACGTTTAAAATAGGAATCTTATCTAGTTTATCCTCTACTGGTTTCGTCATTAAAAAATTGCTTTAAAGTTTAAATCAAAGTTATTAAAATTTAAAACAGTAAAAATTGAAAACTCTAGGAATTCAAACAAAATAAAATCTTCTTAAACTACTTGATAGCTTTTAAGCTAATATCCATATTATAAACCGAATGTGTTAAGGCTCCACAAGAAATATAATTCACCCCACATTCTGCATAAAACCTAATCGTTGTCTCATTTATGTTACCAGAAGACTCTGTTAAACATTTATCACCAATCATTTTTACAGCCTTACGCGTATCTTCATAATCGAAGTTATCTAAAAGAATACGGTAAATACCATCAAGAGTTAAAATTTCTTCAACTTCAGTAAGGTTTCTGGCCTCTACCATAATTTTCAAATCTCTACCAGTATCTTGAAGGTACTGTTTTGTCATTTCAACGGCATTGGTGATACCACCAGCAAAATCGATATGATTATCTTTTAACATAATCATATCATACAGGGCAAATCTATGATTTTCTCCACCTCCAAGCTTAACAGCCCATTTTTCTAGAACACGAATTCCTGGTGTTGTTTTTCTGGTATCTAAAATAGTGGCATTTGTCCCTTTTACTAAATCGACAAACATTCTTGTTTTGGTAGCAATCGCACTCATTCGTTGCATAGAATTCAGCACTGTACGTTCAGCCTTTAAAATAGACTGCGAAGGTCCTTCAATATACATAACCACATCACCGTAAGTTACTTCCGAGCCGTCTTCTATAAGAATATCTAATTTTAAATTTTTATCTACATAAGCGAATACCTTTTTTGCAAAATTAACGCCACCAAGGATTCCTTTATCTTTTACTAATATTTTGGCTTTACCTCTTGCATTTTCAGGAATACATGCCAATGAACTATGATCTCCATCACCTACATCTTCCCTAATGGCATTAGCGATAATAGACTTCACCTCTTGATCAAACTGTTCTTGTGTTATCATAATAAATTCGTTGGTTTGTGAACAAAAATAGCAAATTGATTTTCTTTTTTAAATATTACAATTACGAATTTTTTAATTTTTACATATTTAAAATCATTATTCCTAAATCCTAAGTAGTAATTTTGCAGTCATGACTATAAAACTTATTGCCATAGGAAAGACCGATAGTAAAGATTTACAAAGCTTAATGGATGATTACATGAAGCGATTAGGTTTTTACATCAAGTTTAATATTGAAATTATTCCTGATTTAAAGAAGGTCAAAAATCTAAGTGAAAATGAACAAAAAACAAAAGAAGGCGAACTCATTTTAAGTAAAATTCAACCTACAGATGTCTTAATATTACTCGATGAAAATGGTAAACAAATGGACTCTATTACTTTTTCAAATTACCTTCAAAAGCATATGAATTCAGGGATAAAACAGTTGGTTTTTGTTATTGGAGGGCCATATGGATTTTCTCAAGATGTTTACAATAAATCACAAGGGAAAATATCATTGTCTAAAATGACATTTTCACACCAAATGATTAGACTATTTTTTATCGAGCAATTATATAGAGGGTTTACAATTCTTAGGAATGAACCCTATCATCACCGTTAATTTTTTTTTACTTTTCCCACCCAAAAGTCGTTTGAAACACATAATCGGACTGGGAGGCGTTCTCCACAGGCTTATTATCAAAATTATAATTAAGTCCCAGTCTTATAAAAAACTCTAATGGGAGATTATACTTAAAACTGAAATTAAAATCCGTTCTAAAACGTCCTTTTTCGGTTAAACTCGGATAAGCCGAAACCGAAGAACTCAGATCCAAATCACCAAAATCAAACAAATTAACTTCTAAACCAGCAAAAGCTTCTAAACTATTTCTATCAGGAATATTAATACCATCATAGCGTTCGTTATTCCAAACCAAACCTGTACCACCGGCAAAATACATTTTATTAGAATGAACAATATATTTACCCATCCCTCCCCTGGTGGCCGAACGTAATTTAAGTTGCTGCTCCGAACTAGATAAAAAATCTGCAGCCAAAATAGCAAACCAATCCTGCTTAAAAAAATACCTTGAACCTATATTAGCATCTACCCTTAAAGTAGAATTTACTTGATCCTGACTACTACTAACACGATTATAGCCACCATTAAAAAACCACTTACTACCTGTGTATGAAATTTTACTTATTATACTTAATTGAGCTAAATTATTAACCTTGGAGAAATTAAAACCTACAGAAAGCTCGGCATCAATCCTAGAAATAAACGTTTGCTCTACTTGCTTAATAAAAACAATATCTTTAACTCTTACTGGAATCCTTATTTTATCATTAAATAAAACAACCTTTTCAGGGAAATCGATACTAGTTAAAATGGAGCCATTAAACCTAGTACCATCAGACAAATTAATTAAATATAGCTTTGTACTTTTTAGACTTTTTACCTGTAACCATTCAATTTTAAAATCGGAGTCACTATACTTTGTACTAACCACTAAAACCCCATTGTTCATTTCTTTAATATCACCAATAATAAAATTATTGGTCTTCATTACAATGGTGTCATTCTTTTGAGCGCTAAGTTCTGAACAAAACAAAAAACTCAAAATAAATGTAGCAAGCATTATATGTTTCATAAAAAAAGGTTCTGGATATAAACTACCAAGAACCTAATTTAATGAAAATCAACTAATAAAATTTAGTGTGTCTTATAAACTTCTTTTCGTTTTTTTAGTTGACGTTCTAAATCACTAATCGTTTCTCTAACCGACACTTCAAAATTACGCTCCATAGAAGTCGCAAAAATTCTCGGTCCAGGTAAACTTAATTCTATGCTACAAATTTTACCAGTTTCATGCTGCTTATCATCTATTTTAAAATGAACCGTCGCACTTATTAAAAACTCATATCTGTTAAATATTTTTTTCAATTTCTCTTCGGTGAAAGCATTAAGAGTTTCACTTACATCTACATTTACATATTCAAAATTCACTGTCATAACTTTACTTTTTTATATAATCAAATTTAAATACTTAATAACTTTATACTTCTGATTTTTATCATGAAATATAATCTTTTTTACGATGAATAGCACTATTTTTGAAATTAAAAAACATATGGAGATTGTTTTTGCTACAAACAATTTAAACAAATTAAAAGAAGTACAGGCATTAGTTCCTAAAAACATAAAACTTTTAAGTTTAAAAGACATAAATTGCAACGAGGATATTCCGGAAACCCAAGATACCATTGAAGGCAACGCTATTCAGAAAGCCAATTATATTAAAGATCATTATGGTTACGATTGCTTTGCCGATGACACCGGCCTGGAAGTTTCCGTATTAAACGGTGCACCAGGAGTATACTCAGCCCGTTATGCTGGAGAGCAACGTGATGCCAACGACAATATGACTAAACTCCTTAAGGAATTAGACCAAAACACAAATAGACAGGCACAATTTAAAACCGTAATTGCTTTACAGATAAACAATATGCTTCATACATTTACTGGAATTTGCGAAGGAACTATTACTTTACAAAAATCTGGAGAGCAAGGTTTTGGGTACGATCCTATTTTTCAACCTAAAGATTATGATAAAACTTTTGCTGAAATGGATTTAGCCCTAAAAAACAGCATTGGCCATCGTGGAAAAGCTGTAAACCAGTTAGTTGATTTTTTAAATTCTTAAAACACGACAAAATTCACTACAAAAACAATAAGCCAGTTGTTTGTTAATTTTCTTTATGCTATTTTTAATATATGACAGAGATTGATATTGAAAAAGAAAACGCAGCCATCACTCAGGCCTACAAAGATTTACTTAAAGTTAGTTATACGACACTAACTGATGACGATAAAAAGCTAATTAGAAAAGCCTTTGACGTTGCCATCGATGGTCATAAAAACCAACGAAGAAAGTCTGGTGAAGCTTATATTTTCCATCCCATTGCTGTAGCAAAGATAGTGGCTCAGGAAATTGGTTTGGACGGTACCTCTATTGCCGCTGCATTGTTACATGATGTCGTTGAAGACAGTCCTGATTATGATATAAAAGATATCGAAGAACTTTTTGGAAAAACCGTAGCTACAATTGTAGACGGACTTACCAAAATATCTTCATTAAGTAAAGAAAAGGACATGGATGTTTCTCTTCAGGCCGAGAACTTCAGAAAAATGCTTCTTACACTTAATGATGATGTACGTGTTATTATAATCAAGATAGCCGATCGTTTGCACAACATGCAAACCATGGATTCTATGCGTCCAGACAAACAGGAAAAAATAGCTTCGGAAACTTTATATATTTACGCACCGCTAGCGCATCGAATCGGCCTTTATAATATTAAAACCCAACTCGAAGACCTTGGTTTAAAATATACTGAACCTGATGTTTACTTCGATATCCTGAATAAAATAAAAGAAAGTAAGGAAGAGCAGGATCTATACATCAAACAGTTTAGTGAAGTAATAAAAAATTCGTTGGACAAGGAGCACCTTAAATACACCATTAAGGGAAGACCTAAATCGATTTTTTCAATAAGAAAAAAGATGACCAAGCAAGGGGTTACTTTTGATGAAGTTTATGATAAATTCGCTATTAGAATAATTTATAAAAGTGATTCCGAAAACGAAAAATTCCTTGCCTGGAAAATTTATTCCATAGTTACAGATCACTTTAGACCAAATCCTATTAGGCTACGCGATTGGATCTCTTCTCCAAAAACAACGGGTTACGAAGCCTTACACATTACGGTAATGGGACCTAAAGGTCGCTGGGTTGAAGTGCAAATACGTAGTGAACGCATGAACGAAATAGCAGAAAAAGGCTATGCTGCTCATTACAAATACAAACAAGAAAGCGAAAAAGAAGATAATCTTGAAGAATGGATTAATAAACTTCAAGAAGCTTTAGAAAGTTCAGAAACCAATGCGGTAGATTTTGTTGAACAATTTAAATTAAACCTCTATTCAAAAGAAATATTTGTTTTTACCCCAAAAGGAGAATTAAAAAGTTTACCCAAAGGTGCAACTGCTCTAGATTTTGCCTTTAGCATTCATACCGAAGTTGGCATGAGAACTCGTGGCGCCAAAGTTAATGGCAAATTAGTGCCTTTAAGTCAAGAATTAAATAGTGGCGATCAGGTCGATATTTTAACCTCGGAAACATCCAAACCAAATCCTAACTGGTTAGATTATGCCACCACAGCTCGAGCGCGCAGCAAAATTAAATCATCATTACGTGAAGACAAAAAACGTATTGCCGAAGATGGGAAAGAACTTTTAAGACGAAAATTAAGACAACTGAAAATCACCCTTAACGAAAACTCTATCAATCAACTAGTTAGATATTTTAAATTAAAAACCAGTTTAGATTTGTTTTATCGTGTCGGCATTGGCACCATAGACAATATCATGATAAAAGATTTTGCGGCATCAAGAAATAACACCATTATGAATTTCTTGAAAAACAAAATCACACGAAAACCTACCATCAGTAAAGAGGAAATTGAAAAAGATGAGATTACCTCGAACTACGATTTACTGGTTTTTGGCAAAGAAGAGGAAAAACTAGACTATAAATTAGCGAACTGCTGTAACCCGATTCCTGGCGACGATGTATTCGGGTTTTTAACGGTTTCAGAAGGCATAAAAGTGCACAAAAAAAACTGTCCGAATGCCATTAGTTTGCAGTCAAATTATGCGTACAGGATTATGCCTGCAAAATGGATCGATTCGAGCCAGCAAGAATTCTTGTCACAAATTAAAGTATCTGGTATCGACCATATTGGGCTAGTAAATGATATCACAAGGTTAATTTCAGAAAACATGCACGTTAACATGAGAAGTATCAGTTTCGAAAGTGATGGCGGCGTATTTACTGGGAAAATCAACCTTATTGTTAAGAACAATACCCAGCTAAAAAAGCTTCTTGAAAGATTAAAAAAAATTAATGGTATAGATAAGGTGAATAGAGTGTAAAAAAGTGTAAATTTGCATCGAAATTATGAACGCAAGCGCAGATACGAAAAATCAAGAAATAGTAAAAAGTGTATTTACTAACTTTTTAGAAAATAACGGGCATCGCAAAACACCCGAACGCTACGCTATACTACAAGAAATTTATAACAACACGGAGCATTTTGATATTGAATCTTTGTATCTCAATATGAAGAACAAAAAATACCGTGTATCTCGTGCTACACTTTATAACACTATAGAATTACTTCTGGAATGCGGTTTGGTTAGAAAACACCAGTTTGGTCAAAATCAAGCGCATTACGAAAAATCATATTTCGATAGACAACACGATCATGTTATCCTAACTGATACGGGCGAAGTTATCGAATTCTGTGACCCTAGAATTCAATCTATCAAAAAAACAATCGAAGAAGTATTCGACATCGAAATTAATAATCATTCTCTTTATTTCTACGGAAATAGAAAATCAAATAAATAACTAAGTTTTACAATGGCAGTAGATTTACTACTAGGATTACAATGGGGAGACGAAGGCAAAGGAAAAATTGTTGACGTACTAACCTCTAACTACAATATTATTGCGCGTTTTCAAGGTGGGCCAAATGCAGGACACACCCTAGTATTCAATGGTAAAAAACACGTGCTACACACCATTCCTTCAGGTATTTTTCACGATGGAGCTACTAATTTAGTAGGTAACGGCGTTGTGATTGATCCTGTTATTTTTAAAGGTGAACTTGATAAACTTGAAGAACAAAATGTAGATTACAGAAAATCTTTAGTTATTTCACGAAAAGCACATATTATTTTGCCTACGCACCGGTTATTAGATGCAGCCAGCGAAGCTTCTAAAGGAAAAGCTAAGATTGGATCTACTCTAAAAGGTATAGGTCCAACTTATATGGATAAAACAGGTAGAAATGGTATTCGCGTTGGTGATTTAGAATTAAGTGACTGGAAAGAACGCTATAGAACCCTTGCCGATAAGCATGAATCCATGATTTCTTTCTACGATGTAGATATCGAATACAATTTAGAAGAACTAGAAGTTGAATTTTTTAAAGCTGTAGAAACTTTAAAAAGTCTCACTTTTATTGATTCTGAAGAATACATGTACCAAGCACAAAAGTCTGGACAATCTATTCTTGCTGAAGGCGCTCAAGGGTCTTTACTTGATATAGATTTTGGAACTTACCCGTTTGTAACTTCAAGTAATACCACAGCAGCTGGTGCTTGTACCGGATTAGGTGTGGCACCAAATCAAATTGGCGAGGTATTTGGAATTTTCAAAGCATACACAACACGTGTTGGCTCTGGCCCATTCCCTACCGAACTATTTGATGAAGACGGTGAAACTATGAGTCGTGTTGGCAACGAATTTGGAGCTACCACGGGTAGAGCTAGACGTTGTGGATGGTTAGACCTAGTCGCTTTAAAATATGCTTGTCAGGTTAATGGTGTTACTCAATTAATGATGATGAAAGGCGATGTTCTTTCTGGATTTAAAACCCTTAAAGTTTGTACTGCCTATAAATATAATGGTGAACTTATTAAACATTTCCCTTACAATATTGAACCTGAAAATGTTGAGCCTGTTTACACCGAAGTTGATGGATGGCAAGAAGATTTAACAGCTATGTCTGAATCTTCTGAGTTACCAGCAGCTTTAAATGCTTATATCGAATTCTTAGAAAAAGAATTAGAAATCCCTATCACTATCGTATCCGTTGGTCCTGATAGAAAACAAACGATTTTCAGAAAATAAAAACACTATATTTTTATATAATAAAAACGCTTCAAAATAATTTGGAGCGTTTTTTGTATATAAATAATACCACATTATAATTATCGTTATTTTTGCCACAAACATTTATTATTTTGAATCGACAATCCTATATACTTTTCATCGTTTTAATAAGCTTAATTCTTTCTTATAATACGCAAGCTCAGGAAAAACGTAAAATTGAAATTCAATATTCTGGACGATTAAATATTGATGAACAAAACTATCCTGGTGCTAGAATTTTTACTCGAGATGATTCACAACAAGTACATATTACTCACAATAGTATTAACATGTGGGCAGATAAAGCCATTTACTACAGTGAAGAAAATTTCATCGAAGCCTATGGCAAAGTTAAAATGATTCAAGGTGATACGATTAATATGACCTCAAAATATATTGAATACAGTGGTGTTACGGAATTAGCCTTTGCCAGTGGCGATGTGGTTTTAAAAGACCCTAACTCTACCATTTCTACAGACACTCTGTATTTCGATCGCATCAAACAAGAAGCGTTCTACAGAACCGGGGGAACCGTAGTTAAAGACACCTCTGGTACCATTACCTCTAAAATAGGCCGTTACTTAATGCAGATTAAAAAATACCGATTTGAACAAGATGTTGTACTTGTTAACCAAGACGCCACGATAAAATCAAATTTCTTCGATTTTTATTCCGATACAGGTCATGCATATTTATATGGTCCTTCTACAATTGTTACCAAAGCTAGCAAAACCTATTGCGAAAAGGGCTATTACGACACTAAAGCTAAAGTAGGATACGCCTTAAAGAATTCTAAGATTAATTACGACAACCGCATAATTGAAGGCGACAGCTTATATTTTGATAACAACCGAAGTTTTGCTTCCGCCACCAACCACATTAAAATCACCGACACTATTAATCAAATGGTTGTAACAGGACATTATGCCGAGGTTTTTAAAGAAAAAGATTCCTTGTTCATTACAAAACATGCACTGGCAGCAACAAAACAGGAAAATGATTCCATTTACCTGCATGCCGACAAAATTATGGTAACTGGTAAACCTGATAATCGTATATTAAAAGCCTTTCACAATGCAAAATTATACAAGTCCGATTTAAGCGGTAAAGCCGACTCTATAGTTTCTAATCAAAAAACAGGGTTAACAGAACTTATTAATTTAAGTCGTTTTTCATCAGGCGATAAATTTTCTACAAAACGACGACCGATTATGTGGAATTTAGAAAATCAAATGACCGGTGATACCATTCATTTATTTTCAAACAGCAAATCTGAAAAACTAGATTCTTTATATGTGTTTGAAAATGCTTTTATTATTTCAAAGGACACCTTAAGTGCAGATGGTTACAACCAGATTAACGGCATAACATTAACCGGATTATTTAACGATAATAATGAACTGCGACAAGTGGATATAAACAAAAATGCACAATCCATCTTTTACACAAGAAATGAGGAGCAGGAACTAATAGGTATAGACAAGGCCAAATCGGGTCGTATTACCATTATGTTTGCTGATGGTGATATTGAATCCTATTCCAGATTTAATCAAATAGACGGCTCGTTATATCCAGAATCGAAATATCCGGCTAAAGATAAACGCTTAAAAGGTTTTGACTGGAGGGAAGAAGAACGCCCAAAAAGTATTGAAGATTTATTTAAAGACGATCCGCCATTAAACTTACCGGTTATAAAAGGTCTGAAAGATTACGAACCTGAAAAAGAATTCTTCGATGAAGCTATGATGGAGCGCATAGACAAAGCCAATCAGGAAGCCCCGGTTAATAATGAAGAGGATCCGAAAGCGTCTCGTAATCTTCCTAAAAATGTAAAAAACCCAAAACAATTACCTGTTCCAGCAGCTGCTTCCCAGAAATAATATGAAGTCGGATTTTATTAAATATCAAGCCCAAACAAGTCCACATCCGTTAGCATTAGAAATATCACATGCCAAAGGAAGCTATATATACGACATAAATAATAAAGCTTATTTAGATTTTGTTTCAGGTGTGTCTGCCACGCCTTTAGGACATAATCACCCAAAAGTTGTTTCGGCTATTAAAGAACAACTAGATAAATATATGCACGTGATGGTTTACGGTGAATATGTACAAAAAACGCCTGTGGCACTTTGTAAATTACTGGCAAAAAACCTACCAGCTTCATTAGATAAAACTTATTTAACAAATTCTGGAACCGAAGCCATTGAAGGAGCCCTGAAACTAGCTAAACGTGTTACAGGAAGAAGCGAAATTATCTCAGCTAAAAATGCCTACCATGGCAATACCATGGGTTCAATGAGTGTTATGGGCTATGAGGAACGCAAACGTGCCTTCCGTCCCTTAATCCCAGATATTAAATTTATTGAATTTAATAATCATGACAACCTAAGTCAAATAACCACGAAAACAGCTGCAGTAATATTAGAAACTATTCAAGGCGGAGCTGGGTTTATTGAACCTAAAGATAGCTATCTTGAAAATGTTAGAAAACAGTGCAACAAAGTCGGAGCACTATTAATTTTAGATGAAATTCAACCAGGAATAGGTAGAACTGGTAAACTATTTGGTTACGAAAATTACAACTGCATCCCTGATATTTTAGTAATAGGCAAAGGCCTGGGAGGTGGTATGCCTATTGGTGCTTTCATTGCTTCAAGCCAACATATGGATTTACTTCAGGATAACCCTAAATTAGGACATATCACCACTTTTGGAGGACACCCTGTTATTGCAGCAGCAGCTTTAGCAACACTTACAGAAATAACTGAAAGTAATTTAATGGCTCAGGCTTTAGAAAAAGAAGCTCTACTTCGAAAACTTTTAGTTCATCCCTTAATAAAAGAAATACGCGGTCGCGGTCTTATGCTCGCTTTAATAACACCTTCTGACACCATTACGAATGAATTAATATTAAGCTGTCACGACCAAGGATTAATCCTATTTTGGTTACTTTTTGAACCCAAAGCAGTAAGAATTACCCCGCCTTTAACAATTTCTAATGAAGAAATTGAAATTGGATGTAAGCAAATCATTAGTATTCTCGACAAAATAAACGAGAACAAAAAATAACCTAAATCTCTAAAAAACAATATTTTACACTCTATTTTATCTCAAAACAATAAAAATTGTTCATTACTTTGTTAAAAACATTCAGCTTAAGTACTGCAATCCGATAAAATAGAAGCTTAAATTTATTGATATAGAACAACACAAAACCGCTTATGGAGTTCAGTCATGATGACAACAACAATTTACCTCTAACGAAATTTGAATCGATGTTAAAAACAAACCATGTTTTGTTTTTCGACTCTGAGGAATTTGAGAACATCATTCATCACTACCTAAATCAAGGCAAAATTGCACTCGCAAAAAAAGCCATAAAATTAGGATTAGACCAGCATCCCTCCTCCATTACATTAAAACTCTTTAAAGTTGAAATCTATGTCTTTGAGGATAAATTAACAGAGGCAGATACCCTACTGAATGAATTATATCTTTTAGATCCTAGTAATGAAGAAATTTTCATTCAGAAAGCGAATATTTTTTCTAAAAAAGATGAACATGAAAAAGCTGTCGAGGTTCTTAAAAAAGCCGTTCAGCTCACCGATGATGCAGTTGACATCTATTCACTAATCGGAATGGAATATTTGTTCTTAGATAAATTTGAAGAGGCTAAGGAATATTTTATGAAGTGCCTTGAAGAAGATTTAGAGGACTATTCTGCTCTATACAATGTTATTTATTGTTTTGAATTTTTAGATCAGACAGAAGATGCTATTCAATATTTAAATGTCTTTTTAGACAAAAATCCCTATTGTGAAGTTGCCTGGCATCAATTGGGTAAACAGTATTACACACTCAAGAAATATAAAAAAGCGCTTGCTGCTTATGATTTTGCTATAATTTCAGACGATTCTTTTATAGGTGCTTATTTAGAACGTGGTAAAGTTTTAGAACGTTTACAACGTTATGAGGAAGCTATAGAAAATTACAACATCACCTTAAAATTAGATGATCCCACTTCGTTTGCATTATTAAGAATAGGGTATTGTTATGAAAAATTAAAGCACGATGATTTAGCAGTTCAGTACTATTATAAAACAGTTCATGAAGATCCGTTATTAGATAAAGGCTGGATTGCCATAACACAATATTATAAAAGAAGAAAAAATTACCAAAAGGCCTTATATTATATCAATAAAGCTATTAATATTGATTCTGAAAATGTTAAGTATTGGAAATTATATTCTGTTATAAATCAGCGTTTAAATCATTTTGAAGAAGCCGAACGCGGATTTAAAAAAACATTAGAATTAGGTAATTACGAATTAAGTACTTGGTTATCTAGAGGCGATTTATTAATTAAGTTAGGGGAGCCAGAAGCAGCTATTTATAATTTTCAGCAAGCTTCAGAATTTTATCCCGAAAATGCCGAAATCGAATACCGTCTAGCTGGATTACATTTTAGCCTGAATGAAACCGACAAAGGTACCTTTCATTTAAAAAATGGGTTACGCTTTAATGAAGAATTCGGATTTATTATAGACGAACTTTTTCCTGAAGTTGCTAATAAACTACTAGTAAAAAACCTACTAAAAGAAAATCAATAAAGGAACGTTAAACGAAAATGCATACCTTTGAAATTCGTTTAAAAATAAGCTATGCAAAGACGTTTCTTAGATTACTTAATTATTTCATTTAAAGGCCTAGCTATGGGTGCTGCCGATGCCGTACCTGGTGTTTCAGGTGGTACTATTGCTTTTATTTCAGGTATTTACGAAGAACTTATTTCCACCATTAGTAATATAAAACCATCCTTATTAAAAACGCTATTTAAAGATGATATTTTGGCGTTTTGGAAAGCTGTTAATGGAAATTTTATTTTAGCCTTACTGACAGGTATAGTTATCAGTTATGTTTCCTTTATGAAATTGGCTAAATATTTATTAGAAAATCAGCCTGTTTTAATATGGTCCTTTTTCTTCGGACTGATTGTCGCGAGCATATATTTTGTTGGAAAACAAATAACAAAGTGGAATCTTTCGGTTATAATTGCGTTGATAGTGGGTGCTACGATAGCTTATTATGTTAGCATATTACCTCCAATGTCAAATAGCCACAATGACTACTTTTTATTTATAGCTGGAGCTATTGCCATCTGTGCGATGATTTTACCAGGTATTTCCGGATCATTTATACTTATTATTCTGGGTGCTTACAAAACGTTAAGTGACGCCATTCATGATATCGACATTAAAAAACTCGTTCTTTTCTTTTCTGGAGCTATTTTAGGATTATTAAGTTTTAGTCACCTCTTAAAGTGGCTATTTAAAAACTACCACAATACCACTTTAGCTATACTAACAGGATTCATTTTTGGATCGCTAAACAAAGTTTGGCCATGGAAAAAAACCTTAACCTGGCATACGAATTCAAAAGGACTAAAAACACCTCTATTAGAAGAAAGTGTTTCGCCTTTTAATTTTAATGGTGATAGTCAACTTGTATTTGCTCTAATCTTAATGATTCTAGGATTTTTAACTATTTTTATATTAGAAAAAGTAGGAAATAAAAAACAATAATGGAAAGTACCAGAACGCTAAAAGATAAAATTTTCCTTGTACTTAAAGGATTAGGAATGGGTGCAGCTAATAAAGTTCCCGGGGTATCTGGCGGGGTCGTTGCCTTCGTTGCTGGTTTTTACGAAGAGTTTATATATTCACTAAGAAAAGTAAACAGTAAAGCTTTTAAACTCCTTATTAATGGCAGATATAAAAGTTTTTATAACTACATAAACGGTCGATTTTTAGGACTACTTTTCTTTGGAATGATAATTAGTTATTTTAGTGTTTCCAAACTATTAGACTATTTAATTGAGCATTACGAACTGTATGTCTGGAGTGTTTTCTTCGGAATGATTCTTGGCTCAATTTACTATATAAATAAAGATTTTAAGGACTGGAATTATAAAACATATATTTCTCTTATTCTAGGTATTTTATCTGGGCTTAGCATTAGCTTTCTTAGTCCTGCCACTCAAAATGACAACCTTTGGTTTGTGTTTTTCTGTGGCATAATTAGTGTTTCTGGTATGACTCTCCCAGGGTTTTCAGGCTCGTTCATTCTTATTCTACTTGGTAATTATGTATTATTACTGGTCGATTCGGTTAACGCTCTTTTTGATACTTTTTATGAAATTATTGGAGGTGATTTTGGTTTTATTCAAAACACAGAACGTATAAGAATGCTTCAAGTGCTCGCCGTATTTACCCTAGGATCTGTTACGGGCTTAGTTACTTTTTCACATGCCTTAAGCTATATTCTAAAGCACTATAAAAGTATCACCTTATCTGCCATTATAGGATTTATTATAGGGTCATTGGGAGTCGTTTGGCCTTGGAAAGAAACTATTTTCAAAATGCAAAATGGTGAATTCATGCTTGATTCTACCGGCAAACCCATTATAGCAAATTACAAACGTTATATTCCCGAATTACACCAAGAGACTTATATGGCCATAGGTTTTATACTGCTAGGTATCCTCATTGTTCTCGGACTCGAATATTACGGACAAAAAACAAGAAAAATTAATGAATAAACTAGGACTTTTAGGACGAAACATATCGTATTCTTTTTCAAGAAATTACTTCAAACAAAAATTTGAGGATGAAAACATTCAAGATACTACTTATGAAAATTTTGATATTGAAAGTATTGATTTGTTGCCTTCCATTATAAAAAACACTCCTGAATTAAAAGGTCTTAATGTTACCATTCCATATAAAGAAGTGGTTATACCTTATTTAGATAAATTAAATAAAAAAGCGAAAGCCATCGGAGCCGTAAACACCATTAAGGTTACTAAAAAAGGCAAATTAGTTGGTTATAATACCGATTGCTACGGTTTTAAAAAATCTTTAAAACCTTTCTTAAAACCACATCATAAAAAGGCACTTATTTTAGGTACTGGTGGCGCAAGTAAAGCTGTGGCATTTACCTTAGATAGTCTAGGTATTGAATATCAATATGTTTCAAGAAAAGCTTCACAAACGGTGTCGCTAACCTATGATAATCTTTCCGAAATAATCATTAAAAACCATACCGTTATAATAAACTGCACCCCTGTGGGCACCTTCCCTAATATTGATGCTTGCCCTAATATTCCTTATAAATCACTCGGAGCAGAACACATCCTTTTCGATCTAATTTATAATCCTGAAGAAACTAAATTTCTGCGTTTAGGCAAAGCTCAAAAAGCTCAAACGATTAATGGTTACAAAATGCTCGTTTATCAAGCTGAAAAAGCATGGTCTATATGGAAAAAATAAATAGCACTAATTTCTTTTTATAACCTAGCAGCTTATACTTTATCAATTTACTTTGTAAATACTTTTCTTGTTAGTATCTTTAAACTCAAACAACAAACGTTACGAACCTTAACATTTAAAAAATGTCTGATATGAATGAACTAACAAACGCCGATGGGGAAGAAATTAAAAAAAACATTTCTGAATCTACAGGAGAAACGAATAGCCATACCCCCAATGATACTTCTGATGTTGATGCAACCAAAAATCATGAGGTCATTGCCTCTGAAACTTCGGCAAATGATTCCGTTCAAAGTGTTATTTCAAATGAAAACGAAGCCCAGCAAGATAAAAAAGATTCAGACGAGCACGATGAGGTTTTAAATGAAATTGATGAATCTAACGCCGAAGACGCGGAAGACGAAGGAAATAAAGAACGTCATACCATAGAAATGAAAGCCTATGACACTATGTCTTTAGAGGCTTTAGCAATAGAATTAGAGCGTCTGATAAAAAATGAAAAAGTTCAGGCTATAAAAAAACATGTTGAGAACATTAACAACGAATTTAAAGATAAATTTCAATCCCTTTTAGACGAGAAAAAAGAAGATTTTCTTAATGATGGTGGAAATGAAATTGATTTTTACTACTCTTCACCAGTTCAAAAACGCTACAAGGAAGCCTATCAGGAGTATCGTAAAAAACGTAACGAATATTACCAAAACATAGAGAGAAACTTAAAACAGAACCTTGCAGATAAGCTTGAAATTATTGAGGAATTGAAAGGACTTATCAATGTTGAAGAAAACATCAATACCACCTACAAACATTTTAAGGAATTACAAGAACGTTGGAGAAATACCGGCCCTATTCCAAGAGATAAATACAATAACGCATGGAATAGTTATCATCACCATGTAGAGATGTTTTACGATTTTCTCCATTTAAACCGCGATTTAAGAGATTTAGATTTCAAATATAATTTAGAAAAGAAATTAAAAATTATTGCGCGCGCAGAAGAACTAGCTCAGGATGATAATATCATGCGTGCCTTTAGAGAACTTCAGGAGCTACACAAAATGTGGAAAGAAGAACTCGGTCCGGTTGACAAAGCTTACCGTGAAGAAATCTGGGACAAATTCAAGGCTGCAACTAAAATTATTAATGATAAGCGCCAGTTATATTTCCAAGAAATCGATAAGGTATATGAGAAAAACCTGGAACGCAAACTTGAGATTATAGCCAATATTGAAGCCATAACTGCATTAGATACTAATTCCCATAATGCCTGGCAAAAGCGCATTAAGGAAATAGAAGCTTTAAGAAACGATTTTTTCAATGCAGGAAAAGTACCTCTTAAAGATAACGAACCTACTTGGGCAAAATTCAAAGAATCGGTTAGAACCTTCAATAGAAAGAAAAATGCCTTTTACAAAGGTCTTAAAAAAGAACAATACACCAATCTTCAAAAAAAATTAGAATTAATTAAAATTGCTGAAGACAATAAGGACAGTGACGATTTTGAAGCCACGACCCCTTTGATGAAGAAAATTCAGAGTGATTGGAAAAAAATAGGTCATGTACCTAGAAAAGATAGCGACAAAATATGGAAACGCTTTAAAGCCGCCTGTAATTTTTACTTTGACAAACTTCATGCTAAACGTAATGCAGCTAATAAAGAACATTTAGAGGCTTTCAATAAAAAAATAGCCTTATTAGATAAATTAAAAACTTTTAACGCCACCGGTAATAAAGAGGAAAATATTGAAGAAGTAAAAGAGTTTATTAACCAATGGAAAGAACTGGGCCGCGTACCAAACGATAAACGCTACATTGAAGGTAAATTTAATAAAGCTGTTGATGAAATCTTATCCAATTTAAAAATGGATAAAAATGAAGTGGAGATGATTAAGTTTGAAAATAAACTGGAACATATCGATACTTCAGAAGATAACAGAGATCTTGACCATGAGCGTTCTTTTATTCGTAAAAAAATTGACGAAGTTAAAAGTCAGATAAATCAATTAGAAAACAATCTGCAATTTTTCACCAATGTTGATGATGACAATCCGCTTGTTAAAGAAGTACACAACAACATTAAGACCCATAAGGAATCTTTAAAGCTTTGGAAAAATAAGCTTAAAAAAATAAAAGAACTTTACTAATAACAAAAAATGCGGTTGAAATCAACCGCATTTTTTTATTTATCGCTTTAATGTTTTAAAAACATTTATTAACCACTTCTTTCATTACTGAATACGAGGTAGAAGCTCCTGGTGAAGCTCCTAATAATGCGGCAATGGTTTTATCTTTCGATACAATAATTTCAGTACCAAATTCTAATTTACCAAATCCTTTTTTGTTTCGCTTTATAATTTGAACCCGTTGTCCTGCAATTTCAATTTTCCAATCATCGTCATTCGCTTCCGGATAAAACTCTCTTAGCAGTTCCATGCGATCTTTAAACTTTAAACTTACCTGTTTAATTAAGTACTTAACTAATGGTAAATTTTGATACCCCGCCCCTAAGAGACTTAATATATTGTCGAACTCCACAGATCGAGGTAAGTCGAACATAGAGCCATGTTTTAAAAACTTGGTTGTAAATCCTGCAAATGGACCAAACAACAACTCTTTACGTCCATTAATCATTCGCGTATCCATATGAGGTACTGACATTGGTGGCGATCCTTTTTTAGCTTTACCATACACTTTGGCTTGATGTTTTTCAATTACTTCAGGGTTAGTACAACGTAACCACAATCCGCTAATTGGAAAACCTCCATAGCCTTTAGCTTCATCAATGTTAGACTTTTCTAACAAAGGTAAAGCACCTCCTCCTGTACCAATAAACACATAATTCGTTACAATTTTCCATTGTTTACCAACTTGATTCCCCTTAACTGATAACAACCAACGTTTATTATCGGTTTGCTGTAAGTTATAAACACTACTATGCTTAATTAACTGTACATTTTCCTGACTTTCTAAAAATCTAAAAAGCTGTTCAGTAATTTCGCCAAAATTAACATCATAACCATTATGATAATAGGTTGCTGCAATAGTTTGCTTTTTGCTACGCCCCTCCATCATTAAAGGAATCCATTTTTTTATTTCATCGAAATCTTTAGAAAATACCATATCCTTAAAATGAGGTATTTCTTTTAGTGCGTTCCAGCGTTTTTCTAAAAATTCAACATTACGTTTTCCCTCAACAAAGCTAACATGAGGAACCTCATTGATACACTTAGATAAATTCTTAATATAGCCCTTTTCAGCACAATCCTTCCAAAACGCGAAAGTTTCATTAAATTGATTAGCGATATCAAGAGCTTTAGTTGTATCGATAGCACCCCGTTTTTCTGGTGTGTAATTTAATTCACAATTACCAGCATGCCCAGTTCCTGCATTATTCCAGGCTTCAGAACTCTCTTCAGCTACCTTAGGTAACTTCTCAATAATTGTAATTTTCTTCTTAGGAAATTTTTCTAAAAGTAGAATTGCCAGTGTGGCACTCATAATTCCTCCTCCAACTAATACGAATTCAGAATGTTTAATTGTTTTTGCCATTTTTTGAAACCTTGTTTCATTTAAAATTGCGTGTAAAGATAAATCTTTATTAAAAATTTAAAATTCTTAAAGCATAATATTTTTAATTTTTAGAATAAAATCAATAAACAGGCTTATAATAAAAAATATTCAAATAAAGATTTACTAACAATGAATTATGTGAAAATTGCTTATTAAGCACTGTTGGCGCTTTAAAATAGATCTATCTTACGAGACTAAAATGCCCCTTATGCGTAGTAATTTTCCCTGAAACTTCAACCAATTCTATAAAAAACCAATAATCTGAATTAGGTAAATAATCGCCATTAAATGTACCGTCCCAAATACCATTCTTGGCTCCAATTTGCTTTATTAATTTACCGTATCGATCATATATACTTACTTTTGACGCATTTGTGTACTTCTCACCTAACCCCTGAACCATCCAATAATCATTAAATCCATCGGCGTTGGGCGTAAAATATTTAGGGAAACCAAGTATAAAAACATTAATGGAAGTAATACCACAACCATTCTTATCTCTTATAAAAATAATATGTTCACCAGCACCAACTTCATTAAAAAAAGGCTGATTCTGATATGGCCCAGATTCATCATCTAATGAAAACTCATAATCACCAATACCAAGATTATTATTCGAATTATTAATTTCGATACTGTTATTGTTAGAGAGTTCTACTACCGTAATATCTTCGGAATTGACTTTTGCTATAGCCGATTCCACTACCGAGAAAGAGACCGGAAACGATTCACAATTTTCGTTAGATGTAGCAATTACAGTATATAAACCACCTGACAAAACCTCTGCATACGGCAAAACACTTACCACATCTCCCTGAATATTAGTCCACTTATAAGTATAAGTTCCTTTAGGATTAAATGTTGTTAATATAATAGGGTTATTATCTAGGCAATAAATAGCCGAATTATCAACCTCAAATTCAGGTCTTGGATGAACTGTTAAAACCAAATGAGGTCCTATACCATAACATTCACCATTGTCATTACTTTCAACGCGCACATATAAGATCTGGGTATATGGATCCTTATTAGAATACACATCTGTAGAGACAATTTCATTCAATTCAAGTTGAGCATCCATCAGAGTTTCAAAATAATGTACACTTAAATTTTGACCTGCAGGAAATTGATTTATAAATGATGCTGTTTTCTGATTTAAATCGAAGACTGAAAAACCATCATTTGTTATGTCATCATCACAGGTTTGTAATTCCTCAAAATAAGATTGCGGAAAAGAGGTTGTTGAAACTTGCAAATTTACAACCGAGATTCGAAAACACCCAGATTCATTTTCAACACGTGCATATACCTTTGAGGCCGTTTTATTATTAAATATATTACTTAATGCCAATATAGCCGATTCGGCATCAGCATGGGATATATGATAACTAATGGTTAAATTTTCTGTACTATTAAATGTCATAAGTTCATCAGCTTCATTCAAACTAAAATCGGTAAACCCATCCGGCAGCCCATCTTCATCACAATTTTTTAAAATTACGATAGGTCGAGTAATAGGCAAAGCATTTACCTTAAGTTCAAAAGACGTATCCGTAAAACATAAACTGTTTTGAATATTCTCAATTCGAACATACAGTATTTGACCATTCTGAATAGTATTTACAAAAGATGTCGGCAGCGTATTAATAGGATTTAAATAGGATGAATCTGTATAATATTGAAATTTAAAATCGGATGCTAATTTACCATTTAACAAATCTGATTCTAATAGCGTTAAATCGAATTCCGTATAACCATTTGTATCATCTCCATCCAATAAGCTATCGCAGGCTTCAAGCAGTAAGTTATTATTGGCTGATGATAGAACTACAGTTTCGCTTATATGCACAGTAACTAGAGTTCTTTCAAAACTTTCACAACCATTTATAGTCTGTGATGCATAATATGTAGTGTTATCAACTAAAAGTTCATCTGACCCCAAAGGAATAACTTCCGTACTGCTCGCATACCATTTAATTGAACTTCCAGAAATATTAATATTTGAAATAGTTGCTGCTTCTATATCACAAAAAGACTGGACAGCTATAGCTATAGGCTTAGGCGTCTGCTGAACGGTTACCGTTAAAGGTGTTCTTGCCGATGAAACACAACCATTAAAAACTGCCTCCGCATAATAAGTTGTTGTTGCATTAAGAACTGGAGTTTCAAAAGTTGATCCTGATCCCACAGATGTACCACCTGTAGAAGTTTCATACCAAAATACTTGTCCCTGTGAGGCCCGAGCAATTAAGGTTCCAGTTCCAGAATCACAAATCAAATCTTCGGTTATAGCATCAATGGTAGGTATGGGTTTTACAGTAGCCGTAACCGCCACACGAGAACCTTCAAAACATCCATTTATTGAAGCTAATGCATAATAAGTCGTGGTTTGAGTTAATATTGGTGTTGTAAAATTTTCACCATTATATAAAGCCGACCCTCCTGTAGCAGCATCAAACCAAATAACCTCTCCTGTTAATGGTATAGCTTCTAAATCAACCGTTCCACTACCACAAATTATATTTCCATTGGAAGACACTATTTTAGTCGTATAAATACTTGTACTTGCGGCTATATTAATCTCGGGGTCATCCAGCATACCTCCATACTCGACCACATATCCCTTGGGGTGATAAGGCCCAGAAGGATCACCATTATTGCGAAGATCATTCCATGCTCCGGGAATTCCTATTGATGGGTCTGTAATATGCAAGTAATCTTCACCTCCATTAACATTATTAGGTTCATTATAATTCCAATTGGCATAAGTTGGTGTTGAACCATTAACTGATCCATTCCAAAAAACCTCGCCAGCCTCAGGTCCTGTTACCCATTTCCAAACACCTTCCGTCTCTACATCGGTACCTCCTAACCAACCAGCACCTGAGGCTTGTTCTCCAACAAGTTGAGCTTCTTCAGGATATATAATTGTAGCCAAATATCCTTGTAAACCAAAATAAGTTTTTAACTCAGCCGCATCTTTGGCTTCAGACCAGCTTATACCATATTCAGCTACATACTCATAATAATGCCCTGTTTTAGGCAAATAATTAGCATCGCCAATGGTAATGGAAAATGATTTATCGGTAGGATTATTGCTGGAACTTTTAAAAACAACATCCTTGATAGCAGCAATAAATTCGGTATAAGCTACCTGGTCTCCATTCACTCCCTGTAATGTAAGTTTTCCTTCTTGAATATCCCATATAGTTGATATTAAGGGATGTGTCCCTAATAAGGTCAAGCTATCTTCATTAGGAACATATCCCGTTGATATTTGAATATAAAACGCTGCAATTTCAGAATCGTCTGGATCAAAAACTGTAAAATCTTCAACTATATGAATCTGACTTTTTGGGCAATATGCCTGATTCCCAATAGCCGTTAAGGTTGGCGCTATATTTTGAGCACAAATAAATGTTAACCAAAAAAACATGAAAAGGATAAAAACTAAAATCCTTCTATTTAAATAATACATATTGTGCTCTAATTTTTAATAAAAGAACACAATATAAATCAATTAATTGACACTTTTTCGATACGTCTATTAAAGACTTCGATTAAAAAGCTATAATTTCTTTGCCTCTTCCCAAAACACATCCATTTCTGCCAATGTCATTTCCTTTAAAGGTCGATTCATAGCTCGCGCTTTTGACTCAAGATATTTAAAACGCTGTGAAAATTTTTTATTGGTACGCTCTAAAGCATTCTCCGGATTTACATCTAAAAATCGAGCGTAATTAACCATTGAAAATAATACGTCACCATATTCGCTTTCAATAGCATCTTTATCTCCTTTGGCTATTTCGGCTTTAAGTTCTGTTAACTCTTCTTCTACTTTTTCCCAAACCTGATATGGTTCTTCCCAATCAAAACCAACACCTGCTACCTTTTCCTGAATTCTATTGGCTTTTACTAAAGCAGGCAAACTGTTAGGCACACCTTCCAATACGCTCTTTTTACCTTCTTTTAGCTTTAAATTCTCCCAATTTCTTTTAACATCCTCTTCATTCTCAACCTTCACATCACCGTAAATATGAGGATGTCTACTAATTAGTTTATCACATATACCATTGCACACGTCCGCTATATCGAAATCGTCCGTTTCACTCCCTATTTTTGAATAAAAAACTATATGCAGTAATACATCGCCTAACTCCTTCTTAACCTCCTCCAAATCTTTATCTAAAATAGCATCACCTAACTCATACGTTTCTTCAATAGTTAAATGACGTAAAGTTTCCATTGTTTGTTTTTTATCCCAAGGACACTGTGCTCTTAACTCATCCATAATGGTTAATAATCTATCAAATGCTTTTAATTGCTCTGCTCTTGTATTCATAAAAGATTGTTTTGGATAAAAATACTATTCTGTTACGTTTAAAAATAAATATCAAACAAAAAATCCAGCACTTTTGCTGGATTTTTATATCTCTATAATTTTAAAAAAATTATGCGTTTTGTGCTGCTATAAGATTTAATGCCGATCCTGCCTTATACCAGGCTATTTGAGCGTTGTTATAAGTGTGATTTAATTTAATAATGTCTTTACTTCCATCAGCATGAACAACTTCTAACATTAAAGGTTTATCGGGAGCAAACTGATTCAAATCTAAAAAGTTAAACGTGTCGTCTTCCTGAATTAAATCGTAGTCCGATTCATTATCAAAAGTCAACCCTAACATGCCTTGTTTTTTAAGGTTAGTTTCATGAATACGAGCAAACGATTTCACAATAACAGCAGCAACACCCAAGTGTCTTGGTTCCATCGCCGCATGCTCTCTGGAAGAGCCTTCGCCATAGTTATGATCTCCAACCACTACCGTTTTGATGCCTTCTTTTTTATACTGACGTTGCACATCCGGCACCCCACCATACTCTCCTGTTAATTGATTTTTAACAAAGTTTGTTTTTTGATTATAGGCATTCACCGCACCTATTAAACAGTTATTCGAAATATTATCTAAATGACCACGGAAACGTAGCCAGGGTCCTGCCATACTAATATGGTCGGTGGTACATTTACCAAATGCTTTAATTAATAATTTAGCTCCTGTAATAGTATCGCCTAATGGTTCGAATGGCGTTAATAATTGCAATCTTTCTGAATCATCAGCTACTTTTACCTGCACATGACTACCATCTTCTTCTGGTGCCAAATAACCATTATCTTTTACTTCAAACCCTTTAGGTGGAAGTTCCCACCCTGTAGGCTCATCGAACATGACCTCTTCTCCATTTTCATTGATTAATTTATCGGTCATCGGATTAAAGTCCAAACGACCTGAAATCGCTATTGCCGCTGTTAACTCTGGTGAAGCCACAAAAGCATGGGTGTTAGGATTTCCATCGGCACGCTTCGCGAAATTTCTATTGAAGGAATGCACTATGCTATTTTTCGGTGCATTCTTTGGGTCACTATACCGAGCCCACTGACCAATACAGGGTCCACAGGCATTGGTAAATATTTTAGCATCTAATTTCTCGAAAACAGCCAAAATACCATCACGCTCGGCCGTATAACGAACTTGTTCTGATCCTGGGTTAATACCTAATTCAGATTTCATTTTCAAGCCTTTGTCTATGGCTTGTTGCGCTATAGATGAAGCTCTTGACAGATCTTCATAAGATGAATTTGTACAAGACCCTATTAAGCCCCATTCTACAACTAAAGGCCAATCGTTAGCTTGCGCTTTCTCAGTCATTTCTTTACCCGCTGGTGTTGATAAATCGGGAGTAAACGGCCCATTCAATAAGGGATTTAATTCTGAAAGGTTTATTTCTATTACCTGATCGAAATATTGTTCTGGATTTGCATAAACCTCTGGATCAGCTGTTAAGTATTCTTTTACTTTATTTGCTGCATCAGCTACATCAGCTCTTTCTGTAGAACGTAAGTAACGTTCCATGGACTCATCATAGCCAAAGGTTGAAGTTGTCGCACCAATTTCGGCTCCCATATTACAAATCGTTCCTTTACCTGTACAAGACATCGCTGTCGCTCCAGGTCCAAAATATTCAACAATGGCTCCTGTACCACCTTTAACAGTAAGAATTTCAGCAACTTTTAAAATCACGTCTTTTGGAGCGGTCCATCCGGATAGTTCTCCGGTTAATTTAACTCCTATTAATTTGGGAAATTTTAATTCCCAAGCCATACCTGCCATAACATCGACCGCATCTGCTCCTCCAACTCCAATGGCAACCATTCCTAATCCTCCGGCATTCACCGTATGCGAATCGGTACCGATCATCATGCCTCCTGGGAATGCATAATTTTCTAAAACTACTTGATGAATGATTCCTGCTCCAGGTTTCCAGAAACCGATACCGTATTTATTAGAAACGGACTCCAAAAAATTAAAAACCTCACTGCTGACACTATTTGCGTGTTTTAAATCGGCAGCTGCCCCGTCTTTAGCTTGAATTAAGTGATCGCAATGTACAGTTGTAGGTACGGCAACTTTCGCTTTACCAGCTTGCATAAACTGTAATAAAGCCATCTGAGCTGTTGCATCCTGACATGCAATTCTATCTGGCGCAAAATCGACATAGTCTTTACCTCTTACAAAAGCCTTTGTTGGCGTTCCGTCCCACAAGTGATTATATAATATTTTTTCAGAGAGCGTCAACGGTTTTCCTACAACTTCACGAGCCTTATCAACGTTTTCTGCCATTTTGGTGTAAACACCTTTAATCATCTCAATATCAAATGCCATATAATATACTTTTTTATAAATTTATATATCTCCTAAATTTATTAAAAAAATACGATAATAGCCACCAATTAACTAAACTTAAACATTTATTATACGCACAATTGGTTAAATACCATATCCTATGTAATATGATACGACAAAAAAATAAAGAGCCCGAATTTACATTCGGACTCTTTATTAAATAAAATTCAGACTATCTTAAATATGGATACTCTAATATGTTTTAAAGCGCTACAGCTTCAGTATTTAATTGCTTTTGAGAAGGCTTAAATCTTGTTAAAACAATACCATCTACTGCTGATTCGTATTCTTCCATAGTTGGTGTTCTACCTAAAATAGTAGATAATACTACCACAGGAGTTGAAGATAATAAGGACTCACCTTTTTTCTCACCAGAATCCTTTACAACACGCCCTTGGAATAAACGTGTAGACGTAGCCATTACAGTATCACCTGGCTCCGCTTTTTCTTGATTCCCCATACATAGGTTACATCCTGGACGCTCAAGGTATAACATATTCTCATATTTTGTGCGTGCTAAACCTTTTGGTGCATTATCATCAAACTCAAACCCTGAGTATTTTTGTAACACTTCCCAGTCACCTTCTACTTTCAACTCATCAACAATATTATAAGTTGGAGGTGCCACTACTAAAGGAGCATTAAACTCTACCTTACCCTGTTTCGCTTCGATGTTCTTTAACATTTGAGCTAATATTTTCATATCACCTTTATGAACCATACAAGAACCAACAAATCCTAAGTCTACTTTTTTAGTACCTCCGTAAAAAGATAATGGTCTAATTGTATCATGGGTATAACGTTTAGAAACATCTTCGTTGTTTACATCCGGATCGGCAATCATTGGTTCAGCAATTTCATCTAGATCAATAACGACTTCGGCATAGTATTTCGCATTGGCATCTGGTCTTAAAGCCGGTTTTTCTCCAGTTTTAATTTCTTGAATACGCTTATTCGCTTTGTCTACTAATCCTTTAAGTACTTGCTTTTCGTTATCCATACCTTTACCTATCATGATTTGGATACGGTCTCTAGCAATTTCTAATGATTCAATTAAAGTCTCGTCTTCTGAAATACAGATAGAAGCTTTCGCTTTCATTTCTGCCGTCCAATCTGTAAATGTAAAGGCTTGATCGGATGTTAAAGTACCAATATGAACTTCAATAATCCTTCCTTGGAATACATTTTCACCACCAAACTGCTTTAACATTTGTTGTTGCGTAGCATGCACGACATCACGGAAGTCCATGAAACTTCTCATTTCACCTTTGAAAGTAACTTTAACCGATTCTGGAATTGGCATGGTTGCTTCACCTGTTGCTAAAGCTAATGCTACGGTTCCTGAATCTGCTCCAAAAGCAACTCCTTTTGACATACGCGTATGAGAATCGCCCCCAATAATAATGGCCCAATCGTCGATTGTAATATCATTAAGAACTTTATGAATTACATCGGTCATTGCGTGATACTCTCCTTTAGGATCACGAGCTGTAATTAATCCAAAGTCGTTCATAAACTTCATTAACTTTGGAATATTCGCTTTAGATTTATCATCCCAAACCGAAGCTGTATGACAACCGGATTGGTAAGCTCCATCAACAATTGGTGAAATTACTGTAGCTGCCATGGCTTCTAACTCCTGAGAAGTCATAAGTCCTGTAGTATCCTGAGACCCTACAATATTAACTTCAACACGCACATCTGAACCAGCATGCAATGTTTTACCTGGCGTTGTTCCTACGGCATTTTTATTAAATATTTTTTCAACGGCAGTTAATCCCTGTCCTTCAACAGAAATTTCTTTTGAAGGCGCATAAACCACAGGCGCTTCAACACCCAATACTTTAGCAGCAAAAGTTTGCAATTTCTTACCGAATACCACGGCATAAGAACCACCAGCTTTAATAAACTCCATTTTCTGTGGAGTTAGCGATGCAGATATATCGATTAACTCTTGGTCTCCGTTATATAATTTTTTTGTTTTTGTATTAATGGTCAATACCGTACCAGTTTCTACCGAATATGCTTGCTCTAATACCGCATCTCCATTTTCATCAACAATAGTATTTCCTTCAGCATCTTGTTTCTTCACCCAATTCTTAAGGTCTATACCAATACCACCTGTTACACCTACTGTCGTTAAGAAAATTGGAGAAATACCGTTAGTTCCGGCAATAATCGGAGCAATATTAATAAACGGAACGTATGGGCTTGCCTGAACACCAGTCCATAAAGCAACGTTATTAACACCTGACATTCTTGAAGAACCAACTCCCATGGTACCCTTCTCAGCAATTAACATAACACGCTTATCTGGGTGTTGTGTCTTTAACTCAGAAAGATCATTTTGCATATCTTTATTATGTTCGAAGATACACTGCCCGTGTAATTCACGATCTGATCTAGAGTGTGCATCGGCACCTGGAGACAATAAATCGGTAGAAATATCACCTGTCCCAGCAATAAACGTAACGATTTTAATTTCTTCTTCTACTTCTGGAAGTTTAGTAAAGAATTCGGCATTTGCATAGCTTTCAATTAACTCTTTAGCTATGTCGTTACCTGCTTTATATGCTTCTTCTAAACGTGCCGTATCAGCATCATATAAAAATACTTGTGTTTTTAATACTTCCGCTGCCTGCTTAGCAACAGATTCATCATTACTTAAAGCTAAATCTAAAAGCACTTCAACAGAAGGCCCTCCTTTCATATGCGATAATAATTCGAAAGCAAATGTTGGGGTTATTTCTGCAACTACAGCATTACCAATGATAATATCTTTTAAAAATTTCGCCTTAATACCAGCAGCGCCAGTTGTTCCTGGAACCACATTATAGATAAAGAATTTAAGAGAATCTTCTCTGTGAGCATTTTCTAAATCTTTAATTTGATTAATGATTTCCGATATTAATTCGGCATCTTCAATAGGCTTAGGGTGTAAACCTTGCGCTTTTCTTTCTTCGATTTCCTTGATGTAATCGTTGTAAATATTCATATTAAAAGTCATTTCATTTTTTATAGGCTTCTTGAACACACCAATTCTATTTTGTTATTAATCGATTACAGAATTGGTAATTATTCCTAAAAGCCGCTTATATAGTTTTTTCAGCCTAGCAAAAGTACTGAATTAAAGCAAAGATTTAAAAATAAAATAATGATTAGCTCAGGACATAATATTAAATTACTATTGTACTATAATTATGTTATTTAGCTTAAAGTTTTCCAAAGAAATACAATAAAAAAATCATGATTTGACAACTAAATTCAACTAAATTTTGCTTTGAAAAATGATTTATCCCTTAAATTGGTCATTGGCTTTTCAAAATACCGATATAATCCTTTACTTAAATACACTGTTAATAAGCAATAAATAAGTAACGCCATTATTCTAATCAAAATTGAATCACTACAAAATCCCATAAAATACTTAATACTTAATAAAACAACCGAATAATTTAAAAGGTACATCGCATACGAAAGAACACTTAATTCAGTCACTAATTTTTCTACCTGTTTATTAGTAGTAATTGTTATTGCATAAGGGAAAAACAACAGTAAATTTAGAGATAGTAAAGGCAAATAAATAACATTGAAAAACAACCTGGAATTTACAGGAGTCATATTTGTTGAAAATATTAATAAATGCACCCCTAGAAAAAGTAATATCCCAGTCCAGAAAAACACCTTATTAAACTGTCTAAATACAGCTTCCTTAATATTCATAATATAAACAAATATAAATCCATAATAAATACTATCCATTCGGTAAATGACAATCTTTCTTAATGATTTACTCCACGTTTCAACAGAATCGATAGAATGACTCAAATGGAACTGATACCGCAATAAGACTGATATTATTATAACAAGAAGAGAACTAATTAAAAACAATTTTGTCTTAGATGCCTTTTTAGCAATAAGAATACTTAAAAACATTAGCAAAGGACCAATAATATAAGCGTACTCTTCGATTGACAAACTCCAGGATTCCGTGTAGAAGTCAGGTTGAGGAGTCCAAAAATTTTGTAGAAACAGAAAATAAAGCTTTAGACCTTCAATTATTTCACCTGAAAACAAATAAAACAAAATAACATTTAAAATAAGGACCAAAAAATAATTCGGCAAGGTTCTAAACCACCGTCTTATCCAGAAATACATAAAATCTTTAAAACGAGTTTTACCTAATTTTAATTGTTTTAAAATAATGCTTCCTATAAGAAAACCACTGAGCACAAAAAACAAATCAACTCCAACGGTTCCCAAAAATCGAATCCCGGTGAGAACAAGATTATTTTCTTTTGGAAACACCAGCAAAGTAGCATGTGATAAAAGCACTAATAGAATCGCCAATGCCCTAATAGCATCTAATCCAAAATTCCTATGCTTATAATCTATTGAAATAGATATTTTTTTAGAATTAAAATAAACTCTTTATAATCTGGTCTTCGGTAACACCTTCTGCTTCAGCTTTATAATTTTTTATTATTCGGTGTCTTAAAATACTGTAAGCAACTGCCTGAACATCTTCGGCATCTGGAGAAAACTTACCATGAATAGCTGCATGCGTTTTCGCCGCTAATATTAAATTCTGAGACGCTCTAGGTCCTGCTCCCCAATCGATATAGGTTTTAACCAAATCTGCAGTAGTGTCTCCATTTGGTCTTGTCTTACTAACCATTGACACAGCATATTCTATGACATTATCGGCAACAGGTATGCGTCTTATTAAATGTTGAAAATCTACAATTTCTTTCGCAGAAAATAACGGATTAACCTTTTTAGATACATCCGATGTTGTTGCTTTTACCACCTCCACTTCTTCCTGAAATGAGGGATAATCCAGATTAATAGCAAACATAAATCGGTCAAGTTGTGCTTCAGGCAAAGGATAAGTTCCTTCCTGTTCAATTGGATTTTGTGTTGCTAATACAAAATATGGTAAGTCCAATTTATAATGATGTCCCGCTACTGTAACCGCACGCTCCTGCATAGCTTCTAATAACGCAGCCTGTGTTTTAGGAGGGGTACGATTTATTTCATCGGCTAAAATAATATTGGAAAAAATCGGGCCTTTAATAAATTTAAAGTGTCTGTCTTCATCTAATATTTCACTCCCTAAAATATCGCTAGGCATTAAATCGGGCGTAAACTGAATGCGTTTAAAATCCAGACCAAGGGCCTGCGCAATGGTGTTTACCATTAAAGTTTTAGCTAAACCTGGCACCCCTATTAATAAGGAATGGCCTCCCGAAAAAATGGAAATAAGTATTTGATCGATTACTGCATCCTGACCAACAATAATTCTGGCTATTTCGTTTTTTAAGTCTTTATATTTTTTTACAAACTTTTCGATTGCAGCAACGTCTGACATACACTTATTTTTTTAACCAGTTATTAGAAAAATCACAATCTCTATAATCACCACTAATTTTTATATAGGTATCCTTAATTTTATCTTCCTGCCACTTAGCAATGGTATTTATCTTCTTTTCATCTAAAGCCAATTCTTTAATCTTTAAATAATCACGTGCATAATCTGCTTCATGCTCATCGACTCTATCAGTAACCATTAAAATTTTATACTTGGTATTACCTGTTCTATCTTGCTCTCGTAGTACCAAACTAACTTCATTATCTTTTAAATTTTGAATCTGAGCATACAATTCTGGATCCATTCTGGTTAATTCAAAATTATAATCCTGTGTTTGGGGATTAATTAACTGGCCTCCTTCAGCTCTGGTTTCTTTTTCATCACTCGCTTCTCTAGCCGCATCCGCAAATGAAATCTCCCCTGCTACAATACGCTCTCTAACTTTCTCTAAACGCTCTTTTGCTTCATTTATAGCTTCAACCGACACCTTAGGCGTTAATAATATATGAGCTATATCGTATTCTTGTCCACGAATTTTTTCGCAATAAATAATATGATATCCAAAATCGGTTTTAAATGGTTCTGAAATTTCGCCTTCCTGTAATGCAAAAGCTACCTGTCTGAATTCTTTAACCATTCTTGGTTGTTTTCTATTTAAGGTATATTTCCCTCCTTTACTTGCTGATCCTGGATCTTCGGAATACAATACAGCTTTAGAACGGAAACTTGCGCCATTCTCAATAATATCTGCCTTAAATTCTTTTAAGCGGTTAATAACTCGCTGACGCTCTTCATCAGAAACCTTAGGCTCTGCTACAATTTGAGCTACTTTTAACTCTGTACCAAAGGTTGGTCGTTGCTCTTTTGGGATTTTATCAAAAAACTGACGCACCTCTTCAGGCGTAATTTCTACTTCTTCTATAATCTTAGCTTGCATCTTCTGTGCCAACTGGTTCGCTTTATTTATTTCGAACATTTCCTCTCTAAAGCTCGCCTCATCATCCTTTTTGTAGAATTCTAATAAACGCTCCATCGAACCATTGGTTTGTTGTAAAAACTGCTGAATTTGATAATCTACATTCTGACGAATTTCAGCATCAGAAACCACAATACTATCTTGAATCGCAGCATGCGCATATAATTTATCTTCTAGCAACTTACCAAACAACTCACAACGTTTAATGTCTTTGGTGTTTACACCCTGTGCCTGCAGTTGTAAATAAGATTTATCGACATCAGACTCCAAAATGATATAATCACCAACTACAGCAGCCACACCATCGACCTTCTTTATATTTTGTACCGAAGTTTCTACAGGCTTCTCTACGGCTACTGTTTCCTCTTCTTCTTTTATTACTTCCTGAGCCGAAATAATATGTACACTGAAAAGTGCAATTCCTAATAAAAATGTGTGTTTCAAATTATTTAAAAGTTTCAAATTGTTTGTTTTTAATTGCATCTTTTATGATATCTTTTTCTAATTCTCTAATGAGTTCCAGCTTTCGTTTATTAATAACAATCTGGTCTATAGTGGGTTTTACATACTCTAAAGGGGCCGTATCGTTACGCAACAAAACATCATTAATTTTCATCAAATATACTCCTAATGAATCTTTGAGCTCAATAAAATTGGTTTTTTTTAACAGTTCCCCTTTGTTTTCAGCAGTTATCACCGGAATTTTATCAACCGCTTGACTTAACCGTATCCAGATAGAGTCGTTTAGAGAATAGGATTTAAATTGAATGGCAATAGAATCTAACTCACGCTTATCTGCTTCATTAAAGCGCTTAAACTTTTTTTCAATTTCATTAAAATCCAATATTTTTTCGCTCACGTTAATGTATCGAAATTTAATAAGTTCTTCATTAAGTTTAAAAACATCCTTGTTAGCTTCATAATACTCTTGAGCTTCTTCGATAGACACATCGGTATTTACACTTCGGCTTACCAAAGCTTCAATATAGGATTTTGAATATAAATCGTTTTTATATTGCTGAACCAACTTATCAAAATCCTGTTGTTCTTTTTCGCTTAAATTTAACTTAGCCCCTTGTACAAACAACTGTTCTTTGGCCCAATTCTCAATATAATTCTGAACTAAAAGCGTACTATCTTCAGAAGATAAGCTCTGTGTTAACAACCCTTTTACCTCATCAAAATATAGATAGGTATCATTAACACGTGCTATAGGTTTTCGATCTACATCCTTTTTAAAAAAATGGCATGACGTGCAAAACACCAATAAAACAACTATTCCAACTCTCAACTGCACTACCTATTTATTTAGCTGCGATTTAATCTTGTTTAAACTCGCTTCGTTAATTTCCACTTTATATTTTTCGCTTAGTTCGGCCAACCATTTTTGTTCTTTATCATTCTGATAATCTACAATAACGGCTCCCTTAGCGTCGTCGAAAGTCTTTTGTTTAGAAGGCAATACTTCTTTTACTGATGCTATCACATAAGCACCATGGTGTTTGTAAATCTTTGAAACACCTTTCTTAAACTCAAAACCTTCTGGTAAAGCCTGATGTTCCGCACTCATTATGCCCACAGTAAAAAGTACATCTATTTTATCGTTACTGTTTACAAGCGACTTTATTTCTTCCAAAGGTAAACCTTGTTCCGATAATTTAGCCACCTTTTTCAGTGCTTTTTGATTTTCTGAAGAAGCCACCACGGCATCAATACGTTCCGGAAACACATAATTTTCCTTATGCGACTCATAATAATCCTTAAGTGCTAAGGAATCTGTTTGAGCCACATTCCAAATGGTAGTCTCCATTAAATCGAATAATAATAATCCGTCACGGTATTCTGAAACGATAAAGGCAAAATCTTCATTTTCATTTTCTAAGTGTTCTTCCTGATAGCGTACCAAATTAGAATTTATAAATTCATTATAGGCCTTAGAAACAATTGTATTAAAGCTTTCTTTTGAATTGATATTATGTTGATTTCGTTCTAAAAATGCTCCAAAATCTCTAAAATAAAGCTGCTCTTCACCTATTTTAACTAACGATGCATCAGCTTCGAATGTAGGAGGTAATTTCCATGATCTTGTAAAATAGCTGTCATCTAGTAATTCAGCAAAATAATCTAACGCCGGCTGTTTGTTACCCACCTGATACTTGTTTCTTAATTTCTGATGTAAAGCATCATCGATAAGTTTAGATCGCGCATCACGTTTAACTTGTTGCTCCAACGAAGGTTTTAAATCTGTAAATGGTGGCACAGGCTTTTTATTAATTAATTTTACAATATGCCAGCCATAATTGGTCTGGAAAGGTTCAGAAATATCACCAACATTTTCCAGTCCGAAAGCCACATCTTCAAAAGCTACCGAATTTAATTGACCACTTGAAAAAGGCGTTAATTTACCACCCTTAGCAGCCGAATTCTTATCGTCTGAAAACTGCTTTGCCAGTGTTTCAAAATGATCACCCTGATTTAATTTTTGATAAATATTTTGAATGCGTTCTTCAGGATTTTCAGAAGCATCATTACCCAATTTATTCGCTATCATGATATGAGCCACGGTCACCTCGCCTCTTGACTTACGTTTATCTATGACATTGACTATATGGTACCCAAACTGCGTACGAAACGGCTGAGAAACGTCTCCTACGGATGTGTTGTAGGCCGCACATTCAAACTTATAAACCATTTTAAATCCGGAAAACCAGCCTAAATCCTCGCCATAAATGGTTTGTCCATTATGAACTTCTTTTCTAACCACATCAAAGCCTTCTGTTAATGCCCGATTACGTAATTTAACTATTGAATTGTAAGCCGCTAAAGAATCTTCAGGACTTGCATTTGCACCAACTTTTACAAGAATATGTGATGCTTTTACATCATAAGACACACGTTCGTAAGCTTCTTCTATCAAGGCATCCGTTACTTTGGTATCGGTTATATAGTTATTGGCTAATTGCTTTCTATAATTAGTCAATTCCCGGTTATACGATGGTTTTTTATCCAATCCTAAAGCACGAGCTTCTTTAATCTTCAATTTATAGTTTGTAAATAAAGTTAAATACTCATCGACATCTTTTTGATTTTCATCTTGTACTAAATCGAGGTTTTTGTTATAAACTCTAATAAATTCCGAGACATAAACAGGCTCTCCGTCGACACTAAAAAGTATTTCCTTATTTTCTGATTGAGCTTCTATTTTTAAAGAAAAAGCCAGAAATAAAGCAAACAATAAATATTTAAAATCCATACTTATAAAATTATACGATAGCTACAAAAATACTAATATAAAGCTATTAAACAAGTTGGAATATTGAACGGTAAAAAAGAAATATTATTACGTATTTATTTTATAAATAATTACCTTTCGATCGCTTAAAAACAGGGATAATTACCATGCGTAAATTAAAATTAATTTGGGATTTCAGAGGACCTCAAGCTAGTAAGACGGCAGAACATCATCTCATTCATTTAAAAGAGTACATAGAAATAGAAAAGCTAAATATTCCAATAACAGGCATAGAGCACCTTTCTGAAATGCATTCCATTGCCTATATAGTGGTGGATGAAGCCAACATGAAACCTTTACGAGATGCTCTGAAACCACATCGAGGACAGGTTTATGCACCATAAAAAAAGCCCGGACACATAGGCATCCGAGCTTTTACTATTTATTATTTTTAATGAATTACCTGGAATAATTCGGTGATTCTTTTGTTATAGCAACATCGTGTGGGTGACTTTCATTAATGCCACTAGCTGTAATTTTAACAAATCGCCCGGTTTCTTTTAATGTTTCAACATCCTTAGCACCACAATATCCCATACCTGCACGTAAACCACCTATAAACTGATGAATACTTTCATATAAATCACCTTTATAAGGTACACGCCCTACAATTCCTTCAGGTACTAATTTTTTAATGTCGTCTTCTACATCTTGGAAATAACGATCTTTACTACCTTCTTTCATGGCTTCAACAGATCCCATACCACGATAAGACTTAAATTTACGTCCTTCGTAAATGATAGTTTCTCCAGGAGATTCTTTGGTTCCTGCTAATAAAGATCCTAACATGACAGAATCAGCACCAGCGGCGATAGCCTTTGGAATATCTCCTGTGTAGCGTATACCCCCATCAGCAATTACAGGTACTCCTGATCCTTTTATAGCAGCAGACACTTCTAAAACTGCAGAGAATTGAGGAAAACCAACACCAGCAACAACACGCGTAGTACAGATAGACCCCGGGCCAATTCCAACTTTAACAGCATCGGCTCCAGCTTCCACTAAATATTTAGCCGCTTCACCAGTTGCAATATTTCCAACAATTACGTCTAAATCAGGAAACTTAGCTTTTACTGCTTTTAATACATTTACCACACCTCTGGTATGACCATGAGCTGTATCTATAACCACGGCATCAACTCCTGCGTTTACTAAAGCTTCAGCTCTTTCAACGGCATCAGCAGTTACACCTAAGGCAGCAGCCACACGTAAACGCCCAAATTCATCTTTATTAGCGATTGGCTTTTGGCTAAGTTTTGTAATATCTCTAAATGTAATTAACCCTGAAAGTTTATAATTGTCATCTACAATAAGTAGTTTCTCAATTTTATGTTGCTGAAGAATAATTTCAGCATCTTTTAATGACGTTCCTACTGAAGCTGTTACTAGGTTTTCACCAGTCATCACTTCAACAATAGGACGATTTTTATCATGTTCGAAACGTAAATCACGATTGGTAACAATACCTTTTAATGTACCATCTTCTGCAACAATTGGAATACCTCCAATACTATGCTCTGCCATACTTTGCTTCGCATCTAAAACAGTTGCTGTTAAAGGTAATGTTACAGGATCTAAAATCATACCACTTTCGGCACGTTTTACTCGTCTAACTTTTAATGCCTGTGCTTCGATTGTCATGTTCTTATGTAACACACCAATTCCACCTTCCTGAGCCATAGCAATGGCCATTTTACTTTCGGTAACTGTATCCATTGCCGCCGAAATAATGGGAACATTAATAGTAATATTACGAGTAAATTTAGTTTGAATATTAACTTCGCGTGGAAGAACTTCTGAAAATGCGGGAACTAACAGGACGTCGTCGTAGGTTAAACCCTCTCCTACAATTTTATTTTGATGTGCGATCATGATGCAATTACGTTATAATTGCGTGCAAATATACAACAATTAATCAATATAAATGACATTTAACATTTCATAAAGTTTTACCTTCTACGGCCTCTACCACCAGAACCGCGTCCTCTAAAACCACGGTCTCCGGAATTTATATTTTGCCCTGCAAACTGGCCAAACTTATATACAAAGGTTAGCATGAAATACTGCTCAAGAATTTTATTCTCAACATCACGAATTAAGGTTTCTGTAACCGATCGATTAAACCCGTTATTCAAACCTAAAATATCGTAGCCAACCGCCGTTAACGTGGCTTTATTATCCCATAATTGTACTCCCAGACCTGCATTCCAAAAAATCGCCGCCCCATCAAAATCATCCCCGACACGACTATTGTATCTATAGGAAACTTTATTTGATAAAAAGAAATCTTTTAGAAAGAATACAGAAGAATCAAATCGTAAATTCTGAATAAAATAATCATTATCATTAAACATCTCAGTGTTGTAATTGGTATTCACCATGGAATAACTATAAGACGCTGATACCTCTATTTTCTTATCGTATGAATATTGTACTGAACCCGTTGGTGTTAATCTACTGGTTTGAGTATTAAATTCAATAGCATTTTGAATGGAATTATTATTAGCATAATTTCCCGAAATTCTTAAACTAAGATTGAAATTAGAGTTTTTAGAAAAATATGATTTGGAAACTGACGCATTTCCCGAAAGATTATAATTCCCATTAATATTTTCGTAAGTCGTGTAACGGATCAAATCTTCATCGGTAATGGTAGAGCTGATTATTTTATCCTTTATAATAGACACATTTGCTCTACCTCCAATATTTATGTTATGAAACGCTAAATTATTTTGATATCTAAAATCGAAACCATGATTAATTTCTGGTTGCAAAAATGGATTACCGACTTTAATATGTGTAATATTACTAACATCTTCGACCGGTTGTAACTGAGTTACGGAAGGTAAGTTTACATTTTGCCTATAATCTAAAGAGATGTTTTTATAGCCATTAGGATCACGATAGCGAATACGACCTGAATAATTAACATATTCGAAAGCATTTTTAAAATCCCGTTCCTGAATGATATTATCATCATATTTTCTAAAAGTATTCACATAAGCACCTTCAACTTCAAATCGAAAATCTTTATATTCATATCGTAACCTTAATGATGGCCTAACGGTTGTTGATATATATTTACTATCAGAACTAATTTGCTCATTGAAATCCTCATATAAATCCGTATTTTCATCCAAATCGTAATATAGATTTTCATTATTTCGTGTATCTATATAAACGTCGTAACGAGGTATAAGCGTAAAATTTGTAAATATAGGTTTATGTAATCGGGCATTAAATCCTATTCGGGAGCCCATATTATTTGATGTGGATATTTGATCTTGAACGACTACCCGATTATCCTTAACAATTTCATTTTTAGAGTAACGATAAGAATCACCATCAGATTTATCGAAATTTGTTGTAATGCCAGCAGTTGCAAAACCTCCTCTTTGAGGCAAGCGGCCAGTAACTCTAAATTCATTATTAAAATTATAACTAGAATTATTCGATTCATTTTCTGAAACATATTCACTTACCAAATCGCCATTTGAATATTCGGAGGTACTATTTCTCGTAGAATAAGAGGTATTATTAGAGGCATCAAAATTGGTTTCGTTTGAAAGTTGTAGCCAACTATTAGATTGTTTATTTTCAGGCTTAATTATAAATTTCAAATCGGATCCAGCTCTGTGTTTATCTGAATCGTTAAATCCTTTATTGTTAGCCTTCGTTATATAATTAAAATTTGGTAAAAAGTTCTCCGTTGTGCTACGTTGCTCTGTATCGTTATTTTGTGCACTGTAAGTGTAATTGGCATTAACACGAGTTTCATTCCATTTACCTTTTGAAAAATTCGCTCCCACAAAGTCGGATTCTATATACCCAACGCTAGACTCGGCATCAGGGAGTGCATTAAATCCACGTGACATATTTATATTATTGGTCCCCGCAATAACCCCAAGTTGTTTCCCATCGACCAACTGAAACAAATTTGCATTGCCCTGATACTTTTCATCTGTTCCATACCCCAGATTAACGTCCCCAAAATAAGCACGGTTTTTTCCCTTCTTAATTTTCAAATTAATTTCTTTGGTACCAGAATCAGACTCCTCACCGGTAAATTTTTGCATTTGGGTTTTATAATCGGTTACCTGAACTTTACTAATAGCATTACTAGGAATATTTTTAAGCGCAATATTGCCGTTCTTTTCACCAAAAAATTGCATGCCATCAACATTTATCGCTTCAACATCTACACCATTAAAGGTAATGCCTCCATCCATATCGATCTCTATTCCTGGAAGTTTTTTAAGCAAATCTTCAGCCTTATCATTGGGCATTGTTTTAAAACTATTGGCATTATATTCAACTGTATCTTTTTTTATTACAACTGGTGGTGCTTTACCAATTACAGAAACTACATTTAATTGCTCGACCTGATCTTCTAAAGTTATATTTCCTAAGTCTAATAATTTCCCCTCCGGCACATTTATAGTTTTACGATAGGGTTTATACCCCAAATAGGCAATATTAAAAATTGCCTTAGCATCTTTGTCGGTATTGACTTGAATAGAAAACTGGCCTTCCTTATTGGTAATTCCGTAAGCCATAGGCACACTGTCTTTTATACTTTGAAGATATACCGTTGCTCCTTCAAGAGTTATGGCATCTTTATCCTTTACATACCCCTCTAAAGTAAATTTTTGGGCAGATAAACTTGAAACTAAAAAAAGGAAAAATAAAGAAATAAATATTTTCATGAAAGGCTGGTCGTTTAATTCGCTTTTATGCGTTCTTAAGACTCATTAATTCATGAATAGTTTACTAAAGAAATGTTAAAATTGAAATTAACTTTTTTTCAAAAGCTGTGTAAAGACAACAATTACTGATAATGAATAACTTAAAACCATTAAAATTCCAGATAACATAACAATATATTTCATCCAGAGCATACCGCTCCATAAAAAATACAACCCACCAAAAGTGAGAATAACCGATGTTAAAGGTTCTATCATAAGGAATAGTTTTAATCTACGATTTAGCTTGGTTAGAGAAACTAATACTCCAACAAGAAAGAAAATAATAGACATAGACAATATATGGTTATGCACTAAAGTAAGCATTTCCTGAGGGCTTTTTTTAAAATGCATCACCTCGGCATTTTCATCATTCTCATTTCCCAAATATTGTTCTTCAATACCATTAGGGTTAGCAGATGATGTTTCTTCAACAAATAAAAGACCGGTAAAAAAACCAACCGACAAAACAATTAAAAACGCTCCAATTAATAATTTAATTTCCTTTGGGAGCGTATATATTAATCCGTTTAATTGCATCTATATTATATTATTTGAATGGAGTACTTTTAAAGACTGTAGTAAATCATTCATGGCATTAGTCATCGACCTTACAGATATGGTAGCTCCAGAGATAGCCATGATATTCTCACCATACTTTAAGGAATCATCCTGGTTTTTACCTATAAATTGTTTTAGCCAGCGAGCACTACCTATTTCTCCACCATATTCTTCTCTATAAACTAATACCTTCGATTTTTTAACTACTAAATCGGTATCTAAAAGTACCAGATAATCGAATAAAGCTGTTTTACTTGGCGCCTGAGACACATAGGCATATCCTACAAGCTTATTTTCTACTTCAATTTTAAATAAATTATCATTATTAAATTTCGATTTTACCTTGCTAGCTATAGCATTAGGAATTTTAAATTCGGTAAAACTGAAATCTTCAATCTCGAAAGTTTTGGTAATTTCCTTATCTATTTTTTTCTGAATATTATTTGGCAATCCGAATGCCATTAAAAACATACTAAAAACTAATAATATTACATGGTTTGTTTTCATTCTACAAAAGTATTGCTTTTTATATTTATTACAAGTACGATACCAAAGCTAGTTTTATAAAGCTTATTTTCTTCATCAAATGAATAAAAACAATTATCCCCAGAATATTATTCTAAGGATAATTGCTTTATAAATTAACATCAATCGACATTATTATAACGATAATAATCTTCTATTAGACTGGTCTGATTTTAAATTAGAACCAAACCCCAATACCGAAGTTAAGTCTGTTTGCTACATCATTACCTTCAAGGGCATTATCTCTAAACTGATAATCTCCTTTTAAAACTACACCTGGGGCAATGTGATAACTTAAACCTGTGGTAATATCGGTACGATTGTACGCATCATTTCTCACTACACTTCCGGCGGTGTTAGCGTGCGTATCATACGCTTCATACCTTGCAAATGCAAATAAACGTTGTTGTTTTGTTTGTGGCAATAAATTATAGGCAGCCTCTGCATACCAGCCTTGTAAAGCACTACCCAAATCTCTACCTGTAGCATTGTTATATGCCTCGGTTCCTGATAAAGAAGCATGAATGTACTGACCACGGGCCGTGAAACGTTGATAGGCGTAACGAGCATCAACCCCCACCATAGAAACTCCTACCATAGAACCATCCAAATCATCGGCTCCATCTTCAGCTTGTGTATCTCCAAAATATCCTGAAAGACCTAAACGTAATCCCGGAATACCGTAATAATCTAATTTAGCTGAAAATGTCGGACTATTAATGGTAGACTGTATACCTTTTTGACGACCGCCACGTAATCCATTCGATCCTTTCAAATAACCATTAATTCCGCCTTCACCATCTAATTCTGCAGATTTAAACCCATTAAATACATAGGCCTGATACCCTAAAGATAATTCATTAAAACGTCCAGTTACACCAACTCCTAATTCACGCCAAGTTGTTGGAACAATAACGTTATCGGTAGCTGGTCTTTCTACACCATTAAAAGTTGTAGGCTCGTGAAATTCGTTAACTATACCCATTGGAACCAACATTAAACCACCACGTAAACTCACATTCGAAGCGACTGCATAATTTACGAAAGCTTGTTCAATATATACTTCTTGAACATGCTCAAATTCTACTTCTGTTATAAACTGTGTTTTATCGTTAAACTTATAACCGAATAATAACACCAAACGTTGTACATCTAATTCTCCGTTTTGAGCTTCTGGTTGATTATAAGTCATCTCCCCATAACCACCTACGGTAATAGCTTTACCATAATTCCCAGATAATAATCGTTGGGCTGCATTAATTTGTTGTTGAGGATCGAAGGTAATAGAATCTTGTAAGGTTTGTGCACTCACAGCTAATGATCCTAAGAATAAAAAAAGTAAGGTTAGTTTTCTCATTTTTGCTTGTTAATTGATTTTATTTAGACTTAATATAAATAATAAATTGTTTTACGCTGCAAAAGTAAAACACTAAATGAGTTGAGCAAATTTTATTTAGATTAAATTTAAATAAAATTAAATAATTAACAATTTCGTCATATTAGCCACTAAAAAAGACCTTATTTCTAATGGTAAAACTTAAATATTTTAGAAGCCTCGTTATGAGCACTTTCAAAACTTAAAGCATTTAAATTATTACACTTTTTAGAGGTAAAATAGGATAATAATTTTTCCGTGGGCATATTGCCGGTAAGTTCATTTTTCGCCATGGGACACCCACCAAAGCCTTGAATAGCGCCATCAAATCTTGTACACCCCGCCATAAAAGCTGCATCTACTTTCTCAAACCAGGAATCTGGAGTAGTATGCAAGTGCGCTCCAAATTCTATGTACTTGTATTTTGGGATTAAATTCGAAAATAAATAGTCGATAGTTTCAGAATTAGAGCTTCCAACCGTATCACTTAAAGATAATATTCGAACACCCATCTGACTTAAACGTTCAGTCCAATCTGCAACAATCTCCACATTCCATGGATCTCCATAAGGGTTTCCAAATCCCATAGAAATATAAACCACGACTTCCTTATTCACCCGATCTGCAATATTTAAAATTTCCTGAAGTGTAACAATAGATTGTGCAATGGTCTTATGGGTATTACGCATCTGAAAGTTTTCAGAAATTGAAAAAGGGTATCCTAAATAATCTATGGCACTATGTTTAGAAGCCTCCTCTGCCCCTCGTGTATTGGCTATAATCGCCAATAATTTACTCGTAGTTGTACTTAAATCCAAACGCGATAAAACCTCAGCCGTATCAACCATTTGCGGGATAGCCTTAGGTGATACAAAACTACCAAAATCAATAGTATCAAAACCTACACGCAATAAAGATTGTATGTACTGTACCTTTTTCTCAGTTGGTATGAATTCACGAATGCCTTGCATAGCGTCACGAGGACATTCGATAATCTTAATAGGATTCGACATTTATAATTGTAAATATGCGGATGTAAAAATACTATTATTTTATGAAATCAAATATTTACTCTGTATTAATACGCAGTACTTTGTTCAATCTTAAAAATAGTGTTCTGTAAGCAATATCTTTAAAGGTCGACTATTATTAAAAATCAGGGGGTGATACTTAAATCTACGATATTTATAGGCTATTATTCATTCTTCTTCATAGTATTTATTGGAGCAACTATTTATGCACAAAGCAGTGCAAGTTATACGATTTCTTTATCAACTACCTGGAACGCCACCGACCATTCTTCCATCCCTCCTAACGCCCACTGGTCAGCTTTAGTCGGAGCTACACATAAAAACACGCATACTTTTTTTAACATAGGACAACTTGCAACTTTAGGAATTAAAAATGTTGCTGAATTAGGTAGTAATACCGCATTTAATAATGAAGTGAATTCGGCCATTGCAAACAATAAAGCTAATGCCTATATAAATGTAGAAGGAAAAACTGGAGCTCTGGCTACTTTTACTATAGAAAACTTACAGGTATCTGAAGAATACCCGTCACTAACTTTAGTATCGATGATTGCTCCCAGTCCTGATTGGTTTATAGGAATTAATAGCGAAAATCTACGTTCCGAAAACAATAACATCAATAATGGATGGAAAGAGACTTATACCAAGGATGTTTTTGCATACGACGCTGGCACTGATGATGGCACGGACTACACCTCGAATAACCTGGCAAGTGATCCGCCAATAGAAATTACGAAAATTAAAGATTACCCTATTAATGACTACAAAATGGGCACGATTACCTTCACTTATAATGGTTCAACACTAAGTACCAAATCAAATGACGCTCCTTCTTTTAAAATATTCCCCAATCCAACACAGGGCATTGTAAATATTTTAAATACAAATAATGAACAAGTTTCGTCTCTTGAACTTTTCGATGTTATTGGTAATCAAGTAGAAAAAATAACCTTCAAAACTAAAAAACAACCTTACCAGACCATAGATCTTTCTGCACTTTCAACAGGTATATATCTAGTACGATTAATTTCAGGTAGTGGAAAACAACAAACTCAGAAATTAGTTGTTAACTAACTGGCGTCGAGTATGGCCTTATTAATAGACTTCACCAATCCCGGTCCTTCATAGATAAAACCGGTATAAATTTGAAGTAAATCGGCACCTGCGTTAAGTTTCTCTAATGCATCTTCGGCAGAATGAATACCGCCTACCCCAATAATTGGAAACGACTTGTTACTCTTTTCGGATAAATATTTTATAACTCCGGTACTCTTAGCCTTAATAGGTTGTCCACTTAGCCCTCCATTTCCAATCTCCTCTAATTGAGCATCAGAAGCTTTCAATCCACTTCTATCGGTGGAGGTGTTACTTGCGATTACGCCATCCAGCTTAGTTTCATTAACCAAATCAACAATTTCATCTAGTTGAATATTATTTAAATCTGGTGCTATTTTTAACAAAATGGGTTTCTGCTTATCGAAGGCTTTATTAGCTTCCTGTACCGCGCCTATTAGCTCTTCTAAATAATCCTTATCATTTAATTTGGCGTGACTACCCACATTAGGACAGCTTACATTTAAAACAAAATAATCAACATAAGGATGAAGAGCATTAAAACACTCTAAATAATCCTGAGTATATCCTTCAGGTTTTGTAGACGTGTTTTTACCAATATTACCACCTATAATTAACTGGCCTTTATTCTTTTTCAACTGCATAATAGCAGCTTCTAAGCCTTCATTATTAAACCCCATACGGTTAATAATCCCTTGATCAGACTTTAAACGAAATAAACGCTTTTTAGGATTTCCAGGTTGTCCTTTGGGCGTTACCGTACCAATTTCGATAAATCCAAACCCGAAATTAGCCAGTTCATTATATAACACTGCGTTTTTATCAAACCCTGCTGCCAATCCTACAGGATTTTTAAAGGTTAGCCCAAACAACTTACGTTCTAAGCGTTTGTCGTTAACAACATATAAACTTCTAAAAATAAACTTTACACCTGGGACTTTTGAAAGATTCTTAATAAGTGAAAAAGTAAAATGATGAATGCTTTCGGGATCGAACTTAAAAAATAAAGGGCGAAGTAGTAATTTGTACATCTGTATTATTTGTGCAAAAATACTCTATATTATCTTAAATAAAAAATCATGTAATTTAAAAGACTAAAAAATTATTAATCGTACTTTTGCAAATTGAATAGCAGTAAAGAATTCACTGCTTAAAACCCCTTATATTTTCAATTAAATAAACCGTATTTAAATGATTTCAAAAGACCACATTATAAAACGTTTTACGAGTTACGTTACGATCGACACAGAAGCTGACCCTAATTCAAAATCTACACCTAGTTCTGCCAAACAATGGGATCTAGCTAACAAATTAGCCGAAGAGCTTAAAGCTATAGGCATGGAAGACGTGACCATAGATGACAATGCGTATATTATGGCAACGTTACCAAGTAATGTAGATTATAAAGTGCCTACCATTGGATTTATTTCACATTTTGATACGTCGCCAGATTTTACCGGAGCGAATGTAAAGCCTCAAATTATTGAAAATTACGATGGTAAGGATATCGTTTTAAATGAAGCCGAAGATATTGTTTTATCTCCAGACTATTTTGAAGATTTATTACTGTACAAAGGCCAGACTTTAATTACTACCGACGGCACAACCTTACTAGGTGCAGACGATAAAGCCGGTGTTTGTGAGATTGTTTCTGCAATGGAGTACTTAATCAATCATCCCAAAATTAAACATGGTAAAATTCGTGTTGGATTTACACCAGATGAAGAAATTGGTAGAGGAGCTCATAAATTTGACGTTGAGAAATTTGGTGCCGATTGGGCATACACCATGGACGGTAGCCAGATTGGTGAACTGGAATATGAGAACTTTAATGCCGCAGGTGCCGTTGTAAAAGTAAAGGGCAAAATTGTACATCCTGGTTACGCCAAGGGTAAAATGATAAACTCTATGTATATTGCTCAAGAGTTTATAAATTCACTTCCTAGATTTGAAACTCCTGAACATACTGAAGGTTATGAAGGGTTCTTCCATTTATGTGGTATAACAGGTAAAGTTGAAGAAACTGTTTTAGAATATATTATCCGAGATCACGACCGGGAACATTTTGAAGCTCGCAAAGAAGTGATGGAGAAATTAACCAATGAGTTAAATTCGCAGTATGGAAAAGAAGTTATTGTTACTGAAATTAAAGATCAGTATTACAATATGAAAGAAAAAGTAGAACCTGTAAAACATATTGTAGATATAGCTGAAGAGGCCATGAAACAATTAAATATAAAGCCTTTAATTAAGGCTATTCGTGGAGGTACCGACGGTTCTCAGTTAAGTTACATGGGATTACCTTGTCCGAATATTTTTGCTGGTGGGCATAACTTCCATGGACGTTATGAATATGTACCTGTGGAAAGCATGATTAAAGCGACGGAAGTAATTTGTAAAATAGCCGAGCTCACTGCTCAGAAAAAATCATAATCGAAATATACATAATAAAAAATCCTCGCCAAGGCGAGGATTTTTTATTTCATAGCAATTAGAATCTTAAACTCTTACATGCCCTTCTCCGTAAACATAATATTTATTTGTTACAAGTTCGTTTAATCCTAAAGGACCACGATGGTGTAATTTATCGGTCGATATAGCTAACTCTGCGCCAACCCCCATGGCACCACCATCGGTAAAACGTGTAGATGAATTTTTGTACACCGCGGCACAATCTACCTGCTCCATGAATATATTAGCTCTTTCACTATTAGTGGTCATAATCGTTGCGGAATGGCCACCTGAATACTTATTAATATTTTCAATCGCCTCATCCAAACTATCTACTGTACCAATACAACATTTCATAGCAAGAAATTCTTCATACCAAATAGTATTATCTTCAATAAGTGTTTCATTCTTTAACACTTTGTATGTGACATCATCAACCATCACCTTAACACCGTTAACATTTAAAAGTTCATTTAATTCTTTTAACTTCGTTTCGTAATCTGGCAAATTACTATTTACCAAAATTTTATCTAGCGCATTACAAGCCGATATTTTGGCTGTCTTGGCATTTAAGATAACTTCTAATGTTTGATTCCAATTGGTATCTTTATCTACATACAAAAAGTTGTTACCTCGACCACTAATTAATACAGCACATTTGGCATGTTCTTTTACAAAAGCAATTAATTGCTCTCCGCCTCTTGGAACGATTAAATCTAATGGTTCGGTTGGATTTTTAAGGAAAGCTTGCGTTTCCTTTCTATTCATATGTAATAGTTGAATATAATCAACACTTAAGCCATTTTCATGTAAAGCTTCATGCCAAAAGTCTACCAATAATTTATTACTATTGTAAGCTTCCTTTCCTCCTTTCAATAAAATTTTATTATTGGCTTTAAATGCTAAAGCAGCGGCCTCAATGGTTACATCCGGACGGGATTCATAAATAATCATAATAGTACCAAAAGGGGCCGTTTTATTAATTATTTGCAATCCGCTATCCAGTGTTCGGTCTGTTATTGTTTGGTTTATCGGGTCATTTTGCGCCCTCACTTCTTTTAATGCTTGAATCATGCCCTGTACCTTATTATCGTTAACAATTAAACGATCATACATAGCCTGATCTTCCTTATTAAAAGCCTCCAAGTCTAATTTATTGGCTTCCAATAAAGCATCCTGATTCTCTTCTAATAATTTTATCATGCTTGTTAACACATGATTTTTTATATCTGTTGTTATCAATTTCATTTCTTCTTTATTCTTTTAAAGTGCCACTTTAGTACCTACATTTTTTCCATCAATAATATCAATAATGGTGTTTTTATACTTACCATTAGCGATATATGTAGGTATATTTTGTGCGGCTGCTTGTTGTGCATAATCTAATTTTGAACCCATACCGCCTCGGCCTTCACCTTCACTTTTGTTGCTATCTTGAATGTATTTATCAAGATTATCTTCAGGTTCTATATATGAAATAAGATCACTGCTATCAGAGTCTGGGTGTCCTGTAAAAACACCGTCTATATCGGTTAAAATAATTAATCTGTCTGCATCAATAAGTTGGGCAATTAAACTTGCCAGCTCATCATTATCTGAAAACATCGACATGGTTACCGAAACGGCATCATCTTCATTAGCAATAGGCACTACACCCTCAGATAACAATCCTTCACAGCAATTAATCATATTTTCACGATGCACTCCCGGACTAAAATCACGTTTTGTTGGAAGTACCTGAGCACATTTCATTCCGTAATCATGAAATATGTTATAGTATAAACGCATCATCCTTGGTTGCCCAATGGCTGAATAAACTTGTCGCTTTTGCGTTTTATTTTTAATATCTGATTTTCCTAAGACTTCTTTTCCGGCAATTACAGAACCTGAAGACACTAATAAGGTCATAATATCACGTTCGTACAATTCAGCAATCTGTCTTACTAATTCTTTTAATACTGGTCTAACAATTTTATTATCTCTATTAGTCATTACGTTAGTACCGACTTTAATGACTATTTTTTCTTTATACATATCTGTATTTTTAGCATTGATTAGTGTTCCTGACCTAACTCAATAGCTCGATTAAAAGCAGCGTAAGCGGCTTCTTTAATTAATTCATTTACATTATTATCTTCCATAGAATCAAGAGCTGCTCTTGTAGTTCCTCCTTTAGAAGCTACGCGATCCATCCATGAATTTGGAGACAAACTTGATTGATTAAATAACTCGATAGCACCGGTAAATGTCTGACTTACCAATACCGTTGAATCGTTTTTTGAAAACCCCATTTGCATGGCAGCTTCCATCATACTTTGCATAAAGTAAAACACATATGCAGGTCCACTTCCAGAAATTCCAGTAGAGGCATCGATTAACTTTTCGTTGCTTACCTGAATAGATTTTCCTGTGGTATTTAATAAACTTTCAACTGTTAAAAGCTCAATTTTAGATACGTCTTTAGATGCTACAAAGGAAGTTAACCCCTTCCCTATTTTTGCTGGTAAATTTGGCATGGCACGCACTACCTTTGTCAAACCTGATTGTGCAATCATAGTTTCAATTGTAACACCTGCCATAATAGAAATCATGATTTGTCCTGTGTTTGCTAGAGGTTTAATAGCCTTAAATAAAGTTTCTGCATGATAAGGTTTTACGGCAATAAATATTATATCTGCTTGCGGAACGCATTCGTTCAATTCACTAAAGGCGTCAAAATGAGACATCTTATGAAGCTCTTCCAACTTTTCTTCGGAAGTGTCTAAAACCATTATATTTTTCTTTTTAAGCAGTTTTGATTTAGACATTCCCTCAGCATATGTTAGTCCCATATTACCGGCGCCTATTACTAGTACTTTCATTCTTTTTATATTTGTTTATCTTGGTTATGATTGTTTGAAATGATTATATAAACAGTAAGCAATCATCACAATCTTTAACCTCTCCATAATAAGTTTCCCTATACTTATGAATGGTTTTTATGGGGTAACCAAAAAGATATTTCTTTATGTAAGTTACCTTAGTGGTTAACTCCCCCATTCGGGTCGTATATCGTTTTTCCGTTTTTGTTTGTCTCTTAATTTGAAATAATTTCATTTTTTCTGTTTTTTTTTATTATTCTACTTCATTACTTTAAACCGAAATCATTGTCAACGTGTTAAACGCATCTCAATGTTTCTAGATTTAAATCCGTTATCTTCAAAAAATTTATAAACAGGATTATCCTTATTGACGTATAATGCAATATCGCCTTTACAATATCTAAATGCATAATCAATAAGTCGCTTGGCTATTCCTTTATTTCTATAAGATTCATTTACCGCAACATACACCAATATATTTTCTGGTATATATTCATTCATCCCGGTTTTATTTATAACTAAAACCCCTAAAATATCTTTATGATTTTCTATCACAAGTACAAACCCTCCCAAACCGGAAATTTCTTTAATGGCATACTTTAGTGCTTTTTTAATAGCACTCTTGCTATCGCGAAATTCTCCAGAGTGATCGTACAAAAAATTTGTTATTCGGTTAATATCAATAATAGATAACCTCGAATATGCATCGAAGGTTTTTATAGTCATAAATGTATAGATTAGATCTCGCTAATTTTTAAAATAAACTAGCATTAGAAATTTTATAATAAACACACAGCAACCTAAGCGTTTATTTAATAAACACCTAAGTTTAGAAATAGCTAACAACCTTAAAAGAAAATCCTTTTAAGTTGTGGTATTTATTATAAAAGTGAAGGAGGAATGAATTTATCCGACTGGATTCTAAATACTAGAAAGTTGAAGTTGAATATTCGATTATTTTGCTTTTCATGAATCCCTTTTTTCATTCTCATACTGCAAATATATGAAAACTAATACCCTAAAGCAAATAATTGTTTAACGAATCCAGAAATCATATTAAACAAAATGGGCTTTCACATACAATGAAAGCCCATTTATAATCGTATTATTTCCTTTAAAACAACCCAACACTTACCCTTGGTAAACCAACATTTACACCTGTACTTATTGTACTTCGCTGTGGGTACCTATGGTAATAATAAGGTTCATATCGGTAATAATAGAATGATGCGTGATGATAATAACGTGAACTATGGTGGCAATCATGGTTACAGGACTTATAATGCTCTGCATAGGCATCTTTTTTCCCTTTCATGTAGGCTTTATAAGCCTTTCTGTCCCGTTTCTTTAATTTCTTCTCATACGCCTCCTGACTTTCCCAAAAAGCTTCTTCATCGGTTTCATTATCGGCTACAAATTCTTGTTCGTATTTAGCATCTTCTGCTGCTCGTTTTTGATAATATTCCGTTTTAGACAATTTACTTTCTGACTGTACCTCTGCTTCTTGAGCAACACTAAAAAATGATATTCCGAAGGCTAATAAAAAAACACAACAATTAAATTTTCTCATGATCCTAGATTTTAAATTCATTAATAATTTTAGAGCTTTTATTAATAAAACAAGATCAAGCTCATTTTTCCTACCCCAGAGTTACATTATTTTTTAAATGCCACCAATAAAAAAAGCTTCCATTTAGGAAGCTTTTTGGTATTTAAGAATTATAATATCCTTATTTTTTAGTAGCAGGCGCATTAAGTTTTGTACTTAATTCCATAGAAAGTGCGGAACGCTCATACTTTAATTTACCCGATAGAGTCTCTATAACGCAGCTCCCATCCTTATCATTCAATTCTAAAATTTTACCGTGTAAACCACTTTTAGTAATAACTTTATCGCCCTTTTTTAATTCGGTATTGAACTTTTTCTCTTTTTTGGCACGTTTCATTTGTGGTGCAATCATAAAGAAATACACTACCACAAACATTAATATGAACGGTAAAAACTGACCGATTCCTCCTTCTCCCATTTTTATTTATTTAATGAACTATTACGTTCGGTTATTATTTTGCTGCCTAATCTGCTTTTACGAAGGCTGTAATTTTAACAATTTCAGACCCTTTTTCTGTATTCGCAGTTACGGTAATAGTTTTCGACACTTTATTAGCCCCACTACCATTAAATTTTACAGTGAACTTACCTTCTCCTCCTGGCGCCAATGGCTCTCTGCTCCAGTCTTGAGGTACCGTACATCCACAAGAACTTTTAATATTTGTAATTACTAAAGGAGCATCTCCTGTATTTTTATACTTAAAAACAGTTTCTACTGGAGTTCCTTTTTCAATTTCTCCAAAATCATGTTCCTTTTCCTCGAATTCTAAAACAGGGAATTTTGAAGCATTGGCATCTCTAACAGCTGCAGCTGCAACGTTAGCTTCATCTATTTTTTTTGCTGCATTATCTTTACAAGATGTAAAAGCAAGTAAACAAAATGCACTTATACCAAAAATTACTTTTTTCATTTGAAAGCTGTTTAGTGTTAATGGTGTAAAAATATAAATTATTTAATCGATTAAAAACTTTTAAACCCTTAATGGTCTTTTAAATTAATCCGCGACCTACTTTATTTAAAGTACCCGCTTCTTCATATTCCTTTACCAACTTATCTAATATACCATTAATAAAAATACTACTCTTTGGCGTTGAGTACTCTTTAGCTATTTCTAAATATTCGTTAATGGTAACTTTAACCGGAATGGATGGAAAGTTCTTAATTTCACTAATTGCCATTTGTAACAAACTATAATCGATGTTAGCAATACGATCAGAATCCCAGTTTTTGGTTTTTAATTCAATCTCCTTATTTATAGTCGATGTTTGTAACAAGGTTTTTTTAAACAAATCGATGGCAAATTGTTTGTCATCGATGTCTTTATACAATTTGGGAGTGAAATAGGTTTCAGGAGATGTTGCCTTAACTTTCCTAAGCAACTTTAATATCGTGGTATTTACTGTTGGTAAATCGTCTAACCACGTTAGGTTCTTATCTTCTATATAATCATACAACTTTTCATTTGGCGCAATGATATCCTTAAATACATCAACAACAAATTGTTTATCCTCCTTAAAGGTTGAAACCCGAGTCGCCATATAATCATGATACAATTCACTAGAGGTTATTTCTTTGAAAATAATATCGACATACTCGTCATCTAATTTCCAGTTATTAATATTATGAACTTCAATTAAATTCTTAAGCTGATGATTTTCACTTAAAAGATTGAGTAATTCGTTATTTACAAATTTTAAATTGGGATTTTTATCCTCTGTAGTTGCCAGAATTTTATTTTGCTTCTTCTGTAAGTCAGACTCTGCGCGCTTTTTAACTTCCAGAAGTAAAGAAAGTTGTAACAGATATAAGTTGTACATGTTATCTATACTAAACAATAAGAATTTTTGATCTTTACTAAAATCATCACTTTCACTTCCTTTAAACGCATAAAGCGTTTGCATTACTTTTACACGAATATGTCTTCTGTTTAGCATAATTACAATGAACTTAAAAAAATTAAAATCGAAAATTAACTCGTTTTCGAACGGCAAAAATAAAACTATTTTAAAAAAGTATTTTAATTTTTTCACTTTATTATTTGTTAAATACTTTAAAACATTTTTAACAATAAGGCTACAGTCTACTACCTACTATATCTTTTTAAACCCTTATCTTTGTTATCTTTTTAATTTACAGGTAAACCTTTTAAAGTATAAATGAAAGAATTACAACACTTAAACAAGTACTTTTTTAAATACAAAACACAACTCACATTAGGTATTGTAATTACAATTATTGCGCGAATATTTTTATTATTTACGCCTCGCTATGTAAGAGAAATTTTTGTTGTTGTTGAAAAATATTTAGATGGAAAACTTTCTGAAACTGCTATAAAAAGTGAGTTAATAGAAATTATTTTAATCATTATTGGCGCCGCCATTATTGGTGGGTTACTCACTTTTTTTATGCGCCAGTATATTATAAATATATCACGTTATATTGAATTCGATTTAAAGAATGAAATTTATGAACAATACCAAAAGCTCTCACTAAACTTTTATAAGAAAAACAGAACCGGTGATTTAATGAATCGCATTAGTGAAGATGTGGGGCGAGTACGCATGTATTTTGGACCTGCTATTATGTATAGTATTAATACAGTAACACTATTTATTATAGCGCTCATTTATATGTTTAATGAAGCTCCCACCTTGGCGCTTTACACAATAATCCCCTTACCAATTCTATCGGTAATCATTTATAAATTGAGCCGAGAAATCCACAATCGCAGTACTGTAGTTCAGGAATATTTATCCAAGCTTTCAACATTTACTCAGGAATCGTTCAGCGGTATTTCCGTTATTAAAGCCTATGGCATAGAACCACAAACATCTGCTAATTTTGAAACTTTAGCAGCCGAAAGTAAGGAAAAACAAATCAGTCTTACCCGTGTTCAGGCCTGGTTTTTTCCAATGATGATTTTACTAATTGGAACCAGTAATCTTATTGTTATATATATTGGAGGCATGCAATATATTAATGGAAAAATTGAAAGCTTAGGAACCATTGCCGAATTTATTATTTACGTAAATATGCTTACCTGGCCCGTAGCAACGGTGGGATGGGTAACATCTATTGTACAACAGGCAGAAGCTTCTCAGAAAAGAATCAATGAATTTTTGAAAATTAAACCTGAAATAAAAAATACAGTAGCAACACATACTGAAATTAATGGCGATATTAGTTTCGATAATGTTTATTTCACCTATGACGACACCAATATTCAAGCCTTAAAAGGCGTTAGTTTTCAACTAAAAGAAGGAGAAACATTGGCTATTCTTGGAAAAACAGGATCCGGAAAATCCACGATATTAGATTTAATTGGTAGATTATATGATATTGAAAGTGGTACTCTGGCCATAAACAGCACGCCTATTGATAAACTTAATCTAACGGATTTAAGAAACAGCATTGGCTATGTGCCTCAGGATGCTTTCTTGTTTTCAGATTCTATAAAAAACAATATTAAGTTTGGTAATTTCGAAGCTACTGACGACGATGTTATTACCGCTGCTAAAAATGCACAGGTTCACAAAAACATTATGAATTTTAGTAACGGTTACGACACCATTTTGGGTGAACGTGGATTAACCTTATCTGGAGGGCAAAAACAGCGCATATCCATAGCACGGGCCATCATAAAATCGCCAAAAATTTTACTTTTCGACGATTGTTTGTCGGCAGTTGACACCGAAACTGAAGAGAAAATATTAAAAAACCTATTCAAAATAAGTAAAAATAAAACCTCTATCATTGTTAGTCACCGTGTTTCATCTGCAAAGAATGCCGACAAAATTATTGTACTGGAAGATGGTAAAATTGTCCAGGAAGGCACCCACGACACCCTAATTAATGTAGATGGCTACTACAAACATTTGTACTTAAAGCAACTTAGCGAAACGTCTGAAAACCTGAAATAAACACCCCTTTTACTATTAATGATAAGAGATACCTTTGCCTTTCATATTTGCTATTTTTATATAAAAAAAAGAAATATCACAATTTGTTGGTTAGTTTAGGTTTTTTTTAGATTTTTGGTTTATCAAATAAATTTCTATAAAACTATGAACAATAATGACATGATGGAGAAAGAGGAGATTTTTTCTAAAGTATTAAGAGCAGGGAGACGTACTTATTTTTTTGATGTAAGATCTACGAAGGCTGATGATTACTACCTAACAATTACTGAAAGTAAAAAGTTTACCAATGACGACGGTTCTTTTCACTATAAAAAACATAAAATTTATATCTATAAAGAAGATTTCGCCGAGTTTAGAGAAATTTTGGCTGAGATGACCGATTTCATTATCCAAGAAAAAGGAGATGAAGTTATTAGTGAGCGTCACCAAAAAGACTTTAAAAAAGAATACAATGCGAACGAGTCTGATGAATCAACAAATCACGCTCCAGAAAATTTCACAGATATAGATTTTGATGATATTTAATTTTAAAATATACTTCTAACTAAAAAACCGTTAATCTTAACGGTTTTTTAGTTTACAGAACTTCCATTTTTAATGCGTATTTCTGGATTTAACAGTATAACATCTTTTCCAAAAACAGCACCTAACACTAAACATTCACTCATAAAATTAGCTATTTGTTTTTCAGGAAAGTTAACAACTGCTATAATTTGCTTCTTGAGCAAATCTTCTTTCCTGTAAAGTGTAGTGATTTGGGCTGATGTTTTCCGAATACCTAATGCCCCGAAATCTATAATTAATTGATAAGAGGGCTTCCTTGCTTGTGGGAAATCGTGAACTTCAATTATTGTGCCTACCCGAAGATCAACTTTATTGAAATCTTCAAAAGTTATTAAGTCATTCATTTTTCAAAAATATAAATAATTACGAACTTTGATTTAAAACTATTCCTATGGCCAATACGCCTTCAAATATGCTTCCACTTGGAACAAAAGCGCCCTATTTTGAACTATTCGATACGGTAAGTCAAAACATTTTAAAATTTGATAACCTCAAAGGAAATACAGGTACCGTTGTTATGTTTATCTGTAATCATTGTCCCTTTGTGATTCATGTTAATAAAGAAATCGTGGCTATTGCTAACCAATATCGGGACAAAGCCATTGGTTTTATAGCTATTTCCAGTAATGATGTGGAAAATTATCCACAGGACGGACCAGACAAAATGAAAATTCATGCCCAGCAACAGCTGTACCCATTCCCTTATTTGTATGATGAAACACAGGAAGTAGCTAAAGCCTATGATGCGGCTTGCACACCCGATTTTTATGTGTTCGACAATAATGATACATTAATATACCGCGGTCAATTAGATAATTCCAGACCTGGTAATAATATTCCCGTTACTGGACATGATTTAAGAAATGCGCTTGATTGCCTAATAAACCATAAAGAAAACACCTTAGATCAAAAACCAAGCATTGGATGTAATATTAAATGGAAACCATAATTAAACTTATAGAAATCAAAGTATTAACAATAAATTAACCAATGTAAAACATCCTTATTGTAGGCATAATATGTATATTACATAGAATTTACGAATTAGTAAATTCTTACTAAAAATACTAATGCCCATGATACAGTTAAAACATTACCTATCAAGGATATTTCTACTTTTATCCCTGATTACATGTACCCTATCAGCACAAGAAAATGAAGTCTCAGAATGGCCTAAAGACATTCTTGCCGGTGCTTATACGATTACTATTTATCAGCCCGAAAATGCCAGTTATATAGAAAATAAGCTAAAATCCAGCATGGCCTTCGCTTTAAAATCAGAAGCTAAAGAACCCGTATTTGGCATGCTTTGGACAACCTCGCTTCTTGATGTTGACAGAACCACCAGACAAGCCTCATTAGCTTCGGTAATTGTGGATGAAGTACGTTTACCCGAAGAAGTAAGGGATACGCAAAAACAGGAATTACAAAACCTTATAGATCGTGAAGTCCCAAAATGGAACATTCAGTTTTCTTTAGAAGACCTTATAGAGAGTCTTGAAGAAGTAAGTGTATACACAGGTGAGCTAAACCATGATCCTCCAAAAATTGTTTTTGCTAACGAACCGAGTGCCTTAATTACCATTGATGGAGAGCCTAAATTAAAATCGATTGAAAAAGGTTACTCCTTAGTGGAAAACACGGGTGCATTTATAGTAAAAAATGAAAAAGACAACACATTTTACCTTAGAGGTGGTGATTTTTGGTACGAAGCCAAATCTCCTAAAGGACCTTGGCAACATGTAAAGAAAGTGCCTTCTAAAATTAATCGATTGGCTGAAAAGGCCGAATCTGAAGGTAAAGAAGATGAAGGAGAAAAAAACATCTATTCCGGCCCGGCCCCTAAGATTGTGATAGCCTTAGAACCTTCAGAACTCATTGTTTTCGACGGGGAACCCAAATACACCCCTATTCAGAACTCAAATCTGTTATATGTTGAAAATACCGAGAGTAATATATTTATGCATATTGGCTCTCAAACTTACTATGTTTTAATCTCTGGCCGCTGGTTTACGACACAAAATTTAAAAGGAAACTGGACTTATTTATCTATAGAGGATTTGCCGGCAGATTTCAAAAGCATTCCATCGGATAGTAAAAAATCAATCGTATTAAGTAGCGTCCCCGGAACCGATGAAGCTAAAAATGCAGTTTATGATGCCCAAATTCCACAAACAGCAGCGGTAACACGGGACACGAAAGCTACCGATGTGGCATATAATGGAAATCCTGAATTTAAAAATGTTGAAGGCTTAAATCTTCAGTATGCAGTTAACACAGAGAGTTCGGTATTTAAAGATGGACAAACTTATTTCTTATGTGATAACGCGATTTGGTTTACATCGAATACGCCAAACGGCCCCTGGCAAGTTGCCGATGACCGACCTACTGATATAGAAAAAATTCCAGCAGATAATCCTAGGTATAATACCAAATATGTTCAAATCTATGAAACATCGCCAACAACAGTTTATGTTGGATATACTCCTGGATATAATGGCTCATATGTTGAAGGACCAACCATAGTATATGGTACAGGGTATTATTACAACCCTTGGTATAATGGTTTTTATTACCATTACCCATACTCCTACGGTTTTTCAATACGCTATAACCCTTGGTATGGTTGGAGTTTCGGGTTTAATTTTGGATCGCCATTCCGTTGGTTTGGATACTCTTATTGGCATCCGGGATGGCACCATTGGGGACCACCATTTTACAGACCACCATTCTGGAGACCTGGTTATTACTGGAGACCTAACCGACCTATTTACTGGGGACGCCCTGGGGTACACCATTATACCAGACCTGTATATAGACCAAACCGACCTAATAGACCTGGCGGTAATCGTCCAAGCAGACCAGACAGGCCTAATAACAGACCGAGTAGACCTGATAGACCGGTTACTACGAGACCATCGCGCCCGAGCACACAACCGACCACCAGACCTGTACAAAGACCAACCACGCGCCCGACACAAAGACCAACCACGCGTCCAACACAAAGGCCGAATAACAGACCGGTAACGCGACCTATCACAAGACCTACAAGACCTACAACAAGGCCTGCACCAAGACCCATGAATAGACCGACCGCTAGGCCAACTGCAAGACCTATGCCTAGATCATCTGGAATGGGAGCAAGAAGAAGATAAATTAATAAAGGCATTTAGTTAGTTCTAAATGCCTTTCATTTTAAAAACACGACCCTTATTAGTAATTTTGTAACATTAACTGGTATAATCCGATATCATGCCAGGAATCAAATTTTAAACCCAATTCTTTAAAATGTCCTACAAGACGAAATCCAAATCTTTCATGTAGTTTTTCACTTGCAGTATTAGGCAATGTTAAAACACCAATCACCACATGAAATCCTCCTTCTTTAAGTAATTCTAATAAGACTTTATATAATTTCGATCCAATTTGCCTACCATGGACATTGTGCTTCACATAAACGGTAGATTCCACTGTAAATCGGTAAGCGGGTCTGGGTCTGAACTGACTTCCGTAGGCATATCCTAAAATTTCATTTTGATCTTCAAAAACAATAAATGGGTAATTAGCGGTAATGAGTGCAATCTTCGATTTAAAAGCTTCTAAGGAAATAGGCTCCAAATCGAAAGTTACCGCAGAATGTTCTACATAATAATTATAAATACCTAACAACGCTTCGGCATCATCTATATTTACAGGTCTTATCATAGTGAATAAATTACAGCCATTTCTTGCGTTGCAACAAATTTTCAATATGTGCATAATGATGCTTACTATGCCAGGTATACACGCCAATATTACGCTTTAAAGAAACTTCTGAATTAGTTTCAGGATGAATAAAACATCTATTTAAATCGGCATCGGATAAGCCCTTTAATAAATACACCAACTTTACATGCACGGCTTTTAAGTGAGCCAAAGACATTTCGATTGGCGCCGTTTTAGTATCAAAAAGTTCTGCCCATCGATCTTCAAAATAAGCTTTAATCATGGGCTTATCTTCTGTTAAAGCCCATTTAAAACGGGTATAACTATGATGATGACTATCGGAAAGATGATGAACCACTTGCCGCACCGTCCATCCATCGGGACGATAGGTTGTATCTAATTGATCTTCGGTTAAAGGTAAAACCAACGATTCAAGCTTTGATGGAAAAGTTTCTAAAGTTTCTAGCCAGGACGCTATAATGGCATTTGTTATTTTAACCGGTGGCTCAAATTTCCCAATAGGATATTTTAATTTTTCTAATGCTTCTAAAGTCATATATAAATATAAAAAAAGCACCCCAATTGGGGTGCTTCATTTTATATAAAATCGATGTATATTATTTTACATTCATTAATTCTACATCAAAAATTAAAGTGGCATTTGGAGGAATAACACCACCTGCACCACGACTTCCGTAACCTAAATGACTAGGGATTACAAAACGTGCTTTATCACCAACTTTTAATAATTGAATGCCTTCATCCCATCCAGAAATAACCTGACCTACACCTACAGGAAAATCTATGGGTTGATTTCTTTTATATGACGAATCGAAAACCGTCCCATCTGTCAGTTGCCCTTTATAATGTACAGAAACATTCTGTCCCTTTTGAGCTTTGGCTCCGTTTCCTTCTTGAATTATCTGGTAACGTAAACCGCTTTCAGTTTTATTAAAACCAGCAGCCAATTTATCTAATTCAGCTTCGGCAGCAGCTTGCTCTTCAGCTAAACGTTTTTCTCTAGAACCTTCGAATGTTCTGAATGCTTCAACAGCATTAAAACCTTCAGCTTCAGCGCCTACTCTTACTATTTCTAAAGTATCAATAGTATCACCCTGAGCTATAGCATCAACAACATTTTGTCCTTCTACAACCTTTCCAAAAACCGTGTGGTTATTATCTAACCAAGGCGTTTCAACATGCGTGATAAAAAACTGACTTCCATTAGTTCCAGGGCCAGCATTAGCCATCGACAATACTCCTGGTCCGTCATGTTTTAAATCTGGATGAAATTCATCATCAAATTGATACCCCGGATTACCAGAACCTGTTCCTTGAGGACATCCTCCCTGAATCATAAAATCAGGAATCACTCTGTGGAATTTTAATCCGTTGTAATACGGGGTTCCTTGAGGTTTTACTTTATTTTCCAGGTTTCCTTCTGCTAAAGCCACAAAGTTACCAACGGTACCTGGTGTTTTTTTGTATTCTAAAGCTACAAGGATTTCTCCTTTTGAAGTATTAAATTTTGCGTATAATCCGTCTTGCATTGTTCTAATTTTTAAGAAAGTGCAAAGATAGTAAACTCCTAAAGAAATACGAATAATGAATGCTTTTTATCACCCCTATATTTATAGCTACTACCAACGCCATATTTAAACGAAATAAAAATGGCTGTCAAAATAATTTAGACAGCCATACATATAAATAAACAAAAGATATTTCTATTCTAATTTGCTACCTCACTTATGAATTTTATACGGTATAATCGAAGTTCCTCATCATCATAATCACCATCAAACTCATCTATTGCCGCAGAAATATTATCAGATTCCGATTCCATAAAATAATCATGGATTTCTTCCTGCTGGTCTTCATCTAATATCTCATCAATCCAGTAGTCGATATTTAGTTTGGTTCCGGAATATACAATAGCTTCCATCTCCTTTATAAACTCTTCCATAGACATCCCTTTTGATGAAGCAATATCATCTAAAGGTAATTTTCTATCTATATTTTGAATGATATACAATTTATTCGCCGAGTTGGTTCCGGTAGTTTTTACGACCATATCATCCGGGCGAATGATATCATTTTCTTCAACATACTTTGCAATTAACTCAACGAAACCCTTACCATATTTCTTGGCTTTCCCTTCGGCTACCCCATGAACATTAGCAAGTTCTGAAATAGTAATAGGATATTTAAGAGCCATATCTTCCAATGAAGGATCCTGAAATATTACAAACGGTGGCACCCCTAATTTCTTAGCGTTCTTTTTACGTAAATCTTTAAGGAATTTCATTAAAGTTTCGTCGGCCACAGCTCCCTGCCCTTTAGAGGCGGTTACAATAGTATTATCATCCTGATCACCATTAAACTCATGATCTTCAGTCATCATAAAGGAAGAAGGCTTTTTAATAAAGGCTTTCCCTTCCGGAGATAGTTTAATAACGCCATAGGTTTCAATATCCTTTTTAAGCATACCAGCTACAAGAACTTGGCGTAATAAGGCCATCCAGTACTTCTTATCTTTTCCTTTTCCTTTCCCAAAGAAGGGTTGTTCATTGGTTCTATGTGAATTAATCATGGCATTTTCGTGTCCAATAATCACATTCACGAGGTCTTTACTTTTATATTTCTCGTTGGTCTTTTCAATAATTTCCAAAAGCAAAACAACATCTTCCTGAGCTTCGTGTTTCTTTTTTGGATGGCGTACATTATCATCCATATCGCCGCCTTCTCCCGTGGCATTATCGAATTCTTCACCAAAATAATGAAGAATGAATTTCCTACGAGAAATAGATGTTTCTGCAAATGCCACAACCTCTTGAAGTAAAGCATGCCCGATTTCCTGCTCGGCAACGGGTTTTCCTGACATGAATTTCTCTAACTTCTCAATATCTTTATATGCGTAGAAGGCCAAACAATGTCCTTCTCCGCCATCACGACCCGCGCGTCCGGTTTCCTGATAATAACTCTCAATACTTTTTGGAATATCGTGATGAATAACAAATCGAACATCTGGCTTATCAATACCCATACCAAAGGCAATGGTTGCCACGACCACGTCAACTTCCTCCATTAAAAATTGGTCCTGATACTTCGATCGTGATTTAGCATCTAAACCTGCGTGATAAGGAACGGCGTTAATACCGTTAACCTGTAACACTTGCGCTAGTTCTTCAACTCGTTTTCTACTAAGACAATAAACGATTCCCGATTTTCCAGAATTCTGTTTTATAAAACGAATAATATCGGCATCGACATTTTTAGTCTTTGGCCGTACTTCATAATATAAATTAGGTCGGTTAAACGACGCTTTAAACGTATTAGCACCAGTAATACCTAAGTTTTTTATAATATCTTCTTGTACCTTCGGTGTTGCTGTTGCTGTTAATCCGATAATTGGAATATTTTCTCCAATACGAGAAATAATATGTCTTAAGTTACGGTATTCGGGTCTAAAATCATGCCCCCACTCACTAATACAGTGAGCTTCATCTATGGCCAAAAATGATATTTTAACCGACCGTAAAAATTCGACATTCTCCTCTTTTGTCAAAGATTCAGGAGCTACATACAATAATTTAGTAACACCGTTTACAATATCTTCCTTAACACGTTTAACCTCTGTTTTATTCAATGAAGAGTTTAAAACATGCGCAATACCCTGCTCGTTAGAAACACCCCGAATGGCGTCTACCTGATTTTTCATTAAGGCAATTAAGGGAGAAACCACAATGGCCGTACCTTCTTGCATAAGTGCTGGCAACTGGTAACATAACGATTTACCACCACCGGTAGGCATAATCACAAATGTATGATTTCCTGAGAGAATACTTTCTACGACATCTTCCTGCAAACCTTTAAATTGGCCAAAACCAAAATATTTCTTTAATGCAGACTGTAATTCATTTTTTGCTATTAACATGAACTTTTTAAAAATTTACTTTATTACATTACACATACACCAATCGACAAAAAAATGTGTTGACTTTAATAGTGTATTAAGAAAACCCTCGTGTTTTTTCGTTAGTTTTGTAACGGAAATCGAAATTACAATAATTAATGTAAATTAGATTTACTTTTAAAGATAATAATTTCTTAATAAGCATCATAAACTTTTCTTAAATTTTGAGTTACATAAACGCTATCATCGAGACGGCAAAACAGACCATAGCTTCAGAAAGCGAAGCCATTTTAAATTTATCAAATTTAATCGATAACGATTTTGCCGAAGCCGTAAACCTCATATACAATTCTAAAGGACGCGTCATTATTACCGGTATTGGAAAAAGTGCCATAATTGCGAACAAAATTGTAGCCACTTTAAACTCGACTGGAACACCAGCTGTATTTATGCATGCTGCCGATGCTATTCATGGTGACCTTGGTCTTATTTTGGAGGACGACGTGGTAATTTGCATTTCTAAAAGTGGGAACACACCTGAGATTAAAGTATTGGTTCCTCTTATTAAACGCGTTCAAAACAAAATGATTGCCATTACGGGTAATAAAGAATCATTTTTAGGTCAGCATGCCGATTATATTTTAAACGCCTACGTAGAAAAAGAAGTATGCCCAAACAACCTGGCTCCTACTACAAGTACCACAGCACAACTCGTTATTGGTGATGCTTTAGCTGTGTGCTTATTAGAATTACGCGGATTTACAAGTAACGATTTTGCTAAGTTTCATCCTGGTGGGGCCTTAGGAAAAAAACTTTATTTACGAGTAGAAGACATTTCTTCTGTAAATGAAAAACCTCAGGTTAAACTCGATACCAATTTAAAAGATATCATTATCGAAATCAGCAATAAGATGCTGGGCGTTACGGCTGTAGTTGAAGATAACAAAATTGTTGGCATCATAACCGATGGTGACTTACGTAGAATGCTAACAAAGATTGATGATTTCACATCTTTAACAGCAAAAGATATCATGAGTGCCAACCCAAAACGTATTAGTATTAAAGCCATGGCCATCGATGCGCTGGAACTTATGGAAGCTAATGAGATTTCTCAACTGTTAGTTGAAGACATTAATGGCACTTACGCGGGTGTTGTACATTTACATGATTTAATAAAAGAAGGCATTATATAATGGCAAAGAAGAATATTAATGAGATGTCTTTTTTAGACCATCTTGAAGATTTACGCTGGCATTTAATTCGAATTTGTCTGGCTGTTATTATAGTAGCTGCCTTGGCTTATACCTTTAGCCGCTTTATTTTCGACGATATTATTTTTGCGCCATTAGAAATGAGTTTCCCTACGTATGAATTTCTTTGTAACGCAGGAAAACTACTAAATGTAGAAACCAGTTTCTGTAACGACAGGATTCCATTAATTCTGCAAAACAGAACCATGGCAGGTCAATTTTCTGCCGATATCTGGACGGCTATTTTAGCTGGTTTCATTATATCCTTCCCATACATTATTTATCAGTTATGGAGCTTTATAAGTCCGGGGCTACATGAAAATGAGCGTAAACATTCTCGAGGTTTCATTATTATATGTTCATTTTTATTCTTTTTAGGCGCCTTATTCGGGTACTATATAATCACTCCTTTATCGATAAACTTTTTAGCGAATTATAGTATTTCTACTAAGGTCGATAATCAAATCGATATCAGTTCATTCATCGGTTTGGTACGTTCGTCTGTATTAGCTTCCGGTTTAATATTCGAATTACCAATCGTCATTTACTTCCTAACTAAAATAGGCTTGGTAACCCCCGAAGTACTAAAAAAGTATCGAAAATTTGCTTTGGTAATTGTACTTATTTTATCGGCTATTATTACACCTCCTGATATTGCCAGTCAGGTAATTGTAGCCATTCCTATTCTCATTTTATATCAGGTAAGTATTTATATCTCTAAAATAGTAGTTAGAAATCAACTCAAAAAAGAGTCTCAGGCTTTAACTAAATAAATAGCATTATGTCCGATTTAGTTTCAGAATTTAATGAGTATCGCTCTAAAATGAACGATAAAATATTAAGTGATAACAATAAAGTTATCAAGCGTATTTTCAACTTAGATACCAACGCCTATACTGAAGGAGCTTTAGATATAAAGACCAAAGAGCTTTTAGGATTAGTAGCTTCTGCCGTTTTGCGTTGCGACGATTGTGTTAAATACCATCTGGAAACAAGTTATAAAATAGGGTTAACAAAAGAAGAAGTTGTTGAAGCTCTAAGTATTGCAACCTTAGTTGGAGGAACCATAGTGATTCCACACCTTCGTCGTGCCTACGAATTTTGGGACGCCCTGGAAACACAACAATAACATTAATTTAATTATCTGCTATGACGGTAAAAAATGATTTTACTATTTTTAGCGTTTACTAAATAACTTATGATTTTAAAAGCCGAAAATTTAATGAAGTCCTATAACGGACGAAAAGTAGTAAAAGATGTATCTCTTGAAGTAAATCAAGGAGAAATTGTTGGTCTTTTAGGACCTAATGGTGCAGGAAAAACAACGTCTTTTTATATGATTGTAGGCTTAATAAAACCTAATGGGGGTCATATCTTTTTAGATAATACCGAGATTACCACATTTCCAATGTATAAGCGTGCTCAAAATGGTATTGGTTATTTAGCACAAGAGGCATCGGTTTTTAGAAAATTAAGTATTGAAGACAATATTTTAAGTGTACTCCAGCTTACTAAATTGAGTAAAAAAGAACAACTTCATAAGATGGAATCCCTAATTGAAGAGTTCAGCTTAGGACATATACGAAAAAACCGTGGCGACTTGTTATCGGGTGGTGAACGTCGTCGTACCGAGATTGCACGTGCTCTGGCAACCGACCCAAGTTTCATTCTTCTGGACGAACCTTTTGCAGGGGTAGACCCTGTGGCGGTAGAAGATATTCAACGTATTGTTGCCCAACTTACCAAAAAGAATATCGGTATATTAATCACCGATCACAACGTACAGGAAACTTTGGCTATTACAGACCGCACTTATTTAATGTTTGAAGGTAGTATTTTAAAGGCCGGAGAACCGGAAGAACTGGCTAACGATGAAATGGTACGTAAGGTTTATCTGGGTCAAAACTTTGAGTTACGTAAAAAGAAAATTAGAGACTAAGCCGCGTTGCTACTCATTAATTTTATTGTCACCATCAGATTTATCCATAGGATAATATTTAAAAAGTTATGTCTTTTTAAACAAACGTTTTACTAAAGTTACCACTATAAATACCACGGCGCCACCAAAAAGCCCTGCCAAAAACTCTTGTAACAGACTAGGTAATACATCCAAGAAGTGATGTAGAAATGCTATATTATGTACAAATATACCTCCTGCAACGAGAATCAAGGCAATGGTTCCAATAACGGCTAACGACTTAATAACTTTTGGTAAAGCCCTAACTAAAAAACTCCCAAATGCATGACTAAAACTCCTTTCAGAATGGCTGTATTTAATCAATTTAAATCCTATATCGTCCATACGCACAATAAGAGCTACAATACCATAAACCCCGATAGTTGCTATAACAGCCACGATAGAAACCACCATAACCTGAAACAAAATAGGCTCCCCCAACACGGTTCCTAAAGCAATAATCACTATTTCAACCGACAGAATAAAATCTGTGAAAATAGCCGACTTAATACGTTGCTTTTCAAGAGCTTCAAGATCTTCTGAATTCTCTGCTTCCTCATGTTTAGCTTCATGACTATGAGGCACTACAAACTCATATATTTTTTCAAACCCCTCATAAGCCAGATAAAATCCTCCCAACACCAGAACTATGGTAATAGCTATTGGAAAATAGGCACTTAACAAAAAGGCAACAGGTAAAATAATCAACTTATTAAGCATCGACCCTTTGGTTATAGCCCATAAAACGGGTAACTCTCTAGACGATACAAATCCAGATGCTTTTTCAGCATTAACAGCTAAATCATCTCCTAAAATACCGGCAGTTTTTTTAGTTGTTATTTTACTCATAGTTACCACATCATCCATAAGTGATGCAATATCATCTAAAAGGGCAAAAAATCCTGAGGCCATAAAATATATTAATTAAGACTATTGCTTGTTTTAAAATTATCGAAAACCGATAAAGCGATATAAAGGATAATAATTAAGGGAATGGCTGCAAACTGTAATAACACCAGTAATACTAAACACAATATTAAAAAGATATAACGCATAGCGTTATTCTGAAACCTGAAGTCTTTAAATTTTAAAGCGAACAATTTGATATTCGAATTTAGCAGGTAGCAACTTAAAGCAGTCAGTGCTATTAGAAACCATTTATTAATAATAATAGTATTTATTAAGTCACTGTGTTGATATTCTAGAATTAAGGGTAGTGATACGATTAAAAGGGCATTTGCCGGTGTTGGTAATCCTTTAAAATACGTACTCTGTTCTTCATCAATATTAAACTTTGCAAGTCTATAAGCACTGGCAAGGGTAATAAACAAACCAACCAGAGGTAACGGATGAATTCGCAAATCGGTAAAGTCCCAACCAGCTTGCAAATCGGCACTGTTAACGGCTAATGCCAATAATTTATACATGATAATTCCTGGTACAACACCACTGGTAACCACATCGGCTAACGAATCCAACTGCAACCCCAGGTCACTTTGAACCTGCAACTTTCTGGCAGCAAACCCATCGAAAAAGTCAAAAAAGATACCCAAAAACACAAAAAAGGCGGCCGCAACAAAAAGGCCATTTACCGCCAAAATAGTAGCGATACATCCACTTAATAAGTTTAAAAGAGTGAGCCCATTGGGTATGTATGTTTTCATAGCTGCAAGTTTAATGCAGTAAAAATAGCAAACAAATTGGGTCTAAAACAATATCTGCAGTAAATTCAAGTTTATAGGTTTATAAATTATGTGCATCTTTGTAAAAAAATTACGATTGAGAATATATACAACTGCGCTGTTTTTATTGCTCTCGACCTACTTATTTAGTCAAACCACTAGAAAATATTCTAATGAGTTTATGAATATAGGAGTCGATGCAGCTGCTTTGGGTATGAGTAGCGCTGTTACGGCAAACACAAGCGATGTAAATGCGGGTTACTGGAATCCAGCGGGTTTAATTCAACTGGAAGACAACCAATTAGCTTTAATGCATTCCAGCTATTTTGCCAATATTGCCAATTATGATTATGCCGCCTTTGCCATGCCGATAGACGACCGAAGCGTTATGGGGATTTCCCTAATTCGCTTTGCTGTAGATGACATCTTAAATACCACACAACTTATAGACGAACAAGGTAATATTAACTACGACCGTATTAGTTTGTTTTCTACGGCCGATTACGGATTTACCTTCTCTTATGCGCGCGCCCTACCGGTTGAAGGTTTAAATTATGGCGCCAATGCTAAGGTGATTCGTCGTATTATAGGCGATTTTGCATCCTCCTGGGGGTTTGGTCTTGACCTGGGTATTCAGTTTGAAACAGGAAACGACTGGAAATTTGGGGTTATGGCCAGAGATATTACAACCACTTATAATGCCTGGGCTATCGATGAAGAAGAATTTAAAAAAGTACAGGATGCAGTGGAAGGGCAAAATCAGGAATTGCCAGAAACCACTGAAATCACAATTCCTAAGTTACAAATAGGTGTCTCGAAACTCATGACCTTTCATTACGATTATACGCTATTGGCTTCAGCTAACTTAAACGTCCGTTTTGAAGAAAATAACGACGTTATTTCTTCGTCTTTTGCCAGTATTAATCCGGCATTAGGATTCGAGTTTGGTTATATCGATCTGGTTTACCTGCGCGCCGGAGTAGGTAATTTTCAAAATGAATTACAAATCGATAATACAGAGCAATTAAGCTTTCAGCCTAGTTTTGGTTTAGGTTTTAAATATAATGGTATTCAAATAGACTATGCATTTACTGATATTGGCGATCAAAGTGTCGCGCTTTATTCGAATGTATTTTCATTGAAACTGGATTTTAGTATATTTAGGTAATATTTATCTCGATGAAAAAACTAACTGCCTTATTCGTTCTTCTCTTCATTTCTCAAATTACGTTCTCTCAAAACCCACAATTATCTGAAGCGGCTCAAATAAGTGTGTTAACTATTGGACCGGGAACTTCACTTAATGACGCCTTCGGCCACAGTGCATTTCGCATCAAAGACCCAATTAAAGGAAACGATCTGGTTTTTAATTATGGTGTATACGATTTCAATACACCCAATTTTTATCTGAAATTTGCTCAAGGAAGACTCCATTATTTAATAGGATTAAATTACTATGAAGATTTCTTTGAATCATACATAGCGCAAAACAGAAGCATAAAAGAGCAATTCTTAAATCTGACTTTAGAGGAAAAACAAACGCTTTACCACTACCTGCTCAACAATTTAAAACCCGAAAACCGCGCTTACTTATACGACTTTTTTTATGACAATTGCGCGACTAAAATTAAAGATGTTGCTCAGTTATCGTTAGATAACAACATCAAGTTTAATATCCCTGAAAATTATCAGGAGGCTACCTTTAGAACACTCATTCAAAATAATCTAAGTAGTAATTCCTGGGGAAGCTTAGGTATTGATATCGCTTTGGGTGCGGTTATCGATAAAAAATCAACCCCTGAAGAGCAAATGTTTTTACCAGAGAACATTTACAAATTCTTTAAATATGCCACGCTTAAATCGAATAACCAAGCCCTAGTAACCAGTGAGCGCACACTTTATGAAAAACGTGACATACCATCGCCCACCAACTTTTTTAGCAGTCCGTTTTTTATTATTGGCCTAATAAGTTTAGGCATACTTCTGTTAACCTATAACGATTATAAAAAGCAAAAAAGAACGAACTGGCTGGATGTTAGCTTATTTTCAATCACAGGTTTCATTGGCATTTTTATTCTGTTACTTTGGTTTGCCACAGATCACAAAGGCACCCACCAAAATTACAATTTACTTTGGGCCTTTGCACTTAACATCCTGGTAATTGGGGAATTTTTCAAAAAGAAAGCAGGTCGTTGGTTCAGAAATTATCTAAAATTATTAGTAATATTACTTTGCCTGCTTACACTGCACTGGATCATGGGAGTACAGGTATTTGCTCTAGCCCTTATCCCCTTCTTGGTCGCCCTTCTTGTACGATATTGGTATTTGCTCCGATACTTTAAAACGCAATAAAGTATTACATATACGGAATTATTGCCCTCTGTAAAAAATAATAGTACTCAGGGTTTTTATAAAAATATTGGCATCTAATAAAAAACTACGATGTTTAATATAGTACAAGTCATACTGTAGTTTCAACAAACTATCATCTACCGATGCACCATATCGTGTTTTTACCTGTGCCCAGCCGGTAAGCCCTGGTTTAATAATATGACGTATTTCATAATAAGGTAATACCTTAGTTAATTCCTTTACAAATACTGGACGTTCTGGTCTGGGGCCAATAATGCTCATATCCCCTTTTAATACGTTTATAAACTGAGGAACCTCATCTAATCTGGAATACCTTAAAAAGCGACCAAATCGTGTAGCCCGTGAATCATTTTTGCTGGCCCAAACGGCACCCTGGGCTTCAGCATCCATACACATACTTCGGAATTTTATAATTTTAAATACCCGACCATGCTTACCCACACGCTGCTGCGTATAGAATAAAGGACCTCGATTCCCCAACAAATTCCCGATAAATACAAAAGGAACCACAAACAAACTTGATAAGATCCCAATCATGGAAATAACGATATCAGACAAACGTTGAAAAAACAAATACAGTCGGTTCTGATTACTGCGACTGAAAGGGAAATAGCGATAAAAATCCTTTCCTATAAATTGTACAGGTACGCGTTGGGTCATATTTTCATAGACCTGCGTATACTCCTTAATAGGGATTCCGTTTTCCAGTAGTGTGATTAAACCGTGATAAATCTTAGGATTAATCAACTCAGGATTGCAACCTGTAACAATAATTTCAGAAATAAATTTATCCTGAATAATGCCTTCTATATCTTCGGGATAATATTCGGTAATACCTTCAATGGTTTTAGACTTGGCAGGATCAACATCACAATTAATAATACCCACAATATTATAATTGGGGTCTGAGTTCTTAAAGTCCGAAATAATCTTGCTTGCGTGTTGCGTTTCTCCCACTAACAATACTTGTCTGTAAAAGCGAGGCGAGGTAATCAGAGTTAAATAAGCAAGGCGCCAGACAAATAAAGCAATTAAAATAGCCAGATAAAAATACAGGATTTGCAAACGATTACCAGGAAGTATCGGCGTAAAAAAAGGTGTTAACAGATAAAACAAAACGGTTATGGATACAGTAACTACAATACTGGTCGCTATCTTTTCAATTTTGCTCGATTTTTGTAAATCGTACATTTCAAAGATCGTACCGAATACAGATATATACAAGAGCAGAACAAATACCCAACGCCATTTATCTTTAGTAATGGTAAAATAATCAAAATGAAAAAACTGACTCACCAGATGAAGCACCACCAAAATAAAAAGCATATCAAAAATACGCAGTAATACCTTTCGTTCTGAAATATTAAAATTAACACGCTTCCCTGGCATAGGTTTCCGAACTTGTTTGAGACGCTTAAAGATAATAAGTTAAATTTAATTGAACCCCACTTATGGCTGTAATACAGAATTCCACTGTTTACGTACAACGTTCCAGTCGTATTGTTCAACCTGAGCGCGCGCTTTCTTAATCATTTCGTTGGCTCTTTCCGGATGCGATTGAATCTGTTCAATGCCTTCTACGAAACCTTGCACCCTATTTGGAGGCACTAAAATCCCCGTCTCCTGATGACTTATCAAATAAGGTAACCCTCCAACATTGGTAGATATAACGACCAAACCTAAAGCCATAGCCTCAATAACACTTACCGGCATATTATCAATATTGGTGGTATTAATAAACACATTATGCGTTTGCGACAAGGCTATCCAATCCGATTTCGATAGCTTTCCTGTGAAATTTACGGTAACCCCCAAGGTCTTAGCATGCGCTCGTGCCTTTTGAAGCGTACCATCTCTATCAGGGCCAACCATACTCAGACTTGCCTTTACCCCATGATCTTGTAAGGTTTTAAGAATATCTATAGCCAACAGAGGATTATAAATGTCTGCGAACGAACGTACCCATAATAAATGAATCGCTTCATAACTTCGCTGTTTAAACGGATAATGCGCCAATCGAATACTATTGGGAATACACTTGATATGAGTATAACCTAAAGTTCTAAAAAGGGAGGCAGTGTATTCTGAAGGGGCTATATTAACATAAGCCGGTTTAAAGATAGCCCAACACATCTTGGGATGACTTTTCAGTCGTTTGGGCAAATCGCCACCATGCAAAATAGGAATATACTTTAGTTGAGACATTCGGCATAATTGACTCACAGCAAAGGCGTAATAAAAATTAAGCGTACTATAGGTGTCTATCAAAACAAAATCACTCCATTTGCGATTAGCATAAACGGCCCTTAACATATCTAGCAGGCGTAGCCACTTATGTATTTTAGGCGAAGCATAACGCAGCTGGTAACCCTCGCTTTCTAACAAAGGCCCCAGAACATCAATAGACGTCACGGTCGATTGCTTATGATTCAATTGATTTCCTATATACAGGAGTCTTTTCATATCTAATATTCAATAAACACAGTCCGTAAATAAAGGCTGGCGCGGCTATACGCATGGCTGAATGGTTAATGGTTAAAAACCAGAAAAAATAAAACGAAAAAAACAAGGTATTACTTTTATCACCTAACCTAAAAAACAAGGGGACTAATAACAAGATAGTAAAAGCCATAATACCTAATAATCCATGCTCCGCAAGAATACGACTCATTTCATTATGCGATGCCGCATGAATTCCGGTCTCTTGAAAACGTAAATCCTTTACACGGCCAACGCCAACACCCAGAAAGGGGCTCTCAAGAAACTCTTCAACCTCCTTCATAAAAATGTAAACTCTACCTGTGGTAATATCTGCTTTCTCTTCCCCCATGGCATTTTGGTTCGCATAACGTTTCTCGATTAACCCACTAGTTTGTATGGAGGAATAAACCCAAGTTGCAGCTATCACGCTTAAAAACAGGAATAATGATATAAACATCTGGCTGCGTGTCCTTTTATTCATGCTTTTATATTCAAAAAACACAAAACACAAAATCATAATAATAGCGGTAAGCACACCGCCACGACTAAAAGTTGTCATAGCTCGAAAGGAAAACAACAGAATCAATGCCAGATTCACATAGCGCAGGGTTGAAATTTTACTATAATTAAAAAATTTCACCGTAGCAAAAAAGGCCCCCAACCCTAATACAGTAGCGACCTGGTTGGGGCCATAACCCCCAGATGCCGCAAAATTAGACCCAGTGGTGCTTACAACCTCTGAAATATCAGGGGTATAAAATACAATATAAATAACCGTACTTATGAGAGGATAGATACCATAATTAATAATGGCTTCCAGTTGCTTTTTAGAAACTGTAATACCCATACAAAATAAGGCCGATATACCTAAACACACGGGACCACTCAAATTAAAAGCTACGGCTTTTCTAATATTGTAACTAACGTCTAACAAATACATCGATACATAGATCCCTGGAATCAGTAATAAAAGATATAAAACATACGAGGTCGCTTTTAATTTAAATCCTTTGTGAAAAAGCCCCATGATTGCAAACAGAATAACCAAATATTTACTTCCTTCATACAACAGGCTTCCTTTGGTCATACGCAATAAAACCTCAGCACCCAAAACATAAGTACAGGCTTTCAGGATCTCCAGAGTTTTATCCTGATTAGGAGCACGAAGAATTTTAAAGAAAAAATAAATGATGATTGAAAAAAAATAAAGCTTAGCTAAACTCTCATTAAAATAAATGAGCATACCAATGAGCACATGAAGTAGTATATTCCTAATGTACCTGTCTTTAATCACCAAGAAACGTTTTTATAAAAAGTTTGCAAGTAAATATATAATTTCTATTAAAACTAAAGGCTTAATCTATCATATTTCCTGCTCATGAGCGTTTAATATCAAATTAAGGATCCTGCTATTATAATAATCGTAGGTAAATGCTTCATAAAAGGTAGTCGGCTGATTTATAAGTTTCTTAAACGCAACCGGAGACATCTCCAAACAACGTTCTAAACAAGCTGCCAAGGCTGTTTTGGATAAATTATTTAATAACATCCCCTGTTCACCATGGGTTATATACTGGTCTATAGCAGACACCTTAGACGTGATTGGAACACAGCCGTAATTTAAAGCTTCAGAAATAACCTTCGGAAAGCCTTCCGACTCCGATGGCAGTATTAAAAAATGACTCTGTTTATAAATAGCCTGCACCTCTTTTCTACCTAAGGCCCCATGAAAAGCATAAGGAATCCCTGAGTCTGTTAAACATTTTAGATGCGTTTCTTTAAGAACGCCTTCCCCGGCAAAATGAACCATCTTAATCTGTGAACGATACAACGCGGGCAACAGCTCTAAACTTTCGATAAACAAATCTAAACCTTTAGCCCGTTCTAAACGCCCTACAAAACACAAAGTAATACCGGTAGAAGATAATGTTTTGGTGCTCCTTACAAGCATGCCCTCATTAAATTCATCTTGAGTTAGACAAGGATTCTTAAAAGTCAAACAATGTTTGGGCTGATCGTCCCATGCCCCATTAATTGTTACAGGGCGTTTTTGTTTTTGTAATATCCAACGTTGAAAACCATATGCCCAAGGAGCCTGTCTCTGCTTCCAGTTTCCGGCATATTTAAACCATCCTAGTTTACTAGAAAACAACACTAAATACGGAATAACATATACCCCTATACCCGTAGGTGCCCTAAATTGAAAATGGGTGCTTTCTTCTAAGGCCTTTCGAATAATTTTTATAATACGGGGGCCGTGCCATAGCACTTCCATCTTTTCATACCAACCGTGTCCGCCAACAGAAGGCAGGGCCACAAATTGAATCCGTTTCGAACAATATGGCAATGCACTTAAGGGCGCTCTATCTTCATACAATACAGCCACGTGCACTATAGTATCAAATATCTCTAATAACTGATTAATTTCTGTTACTGTAGCTCCTAGCCCGACAATATGCCCTTCAGACGTTTTATAGTGTTCGGTATGCGAAATAATAGTTAACTGCCTCACGATAAAAGAGCGATATACTGGTTTACAATATGTTTCCAATCATGAGCTTCTGCCCAAGCCAAAGCTCCCTTCTTAAAGGTTTCTTTATTACCTAAAATACTTTGTACAGCCATTTGCAAAGCCTTGGTATCACCTAAGGGAATTAAAATTCCAGATTGTTCGCTGGCAACGGCATCTTCCACCCCGGTACCCTTAGCAGCGATTACAGGAATCCCCATAGCATTAGCCTCCAAAACAGCAATACCAAATCCTTCAACATCGCCAGTAGCTTCAGCTTTACTCAACATAATAAAAATATCACTTTGCTTTAAACAAGCCTTCAAATGGTTCTCACTCAAAACACCGTGAAAACTCACCTGACTATGTAGCCCCAAAGTCTCTACCTGTTGTTTCACTGCAAAAGATTCATCTGCTATGCCTACACAATGATAATGAAGTTCTGGATAATACGGCAATAATTCCGGAAGCATCTCGACGAATTCCCTTTGCCCCTTGCGTTCACTCACACGTCCCACCGTAATAAACACAGGGGAACCTTTAAGCTTGATGTCATCTAAACCCTTATCAACCACTTTCCAATCATCACACACAATCCCGTTTGGTATAACATGTACCGGGATATTTAAATGCGCCATCAAAGCCTTCGTATAGTTTGAGACCGCAACCACCTTATCAAACCGTTTTATAGATAAATTTACAAGCCTTTTTAACACTTTAGAAGGCATATTAACCTCGGTTCCATGTATAACCGCCAGACTTAAACGCTTCCTAAATATAGTACAGAAAGCAACACTCCACAAGGAAAATTTCCCGCTGGCAACCACGGAATCAGCTTGTTTTAGCCATTTAAAGGTTTTTACTATCCGATCGAAATACATAAAAACACGAAGCGGACGTTTCTTTATACGCTGTACAAAAAACGACAAGCCCTTATCAAAATCAGCTTCAGGAACGCCGCTGTCAGAACGTTGGTCGGTTAATACACTAACTTCAAAACCTGAATCGGTCAATGCCTTTGCCAAATACAATGCATGCGTCCCAATCCCTCCGGGCTGCGGGGGAAACTCAGAGCATATAATAAGAATATGTTTTGTACTTCTAGGCATTATAATCGTTCAATTAAAGGGCCTGTTTTCAACTTTTTAGTTGACAAATACCAGGACCAAAACACCTGATAGCAAACCACAGGTAAAAAAAACAAGGTTAAAACCCCTCCTAAAACCAAAAGCGGCTTATTCCTTTTAAATCTATAGGGTAAGATAGATAGAGGAACCGTTCGCAGCAAAGCGTAACGAGCCGCAGTATTCCCAAAATAACGTCGGTAAAAATACAGCACACTTGGTATGGGTCTTGGCGCCAACCACTTCTTAGGTCTAAAGGCATCCCAACTCCCCATCTCTCGTAATCCACCAGTGCCTACTTTTAAATGTAAGCGCTTAGCATAAGGATTTGATATGTTTTTATATCCCGCCAAATAGCAGCGCAATCCAAATTCTCCATCACCCATACGTTGCCCCTCAAACTGTCTGTCGAAAAGTCCTAAGGCATTAAACACGCCTCGTTTTATTAAAACATTACCTGTATCTATTTGATCACTAACCTTGAAATAGCTATAATGCCCCGGAATTTCTGCTCCTACCAGGGAAAGACTCACTCCCGAAGATATCTGGGCATCAAAAAAATCTAAACATTTTAAATGATTACGAATCCAATCTGCTTCAACCCGGCTATCATCATCAAACAACAATATATAAGTACCCTTAGCTTGTTTTATAGCCTTGTTTCTAGCTAACCAAAGTGCTTTTTCTTCTTGATATTCAACATGTATATCTAACGAAAAGTCCTTGTAAAATGATGCTTCAAATGGCGTGGACTGATCTATAACGATAACTTCAAAATTAGTGTAATCCTGTCGCTCTAAATCGATTAAAACATCCTTTAAATAATCATATCGGTTCAAGGTGGGAATAACAACAGTCACCAAAGGCTTCCTATGTAACAACTTAGAATCAAAAACATCCCATTGATGATAATCTAGAGGATTAGAACAAACATCAAAACGTTTTACCTCTCGTGTTTTATACCAGCCACCCCATTCTTTTACAGGATTGTGCAAGGTGAGTAACCTTAAAATAAATACATAAAACACCCAGACCTTATTAAAATAGGTTCTTATAAATCGATATTCATCAATAACAGGCAGCCTTTCGAAAGCAGAGTAACATACGCCATCTCCAATATACCCCTTCTGTATGGCCTGCCATGACATATCATAAGCTTTCGCCTGTTCAGTTTTATAACCTATATCGGGTTTAAGTTTAGCTAAAACGTCAGGACTCAATGTTTCTAGCTTGGGAAAAAGATAGCTCAAATGGCTTTTTTGCAAACGAAAATAATGCGTAGGTTGTAAATAATTTAGAAAGCTAAAAGGCATTGAAAAGTCTTATCGATTTTATCATTAAACAGTCATAGATTTGCAAACGGATTTAAAAAAACCATCTAAAGTCAATCGGTTCGCCCAAAGTTCTCTATTTCGTCTACAAAGCGCTAACAAACCTTCGGGGGTTAATTGACTGTGAAAAGATAGGACTTTTTCAGCAATTCGATCTTGCTCATGAGGTGCAATCCATACCACGTGCTGCTTCCAGTCAACAACATCACTCAAAGGTAAAAAGCCATCGGTATGAACATAAATGGGAATACGCCCCATCATCAAAGTTTCATAAAAGCGTACCGAAAAATTACCACCTCCACGCACGCACAACACATACTGAGATGCTAGCATATTATTATAAAACTCTAGAGTCGTTTGGTGTGTACCCTTTCCTTGAGTAACTCCGGCACGATACTGACTTCTTAATATAAATTGATCGGTAATCGCTTCAGAATCCCTCAACCGTTGCAATAATTTGGCCCGTAAATAAGAGGTTGCTACCAAAGCTTCCGGTTCATAAACATGTAAGCCTACCACACTTTTAAAATAAAACCAGCACTTATTTATCAAATCCAAACCAGCCTGAAATTTAGAGGGATTGGCCTGACCGCAAAACCCGACCAAAGGGTTCTCTGTATAGGCAGGAGGCAAATAGGTATCAAAGAGATTATGTTTAGACAGATAATCACTAACAAAAACAGGCATACCCATATAATTTTGGCCCTTTTTAGATCGATACCCCCCCAAGCGAAAGATTATAACCTGGTCATAATCCGGCTGTTTTACCCCATGATCCCCGGATATAAAAGACCAGACCATTTTACCCGCTTCTTTTGCCTGATTAATACATGCCTGTGCTAATGGAATTTGCTGCGTCTTCACATAATAATTCCAGGACATAGGCAAAATACAAACCTCAGCCAATAAAATATCATTAGCTATATTAAAATCTTTCTCTGAAACCCTATACATGGTCATACGCTCCGCATCAGTAAAACTGGTACCTTTAATAAATGGCTTCAACAGAGGAAATACTTCCGACCGGTAGTTTTTATCATAATGCGATTTAGGGTAATAAATAGTCATAAACCTAAGTGGTATAAAATTCGACAAACGCTTGCTGCTGTTGCTTTAAACTAAAATGGGTTTTAACACGTTCTATCGCTGCCTGTTGAATCGTTTTTTTTTCACGATCCGATAAACTCAAAACATGTTCTATCTTGTTGGCCATAGCTTTGGCATCAAGATCTTTCACTAAAAAGCCGGTTTCTTCCTCTAAAATATTTTCTCTAAGTCCTCCCTTATCAAAGGCTATAGTTAACTTTCCCATACTTTGCGATTCTAACACGGCATTACAAAACCCTTCTACTAAACTGGTTTGCACATATAAATCGGCCGATTGTAAAGCTTCAAGAGTACTTTTATGATCTAATTTTCCTAAAAACGACACATGAGTCTCCAACCCTAATCTATAACGTTGATATAAATAACGTTCTTCTGTTTGTTTATCTCCACTTCCTATAACTTCCCAAATAAAATCTAATTGTTTATCTCTTAGCTTAGCAGCTGCTTCTAACAAAATATCAATTCCCTTTATATAATGTAATCTTGCAATAGTAACCATTTTTAAAGGTGCTGATAATTCCCTTTTTCTCAAAACAGGAAGGTTTTTAATATTCACAGCTGGAGTAATTATTTGATAAGGTTTTGTTTCCAATAGACCTAAAGCATAAGCCCGCTGTAATAAATCATTAGAAATACTATGTACTTTATCTACGTTTTTCCATAATAACTTATAAGCATCTTCATTTTTTAAGGGATACACATTAATATCATACCCTCTAAAACTCACTGCCAGTTTAGCACCTATAGACTTAGCAACCAATTCTCGCTCAATAGCCATAGTAGCAAACCCAAAATGCACCCAGTCTGCTTTAAGCTTTAACAAAGAGGCATTTATATACACCTTTTCAACGAGACGCTTAAAAGTTGTTTTATTGGCGCGTTCCAAACTACAGTAGCTTAAAACCTGTTTTATATGGGGTAACAAACTTATATATACTAAAATAAAAGCCAGAACCTGCTTAAAAAAAGATTTATGCACCTTAGGATGTTTCACGTGTTTACATCCTTGGAAGGTATCACTTGTGGCACTGGTAACCAAAACCACCTCATAGCCATGAGCTTGTAACCCCTTTATTTTTGAAGTAAAAAAGGTTTCCGAATAACGGGGTGGAGCAGGAAGTATTAAAGCTATAGTCATGCTATGGTTTTAGTTATAAAGTTTAACTTCTGCTTTAGGCTGAGGTTTCCTTAAAATCTCTAAATACAGGTCCTCGTGCTGTTTTATGAATAACTCATATGTAAAATGGGTGTTACAATACGCCCTGAGCAACATCCCCAAAGCTAAATGTTGTGCTTTAGAATATTGCATCTGCAACCGTATTTTATCTGCCAGTACCTCAACATTTCCTGACTCGAAAAGCAATTCCGGAAAATCCTTCAACACAAAATTAATCCCGGCTATATCCGACCCCAATACCGGTATTCCCATACTCATAGCCTCAACTAAAGCCATGGGCATGCCTTCTCGCCTACCTTTATTTAATGTGGGGATTACAAATAAATCAGCAGTTACTAGATATGGCCTGACATCAGTTTGCTTTCCTAAAAAAACGACCTGTTGATCTAACCTCATTGTTTTACATAATTCTTTTAAATAGTCCCCATAATGGCCAGTATTATCTCCAATAATACTTAACTTAACTTTAGGGTTTTCTAATAAGCTTACTGCTTTTATTAAAATTTCTATGCCTTTTACAGGCACCAGATTCGCTACCGTAATAATATGATATGCTGAATTATTATAGGGTTCCTGAGATGCTTTAAAATGATCAGGAGAATAAAACTGAGTATCTATGCCTAATGGAATTAATTTTTGATGCTGCTTCCAAGGAAAAAAGTCACACATCTGGTTATTAATGGTAATAATATAATGCGCGAGAAAACTTCTAATCTTCCAGTGCTTATGGCCCCAGCTCATCGCTTTTTTAGTATATACCCATTTAATACCGGCCAATCGTGCTGCAAGCCCTTCGGTCCAGTCACTACTCCAATCCCAGGAATGGATAATATCAAATTGCTGCGATTTAAAAAAACGAACACCAGGAACCAATCGTTTCAATAAAGACAGATAGGGTCTGTAGTTTATGGTTGTTTTAATAATATGAATAGGCACCCCCAAGGCCTCCACTGTTTTAAAAAACGCCCCGCGTTTGTGGTTACAGGCAATATGCACCTCAAACAAGGCCTTGTCTAAACCTCGTGCCAGATCATACACCACCTTACCACTGCCCGCCGTATCAAAATTGGGGATGGTAAAGAGGATTTTTATTTTCTTTTGACTTTCTGGCATAATTTAGTTAACCAATCACTATAAATCATTAGAACTAATGCTTTAATTTATTTTTTACAATTGTACAAATAGACCGCACTCCTCACCTATCACCTCTCACCTCTCACCTCTCACCTCTCACAATCTATAATTTCTTCAATTTCATCTTAATTCGTTTGAAAAAGCTCTGTCTGAATCGGGCATCCATAGGATATCTCAATATATACATAAAAGACATAAAAATAAACCTTAATCCAGATAGATGATTTAATTCTTTTGATATCTGACCACGCATCGCATACCCAAAATCTTTTTTAGTGATAACATCTGGATATTCATAAGCAAAACTTCGTAGTAACTCTCTCGAACCTTTAAACACTTGCTCCGTATTACTAGTAATAGAATTTCTATTTACTTTTCTATCTAAACGTACTAATACATGATGTAATCCATAAATTTTAGATATTAAAGAAAATCGTAACACATAAGTCCAGTCTACCCCAATACTGGGATAATGCCGTGTAAAATATAAACCATTTTGAATATGTACCATTTTTCTAAACATCATACAGCTATTAACGACCTTTATGCGCTCTTTATAATTCAACAAAAACATATCTTGTTCTTCCGGATACTGTCCGCTATGCACCAGTAAACCAGGAAATTTCATGGTGACCTGTTCACCATCCCAGAACTCGGCTATACCAGAAACCATGCCTACCTCTGGTTGAGTATCCAGCACATCAACCTGTAAAGCCAGACGCTCTGGGTAATAATAATCATCCTGTTCAGCAACGGCCAGATAAGTACCTTGTGCTTCATAAACCAAACGGTTCATAGTTGGTCCCAATCCCTGGTTTTCCTCATTTTCTAAAATTCTCAATACCATAAATTGGTCGCGGTACGCCTCTAAAATATCCTTAGAAGCATCTGTGGTGCCATCTATACAAGCCAATAATTCAAAATCCTGATAGGTTTGGTTTACCAAACTATCCAAGGTTTCCTTTAAGGTACTGGCACCGTTATACACCGGCAAAATAACAGATACTTTCATTTTTTTATTTAATACTTAAATCTCTTTTGTATTGACTCCCCACAACTTAATCAGTGAATTGGAAATCGTGAAACGTGAATCGCTATGTTCATTAATAGTAATTTCTCATCTCTCATCATTAGTAATCATGACTAAATCGAAAATAGGGATTTCAACTTAAAATAAGTTCTTGATACAATTTTTTAAGCTTCACTTTGCTATCTTCAATCAAAATAAATTTTTATTTCGATAATCTCAAAATCACTCAAACTGACATTTTTTATTTTATAATTGCCCATTCCTACGTCTCACTCCTCACGTGTCATGTCTCACGTCTTACATTTCACCTTGCCTCCAAACACTTAAGGTGAGTAACATACTCAACGGATGCGCATAACTAATCGCATCACCATGTTTAAACTGATTATAAATATATTCAACCGTATCGGCGCCGACAAATTCTATAAAAGCCTCGTCAAACATATAATGTTGCAAGGCACTATCATTATCCGCCCCTAAAAACTGTAATTCCCAGTTTCGTTGTATATAGTGTTGTCCCATAGCAGCTCTAAAACTGCGCCACATCTTATTTTTAATACGATAAGCTAAATTCCACGGGGATATATTATTGTGATAATTATACAAGTTATAAGGCTTCTGAGCCTGCCACATAACTTTTGCCAACTCAGGATTCCGTTGTTTTATGTATGCAATTTGTAATTGACGATTGGCCAGATGTTCCTCCGGTACTTCACAAATAAAACGACACATACGGTCGTCGTAATAGGGCAAATGTATAGGATGCGCCTCCTGAAATACCGACAAGTTAACACTCGTCCAACGCGGTGCCCAGTATAGTGACTTGAAGGCTCTTACCTTAGCACTTTTATCCTCAATATCAATACCATCTAGCAAAACTCGAAGACGCGATTTTAAATACGTTTCAAAATCACCTTGTAACTTCCATTGCTTCCACAACCTCTTGGCAAGCTCCAGTCCGCCCGGCTTGACGATTTTTTTATAAACGATCTCTAAAACCGATAAGCCTGCTTCTGTTTTTTTAATTCCGCTATCAAACAAAACATCCCCCCAGTGCCCTAAGCTAAACGCGCCCTGCATTTGCTTCAGTTCCTCTAAAACCGCCATCTGTCTGGGGTGGGTAAAATCGGAATAACAACCATTAATGCAAGCCAAATCATCAATCTGATGCCATAAATATCCTTTTGTAATTTCGAAGGCTTTAAATTTAAATCCACAGGATTGAGCTATCTGCTTAGCAATAACATCTTCCTTAAATCCATTCTGAAACCTATAGGAATAACTACGCACATCGGCTTGTAAATAGTTCAGTGCCACAGCTTGGGTTCTACTATCTAGACCTCCCGATAAAGGTAAAATCACGGGTTGTCCTAAGGATTGCTCCTTTACAATAGTCTCAAACAAATCGATATACTCGTCCAAGGCCGTTTTAAAGGAAATATTTCGGGGTGTATAATGCCAATTAAAATATGTGTTCTCCTTTAAAACATGGTTGTTTTCATCTAACGTATAATATTTCCCGGGTTGCAATACGCACTCATCCTTATAAAAAGCATCACCTTCCAGAAAAAAACCTAGAGCCATGTAAATACAAAGAGCTTCTTTATTAACATCATGAGACTTACCTTCGCGTAAAGCAAAACGTTGTGTTATAGGAATTATGGGCGTTTGTATATGACTCATGCAGGTTCGAAGATAATTATTTTTAAGTTTTTACAGGACAATAGTTATGTTTAAATATTGATATGCTTTACAATCAAAACGACATGTAGAGGTGAACATATAGAAGTAACCTGTCTCATCTGCCTTTCTTACAAAAACTTTACAGACCAGCTCCTTATTATTTTAATAAAACAAATGCCCTGTGATTAATTTATTTGATTTTTTCATCAACGGAAATCGACGAAAAAGATTCATGAACTCCTTAAATTAAAATATTAAATAGTAAACAAAAAAGGAAAATATTATACCATCTACACACAACATGTAAAGCGTTATAAGAAAACACTTCGTTCCTTCGTCTTTGCTCAGGACAGGCTCCACCCAGTGTGACAAAATGCTAAACTTCACACAAAAAAACATTGTCAGTCTGAGCCTGTCGAAGACCTAAGCGCCTCCCGCCCTGAGTTTATCAAAGGATCGAAGACTCTTCTCCCTTACCAAACGACATCAACTCAAACTCACAAAACATCGCAATGATTTAAAAAATCTACTAAGTGTATTACGATTTTAAAACAGCCTCATATAATATTTCCATCCCCGATAGCATCGTCTGTTCATTATGCTGCTCTTCCACTCTTAAACGGGCTGCTTTAGTTATAGCACAAATATCCTCAGTTGTTAAACTCTGAAACTTCATAATAACTTGTTTTAACGCTTGGGGATCACCCACAGGCACCAGCCAGCCATGTTCCTCATGGGTTATTAACTCCGGCATCCCGCCACAATCGGTACTGATAATAGGCGTACCTAAAGCCATAGCTTCTACCACCACATTGGCAAGTCCCTCTTCTATACTTGTGGACAGTAATATATCTGCCTCCTGCATGTATTGAAACACCTGTGCTTGATTAATATTAGATATTAAATGCACAGCTGTTTCCAGACCTAATGCATGAGTTAAATACAGCAGCTCTTCATCTCCTGCGCCTCCTACAATCGTATATTGAAATTTAAACCCTTCTGCTTTTAGCAAGGCACAAGCCTTTAAGGCCGTTGGATAATCTTTCACCCAATGCGCACGACCCACCGACAATAATTGTAAAACATCCCCACGCTTAACTTTGGCCTGATATTCTAAATCCTTTAAAGCCAATCCCGTATACACCACATGATCAATACCTGTTTTTGGAATACCTATGGTTGTACCTGTCTTGGAAATCGCTTGCGATACCGAATGTAACCCATCTAATCTGGGGTATATACTTTGTAAATATTCAAAGTTAGCCGGTTTTACAAAAGGACGCACCATCACGTGAAATCCGCGCTGACTCAAGACGATTTTAAAATTGTCATTTTCCAAATAGGATTCCAACCAAGGCAATAAGGATGGCCACTGCACATGAACTATATCGGGTTTTGCAGACTTCAAGACGAGATTCAGGTTTTGTTCCAGCAAGGCTTTACGGTTCCCTTGAATGGTAAGCCATATGGTTTTAAATAGTGTCAATATCCCGGATTGTTTAAAAGCGAGACCTAAACTGGTGATTATTAAAGCCCTTTTCGACTGATTACTCCCTAAAGACTTATAACACACACCTTCAACCGGCTCAGGATTATTCGTATTAAAGCCTAAAACCGTTACCTGATGCCCCTGCTTTACCAAACCCTGTATCAAACGCCTGATAAATGCTGTTGTTTGAAACGAGCCGTCGAAGATGACAATATTGAATATAGCCTTCTTTTTAAGCCTCATAAGATGGTGTTATAAAATTGTTTAACTTGCTCTACAATAACATGCCAGTCGTAAGTTAAAGCCTTTAATCTACAGGCTTCAGCTATTTTATGCTGTTGATAATTATCACCCAGTAATGCAATCGTACGATCAATAAATTCCTTTTTATTATCACAAAAGATATTTCCTGTACCATCAAGACAGCTCTTCAAGCCGCCCACACGCGATGTAATAACCGGCAAACCGCAAGCCATAGCTTCCAGTATTGAATTGCAGGCTGTAGCCTCTAAAAGCGGCAATAACAAGATATGTGCTTTTTGATATTCAGTTCTCAAAGCCTCATCATGCAAGCCATGACAAATTCTTATATTTTCATGCGGTAAAACCTTTTCGACGAACTCCTTTTTAAGAATAACAGTCACCTTAGTTTGAGGCATGCGTGCTATAATCTCGGGAACACAGGCATTAAGCGTTTCAAAATCTCTTAAATGCTGACCCACAAAAAGCAAATGTGGTTCTTCTCTCCTTTTACTGATATCTGGTAAAAAAAACTGCGTATCTACCCCGTGAGGAATGTACATCACGTGCTCCAGACCCAACCAGCTTTTTATAAAATCCACCTGATTATCTCCCACACAAATAGCGCCATTTAAATGCTTTAAATATCTTGTATCCGCTATGGTTTGCTTTAAAATATGTGGTGGCTTATGAAAAGTCCCTACAAACTTTACCTGTCTCTTATTATGATGTTTCACCAAATGTCTGACATCCCGCTCGGCATTCAAATAATGTACTATAGTGGGCTCCGTGCATTGTCTTAAATTTTTATATAACTCCAGCTCCTTAAACACACTACTGGAATCGTATAAACCAGCTTGCTGATGGCTCCAAGTTCCAATTAATTTTGCCAGTCGGTAAGGCAGCCATGAAGAGCCTCTAACTTCATATGCATTCTCTAAATAATCTATTAAGCGACCATAACCCGAATGTTTGGCATGATGTGGTGACCGATGATGTACAATAATGGTTTTCATTAAATTTGAGTTAAAGCATTTTCAAAAAAAACATCGGTACTCATATATGTTTCAAATGTCTTACGAGCATGACTTCCTATTCTCTTAACCTGCTCTTTATCCCTTATTAATTGTTCTAAAATAGAAATAAGATTCGTTTCGTTTTCAAAAAACAAAATATCTTTTCCTTCAATCAAATTAAATGGCAACGTATTAGTAATCTTTTCTGCAACTATACATCTTGATTGAGCCATAAGCTCTGGTAAAGACCAACCTACCGATTGAGCTATACCTCGTGTATAAACCGAAATACCTGATGCTCTAGAAGCCTCTATAAACTCCTGCTCGCTACCTATGTTTGAAAAACAATCATTATACGCTTTTGCAACATAAACATCTCTTTTAAGACCTCCCTTAAAATACTTAGGAAAATGTTGCTTTAACAACCTAATCACCCTAACTCTTTGACCATGAACATCCTTAATATCCTGAGAATTTACTTGTTTAAAAAAGCGTTTCTGATAGAATATATTTGTATTATCAGGAACGTGGTACTCATTAAACAAATGCTCTGATTTGGCTTGATTTAACCTTTGAAATGCCATTAAGCTGGATTTAAATAAAGATTGAATTCTCATTAAAAAAAAACAATCAAGCTTAAACTCATGTCTAAATTTGGAATATAAAAACAAGCCCTTAAACCTAATTGAAAATGATTGCGCAGGTTTTAATTTATAGGAAACCCCCAGCGGGCGTAACTTACCCTTAAAGGTATCGGGCAAAACACTAATATACTCTTGAATAAAATTGCGTTTAAAAACAACATCGGCATGACGAAAACAATGCTCTGAAAAATAATAAGGTATATCGTCCAGGTCAAATGCCAGAATTTTATTGGGAGTGTTGTCTTTAAAAGATAACTTAACATAAAACACCTTCCTATAAACGGAGTTACTTACTTCCATCACATGATTAAGAACAGATATCCTTCCTCTGGCATTAAAGTTTTTATACTTTATTTTTACATTAAGATTATAGGTTTCGGCAAATTTAAACACAGATGCATAAATATAAGTGTAGTGATTTAAATCTAAAGGTACATATAGGGTAATGTCTTTTATTTTTGATATTAAATCTTTAGCCTCCATACATTAAACATTTCTACAATTTATTCCCCATAACATCTTTAATACATTGCAATAAAACCTCATACGTTTTTTCCAAACTATAATCTTTAACTGCTTTTTCACGAGCAGCAATTCGCATTGCATTTTGTTTATCTGCATTCATAAAATAACCACAAACCATCCCCGCATAGGTATTTTCAGTTCCCAATAAACCATTAATCCCATGAGCAATCACATCGGCAGGCCCTCCTGAGCAATTTAATGCTGCAACAGGTGTCCCACAGGCCATAGCCTCCACCATCACCATACCAAAGGTTTCCTTATCACTGGGCAATAACAACAAATCGGCTTCCTGAAAATAACGCGGCAGTGCTTCATGTTCTTTATGTCCTAAAAACAACACCTGTGTTTCTAAATGCAACGCTCTTACCCGTTGTTGTAATTGCTGATAATAGGATTCTGAACTTACGGGGCCAATAATGGTTAATGTCGCATAATCAAATCCATTGGTTACTACTTCGTGTAAGGCCTCAATGGCTAAATGAATTTGTTTCAACCCAACAATTCGCCCCACATATAGCAATTTGGGATTTAAGTTTAAATCGTGAGGTAAGGGTTTAAAAACTGTGGTATCCACACCCAATGGAAACACCCGAATATCCAAACCCTCAAACATAGGCATCTGCTGCATCATGTCTTTTTGTAACTGCGTATGTACCAGTACATGATGTGCCCGTTTGTAATACTGTCTGTTATCAGGCGTATCGGTATAATGTTGACCGCCCAACATAGCAATATATTGCTTCCCTGCTTTTAAAATGATTTGAGCCAATTCATGAGAAAACGGACTGGAATGCCCAGACATGTTAATAATAGTCACATCTGGTGTTTCTCTTTTATAAGCTTTCAAACAGGGTTTTGAATACTGTTTCTTCCATTTCTTATGGTCACCGCTCCATGTTAATTGCACCGGATAAAACCGGTAATCAACAGCTTGAAAACAATAATGATAGCGTCTAAATTTTGGTGTAAAATAGTCAACAGTACAAGTTATATTTTCATGCTCTTGCATTAATTGCTGCATGGCTTTTAAATGTGGCTGACTATGGTATGTTGCCACACTTGGCTCAACTACACCGGCTGCTTGAGGCGTAAAAGGATGTAAAAGAGAAATGATCATACTACAAAAAAATTATTAAGTTTCATTTGTAATCTTTGAAACAAATTTAATCCTGAATCATTTAAAACGTTTTTTTTCATTTCTCTATATAATTCTAAATCATATTTGATGACTTCAAAAAACAACTGTTCATCATATTCTAAATTATAACCTAACCCTACAGATACATTTTGTTTTTTATAATTAGTATATTTCCATTTGTATCTTTTACTCAAGTAAAAAACAGCTTCATCAAATCTATTAATATCAAAAATTAAAACACTTTTACTATTTTTAATGGCTAACCTTAAAGTATTCTCTGAAACTTTATAATTTTCTTTTAAAAAGAAATCTTCAGGTCCAGCAAGTTGCCGAGTCATAATATTATCTAAACCTTTCTTTTTTAATAGCCGCAAATAATCATTAAGATTAAAACCATTTGATTTTAATTCTTCATAAAAAAAACGCCCCGGTTTATGGTGTTCCTTAAAATCAGATAATAATCGAGATTTTGGATTTCTGATAAAAGTTAAATAATCAACCTGTTGTTTATTTACTAATTCATGAAACCCATAACCTATATGACCTCCAATAAAGTCAATATTATCTAAAAGCATCCCTTCTAAAATATTTAAAGTTTCAGGTGCTGTAATATATCCTCCTGGTAACCTTATACCTAAATTCTTATTCGTGAGATTATTATTTAGATATTTAAACACATCTTTCTCTAACTTAGGTTTCAAAAAATGACTATGATTTTTTTTAACAAGGTCGTAAAAAGTGGTTCCTGCCGTTTTAGGTATATGAATAAATACTATCACTAATATGCTTTAAATTGTTTATTTTTCAATTGTAATTTAAATCTATCAACTCTCATTTCTACAAAATGAACCAATAAATAATTTACCCCTGCTAAAAATAAAAAATAAAAAGGCATTGCCTTTACTCCTATTTTAAACGTATTATCAATTACACCATAACCAATTAAAACTGAATACATCATTAAAACCAAATAATGGGACAAATAAAAAGGATAACTATATAACCCTATCTGCTTATCAATTTTTCTTATGCTACTTCCCAAATCTATGAAATACAAAAGATAAATAATTAATGTTGATATAAACATATTAACATAAATACTCAAATCAGATAAAAAGTCATTAACCACATTACAGTAAACAGCATTTAAAACAAATAAAACATATAAAAAGCCAACATGTAATAGCTTTACTTCTTTTAGAGGGTATTTTTTTATTAACCAGAACAATACAGCTCCAATAGAAAATGGTAAAGAGGATGCGAATACAGCACTATACCTAAAGGTAGGAATATCGTAATAAAAATATGTTACCGCAAAATATATTACACTCAATATAAACCAAAACAATGTCCTTAACTGGGTTTTAGAAATCCCTATTGAGATTAGCAAATAAAATAGCATTTCATTGGTTAATGCCCAGGATGGGGGTGATAATCTTGGCTCAAACCTATGTGGAACAATATTAGGATAGATCATTGATATATTTGCCAACCATTCACCTAAAGTATTAGGCAAATAAATATGACGGTGCCTTGATGTATTCAAACCTAATTTTAAAAGAAAAATAGTTAAAACTATAATAATCAGATAAATAGGAAATAATCTCAATAATCTATTTTTCCAAAAACGAGTAATCCCTCTTATTTTATAAGAATAACTATCATGCATTATCAGAGTCATAAGAAACCCTGATAAAATAAAGAAGAATGAAACTGAAAAATTCCCAAGTGTAGGGATACTAAAAACATGTAATAAAATAACATTTATCGCTAAAAAAGTTCTTAGAGTACCAAACATCAATTTCTTTTAAATTTCACAATTAATTTATGACTGAATCTATTAAACTTTCTGACATATAACTTTATTTTAATCCTAACATAATACCCATTAAACACATTTTTTATAGTATTCAGTACATGCGCAAACATTGAATGTCTTTCAAAATGCATCCCGTTATAAGATATATAAAACTGATTTGGCAAAGGCTCTGAATATTTTACCTTGTTGTACCTCATCGTGCGTTTCCAGTTAATGAAGTGCAAATACATAAACTCCTTATTGGTTTTAGTATTAATGATTCTACCTTCTCGCCATTGCCAGCGATCTAAATAATACTCCTGATGCGAATCTCTTCCGCGTTCTTGGTTGCATAATATAGCATCCCATTTAATTTTTAAATCACCTACTTTAAAGCCTATGGAATGCCTAATATAATATGTTAAAACAGTCTCATCAAAACGGGTGAGTTTCGATGTTCCCATAAGCTCTTTATAATCAGCAATCTCACGGTATATCATATTTATTGGTTCAACATTCCTAAACAATGTAAAATGCCCGGATATAGCACCCTTTCGACTTGAAATAATATCATAACTGCTCAATACCTCATCGGTCATAAAGCTTCTGATATCACCCCAGATGATATCCATATCACAAATTCCCCAAAAATCGTAACCTGTAATAACCTTGCCAAAAATATCACCATAAGCTGGTTTTAAATCACAAAATTTCCGAATATTTAAAGATACTTTAAAATCCAACTTGTTATTAATAGTTGTATTTAAATCCCTTAAAGACGTTTGTAAAAAGGTAATATTATCTGGTTTGGCTTGAGGAATTTCACAATCCGTCGGACAAAACCAGTGTACCGAAGGGTTTTTAGCCACAGAAACTAAAAAAGCATCAAACCACACAGGCCAGCTTCCAAAATAGGGTACTATAAGTATTATTTTTTTCAATTAATCTTCAATAACGTCTTAATAACCTTTTTTAAATAATTTTTAAAAGCAACAGATTCGCAGTTTTTCATATAATAAGGCATTAAAAACAGTCGGTCTTTTAATGTTAGTTCTCGAATTAATCCAATAACGTTTTCATATTTATGCAATACTCGAACTGCTTGTTTCTTATCAAATATACCCAACTTTTTTCTAACAAGATACTTGTAAAATAATAGACTGGCCTGTATTTTCTGGGCTTTATATGAAGGACTACCCGTAATACTTAAATTTGAACGACCAACACCAACAACTCCCTCATTTATAGAATATATAGGTTTATCTTCCGCAAACTCTATCCAAGCACGGTTATCACTATGCCAGGCTAAGGGGTAATCATAAAACCCGTACTTAAGATAAACCCTTCTTCTAAAAACATATTCCGATAAGCTTATTGTGGTTTGTCCCGTGATACGTCTGTAAAAGGCTGTTGCTGCAAATTCTAATACCGGATTATACTGTACGGGCTGTTCTATTTGGGTATCTTTATCAACTATATTTTTAGCAAAACGCACCAAATTAGTAGTGTGCTCTATAACCTCCAAATGTTCGTAAAAAGCTTCTACACAATTGATAGACAAACAATCATCATCACCTAAAATCACTAGCCATTTCTCGCTTTCCGATAATGCGATACAACGTGCCCATTGCTGCGTTAAACTTTTACTCCCTAAATTATCGACAAACCTATGATACACAAAATCAAACTGTCCTTCATATTGTTTTAATAAAACAGTACAGTCTTCCGGACTCGCATCATCCCCTATATAAACTTTAAAACACTTATTGGTTTGTTTAGCAAGTGAGTCTAAGGTCGCCTTAAAATAAGCCAGTTTAAAAAAGGGAATTATTATAGCCAGCATTTACTTCAACAGTTTAATAATATATCTGGTTAAGCGCTGTTCCCTGATACTTCTTAATATTTTGTATCCTCTCGATTTTCTATAATTATCAATACGCGTTTTTAAATGATTCAAACGATTTTGCTTCTGCTTTAATACAAAAATCAAATAGTCAACATAATCGTCATGATTTACTATATTTCTTAGGTAACCAAGGGCATTAATATAATTCTCCTCCATAAATTCAACCTGTTGGGTCATGCTATTATTATGCAAACGATAAAACACCAAAGTCTTATCAATAAAATGGGTTTGCACATCACTTTTATACAACATTAACCACATTACCCAGTCTTCTTTAGCTTTTAACATTTCGGGAAACCTGAAATCTTTAAATAAACCCGATGAAAAAAAACCACAATGTATAGGTATGGTAAATTCATATTCCCATCCATATAATAGACTATCAAAACTAAAACAACTTTGTTCCAATACACAATATGGCTTAAATACCTTTGTAAGATCCCCCTTAAACATCATAAAATTACAAATAACAATATGCCACCGCTCTGACCCTGAATATTTTCGACATTCTTCTAAAGATAAAATTAGCTTGTTAGAATCCAAAATATCATCAGCATCTAAAAACTGAATATAGTCACCTGTCACTAAACTCAATCCTGCATTTCTCGCAGCGCTTAAACCACGGTTATCCTGACACACATACTTAAATCTGTGATCTCTGTCTATCCAAGTTTTAGCAATCAATTCTGTTTTATCTGTACTGCCATCATTAATTATAATACACTCCCAATTGGTATAAGTTTGCTCTAAAACCGACCGCAAACAAGCCGCCAAATAATTAGCTTGATTATAACAGGGCACAATAATGGAAACTAAAGAATTATTCATAAAACAATTCTCTATAATTACTATTAAATTTTTCTATATCAAAATGGGCTTCTGCATAATTTCTTGCATTCACTGCCAAACTTCTGTAAAGTTTATAATCTCCAATTAGATTATTTATACAGTTTTTAGAAAAAGTTATAAAAAGTTCACTTTTAACCGGCCCTATAAATCCATTAAAATTGTTTTTTACGTGATCTGAAATACTCCCTACGTCTGTAGCGATTACCGGTATACCTAATTCCATAGCCTCCATAATCACCAATGGAAACCCTTCTCTAGAAGAAGAAACAATTAAGAGCGATATTCTAGAAAAATGCTCCCTAACTTGTTTTGGATTATTACAATTCTCAAAATACTCTATATCCGAAAAAGATGTTTTGAAATTATCAAAATGATCACCTATAACTTTACCTTTACTTCCCGTTTCCCTTAGTATATCAAAAAATATTTCTGGTCTTTTTTCTTTCGAATTTCTACCAACAAATCCTATGGTAAAATTTTTAAAACGAACATCTATTTCTTTCTCGTCAAATTCCCCTATTATTATACCATTTGGTATAACAATAAAACGATCTAAAAATTCTAAACTTATATTATGCTTTAAATATAATTTTTTATAATCTTCCTTTGTTTTCTTATTAATCACAATTCTCTTATCAATTAAATCAATAAAAGGTAATGAAGTTTGTTCCATACCTAATTCAGGGAAAGAAAAGGCGTGGGTTAAATCAATAATCTTAACTTTTAATTTTAATCTTAATTTTGAAACCAACTTATAGAATAAATTACTATTACTACCGAAAGCAATAACCTCAAAAAAAACAGATGAAATTCGCACAAAATTTACAGCTATTTTCTTTTGTCTTCTGCTAGCAACCCTAAAGCAATGAGCATGATTTCTAAACTCTGAACTTATCGATTCTTTCTTCGCATTGTTAAAAAAAACAATAGGTTTATTATGTAACGTTTTGATAATATTTAAATGCACCCGTTCAGCACCCCCAATATGGTGATAAGGAATGAAAAAAAATATTAACTTAAACCGTTTTAACATAGCTTATAATTGATTTAAACATCCTTCTAATGTTTGTTTCACCCTTTTTAAAATTTTATTAAATATCAAAAACAAATAATAATGGGATAAAAGCTTGCAATAGCTAAAGATTGAAATAATTCTGTATTTATAAAATATTCCTGCAACTTTACTATTATTTTTCTTTGAATTAAATTTGTGAAAATTTAAAAAATAGTGTTTAAGGTATCCCTTTAAATAAAACCGATAACTAAGTAAATTAAACCGCTTCAAACTCTTCGTTATATCTGGTATAAAAAATGATAATGATTTTGCATAATTAACAGCAAATTTATGTTTATCTTTTATTCTGGCCTCCCTGTAAACACTATCAGGCGTAACTTCCCTATACACTACAAAGCTATTTTGTCCATTTAACATGGCTCTAATATGAATTTCCGGATCATTTAGTCTTGGGTAAATCGGGTTAAATCCCTCTAGTTTTTTCAAAAAATTAGCATTCCAAAAAGTACACATAATACCCCAATATACCTTGCAAGACAAAAAATCTATTAAATAAGAATCACTTTTAGGTATCTCAAAAACATTTCTAGAACCACTCTCGTTCTCAATATACATAGGAAAAACATAAAACCCCTTTGAAATATTATTTTTCAACATTTCAACTCTAGACTTTAAGCAATATTCGAGTAACAAATCATCAGAATCCAAAAAAACAATATAATCTCCAGTAGCTTTACTAAGACCATAATTTCTACAGGCACTAGCCCCTTTTATAATCTCTGAGGGCCTTTGATAATAAAAAAAGCGCGAATCATTTTTCGTATAATCTGCCATCAAGATGTCCGTCTCGTCACTACTCCCATCATCTATAACCAAACATTCCCAGTTGATATAAGTTTGTGCTAATACACTATCAAGGGCTTCACCTATTATGTAAGCGCGATTAAATGTGGGTATAATAATAGAAACTAAAGGATTTTTACTCATGGTTTATACAATACGAGACTAAGATAGAAAATTGTAATTACAAACTCCTCTTCACTATTCACATTTCATCTCTTACACCTCTAGCATCTCACGCATGACACTTCTCGCACCTTAAACCTCAATATCCTTAAGCTTCCCCCTGCCTCCCGAATTATTTAATAAAATTAAAAGTTTAGCAATTACCTTGATATTAGGAATCAATATACTTAGCCCTTTAATAATTCTGTAATCAGCACATTTGTAGGCATCCCATTGTACATGCTTCACATATTTACAATGAAACATAAAACAAGGTGACCCGATATGCCTTAACCTAATCTCTTTTTTAAAAAGTAAACTCATCCATGGCTTAAGCCTGCCATCTGGATATCCCATCTGCCAAAGGAACAACGTATCTTCCGATACTTTTTTTAATATGTATTTGGGCAGATGACATTTGCTATTTATGTAATTTAAACTGATGCCTCCAACAATTGTTGCAACCCATCAATATGGTGTTCTAAACTAAACAGTTCCTGTATACGTTTTTTTCCTTTTTCCCCCATACGTTTTGCCTTTTCTACATCATCTAATAGCATCAACATATGTTTACTCATAGTCTCCACATCATGTTCATCGCAAAGCAAACCCGTTTCTCCATGTACCACAACATCAGAAATGCCAGCATGCCTTGTAGAAATAACGGGCAATCCTGCCGCACTCGCTTCTAAAACAGCTAATGGCGTTCCTTCCATATCGCCGTTAATTGCAGTAACACTGTGTTGCACAAATGCTAAAGATTCTTCCAGTAAACCCCTATAATCTTTTGGTCTTATAACACCCAAAAGCTTTATATTTTGCTCTATACCATAATACTTTATTAGATTATTACAGGTGTTATATAATTCTCCTTGGCCTGCCATCAATAACATGGCATCAGGATATTTTTCTATTACAGATATAAAAGCTAAAATCGTATAATAGGGTGCTTTTTTATTCACAAAACGCCCTATTGCAACAAACTGCTTTTTGGCAAATGTTGCTTGAACTTCCATAAACTCTGGTTGGGGACCATAAACATTATAAACAAGCTTATACCTTGGGCACCCTAAAGTTAATAAGCTTTGTTCCATAACACGAGATACAGCAACTACCTTGTTAGCCATCTCAAAAACCTCCTTATAAGAATCACATCCATTTATCGTAGGCCGTACACTGGCATCAAACCCATGAAAATGCACTACGACTGGCAAACCCGATGCTTTTAAAACCCGTCTTAAATGATGGGCATGTGTCCCGTATTCTACTAAAATAGCCTCAATTTTATAGGCTTTTAAAGCTTTTAACAATACAGTTTCCCAAACATAATTACTTCCCTTTTTAAACAGCTTTTCGTAAAACTTCAAAAAGGCCTTTGTAATAAAAGTAGCCAAAGGAGGGCGGTTTTCTAACTGAATATTGCCTCCCATGGCATAAAAATAAAAGATATTTCCTTTTAAATACCGCTTATGCGCCTGTATGAAAGTTTCGGAATAAGGATTCCTACTGGGTGTAAATATAGCTATATTGAGATCTCTATGTTTCATTTTTTAACCGTACCATATAAACCTGTTATCATCTCTCCCTCCACAAACCTAACCTTATTTATTTTATCTTTTCGAATTAAAAACTTAATAATTGGCTTTAAAACTATAGATAAATATTTTCTTTTCATTTTTGTCATAGGGCTTCTTCTCACCCATAAACCAAGCATCTGTGCCATAGAAGCATGCCAACCACCTGTAGCTTTTAGATTTACTTCCTTAAACCCTGCCATTAATAAATGCCTTTGCAAAGCAAAAGGCGTAAATCGGTATTCATCATGGGGTACTTCATGCAAATTCCAGAGAAAAGGTACAGTAAAAAACAAGATACCTTTTGGTTTTAATACTCTATATAACTCTTTTAAAGTAACTTCAGGTTCAGGACAATGCTCTAAAACCTCTGTTGCTATAGCGCAATCAAAACTATTATCTCCAAAAGGCATTATTATACCATTCCAAGTATAATCAGGTTTTATTTTTTTATCATAATCTAAAGCAGTTTCTATATCTAAACCAATATAATCTTCAACATCACTATGTTCTAAAACATAATCTCTGTAAGGCATTTTCCCACACCCTACATCTAAAAGTTTTCCTTTAAATGAAGGTAAGTTAATTTTTAAAGCACTAAAAATAGAGGTCCTAATTAGATATCTATCTAAAGTATCAGTCCTGAACGGAATATCTATAAATTCTTTCAATAGAATATTTTATTTAGTTTCAGTTTAATTCTTTTCATAAATTTCTTCAGGCAACTCTCCTTATCCACTCCAAAAGCTAACTTTCTTTGTCTTATTGCCCTATCTATTAAACGTTTTGAGTTTGTATCTTGATATAATAACTTTAAGGTTTCTTGTGTCTTTACTCCGTTTAAACATTTTGTCTTATTGTCTAAATTACTCCAAATACCAGTATCGTGTTCTCTATAAACACTCATATAATCAGGTAAAATGTAGGCTCTACTATTTTTAATAGCCAATAACTGCAATGCCCAATCAGCCGCAGGAACGTTAAAGAAGAAACTTGGAATATCTTTTATGCTTTCTCTTCTTAGAAGCAATGTATTTGTATTTAAAACATTTTTAAATATTAACTCATGAAAGCCAAATTCCACCACACCCAGAGGAATCTTAGTTAAAATTCCATTTCTTAAAACACTGGATTTATGCCCACAATAACTATAACCCTTGTTCTCCTCCAAAAAATCAACCTGCTTTTGTAGTTTTAAAGGATCGGTCCAGTAATCATCGCCATCTAGCAAGGCTACATAAGTACCAGTACAATGTCCCAGTATATTCGTAAAATTATATAGACGCCCCAATTCCTGACGATTCTGCCAATACGGATCGCCTGGCTCCCGTTCTAAAAGGCGATAACTTATTTTAGGGTTTTTAGCCTGAGCAATAAACTGTTTTATAATACTAGGCGTATCATCTGCAGAAAAATCATCTCCTATAACTACCTCAAACCCGAAATCGGTCACCTGAGCTTCAATACTTTGAAGCGCTGCTTCTATATACGCAGCATGATTATACGTTTGTAACCTAACACTAAGTAACATAGTTATATTTTTTTAGGGTGTTACCGGCAACGGCATGAAACAGCTCGAGTTCCGATTCTGATAATACCGTTTTAAATTTATTAAAATTACTTGTATCTAATGGTTCCACAACTTTAGTCTTCCAGTGCAGCGTAGATTCCGGTTCATTATTATTCGTGTAGTAGCTAAGCATATCCGGTTCGAAAGCTGTTCCTAAAAAGGCACATACCAATTGCAAAATCCTTTCTATATCCAATAACAGATCTTCATACCGGATTATTAATGCATGTTCAGTCTCTAAAAAACTATCAATCCTACTCACATTAGCATCCCACTCTTTGGCAATGTGTTCTATGTCATTGGGAACTTTAGGCATATATTTAAGTCCTTGATCTAAAGTTTGCAATTGTAAGTATGAACAAGCCACATCACGCCCGTCACGTATAAGGTGAATATACTTTGCTTTAGGGTAAAGGTGTTTTAATGTATCCAGATGGTGTATATAATAATTATTCTTATCGCCAATAATGGGTTTACCGGTATATTGTCTGTAAATAGCATCAAACACCTCAGCATAATTATAATCCTGTTCTAATATGTAAGTAATATCAGCAGGGTTAATATGCCAGTCTTCAATTTTTTTTGAACGTAAAATATCGCTTAAAAAATCCTGAGCGAGCAAGCGTTTATTAGTTCCCCAGTCTTTATAAGTGCTGTACCACCATTGTATCATACCACATTCCGGAGGCACACCAATGCGCGAATGCGCATTTAATAATAAACGCAATAAGGTTGTTCCTGATCGTGGGTTACCCAGAATAAAAAAATCCATATACTATATACTGGTTTTTATAATTTTGCAAATCGTTTTAATGTCAGATTTTGTGATGCCTGCCCAAAGTGGCAAGCACATAATGCTTGAAGCCACTGTTTCTGATATTGGACAATTACCGTCTTTTACATAAGGCAACTGATTTAAACTCGGATAAAAATAACGTCTCGGATAAATATCAACTTGTTCTAAAGCCATTTTCACCTGTAACAATTTAATTTCATTTTTAAAAATAACAGGGTAATAGCTGTAATTCCATTGGGTATGCTCACGTAGTTCGATTGTTTTTAATGGTAAAGCATCCACTAAAGTTTTGTAATAATCTACAGCCTCACGCCGTTGTTGAACTATAGTATCGACATAAGGTAAAACCGCCAAGCCCATGGCGGACTGTAATTCACTCATTTTAGCATTAATACCTAAACTTCTAAACACATCGGGGCCGTCATGCCCTAAATTATGATGGTAATACATCTCATCTCGTAATTCTGGTTTACAAAATAAAGCCCCCCCTTCTCCTGTGTGAAACAACTTGGTGGCGTGAAAACTACAGGTACTTACATCGCCGTAATTAAAAACAGACTGTCCTTTATACCGCACCCCAAAACAATGCGCGGCATCGTAAATTACTTTTAAATGATGTTTTTTAGCAATTTGTTCTATAGCTTCTACGTCACATGGGTTTCCAAACACATGCGTGGCTAGTATAGCCGAAGTTTCTGCGGTAATAGCCGCCTCAATCTTAGTCTCATCTATGGTTAAATACTCCGAATGTATATCAACAAACACAGGGGTACAACCCTCCCAAACAATACTGCTCGTTGTGGCTACATAACTAAAAGGAGTCGTGATAATCTCACCTTGTAATCCCAAAGCTTTAATGGCTATTTGTAAGGGCAAGGTGCCATTAGTCATGGCAATTATATCTTGCACCTCTAAGTAATCTTTAAGCCTTGCTTCCAGTTCCTTTACCAAAACCCCTCGATTGGTCATCCAACCTGCATCCCAGGCTTCTTTTAGTATCGCCTGATACTCGTTCTGTGGAGGTAAAAAAGTTTTGGTAACGTTTATCATTAAGCTAATTATTTTTATTGAATTAATTACAATTCGTTCAATTCTAAATTTGAATCGAGTAGAAAAGGTGACCACACTTCTCGATCATGATAAATTTGGAAAGAAGCAATATTATTAACCCTCATGAGAGGAGTATTATTCCTTTTGTTGTTAATTGTTAGACTTAAAGAATAAATTCCTTTCGAAAGTTGTATTTTATCATGTTTTATAGTAATTATGGAAATTCCTTTTATTAGCTTTCTATTGCTGCATTGTTGAATAAATCTAGCCACCTCTCTTTGTTCTTTATCATAAATTGTAACTTCTATTAATGGCAATTCATCTAATCCTAGATTATTAACAACTAACTCCAACTTAAAATCATCGCACCAATTTAAATAATATAATCCCAGATCATTAACGTCAGCCAAAATTTTAACTTGTTCCAATTTAATAGATCCATCATCAAATACCACGTTGGTATCATTATTAGCAAATCGGGTATAATACAAATCAATCCCCTTACCAACATCAGCCCCTTGGTATTCCACTATCCCGTGATCCATAAGTATAATCTGATTACAAATGCGTGATACCATAGGCATGCTGTGGCTCACAAACACCATAGCGGTATTGGGTAAAAGCTGGTCTATGGTTTTAAAACACTTTAGTACAAAACCTAAATCGCCCACCGCAAGCACTTCATCTATAATCAACACATCGGGTTGCATTTGTGCCGCAACAGCAAAACCCAGACGTACCTTCATCCCGCTGCTATAATGCTGCACCGGCATATCGATAAACTCCTCCAGTTCGGCAAAAGCAATAATGGTCTCTAATTTGGCATCAATCTCCTGTCGGCTAAAGCCCAGAATAGCCCCATTGTTATAAATATTTTCACGTCCGCTCAATATGGGGTTAAACCCGGCACCAAGCTCTATTAAAGCCCCAACACGCCCCGTTATGGTAACCTTTCCGGCATCGGGGTTTATCAAGCCGTTTAGTATTTTCAGCAAGGTACTTTTACCTGCCCCGTTATGACCAATCAATCCTAAACACTCCCCACGACGTAGCTCAAAACTAACATCCTTAACCGCCCAGAACTCCTTAGGTCTCAGTAACCGTTCATGGATATTACCACGCATATTGGAAAACAAATCCTGCACCCCATACCACAAACCCGTCTTCAGGTCTTTGCAAAACTTCTTGCTCAATCCCTCAACGCGCACCAGCACATCGTCGTTATGTTTTTCTATATGTTCGTTTATTTTATTCATGTCTATATTAATCGTGAATCGGAAAACGTAAATCGAAAACCATCCTACTTCTCACACTTCACACTTCACGTTTCACCACTCACATCTCACATCTCACGCTTCACGATTCACCTCTCACATTTCACGTCTCACGCTTCACCACTCACTTCTTACGCCTTAAATAATTCCTAAACCCCAATAATAACTGTTTCGTTTTTAAAAGCCTGTCAGTAACATTGGTGTCAGACGCCAAATAATGTAATCGTAAAGCTATGAAATACTGTGTTTCCAATTCGGCAATAGAACCCAAAGCGATAGATATAAACTGATTCAATTCCTTATCACTTTTCCGACCACATCCTTCTGCAATGTTAGACGGAATAGAAATGGCTGCTCTCCGCATCTGACTCGTTAAACCATAACGTTCATCATCAGGAAAAACTGAAGTAACTTTATAAACCAGTTCGACCAGATCCATCCCAGATTTCCACACATCTAAATCTTTATGATCCATAATTTTATTTTTTGTAAATCGTGAGTCGAATTCACGTCTCACGTCTCACGTTTCACGCTTCACCTCTCACATTTCACCTCTCACATCTCACGCCCGTTCCACAATCACCGGTATCGACATTCTGTAAAACACCAGTCCTAAAAAGCACAAGGGTAAACAAGCTAGCATAACCCAGACATATGGCATCGTAAAACCTGATGTCGTACCCAAAACCGTATCTCGTGTCGTTAATATTAATGCCGTTAAGGGATTATAGCTCATAATAGCATGCATCATTCCGGTTTTAGGAATTGCATACACGACTGGCGTGATATACATCACCAGTTTTAAGCCCATACCAATCATTTTCGCCACATCGTTATACAACATCCCTAAAGGCGTGATAAACAAACCAATAGTAACCCCAAACAAAATAAGTCCGAGAATGGCTAAAGGAAATAACAGCATCGACCATTGAAACCCTATACCATACACAAACACAAACACCAGGAGTAACAAAATTTTAAGACTACTGTCAAACAGTAACTTATAAACACCTGATATAATTAAAGCCTCCTTAGGAAAATTTATTTTACTCATAATACCCCTGGCACTTTTGGTACTGCTTAGCGGGGCATTAATAGCACCCGTAATAATAGACCAGATTAATGTTCCCGAAAAAGCATACACCGGATAAGGCACTCCGGTATCCGATAATTTTATAGTACCCGTGCCGTTTAAAAAAATCCACACAAAAGCGGTAGTTAATGGCATAACAAAAGCCCATAAAAATCCAAAATACGATTGGCGATACTGCGCCTTAATATCACGCACGGTAAGTTGCCTCGCTAAAAATCGAGAACTATAAATATCTTTTAAACTACTTTTTAAAAGGTTTAAAAAACTTAAAGTATGTTCTTTCTGGTATACGCGGGTTTCCAAGGACGTGTAAAGATTAATGGCATTGTCAAGTAGTAAATATAATTAGCTCAACCCATTCAAAAAAATCATTTACATATTAATTCGACAAATAACACCTTCCACCCTACCTTATCACTACATATCACTCACTGCTCACCCATGGCAGCCTGAGCTTAGCCTGTTCTGAGCTTAGTCGAAGGATCGAAAGATCCCATTGAACCCAAAACCAACCATAAAAAGATGTTTCAGTCGTTATTTACCACAAACCGTATTTGCCTTCTTAATATCAAACCTTCTGCATGACACCAATTGTCATTCAGAGCGCTAGCGAAGAATCTCATCAAAATAACCTCTCACTTTTACCCCTTCTCACTATCCTATTAAATAACCACACTTCGACAAGCTCAGTGTGACAAACAACTTCAAATAACGGTTTTAACAAAAGACAAATAGAAACGCAACGCCCCGTCAAAAATCAGAAATAATAAGTGAAGGAATGGAACTGCGATACGAAGCGTCAAGCATGCAATGCCGAGAACGCATGGTGCTTTAGCAATTTCCTAGTTTTTGACTTGACTTTTTTGGTTCTTTTTGGGTCAAGCCAAAAATGAACATAACAATCACACCTATCATTCAGAACATAACCTATACTGAACTTGTCGAATTAGCAAAGAATCTCATAAAACCAAATATTCCAAATCAACTTGTCATCCTCCCTACCAAACCCATACCAAAGGTATACCAAAGGCATAGATACAGTATAGTAACCTTAAAAAACAGAAAACAACAAAAAGTGACAGTTTCAACAAAACAATCCATAATCACTAAAAAAAAGAAGTTTCACCTACAACCACCTTCCGCTTAAAATTCTATATAATCATTTTAACCAAAAACATAAATAGAAACGCAACGCCCCGTCAAAAATCAGAAATAATAAGTGAAGGAATGGAACTGCGATACGAAGCGTCAAGCATGAAATTCCGGAAACGCATGGTGCTTTAGCAATTTCCTAGTTTTTGACTTGACTTTTTTGGTTCTTTTTGGGTCAAGCCAAAAACGAACATAACAATCACACCTATCATTCAGAACATAACCTATACTGAACTTGTCGAATTAGCAAAGAATCTCATAAAACCAAATATTCGAAATCAACTTGTCATCCTGAGCTCAGCCTGTTCTGAACTTGTCGAAGAATCGAAGGATCTCATCAAATTCTTTGGTTCGTTTCTTTTGGACAAGCAACTGCAAAGCACATCATGAGCTCCTTAATCTATTATAACATTTGCGAATAAAAGGGCTATTTACTTTTTTGCATTACCAAAAAAAGTAACAAAAAACGCTAGGCTTACGAAACTGTATCTAAATTTATCGCTTGCTTCCTAAATTTTAGAAACTCGCTTTAAATTTACAATACCTAAAACATTTAGAAATGCCTTACAAACTATATTATCATTAAAAAATACGTTTGCTCAAACAGCCTAAAATTTTACGGAAACTGCACTTCAAATTTTACGATACACTTTCGATAGGCCGTTTAGCTTCAATTAAAGATTTTGGATTCTATATTATTAATCTTTACAACAAACGTGAATGGGAACGCAACGCCCCGTCAAAAATCAAAAAATTATAAGTGAAGGAATGGAACTGCGATGCGAAGCGTCAAACATGAAATTCCGGGAACGCATGGTGCTTTAGCAATTTCCTACTTTTTGACTTGACTTTTTTGGTTCTTTTTGGGTCAAGCCAAAAATTAACATAACAACCACACCTGTCATTCAGAGTGCAAGCAAAGAATCTCATTAAAAAACAATCAGGAATGCTTCTTCCCAAAAACCCGCTTCAACCTACCAAAAAAACCGTGCTTCTTCTCACCAGCACGCTCATGATACCCATTCCCATAAGTACCATAGCCATAACCGTAGCCATAACCATATTTAGAAGATTGATCATAGAAATTATAAAGCAAACTAATATTCTTAATTTCACCCTTTTTATACCTATCGTTAATTAACTTAAGCATATCCTTCTTGGTGTAATCCTGTCGCAAGACATACAAGGTAGCATCAACATAACGCGTAAGTTCCAAAGCATCAGATACTAAACCTATTGGTGGTGTGTCCAGAATAACATAATCGTAATGGGTTTTAAGTTCCTGCATTAAAGACTCGACATAATCACCAATTAATAATTCCGACGGATTAGGCGGCACAGCGCCAGACGTAATAACATCGAGATGATCGATACTTGTTTTTTGCACAATAGCATCAAAAGAAGCCTGACCAATTAAATAATTAACCGCACCAATATCATTGGCTATTTCAAAATCGTCAAATATTTTAGGTTTACGCAAATCTAATCCCACCAACACCGTTTTTTTTCCACTCAACGCAAACACAGACGCCAGGTTAATGGAACAAAAGGTTTTCCCTTCACCACTTATCGAAGACGTAACCATAACCGTTTTAGAACCAGAAACATCTTGTTTTCTATAAATAAACTGCAAGCTGGTACGAATAGCTCGGAAGGCTTCAGCAACAGCTGAATTCGACTTATTTAAAACAACCAAATTACTATCAAATCGGCTCCTTCCTACCACACCTAATAGTGGTATGGAGGTTAAGGCTTCAAGATCTACCGGACTATGAACCTTTCTATCGAAAAAAGTTATAACAAAAGCAACCAAAAGAATAGGTATAAAAGCAGCTACAACGGCAAACACATACCGTATCCCCAGATTAACCACCCTCGGACCTTGTCCGATATCTTTAGCAGGCTCTATCAATACAATATCAGAAATATTAGAAGCCTTTATCAAATCGGCTTCACCACGCTTCGCTAAATATAAATTGTAAGTGTTTTGACTTAGCAAATACGCGCGTTCAATTCCCTGAAGCTCTTGTTGATGTTTAGGAATTACCGAAAACTCGCGTTCCAAATTAGAAATATTATTTTTTAATGCCTGTATTTGAAATTTAATATTGGCCTTATTGGAAGAAACACTCTCATAGATAACCTGTTTCAGCCCTTCAATTTGCCGGTCTAAATCATCAAAAACGGCAGCATCTTTACGCACAGAATATTCTAACTTCGACTTCTCTCCAGATAATGCTATAATTTGAGAAATGGCGCCTGTAATATTCGAATCTGAAATCCCCTGAACCGCCGGTGCAGGAAAATTGGTAAAATCTTTACTGGTCTCTAGATAGTTTTTCAATAAATCATAATAGAACAAAGACTCTTCTAAAACAAGTTTCTCTTCTTCATACTGGGTAATTCTATTTACAAGCACATGACTTTCACTACCTAAATCTAATATTTTGTTCTGCTGTTTAAACCTATTTAAAGAATCTGCCTTCTCACCTAACTCTGCCTTTACTCTCGACAATTGTTTATCAATAAAATCGATGGTATTAATAGCATATTGGTTTTTACGTTGTAATAAATCACGATCAAGAATAGCAATACTGGCATTGAGATAATCCACAATTTTAGCTTTATTCCTGTAGGTTAAACGAAGGGTTAATAACGGGCTCCCACCTTCGTTAACTACCGAAAATCGTTTTACAAACTGAGTCACAGTAACATTATAATTAGTGTACTCTATATAAAACGACTTACCTGATAAATTAAACGACTTGTCATTTCTAACAATACGCCCCTTAAGCACATCAAGATCGATATAATCATCAAAGTGATAAGTTTGTTTTAACTGGGGCCGAGTTATAAGTAGAGTCTTAATCTCTTTGCTTTCAAAATTCTGCACCGATACGGCTCCAGTGTCTCCAAAATCGTAAGACAACTCAAACTGTTCATCGTCAATAAAAGTAATTTTAATAGGATAACCTGTAACCTGAAACGCCTCAGGATTACTTTCAAAAGCAAATGGAACGGCCTTATAAATGTCCTTCTTATGAAAACGGCCCTGTTGCAAATAACTAAAATACAGTTCAAGACTATCTACAACCTTTTCATGATGTTTTCTGGATTTTAAATTAAGTAAAACATCCTGTACCTTCCCCGAAACACCGCCGTAATTAAAGATTAGACTAGTATTTGGCGTAAACAAGGGGTTTCTATCATTTTGTACAGAAATAGAAGCATCTAAAGTATATGGGAATTCCTTTCTAATATTTTGCTGATACACCACATAAACACCGATAATTAAAGCTAGTAAAAACCACTTCCAGTAACTTAAAGCCCTGAACAAAAAAGCCTTAAAATCGAAATTTAAAGTATACTGTGGGGAGGTATAATCGTCTGTCATGGCTTATAAACTACGTATTATAAAATAAGTACTCACTAAAATAGAAAATACACTTACCAAGGTCGTTAAATTTTGAACGGCCGTCTGTCCGCCTCCTAAAGCCTTGCGCTTTAAAGGCTTCACCATAATGATGTCGTTAGGTTGAATATAATAGAATTCAGAGGCCATCGCATTTTTATCGGTTAAATCGATATGATGAATTTTTTGCCCCTGTGGATACTGCCGTATAATCATCACATCACGACGGTCCCCGGTTACCTTGATATCACCCGCATTGGCAATAGCCTCCAGAATGTTTACACGATCTCTGTAAATCACATGATTACCGGCTTTCATTTCACCTAAAGTAGTATACTTTAACCCAGCTAGTTTAACCGTTACAAATAACTGAGCCGTTTCCTTAAAATACTGTGCCAACAATTCTTTTTTAACCATAGCCTCTATTTCCTCAACCGTATAGCCTAACACATTTAATTCTCCTAGAATTGGAAATTTAATATTGCCATGTAAATCCACCGTAAACCCTTTAAAATAGAGAGCTTGTTCTGAACCCCGACCTTCATTATTTGAGGAATTAGATGTGGGATTAAAAATAGCCACCAATTCTTCGTCTAACGCTTTCACATTAATCTGAAGGATATCGTTTACCTGAACACGATAAGGCTTAGCAAGAGCCTGTATTTGCAAGGAATCATTAAGAACCGTTCCCTTATCCTGCAGGTATACCACATCTTTATTCGTTATGCAGGAGGTCATAAGCGTCGCAACAACCAAACAAAAAATCAGGAACCCGTATTTTACCATAGTAAGATTTGCTTTATCACAAATATAACTTTTAGCCCGGAACAATAAAACTAATACCCATATTTTCACTTTTTTATCTTTTATTTGCAAAAAACTAGTGCTTTTGAACTATTTAAATGTTGAAAATATAGCAAAATCCTATGGAGAACTTACCCTCTTCAAGGATATCTCTTTTAGTGTCCATAAAGATCAGAAAATAGCTTTTGTCGCTAAAAATGGTACAGGTAAAACCTCCATTTTAAACATTATTTCAGGTGAAGATACGCCCGATGCGGGTAACGTTACCTACCGAAAAGACATCACGGTTTCTTTTCTGTCTCAGGACCCTAAATTCGACAACAATCTTACGGTAGAACAAACCATTTTTGCCAGCGACAACGACATCCTTAAAGTCATTGAGGCCTACGAAAAAGCACTCGAAAACCCCGAAGACACCGAAGCCTACCAAAAGGCCTTCGAACAGATGGAATTACACCAGGCCTGGGATTTCGAAACCTTATACAAGCAAATCCTCTTTAAATTAAAGCTTGAAAATCTGGACCAGAAAGTAAGTACCCTCTCTGGAGGACAAAAAAAACGTTTGGCACTGGCCAATGCCTTAATTAATAAACCAGATCTGTTAATTCTCGACGAACCTACCAACCACCTCGATTTAGAAATGATTGAATGGCTGGAAGCCTTCTTTGCAAAAGAAAACATCACCTTGTTTATGGTCACCCACGACCGTTATTTCCTGGAGCGCGTCTGTAATGAAATTATCGAACTCGATGAAGGCGAAATGCACAGTTACAAAGGCAACTACTCCTACTACCTCGAAAAGCGTGAAGCTCGTATTGAACGTACCGAAGTAGAAACCGGAAAAGCCAAACAGCTCTTTAAAAAGGAACTGGAATGGATGCGACGCCAGCCCAAGGCGCGTACCACCAAATCTAAATCACGCATAGACGATTTTCAGGATATTAAACACCGTGCCCACCAGCGTAGAAACGACCATCAGGTACAGCTGGAATTGAATATGGAACGCCTGGGCAGCAAAATTCTGGAATTCCATAAAGTATCTAAAGCCTATAAAGACAAGGTCATCTTAGATAAATTCGATTACAATTTCCAGAAAAGCGAGCGTATAGGCATTATTGGTAAAAACGGTACCGGAAAAACCACCTTTTTAAATATACTCACCCAGAGTGACCAACCTGATTCGGGTAAAGTGATTATTGGAGACACGGTTAAATTTGGGTATTACACACAGAAAGGCATTACCGTAAAGCCAGACCAGAAAGTTATTGATGTTATTAGGGAATTTGGCGATTACATACCCCTGAAAAAAGGCAGACAAATCAGTGCGCAGCAGTTACTGGAGCGATTCTTATTCAGCAGGAAAAAGCAGTACGACTTTGTTGAAAAACTGAGTGGTGGCGAACGCAAACGCTTATACCTGTGTACGGTGCTTATTCAGAACCCGAACTTTTTAATCCTCGATGAGCCTACCAACGATTTAGACATTGTAACCCTAAACGTACTGGAAAGTTTTCTATTAGACTTCCCGGGCTGTGTCATAGTGGTATCGCACGACCGCTACTTCATGGATAAGATTGTCGACCATTTATTTATTTTTAAAGGCGAAGGTGTTATTGAAGACTTCCCGGGAAACTATACCGATTACCGCGTTTATGAAGACAGTCAGCCAGTCGTTTCAGCAACCACCGAAAACAAGAAAGACAAATCGTCCTGGAAACAAAACGAGGCCAGTAAACTGAGTTTTAATGAAGAAAAAGAACTCAAAAATATTGAGAGTAAACTCAACTCTTTAGCCTACGACAAGAAAGAGATGGAAGCGAAGTTTAACAATCCCGATTTAACTCAGGATGAGATTAACGAGCTCTCATTAAAATTACAGGCTATTATAGACGACATTGAAGCTAAAGAAGAACGCTGGTTCGAACTCTCATCGAAACTGGAAGAATAAAAGTCTTGCATGTTGTATCAGTTCAGACAATATTTAAAATTCTTAGGACGCTCGACCAATCAGCATGGCGTACATTCGCCCTTTGTATATAATTTGGTTACACAATGTTTTTACCATAAAAGCAGCTATCCCGAATATAAAACCTTAAAAGCCTACCGAACCGCCTTACTAAAAAACAAAGCACGTATTACGGTCACCGATTTAGGAGCAGGTTCAGTAATAACCAAGGACAATAACCGCCAAATATCTGAAATCGCAAAGTCAGCCGGTACCACACCAAAACGAGCTAAATTATTATTTAGAATCACCAGATACTTAGAATGCCAGCATATTTTAGAATTAGGCACCTCTCTGGGAATCGCAACAACCGCCATGCGATTGGCCAACCCAAAGGCAGCCATAACCAGTATAGAAGGCTGCACCAATATTCATGAAATTGCTCAAAATCAAACCAAAGTGTTTAATTTAGGACCTGTTAATTTTATAAACGCCGATTTTAGCAAGGCCATTGAGAAAGTCCAATCAAATTCATACGACCTCATCTTTTTTGATGGCAACCATCAAAAGGAAGCAACTGGCCATTATTTTGAACGCTTATTAAATACCGCTCACAACAATTCGGTTTTTATTTTCGACGATATTTACTGGTCTAAAGGCATGACGGAAGCCTGGGAACAAATAAAACAGCACCCCAAAGTAACTGTTACCATTGACACCTTCAACTGGGGGTTGGTATTCTTTAGAAAGGAACAACGTAAAGAACACTTTTCTATTAGAATCTAATAGCACCTGTCATTCAGAGCGCCGGTAAGAATCTTGACAAACGAAACACTCACATCAACTTGTCATTCTGTGCATTTGATATTAAGAAAAGTAAACACCATTTAAGGTATAAAGAAAGAATCTCCTCCTAAACTTACGAACCGGTATTGTCATCCTGAGCTTAGCCTGTTCTGAGCTTGTCGAAGAATCGAAGGATCTCATTAGTCCCAATACCTTCATTAAAAGATGCTCCAGTCATAACCTACTGCTGCATGACATCACTTGTCATCTATAGCGCACCGAAGAATCTAATAAAATAAAATCAACAAGACATAAACTTTAATATTTAAGTATTAACCCCTAATTTCGTAATACGAATAAAACATCAGAAAAAAGATAGGTTTTAACCATAACACCCATTAAATGAAAATTTACACTAAAACGGGAGATCGAGGCACCACAGCACTTTTTGGTGGCACCAGAGTACCTAAACATCATATCCGCATTGAAAGTTACGGCACTGTCGACGAACTAAACTCTTACATAGGTTTAATTCGTGATCAGAACATAGACCTTAATTACAAAAATGTGTTAGTTCACATCCAGGACCGTTTGTTTACCGTGGGAGCCATCATGGCAACCGATCCCGAAAAAGCCATACTGAAAAACGGCAAAGAACGCCTAAATATTCCTAAAATAGACAATAGTGACATTGAAGGTTTAGAGCTGGAAATGGACACAATGAATGAAGCCTTACCGCCTATGACTCACTTTGTGCTTCCGGGCGGTCACCAAACCGTGTCATTCTGTCACATAGCCCGCTGTGTTTGCAGAAGAGCTGAGCGTTTAGCAACGGCACTTAATGACATAGAAGCTGTCGATGCCAACTGTTTAATTTACTTAAACCGCCTTTCTGACTACCTTTTTGTATTGGCACGGAAGTTGTCTTATGACTTGCGAGCAAAAGAAATAAAATGGATACCTGAAAAACACAAATAATTGTGAGCACGAATTCTTAAAATTGAAAGATTAGGACTAACAATTATTCAGATTTCAGAATTCTTTTAATCTTTCACGCTAAAAAATTATTAATCTAATGATGCTATTAATTTGATAGTTTTAGCTGTAAAAAAATACGTTCTTTTAAAATATAATTAAATAATTGTTTTTTTTCTTGCATGTTTAAACTAAAAAATTATTTTTGCACAAAATTTAAACGCACATAACATGTATTGGACTTTAGAATTAGCATCCTATTTAAGTGATGCACCTTGGCCAGCAACAAAAGACGAGTTGATAGATTACGCTATTAGAACAGGCGCACCTCTAGAGGTTGTTGAAAATTTACAGTCTATTGAAGATGAAGGAGATGCCTACGATTCTATTGAAGAGATTTGGTCAGACTATCCTACCGACGAAGATTACCTTTGGAACGAGGATGAATATTAATAAAAGCTAAAAGAATAGTTAAAAAGTCTCGTATAGAGGCTTTTTTTTGTTTCTAAACTTTACATAAACACCCAACATAATGTATCTTTGAAAGGATTTCAAAGACATTGAAACTAACAAAAATAACACCCGGTTCATACCGGTAAAAAATAACATACACACATGAGTTTTTTAAATTCAGTACTAAAAGTGTTTGTTGGCGACAAATCCAAACAGGATGTCAAAGCCATCAGACCATTAGTAGATAAAATTAAGAGTTTCGAATCAGCTTTAGAAGGTTTATCACATGATGAACTGCGCGCCAAAACCGCAGAATTCAAAGCGAAAATAGCCGAAGCGAATAAACCTATCAATGATAAAATAGCGGCACTATTAAAAGAGGCCGAGAATACCGAAGATATAGACAAAAGAGAAGATATCTACACGGAAATCGATAAGCTTAAAGATGAAGCCTATGAATTAACCGAAGGTGTTTTAAACGATATTCTTCCGGAGGCTTTTGCTGTAGTTAAAGAAACAGCAAAACGTTTTACTAATAACACCTCGATAACGGTAACGGCAAGCACTTACGATCGCGAACTTTCGGGCACCAAAGATTACGTCACTTTAGAAGACGATAAAGCAACCTGGTCAAACTCATGGGATGCTGCAGGTAAACCGGTTACCTGGGATATGGTACATTACGATGTACAGCTTATTGGTGGTATTGCCATGCACCAGGGCAAAATAGCCGAAATGCAAACAGGTGAAGGTAAAACTTTAGTAGCAACCCTTCCTGTATATCTAAATGCACTTTCAGGTCATGGGGTACATCTGGTAACGGTAAACGATTATTTAGCAAAACGTGATAGCGCCTGGATGGCACCTATTTTCCAATTTCACGGCTTAACTATCGATTGTATCGATTACCATCAGCCAAATTCTGAAGGCCGTAAAAAAGCCTATAACGCCGATATTACCTATGGTACCAATAACGAATTTGGTTTCGATTACCTGCGTGATAATATGGCACATTCACCAAACGATCTGGTACAACGCCCGCACCACTTTGCTATTGTCGATGAGGTCGATTCTGTATTAATTGATGATGCCCGTACGCCTTTAATTATTTCTGGTCCGATTCCTCGTGGAGAACACCACGAATTTACAGAGTTAAAACCAAAAGTGGATGATATTGTTGGTGTTCAACGTAAATATTTAACAGGAGTACTTGCCGAAGCAAAAAAACTTATTAAAGAAGGAGACACGAAAGAAGGCGGATTCCAACTATTACGTGTATATCGTGGTATGCCAAAAAACAAGGCACTTATTAAATTTTTAAGTGAAGAAGGCGTTAAGCAATTATTACAAAAAACAGAAAACTTCTATATGCAGGACAATAACCGTGAAATGCCTAAGGTAGATGCGGAATTGTACTATGTTATTGAAGAAAAAAATAATCAGGTAGAGCTTACCGATAAGGGTATTGAATACATTTCTGGTAAAGACAATCCAAATTTCTTTATACTTCCTGAAATAGGACTAGAAATTGCAAAGATTGAGGACCAGAAGTTACCTAAGGAAGAGGAAGCTGCTTTAAAAGAAGAACTTTATAAGGATTTTGGTGTGAAATCAGAACGCATTCACACCTTAAGTCAGCTTCTTAAAGCCTATGCCCTCTTTGAAAAAGACATTCAGTACGTTGTTATCGACAACAAAGTTATGATTGTTGATGAGCAAACAGGTCGTATTATGGACGGACGCCGCTATAGCGACGGACTTCATCAGGCGATTGAAGCTAAAGAAAATGTAAAGATTGAAGATGCTACGCAAACCTTTGCTACCGTAACCCTGCAGAACTACTTTAGAATGTACCGTAAACTTTCTGGTATGACCGGTACAGCGGTTACTGAAGCTGGAGAGTTCTGGGAAATTTACGAATTAGATGTGGTTGAAATTCCAACCAACCGCCCTATTGCGCGTGATGACCGTGATGATTTGGTTTACAAAACCAAACGTGAAAAATACAACGCGGTAATAGAAGAAGTAACGAAGCTTTCTCAGGCAGGCCGCCCGGTATTAATTGGTACCACATCGGTAGAAATAAGTGAATTGCTTGGTAAAATGCTTGCTATTCGTAAAATACCACACAACGTATTAAATGCCAAACTTCATAAAAAAGAGGCTGATATAGTTGCCGAAGCTGGTCGTCCAGGACAGGTTACTATTGCAACCAATATGGCAGGTCGTGGTACGGATATTAAATTAACAGACGAAGTTAAAAATGCCGGAGGTTTAGCTATTATAGGTACGGAGCGTCACGATTCACGTCGTGTAGACCGTCAGTTACGTGGTCGTGCAGGTCGTCAGGGAGACCCGGGAAGTTCACAATTTTATGTATCCTTAGAAGATAACCTTATGCGTTTATTTGGTAGTGAACGCATTGCCAAAATGATGGACCGAATGGGACTTCAGGAAGGTGAAGTGATTCAACACTCCATGATTTCAAAATCTATTGAACGCGCTCAGAAAAAAGTAGAAGAAAATAACTTCGGAGTTCGTAAGCGTTTATTAGAATATGATGATGTTATGAACGCCCAACGTGAAGTAGTTTATAAGCGTCGTCATCACGCCCTATTTGGAGAACGTTTACGTGTTGATTTAGCCAATATGATTTTCGACACTTCTGAAGGGATTACGGAAAGCAATAAAGCTGTGAATGACTTTAAGAATTTCGAATTTGAATTAATTCGTTATTTCTCCATGAGCTCTCCAATAACAGAAGCTGAATTCGAAAAATTATCAACACAGGAAATTACTTCAAAAGTTTACCGCGCCGCTTTTGAACATTATACAGAGAAAATGACGCGCAATGCAGAAATTGCATTCCCTGTTATTAAAAATGTTTACGAAACACAGCGTGATAAATTCAAACGTATTGTCGTGCCTTTTACCGATGGCATTAAGAGTTTAAATGTGGTTACCGATCTTGAAAAAGCATACGAAACCAATGGTAAACAATTAATTAATGACTTCGAAAAGAACATTACCTTAGCCATTATTGACGATGCGTGGAAAACGCATTTACGTAAAATGGACGAGTTAAAACAATCCGTACAATTAGCGGTTCACGAACAAAAAGACCCTTTACTTATATACAAATTTGAAGCTTTCGAATTGTTCAAGGGCATGATTGATCAAGTGAATAAAGATGTTATTTCATTCTTATTTAAAGGCGAATTACCTCAGGAAACTCAAAACACGATTCAGGAAGCACGTGCTCGCAAACAGGAAAAATTAAATATTGAAAAAGAAGAAATTCCTAATCTTGATGAGCGTTCGGCACAAAGCAGAACTGCAGGAAATACGCAACGCCAACCTGAAGTTGTTGAAACTATAGTTCGAGACAAACCAAAAATTGGTCGTAACGATCGTGTTACCATTAAAAATGTTATGAATGGTGAAAGTAAATCTTTAAAATACAAACAAGCTGAGCCATTAATTGCTAAAGGTGATTGGGTTCTTGTTGAAGATTAGATATCGTTTTATAATTCAAACCTTTATAAAAAATCCCGATGCTATTATCGGGATTTTTTTATTTATTTTTGCAAAAAAAATTACCTTGACGACAAAACACCTATTTTCTTCATTACCTCAACAGCAAAGAATCAATGAAATTGATATCCTTAAGGGACTCGTAATTAGTTTAATGATTTTATCTCATACCCTTCATTTTTTCACGAAGTCTACATTTATAGGAGATAAAATTATTTTAATATCCAAACTAACATCATTTTCTTGTTTTGTATTTTGTTTTGGGTTTGCCTGCTGGAAAGCTTATGTAGATAAAGCGATTCCACCCAGGAAAAAAATTTTTTTAACGGCCGCAAAAATATATACAGCCTATATCATTTCAGGTTGTTCCTATCGATTATTTGTCGATAAAAGTTTAACCTTTGAAGAATCCATTAATATTTTCTTATTTATTGACATTCCAGGATACAGTGAATTTCTAGTTTTCTATTTTTTTATTGCTATTATTATAGGACTTTTGGCTACCAAAATAAAAGCCTGGATGCAATCTAAAAAAGCATTAATAATAACCTTGCTAATTGTATTAACATCCTTTTTATTACCTTCTAAAAGTGATTTCATTCCTATCATAGGAGTTTTATTTAGAGGTGTTAAATTCCCATATTTTCCAGTAATTCCATACTTACCTATTTTTATTTATGGCATGTACTGCGCTAAAAACAATGTGTTTCCTAATTTTCGGTTTCTAAAAATAAGCATTGCCACCATTATTGTTTTTGCACTTTTAATTCAGGTTGATATATTCCGTCTCAAAAGATTTCCCCCTAACCCTGTTTGGTTAACACTATGCATTTGTTTTGTAAATATTTTCATTTTTACAATTCATAAATTTTTTAAAATTTCATTAGAAAATAAGCTCATACAAAAGCTATCTCAAAACTTTGCTTCTATTGGTTACAATACCCTATTCTGTTTTCTCGGAAGTAATATTTTAATCTTTATTCTAAGCAACTACATTGAATTTGAAAAATATACTCTCATAGGCTCTTTGTTTGTATGGATACTCATTATGCTTATATTACATTACTTCCATACCATTCAAAATCCTAAAAAAATAGTCTCAGTAAACACTTAAAACGAAGTACATATAGCCTCAATAAACCCATGAGTTTATTCCAGCTTTTAAAATCATTAAATCAATTTCATATGAGATTCGAAGTTTGATACTACCTAGTGCAATAAATTCTGAAATTAGTTAATTATAGACTATTAAATTTTCAACAAAATATTTGGATTCGGACAATTCAGGGCATAAAAATCAACATCTTTTTTATTACAAACCCCGGGATAATCGCCTTCCAAACCTTGTAAATCCTTTATAACTTGAAAATGTAAATGTGGTGGATAATCACCATTGACTTGTGAGGTTCCCAAATACCCAATACATTGCCCTTGAGTAACGCTATCACCTACCTTTAAAGTATTGATAGATTCTATACTGAGATGCCCATAAAGTGTATAAAAAATAACGTCCTGGTAATGATGTTTCAATATAATGGTTGGGCCATAATCGCCGTAATTCGTATTGTTTTTAATACTATGCACTATACCTTCTAAAACTGCCAAAACCCCCGTTCCATCCTGACACCATAAATCAATACCCAAATGAATATTGCGCTCTGTTGCAACATCCTGTTTATTAAAATGAATACTGCGCTTGTAAATGCTTCTGGTTTCAAGATATCCACCATAGGCTACATCGGCTTTATTTGTTCTCAGATAAGCCTCTATATATTTATGAAATTTTTCAGAGGAAGATACATCAACGGCATCTAAATCACTATTGGTTTTAGATAAGTCAATATACACAAAATTATCTCCTGTATGATCTATACTCAAAACCTCTAATGGTTCGGAGCATATCGATTTAAGAACATCTGAAAATAATATCGATTGCATAGCTATACTTCTATGCTATCAAAAATAGAATAATATTACCTATAAATACAAAAAGAAATCACTAGTTTACTACTTGGGCGTATAAGTCGAAATCTGCGGCATCGGTTACTTTAACGGTAGTAAATTCACCCGTTTTTAAATAAGTGATACTGGCATCAATCAACACTTCATTATCAACATCTGGTGAATCAAATTCAGTACGACCAACAAAGTAATTCCCTTCTTTCCTATCGATAACCACTTTAAATTCCTGACCTATCTTTTCCTGATTCAGCTCCCATGAAATTTGCGACTGTATATCCATAATTTCATTGGCCCTCGCTTGTTTCACTTCTTCAGGAACATCATCTTCTAATGTGTAGGCATGCGTATTTTCTTCGTGGCTATAGGTAAAACAACCTAAACGTTCGAAACGCATGTCTTTAACCCACTCTTTAAGTATTTGAAAATCTTCTTCAGTTTCACCAGGGTACCCAACAATTAGTGTAGTACGTATAGTCATATTAGGTACAGCCCCTCTAAATTCCTGAAGTAATTTTGTGGTTTTCTCTTTAGTAGTTCCGCGTCGCATACTTTTAAGAATAGCATCTGAAATATGCTGCAATGGAATATCTAAATAGTTACAAATTTTAGGTTCCCGATTCATAACCTCTAAAACGTCCATAGGAAACCCAGTTGGGAATGCATAATGTAAACGAATCCACTCAATTCCCTCTACTTTCACTAAAGCTTCCAATAGTTCAGCCAAGTTACGTTTCTTATATAAATCTAAACCGTAATACGTTAAATCCTGAGCAATTAAAATTAACTCCTTAACCCCTTTTGCGGCCAATTTTTCAGCTTCAACAACAAGTTCTTCAATAGGTGTACTTTTATGCTTGCCACGCATTAAAGGTATGGCACAAAAACTACAAGGACGATCACAGCCTTCAGCTATTTTCAAATAGGCATAATTTTTCGGCGTCGTAGTTAAACGCTCCCCTATTAATTCATGTCTGTAATCGGCACCTAAAGCTTTTAATAATCCCGGTAATTCCGTTGTCCCGAAATACTGATCGACATCCGGAATTTCCTTCTCTAAATCTGGCTTATAGCGCTCAGAAAGGCATCCGGTAACAAAAACTTTGTCGACATCGCCTTCCTCCTTTTTCTGCATATACTCTAAAATAGTATTAATACTCTCCTCTTTAGCATTGTTTATAAATCCGCAGGTATTAATAACAACAATATTGCCTTCTTCCTCATGAACCACATCTTTTCCGCTAGCTTTCAACTGTCCCATTAACACTTCGCTATCGTAAACATTTTTACTACAACCAAGGGTTACAACATTAATCTTATTCTTTTTTAGAGATTTAGTACGCATAGTTTTTATAAATAAAGCTGCAAAGATACATAATGATAGTTGATTTTTAGATGATTTTAACCTTTCGTATCAATAAGACTAAACTAAGGTAATAACATGCCTGCTTTTTTCAAGTAACAAAATTGGTTATACCCACCTATAAATACAAAACCCCCAATTTGAAGTATTAAATTGGGGGTAGAAATTACAATCTATGTATGAGTTACTCCTTAATATCTTTAAGCAATTCGTTCACAGCCGTTTCCAGCTGAGGGTCTTCTCCATAAAGGAAATCATTATAAGGTAAATCGACCTCGATATCAGGATTTATTTCAAGGTTTTCTGTTGGTCGCCCTTCTTTGCCTATAGTAGCAATCATAGGAATACCAAATATTAAAGTAGGGTCGATTTGATGTTCCCACCAAACGGCGGTTCCTGTACCCGGAACTGGTTTTCCAACTAATTTACCCAATCCGTTTTGTTTATATATGTATGGAAAAATAAAGGCATCACTATAATTCCCTTCACTCATTAAAACAATACTTGGTTTTGTCCAACGATTTAAAGATTCGCCTCCCTTTAACACATTGCCCTGAGGTGCTAATTTCAAATATTCATCACCACTAAGGAAAGTATTCAAATCGTCATGAAGCCATCCGCCTCCATTAAATCTGGTATCTACAACCAATGCTTCTTTATCTAAATTCTTACCTAATACATTTTCATAAACGTCTCTAAAACTACCATCGTTCATACCTCTGATATGTACATACCCCAATTTACCCTGACTTAATTTATCCACACGTTCCTCCATTATTTTCACCCAACGCTTGTACATAAGTTCAGATTCAAAACTTTTAGAAACGGGTTTTACCGTTTGCGTAAAGGTCTTATTTCCTTTTACTACACTTAACAGGATATTCTTTCCCGCTATGTTATTAAGATATTTATTCCAATTATCGTTTGAAGCAATAGACTTACCGTTAATTTTTTCAATAATAGCACCAGCTTCTATTTTATTTTCAGAGGTATCCAAAGGTCCACCAGAAATAACTTCACTTACCTTAATACCTTCACCTGTATAAGTTTCATCAAATAACAGCCCTAATGAAGCGGTGGTATCGGCATTTTCATGCTTGCTGCGATAAACTGCTCCTGTATGTGAAGCATTAAGCTCTCCTAATAGTTCGCTTAATAAATATTCAAAATCGTAATTATTATTAATGTATGGTAAAAACTCAGCATAAGCATCTCTATACATTTCCCAATCGATACCATGAATATTTGGATCGTAGAATTTCTTCTTTACCTGACGCCAGGCATGGTCAAATATATAGTTGCGCTCTGCCGAAAGATCCAGAACCATATCGGCATCGATTTGAATATTAGTAATAGCTCCACTACCGGTATCAACTTTAACTAAACGTCCTTTATTGCTAAGAAACAAACTCTTGTCGTCATCACTAATTTGTATACCACTTGGCGAACCACCTAGTTTGGCAAGTATCTTTGTTTTTTTTGTTCTTAGCTCGGTTTCCCAAACATCGTAACCTTTTTCAAACCTTGCTAAATAATACAATTTTGAGGCATCCTTATTAAGAACATAACCACTAAGTTTTGAACTATTTATGGTTAATTTTACTTTTCTGTAATCAAGATTATCCAGATTTAATTTTAAATCCTCAACCGTTTCGTCTTCTTTCTTATCGTTCTTTTTCTTTTTATCGCCTTTTTTATCTTCAGAATCCTTTTCATCCTTTTCTTGGGCTTCCTTATTTTCTTTATAAAGTTTAAATTCTTCTTCACTCAATTTAAAAATATCAAAAGCTTCCTGATCAAAAAACACGGCGTAAATATCCTGCTCTTTGGAGCCTTGTACGGCTAAAGATTTATTTCCATCTCTAGAGCTTGTATAAACCATCATCTTACCATCTAAAGCCCAAGTAGGTTGACTTTCTCCGAAGCCACTGTTTACGGGATGGAATAGTTCTCCTGAACCATCGGCCTTTACTAAAGCCGTATAGGTTGTAAAAGCATGGCCCTTTTGGTCGGATATCAATAACCAATTACTGTCCGGACTCCAGCTATACCCCCAATCACCATCAGAGTAGGAATGATTTCTTCCTTCAGGTAACACCGTAAATTCCTTACGTGATTCTAAATCTAAAACCTGTAAAATATTACGGTCTTTTATATAAGCCACTTTTTTACCATCTGGAGAATAAGCAGCCTGATATTCTTCAGCCATTGAAGCCTTTAATGGAGCAATATCTATTATAGTACTGGCATAAAAATACTTTTCATCCGGTTGCGATATGGTTGCTTTATAAATATTCCAGCTACCATTATGTTCGCCTGAAAACAATAAAGTTTTACCATCTGGCGACCAATTTACCATACGTTCCTGCTCTGGAGTGTTAGTGATACGTTTGGTGCGGCTATCGTTAACTCCCGTGACAAATATTTCACCTCGATTTACAAAAGCGATTTCTTTTCCATTCGGACTTATTTTAAACTCAGTAACACTATTAATATCGACTGTTTTTACAGGCTCATATGAAGAATCGTCACGAACTTCTATATTTAGCTTATTAGGCTCTCCACCTTCTGTTAAGGTATACATATCACCTTTCCATGTAAAACTTAAAGTATTATCATCTGAAACACTTAAATTCCTTACAGGAAAATCTTTAAATGAGGTTAGTGCTACCTCTGTTCCACTTTCCAAATCCCTTTTGTAAATATTGAAATCGCCACTTGATTCATTCAGGTAAAAAACCGAAAGGTCATCAGAACTAAAAACGGGCTCTTGATTTTCGCCCTTAAATTCTGTAAGTTGTTTATAGATATTATTCTGTAAATCGTAAATCCAAATATCGCGCGTTATCGAAGAGATATGGTGCTTACGCCACTGATTCTCGTACCCTTTTCGATCTTGAAAAACAATTTTATCGCCTTTTGAATTGTAATTGGCATGCTCGGCACCTGCAGCAGTTACCAAAATTGGTCGCCCCCCATCTACCGGAACTTCATATAAATTTTGAAATAAGCCAGGCATAGGAAAACGCACACTCTTCGCAGGTGCCTGTCTTCCACTCCTAAATAAAACTGATTTATTATCTACTGTAAAATCCTGAGGATAATCACCGGAAGAGTTATAGGTTAATCGCGTTGGAACCCCACCACCGACAGGCATAGTAAAAACATCAAAATTCCCATAACGGTCACTAGCAAAAGCAATCGTTTTCGCATCGTGACTCCAAACCGGGTACCCATCGTATGCATTTGTAGTCGTAATGGGTGTTGCAAGTCCTCCTTGTGAACTAACAGTGTAAATATTACCATGATAACTAAAAAGAATGGTACTACCATCAGGAGAAATACTTGTATTGCGTAACCAACGGGCGTCACCCTGACTAGTTCCTAATAAAAAAGCCAGACAGGCTAAAATAGATAAAAAATTGATTTTCATATTGATAGATGTATTTTAAAAAATCTATGAACAAAAATATCGTTAATTAAGGCTTGACTATTTTAAAGAAACGTTAAAAGCTTCACAAATAATAGATTATTCATGGATAGACCTCATTCAAATAGACCTCATTCAAAAAGTAAACTATAAAACCGTTAAAACTAATTTCTGTTTTGAAAAGGAACTATTTCTCCTTTCTCAAGATAGTTCTTTAAACCGTTTAAAAGCATCGCCCAACAAAAAGAAGAATATTTAAAATGATCATTATCTTTTGGCCAATTGATATGACTGAATCTAACATAAGTCTGCCCGTGCTTCTCTTCTAAATCGAACCCAAAGGTTGTAGAATCCCAATCGGTGTCAGATTTAGTCATTTTAAAAAAAATAGAACTATTAATTTCTAATTGTGAAATTTTACAAAACCAGTTATAATTATCAGTAAAGTTTAAATTATATTTTGCTCCCAACACAGGGATACCAGAACTTTTAAGTGTCCACCAATTATCTAAATGATCAGGTAAAGACACAGCATCGAATACTGCTTTTGCCGGCACATTAATAACAAAATTATGATAAATATTATACCCCATCTCCTAAAGGTACTCAATAAAAAAGGATGCCCCATATCTTTTTGAAGCATCCTAAAAGTAAATATTATTAATTATAATTCTTATGGACTATTTAAAGAAAGAATCTACAAATTCAAACTTATTGAAAACCTGTAAGTCTTCAATACCTTCTCCAACACCAATGTATTTAACAGGAATTTTAAATTGATCACTAATCCCTATAACAACGCCTCCTTTAGCTGTACCATCCAGTTTAGTAACAGCCAGTGAAGTAACCTCTGTGGCTGCGGTGAACTGTTTTGCCTGTTCGAAAGCATTCTGACCAGTAGATCCATCCAATACTAATAACACATCGTGAGGTGCGTCATCAACCACTTTCTGCATAACACGTTTTACCTTGGTTAACTCGTTCATTAAATTTACTTTATTATGTAAACGTCCTGCTGTATCAATTATCACCACATCGGCATCCTGACTAACCGCACTCTTTAAAGTATCGAAAGCTACCGAAGCCGGATCACTACCCATGGCCTGCTTTACTATAGGTACATCCACACGATCGGCCCACACCTGTAATTGATCGATAGCCGCAGCCCGAAAGGTATCGGCAGCACCAAGTACCACTTTAAGACCTTGCTTCTTGAACTGATAGGCCAATTTACCAATGGTAGTAGTTTTTCCAACACCATTGACACCTACAACCATCATTACATAAGGCTTTTTATCTTTAGGTACCGTAAATTCAACCTCTTCTCCTATATTAGTTTCACTCAATAAACCAGCAATTTCTTCACGTAAAATTTGGTGAAGCTCATCAGTTCCTAAATACTTATCTTTTGAAACCCGTTCTTCGATACGTTCGATGACCTTTAAAGTAGTATTTACTCCTACATCACTTGTTACGAGGACTTCTTCAAGATTATCTAAAACCTCATCGTCTACTTTCGATTTCCCTGCTACGGCCTTGCTTAATTTGCCAAAAAAGCTCGATTTAGATTTCTCTAATCCTTTGTCTAATGTTTCCTTTTTTTCTGAAGAAAATATTTTTTTAAAAAAACTCATTCTTTAAAGTTTAATTTTACCAATGCCTGTATAAAATACTAAACTCGAAATATAAATTAAAACCATATTTACGAGAAAAGTATTCAAATATAAACATAAAAAAGCTGCTCTCTTAATAAGAAAGCAGCTTTGTATATCTTAAAAACCTAAGTTCTTACTTTTCTTTTAAAAAGTCGTTTACTAACTCAGGAGCCATGATAGACTCTACAAACATATAAGCGCCAGTTTTTGGTGATTTCACCATTTTTATCGCTTTAGTTAATCTTTTAGAAGATGTTTGTAAGGTTGCTACTGTTTTCTTTGCCATGATTCAATGTGTTTGGAATTTTAGCTTCTGTAAAATTCTAAATTATTTAATTTCTTTATGAACAGTCATTCGCTTAAGAATAGGATTAAATTTTTTAATCTCCATTCTGTCTGGCGTATTTTTCTTATTCTTAGTAGTGATGTAACGTGAAGTTCCTGGTTGCCCAGACTCTTTGTGCTCTGTACACTCTAATATAACCTGTATTCTATTACCTTTCTTTGCCATTTCTTATACTTTTATAAATGCAGCTATTATTTTAAGAATCCTTTAGATTTCGCTTCTTTAATTGCCGCTGAAATACCTATTTTGTTAATAGTTTTTAATGCAGATGTAGAAACCTTTAAAGTTATCCAGCTGTCTTCTTCTGGAATGTAAAAACGTTTCTTTACTAAATTCGCGTTAAATTTGCGTTTAGTTCTATTTAATGCATGAGACACGTTGTTACCAACCATTGCCTTCTTTCCTGTAAGTTCACAAACTCTTGACATTATTTATAACTTTAAATTTCTTGTTGCTTAAAATCGAGGTGCAAATATACAAAATCTTTACTATGCAACAACTTAATTTTTATCAATTTTTAAAAATTTCTTTCAATAGCATTTCTAAAGCTTTATTTACAGCTTTATCAATTACTTTTACACGATGATTTCCAAGCATAAATTTCTCAGAATAAACGCTATCTTCAGTTGCAATTGCAATATAAACCGTGCCTATTTCAGCATCAGAATCCCCCTTTGAAGGACCTGCATTTCCTGTAGTTGCAACAGCATAATCCGATTGAAATAACTTTAAGGCTTTCTGAGCCATTGCCTCTGCAACTTGAGCACTTACTACAGAATAGGAATCAATATCACGTTTTGAAACTCCTAAAACATTTATTTTAGACTGCGTAGAATAGGTTACCACGCCCCCATTAAAATATGATGATGCACCGGAATGTATGGTAAACTGTTCGGCTATTTTTCCACCTGTGCAACTTTCTGCAATAGCCAAAGTCTTGGCCTGCTTAATAAGTTGCTTTGCTATAACTACTTCAACTGAACCCTCGTTTTCTTCAAAACCAGCAAATTCATTCTTTATTAATGGAATAACCTTCTGAATCTGCTCTTCAACACCCTTAATAACCTCTGTTTGGCTCATTCCTTTTGAAGACAGACGCAATCGCATTTTACCTAAACTTGGCAAATAAGCCAGTTTAACAGTACTTGGCAAAGCCTCTTCCCATGATTCGATACGATCCGCCAAAGCACTTTCACCTAAACCATAAACCAACAAGGTTTTATGAAGTATGTAAGGACAATTAAATTTACTCTTTAATTGCGGAATTAACTCATCAATTACCAATGCCTGCATTTCATGAGGTACGCCTGGAAGTGACACAAACACACGATTGTTTTTTTCCATCCACATACCTGGTGCGGTGCCCAACTTATTCATTAAGACTTTTGACTTCGAGGGTACCATGGCTTGATCTTTATTCACTTGTAATAAAGCGCCTCGGACATGCAAAGCCCAAATATCTTCAATATTTTTTAACACGGAAGCATCTGGAACTAGCTCATCATCAAAATATTCTGAAAGTGTCTTTTTTGTAATATCATCCTTTGTAGGTCCTAAACCACCCGTAAGTATAATTACATCTGCATGAGATTCTGCATCGGCTAAAGCTTTTAAAATATGGTCTCGATCATCCTGTACCGAAGTTATCTGAAATACAGAAATACCAATTTTATTAAGTTGCCTAGCTATAAATGCTGAATTTGTGTCAATTACTTGACCAATTAGAAGTTCATCGCCTATGGTGATTATTTCGGCATTCATTACAAATTAAAGTCGGCTTTTATTTCAGCCACCGCATTATCAACAGCTGTAATAACGATGTCTAATTTTGGATTAATATCAATATCGGTTTGCGTAAACTTTCCCCAATCTTGTACTTCAATTAGTGTATCCAATACACCAAGCTCGAACAAATCGATTGTAGGTTTCATTTTATGAGCGGCCTGATATGCTGTATGGTAGTCTTTTTCGGCTACCGCCTTTTTAAGGCGCTCTGCATCTTCAGGTACTTCCTCTAAAAATGTTTCGGCTAAGGTTGCGATAAAATCCTGATCGTTATCGGCTAACTCCTTTACTCTATCTAATTTGTAATGTTGTTCCATCTTATTTAACAGTTATCGAAAACATTTCTTTGTCTCCAATAAATCCTTTTAGTTTATCATTTACTGCAACTTTACCGACTCCAGAGGGAGTTCCGGTAAATATAATATCTCCTATCTTTAATGTAAAATATTTTGAGACATATTCTATAAGTTCATCAATTTTCCAAAGCATGTGGCTTGTATTTCCTAATTGTACAATTTTTTCATTCTTTTTTAAGGAAAATTCAATGTTATTTACATCATTAAATTCTGAAACTGGCAACCATTGACCAATTACTGCCGATCCGTCGAACGCTTTGGCTTTTTCCCAGGGTAGTCCTTTAGCCTTTAGTTTGCTTTGTAAATCACGCGCTGTAAAATCAATGCCAAGACCTATTTCATTATAATATTTATGGGCAAATTTCTTATCGATGTATTTCCCTAATCTATTAATTTTCACTAACAACTCTACCTCATAATGAACATCTTCCGAGAAATCAGGAATAAAAAATGGTTGCTTCTTAATTAAAATAGAAGTATCCGGTTTTAAGAAAACTACCGGATCTGTAGGCTTTTCATTTTCCAGTTCGGCAATATGTTCGGTATAATTTCTACCAATGCAAATTATTTTCATGCTTAAAAATTATATTTCGAAAAGATTAGAACCTAACCCAATTTATTATTCAGGCTTCTTAATTTAATTGCTGTAAGCACTTTTTTAGTGTAAAGTGGAAAATCGGCATTTAATAACCAACCAAAATAACCGGGTTCTTGTTCTAAAACTTCGGTCACTAATTTCCCTTTGTGCTTACCGAACGAAAAACATTCTTCTCCTTTTTTATTATAGGCTATAAAACCTGCAAAATCGGCAAACTGCTTTCTGGAACTAAACTCAGCTAAAAACCTGGTGTCATTTTCTAAATCGTCGTACTTGGCTATTTGAGCTTTAAGCACTTCGTAGGTTGCTAAGGTATCGGCTTCGGCACTATGTGCATCATCTAAATTCTTTTCACAATAAAATTTATAGGCCGCGCTTAAAGTTCTTTGCTCCATTTTGTGAAATATAGTTTGAACATCTACCGCCAATCTATTTTTCATATCGAAATCTACTTCAGCACGTAGCATTTCTTCTGCCAATAGAGGAATATCAAATCTATTGGAATTAAAACCACCCAGATCGGAATCCTTAATTAAATTATAAACGTCTTTAGCAATTTCTTTGAAAGTTGGTTTATCGGCAACATCGTCATCCGAAATCCCGTGAATAGCTGTAACTTCTTTTGGTATTGGAATAGTTGGATTTACTAGCCATGTTTTATTTTCTTCTTTTCCGTTTGGAAACACTTTAAGAATGGCTATTTCTACAATTCTATCTTTTGTAATATTTACCCCTGTGGTTTCTAAATCGAAAAAACAAATAGGTTTTGCTAAATTAAGTTGCATAATTTTAAGTTTCAAAAAGGTGCTAAATATACTAAATAGCTTATGTATTAAAAACATAAACCAACCCTTTTCTAGGTTGGTTTAAATTATATTGATTGAATAATCATTTTAAATCTCTCTGTTAACGTCCCATGCTTCTAAATAATCCTTTACAGCCTTCACAAACATACCACCTAAAGCACCGTTAACTACTCGATGATCGTATGAATGTGATAAGTACATTTTATATCGAATTCCAATGAAATCGCCATCTGGTGTTTCTATTACAGAAGGAGTCTTTCTAATAGCTCCCAAAGCCAAAATACCCACTTGCGGTTGATTGATGATTGGTGTTCCCATAATACTTCCAAAAGTACCAACATTAGTTACGGTGTAAGTTCCCCCTTGAGTATCGTCTGGTTTTAACTTTCCAGTTCTAGCTCGAGTTGCCAGATCGTTAACCTGCTTAGTCATACCAACCAAATTTAACTGATCGGCGTTTTTAATAACAGGCACTATTAAATTTCCGTCTGGTAAGGCCGCAGCCATACCTAAATTGATATTTTTCTTCTTAATAATAGTATCACCCTGAAGAGAAATATTCATCATCGGGTAATCTCGTAAAGCCTTTGCAATAGCCTCCATAAATATTGGAGTGAACGTTAAATTTTCACCTTCACGCTTCGCAAAACCATCTTTCACCTTTTTTCTCCAGTTCCATATATTAGTTACATCGGCCTCAATAAAACTCTGTACGTGAGCAGAAGTATTCACAGATTCCATCATGTGATGAGAAATAATTTTACCCATACGAGTCATTTCAATTATTTCATCTTCTCCACTTGCTATTACAGGAGCAGGCTGTGATGCTGGCTTATTGGGTTCTGCTTTTGTCTCTTCAGCTTTATTTACAACCACTTTTTGTGGTTTCCCTTGTTTCCCGCGATTACTTATATATTCTAATATATCATTTTTGGTAACTCGACCATCTTTTCCTGTACCAGAAATAGCATCTAATTCATCTTGAGACACGCCTTCCTCTTTGGCTATATTTTTAACCAAAGGCGAATAAAAACGGTTGTCTGTAGATACGACTGGTGCGATAGATTCTATTACTTTATCAATGCTTTCAACAACTTCCTGAACTAATTCTTCCGATTCATCATCATCATTTTGTTCGGTCGTTACTTCTACCTTTGTATCTTCTCCTTCGGTTTCAATAATTGCTAAAACTTGTCCTACCTGCACAACTTCATCAACTTCAAAAAACTTCTCTACCAGTACACCATCTACTTCACTCGGCACCTCACTATCGACTTTGTCTGTCGCAATTTCCAAAACTGCTTCATCCAATTCTATTGTATCTCCAACTTCTTTTAACCAAGATGTAATTGTTGCTTCCGCAACACTTTCTCCCATTTTGGGTAATTTAAGTTCAAACTTTGCCATATCTATAAAGTAATACTTACATTTTAATTTTACGTTGCAAAATTACTTAAAAAACATTTATTTTTTTATATTATTTTCAATAAAACTAAGTTAATTCAATAATTTCTCCGCAGGTCATTCCATTCTCACTTCCTATAATAAACGACGCACCTTTTGGAAGGATTTTATAAGTTAATCGTGCTTCAGAAGGTTGACTTTGCATATAGGCTATAACATCTTTGTATGCAACTGAATTAGCATCAAAAATAACTTCGTCACCTTTTTGTAAATTTTCAAATTTAGAACTTAGCACAACTGGTTTCACTAAAGCCTCTTTTAAATTATCTTTCATTTCATCTGAAATGAAAATATAATTCTTTAATTCTTTCTGCTTCCTTTTTTTCCTCGGAATTCGATTAAAAGTATAGGCTAATTTAATACCTATCCAAACCACAAAATCAAATATGAAATTTCGTTTAAAATGCTTTTTATAAAAAATCTGCATAGCTTGAAAAAAACGTTTTGCATAATTTTTATCGCGCAAGGAACTCTCTCCTTTATAATGGATAACAGAGATTTCTCCATTATAATAATTAGTGTACCCAGCATTAATTAAACTGTAAGACAAATCAATATCTTCCCCATACATAAAATAATCTTCGTCGAAACCACCAACTTCGTTATACACCTCTTGTTTCATAAACATGAATGCCCCTACTAAGATTTCAACTTTCCCAATATCCGATGGTTTCAGGTGATCTGCATAATAATCTTCAGAGTTACCTAATATCTTCTTTAATGCAACCTTCACATAAGGAATATTTCGCTTGCTTTCAGGTAAAAATTCACCTGAACCATTCACTAATTTACAGCCTATAGCACCCAGATTTTCTTTAGATTCAGCAAATTGCAATAATTTAACAAAAGTATCCTCGGCTACTACCGTATCCGGATTTAAAATACAAATATATTCGCCTTTTGCCTTAGCAACTCCAATGTTATTCCCTTTGGAAAATCCATAATTATCCTGGTTTTCTATGAGAATAACTTGAGGAAAAACCGATTTCACCATAGCGCAACTAGCATCGGTGGAATGATTATCGACCACTATAATTTCGGCCTCTATATTTTTGGTTGCTTCAACAACACTATTTAGACAGAGTTCTAAAAAATATCGAACATTATAATTTAAAATTATTATTGAGAGTTTCAAAAGGGAGTTGGCAGTTTGTTTTATTAGTTATTTAGAATTGACCGGTTTTTTTCTAACTATCAATTATTTTTCAAAGAATTTTCAAAAGGCACGCGATTCAAAATACTTCGCCCTAAAGTTATTTCATCTGCATACTCTAATTCATCACCCACCGAAATTCCACGAGCAATAGTAGAGGTTATGATATTAAATCCCTGAATTTGTTTATAAATATAAAAGTTAGTCGTATCACCTTCCATAGTTGAACTTAACGCAAAAATGAGCTCTTTTATTTTACCATCTTTAACTTTTTCTATCAGCGAGGTAATATTTAATTCATGAGGCCCCACACCATCCATTGGTGAAATCTTCCCTCCCAACACATGGTACAATCCTTTAAAAGAACTTGTACTTTCAATAGCCATAACATCACGAATGTCTTCAACTACACAAATAGTATTTTCATCACGATTTGGATTTGAACATATTTCACACAAATCCATATCACTGATATTATGACATGATTTACAGAATTTTAAATCGTTACGCATATTCAACAAAGCCGTTGTTAAAGCAGATGTTTGCTCCTTTGGTTGTTTAAGCATATGTAATACCAATCGCAAGGCAGTCCGCTTTCCTATACCTGGAAGCTGAGACATTTCATTTACTGCACGCTCAAGTAATTTTGATGAAAATTCCATGGTGCGAATTTATATTTTTTAAATTAATTTATCCATTGCTTAATGAATTAAATATAACTTTCAATCGGAACACTTATTTTGTATTTTGGCCAAGTCAAATAAATATCTATGTCTGCCACTCAGATCATTCTGCTCATTGTAGCCTATTTTACCGTTTTAATATTAATTTCTTATTTCACAGGAAAAGAAGATAGTAACGATGCCTTTTTTAAGGCTAATAAATCAGCTCCCTGGTATCTGGTTGCTTTCGGTATGATTGGAGCTTCACTTTCTGGAGTAACTTTTATTTCAGTTCCCGGTGCAGTAGAAACCAAGCAGTTTGGTTACATGCAAGTAGTATTCGGATATTTTTTTGGTTATCTAGTCATAGCTTACATTTTACTTCCTATTTATTACAAGCTCAATTTAACCTCTATTTACACCTATTTAAGGGATCGTTTTGGTAATACAAGCTACAAAACAGGGTCTGTTGCTTTTTTAATATCCAGAACGGTAGGAGCCGCCTTCAGGTTATTTTTAGTTGCCAAAGTGTTACAACTTTTAGTTTTTAATCAGTTCGACATTCCATTCTCAATAACTGTTATTATTACCATTGCCTTAATATGGCTATACACATTTAAAGGAGGTATTAAAACCATCATATTTACCGATACGCTACAAACGGCATTTATGCTGATTTCTGTAGTTGTAACTATTTCTTTTCTAGCATCAGCTCTAGACCTCAATAGCTTATCGGAAATTTATCAAAATGTGAAGGACAGCAGCATGAGCAAACTGTTCTTTTTAGACAATATAAATGATCCTCAATACTTTGTGAAAAGTTTTCTTTCCGGTATGTTTATCACTATTACCATGACAGGATTAGACCAGGACATGATGCAAAAAAACCTAACCTGTAAAAATCTAAAGGAAGCCCAGAAAAATATGATTTCCTTTAGTATTGTCTTAATTTTCGTGAATATTTTATTCCTCATACTAGGGCTACTTTTAACACAATACGCCATTAAAAATGGTATTACCGCAAGGAAAGATGATTTATTTCCAGCAATAGCTATGCTGCCCGAAATAGGCATGCTAACCTCATCATTTTTTCTATTAGGCTTAATAGCCGCTGCCTATTCCAGTGCTGATTCTGCATTAACATCGCTCACTACTTCATTCTGTATCGATATAATTGAACTTGATAAAAAGCCTAAAACCGCACAAAAAAAAGTTCGAAAACGAGCTCATATATTTATAAGTATATTACTGGTTATTGTAATTATCCTTTTCGATTCTATTTTTAAAGATGTCTCTGTTATTTGGGAATTATTTAAAGCTGCTGGATACACGTATGGACCGCTACTTGGATTATTTGCTTTTGGAATTTTTACTAAAAATGAATTAAAAGATAAATATGTTTGGATTATTGGTATAACCGCTCCAATTCTTTCCTACATAATTAATGAATATTCTGCTGAAATTTTAAATGGTTATCAAATAGGTTTTGAAATCCTTTTAATTAACGGACTACTTACCTTTTTAGGGTTAGTATTGATTCGTAGAAAGCAGCACTAAAGTACAGGCCGACTCAAAATATATGTTGTTAGCGTTTAATAGTTGGTGGAGTTCCGGATTCTCTGTCCCTGGATTAAATATAACACGGGATGGATTTAAGGATAAAATATAATCGTAGTATTCTAATTGGTTTTTAGCATTTAAATACAATGTTACCGTATGAATATCTTTAAATTTAATTGGCTTGGTTTCAATTATAATACCAGCAACTTCTCCCGAACGATTTCCAATTGCAACCACCTCAACTTGATTTGCCAACAATTGTTGTATAGCAAAATTAGAATATCGATTAGGCCTCAATGATGCCCCTAGAACCAATGTCTTTTTATTCATATTTTATTATTTTTTTCAAATTTCACACTATAAAAACATTTTCGACCAACACCAACCTACTTACTTAAGTATCAAAATGTTAAAATTTTAAAAAACTTCATTTTTAACACAATACCCATTTATTTTATACGTTCTATACAATATACAATCGTAGTCGAAAAATAATTATTTAGAGTTAGTCATCTTCACATTTTAAAATTTCGCACAAAAGATTTGTATAAGCATAAAAACTCGGTGTTTATGGCTCCGAGTTTTTTGTTAATTATGTTAAAGTAAGTTAAATATATAATGAGCGACACTAAATTTTGAGTTCCGCTCGTATAATAAGTATGATTCTTCACGAAGTAAGTGTTAGTTGAAGTTGATTAATAGCTGAAAAACCCTGAAATTTATTTCGGGGTTTTTGTATTAAATAACTACCATCTTATAACCACGCTTCCCCAAGTAAATCCACTCCCAAAAGCTGCAAGAACCAAAAGATCTCCCGTCTTAATTTTGCCTTCTTCCCAGGCTTCCGTTAAGGCTATAGGAATTGATGCAGCTGTCGTGTTACCATATTTCTGAATATTATTAAACACCTGTTGATCTTTAAGCTTAAATTTCTTCTGAATAAATTGAGCGATTCTCAAATTTGCTTGGTGTGGTATTAACATATCTATATCACTTACCTCCAATCCGTTTTTCACAAGACCTTCCATAATAACCTCACTAAATCTAACAACGGCATTTTTAAACACAAATTGCCCATTCATATATGGGAAATAACTTTCATCATTAGGATCGTTGTCTTTTAATATATCATTAACCCACCGAGTCCCCATACCTGGAGCCAACAATACTAATTCTTTGGCATGTTCTCCTTCTGAATGTAGATGTGTAGATAAAATACCTTTAGAATTATTTTCTTCGCGAGTTAAGACTGCTGCTCCTGCTCCATCTCCAAAAATAACCGATACACCACGACCACGAGTTGTTCTATCGAGTCCTTTAGAATGCAACTCACTGCCAATAACCAATATGTTTTTATACATACCAGTTTTAATAAAATTATCTGCGACAGACAGTGCATAGACAAAACCTGAGCACTGATTTCTAACATCTAAAGCTCCCACGGTTTTTATACCTAAAGCATGTTGCACCTGCACCCCGGGTCCCGGAAAATACATATCGGGACTTAATGTAGCAAATATGATAAAATCAATATCATCTTTATTAATCCCAGACCGTTCGATAGCTATTTTAGCAGCTTCAACTCCCATCGATGCTGTAGTGTCGCTAGAATCTTCTTTCACCCAACGTCGCTCTTGAATCCCTGTACGTTCCTGAATCCAAGCATCGTTAGTATCCATCATTGTTGATAAATCTGCATTCGTTACAATACGATCCGGTAGATATTTACCAAGACCAATAATTCTAGAATTGTACATAAGGTTTAATTTAGTTGTGCAATACAAAGTACGATATCTAAATTAAATTTCAAATTCACACATTAGAATTCTGAAGCTTTTACAGTTATCAATGTCAGTTTGTCACTTTTTTGGAGTTGGCATTTTTGTTGAATACCCTGAAACCATATAATTATAAACATAATAAAACAATATATCATGACAAAAGGAAACATTAATGTATCGGTAGAAAACATCTTCCCTCTCATTAAAAAATTCTTATACAGCGATCACGAAATCTTTTTACGTGAACTTATCAGTAATGGTACAGATGCCACTTTAAAACTAAAACACTTAACAAGCATTGGTGAGTCTAAATCCGAATATGGCGATCCAAAAATTGAAGTTAAAATAGACAAAGAAGGAAAAAAACTTCACATCATCGATCAAGGAATCGGTATGACTGCCGAAGAAGTTGAGAAGTACATTAACCAAGTAGCTTTTTCCGGAGCAGAAGAATTTTTAGACAAATACAAAGACTCTGCAAAAGATTCAGGAATCATTGGACATTTTGGTCTAGGGTTCTACTCTGCATTTATGGTTGCTGAAAAAGTTGAAATCATCACGAAATCGCATACAGGAGCTCCAGCAGCACACTGGACTTGTGACGGGTCTCCAGAATTTACTTTAGAAGAAGGCACTAAAGAAGATAGAGGAACAGAGATCATCCTTCATATTGCCGAAGATTCGACAGAATTTTTAGAAGAATCTCGCATAAGTGCTTTACTTACTAAGTATAACAAGTTTATGCCTATTCCAATTAAATTTGGAACTAAGGAAATTAACGACCCTGAGCACGAACCTGCAACCATTACCGACAAAGACGGTAAAGAAACTAAAGAGCCTCAACGAAAAATCACAGTTGACAACATCATCAACAATCCAAATCCGGCTTGGACGAAACAACCGAGTGATTTAGAAGATGAAGATTACAAGAATTTCTATCGTGAATTGTATCCAATGCAGTTCGAAGATCCGTTATTCCACATTCATTTAAATGTAGATTATCCTTTCAACCTAACCGGTATTTTATACTTCCCGAAACTAGGACAGGATATGAATATTCAGAAAGATAGAATTCAACTATACCAAAACCAGGTATTCGTAACCGATAACGTTGAAGGTATCGTACCTGAGTTCTTAACGATGTTACGTGGTGTTATCGATTCACCAGATATTCCATTGAATGTATCTCGTTCTTACCTACAGGCTGATGGTGCTGTTAAGAAAATATCGTCTTATATTACTAGAAAGGTAGCCGATAAATTAAAATCGTTATTCAACAACAACCGTGAAGATTTTGAGGCTAAATGGAACGACATCAAAGTGGTTATCGAATATGGTATGCTTTCTGAAGAAAAATTCTTCGAAAAAGCTGACGCTTTCGCTCTTTACCCAACGGTTGATGGTACCTATTACACTTACGACGAGCTTTACAATAAAATTAAAGCCAATCAAACCGATAAGGATGGTAAACTTGTAATTCTATACGCTTCCGATACTGATGCGCAACACAGCTATATTGAAGCTGCAAAGGCTAAGAATTATGAAGTGTTGTTATTAGACTCTCCAATCGTTTCTCATTTAATTCAAAAATTAGAAACTACCAAAGAGAATATTTCTTTTGCTCGTGTTGATGGAGATCATATCGACAACCTAATCAAAAAAGAAGAAAACGCAGTTTCCAGGTTAGATGAAGATCAGAAGAAAGCATTAGATGAATTATTAAAAGAAGTTATTCCTTCTGAAAAATTCATGGTTCAACTTGAAGCTATGGATAGTGATGCCTCTCCATTCATTATTACACAGCCTGAATTTATGCGTCGTATGAAAGAAATGCAAGCTACCGGTGGTGGAGGCATGAACATGTTTGGTAATATGCCAGAAATGTACAATTTAGTGGTTAACACCAATTCTGAATTGGTAAGTGACATTTTAAATAAAGGTGATAAAGCAGAGCAAGAACGTTTAATTAATCAAAGCTTAGATTTAGCACGTTTATCTCAAGGTCTTTTAAAAGGTGAAGAGTTAACAAACTTCATTAAGCGTAGTTATACTATGATTAAATAAAGCATATTTGCGCTGAACCATTCGGCATACTTTACAATGTAAAAACCACTCTAATAATTAGAGTGGTTTTTTTATTCATAAAATTAAAATTTACTGTTTAAGATGTTATTTTTGTTCAAAAAAACTGAAACTATGAAACACATTTTATTTGTATTAACACTAATTCTGGCTACCTCTTGTAGTAAAGATGAATATGTCGATTACACGGAACAAAATGAAAAAGAAATTCAAGCATATATTGCTGAAAACAATTTAAACGCTCAAAGAACAACTTCAGGTCTTTATTATGTGATAAACGAACAAGGTACCGGAGAAAAACCCATTGGAACCGATCGTGTAAAAGTAATTTACAAAGGGTACTTCACTAATGGAGAAGTCTTTGATGAAAGTTCTGAAGAAGGTGCCTCTTTTATCCTGCAATATGTTATCTCTGGTTTTGCTGAGGGCATGGCAAAATTTAATGAAGGAGGTCATGGCAAATTAATTATCCCAGCGCATTTAGCTTATGGCAGCAGTCAACATAATAACATCCCAGCTGGTTCCGTGTTGATTTTCGACGTTGAATTGGTATACGTGAATTTTAAAACAGAGAATGATATCGCTATTCAAAACTACCTGACAGAAAACAACATTGAAGCCGAAAAAACGGAGTCTGGACTCTATTATGTTGTTGAAACTCCAGGAACTGGTGAATATCCAATATCAACAGATCGCATTACAGTAACTTATAAAGGGTATTTTTTAGATGACACTGTTTTTGACGAAAGCACATCAGATATAACATTCTACTTAAATAATGTTATTGAAGGATGGCAAGAAGGATTTACTTATTTTAACGAAGGTAGTTCCGGTAAATTATTCATTCCTGCCCACTTAGCTTATGGCAATTACGATTTTCATAGCATTCCGGGTGGTTCCGTTCTTATTTTTGATATAAATTTAATTTCAATCCAATAATATCAAATAAAAAACCTCTTACTTTTTATGGAGTAAGAGGTTAACTTCCTACTTATATAAATACTCCTACATAATAGCTTTCAACACTATTTAATGTTAACTTAGTCTGTCTAATAAAAAGTTAACATGAAAGTTGTATCAACCAATATTAGCCAACCCAAAACCATAATCTGGAATAACAAAAAACTTACCACGGGCATATATAAAACCCCAGACATAAATGGCATCTACTTAGATAAGAATGCCGTTAAACATGATGAAGTGTCTGATAAAAAAGTTCATGGTGGTGAATTTAAGGCATGTTACTTATTTTCAAAATCGAATTACGAATACTGGCGAAACCTTTACCCTAACTTAGACTGGAACAATGGCATGTTTGGTGAAAATATTACTATCGACCATATGGATGAAACTCAAATTCATATTGGAGATATCTATAAATTAGGTGAGACTTTAGTACAAATAACACAACCTAGAGAACCCTGTTATAAACTAGGTATAAAATTTGAATCCCAGGAGGTGTTGCAACAATTTATCAATCACAGTAAACCTGGAACTTATGTGAAGGTTCTAGAACCCGGAAGCGTAAAAACAGGAGACACATTTACCCTAATAAAATCAGCGGAATCCAGCATTAGTATTGCAGATTTTTTCAAATTATTATATGCTGAAATTAAAAACAAACATCTAATTGCTAAAATAATTAACAATGAAGCATTACCTTTAAAAAAACGAAAAAGTTTAGAACGATATTTATAAAAAGCTTTATTAAAATTCCCATTTTTCATTTTTATTTTTTTTGTATATTTAGATTATGCGAACACTACCGAGTAAATTAAAACTTAAAAATTTTAAAGACGTTTATATTTTAAATAAACCGGAATCTTTTACGAAAATTTTTGATGAAACTGATTATTCGGAATCTTTAGTTACCACCTCATGTGTAGAATGCGCCATTGTATTTGTAGAAACTAAAGAAGACTTTGTAAACCAAATGCTTACCTTGTTTCCTAGATTACTAGACAACTCTGTTATTTGGGTATTCTACCCCAACGTGACAACAATAAGTGAAATATCAAAATTGCATATTGAATTCGATTGGGATTTCTTAGGCGATTACCGCTTAAAACCCACTAAGCTATTTACCGTAGACGACACATGGAACGCCATTAAAATAAAAAAAATCCTCGTTTAAAATATACTTATCTTTGTGGCATAAATTTCATATATGTCATTTAAAGACTTACAATTAAATAAACCAATTTTAAGAGCAGTAGCCGAAGCTGGTTACGACAACCCAACTTTAGTACAGGAAAAAACTATTCCACATATACTAAATAAAAAAGATGTCATTGTATCGGCACAAACAGGAACAGGCAAAACAGCCTCTTTTGCCTTACCTATATTGCAACAACTTTTCGACTATCAGGACGCTCCCAAAAAAGGCAAAAAAATTAAAGCCTTAATTATAAGTCCCACACGTGAACTTGCTTTACAAATAAGTGAGAACTTTAAAACCTACAGCACATATACTAATTTAAGAACTGCGGTTATTTTTGGAGGTATTTCTATTGAACCTCAAAAAGACATTTTAAATAAAGGCGTTGATATATTAATTGCCACACCAGGTCGCTTACTCGATTTGCATAAACAGGACATAGTAAATTTAGATTATGTAGAAACCTTGGTTTTAGATGAGGCCGATCTCATGTTAGATATGGGATTTATTGATGATGTTAAGAAAATTGAACGCCTGTGTACACGCGAAAAACAGACCTTGCTGTTTTCTGCAACCATCCCTTATAAGGTAGAACAACTTGCCAACAGTATTTTAAAAGATCCTGAGCGTATTGAAGTTTCACAAAATTCTTCCACAGCGAAAAACATCAATCAAGTCTTATATTATGTGCCTAAACGAAACAAAATCGAACTTTGTTTACATTTATTAAGAAACACAATTAAAGGGAGTATTCTAATTTTCAGACGCACAAAATTTGGGGTTAATAAACTTGAAGAAACTTTAATAAAAAACGGTTATAAAGCAGATAGTATCCATGGAGATAAGAGCCAGCTATTAAGACAAGAGGCTCTAAATAAATTTAAAAACGGTTATGTAAATATTTTAATAGCCACAGATGTGGCTGCACGCGGTATTGATATAAACGAACTAGATGCTGTGATAAACTTTGACTTACCCAATGTGCCAGAAACCTATGTGCACCGTATAGGTAGAACTGCAAGAGCTGGTAAATCAGGAACGGCCTATTCCCTATGCTCTGCCGATGAAAAGTCATACATACAAACTATCCAACAACTTATACAATTACAATTGGATGTTATTGAAGATCACCCCTACCCTCTAAACCCAAAAGCTAAACCCGAAGTTCATAAATCTAAGAAACAAGGAAGCAAACACAAAAAGGGACGCAAAAGTGAAGGGTCTAAAAAGAAAAAGAAGCGTTGGTATTAAGAAATTCTAAACCCTAATATTTTCAGAGTAAGATTAGTCATTATTCAATAGGAAAATCGAAATAAGTACTTGGGAATGGCTCATGTCTTAAAGTATAATGCCACCATTCTTTAGGATAATTTCTAAAGCCATGCTTACGCATTATATTCAAAAGCTTTTTTCTATTTTGCTTTTGGGCACTGGTAAGATTATTGAAATAGATACCTGATATTTCCCCAAAATAATCGAAGGAGCTCCCCATATCTAATGGTTCACCTGTATTACCATCGATTATAGTTAAATCTACTGTACTACCTTTACTATGTCCGGAACGTGTTGCAATATATTCTTCTTGGAACAAAAACTCCTTACCTAATTCTGGGTAAAAAACAGCTTTATTAATAGTATCATTTAAATCTTTAGCCCAGTCAATAAAATGATTTACAGCACGCTGGGGTCTGTAACCATCATATACGCGTAGACATAAATTTTCCTTTTTTAACTCTTCCTGTACTCTTTTTAAAGCTACCGCCGCCTCATAAGTCAAAATAAGCCGGTTAGCATTATAGCCTTCTATAGATGTGCCCACGAAATTATCAGTAGAATAATATCTTAATTCAACATCTAAATTAGGAATAACTTCAGTTGCATAGACAAATTTATCTGGCAACTGAGCAACACATTTTGATATAAAAAAAAATACAAAGATTCGAAAAAGAAGACCCATGTTAATTATTATAAAAAACGAAAATAACTAAAATAAACAGTAAGCAAAAAACAAGGCATAAAAAAAACCGAGTTCCCTCAAACTCGGCTTTCTTTCATTTGCTTTTTATATTATGATGTAGATTTAGGGTCTCTATACCAACGCCATAATGCAAATATTAATTAATTAATCCATTGAACTAAAAAGTATGTTATTTAGTACACCACAAATATATATTTATTAAACAATACATAACGACAAAAAACACTATAATTCGATGAAATACATCTTTTTTTAACATTTTAGGTTAAAACACATGTTTTAATCGACAAAAAACAAGTGTAAAATCACTAAAAACTCGTGACATTATCACTAAATTTCTTTTTAATTGAGATTAATAATTACAATTTTAACATCTCTAAACTTAAAAATAAATACACCTAATAAAAAAAGCATCCATAGCGGATGCTTTTTAACTAACTAACCAACCAAAAATATGAATTACTTCTAAAGTTTAAGGTAACTACTCTATAAACTAAATTTTAAGAATGTAATCTCATAACTACACACAACTACCGTGCCAAAACCAAATATTCAATATGAAATTATTTATAATTTGGTGTTAGCTTTTAAAAGATTATTATAAGATATTTGTCAGCCTAAAACCAATTTACAATACATGAAAAAATTATCAATTCTAACCCTTACCCTATTAATTATATCCTGTAGCAAAACAGAACACGATTTAACCGTAAAGACAAATATTTCCGGATTACAAAAAGGTATCGTATATCTAAAAAAAATGCAGGATACCTCGTTAATTACTATTGATTCGGTTGTTGTTAGTGGAAATCCACAAATAGAATTATATAGCCCTATTGAATCACCAGAAATATTCTTTTTAGATTTAGATAAAAATTCTAGTGAATCGGAACGAATCGCTTTCTTTGCTGACAAAGGAGTTACTGAGATTACTACATCGATTAAAAACTTCACAGGAGATGCCAAGATTAACGGTTCTAAGCAACAAGAGCTATTGGCACAATACAAAAAAATGATGACACGATTTAATCATCAAAATTTAGATCTTATAAAAGCAGAGTTTGAAGCTAAAAAGGATAATAACAGTTCTAAAGTTGATAGTATTCAAGCACAATATAAGAGTCTCTTAAAAAGAAAGTACCTTTTCACGGTAAATTTTGCTTTAAACAATAAAGACAGTGAAGTGGCTCCTTATTTAGCTTTAACCGAAATATACAATGCTAAAATTAATTTATTAGACACCATTAACAACTCGCTTACAGATAATGTAAAAAACTCAAAATACGGTCAAAAACTTCAAGCCTATATTGAGGATATAAAAAAATCAGAATAATAAAACACTTAAAATATAAGTATAAAAAAAGACCTTCAAATTGAAGGTCTTTTTTTTTGCTTTTGAAGAGCCGATGGAGGGACTCGAACCCACGACCTGCTGATTACAAATCAGCTGCTCTAGCCAGCTGAGCTACATCGGCGATTGCGGGTGCAAATATAACACGTATAATTATATTTGCAAGCCTTTAATCAAAAAAAAATTAACTTAAATTATTAATTTTTTCAATCAATGCCCTTCCCTTAGATTCAAGTTCTTGATTTATAGACTTAAAGTGTGCCTTTGCATTATCAACATTTTTTTCATTAACCTTTACAATTAATTCATCAAAGGTTGCGATAGCTTCATCTATAATTGCTTCACTCTTCTTAGTATCCTTATCTGTGTTTGCGAATTCCCACACATAAACTGCTTCAATAATATCGCCTAAAACATAATTAATGTCTTTCTTTAGGTCTCTTACATTTGCCATAATTAAATAAATTTATTTGCTACAAAATTACATTAATCCTAAATAAAATCAGGTATTTTTATTTTATTAAATTATAATTAAAAATTAATTCTTAAATTTACATCGATGAGCACATTATGTATGTCATATAAACACTATTCAACCCGAATTTCACAACAGTGGAAGTTGGTCGCTATTGCTATGTTTAAAAAAACATTCTCGCGTGTGCATCTCAAGTTAAAATAAATTGAATATTTATATATAACCAAAAGGTGCTTTTTTAAAAGCACCTTTTTTTTTACATCTGTTTAACCCTAAAAATTAAAATTATGAAAACCATTATTCAAAAAGTCAAAAAAATGATTCAGTTTTTATGTGCCATTCGTTATACGCAAAATGCATCGAATAATTACAGACTCACACCCCTATTGTTATACCCTTAAAATTTAAATATTATGAGTACTCCAATACATACGAACGCACCTTTTAAAGTAACGAAAGAAACAAGTAACGCTAACGGATTTTTATTACCAAGCACACTTTATAATGAAGTAAAACATATTGCGTCAATTCCTGTTAAAGGCTTTTATGCACAGGACATTCCAAACTTTACTGATTACAAATTTAAAATGCATAAAAATGCATTTATTAACGATAAACTTACTATTCAAGCTCAATTGGTAAAACAAAACACCAATGGTTATTTAGTAAATATTATTGTTACTAAACAAAAAAACACCTTAAATCATCAAGAAATGATTTGTAGTGCATTTTTTCTCTTCCCAGCAGAATCATTAGAGATTGAAGAAAGTAAAACTGCTTGCTAACTAAAAATCCCAAGTCAATAACTTGGGATTTTATCTTTTAAACATAAACTTCTAATAGTGTAGCATTATCAGAGTTTATCTCGTATTCCTTAATGGATGCCGGAATCAATATGGTTTCTCCCTTTTTTACTCTTTCTTTGAATCCATTAGCAACAATAGTTGCCTGACCATCAACGCACATGTAAATAAGAAAAGAATCGTGATTATTTTCTTTTCGCAACAAGGTATTTACGACTAGATAACTCGTTGTAAAATAAGGACAGCTAACCATCTGGTTAGATTGATTTGGTGTTCTGGCATAAGAAATACGAAAGTTGTCTGGCATATTAAAATCGATGGCATCAATTGCCAAGTCGTTGTGCAATTCACGTTCATTGCCTTCATCGTCTACCCTATCCCAATCGTATACGCGGTAGGTTATATCACTGGTTTGTTGAATTTCGGCAACCATCACACCAGCTCCTATAGCATGAACCCGGCCAACCTCAATAAAATAGGTGTCACCTGTTTTAACTTTATCAAAGTTTAAAATTTTAGTGAGCGTTTTATTTTCAAGATGTTCTAAATATTTTTCTGGTGTCATATCCTGATTAAAGCCAACTATTAAATTAGAATCTTCATCGGCTTGAAAGACATACCACATTTCCGTCTTTCCGAAGGAATTGTGCCTTTTAGCTGCTAACTCATCATTAGGGTGTAACTGAATTGACAAATCTTCTTTAGCATCGATAAACTTAATAAGTAAAGGGAATTTATTTTGAAAGACCTTATAATTCTTATTACCTATTAAATCTGATTTATAGGCATTCAACAATTCCTTTAATGATTGCCCTTTTAATTCCCCATTACAAACAATCGAGGTGTCTCCATCCACATCACTTATCTCCCAACTTTCACCAATATTTGGCAAGCTGCTTTCCTTGTTTAAAATAGTTTTTAATTTCTGTCCACCCCATATTTTATCTTTCAAAATGGGCGTGAATTTTAAAGGGTATAGTGCATTCGTCATAGGCTATTTTCCTGAATAGGACACAAAGTTACGAGGCGTTTCATAGAGTGTAATATCTAAATCTAAAGTAGCCTCAAGTCGTGGTTTTATTTTATTATAAATTATTACAGCAATGTTCTCAGCTGTTGGATTTAAGTTTTTAAATGCTTCAACTTCAACATTTAAATTTTTGTGATCGAAAGCGTCTTCAACCTCTTCTTTTATGATGTCTTTGAGAATTTTCATGTCGATTACAAATCCTGTTTCAGGATCAATTTCACCTGTAACACTTACTACGAGTTCATAATTATGACCATGAAAATGAGGGTTATTACACTTTCCGAATACAGCATCATTCTTTTCGAAAGACCAATCTTTACGATACAATCGATGTGCTGCATTGAAATGTGCGCGTCTACTAACCGTTACTCTCATTTCTCCAATATATTAATATGCTCGTAGAATTTATCAAATATTATTTTAAACCAGGCAGTGTATAATTCCGGATGATCCTTTATATCCTGTTTAACTGCATTTAAAGACATCCACTTCCAATCACCTACTTCATCTGGATTAATATTGGGTTCGCCATCAAAATACCCAATTAATACATGGTCGTATTCATGCTCCGTTAAACCATTTTCGAAAGGTGCTTTATAAATAAAAGAAATAGATTCTTCCAAGTCTGTTACAAACCCCATTTCTTCCTGTAATCGACGTTTACCGGCTTCAATATTAGATTCCCCAACTCGTTGATGACTACAACACGTATTAGTCCATAAATTAGGCGTGTGATATTTATGTGCTGCTCTTTGCTGCAACATTAATTCGTTATTCTTGTTAAAAACAAACACCGAAAAAGCCCGATGTAGGACTGCCTTTTCATGAGCTTCCATTTTTGGCATAGTTCCTATAGGCTCATCCTGCTCATTTACAATAATTACTTGTTCTTCTTTCATAGTAAAACAAAAATACAAAATAGAATGAGCTGTGCTAATCTTTGAAAACTTCTTTTATAAAATGAGAACTTCTTAATATAGCTATAAAACATCTATATATGGGCTAGAAATGCCTAGTTAAGATTTATTAAATTATATTTTAATAATAGTATCTTTGCAGCCCATTTGTAACATTAATTATGAGCTTTATAAAAGAAATAAACAGAAGACGTACGTTCGGAATTATATCCCACCCGGATGCTGGTAAAACAACCTTAACAGAAAAATTACTTTTATTTGGAGGTGCTATTCAAGAGGCTGGAGCTGTAAAAAGTAATAAAATTAAGAAAGGTGCTACGAGTGACTTTATGGAAATAGAACGTCAGCGTGGTATTTCGGTAGCAACTTCTGTATTAGCTTTTGAATATAACGACACTAAAATTAACATTCTTGACACACCAGGACATAAAGACTTTGCTGAGGATACTTTCAGGACTTTGACTGCTGTAGATAGTGTTATTGTTGTAATTGATGTTGCAAAAGGGGTGGAGGAACAAACGGAAAAGTTAGTTGAAGTTTGTAGAATGCGTAACATTCCTATGATTGTGTTCATCAACAAACTGGATCGTGAAGGAAAAGATGCTTTCGATTTATTAGATGAAGTTGAACAAAAACTTGGTCTTAAAGTATCTCCTTTAAGTTTCCCAATAGGTATGGGTTACGATTTCAAAGGTATCTATAACATCTGGGAAAAAAATATCAATCTATTTAGTGGTGATAGCAGAAAAAACATTGAAGAAACCATTGAAATTTCAGATTTACAGTCACCAGAATTAAATACATTAATAGGTGACAAATATGCCCAGCAACTTCGTGACGAACTAGAACTTGTAGAAGGTATTTACCCTGAATTTGACAAACAGGCCTATTTAGATGGAAATTTACAACCCGTATTTTTTGGTTCAGCGTTAAACAATTTTGGTGTACGTGAATTGTTAGATTGCTTTATTGAAATAGCTCCTAAACCACGTCCTAAACAAAGTGAAGAACGTTTGGTAGAGCCAAACGAAGATAAATTCACTGGATTTGTTTTCAAAATCCACGCGAATATGGATCCTAATCACCGTGACCGTCTGGCCTTCATTAAAATAGTTTCAGGTAAATTTGAAAGAAATAAACCTTATTTACATGTTAGAAATAATAAAAAATTAAAATTTTCTAGTCCGAATGCTTTCTTCGCAGAGAAAAAGGAAATTGTAGATGTATCATATCCTGGTGATATTGTGGGGCTCCATGATACAGGTAACTTTAAAATTGGTGACACCCTTACGGAAGGAGAAAATATAAACTATAAAGGGATACCTAGTTTCTCTCCAGAACACTTTAGATATATCAACAACGCCGATCCATTAAAATCGAAACAATTATACAAAGGTATCGACCAATTAATGGATGAAGGAGTAGCTCAATTATTTACTTTAGAACTTAATGGCCGTAAAGTTATTGGTACTGTTGGTGCACTTCAATATGAAGTTATTCAATACCGTTTAGAGCATGAGTATGGTGCAAAATGTACCTATGAAAATTTAAATGTACATAAGGCATGTTGGGTAGAACCTGCAGATCCTAAGAATGACGAATACAAAGAGTTCTTACGTGTAAAGCAACGTTATTTAGCCAAAGACAAACAAGATCAATTGGTATTTTTAGCCGATTCTGCATTTTCTTTACAAATGACCCAGCAGACCTATCCAAGTATCAAATTCCATTTCACCTCGGAATTTTAACAAATTATCGGTTATATTTGGTATTAAATAAAATATTCATAAAATTTATAGTAGATAATTAAGAAATAAACAGCATGTTTAACTTAATTATCTATTAGCAATAATCATAACCCCAAATATGAAGCGCTATGGAAACACTAAAAAACCAATTTAGTAATCAAGAGATTACAGTAACATATGAGCCTTGTGTTTGTATCCATGCCGACCGATGTGCCAAAGAATTATCAGATGTTTTCAGAATTTCGATTATTCCCTGGATTGACTTAGAAGCAGCAGAAACTTTAGCTGTTATTGAACAAATTAAAAAATGTCCGTCTGGAGCCTTAAAATATAGACTTAATAAACAAAAAAAAGCAAGCTAACATAATTAAACAAAAAAGGGATAACTAAAATTTAGTTATCCCTTTTTTAATTCAAAAAAAGCAATTCAATATTGATTAATCTGAATAAGGAAACAAATAAACTTGCTAATTTTTAATTATAACACGCTTTGTTTTAAGGAATAATCCCTGGCTATTTTTCATTCTTAAAAAATACAAGCCATCAAGTAAACTGCTAACATCAAAACTTTTACTTCCATATTTATATTGCCCTAATTTACCTTTTCTAACTAATTGCCCAGTAGCGCTATATAGAAATGCTTCCACGGGTTCATTGTTTACCGAAGAATACTCTATATATAAGGTTTGGGAAACGGGATTAGGGTATACAATATTGTCTAAAATTTTTGTATCGTCAATACTTAAAGGGGAACTCACTGTAACCAGATAATCTTCAACCTCTCCAAAAGCATTACCACAGGGCAGTACTGATGCATTATACGTGTTTCTTGTGCGAAGCTTCAGAGGTATATCGGTTAGTGCGGAAGCTGGAACCGTAAAAGTTCCTGTTGATACCCTATTACTATACGCAGACATACTTATAGCTTCATTAGGATCATCGAAATCGCCATCTCTATTAAAGTCTATCCAAGCACCCGCTTTATCTGGACTGAAAACAGCTGCCAATTCAATTTCTAAAGTATATTGTTGACCTGTTTCTATGGCAATTGGACCTAAGTTATCATAATTGCTATACAGACTTTGCCCTGAGCCATTTTCAAAATTGCCCAATTGAACCCTATTTATATAATCACCACCTGTACCACTGGTTCCTGAAGCAGAGCAATATGAAAGAGGTTTAACAGTGTACATAAATTTATAGGTCTCACTAATATCGCTATTAGCCCCTTCTGCATAAACTTTAAAATAAACTTTTGTCCCTTCTGGGTAGTTAGGTATAGGGGTGTTGGATTCCCAAACATCTCCAGATATATTAGACATTGGAATGGTATTCTCAAAGGTTGGATTATCTTTTGACCAAGCAACATATACGTTTGTTAAAGTGCCATTATATGTAATTGTAGATGTAACATACTGATCGACATCAACTATTGGTAAATTTTCCGTTGGTTGTTGCGTAATTTGTGTTTCAACTATTGCTGGATAACTTGCTCTTCCATCTAAAGGATGTTGCCACATCCCACGGCCCCAAGAGACACCTCTTAATGTATTTGAGCCATAAACTATTTCTAACTCATTGATAGAAGTATTTGGAAGTCCTGGATTATATAACGTCCAAGTATTATCTGCCATGGCTTTTTTGTAAACACCAATCTCTGCGCCCAAATATATATTAGACGCATCTGTATGGTCTATCACTACAGATCGAATTGGCATGTTATTAAGATTGTATGTTATATTAGACCATGATACTCCTTGATTAGTAGTTATATACACTTTGGCATTATCATCATGATAACGACCGTAGGTAACCACAATAACGTTATCATCATTAGGATCAAAAGCAACATCTGTAATTTGATAATTAGGTAAATTACTTCTTATACTATTAAAGGTAGCGCCGCCATCGGTAGATTTTTCAATATTTACACCTTTTGTTACAACCATGATTTGTGAATTATTTTGAGCAATTGCAGCGTTCCATATAACTCCTGTAAAATTAGGCGCACCAACATTTGTCCAAGTACTGCCAAAATCTTCACTTCTGTAAACATTACTTCCAAAATGATAAACTCTCATATGGTTATTAGGGTCGTATGCTAAGGGCGCAACCCATGCTCCGGTTTGACCAGCAGGTGTAGCATTACTTTGAGTAATTCCTCCATCCTGCGTTTTTCTTCTACCTCCTTCTTGATAGCTACCTATCATCCAGTCATCATTCAATGGATGAATAATGCCTTCCATACCATCACCGCCATAAAACTCAACCCAGCCGGTTTCTGTTTTAATACTTGTCCCATTATCTTGAGAACCCGTAATAGTTCTGTCGCTATTGGATTGACTAACACCTAAAGCGTAATTCTCCCTAATACCTTGCCCTTCAAAACGCTCCCAGTTTATTCCTTTATCTGTACTTTTACATAAGAAACCATCTGTACCTATCCAAAAAACACCATTAATACTTTTGGCTACTCTATTATCGGCATGTACATATTTACTATTATTTTTATAATTGGCATTGCCCTGACCCCAATTGGTTCGCTTTGTAAAATTAATTCCGCCATCGGTACTCATATGTGTATCTATACTACCCAATAATATATCATCACTGTTTGTATCACATACCACAAAACCTCCATAATTACCAATTCCTGGTGTAGATACTTTAGAAAAAGTATTACCGCTATCCATTGATTTCCATATCCCATCTGAGGTTGATAGAAAAACACAATTTGGGCAATCTGCACTCACGGACAAATGAAGCTTCTCAGAAGTATTTCCTGTAAACGCTTTTTGAGAGAAAGTGGCACCTCCATTAGTTGAAACAAGTATATTGTTCGCATCAGTTCGCTTTGTGGCATATATAATATCAGGGTTGGTTGGATGAAATAAAATTGAAGTTACCCAATAATTAGCCACCTTTGTCCATGTTGCTAAATCATCAGTAGAACGAAACAAACCTTTATTTGTTCCCACAAAAACCATGTTTGGTGTTGTTGGGTGGTATTGTATTTGATATATTCTTCCATCGGATCCCAATCCTCCCCAACCTAGATTTGAGGGGTTAAAATTAGTTATACTCCAATTGTCTCCAGAATCATTGGATCTGTATATACCATGAGATAACTGGTTTTGAGAATTATTGACATTTATTAAAATATTGGCAGGATTTGTAGGAGAAACAGCCATCGTATTAACACCGCTGGCATCAAGAAAATCGGTAGAACCTCCAGACCAAGTTGTACCGCCATCTAATGTTTTCCAGAAACCACCACTTCTAGACCCCAGATAAATACGCTGGTCGTTATTTGGGTCTACATAAAAAGTTTCTACCCTTCCTAAACCAACTGCATAATGCCCTGTAACCTGACCGACATAGTAGGGACCTAAATCTTCCCAGCCCGTAGTATTTAACATTTTACCTTGTGCCGCAAGTTTTTGAGACACTTCTAAATGTTCCTTTTTATTTTTTTTGAATGATTTGCTAATGAAAAAAGGATCGACACCACTTCTGTCCCCAGATGGATAGTACTTAAATTCGTTATTGTATAACCACCTTTGATATCCTTTCCAACCAGAACCTTTTGCGGATTTTTCCTCTTTTGACAAGCCGTTAAAATACTTTTCAGCTTCTTTAACAACCTCATAAAAGTTCACACTATTATCGTACATCATTCTTTTATACTTTTGCGCATTAGCAAAAGAAGATGAGAACAAAATAAACCCTAATATTAAAGGGAAGATAATAAACTTAATCCTGTATTTTTTAGCAATTTTCATTTTTTAATAGTTCGCTTTTAGTTATAATTTAAACCAAATTCTTTGATAAGCAACCAATACAAAGTTATAGATTATATAATAAAAAAGGGTGGATAAATTAATGAATAAGCGTGGTAAAAATCACAGCCCAGTAAAAAAATAGTAATATTAACCACAAACGCATCAATTTTGAAGACCTATTCAATATTTTGATGTTCAATGTTCCCCCATATTCCAATCATTATTTAATTAAGGTCATTCTTATTTAACATCAGCAAATTAATAATATTAAAGAGGTCAGTAGTTAGTTTAATTAATATTATATTAACACTTTATACCTATCCAGTCGAACCAAGGTTTAGTGGTATTGATGGTTGCTTTGGAAAACTATTTCAAGCAAAAACCCTACCGATCCTATCCTTTTAGGCCTGGCCCGTTGGACCGAAATTTAATGGTATTGGTGGTTGCTCGTAATCTTTAATTTCCCCATGGGCGTTTTCAAATCTGGCCACATTATCACCCAATGCCTTGAGTAAGCGCTTAGCATGTTGTGGTGTTAATATAATTCTGGATTTTACTTTATTTTTGGGAACACCAGGCATGATATTTACAAAATCAACCACAAATTCAGATACCGAATGGTTTATTATTGCTAGATTGGAATAAGTTCCTTCGGCTACCTTTTCATCTAATTCTATATTAATTTGCCCTTGTTTTGGCTTATCTTTTTCGTCTGACATGTTTTTAAAATTTTTATAAAATTAACAAAAAAATCCCGCCAATAACGATTAGCGGGATCTTTTATCTTATAGATTTCTACATAAGTAAAAACCTTTGTTTTAATTATAATTTAATTCTTGCTTTACTTGCATCATTTCATCGAACTCTTCTTTAGAACCAACGATAATGTCTTGGTATTTACGCATACCTGTACCCGCAGGAATTCTATGACCAACAATTACATTTTCTTTCAAGCCTTCTAAAGAATCAACTTTACCTGCTACTGCAGCTTCGTTAAGTACTTTAGTTGTTTCCTGGAAGGAAGCAGCAGAAATAAACGATTTTGTTTGAAGTGATGCTCTTGTAATACCTTGAAGTATTGGTGTTGCCGTTGCAGGTCTTGCTTCTCTAGCCACTACCAATTGTTTATCTTCTCTTCTTAGTATAGAGTTCTCATCTCTTAATTCACGTGGCGAAATAATTTGCCCCGCTTTAAGATTTGTAGAATCTCCTGCATCTTCAATAACTTTCATTCCAAAGATATCATCGTTTTCCTGAATGAAATCTGCTTTATGAGCTAATTGATCTTCTAAGAATAAAGTATCACCAGAATCAATAATTCTAACTTTACGCATCATTTGTCTTACAACAACCTCGAAGTGCTTATCATTAATTTTCACCCCTTGTAAACGGTATACTTCTTGTACTTCATTTACTAAATATTGCTGAACCGCAGCAGGCCCTTTAATATTCAGGATGTCGTTAGGCGTTACAGAACCATCAGATAATGGCATACCAGCTTTTACATAATCGTTTTCTTGAACAAGAATTTGATTAGATAATTTAACTAAGTACTTTCTAATATCTCCTAATTTAGACTCAACGATAATCTCACGGTTACCACGTTTGATTTTACCAAACGATACAACACCATCTATTTCACTTACCACAGCTGGATTTGATGGGTTACGTGCTTCGAATAACTCAGTTACACGTGGAAGACCACCTGTAATATCCCCTGCTTTAGCGGACTTACGAGGAATCTTAACTAAAATCTTACCAACAGTAATTTTATCACCATCGTTAATCATTAAGTGCGATCCTACTGGTAAGTTATAAGAACGGATTGTTTCTCCTTTCGAATCTTCGATATGAAGAGTAGGAATAAGCTTTTTGTTTCTAGATTCAGAAATTACTTTCTCCTGGAAACCTGTTTGCTCATCAATTTCTACTTGGTACGTTACCCCTTGCTCGATGTTTTCGAATTTAACTTTACCTGCAAATTCAGATATAATTACACCGTTATATGGATCCCAAGTACATACAACATCTCCTTTACTAAGCTCATCACCATTGCTAATTAACAATGTAGATCCGTAAGGAATATTATTGGTACTTAAAGTAATACCTGTTTTCTTATCGATTAATTTAATTTCGGTCGTACGCGAGATAACAATATCAACTTCATTACCTTCAGAATCTTGACCTTTTACAGTTTTAAGATCTTCAATTTCAGCGATACCGTTAAATTTAACAGCAAGTTTATTTTCTTCAGAAATGTTACCTGCAATACCACCTACGTGGAAGGTACGTAACGTTAACTGAGTACCTGGCTCTCCAATAGACTGCGCTGCTACAACACCAACGGCTTCACCAAGCTGCACCATTTTACCTGTTGCAAGATTACGTCCGTAACACTTAGCACAAATTCCTTGTAATGCTTCACAAGATAATGGCGAACGCACTTCCATAGTTTCCAATGGAGATTCTCCAATACGCTTAGCAATTTTATCGTCGATTAATTGACCCGAAGCTACTAACAGCTCTTCAGTTAAAGGATCGTAAACATCATTTAATGATACACGACCAACAACGCGTTCTTGAAGTGTTTCAACAACCTCATCATTTTTCTTTAATGGCTCAACTTCTACACCTCTTAACGTGCCACAATCTTCAGAGTTGATGATAACATCTTGAGAAACGTCTACTAAACGACGTGTTAAGTAACCTGCATCGGCCGTTTTAAGAGCCGTATCCGCAAGACCTTTACGAGCACCGTGGGTAGAAATAAAGTATTCTAAAATTGAAAGACCTTCTTTAAAGTTAGAAAGAATTGGGTTTTCAATAATTTCACCACCACCAGCATTCGATTTTTTTGGTTTTGCCATCAGACCACGCATACCTGTAAGCTGACGTATCTGCTCTTTAGAACCACGGGCTCCAGAATCAAGCATCATAAATACCGAGTTAAATCCTTGTTGGTCTTCACGAATACGCTTCATAGACAATTCGGTTAACTCAGCGTTGGTTGATGTCCAAATATCAATTACCTGGTTATAACGCTCGTTGTTGGTAATAAGTCCCATGTTATAGTTACCTGTAATACCATCAACTAATCCGTTAGCTTTATCAATCATTCCTTGTTTTTCTGGTGGAATAATAATATCACCTAAACTAAACGACAGACCACCTTGGAATGCAAATTTGAACCCTAATGTTCTAATTGCATCTAAGAAATCTGCTGTTTCAGGAACTGATGTATATTTTAGGATATTTCCAATGATATCTCTTAAAGATTTTTTAGTAAGTACCTGATTGATATAACCAGCTGCTTGAGGCACGTATTGGTTGAATAATACACGACCAACAGTAGTTTCTATAATGGTTGGAGCTAACTTACCATCTTCATTGATATCTAATGTTCTTACCTTAATACCAGCATTTAAATCAACACGCTTCTCATTAAAAGCGATTTCCACTTCTTCTGGAGAATAGAATGTTAATCCTTCACCTTTAATTGGCACTTCAGGTGTAGATATACGGTGCTTGGTCATATAGTAAAGACCAAGTACCATATCCTGAGAAGGTACAGTTACCGGAGAACCATTTGCTGGATTTAAAATATTGTGTGATGCCAACATTAACATCTGACATTCTAAGATTGCTTCAGGACCTAGCGGTAAGTGAACCGCCATCTGGTCACCATCAAAATCGGCGTTAAATGCCGTACATACTAATGGGTGTAACTGGATCGCTTTCCCCTCAATTAATTTAGGTTGGAAAGCTTGAATACCCAATCTGTGAAGCGTAGGAGCACGGTTTAATAATACTGGATGTCCTTTCAGAACATTTTCCAAGATATCCCAAACCACTGGCTCTCTTTTATCTATAATTTTCTTTGCAGATTTTACGGTTTTTACAATACCTCTTTCAATTAATTTTCTAATTACAAAAGGTTTGTAAAGCTCGGCTGCCATATTTTTTGGTAAACCACATTCGTATAGTTTCAACTCAGGTCCTACAACAATTACCGAACGAGCAGAATAATCTACACGCTTACCAAGTAAGTTTTGACGGAAACGTCCTTGTTTACCTTTTAATGAATCTGAAAGTGATTTTAATGGTCTGTTAGAATCTGTTTTTACAGCTGAAGATTTACGTGTGTTATCGAATAACGAATCTACAGATTCCTGTAACATACGCTTTTCGTTACGTAAAATTACTTCAGGTGCTTTAATCTCAACTAAACGCTTAAGACGGTTATTACGGATAATAACACGACGGTATAAATCATTCAAATCAGACGTTGCGAAACGACCACCATCTAAAGGTACTAACGGACGTAATTCTGGTGGAATTACAGGAATGACCTTCATGATCATCCACTCTGGACGATTCTCACGGTTTTTATTCGATTCACGTAAAGACTCAACCACCTGCAAACGCTTTAAGGCTTCCGTTTTACGTTGTTTAGACGTTTCTGTATTTGCCTTATGACGTAATTCGTATGATAGAGATTCTAGATCAATTCTAGCTAATAATTCGATCAAACACTCAGCTCCCATTTTTGCTAAGAATTTGTTTGGATCTGAATCATCTAAATACTGGTTATCCTGCGGAAGAGTTTCAAGAATGTTTAAGTATTCTTCTTCTGTTAAGAAGTCCATTTTTTGTAATGGCTCCCCTTCTTCATTTTTAGCAATACCAGGTTGAATTACTACGTAACGCTCGTAGTAAATAATCATATCTAATTTCTTAGAAGGTAAGCCTAATAAATAACCTATTTTGTTTGGTAACGAACGGAAATACCAAATGTGAGCGATTGGCACAACTAAGTTAATGTGTCCTACTCTATCACGACGTACTTTCTTTTCTGTTACTTCTACACCACAACGATCACAAACGATCCCTTTGTAGCGAATTCTTTTATATTTACCACAAGCACATTCGTAATCCTTTACAGGACCAAAAATACGCTCACAGAATAAACCATCTCTTTCAGGTTTATGAGTTCGATAATTGATAGTTTCTGGCTTTAAAACCTCACCTCTAGACTCTGCTAAAATAGACTCTGGTGACGCTAAACCAATGGAGATTTTATTAAATCTCTTTACTGTATTCTTATCTTGTTTTCTTGCCATAATATATGGTGCTATCGAATTATTTGTAAACTTTTAACACACCGTTTGAAAGACTCAAACGGTGTGTAATATATTATTCCTCTAATCTTATGTCTAATCCAAGACCTTTCAACTCATGCATTAATACATTGAAAGATTCTGGTAGTCCAGGATCTGGCATTGGTTCACCTTTTACAATGGCTTCATAAGTTTTGGCTCTACCAATAACATCATCAGATTTTACGGTTAAGATTTCTCTTAATGTGCTAGATGCACCATATGCTTCAAGTGCCCAAACCTCCATTTCACCAAAACGCTGACCACCAAACTGTGCTTTACCACCTAATGGTTGTTGCGTAATTAATGAGTAAGGTCCGATAGAACGTGCGTGCATTTTATCGTCAACCATGTGACCTAACTTCAACATGTAAATCACACCTACAGTAGCTGGCTGATCGAAACGCTCTCCAGTTCCACCATCGTATAAATAAGTATGTCCGTAACGTGGAATACCCGCCTCATCAGTTAATTCGTTAATCTGATCTATAGTAGCACCGTCAAAGATAGGAGTAGCAAATTTGCGTCCTAAATCTTTACCAGCCCATCCAAGAACCGTTTCATAAATCTGACCAATGTTCATACGTGATGGTACCCCTAGTGGATTTAATACAATATCAACTGGTGTTCCATCTTCTAAGAATGGCATATCTTCTTGACGAACGATACGAGCAACAATACCTTTGTTACCGTGACGACCCGCCATTTTATCACCCACTTTAAGTTTACGTTTCTTAGCAATGTAAACTTTAGCCAGTTTTATAATACCTGATGGTAACTCATCACCTACAGAAATAGTAAACTTCTCACGACGTAATGAACCTTGTAAATCGTTTTCTTTGATTTTGTAGTTGTGAATTAAATCGGCAACTAATTGATTCGTATGATCATCTGTTGTCCATTTTCCAGACACTAAATGCGCATAATCATCAACAGCGTTTAACATTTTAAGTGTGAATTTTTTACCTTTTGGTAATACTTCCTCACCTAAATCATTATAGATACCTTGCGCTGTTTTACCATTTACAATGTTGAAAAGTTTCTCAATTAAAACATCTTTTAACTCATCAAACTTTCTATCATAAATAGCTTCTAAAGCAATAATATCATCTTTATCCTGAGCTCTTTTTCGTTTATCCTTAACAGCTCTAGAGAATAATTTTTTATCGATAACAACACCATTTAACGATGGTGAAGCTTTTAATGAAGCATCTTTTACATCACCTGCTTTGTCACCAAAGATAGCACGTAATAATTTTTCTTCGGGAGTTGGATCACTTTCCCCTTTTGGAGTAATTTTACCAATTAAGATATCGCCAGGCTTCACTTCAGCACCGATACGAATCATTCCGTTTTCATCTAAGTCTTTAGTAGCCTCTTCAGAAACGTTAGGAATATCGTTAGTTAACTCTTCATTACCTAATTTCGTGTCTCTAACTTCTAAAGAATACTCATCGATGTGAATAGATGTAAAGATATCCTCGCGAACCACTTTTTCAGATATTACAATTGCATCCTCAAAGTTATATCCTTTCCAAGGCATGAAGGCCACTTTCATATTTCTACCAAGTGCCAACTCTCCTTGCTGCGTTGCGTATCCTTCACATAAAACCTGACCTTTAGTAACTGTATCGCCTTTCTTAACGATAGGTTTCAAGTTAATAGAAGTCCCTTGGTTGGTTTTTCTAAACTTAACTAATTGATAAGTTTTAATCTCACTATCGAAGCTTACTTTTGCCTCATCTTCCGTACGCTCGTACTTAATTTTAATCTCGTTAGCATCAACGTATTCTACAGTACCATTTCCTTCTGCATTAATTAATACACGTGAATCAGATGCCACTTGACGCTCTAAACCAGTTCCTACAATTGGAGCCTCAGGACGTAATAATGGTACGGCCTGACGCATCATGTTAGATCCCATCAAGGCACGGTTCGCATCATCATGTTCTAAGAACGGAATTAAAGATGCTGAGATAGACGAAATTTGGTTAGGTGCAACGTCGGTATAATGTAATTCTGCAGGGTCAATTACCGGGAAGTCACCTTCCATACGCGCAATAACCTTATCATGCAAGATCTTACCATCGTCATCTACTTTTACAGTAGCTTGAGCGATTAACTTTTCTTCTTCCTCTTCAGCACTTAAATAAGTTGGTGCATTTTGAATATCTACAACACCATCGGTAACTTTTCTATAAGGCGTTTCGATGAATCCCATAGCATTCACTTTAGCGTAAACCGAAAGTGAAGAGATTAGACCAATGTTTGGTCCCTCTGGCGTTTCAATAGGACATAAACGACCGTAATGCGTATAATGAACGTCACGTACCTCGAATCCAGCACGCTCTCTTGAAAGACCTCCTGGTCCTAAGGCTGATAAACGACGTTTATGAGTAATCTCAGCTAATGGATTTGTTTGATCCATGAATTGAGACAACTGATTTGTTCCAAAGAATGAGTTAATTACAGACGATAAAGTCTTTGCATTAATCAAATCGATTGGAGTAAACACCTCATTATCACGAACATTCATACGCTCACGAATAGTACGTGCCATACGTGCTAGACCAACACCAAACTGTTGAGATAATTGCTCACCTACTGTACGTACACGACGGTTAGATAAGTGATCAATATCATCAATCTCTGCTTTAGAGTTGATAAGCTCGATTAAATATTTTATAATTGTAATGATATCTTCTTTGGTAAGCACTTGCTTATCCATTTCTATATCAAGACCTAATTTTTTATTCATTCTATAACGCCCCACTTCTCCTAAAGAGTAACGTTGGTCACTAAAGAATAATTTATCTATAATACCACGTGCCGTTTCTTCATCTGGCGGTTCTGCATTACGTAATTGTCTATAGATATGTTCAACAGCCTCTTTTTCTGAGTTTGTTGGATCTTTCTGAAGTGTGTTATGAATAATAGCATAATCACCTTGCTCAGAAGTTTCTTTATGTAAAAGGATTGTCTTAACGTCAGCGTCAAGAATTTCCTCAATATTATCTTTATCTAAAATAGTATCACGATCAAGAATAATTTCGTTACGCTCGATTGATACTACTTCTCCTGTATCCTCATCTACAAAATCCTCATGCCATGTATTTAATACACGTGCTGCTAATTTTCTACCTTGGTATTTTTTAAGACCAGTTTTAGAAACTTTTACTTCTTCCGCTAGGTCGAAAATCTCTAAAATATCTTTATCACGTTCAAAACCGATAGCTCTAAATAAAGTTGTTACAGGTAACTTTTTCTTTCTATCGATATACGCATACATCACTTGATTGATATCGGTAGCGAATTCAATCCAAGATCCTTTAAAAGGAATTACCCTTGCAGAGTAAAGTTTTGTTCCATTTGCATGGAAAGATTGCCCAAAGAACACACCTGGTGAACGGTGTAACTGAGATACTACTACACGCTCTGCACCGTTAATTACAAAAGTACCACTTGGCGTCATGTAAGGAATAGTTCCTAAGTACACATCTTGAACAATAGTTTCGAAATCCTCGTGTTCAGGGTCTGTACAATATAACTTTAACCTTGCTTTTAGTGGAACGCTGTATGTAAGTCCTCTTTCTATACACTCATCGATAGCGTATCTTGGCGGATCTACAAAGTAATCTAAAAATTCTAAAACAAATTGATTACGTGAATCTGTGATTGGGAAATTTTCCATGAAGGTGTTGTATAAACCTTCATCTCCTCTTTCTTCAGACTTTGTTTCTAATTGGAAAAAATCCTGGAAGGATTTAATCTGTATATCCAAGAAATCTGGATATTCCGTTCTATTTATAATAGACGAGAAATTTAATCTTGCAGCTTGTGTTGACAACATCAATGGACGGAATTTTGATTAAAAAAAATAATAGAGCGCATATGCAAATAGCATATACGCAAAATGGTTTAGGTCTTGAAGTTTTACTCCAGACCTAAACCTTTATGTTTGTGGAAAGCTAAGCTTATTTAAGCTCAACCTCTGCTCCTGCTTCTTCTAAAGATGCTTTTAATGCTTCAGCTTCGTCTTTAGATACTCCTTCTTTAATGTTACTTGGAGCACCGTCAACTAATTCTTTAGCTTCTTTTAATCCTAAACCAGTTAATTCTTTAACTAATTTTACTACTGCTAATTTAGAGCTACCAGCTGCTTTTAATACTACGTCAAACTCAGTTTGAGCTTCTTCAGCCTCACCACCTGCAGCAGGACCAGCAACAGCAACTGCAGCAGCAGCAGCAGGCTCAATACCATACTCATCTTTTAATATAGTAGCTAACTCATTTACTTCTTTTACTGTTAAGTTAACTAATTGTTCTGCGAAATCTTTTAAATCTGCCATTTTCTACCGTTTTAAATAATTTTAATTTTAATATAATTGTAATATAGTGCGTACTAAGCTATTTACTATCCTTCTTTTTCAGATAGTGTTTTAATGATACCAGCTATTTTTCCACCACCTGATTTAAGTGCTGAAACAACATTCTTAGCAGGCGATTGAAGTAATCCTACGATTTCTCCTAATAACTCCTCCTTAGACTTAATATCAACTAACGCGTCTAATTGGTTATCTCCAATGTAAACCGCTTCCTCAATAAATGCTCCTTTTAATAAAGGTTTATCCGATTTCTTGCGGAAAGTTTTAATTAATTTTGCTGGCGCATTACCTGTTTCAGAATACATCACAGATGTATTTCCTTTTAAAACTGTTGGAAGTTCTCCGAAATCTTTTTCAGAAGCTTCCATAGCTTTAGCAAGTAATGTATTCTTAACAACTGCCATTTTTATGTTTGCTTTGAAGCAAGCACGACGTAAATCTGAAGTTGTTCCTGCGTTTAATCCAGAAGTATCTGCTAAATAGATATTTGTGTTATTGGCTAATTCTACAGTTAACTCCTCAATTACTTGTGATTTTTCTTCTCTTGTCATAATAAAAGTATTTAACTAATTAACCAACTTTAGGATCAACAGCAACACTAGGACTCATTGTACTAGAAAGGAAAATACTTTTAACGTATGTACCTTTTGCAGTTGTTGGCTTAAGTTTTATTAATGTTTGAATTAATTCATTTGCGTTACCAGCAATTTTATCAGCACTAAAAGATGCTTTACCAATTGCCGCGTGTACGATACCAGTTTTATCAACTTTAAAGTCAATTTTACCAGCTTTTACTTCTGTAACCGCTTTAGCAACATCCATAGTTACTGTACCAGTTTTTGGGTTAGGCATTAAACCACGAGGACCTAATACACGTCCTAATGGACCTAATTTACCCATAACACTTGGCATAGTAATAATTACGTCAACATCGGTCCATCCACTCTTGATTTTCTCAAGGTATTCGTCTAAACCTACGTAATCTGCTCCAGCTTCTTTAGCTTCTGCTTCTTTATCTGGAGTTACTAATGCTAATACTTTCATGTCTTTACCAGTTCCGTGAGGTAAAGATACTACCCCTCTTACCATCTGGTTTGCTTTACGTGGATCTACTCCTAAACGTACAGCGATATCAACTGAAGCGTCAAATTTTGTATTAGTAATTTCTTTTACTAATTCTGATGCTTCTTCAAGAGAATAAAATCTCCCTTTTTCTATTTTTGCTAAAGCCTCTTTTTGCTTTCTTGTTAATCTTGCCATTTCTTAATGCTTTAAATAGATTAATTAGGGAATTGACCTGTAACAGTGATACCCATAGACCTTGCGGTTCCGGCTACCATTTTCATAGCTGATTCGATCGTAAATGCATTTAAATCTTGCATTTTATCCTCTGCTATGGTTTTAATCTGATCCCATGAAACTTTAGCTACTTTTTTTCGGTTTGGTTCTCCTGAACCTTTTTTTAATTTGGCCGCTTCTAATAATTGTACTGCAGCTGGAGGAGTTTTAATAACGAAGTCGAAAGACTTGTCTTTATAAACCGAGATAACAACAGGTAAAACCTTACCAGCTTTATCCTGAGTTCTAGCATTAAATTGCTTACAGAACTCCATGATGTTAACTCCAGCAGCACCTAAAGCGGGTCCAACCGGTGGCGATGGATTCGCAGCACCTCCCCGAACTTGTAACTTAACTACTTTACTTAATTCTTTTGCCATTTTTAATAATTTAAGTTGATACGCCTTTTATTTTGGAAGCAAAAAACCGTATCTTTTATCTATTGTAACAATTATTATACTTTTTCTACTTGCATATAACTTAATTCTAATGGTGTCTTTCTTCCAAAAATCTTAACCATTACTTCAAGCTTACGCTTTTCTTCATTTATGTTTTCGATAGTACCATCAAAACCATTGAATGGACCATCAATAACTTTAACGGTTTCTCCCTTGGTGTATGGTATTGCCACCGTTTTGTTTTCTTCTACCGTTAGTTCATCTACTTTACCTAACATTCTGTTTACTTCAGATTGTCTTAACGGCACAGGATCACCACCTTTTGTTTCACCTAAAAATCCAATTACATTCGTAACAGATCTAATAATGTGTGGCACCTCCCCGGTTAAATTAGCTTGAACCATAATATATCCAGGAAAGAATACTTTTTCTTTCTGGATTTTCTTACCATTACGAATCTGCACTACTTTTTCGGTTGGAACTAGAACCTGATCTACATAATCCTGAAGACCTAAACGAGCAATTTCATTCTCGATATAAGTCTTAATCTTATTTTCTTGACCACTAACGGCTCTAACTACATACCATTTTTTTTCGCTCACTTCAGACATATCTCTCTCCTTTTTAACCGTTAATTAATCCATTGAAAATACAATGCAATTACTTTACTGAATACTGTATCAATTCCCCATATTGCTAAGGAGAAAATGATTGAAAATACAGCAACTAAAACAGTTAAACTCTGCGCTTCAGCCCATGTAGGCCATGTTACATTGTTTTTAAGTTCGCTAAATGATTCTTTTATGTAATTTACAATTCCAGCCATTTATTTAATTTTTTCAATAGATAAAATTTCCTGTCTTATTTATATAAGCGAAACCTTTTCTTCTAAATTCACAAAGAATCTTAAAGTAATTTTAAGACTCTTTTACTGCACGGGTTGAGAGACTCGAACTCCCGACACCTGGTTTTGGAGACCAGTGCTCTACCAACTGAGCTAAACCCGTAAAAATAAGTTAAGGTATTTTGGTATTACCGCAATACCTTAACTTTATATTTATAAACTGTATTAGTCTAAAATCTCAGTTACCTGACCAGCACCAACAGTTCTACCACCTTCACGGATTGCGAAACGTAAACCTACGTTCATTGCAATTGTGTTGATTAATTCAACAGTGATAGTTAAGTTGTCTCCTGGCATAACCATCTCAACACCTTCTGGTAAAGCAATATTACCAGTTACGTCAGTTGTACGTACGTAGAACTGTGGACGGTAGTTGTTATGGAATGGAGTGTGACGTCCACCTTCTTCTTTTTTAAGGATATAAACCTCAGCTTTAAATTTAGCGTGTGGAGTTACAGATCCTGGCTTAACGATAACCATACCTCTTGAGATTTGGTTTTTATCGATACCTCTTAATAAGATACCAGCGTTATCACCAGCTTCACCTCTATCTAATATTTGACGGAACATTTCAATACCTGTAATAGTAGAAGTTAATTTCTCAGCACCCATACCTACAATCTCTACAGGATCACCAGTTTGAGCAATACCAGTTTCGATACGTCCAGTTGCAACAGTACCACGACCAGTAATAGAGAATACGTCTTCGATAGGCATTAAGAAAGGCTTATCCATATCACGTACTGGCTCTTCGATCCACTCATCACAAGCATTCATTAATTCCATTACAGTATCAACCCACTTTTGCTCACCATTTAAAGCTCCTAATGCAGAACCAGCGATTACAGGCCCATTATCTCCATCATACTCATAGAAAGATAATAAATCTCTAACTTCCATTTCTACTAACTCTAATAATTCTTCATCATCAACCATATCCACTTTGTTCATGAACACAACGATACGAGGAATACCTACCTGACGACCTAATAAGATGTGCTCACGAGTTTGTGGCATAGGACCATCAGTTGCAGCCACTACTAAGATAGCACCATCCATTTGAGCAGCACCAGTAACCATGTTCTTTACGTAATCGGCGTGACCTGGACAGTCAACGTGAGCGTAGTGACGCTTAGCTGTTGAATATTCTACGTGAGATGTATTAATAGTAATACCTCTTTCTTTCTCCTCTGGAGCGTTATCAATTTGATCAAACGATCTCGCTTCTGATAAACCTGCATCAGCTAATACTTTAGTAATAGCAGCAGTTAAAGTTGTTTTACCGTGATCTACGTGTCCAATTGTACCAATATTTAAGTGTGGTTTTGAACGATCGAAAGTTGCCTTTGCCATGTTTTTTAAATAATTTAATCTTAGTTATATAATAATATTAGTGTATTCTAATCTTGTTCTAATATAGAGCCAATGACGGGATTTGAACCCGTGACCTCTTCCTTACCAAGGAAACGCTCTACCCCTGAGCTACACCGGCTTAAATATTTGAGCGGGAGACCGGGTTCGAACCGGCGACATTCAGCTTGGAAGGCTGACGCTCTACCAACTGAGCTACTCCCGCAATATTTAATAATCCATTGTAAAAATCATCACTTTTCAAACCTTTACTTCATAAAGGATTTAAAAAATGTGGGGAGAGCAGGATTCGAACCTGCGAAGACATAGTCAGCAGATTTACAGTCTGCCCTCGTTGGCCGCTTGAGTATCTCCCCGATTTTCTAATTTTATCACTCTTTTAAAGAACTTGAGCCGATAGAGGGACTCGAACCCACGACCTGCTGATTACAAATCAGCTGCTCTAGCCAGCTGAGCTATATCGGCTTTTTTTCTGCGATTTTAATCCACAAAAAAGCCCGCTATTTCTAACGGACTGCAAATGTATATATTTTTTATTTTATTCAAAACATTTTTTCAGAAATTTTCTCATAAATATGCTCTTAATTTCTCTTTTCGCTTTTTTAGTTGTCGCTCTAATGAATCGGCAGCACTATCGGCTCCTTCTTCGAACGACTTACATTGTTTTTTTACGACTAATACATCGCCTGGCACACTAACGCGTGCTTCAAATATTTTATTCTCTTTATCTTTGGTATTCTCTACTTTTAAAAACACATCTGATTTTATGATTTTATCATAAAACAAATCCAACTTATCCATTCTCTTTTGAATAAAAGAAATTAATTTTTTGTCTGCATTAAAATTAACTGATTGTGTGTTTACTTTCATACTAGTTGGTTTTAGGTTAAACAATCCTTTCTTTATTTTTTACTTCGTGGATGGGCATTTACATGCACCTTTTTTAGTTCCGCTATACTATTATGTGTATAAACTTGGGTTGCTGCTAAACTTGAATGACCAAGAAGCTCTTTAACAGCATTAATATTAGCACCTTGGTTTAATAGGTGTGTAGCAAAAGAATGTCTTAATATATGCGGACTCTTTTTCACCTTAGAAGATGCCTGACTAAAATAATCATTTATTATTCTGTAAACAAGCGTTTCATAAATTTTAACCCCTTTTTGTGTTAAAAATAAATGGTTCTTATCGGTAATCTCCTCAAGCTCATTGCGAAGCAAAATATAAGTTTCTATAGTTTTCACTACTGATTGTAATAACGGCACAAAACGCTCTTTATTTCGTTTTCCTAACACCTTTAATGTTTTATTACATACATCGACATTAGACAACTTCAACTCTACCAATTCTATCCGCCTAATGCCTGTAGAGTAAAATAGCTCTACGATAAGTTTATTTCGGATTCCTTCGAAATCGGTTTGAGCATCTAAAGCATCAAGAACTTGATTAATTTCATTTTCTGAAAATGGTATCTGCAGCTTCTTACTTACTTTTAAAGCCTTATGCCTTGCTAACGGATTTAAATCGACCTCTCCCACTTTCAAAAGAAACTTATAAAAACTATTAAGGGAAGAAACTTTTCTATTAATACTTCTGTTGGATAAACCGTTATCAACCAATAAAACAATCCATGATCTTATTTGAGAATAGTTAACATCAGTTAAAGTGGTTTGATTAAAATGCTCCTTTAAATACTGAGTAAAATCTTCTAAATCCTTCCGATAGGCTTTTACGGTAAGTTTAGAATACTTCTTTTCCAGAAGTAAGTAATCGCTAAAAGATTGGAGCAACATGCTATTAAAATTATGGGCTATCCTGTGAAATATACAAATAATTATAAAAACTTAACTATTCAATCTAAAAACAAAAAAGATCCCACTCAAACAAGTGGGATCTTTTTTATTTAGAATACAATAATATTATATATTAAATATCTTCTGCATCTCTTAGTCTTTGTACATATTGCGCTTTTTGAATTTGCGCTCTACGCTCAACAGAAGGCTTTGTGAATTGCTTACGCGATTGTAATTGACGCTTAGCTCCAGTTCTATCGAACTTTCTCTTAAAACGCTTTAGCGCTCTATCTATATTTTCTCCTTCTTTAATTGGAATTATTAACATAGTGTCTTAACCTCCTCTCTTTTAGATTTTGTGGCTGCAAATATATAAACTAATTTTTTATTGGCAATTATTTTTTTTTAAAAATTCACATCACTCTTATTTCCCGTTTGTTACGGGCTTATATTCCTTCTTATCTATTATAATTTTAGAAATAATTTCTCTTAATATTTCAGATGTTCCTCCTCCAATTGGTCCCAATCTACTATCACGAAGCAAACGTGCCAATGGATAATCTTCCATATAACCATACCCTCCTAAAAATTGCAGACACTGATAAATAACATCATCAGCCATTTTAGTTGATTTTAATTTAGACATCGTCGCCTCTTTAACTACATACTCCCCCCTATTTAATCTATATGCTACAGAATAATTAAACTCTTTACAGAATTCCATTTCCGTATATAAATCCGCTAGGTTATGACGAAGTGCCTGAAACGTATCAATCGACTTACCGAAAGCTTTACGTTCCGACATGTATTGCAAGGCATAATCTAAAGCAAACTCGGCACGAGCATGCGCATTAATACCCATGATAAGTCGTTCTAAAGCAAAATGCTGCATGATATATGGGAAACCTTTATTTTCTTCTCCCATTAAATTACCCGCTGGCACCTTTACATTATCGAAAGCAATCTCCGCAGTATCTGAAGCACGCCAACCTAACTTATTTAATTTAGTTGCTGAAACACCTTCAGTATCACGATCTATTAAAAAAATACTTATTCCTTTATTCTTAGATTCTGGGTTTGTTTTAGCGGCTACAATTAAATAATCGCTATATATACCATTTGTAATAAATGTTTTCGATCCATTTATAATATAAGTATCCCCTTCCTTTACCGCCGTAGTTCGCATTCCTGCCACATCACTTCCTCCGAAAGGTTCTGTAATACACAAACAACCAATTTTATCACCAGCTATACTAGGCGCTAAATAATTCTGTTTTATAGCTTCATCACCTTCCGCATTCAGATGTGTCATGGCTAAATATACATGCGCCCAAATTGCAGCAGCAAAACCACCAGAATTTATCTTTTGAAGTTCTTCTAAAAGAATTACAGTATAAAACAGATCTAGATTAAGTCCTCCATAAGCCTCTGGATAATTAATTCCGAAGAATCCCATATCGCCAAATTTCTTCCAAATAAACCGTTCTATCGTACCTGTTTGTTCCCACTTTTCAACGTGAGGGACCACTTCTTTTTTTAAAAATTCTTGTAGACTTTTTCTAAAAAGTTGATGTTCTTCGGTGAAGTACCTACTATCCATTTGTGCTATCTTTTTCAATCGAGCGACAAATATAATTTAATTATATCGATTTTATTTACAGGAAAGTCCTTAACTTTTACTAATTCGTCGAAGGAATTAAATCCGTCTCTTAAAGTTCTTGCTTCTGTAATAGCATGAGCTAAATCGTAGTCTATGTGCTGAACAGTAACCAATTCTTCCACGGTTGCCCTATTCAAATTAATTTTATGAACCGCTCTTGGTGTCTTTACTGTAAATCGATTGGTTATTTTTTGAATAACTTCAGGTGACAAACCAAATACATCCAATAATTGGACATCATCAATAAACCCACCAGCGAATTTATTTCTATATTTTATAATTCTTTCTGAAAGCACTTTACCTACTCCATTAACCATTTGAAGTTCTTGAGCTGTAGCTTTGTTTAAATCAATCTTATCAGCAAAACTATAAACCTTGTTGGTATAACTTCTAGGTTTTAATGTAACTTTCGACTTGTCAACCCAATCTGGAAATTTAAAATATGGTGAAATTACCTTTAATAAAGAATCGGATACCTGGGTTACCATTTGAAAGTCTTTTGCAGAATTTATCCATTTGTCCTGTTTTCTATAAAAAAGCAACCTATCGATTTCTTCATTACTCATCCCTAAGACAGCCCCTTTATAATCGGTAATGTAATTTGGATTAAAAGGAAATATTTTAGGTTTACTAGCATCTATTTGAATAGCTTTTAAAGAATCTATTTCCTTTTGGTATATAGCTAAGGCTTCTTGATCTATTTGTAATTCTTCAGCTGAACCATCTATAAAAAAATAGATACATTGTAACGCAACAATAATTAATACCAATAAAAAAATCCCATTTCGTTGCTCTTTAGAAAACAATAAATGGGATTTCATATATTATAATTTTTTTAGTTATCTCTACATATGCTTAGTAAGATCTTCCGCGCCATCTTCTAAAGCATCTTCTTTAACCGTAATTGCTTTTAGGTATTTTGTTAATTCCTTTTTAATAATTGGAGATAAAACAACCACTCCAATGATATTAGGCACTACCATTGCGAAAATCATAGCATCGGAAAAATCAATTACGGCTCCTAAACTAATTGAGGATCCTACTACTACAAAGATTAAAAACAATAACTTATAAACCAAATCGCTAATTTTACCCTTACCAAATAAGAATACCCAACCTTGCATACCATAGTAAGACCAAGATATCATAGTTGAAAAAGCAAACAAAATAACAGCTATTGTTAGCACAATTGAAAAATGTGGAATTACAGAATCAAAGGCTGTTGCCGTAAGTTCCACTCCTTCTTTAATTGGCACTCCGTACTCCATAAACCCTCCATCAAAATTTGTAATTACAATGACTAAAGCAGTCATAGTACAAATTACCACAGTATCTACAAAAGGTTCTAACAAGGCTACAATACCTTCACTTGCCGGGTATTTCGTTCTTACCGCTGAGTGAGCAATAGCAGCACTACCTACTCCTGCTTCGTTAGAAAAGGCACCTCTTCGTATTCCTTGAATCATTACACCTATTAAACCACCAGCAATTCCTAAACCAGAAAAGGCTCCTTCATATATTAATCCAAAAGCATCGTCAATTAAATGCCAGTTAGCTCCTAATATAATTAAAGCAGCCAAAACATAAATACCTGCCATAAACGGCACTACTTTTTCCGTTACTGAAGCAATTCTTTTAATACCTCCAATAATAACTACCGCCACTAACACAGCCATTACAAGTCCAAAATATAGACCTGCATTTGCACTCTGAAAGTCAAATAATTTAACAAATTGTGCCGCAGCTTGATTTGCCTGGAACATATTTCCACCTCCAAACGAACCTCCAATTACAAAAATAGAGAATAATACTGCAAGCACTTTTCCTAAACCTCCAAGATTCTTTTCTTTAAAACCTTTTGTTAAGTAGTACATAGGCCCACCATAAACTGTTCCATCCGTCCCTACATCACGGTACTTAACTCCTAATGTACATTCAGCAAACTTTGAAGCCATACCAACTAAACCTGCCATAATCATCCAGAATGTCGCTCCAGGACCTCCTATTGAAAGAGCTACTGCTACTCCTGCAATGTTACCAAGACCCACCGTAGCCGACAAAGCTGCCGTTAACGCCTGAAAATGAGACACCTCACCGTGCACACTATCATCTCTAAGGGTTTCTATAATATTGTGATCTTCATTATGTGTTGGATCTCCATATAAGGTATCAGCTCCGTGCTTCTCAATATCCTCATATTTCCCTTTAACAACCAGTAATGCTGTTCTGAATCCTGTAAAATTTATGAACTTAAAATATACGGTAAAGAATAAGGCACCTCCGACTAAAACTATAAGCACCCAAGGAATATTTAAGGTCTCCGAAAATGGTATTTCGTAAAAAATAGCATCAACAAACCAACCTGTGTAATCTTTAAACACTCGGTCAATTTTTTCCGAAGTCGATTCTTGTGCAAATGTTAAAATAGGTAATACTAATGTAAAAATTGAAAGAAGATATTTCTTCATAAAGTTGTTTTTTGGTTGAAGTTTATTGCATTATTATCATAAAACGCTGGCAAGATGCTAAAAAAATGTTGGCTAAGAAAGGATTATTTGTTAAAAATCCTTAAAACCAGAATCTATACTAAATCGATATTATATGCAGAATTTAAAGCTTCGATCTGTTCCGGGCGCCCTAAAACTATAATTTTTGAATTCGGTGCTAACTCTAATTCTGCTTCTGGATTTACGGTATATTCACCTCTTTCATTTTTGTAACCTATAACAGTACAACCTGTTTTATGTCTAAGGTCTAAATCTTTAATCGTATTACGTCCTCTTTTAGTATGTAGCTTTTCTACAGCGATTTCTTCGATATTAATATTAGAGGCTCCTACGATGGACAAATTATCTATAAATTCCATTAAACCTGGAACTACTACTAAAGATGCCATATGATCGCCGCCAATTTTATCTGGTAAAATCACGTTATTAGCTCCAGCAAACTTTAATTTATCATAAGATGATTCGTTTGAAGCTCGACTGATAATATTAATATCTTTATTGATTTGTCTAGTTGATAATACCACAAACAAATTATCGGCATCATTGGGTAAGGCAGAAATAAAATTTGATGCTCTATCAATTCCCGCTTGTAATAAAACCTCATCTTCATTAGCGTTACCTATAACATAAGGTACATTATCTGCTTGTAATCGCTCTTCCATCTCACGGTTTTTTTCAACAACTACAAACGACTTATTATGGGTTAGTAACTTCCTAACAGCCTGCTTACCATTACGCCCATAACCACATATAACAACGTGATTTTTAAAACTATCTATTAGCTTCTGCATCTTTTTTTGTTTTAATTCTTCAATATTGTTTTTACTTAAAATATACTCGGTTATTACCGATAGTGCATAACCTACAATTACAACACTTGCTAAAATTAAAAATATGGTGAATACTTTCGATTTATCATCTAAAGGTACAACTTCACTAAAACCTACGGTTGTCATGGTTATAACTGTCATATAAACAGCGTCTATTAACGTGTAATCTGAAATTACAACAAACCCCATAACCCCAATCATTAAAATTGCTAAAAGCAAAAAAATAGCGGTATAAATTTTAGTTTTAAAAAACTCGATAAATGATATCATAGGCTATAAATCGAAAACAGACGAACGCTTAGTGTAAACAAGATCTTTTATGCGCATCCAAAACGCTAAGAATAAATACAAGGCAAAACCAAAACCTAAGGTCACAAAGGTTAAGTACATAAAAGTGGTACGAACTACTTTAGTACGTATACCAAATCGCTCAGCTATTCGCTGACACACATAATATCCATGCTTTTGAAAAAACAATAATGGTTTGTATACATTCATTTTTTTAACGTTTATTCAAAATTTAACTTACTTAAAATAATTATGTCGCAATTTAGCTATAAAGTTTGATAACTTTCACATACTATTTTAACTAACTCATGTAATTAATTGATGTCCAATAGCGCATTGCAAACAACCATTCTTATCACAATACTCTTTTTTAAGTTGAATTAGTGCCTGTGAATGCATAGCAGACTCCGAGACTTTTTTCAAACTATTAAAAGCATCAATAATCGCATTCTTTTCAGAATCTAATTCACTTACAATATTTAAAATTACCTCATCTTCATTATTTCCAACATGCTTTGCATAACAAAACTTTAATGGCAATACAGTGTTTATCAACAATAAATCTATAAATGATTTTGAAAGTGTTTTTACCACCAATTTAGATACCTTTCCAAAATTATAGTGTGTATCCCAAAAACCACTGGCATTCACTTTAAAAAGTTTATAGAAATCATCCAAACTAGACGCACTTATTATTTCTGAAAATAAATTTTTATGTTCATAATATAAATTAGCGAACTGCGACAGCCGTATCGTGGGAAAATTTGGTGGACGTAACCTAAAAAATTTAACCGGCAGAACAGCATCTTGGTTCAGTCCGAACTTTTGTTTTATAAACTTATATTCCTGACACAATTTATTGTAATAAACATTCTCTGAATCACTCTCCAATAAACCTGACTGTCCAAAGAACAAAGCTTCTAACCGAAGTAGACTAGACTGTGATTTTCTTACCACTGTAAAATCCATAGAATTAGCCATACTAAGAAAAGCATCCCCATTTACTTTCAGTCCAAAATTTTTGGCTAACATTTTAAAACAAACGGCTTCCCAGTTATTATTTGAAGTCTTTAAATACTGTTTAACAAGCTCGGTTTTTTGTTCTAAACGTTCAAAGTATAAACGCTCTAACCAATTATTGATTACAAACCCTTCTACATTTGCAAAATCCATTTCACAATTAATCCACTTATCATTTTTAATAAAAAGTCTACTGTAATGATTTAACATATCCGGCGCAACTACCGACTTTAAAACCAAAGTTGGAATAACAGAATTATCTTTACGAAATACTTCTATATCATGTTCCCATACAACATGTAGAATAACATTATCGTAGGCTGGATCTTTTTCATGATTATGTAAAAACCAGTCGGATGACTTTACATGAATTTCAACATTTCCAGCCCAGAGTTGATCTCCTATTCTAAGCTTCGCATTAAAAAAATCGGGTCCCGAATCTAAATTGTGTTGACCAACCGATACAACTTCAATTAAATCTCCAGATTCAATTCTAAGATTATCAATTTGAAACTTTTTATGTTTCCATATATAATGTAGGAAATGTTCTTGCATATACTAATGTAAAAATATTTTTATAATTCTTAAAAATCGAATTATATAAAACTTACTTAAATTTGATAAAATTTATCTACACATGGAACAATTAACACTTACAACTCCAGCACTTTTGTTTTCGGCAATATCCCTAATCATGTTGGCCTACACCAACCGTTTTTTAGCCTACGCCTCAGTGGTTAGAAGTTTACATGATAAATATTTAGAAAAAAAAGATAAACGCTTATTACATCAAATTGAAAACATCAAGAAACGTCTTTATCTTACCAGAGCCATGCAAATTTTCGGGATCTCAAGTTTACTCCTATGCGTATTAACCATGTTTTTAATTTACATAGAACAACCCATAATTGCCATATGGGTATTTGGTATTGCCTTGGTTTTGCTTATTATTTCATTGGCTGTATTAATTATGGAAATTCAGATTTCTGTAAAAGCCTTAGAACATCATATCAGTGATATTGAAAATTGTTAACCTGATTACGCCGTCACTAACTTGGAGGGTGAAATTCATCAGTTAAATCAATTATCGAAAATGGTTTACGTATTTTTATAACTATATAAAAAACAAAACGCTTACAAACTTTATGCGCACCGATATACAAACAAAAGGACCCGGTTGTAATTGAATAACCAGGCCACTTTCTCTAACAAAAAACCAAAAACCAAATTTTAAATCAGTTTTTAAAACTACTTTTCTTTTTCATTTGTTAGTATGTGTTATTAATTCTAAAATCGATAAGAAACAGTGCCTTTTATAAAAAATGGTGTTCCTGGTGTAAAATGAATTTCTTCAACAGGCTGAGACTCATTTTTCAGTCTTGACTCCGTTGCAAATTGTGTTTCGTTCCATTCTGTATCAAACAGATTTTCAACGGTAAAACCAAGAGTTAAATTTTTAAATGTATAGTTAGCATTTAAATCGGTAACAAAATACCCCTCTGCCACAATACTGTTATCTTCATTTGCTGGTCTATCATCAAGATAACGACAACGAAGACCTCCAGAAAATCCTTTCCAGTTATCTACAGAAAGACCTCCTGTTAAAGTAAAATCCGGCGCTAACGGGATATAGTTTTCACCCTTGGGATCATTTATACTTCTAGCTCTTGTAAGCGTGGCATCAGAATCAAAATACAACCATTTATTTAATTGATATCTCAATCCCAGATCTAGACCTAAACGTTCTGTTTCTCCACTAGGTTCAACAATACCGGCATCCCCCACATATACAAACTCCTGTTCTAAAAACAAATACCACAAAGCGGCATTTACAACAAGATTTGACGTAGGTTTCCAAATGGTCCCTAAATCTGAACCGTAAGAAAGAGGTAACACATCTTTCCCTAACTGATTTACCACAACCCGTGTATCGTTTGAGTGAAAGCTCAATCCAGATTTTAAATAAAATTGCAAATCTGGCTGGACATTGTAATAAAAATTTAATTTCGGACTCAACATGGTCTCAGTATCCGCCTGATTACTATAATAATCCTGAAGTTTATCATGATACATAAATTTAAAGTAATCCAAACGCAATGCTGGTGCTATTTTAAACTTATTAATATTGAATTCTGCCATAGTATAGGCACTAATATTCGATTGGTTTAAATCACCTAATTGTACCTGCTCTAAGGTGGTTGTTCGATTTAAGGTTTTAGATAATTCGATATCGTTTACAATATCATATCTTAAACTTATCCCGGAATTAGTTTTTACTTCAATATTACCAATATTCGCTTCCTTTGAAATGCTAGTATTGAACCCGAAAATATGGCGATCTTCTTGTTGCTTAATCTGGTCGCCATTAATAGGATCTTCCAAAAAGAAGGTGAAATTAGAATACAATTCAAAGCCATAATGCGAATAAAAAGAATTGGTTTTTAAAATAGCATTATCAGCCAGGTAATTACTGTATTCTACATTAAAATTTGTACGTTGTGTATTACCGCCTTCCGTATCATCGATGGCTCCAAAACGGGTAATGTTACCATTATCTACTTCGCGTTGTGGGATCTGCCCTGAAGCATCCCAACGACTTGTAAAGTGAGACAAGGTTAAAGCTATTTTATCGTTGTTTTTTGAAAAATTCACATACTTCCCAAACAAATTGAGACGATTAAAATTCTGTGGAGATTCAAAAGGACCATCGGTTACAATATATTCGGTAGCCAAATAAGCATTCTGTGAAACCGAGTGTTCCATTAAATTAAATAATCCAAGTGTTCGAATAGAATTAAACTGACCAACAGATAAGGTTACCGAACTTTCTTTTAAATAATTCTTAGTTGAAAAATCGACATAACCAGCCGTTGAGAAATCACCTCGATTACCATAATAACCTCCTTTCCCAAAATCAATCTGGTTTATCGTTTCAGGAATTACAAAATGCAAATCACTATACCCTTGCCCATGTGCATGAGACACCATATTGACAGGCATCCCATCTACGGACAAGGCTATATCTGTTCCATGGTCGATATCAAATCCTCTTAAAAATATCTGTTCGGCCTTACCCCCACCTGCATGTTGACCAATTATTAAACCCGGTACCTTTCTTAATATTTCTTGTGAAGAATTTACTGGACTCGTTTGTAAATCTAATCGACTTATGGTACTGACCGGATTAATGGTTTCTGTTAAAACAAGTTCATCTAATGCAAACGATTTTTCCAATAATGTTATATTTATTAGATTATTAAAATCTTTCAATTCTAACACACGGAACTCTGTTTTATACCCTAACAAACCTATTTTTAAAGAATCTCCTATTGAACTATTATTCAAAACAAACACACCATTTTCGGAAGAATGCGCATGACTTTTAGAATTTAAATTATAAACATATGCCGCCTCCAAAGGTTGCTCATATTCATTACCAACTACTCCTTTTACTTGTTGAGCAAAACTCCCTAGGCAACTTAAAAGCGACATTAAAACAATATGTTTTAATCTTTTCATTTTCTCTAAATATTTTTAATTTTTTCAGCCTTTAAAGGACCGAGTTCAAAAGTACTTTCCTCTAAAGACTCCTTCAAAATATTAGCTTCGTTTAACTTTCCGTTAACTTTATAAATCTGTGCTAAATGAAGCATAATACTGGGTTCAAAGGTTTTACCAACCACGTATTTTTCCATAACTCGAAGTGCCTCTTTTACCTCTCCTTGATTAAAAAATGTCCAGGCTAACAAATCATAAGATAAAGGGGTTGGTCTGTTTTTAATTTCTTCCCGAGCTATATTCAATGCTTTTGAAAATAGCCTTTCATTTTCAGCAAATAATAAAGCAGTGTACTTATTATACATGGCTCCGTAGGCTTCATTTTTTACCAATTCCTGATATTTATTTAAATAACTTGAACTCAGAGAAGATGCTCCCATAAACTCAGCAATTTCAGCCTTTAATAAAAAGTAATCCGGGCCTTCAAAATTTTCGGTAACACAGTTTAAAATGCGTAGGGCTTCTTCTGGATTTTTATCAGACGAATAAACAATCCAGGCCACACCCTTTTTAGCATAGGCATCATTTGGATTTAATTCAAGTGCTTTTAAATAATGCTGATATGAACGTTCTACATCTCCCTGGTGTCCATAAAAATCACCAAGATTTGTATAAATCCACTGTTTCATAGTGGAGTTATTCTCTAATTGAGCACGGTTTTTAGCAAGTTCGAAATACTTAATAGCGGAGTCCAAGTCACCTCGATAATCACTCCATTTAGCTACTCTTATGAGATAATCGAAATCTGAATCGTTATTAATTTTATTAAGATAATCTTTAGCTAACTCATAATTACCTAATTCTAAATATACATCGAACAACATTTTTTGCGTTGCTCTCAAATTTTCACCAATTACCTCTGCTTTCTTTAACAATTTAAGTGCCTCCTGAAATTTATGCTGTTTTATATAATTTGCAGAAAGACTTCTTAGATAAGACGTATTTTTATAATTTGTAATAACATTTAATTTCTCATAACTTTCTTCGGCTTTCTTTAAATAAGTTATCCTACCAGTTATTTCAAAAAGCTCACTATAAGTAGCTCCTAACTTGGACAAATTGGGAAATTGCTCTTCGTTGGCAGTCAAACGTTTTCTCCAAAAAGTGAGTTCGTTTTTAACTTGTTCCACAACATCTTTATTACTTGCATTTAAATACGTATTATAATCAGTTGCATCTGTGATTCGTTTTGTATGAGATTGCGAGCAACTAAAACACAATACTAATATGCTTAACAAGGTTATATAATTTAGTTTCATGGCTTTTGTTTTTAATTTGTTAGAGAAGTGTATAGCTCCAAAACAAGGAGCGTTTTTTTTACTTATTTAGGAGCTATTACACTATTTTACCATGGCGACGCCAGGTAAGGAAATGAGGCAGAAAAAGGTTTATCGTTTGCATCTACATGATCGTCACTTAAGCCCGGATTTTCACTAAAATCCTCACCCCCAAAGATGAGCAACAATTCTACTGTAATAACATCATCTGTTAAATTTCTCCCAGTTAATACATTTGTTCCATCATAGAACGTTGTAGGCCCATCCAATGATACGTTTAGCACATCGGTCGCTAAAACACCGGTAAAAGTTGCCGCGTCTAAACCTAAGGCATTTGTATCACCCTCATTAGCATAAGCAGGACTTAAAGCCATTAAATTTGTTTGAAACATGCTTTGATAATTTGCACCTTGCTCTGAAGGAATCGTTACGTTAAACATATCTTTACTAGCAGATGATACAAATACCGTATTAACCGCTGGTCTTCCCATTTGATCTTCCTGCATATAAGTGCCAGATAATAAAACCATATCATTCATTATCATAGTGTCATCATTCTCACAGCCAAACAAAATAGCCGTAACTAATATTACTCCAAGTATATTTATTAAATTTTTCATCATTATAATTTTTAAAAATTGGTTATTGTTTTCTTTTAGATTCTACCCAGGTATTAATAGTTCCTGTTCCTCCTATCATGCTTTTTGGAACTTCCACAACAATAGACATCACATTGGTTCCGGCAAAAGTGTCTACCCCTGGATTGTTAAAACTTTTAGCATTTCCTCCAATAATTTGAGTGAACTGCGCAAAATCCATGAAGAACGGATCATCTCTCGGTCCAGCAAATACACTTACTCCATTGGCGGAAGCTGTTATGGCATTATTTCCATATGGCGTAATATCTACCGCTAAAGGATTTTCTGAAGCCTTAACATACAAAGTACTGCTTAATCCTGTTTGACCCGGTGTCATCGGTCCAAACACATACATTTTACCATTTTTAGGAACCGCCCGAATAACGAAATCTTCAATATAGTCCCCGTTATTATCAATATTAAACTCAACCATAATACTTTCGTCAAACATAGCATCACCTGTAGATTCAGGACTTAACAGCCCCTGCATATTAGCTACAAAAACCATATTATCGGTGTTTGCTCCTTGAAACGCATAAAAGTCGGTAATATCACTACTCCCTCCCTGTACTGACGGCGCATCAATATGATCGGCCGCAATTGTGAAGACACCTGCTAAAGCAAGCACTCCAATTCCAAATACTCTAGTTAATTTTTTCATGTTTTTGAGATTTTAGTTAATTAATTATTTTTTGACTCTCAGGCATACCTACGAAAAATGAAACAGGGTGGTTTTGTTAAAATTATGTTAAAGGAAAATATTTGCTGAATTACCCTCTTATGTCTTACATTTATACCTAAAAAATAATTTTTATGAATCCTTCGGCACAGGGCTGGATAAAAAAGCTACTTAATGAAGTTGAAGAAAACCCTACTATTTTAACTTCTAGTAAGGAAAATTTCTATGAAGCCTTGCGTATTTGCGGCTTTATTTATGGAAGTAATTTAGATGTTGTTTTTCAGTTAATTCCTAAAGATGATTTATCTGAAGAAGAATTATGCAAAACGAACTTATGCCTTGCCTTTTTATATGCGTATAATTATTTAAAGCCACAAACTCCTTTTATAGAGAGTGTAATTAATTTTTATACGGATATCGAAGCCTTAAAAACATCATTCTTTCAAGATTTATTAATAGGAAAAAAGTCGAATGAACAACTTGAAAAAATTATTCACAAGCGTGTTCAAATAGATGATAATATCATCACAAAAAACTTTAACTACTTCATTATAAACGCCCTACTTCACATAGATGTACTGGCTTATATCGAATATGTTAAAACAAACACTATTACTATTGATTATGTACGAGATTTAGAAGCTTCTATTGAAACGATTACTTTAGGCGTGTTAAATTCGAAAGAAACAAAAAGTTCATACGACATAAGTTTAATCAAACTTTTTGAATCATCGTTACGCTATCATACAGACAACAAAATTAGTTATCAGAAAGCCATCAAAAATATCAAATCCGATTTTGAAAGGTTTTACATATTTGATTTGGCCTGCATGGCTTCGTGGAGTGATCGCTCGATAGACCAAAATGAAGAACGCTTTTTAATTCAACTTGGTAAAGATTTAGATATTGATAACAATCATATTACTAAAAGCATTAAGAGTGTCGATTCATTTTACACCATTCATAAAGAAGAAATTGCCTTATTAAGTTCTAAAAATGTCGTTCAAAGTTTTTATAAAAATTCTAGTAAAATGGTAAAAAAACTAATTATTAGAAATAGTAAACGCTTGTACCAAGAACTGAAAGGCAGTAAAGAACTTATGATACTATTATCACAATCGACCGTAAGAGATTTAAATAGTGAAGAACAGAAAAAAGTACAAAATCAATTATTAGACATTTTTAAATCGATACCGAGTTTGGCTATTTTCTTATTACCGGGAGGGGCATTATTGCTACCCTTAGTGGTGAAATTCATTCCTAAATTACTCCCTTCTGCATTTGATGAAAATCGCATTGAAGAAGACTAGTTACCAAAAATTTTTAATTAAAATATTGATGAAGTAATTTCGTGATTTGACCTATACTAAAAGGCTTAGTTAAATAATTATCCATACCACTTTCTTTGGCCATTTTAAGAGCTTGGGTAGTAATATTAGCCGATAACGCAAAAATAACAACCTCACTATTACTTTTTCTAATCTCTTTTAAAGCCTGCCAACCATCCATTACAGGCATATGAATATCCATAAAAATTAAATCATAATTTTTTTGTTGAATTTATCAAGTGCCTCCACCCCATTGTAAGCACAATCGGTTTGCATATTAAGGTTTTTAAGAAATTTCTTTAACACTAAAATATTCAACTTATTATCATCTACAATCAATATGTTTAAATTAGAATAATTAAATTTTGGTTTGTTCGAAATAATATCGCCTTTAATTTTTTCCTGTCCAGAGACAATATCGAAAATCACATAAAACTCAAATGTTGACCCTTTATTCGATTCACTCTTTACCGAAATTTCACCATTTAACAAGTTGACATAAGTTTTACTAATTGCTAAACCTAAACCTGTACCGTCATATTCCTTAGTGATAATGTTTTGGGTGATATTAAATTCATCAAAAATATTAGCCACTTTATCTTCCGGAACACCAATTCCCGTGTCTTTAATAGTTATAGTCACTTTCAACTTACTATTTCCTAAAAGCTCCTCATTATAAATTAATGTAGCTCCGCCAGTTTTTGTAAATTTCAAAGCATTTTCCAGTAAATTACTAATAATACGAATATATTTAGCTTGATCACCTTCTACTTTAAGCTTACATAAATTTTTGTATGAAGCTTTTAAATACATGTTTTTTGCATGAAAGGCATGTTTATTAAGCTCTATTAATTCCTTTATTTTAGTTTCTGGTTGAAAAATGTCTCGACTTAGAATAATCCCCTTATTTTGTGCTTGCTGCACCGATAAAATATTGTCAATTATATGTAATAAACTTACTGCCGACTGTTCCATTAAAGCAACATACTCCCTATCAGCATCAGCTAAGTCCGAACTCTTTAAAATCTCAATAAAACCAGATATGGCATGCAAAGGCGTTCTAATTTCATGACTCATATTAGAGATAAAATCTGTTTTTGCCTGAGATGCTTCTTCTGCCTTATTTCTCTCTAAATTTAAAATCTTGTTAGCCTTAAATAATTCTTGATAAGATTTGGTCACTAAATTTGTTCCTCTCTTGGCTTTCAAATAAAAATGAACTAATAACGCTACCATTAATGATAAAACAATTCCAACTAACAAGGCCCAATTTATAATAACTTTTCCATCGTTAAACAAGAGTTTATTACTCGGGTAAACCTTTAATTTCCAAAACTGATAATCTTGAATGTCTACTTTTATAAAATTTGCAAATTCAAGATCTCTTTTAGACTTTAATTTGGCATCTGAATTTAAATGGTAAAATAAATTCCCCTTTTCATCATAAATCTCTACAACATATTGTCCCTGAAAAGCCTTTAAAAATTTATCGAACTCGTAAGTGAAATCCAGACCAGCAGTTATAGTTCCATAAAATCTTGAATCGATATAGATTGGTGCATCGACTAGAAACGCCCGCCCACCTTGATTTAATGATATCCACGATGAAACATTTACTGTGTTACCTTGAACATGACTTAACCATTCCCCTCCTCTTATATTAGAGATATTTAACTCCACAGCTTCCTGATTGTTTTTTAACGGTACCACATCTTTAATTACCATGGTAGAGTCAATATATTGAATAAATTTAAATGAAGGGTTACGTTTTACATAAGACTCGGCATCATCTTTCCAGTAATTAAAATAATTTCCTTTAGAATAAACAATGCGCTGTTTTATACTTTCTACTTTATTAACATATTCTGTTAATACATGGTCAAATTCTTTTGATATTAGCTGTCCTGTTTCAGATAATTGTTCATTAATCACCTTATAATGCTTATTTATGGAAACAACATAAATTGAAATGACAATGGAAGATAATAGGATAAAAGTTAAAATAGGTATTATTAACTTAGACAATCTATAATTCAGCATACCTATTTTAATTTAGAATTTATGGTTATATACCTAACTTTAAAAAAGTTATACTTAGAAAGTAATTGTTATACTTTCGCACAAAGATAGAATCTTTTTGCTTGTATGACAATTATAGCATTATTTTATAAAATCCAATAACTTACAATACTATAACCCCAAATATTTGAAACAAAAAAGCTCAGGTTATTCCTGAGCCTTAATTTCTTAATTCGTGATTTTTTTCCCAATTAAATGGTTTCACTAAGCCATGCTTTCATCATCCAGACAGTTTTCTCTTGTTCTGTAATAAAATCACTCATCATGGAGTTCGTCCCTTCATCATTTGCTTTGTCTGATTTATCCAAAATCATACGTTCTATGGTTATTAATTCTGTTATAGAATTAACAATTAAATTAATAGCCACATCATCCTGAGAAATATCTTTTCCCACTGGCACTTTAGCTATCTGTGAGTAATCTTCAAAGGTATGTAATGGTGTTTCTCCAAGGGTTAATATACGCTCCGCAATCATATCAACTTTCTCATTGGCATCAGTATATAACTCCTCAAATTTTACATGCAAATCGAAAAAACGCTTTCCTTTTATATTCCAATGTAAACCTCTTAAATTCTGATAATATATTTGAAAATTTGCTAACAATTCATTTAAATCTTTTGCTATTTCTTTAGTTTTTTGAATATCTAAACCTATACTATTAAGTGTCATTTATAATGTTTTATTGATTTACTACAAATTTAATTTGTAATTAACAGCTACACATATAAGTTTTATTGATAGTTTTTATATTTTTATAACCTAAATTGATACCCATGACCATAACTCAATTATACTATGTTTTAGCCGTTGCCGAGCAACAGAATTTTACTAAAGCGGCCGAGAAATGTTTTGTTACTCAACCCACCTTAAGTATGCAAATTCAAAAACTTGAAGATGAATTGGAAGTTCAAATTTTTGATCGCTCTAAAAAACCCATTGAATTAACAGAAGTTGGAAATAAAATTGTTAATCAGGCAAGAAACATCGTAAACGAATCCTATAGAATTCAGGATATCGTAGATCAACAAAAAGGATATATTGGAGGCGAATTCAAACTGGGAATTATTCCAACGATAATGCCTACTTTATTACCTATGTTTTTAAAAACATTTATAAAAAAACACCCAAAAGTTAAATTAAAAATTGAAGAATTAACGACTGAGGAAATTATAACCCGTATTAAAGATGGGCATTTGGATGCGGCTATTGCCGCTACACCCCTGGAAGATGATGCCATAAAAGAACGCGTACTATATTTTGAACCATTTGTAAATTATATTCCAAAAGGACATCGCCTGCATTCTTATAAAAAAATAGACACTTCTGATTTAGATATTGATGATATGTTACTCCTTGAAGATGGACATTGCTTTAGAGACGGGGTTCTTAATTTATGTAAAGCATTTAAAAATCAAACCATTGAATCATTTCAGCTAGAAAGTGGCAGCATAGAAACCTTAATAAAATTATCGAATGAAGGTCTTGGCATGACTTTATTACCCTATTTACATACACTAGAAATAAATGAATCGGAAAAGGAAAACCTACATTTCTTTACAGACCCAACGCCTGCAAGGGAAGTGAGCCTTATTTATCATAAAAGTGAGCTTAAAATGCAAATAATAGAAGCCCTACAAGATGTAATATCTAGTGTTATAAGAGGGGCCATAGCCTTCCAAAATGTAAAAATAATAAGCCCTTTACCTACCAAGTAAAGCGACTTTCCTAAATAAAAAAGGCGACTAATTTAGTCGCCTTTTTTATTTTATGATCTCAAGTAAATCAAGGATTGATTTAATTCTGGGTTTTGCTGCACCAGTGATAGAATAAAGATTCTTAATTCTTCTATCTCGGCTGGCAGTAATCTATTCGCTGCCTTTTGTACTTCTCTACAAAACAAAGTTGCATCAAAACTTACCTTATTAAGTATAGTTTTCGTATACTCAAGCATTGCTCTTGCCATATTTAATCTGGAGTTTTAGGTTTAAAAAAAAGTAGATTTGTTCTATTAAATTCAATTTAATCGGTTTAATAACTTCCTAAAATTAATAAAAAAAAGCATAGATTATTATTTTTTAACACAATTTACGTTTAAAAACGGTTGTCTCCATCGAGTAGATCACCTATGCCTCCTAAAATGCTACCCTCACCTTTATCTTTACCTCCTCCTTTTGGTGCTGCCGCCAAAACACGATCCGCTAACCTGCTGAATGGTAAAGACTGAATGTATACAACACCCGGTCCTTGCAGACGGGCATAAAACAGACCCTCACCTCCAAAAATGGTATTTTTAATACCGCCTACAAATTCGACATTGTAATCAATACTTTGAGAAAACCCCACTAAACATCCTGTATCTACTCTTAAAACCTCATTAGCTGAAAGTTCTTTTCTGGCCATGGTACCTCCTGCATGTACAAAGGCCATTCCATTACCTTCCAGTTTCTGCATGATAAACCCTTCACCTCCAAAGAAACCTCGCCCTAAGCGTTTACTAAATTCTATACCAATACTTACCCCCTTTGCTGCACATAAAAAAGCATCTTTCTGACAAATAAATTTTCCCCCAAATTCTCGCAAATCTATGGGTAAAATTTTGCCAGGATAAGGTGATGCAAACGACACTTTTTTCCTATCATTTAAAGTATTATAAAATGCCGTCATGAATAAACTTTCTCCGGAAAGAATGCGTTTACCGGCCCCTAAGATCTTATCGAGAAATCCGGAATGTTTACTAGAGCCATCACCAAAAACAGCTTCCATTTTAATGCCGTCGTGCATCATCATAAAACTTCCTGCTTCTGCTATAACAGCTTCCTGAGGATCAAGTTCTATTTCAACATATTGCATTTCTTCACCATAAATGGTATAATCAATTTCATGTGCTTGCATAATATTCTTTAATTTTTATTTCGACTATTGGTTGCGTGCATTAACGATTTGTTACAAGTTTTTATAACCATATTAAGATTTTAACTTAAGACTCCATTCAAAATGAAAGGTTGAAACCGTATCTCCCGCTTCATCTTTTCCTTCTGCTTTTACCCAAACGGTTTCTCCCTCACCTGTTCGTATAGCTTTTAAAATTGCTTCATTTATATTTAATCCTTCATTACAGGAAAATGTAATTCTTCCGGTTGCTTTTTTCGAAAAAACAGCTTTATTCGAAACAATTAACATGGAAAAACGTTTTCCTGAGTTTTTAATCTTATCGGCCATTAAAGCACCCGTAGTAAATTCCGCCGCCATACCTTGAACTGCCCAAAACATAGATTTAAATGGGTTTTGATTAATCCATCGATGTTTCACAGATACAATACAAGATACATCACTAATGCTTTTGGTCCTGACCCCACAAAAATAAGCTGCAGGCACCTTAAACATCATATAATAATTTAATTTACTGGGGGTTATACTCATTATATATCATTTTATGATTTCTCTAATTTAGCTAATTATTTACCAAAAGCATATGTTAATTTTTTGTTAATTTTAGTACTATGCGTAACATAATACCTGCTTTAAGCCATATATTTGTATAAGAAACTATTATATGATCTTATATCATGCTTGACACTCATCAAAAAAATATTAGTACACTTATTCATTTATCTACTTTTAGTCGTTTTTTAATTCCCTTTGGTAATTTTATAGGACCTTTGGTTTTATGGCTGGCAAATAAAGAAAAATCAGACTTTATAGATAGTCATGGTAAGCAAGCCCTTAATTTTCAAATAAGTGTTTTACTATACGCCATAATTTTAGGGACCATTACTGTGCCCTTCTTTATATTTCATTTATTAGGATCTATAGACTTTATAGATTTCGACAGCTTTCATAATTTCCATATCAATATAGGAAAACCATCCCCATTATTGTACATAGGTGGCGGACTTGGGGTTCTGGCTGTTATATGCTTTATTATTGAACTCATACTAATAATCCAAGCTAGTTTAAAAGCACGTGACGGACAATATTACAAATACCCATTTACCATTCAATTTTTAAAATAACATATCAGCATATAATCTTTCATCAAAATCAATCATCATCAAATCAATCAAAAAATGAACAGTTTCACAATATTTAAACGCCTTAGAACATGAAGATAGAAAACACAAAAGCACAAATGCGTAAAGGAGTTTTAGAATTTTGCATACTAACGGTCTTAAAAGACGAAGACGCCTATGTAGCAGAAATTCTAGACACCCTAAAAAACGCTAAACTGCTTGTTGTAGAAGGAACCATTTATCCGCTACTCACAAGACTAAAAAATGCCGGACTTCTTAGCTACCGATGGGAAGAATCTACTTCAGGTCCACCAAGAAAGTACTATGGTTTAACCGAAACGGGCAAACTATTTTTAAAAGAATTAAACACCACTTGGAACGAACTTCAAAACGCCGTGAATATAGTAACCAATCAAAAAAAACATCAAAATGAATAAAACAGTCAATATAAATTTAGCAGGTATATTCTTCCATATAGATGAAGACGCCTACTTAAAACTTCAGCGTTATCTAGAGGCTATAAAGCGTTCATTTACCGATTCTCAAGGCCGTTCAGAAATTATTTCAGACATCGAAGCTCGTATTGCAGAATTATTTAGCGAGCGTATTAAAAATGATAAACAGGTTATTGGTTTAAAAGAAGTTGACGAAGTTATTTCAATTATGGGACAACCTGAAGATTATCTGGTTGACGACGAAATCTTTGAAGATAACCCTCAAGCCAATTACAAACAACCATCGGCTCCATCTAAAAAACTATTTAGAGATACTGATAATTCGTATATCAGTGGTGTTTCTTCTGGTTTGGGTCATTATTTATCTGTTGATACTGTCTGGATTCGTTTACTTTGGATCATCCTCACTATTGCCTCTGGTGGTACTTTTATTATCATATACATTTTGTTTTGGATCTTAGTTCCTGAGGCTAAAACAACCGCCGAAAAAATTATGATGACTGGCGATCCTGTGAACATAAGTAACATTGAAAAAAAAATTAAAGACAGCATTGAAACCGTCTCAGAAACAGTTACGGATGTTGCCAAAAATGTAAGTGAGAGCGTATCTGGTGCAGCTAAAAATGTTTCGGATGCAGCTAAAAAAGTTGATATTCAAAAGCAAGGAAATAAAATAAAATCGTCTTCAAAATCATTTTTCGATACCGTTGCCGATATAATTATGTTCTTCTTCAAAATATTTGCCAAGCTTATAGGATTATTTCTATTACTCTTGGGTGCCATTACGCTTATTGCTTTAATTATTGGCCTATTCTCTGTTGGCGTAGTAAATTTTGTGCACATCCCTGGTATTGACTTAGCCAATATAGTTATGGCTGGTAATTCACCTGTTTGGCTTATTTCTTTATTAGTTTTATTTTTTATTGGCATACCATTTTTCTTCTTGTTTTATCTAGGGTTAAAAATCTTAATTGACAACTTAAAATCGATAGGGAATGTTGCCAAATACACATTACTAGGTTTATGGCTTTGCTCCATTATTGGTTTAGCTATTATTGGTATTCGTGAAGCCAGTGAACATGCTAATAACGAACATTTTGTAGAACGAACACAATTAACAATAAAAAGCAATGATACACTTTATGTAAAAATGAACCATAATGATATTTACAAAAACCCATATAGACGTAGATATTCATTTAAAGCTGCGAATAATAGCGCTGGAGAAAAGACTATTTACAGTTCTAATATTAATATTCTTGTTAGACCAACTCTCGACTCCGTTGCATCTATAAATATTGAAAAAAGTGCTGACGGAAGAAATTATGAAAAAGCCATAGAACGCGCTGAACATATTAATTATAGTTACCACATTGAAAGTAACGTCTTAGCCTTAGATTCATATTTATCGACAGCCGTTATAAATAAATATAGCGATCAGAAAGTTGAAATTTATTTAAATATCCCTGAAAACACCATCTTAAAATTTCATAATAATACGAAGAACTTTCTTCAATACTATACGAATAACGATCACGTTGTTTCAACAAAACATGTGAATCATTTTATAACCATGACAACTCATGGGGTTTTATGTGATTTCTGTGTCGACGAAGAAAAGTCTTTTGAAGTCAAAGTGGACAGTCCTAGTATAAAAATTAATGACAGTACCGTTGAAATTAACAGTGATGGGGGTCACGTAAAAATTAATAAAGAAGGTTTAAAAGCCGAATCAAAAGAGATAAAAGTTGAAATTAATGCCGATGGTGTAAAAATAGAATCAGACAATTAACCATAAAAAAAATAAAATTCAAATATTTCAATCAATCAAATCATCAATCATAAAACGAACAATTATGGCAACTTTAACGAAACTTATTATTGCAACGCTTTTAAGCTTATGCTTATGTTCTTGCAATTTCGATTTTAATTCAGGAATCCGTGGCAACGGAAATGTTTTAGTTGAAAACAGGCAAACAAACGAAGTCTTTCACAGCATTGAAGCCTCGGAAGGACTCGACGTATATGTAACACAAAGCAACACTTACTCGGTAACAGTTGAAGCCGACGAAAACTTGCAAGAACTTATTATAACCGATGTCATAGATGGCACCCTAAAAATTCATACCAAGAAAAATATTGGTTGGTCTAAATCGAAAAAAGTTCTTGTGAGCTTTAAGGATCTTTCTAAAATTACCTCAACCAGTGGCAGCGATGTTTATAGTACAAATACCATTAAAACTTCACAATTAGAATTAAAATCAACTAGTGGAAGCGATATGAGTTTAACCGTAAACACCAACAAACTGAACTGTAAATCAACCAGCGGCAGTGACCTAAAACTTTCTGGTAAAACAAATTATTTAGTTGCCGAAGCGACCAGCGGCAGTGATATTAAAGCGGGTGAATTAATTGCCCAGTCCAGTCAAGTCAAAGCTACTAGTGGCGCAGATATTACTGTAAATAGCATAAAAAAGTTGATGGCCAATGCCAGTAGTGGTGGCGACATTAAATATTTAGGAACACCTGAACAAATTGAAAAACATGCAGAAGTTTCTGGAAGTATTAACAGCAAATAACAGATTTATATAATAATAAAAGAGCCGATATTTAATAATATCGGCTCTTTCTCTAGGTCTTCTTAAACGAGCGTCTAATTTTTAACCTCCTTAACAACTAAATTGAAATCAATTTCAATGTCATTATCGATTACGATAAGACCAAATAATTTTTTAGGAGCATTAAGATTAAAATCACTCAATTTTAAATCTAAATCACCTGTTATATGAAATCCCTCGTTATTTTTAACAAGAACCGGCATATTATAAGTTTTTGTTACACCGGCAATTTCGATATCAATTTCAGCATTAACCTGATTCCCATGTAAAGAATGAATTTCTTTTAGAATTAGGTTTACATGTGGATGCTCTGGCGTTTTTAGTATCTTTTGAAAATCGTGATTAATAGCTCTACCTCCACAATGAAAAAAGGTATTATCTAAAATCAAATCGGCCTTTTTAAACACAATTTTATCATGCGAAGTATGATACTGAATAGGTATAGATTTTTGAAGTTTTTCTGTATTGTAGACACATTTAAATTTATTAACATTAGACGTACCAGAAACACTTAAAGTGCTTTCTGAGGAAACTAATACATTTGTTTTTTTAATGAGCACCCCCTCCTTACTAGTAAAAGCCAATGCCATTAAAGCTACAACTAAAACTACAATCTTTCTCATACCTTAAAGTTATAAATTCTTTTGTAGTATAAAAAAAACAAGTCTTTAAGATGGGGAAATATTCTATTTCATAATCTTAAAGACTTGTTTAAGCTATATTAGAAACTAATAACAGCCTCTAACATAAATCCATTAAATTCACCATCTTCTAATGCTCCCGCAAAGCCATTATCATAATCCTGATTCATATATTCAGCTTTTAAAAGAATATTATTAGTCATGAACCATCCTGCTGCAAAGTTATATCTTGAAATATCACCTTCTTCAGCATTAACTGCATTATATCGTCCACCCACATAGAAATTTTCAGTATGTCCAAATCGGTAAACTAACTCACCTGCATATTGATCGGCATGTCTTCTGTCAACTTCAGAAAAATTTCTACCATTAGCCAATTCTACAGTTCCAAAAAACTCTAACCCTTTAAATTTCACAAATGGGTTAAACATAAGGGCTGTTACTTTATTCCCAAATTTAGGATTGTAACGACCTGATCTAAAATCATCTCTCGAAGCATCAGCTGCTTGCATTACATGGTAGTATCTTGAACCAGTACGGTCTGCACTATAAAGATAAGAACTTGCAACACTACCTGTAGTGTAAATAGAACCTGTTAGTCTAAATCTTAAATCTTCAGTTATTTGATCATCATATCCTAACTTAGCTAAAAAAGAAGCGCCATTAGCATCATTTTTTACAGTAGACTGATTTAATTTACCATTGGCAAATCCAACCATACCAAATAATCCCATATCTGTGCGGTAGTACAATTCTGCTCCAACTTCTGTTGTAAACGCATCCATTATCAAGTTACCAACAAATGGATTAAACATAGCTTGCGCATTATCGGATCTTCTAAAATGAGCATCACCATAGTTGTTTTCCATATGTCCAATTTTAATGGTCGCATGCTTCATAAAATCACTTAATAAACCTTCAGAGATAAAATCTAATTTATCAATTTGAAAATATCCACCTTTCACATATGGTTCTGGGTGGTGTCTAGATGATAAATAAGTTCTTAAATGCATTCTAACACCATCTGCTAATGCAACATCTAAATCTAAATTTGCAGTTGCTAGGTTAAAATTCTTTGCTAGTTCTACTAACGGAACTGCTCCTGAATTATCATGATCTAAAGCTTGAAATTGCAATGTTGAGGCTCCACCTACACGAACTTTAACACCATCAAAGGTTGAAACAGTATCTTTCGGTGCTTCAAATACATTTACTCCATGTTTATCTGGTTGCCTGTAATTATCCAAGCTTCTTTTGTTTTGTGCATAAAAATTTAAGCCTGTAAGCATCAGACCAAAAATCACAACGTTTTTAAAAATTGTTCTCATAATTAAGTTTTTTAGAGTTTTGTTATTGTAGTTATTAATTAAAAATTTGCAATTTATTATTTGAAAACGCCTGTATATTTAATTGTTAAGTCGTCTCCTGTTTTAATTGCTCCCATCATGGCAGTAGGTGGGTCTACTTTAAAGTGTGTCATTTTAATAGGATGCTCTCCGGTTAAGATTACTTTTGAATCAGTAATTTGAGCAGTAAATTCTAAATTGACTTGTTTTGTTACTCCTGAAATGGTTAAATCACCTAAAACTTTTATTTGATATTTTCCAGCTCCATTGTCTTTAACATTAACCACCTTATTTAACTTAAAGTTTATGGTTTTATGTTGCTTGGTATTTAAGGCCTTATAAGCATTTTTATCCATTCCAGATTTACCACTTTTTAAACTTTCGGCTTCAACTTCTATAGTAAGTGCTTCTATTTGACCTGTAGATGGGTCTGAAAATTTCAATGTTCCTTTTTGAGCTTCGGCATCCATATGCCAATCGTGTAAACTTGAAGTTCCATATATTTTAAGATCCGAATCTTGATTTGATAATGTAAAATCAGATTTTTGTGCGAATCCAAAATTAAAAACTCCTAAAAATATTATTAATAAGCCCGCAATACTAAGTTTTGTTTTCTTGTTCATAATAAATTAAGTTAATTTATTGATACAAATTTCGTTAGACTATAAAACTTAAAACATGATTTTTATCATACCTAATTAAGTATTTTCCTAACAATATGAAGTTAAATAAATTTTGAAACTACTAAAGAGTGTTAAAAAATAAAACAATAACTTAACAAAAAAACCTGAAAGTCAACAAAATCAACCACTTGAATAGTAAATCATGACTGAGTAAATATACATAAAAGATAATAAAGAACGAAATAACCTACATGAATATTCAAGTTACTGATACATTCAGAGATATTATTATAAAATAAAAAAGGTCCAGTTTTTTAAACTGAACCCTTGGCTTATAAATGACACCTGTTTTAACATGGTATTTATTTTACCTATTTTCTCGAACCACCAACTTAAAATCTATTTCTATTTCATTATCAATTACCACCAGCCCAAATAACTTTTTTGGCGCCACGAGTTGGAAATCACTTAACTGTAACTTTAAATCCCCATTTATATGCAATTCCTTATGTTTATTTACCTGAACAGGCATACTGTAAGTATTTGTAATTCCTGCAATTTTTATATCAACTTGTGCGTTTAAGATTTCTTCATTTTCTAAAAATGATATCTCTTGCAGTATTAAACTAATTTTGGGATACTCCTTTGATTTTAACAACTTCTGGAAGTCATTGTTAATAACTCGACTGCCACAATCAAAAAACTTAGTCTCTAATACTAATGCCGTTTTATGAAATTCAATTTCATTATTTTTAACCCGATAGTGTACTGGAATTAACTCCTGAAATTTATTAGTATCATAAACACATTTAAAGGAATTAACATTTGAATTTCCTTTTACTTGTAAAAAACTCCCTGAAGCAACTCTTACATGTGTTTTTGTTAGTTTAGCATGATCTTTATTTGTAAAAGCTAGGGATAGAAATACAATTATTAATAGTAAAACTCTTTTCATTTGGTTGAGTTTTATGAAAAAGAAAACCAGACTCTCAACAATAATTGAAAGTCTGGTTTTATCTTGAGTTGTATTAGAAACTAATAACAGCTTCTAACATAAATCCGTTGAATTTACCTCCATTAAGGTTTGGTGTATTAAGAAAACCATCATATTTCTGGTTTACATATTCTGCTTTCATTAAAATATTCTTGGTCATGAACCAACCCGCACCTATCTGTCCTCTGGAAATCTTAACGTCATCACCATTCGCTTCTTCATTATTAACTACGTTGTAACGACCACCAAAATAGAAGTTTTCACTTGGTCCAAAACGATATAATAACTCACCCGCATATTGATTTGCTATTCGTCTATCAATTTCAGCAGAAGCTTTACCAGATGTTCTTTCAATGGTTCCAAAAAATTCTAATCCGTTATATTTAAGGAAAGGGTTAATCATTACCGCAGTAATACTATTTTTAAACCCTGGATCGTATCGTCCAGATCTGAAATTATCACCACCGGCATCAACAGACTGCATAACATGATAATATCTAGCACCTGCTCTATCCCCACTATATAAGTATGCCCCAGGCACATAACCTGTATTGTAAACAGAACCTGTTAAACGCACTCTTAAATCATCGTTTAATTGTTTGTCGTAACCTAATTTTGCAATAAAAGAGGCATTACTTGGTCTGCCTTTAGAATCTACGGACTGGTTTAATTTACCATTAGTTAATCCAACCATTCCAATAAATCCATCTCTTCGGTAATAAACCTCTGCTCCAACCTCGGTTGTAAATGCATCCATTATCAGGTTTCCTACAAATGGGTTATACATACCCTGTGCATTATCGGTTCTTCTGAAGTGTGCATCACCATAGTTGTTCTCCATATGTCCTATTTTAATAGTCGCATACTTCATAATGTTATCCATAAAACCTTTTTTTATGAAATCTAATTTATCTATTTGAAGATACCCTCCCTTAACGTATGGTTCCGGGTGGTGACGAGAAGATAAATAAGTTCTTAAATTCAAAGACACACCGTCTGCAAGCGCTACATCAATATCTAAGTTAGCCGTAGGTAAATTAAAATTTGAACCCAAATCTATTAACCCAACATCTCCAGCATTTTGATGCCTCAACCCTTGAAATTGTAACGCAAAAGATCCTCCTATTCTAACATTAAGCCCATCAAAAGTAGATATGGTATCCTTAGGAGTTTCAAACACATTTATACCACGTTTATCCGGCTGCCTAAAATTATCAAAATCTCTTTTACTCTGAGCATAAAAGTTAAACGCCGTTAACATCAACCCAAATAGCAGTACTCTTTTTAAACTTTTTTTCATAATTCAATTTTTATTATTATAGCATTCTTATTTTTTATAAACTGTTTTAAATTTAATGGTCAAATCATCACCTGTTTTTATAGCTCCCATCATAGCTGTTGGAGGATCTACTTTAAATTGTGTCATTTTAAACTGATACTCCCCCTCTACAATGACTTTAGAACCAGAAATTTGTGTTGTAAAATCTAAATTGATTTGTTTTGTTACACCTGCAATAGTCAAGTCTCCTAATGATTTGATTTGAAACTTGTTAGCTCCTAAATCTTTAACATTAACCACTTTGTTTAACTTAAAATTGATGGTTTTATATTTTTTAGTATTTATTGCTTTATAGGCATTCTTATCCATTCCGGATTTACCACTCTTTAATCCTTCTGCCTGAATTTCGATGGTAAGCCCAGAAATTTTTGATGTATTAACATCTTCAAATTTTAAACTTCCTGATTGCTGCTCTGAATCCATGTGCCAATCATGTAAACTTGAAGTTCCATAAACCTTTAAATTGGTCTCTTGATTAGATAATGTATAATCTGTTGATTGGGCATACCCAAAATTAAGGGCACCTATAAAGAAGATTAATAATCCTGTTACTCTAATTTTTGCTATTGTTTTCATCTTGAAATTTATTTTCTAATTACTGTGCAAATTTCGACTCACAATACAGCTAAAAACATGACTTTTATCAGTGTCAACCCGCGCTATTCTTAATTATCTGTTAATTGTGTACGAATAAAATGTTAACACCAATATGAAACTTATAACAGTTTCTATTCATAAAAAAAAGCCATCGACAACACATTGTCGATGGCTTTTTTTTATAAAAGAATAATTTACTTTAGAGGCAACTAAGCTATAAGTGCTCTTAATCTATCGGCTGCTTGTTCTGCCGTGATATCTCGCTGCGGTGAACCAAACATTTCGTAGCCAACCATAAATTTCTTAACAGTTGCGCTACGCAATAATGGTGGATAGAAACTCATGTGGAAATGCCAATGGTTATTATCTTCTCCATTAGTTGGTGCTTGATGAATTCCACTTGAATAAGGAAACGAACATTCAAACAATCTATCATAGGCTTTGGTTATTGCCGAAATGGCATCGGCAAAATGGAAACTTTCAGTCTCGGATAACTCCGTAATATTCTTAAATGCTTTTTTAGGAGCAATCATTGTTTCAAACGGCCAAACAGCCCAAAACGGAACCAACACGAGAAAATCGTCATTTTCATAAATAATGCGCTCCTCAGCTTCTTGTTCTTGTTTTAAATAATCGCCTAATAAGCTGGAGCTATTTTTTTCAAAATAAGCCCGCTGTTGTTTATCTTTCTTCTCTACTTCATTAGGTAATGTAGACTGGCTCCATATTTGTCCGTGTGGATGTGGATTACTACATCCCATAACAGCTCCTTTATTTTCGAAAATCTGAACGTAATTTATTTTATCATTACTACCAAGTAAGTTATACTCATCCTGCCAGACTTTTACCACCTTACTAATTTCTGTAGGATTCATTTCAGCTAAACTTTTCGAATGATCAGGACTAAAACAAACCACCTTACAAATACCTTGCTCACTTTCAGCAATTAATAATCCATCATTTACAGAAAATGTATTAGAATCGGATTGTAGCGCAGCAAAATCGTTCGTAAACACAAAAACATCTTTATACTCCGGATTTATTTCGCCATTTATTCTAGTATTACCAGCACATAAATAACATGACTCATCATAAGTAGGACGCTTTTCGTTTGAAACAGCTTCATTTTGTCCTTGCCATGGTCGTTTCGCACGATGTGGCGATACGAGTATCCATTCGCCTGTTAAAATATTAAATCGTTTATGTGAATAATCCTGTAAATCTGAATTCATTGTAATAGGTATTGTAGTTGATTATTATATTATATGTGTTCCGTCTGATAATTCTATAAAATACACCGAACACGCTTTATTGAATTTTTCTTGGTAAGCTTTTGAAGCAGCTTCACTAAAAGCTTCAATTTCATCTTTAGCTACCAAATTAATAGTACAGCCACCAAAGCCACCTCCCATCATTCTGGCACCTAAAACTTTGTTATTTAATTTAGCTTGCTCTACAAGAAAATCTAGTTCTTCACAGCTCACTTTATATTGGTGTTGCAAACCTGCATGCGACTGATAAATTAATTGACCAAGGCGTTCTAAATCTCCCGCCTCCATAGCTTTTGAAGCTTCAACGGCACGATTATTTTCCTGGATTACAAAAAGTGCTTTCTGATAATTAACTGGACTTACTTGATCTTTTATAGTTTCTAAATCAGATTCTGTAGCATCACGTAAAGCCTTTATTCCAAGTAATTCGGCAATATTTTCACAAACCGAACGACGGTCGTTGTAGGCACTATCTGACAAGCTATGCTTTACATTTGTATTGATTAACATTAACTGATGATCTTTGAAATCAATCTCATAAGGTTTAGACTCAACGGTTCTACAATCTAATAACAAGGCATGGTTTTCGATACCAAACATACTGGCGTACTGATCCATTATACCACATTTTACCCCAACATAATTATGTTCTGCCTTTTGTGAAATAATAATCATTTCATTTTTTGTTAATCCTAAATCGAATAATTCATTTAATCCGTAAACCACACTATTTTCTAATGCTGCAGATGAAGACATACCTGCTCCTCCTGGAATATCACCTCCAAAAGCAATATTGAAGTTTCCTAATTTTTTACTTCTGTTTTGAATTTCGGCAATTACTCCAAACACATAATTTTCCCATCGCCCTTCGGCAGATGGTTTTATTTTGTCTAAAGAAAATGTAATCTTCTCGTCTTTATTTACCGCGTATGCCACACTAGAATCAGCATCGGTCTTTTGTATGGCCGCTACGATACCTTTATCAACGGCAGCTGGAAATACAAATCCGTCATTATAATCGGTATGTTCACCAATAATATTAATTCTACCTGGAGAAAAAATTAATAAGGGGTCTGTTTTAAAAGCTTCTTTAAAACATGTTTCAATTTCATTAATCAATACTGTATTCATCTTGTTTAGTTTACTTTTTTAGATTTTAGTTCAAGGGTCCAGTTTATTTCATACGCCTCATTCGGACCTAAAGTTTTTAGTCCCATACCATTATTAAAACTATCGGAAACACCCGTCGTTGGCTCAATGGCAATAGTATTTGCATGAGGCGGCGTATACATTTGTAGAAAATTTTCTTCGTCGGAAGATTTTAAATCGAAACTATATGCCGGTGTATTAAACGTAATTGTATCGGACTTTAGAGGAAAACAATCATCCAGACTTTTATCTTTCACTTCGAAAGCTCCGTTATTCTCAATAGTTTTAACTCCGATAGTTATATTCCTATCATCGAACTCTAGAGTTTTATCTGCTTCAAAATCTACTGTACTCTCGAACAAGTTATCACTTAAAAAATAAGGATGCCAACCCAAGGTAAACGGAAAGGTTTTATCATCCTTGTTTTTAACCTTAACCTTTAAATTTAATCTGGAATTTGAAATATGATATTCTAACTCAATGGTATATTTATAAGGAAAACCTGTTGACAACTCGGTTTCTAAATACACTAATTTCACCATTGCTGATGTTTCAGTTGCTTCCTGAGCAACTAATTGGAATGTTTTATTATACACCAAACCATGAAGTGCATTATTTAACGCCTCTTCATTTATATTAAATTTAAATTCGTTGTCTTGAAACTTATAAGTTCCATCTTTAATACGGTTGGCAAATGGGAACAAAATGGACGACGCATAAGTATCGCTATATTTTAATGGCTTCAGGTCTTTAATGAGATGATGACCATCTAAAATTAATTCTTGCAGGCTGGCACCCATATTTAAGAATATTTTAGCATATACATCTGAATTTTCTATTTCAAGAACTTCTAAATTAGAATTAGAATCCAGGATTTGTCTGATATTATACAAAGTTTCCTTATTTAGTTATTATTAATACTAATAAATTCTCTATCTAAATAATTTATCAAATTTTGTTAATAATTATTTAAACAGGTATACAAAAATACAAAAAATCAGACTAGTACCTACTAGTTGTTAATAACTTTTCTAAATCGTTTGTTTAGAAATTGCTATCTTTCGAAACTTTAATTTTAAATTTACCCTTTTCAACAAACGAAATCAACAATTATAATAACTAAATAAAATTTAATTCATTATGACATCAGGTTTTCATTTTTGGGATTATGCCGTATTTATTGCATATGCCATTTTAATTTTAGGCGTAGGCTTATGGGTTTCCCGAGAAAAAGAAGGACATCAAAAAAATGCTGAAGATTATTTCTTGGCTAGTAAATCACTACCATGGTGGGCGATTGGTACATCGCTTATTGCTGCCAACATATCAGCCGAACAATTTATTGGCATGTCCGGCTCTGGATTTGCCCTAGGGCTTGCTATTGCATCGTACGAATGGATGGCCGCTTTAACGTTAATTATTGTCGGGAAATATTTTTTACCCATATTTATTGAAAAGGGACTTTATACTATCCCTGAATTTGTTGAAAAACGTTTCTCTACCAACCTGAAAACTATTCTGGCGGTGTTTTGGATTGCCTTATACATATTTGTTAACCTTGCTTCGGTACTTTATTTAGGAGGTTTAGCCATCGAAACCATTATGGGCTTCGATATGATGTACGCCATTATTGGTTTAGCCTTATTTGCTGCGGCATACTCGCTTTATGGAGGTTTATCGGCTGTTGCCTGGACCGATGTAATTCAAGTAGTATTCTTAGTTCTTGGTGGTTTATTCACAACGTACTTAGCTTTAAATACCGTTTCCGGAGGCGAAGGAATCCTTGCTGGATTTAGTAAAGTTGTTGAAGCGGCTCCTGAGAAATTCCATATGGTATTAGATGAATTTAATACCGACGGAAGTAAAAACGTTAACTACCTTAATTTACCAGGTGTTTGGGTATTAATTGGTGGTTTATGGGTAGCAAACATCTATTATTGGGGATTCAATCAGTATATCATCCAAAGAACATTAGCCGCTAAATCTTTAAGAGAATCTCAAAAAGGTATCTTGTTAGCTGCATTCTTAAAAATAATTATTCCATTAATAGTAGTTGTACCTGGTATTGCTGCCTATGTAATGGTTAATGATCCCGAAATTATGGCGAACTTAGGTGATGCCGGGTTACATAGTTTACCTTCGGCACAACAAGCTGATAAAGCATATCCTTGGTTGCTACAATTTTTACCTACTGGGCTTAAAGGTGTAGCATTTGCTGCATTAGCCGCTGCTATTGTTTCGTCTTTAGCTTCTATGCTAAATTCGACTTCCACTATATTTACCATGGATATTTACAAACAGTATATTAATAAAAATGCTAGTGATAAAGCTACCGTAAATGTTGGTAGACTTTCTGCTGCGGTGGCTTTAGTTATAGCTGTTATTATGGCTCCATTATTAGGAGGTATTGATCAAGCATTCCAGTTCATTCAGGAATGGACAGGTGTAGTAAGCCCTGGTATTTTAGCTGTATTTATCTTAGGATTATTCTGGAAGAAAACAACAAACAATGCTGCTATTTGGGGTGCATTAGTTTCAATTCCAATTGCATTAGCTCTTAAGTATTTACCAATTGAAGCTCTTGAACCTTGGATGCACCAAATGGGTCTAACGGCTGTATTTACAATGATTGTTATTGTAATATTAAGTTATTTACAGAACAAAGGTGCCGATGACGATAAAGGCATCCCTTTAACAAAAGAATTATTTAAAACATCTCCTTTATTCAATGTAGGAGCATTTGCGATTTTAATTATCTTAGCTGTATTGTATACGCTATTCTGGTAATTAGCAAAGTAAAATCATAAAAAAATCCCTTGAATAAATTCAAGGGATTTTTTTTACCAATAATTCTTTCAATCTACAAGGACTTTCTAATTATTAAATCATTAGGATTTTTTATTTGCACATACTCCTTATTTGTTACTAATTCCGCTAATTGCTCACCCATCTTATTAAAATCGGTAGAAATAGCTGTTATACCTCCTTCAACAATCTCTTTTAACATGGTATCGTTATAAGATATTATACCAAAATCCCTTCCTAATTTCAATTTTGTCTGTTTATTACTTTTAATTATTCTAATCAAGTTTCTATCGTCTGGAATTATATATACCTCTCCGGATTCTGGCACTCTATTTCTAGCAGAATCGATAATTTCATATTCAAATTTAAACTGCTTCACAAAATTTAAAAAGCCTAAAAGCATTCCCGGTGGTTGCTTATCTTCAGAAAACACAAAGATTAACCGGTTGTATTTCTTGATTAAATCTAACCCCTTTTTTAAATTATTAAAAATATCATTCTCAAAATCCTGATAAATGGCAGTATACCCCTCTAGTTCCTGGTGCATCTGATCTAGTATACAGACCTTATCTGAAGGCAAATTTCTAATCACCTGATAAGTATCTTTCAAATTAGCAGGCATAATTACATAATAACTATAATCGCCAATATTATCGTAAATAAGTTTACTAAAAAGCTTATAGTTAAAATGATGAAAAAAAATATCGACTTGGATATTATCTCCTAAAACATTTAAAAAGGAACTATATAAATCTTCTTTAAAAGCATTAAGTTCATCAAAAAGAAGAAACACCTTTTGTTTTACGTGAATAGCTTCACTCGACACAAAATATCCTTTACCCGCTACTGATTGAACGACCCCACGAGATTTTAAATCGTTAAATGCACTTAATACTGTATCGCGAGAAACGCCATGCTTGTCCCTAATACTATTTATAGATGGTAAGCGATCACCTTTTTTAATTATACCATTTGAAATAGCCTCTTCAATCGAACTCACTATTTGCTTATACTTCGGTGCTCCAAAATCCTTATTTATAGATACTATACCCATATAGCAAAGATAAACATTTCATACTAGTAGATACTAGTTGTAATTGTTATCTCCTAGAAACTCATTACCATATTAAAAAAACAGAACTAGCTCATGTAGTTATAACTTGCATAATACAAAACAAAATAATTGATAAAGGTTTAATCCAAAATCTAATTGTATTGATAAATTCTTTTATTTTTATAGTATGCTTTAATTAAAACATATGGACATTCTACTAATTGAAGATGATGTAAATATAGGCAATTCCCTTACCAAAGGGCTAACCGAAGAAGGATTTTCAACCACTTGGGTTAAAAACGGTTTAGATGCCAGAGATGTTATTTTCAACGAGAAATGGGACGTTATTATTATGGATATTATGTTACCTGGCCTCACTGGCATACAATTATGTGAAATGGTCCGATTCAAAAAAATTTCGACACCAATCCTGATGTTAAGTGCCCTTGATGAAGTTGATGACAAAATAAATGCCTTAGATAAAGGTGCCGACGATTATTTAAGTAAACCATTTAATTTTAAGGAATTAATTTCTAGAATCAATGCCCTGCATAGACGGTTTCATCAAAAAATGCCTTCTGAATCTGAAATATTAAGCTGCGACACTTTAGTTGTAAATAAGACCAAAAATAAAATAACCAGAAGCGGAGTAGACATTCAGTTATCGAGTAAAGAATATATGCTACTATGTTGTTTATTAGATGAAAAAGACAAAGTAGTTTCCCGCACCCGGATTTTAGAACAAGTATGGCATACAAACCTGGACACTTACACCAACATTATAGATGTCTATATATCTTATTTACGAAATAAAATAGACCTTCCTAACGAAAAAAAGATTATCAAAACCATTAAAGGGAGAGGCTATATGATAACAGAATCAGAATGAAAATTCACCATAAAATAACCTGGATAACCTGTCTGCTTTTTGGAAGTATTTTTGCTATTACTTCCATTTTGATTTACAAACCTTTTATTGCTTCATCCGAAAGCATCTTTTTTGAAGATTTATCATATACAGCACGAATTAGTGCCATGTTTTACCTTGAAGAAGATGAATTAAATGCGTCTAACTTTTCACCCATTCAAACCGCTTTTAATAAATTTAATCCGGAACATAAAATTAGTGTATATCATCAAAATAATACCACGGCATTTAATACCACACCACAACAGGATATCACCCAAAATATTCTGAATATAATTCAGGAAAAAAAGGAACACAACTTTAAGATTAATAACATCTATTATTCAGGCTTATTTTATGAAGATAATCAAGGGGATTTTATAATTGTTGTTGGTTCAAAAAATGCTTTATTAGAAAAACAAAAACATTCATTACTCCTCATTTTGTGTCTTGCCTTTGTTACAGGCATGTTGGTTTTAACCATATTAACTTTAAAATTATCAAAATACGCATACAAACCTGTCAGAAACATTATAAAACAAGTTGGAAATCTAGAACTAAATTCCAAAGAACTGCATCTTTCTTACCCAAAAACAAAAGATGAATTAGAAGAACTTTTTGAAGCCTTTAATGTTTTATTACAAGAAATAAAACAAGGCTATCAGCTTCAGAAAAATTTTGTAGACCATGCCTCCCATGAACTAAAAACACCTTTAGCTTCAATAATTAGTGAACTTGAAATTACATTGCAAAGAGAACGTGATACCGAAACCTACATAAAAACCAATAAAAGCTTATTACAAAGCGCACGTAAATTAGAACAAATACTAAAAAACTTGCTATTACTATCAGGAATCAATCGTCAGATTCAGGATAAAAGCATCGTGCGTATAGATGAAATCATCTGGCAAATTATAACCGATCTTCAGGACAATTATCCTAATCGCTTCGAAGTCTTACTTCACATTCCTGCCGAAAAATCCAATGTATTAACAGTTACGGTTAATGAAACCATGATATACATGGCCCTATACAATCTTGTAGAAAATGCTGCAAAATTTTCAGAAAAACCCGTGACTATTTCTCTTGATATTAAACAGGATCAACTGGCTATAACCATTAAAGATCAAGGTATTGGAATCCCCAAAGAAGCATTAACTTATTTAAAACAACCTTTTTACCGTGGACAGAATGCGAGCTCAATCGACGGTAATGGACTCGGTTTTAGTATCGCCTCTATTATTCTTGAAGCCCATAGTATAGATTTAGACGTAAAAAGCGCTTTAAATCAAGGAACTACTATCACATTATTATTTCAATAAAAGCATTTTAATCCAATTCTAATCTGTTTTTAATGTAACTTAAAACTTAGCTTAATCTTAAATAAGTTGTTTTGCTGTGTTAAAATTAAACCAGTGAAAAAAACATTTATTATTTATTTATTGCTACTGTCCTGCCTTAATTATACACAAGCTCAGGATATGTCAAAGTTAACCTTAGCAAAGGAGGAAGCTGAAACCCGGTTAATCCAAAACAGCCTTTCTTTATTATCGGAACAATTAAACATAGATATTGCTGATGCCGAAATGATACAGGCTAAAGTATGGCCTAATCCCACACTAACTGTTGATGAAATAAACCTCTGGACTACCCAATATCAAAAAAGACATGGAGAAGAATTAGCTCCTATTTTTGGTGACGACTTTGGTAAATTTCAACAAGTCTCTGTTCAAATTGAACAAATGGTAGAATTAGCAGGAAAACGTAAAAAACGCATTGCTATTGGACAAGTGTCTAGAGAAATGTCTGAAGCATATTTGGAAGATTTTTTATTGAGCCTACGCACAGAGTTTAGAGAAACATTATACCAGTTTCAGTACAGTAAATTATATATCGACTTGTTACAACAACAATCAAACTCTTTAGAATCCTTAATTGCCGCCTACCAAGAGCAATTAAATTTAGGTAATGTGAGTAAAGTCGATTTAATTCGTTTGCAGGCCACCAATTTTAATTTAAAAAATGAAATAATCGACGAGCAGGAAAATTTAAATGAGCAACAACAACAATTAGTGGTATTATTAAATCTTCCGGATGATACGGAATTAAATTTCTCAAACATTTTCGACTCCACATATAGCTATTCAACAAGGGATTTAGACCTTCATATTGAAGACCTGCAGGAAAGAGCCATGACCTTTCTTCCTTACTTAAAACTTAGTGACTTAGCTATTAAAAAAGCGGAACATGAATTAGCTTACGAAATAGCCCAGCGTACTCCGGATGTCACTTTTTCGGTTGGATATGACAGAGGTGGTAATATTTATCAGGATTTTGTTGGTATAGGCTTCTCCATTGACCTTCCTTTTATGGATAGAAACAAAGGCGGTATTAAAAAGGCATCTGTTCAAGTAACTCAGGCAGAGTACCAGCGGGAAGAAGCAGTATTAAACATTAAAACTAAAGTGAGAGAGAAAGTAAAAAATCTTCAACAAGTATCTAATTTCTTTGAAAGTATAGATTCTGAATACGTTAATGATTTAAGCTCTTCTATGATCGCTTACACCCAATTCTTCAAAGAACAAACCATAAATATTATAACCTATTTAGATTTTATGGAAGCTTACATTGAAAACATGCAAATTATTTATGAGAATCAGCAGCAATATTATAATGCGCTTGAAGAATTAAACTTTATAACAGGAATGAACTATCAACATAATAACGAATAATACAATGAAAACACTATATATAATACTCGTTCTAGTCTTGACATTACAGTCTTGTAGAAATAACAGCAAAACAGAAGAAACAGCTCAATCAGATTTACCATGTTTATCCGATTCCGAAGTTAATGCTTTAATCGAACCCGAATTAAAACCAGTAAACTATAATATTAGTCTTAACGGAAAAATTGGTTACAACCCCAACAATGTGGTTCAATATGTTAGTTTAGTAGACGGCATCATTACTAATACTAATGTATCTTTAGGCGACCACGTAAAAAAAGGTCAGATTTTGGCATCTATAAAAAGTATAGAACTTAATGCCATGCAATCGGAATTAAGTCAGTTGCAATCTCAATTAAAGGTTGCCAAACGAGAATTAAAATCTACCGAAAGCTTTTATAAAAGTGGTATTTCTTCAGAAAAAGATTTAATATCTGCTCAAAGTGAATTATCCCAAATTCAAAGTCAGATAACAAACTTAAAAAGCAATTTAAATTTATTCAGTGCCAAACCAGAATCAGGCGTTTTCGAAATTATCGCCCCTGTAAGTGGATACATTGTTGGTAGCCAAATGGCCCCAGGCTTACAAATAAATGCAGGTTCGGAGCCTCTATTCACTTTATCTAATTTAGATGACGTGTGGATTAACGCCAATATTTATCCTAAAGATATAAGCTATGTTTCCGAAGGCATGCCGGTTTCAATTACCGGAATTGCATTTGCAGGTAAAACATTTAAAGGAACTATTAGTAAAATTTCAAAAGTGATAGACCCGGAAGATAATGTGATGAAAGCCCATATTATTCTAAAAAATGAAGATTTTCAACTTAAACCAGGTTTAAATGTTTCTATTAATGTTGAAAAAACATTAGATCGTTCGGCATTATACCTCCCTAAAAGTGCTGTGATATTTAATGACAATCAATATTTTGTTATGACCGCTTTGAATTCTGAAAAATGCCAATTACAAGCACAAGAAGTAACCATCTTAGAACAAGACAAAAACGGGTATTATTTGGCATCAGGTATAAATTCAGACGATAAAATAATTGAAAAGGATGCGCTCTTATGGTATAATGCGTATCTCAATAATTAAGGGACTGAATAATAATCATAATATATTATCATGAAAAAGTTTACAAATGGCATCGTAGCATTTTCGCTGCGTCATTCGCTCATTATATTTTTTCTAACGGCCTTATTAGCTATTGCTGGGATTGTTAGTTACACGCAAACCCCTATTGAGGCCTTTCCTGATGTCACCAATACCAGAGCCAGAATCATTACGCAATGGCCAGGGAGAAGTGCAGAAGAAGTTGAAAAATTTATTACGCTTCCCGTGATGAAAGAGGTGAATTCGATTCCAAAAAAATCGAATGTACGTTCTATTTCGTTATTCGGATTATCTGTTGTAACCGTCATATTTGAAGATGAAGTAGACGATTTTTATGCACAACAATATGCATCAAACAGGTTACAAAGTGTCGATCTACCCGATGAAGCTGATGCTGAAATCGATCCGCCCTACGGTGCAACAGGCGAGATATTTCGCTATATAATTGATAGCAAACGCCCAATAAAAGAACTCACAGCCATTCAGGACTGGACTATTGAGCGCGAACTGCTTTCGGTTCCAGGGGTATCTGATGTGCAAAGTTTTGGTGGTGAAGAAAAGACCTATCAAATTCAAGTAGATCCTGTTGCCTTAAAACAATATAATTTTACACCATTAGATGTCTATGAAGCCATCTCCAAAAGTAACATTAACGTTGGTGGAGATATTATTCAAAAAGGAAGTCAGGCCTATGTAGTGCGCGGTGTAGGGTTATTAACATCTATTTCAGATATTGAAAACACGCTTATAAACGTAAATGGTAATGTGCCAGTATTAATTAAAGACATTGGTCAAGTAATTAAAACTGCAAAACCACGATTAGGACAAGTAAGTTTAGACGATAAGGATGATGTTGTTGAAGGTATCGTGGTAATGCTTCGTGGGGAAAACCCTGCCGCTGTTATCGAGCGTTTAAAAGTCAAAATTGACGAACTTAATACAAGTATCTTACCTAAAGATGTAAAAATAAAACCCTTTATAGATAGAACCGAACTCGTTAATACAACCGTTAAAACCGTAAGCAAAAATCTTTTAGAAGGTATTATTCTGGTTTCTATTATTGTACTGGTTTTTCTTTTTAATTGGCGAACTACTATTACAGTAGCATTAGTAATTCCATTGTCCTTCTTATTTAGCATTACACTATTAAGAATTCAAGGGCTTCCTGCCAATTTAATTTCTATGGGAGCTTTAGATTTTGGATTGCTCTTAGAAGGGACTCTCGTAATTGTGGAAGCCGTATACGTGCGACTCGAACAACAATCTAAACAATTTGGATTAACACGCTATAATAAATTATCCAAATCGGGAACTATTAAAAACAGCATCCGTCGTGTAGCGCCTCACATTTTCTTTTCACAATTAATCCTTATTGTGGCCTTGCTTCCTATTTTTTCATTTCAAAAAGTAGAGGGGAAAATGTTTACACCGCTGGCTTACACCTTAGGCTATGCTTTATTAGGTTCTTTAATTTTAAGTTTAACATTTGTACCAGCCATGTGTAAAGTAATGCTTAATAAAAATGTAAAACCCATAAACAATCCGGTAGTTAACTTTTTTAGAACCAACATTTTTAAACTATTTAGCTGGTGCACAAAATATAGAAAAGCAACACTCGTGTCATTCGGAGTATTATTTATTGCCTGTGTGATTCAATTTATGAATTATGGTACCGAATTTATACCACAACTTAACGAAGGAGCTGTTTATATAAGAGCCACTCTTCCAAATAGTGTGAGTCTTGATGAATCTATTAAGACTGGTAAAGCTATAAAAAACAAACTTAGAGAATTTGATGAAGTAAAGTTTATATTAAATCAAACAGGGCGTCCTAACGACGGGACCGATCCGACAGGCTTTTTCAATAACGAGTTTCACATAGAATTATATCCTGAGGATGAATGGGAATCTAAAATATCTAAAGACGAATTATTATCGCAAATGAAGGAAAGTTTAAAGGCTTTTCCGGGTATTAATTTCGGATTTAGTCAGCCTATTCAAGATAATGTCGAAGAATTTGTTGCTGGTGTAAAAAGTTCCTTAGTAGTCAAAATATTTGGTGATGACTTATACAAAATGGAAGGCCAAGCCTTTCAATTGGCTAAGGTTTTAGAAAATGTAGATGGAATAACAGATATTAATGTTTATAAAAATATTGGATTACCAGAATTAAGAATTCAGCTGGATGAAATAAAAATGGCTCAGTATGGTGTAACAACCGAAGATGCTCAAACCGTACTGGAAATGGCTATTGGGGGTAAAACGGCATCTTATTTCTATGAAAATGAACGTAAATTCGATATACAAATTCGTTTTCAAGAGGAATACAGAACCGATGAAAAAGAGATTGGAAATATTTTAATTCCTACATTAACAGAACAGGAAATTCAACTTAAGGAAATTGCAGATATAAGTTTTAAAACAGGTCCCGCCTTTATTTACCGTGAAGGAAGCAGCCGATATACGGGTATTGGTTTTAGTATTGACGGAAGAGATTTGGGGAGTACAATTAGCGAAGCCCAACAACGTGTTTCTGAAGAATTAGCTTTTTCAAAGGACACTAAAATTGAATGGGCCGGAGAATTTGAAAGTAAAGAACGTGCTAGCAAACAGCTTGGTTTAATTGTTCCTATTGCTCTCCTATTAATTGTTTTTCTATTGTACATGAACTTCGGGAATGCCAAAGATATGTTAATTGCTATTTCTACAGTAACATTTGCCTTTGTAGGAGGATTTATTTCCCTATGGGCTACCGGAACCATTTTCGGAATCTCAGCCGGTATCGGATTTATAATCTTATTTGGTGTTTGCACTATAGATGGTATCATTCTGGTTGCTGTTATGAAAGAAAACCTGCAAGAGCGCATGCCTCTTAAAAAAGCCATTTCTGAAGGTGTTTACAGTCGTATTCGACCTGTGGTTATGATTGCTTTAATGGGATCGTTAGGCTTACTACCAGCAGCCATGTCCAACGGTATGGGATCGGAAGTACAAAAACCATTAGCTATTATGATCTGTGGCGGATTAATTATCTGTATGCTCTTATCGTTTACAGTACTTCCGCAATTATTTTATTTAGCTTACAAAAAAGATGAAAAGAAAAAAATAAAGAGACTTGAAAATTACAAAACTTAAGCACTTTTCTGAATATTAAAAGGCACACTTTTAAAAGTGTGCCTTTTTTATGATAGATGATAAACTATTTTATACTTAAAAAATTACCATCTTTAAAAACCATTAAATTATAACACCTCTAAAAAGGTGCTCTTTTTTTATAAAATTATAAAGGGAAACGACTACCCTACCTCAAATTAAAAAAAAGGGTGGATTGGGTTCTATTTAATTTATGCTTAACAGAAAGTTGGAGTGATAATGATGCTGATATAGAATTTGAATATTATGCAGGAGATCACTTTACATTATTTACAGAAGAATATAAAAAAGATGGCACTAATTTTTTATTAAAAGATTATAAAAACTGGCTCAATGAAAACAAATAGTTGTTTTTATATTTAGCTATAAATGTGATGGGCTATTACACATAATGGAAAACGTCTATTTTAGTATAAAGTTGTTATAAGCCAACTTGTTACTATTACAAATATTAGATTAGGTATACATAGGTCTGGCAAGTATATAATATATTTCATATCTTAGGTGAAATTCATTACAATAGTATGAAAACACTCAGTTTATTAAATATTTATCTCCAATTACCACCTGGCACACGAAACCCAGACGATAACACTCCATTGGATTTAACAGATCCTTTTAATATCATTATGTTTATTGTCTTGCCAATTGCTGCAGTGGTTTTATATTTTGTATGGCGGAAACAAAAGAAAAAGGATGGGGAGTTATAAAATAATCTAATCAAGAGAAACACCAGAAATCAAACATCCGGTTGATTAGAAAATCTTCTTTCTTCATAAGTGTATAAAATTAAAATATCGCGAGCCTCAACCCTCTATATTTTATACTTTACACTCATGGTGCGGACTTGCAACAAAAAACTGGACAAATAAGTTGAATGACTAAGCTACTAGGTTAAGGCTATACATGTCTACTTCGAATTCTATTATAATTCTATTCTCTAAAAAGTAATGTCTTCTTCTATTATTGTACCAGGTTTCTATTCATTCAAAGATCGATTACTCTTCAGATCTTAACTTATAACTGTACCTATAAACCCATTCAGCCTTTAATGATTTAAAGAACGATTCTGCAACAGCATTGGTGTTTAGCATTAAAAAACTTCGTTTTTATTCTTAATCTCAAATCTTTACGACTCAAAGATTAGTTTACTAAACCATTGTAACTTTTAATTAAAGAGGCAAACTTATGGCTGACACAATGTATACCGAGATCGGAATGAAAAATTAAAGACTGGGTTAAGGTTATTTTCTTTATAGCCATATGCCAAGCTTTAAAATAGTATCCTCGGCACTTCGATTATCGCTTAGAGCCCACTCAAAAACTTTATGGTTAAACAAATCAATAATAACAGTAAGGTATAACCAAGCTTTTTTGGTTTTGATATAGGTAATATCACTTACCCTAAATTTAAAAGTTACAATCTTATATTATGACTATTTATGCATAAAAAGATTATAATTTAAAATCTATAAAGAGTTAGACAAATTGAAGAAATCTCCAGTATTTACTGGTTATAGCATAAAAAAAGCACCCAATAATAGATGCTTATAAAATATAAAAAGTCGGGATGACAGGATTTGAACCTGCGACCACACGGCCCCCAGCCGTGTACGCTAACCGGACTGCGCCACATCCCGATTTAATGAGACCCCAAAAGAAAACATTTTCAAATAAATTTCAAAGGAATTTTCTCGAATAAAATAAAAAAGCCAAAGCATTTTGCTTTGGCTTTTATTATATGGGCGCTCTTATTTTAAGCAGTCATTTCTACTTCCGTTTCCTTAGCTGCTAAATAACGTTCAGCATCTAAGGCCGCCATACAACCAGTTCCAGCTGCAGTAATAGCTTGTCTGTAAACGTGGTCTGCAGCATCACCCGATACAAATACTCCTGGCACATTGGTCTTAGATGTTCCAGGTTTATTAATAATATATCCTGTTTCGTCTAAGTCTAGAAAACCTTTAAAAATATCTGTATTTGGTTTATGACCAATAGCTACGAAAAATCCTGTTGCAGGAATTTCATGCTTTTCATTAGTTTTGTTATTGTATACACGAACACCTGTTACTACTTGTCCATCGCCTAAAACCTCATCTGTTTCGGTATTAAATAGGATATCGATATTCTCTGTTTTTTGAACTCTTGAAGCCATGATTTTAGAAGCTCTAAATTCATCACGTCTCACTAACATGGTTACTTTTTTACAAAGCTTAGATAAATAGTGTGCTTCTTCACAAGCTGAATCTCCAGCTCCAACAATTACTACTTCCTGATTTCTATAAAAGAACCCATCACATACAGCACATGCCGATACACCACCACCAAGTTTTAAATATTTTTGCTCTGATTCTAAACCTAAATATTTAGCCGATGCTCCAGTTGAAATTATAACCGTATCACAGTGAATTTCTTTTGTTTCATTAACCCAAACTTTATGAATATCACCAGAAAAATCTACTTTGGTAATCCAACCATCACGCACATCAGTTTCGAAACGTTCTGCTTGTTTTTGTAATTCTACCATCATTTCTGGTCCAGTAATCCCTTGAGGATATCCTGGGAAATTTTCAACTTCATTGGTTGTAGTTAATTGTCCACCTGGCTGTGTACCTTGATAAAGTACTGGTTTCATATTTGCTCTTGCAGCATAGATTGCAGCAGTATAACCTGCAGGTCCAGAACCTATAATAAGGCATTTTACTCTTTCAATTGTATCTGACATAATTGGTTTTTATAAATTTAATCTTGACAAAATTAGAATTTTTGATAATAACATTACGTTAAAATTATCAAAAGATATTATAAAGGTATTAATATCTGTTATATCCTAAATAATCGAATAGCTAGTTGATAAAACAAAAAAAGCTGAACCTATGTTCAGCTTTTTAATTCATCAAATAATAAATCTACAGGTACTTTCTAATCGATTTTATAATGGCCAAAGCATTTTAACACCTTGCTTTAGTTTTTCATAATCTTTATTAGCAATTATATCTTTTGAAATTAATTGTGAACCCATACCAACACAAGTTACCCCTGCATCAAACCAACCTTTTAGATTTTCCTCTGTCGGAGACACACCCCCTGTTGGCATAATACTTGTCCAAGGCTGTGGGCCTTTAATACCTTTCACAAATTTAGGTCCGTATAAATCTCCCGGGAATAACTTCACAATTTCACATCCTAATTCTTCAGCTCTGGTTATTTCGGTTAAACTCCCGCAACCTGGTGACCATAATACTTTTTTACAGTTACAAGCAATTGCAATATCTTCTCTTAAAACAGGTGTGATTATGAAGTTTGCACCTAAGGCCATATATAATGAGGTCGCTGCTCCATCGGTCACAGAACCAACACCCATAATCATACCCGGTAATTCGGCAATCGCATATTTAGTTAACTCTCCAAAAACTTCATGAGAAAATAACCACGAGCTGTAAACTCCATTAACCGCGCTCCACCACCGTAAAAGGCTTTTAAGACTTTCTTACTTAATTCAATATCGTTATTGAAAAACAGTGGAATCATCCCAGTTTCTTTCATTGCCTGAGCAACTTCTAATCTTGTAAATTGTGCCATTTCTTAAATATATTTAGCGTGCAACTCGTCCAGAAGCATCACCTCCCATTAATTTTTCAACTTCAGCTACGGTTACTAAATTAGCATCACCTTTAATGGTATGTTTTAAACAAGAGGCCGCGACTGCAAAATCTAAGGCATTCTGATCATCTTCTGGGTATTTTAATAATCCGTAGATTAATCCTCCCATAAAGGAATCTCCTCCACCTACTCTATCAACGATATCGGTAATTTGGTACTGAGGTGTTTCATACATCTTTTCCCCATCGTATAACACACCTGCCCAAGTATTATGAGATGCAGAAATAGATCTTATTAAAGTAGTAATTACTTTTTTAGCTCTTGGAAATTTCTCCATCATTTGCTTACAAACAGATAAAAACGCCTCAGCCTTTACATCATGCCCTTGTGTTTGCCGCCCTTGGCGCCTTACAAATATTGAAAGAAAAAAATATTAAAGTACCAGAAGAAATTGCACTGGTAGGTTTTGGCAACGAACCGTTTACTTCTATGCTTTCACCATCTATTACTAGTGTAAACCAACATAGTAGTGAAATTGGCAAGCAAGCTGCATTAACTTTTTTAGAACGTGTTAAGCACCCTGAAATAAAGCAGACATTAAAAAAGTACATTTTAAATGCAGAATTGATAGTACGAGACTCTTCCAACATTAAAAAAACAGATAAAAGAAAAGCCTTGAAAATGTTATCAAGGCTTTCTACTTTCTTGTTTAGAGTTTTTTAAATTATTTTTCTATTTCTCCTATTTTTTTAATTTCTTCAGCTTTCCTACTTAGGACTTCTCTACCCTTTTTAATAGTTGTATCTAATTCATCTAATTTCTCAGAGGCCTTATTCAGCTTTTCTTCCTTCTCTTTTATTTCCTCTTCAGACAACTCCTTATTTTCCTTAGCTTTTTCTAAGCGCTCTCTAGCATCTTCAACTGATTTCCTTCCACGTTTTACGGTATTTTCTTCTTCATCTAATCGCTCTCGTGATTCCTTCAACTTATCTTTTGCCATAGCCGCCCGATACTGACCAAACTCCTTGGCTGTCATATCTCCTTTATTTTTTCCATAAGCGTGACCACTAATTTCCTTATGAACCTTTTGCTTGGAATCTTTCATGCCTTGATCCGCTTCATGCTCCATATCGTCATATTCTTCTTTACCCTTCTGTTTCATTTCTTTGGCCTTTCCCTTGCCTTTAGCCTCCATTTGGCCCACCTTATTTTCAGCCTCCTCAACATCTGCTTCCATATCATTTATATGTTTTGCAGCTTTATCATTAGCCTTTTTGACCTTCTTTAATTTTTCCTGAGTATGTTCCTTTTCTTTAGATTTACCCTGAGCATATGATGTTGCAACGAAAGTAACAGTAAACAAAACCAACAAAACAGCTTTTATAATATATTTCATGTTTTTAAAATTTTTTAATTAAATACTATCAATTTCTTTTATTAAACTTTCTACCTCTGTGGCCTTATCGCTAACCGCATTGAGTGTAGAATCTATAACCATTTCGGTTGATTCGATTTGCTCTATTTGAGCGTCTATAGTCTCTTTAGTTTTCTTATCATCTCTACATGAAAAAAGTGTTAGTAAAGAAAATAACATTACTGAAAGCGCTATTTTTTTTGCATTCATAATTTTATGGGATTATTTTGAAGTTAATATACAAAAAAAGCCCTAAAAAGGGCTTTACTTTATTAAAATACAAACTATTAAACTCTAAATATTTAAATAATAGATTGTATTTTTTGAATAATTCGCTTAGCTAAATCGTCAGCTTTATTTTGTGAAGTACTTTCGGTATATATACGGATTATAGGTTCGGTATTCGATTTTCTTAAGTGTACCCATTCAGACTCAAAGTCTATTTTTACACCGTCTATAGTATTTACTTCCTCCTCTTTATAAATATCGGCTATCTTTTCTAAAATAGCATCAACGTTTATTTCTGGAGTGAGTTCAATTTTATTTTTACTCATAAAATATTCTGGATACGAATTTCTTAGAGTCTTACAAGATACCTTTTTATTTGCTAAATGCGATAAAAATAAGGCCACTCCTACCAGAGAGTCTCGACCATAATGTGAATCAGGATAAATAATTCCCCCATTACCTTCACCTCCAATAACAGCATTTGTTTTTTTCATTTCAATTACCACATTAACTTCTCCAACTGCACTAGCGGTATACTTACCTCCATACTTTATAGTAATATCTTTTAATGCCCGTGAAGAAGATAAATTTGAAACAGTATTGCCCTCTTGCCTACCTAATACATAATCGGCACATGCCACAAGCGTATATTCTTCCCCAAACATAGAACCGTCTTCGCAAACTAATGCTAGTCTATCAACATCAGGATCTACTACAATTCCTAAATCGGCTTGTTCTTTAACAACTAATGCTGAAATATCGGTTAAATGTTCTTTTAAGGGTTCTGGATTATGTGGAAATTGTCCATTTGGTTCACAATATAATTTTACACAGTTAACTCCTAATCTTTCAAGAAGTGCTGGAATAGCAATACCGCCCGTTGAATTTACAGCATCGACAACTACTTTAAAGTCAGCATTTTTAATTGCTTCGGTATCAACCAGTGGTAATTTCAAAACTTCTTCTATATGTTTTTGTATGTAACCATCAACATTCAGAAACCAACCTAAATCATCTACTTCGGTAAACTCATAAGCATCAGATTTAGCTATTTCAAGTATTTCGGCACCAGCGGCACCGTTTATAAATTCCCCTTTATTATTTAAGAGTTTTAAAGCATTCCATTGTTTTGGATTGTGACTTGCGGTTATAATAATGCCTCCATCTGCATTCTCTAAGGGAACTGCTATTTCAACCGTGGGCGTTGTAGACAATCCTATGTCTTTAACATTAATTCCCAATCCAATCAACGTTTTGCTTACCAAATCGCTAATCATTTCACCAGAAATTCTAGCATCACGACCAATAATTACGGTTAATGTTTTATCGGAACTCTGCCTTCTTAACCACATGCCATAAGCTGCAGCAAATTTAACAGCATCTATAGGGGTTAAATTATCGTTTACAGTCCCCCCGATAGTTCCTCTAATTCCTGAAATTGACTTTATAAGAGTCATCTTAATTTCTAAATATTTTAGTTTTTAATCATATGTACGGACTACCTGCTCATGAATACCTAAAATTCTTTGCATTAAAATATCGCAGGCTGTTTTTGATTTGCCAATAAGGTTAATTTCAACTTTTAAATCAATATTCGGACTATTAAAACACCTAATACTAAACCATCCATTCGGGTAATGAACTTTTAATTCTTGAGACTCATTCTTAAGGTACAAGTCAAACTCACCAATCACCCAATTAATAAACTTATGGTAAACATTAATGTTTTTAACCAAAACGAATTTTTTCATTTCAATTACGGATGATTTAGTATTAGGCGCTTCAACAACCATTTCCATTGCTATAACAATTTATTTTTTTAATATTCCCATCTCACAAAGGCCTCCATAGCCGCATAATGCGCTAAACCTAACTGATGATATAATTCGGCAGTTTCGCGGTTTCTATCTTCCGCACGTTGCCAAAACTCCCGGCTATCACTTCCCTGAAACACCACCCCATCTTTTTGTGACTGATGTTTGAATATCCCATTACGTTTTTCTAACACCTGTCCTGGACTCATAGGTACTGCCATTTCTATTTCATCAATCCCCCACTCTTGCCATGCACCTCTGTATAACCATAACCAGCAATCCTTCATGAAGGCTTTTGGTTTTAGCCTTTTAACAGCTTCAAAAATGGCATCCAAACATACTTTATGCGTACCATGCGGATCGGCTAAATCACCCGCAGCATAAATTTGATGTGGTTTTATCTTCTCGATTAAATCCATAGTTATTTGAACATCGGCCTCACCGATAGGCTTTTTCTCAATGGTACCCGTTTCATAAAATGGTAATTCCATAAAGTGGATATTCTCATCTTTTAATCCCACAAAATGAGCAGTCGCTCTGGCTTCTCCTTTTCGAATTAAACCTTTAATGTGTCGTACTTCGGAAATATCAATCTCACTATCCTTTTTAGTTTTAATAAACTTAATCGCCTTTTTGTAAATAGCATGGGCCTCATTACTCTTGATACCGAACTTCTCGTTATAATCGCACACAAAGCTTGCAAATCTTACAGCTTCATCATCGGCTACGGCAATATTACCCGAGGTTTGATAGGCCACATGCACATCATGACCTTGCTCTTGGAGGCGTTTAAAAGTACCTCCCATACTTATAATATCATCGTCTGGATGTGGGCTAAATATAAGTACACGTTTTTTTGCAGGTTCTGCACGCTCTGGTCGTTTACTATCATCTGCATTAGGCTTTCCTCCAGGCCAACCTGTAATAGTATGTTGGACATTGTTAAAAATATTTATATTAATATCATAAGCAGGCCCTGAATCGGCCAGTAAATCACTCATTCCATTTTCAATATAATCGGCATCGGTAAGCATTAAAATGGGCTTTTTCAACTTAAGAGCCAATCCTAGTACAGCTTTTCTGGTCATCTTTTCGGTCCATTCTATCTTCTCTACTAACCACGGCGTATTAATACGCGTTAGCTTTGAAGCAGCACTCTTATCCATAACAAAAACAGAGTTCGTGTGTTCCTGTAAAAAAGAGGCTGGTACCAGATTGGTTACCGGACCTTCAGCCGCGGCCTTAATGATATTGGACTTTCCTTCTCCCCAGGCCATCAAAATAACACGTTTGGCCTCCATAATTTTCTTAACCCCTAAGGTTATAGCCGTTCTAGGAGTTTTATCTAATCCGCCAAAATCATTACTGGCTGCTACTCTGGTAATATGATCTAAGGCTACCAATCGTGTTCTAGAATTTTGTAAAGATCCTGATTCGTTAAATCCGATATGACCATTACCTCCAATACCTAAAATCTGTAAATCAATTCCGCCTAATGCCTTTATTTTTGCTTCATAGTCATTACAATATTCAGAGATTTCTGCTTTTGTTAAAGTACCATCCGGAATGTGAACATTCTCAGGTAATATATCGACATGCTTGAATAATAATTCATTCATAAATCGCACATAACTGTGTACAGAATCCGGCTGCATTGGGTAATACTCATCCAGATTAAAGCTAATTACATTTTTAAAGCTTAAACCTTCTTCTTTATGTAAGCGAACTAGTTCAGCATACAATCCTTTTGGGGTAGAACCAGTAGCTAATCCCAAAACACATGGTTGTTTCTGTGATTGCTTTACTCTTATTAACGCAGCTATTTCTTCGGCTACTGCTTTTGAGGCGCCTAATGAATTTTCAAAAACAACGGTATCGATATTTTCGAATCGCTTTTCAAATCCTGTTGCTTTATCTATACTACTCTTTATCATTTTTATTGTATTTAACTTTTATTTCTTGTAAACTCTATTTTTTCTTTCCTAATTTATGTCCCCACACTGCAAAAAACAATATGATGGCATAACACGGAATTAAAATCCAATAACTACTGGTTGCTGCACTTGCTGTCGCTTCCGCTTGTTCTAATCCACTTGCAATAAGCTCATGCTTGCCGGCATCAACCATTCTTCCGTAAAGTGGTGGTATGATAGCCCCTCCTGAAATAGCCATGATTAATAAGGCCGAAGCTGTTTTCGTGAATTTCCCTAATCCTTCTAGAGTTAAAGGCCATACGGCTGGCCAAACCAAAGCATTTGCAATACCTAAGGTTGCCACAAATAATACCGATGTAAATCCTGTGGTTGATAAGATGCAAATACTGAAAATAATACCTAAAGAGGCACTTATTTTTAAAGCTGTCCCTTGTTTTAAGTACTTTGGAATTAAAAACACCCCCAGAGCATAAGTACAGACCATAGCCAACAAGGTTAAGGTTGTAAAAAACTTGGCATCTTCGGCAGCAAACCCTAATGAAATACCATAGGCTATAATGGTATCACCTGCAATAACTTCCGCGCCTACATAAACAAATAAGGTTAACACCCCTAACCATAAATGTGGAAATTGAAAAATATTAGTCTTTTCGGTAGTGCCCGAAGTATTCTCTTCAATGGGAGCAGCCTCAACATGTGGTAAAGGAGCTTTTCTAATTAAAACCGCCAATACAACCAATGCAATAGCCATAACCAGATATGGAACAAAAACACTATCTGCCATTGTACTTAATAAAACCTCCTTTTCATCAAAACTCACCGTCGATAATTTTGCTTTTACCTCATCGATACCAGACAGTAACAAGGCTCCAAATATTAAAGACCCGAGGGCTCCTGCCGTTTTATTAGCAATCCCCATGATAGCAATACGTTTCGCACCACTTTCTATAGGTCCTAAAATGGTAATATATGGATTGGCTGCCGTTTGCAGCAATGTCATTCCTATACCTTGAATAAAAATTCCTGTTAGAAAGATCCAATAAGTTCGAGCCTCAGCGGCTGGTATAAAAACCAAGGCTCCAATAGCCATAATAAACAACCCTAGAGACATGCCCTTTCTATAACCTATTTTAGTGAGTATTTTAGAAGCCGGTAAGGCCATCACTACAAAAGATATGTAGGATGCTGATGCCACTAAATACGATTGCGCTTCCGTTAATTCGTTGATCGTTTTCATAAACGGAATTAAAGCTCCGTTTATCCAAGTAACAAATCCGAAGATGAAAAATAACCCTGCAATTATCGCTATTGGTACTATATTATTAGTTTTTGTTGTTTGCATAGTTTTTAATTTAGTTTATCAATTTGTTGGTTTAAGCTCTCTAATAATTTAAACTGGTTTTTAGCTCTATCGAAATTATGCTCCGGATACTTTATTTTATAATAAATATCACCATTCAGATAATCGGTTAAAAAGCGTAGGGCCATAATAAATATCATAGTTTTTGCGCCCAATGGCAAGTACTTAAGCTCTATATCGTTTAAAGAAGTTTTCATTTTCTTTAAAAAGCCTTTGGTGTATGCCTTATAATAATCAAAATTGAATTCTACCAAATCTAAATTCGTTTCATCTTCGGCAGCCGTATTACAAATAGTACGTATGGCATCACCAAAATCATAATGTACAATCCCAGGCATCACCGTATCGGTATCAATAACGCATAAGCCCTTATTCTTTTTATTAAAAAGCACATTAGAAATTTTGGTATCGTTATGTGTAACTCGAATACGTATAGCTCCAGATTCCTTTAAATTTTGAAGTATGTGCATTTCGTCTTTTAAAGACTCTACTAATTCAATATAACCTTTAGCATCTTTTAAACGCTCCTCTGTGGCTACTTTTAAAGACTCTTCAAATTGCCAATAACGAAAAGACATATCGTGAAATTTGGGAATAACCTCTATAAGCTGGTTCGCATCGAAATCTTCGGTTAATCTTAAGAATTTACCCATAAGTTTCCCTCCTTCATAAGCAATCTTTTCACTACTAACAGTTTCGTAAGTTACACTCTTGTCTATGAAGTACATTAAATTCCAATAATTCCCATCTTCATCTTTATAGTAAGACAAACCATCATGAGTTTTTTCAAAAGCTAAAACTCCTCGTTGTTGCTTTTTTATTGACTTATCTTCTAATTTCTTCTGAATATGGCTACTTACAACTACTTTATTATTTATTAATCCTGGCACATCTTTAAATACTCCATGATTAATACGTTGTAAAACGAAATAAGGTTTCTCCTTCGTTGTAATCAAGTAGGTATCATTAATATGCCCCGAAGCCAGTTCTTTAAATCCTTTGAACTGTGCACCATGATTAAACTCGTTGAAAATATTTTTTAATTGCTGTTCTAACATACTACCAAAGATTTTTAGGATACACTTCAGCCGCTTTTAATTTACCAATTGCTTCTTGAACAATTTCTTTATCTTCTTTATAGGTTACTCCAAACCATTTGGAATTAGACTGTAAAACTTCAACTGTCGCCTTCCCCGATTTTAAAATCTCGTTAACTATTGATGGCAAATAAAATTCTGCCTTTAAGTTCTCTTTATTAGCTTCTAAAAACTCTAAAAACAATTGACCTCCAAACTCAAAACATTTTGGTGTAAACCCCCAGAAATTCATAGAAACAACCGTATTTTCGTCGATTGGAATTAAATTACCATCATCATCTTTTCTAAATAATTCACCATCTATTTTTTCAATATGAGTTCTTTCAGTTACATCAACTAAAAAGCCCTTATCATCTACTTGACATTCTCCACGTGATACAAATCCATGATCGGAAACTGTATTCTTTAATAAATATGCCATCGTACAGAATTGGTAAGAATCAGAATCCTTATCCATTAAAGATTTAGCCATCACTTCAAAGGCTTGTTTTCCGTAAAAATCATCAGCATTAATTATGGCGAAATTTTCTTTTACGGCATCTTTAGCCATTAAAAGTGCATGTCCTGTACCCCAAGGTTTTGTTCTCTCAGGATTTATATAAGCTTCGGGTACGTTCTCTAATTCCTGATATACATAATCAACTTCGGCTTTTCCCTCCAGTTTTTTATTAAATATCTCCTTAAACTCTTGTTCAAAACTTTTTCTGATGATAAATACAAACTTTCCAAATCCTGCACGTAGGGCATCATAAATTGAAAAATCTATGATGGTATCTCCTTCAGGAGTGAAGGCATCTATCTGTTTAAGTCCACCATAACGGCTTCCCATTCCTGCTGCTAATACTACTAAAGTTGGTTTTTGTTTATTCATTTCTATTCATTAATAGGCCAAATATACAATTTATTTTCGAAAATGTGCTCGAACACACAAAAAAATGTTCTCGAGCACATATAATTGTGTGTTCGAGAACAAAATAAGCATACTATTAAATGATTTATTTATATTTGTGCTTATGACAAAAAAATACACGATAAAGGATATTGCCGAAATGGCAGGTGTATCAAAAGGCACGGTAGATAGAGTATTACATAACAGAGGTAAGGTTTCCGACTCCGCCAAGGAAAAAATCACTAAAATTCTTGAAGAAATAAATTTTAAACCCAATCCTATTGCTAAAAACCTGAAGAACAATAAAATTTATCGTATTTGTATTCTTTTTCCAGAATCTCACAAAGACTCCTATTGGGTACCTTGTTTAGATGCTATTACAGAATTCGAAGAAAACTATCAGTCTTTAGGAGTTAAAACTGAACAATATAGATATAATTCCTCCTCACCTCAATCATTCAAGGAAACTGCGCTAAGTTTAATCAGTACAGAACCCGATGCTATTTTAATGGCGCCATTATTTTTTAATGAGGCCCAGGCCGTCTCAAAACTATGTCATGATAAAAATATCATTATTTCAACCTTCAATAACATTATTAGAAAAGAAGGGTTTTCTAACTATATTGGACAAGACCTTTTTCAAAGTGGACGTATCGCGGCTAAATTATTAGACACATTATTAGGCCAAGGACACATTGCTATTATTCATGTAGATGAAATAGTGCAAAATGCGACTCATATGCAGCAAAAAGAGCGAGGTTTTAAAAGTTATTTTGAAGACAAAAACAGTTCAAGCTATAAAATTTCTACGATTAACCTTGATAAGAATTTAAATTTTGAAAATGAGGAATCCCTAGAAGCCTATTTCAATAACCATGAAGATATTAATGGCGTTTTTGTAACAACCTCAAAAACATATAAGATAGCGGAGTTTAAAAAAACATATCAAAAAAACTTAAAAATTGTAGGCTATGATTTAGTAGATAAAAATATTACGCTTTTAAAAGAAGGCTATATTGATTTCTTAATAAACCAAAACCCGAAACAGCAAGCATTTGTGGGATTGAGCACCCTAGCGGAACACTTACTATTCGATAAAGACATTCCGAAAAGCATTCTACTTCCAATTGATATTATTAACTCTGAAAACTTTCAACAGTACTTAGAATAAATTTATCTATTGTTAAACAGTTCATAATAATGGCCGAATAATATTCTATTTTAGACAGTTATTTTTTAACCCCCGAAATACTTCGGACTTACTTAATTAAAACGACTTCTAATTTCATCAAGAATACTTGAGAGATACTACACTTAGAAGATGGTCATTGATATAATAATAATATCAGATTAAATCAAAGAATTCTAACGAAGATGATTGATTATGAATTCTTAGTAATGACAATAACATAAAATTCCTATATAAAAAAAGCCTGATAATAAATTATCGGCTTTTGTTGGGGCAGCAGGAAGACCTGAAACTCCAACTAATATAGTAAACTTAACAAGCTATAAACTTAAAAATTAACTTAAAAGTTCATTTTTTGTTGAAGTAACACACTATATAAATACAAAGGCTGTCTTGTTTGAATCAAGACAGCCTTTTAAAGTCTAGTATTAATAGTTTACCACCCTGGATTTTGTGTCATATTAGGGTTGATAACTGTTTCTGAAAAAGGAATTGGATATAAGTACATTTTTGGGTCAAAAGGTCTTGTTGTTAAAAGCTCTTTTGTATAAATAAAACCACCTGTACCATTTTGTTGCACATCCATTTTGTAAATAGCTGTAGTTTCTGGCCCTATTTTCCAACGACGTACATCCCAAAATCTATGACCCTCGAATGCTAATTCTACGCGTCTTTCATTTCTAAGTTTTGCACGGAATTCCTCTTTGGACATCCCTGAAGGGAATGCAGGCATCCCCACTCTTGAGCGTACCTCATTAACGGCTTGGCGTGCTGTTTTACCAAAAATACTTGGATCCTCTGGTCCATAAGCTTCGTTCATTGCTTCAGCATAATTAAGCAATACCTCTGCATATCTAAACAATACCCATGTATGCTCTTTTTGAGTAACATTTGGGGCTTCTAAATTTATCGTTGGATCTACGTATTTTTTCAAATAATAGCCGGTTTCTGAAGCATATCTTAAAGGTGCCCCATTACGTCCGCCCTCGTAAACTTCAACTGTCTGACCTTTAAAAGTAGAACCATTGTAGATAACAGTTTCAGCTAATCGCGGATCTCTTCCTGCATATGGGTTATTTGGATTGTAACCAGAACCTGGCTGATCAACCCCCAAACCTGTGGCTTTCATTTCGTAAGCATCAACTAAGTTTTGGGTTGGGGTATTTCCTGAACTACCACCAACATAACCTACTGGAAAGTTAATGCGTTCAAAATTATTACTAGGACTTTGTCTTCGCTCCAAAATCAATTCTCTATTGGAGTTGCTGTAGTTGTTAAACACGCTAGAATAATTATTGTTTAAAGAATATACTCCTAAATCGATAATATCATACGCAGCTTCAGCAGCTTTAACCCAAGCTGATGTAGTTCCTTGAGGATTGTGAAGTGGGCTCGCAGCATACAAAAGTGCTTTTGCTTTTATTGCTAAAGCAGCCCCTCTGGTTATACGGCCAGTTTCAGCTAATCGCTCCCCGACATAAGTAGTTGGTAAATTAGGAGCAACAGCATCACATTCACTAACTACATAAGCTATAACATCTTGAAAGGAACTCCTTGAGATTGTATTGGCCTCGTCTATTGAAATCACCTTGGTGATTAAAGGAATGTCACCGTAGCGTTTGGCCAATTCAAAATAATAAAAAGCGCGTAATGCTCTAGCTTCATATTTTTTACGTTCTAGTTCGGCCATTAATACATCATAGGTAGGATCCTTGTCATATAAATGCTGTTCATATTCATGTTTCTCTACCTCTTCTAAAAAACGGTTTGCACGTCTAATAACTTCATAATAACCCCATTTAGAATCTATTGGTTGTGATGGGCTCCATGAACCATTAAAGTACTTGTTAACTAAATTTATATCATCTACAAACACAGCATCATCTGAACCTGAAGCCAGCATTGCACCCCCAACCTGTGTAAAACCGCTTGGCAAACCAATATAAACTCCTACTAGTGTCCCACTTACTCTGTCCAAATCTGAAAAAACATCATCTTGGGATAGATAATCCTTCTCATTATAGTCTAAATAGTCACATGAACTTAGGAACAAGTTAAAAATGAGCAATACTATTATTGAATATTTCATTGTTAAATTTTTTCTCATTAGTAAATTAATTTAAAAAGTAAAATCTAAACCTAAACTTAAGGTTTTAAGAAGCGGATAAGTAGTAGATAACGCCTCTGGATCCATCTGCTCTATACTATCCCATGAAAAAAGATTGGTTCCTCTAGCAAAAATTTTAAATTCATTCACACCATATTTATTTACAAATTGTTGAGGTAAATTAAAATAAAATTCCAATGTTCTAAGTTTTACATAACCTCCATCTTTTAACCAAATATCGTTAGAACGGTAGTTATTATCATTGTCTAATGTGGTCAATCTAGGCAATGTAGCCGTAGCAGCAGTACTTGGTGTCCAAGCATTATTTGAGAACGTTGTAATATTGGCATTATTTATCAACGGCCAATACACATTTTGTGTATTCAATAATACGGATTGATTAGCTATACCTTGAAAAATGGCATTAACTCCCAAACCTTTATATTCGGCATTTAAATTAAGTGAGAAATACATTTCTGGAACGCTTGTACTGTAACCTAAAGCTACTTGATCGAAATTATCAATCACATTATCTCCATTTTGATCTACATATTTAATATCTCCAGGAGAAACCAAAGAGAACAACTGTGGATTGCTATTGTCAATATCTGCTTGACTATTAAAAAATCCATCTGAAACAAGTCCAAATGCCTGCCCAATAGAATGACCTGTTCTTTTCATATAATCATAAGGTCTAGGTGTTTCGCTCATTTCTTCAATTCTATTTTTTGAATAAGAGAACATAGCGGTTGCAGCGTAATTAAAATCTTTGCCGCTCTCTTGCCATGTAAGCGATGCTTCTAAACCTCTGTTGGTAACTTCACCATTAGGAAGTACTGGCGCACCTACACCTAATAAATTAGATGTTTGTCCATCTGAAAACACTAGAATATTGGTTCTTTTGTTGTAAAAGGCATCTACCGTTAGATTTAATTTTCTAAATAAATTAACATCTAAACCAATGTTGGTCATCATGGCCTTTTCCATTTTCGGATTTCCACCTAAGCGACCTTCTCCACTACTCCAAGAAGCATTGTTATTCCTTGTGAAAAAATAATTGCCAACACTACCATATCTTTGATCTTCGGTATTCTGCTGAATCCTGTCATTTCCTGCATAACCAAAAGACGCTCTAAGCTTTAAATATTTTATCCAAGAATCTTCTTTAATAAAATCTTCATTCGAAATAACCCAAGCAGAAGAAACAGCTGGATAAAATTCAAAGCGATCTTTAGGCAATACACTAGATCCTGCATAAGATAGAGTTACATCGACCAAATATTTATCCTTATAACCATAATGGAAATTTCCTGCTAAATTTTGACGCAAGTATGTGGTGTATTGACCTTTGCCTACATATTTATCTTGAGCAAACATTAAAAACGAGTTAAACTCATGATTATCAACTTGTTTTTCATAGTTTAACTTTCCGAAGAAATTAGTATACCTATTAAGGAAACCATTTCCAGAATTAGCCCTCAATGCTGAATCTTCACTGTAGGTTTGGGATATGGTATCCAAAGTTGTCTCATTTCTTGTTAGCTCTTCATATAAATAGGTTTTAGTTTGTCCATCGATAGAAGTTGCACGGTTAAAATGACCTACCGTAAAATCAGCTGACAAACCTTCCAAAATACTCCCTAAATCTTGCTTCAGCGTACCACCAATACCTATATTTGTTGCTTGATTTTTTTCATATCCTGTTGAATTAATCATTGCAACCGGATTGTTTCCATATATATTAGTACCTCCATAAACATTTTTATAGTTTCTTACCGGAAAAGCATTTGCAGGCGTTCCGTACATAGCATCCATAATGCTCCTATATGAACTACCTGGAGAATATAACTCATCAATAGCTCCTAATAAGCGAGCATCAAGTTGTGTTGTTGATGTTAATTTTACATTCAAATTACTTATAAAATTTACCCTATCATATTTTGATTGAGTAGCGTACTCTTCCAATCCCCTGTCATTATACAAACCATTCTCTGCCTGATAATTGATAGCTGCGTAGTACGTCATACTATCATCTCCACCACGGAACGCCGCATTAAGGTTCATTTTGGTACCAGTACCTCTCATACTCTCATTAATCCAGTTAACATTTGGATAAAAATCAGGTAAACTTCCGTCTTTGTATGCTTGAATGGCTGCTGGAGAATACAATGGTGACAACCCATCCAATTCTCGTGCTTGGTTAACAGAAAGAGCATAGCCACTGGCATCTAAAAAGTCTGGATAACCAACAGCGGTAGTAATCCCACTTTGGTAACTTAGGCTTACATCCATTTTTTGTTTTACACCTGTTTTGGTAGTAATAAGCAATACCCCATTAGCTCCACGCTGTCCATATATTGCTAACGCTGCTGCATCTTTTAAAACTTCTACACTTTCAATGGATTGCGTATTTAAATAGCCAATATCTGTTTGAATCCCATCTACTAAAATGAGAATGGAATTGTTGTTTAAGGTATTTAACCCCCTTATAAACAAATCAGGATCTCGAGCACCTACATTTCCTCCATTTTGTAACACCATTAAACCAGGTAACAAACCATAAAGTGAATTGGCTGGATTAAATGAATTTGTTTTCTCCAATTCCTCCCCAGATACTTTATTAATTGCGGAAGTAAGTTTCTGTTTTTCAATTTGCATACCATTACCAGTATAAATGGTTTCAGAAACTAATTTTTGCACCAACGCATTTTTTAATACTGTAGAGTCTTGATTCTTAATTGTAACTGCTGTATTCTGGTTTTGTGCCATTACACTATAAGTCATGCACGGTAAAAATACGAGCAGACACCAAAGAATACTATGTTTCTTTCTAGAATAGTTATTCATCTTATATTTTTTTCAATTAGTTTTTATCTTAGTAATTGACTCTGCCTTACTCCCAACCTGGGTTTTGAATCAAACCATAGCCTTTGTTAATCTCATCTGGTGGGAAACCACAGAAATACCATTTAGGATCCCATTGATCAACCCACACCCTTCTAGGTTCTACTTCAAAATATTCTATATTGGTAATACCACTAGTGCTTCCTTGTAATTTGACCATATGCGGTTGAATAAAAGGTATTTTCCAACGTATGATATCGAAAAGACGTACATCTTCATAGGCTAATTCACGTGCACGCTCATCCAATACTTCTTTTCTAAAGGTTTCTAATGTTAGCCCAGTAGGAGCGGGACCTACATCTACACGCTCGCGTGTTTTATTAAGATACTCATAAGCTAAAGCTGTTGGACCTCCATTCACTTCGTTCAGAGCCTCGGCATAACTTAAATACACTTCAGACAAACGCAAGTATGGCCACTGAATTACAGAGAATTGAGATGTTGCTCTATTTCCATCTAAATAAAATTTACGTTGCATGTATCCTGTAGCAGCTATTAATCCTCTTCTTTTCTCGCGACCGCCATTAAATAGTTCTGCTGTACGCCCCCTGTATGCATCGCCATTTACAATAACCGTTTCATATAAACGAGGGTCTCTATTGATATAGGGGTTCGATGGATCATAACCTGAAGTTGGATCAGTAATACTTTTACCACTTTTCATAGGATACAAATCAACCAATTCTTGTGTAGGACGTGCAGCTCCAAATCTTGAATACTGACCAAAAAATAAATTCCGAAACCTGTAACTATTACGGGTTGAAATTAATAATTCTTTACTTCCCCTTCTTAAATAACCTCTTGTAAAATCTTCTCTAGGATTCCCAGTATCTTCCAATTGATAGCCACCATTTGCTTGAAGTTCATTAAAGAAATCCTCACAGGCAGTTACTACGTCTTGCCAACGGCTTACATCATAACCACCCATCCAGCAAAGCTTTTTATCTGAGGCTTCACCTTCACGATATGGTGTATCTGAGTTTAGTACAGGGCTAGCACCAAAAAGCAATACACGTATTTTAAGAGCTTTTGCTGCGGCACGTGTAAATCTACCTTCATTATTACTAATGTCGTTAACTTGCCATGGCAATAATTTTGCTGCACGATCAATAAGCCCTACAATAGAATCCATAGTTGCCTCTGCCGTTAAACGTGGAGAAAATGTATCATCTGTTGGCGCGAAATTTTTATTAACCCAAGGCACGCCTGTATAATTTCTAAACAAATCATTATAATGTACCGCTGCAACCATCATGGCCTCGCCTTTTAATCGGTCTTTAGTCTCTTGATCTGCATCGGGAACACGGTCTATGTTGTTAATGAAAGTATAAGCCCTTCTAATACCTAACCAGGGTTTTGCTTTCTTAAAACCATACCTAAGATATTTCCCATTAGAATCTCCTTGATAATCCATACTAGGCGCATAAGCTCCTGAATAATACGCATTTATTGGCCCACCATAAGGAACATAACTACTAGCTAGATCTGTAAGACTTTCTAAATTATCCATATACATTACCGATTGATGTAACGACCAGCCCCAGGGCAATGAATAAGGTAAGGTTGCATATGCCGCTGTTAAAGCTCGGTTTGCATTTTCTAAGTTTGCGTAAACTGTATCAATTGTAATATCACCTCCTGGGGGTTTTGATAAAAAATCATCACCCAGTTCTACTTCTTCACAACTCACCATAAAAAAAGGTAAGCATAGTATAAAACTCAAAAAACTTATATACTTTTTCATTGCTTTTTATTTAAAAATTTAACTTTACTCCAATATTATATATCTTCATTGCTGGATAAGTAGGTCTCCTATTAGTTCTAGATTCCGGATCTACTATACCTTCCATTTTATCAAAAGTCAATAAATTAAAGCCACTCAGATACACTCTGGCATTAGACACTCCCACACTTTTTATAAAAGGAGACTTGATATTGTAGCCCATTTCTAACGTTTTTAAACGAACATAAGAGGCATCTAGTTGATATATTGTAGAATCATATCCAAAATTATTAATTGAATTAAGAAAAGTTAATCTTGGGTATTTTGCCGTATCAGCCGTTTCTGGTGTCCAAGTGTCATCTGCTAAGTATTTTGGTAAACCAGTTGTAGGGTTTACTCCTCCAAAGGCTTCTCTCAAATTGTCATTCAACATTCTAGATGTTTTGAAAGCACCTGTCCAAGACATTCTAAAATCGAAATTCTTATATTTAAAACCTGTATTCAATCCAACCGTGTATAATGGATAATTTGGATATCCTATGGCCTTTCGATCATCAATATTAATAACCCCATCATTATTTAGGTCCACATATTTTAAATCTCCTATTTGAACCATAGAGTTATGTTCTGGAAATGTATCTTTCAAACTACCATCTTCATTAAAATCTTCTGCTCTAAAAAACCCGTCGGTAACGTAACCAAAAGGTTGTCCTACAAGCCCTCCTGTTTCGTATTGATAATCATAATTTTGTGGAACCTCGTCTTTAAATACAATTTTATTCTTTGCGTAAGACATGTTAGGGTTTATCCAATAATTAAACTTACCAATATTATCTTGCCACCTTAAAGTAATTTCATACCCCTTGTTATCTACTTTTCCAATATTAACCGCAGGTAAATCAGCAGCTACAATATCTGGTACAGTATTTCTATTTGTTAAGATATCACGTCTTTTTTCTATAAAATAATCTACATTTAAATTCAATCTCTTTTTAAGAAACTTAATATCAATACCATAATTTTGTTTGATAGCCGTTTCCCATGTTACTAATGGATTCCCCAATGTTGTTTCAACAAAACCAGGTTGTTCCTGAGGCACATCTATACCAAAACTATAGTCTTCATTGGGGCGCGTACCACGAGCATATGAATCTGGTAAATATAAAAAGCGATTGCTGCCCAGATTATCACTACCTACTTTACCATAGGATGCTCTCAATTTCAACTGATCGAAAAAACCATTGTTTTTCATAAAGTTTTCTTCACTAACAACCCATCCTACAGAGTATGCAGGAAAAAAACCGTAGCGTTGACTTCTTGCAAAATTTTCAGAACCATTATATCCAATGTTCACCTCGGCCATATATTTATGCTTGTAGTTGTATGTTGCACGCGCGGCACTACCCACATATCCACTAGGTAAATAATTAAAAGCTCCACCAGGATAATAGTTAGACCTTTGGTTATAAAGCAACAATCCCTTAACCTCGTGATTTCCAAATCGACGGAGATAGTTTATTGCAGTTTCGAAATACCAGCTTCTATCCTTTCCGTAATCTTCAGCATAATTTAACCTCATACCTGATGATAATTGTGGATACACCAAGGTTTGATCATCTTCAGGAAGCGATGTATCAAAATCCCTCGCATAAAAGGCGGTATAAATATCAGGTGATGTGTTACGATATTTTGTTTGAACTGAGTTACGGTTGAATGATGCTTTAACACTAAGATCCAAGCCTTTAGTAATCGCATCTAAATCTTGTTTCAAAGTTAAATCAAAATTATATACCGTAGTTGTGCTAGTAGAACCACCAACTCCATAATAAAATAATCCATCAGTATATTCATTTCCATTTGGTATATATTCTCCATTATTTACAATATAACGACCATCTACTATACCAGGAGAAGCAAAAGGCGATGCCGCATATAATCTCCTGAAGAACTGATTCAAATCACCTGCAGCTGGTTGTCTTCTTACTCCACTTCTACCACCAAGTGTAAAAGACAATTGAGTTGATTTAGTAACCTCTATGTCGATATTTGAACGGTAATTATAGCGTTTGAAGCTAAAATTCTCATCGGTCTCTGTCCCAAAGGTTTTAAACATACCATCTTGGGTCAAATAACTAAAAGACATGAAATACTTAACGCGATCTGTACCTCCAGACACATTAAAATTAGCTTTAGATTGAGGTGACGTTTTACGTATAATATAATCCATCCAATCTACATTAGGATATAATATAGGATTTGAACCTGTTCTAAAAGCCTCTACAACCTCAGGCGGGAACTGCACATTTTCTGGACTTGTACCGTCTCCTATTTGAGCATTATTATAGGCTGTAGCATAAGTATAGCTATCTGCGAACTCAGGCAATCTCACAGGTGCCTGAAGTCCATAAGAATAATCAAAAGACATTTTAGCCGCTCCTTTTTTACCTCTTCTAGTTGTTACCAAAATCACACCGTTTGCGCCTCGAATCCCATAAACAGCTGTGGCAGAAGCATCTTTAAGAATAGTGATATCTGCAATTTCATTTGGATCTAATTGTGTAAAATTACGCTCTACACCATCCACCATCACCAAAGGCGATGAACTTCCTTCTGAAAGCGTTGCCACACCACGAATAAGAAGCTGTGCAGTATCTCTACCAGGCTGACCAGAATACTGTATTGAACTTAATCCTGTTACCTTTCCCGCTAATGCATTTGCTACACTTGCAGCAGGAGATGTTGTTAATTCTTCTGTATCTATGGAGGAAATAGCTCCAGTTACAGTAACTTTCTTTTGTTGCCCGTAACCTACAAGCACCACCTCTTCAAGAGACTCTGCGTCTTCTTCTAAAACAATATTAATGGTATCTTCTCCTTTGAAAGAAACCTCTTGTGTTTTAAAGCCAATATAGCTCATAACTAAAATTGACTTTTTATTTTGTAGTTTAATGACATACTTTCCGTCAAAATCGGTTACTGCTCCATTATTAGTTCCCTTTTCTATTACATTAACCCCTGCTAAAGGCATTCCGTTAGGATCTTTAATTTGTCCTGTAATAGTAATGTTTTGGGCACTTAACCACAAAACATTACACAATAGAAGAACAAAAAGAAAAACACCTCTTTTAGAGTAATTTAATGTTTGGTTTTGTAATTGCTTCATAAATCAGAAATCATATTTATAGTTTGTTAGATATATTTTGTGTACCATTTTATCTAAAACTCTCCCTTACAGTACTAGTTGTAGTTATAATAAAAGTAGTTATAATAAAACATACACGTTTAAAATTTTGTGATTTTCACATAAATTAATTCTTAGTTATTTTCATGTTTGTGTTTATATTTAATTTTTGTTATACTAAATTTTCTAAAACACCAGATTATCTAAATAGTTTTGCTTTTCATTTTAATAAGTTTAATGTTGGTAAAATATTAGTCTTGTTTTTCCAAAATTAAGCATGGTATTAAAAAAATGACAGGGGATAAATAGTCGAAAACAGTAGACAATCTCATCAAACTGTCATTTACCTCTGTTTAAACCATATATTCTAACTTCAGACGCCCTCTGTGACATTATTTTTTCCATGGAAAAATCTAATATTAATTAATTTTAGTTATTTTAATGTTCAATCTTATTTTTAATTCAACTCCCCTTTTCCTCTCTTATACAACCATCTGTTCCACTAAAAACAAAAGACCTGTTAATATTAAGGATTGCTTTTCTTAGACTTATAATTACCTAAACTCCTCCTGCTTTTGTTTTTATCCAACTTCAGTCTTTTCAAATCTTATACACTAATTAGATTGAAGGATTAAATGAAGAACCAGCATATATTTACTATAATAAACCATGTCTTAATTATCTATGAACAGGCGTTTCATTCAAATTTGATTTTAAATCTACCATAAATAAAAAAGTTGCCCATTATTAATATAGCCGACATAATGACCAACAATATCATTGAAGTAGGAAATAAGTTTAGTTTTGATTTAACACAAAATAAACTAACCAAGCCCTTATTTAAATAGATAATAAATTATTTATATATAAACTATTTTAATGAATTCTCGATTATCAATTAAAATCTACAATAATATCCATATGTATTAGTGAAATTCTTGTTTAGCCATAGCAAAAAGTGAACTTTTAGAGACTAAATTTAAGTGAGATGTTTCTTAAATTAACAACCTTTAAAATTATCTATTATGGCAAAAAACAAAATGCCAGTTCGTTCATCAGTAAACTTAAAAAAAAAATAGAAAAGTATATAGTTCTGAAGACAAAATCAGGATTATAATTGAAGGCATGCGGGCTGCAGTATCTATAGCAGAACTATGAAAATTCGTGTGGTTTTCATACAATTTTGTTTTAAAAAATTAAACATTAAAAACAAAAGCCAAATCAAATTGCTCGGTTACCTTTTTCGATGTTTTTAAAAGTGGTAACCGAATAGATCCCATTTTTAAATAAACCAATTCAAATAATACGAACACATAAAAACAACAAAACCCTGATAACAATTAAATTACCAAGGCTTTATATTTATTGATTTCTTATCTAGTCGGGGTGGCAGGATTCGAACCTGCGACCTCCGCGTCCCAAACGCGGCGCGATAACCGGGCTACGCTACACCCCGAATTAGCTATCTCTAAGCGGATGCAAATATACTCCTTTAAATTAAATTCACAATTGTTTTTTTAATATTTATTCTATTTTTCTTATATACATTTTCAATTACATTAGCTAACAGTTAATTAACAATTTAAAATTGTTCCATTTAAAACATACACATACAATTATTACTTCTCTTTTATTCTGTATAATCGGCTTTGGACAATCAGATTATAAAATAAAAGTTATAGACATAGATACTAATGAAGCTATTCAAAACATTCAGGTGATTAACACACAAACTAAAGACACCCTATTTACTGATATCAATGGTTATGTTAGAACAAAAAACACAGGTGAATATATATTTAGAAAAATTGGATATTCAGAAAAACATTTTTATATCCAAAATCTTAATACCGTCATCCAACTAAGTATAAACCCCTCTGAACTTCACGAAGTAGTAATTACCTCGAATTTGATTTCTAAACGCCTAAAAACCTTTTATTCATCTACCGACATTATCAATAAAAAAGAAATTGATCGAGGAAACTCTGTTGACTTTGCCCCAATATTAAACAAAATTCCTGGCATTTTTATGCAAAATGGCGCACTCAACACGAATCGAATAATAATAAGAGGAATTGGTTCAAGAAATTTATATGGTACTTCTAAAATACGTGCCTATTTCAAAAACATACCTTTAACAAACGGGAATGGCGAAACTACCATTGAAGATTTTGAATTAGGTTCACTTGCTCGGATAGAAATAATTAAAGGAGCCAATTCAAGCATACATGGAGCAGGCTTAGGAGGCACAATTAATTTAATTCCAGAAACAGCACTTCTAAATCGAAGTAAAATTCAAAATACAATGACGGTTGGCTCTTTTGGTTTATTTAAAAATCTAATTAACATAACTTATGGTGGTACTAAAACAAATGTGAACACGGTTTATAGTCATACTCAAAGTGACGGTTATAGGGAAAACAACTATTATAACCGTCAAACTTTCACCTTTAACAGCAATCACTATCTTAATAAAAATAATAACATCTCCTTCTTAGGTAGCTTGGTAAAATTAAAGGGCTACATACCCAGCTCAATTAATAAAGAAACCTTTTTAAATAACCCAACATCTGCTGCACCAACTTGGGCACAATCGAAAGGTTTTGAAGACACAAAACGAAGTATTTTTGGTTTCACCTGGAAACATCAATTTACACATTCCATTTCACATTCTACAAGTATTTTTACATCATTAAAAAAAGCTTACGAACCGAGACCTTTTAGCATTTTATCTGAAAATTTATTTGCTAATGGTATACGTAGTCGATTAATTCAAGATACAAAAAACTTAAAGTGGACATTAGGCGGAGAATACTTTCAGGATTTTTATATTTTGAAAACATTTGAAAACCTCTATAAAGATTACCCCCCTGGAACGGGTAGTATTCAAGGTAATATGCTATCAAACTTTAAAGAAAAGAGACACTATTTCAATATTTTCTTTGAAAGCGATTATCATGTAACTTTAAAAACAATCATCTCCTTTGGAATTAATTACAACAAAACGGGTTATAATATTATTGACAGATTCAACATAAAACCAAACTTGAATCAATCGGGGTCTTATAAATTTAAAAACATCTTATCTCCCACTTTTGGTTTGTCACACAAAGTTTCTAACTCCTTAAATTTATATTCTAACATCAGTCATGGTTTTTCTCCACCAACCACAACAGAAACGCTTTTACCGGACGGATTAATAAATCAAAATATTAAACCTGAAACAGGTTGGAATTTTGAAATAGGAACCCGAATGAAGGGTCTTAATAATCGTTTACATTGCAACATTTCTTTATATCGTTTACTGGTTAAAAACCTACTTGTAGCCAAAAGAATAGGTGATGATGAATATATTGGAATTAACGCGGGAAAAACCCAACATGATGGATTAGAACTTTCGGCCAATTATCAATTCCTAAAAGACAAGAGAATGCAGTTACAAGGCCATATCAATTATTCTTTTAACAACTACTTTTTTAAAGATTATAAGGATAATATAAATGACTATTCCGGTAATGATTTAACCGGAGTTCCAAAACATATTTATAATATGGGGATTGATTGCAACACAACTTTCGGACTGTATGGGCATGTAAATTTTCAATATATTGGGAGCATGCCTATAACCGATAGTAACTCACTTTATTCTGAAGCATATAGTCTATCCAATTTTAAAATTGGTTGGCAGAAAATTTTAAACAAAAAATTAAAATGTAATGTTTTTTTTGGCATAAATAATATATTTGATACAACCTATGCATCACAAATCCTTATTAATGCATCGGGCTTCAATGGAAGTCAACCAAGATATTACTACCCTGGAAACCCTTTAAATTACTTTTCAGGGATTATCTTTACATATAACGTATATTAAAGGCTATGAAACATCTATTTACCATTCTAACAATACTTATAAGCTATTGCTCTTGTGCTCAACAAGCAGAATCTGAAATAAAGGCAGAATCACCTACTCATATAAACTACACAACCCAGACTGTGGTTCCCGAATTAAATAATCCTTGGGGCATGGCTTTTCTGCCGGATGGTAGTTTACTTATAACAGAAAAATCAGGTAAGCTTATCCATTTTAAAAATAACACAAAAATAAATATTAGTGAACTACCAGATATTTATGTAAGAGGTCAAGGTGGTCTTATGGACATTAAACTACATCCCGATTATGCTAATAACGGGTGGATATATTATTCATACGCGTCTCCTGAAGGTGACGGTGATGGTGGTAATACTGCCGTTATGCGTGCCAAATTAAATAACTCGGTATTAACCAATAAAGAACTTCTTTACAAAGCAACGCCAAATACTACCAAAGGACAACATTTCGGTTCTCGTTTAGAATTCGATAATCAAGGGTATCTTTATTTTTCTATTGGAGATCGCGGTCAACGTGATGTCAACCCTCAAGATATAACTCGTGATGGAGGCAAAATCTATAGATTAAATGCAGATGGCAGCATCCCAATAGACAATCCATTTGTAAATTCTGAAAATGCCAAAACCGCAATTTATAGTTACGGACACAGAAATCCACAAGGTATGACAAAACACCCTGAAACCGGGGAAATTTGGACACATGAACATGGTCCAAAAGGTGGTGACGAAATTAACATTATTATAAAAGGTAAAAACTATGGCTGGCCCATCATTTCATACGGTATAAACTACAGTGGGACAACATTTACTGATCTTACCCAAAAAGAAGGGATGGAACAACCCTTATTTTATTGGGTACCTTCTATTGCTCCCTGTGGTATGACATTTGTAAACTCAGATCAATATCCTGACTGGAACGGCAATTTATTAGTAGGATCTCTTAAATTTCAATATCTAGAACGTTTAGTTCTTGAAAACAATAAAGTTGTAAAACGTGAAAAACTTTTTGAAAATTTAGGTAGAGTTAGAAATGTTATTCAAGGTCCCGATGGTTTTATTTATTTAGGTGTTGAAGGCAAAGGCATACTTAAAATCATTCCAAAAAATTAAATACCATACATGATGAAACTTTTTTTAATCAGCATTTTAATATTTACTTCTGTAATCACAATAAATAAACCCCAAAATGACCCGTTAAAGGATAGTATTAATCGAGGTGAAGAAATTTATACCGATTTCTGCATGAGCTGTCATTTACCTAATGGCGAAGGTGTAAAAAAAATGTTCCCGCCACTTGCTAAGTCTGATTATTTAATTAAGAATCAAGAAGCAAGCATTAGAGCTATAAAGTTTGGTATTACGGGCCCCATAACTGTGAATGATATTAATTACAACAACACTATGATGCCTCTTGGTTTGAGTGATAAAGAAATAGCCGATGTTATGAATTATATTAACAATTCATGGGGCAACGAAAACAAAAAAATAATTACTGCGGAAGCGGTTTCAAAGGTTAATAAATAATATTAGTTAAAACATAATTCACTTTGGATTTAACTAACTTTGTGAATAAAAATAAACTAATTAGCATGCTTATAATAGGAATTGCAGGCGGAACGGGATGTGGAAAAACAACTGTTGTAAACCAAATACTTAATGAATTGCCAAAGGGCGAGGTCGGTGTTATTTCACAAGATTCCTACTATAAAGACACGACTCATTTATCATACGAAGAACGTGTACAAATAAATTTCGATCATCCGCGCTCAATAGATTTCCCCTTGCTAGAGCAACATTTAAAAAATTTAAAAAATGGCGTATCAGTACACCAGCCAATTTACTCTTTTACAGAACATAACCGCACCGGAGATACAATTTTAACGCACCCCAGAAAGGTTCTAATTGTTGAAGGCATTTTAATACTAACCAATCCAGAATTAAGAAATATGTTCGATATTAAAGTTTTTGTACATGCAGACACCGACGAGCGATTAATAAGAAGATTAAAACGTGATATTTCTGAAAGAGGTCGTGATTTAGATGAAGTATTAACACGGTACAAAACCACTTTAAAACCTATGCACGACCAATTTATTGAACCCATGAAAGAATATGCAGATATCATTATCCCCAATAACAAATACAACACTGTTGCCATAGATATTGTACGAACTATTATAAACAATCGCTTGTAAAAATGGCCCTATTTAAACATAAAATATTTAAACCATTCAAAAATATATTCGTCTTAATTCTAGTATTATTTACAGTCTGGATGCTGTTTTTCGATGCTAATTCATGGCTGATTCACCACGAACTAAATTCTGAAATAAATGATTTAGAAAACGAAAAGGAATACTACCAGAAAGAAATAGAAAAAGATAAAAAAGCCCTCAAAAAGCTAAGCTCGGAAGAAGGCTTAGAAAAATTTGCACGTGAAACCTATTACATGAAACGTGAAAACGAAGAAATCTTTATTATCGAATATGAAGACAGCTTAAAAACAAAGGAAGATGAGTAAAAATTTATTCAGCGAATTTAATCCGGTTTCTGCCAAACAATGGAAACAAAAAATTCAATTCGACTTAAAAGGTGTCGACTACAATGAAGCGCTTATCTGGAATTCGAATGAGGATATCGATGTAAAACCCTTTTACCATCGAGATGGTATTAAAACGCCTGTTCACCTTTCTAATACCAATGCCACAAACTGGAAAATTTGCCAGACTATCTATGTGTCGGATGTTAGCAAATCGAATGAAACAGCTATAAATGCCATTCATAATGGAGCTGAAAGCTTAAAATTCATTATTCCCAATAACAATATTTTATTACAGGCCTTATTAAATGATATTAACCTAAATGAAATATCTATTTTTTTCGATTTACATTTTTTAGATCTCGAATACACGAATCAAATTCTCGCATTCCAATCGGAAGCCGGAATTTTTGTCAATCTTGATATTATTGGAAATTTAGCTAGATCAGGCAACTTTTACGATAATTTTAGAGCTGATTTTAACAATTACAACAACATAGTTTCTCGATCGAAGACCATATCGATTAACGTAGATTTATATCAAAACGCGGGCGCTACTATGGTACAGCAATTAGCTTACGGTCTAGCCCATGTAAACGAATATTTAAATTACTCAGAACACGTTGTACATAATACAAATCAAGAAACTCTAAAAATTATTTTCAACGTAGCCATTGGTAGCAATTATTTTTTTGAAATTGCCAAACTCAGAGCATTAAAACAATTATGGAATACGCTTGCTGATGAATACAAGTTAAATAATGACTGTATCATTTTCAGCATACCCTCTAAACGAAATAAAACTATATATGATGCTAATACGAATATGCTTCGTACTACTACAGAATGCATGAGTGCTATTTTGGGAGGATCAGACTACATATGTAATTTACCTTATGATGCTCCATTCAAAAAAGACCATAATTTCAGTGCTCGAATTGCCAGAAATCAATTACTCATTTTAAAAAACGAAAGCTATTTCAATAAAGTTAAAAATCCAGTCGATGGTGCTTATTATATTGAAACGCTTACCGAACAACTTGCTCAAAAAGCTTTAGATTTATTTAAAGACATAGAAAATAACGGTGGATTTTTAAAACAGTTGAAAAACGGTACTATTCAAAGAAAAATAAAAGAAAGTGCCAACAAAGAACAACAACTTTTCGATAAAGAAATTGAAGTTTTAGTGGGAACCAACAAATACCCTAACTCTGAAGAAAGTATTAATGAGCATTTGGAAATTTACCCGTTTGTAAAGACCATTAAACGTAAAACACTTATAGAGCCCGTTATTGAAAAAAGATTATCTGAAATATTAGAACAAAACCGATTAAAAAATGAAAATTAGTATGAATTCAACATTTAAATTTATTGCATTTTTATTAGCTATTACTTTTTTAAACTGCAAACAAAAAGAAACATTTCAAGATTTTAAATACAGTGACAAAAAAGCACTTATTACTTGTCCTGAATTAAATTCACAGTTATTTAATGAAGCTTTATACAGCTTTGAGGACGACATTTTAAATTATTATAAATCAAACAGAAGTAATACAACATTAGTTCAGGCATATAATCTATTTGTTCGTGATGCGACAGGTAATCGTGCGAAATACGACCAGATTATTTCTAAACATAGTTTAAACGTTTTTGAAGCTCTAAAAAACGAGAATAACCTTTGGGATGCTAATAACCCGTCAAGTCATTTAAACTATAATGGCCCACTACTTGAATGCATCTCAATCAACATGCAGAATAAACATTTAAAAACTACCTTAAACGCTCTTATTTCAACAAATAGTATGAGTCCGAAATTATTTGGAGCACCTCTAAGTACCCAATACAGACAGGCTTTATCTGATAAATATTTAGCTACTTACATTGCTTTCGATTTATATTATGCTAAACTCTTTGGTATCGATTTTTCGAAAGTAAATTTTGATAAGCCAGAATCAGCTGTTGATTTTAATCAAACGCCAAAAAAATAGATGACTAGAAAAGACCTGCAACATATCACCTTAAAACCGTCCTACCCGAATACAAATATTGCGTCAGGAAACACCTTAGAAACTGCGGAAGGCATCGTGCTTAAATCGGTGTATACAAATCATGATATTGAAGATTTAGAACATCTTAATTTCGGAGCTGGTATTCCACCTTTTCTCAGAGGCCCTTATAGCACTATGTATGTTCAAAGACCTTGGACAATAAGACAATACGCCGGATTTTCAACGGCTGAAGATAGTAATGCTTTTTACAGGCGCAATTTAGCAGCTGGACAAAAAGGACTTTCTGTTGCTTTCGATTTAGCCACCCATCGGGGGTACGATAGTGACCATGAACGCGTTGTTGGCGATGTTGGAAAAGCAGGTGTTGCTATCGATTCGGTTGAAGACATGAAAATACTCTTCGATCAAATTCCTTTAGATAAAATGTCGGTTTCAATGACCATGAATGGAGCTGTATTGCCTATCATGGCGTTTTATATTGTTACTGCCGAAGAACAAGGCATTAAACCAGAACAACTTTCAGGCACCATTCAAAATGATATCCTAAAAGAATTCATGGTTCGTAATACTTATATCTACCCGCCAACCCCATCCATGAAAATTATTGCTGACATATTCGAATATACCAGTAAAAATATGCCTAAATTCAACAGTATAAGTATTTCTGGGTATCATATGCAGGAAGCAGGAGCATCGGCAGATATTGAATTAGCCTATACTTTAGCTGATGGCTTGGAATATATTCGCAAAGGACTGGAAGCAGGGATGGATATTGACACTTTTGCGCCACGACTTTCGTTTTTCTGGGGCATTGGCATGAATCATTTCATGGAAATTGCCAAAATGCGAGCTGCCAGAATACTTTGGGCTAAGCTGGTAAAACAATTTAATCCGAAAAATGAAAAATCTTTAGCCCTACGCACCCATTGTCAAACAAGTGGTTGGAGCTTAACAGAACAAGACCCTTTTAATAATGTTGCCAGAACCACAATCGAAGCTGCTGCTGCGGTTTTTGGTGGCACCCAAAGCCTCCATACCAATGCCTTAGATGAGGCTATTGCTTTGCCTACCGATTTTTCTGCTCGCATTGCTAGAAACACGCAAATATACCTGCAAGAAGAAACTAAAATCACTAAAACGGTAGACCCCTGGGCCGGTAGTTATTACGTTGAAAAACTGACTAGTGACATCACACATAAAGCATGGAATTTAATTGAAGAAATTGAAAGTTTAGGAGGCATGACCAAAGCTATTGAAGCCGGTATTCCTAAATTGCGAATTGAAGCCTCGGCTGCTAAAAAACAAGCTCGAATAGATTCTGGTCGTGATATTATAGTTGGTGTAAACAAATACCAATTAGACAAAGAAAGCCCTATAACGACCCTAGAAGTCGATAATCAGTCCGTTAGAAATTCACAAATTGAGCGCTTAAACCAGATTAAACATTCCAGAAATACAAAAAAAGTTAATAGCATACTTGCAAAATTAACCGCTTCGGCACAATCAGGAAGTGAAAATTTATTAGCTTTAGCTGTAGAGGCTGCTCGTGAACGAGCAACCTTAGGTGAAATTAGTCTTGCTTTAGAAAAGATTTATGGACGATACAAAGCACAAAACAAATCAGTTTCCGGAGTGTATAGCAAAGAAATAAAAAACGATGAAAGCTTTAAAAAAGCTCAGGCATTAGCCGATACTTTTGCCAGCCAAGAAGGTAGACGCCCACGCATTATGATTGCAAAAATGGGACAGGACGGACATGACAGGGGTGCCAAAGTAGTAGCCACAAGTTATGCCGATATTGGTTTTGATGTCGACATCAGTCCGCTTTTTCAAACTCCAGAGGAAGTCGCTAAGCAAGCGGTAGAAAATGATGTGCATATTTTGGGCATTTCATCTTTAGCTGGCGGACATAAAACCCTCGTTCCGCAGGTTATTGAAGCCCTGAAATCTTATAATCGCGAGGACATCATGGTTATTGTAGGAGGTGTTATCCCTAAGCAAGATTATACTTTTCTTTTTGACGCTGGTGCTATAGCCGTATTCGGTCCTGGAACAAAAATTAGTGACACTGCTATAAAAATTTTAAATATTTTAATTGACTAAAACATTCTTGATTTACAATCTTAATTTTTGGATTTGAATATAACAAGGTAAAACTTATTAACAAACAAGATATCAAACAACAACGTAATCCCTTTTAAGCGAATTATCTGACATGAAACACATTAGATATAGACTTGCACTAATGGAGTAAATAAAAATGTCTTATTTAACTCGTCCCATAACATAACCCAATTTAAATAATATACAATTTAATTTACAATAGGCAGTTTCGATTAAAAAAAACTGTTAACAAGTAACATTTTTTATACTCGCAAATAGTTGTATTTTTACCGCTACTAAAACCAAATCATTTAATGGGTAAAATTATTGCAATTGCTAACCAAAAAGGCGGTGTTGGTAAAACAACAACATCGATAAACTTAGCGGCTTCTCTTGGCGTTCTGGAAAAAAAAGTATTACTTATAGATGCTGACCCTCAAGCAAATGCAACTTCTGGAATAGGAATTGATGTCGAAACTGTTGAAGTAGGAACCTACCAATTACTTGAACATTCTAGTTCGGCAAAAGAGGCTATTATTAAAACAGAAACACCTAATTTAGATATTATTCCGGCACATATCGATTTAGTAGCTATAGAAATAGAACTTGTAGATAAAGAAGCCAGAGAATATATGCTAAAAAACGCCTTAGAAGAAGTAAAAAACGATTATGATTTTATTTTAATCGATTGTGCACCTTCTCTGGGATTATTAACACTAAATGCACTTACAGCTGCTAATTCTGTAATTATTCCAATACAATGTGAATACTTTGCTTTAGAAGGATTAGGAAAATTATTAAACACCATAAAAAGTGTTCAGCATGTGCATAACAAGGATCTGGATATCGAGGGGTTATTACTAACCATGTACGATTCTAGGTTAAGACTTTCTAATCAAGTGGTAGAAGAAGTACAAAAGCATTTTAACGATATGGTTTTTCAAACCATCATTCAACGAAATGTAAGGCTTAGTGAAGCTCCAAGTTATGGGGAAAGTATTATAAACTATGATGCCGCGAGCAAAGGAGCTACAAACTACTTGAGTTTAGCAAAGGAAATTATCAATAAAAATGAGTAATTATGGCTAAGGCAACTAAAAAACAAGCTTTAGGGAGAGGATTATCGGCTCTATTAAAAGATCCAAATAACGACATTCAATCGGTTCAAGATAAAGGTGCCGATAAAGTTATTGGCAATATCATTGAGCTAGATATAGATTTTATTGAAGTTAACCCGTTTCAACCACGTTCTAACTTTAGTGAAGAATCACTTCGTGAGTTAGCATCTTCTATAAAAGAGTTGGGAATTATCCAACCAATCACCGTTAGAAAACTAGGCTTTAATAAATACCAGTTGGTATCTGGAGAACGTCGTTATCGCGCTTCTAAATTATTAAATTTAGAGACTATTCCTGCCTATATAAGAATTGCAAACGACCAGGAATCGTTAGAAATGGCCTTGGTTGAAAACATACAGCGTCAAGATCTAGACCCAATAGAAATTGCATTATCTTACCAGCGACTAATTGACGAAATTAATTTAACTCAAGAACAAATGAGTGAGCGTGTTGGTAAAAAACGGTCAACCATTACCAACTATTTACGTCTTCTAAAATTAGACCCGATTATTCAAACTGGTATGCGCGATGGATTTATATCTATGGGACATGGCCGCGCTTTAATTGGTATTGAAGACCAGACGATACAGTTAGATATTTACGAAAAAGTGCTTTCTAACGAATTGTCGGTACGCGATACCGAAAACTTAATTCGTAATTATAACGAAACAAACGAGGTTAAAGTAGCACCAAAAACAGTGAAAACCAGCATTCCTTCCTATATAAAAGAAGGTATTGGCTCTTTTTCAGAATACTTTGGACATAAAATTGACGTTAAAGTTTCTAAAAATGGAAAAGGAAAAATTACTATTCCTTTTCATTCTGAGGAAGATTTTAAACGTATTAAAAAATTAGTTGAAGGTGACAAATAAGCTCGTCATAACCAGTATTCTATCATTTTTATTTTGTTTCTGTTTATCAGCTCAGGAAAAAAAAGCAAAAAAAGACAAACTTCCTGAAGAAGTTATTCTCGATTCAGAATCTGAGATTGTAACGACTCCAATAAATCCGCTTTCACCCGCTAAAGCGGCTTTTTATTCTGCCGTATTACCTGGTTTAGGGCAAGCTTACAATAAAAAATATTGGAAAATACCTCTTGTTTATGCCGCATTAGGTACGGGAACTTACTTCTACATAAACAACAATAAAGAATATCACCGTTACCGAGATGCTTACAAAAGCCGATTGGCTGGTAACAAAACCGATGAGTTTTATTTCGACCCGGAAGGAAATCAATTAGAAACCCCCAGGGTAACTACAGAAGGCCTGGAGCGCGCACAGAAATTCTACCGGAAAAACAAAGAAATATCAATTTTGGTTACGCTGGGAATTTATGCCTTAAATATTATTGATGCCAACGTGGATGCGCACTTATTACAATACAATGTTGATGAGCGCCTATCGGTAGCACCACATTATAAAATTGATGAGATTAACGCCAATGGAAATCTCGGATTAACATTAAATTTTAGATTTTAAATATGAAAATTGCTTTATTAGGATACGGAAAAATGGGTAAAACCATTGAGCAAATTGCCATAAATCGTGGACATGAAATTGTTCTAAAAGTAGATAAAGATGATAAGGATTATGACATTACCATAGCTGATGTTGCGATTGATTTCAGCATCCCTACTGTGGCCTATAATAACATCTCTAATTGTTTAAACAATGGCGTTCCCGTAATTTCAGGAACCACAGGTTGGTTAGACAAATATGATGATGCCGTAGCTTTATGTAAAGAAAAAAATGGAGCTTTTATTTACGCTTCGAACTACAGTTTGGGAGTTAATATATTTTTCGAACTAAATAAAACTTTAGCGAAAATGATGACTGCCTTAAAGCAGTACAATGTGAGTATGGAAGAAATTCACCATACTCAAAAGCTTGATGCCCCTAGCGGAACAGCTATTTCTTTAGCTAACGACATCATTGCTAATAACAGTAATTATAACCAATGGAAATTAGAGGAATCAGGCAATCAGGTCATTCCAATTGCAGCGAAACGTATCGAAGATGTTCCAGGAACCCATACCGTAACTTACGAGAGTGAAGTTGACACCATAACAATTGAACACGTTGCCCATAACAGACAAGGCTTTGCCTTAGGTGCTGTTGTTGCTTCGGAGTGGATTGTTGGTAAAACCGGCATTTTTACCATGAACGATGTGTTAAACATTGGTTAACATCATTTCAAACTGTAACTAACCAAATGGTTTTGCTACAAACTAACAATTAAATATTTTCTATTATGACGCTTACGCAGTGGTTTGTTTTTATTTTAATAATTCAGGTAATTCATGGTTTAGGCACCTGGAAATTATACACAAAAGCCGGTAAACAAGCATGGGAAGCCTTTGTTCCTGTTTATAACGGTATTGTTTTAATGAAAATAATTAACCGCCCCTGGTGGTGGGTTATACTATTGTTTTTACCCATTGTAAACCTTATTATGTTTGCAGTTATTTGGGTAGAAACCGCACGCAGTTTTGGCAAGAACAGTTATTTAGACACCTTTCTAGCCGTAGCAACTTTAGGCTTTTATAATTATTATTTGAATTATGCGGCACAGATATCATACATAGAAAACCGCAGCCTAACTCCAAAATCTGGATCGGGGGAATGGACAAGTTCAATTTTATTTGCTATTGTAGCTGCCACTATTGTACACACCTATTTTATTCAGCCATTTACTATTCCGTCATCATCTTTAGAAAAATCTTTGTTAGTTGGCGATTTCCTATTTGTAAGTAAATTTCATTATGGTGCACGTGTTCCTATGACCACGGTTGGAGCACCTATGGTACATGATACTATTCCCGTATTAAAAACAAAATCGTATTTATTTGACGACCACAAAGGCAGCAAATCTTGGAAAAACAAATTACAACTTCCTTACTTAAGAATTCCTGGTTTTGAAAGCATTGAACGCAACGATATTGTTGTGTTCAACCAGCCCGCCGATACCCTGTTAGATATGAATAATTTTCATCCTGACAGAAATTACTATAAACCTATTGATAAAAAAACCAATCTGGTAAAACGATGTGTGGGCGTACCTGGAGATTCTTTAGAAGTTCGCAATGGCTTTGTATACATTAATGGCGAAAAAAATGTGCTGCCAGACCGAGCGCATTTACAATTCAGTTATTATGTGCAGCCGAAAACCAATCAATTTAACCCGGCCTATTTAAAAGAACGGTATGACATTACGGATGGCTTTGGCATAGGCATAGCAAACCAAAATAACACCTATTATTTCTCGGCTATTTCAGATGAGGCTTTATCGAAATTTAAAAACCACCCGAACGTTGCTAGTATTACTCCTATCATTCAGGAAAAAGGCGTACGAGATTCTAAAATTTTCCCGCACGATCCTAATTATAACTGGAATACCGATTTCTTTGGTCCGTTATACATTCCCGAAGCTGGAAAAACCATCGCTATTAATTTAGATGTACTACCTCTCTACAAGCGCGTTATTACCGAATACGAAGGCAATACTCTACAAGTTAAAGGCAATCAAATATTAATTAATGGTGAAGTTGCCAATACTTACACTTTTAAACAGGACTACTATTGGATGATGGGAGATAACCGTCATAATTCTATAGATGCCCGTGCCTGGGGATTTGTACCCTTCGATCATGTTGTTGGTAAACCTGTATTTATTTGGATGAGTTGGGATGGTAAAAGTCCACGTTGGGAACGTTTCTTCACGACCGTTGGAGGAAGTGGTGAACCAACATCATATTTAATTCCTTTCTTAGTGCTATTATTTGGTTATTTAGGATTTAACAAATACAGACAACACAAAAAAACGAAGAATTAACGTTAAAATTCTTAGGTAACCGAAGTTATTAACACCAATGAATATATTAATTCATCCAACATACTTTCCGAGTATTGCACATTTTTCTGCTATTGCAGCCGCAGAACATGTGATTTTGGAAGTTCAGGATAACTTTGTAAAACAAACCTATAGAAACCGCGCTTATATTTATGGTGCTAATGGCAAATTAGCGCTTAATATTCCGGTAATATTCTCACAAAAGAACCGATTAAAATACCACGAGGTTAAGGTTTTTAATGAGGAAAACTGGCAAAGTTTGCATTGGAAATCTCTACTGTCGGCTTATAGAACCTCTCCCTTTTTTGAATATTATGAGGATGAGCTTTACCCGTTATTTCATGAAAAGGTGGAATATTTATTAGACTTTAATTTAAAGTGCTTCCAAACGATTTTAGATTGTTTACAGCTAGATATTCCTATGTCAAAAAATGAAATATTTGAAAAAGAACCCGCTAATGTTAAGGATTGTCGTTACTTAGTCCATGCGAAAAAAGAACCAGAATACAAATTTACCGAATACACACAAGTGTTCAGTGAAAAACACGGCTTCATTTCAAACCTGAGTATCTTAGATTTACTTTTTAATGAAGGCCCTAATGCCCTAACCTATCTTGAAGAACAAACTTTAACCATTCCGTAATGCTTCAACCTCTCGTTCATTACAGTTGCCATGTGTTTCTTCCTCTAGTAGTGGCACTCCTATTTTTTAAAAGTCAATGGAAAATAGCATTTTTAATTATGCTTTCAGGTATATGGATTGATATCGACCACCTATTGGCTACTCCTGTATTCTCACCAAACCGCTGTAGTATTAATTTTCATCCTTTACATAGCTATTACGCGATTATTGTCTATAGTATTCTAAGCAGCATTAAAAAGACCCGATTAGTAGGTCTGGGCTTAATTCTACACATTATTTCCGATACGGTAGATTGCAGTTTTATGTAACCTAATTAATAGACAGAGAAGCCATTATAGGATAGTGGTCGGAGTATTTTTCGTAATAAGTTTTAAAACTATTTACGGTAAAGGATTTATCGACAAAAATATAGTCTATTCTTACAGGAAAAAATTTTAAATCATAAGTGCTTCCATAACCATGTCCAGCTTCCCGAAAACTATCATTTAGATTACTTTTAATTTCTCTATAAACATAGGAAAATGCCGTGTTATTTAAATCACTACACACAACCATTCGATACTTACAGGCTTTTTTATGCTCTAAAAATAGTTCCGTTTGCTCTTGTTGCCTTTTAAACGTACTCCCTACCCGATTGATTAATCGTTCGGAATCTTCATTCTTAAAATGTTCAATATCTTTTGTGATTCGTAAAGATTCCAAATGCACGTTATATACTCGCAAGGTATCTATATCCTTAACAATATCTACAAATATAGCATTATTCGGGGTGTTTGGAAATTCAACGGATCCCGAATTAATAATTGGGAATTTTGAAAATATGGCTTGACCATGTTTCGTTTTATTTCCCGATACCTGCTCAAATTTATATTTAAAAAAAGACAAATCTACTGCTTTACCTGGATGATATTCTTGAATACACAACACATCCGGCGCTTGCTCCTTTACAAAGTTCACTATTTTAGTATCAATACCTTGTTCAGGAATCCAGTCGTATAAATTAAAGAGACGTACGTTATAATTCATCACTTTAATAGTATTGCTCAATTCCTTGTTATTTGATGAAGAAAACTTATAAATAGACCCAAAAAACACATAACCTATACCCAACACCAGAAGGGATAAAATAAGCTCTTTCTTTAATTTTATCAACCAATAAATGAAGAACAACAAATTACTTAAGATTAGAAAAGGGGCTCCTAAATTTAATACTGAAAGTATTGCGAAGGTTTTAGGCGGAAAAAAAGGCAATACATAAGAAAACAAAAGTACCACGGCCACTATTACATTTAGCAGATAGATAAATTTATTTATAATACTTAAGTTTTTCATTTAAAACATCCAGCGATTAATACTTAAAACACTAAATTATTTACCTGCACGAAACAAAAATTCCTTTTCCTCTGCTGTTAAACTGTCGTAACCACTTTTACTAATCTTATCTAAGATAACATCTATTTTCTTTTGATTATTAAATTCATTAAAATCGGAACCTTGATAACCAGCCATTTTGGCTTTATTTTTATGAACCGTTTTTAATGGTCTCTTTCTTGTCCATTTAATATTACTCAAAAATTCACCAAATCCCTTCCCTATATCATGTCCCTTAGTTAATTGTTTTGCATAAACAAAGCCCAATAAAGCCCCCCCTAAATGCGCTAAATTCCCACCAGCATTAATCCCAAACAAACCAATTACATCCAAAATAACAATTGCTAATCCTATATACCATAGTTTTATGTTAAAGGTGAAAAAACGTACTTCCTGATAAGGCAAATAAGCACATATAAAAATAAGCAAGGCTCTAATAGCAGCTGAGGCTCCAACTAAAGACGAACTCACACCAAATACCGTTGGGAACAATGTATAACTAAGCATATATAATAAACCACCACTGATAGCACCTAAAAAATAAATGCTTAGTCCCATTTTAGGACTGAACAAGTTCAAAAACATTTGCCCTATAAAGTAGAGCCAAAGCATATTAAACAGAATATGAATAAAATCGTAATGTATAAATGCATATGTAATGATACTCCAAGGCTTGAGAATGAAATCGCCTGCATCACTCGGTAATTCTAACCAAACCATGTAACGCCTTAATATCAATCCTAAAACAAAGATTACCACATTAGCTACAATGATTTTCTCAAGAACATTAAGCCGTTTTAATTTATATTTTACGTCGTCTAACAAGCTACTCATTAATACCAGCGATTTTGATTAAATTGATTTTTCTTCCAGTACCACATAATAATAAAACCTGCTAAAGCGCCTCCAACATGCGCCATATAGGCCGTATTACTAGGACTAAAGAATGACTGCCCTGTAATACCAGATATTAAATCTAAAATAATAATTCCCGGAATAAAATACTTCGCTTTTATTGGTATTGGTAAAAAAATTAACATTAGTTCTGCATTCGGGTTTAGCATACCAAAAGCTACCAAAACTCCCATAATACAACCTGAAGCACCTACCATACTTCCATTGAAAACAGGAAATATATTTTGCAATTCCATTAATTGAGCCTTAGAAATATTACCCATTACTTTATTAGTAGAGAGCATTTGGGTGATTTGATCTGAAGATAATCCTGAGGCAATTAAATTGTTAAAACTTGGAACGTATTCAAAATAATAATACCCTAATTGTAAAAGTACAGCACCTAATCCTGCTGAAAAGTAAACAAATAAAAAGCGTTTACTTCCTAACATCTGTTCTACTGGCGTACCAAACATCCATAATGCAAACATATTAAAAAGAATATGTGTTATGCCTCCATGCATAAACATATGTGTAACAATTTGCCAAGGTTGAAAAGCCGGATTTTTAGGAAAATACAAGGCAAACCATTCATAAAAAACGCCATTACTTATGGTTAGGGTACCGATAAACACAATAACATTAATAATTATTAGATGTTTTACGGTTTCGGAAATTCTTATCATATACTAAATAAATTTTTTATCCAACTCCTCGACACTCATTGTTATGAATGTTGTACGGTTAGTTGGTGAAACACTTGGCTCTTTACATGCAAACAATTTATTTACCAAATGTTCCTGTTCTTCTCTTTGTAGCGATTGCCCTGTTCTTATTGCTAAACTTTTAGCTAATGACTTCGCTAATAAATCGGTAGCACTAAAATTACTTTCAGGCACCTCATTTTCCACATCACTGATAAGCTGTTCCAAAATAATAGACACCTCACTTTCCGGCACACTCACAGGAACACCAGTTATTTCAACAAGATCTTCATCTATATTCGAAAATATAAATCCAATATGAGTTAAGTCTTCCATAAGGTTTTCAATGATATGAACCTCATGACTTGAAAAGTGAAGCTGCAGTGGAAATAATAACTGCTGACTCACCCCTTCTTTAATTGTCATATTTCGGAGAAAATCTTCATACAATATACGTTGATGCGCACGATGTTGGTCTAAGACCAAAATGCCAGATTTTATAGTACTAACAATATATTTGTTATGAATTTGATACGTCGTTTGAATTTTTTCTACCTCATTATCTTCTGTAAAAATAGTTTCCGTAGTTTCTTCACTTTCAAACTCAACCCCCTTAAAGTCATCATCCTCATGCTCATTACTCTTAGATTCAAGTCCGACATACAAACTTTCCCAACTGGGAGAATCCTTTGAAGCACCACCTCGGGCCGCTGCCACACGAACCCCTGACAAGGCCTCTTCTTTAAAAGGATTAAAGGTTTTATCGACCTCAATAGTAGGGGTTATTGTAGGTTTTTTTGAGTAATCGTAAGGCGTATCAAGGCTGGAATCACGATCAAAATCTAAAACAGGTGCAATATTAAACTGCCCTAAACTGTGTTTTACGGCAGAACGCAATAAGGCATACAACGTATGCTCGTCATCAAACTTTATTTCAGTTTTGGTCGGATGAATATTAATGTCAATCGTCTCCGGATTTACACTTAGTTTTAAAAAATAACTAGGATGTGTTCCTGGTTTAAGCAGACCATCGAAAGCTGAACTTATGGCATGATTTAGATAAGCACTTTTCACAAAGCGATTATTAACAAAAAAATACTGTTCATTACGAGTCTTCTTGGCATATTCTGGCTTACCAACAAAGCCTGAAATTTTAAGCACCTCAGTATCTTCCTCTACAGGCACTAATTTTTCATTAGTTCTATTACCAAAAATATTTACGATACGTTGCCTGTAATTACCAGAAGGCAAATTAAAATTTTCACTCCCATTATTATAAAACATGAAATTTATGTCAGGGTGTGCCAAAGCGACACGATGAAACTCATCAATCACATGTCTTAATTCTACATTGTTCGACTTTAAAAAATTTCGTCGTGCGGGAATATTAAAGAACAGGTTTTTAACACAAATAGACGTTCCGTTTGGCACTACGGCTACATCTTGTGACACCACTTCACTACCTTCAATTTCTATGGTGTGACCAATATCGTCTAACTCTTGTTTCGTTTTTAACTCTACATGAGCTATCGCAGCAATACTCGCTAAAGCTTCTCCACGAAATCCTTTTGTATTAATTTGAAATAAATCTTCGGCGCTCCTAATCTTAGATGTCGCATGACGTTCGAAGCTTAATCTGGCATCAGTTGCACTCATACCTTTGCCATTATCTATAACTTGAACTAAAGTTTTACCCGCATCTTTAATTATAAGTTTAATTTGAGTCGCATTCGCATCAATGGCATTTTCCAATAACTCCTTTACCACAGATGCCGGACGCTGAACAACTTCTCCGGCTGCTATTTGATTTGCAACATGATCAGGTAATAGCTGTATTATATCGGCCATGTATTATTTAAAAAATATAGATAAATCGAAATCGATAATAAAAAGAAATACCAGTATAAGTACACAAACGATAATTAAAATACGTTTGTTCACTTCTTTATCTGGATTATTTTTAAAATCGTCTAAAGCATTAATAAATTTAGTTTTTAATCCGGTATTTGGTCCAACGGTCTTTCTAAAATGATCAAATTTATGTTTAATTTCATAAGGACTACCCTCTCCGTCATTATTGTAATAACGTGGTGTATAATTAAACTTTTTATTTTTTCGTGTTTTTAAAAGACCCATAATTTTAAGACTTTACAAAGTTTACATGTACTTTGTTTCTAATATATACATACAAATCAATAATAGTACCAAAATTATAATTAAGGTACGAATTGACATGCCTCCTCGTTTTTTTTGATTATTACCACGTGAAGCGTTCCATTTGTCAGAAAAACTGCGAATTCGAGATGTCTCGAAATCATCTAATTCTTGGTTTTCCTTAGAAAATCTTGGTCGATAATTAAAGGTTTTATTTTTACGTTGTTTAAACAAAATACCGCATCTTATACTTCAAAAATACTTAAAAATAGGGAGAATGAAGCAGAGGCCTTGCTAAAAATTGTTAACAACAAATTGCTATAAGCTTAATAAATTTAAGCCATCAACGAGCTTTTAAACAAAATAAGGGACAAATTTATACTAAGAACTAATTTTTAGAAATTATGGCGCAAGTTAGCCATTCTTATAGCCGCAATACCAGCTTCGGTTCCCTTATTACCATGTATACCTCCGGAACGATCGATAGACTGTTGCATATTATTATCTGTAAGTACACAGAAAATAACCGGCGTTTCATGCAAAACATTTAAGTCTTTAATCCCCTGTGTAACCCCTTCACAAACAAAGTCGAAATGTTTTGTCTCCCCTTGTATAACACAACCTATAGCAATGACAGCATCGACAATATGATCCTGCATTTTTTTACAACCATAGATAAGTTCGAAACTACCAGGTACATCCCAACGTATGATATTATCAGGCAGAACCCCATTCTCGATTAACACATTATAAGCCCCTTCAAACAACCCCTCGGTAATAGTGTCATTCCATTCTGAAACAACAATCCCAAACCGAAATTTACTCGCGTTTGGGATTGTTTTCTTATCGTAATCCGATAAATTTTTATTTGCCGTAGCCATATTTTATTTGCTTGCTAATACTTTTGCTTTACCAATAAACACATCTACTTTTCCTGCTTCGGTAGAATTAGGATACTCTTCTTTTATTTTTTCGAAGAAATCAAGAGCTTTACCAGCCTTATCCAATTCTAAAGCTATAGTTCCTGCCTTAAACAAGTACATGGGCGTTGTGTAATCATTATTACGCATAGAAGCTGCTTCTTCATAATAATCTAACGCATCTTCTGGTTGATTTAATTGCACAAAAGCATCTCCAATATTACCTTTAGCTAAAGGAGCTAAAATTTCATCTTCACTTTTAAACTTACTTAAATACTCCACAGCATTTTTGTAATCTTTCAAACGTAAATAAGCTGTACCTGCATAATAATTAGCAAGGTTCGCAGAAGGTGTTCCACTATACTCTGAAATAATATCCAGCATACCATATTTACCTTCTCCACCATTCAATGCTAAATTGAATAAAGAATCTTGCTCTACACCATTAACGGCTTCGTTAAAATATTTCTGGGCCTGGAACATATCATTCATTGCAGCTTCCTGCTTAGGTTTTGATATAAACTCATTAAACCCTAAGTACCCTAAAACCACAACAGCTACAACACCGATAAAGATTAAAATAAGTTTTTGATTCTTTTCAACAAAAAGTTCTGTTTTTGAAGCCGTCTCATCAAGCGTATTAAATACCTCTGCCGTTGTTGACCCCTCTTCGATATCGTGCTCTTTCTCTACCTTCGTTTTTGGTTTGTAACCTCTTTTGTTATATGTCGCCATTTATGTTGTCTATATTAATGTGTCGCAAAAATATAATTTTTCTTCATATCTAAAAGCTAAATTATTTGATATTTTTCAATAATTTGCACCGCCTTTTAAACAGTCTGCGCTTATTGTTGGGTTTAAGCTAATAATTTTATGATTTTAACATCCCTGTCATTACTCAATTACAAAAATTTTAAAAGCAAAACTTTTCAGTTTAATCACAAAATAAACTGTATTGTTGGGAATAATGGCATTGGAAAAACAAATGTACTCGATGCTATTTACCATTTATCGTTTGGTAAAAGTTATTTTAATCCTGTGGCATCTCAAAACATTAAGCATGACCAAGATTTCTTTGTAATTAATGGCGACTACATTAAAGATAACAAAGATGAAAAAATTGTAATTAGCTTAAAACGTGGGCAAAAAAAAGTTATTAAACGCAACGGTAAACCCTATGAAAAATTCAGTGAACATATTGGCTTTTTACCTCTTGTAATAATTTCACCTGCCGACCGTGATTTAATTATTGAAGGTAGTGATACACGTAGAAAATTTATAGACAGTGTTATTTCGCAGAGTGACAAAAATTATTTGAATCACCTTATAAATTATAATAAGATTCTAGCTCAGCGAAATGCTTTATTAAAATATTTTGCATTGAACCATACCTTTAATAAAGATACACTTGAAGTTTACAACGCCCAATTAAACGAGTATGGCAGTTTAATTTATGAAAAACGAGCAAATTTTCTTGAAGACTTTATCCCAATTTTCAAAGCCAGACACGAAGCCATCAGTAATGGAAAAGAAACAGTTGACCTCCTATACAGAAGTGATTTATCCGAAGACCATTTAAACAATCTCTTACAGAAAAACCTTAATAAAGATAAAAGTCTACAGTATACCAGCGTTGGCATTCATAAAGACGACTTACAATTCAATATTGAAAGTCATCCCATTAAAAAATTTGGCAGCCAAGGACAACAAAAATCCTTTTTAATCGCCTTAAAACTTGCGCAATTCGATTTCATTAAAGCTCAAAGTGGCGTAAATCCCATTCTATTACTTGATGATATTTTTGATAAACTAGACGAAAATCGTGTTGCTCAAATTATTAAATTGGTAGACGATAAAAATTTCGGTCAGTTATTTATTAGTGATACCCATACCGATCGCACAGAAAATGCCGTGAAGCAGGCTCATCAGTCCTATGAAATTTTCAGACTATCATAATTACAAAATCAGTACTTATTCACAATTTTTCAACTCCAAACACACTGCCTGTTGAAAAATTATTTCAAATAGACCTGCAAAACCTATTACCTTTACCACTCCTAACACCCATCCAATGGCAAAACGTAACAATGAACATATTAGCATTTCTGATGCGCTGAAGGAATTTGTAGAAACCAACAAATTAGAAAAAGGTTTAAATAAAGTTAATGTAGCCGATGCCTGGGCAGAACTAATGGGAAACGGTGTTAACAATTACACCAAAGCCATAAATCTAGAACGCGATACGCTTTATGTTCAACTGAACTCCAGTGTTTTAAGGGAAGAATTGGGCTATGGCAGACAAAAAATTATCGACATGCTTAACGAAGCTTTAGGCAAGGAAATAATTAAAAAATTGATTCTAAGATAATTAGAATAAAAACTTTTCTAAAGAAAAACGAAAATAAAACAACAAGCTATTATTATTTAGTGTACCTTTGTTGCTTAATTTTTTATAACAAATACAATGAGTAAAGGTACCGTAAAATTCTTCAATGACTCTAAAGGTTTTGGATTCATCGTTGAAGACGACAACAACAAAGAACATTTCGTACACATTTCTGGACTTATCGATGAAATTCGTGAAGGTGATGTAGTTGAATTCGATCTACAAGAAGGTAGAAAAGGATTAAACGCCGTAAACGTAAAAGTAGTCTAACAACATATACTTTAACAATTACACGAAAAGCTATCAATTAAATTGATAGCTTTTTTTGTTTTAAACTTTTTATAAAAAAAGTAGTTCAAATTATTTATTGATATTTTTTTTTACATATTTTTATAATATTAATAACTAATAATTTTAACATGATTACAGGATCAGTAAAATTCTTCAATGACTCAAAAGGCTTCGGTTTTATTATTGAAGAAGGTTCGCAAAAAGAACATTTCGTTCACATTTCAGGATTAATTGACGAGATTCGCGAGGGCGATAACGTTGAGTTTGAACTGAAAGAAGGTAAAAAAGGATTAAACGCAGTAAATGTAAAAGTAATTTAATATATACTATTTAATTTTTTTGAAACAAAAAATCCCGCAACATTGTTGCGGGATTTTAATTTTTATTAGTATCAAAATGTCTTAAAACATCTCTCTACCTGAAAAATGAAATGCACTTTCTATCGCTGCATTTTCATCACTATCACTTCCATGTACCGCATTTTCACCAATTGAAGCTGCGTACAATTTTCTAATAGTACCTTCTGCAGCATCTACTGGATTTGTTGCACCTATTAAAGTTCTGAAATCTTCAACGGCATTTTCCTTTTCTAAAACAGCTGCTACTATTGGTCCACGAGTCATATATTCTACTAACTCACCAAAAAATGGGCGCTCATTATGTATTGCATAAAAAGCCTCTGCATCTGCCTTTGTCATTTGGGTTAATTTCATTGCCACAATTCTAAAACCTGAAGCTGAAATTTTTTCTAAGATTGCGCCAATGTGTCCTTTTTCAACAGCATCTGGCTTTAACATTGTAAACGTTCTGTTTGTTGCCATTTTATTTATTTAATTTTTATCGCTTTTAAAATATTCAGACACAAACTTTGTAAAGCCTGCTTACATCCGAAAATCCTTTAATTTTCGTGCAAAAGTACGCTATTTATCATTAAAAACAAGCCCCTCCAATTTTAAAAAAATTGTATATTCGTTCCCTATGAATAAAGTAAATATCACCGACATAAAGAGCTTATTATCAAGTAAAAAGAAAATCATTATTGTTCCGCATAAAAATCCTGACGGTGATGCTATTGGCTCTACCTTGGGTTTATACCATTACTTATGCCAACTAAATCATGATGTCAAAGTTATTTCACCTAATGAATATCCACACTTTTTAAAATGGATGCCTGGTGAAAACAGTATTTTAAAATATGATACTCAAACAGAGGTTTGTAGTACATTAACACAAGACACCGACATTATATTTACACTGGATTTTAATGCTTTACATCGTGCTGGTAATATGGAAAGCATTCTTTCTAAAAGTGAGGCGATTAAAATCATGATCGATCACCACCAGGCACCAGATCCATATCCTAATTTTACTTATAGTGATGTCTCCATGAGTTCTACCTGCGAAATGGTGTATAACTTTATAGATATGCTTGGAGATAATGAACTCATTAATCCTGATGTAGCAACTTGTTTGTATGCTGGAATAATGACAGATACCGGCTCATTTAGGTTTCCATGTACAACTAGTAAAACGCACCGGATTATAGCTGATTTAATTGATAAAGGAGCTAAGAATTCTGAAATTCATAATAACATATACGACACAAATAGTTACCAAAAGTTACAATTGTTAGGTTGTGCATTATCAAACTTAAAAGTCTTGCCGGAGTATAAAACTGCTTATATAACCTTATCGCAGGATGAATTAAACAAATTTGATTATAAAAAAGGAGATACCGAAGGTATTGTTAATTATGGGCTATCCTTGAATAATATTGTTTTAGCGGCTATATTTATTGAAGACAAACAGGAAGGCATCATAAAAATCTCTTTACGCTCTAAAGGTGACTTTTCGGTAAACGATATGTCCAGATCATATTTTAATGGAGGAGGACATATAAATGCCGCTGGAGGTCGAAGTGAATCTACATTAGAAGAAACTGTTGAGAAATTTATTAGTATATTGCCTAGTTATAATAACGCCCTAAACAATGAATAAATTACTCATTTTAATCGTTTTAATATTAGCTATAGGATGTAAATCTCCCGAAGCTCGTCGCCCCATATCTGTTAAATCTGGCTCATTTATAGATGCTTCCGTAGAGCGTAATAAAACATTAAACGCTAAAGAACAGGCTCTTATTGAAAAAATAATGACTGACCAAAAGCACCATACGTACTTCGCCTCAGAAAGCGGGTTTTGGTATTATTACAACAATAAAATTGATTCTGATAGCCTTACAACTCCAGAATTTGGAGATTTGGTAAACTACAACTACAGTTTAAAAACTTTAAAAGGCCAATTAATATATTCTATCGAAGACCTGAAAACGCAAACCTATGTTATGGATAAAGAGGAACTATTTACCGGGTTACGTGAAGGATTAAAACTCATGAAATCTGGTGAAACGGTTACGTTTCTTTTCCCTTCTCAAAAAGCATACGGTTATTATGGCGATGAGAATAAAATAGGTCGAAATACGCCCTTAGTCTGTGAAGTTACTCTTAACTCTATTACAAAAAATGAAAATAATTAACATGTCCTTTGTTTTTAAATCATTTAAATTCTTAATTCTCGTTCTTACAATTACATTATCCGCTTGTAAAGCGCAATATCCAGAGCTTGAAGATGGCTTATACGCCGAATTTGTAACAAATAAAGGTGTTATGGTTGCGAAATTAGCCTACGATAAAACACCTGTAACAGTGGCTAACTTTGTGTCGCTTGCAGAAGGAGAAAACACTTTAGTTGATGAAAAATATTTAGATAAACCATTCTATAATGGACTTAAATTCCACCGCGTTATTAATGATTTTATGATTCAGGGCGGCGATCCGAATGGTGATGGCTCTGGTAATCCAGGATATCGTTTTAATGATGAATTCGACCCGAGTTTAAAACATACTAAAAAAGGCATTCTAGCCATGGCTAATTCCGGTCAAAATTCAAACGGCAGTCAATTTTACATAACACACAAGGCAACCCCTTGGTTAGATGCATATGATGACAATAATATTTTAAAAAACTGTTCTGGTCGACGTGTAAGTTGTCACACGGTATTTGGAGAAATTGTTCTAGGCTTGGAAGTTATAGATTCTATTGAAAAAAACGATATTATCGAACAGTTAAACATTATAAGAAAAGGCCGCAGCGTTAAATCATTTGATGCTCCAAAAGTTTTTAAAGCGCATTTTGCACAAGTAGAACATGAAGAAAAAGTAAAAGCCGAAAAAGAAGCTGCTATTATTAAAGCTTGTAAAGAGCGATTTGAAAAACAACAATCTCAAGCCATTACTTTACCTTCCGGCCTGCAGTATATCATTACAGAAAAGGGTTCGGGTGAAGCCTTAACTTCAAATTCCAAAGTACTTACCCATTATTCGGTATATTATGAAGACGGCAAACTCATTGATACCAGTAAATTAGAAACTGCAGAAGCCAATGGCGCGCTTAACGAACAACGCAAATTAGCCAATGGTTACCAGCCTTTAGAGGCAGACATCAGCCCAAATGCACGCATGATAGCAGGTTTTAAAGAAGGACTACAACAACTACAGGTTGGAGATAAAGCCACCTTATTTATTCCTTATCACCTTGCTTATGGCGAAACAGGTAACAGAGGTATAAAACCAAAATCCAACTTGATATTTGAAGTAGAAATTTTAGAATTACTCAAATAAAAATAGACTAAGAAATTATAAAAATCATCCTAAAACAAAATAAAACTTTATGTACTTATTAAAATTTGATTGGAATCCAGTTTCCGGCATCGATATCATCGGAAATTTTAAATTACACTTTTACAGCTTAATGTGGGTGATTGCATTTATATTAGGATGGTACATCATGAAACGCATTTTTACAAAAGAAAAAGTTTCCTTAGAATATTTAGATCCACTTTTTATATATACCGTTTTAGCAACTATGATTGGTGCCCGATTGGGCCATGTTCTGTTCTATCAATCTGAATTGATCTCCGAAGATTTTTTCAGCATATTTTTGCCATTTAAATTTAAAGGCGGCATAGAATTTACCGGTTTTCAGGGCTTAGCTAGCCATGGTGCTGCCATCGGGATTATCATCGGTATGTATTTATACCGCAAAAAATATAAATACAAATCGCTTTTATGGATTTTAGACCGGGTGGTTATATCTGTAGCCTCAGGAGCCATATTTATTAGAATAGGTAACTTTATAAATTCTGAAATTATTGGAAAAATTACGGATTCGGCTTTTGGTGTTCGTTTCATTCAGGACGAATATTATAAAAGGGAAATTGTACAGCTAACAGGTATCCGTGACCCACAAAAGGCTTATAATGCCGTGACCAACAACCCACAATTTCAAAATTTGCTGGATGCTGTGCCTTACAGACACCCTGCTCAATTATACGAATCATTCTCTTATGTTTTCGTATTCTTAATATTATGGTATTTCTATTCTAAAACATCAAAAAGAGAACAAACAGGCTTCTTATTTGGGCTATTTTTAATTCTACTATGGACCATTCGATTCTTTGTAGAGTTTGTAAAGGAACCACAAGGAGAGGAATATATTAACTGGTTCGGACTAAATACTGGCCAGTGGTTAAGTATTCCGTTTATTTTAATTGGTTTATACTTTATGTTTGTATACAAACCAAAACAACGAGTAAAATAAGGTGAATTCGCCCAGATTACATATTAACCTTTTAACAAGCCTAATGCTATTGACGTTAGGCTTGATTTCATGTAAGGAGCACAATAAAACAGTAAATCGAACCAAAGTTAGCTTCAAAAAGGAGGGTGAACTCAAAATATTTAAATCCGATGGCTCAACAATTAACTTAGATATTGAAATAGCCAATACCGATTATGAGATTCAAACCGGATTAATGTATCGAGACTCTATGGAACAATATCAAGGAATGTTATTTATTTTTGAAGACGTTACCGAACGTTATTTCTATATGAAAAATACCCACATTCCTTTAGACATTATTTACATCGATCCAAACAATAAAATAGTAAGCTTTCAAAAAAACGCAAAACCTTTTGATGAACGTTCACTTCCTTCTAATTTCCCGGCTAAATACGTGTTAGAAATTAATGCAGGCTTATCTGATATGTGGAATTTAAAGGTTTCTGATAGTATTGCCTACTCTACTCTCTAAATTTATTTTATCGTTATAAGATTCATGTATCTAATAGCACTTTAGGTTTTCAGTCAAAAAAAACAGTAAGTTTTTATAAGACTTAAAAACACCAATTCTTCCTCCTAAAATATATCTGTTAAATTAATAAAGTCTCTTAAAACGTGTTTTATAAGTCTTAGTATTTGTCTTTAATACTGAACAAAACACACTTTGGTTTACACCCCTAATTCTAACCACATCATTTAGATCAAAACCTTTCAACTTATAAAACAATACATTATGACTTTGCATAAAAAAAGCCTGTCAATATTGATATTGACAGGCTTTTTAAATTATTAAAAACTACTTATTAGTTTTTCTTTTTATTTAATTTCTTAACCGCATCAAACATTACAGGAGTTGCAATGAATAATGATGAATAAGTACCCACAATTACACCAACTATTAAGGCAAACATAAAGCCTCTAATTGAATCTCCACCAAAAATGAAGATTGCAAGTAATACCACTAATGTAGTTAAAGAGGTGTTTAAAGTTCTACTCAAGGTACTACTTAAAGATTCGTTTACAACACGTTTAAATTCCCAAGAAGTGTGCTCGTTAAAGTACTCTCTAATTCTATCGAAAACCACCACAGTATCATTTAACGAATACCCAATTACTGTAAGGATAGCCGCAATAAACGCCTGATCGATTTCCATACTAAAAGGCATAAATTTATAAGTAATAGAGAATACACCTAATACGATTAATACATCATGGAATACGGCTGCAACCGCTCCAAGAGAGTATTGCCATTTTTTGAATCGGAATAAGATATATAGGAACACCACTATTAAAGACCCTAAAATAGCCCAGAATGATGCTTGTTTAATATCATCTGCAATTGTAGGACTCACCTTAAATGATTCCATAATACCAACTTGCTTATTCTGATTGGTATTATCTATAAACTCTTCGTAAGTTATACCATCTAAATATGGTTGTAAAGCGTTATATAAACCAGATCTGATTTCTTCATCAACTTCGGTACCCGTTTCATTTACTTTATATTTAGTAACGATTTTTAATTGGTTTGCACTACCTACAGTCTTAGCATTAGCACTTCCAAAAACGTCTACTAATTTCGCTGTAATTTCAGAAGCACTGACGTCTTCAGCAAATCGAACCTGGTAAGTTCTACCTCCAACAAAATCAACCCCTTGATCTAATCCATTAGTAAATAACGACCCTAAACCTAAAACAATGATAGTTCCAGAAACGATATACGCTACTTTACGCTTAATTAAGAATTCGATATGAATATTTCTAAATAAGTTTTTAGTAAGCGCTGTTGAGAAATCTAAATTACCACCACGGTTAGCATACCAGTCGATTAATAATCTGGTAATGAATATAGCCGTAAATAACGATGTACCAATACCAATTAATAAAGTTGTTGCGAAACCTTTAATGGGTCCTGTACCAAATACAAATAAAATTAACGCTGTTAACCCAGTAGTAATATTGGCATCTAAAATTGAAGATAAGGCATTGTTAAATCCATCCTGAATAGCTTCTTTTTGTCCCTTACCTTTAGTTATTTCTTCACGTATACGCTCAAATATAAGTACGTTAGCATCCACCGACATACCAATAGTTAACACAATACCGGCAATACCAGGTAATGTTAATACTGCTCCTAATCCAGAAAGGATTCCGAAGATTAACAAGATGTTTAATAACATTGCAATATCGGCAAAAGCACCTACTTTACCGTAGTAAAACACCATCCACAACAGCACTAATACTAAAGCAATCATAAACGACATTGTACCACTATCAATAGCTTCCTGACCCAAAGAAGGTCCTACAACTTCGCTTGCAATAATGTCTGCCGACGCCGGTAATTTACCTGCACGTAAAACGTTTGCTAAATCGACTGCTTCATTTAAAGTAAAGTTTCCAGAAATTTCTGAGTTTCCACCAGAAATAGGACCTGAAGTAACTCCTGGAGCAGAATACACCACGTTATCTAAAACAATAGCAATCTGACTACCTTGAGAATAAGCTCTTCCGGTCATTTCTTCCCAAATCTTCGCACCTTTTGCATTCATTTGCATAGATACCGTTGGTTTTCCTGTTGGTCCGAATGCATTACGAGCATCGGTAACTACAGCACCACTTAATTCAGGAGTATTATCTCTGTTACCGACTAAGGCATATAAATCTACTAACTCGCTATCTTTTTCTGGCTTACCAAAAGCAAATTTCACATAACGTAATTCAGCAGGTAATAATGATTTTACCTGAGGCATATTTAAATACTCTAAAACAGTTGCTTTATCTTCAGCCGCAAAACGAGCCACGATAGGACCTCCCTGGTAACCTTGTCCTCGAAGTAAGTCGAAAATTGGATTTACAGTTTTCACTTCTGTAGAATCGGTTGTGGCATCTCCTAATAGATCATCAATGGTAGAATCATCTGCAGATTCTTCATCGGCACTTTTTGGAGCTTCTTCATCCGCATCAACCTTAACAATATCTTTTAACGTTTCATTAGCTTGTATTAAAAAGTTAAAAAATTGCTCGCCTTTGTATGCATCCCAAAACTCCAATTGAGCCGTACTTTGTAATAAAGCTGTTGCTCTTTCAACATCTTTAACACCCGGTAACTCTACAAGGATACGACCAGAATCTCCTAAACGCTGAATGTTTGGAGATGTAACACCAAACTCATCGATACGCTTACGTAATACTTCAAAAGCCGAAACAATAGACTCATCTATTTTTGTTTCAATTACTTTTTTAACCTGATCGTCGGTCATAGTACCGTCAATCTCTCCATCTAATGCCTTCGTATAAAAGATATCTGGTGAGGCTAATTTTGTATCACCTTTAATTTTATCGAAAGCAATAAAGAAATCCTGTAAATACGTATTCTGACTTTCTCTTTGAAGTGCAGAAGCATCATCTAAGGCCTTATTGAAAACAGGGTTTTTACTGTGATTTGCTAATCCTTTTAAGATATCTTTTACAGACACCTGAAGAATTACATTGATACCACCTTTTAAATCTAATCCAAGGTTCATGGCTTTTGCTTTCACATCATTATAAGTGAACTTTGCAATTCCAATATTGAATACGGTATCATTAGCGATACTTTCTAAATATTCAATCTCCTCGGCACTACGCTTGGCGCGGTAATTCTCTTCATCTTCAGAGATTTTATTAATTGCCATCTCCTCGGCATTACGCTCTATTTGACTTGCTTTAAACGTGAATGAAAGCTGATAAATACTTACTAATCCGAATAAAACAGCAAATAATTTTACTAATCCTTTATTTTGCATGTTTTTAATGTTTCGTTAAAACACCTTATAGTATTACTGTACTCGGCATTTTAACCTTTAAATTTGGTTAATTGAATGTATGAAAGTCTAAAAAATTACGTGTTGTAATTCTTTATTTTTTAATAATAAGTTTCTGTAATCATCGGGATAGTCACTTTAAATTACACTTTAAAGTGGTCTTATAACAAAGCATCCCTAAGCAATAGGTCCTGCTCGACCTTCTGGAATATTGCCTAATGTATTATCTATAGCAATTGCTATATTTTTGAAGACTTTTATGGCTTCTTCAGAAATTTTATTAGCGCCATGTGCATTTACATTATTAGAGTAGAAATACACATTCGGATTATAAAATCGATCTAAATCTTGTTTAGCCGTAAGGACACATTTACCATCTAAATCCCAACCAGTATTACTGGTTTTTTGAATTTCATAGACATTAAGATTGTAGTTTTTAGAATCCTTCTCAGTCGGTAAATCGGAAGTTTTAGAGATTTGACCATTAGAAGCATAGTTTAACTTCAGATTTTCATTTACAGACAATAAGCGCTTTACACTTGCAACATTAGCAGCACTATAATAACTAATCTTAATCTGACCGTCCTGAAGCTCTTGAACATTAATATGTCTAACACCAATAGCATGAAGCTGTTCTTTAACAACCACAATAGCACTTTCGGTTTCAGCAGATGTGATTGTTGCATCCGTGAATTGCAATACTATTTCCTGATTAGGTTCAGAAATTTGATTCTGATATATACCTAAAGCAGTAATAATTATTAATAAAGCACCAAAGTACCATTTTGCTCTCATGCGCCAAATATAAAAAAATAAAGACTGTATTTCTACAGTCTTTAAATAATTTATGTGATAATATATGGATTATTAAAATTCTAACAAACCATTTGTCTTTCTAACGCCTTCGGCACTTGATTGCATATGTGCTTTTTCAGCATCACTTAATGGAATATCAACGATTTTTTCAATACCATTTTTACCTAAAATAACAGGTACACCAATACAAATATCTTCTAAACCGTACTCACCTTCTAATAAAGTAGAACATGGGAACATTTTCTTTTGGTCGCAAGCAATTGCCTGAACTAATCCACTTACTGCTGCTCCAGGAGCGTACCATGCTGAAGTTCCTAATAATTTCGTTAGTGTCGCACCTCCCACTTTAGTATCGGCTGCAACCTGCTCTAAACGTTCTTCACTTAAAAATTCTGAAACTCTTACACTATTTCTGGTTGCATGCGAGGTTAAAGGCACCATACCAGTATCACTATGCCCTCCAATTACCATACCATCAACATCACTAATAGGTGCTCCCAAAGCTTCTGCTAATCGATATTTAAAACGTGCAGAATCTAAAGCGCCACCCATACCAATAATTCTATTTTTAGGTAACCCTGTAGATTTATGCACCAAATAGGTCATAGTATCCATTGGATTACTTACCACGATAATAATAGCATTAGGAGAATGCTCAATTAAATTAGAAGAAACCGTTTTTACAATACCTGCATTAATTCCTATTAATTCTTCGCGAGTCATTCCTGGTTTACGAGGAATACCTGAGGTAATAACACAAATATCGCTATTAGCTGTTTGACTATAATCGTTAGTTACACCTGTAATGGTGGTATCGAACCCATTTAACGAAGCTGTTTGCATTAAATCCATAGCTTTACCTTCGGCATAACCTTCTTTAATGTCTAACAAAACTACTTCTGAAGCAAAATCTTTAATCGCAATGTACTCCGCACAACTGGCTCCTACAGCTCCCGCACCTACTACTGTTACTTTCATGTCTTAAAATTTAATATTTTATAGTTAACTTTATTCTTCCACTTTGTTAGTCTAACAAATTTCCATAGACTAAAGTGTTTATTTTATGATATTAGTCATGCAAATTACAAATTATAATACTCTAAATAAAAAAGTGAAAGATATTATCTTTCACTTTTTTATATTATTTTTTTAAATATCATTTAAACCATAAATCGCATAAATTTAATTTATGTAAAATGATATTATCTAAATCCAAAATTTAAACCAATAGCAAAGGAATTAAACTCCGAAATATGATATTCTGCATTTAGTCTGAAAACGCTTAGTTTTAGTTTTGCCCCTATAGTTCCACGAACAGATTCCACCGTACTTGTTACAGAAAAAGGATCGGTAACCGTTTCACTAAGTACGCCATTATTAACTTGATACGTTCCTAATACATCAGAGGATGACTCACCTGAAATATACCCAACACCACCATAAAAATTAATAACTGGTAATTTTGTTGAAGCAATCAATTGAAACAACCAAGTATCGGTTGAGTTTTCAATGCGTTGATCTTGACCAAAGATTCCAGAAGACTCTGTTAAATCGTACTCACCTCCTAAATGTGTATAAGCCACTAACCCTGATACTGCCACTGGCAATATTTTATCTGCTGGTAACCATTTTGTGAATTCTGCTTGCAAAGCACCACCAACCATACTGGCTTCAAATTCATCGGTTTTAACTTTTGGTAATAAACGAGCCTTTACTTCCAAACCTTTTATTAAACCAAGGGCACCCTGAATATAGCCTGTTGGCATATAATCGATACCTACCCCGGATGGCAATGTTATGCGATCTTCAATTAAGGGATTTATTTTCGATTTGATAATTAATTCAACATCCTCCTTGTTTTCTCCAAACACGCTAGAAACATTTTTAGAAACTACATTTGGGCCGTCTGCAAATTCAACCTTGAAATTATAATCATCACTGTTATAATCTGCTATATTCATCGTAAATGTTCTATCGGCCTTTTTGGCAATAGCAGCATTGGCGATAATAGAAATTTCGAAACCTCCTAATGGTTTTGAGTCTCCCGAATTAAACCAGTTAGCATTCATACTATGCATTACAGCCTTAGCCCCTGGGTTTAAAAAATCGTTAGAGAAACGCTCCGCATTTTCTACACCAGCATCTAACAAACCTCCCAACCCACTTTGAGCATGTAAACTCATTGCTGCCATAACAGCCATTACTGATAGAATTATTTTTTTCATGTATTTTAAATTTGGTTCGTACAAAAATATAGAAAACACATTCACAAACAACATTTTATCGGTTAATTTTACCTTTAATCGATAAATATTATTAAAAACACCCTATTACTCCAACATTAAATAACACCCACAATATTCTTAAAATTCGACGTTTTATTTAAAGAACATTTCTAAAACCAACTTATATTTTGGCTTATTTTAAAAATATAAATTAGATTTGAACTTACATAGCAGAGGTTTTAAATTAGATAATTTATTATAACTCTGTATAATTTACGTCCCATGAAATTAAAATTAGCACTAATACTTACTGCTGTATTTTTGTCATTCAGTTGTAGTCAGGATACCACTACTGATTCAAAACAAAACATTGTTAACAACCGACAAACCACAGGAAGCTCAGCAAATGACATTTTATCTGATAACACTTTTAAAAGTTTAGTGATCGAACTAGTATACGTAGAAGGATTTCAACCCAGACAGGCTAGCATTGATAATTTTGTTACTTTTTTAACAAATCACACCTACAAACCTAATGGAATAGATGTACAAGTACGATCCATACCTAGCTTAGGAACAGAAACGTATTCTACCGAAGACATAGCGGATATCGAAAGAGAAAACAGAACACAATACAATACAAAGGATAAGCTTGCTATTTGGGCTTTCTTTACAGATGGTAAATCAGATAAGGATGAATCTAATAGTGTTGTCCTAGGAACAGCTTATTGGAACACTTCATTTGTTATTTTCGAAGAAACCATTCAGGGTTTAAGCAACAGTCCTATAGAACCCAGCCGAAGTTTATTGGAAAGTACCGTTATAAACCATGAGCTAGGCCATTTACTAGGATTAACAAATTTAGGAACAGATATGCAAACCGACCATGAAGACACCAATCATCCTAAACATTGTAATGATGAAGATTGCCTAATGTACTGGGAAGCAGAATCAGCGGCAGCCATATCAAATTTATCAAACACTAGTACGCCCCCACCTTTAGACGCGCAGTGCCTTGCCGATTTAAAAGCAAATGGAGGTAAATAAAACTATTAATAACCATAAAAAAAGCCGCTATAAGCGGCTTTTTTTATGGTTATAATTTACTAACTTTTTACGCATCAATTTTTGCATAAACAGCATTCTTCTCAATAAACTCTCTACGAGGTGGCACTTCATCTCCCATTAGCATAGAGAAAATTCTATCGGCTTCAGTTCCATTATCAATTTGAACTTTACGTAGCGTTCTAAATTCCGGATTCATCGTGGTATCCCATAATTGCTCCGCGTTCATCTCTCCAAGACCTTTATAACGTTGAATGTTTACAGAACCTCCAAATTCTTCTGCAATTCTATCACGTTCTCTATCGTTCCAAGCATAAGACTTCTTATTCCCCTTCTTAACCAAATATAAAGGAGGGGTCGCAATATAAACGTGACCTTCCTCAATAAGCTCTTTCATATAACGGAAGAAGAATGTTAAAATTAGTGTTGCAATATGACTACCATCAATATCGGCATCACACATAATTACAATCTTGTGATAACGCAATTTAGACAAGTTCAATGCCTTACTATCTTCCTCAGTTCCAATAGTTACCCCTAACGCAGTAAAAATATTTTTTATCTCTTCATTCTCGAATACTTTATGAGTCATGGCTTTTTCCACATTCAAGATCTTACCACGCAATGGTAAAATAGCCTGAAATGCTCTGTCACGTCCCTGTTTCGCGGTTCCACCCGCCGAATCTCCCTCTACAAGGAACACTTCACATTTTGCAGGATCCTGTTCTGAACAGTCACTCAATTTTCCTGGTAAACCACCAATACTCATAACGGTTTTACGCTGAACCATTTCACGTGCCTTTTGAGCTGCATGACGTGCCTGAGCTGCCAAAATCACCTTCTGCACAATAATTTTAGCATCATCAGGGTGTTCCTCTAAATAATCAGACAACATCTCTGAAACCGCCTGACTAACCGAAGCTGATACTTCACGGTTACCCAATTTAGTTTTTGTTTGTCCTTCAAATTGAGGTTCTGCAACTTTTACGGAAACAATAGCCGTTAATCCTTCACGGAAATCATCACCTGCAATATCAAACTTTAACTTATCCAACATGCCAGATTCATCGGCATATTTCTTTAAAGTATGTGTTAATCCACGACGGAATCCTGATAAGTGGGTTCCTCCTTCATGGGTATTAATATTATTTACATAAGAGTGTAAGTTTTCAGCATAAGAAGTATTATACACCATAGCAACCTCAACCGGAACACCATTTTTTTCGCCTTCAAAAGAAATAACATCCTTCATTAAAGGCTCACGAGTCGCATCTAGATACTTTATAAATTCTTTAAGCCCTTCTTCAGAATGAAATGTTTCACCTTCAAACTCTCCATCATCTTTAGTCGAACGTCTATCAATAATATGTATAATAATACCTTTATTTAGGTAAGCCAACTCACGTAATCGACTTGCTAATGTATCGTAGCTATACTCTAAGGTTTGTTGAAATATTGTAGGATCCGGTTTAAAGGTTACAACAGTACCACGTTTATCGGTTTCTCCAATTTGTTTTACCGGATATATTGATTTTCCACGCTCATATTCCTGCTCCCATATTTTACCATCTCTATGTACAGTTGCTTTTAAATGTTCTGACAATGCATTAACACAACTGACACCAACACCGTGTAAACCTCCAGATACTTTATACGAATCTTTATCGAACTTACCTCCGGCACCAATTTTAGTCATTACGACTTCAAGTGCAGAAATCCCTTCTTTTTTATGTAAATCTACAGGAATACCACGACCATCATCTTCAACAGTAATCGAATTATCTTCATTTATTGTTACTGTAATATTATTACAGTGTCCTGCTAAAGCTTCATCAATAGAGTTATCTACAACCTCATAAACCAAATGGTGTAAACCACGCACACCAACATCTCCAATATACATCGACGGACGCATACGTACGTGCTCCATTCCCTCTAAAGCCTGAATACTATCAGCCGAATACCCGTGCTTGTTAAATTCTTCTTTTGCTTCGCTCATATTTTAAATATTATCTTTTTAGTTAAGCTTTATATCACAAAAAAAGATGCTGAAAAGCATCCTTTCTGAATACAAACAAATATAGTAAATTCTAAGGCTTTCAGAAAGCTTTTTATCGATACATGCATAAAATTATCAACATTTGTTAATTTCGAGAAACTAGCTTAAATCGCTTAAAAATCATCTTAAAATCGATTTTAACAAATTTCAACTCGTTTTTAAAAGATAATTTTCAGAAAGTCGTTCTAAAGTCTTATTTTAATACTTGAAAACCATTTTAAAATCAAATAAATCCTCTAAAAATTCAAAATAAGAGGGTTTAAAAGAAAAAAAATTAGAATATGATGTATGTCACTTTTTTAGACTTAAGTAAACAATAATTTTGTTCCTTCACTAACAAATTACCTTATGAAAAGACCAATTACAAAAGTCTTAATTACTTTACTTTTAACATTAAGTTTTACGTTTTATTCTTTCAGTCAGGAACCAAAACCATTCAAACCAACTATCAAGTGGAATCTTAAGTCTCAATTTTGGCTAAGGTATTCCGACCTTAATGAAGGTTCTGAAATTCACGGCGAACCCACATCAGATTTTTTCGATGTTTCTATTCGAAGATTACGCATCCCTGTTTCATCTCAAATTACCCCTAAAATATTTGCCTATGCTATTTTTGGAGGCAACAATTATAACTTTAAAGGAGATTCTTTCCCAATTGGAGTCCTAGATTTATATATTGAATATTCATTTTTTAAACAATTTGAAATTGGTTTTGGAAAATCGGGCTGGCAAGGATTAAACCGTTGGAACATTAGATCAAGTATGACACTTATGGGACTGGATTCACCTCTCTTTACTTTAAACTCCGTGGAGATTAATGATGACATAGGTCGCTTATTCGGTTTTTGGTTTAAAGGTCAAGCAGATAAATTTGACTATAGAATGACTTTTAACCGTCCCTTTTATGTTAAAAAAATCCCGAATGGTTCGGTAAATTTTGCTAATAATAAACCTAGAGTAAAAACCTCGGCGTATGTTAAATATCAAATTTTTGAACACGAATCTAATAAATCTGCATACCAAATAGGTACCTATCTACAAAATAAGAAAGTTTTTAATATTGGTGCCGGTTTTCAATTTCAACCCGAAGCTATGAGTGACGGTGATGCAAACCTTCCTGAAACCAATATTTATGATATTTCACATTTTGCTGCAGACTCTTTTTTAAACCTACCATTAGCAAATGGTAATGCCATTACGGCTTATCTTGGCTATTACGATTATGATTTTGGAAAAAATTACATTCGTAATGTGGGTGCCAACAACCCCACTACCGGCGGAGGTACAGACTTTAACGGACCAGGAGTTGCCTTTCCTATGATTGGTACAGGCACAACATGGTACGGACAATTTGGTTATGCATTTAAGCAAACACAGATATTAAATCATTTAACAGTAATTCAACCTAATATTGCGGTACAATATTCTGATTGGGATGCGTTAAATAATCATATGACAGTTTATGATTTTACTGTAAACTTTCTTATTAACGGGTCTCAAGGCAATAAAATAAGCTTAGGATATCAGCATCGACCAATCTTTGAAGCCGAAACCTTAAAACAAAAAGACTACAAAGGCATGGCTGTTCTTCAATATCAAATTTCATTGAAATAACTATCTATAAAAGAGTTCTAAATCAATTCTAACAAGCCTTTTGGAGAAATTGTTTTAATAATTTTAAGGATTATTTTAAATCGATTATAGAAAAAACAAATTAAACATACGTTTATTAACAATTCTACAATAGACCAAATCTGAATAAAAAAAATTACTCCTAGTCTATTTATTCTATATATCTTTGAAGGAGAATTAAACCTATGACAATCAATAACAACAATAATAATTTCAATAATCCTAATTTTTAGGACAGGAAGGTTATTGTTAAAAAATATGAAAGGCCTTCCAAATGTGGAAGGCCTTTTTTTAATACTAAATTTAAGATATGAGTAAAATTATGACTGTCGACATATTGTCGAGTATTAAAGGAGCACAGCCCAGTGAAGCCGTGAGCAAATTATTTGATGTCATTAAAAATGCACAATCAACAAATAATAACTCTTTTAATAATAAGGGTAATAATTGTGTATCATTAAATGATTTGCGAGACGATATCGTCGTTGAAAGTTCAGCCATCGAAAAACAGATTATTATAGAGAACTTCCCAAAAGAAAAAAATGGCTATTTGGTGGTTTCTAAAATTATAGAAGAGTAATTATGGAATCACAAATACACAAAATACACCAGCAACTTGTTAACAAGGAAATATCTTGCACCCAACTCGTTCAAGAAAAGTTAGAAGCATTAAAAGCTAATACCAACAACACCGTAAATTCGACCTTAGATGACACAGCTATTAACCTAGCAAAGAAAATAGATCATAAAATTGCTAACGGCGAAGCCATTGGTTTATTGGAAGGCATTCCTTTTGGAATTAAAGATGTATTTATGCTTCAGGGAACAACCACGACTGCAAGTTCTGAGTTATTAAAAAATTACAAATCCGCTTACACAGCAACGGCTATACAAAAGTTATTAGACGCTGGTGCCATACCAATCGTAAAAGAGAACTGTGACAGTTTTGGTCACGGATCATCGAGCGAAAACACCATTTTTGGAGCAGTAAAGAATGCTATTAACCCCGACTTAGTTGGTGGAGGGTCCAGTGGCGGATCGGCAGTAAATGTCGCAAAAGATTACACCGTATTTTCAATTGGTGGGGATACCGGAGGATCGGTTCGTCAACCCGCAGGCTACAACCACGTATATGGCTTAAAACCAACTTACGGACGTATTTCTCGATACGGCTTAATGGCTTACGCCTCCTCTACAGATTGTGTTGGTCCCATTGCTAAATCAGTAGAAGATATTCGTATTGTATTAAATGTGATGTCCGGAAAAGACATTAAAGACCAAACAACTTATGTTTCAGAAAGTATTCCTAAAGAAAGCATTTTACATTCAGACATAAAAACGGTTGGATATTTTAAAAACTTTGTCGAAAGTGAAGCCATCGACCCTAAAATTAAAGAAGACTTTTTAGCGACGATTGAAAAAATAAAAGCCAAAGGTATAGAAGTGAAAGAACTGGACTTTTTCAAATCTGACATTCTGGTTTCAACTTATTATACTTTGGCCATGGCGGAAACGGCTTCAAACTTATCTCGTTTAGATGGCTCCAATTACGGTAACCGTATCGATGATAAAAACCTAAAAGAATCTTACGCTATAACACGCTCTGAGAATTTCTCAGAAGAAACCAAACGCAGAATTGTTGGTGGAAACCAGGTATTATCACAAGGATTTTCAGATGAAATTTACTTAAAAGGATTGGCCCTAAGAGATGCTATTGCTGAAAATTTTGAAAAAGATTTCGAAGAAGTGGATATAATCATCTCACCAGTAACACCAAATACGCCACCTAAAATTGGCAACAGTTTAAAAGACCCCTTAGCCATGTATTTAAGCGATGCTTATACGGTTGGATTCAGTCTTGGACAACTACCCACACTCACCGTACCAAAAGGCACAGAAACTGGCTTACAAATAACAGCCGCAAAAACAAATGACGAACTTGTTTTGAAGTTTGCTAACTTCTTAAAAGACACATTATAATGGAACTGGAACAATTAGACGCGGCTTTAAAAGCCCACGAATTAGAGTTAGTAATCGGACTGGAAACACACGTTCGATTAAACACCAAAACCAAATTATTCTGTTCTTGTCCTAATCAGGAAATTGACACACCTAACCAAAACATATGCTCGGTTTGTACGGGACAAATGGGTGTCTTGCCGGCTGTTAACAAAGAAGCCATTACCAAGGCTATTTACTTTGGAAAGGCAGTGAAATCAACCTTTGACAATGATGTGATTTCCTGGGACAGAAAACATTACGAATACCCAGACAACCCTAAAAACATACAGATTACGCAATTTCACAACCCTATTATTCCTGACGGACAAGTGTCATGCTTTAGAAACGATGGGTCTCAGTTTACTGTAAATTTAACTCAGGTTCATATTGAAGAAGATGCTGCCAAGCTCATGCATGAAAAACATGTGTCCTTAGTCGATTTTAATAAAGCAGGGGTGCCTCTTATTGAAATTGTTACCGAACCTTGTATTCGCCATATTGAAGATGCTTCAACCTATGCACAATATATCCAGCGTATTGTACAGAATTTAAAAATATCTGAAGCCAACCTTGAAAAAGGAGAATTTAAATCGGATGTTTCGGTATCACTTCGCAAAAAACACACCTACGCTTTAAATCCGCGTACCGAAATAAAAAACTTAAACTCGTTTAAGTTCATGGTCGATGCATTAAAAGAGGAAGTTGAAAAACAACTAAACTACTACCTTGAACATAAAGAATTCAGACCAGATCAAACCACCGTACTTTGGGATGCTGACTTGAAGCAAACCAAAACCATGCGTAAAAAAGAATACGAGGCCGATTACCGTTTTATTTCCGAACCCGACCTACCATTCGTTTGCATTAAAGATGTGGTAGAATCGATTGATGTAGATGTAAGTTCATTACCTTTTGCTGTTGAATCTATTCTAATTAAAGGCGGTGTATTACCACAGGATGCGAAATTCTTCACAGCCGATTCACTTCGTTCGGAAACTTTTGTAGCTATTAACAATGTCATACAAGACCCATCGTTCGTTGCAAAAACCTTAACAAACAATATTAAACCGGATGAATACAACGACATTCACCGTATTGAACATTTAATCGAAATTTTCCAACTATTTAAATCTGAAAAAATCACATCCGTACTGGTTCAAAATGCCATTACAGCGTATTTAAAAGACAGACATTTTGATTACAATCAATATTTCGAAGACAACAGTATTTCTGAAGAAAAAATTCAGGATGCTATTGCGAAAGTCATTTCTGAAAATGAAGCCGTGGCTAACGATATAAAAGCCGGAAACCAAGGAAAAGCTGGTATTTTAGTTGGGAAAGTCATCGCGATCATTGGTAAAGGTGCTTCAGGAAAAGTGATTCGTGAAGGTATTCTTAACACCTTACAAGCAGATGCAACTATTAGTAATGCGACTGAAACCACGGTAAAAACAAAAGCTGAAGTTCAGGCTGCAACAAAGAAAGAACAAGAAGAGGTATTACCTGAGATCCCTTTAGTTATAAAAGAGGAATATAGAACTCATCTTATTACCGATATTAACGACAACAGTATTTCTAAGGAAGTAACCTTTGCCGGATGGGTAGCTAGTGTTCGAGACCATGGTGAGTTAATTTTTATTGATTTACGCGATTCGAGTGCCGAGAAATTCCAGGTGCGCTTAAGCCGTGAATCCTTCCCTAATCTAGACGAACTGGTACGATTAAAACCAGAATCTGTAATTACGGTTACAGGAATCATCGTACAACGTAAAGAAGACGATTACAACCCGGCATTACGTACCGGTAAAATTGAGTTAGAAGCTAGCCAACTAGATATTCTGAACTTATCAAGAACGCTTCCGTTTGAAATAAAACGTGCGACCAAAACAAATGAAAACACTCGTTTTCAGTATAAATATTTAGATCACCGCAATAATGATGTTCGCCGTACCATTGTAAATCGCCATAAAGTAATTAAGCTACTCCGCGACATTTTAGATGAACAAGATTTCCTTGAAATTGAAACCCCTATTTTAAGTGCCGGTACCGATGAGGGTGCTCGTGAATTTATTGTACCATCGAGAAAGCAGGCCGGTGCCTTTTACACTTTACCACAGGCACCTCAGCAGTTTAAACAAATGCTAATGGTTAGTGGTTATGAGAAATACTTCCAGATTGCACGTTGTTTTAGAGACGAAGATTCTCGTGGCGACAGACAACCCGAGTTTACACAGTTAGATATCGAGATGGCTTATGCCAGCATGCAGCAAATCATCGATTTAAACACCAGAATGTTTAATGAAGTGGTGAATAAAATCTATGGTAAAAAATGGATCTTACATCCATTTGAAGTGCTTACCTACCAAGAAGCTATGGATAACTACGGTTGTGACCGTCCTGACTTACGCTTTGGTTTAAAACTCCAGGACATTACCGAGATTGTTAAGGACACCACATTCCAGGTATTCAGTAAGCCTATTGAAGAAGGAGGTATTGTAAAATGTATCAGAGTGACTGGCGAAGAACAAGGCAAAAAACGTTTATCGAAAGGCCAAATTGAAAAACTAACGGGTATCGCCCAGCAACACGGTTTGGGTGGCTTAGCGTATATCATTGTAAACGAAAACGATTTACAATCGCCTATAATTAAATTCTTAGGAGAAGATATTGCAGCAGGTATTATTGCTACCACAGGTGCGCAGGTTGGAGATATTGTATTCTTCTCGGCTGCCGATTACGCGACTGCCAATAAAGCATTAGATGCTGTACGTCAGGAACTAGGCAGCATGTTAAAATTAATCAACCCTAAGGAATTAAGACCGGCATGGGTAGTCGATTTCCCGATGTTTGAAAAAACCGATGAAGGTCGCTGGACATTTACCCACAACCCCTTCTCGATGCCTGCCGTATATGATATTGAAAAACACATGAACGGTAAGGAGGAAGAAATTGGATCGATTATCGCTCAGCAATACGATTTAATTCTAAATGGTTATGAAATTGGTGGTGGTTCTGTACGTGCGCACAAACCTGAAATCTTAGAAGCCACTTACCGAAACATGGGCTACAACAAAGAAGAAATGATGAAGAGCGTTGGCACCATGTATAAATCGTTCCACTATGGTGCCCCACCTCACGGTGGTATAGCCTGGGGTGTAGATCGCCTCATGATGATTTTAGAAAAGAAAACATCCATTCGTGAAGTGATGGCTTTCCCGAAAACAGGGACCAGTGAAGATTTACTGTTTGGCGCACCTTCTCTGCTTTCAGACAAAAAAGTAGAAGAAATGAATGTTAAGGTAATAAAAAAATAATCACGTTATTTTTTTAATTTTTAAAGCTTCAGTTTTAACTGGAGCTTTTTTATTTAACACCAACTCCTCAAAAAATTTAACATAAGCATTTTCAATTTACCATTATTTTAAGAAATTTAACATCTAACTTTAAAGCATGACAAACTTTAAAAATTCCAAAATGAAAAAACACACATTAATCATCACTACAGCATTTGCTTTTTTTATGCTTATTTCAGCGCAAGTAGAAGCTCAAAAATTCTCAAAATTAGATAAAAGTCCGTTGGACATCTCTTACTATAGAACTAATAGAAAATCGCCTCCCATGGCTAAAGTAATTTACAGCCGCCCGCAATTAAAAGGACGCGATATTAATGCACTTGCACCAAATGGCAAAGTTTGGAGAACCGGCGCCAATGAAGCTACAGAAATTAAATGTTACCAAGATTTAAAATTTGGTGGGAAAACTGTAAAAGCTGGGACATACTCGTTATATACTATTCCTGGAGACAAAGAATGGACTATTATTTTAAATAGGGACACCGATGTTTGGGGCGCTTATAATTATAATGAGCAGAACGATGTTCTTAGAGTTCAGGCATCAGTATCTACAGGAGAAAACACAGAAGCCTTCTCTATTGCTTTTGACGTTGACCACATGTATCTCGCTTGGGGAACAATCCTAGTATCTCTTCCGGTTAGTAAGTAAGAGGTATCAAATAAATAAAAAAGCGCCTAAGTTATTAGGCGCTTTTTTATTACGGTATATTTAAATACTTATGCGTTTGTAAAGACACTTTCCACTTAGGGTGTTTCATCACATAATCGACTATTTCAGGAATCATTTTATCACGCTTACTCCATTCCGGCTGCATGTATAAAATACAGTTCTCACTAACTTTAGCCGCTTGTTCTTCGGCAAATCGAAAATCATCTTTGTTATAAATAATCATTTTAAGCTCATCTGCCTTTTCATAAACTTCTTTTGTTGGAAGCTTCATTTTTTTGGGCGACAAACAAATCCAGTCCCAAACTCCGGAAAGCTTATAAGCTCCAGATGTTTCTATATGAACCTGTAATCCCTCTGCTTTTAATTTTGTAGTTAACAAGGTCATATCCCATGTTAATGGTTCACCACCGGTAATTACAATCGTGTCGCTATATTTTTTCGCATTAGCAACAATTTTAGCAGTTTCGGTAGGGGGATGAATATCAGCATTCCAGCTTTCCTTAACATCGCACCAATGACATCCTACATCACAACCACCAATTCTAACAAAATAAGCGGCGGTTCCCTTATGAAAGCCCTCCCCCTGAATGGTATAAAACTCCTCCATCAGTGGCAGCATCTCTCCTTTATTTACTAATTCCTGTATCTGATTATTCATAGCTTGCAAAGATACACATTCCTTTACTTTTTAAAAGGGTTTTGATTTCTAATCAACTACTAAAAAAATCATAAAATAAAATATGCTTTTACGTACAAAAACATATTTTTTTTCTTCTTTAATTTTCCTGTATTTTTACTCAAATTTAATTTCCATGCACAACAAGGAAACCTTTTTTAATTATATCGTAGAAGGTAACAAAACCAAAGGAGACTTCATTCCCATTGGTGCCGCTATGCTTGATGGTGAAACTATAACGGGTGCTCATGTAAACATCCCACTTAAAACATTAAATCGTCATGGTTTAATTGCTGGTGCTACAGGTACAGGAAAAACTAAGTCGCTGCAAGTTTTAGCTGAAAATTTAAGCGACAAAGGTATTCCGGTTTTACTCATGGATATTAAAGGTGATTTGAGCGGTATAGCACAACCTAGTCCGGGACATCCAAAAATAAATGAACGTCACGAAAAAATAGGGCTTCCCTTTGAAGCCAAAAAATTTCCGGTTGAAATTCTAACCTTATCCGAACAAAACGGTGTTCGTTTACGTGCTACCATTAGTGAATTTGGTCCGGTACTATTATCGCGCATTCTAGACTTAACTGATACACAATCAGGCATTGTAGCTGTTATTTTTCAATATTGCGACGATAACAAATTACCTATTTTAGATTTAAAAGATTTTAAAAAAATACTACAATACGCCACCCAAGAAGGCAAAGAAGAATTTAACGAAGCTTACGGACGTATTTCAACAGCATCCACAGGTGCTATTTTGAGAAAAATAGTCACCTTAGAACAACAAGGTGCCGATTTATTCTTTGGAGAAACCTCATTCGATGTAAAGGATTTACTTCGTATCGATGATGAAGGTCGTGGCTATATTAATATTATTCGACTGACCGATATTCAGGATCGCCCTAAGTTATTTTCAACCTTTATGTTAAGTCTGTTAGCAGAAATATACTCGACTTTTCCCGAACAAGGCGATAGCGACCGTCCAGAACTTGTTTTATTTATAGATGAAGCGCATTTAATTTTCAACGAAGCTTCAAAAGCTTTACTTGATCAAATTGAAAGTATTGTAAAACTTATTCGAAGTAAAGGTGTTGGCTTATATTTTGTAACCCAAAACCCGACTGATGTTCCTGAAGAAGTTCTAGGCCAATTAGGATTAAAAGTTCAACATGCCCTTCGTGCTTTTACAGCAAAAGATAGAAAAGCCATTAAGCTCACGGCCGAAAATTATCCTGATTCGGAATACTATAACACTACGGAAATATTAACATCCTTAGGTATTGGTGAAGCTTTAGTTTCAGCATTAGATGAAAAAGGTCGCCCTACCCCACTGGCAGCTACCATGATGCGTGCTCCCATGAGTAGAATGGATGTATTAACTGATGCTGAGTTAAAAGAACTTCTTGACAATTCTAAGTTGGTAAAAAAATACAACGAAACCATTGATCGAGAAAGCGCCTACGAACTGCTAAATGAAAAAATCGCCAAAGCTGAGGAAGAAGAGGCTAAAGCCAAAGCCAAAGAAGAACAGGAAGCCCTAAAAAAAGCAGCATCAAAAAAACGAGCAAGTAGCTCGTCTCGACGCCGCAGTACCGCCATGAACCCTGTAGTTAAAGTATTAACAAGCGCTACCTTTATTAGAAGTGTTTTTGGTATTTTGACGAAAGTGCTAAAAAAATAAGTTGGTTATCAACAATTAAACATAATTATATTTTACCCCTAATTCATATGAAAAAAGTATTTATTACCCTTACTACCCTAACTTTAATTTTTAGCAGTTGTAAAAAACAAGATCCGTTTAAAATCTCTAAACATCATGTTGGATTATTAACAGACTCAACTCAGGTTAAAGATTTAAGTGCCATCTTTAAAAACGATTCGGTTTCAAAATTTATAGTAGGAAATAGTTTTTCTACTAGCAAAACCAATATCGATATCTTGGATAAGGAAGGCAACAAACTTCTGGTTTTAACACCAGCTCGTGCTTTAGACTCTACCTCTGTTATTAGAAATGTTCAGATTGCAGATGCTCGCTATAAAACAGACAAGAACATATCGTCATTAAGCACCTTTAAAGACATTAGCGAGAATTATAAAATATCGAGAATTGATAATCTAATCAATTCGGTTGTGGTTACGGTGAATGAAATTAATGCCAGCTTTACTATCGATAAAAAAGAGCTTCCGGCAAACCTTAGATTCGATATGAATATGAACATCGAAGCCACTCATATTCCAGATGATGCTAAATTGAAATATTTCTTTGTAAATTGGAATAACTAATGAATCCATTCTTATCTAAAATACTAGTTGACCTAGCTCGGAAACGACTTGCCTCTAAGCAAGCCAAACCCGTCACGAAAAGACAAATAGTACCTTTAGTAAGAAATTTACAAGTAGAACTAGCACACGCCATAAAAGAATACGTATTCATAATTATTGGCGTGTTTTCGGCTGGATTCGGATTAAAATCCTTTTTATTACCAAACAATTTTATCGATGGTGGTGCTACGGGTATCTCGCTTCTATTAGAATACGTAACTCAATTAGAACTCAGCTACTTTTTAATACTGGTTAATTTACCCTTTTTAATCCTCGCATCCCGGACCATTAGCCTTAAATTTGCTGTTAAAAGTATTGCAGCTATTGCCTTTTTAGCTTTTGTAGTGCATTTTGTAGATTACCCAACCATCACAGAAGATAAATTATTAATTTCTGTGTTTGGTGGTTTCTTTTTAGGTTTAGGTATTGGCTTGTCTATGCGTGGTGGTAGCGTTATAGATGGCACCGAAGTATTAGCTATTTATTTAAGCAGAAAATTATCGCTAACTATTGGCGATATACTTCTCTTAATAAATATTACTATATTTTCTGTGGGGGCCTATTTACTGTCTATTGAAACAGCTTTATATGCCATCCTAACCTATCTCGCAGCGGCAAAAACTGTAGATTTTGTAGTAGACGGGGTGGAAGAATACGTTGGGGTGACCATCATTTCTGAAAAACATGAGGAATTACGAATCATGTTAATCGAAAAATTACGACGTGCCTGTACCATTTATTCGGGAAAAGGCGGCTATGGGCACCACGGTAAAAGCACCGAAAAAGACATCATTTACACGGTTGTGACCCGTTTAGAATTAGCTAAACTACAAACCGAAATTGACAAAATTGATCGAAAGGCATTTATAATAATGGGCATCGTGAAAGATTTAAAAGGTGGTATGATAAAAAGAAAACCATTAAAATAAATGAAAAAATATACCATACAAAACGATCCATTTGTAGTTCCAACTACCGATGGAAAGGTTATAAAAGAACATTTTGGACTTGCCAGCGACGGCAATGCTAATATAAGTATAGCCCATATGAAGGCTCCTGCAGGCTGGAGTGAACCTTTTCAAACACCCGAATTTGATGAATATACCTTTATCATCAGCGGCAAAAAGCAATTTATTATTGGAGATGAAACCATTGTATTAGAAGCCGGACAATCTATAAGAATTGAAAAAAATACCCGAGTTCAATACTCAAATCCATTTACTGAAGTTTGTGAATATATTGCCATTTGCATGCCAGCTTTTTCAATCGATTCAGTAAACCGCGAAGACCTTTAAATGAATAATACCCTAGTAAAAACTATTGGAACACTTATTAACACCGTAAGTTACCTAGCGCCTCAATACGCCGCGAAACTAGCCGTAAACATCTTTTCTACACCACAAAAAGGCAAACTGCAGCCCGATGAATCAAACTATTTAAAATCGGCCAAACAACAGGATTTTATGTATGATGATATTGCGATTAGAACCTACCTCTGGGCTGGAAGAAAAGAAACTATTCTGCTGGTACATGGGTGGGAAAGCAATACCTACAGATGGCGGGATTTAATAGAATTATTAATAGCTCAGGATTACAATATTGTAGCTTTAGATGCGCCAGGGCATGGTAAATCTGGACATAAAACTTTTAATGCCGTTTTATATTCCGAATGCATTAATATGATTGCGCAACAATTCGATATACATATTATAATTGGACATTCTATAGGTGGTACGGCTTCCGCCCTAGCCACTAACAATCATAATTTAAATATTGATAAGCTCATACTCTTGGGGGCACCTTCAAACTTTGATGAAGTGATTGATAATTATGTAAAAATTATGGGCTACAACAAAAAGGTTACCAAGGCTATGGACGCCTATTACATGAAACATTTTGGCAAACTCCCAAGCTTTTATTCTATAAAAAACTTTTCAGACAAATTAACTGCCGAAGGCCTCATTATACATGATAAGAAAGACCGGATTATTTCTTATCGCGATGCTTTACACATTCATAAACATTACAAAAATTCTAAACTGGTAAAGACCCAAGGCTTCGGTCATGGACTAAAAAATGAGGTCATTTATAATCATATATTAGAATTCCTTAACGCCTAGATTTGTTGTATTTTTGTCAACAAATTTGAAGGTCGCTATATTATGTCGCAAGAATTAAAACGTATTAATAAATATTTAAGTGAAGTTGGCTATTGCTCACGCCGTGAAGCCGACAAACTTATCGATGCAGGTCGGGTTACTATAAATGGGGACGTTCCGGAAATGGGTACAAAGATAGCACCCGGCGATGTGGTTCATGTTGATGGAAAAGAAGTCAAAAACACCAAAGAACATTTCGTATATCTGGCCTTTAATAAACCTGTAGGCATTGTTTGTACTACCGATACGAGTGTGGAGAAAGACAACATTATCGACTATATTAACTACCCGAAACGTATTTTCCCTATTGGTCGGTTAGACAAACCTAGTGAGGGACTCATACTTTTAACCGACGACGGCGATATTGTAAATAAAATTCTGCGCGCCAGTAACAATCACGAAAAAGAATACATCGTAACCGTAGACAAACCTATTTCTCAAACCTTTATTGAGCGGATGGCCGGTGGTATTTATTTGGAAGATTTAAAGAAAACCACCAACAAATGTAAGGTCGAAAAGCTAAGTACTTACGAGTTTAAAATTATACTAACACAAGGATTGAACCGCCAGATTCGTCGTATGTGTGCGTATTTAAACTACGAAGTACAGACCCTAAAACGTGTTCGTATTATGAACATTAAATTAGACACCCCTGTTGGGAAATACCGAGAACTTACCAAAGAAGAGTTTAGCGAGTTAAATAGGTTAATTAGTACCTCAACCAAAGTCTTCAAACCTAAAACAGAAAGACGCCCCAGTAATTCTGAAAGACCACAACAAAAGGACAGAAAACCTCCTAAACGCAGGAAGCGATAAAAAAAGCAGCATGAAAACATGCTGCTTTTTTATTATATAAAGTTAGATATGTCTATCCGTGTCTTTCTCTTGCTAATAAGGTGTTTTTAAGAAGCATGGCAATGGTCATCGGTCCTACACCCCCAGGCACCGGCGTAATATAGCTTGCTTTTGGGCTCACGCTTGCAAAATCGACATCACCTGCTAAACGATACCCCGCTTTTTTGGTCTCGTCTGGTACGCGTGTAATTCCCACATCGATAATGACAACACCATCTTTAACCATATCACCCGTTAAGTATTCTGAAATACCTATCGCAGCTACGATAATATCGGCACTACGTGTAATGTCTGCTAAGTTTTTAGTACGGCTGTGAACCACCGTTACCGTGGCATCACCAGCCTTACGTTTCTGGCTCATTAAGATACTCATGGGGCGACCAACAATATGGCTTCTTCCCATAACTACCACATTCTTACCTGAGGTTTCCACGTCGTAGCGCTCTAATAATTCTAAAATCCCGAAAGGTGTTGCCGGAAGAAAAGTTGGTAAATCCAAGGCCATTCTCCCTACGTTTGTAGGATGAAATCCGTCGACATCTTTATCAGGATCGATGGCCATTAATACCTTTTGCTCATCAATGTGTTTTGGTAATGGTAACTGTACTATAAATCCATCGATATCGTCATTCGTATTTAACTCCTGAATTTTTTCAAGTAAAACCGCTTCTGTGGTTTCTTCAGGTAAATCGATTAGAGTCGAGTTAAAACCAATTTTCTCGCAAGCCTTTACTTTAGCATTTACGTAAGTCATACTGGCGCCATCGGTTCCAACTAGAATTGCTGCTAAATGTGGTGTTTTTTCACCGTTAGCAACCATCTTACTAACCTCAACAGCAATCTCTTCTTTAATATCGTTACTAACTTTTTTTCCGTCTAAAATTGTCATCTTTTAGGATTTAAGTACCTGTTTATATTATTTTAATTCTTCTAAAATTAACGCATGCCTTTCATCATGCTCATCATTTTTTTAGCACCTCCACCCTGCATCATCTTCATCATTTTGCTCATCTGGTTGAACTGCTTTAACAACTGGTTTACCTGTTGTACCGAAGTCCCTGATCCTTTACCAATACGTTTCTTTCTGCTGGCATTTATAATGGAAGGATTACTTCTTTCCAGAGGTGTCATAGAATGAATAATGGCTTCAATACCTTTAAAGGCATCATCATCAATATCTACATCTTTCAACATTTTGCTGGCTCCAGGAATCATCCCCATCAGGTCTTTCATGTTCCCCATTTTCTTAATCTGCTGAATCTGATTTAAGAAATCGTCGAAACCAAATTGATTTTTAGCAATTTTCTTTTGAAGTTTACGAGCTTCTTCTTCATCGAACTGTTCCTGAGCACGTTCTACTAAAGACACGACATCACCCATTCCAAGAATACGATCGGCCATACGTGATGGATAGAACACATCAATCGCGTCCATCTTCTCACCTGTACCAATAAACTTGATTGGCTTATTAACTACCGATTTAATTGAAATAGCCGCACCACCGCGTGTATCACCATCTAATTTCGTAAGAATCACACCATCGAAATTCAACACATCGTTAAAGGCCTTAGCCGTATTAACCGCATCCTGCCCCGTCATAGAATCCACTACGAATAAAGTCTCCTGTGGTTGAACGGCTTTATGAATATTCGAAATTTCGGTCATCATTGCCTCATCTACAGCTAAACGACCTGCGGTATCTATAATTACGACATTAAATCCATTAGCTTTCGCATGAGCAATACCTGCCTGTGCAATGGCTACCGGATCTGAATTTCCTTTATCGCTATAAACCTCTACACCTATTTGATCACCAACAACATGTAACTGATCGATGGCCGCCGGACGATACACATCACAAGCCACTAATAAAGGTTTCTTTGTTTTCTTATTTTTCAGAAAATTAGCAAGCTTACCTGAAAATGTAGTTTTACCAGACCCCTGTAAACCCGACATTAAAATAATGCTAGGTGCACCAGAAAGATTAATACCTTCGGCATCACCTCCCATAAGTTCGGTTAACTCATCTTTTACAATTTTCACCATTAACTGCCCAGGCTGCAATGTCGTTAGTACATTCTGACCTAATGCTTTTTCTTTTACCGTATTGGTGAATTGTTTAGCTATTTTAAAGTTAACATCGGCATCGAGTAAAGCACGTCTTACTTCTTTTAAGGTTTCCGCTACATTAACTTCGGTAATACTTCCATGCCCCTTAAGTACGTGTAAGGCTTTATCTAATTTATCGCTTAAATTATTAAACATAATTTCTATTCAAATTTTAAGAAGTGCAAATTTAGTGATTTGCTGTGTATTATAGAAGTAAGAACTGGTAAAATGTACGAACAAAAAAAGGGCTGTCAAATGGATATTTTTGACAGCCCTAAATAAAGGAAACCTGCTTATTAAATTAACCTAACCAACCAAATCAGCTCAGTTTCCTTACACCAAAACATAATTAATTTTTTCTATCAAGTACTAATACACTTTCTACTGTTCCGGTAGAACTAAAATCTTTTAATTCTATTCGCGTACTTGAAACTGATGTTATTTTATATCTGTGATTTAAGTAGCTAAATGGTGCTTCCGAACCAAAACGTAAGCCTAATCTTAAACCATCATTTCTATAAATTAACCAAGATCCTTTATTTACCACCACATTTTCGGCATTGGTTACTTTTAAATATCCGCTAATAAGAAAACTAATGGTATGATTCATAAAGGTATCTGTATTAATGTTCGAACCAGATTCTGCATTTTCATAAGCCGCTACAACCCAGTCGCCCGCCGCGAGTACATTTGAAATCTCAAGCACATCACCATCACCTTCAGGACAATGTCTTTCTAAAATCATTTTATTATCCTTGTTACCAACACCTTCTAATTTTATTAATCCCGGTTCTAAGAAAGTAATTAACCATTCTAACTGTAATCTCGGACGATTAACCAATGTTATTTGAAGTACAAACCCTGCATTGGTTTTAACCACATTATACACACCTGCCACTAACTCGCCATTTACTCGTATTTTAACGATATTATTCTCGAAGAATTTTAATGGCGTACCAATATATTCATCTTCACTATTACTATCATCAACTTTTAATTCATCGACTCTCCAGTAACACTGTTGCAGATAATTATGAATGCGTTCCAAAGTAATCCCTAAATCGATTTCACAATTTTTCTTTAAAATTGCGCGGTTACCTCCTTCTCGGAACAATTTAATTTTTCCTGGCTCAATTTCATAAACAAACCATTCCAGAGTAAAGTCTACTAGGGTTTCAAATTGTAAGTTAATAACTGCGCCATGATCGGTAACGTTTGTACTCCAAGTACCAGTAAGCATTGCGCCACCTCTTGCAAATACATTTACGATATTATCTTCTTTAAAAACCATACCATACTCACGGTACTTATCATCTAAACTTTCTTCATTTCGCTTAAATTCGTAAACAATCCAAGGACAAGTTTTTAGTATATTATCTAAACGTTCTTTTGTGAAATCGTGATCACCATAGTCGTTATCATCATCTTCATCACAAGCATTTTTAGCCTCTTCGATAGCTGCTTGTAATTCCATATTATTATTAACAACGATTTCAGATCCATCAGCTAACTCCATGGTAACAGGAAATTCTAAACTCGCAAACACATCACCTATTTTAACACGCTCGATAAAACGATGTAATTGTCTATCTCCCTCAACATTCACTACATCAATTACCTGAAAATCGGTATCGTAAACAGCAAAAGAAAGTGGATACTGAAAGTCGATACATTCAATATCATCATCTTCTTCATTCTCGCCATAACAGGCTTCAACAAGTGCGTGTAACTCTTCTTTACTATTAATAGTAATTTCGGTATAATTGGAAGTCATAACGGTTATAGGGAACACTATGCTTAATATATCATCATTACCATCAAACTCTTTAACAATGGCTTCAATAACTTTATAATCTGCTTCAGAGTCGACTATTATTTCTAGTCCGTTAACCACAACGGTCACTGGCAATTCAACAGACAAACAACTTGCTTTATCAATAACGTTGTCTTGAGAACCATCTAAGGTACTCGTAGCACTAATTAATACGGTAAGTTCTGTATCTGATGTTAATGCTTCAGACTCTTGTGCTGAAGTGATATCAACCACTTCCTCCTGACAGGAAGTAAAAAATAAAAGGGCAAAAAAAGGAACTAGTAAAAATGTTCTTAACATAGTTTTCATGATATTCGTTTTTGGGTTATACATAGCGTTTTGTTTATAAAACAGGATAACTTTAAAAATTCCTACCCTGTATTCCGATTTTTTTTAATTTAGTCCTTCCAACTACTTATTATATGGCGAAACAGCTACAAAAAAACATCTGCGAGGAGCACATGTTTTCATCAATATTTAATAAATACTCTAAAGATTTACACAATTTTCTTTACTATAAATTTGGAGATCAACTCAATCCAAAAGACAAAGTTCAGGACGCCTTTATCAAATTATGGGAAAACTGTAAAAAGGTTACACCCGACAAAGCGAAAAGTTATGTTTTCACAACCGCTAATAATTTAATGCTTAATGAAGCTGCTCATCAAAAAGTGGTTTTAAAACATCAGCAAACAAAACCAAAAAAGGTAACCAATGAAAATCCTGAATTCTTAATGCAGGAAAGCGAGTATAATGTTAAATTACAAAAGGCACTTAGTAATTTAACAGAGGCGCAACGGGAAGCCTTTATGATGAATCGGGTTGAAGGGAAACGTTTTAAAGAAATAGCCGAATTACTCGATATTTCAACAAAAGCAGTTGAAAAACGTATATATGGAGCCTTAGAAAAACTAAGAAAAGACATTAAAGAACTGTAACTTTTAGAAAAATATTTTTTTTAAGGGTAGGAAAAAATAAAAGTGAATTGTTATATAGTTGTATATAAATCATGAACAGAGAAAATTTAATATCAAAATGGCTTAATAACGATCTAAATGATCTAGAACTTGAAGCATTTAAAAAGCTTGAAGACTATGATGATTTAATGAAGTTAAACAACAGCTTACAAAATTTTAAAGCCGATACTTACGATACTACTAAGGAATTAGATGCCGTATTATTGACTATTAAAACTAAGAAAGCTAATAAATCATCATGGCTAAAGCCTATAATGCGCATTGCTGCTGTTTTGGCTGTTTGTTTTGGTTTATATTACTATACTACAACTTTAGATACAACCATAACAACTGAAGTTGCAGAAAAAACCATGATAGAATTACCAGACGCATCTTTTGTTAATTTAAATGCTAAATCTGTTTTAGCCTTTAATAAATCGTCTTGGAAATCGAATCGTGAAGTCGACCTAGACGGCGAGGCCTTTTTTAAAGTTGCTAAAGGCTCTTCTTTTAAAGTAAAAACCAAAGTGGGTATAGTTACCGTATATGGTACAGAGTTCAACGTGAAACAACGCAATGAATATTTTGAAGTTATTTGCTACGAAGGGTTAGTTGGTGTTACCTTAAATTCCAAAGAAACCAAATTAAAACCTGGAGACAGTTTTTTAATCATCGATGGGAAACAAGTTGCTAAAGAAAAAGAAATACGCACAACCCCTTCGTGGATAAATAACGAAAGTTCATTTAAAAGCATACCCTACGGCGAAGTTATTTCTGAATTTGAAAGACAGTACGGTGTAAATATTAAGCTTGAAAATATTGACCGCAGGCAATTATTTACAGGCAATTTTACTCACGACAGCCTGGAAGTTGCTTTAAAATCTATCGCTTTAGGAGCTCAAATTAGTCGTAACAATAAAACTATAACTTTAAAACGTGAATAGAAACAATCGATTTTCTATTCTTACCATCCTGTTTTTTTTGAATGTTTTTATGCTTTTGGCTCAAAACAATCAGGAAAAACAAGAACCCTTATTTAAAATTTTAAAAATTCTTGAATCTCGTTATAAAGTAAGTTTCTCCTATATTGATGACAATATTAAGAATAAACAGGCCTTTTTACCAAGTCCTGATATTAGCTTAGATGAAGCCCTGGAATTTTTAAAGATTGACACCCAATTGGGTTTTGAAAAAATAGACGATCGCTTTGTTGTTATAAAGAAAATTAGTCTTCCTAAGAAAGGACAGTTTAACACACAACGATTGGAAGAAGTTGTTATAACCAATTACCTAACTCAGGGTATAACAAAATTCAATGATGGATCTATCAGTTTAAAACCCGAAACTTTTGGTATCCTTCCAGGATTAATAGAACCCGATGTTTTACAAATTATTCAAGCACTACCAGGTGTTATGAGTACCGATGAAACGGTTTCTAACATTAATGTTCGTGGTGGGACTCATGACCAAAACCTCATCCTTTGGGATGGCATAAAAATGTACCAGTCGGGACATTTTTTTGGTTTAATTTCCGCATTTAACCCTTACACGACCAAGCACATTAATATTTATAAAAATGGTACCCATGCAAAATATGGCGATGGTATTTCCAGTGTAATAGACATGCGGCTTTCGAACGTTATTGATAATGATTTTCAGGCTGGCTTGGGCTTTAACCTTATTAATGCTGATGGATATACCAAAATCCCACTTTCTAAAAAAGCCGAACTACAACTCTCGGCACGTCGATCGGTTACCGATTTAATATTAACACCTACATACAACCAGTATTTCAAACGTGTATTTCAGGATTCGGAACTTTCAAATACTGAAAAGAATACCAATTCGATTTCTAAAAACGAATCTTTTTACTTTTACGATGTGTCTTTAAAATTTCTATATGACATTAGTAAGAAAGATAAATTCAGGCTGAATCTTTTAAATGGAAAAAACAATCTACATTATGATGAAGTTTCTACTATAAATAACGAAAATGAAGCTTTAAACAGCAGATTAACACAAGAAAATCAGGCTGCCAGTATATCCTATACTAGAGATTGGAACCAAGATGTTTCAACCTCTACGCAAATATATGTTTCTAACTATGATTTAGATGCGACCAATCAAGATATATTAAACGACCAACGCCTTATTCAAGAAAATGAAGTTTATGATGGCGCCATAAAGCTTGATATAGATTATAATTTCAATAATCAATTGAGATTTAATGCAGGGTATCAATTTTCAGAAATTGGCATCAGTAACTTAGCCGATGTTAACAATCCTGTTTACCGCAGTTACATTAAGGAAGTTATTCGAAGCCATGCTATTTACGCTGAAACTAATTTATTATCGTATAATGCCAATACCAATTTAAAATTAGGTGGACGTTTCAATTATTTTCAGAAATTTAATATGTTTTTAGCCGAACCTAGGTTAAGTTTTAGTCAGCGATTTTTAAATTATTTCCGTTTTGAAATACTTGGTGAATTTAAAAGTCAGACCACCTCACAAATTATCGACTTACAAAACGATTTTCTTGGTATAGAAAAGCGTCGTTGGGTGTTAGCTAATAACGATAACAGACCCATTACAAAAAGCAAACAACTGTCAGTTGGTATTCATTTTAATAAAAATCAATTGCTTTTCAGTGCAGAAACCTATATTAAAAAAGTAAACGGCATTACAACCCGAAGTCAGGGATTTCAAAATCAATACCAATTTACCAATGCAATTGGCTCCTATGAAATTAAAGGACTAGACATTTTACTTAATAAGCAATTTGACAGTATTATCAGTACCTGGGTATCCTACTCGTACAGCACCAACAATTACACCTTTAAAACACTAAATAACGGCACCCCTTTCCCTAATAACACTGATATAAGACATGCTGTAACTTTTGCTGGCACATATACCTATAACAAACTAAAACTGGCCTTAGGCTTTAACTGGCATTCCGGAAAACCAACCACCGAGCCATTGGACTACGACAACACAAACAGAGATGATATTACTTATAAAAGTCCGAACAGCTCAACTCTAAAAGATTATTTCCGTGCCGATTGCTCGGCAACCTATGGGTTTGATTTATCAAGAAACAGTCGCGCTACTATTGGTGCTTCAGTATGGAATATTTTAAACAAAAAAAATATTATTAACACCTATTACACATTAGATAATAACAACACCATTAATAAAGTTGAAAACCTTTCCCTAGGCATTACCCCAAATATTAGTTTTAGGGTATTTCTTTAAAATGCATTCATAAAAAAAGGTCTGAATACCTCAAAACATTCAGACCCTATTTAGATTTTAAATATTTCTCTAGTTTAAACTCGCTAAGCTCGCTTTTAGTGTTTCAATTTTTGCCAAGGCATCAGCTTCTTTCTTCTTTTCTGAAGCCACAACTTGCTCTGGTGCATTATTAACAAAACGCTCGTTTGATAATTTTTTCTGAACGGATTTTAAGAACCCTTCAGTATAGTTTAATTCTTCGGTTAACTTTTTAACCTCAGCCTCCACATCAATACTACCAGCCATTGGCACAAAATACTCATTTGATTTTACACGGTAAGTCAAAGCCCCTTCAACCGGTTCTGAAACATATTCTAAGGTTTCAATATTTCCGAGTTTAGTAATTATAGCATCAAATGTTGTACTTGCCTGCTCGTTATTTATAACCGCTAAATTAATAGCATCTTTAAACGCAATGTTTTTCTGCTTTCTAATATTTCTTATTCCGGAAATAACTTCTGATGCAAATTCAAATTCAGCAATTAAAGCTTCATTTACTGGTTTTGCTTCTGGCCATTGTGACACAATTAAAGCTTCTTCAGGTGTTCTTTCTGCTATGTAATGCCAGATATCTTCAGTTAAGAACGGCATAAACGGATGTACTATCTTTAAATTTTCTTCAAAACTAGCAATAATAGCCTTATAGGTAACAGCATCTATTGGTTGTTGATACCCTGGTTTTGCCATTTCTAACAACCAACCACAGAAATCATCATAAATTAGTTTATAAATAGCCATTAAAGCATCACTTAAACGGTATTTACTAAAATGATCTTCAATTTCTAATAAAGCCTTTTGAAATTTAGATTCGTACCATTCTAAAGCAACTCGACTCGATTCCGGTTGCGCAATGCTTTCATCAACAGTCCAACCATCAACTAAACGATAAGCATTCCAGATTTTATTTCCAAACCCTTTTCCTTGCTGACAAAGAGACTCATCGAATAATAAATCATTACCGGCAGCACTACTTAATAACAACCCTACACGAACACCGTCGGCACTATACTGCTCTATTAATTTTAAAGCATCTGGTGAGTTCCCTAAGGATTTACTCATTTTTCGGCGTTGTTTATCGCGCACCAGACCTGTTAGATATACATTATTGAATGGTTTTTCTCCTTTGTATTCATATCCTGCAATAATCATACGTGCTACCCAGAAGAATAAAATATCTGGTCCTGTAACTAAATCGTTTGTTGGATAATAATACTTAATATCGGTGTTTTCAGGATTTCTAATACCATCAAAAACACTCATTGGCCACAACCAAGAAGAGAACCAGGTATCTAAGGCATCGCTGTCCTGACGCAAATCGGCAGCCGTTAACGCCGCATTTCCCGTTTTATCTTGGGCCAATTTCACAGCTTGCTCAATAGTTTCGGCTACTACAAAATCTTCTTTACCATCACCGTAATAGTAAGCTGGAATCTGTTGCCCCCAAAGTAACTGACGAGAAATATTCCAGTCGCGGATATTTTCCATCCAGTGACGATAGGTGTTTTCGAATTTCTTCGGGAATAATTTAATTTCTGAATCTTCACCTAAAACCGCTTCAATTGCCGGTTTTACCAAACCTTCCATTTTCAAAAACCACTGATCACTTAATCGAGGTTCTATAACCGCTTTGGTACGTTCTGAGGTTCCTACTTTATTGATATGGGTTTCCGTTTTCACTAAAACACCCTTATCTTCCAGTTCTTTAGCAACCGCTTTACGCGCCGCAAAACGATCTTGCCCTTCATAATGTAAACCATAACTATTTAAAGTAGCATCTTCGTTAAAAATATCAACTACTTCTAAATTATGTTTATCACCTAAGTTTTTATCATTTTCATCATGAGCCGGGGTTACTTTTAAACAACCTGTACCAAACTCCAAATCGACATAACTATCTTCAATTATAGGGATAACACGTCCACAAATAGGCACAATGGCTTTCTTTCCCTTCAAATGGGTGAATCGCTCATCTTCAGGATTTATACAAATGGCTGTATCACCAAAAATAGTTTCAGGACGTGTAGTTGCAATTGTTAAAGTATCATCGCTTCCTTCAATTTGATAATTTATATAGTAAAGGTTACCTTGTTTTTCTTCGTAAATTACTTCCTCATCCGATAATGTTGTCTTTGCTTCCGGATCCCAATTTACCATTCTAAAACCGCGGTAAATAAGTCCTTTGTTGTACAAATCAACAAATACTTTAATCACGGCTTCACTCATATCATCGTCCATAGTAAATTTGGTACGATCCCAATCACAAGAACATCCTAATTTCTTTAGCTGCTCTAAAATCACACCGCCATACTCATGAGTCCATTCCCAGGCATGCTTTAAAAACTCTTCACGACTCAAACTATTCTTATCGATACCCTGCTCTTTTAGTTTCGCAACTACCTTTGCTTCGGTGGCAATAGAAGCATGATCCGTTCCTGGCACCCAACATGCATTTTTTCCTTGTAAACGCGCACGTCGAATTAACACATCCTGAATAGTATTATTTAGCATATGCCCCATATGCAATACACCCGTTACGTTTGGTGGTGGAATTACAATCGTATATGGTTCTCTTTCATCTGGTTCTGAATGAAAATAATTATGTTTCATCCAGTAATCATACCATTTACTTTCTACCTGACTTGCATCATATTTTGAAGGCATCTGCATACTTTGGAATAGTTTTTGAATTTAATCTGCAAAAGTACTTATATTTCTTGTGTTCTGAAACGAGCTATGTTAAAAATTTAATGAATACAGCTGTTTTTAAATTTTGATAGAGACATTAAATTAAAATACCTGTAATGAATCTATTTCACATGGAACAACATAAAAAATGGGAAATTTTATTTTAACATTTTTTAATACTCTACAGACATGGTATTAAGTACATTTGCTTTAAAATTGGATGTTAACAGATGTTAACGATACTGCCATACATCTAATAATTTTGTAGAATGTAGAAAAAGTAAGTATGTTTGATATAGCATAAGCCCCAAAGTAATGCCGTTTTATTGGTTATTTGCTATAGACTAGGTGCTATATCATAAAAAACAAAAAAAATAAATTAAGAATTATGAAACAGTTAATTACAATTTTATTCATCGGTTTAATTAGTTTTTCTATTAATGCCCAAGACAAAGTAGCTAAAATAGAATTTAAATCGACTACCATTGATTACGGAACCATCGAAAAAGGATCAAACGGTGTCCGTGTATTTGAATTTACTAATACAGGTGACGCTCCTTTAATTATTTCGAAAGTAACATCAAGCTGTGGTTGTACGATTCCTAAAAAACCAAAAGATCCAATTTTACCAGGAAAAACTGGAGAAATTGAAGTAAAATATGATACCAACAGAGTAAATCCTATTAGAAAAACCATTACTGTTATTTCTAATGCCGAAACACCTACTGTTGCCCTTAAAATTAAAGGAGAAGTTATTAACACTGCTAACGATAGTGTATTGGAAAAGAAAGATAAAAGTATTGTGCAACAATAATCATTTTTGCAAAGTTTAACTAAAAGCGCTAAGTATATACTTAGCGCTTTTTTTATATCGGGTTTTCAAGATAAAAACTAAAAAATTTATACTGACCGTCACGGTCGACCTTAAGTTTAATACGCTTCCCTTCGTCTTCATAAAATTTATACATGAGTTCCTGCAAAGTAAAATTATGTGCTCCTTTGCCATTAACGGCAATAATAATATCTCCTATTTTTAAGCCAGCCTTATGTGCTGGAGAATCGCGTCTAAGCTCAACAACGGCATATGCCGGTTTTAAAGTTAATTTGTATTGAGTATCTAAAATAACGCGAGTACTATTTACGTTTTCACTATTTTCAACTGCCCCCATACGGGCATCAGGCAATTTATTCTCTACCTCGCGAACCAAACGAACCCCTCCATGTTCTAATTCAATTCCGCTTTTATTATACCGAAACGCTTCTTTAAAATTCGAATTTTTCTTTAGAGTTAACAAGGCGTTTCTGTAATCATAAATTATATTAAAACGTTTTAATATGTTACCTGCCAAACTACCGTTTCGCCCTTTAAATTTTGTAGCTATCGAGATGGAAGAGGAATCCGGATATGCCACGTTAGCTTGTTTTAATTCAAAACTTTTTAATTTTAATGCTTCTATTTTAGTACGTTTACCATAAACACTACCACTTAGCCCATGACCTAAAAAATCGTAGAAAAACTTATCTCTGGATTTTATTCCTAAAGTATCATTTTCAAAAAGCCAGAGCGCATCGCTACCCCCTGAATCAATAAGTAATTTAACAGGCACCTGCCTACCTCCTGTAACAACTTCTGCATTAATATAGGGCTTGTTATTGTAGAACTCCAGATTCAGTTGTTCGCATTGCTTACAGGTTTTATATTCAAATGACTCCGGATTTGTTAAGCGTAATAATTTTTTCGAATAATTAATTTCTACAATTAAATCCTTAAACACATCGTAGCCAATAATTCCATGAACTGTAATTCCAAGTTTTGGAGAAAAGTTTAATTTATCGTTATAAATACAATACAAATCTTGATTCAAATTAATAGCATCCCCTATTTTAAGAACATTATTTATCGATTTTAATGCTTCAATGGACTCGCCTTCGCCTAGTCCTCGCAAATAAATGGTTTCCGTATTCTTAATATTTAATGAGTCTGATATATTCAAAAAATTAAAAAGAATAGGTTTACTCACCCCGGTATCCAATAAAAAAGTTAAACTTACCCCATTAATTTCTAATGGAATTACAACTAAATTATTAATAAGTTTAAACTTAATTTTATCTGTTTGTTGTTTATTTTGAACTATAAACTGGCTCTGAGAAGTCATAACAGTACCCATAAAAAAAACAAACATTAAGGATGTTAATAATTTTTTCATGAGATATAGCTTCGTATTTAATCTATTCAATTTACAAATCTTTGAAACACAGCGTATATTTTAGTTGGTATTTTAAAAAAACTTTAAGATAATTTTCTCAACTTTGCGCCTTATAATTAAATAATAATGCCAACTATATCAAGAAAAGGGCAGTTAATGCCTGAATCACCGATACGAAAATTAGTGCCATTTGCTGAACAAGCTCGAAAGGATGGCAAGCATATTTACTATTTAAATATTGGACAACCCGATATTAAAACACCTCAGGTTGCTCTAGATGCCGTAAAGGAGAATGACATTGAAATACTTTCATATTCAAGAACTGAGGGATCTAAAGCTTATAGACAAAAATTAGCCGCCTATTACGAGAAACATAATATACATGTATCTCACACAGATATTATAGTAACCACAGGTGCCAGTGAAGCGCTACTTTTTCTATTTAGCAGCATCATGGACCCTGAGGATGAAGTCATTATATCAGAACCTTTCTATGCTAATTATATTGCCTTCTCTACTGCTACTGGCGTTAATGTTGTTCCAGCAGTTTGTAGCATAGAAGACAATTTCGCATTGCCTCCGGTAGAAACTTTTGAAAATCTTATTACAGATAAAACAAAAGCTATTTTAATTTGTAACCCGGGGAATCCAACAGGGTATTTATATTCTGAAGAGGAAATAAAACAATTAGCTGCTATTGCAAAAAAACATGATTTATTTTTAATTGCAGATGAAGTATATCGCGAATTTGTTTACGACGGCAATAGCCACTACTCCATTATGCAATTAGAGAACACGGACGATTATACCATTGTAATCGATTCAGTTTCTAAACGCTACAGTATGTGTGGTGCCCGTATAGGTTGTTTAATTTCAAAGAATAAAACCGTGATGCAAACGGTTATGAAATTTGCACAGGCACGTTTAAGTCCGCCAACATACGCTCAAATTGCAAGCGAAGCTGCTTTAGATACACCACAAAGTTATTTTGATGACGTTATTGCCGAGTATGTAGACCGACGTGATACACTTATTCATGAGCTCAAACAAATTGATGGAGTAAAAGTAGGTACGCCAAAAGGTGCATTTTACTGCATTGCAGAATTGCCAATAAAAAATTCGGATAATTTTGCACAGTGGTTATTAGAAAAATTTAGTATTAATAACGAAACGGTTATGATTGCTCCAGCTGGTGGATTTTATTCCACTCCGGGATTGGGTTTAAACCAAGTTCGCATTGCTTACGTACTTAATAAAGAAAGTTTAATTAAAGCCGTACATATTTTAAAAGAAGCTTTAAAAGTTTATAAAGATTAGTGCAGATAAAACAGAACATTTCCTTAAAGCCTTTTAATACTTTTGGTATTGATGTTACTGCCGACTATTTTGTTTCAGCAGCTACAATCGAGGATTTAAAACACATCATAGCTCTAACGGATCACCCAAACAAGCTTATTTTAGGTGGTGGCAGTAATATGCTGCTTACCCAAGACTTCAATGGTTTGGTTATCCACATTAATTTGAAGGGAATAGAAGTTATTGAAGATTACGATGACTATGTTTTGGTAAAAGCACAAGCTGGAGAAAACTGGCATGACTTCGTTTTATGGTGCCTTAATAATAACTACGGCGGAGTTGAAAACTTATCCCTTATACCAGGTAATGTTGGTACAGCCCCTATTCAGAATATAGGCGCATACGGTGTAGAACTAAAAGATGTATTTCACTCCTGTGAAGCTGTTGAAATAAATACTCAAAATTTAAAAACATTCAATAATACCGAATGTCAGTTTGGATACAGAAATTCGGTATTTAAACAGGAATTCAAAGGGCAATTCATAATTACCAGCGTAACGTTTAAACTCAGTAAAACTCACCATAATTTAAATATGAATTACGGCGCGATTACAGCTGAACTTGAAAAAATGAAGGTATCCAACCCTAAAATTAAGGATATCTCAAATGCCGTGATTGCCATAAGAGAAAGCAAGCTACCCAATCCTAAAATACTTGGAAACAGTGGTAGTTTCTTTAAAAATCCAGTGATATCGAAATCACATTTTAATAAGTTACAGGAAAATTTTAAAGATATTCCCAGCTATCCCGTTTCTGAAACTGAAGTTAAAGTACCTGCCGGTTGGCTTATTGAAAAAATAGGGTTTAAAGGTAAGCGATTTGGAGATTACGGCGTTCATAAAAACCAGGCTCTTGTATTGGTAAACTACGGTAACGCCAAAGGCATTGACATTTTAAATTTATCTAGACTCATACAAGACACCGTATTACGTATATTTGAAATCCCAATTGAAGCCGAAGTAAACATTTTATAAAAAGAAGTTACTAACTTTATATATTTACATCTTGAAATTTTAACCTAAACTCGTTCGTCTTGATATCGCCAATAGAAAAAGAAATAATCGACCTGCTTGAGCGTAGTGATAAAAAAGCTATTAAATTGCTTTATGAAAACTATGCCGATGCCTTATTTGGTGTGATAAAAAAAATCATTTCAGATGATGAAACTGCCCAAGACGTGCTGCAGGAAAGTTTTGTAAAAATCTGGCGCTACTCTAAAAAATACGATCCTACAAAAGCTAAATTATTTACCTGGCTCTATCGAATAGCTTATAATTCAGCTATAGACAAAATCAGATCGCAAAAAAACAAAAGTGGTAACGAAGTCCAAATTGAAACCTCATCCGTATATAAAATAAATTCGCATGAACTTAATCAAGACGTGTTAGATATACAAAAACACCTTGGCAGTTTAGACGAAAAATATCAAATTGTACTAAATGCGCTCTTTTTTGAGGGCATGACGCAGCAAGAGGCAAGCGATGAGTTGGACATTCCGTTAGGAACTATAAAATCAAGATTAAAAATTGGATTACGAGAATTGAAAAAAATTTATAATCCTTAAAACAAAAGTCATGAATGCAAAAATATCTACTTTTTTAATTTCTGGCCTATTAGAAAAATATCTTTTAGGAAACACTTCTGTATCCGAAACCCAAGAAGTCGAATCCTTTATTTCAAAATACCCAGAAGTTCAGAACCACTATAACACCTTGCAGTACAATCTAGAAATTGTTGCTAAAAGCAATGCTGTTGAGGCACCTACTAGTATACTTGATAATATACTAGACGAACTTGACGATGCTCCAGTTGTGAACATAAATAGCTCAAGAAATTATAAAAAATGGTACAAATTTAGTGTTGCAGCTAGCATTGTTGCTATGCTATTTGCAGGCACCTCTTATATTTTCTACAATCAGAATCAAAAATTAAGTAAAGAAAATCAAGTTGTAGTTGATGAAATTTTCGATTTACGTGGTGATATCGAAATGAATAACAAAAAGTTAGATGATATCATGCTACAATTTAAGCAACTTAATGACCCGGAAACATATAAATATATTATGCAAGGGAACAGTCGTGCTAAAAACCTAAAAACCGTAGCATATATTAATCCCAAAGATAAAACATCGATGATTGATGTCGTTTCTTTGCCACAATTACCAGAAGAACAATGTTATCAAATTTGGGCTGAATTACAGGGCAAAATGGTTAGTTTAGGTATTCTAAATGAAACCGACAGACAACTAAGAGCTATTCCATATACCGAAGATGCTCTTGGTTTAAATATAACCATTGAGCCAAAAGGAGGAAATACCATTGCCTCCATGGATAAAACAGTTGCTGAAATAGACTTTCAATAGTATTTTATAGGATTGCATAAAAAAAACCTCAATTTAAAAATTGAGGTTTTTTTTATTTATGCTGCTTAGGTATTATTCTTTATCAAACAAAGCTTTGTGAATAAATCCAGCAACAATAGCTCCAGCGATAGGTGCTAACCAGAACAGCCACAATTGAGTAATAAACTCTCCTCCGGCAAATAATGCTTGACTAGTAGACCTCGCAGGATTTACAGATGTATTAGTAATAGGAATACTGATTAAATGAATTAGTGTTAAACCTAAACCTATAGCAATAGGAGCAAATCCTTTTGGAGCGCGTTCATTTGTACTTCCTAAAATTATTAGTAGGAAAAAGGCCGTTAACAAAAATTCAGCCACTAATGCCGACCCCATTGAATAGCCACCGGGTGACAAGGTATCATAACCATTCGCGGCAAAACCGCTAATATCAACAAAATCAGACTTTCCAGAAACAATCAAATACAGAGCACCGGCAGCTAATATAGCACCGCTTAACTGCGCTAATATATAACCTACCAAGTCTTTGGCTTTAAATTTCCCTCCAGCCCATAAACCAAAAGAAACCGCAGGATTAAAGTGACCTCCAGAAATATGCCCTACAGCAAACGCCATGGTTAACACGGTAAGACCAAATGCTAACGCTACACCAGCAAAACCAATACCCAAATCTGGAAACCCTGCTGCAAAAATAGCACTACCACAGCCTCCAAAAACAAGCCAAAATGTTCCAAAAAACTCTGCAAATAATTTTTTCATCTTAATAATAGTTTAATAGTTAGATAATTACAATGTACGAATTATAACAAATAAGTGTTTAAAAAAATTACATTCACACCATTTCTATCTTAAAATGAATTATAAATTTTTGTGTAAAATCCGTACCTTTGCATAAAATAATTTTAAATGAAACTTCTTATTATAACAATAGCTTTATTAGCTTTAGGTGTTGCCGGAATTGCCATTAAAATATGGGCAAAAAAAGACGGAAAATTTGCAGGCACTTGTGCCAGCCAAAACCCTATGCTTAATAAAGATGGAGAAGCTTGTGGTTTTTGCGGGAAAACTCCAGACCAATTTAGTTCTTGCAACGAACCTCAACACTCGTAATGTTACATGGATATACTTGATTTTGTGTTCTACGCATTCTGTGCGGTAGTATTTATTCAAGTTATTTTTTATCTGTTCATTTTTTCAAGATTTGCTTTTTTTATTCCAAAAAGAGGCAGCTCCAAACAGCTACCTGTATCTGTAATTATTTGTGCTAAAAATGAAGCCAATAATTTAAAAACCTTCCTGCCCTTAATTATTAATCAAAATTACGAATCATTCGAAATTGTATTAATCAACGATGCTTCAAGTGATGAGACTCTCGAAGTTATGGAACAGTTTCAGCAATGCCATAATCACATTAAAATTGTCAATGTAAAAAATGTTGAAGCCTTTTGGGGCAATAAAAAATACGCCTTAACCCTTGGTATAAAAGCATCAACTCACGAACATCTGCTATTTACCGATGCCGATTGCAAACCAATATCTAAAGATTGGATTCGGAGCATGACTTCTCATTTTAATAAAAATTCGTCGGTTATTTTAGGGTATGGCGCTTATGCAAAAAAGAAAAACTCCCTACTTAATAAATTAATACGCTTTGAGACTTTATTAACCGCCGTTAATTATTTTTCATTTGCTAAGATAGGATTGCCTTACATGGGTGTAGGTAGAAATCTTGCTTACACTAAAAAAGAATTCTTTAAGGCAAATGGTTTTATAAATCATATAAAAGTACGATCGGGCGATGATGATTTGTTTGTAAATCAGGTAGCTAACAAAAACAATACAACTATTTGTATCTCTCAGGACAGTTTTACGGAATCCATTCCTAAATCGAGTTTTGGTGCCTGGATTAAACAAAAACGTCGACACATTTCAACGGCTAAATATTATAAATTAAAGCACAAACTACTATTAGGCCTGATTTACTGTTTACAATTAGTCTTTTGGGTACTTACTATCTTTCTAATAACAACCCAATTTAAGTGGCTTTTCGTATTGGGCATTATTTCGATAAGACTCATTTTAATGTATGTGGTACTTGGAGTTTCTTCAAAAAAACTGAACGAAAGTGATTTAATTATTTTCATCCCTTTTCTCGAAATCTTTTTAGTTATTGTACAATTAACTATATTTATAAAGAATCTTTCATCAAAACCAAATTATTGGAAATAAATAACGCTATTAAACGAGCCAAACGAAACGACCAAAAGGCTTTTAATTATTTATTAGATACTTTTTGGGACGATGTTTATGGCTATCAGCTTAAACGTGTTGAAAATGAAAACGACGCTGAAGACATTACTATTCAAACTTTTTCGCGTGCTTTCGACAGGATAGAAACATTCGATGAATCTTATAAATTCAAAACCTGGCTCATAACAATTTCAAAAAATATTCATATCGATTTACTTAGGAAAGAAAAATCATCAATCGCCCAAGTATTATCAAATGATGACAAATCTATTTATCAAATTTTAGATGAGGCTCCGACTCCTGAAGATAAAATTATCACCGAACAAAACCTAGCCAAACTGCTTCGTGATGTAAAAAAATTAAAACCTCATTATCAGGAAATCATTAATATGCGTTTCTTTCAGGAATTAAGCTACAAGGAAATCTCATCCCAGTTGAATGAGCCTATAAACAATGTAAAAGTAAAACTTTTACGTGCTAAAAAATTACTTGCTGAAATTATTCAGAAATCATAATATGCTTTCGAAACTTAAACATTTCGGTCCTGGATTGTTATTTGCTGGTGCAGCCATAGGGGTATCACATCTAGTGCAGTCTACACGCGCTGGTGCCGATTTTGGATTGGGTCTTATTTGGGCACTATTAGTTGTGAATATATTCAAATACCCAGTTTTTCAATTCGGTTCTCGATATGCTACCGCAACTAATGAAAGCTTACTAGATGGTTACTTTAAACTTGGCAAAGGGGTACTCATTACCTACTACTTACTTAATTTAGCCACTATGTTTACCATTCAAACAGCTGTTACCATTGTTACTGCAGGGCTAGCTTCCAATTTATTTGGTGATTTACCCTCTATTGTAATTGGTCACAAAACCTTATCTAGCACCGAAATATGGACAGTTATCATATTAATCATCTGCGTACTATTACTAATAATTGGCAAGTACAAACTATTAGATAGGTTAATGAAAATTATCATTATTACCCTTACTATTAGCACCATTATTGCGGTCAGCATCGCTCTATCAAATCATTCACAACCATTATCCATAACTCAAGTATTACCCGTTAACCATACAGAAATTGCTTTTCTCATTGCCTTTATGGGATGGATGCCCGCTCCACTAGATGTTTCTGTTTGGCAATCGTTATGGACCATAGAAAAGAACGACACCACAAAAAACTATGAATCCAAATATGCTTTGTTCGATTTTAATGTGGGTTATATAAGCACCATTTTTCTCGGGATTGGTTTTCTCCTATTAGGCGCATTGGTCATGTATGATTCTGGAGAAACTTTTAGTAATTCAGCTAGCCTATTCTCAAAACAACTCATAGATTTATACACTAAAAACTTAGGTAACTGGGCTTATTTAATAATTGGAATTGCAGCATTTACAACCATGTTTAGCACCACCCTAACAACTATGGATGCTTCTCCAAGAGCCATGTCCCACGCTACGAAATTATTATTCGATGAAAAGACCAAATTCAATTACAAATTCTGGATGGCCCTACTTTTCTTTGGAAGTATTTTTATCTTTTTCTTTTTAGCATCCGAAATGGGAACCCTTATAAAATTAGCGACCATCTTATCCTTCATTACAGCACCTTTTTTCGCGATTATGAATTACATTCTTATTTCAAGTAAACATACACCTAAAGCTTGGCATCCTTCTAAAAAACTTCATATTTTAAGTTGGTTTGGCATTGCTTTTCTTTTGGGGTTTAGCGGTTGGTATCTCAGTACGCTTTAGGATTTATTTAAAATAATACTTTGTATCTTTGTGCTTTATTTTTTCAGAATGAAGACAGATACAACATCAAATATATTACCAGAAAGAAAAGCGAAACCAAAATGGTTACGTGTTAAACTTCCAACCGGAAAAAAATACACCGAATTAAGAGGCCTAGTTGACAAGTACAAATTGAACACCATTTGTACCTCAGGAAGTTGTCCTAATATGGGTGAATGCTGGGGAGAAGGCACAGCTACTTTCATGATTCTTGGTAATATTTGCACTCGTTCTTGTGGGTTCTGTGGTGTTAAAACAGGGAGACCAGAAACGGTTGATTGGGATGAACCTGAGAAAGTAGCTCGCTCCATTAAACTGATGAATATTAAACATGCCGTTTTAACCAGTGTTGATAGAGACGATTTAAAAGATATGGGAAGCATTATGTGGGCTGAAACAGTGAAAGCTGTGCGACGCATGAATCCCAATACAACCCTTGAAACATTAATCCCAGACTTTCAAGGCATTGAAAAACACATTGACAGAATTGTAGATGTGGCTCCTGAAGTAGTTTCTCATAATATTGAAACTGTTAGACGTTTAACACGCGAGGTTCGAATTCAAGCACAATACGACCGTAGTATGGACGTTTTAAAATATTTAAAACAAGCTGGTCAGCGCCGCACCAAATCTGGCATCATGCTTGGATTAGGAGAAACGCGAGAAGAAGTCATAGAGACACTTCATGATTTAAAAGCTAACGATGTTGATGTTGTTACTATTGGACAATACCTTCAACCGAGTAAAAAACATTTACCTGTAAAACACTTTGTAAGCCCTGAGCAATTTAAAGAATACGAAGAAATTGGGCTGGAACTTGGATTCCGTCATGTAGAAAGTAGTGCATTGGTACGTTCTTCTTATAAAGCGCAAAAACACATAGAATAAATATGGTTAAAGTTGCTATCAATGGATTTGGTAGAATAGGTAGACGTGTTTTCAGATTACTTCAGGCCTATAATAACATTCAAGTTGTAGCCATAAATGATTTAGCCGACACAAAGACGCTAAGTCACTTATTAAAATACGATAGTGTTCATGGGATTTTTAATAGCCAGATTACACATGACGATAATCACATTATTGTTAACAACAACAGGGTTGCCCTTTTAAATCATAAACACCCTAAAGATATTGATTGGAATCCCTTCGATGTGGATTTTGTTATTGAATCAACAGGGAAATTTAAAAGTCGTAAAGATTTAAACAACCACATAACTAATGGAGCCCGATGTGTTGTATTAAGTGTACCCCCTTTAGAAGATGATATTAAAACTATTGTATTAGGGGTTAATGAGGATAGTATTGATGGTACTGAAACTATCATATCCAATGCTTCCTGCACTACAAATAATGCAGCCCCAATGATTGATATCATTAAAAATTTATGTGGAATTAATCAAGCTTATATAACAACGATTCATTCTTACACCACCGATCAAAGCTTACACGACCAACCTCATCGAGATCTACGGCGTTCACGAGCGGCTGGGCAATCCATTGTTCCAACAACAACAGGAGCTGCAAAAGCACTAACAAAAATATTCCCTGAAATAAAAGATGTTATAGGGGGTTGTGGTATTCGCGTACCTGTAATCAATGGTTCATTAACCGACATTACATTCAATGTTAAAAAAAATACTAATATTGAAGAAATAAATAATATATTTAAAGAAGCATCTTTAAATCATTATAAAGGAATACTGGAATATACGGAAGACCCCATAGTTTCCATAGATATTATAGGTAACACCCATTCCTGTATATTCGATGCTGGCATGACATCGGTAATAGGAAATATGGTGAAAATTATAGGTTGGTACGATAATGAATCGGGGTATTCTCAAAGAATTATTGATTTAATATGCAATTTATCGATAAAAAAGGGTGTTTTATCGATAAAATAATTATATTTGTCTGTAATATAAATTATTATGTCCCATATTAATCGCTACATACTTGGCCTATTGTTATTGATGAACTTCGCTGTATTTTCACAAAATTCAATCGATGAAGATCCTGAATTGATTCAGAATAATATCAATTACCGCATCGATCAGGCACAATTAGAACTAGAAAATTTCAACTATTACAAGGCCCAGAAAAACCTTGATACCGCACTTAAATTAGCTGAGAAATTAGATCATAAAGAAAGTACCGGAATTATATTTGCTATTAAAGGAAAGCTACAATATTACATTGAGGAATACGAACAAGCCATCACGTCGCTAACTAAAGCAATAGAAGTACAGCGCCTTATTAACGATAATAAAAACTTAGGGAAGTCTTATAAAATATATGGCGATGTTTATTTAGCTAAAAAACAATATTATCAAGCTTTAGATTCTTACACCGCTGCAAAATCAAAATTTCAGGAAGAAAACTTAAACAAAGACTTAGCCGAAGCACTCCTTTGCGAAGGCAAAGCCTATTACTACTTAAAAAATTATCGCAAATCAAGAGATATTATCAATCAATCTTTAGATATTGCCAGGCGTGAAGAACTACCAAAAACTGAATGTGAAAACCTCATATACCTAGGTATTGTTCAAAACAAATTAAACAACAATCAAAAAGCAATAGAATTAACTAGCCAAGGATTAAAAATTGCTGAAGAATATAATTACTCGAGCATTTTATTTGATGGTTATCTTGCTTTAAGTGATATATATAATGACTTAGGAGATTATAAAACGTCCAGAGATTATCTTAAAAAGCATATTGTAATTTCAGATTCATTAGTTGCAATTAAGCGCGCCAATTCATCTAAAGCACAAGAAACTCAATACCTTCTTAATGACGCGCTTGAAAAAAACAGTGAAATTATTAAAGAACTTAAACAAGCCGAAGACGACAACAGTTTAAACACATTAATTTCCATTTTAAGTGTTGCACTCATTACTATTTTATCTTTGTTAACATTATCGCTTTACAAGAATAACAATATCAGGCTTAAAACTAACAACATGCTGCATAAAAAAAATGCAGAACTTATTATTGCTAAAGAAAAAGCAGAATTAGCTTCGAAAACAAAAGCTAATTTCTTGTCGACCGTAACACACGAACTACGCACGCCTTTATATGCAGTAACAGGATTAAGTAATATGTTGCTGGAGGAAAATCCAAAACCTGAGCAAGTTCAGCACTTAAAATCATTAAAATTCTCGGGAGATTACCTCTTAACTTTTATTAATGACATCCTACAAATTAATAAAATCGAGGCCAATAAAGTTGATATTGAACCTGAGCCATTTAATTTAAAGAAAAAAATAAATAATATTATTTTGGCTCTAAACAATTCGGCTCAGGATAATAAAGTAAAAATTCATTTTGAGTACGACAATCATCTTGGTGAAAACTTTATTGCCGATCAATTAAAAATTTCTCAAATCCTTATCAACCTGATAGGTAACTCCATCAAATTTACTCAAGATGGTGATATTTGGATTCGTGTCTATAAAATAGAAGAAAAAGATAATATTTACACCCTACGATTTGAAGTAGAAGATAACGGCATTGGTATCAGTCAGGAAAAACAGGATAAAATGTTCGAGAGTTTCTCACAAGGTTCGATTCAAATTAACCGAAAATATGGTGGCACTGGTTTAGGACTTTCAATTGTAAAAGGACTTATAGATATTCTTAAAGGTAAAATTTACGTAAAAAGCGAACTCGACAAAGGTACTACGTTTTATTTTGAAATTCCTCTGGAACATACCTCATCTAAAGAAAACACCATCAACTCAGGAAACTATTTCCAAGGTAATATCGATGATGTTGACTTAACAAATGTTCAGATTTTAGTGGTTGAAGACAACAAAATCAACCAAATGATTACCAAGAAAATACTAACGAAAATGAAGCTGAAGTGTGATATTGTTGACAATGGTGAAGCTGCGGTTGAAAAAATTAAAGCAAACAAATACGACATTGTATTAATGGATATTCACATGCCAGGTATTAGCGGTATTGAAGCGACCAAAATAGTACGTTCCTTCGATAAAGAACTTACGATTTTTGCTCTTACAGCCGTTACAATTGAAGATAAAATGCATGAATTTGAAGAGGCTGGATTTACCGATATTATTCCAAAACCTTTTAAACAGGAAGAATTCGAAAAGAAACTTTACAATGCCTTGTCCTCAAAAAAACAAAAACCCACATCGGCTTAATTTTCAATAAATTCTAAAATTCGTTTAGCAAATAATTCTGGTCGATCTAATTGAACAGTTATCGGCAAGTAATACAATTTACCCCGTAAAGATTCGTATTGTTTTAGTCGCATATAATCTTTTTCGGTAGTCAAAATCAATTCTAGTTTACTTAACTCCGAAATTTCATCACTGGTAAATTCATGATGATCACTAAAATTTAAATGATTAAATTTTAAACCTTTACCTTTTAAGTAATCAACCAAAGTACTAGCGTTTGCTATACCTGTAACTAAAGTAAGATCTTTTAATACCTCCAGAGTAAGCCTGTCTTGATCTGAAATAACCTCCGCACCATAATTTATGCTACTAAAAAACACCTGCTGATGCGTTTTCGGATTTATAGATTTAATTATTTGTATTTTTTCTTTCTCAGATAAATTTGATGGACATTTTGTCACCACGATAACATCTGCACGTTTAGCGCCACTTTTAGGCTCTCTTAAATTTCCAGTTGGCAATAAAATATCTTCTGTATATAAATTATAGTAAGTACTTAATAAAATATTTAAACCCGCACTTACCCTTCGATGCTGAAACGCATCATCTAAAAGAATTACTTCAGGTGCAATGTCATTGTTTCTTAATAGTTCGATTCCGTGAGCCCTATCTGCATCGACAGCCACAAGCACCTGTTCTTTAAATTTATTATAGAACTGAAAAGGCTCATCTCCCAGTTGATCAGCATCCGATTGTTGGCTCGCTAATTGGTACCCCTTGCTTTTTCTCTTGTAACCCCGACTAAGGGTCGCTATTTTATAATCATCTTTTAAAAGTTGAATTAGATACTCTATCATAGGTGTTTTTCCAGTCCCGCCAACACTTAAATTACCAACACATATTACCGGAAATTCATAGCGCATCGATTTTTTAATACCCCAATCAAACATCTTATTTCGTAAATAAGTTGCTAAATAATATAATGGGACAAACGGAAAACTTATTTTTCTAATTAACTTCATTAGAGCGAAAGTATAATATTTTATCTTTGGTACAAATATACAAGTTCATGATTGTTCAAGATGTTATTCACTATATAGAAAAACTTGCACCGCTAGCCTATGCTGAAGATTTTGATAATGTTGGTCTATTGGTTGGGAACAAATCTACCAAAATAAGCGGTGTGTTAGTTACTTTAGACACCTTAGAATCTGTTGTAGATGAAGCTATTGAAAAAAAGTGCAACCTAATTGTTAGTTTTCATCCCATTATATTTAAAGGTTTAAAAAAACTAACAGGAAAAACCTACGTAGAACGTGTAGTCTTAAAAGCTATAAAAAACGACATTGCTATCTACAGCATGCACACAGCTTTAGACAATGCTTACCTAGGGGTTAACCAAATGATTTGTGAACAATTGAAATTAAAAAACACTCGCATTCTAATTCCTCAGGCCAATACCATAAAAAAACTAACCACTTATGTTCCTAAAGCGGAGGCCGAAACCTTACGAAATGCACTGTTTAATTCTGGTGCCGGCAGCATAGGTAACTATAACGACTGTAGCTTTAACATAGACGGCTTAGGCACTTATAAGGGCAATGAAAATTCTAATCCTACACTAGGAAAAAAAGGTATTTTACATACTGAAGAAGAAACCAAAATTACGGTCACATTCCCTAAACACTTAGAAACACAAATTGTATCAACCCTAATGAAAACCCATTCTTATGAAGAGGTGGCGTATGAAATAATTACTATAGAAAATAAAAACCAGCATATAGGCATGGGCATGATAGGTGTGTTCGATAAACCTATAAGTGAAAAAGAGTTCCTTTCTCATGTTAAAAACAGTATGAAAACAAAATGCATCAGGCATTCTGCCTTATTAAATAAATCAATCACGGAAGTTGCCGTCTTGGGAGGCTCAGGAAGCTTTGCTATTAATGCTGCGAAAGCTGCTGGTGCTGATGCCTTTATAACAGCCGATTTAAAATATCACGACTTTTTTATGGCCGAAAATAACATTCTCTTAACCGATATAGGACATTATGAAAGTGAGCAATTCACAAAAAACCTTTTAGTATCGTATCTTACGAAAAAATTTACTAATTTTGCAATCATTTTATCAAACACAAATACAAATCCTGTTAAGTATTTTTAAAGTATGGCCAAGAATAAAGAAGTAACTGTTGAAGAGCGTTTAAGAGCTTTATACGATTTACAACTCATCGACTCTCGTATAGATGAAATTAGAAATGTTCGTGGAGAACTTCCTTTAGAAGTTCGCGATTTAGAAGATGAAGTTGCTGGATTGAACATTAGACTAGAAAAATTAGTTGCTAATTTACAAGTAATCGATAACGATATTGTTGCTAAGAAAAATCTAATTGAAGAAGCCAAAGCTTTAATTAAAAAGTACAGTGAGCAACAAAAAAATGTTAGAAATAACAGAGAATACAATTCTTTAACTAAAGAAATTGAATTCCAAGAGTTAGAAATTCAGTTAGCTGAAAAGCACATTAAAGAATTTAAAGCCCAAATAGAGCAGAAAAAAGAAGTTATAGCTGAAACTAAAGAGCGTTTAAAAGAGCGTGAAAACCATCTAAAGCACAAAAAATCTGAATTAGATGATATTTTAGCTGAAACCGAAAAAGAAGAACAAGCCTTAATTAATAAATCTGAAGATTATAAAAATCAAATAGAAGAGCGTTTAGTTGCTGCTTATTTAAGAATTCGTAAAAATGTGAAAAATGGATTAGCCGTTGTACCAATTGAAAGAGGTGCTTCTGGTGGATCTTTCTTCACTATTCCTCCACAAATCCAAGTAGAGATAGCTGCTCGTAAAAAAGTAATTACCGATGAGCATAGTGGTAGAATCTTAGTTGATGCACAGTTAGCTGAAGAACAAAAAGAAAAAATGGAAAAATTATTTGCTAAATTAAGCTAATAGTATTACCCTAATAAAAAAAGCCTTTACAAATTGTAAAGGCTTTTTTTATGCTCTCACGTTAAGTTTTAAATATTAATACGTCTATTATAAGAAAGACCTTATAACATGAAGCATTCCATTTACCTTTTAGTTCTACTATTCACGTTTAGTTGTCAAAATTCAGCACAATCAAAAAAACAACAAGAGAAAATCACAACTGCGCAACCTGTCGAGCTCCCTGTAGAACAAGGTCAAGCACGAACTTATTTTGCTAGCGGTTGTTTTTGGTGCGTAGAAGCCATTTTTGAAAGTGTCCTAGGAGTAAATGAGGTTACTAGTGGTTACTCGGGAGGCCACACCAAAAATCCAACTTACGCCTCCAGTAACACAGGCAAAACTGGGCATGCCGAAACGGTTGAAGTTATTTACGACCCACGACTTATTAACTTCTCAACCTTAGTAGATGTATATTTCGGTTCTCAAAATATATCACAAGAAAATGGACAAGGCAATGATATTGGTTCTCAATATCGTTCTATAATTTTCTATCAGAATGAAGCGCAAAAACAAATTATTTTAAGAAAAAAAGATTCCATAGCAAAAGCTCTAAATGTAAAAATTGCCGCCGAAGTTTACCCGTTTCAAAAATTTTGGAAAGCAGAGGACTATCATCAGGACTATGAAAAATTAAATCCAAACAATCGATACATTCAAAATGTATCAAAACCAAGATTAAACAGATTCAAAGAAAAGTTTCCTGATATTTTAAAAACAAATCAAGAAAAAGATTAAAATTATTTAATCCAAAAACATACTGGTAATCGTATATAAAACTAAAGAGTATCCCACATTATGTGTCTCTATATATCTCAAAAGGATCTAACTAAAACGTTTAGATCCTTTTCTTTTTATCCAACAAAATCAATCTTCGAATGTGTACCATCACAATAAGGTTTGTCTCCCGATTTTCCACACCTGCAAAAAGCCGTTGTTCTATTTTTAATTTCGTGAGAACCGTCCTTTAAGTTAACTTTTAACAAACCATGCACCAATAATGGGCCGTTTTTTAAAACATCAATCTTTGTTTCTATTAAATCAGTTGTTTTATCCTTTGCACCATTAATATAAGAACTTAAAGCCCCGGAAGGACACTGTTTAACCTGATTAACTAAAGTCTCCGTTTCTGCCCCATCCATTTTAATCCAAGGCCTTAAAGAAGGTCTAAAAACATTGGGTAATCCCTTCACGCATATACCTGAATGGATGCATTTCTTAGCCTCCCAAACTATGGTAATTTCACCATTAGAATATTCTTTTGTCTTACCCATAACCACCAAATTTTACTAAATATACAAAATTATAAGGCTTCATTTTAGCAACGTTTCTTAATTAAGAATTCTTATTTTTGTTAACAACCTTAAATTTAATCAACTTGCTCAACTATAATCAAGGTCTACAATTCGCATTAGAACAGGACAAAAGGGATGAACTAGCGACTTATAGAAATCAGTTTCATATTCCAAAAAATCAAGATGGTCATGATCTTATTTACATGACTGGAAATTCCTTAGGCCTGCAACCAAAGAACACGAAAGCATACGTTAACCAAGAACTTGATGACTGGGCAAAGTTAGGTGTTGAAGGGCACACACAAGCTAAAAACCCATGGTTACATTATCACGAATTTTTAACCAATAACATGGCAAAAATTGTCGGGGCTAAACCAGAGGAAGTTATTATTATGAACACCCTCACTGTAAACCTTCACTTAATGATGGTTTCATTTTACAAACCAACCAAACAACGCTATAAAATACTTATTGAAGCTGATGCTTTTCCTTCCGATAAATTTGCCGTAGAATCTCAATTAAGACATCATGGATTCAATGACAAAGAAGGACTTATATTATGGCATTCAAGACCAAATGAAGAGCTATTACACTTCGATGATTTAAAAACCATTCTTAAAAATCAAGGACATGAAATTGCCTTAATACTACTTGGAGGTGTTAATTATTATACCGGGCAGTATTTAAATTTAAAACGCATAACAAAACTCGGCCACCAATATCATTGCAAAGTAGGCTTTGATTGCGCCCATGGCGCGGGAAACGTGGCATTAAACCTGCATGACTCTGGTGCTGATTTTGCCGTTTGGTGCTCTTATAAATATTTAAATTCAGGGCCCGGAAGTTTAGCTGGGTGCTTTGTTCATGAACGCCATGCACACAATAAAACTTTAAACCGATTTACTGGCTGGTGGAGCCATAATAAGGAATCACGATTTAATATGCGTGATGCATTTGATTTATTACCAGGGGCAGAAGGTTGGCAATTAAGCAATCCGCCAATTTTATCTATGGCGGCTATTAGGGCTTCTTTAGACCTCTTCAGCGAAGTTGGCTTCGACAAACTATTAAATAAATCGAAAGCCCTCACTGGATATTTTGAATACCTTATAAATCAAATCAAAAATGATAATATAAAAATAATTACACCTAAAAATCCAGAAAAACGAGGTTGCCAACTATCAATTCAAGTAAAAAATGCCGATAAAACATTACACGATAAATTAACTAACTTAGGAGTGATTTCAGATTGGCGAGAACCTGATGTGATTCGTTGTGCTCCCGTACCTCTTTATAATTCATTTGAAGATGTCTATCGTCTCGTTGAAAAATTAAAAAAAAGTCTCAGTGAATAAACAACAAAACATAATTATTATAGGTGCTGGACTCTGCGGAAGTTTATTGGCGCTTCGTTTAGGACAAAGAGGCTATTTGGTAACAGTTTATGAAAAACGCCCAGACCTTCGAAAAGTTAATTTAGATGCCGGTAGATCAATAAATTTAGCTTTTTCTAATCGAGGCATAAAGGCCATGAAATTGGTTGGTATCGATAAAAAAGTCGAAGCCCTTTGCATTCCTATGCATGGCAGAATGCTTCATGACATACAAGGCAACACCATGTTAGCTCCTTACAGTGGCAAAGACAATGAATACATCAACTCTATTTCTCGTAGCCAGCTTAACGCATTATTATTAGACGAAGCCGAAAAACATTCGAATGTAACACTATATTTCAATAAAACATGTAAATCTGTCAATTTTGAGAATACCACAGCCCAGTTCGAAGATTATAATTCAAAACACCTTTTTGTAGAAGATGCCGATGTTATTTTCGCTACCGATGGAGCTGGATCAGTATTACGGAAAAACTATTTTCTTCGGAAAAAATTCTTGTTTAGCTTCTCCCAACAATATTTAACGCATGGCTATAAAGAACTTAGTATTTTACCTGATGATAAGGGTAATTTTAAAACCTTTAAAAACGCACTTCATATTTGGGGACGTGAATCTTTCATGCTCATTGCCTTACCAAATTTAGACGGAAGTTTTACCGTTACTTTATTTTTAAGTTTCAATGAAGGCACATACAATTTTAACAATTTAACAAGCGAAGACCGGGTTACTGAATTCTTCAGTATTTATTTTAAAGACGCTTTAGAGCTTATGCCTAATGTAACAAAAGATTTCTTTAAAAACCCGACCTCACCATTGGGCACGGTTAAATGTTCTCCTTGGCATTACAGAGGCAACACCTTATTAATGGGAGATGCCGCTCATGCCATTGTTCCGTTTTATGGCCAAGGCATGAATGCTTCGTTTGAAGATGTTGTAGAATTTGATAAGGTTCTAGAAACCCACCCTAATCCTAATTCTAAAAGCGATTGGGAAACTATTTTCAAAACCTATGAATCCACTCGAAAACAAGATACCGATGCTATTGCCGATTTAGCAATTGACAATTTTCACGAAATGAAAGACCATGTAAATCATGCCATATTTAGAGAAAAACGCCAAATAGAATTAGCTTTGGAAAAAGAATTCCCAAGGGACTATGCTTCTAAATATAGATTAGTTACCTTCAAAGAAGAAATCGGTTATCGAGAAGCCATGCTAAGGGGCCGTGCACAAGATAAAGCGATTTTAAAATTAATTTCAGATAAAGAAATTACTTCGAGTGATGATTTAAATGTTATTTTAGAAAAAATAAAAAAAGAAACCAATGCCATTCTTGAAGATGATAGAATTGCAGCATTAAATCAAGTAATATGAACGAAATTGTAACCCCTAGAGGTGCTTATCCCCACACCAAACGCGTAGGCGATTTTATTTTCGTTTCCGGCACAAGTTCAAGACGACCTGACAATAGCATTGCCGGAGTGGAAATTATTGACAACATGGGCACTAAAAAATTAAATATTGAAGTTCAGACGCGCGAGGTACTAAAAAATATTGAAAAAAATCTAGCTAAAGAGAACGCTACGCTTAACGATATTGTAGATGTAACAACCTTTTTGGTAAGCATGAACGATTTTGCAGGTTACAACAAAGCATATGGCGAGTTTTTCAATAAAGAAACTGGGCCTACAAGAACTACCATTGCCGTTCATCAATTACCACATCCCGATTTATTGGTAGAAATAAAAGTAACAGCATATAAAAAATCATAATGCTTAAAATTAAAAACTACATAAATGGAGAACTTTTAAAACCACGATCGAAGGTCTGGCTAGACAACTTCTGCCCTGCTAATGGTGAAGTTTATGGCCAAACCCCCAATTCATCACAAGAAGACGTTGACAATGCTTATATAGCAGCCCAATCGGCATTTCCAAGCTGGTCTCAAACCCCGCTAGAAGAACGTTGTCGCACACTCTTAAAAATTGCAGACCTGATTGAAAACAATATCGATACCTTAGCTGAAGCAGAAAGTATCGATAATGGCAAACCGATCACCTTAGCCAAATCAGTTGATATTCCTCGAGCAGCCAGTAACTTTCGCTTTTTTGCTCATGCTATTACACAGTTTTCCAGTGAAAGCCATGAAACCGTTGGTCAGGAAGCCATAAATTACACGCTACGTCGTCCTATAGGTGTTGTGGGCTGTATTTCACCATGGAATCTTCCATTATATCTGTTTACCTGGAAAATAGCTCCCGCACTGGCTGCTGGAAATTGCGTGGTAGCGAAACCTAGTGAAGTAACACCTGTAACTGCCTTTTTATTAAGTAAAATTTGTATTGAAGCCGGTTTACCTAAAGGGGTATTAAATATCGTTCACGGATTAGGAAACACTACCGGACAGGCCATTATTGAGCACCCCGAAATAAAAGCCATTTCATTTACCGGAGGAACTAAAACCGGCGCACATATTGCAAAAACAGCGGCCCCCATGTTTAAAAAACTATCATTAGAGCTAGGAGGAAAAAACCCAAATATCATTTTTGCCGATTGTGATTACAGTGACATGCTAAATACTACTATACGCTCATCATTTACTAATCAAGGTCAGATATGCTTATGCGGTAGTCGTATTTTTGTTGAAGATTCCATCTATGAAAAATTTAAATCAGATTTTATACAAAAAGTAAAACTATTAAGAGTAGACCATCCTTCAAAAGACCTTACAGATATTGGTGCTATCGTGTCTAAGTCTCACTTAGAAAAAGTATTAAAATATATAAATAATGCCGAAAATGAAGGTGGGAAAATATTATTTGGAGGCCAACAGATTTGTGTTGAAGGTTTCGAAAATGGATATTATATGGAACCTACAATCATAGAAGTTGAAACAAATAACTGTCAAATAAATCAAGAAGAAGTCTTTGGCCCCGTAGTCACCTTAATGCCCTTTAAAACGGAAGATGAAGTATTACAAATGGCTAATGGGGTAAAATATGGTTTATCGGCAACCATCTGGACCAATAACTTACAACGTGGCATTCGACTAAGTAATCAAATTCAGGCAGGCATTGTATGGGTAAATACGTGGATGTTACGCGATTTACGTACTCCGTTTGGTGGTGTTAAAGCTTCAGGTATAGGACGTGAAGGCGGATTTGAAGCCCTTCGCTTTTTTACAGAAGCCAAAAATGTTTGTATTAAATATTAAAAGAAATGAAATTAAATCTTGAAAATAAATATGCCTTGGTGTGCGGAAGCACCGCAGGTATTGGTAAGGCTACGGCTATTGCATTAGCCGAAGAAGGTGTAAAAGTAACTTTAGTTGCTAGAAACAGAGAAAAACTGAAAGCTGTAATTCAGGAATTACCAGATAGTGAGCATCATGATTTTATTGTTGCCGATTTTTCAAATCCCAGAGAACTCCAAGAACAAGTCATTAAATATGTAGAGAACCACCATGGATTTCATATTCTCGTTAATAACACTGGAGGACCCCGGAGCGGACAAATTCTACATGCCAGTTTAGACGAATTTGATAGCGCCTTCACACAACATGTTAAATGCAACCATGTACTGGCTCAAGCAACAGTACCTTTTATGAAAGATAGCGGATTTGGACGGATAATCAACATTATTTCAACTTCAGTTAAAGAGCCTATACCCGGTTTAGGCGTTAGCAATACCATTAGAGGTGCTGTCGGGAACTGGAGCAAAACATTATCTGTAGAATTAGGAGCTTTTGGAATTACTGTTAACAATATATTACCTGGATTTACTGAAACGGAACGCCTCAATGAAATTATAAAAATTAAAGCAACTAACGAAGAGCGGACCATAGAAGAAATGACCGAAATCATGAAAGCTTACTCACCGGCTAAACGATTTGCTAAACCTGAAGAAACAGCTAATGCCGTTATATTCTTAGCTAGTGAAGCTGCAAGTTATATTAATGGAATTAATATGCCCATTGATGGTGGACGAACAAAATCTTTGTAACTTTATAAAACTAATTAAACACGAATCTCTGCCAATAATTATGGTAATACTAAAACAGATATACTCATGAGCAAGCTCGTTTCTCCCTTAAACTTTAAAGCCTGGATTGAAGAACATCGTCATTTATTAAAACCACCTGTTGGCAACAAAGTGGTTTGGAAAGATGGTGACTTTATTGTTATGGTTGTAGGCGGACCTAATAACCGTAAAGACTATCACTATAACGAAACCCCTGAATTTTTCTATCAGGTTGAAGGAAATATGATTTTAAAAATCATGGATGGAGATACACCAAAAGATGTTCATATTAATGAAGGAGATATTTACTTATTACCCCCAAAAGTACCACACTCCCCCCAGCGCATTGCAAATACTGTAGGCTTAGTAATAGAATATCCACGCTCCAAGGATATGGAAGATGCCCTGCAATGGTATTGTGAAAATTGTAACCATCAGCTTTACACCGAAAGTTTCAAACTTAAAGATATTGAAACCGATATGCCTAAAATATTCGATAAGTTCTACAGCAGTGAAGCCCAACGTACATGCGATAAATGTGGAACCATTATGGAACCTCCTAAAAAAGGATAATTCAATTTATGTCAAAAAAACTGCGCATTAACGGACACTCGCACCTGTTACCTTATCCAGAAGAAATCCCTGATTTCATGCACGAAAAAGGTATTTTTTGGGTAGACAAAGATCGAAAATATATGCTTCAAAAAGACTGGCGTCGACCAGTTACGGATTCTAGTTTTTTTCTACATGAAAAATTAGAATGGATGGAGCGTAATAAAATAGACCATGCCGTGGTATTGAATTTATCTCAACTATACGGAAATGGACTTCGGGTTGAAGAAATGAAACAAGCTCTAAGATTCCAAAACGACTTTAATGCCCGAATTCAGCATGAAAACCCAAGTAAATTTACTTGTGGATTTGTGGTTCATCCCGGTTTTTTAAGAAGTGCCTGTTGGGAAATTGAACGCTGTGTAGAAGGACTTGGTCTACAACTACTATGCCTCCCAACCCATTACATGGACACGATTGGTACTTGGCGTTGCATTTTTGATGAAGAAAATGAACCTATTTTCGAACTGGCCAATAAATATAATTTAGCCATCGAAATTCATCCATACGACGGTGAAAAGTTTATTAAATTAGAAAACACATCTTGGCGATTCCATCTTATCTGGATGCTCGCCCAATGTGCTGATGCTTATCATTTTCTAACCTTAAATGGCTATCAGGAAAAATATCCTAAAATGCGCACCTGCTTTGCCCACGGAGGACAATTGGCACAGATTAACTTAGGTCGCCGAATTCAAGGATTTGATGGACGCCCCGACTTATTTGAAGGTAAACATCACCCCAGAAAGGCTGTTGGCCATAAAAATATTTTCTTCGACACGCTGGTTCATGACACTGGTAGCTTAGAGTTACTCATTAAAAATCAAGGGTCTAACCAAGTACTTATGGGACTAGACGACCCCTATCCTCTTGGTGAAATGGAGAGCACAAAACAATCGTCTTATCCGGGAAAAATATTAGATTTGGCGATGGAACGTAAAATCATTAATCAGCAGGAATACGATGCTATTTGGCAGGATAATGTAATACAATGGCTTTACGGTGATGATGAAGCAGGAAAACAAACCTTAATAAATCGAATTTTATCCTAATGTACTTTCTACCAGAAGAATTAGATAATTATGTTGTAGCCCATTCCGAAGATGAACCAGAATTGCTACGACAGCTTACCCGTGAAACCTACCAAAAAATATTACAACCCATTATGCTTAGTGGTCCGTATCAAGGTCGGGTACTAAGTATGATTTCTAAGCTTACTCGCCCAAAAAACATTTTGGAATTAGGAACCTTTACGGGTTATGCGACACTGTGTTTAGCTGAAGGTGTTCAAAAAGATGGTGAAGTACACACAATTGATGTAAATGAAGAATTACTCGATTTTCAACGCAAATATTTTGATAAATCGGAGTACGGACATCAAATATTTCAGCATTTAGGGGCTGCGACCGATATTATTCCTACACTTAATAAAACTTTCGATTTGGTGTTTATTGATGCCGACAAACCAAATTATGTGAATTACTTTCACTTGATTATTGACAAATTAAATCCGGGAGGCATCATCATTTCAGACAATGTATTATGGCACGGCAAAGTGGTAGAACCATTAGACCCAAAAGATGTATCGACTAAGATTGTATTAGAATACAATACGCTTTTAAAGAAAGACCCAAGAATAGAAACGGTTCTTTTGCCTATTAGAGATGGGTTAACAATAAGTAGAAAACGCTAATCTATGTAAGGACTCAAGGACAACCTACATCCTTAAGTATAAACTTATAATTTACGTTTTACCGAACCGGTAAAATCTTCAATATCGTCTTTTACACTGTCTATTTCCTTTTTTACATCGGAAACAATACTGGTATCGATATTGTTTTTATCGGCTGTCTTGGTAATTTCGTGTTTAATATCGTTGGTAGCATCCTTAAGTGTACGCATGCCTTTACCTAATCCACGAGCTATTTCCGGAAGTTTATCAGCACCAAAAACCATGATGACAATAAATAGTACAAAGACTATTTCTGCCCCACTGATAGATAATATAGTATTAAGTATTTTCACAATACAAATATAGTGAGTTGTTTTAACTCCTTAAAATAATTATACTTATTTACCGCTAAGTTTCAAAAAAAAAAAAACCGACTTCTAAAAGTCGGTTTTCTATAGTATAGTTATAATAGCGATTAACTTTTCAGTTTATCTTTAAACTGCTCGAAATCACTTTTCACTTCTTTCTTAGGCCATACATTGTTTGATGTATCTATATCGGCTGTTTCTTCATTAGGATCTACTACAATTTTAACAATCTCTTTATCTGAAGCAATATCTTTACTCACTTCATAATCATTATATCTCCAAATTTGTGCAGGATATGTTTCTTTCTTTTTAGTACCATCTGCATAGGTATACTCAACAATAATTGGCATTACTAAACCTCCTGGTTTTTCAAAAGTGATGTTGTAGAAAAACTTTGGTGCTTTAATAGACTGACGCTCTTCAGTTGAAAAATTATCCATTAAATATTCCTTTAAAGTAGCAGATGCTTCTAATAGCTCGGTTTGCTTCATCTCGTCGTTATAATCGGCGCTACCTTCTTCAACCATATATACTAATGGAGGAAGATCGGACAAACGCATACCACGCTGTTTAACTAAGTTCTTGGTATACTCGTTAGGTTCAGAAGACACGTAGAATTTCTTAACATCTTTAACTCCTATATCAACCCAATCAGTTGTATAGAACCAACCTCTCCAGAACCAATCCAAATCGAAAGCTGATGCATCTTCCATTGTTCTGAAGAAATCCTCAGGAGTTGGGTGCTTAAATTTCCAACGATTAGAATATTCTTTAAAAGCATAATCGAACAATTCAGGTCCCATAACGGTTTCTCTAAGAATATTTAAAGCAGTTGCTGGCTTACTATATGCATTGCTACCGAACTGATATACATTAAGTCCCTTACTCATAACTGGAGAGATAAAATTTTGATCGCCTCCCATATAAGGTACAATGTATTTTGCTGGTCCACGTCTTGATGGGAATACTTTATCCTGTGGAGACAAGGCTCCTGGATATTTTTTACCAAAATCCTGCTCTGCCACATATTGTAAAAATGTATTTAACCCTTCATCCATCCATGTCCACTGGCGCTCATCGCTATTCACAATCATAGGGAAAAAGTTATGTCCTACCTCATGAATAATTACTCCCATCATACCATACTTAACACGGTCACTATAGGTCCCATCTGCCTCCGGACGTCCATGATTCCAGCAAATCATAGGATACTCCATTCCTTGATTTTTCGCATGGACCGAAATAGCCTTATGGTAAGGATAATCGAAAGTCATTCTCGAGTAAGACTCTAAAGTACTGGCTACTGTTTTAGTAGACCATTCTTCCCAAAGCGGATTTCCTTCTTTAGGATACATTGAAACAGCCATCACATCTTTATCACCAATTTTTACAGCCATCATATCCCAGATAAACTTTCTTGATGTAGCAAAACCAAAGTCACGCACGTTTTCTGCGTAGAGTTTCCACGTTTTAGTTTCTGACGATTTTGTTTTTTCTGCAGCTTCAGCCTCTTCTTGAGTAACAATTAAAACAGGCTCATCATAAGACTTTTTAGCCTGTTCATAACGTTCTAACATCGTTTTAGAAAAGACTTCTTTTCTATTCATAAGCTTTCCTGTACCATCTAAAATATGATCGGCAGGTACTGTAATATTTACTTCGTAATTACCAAAAGGCAAAGCAAATTCATCACGCCCCCAGAACTGAGAGTTTTGCCAGCCTTCAACATCGCTATAAACAGCCATTCTTGGAAAGAATTGTGCGATAACATAAGCACGATTATCATCTTCCGCAAAATATTCGTAACCAGAGCGTCCACGACCATCAACATGATCGTTAATATTGTACCACCATTTTACGGAGAATGAAAATTTATCACCAGTCCCTAAGTTTTCAGGTAATTCCACTCGCATCATAGTTCTATTTATCATGTATGATAAATCGTTCCCTTTAGAGTCTTTTACTTCCTGTATATTAAATCCTCCATCAAAAGGTTCTTTCAAATAAGCAGAATAAAAATCTTCTGCTCTTTGCACTGGTGCAACCCCTCCCCCTTCAATTAAAGGTGTTTTAGAATCTTTAGCACGCATATTTTGATCTAACTGCACCCAAAGATATTTTAAATTATCTGGTGAGTTATTGGTATAGGTAATGGTTTCAAAACCTGATATTTTAGCATTTTCATCGTCTAAAACAATGTCCATTTTATAGTCCGCCTGTTGTTGATAGTATGCAGAACCCGGAGCCCCTGAAGCTGCTCTATACATATTAGGGGTTGAAAATTCATCATACAACTGCCTGAATTTATTTGTGTTGGTGTGACCTTGTTTACGATCTGTTTTTTGTTCTTGCGCAAAAGCTGCTGCCGAGACAAAACAAACAGAAAGAAAATAATACTTAAGTTTTATCATTGTTTAATTATTGGTTAATAAATTATCATATTTAATCTATCAACACAAAAAACGAGAGAATAAGAGACTTATAAAAACAATTAACTTTTCTTTAGTCAAATTTTAACACTAAATTGTCTCTTTGTGTAATAAGAATAGTACTTTTTTGTTTCGAATTAATTTTAGTTTTAACGATATTCTGCTGATCCTCAAACATATCGAATAATACACGATTTGTAATGTCGAAAGTTTTCACATGCTTCACTCCTTCAATTTCAAGATAACATTTAACAATATCGACATCGTATTCTTTACCTATGAAGTTTATGGGAACGGACTGTCCGTTTATCTGGATGTTTATCTTATCTTTTAAATAGCGTTCTATGTAATAATCTTCCATTTTTTCCTCCTTACCAGTAGCTAAGGTTATAGATTCATCATAACGCTCACGCAGTACACTCTCAAAATCGTCAATAAAAATCCTGGAAATAATCTGAATCGATTCTTTCTCTTCGACATACTCAACTTGAGTGACGCTCACATAATATTTATGAACCGCTGAAAAAGCAAAACACGATAAGGCTAAAACTAAAAATGTAATTTTAAAAAGTTTCATTAAATAAAATTTCTGCAAAAATAGACATTTAGAAGTAGTCAAATAGTATTCCCAAACCTATTGACAAGAAAAAAAACAAAATGACTTTTATTGAAGCACCAACCCTATTTACCTAAAAACTCAAGACTCTTTTGATGTAAATACTCTAGGAATTCCATCTCTCTACCATGATTTAAGAGCGAATAGTCGAAATTATCTCCCTCAACAAACTCAATAAAATCTTCGACCCTATGTTCGGGGATATTAAAATTATCCTGTAAAAATTCCGAACCGAAATAATATTTTACGGCTTCCACGGGTACTTCTGGAATTCCTACATCATCATTTTTGGGGGCTTTTGTTCTAAATAATGGCAATAATACCTGCCCTACAACATTGGCTATATTTAAACCATATTTCATTTCCTGACGATTCATTAAAATATTCTGAGCATCCGATTGATTATCGTCTGTAAACTCATATTGATCTTTATTTTTTAGTCCAAAATATAAAGCATCCAACTTGGGTTTAAATTGCTGATTAGCCGCTAAATCAACCTCTAAATTACCTGTAAGATTTTTAGACCTTAATACAATTTCATCTAGTTTATTAATTTCTTCAATTAAGAATATTTTCATTTGTCTTGAAGCTACAATGGATTCATTAACTTCAAATCGAATATTTTGAAACTGAAGGGCACTTACCTCAATAATATCGTTCAACCTAACAGCTATTTTAAACTTTCCATCATTATCTGATATGGTACCCATATTGGAAGACACATTAAAAATAGTAATACCAGAAACATCATTGCTTTCAACAACAATCTGTCCTTCAACATCGATGCGTCTGTAATTTTGTGAATAGGATATAAAATTGGTAATACAGAATACTATCAGTAGTATGTTTTTCATATTTATTTTTTTCTAAAATTAGCTATCAACTTCTAATTTACTATTATTTCATTACTTTTTACATTAAATTATAAATAATTAGTTTTACCAAAAAAAGAATACCTATGAAAAATATAATGATTGCAAGTACATCTACTATCTACGGTAGTGATTATCTCGAATATTTATTAGAAGATCTTGCTGTGTTTTTTGAAAAAGCATCTACCATTTTATTCATCCCTTACGCCAGACCGGGCGGTATTTCACATAATAACTATACAGAAGTCGTTAAAAAAGCCTTCAGTAAGATAAACAAATCGGTCGTAGGCATTCATGAATACAGTAACCCTAGTGAAGCCGTTACAAAAGCGCAAGCCATTTTTACGGGCGGAGGAAATACCTTTGTATTAACCAACCAATTATATAAAAACAATTTAATTGAAGCCCTGCAAACCACTATAAAAAATGGCACGCCCTATTTAGGCACCAGTGCCGGAAGTAATATTTGCGGCTTAACCATAAAAACAACTAACGATATGCCTATCGTTTATCCTCCAAGTTTTAATGCTCTGGGATTGGTCCCGTTTAACATTAATCCGCATTATCTCGACCCCGTTTCTGGAAGTACACACATGGGTGAAACTCGCGAAACCCGAATTAAGGAATTTCATCATTATAATACCCAGCCTGTAGTAGGCTTACGCGAAGGTAGCTGGCTCCATGTGAATGACAATTCCATTATTTTAAAGGGAACTTTGAATGCTAGGATATTTGAATACAACAAATCGCCTTATGAAATTGAACCTGGCACAGAACTAAATCACTTAAAATAAAAAAAGCTTCATCAAATTGATGAAGCTTTTGAGCGGGAGACCGGGTTCGAACCGGCGACATTCAGCTTGGAAGGCTGACGCTCTACCAACTGAGCTACTCCCGCCTTTCTTTGCGAGGGCAAATATATAAAAACAGATAGTTATCAAACAAGGAAAATCACAACTTTTTTATAAAATGAAATTCAAAATTTTAAAGCCTTAATCAAAATAAAACTTATACATCTGATAATTACTCAGATAGACATTTTCATTGATTGATTTAAATTTCTATTCTTTTTAATGATTTAATTTATTCCAAAATTTTTGTAGTGCAACTTTTAGATTTTGTGTCTTACATATTGAATCAACCTAAATTTTACGCTATTTTTAAATTCAATTAAAAATACATTATGCAGTTATTGAATTCATTTTTAATAAAACAAATAGATTCCAATACCACACATCTTATACGAGGCCCTATTCTGCGACCAAGAAAACCCCTAAAAACCTGCATTTTTGATGGTGATGATTTAAAAGACACGATTCATTTAGGGATTTATCATTCCGATATTTTGGTAGGTGTGGTTACTTTTTTAAATAAACCCCAAGATTTACTAAGTTCTGAAAAACAATATCAACTTAGGGGAATGGCCGTATTAGAATCTTACCAACGCCAAGGTTTAGGAAATATGTTAATTGCACATGGTGAACAATTATTGAAAAAACAAAATGTAAACACTATTTGGTGCAACGCCAGAGAAATAGCTCTTAAATTTTATATAAAAAATGGCTTTAAAATAATTGGAAACCCATTTAACATAAAAGGTATCGGTACGCATTATGTCATGTTTAAAAACATATAAAACGACAAAAGCCTTTTTACAAAGGCTTTTGAGTGACTAACGAAATAATTATAATATAATTATTTATCAATTATTTTTTCTCCATTGCAACTTCCAAGATTTTGGCTGCATCAGTAGCTCCGTGCATTTTAGCGTATTCTAAAGCTGTATGTCCTTTCTCTGATCTGGTTTTTAATTTCGCACCTTGTTCTATCAATAACTTTAGAATTTCAGTACGATTAAATTTGGCTGCATACATAGCAGGTGTCATGCCATTTGATTTTTGATTGACATCCTCGCCTCTTGCTAATAACTTTTTAACTGTTTCTAAATCACCTTTCGCGATAGACACGCAAAAAGAGTTAACTTTAAGAGCCACTTCTGCCTTATAATTACTAAAATTTGAAGTTTTTGAAGTGGCATTAACTGTTACTAAAGAAAAGGATAATGCGATTGCTGTAATAATGATTGATTTTTTCATGATGAAAGATTTTAATTTGATTAATGTTTCGTTTTTTGATGTATTAAAGTGACGACTATTTTTTGAAATTGTTACACAAAAAAATTATAAATAACAGTTTTTTAACACTTTATTGATTGAGAATCAACAATTTCACATCAAATTACAAATTCGTTAAAAACCTCATAATTCGTAGACTTTCCTGCAAATGAATAGGCCTTTTTTTAACAAACTTCAGTATCTTTACCTAGTTAAAAATTAAATAATAATGAACAAAAAAGTTATCTTAATGATACTTGATGGATGGGGAAATTCACCTGACCCAAAAGTATCTGCTATCGACCATGCTAACACGCCATTTATTGATTCTCTTTATAAAAAATACCCTTATGCAACCCTAAGAACCGACGGTCTTCATGTAGGATTACCTGAAGGACAAATGGGGAACAGTGAAGTAGGACACATGAACCTTGGTGCTGGACGAATAGTTTATCAGGATTTAGTAAAAGTTAATCTCGCGGTTAAGAATAAAACACTTAACGAAGAACAAGTATTGGTTGATGCTTTTAATTATGCAAAAACCAATAACAAAGATGTTCACTTTTTAGGTTTATTAAGTGATGGTGGCGTACATTCACATATAAACCATTTATTTGGATTGTTAGATGCTGCTAAAGATTTTGGGTTAACAAATACCTACGTACACGCTTTTACAGATGGTCGTGATGTAGACCCTAAATCTGGTTATGGCTTTTTAACTGAATTAGAATCTCATTTAGAAAAAACCAATGCAAAACTTGCTACTGTTACTGGTCGTTATTACGCGATGGATCGCGATAAACGATGGGAACGCATAAAACTGGCTTATGATGCTATGGTAAATGGTATTGGAGAAACTTCAACTAATGTAACTGATACTGTTCAAAAAAGTTACAACAATGACGTTACCGATGAATTTATCAAGCCTATTATAATGACAGATAAATCTGGTGAACCTATAGCGAAAATTAAAGATGGAGATGTGGTTATCTTCTTTAACTTTAGAACCGATCGCGGTCGTGAATTAACAGAAGCTTTATCTCAAAAAGATTTCCACGAACAAAATATGCACAAGTTAAATTTACACTACGTAACTTTAACTAATTACGATGATACTTTTGAAAACATAAACGTTATTTTCAATAAAGACAACCTAACAGATACTTTAGGTGAAGTTTTAGAAAAGAACGGCAAAAAACAAATTCGCATTGCCGAAACAGAAAAATACCCTCACGTGACATTTTTCTTCTCAGGTGGTCGCGAAGAGCCATTTGAAGGTGAAACCCGTATTTTAAGGAACTCACCTAAAGTAGCTACCTATGATTTAAAGCCCGAAATGAGTGCTTACGAATTGCGTGATGCTCTTGTGCCTGAATTAGAAAAAGAAGACGTAGATTTTGTATGTTTAAACTTTGCAAACGGCGACATGGTAGGACATACAGGCGTTATGGAAGCTGCCATTAAAGCTTGTGAGGCTGTCGACGAATGCGTAAAAGATGTAATAACAACAGCTTTAGACCATGGTTATACGACGCTATTAATTGCCGATCACGGAAATTGTGAAACCATGATTAACCCTGATGGAACACCAAACACGGCACATACTACTAATCCTGTACCGGTAATTTTAATAGACCATGAATTAAAATCGATTAAGGATGGTATTTTAGGTGATATGGCTCCTACTATATTAAAACTATTAAATGTAGAACAACCTGAAGCCATGACACAACACGCACTCATTTAAAATCCATTTTAATTATTGTACTTTTGTATCAAACTCAAGTCGATAATTTGAATGAATTTTAGTGAACAACTTATAATTGCTGTCGATTTTGACGGCACTATTGTTGAAGATGCTTACCCGAAAATAGGAAAGCCGATAATTTTTGCTTTTGAAACTTTAAAGTTACTTCAAAACAAAGGTCATCGGCTTATTTTATGGACCTACCGTACTGGTTCTAAGCTAGAAGATGCTGTTAAATTTTGTGAAACTAACGGCATTACTTTCTATGCGGTCAATAAAAGTTTTCCCGAAGAAGCATTTTCAAATACTGTAAGCCGAAAAATTCATGCCGATCTATTTATTGATGATCGCAATGTTGGCGGCTTTCCTGGCTGGGGAGAAATCTACCAAATGGTTACCAATTCGACTCCCGAAATGAAATCACCTAAAAAAGGAATTTTTAAATTTTTCAAATAAGTCTTTTATAAACTTAACTGGAAAGCAATCCCACGAAAATAAGTATCTTTGCACATATTTTTTGAGATATGATAATTACCAAAACGAGAGAAGAAATCGAATTAATGCGTGAAAGTGCATTAATCGTATCGAAAACATTAGGCGAGGTTGCTAAAGCTATAAAACCAGGTGTTAGCACCTTAGATCTTGATAAAATTGCTGAAGAATGTATTAGAGATCATGGAGCTATTCCAGGGTTCTTAGGACTATACGATTTCCCTAACACTTTATGCATGAGCCCAAATACACAGGTGGTTCATGGTATTCCCAACAATTCCCCTCTTAAAGAAGGTGATATCATATCGATTGATTGTGGTGCCTTAAAAAATGGTTTTTACGGGGATCATGCTTATACTTTTCCGGTTGGAGAAATCGATCCTGAAACCGAAAAGTTACTGCAGGTAACAAAAGAAAGTTTATATATCGGTATTCGTGAATTTAAAATAAATAATCGCGTTGGAGATGTAGGGTATGCTATTCAAAAATATTGTGAAGACCATGGCTATGGTGTAGTTCGTGAATTAGTAGGACATGGTTTAGGAGCTAAAATGCATGAAGATCCAGAAATGCCTAATTACGGTAAACGTGGAAGAGGCAAAAAATTTGTTGAAGGCATGGTCGTGGCCATCGAACCGATGATTAATATGGGAACTCATCGCATTAAACAGCATAGTGACGGGTGGACGATTACCACCTTAGACAACAAACCTAGTGCACATTTTGAACACGATGTTGCGATTGTGGATGGTAAACCCGAATTATTATCAACCTTCGCATACATCTACGAAGCCCTAGGTATTGAAAGTAATGAAGAAGACGAATTTAGACAAAAAGCTTTAGTTCTATAATATTTTATGGAATATATAAAAACCATTGAAAAGGAGCTTGAGCCCTTAAGAACTCAACTAAATAATCATAAATTATACAGTGCCTTACAATCTATTGAAGATGTAAAAATCTTTATGGAACAGCACGTTTTTGCTGTTTGGGATTTTATGTCCTTATTAAAAGCACTGCAAAATCAGTTAACTACTACAACACTCCCCTGGGTACCTATGGCCAATCCGGCAATAGGACGTTTTATTAATGAAATTGTTCTTGGTGAGGAAAGTGATATTAACGAACTAGGAGATCCTAAAAGTCATTATGAAATGTATTTGGATGCTATGCTGCAAATTGAAGCCAGCACAGCACAGATTGAAAATTTTATAGATGCTATTAAAACAGGTGATTCTATAAACATAGCAGCTACAAAAAGTAGTTTACAAAACGAAACACGTGCTTTTATTCAATTTACCTTTAATGTAATTAACACCAATAAGCCACATTTAATTGCTTCATCCTTTACTTTTGGTCGTGAAGATGTCATTCCTGATATGTTTTTTCAGATTATAAATCAGTCGGAAACTAAGAATCAGTCGTATAGCAAATTAACCTATTATTTACAACGACATATAGAACTTGACGGTGACGAACACGGACCATTATCTCTTAAAATGATAGAGGAATTATGCGGTGAAGATGAAACAAAATGGAACGAAGCACTCGAAATTGCCAAGCTTTCACTAACCCGCCGCATTGCACTTTGGGATAATATTGCGACATTAATTTCCGAAAGAAAGCTTATTGAAGCTTAAATCCTGTGAAAAAGCTTTTTAAATTCATACTAAATATTGTTCCGCGTCCGCTACTTATCAGACTGAGTTATTGGGTACGTCCAGTATTAGCATTAATTTTAAAAGGCAAAACTTACACAGACCCCATTGATGGCAAAAGCTTTAAAATGTTTTTACCTTATGGGTATGGTACACAACGTAGCAATGCACTTTCTCCCTCTACATTAAGTTTAGAGCGCCACAGATTGCTTTGGCTGTATTTAAAAAATGAAACAGATTTTTTTACCAAAAACCTTAAAGTCCTTCATTTCGCTCCTGAGCAGGCCTTTTTAAAGCGATTTAAGCAACTTAAAAACCTAAATTACACAACTACGGACCTGCTATCGCCTATTGCTGATGTGAAAGCAGATATTTGCAACCTTCCCTTTGAAGATAATGCCTTCGATGTGATATTATGTAATCATGTTTTAGAACACATTCCCGACGACACTAAGGCTATGCAAGAATTATTACGTGTTATGAAACCTGGAGGCTGGGGTATCTTTCAAATTCCACAGGATTTAAACAGGGGTGTAACATTTGAAGATAACAGTATTACTGACAAAAAAGAACGAGCTAAAATCTTTGGTCAATACGATCACGTGCGTGTTTATGGTCGTGATTATTTTGATAAACTTCGAGATATCGGTTTTAAAGTTGAACCTGTAGATTACACGTCCCGCTTTTCAAATCAAGATATTGAAACCTATTGCTTAGCCAAAGGTGAAATTATACCTGTGGTATACAAAAATTAAACTTCAGGAAACCCGTTCAATGCCAAAGTTTCAAATACCCCTTTATCATTTTCAAATATAAAAAATGCTTTAATTTCAGGATGTTTTTCCAAAAACACTTTAACCTTTTCAATACCCATAGCCTGAAAAGCCGTAGCATAAGCATCGGCCGAAGCACAATTAGAAGTTATTACAGACACACTCAATACATTTGTCTTACTGGGATATCCCGTTTTTGTATCAATGATATGAGCATAGCGATTACCTTGATCGTCCACTTTAAATTTACGGTAGGTTCCTGAGGTTGCCATAGCTTCATCACTAAGTGTTATGGCCTTTAAAATAGACTGAGTACCATCGAAATGTGGCATCTCAACACCCACCTTCCAAGGTTGTTGTTTTTCAGTATTCACACCACTTAATCTTATTTCACCTCCAATTTCTACTAAATAATTAGTAACACGCTGACTTTCTAAAAAATCAGCTACCACATCGACACCATAACCTTTCGCAATAGCGTTAAAATCTATAAAAGTTCCTTGTGGTTTTTCTATGTGATACCCTACCCGCTTTACTTTATCAAATCCAACAGACAACATCAAACTATCTATTTTAAGACTATCTAAATTTCTAATATTCCCTTCCGGACCAAAGTCCCAGGCATTAACTAAAGCTCCAATAGTTGGATCGAAAACGCCTTGTGTATTCTCATAAATTTCTTTAGAAATCTCGAATACTTTTATAAAATGATTATCAATCGTACTCACTTCATTCCTATTAATTTTAGAAATATCAGAATTCGTTTGATAAGTTGACATCGATTTATTTATTACATAAAACAGGCTATCCAATTGCTTCTGATAATCAACTTCAGAATCATATATAACCGAATAACTAGTACCAAAAACAGGTCCGTAAAGCTTGGTGTTTTTCACTTCTGGTTTACAGGACAGTAAACACCCTAAGAAAGCAAATGTAATAAGTTGTTTCATCTAATTAAGATTAGTTTCTACAACTTGAATCCCATTATATTCAAATAAATATTCTTCATTTAAATAAATAGGTAAATTCTGCCCATTCACATTGCCAATACCAACTCCTGCATAAAGTACTTTGGCATCCTTTTCTCGGGCATGCTTTTTAAAAGATTCCATCCAGATAACATCATAATTATTTGGATTATCAGGAAGAATAACAGCCCTTACAATTACAAAATAGTACTGACTATTTTTATCTATACATACAAATTGCGGATGTTTCTTTAACTGACTATTAACGGCTATAAATTCAAAGCCTCGGCGTTCTAAATCTTTACCAACATGATTCATTGCCAGATTATGTAACTCTTGTTCTGTAAGGGGTTGACTCATATTACAAAAATAAAACTTATATTTCGCTTAGGCTAAATTTAAAAATGTTTAATTTTAGTCAAACAGTTAATAACAACTCTTCAACTTTCTAGATAAACTTTATGGTACAGCATCCCTTTTCTAAAAAAATAGGACTTCTTTTTGGACCATTATTCTTTATAATAATTAAATTTTTAACTCCTGAAATTATTTCTTCAGAAGCTACTACGGTTATAGCCATAGCGGCATGGATGATAATCTGGTGGGTTACAGAAGCCGTATCCATTTCCGTAACCGCATTGCTCCCTTTATTGCTATTACCACTCTTTAAAATTATGTCTATGGCCGACGTCGGAGCCAACTACGGTAGTCCAATTGTATTTTTATTTTTTGGAGGTTTTGTCTTGGCTTTGGCTCTCGAAAAAGTAAACCTGCATAAACGTATTGCCCTAAATATAATTAAATACACGGGGACGACTCCCAATAAAGTTATTCTAGGGTTTATGCTGGCTACTGGCTTTATGAGCATGTGGATAAGTAATACTGCTACTACTGTGATGATGCTTCCCATTGCATTATCTGTAATTAAACTCCTTACCAATGATGCCGACGGCTTCACAAAAAAAGATAAAAATTTCGCGGTTAGTGTGATGCTTGGTATTGCTTTCTCTGCAAATGCAGGTGGTATCGCTACTGTAATTGGAACCCCTCCCAACTCCATCTTAATAGGATTACTAGAAAACGAATATGATATTCAGATTTCATTTGTAAAATGGATGTTAATAGGTGTTCCCATATCAGGTGTACTCATTTTTATTATCTATTTCGTACTTACAAAATTTTTATACCCCAGTCATGGACTTATCTTTTCTGCATCTGAAGACTTCATAGATACAGAATTAAAAAATCTTGGAAAAACCACAGCGAAAGAAAAACATGTCTTATGGATATTCTGTGTTGTGGTATTCCTCTGGATTTTTAGAACAATCATTAATTCCTTAATACCCACTTTGGCACTATCAGATACAATGATTAGTATTTTTGGAGCCCTAGCCTATTTTACTATCCCATTCAGTCTTAAAAAAGGTGATTTTATATTACAATGGAATGATACTCAAAAATTAGCCTGGGGGATATTAATTCTTTTTGGAGGTGGTTTGGCATTGGCAAAAGGCATGTCGGTTAGTGGTATTGTAGACGTCGTAGCCCATACCATTTCAAATAGTAACATAAGTATACTACTAACGGCTTCGTTACTCATAACTTTAATGCTTTTTATGACTGAGCTTATGAGCAACGTAGCTTTAACAGCGGTCCTAGCTCCTGTAGTTGCCGGTATTGCTTTGGGGCTTAACATTCCCATTTTATATTTATTAATCCCTGTTACCATTGCTAGTAGCTGCGCGTTTATGCTTCCAATGGCAACACCACCAAACGCCATTGTTTTTGCTAGCGGTTATATTAAAGTCCATCAAATGGCAAAAGTGGGGATTATCCTTAATATCATCTCCATTGTTCTGTTAATACTCATGTTTAAATTTTTCTTACCAATTGTATTTTGATACGCGTTAGTTTTATGATAAGTCATTTTTTTTCAATAACTTAGAAAGAAAATTGCACCCTATGAAAACTTCAAAACGATTCGACAGGGCTATTAATAAACTCTATAATGCCTTTCATAACAATACGTTAATACCGGAATGCTGCAAGCAATGTGCCGTGGGAAATATATTAGATCAGCGAGATTATTGGAAACACCTTTCAGATGAACATGGCAGCTTACACCTGAATTATATTGGTCTGGTAAATGAAAACTTTGGAAAACGTTTTAATGGCTATTTACCTTCGGAACTCCTACTAATTGAAGCTACGTTTTTAAAAGCCTGTGGATACAAATTACCGTTGCATTATAAAAATAAGAAACCAATTAATGCAACCTCTAAAGACACCTTGTTTAAAGGACTGGAATCTGTAGTTAGTTTATTATGTCAATTGGATTCAATAGAAAATATCATGGATTGCACAAAGCTATTTAATTATGAAATAAAGCAACACCACTTACTATTAGCTTCTAATTAAACTACTGATTCGAGAAATAAAAAAGCCGATGCATTTGCATCGGCTTTTAATTTATATGGATTTTGATTATCCTCCGAAATCATCAAATCGGATGTTTTCATCAGCTAAACCAAAGTCTTCTCCCATTTTTTGCACCGCTTTATTCATTAACGGTGGTCCACAGAAATATAGTTCTATGTCCTCTGGAGATTCATGATGGCTTAGGTAATTATCGATAACTACGTTATGAATAAACCCAACAAAACCATCACCTTCAGTATCATTAATATCTTTTTTCACTTTCCAGTTATCTTCTGGTAACGGTTCTGAAAGTGCTAAGAAGAACTTAAAGTTAGGGAAACTATCTTCCAATTGCTTAAAGTGATCTAAATAGAACAACTCACGCTTAGAACGTCCACCATACCAATAAGTCACTGTACGACCTGTTTTTAATGTCTTGAATAAGTGATATAAGTGAGAACGCATTGGTGCCATACCTGCACCACCACCTACGTATAACATTTCTGCTTCGGACTCGTTGATAAAGAACTCACCATAAGGTCCTGAAATAGTTACTTTATCACCTTGTTTTCTTGAAAATATATATGATGAAGCAATACCAGGGTTTACATCCATCCAACCATTTTTAGCTCTGTCCCATGGTGGCGTAGCTATACGAACATTTAACATAATATCACGCCCTTCCGCTGGATATGAAGCCATAGAATAAGCTCTTTCAACAGTTTCGTCGTTTTTCATGACTAAGTCCCATAATCCGAACTTATCCCATTCAGCTTGGAACTTGTCCGGTGTTTCATGTTCTTCAGGGTGTGCCGTAATATCTATATCAGAATACTTCACTTCACACTCAGGGATTTCAATCTGAATATATCCCCCAGCTTTATAGTTCATATCTTCCGGGATACGTACTACAAACTCTTTAATGAATGAAGCCACGTTGTAGTTACGAACTACTTCTGCTTCCCACTTCTTAATACCAAATACTTCTTCAGGAATAGTGATATCCATATCCTGCTTCACTTTTACCTGACATGCCAAACGTGCACCATGTTGTAACTCTTTACGCGTAAAGTGAGGTGTCTCAGTTGGTAAAGCTTCTCCTCCTCCAGAATTTACATGACATTCACATTGAATACATGTTCCTCCTCCACCACATGCAGATGGTAAAAATATTTTTGAATTACCCAAAGTAGATAACAAACTACCTCCAGAAGCTACTTCAATTTCCTTTTCACCATTGATGGTAATTTTTACCGGTCCAGATGGTGATAATTTTTGTTTTACAACTAATAGTAAAGTTACCAGTAAAAGCGTAATAATTAAGAAAGCGATTACTGTTGTTACTATGGTCCCTAAGGTTCCTGCGGCTAAAATCATATTACTCATTTACTTTTATGTTGTTAGCTAACTCAGCGTCTTTTTCATCCTCTACAGATTTTACTTGCGCTGTTTTTTCTTCTTTTGCACCTTCATCATCACCTCCGGTTAACATCCCACCAAAACTCATAAAACCGATAGCCATTAAACCTGTAATAATAAATGTAATACCCAATCCTCTTAAGGCAGGTGGTACGTTTGAATATCTTATTTTCTCACGAATAGCAGCAATGGCAAGAATAGCCAAGAACCATCCAATACCAGATCCTACACCATACGTAGCTGCCAATCCGATTGAAGGAATTTCACGAGATTGCATGAATAATGATCCCCCAAGAATTGCACAGTTTACCGCAATAAGTGGTAAGAAAATACCAAGTGAGTTGTATAATGATGGTGAAAACTTTTCAACCACAATTTCTACTAACTGTACCATGGTTGCAATAGTTGCAATGAACATGATGAACGATAAGAAACTTAAATCGTAATCTGCATATTCTGCTCCTAACCATTTTAAAGCTCCCGGTTGTAATAAATATTGATCTAACAACCAGTTTAATGGTACCGTAATAGCTAATACAAATATTACTGCAGCTCCAAGACCAACAGCGGTACTAACCTTTTTAGATACAGCAAGGTAAGAACACATTCCTAAGAACGTGGCAAATACCATGTTATCTATAAATATTGATTTTAAAAATAATTCTAAATGTTCCATAGTCTATATTTTAATGAAATCCTGAATCGCGTTCAGGATAACAAGTCATTTATTAATGATCTTCTACTAATGCTTTATTTTTTGTACGTTGTACCCAAATAATGATACCTACAACAATTAACGCCATTGGCGATAATAACATAAAACCATTATTCTCATAGCCTATAGCATATATTCCTGTTTTCTCGATAGGGTCACCAAGTACTTTAAAACCTAATAAAGTTCCAGAACCTAATAACTCTCTAAAGAAACCAACAATAATAAGTATAATACCGTATCCTAAAGAGTTACCAATACCATCTAAGAAAGATTTCCATGGTCCATTTCCTAAGGCAAATGCCTCAAAACGCCCCATAATGATACAGTTTGTAATAATTAACCCTACGAATACAGAAAGTGTTTTACTCAACTCGTAAGCAAATGCTTTTAATACTTGGTCCACAATGATTACAAGCGCAGCAACAACTGTTAATTGCACTATAATTCTAATTTTTGAAGGGATAATGTTACGTAATAATGAAATTACTACGTTACCTAATCCTAATACAAACGTTACCGAAATAGCCATTACAATAGAAGCTTTTAACTCTGCTGTAATTGCCAATGCAGAACATATACCCAATACTTGAATCGTAATTGGATTATTATCTGCTAATGGGTCTGTAATTAACTTTGCGTCTTTTTTTGATAAAAGTCCCATATATCAAATTAGTTTTTTAAGTTATCAAAATAAGGTTTGTAAAGCTTCAAATCACTTTTAATCATCGCAGTAACACCATTACCTGTAATGGTGGCCCCTGCAATCGCATCTACCTTATTATCGGTTTTATTTTCATTTGTTGGATCTCCATTTCCTTTAGCTACCTCAACTCCTTTAAAGTTACCTTTGGCATCTAGTAAATGTTCACCTATAAAGTCGTCCATGAAGAAACGTTCTTTAATATTTGCTCCAAGACCTGGAGTTTCCCCTTTATGATCGAAATAAGCGCCTTGAATTACCATGTTTTCATCCATAGAAACGTAACCCCAAATAGCATCCCAAAGCCCTTTACCGTAAATTGGCGCTACATAAAAAGTCTTTCCATCCTTTTCACCAATAAATAATGGTAAATTTCTTTTAGATGCATCACCAGCAGCTGCTGCTTTATCTTTCTTTAAGTCTATTAAATAAGCCTGATCGTCTTCTCTAACATCATTACCAGTAATTACTAATTGCTTAGTAATATATTGACCAAATAACTCCGGAGCCTTAGCGGTACTTACAAAATTAGCACTACTCTCATCGTTATTATTTACACCCATTGCGTATAAAATATTCTGCTGTTTTTCTATACGTTGGTTTTCCGAAATTTTTGGTTTCAATGATGACGCTGTAAAGGCTAATAGAGCTCCTACAATAACTACCATCGCTATTGCAAAGATTATAGTGTATGAATTTTTATCTGTTCTATTTTCCATTGTTACGCAACTTTAGCTTTTAAACGTTTCATTCTTTTCTTCACATTGCCTTGTACTACATAATGATCGATTGTTGGAGCAAATACATTCATTAATAAAATAGCAAGCATGACACCTTCTGGATACGCTGGATTAAATACACGAATAAGGATAGAAATAAATCCTACCAAGAATCCATAAACCCATTTACCTTTATTGGTTTGAGAGGCTGTTACCGGATCGGTTGCCATAAACACCGTACCAAAAGCAAACCCACCAATTAATAAATGATGCCAGAAAGGCGTACTCATTAATCCGTAAAATTTACTAGATTCTGTAATAACACCAGCATCTACCACTTGATTAAATATTAATCCCATTACTAAGGCTCCAACTACTGATGACAACATAATTCTCCAGCTACCAATCTTAGAAAAGATTAAGAATAATCCACCCAAAAGAATTAATAACGTTGACGTCTCACCTACAGAACCAGGAATAAAACCTAAGAACATATCGGCAGTTGAATAAGCAAACTCTTTACCTTGAGCTAGACTACCAAGAATTGTTTCTCCTGAGATAGCATCTAAGTTTTGTCCAGCAGCAATAGCATTATCTCTTGCTACCGCACCTTCAACCCATACTTTATCTCCAGACATCCAAGTTGGATAAGCGAAGAATAAAAACGCTCTTATGGTTAATGCCGGGTTTAAGATATTCATTCCCGTTCCACCAAAAACTTCTTTTCCGATAACTACACCAAAGGCTACTGCTACTGCTAACATCCATAAAGGGATATCTACGGGAACAATTAATGGCACTAACATTCCAGTTACCAAGTATCCTTCTTCTACTTCGTGCTTTTTAATAATGGCAAATAAGAATTCAATTCCTAAACCAACACCGTAAGACACGATTACTAGTGGTAATATTTTCCAAAACCCAATAAAGAAGTTATTTAAAGTCCAAAATTCTGAACTAAAGAAACCACTTGTTACGGCTTGAATTTCACCTATTGCTAAATTATGTTGATAACCTGCATTAAACATACCAAAAATTAAACATGGTATCATAGCCATGATAACCGTGTTCATAGTACGTTTTAAATCGTCGGCAGCTTTAATATGTGTACCCCCATGAGTTGTCTCATCTGGTAAAAATAAAAAAGTATGAAGTGCATTAAATGCCGGAGCCATTTTAGACCCTCTATACTTTCTTTTTAAAATATGCAATTTCTTCTTTAAACCCATTATCCTATTTCTTTAAGCATTAAGTCTAAACCTTCTCTAATTATTTTTTGATGTGGTTGTTTAGATACACATACAAATTCTGTTAATGCGAAATCTTCAGGTGCTACTTCGTACATACCTAAAGCCTCCATTTCATCAAGATCCTTATACATACAAGCTTTTAAAATTTGCATTGGATAAATATCTAAAGGAAAAACTTCTTCGTAATTTCCTGTAACAACAAAAGCACGGTGTTCACCATTTGTATTGGTATCCAAATCGTATGATTTTTTAGGATTTAACCAAGAAAAGGTTAAAGCTCTTGAAGTAGAAATCTTATTAAACACAGGCTTAGTCCATCCAAATAACTCGTAATCATCACCTTCTGGAATCACCGTTATTACATTACTATAATAATCTAAATAACCATCAGGCTTCACCTGTTTACCGCTTAATACGTTACCTGAAATAATACGAACATGAGCACCCTGTGCGACCCCTTTATCATAAATCATTGTTGCAACTTCACTTCCTATTTTAGTAGTAAAATATCTAGGTTTTTCAATGGAAGAACCTGCTAAAGCAACTATTCGTTCCGCATTAAACTTTCCTGTTAATAATAATTCACCTAAAATAACAAGATCTTGCGCAGCAACAGTCCAAACAACTTCACCTTTATTTACAGGATCTATTCTATTAATAAGTGTACCTACATTACCAGCAGGATGCGGCCCTGATATTTTATGTAAATTCACCCCTGATAATCCAGCTAAAGGTGAATTTGAAGAACCTACACCTACATGAATTTTACCTTCAGTTAATTTAGCCAGTGCATCTACTGCCGCTTGTAACTCAGCTTCTTTACCTTTAAGGGTAAAATCTAAGTTTGCAGCTAATGGTGCACTCGCATATCCTGAAATAAAAATAGCTTTAGGTGTCTTTTCTGGGTTTGCAATTACATCATAAGGACGTTGTTTTACAAACGGCCAACACCCTGAAGCTAGTAAATGAGACTTTACTTCATCGGTAGTAGCTGTTTCTAAATTAAACTTACCATTATCCTGATAAGTTTGCTCCTTACTTGCTTGAATTTTAATTGATAAAATCTTACGTTTTTCTCCACGTGCAATTTCTATAATTTCACCAGCTACTGGAGAAACAAACTTTACATTTTCGTTAGATTTATCATAAAAAACAGGCTCTCCTGCTTTTACAACCGTTCCAACTTTAGAAATCAATTTTGGAATAACGCTATGGAAGTCTTCAGGCCTTAAAGTATAAAAGTTGCTTACTACTGCCTTTTCCAAGGTAGGTTCGGCTGCACCTTTAAGTTTAATGTCTAGACCTTTTTTAATGCGAATGTCGTTTGACATATTATATATGATTGAAATTATTTGTCTAAAAATCGCTGCAAAAATACAAATTTCTAATCTAATTAAATAGAATGTTTTATGCAGCTATTTATTTATATTAATTCTAAATTACTAAGTTTACAAAGGTATGAATTTTGCATATATTTACATAAATTTTACTCGTTCAAACATGAATGTTAACATCAAATTATCACTTGTTATCTTTTCTTTATCATTTTATGGCTTTAGTCAAATTCATGAAATTAACCCACCGTCACATATAAAAACCATAAATTTTAAAGGTAACACTCCAGAAACTCAACTTCCTATTTTAAAACTTGGAGAATATTTAGTTTTAGAATTTGATGCACTTAACGGAAATGAAGATGATTATTATTACAAAATTGAACACTATAATTACGACTGGACACCATCGGTTTTGGTCAAATCTGAATTCTTAGAAGGTTTCGACAATCAACGCATTCGTAATTACGAAAATTCATATAACACCTATCAAATTTATTCGCATTACAAACTCACGATTCCAAATCAACAAACCAGAAGACTGAAAGTATCTGGTAATTACATGATATTTATATACAATAGTTACGACGAATTAGTTTTTTCTAGAAAATTCATGATTTATGAAAATAAAGCAGCCGTTGGTATTAATGTAAAACGGTCCAGAAATATTGACTTTATAGAACAAAAACAACGAGTAGACATCTCCATTACCCCAAATGGCATTGCTTTTAACAACCCTATGGAAACTGTAAAAGCACACATCATTCAAAACAACAATTTAAATACAGCGATTACTAATTTAAAACCACTTTACACTTTAGGCAAACAACTTATCTACAAATACGACCATGAGACTAGTTTTTGGGCTGGAAATGAATATTTATACTTTGAGAACAAAGACATCCGGGCTGCCAACAACAACATTCAATTTATAGACTTACAAGACCTTTACCATAATTTCTTATTCACCAACATTGAACGATTTAACAAACCCTACACCTACAATCCAGATATAAATGGAAACTACCTTATAACCTGTGTTGATGCCGAAGACCCAAGTATTGAAGCTGACTATGCCTGGATACATTTTTCACTAGCACGTCAAAATTCCGAATCTGAACTAAACGCCAAAAACATATATGTCTATGGTAATTTTAATAACTATAGTTTGGATGAGTTGAACAAAATGTACTTTGATGAATCTGAAGGGATTTATAGATGCAAAATGCTTCTTAAACAAGGATTCTACAATTACAAATATGTAACGGTCGATAATAGCGGTAATATTGATGAAGGAGCTATTGGAGGTAATTTTTACCAAACCGAAAACAATTACAAAGTGATTGTTTATTACCGAGACTTAGGCGCACGCTACGATAAAATTGTAGGTATAGGCGAAGGCACATCAGTTAATATATCAAATTAACCCCTATTTTTAACTGATTTTTTAACCAAAGACGTTAAAATTCACTTCAACCATCTTATATTTATTATTTTAGCATTTGAAAAATATTTTGATTTTGTAACAAAAACATGGTTCAACAAGTTACTTGTGGTATAAAAATTTCGGTAGAAACTCACTACGAAGGTTCCTTTTATAAGAATTACAGAATTCAGTATGCTTTCGCATACACGATTACAATTGAAAACCAAAGTAAAGATTCTGTACAGTTAAATGCCCGTCACTGGGAAATATTGGATGCTCTAAATAATATTGAAACTGTTAATGGTGAAGGTGTAATTGGCAAGAAACCCGTATTAAAACCAGGTGAATCTCACACTTACACTTCAGGCTGTATCTTAACATCTCCTTTTGGAGCTATGCAAGGTCATTACGAAATGGTAAACTTTACCACTACACGCCAATTTCAAGTTACCATTCCTACTTTCAAATTAAGCGCACCATTTGCCATTAATTAACTAAAGGACTAACTCTATCAAAGCGATAAATTCTATCGCCTTGCTTAATATGAAAAAATTGACAATTTGAATAGTGTACAAACTGGTATTCAAAGTGATATTCAAAAGAGGTGTCATTTACCATATAAACCTCCGAAACATCTATATTTCCATGAGGTGAAATACGTCTGAAATGATATTTTAAATCATCCCCCAAATAATGCAATTCAAACCAAGCACCAGCAGCAATACCCGGTAACCATTGAGCCTTTTCATGTAAATTTTCAACTTTCTTCGGATGTAATGATCCTAAAAAATTAGGTTCATGATGCTCCAGTTTATCTAAAAAACATCGCATATTTTCACGCATTTTAGAATTCTTAAATTGAAAAATTTCGCCAGATTCTGAAACTTCAAACACCTTACCTTCGGTATTTGCTAATAACACATTACCAATTGTACTAGGCGTAAACCATTTAGATTTCATTAAATTTTTACGAATGGTTTTATCGGTCACCCCCGCAATTAAAGCATCCGTCACAAACCTAGCGCAATTAGTCGCATTTTTCTTAAAAGCCGCATATCTTATAAAATGCATATTCTGCATCTCTGTTATATAAGCTCTACCCTTTTCATAATCTATAGCACGACATACCGATGCCACCAACTTACCTTCACCATGCGTAAACTTAGGATGCACGGCAAGAAATTTTAAAATCTCATCTAAATTTAAAATCTCATTATTTTTAATAATAGCTTTAATAGGAAAATGTAATTCATTATCGGTATGCTTACCACGAACTCTCCCAAAAGGTTCCGGTGTAATATAACGACCAAAATCATGATATTCCAGAACTCCTGTTTCTTTATTAATTAAAACCAAAGCTGCATGACCCGCACGTAAATAATTCTTTTTACCAATACCTACAAACCGTAAAAAAGGAGAATACCACTCCTTAGAAACCATAACAATAGTTTCCGGGTACGCCAAAGTTAAAATCAAACCAGAATTATCCATTCACTTTATTTGGCAGATTAAATGTTTGTGAACTAATTATGTGAGATTCTAGATTTTGGAATTGCATTTCGACTTCATTACCTTCCTTTATAATTTGAGTTATAGAAGTGGTTTTAACAAAACCTCGATCCATGACTACTCCATAATCTAAATTTCCTTGACCTGCGGTTTTATGAAATTCTAAAACAGAAGAAGAAGATAATTCATTCTGACTTTTAAAATTATGAAACCATTCCTGACGGCTTTCTTTCATTTCCTGACTATATAAGGTTGTCGAAGACCATAATTTTGGTTCGTTTGGAAGCTGTTTAAAATGCACCTCTTTCTCATCCCATACCAATTCAAATATTTGCAAACCAGCCTCCCAATCTACTATAACCATCGTGAAAGGTTCGATACCATGAAAGTTATAATTTTCAACCAATAAACAGACATTATTGGTAACCATAAATTCTTTAGCAACAACTCCTCTGCTTTTTGAATACGCATATTTACGCACATGTTTTTCAAAGCCACCATTTAACACACACACCACCCGATTTAATTCACTTACCCCTACCCATGTACCTCCTGACAATTCATCTTTTGGGTATAAAAGTTTCGCATCATCAACATTATAAAAAGCCGGCTCAGAAGAAAGTCGCTCAGGCGCTTCATCACGATTAGAAGTTAAAATAAAATTATCTACGCCTCGCGGGACTATTGTAACGGTACACATGTGATTTATAGTCTAAAACAAAATTACAACTTACAAAAATCTACTAAATTTTAACAGGTTTTTGACAATTTACTCCCCACTAAACTCTATTTAAAACCGTAAATTTGCAATAAACATAAACAAATAAAACTAAAACAATTGTAATATGGGAAAAGGTTTTTTCAATGTACCAATAGCAATTAACGAACCCGTAAAGAGCTATGCTCCTGGTTCACCTGAACGAGAAGAAGTTCTTGAAACCTATAAAAATATGTTCAATAGTCAGGTTGACGTACCTCTTTATATTAACGGAGAATACGTTAGCACTGGAAACACAAGAACAATGTCACCTCCACATGATCATCAACATGTTGTGGGTACGTATCATGTTGCTGAACAATCTCACGTTGAAGAAGCCATAGCAACTGCTTTAGAGGCTAGAAAAACATGGGCTTTAATGCCATGGGAGCAACGTGCTGCTATTTTCTTAAAAGCCGCTGAATTGGTTGCCGGACCTTACAGAGCTAAGATAAATGCTGCTACAATGATAGCGCAGTCTAAAAATATTCATCAAGCTGAAATTGACTCAGCTTGTGAGCTTGTAGATTTCTTACGTTTTAACGTACAATATATGACAGACATCTACGCGGAGCAACCAGAAAGCACAAACGATGCCTGGAACCGTGTAGAGTACAGACCTTTAGAAGGATTTACTTACGCTGTTACACCATTTAATTTCACTGCTATCGCTGGAAACTTACCTGCTTGTATGGCCTTAATGGGTAACGTTGTTGTTTGGAAACCAAGTGATAGTCAAGTGTATTCTGCAAAAGTTATTATGGATATTTTTGAGGAAGCTGGCGTTCCTGCAGGTGTAATTAATGTAGTATTTGGTGATCCTGTGATGATTTCTAATACGGTATTATCTAGTCCTGATTTCTCCGGGTTACATTTTACTGGTTCTACATTTGTGTTCAAAGAACTTTGGAAACAAATTGGAAACAATATTCACACATATAAAACGTACCCTCGAATTGTTGGAGAAACTGGAGGTAAAGACTTTATCGTCGCTCACAAATCGGCTAACCCTAAGCAAGTCGCTACAGCTATCGCTCGAGGTGCATTCGAATTCCAAGGTCAAAAATGTAGCGCAGCTTCTAGAGCATATGTACCTGCCGGTATCTGGGAAGAAGTTAAAGCTTTCCTTATTGAAGATATAAAATCTTTCAAAATAGGATCACCAGAAAACATGGATAACTTCATTACCGCCGTTATCCATGAAGGCTCTTTCGATAAATTAGCTAAATACATTGATCAGGCTAAAGCAGATGCTGATGCTGAAATTATAGTTGGAGGTGGTTATGATAAAAGCAAAGGATATTTTATTGAACCAACTGTTATTTTAACAACCAATCCGAAGTACGCAACAATGACCACAGAACTATTTGGTCCGGTTATTACTATATATGTGTATGAAGATGAAGCTTATGCTGACACGCTCAAACTTGTAGATGAAACTAGCGAATATGCTTTAACTGGCGCTATTCTTTCTCAAGATAGATATGCCATCACACAAGCAACAACCGCTTTACAAAATTGCGCTGGTAACTTCTACATTAACGACAAACCAACGGGAGCTGTTGTAGGTCAACAACCTTTTGGTGGTGCTCGTGCTTCAGGCACTAACGATAAAGCAGGAAGTGCACAAAACTTAATGCGTTGGGTGTCTACTCGATTAATTAAAGAAACCTTTGTTACTCCTACAGATTACCGTTATCCATTCTTAGGAGAATAGAAAATACTTTTATTTCATAAAAAAGCCTGTCATACATAATGACAGGCTTTTCGTTTTATAAGTAAAAAGCATATAATTAACCCATCTATATAAGCAATTCATAAATACATTATTAGTAGAAAATCCAAAAAATGTAATCGTCGAAATTCAAAAACAAAAAAACAACATTGAAAAAGCAGAACTTTAATGGACCTTTATAGAAAGCATTCCCATTCATGAAGACATTAAACTAAAGCAAGTTAAGTATCAAAAACGCATTGAAAATCACAAACAAAGTCTTAAAAATCTAGCTGCCTGTGATATAAAATATATGCACTATAATGTTATAATTGTACTTGACTGGACAAGCACTCACTTATTTTGGAAACTTGATGATAAAAGTCCCGCCTTACGATTCGACAGGGTTGAAATGACTGTATTCGAAAAAATATATCATGAATCGTAAGGGTAAAGAAAACGATTATGAGAACAATATTTTACTAGCTCCTGAAAAATGATTCAACGAAATGTCGGCTCAGGACAAACAACGTCTGGAAGAGAGTATTTTAAAATGACTACCTGGAAGGTTTGACTATTTAAAATACAACAATAGCTATGCAGGATATGCAGCTATAGGCAGACTAAAAGGTTTGGCTGAACTTTGAAGCTTAGCATTAGGAATATCAAAAAATAATCTCCTTTAAACAAAACCCCTTCTTTTAAAAGAGGGAGTTTTGTTTACTCAATAATAATTCTCCTTCTAAAGACTCCCTTAAATGTTTTAATCTTTAAAATATAGGCTCCAGAAGCAACTTGTACGGGCATCACTATTTTTTTATCCCCGTTGCCTTTCTCAACCTTAACTAGCTGTCCTAAAATATTATACAATTCAACTTCTTTGAAATTTTCTTTGCCCTTTCCATTAATTACAACTGCAGCATTTTTACTGTCATAATAGGTAATTATATCGGAAGTTAAAATAAGTTTTTCACCAACTTTCAAACTATTATCTTCCTTAAACACTAGAGAAAATCGTTCGTTATAAGTTCCTGAATCGAGGCTAACTTGAAAAACCTCTTTCTGAATATTAATAACTTCGCCTGTAATATTATCCATTATGAGAATTGGTAAATCATCAGCTATATTTTCTTTAGAATCAATGCTAATTGTTACCAATCCAGATTGTTTCACTTTCAAACCTATGGACACAGTATCAAGCTCGTTGATATGATTTATTCCTTGAATAACAAATTTATGCTTTCCAATTAACCAATACATATCCTCCTCTCCAATGTCGGCCATTAAGGCATCATAACCCAAATCAAATCCTTTGGAAGCTTTATCCTTTACACCCAAAACAATTTGTCTGTGATATCCCATAGGAGAATCAAACCCTAATCGAATAATGGGCGTTTCATCAATTTTACTATCTATAGATTTGTTTGAAATTGTTTTCCCCTTAGCGTTTGGCTGTTTAAAAAACATAGATTCTGTATCATCTTCTCTAGCAAAAACTCGTTGACTGTTCTTAAATACAATCGTACCACCATCCACCTCAGCGAGTAACTCATCATTATCGTTAAGCTGACCACCCAATGATGTCTTAACAAAAAAACCTTGATTAACTGAAATAAATTGTCCAGGAATTTTATTCCCGCTTAAAGTATTGTTGTTTTTATCTACAATAAGAGCTGCAGCCCCTCCTACTAAATTACGGGTAGCATACCCCCCAATGTACCCACTTTGGTTATGAGTGTTTTCTTCACCAAAGTGATCCCAAAAATAAAGCGCTCCATTAAAAACTGTTCCATTCTCATTATACCCCCCCGCTTCTAAACTCATATTATCCAATATAAATTCTGTGGCATCTATAGCCGAAGGGTATGGATTACCAATCAATCGATCTACATCCCCTGATGATTTATTTAATTCCAAATAAATATCAGCATTATGAGGCATCCCTTTAAAAACATAGTTTTGTTGTTCAGATAAATTAGCCCCACCTGATGTACCTTTCATAGTAAAACCTTCACCAGAAATTAATGACGAATATTGGTTTATTTTACCCCAAGATCTATAATCGCTACTGGCGCCATAAAACTTATACAACCAACGAGTACTAATAATCCGTGGAGAAGAAGGAGTACTTAAATCAGCAGCATAAGTAGAAGTCTTAAAATTAATACCTACATAGCTCTCTGAATTAGTTCCATCTTTTAAAGTATATTTAATTTTATAGTTTGGATTAGAATATGCTATACCTTCCCCCTCTGTAAAGAGACTTCCTACGATTGGCCCTACAGAAGAAGACCAGTAATTATAATTGTAACTGTTTGCAAAGCCCTGCTGATCTCGTTCTAAATATCCTCCACTATCAGCATCTAAGACACTTCCTTCAGTTTGTATTAATTGAGATTCTCCTACTAAATCAATCACACCATCTAATTCTAAATAATGTGTAATTGTTAAGGATTGTCCTGAATTTGTTTCATTTTGTACTTCACTTGGATCAGCTATCGTAAATTCACCGGAATGACTCTTCAACCCCAATAGAGATATATTTCTATCTCCAGAATAAATATCGTGGGACATCTCAACAATATTCCAATCGATTCTAGTACTACCATCTAGTGCAACCGAATTAGGCAATATTTGGCTATTACTATTCTCCCAAGTTGCTGCACTGTCCCACGCACCATCAGCCTTAGAAATATATGGCACTGGGATATTCTGATTTTCAACAATTTGTTTATCCTTTTCTAAATACTTTATCCTTAAAAAGAAATTATTATCAGCTTGGCTAACCGCTGTTGTACCACAAAAATTATTAAAATCATAATAGCCTCGTAAAGTCGACCATGGAATATTTGCCAATTCATTACTAGAAGCTCCGGTAGGGATTATTTTTCCTGTAACCTTATTACTTGAATCCTCTTCTATTTCCTGATTCATCAAATACCGTACTTGGGACTCAGTAAGTCCCTGATCCCAAATACAAACTTCATCGATATCGCCTAAAAATGGATTCGAAATATCATTTTTACTAACATATAACGCTCCTATAGAAAAATTATTAAAATTGGGAGAAGGAGCAGAAACATTTAGTTCCGTTTTATCTAAAACACCGTCTACATATAAATAGATTGTGCCGCTATTATATACAAATGCAATATGGTGCCACTTATTGTCTGTCAAAGCCATGGTTGATATAAATCTCGGAGTGATATTATCATCTACTAATACCTCAACCTGATGCAAACTATTTAAACGCAATTGTAATTTACTTCCTTTAGCCATAATAGTTCGCGTACTCGTTTGCGAGGCATCAGCCTTTACCCATGCCGAAATTGTAAAATCGTTTACATTTAAATTTACATTGGTTTCTCCCACCATATAATCTCCAGCTGTAAAACTTACAGCGTGATTTTCGGACAATTTGGGAGCCTTCCCGAATGTAAAATATTTTGTACCATCGAAATCATACCAAGTTTTTAAATTACCTACTCCATCATTTAATAACGGAACAACATCAATTATATGGTTATCTACAAAATTCTCATTATCTGTCACTATGAGCACATACTCTTCATCTGCACCTAATGAAAAACTACTAAAGGTACTTTCTGGAATAGACACATACACATTACCAACATCACTAGAAGACTCCGTTGTTTCAACAATTTTCCATATTCTATCTATGCGAGTCACTTCTGTACTAACAACATTACTAATATTTACAGTATTTGTGTTGGTTCCGAAAAAATCTGCATTATTACATCCCCAAACTAAAAAATCACCATCTTTATTAAACTCATTTACATTTAGATTGTTAGTCGTAAATATCCCATCGAGACCTATTGTAATTTCATTGAACACATTTTGAGATTTTGATTGCTTCTGGTTTAAATCTGAAATGGAATCTCTGGCAATACCTGCAACATGAAAATTATATCCCGAATTAACACTTACATCCCAAACAACGGTACCAAAGGAATTGATATAATCTTTTTGGGCCTGATTAGCATCACCTAATGTAATACCATATTTAATGGCTAAATAGGATTCTATTTTTTGTCGGTCGACATCAGAAACGCGTTCGGCAAACGTGAATATTTCAGCAACCCGACCATTCAGGTTCCCTAAACTTGCATTCTTAGTTTTACCAATAAAATATGGCGTTCCGTAAACAACATCTGGTTCTGGAATTGCATCTACATACCCTACATTTTCAAAAGTTGTAATGTTTTGAGTCGGTGATTCTACATCCTCAACACTATTATAAATAATACGCATACCATCAGACACCGTGGATGTTTTATTCCCTACATTAATAATACCTGCTGTCGCATAAGACCTACTTGAAGATGCAGGTAAAGCATAATAAGGATTTATGGTAGAAGAGCCTTGGTTATACCACAAATATTCGCCAGACAAATTACTCGTATAGTCACCTAGACCAATTCCAGTAACATCATTAGTATCGTCAACATAACCTTCTGAAGCCATTATATCTGCGATAGATCCGGAAAAAATAGTCATCCCTGAAACCGTAGAAACATCTTCATCAGACTGCATAACAACAAACATATCCTGATTATAAAAACCATTATCTGTATTATATAAATACTGACTTACCGTACTACCATCATTTTCAAATTTTAATACTGGATTAAAGTTTATATTCTCCGAAGGGCTATCGACATATGTGGGGCGATTTAAGGTATCACTAGTAGCATCTTTCCCATTAGTTCCAATATCTTTCCATGTTTTAACCACAGAGCTTGAACCATTTTCATATATAACACCACGAGTCGACTTTAACCAAAGCCTAAAATCAGCCGTAATACCACCAGGTCCGGGAATATTATAATTAAACATTTCGGCATTTACATCATATGTAAAACTCGTATTATCATTATTATAAATGGTTATGGTAGATGACAAGGTTCCAGTTCCTCCTTTGGGAGCAACAAATGTTATTGGCAATATTACATAATCACCGGCAGCAACGGATGCTGTAAAAGGTAATAGTGTACTTACTGAAGTTAAAACATATGCCGGAACAGAAAAATCCGCTGAGGAACTTACTATATTGGTTATTTCTAAAGGACAGCTTCCTGTATTTGCAATAACAAAATATCTGGTTTCAGAATTACCCTCGTCGATTACACCAAAAAAGGTACCATTCGTTGCAGAAGTGTTTGTCGAACCGTTAAAAATATCGGCAGATGGACTTCCTCCGAGCACATTAATCTCTGGACTACTGCTTAATGAAAAAGTAAATATAAAGATTGGAGTTTTTTTAATTTCGATATAAATTTCTGTTGTAGCCGCACAGTTGCCACTAACATTTGTAATAGTGAAATCAATTGACTCTAATCCTCCATTACACCCAGAAGGAACAATATTTCGGGGTAAATTGTGATCGTTATCCAGCGTTAATTCAAAATCTGTAGTATTAGAAATAGCTACCGATTCTATTTTAAGTTTATCAGGACAATCAAGTAAAGTATTAGTAATAGTGAAAGCTATACTATTTCCAGAAGTAATAGAAATTTCTTGGTTTTCGGAAACAACCGAACCACCAACAACCTGAACTTTAACATCTTGCGCATATCCAATAGCACAGACCAAAAAAAACAATATACCCAACACGTAGGTACTATTGCTTGAGAGAGAGCAATATTTCATAGAGTTAAGAGAGCAATTTACACGACAAATATAATATATTTTTTTAAAAACAATCGATAACGTGTTTATTTTTGTCGATAAATTACATTGTATTGTAAATTATAAGTCATTTCAACACTTACAACTTGCATACTTCCAGAATATTCCGCAATTCCTTAATGCATAAAGAAAACAGGATTTTCAGATAGGGAATTTTAAAATTAATCTTAACTTTAATCTTTCAATCACTAAAGATTGTACTGGTATAACATTTTCTTAAATATGAAAAAACTTGTTTTACTTATTGCCTTCTCAATTGTTTGCAATTATGGCTATTCGCAGTCCAAAAAACTATTTCGTCTAGCCTCTAAAACAGAAAATCTTCAAGAAAAAATCGATTTATACACTCAAATAATTACTCTGGAACCTAAAAACCTAGATGCCTACTTTTACCGTGGTTTAGCTAAAAATAACAGTGGTGATTATCTAGGTGCTATTGTAGATTATTCAAAAATCATTTTAATAGATCCCGATGCCGACACCTATTACAACCGTGCCAATTCTAGATATAGTATAAAAGATTTTGAAGGTGCTTTGGAAGATTACAAAAAAGCCTATGAAACGGATCCTAATTTCGTGGCCGCGCTGTATAGTTTAGGCTGTGTAAAATATGATTTAGGACAATATGAAGAAGCCATTAAAGACTTCACTAAAGTAATAAAAGCCACCCCTTACAATCCCAAAACCTATTTTATTAGAGCAGCCTCTTATGAAGCTCTGGAGTATTATAACGAAGCAGCAAAAGATTACACTCTAGCCATTATGGTAAGCCCTACTGCCGATTCTTATTACAATCGAGGTGTTTTTTATTTAAGTATCAATTACTACAGCCAAGCTAATGACGATTTCAATATTTCCCTAAAACTAAATAAGAAAAATAGTTACACCTATTTTTACAGAGGTGTTTCTCAATTTCTTTTAGGAAAATTCAATAATGCTGTTTCCGACTTTCAAAGCGCCTTGGAATTTGACTCCTTAGATTTCGACGCCATGCTCGGACTTGCAATCTGCCTATCTTATTTAGATCATACAGAACAAGCTAAAATGTACCTCGACAAGGCTTCTAATATTATTAATGTTAATAGTAATAATAAAAACCTAGAAGACTATCAAAATACTTATTGGTATCAAAACCGGCTACAGTATTTACAGCAAATGTTAGAAAAATTAAATAACATTTAGATATTTTTTACAGAGGCTTGTATTTCAATGGCAGATGTACGACTTTTTTTGTTTCAAAAAAATCTTCCTCATAAAAGTCACTTATATTGTAGATACTTGCCGTTTTATAGTCTTGTAATTCTTCTTTTAAATCGCCTCCTTTAAGATATAAAATTCCGTTTTTCAATTCATGATTTTGATTTTTAGAAATTTTACCTTTTACCCAGTGCACAAAAGTAGGCATAGCAGCAACAGCACGACTCACAATAAAATCATATTGTTCCTGAACTTCTTCAACCCGTCCATGTGTTGTTCTAACATTGGTTAACCCCAATCCTTCAACAACCTCATTTACTACTTTTAATTTTTTAGCAATACTATCCACTAAGTGGAAGGAACATTCTGGATACAATATTGCCAAAGGAATGCCCGGAAAACCACCTCCAGTACCAACATCCATAATTCGAGCTCCATCTTTAAACCCCATAACTTTAGCTATTGCCAACGAATGTAATACGTGACGTAAATACAATTCATCTATATCCTTTCTTGACACCACATTAATCTTTATGTTCCAATCTTTATATAGGGTTTCAAGCTTTTTAAATTTATTAATTTGATCTTCGGTAAGGTTTGTAAAGTATTTCAGTATGAGATCCATGCTTGTTAAATTTTCAACAAAAATATACTTTTTAAGTGCATAATTTTACAAAAAAACGTTATAACTTACGTTGGTTTATGCCTATCTTTGCGCCGCATGTGGTATTACCAACCTGTCACATACCATATTTTAAAATTAATAGCATGACAAAACAATCTCTCTCCTTTTCAAGAACGGATTCTGCAAAATTCTTTCGCACACTAAATAAGCGTGTTAACAATTATTTTAAAGAAAATAACGTGAAACGCACTGGAAATTGGAAACTATGGGTTAAAACAATCGTAATGTTTTCACTCTTTTTAACACCTTACTTTTTATTGTTAACCTTAAATATTCCTGGTTGGGCACAATTACTACTAACCATTGTAATGGGAATAGGAATGGCAGGTGTTGGTATGAATGTAATGCACGATGGGAACCATGGCTCCTTTTCTAATAAAGCTTGGATTAACCGATTAATGGGAAGCAGTATTTATATACTTGCAGGAAATGTTTATAACTGGAAAGTTCAGCATAACGTACTACACCATACATATACAAATATTCATGGCCATGATGAAGATTTAGAAGCAGGACGTATTTTACGCTTTAGTGAACATGCCGAGTGGCATTGGCACCATAGATTTCAGCATTATTATTCTGTACTACTTTATGGGCTATTAACTATTAACTGGGCCATAACAACCGATTTTATACAAATGCGTCGCTACATGCAACGTAAATTATCTTACGGTAAATTCCCAAATCCTGTTTGGAACTGGAGTAAGTTAGTGATTTCAAAAATACTTTATATTGCAATATGGATTGTAATCCCTATGCTTATTTTAGACATTGCTTGGTGGAAAATTTTAATCGGCTTTTTTGTAATGCACTATACTGCTGGACTCATATTAAGTGTTGTATTCCAATTAGCTCACGTCATGGAAGAAGCAGAAATGCCTCTACCAGAAAAAGATGGTACGATGAAAAACACATGGGCTGTACACCAACTTAAAACAACCGTTAACTTCAGTACAAAAAACAAAATTGTTAATTGGTTTACGGGAGGTTTAAACCATCAGGTTGAACATCATATATTTCCACATATTAGTCATATTCATTATTCTAATATTTCTAAAATAGTGAAGGAAACAGCTAAAGAATTTAACTTACCATATAACGAATATAAAACTACCCGTAAGGCTATTATTGCTCATTTCAAACATTTAAGGGAAATGGGAATGAAACCTGCTTTACATGTCTAACCATTATTATTTATTAAATGCAACTACTATCTGATCGAATTTTAAACATGGCTACCTCTGCGACATTAGCAATGGCTGCCAAAGCAAGAGAACTTAGAGGCGAAGGCAAAGATATTATAGGATTAAGTCTCGGAGAGCCTGATTTTAACACTCCAGATTTCATTAAGGATGCTGCAATTCAAGCTATTAATGACAATTACAATTCTTATTCGCCGGTTGATGGATATGCCGATTTAAAAGAAGCTATCATTACTAAATTCAAACGCGATAATAACTTAACTTATTCACCGGCTCAAATTGTTGTTTCAACAGGAGCAAAACAATCATTAGCAAACATAGCAGGTGTGATGCTAAATAAAGGTGATGAAGTAATCTTGCCTTGTCCTTATTGGGTAAGTTATTCTGATATTGTAAAGCTAAATGAAGGCACCCCTGTGGAAGTAAAAACAACCATAGACACTGATTTTAAAATGACGCCTGCACAACTGGAAGCTGCTATTACACCAAATACTAAAATGATGTGGTTTAGTTCACCTTGTAACCCAAGTGGCTCTGTATATAGTAAAGATGAATTAGAAGGTCTTGCAGAAGTTCTAGCAAAACACCCTGATATCTATGTGGTTTCTGATGAAATCTACGAACACATTAACTACGGAGAAGGTCACACCAGTATAGCTGAAATTGATGGCATGTACGACAGAACCATAACCGTAAATGGTGTTTCTAAAGCTTTCGCCATGACCGGATGGCGTATTGGATATATTGGAGGTCCAGAAAAAATTGCCAGAGCTTGTAACAAATTACAGGGGCAAATTACGAGTGGTGCCAACTGTATTGCACAACGCGCCGTAATTACTGCTTTAAACGAATCTCCATCCCGTGTACAATACATGATAGATGAATTTAAACAACGTCGTGATTTAATATTAGGCCTTTTAAGTGATATTGAAGGATTCCATTGCAATACACCTGAAGGTGCTTTTTATGTATTCCCTAATGTAACTCATTTCTTTGGTAAAACATTAAGAGGAAAAAAGATTAATAATGCAACAGATTTCTCATTATATTTATTAGAAGAAGCCTTGGTAGCAACCGTTACCGGTGAAGCCTTTGGTAACCCTGATTGCATCCGTATATCGTATGCCGCTTCACAAGAACAAATTATTGAAGCAATAAAAAGAATAAAAGAAGCAGTGAGTTAAAAATCCTGTTTCATTTGAATAAAAAAGCCTCTAATTAGCGGCTTTTTTATTTCAATATATAAATCATAAACGCTAATAATACGCATAATAAAAATGATAAAATCATTATTTGCTTACGTTTAATTCGAGCATTTTCAGTCTTCATACGTTTTTGAATGCGCAATAAATCAAGTTTTGATGCTTTAGGAAAATTTTTCAGTTTCACATGAGCATAACTCCCATAAGAGGGTTGCTTAGCCTATCGTTTTAATAAATTACGATTATTTTGTAATGACTTGATCGCAGCCATCATTGAACCTTCTCCGCCCATAATAACATTTTTTAAGTGAAACATATAATACACTCTCTTATATGTAAATTATTTCACCTAAATGTTACAAGTTTATCTGTTTCGCCAGAAAAAAGGCGATAATAAAATAAGTACAGTAAATAACTCTAATCTGCCAATAAGCATTAAAAAAGACGACCATAATTGCGCTAAAGGAGGTAAAGCCGCATAATTATTAACAGGACCAAAATCGCCAAGCGCCGGCCCTACATTACCTAAACTGGAAGCCGATAAACCAATCGCAGAATCAAAATCAATACCGAACATTGAAAACACCAATGCTCCAATAATAAAGGACAACATATATAAAATAAAAAAGCCTAAGACATTAAATACAATCTGTCCCGAAATCGCCTTCGTATTATAACGTACCGGAAGAATAGCATTAGGATGCAAGGTTCTTTTAAATTCTAGAAAACCATTTTTAATTAGAATTAAATGACGAACAACCTTAACTCCTCCAGAGGTACTTCCTGCAGAACCACCTAAAAACATAAGTCCGAAAAAGAAAACCATTAAGAAGGGCGTCCATAAAGTATAATCAGCCGTAACAAACCCTGTTGTTGTAATAACCGTAAGCACCTGAAACAAAGCATGCCTAAAAGCACTTTCCCCTTCACCCCACACCATAGGATGAGCAATGGAAGAAACCGAGGCATCCGCTTTAAAGTATATTATCAGCGCCGCTATAATGGTGAATATAGCAACAAATTTAAAGTATAATTTAAATTCCTCGTCCTTAATTATTTTCTGTATTCTTCCCTTAAACGCAAAATAACTTAATACAAAATTAGATCCTGCCAAAAACATAAAAAGGATAATTATATATTGAATTATAGGTTGTCCATTCCAATAAGCTACGCTGGCATTTTTTGTTGAAAAGCCACCTGTCGACAAAGTAGCCATAGAATGGTTCATCGCATCAAAAAGCGACATCCCTGCAAGCTTTAACAACAGCGTTTCAGCAATCGTATAGCCAAAATAAATTAACCACAAGCGTTTAGCCGTATCTGTTATTCGAGGGTGTAACTTATCGGCACTCGGGCCTGGTGCTTCAGCTGCAAATAACTGCATCCCTCCAATTCCTAACAACGGTAAGATAGCAATAGCTAAAACAATAATCCCCATACCACCTATCCAGTGAGTAGTACTACGCCAAAACAATACACCTTTTGGTATAATTTCAATATCATTTAAAATTGAAGCTCCTGTTGTCGTATAACCCGACATCGTCTCAAAAAAGGCATTTATAAAATTGGGAATGCTACCTGTAAGAACATAAGGTAAAGTCCCGGACAAAGACATGATAATCCATCCGAAAGTTACTACAATATACCCCTCTCGTTTGTTCATTTCCTTTCTATGACTACGAGTTAACAACATCACTAAACCTCCTATTGATAGCGTTATCAATCCGGCTGCAGTAATTAGCAATGTAACACCGTCATGATACAAGAAACTTACAAGTGCAGAAAGGAGCATAAAGCCACCATTAAACAATAATAGCAACCCTAAGAAATGGAAAATAATTTTATAATTTAATCTCAACGGTATCTCAGTTAATTTTATAAAAACAGCTTTTCAACGCCTTTTATTGACTGTAGTAAACAACACACCACAACACGGTCGCCTTCTTCAATTTTAAAGCTACCCAAAGCTATCATTCCAACACCATTTCTAATAACCCCTCCAACAATAGCGCTACGAGGAAAATCAATATCCTTGATATATTTATTACAAACAATGGAAGACTTCTTTACCTCAAATTCTAAAAGTTCGGCATTTAGATTGCTTAATTTAGTCATAGCCACTACATCTCCCCTACGAATATATCGGAAAATACTATTTGCAGCCAATAATTTTTTGTTTACTAGAGTATCTATACCTATGGATTGTGACAATTCAAAATAATCCATATTTTCAACGAGCGCAATGGTTTTTTTAACCCCTTTAGACTTAGCAATTAAGCAGGCCATAATATTGGTTTCGAAATTGGTACGTACCCCAATAAAAGCATCCATATCACTAATACTCTCTTCATCTAAAATATCGACATTTCTACCGTCACTGTGTATAACTAAAACATTCGGTAAGGCATCGGCAATTTCAAACGCACGCTCTTTATCCTTTTCAAAAAGCTTTACATTGAACCCTTTATTACTTAAATCGCGCGCTGTTTTATATCCAATCTGAGTACCACCTAAAATCATCACGTTTTTCACCTCACGATTCGTTCGACCAGTAAGTCTACATAATTCTTCATCGCCACCTTCCGAGGTTATAAAAACAACATTATCTCCGCGTTTAAACTTAGTATCTCCACGAGGTATTATAGCATATTGCGTACCTGCACGCTGTATAGCAATAGGCACAAAATGAATTTCCGGAAAAATGTCTGCAGCTTCCTTAACCGATTTCCCCACAAAAGAAGCGGTTTTAGAAAGGGTTAATCCCGCCATGACTAAAGCGCCATTCTCAAACTCATAGGTATCATTAAAGGTTGTTTGCCTTAATGCCAATTCAATTTCTGCTGCTGCTAATGCTTCTGGTGAAATTAACTCATCAATACCAAATTGGGTAAACCCTATCTCATCTTTATTATGAATAAATTCGGTGTTCGAAATACGAGCGATGGTTTGTTTTGCCCCTAATTGCTTTGCTAACACACAAACTGTAATATTAGTTGTCTCACTAGAAGTAACAGCAATAAACAATTCGCAATTATTTATTCTGGCCTCTTTAAGGATAGCTATAGAAGTGGCATCACCATGTATTACTCTAATATCTAAATGCGTTTCAGCATGCGATAAGCTTTCTTTATTTGGATCTATTAGAGTAATTTCCTGAGATTCATAGGACAGTAATTTTGCCAAATGAAATCCAACTTCACCAGCACCTGCAATGATTATTTTCATTATTTTAAAATCATAAAAGTGGTACAAATATACATTAATTTACTATTGATGTACTAAATTAGCCGAATAACACCATGATTAATAATCGCATCAACTTACAATTCTTATTCTGTCAATCTAGATTTTTAATCTTTTTAGATGATATTTGATATTTTAAAGTCGAAATAAATTATGTAGGTTTGCCAAAAAAACAAAGCTTTGTCAAAAATTAAACCATACAAGAACAGTGATTTAGGCAAGAAAGAACAAGTCACTAAAATGTTTGATACCATCTCAAAGGATTATGACGGATTAAATCGTGTTATTTCCTTCGGAATTGATATTAAATGGCGTAAAAAAGTAGTCAATATAATAAAGGAAAACAAACCTGACACTATATTAGATATCGCTACAGGAACAGGGGATTTAGCCATAAATCTCGCTGAAACGGAGGCCTCCAAAATTATTGGTTTAGACATTAGTAGTGGCATGCTTGAAATAGGCAAATCAAAAATTTTAAAAAAAGGCCTTGAGAATAAAATCGAAATGGTTTTAGGCGATAGTGAAAACATGCCTTTTCAAGACAATACTTTCGATGCTATAACTGTTGCTTTTGGTGTTAGAAATTTTGAAAATCTGGAAAACGGATTAAAAGAAATTCATAGAGTTTTAAACCCGGGAGGTACTTTTGTTATTCTCGAAACATCTATCCCAACAAAATCACCATATAAGCAAGGATATAATTTTTACTCTAAAAACATTTTACCGCTTATTGGAAAGGTATTTTCAAAAGACCGTAGTGCTTACAAATATTTATCAGAATCGGCCTCGGCTTTCCCATATGGCGAGGCACTAAACAATATTTTGCGTAAAATTGGGTTTATAGATGTTAAGGACTTCCCACAAACATTTGGGGTGGCAACAATCTATAAATCGTCAAAATAACAGTATGCGATATACCTTTGTAATTCTTTTATTTCTACTTGCTTCACAAACATCTAACGCACAATTATTTAGCAGAGAAAAAGTAACTTATGATGCGAATCAAGGTCGAGGCACCACAGATAACGATTTATTACGCTGGGGGTATTTCTTAGGAATTAATTCTTACGACTTCAATTTCGACTATAAAGAAGACTTACGAGATATTTATGTAAAACGAAGTCCTGGTTTTAGCGTTGGACTTATTGGGAATTTACGAGTTAATCAGTTTGTAGATATTCGTTTAGAACCTGGGCTTTTTATTACTACCCGAGAATTATTTTATGCCGAAGAATATTTCGAAGCAGTCGTACCATCATCTACCGATTTAGTTAGAGAAGTTAAGTCAACCTATATTCATATTCCATTATTAGTAAAATTATCAACTAAGCGTATTAACAATTTCAAACCCTTTGTCGTTGGTGGTGTTTCAACTGCGTTAAATCTATCAAGTAACGAAGACAACCCGAACGACAACAGTAATGGGCAGTTTAGAACAAAAAGCAGCGCACAGTTTTATGAATTAGGCTTCGGAATCGATTTTTACTTATACAATTTCAAGTTCTCACCTTCAATTCGTGGCATATTTGGATTTAATGATGAGTTGGTTCGAGATGAAAACCCCAACAGTCCGTGGACGAGTAATATTGAAAACATGAAAACGCGTGGTGTATTCGTCAATTTTACGTTTCAATAAACGCGTCGTTTAAATTCACTTAATAAAACAGCTGTTGCTGTAGCGACATTTAAACTCTCAGTGGCTTTCAAACTACCAAATCTTGGAATAGATATCCGATTACTAACAATAGCCTCCACTTGTTGAGAAATACCGTTAGCCTCATTACCCATAACTAAAACACCCGATTCTGGCAATACAGAATTATAAACATTCTCTCCATCCATAAAAGCGCCAAATACAGATAAATCGACAGTGTTTAAATAATCAACTAAATCCACATAACTTATATTAACCCGCGTTATAGACCCCATGGTTGCCTGTACTACTTTCGGATTATAACAGTCTACAGTCGCACTGCTACACACTAGCTCTTCAATTCCAAACCAATCACACAACCGGATAATAGTACCTAAATTACCTGGATCACGCACATCATCCAGCGCTACAATCAATCCTTGATTAGATATAGGTTTGGCTGCTGGAATATCAAAAACAGCTAAAGCCTTATTGGGGTTTGTTAGAAAACTTATTTTTTTAAGTTCAATTTCAGTAATTAAAATTTCCTTTTTGGCATCAATATTGAAGCTTTCGGTAGTATAAAGCGTTCGAAGTGTTAGCGACGACTCTAATAATTCGTTTATGGTTTTAATCCCTTCAGCAACAAAACAACCATGTTGCAGACGGTATTTTTTTTGCTTTAAGCTAGTTATTAACTTTATTTGACCTTTAGAAAGCATTAGACGGTTCTTAAATAATTTAATTTTTAGGGGATAAAGAAATGAAAAATCAATTGACTTGTCTTAAATTAATTAAATATTTTTTTCTGCGGAAATAATGTATTTTTGAATTTAATTTAAAAGACCAGAATTCAACTTTAATTTTAGCAACTCTTAAACAGACTTAACTTTTTAGCATTTGATACAGCTACGCTCCAAAATACTAATATTAACTACCATTATTGTCTTGTTTTTATCCTGTAATGCTGTAAAACGAGTTGGTGATGACGAGCAATTGCTTACCAAAAATACGGTAATTATTGATGGCAAAAAAAATAATACCGAAGCTATTAAAAACCTAATTTCACAAAACCCTAACTCTAAAATTCCTGTTTTTGGCATACCCCTGCGTTTAAATGTTTATAATTTGGCACGCCCGAATATCGATTCGATTTTAAACGAAAAAATATATGAAAACCCGAAAAAACTAGCATGGAAAACCAAGTTGCTTTCCAGAAAACAATTAGACCAAGAAATTAAAGGCCGCAAAAGCTTTAATAAATGGTTAAAAAAAACGGGGGAAGCTCCGGTTATAATAAATGACGAAAAAACAAATCGCTCGATAAAAAAACTAAACGCTTATCATATAAACAATGGTTGGTTTAATGTAGAAACAAATTATAAAATTACCAACCAAGGTAATAAACGCGCCGAAATTACATACGAAGTTGAAAAAGGTTCACCATTTATTTTAGACTCTATTACCGCAGATATATCCTCTGTCGTTATCGATTCATTATATGAAAACATTAAGAAGAACAGCCTAATTAAAAGTAATCAACAATATAAAACAGTAAATTTCGAAAAAGAACGCGAACGAATCTCAAGTGAATTAAGAAACTCTGGTATTTATCATTTTAGTCCCGAATATGTTACTTTTAAAATGGATACTATTGGTACCAATAAAAAAGTAAATGTAGATATTCAAATATTAGATCGCGCAATTCGAACCCAAGATTCTATAAGACGGGAACCTTTTAAAATTTACACTATAGCCGATATTAACATCATTACAGATTATTCTTTTGAAAATCGAAATAAACCATTTCAAGATTCCATAAAATATGCAGGCTATAAAATATACGCCTATGATAAAATCCGATATCGCCCGAAAGCCCTAACTGATGCGATCTTCTTAAATCGAGGAAATATTTTTAAAGATAGTGACCGAACCTTAACCTATAGACATTTAAATGAACTTAGAACCTTTAAATATCCCAATATAGAATATACCGAAACTCCTAATAACTCCTTAGCAGATACTATACGTCTTTCGCCATTAAAACGGTTTAACTTAGGATTTAGTGCAGATATATCTCAAAGTAATATTCAAACCTTTGGCATTTCATTACACCCAAGTTTGTTAATAAGAAATATATTTCGAGGTGCTGAAACTTTAGAAATTTCGGCTTTTGGTTCTATTGGAGCTTCTAAAGACAAGAATAATATTAACGATCCTTTTTTCGACATTAACGAGTATGGCTTAGATTTAAATATAACCATTCCCCGTTTCTTTTTCCCTGTAAATACTGAGCGAATTATACCTAAGTATATGTCTCCCAAGACACGTATTAACATGTCTATGAGCAGTCAAACTAATATTGGTCTCGACAAACAAACATTGAGCGGTAATTTAAGTTACAACTGGCAGCCCTCCTCAAAGGTTACCGACCGTCTTGAGATTTTTAACGTTCAGTACGTTAGAAACTTAAATATCGAAAACTATTTTAGAGTATATGGCAACTCATATAATGTGCTGAATCAAATTGCTAAAGACATAAATTATACGCCCGAAAATTTAATAATACCTGAAGAGACTGATAATTTTCTTGATTATGCATTAATGGATCCAACACCAGGAGAAATTAACAACGATGACTTAAGAACCATTAATAGTATTAATGAGCGAAAAAAACGTCTTACAGAAAACAATCTTATAATCTCATCGAGCTTTAGCTTAACCAATGATGAACGCATTAACTTATTTGATGAAAATTTTTCAATTTTTCGATCAAAAATAGAATTTGCTGGAAATGTACTTTCAGGAATTTCAAACTTGATGAATCTTAACAAAAACAGTAATGGCAGATATGAAATTTTTAATGTTGCTTATTCTCAATTTGTAAAGACAGAATTTGACTATATAAAACACTGGGATTTAGGAAACAAAAACGTTTTGGCTGTACGGGCATTTTTAGGTTTAGCCATTCCTTATGGCAATTCTACCAACATACCATTCTCTAAAAGTTTCTTTGCTGGAGGTGCTAATGATAACCGCGCATGGACTGCTTACCGTTTGGGACCAGGTAGTACAGAATCGACTAACGAGTTCAATGAAGCCAATTCTAAATTAGCGTTAAGTCTAGAACACCGATTTAACTTATTCGACAACCTTAATGGTGCTGTTTTTATTGATGCTGGCAATATATGGAACTTACTAGATGATGTTGAAGATCCGAATGCGACATTTACAGGATTTAACTCCTTAAAAGACATTGCCGTTGGTTCGGGCATTGGACTGCGTTATGACTTTAGTTTTTTTGTTTTTCGTTTCGATATTGGATTTAAAACCTACGAGCCCTCTTATCAAGATAAAAATCGTTGGTTTAATAATTACAATTTCAGCAACGCGGTATATAATATAGGTATAAACTATCCATTCTAAGTTAATTACATCTTTCTATCACTATAACGTTTTAGCTTGTTTTTAACGTTTTCATTAGATAAAATGAGCCATAATTCTTCAAAAATTGATTACTTTTGATGCTCATTTAACTAAAATCTAATTTTTATATAATATGGGACATAATATTAAACCTGGAGTTGCGACAGGAAATGAAGTACAAGCAATTTTTCAGCTTGCAAAAGAAAAAGGATTTGCTTTACCGGCAGTAAACGTAATAGGATCAGATACAATTAACGGTGTACTAGAAACCGCTGCAGCTTTAAATGCTCCCGTAATTATTCAATTTTCTAACGGTGGTGCTCAATTTAATGCGGGTAAAGGATTAAGCAACGAAGGACAAAAAGCTGCTATTGCTGGTGCTGTTGCAGGAGCAAAACATGTGCACACTTTAGCGGAAGCTTATGGGGTACCTGTAATTTTACATACAGACCATTGTGCTAAGAAATTATTACCTTGGATTGACGGTCTTTTAGATGCCAGTGAAAAACATTTTGCTGAAACAGGAAAATCTTTATTCTCTTCGCATATGATTGATCTTTCAGAAGAACCTATAGAAGAAAACATTGAAACTTGTAAAAAATACCTTGAGCGTATGAGCAAAATGGGTATGACATTAGAAATAGAACTTGGCATTACAGGTGGTGAAGAAGATGGTGTAGATAATACAGATGTTGATGATTCTAAATTATACACACAACCAGAAGAAGTTGCTTATGCTTATGAAGAATTAAGTAAAGTAAGTCCACAGTTCACTATTGCGGCTGCTTTTGGTAATGTACACGGAGTATACAAACCAGGTAATGTTAAATTAACTCCGAAAATTTTAAAGAATTCTCAAGAGTATATCTCTGAAAAATACGGTGTAGGTCAAAATCATATCGATTTCGTATTCCACGGTGGTTCTGGTTCTTCAGTAGAAGAAATTAGAGAAGGAATTAGCTACGGAGTAATTAAAATGAACATCGATACCGATTTACAATATGCATTCATGACAGGTATCCGTGATTACATGGGAGATAAAGCCGAGTATTTAAAAGCTCAGATAGGAAACCCCGAAGGAGACGATTCTCCAAATAAAAAATATTACGATCCTCGTGTATGGTTACGTGAAGGTGAAAAAACATTTGTTGAGCGCTTAAAACAAGCCTTCGAAGATTTAAACAATGTAAACACGTTATAATACTATAACATGCACATAAATAATTAAGACTCTACATTTAGTAGGGTCTTTTTTTTTTATGCTATAATATCAGGACTTCTTTTAACAAATCATAAAGAAATTAACGTGATAGTATCTCAAAATTAAAAAAAGGTTTAATTTTGTGCACTGGCTTTTGGACGTAGTATATTTTAATAAGTATTTAAATTGACCAAAACCCTAATAACAAGTAATCTTATAGATTACATTAAAAATTTTAATAGCCTAAACTAAAATAATAGATTAGTATGTCTTGGTTTAAAAGAAAAACAAAGGGAATTACAACAACTACTCAAGAGAAAAAAGACACACCTAAAGGTCTGTGGTATAAATCTCCAACGGGTAAAATAATCGATACTGAAGAACTTGAAAGAAACTTCTTTGTGAGCCCAGAAGATGGATACCACGTACGCATTGGAAGTAAAGAGTATTTTTCAATCCTTTTTGATGATAATAAATTTAAAGAATTAGATAGCGACTTAGAATCTAAGGACCCTCTTAAATTTATTGACACTAAAAAATATCCAGACCGCTTAAAAGCCGCTCAAAACAAAACTAACTTAAAAGATGCTGTTCGTGTTGGTGTTGGTAAGTCTAAAGGTAAAGATTTAGTGGTGGCATGTATGGATTTCGCTTTTATAGGTGGATCTATGGGTAGCGTTGTAGGAGAAAAAATAGCCCGTGCAGCAGATTACTCTTTAAAAAATAAAATTCCATTAATGGTAATTTCTAAATCGGGAGGAGCACGTATGATGGAGGCTGCATTATCCTTAATGCAGTTAGCCAAAACTTCGGTAAAATTAGCACAATTAGCTGATGCTAAAATTCCTTACATTTCATTATGTACCGACCCTACCACAGGAGGAACAACAGCTTCATTTGCAATGTTAGGAGACATTAACATTAGTGAACCTGGAGCCTTAATCGGTTTCGCCGGACCACGTATTGTTCGCGACACCACAGGTAAAGAATTACCAGAAGGATTCCAAACCTCAGAATTCTTATTAGAACACGGTTTCTTAGATTTTATTACCGTTCGTAAAGAATTAAAAAATAAAGTAAATCAATATCTCGATTTAATATTGAATCAGCCATTAAGAGCATAACAATAAAAGCGACTAAAATTAGTCGCTTTTTCTTTTTTATTATTAGGCTTTTATATCAGTATAAATTACTATATTTGCCGCTCGAAAGATAGCCTTTCGTTTACATAACAATTATTTACAATAATATTAGCATGTATTTATCAAAAGAAGTAAAAGAAGAAATCTTCGCAAAACACGGTAACGGCAAAAATGATACCGGTTCAGCTGAAGGACAAATTGCGTTATTCACGCACAGAATTAATCACTTAACTGAGCACTTAAAAAAGAATCGTAAAGATTTTAACACTGAGCGCTCGTTAGTAAAACTAGTAGGTAAGCGTCGTGCTTTACTTGATTACTTAACTAAGAAAGATATCTTAAGATATCGTGCGATAGTAAAAGAATTAGGATTAAGAAAATAAAAAAAAGAGGCTTTTATAGCCTCTTTTTTGTTTTAGCGTTAGGGATTGCAGCGACATCCTTTTTTATAAAAAAGATATAGCGAAAAGCCCGACCTTGATAAAGGTAACGCCCAAGTAATAAAAATACTCCAGCGCATGAGTTTAAACGGCGTATTGAAGAAGCTAATTATAGTTTTTCATTGGTCACACAACAACTACACAACACAACGACCTTTGTTTAATTAGAATTAAAAAAATTTATGGTTCCACAAGTTTTTAAAGAGGTCATAGACCTAGGCGACGGTAGAGAAATCTCTATCGAAACCGGAAAATTAGCAAAACAAGCTCATGGTAGTGTTGTTGTGCGATCTGGAGACACTATGTTATTATGTACTGTGGTGTCTAATTATAATGCTGCAGATGTAGACTTTTTACCGTTAACGTTAGATTATCGCGAAAAATTTGCTGCTGCTGGTAGATACCCTGGTGGTTTTTTTAAACGCGAAGCAAGACCTAGTACCGAAGAAATTTTGGTAATGCGTATTGTAGACCGTGTGTTACGTCCGCTATTCCCTAAAGATTACCATGCTGAAACTCAAGTTATGATTCAGTTAATGTCTTTAGACAAAGACGTTATGCCCGATGCATTAGCTGGTTTAGCGGCTTCGGCAGCTATTCAGTTATCGGACATTCCTTTTGAAACACCAATTTCTGAAGTTCGAGTGGCTCGTTTAGACGGAGAATTCATTATCAACCCAAGCTTCACGCAACTTGAGCAATCAGATATCGATATGATTATCGGAGCCTCTGAAGATTCTGTCATGATGGTTGAAGGTGAGATGAGTGAGATTTCTGAAGAAGAAATGGTAGAAGCTATTAAAGTAGCTCACGAAGCCATTAAAGTTCAAATTCAAGCTCAAAAACGCTTGGTAGAACAAGTTGGTAAAAAAGAAACTCGTGAATACGAATTAGAAGCTGAAGACGAAACTGTTTTAGAAAAAGTAAAAGCTTTCGCTTACGATAAATGCTACGACATCGCAAAACAAGCTTCTTCTAAACAAGATAGAAGCCTTGCCTTTGCAGAAGTAAAAGAAGCCTTATTAGCTGAATTTACCGAAGAAGAATTAGAAGAAGTAAGCGGACTGGTTTCTAAATATTACAATAAAGTTCAAAAAGAAGCTGTACGTAATGTCGTACTTGAAGAAGGTATTCGTTTAGACGGTAGAAAAACAACTGAGGTACGCCCTATTTGGTGTGAGGTTGATTATTTACCATCAACACATGGTTCTTCGATCTTTTCACGTGGTGAAACTCAAGCTTTAGCGACTGTTACCTTAGGAACCTCTCGTGAAGCTAACATGGTAGACAACCCTTCTCTAGAAACTGAAGAGCGTTTCTATTTACACTATAACTTCCCTCCTTTCTCTACTGGTGAAGCAAGACCTTTAAGAGGTACTTCTCGTCGTGAGATTGGTCACGGAAACTTGGCACAGCGTGCATTAAAGCGCATGGTCCCTGCTGATTGTCCTTATACTGTTCGTGTAGTTTCTGAGGTATTAGAATCTAATGGATCATCTTCTATGGCAACCGTATGTGCTGGTACAATGGCATTAATGGATGCTGGTGTACAGTTAATAAAACCTGTTTCAGGAATTGCCATGGGATTAATTTCTGATGGTGAGCGTTACGCTGTATTATCAGACATCTTAGGTGATGAAGATCACTTAGGAGATATGGACTTTAAAGTAACTGGTACAGCTGATGGTATTACGGCTTGTCAGATGGATATTAAGATTAAAGGCTTAAGCTATGAGATTCTTGTAAACGCTTTAAATCAAGCAAAAGAAGGTCGTTTACATATCTTAGGTAAGTTAACTGATACCATTGCATCTCCAAATGCAGATGTTAAACCACATGCACCTAAAATGGTTACCAGAACTATTCCTGGTGAATACATTGGAGCTTTAATTGGTCCTGGAGGTAAAGTTATTCAGGAACTACAAAAAGCAACAAACACGACAATCGTGATAAACGAAGACCCTGTAACAGAAGAAGGTATTGTTGAAATACTTGGTACTGGACAGGATGGTATTAATGCTGTTTTAGCTAAAATTGAGGCCATGATGTTTAAACCTGTTGTTGGTAATGTTTATGAAGTTAAAGTAATTAAAATGCTTGATTTTGGTGCAGTAGTAGAATATACTGAAGCCCCAGGAAATGAAGTATTATTACACGTAAGTGAATTAGCCTGGGAACGCACTGAAAATGTTAGCGATGTTGTTAATATGGGTGACGTTTTTGAAGTGAAATACTTTGGTGTAGATCCTAAAACACGTAAAGAAAAAATATCTCGCAAAGCCATTTTGCCAAAACCTGAAGGTTATGTAGCAAGACCGCCAAGAGATAATAACAATCGTGGTGGTAGCCGTGATAACCGTGGTAGAGATAACAGAAACCGCGACAACCGCCGTGACGATAGAGCACCAAGAAACGATAAGAAAGAAGAATAATTTTTTTATCTATTCTATAATTTTAAAAACCCATCAAAATATTGATGGGTTTTTTATTTATTACAAATATTGCCCGCTAGTTAAAATTAGCTAAGGCAATTTACTATAATAATATTCCTTAAAAATCCTCCATTTGTTTTGTTCTCCCTCAATTACATACGTATTGGGATTTTTAACCAAAGCTGATATACCGCCTATTAATAATCCTGCCTCAGCCCCAGCAAGTGCCCCTATAGCGGCATATTCTCCTCGTGAAAACCCGAATAAACTATCTGGATCATCAGGCTCGCCTAAAGTTGCCCCAACAATGGTACCGATACCTATTCCTATTAATGTTCCCATAAAAACATTGTGTCCTCCGGATCGTTTAGTTTTTATTAATCCAATGTGCTGATAACTTATAGATTCCTTCTTACTGCCTAATTTAAGTTTTAAAATAGAATCATTCAATTCTATGATATTTCCTTTTGATATTTTCTTTCCATTTAAATCATACACCCTAATGAATTCCTCTTTATTCAATAATTTCTCCTGAGATTGCAATATTAAACAACCAAATAACAAAATGAGTTTCAGCACTGATGTCTTAAATCGATTCATGATATTTCCATATTAATTCACTCTTATATATTCTCCATAATAATGAGCCCCTGCATCATTTCCTTCGCAAAACTCTTCATCATACTGACCAATCTTTAAGGTAGTTTCACTGATTTCAAATAATGTAATTTCTATATCATCAGATCCATTTTCTGAGACTATTAATTTGCCATTTACTATTTTCCAAGTCCCACTAGACTCACCATCATCTTCACATACATTATTATATTCATAAAAATAAGTTTCCGTCCATGTGCCATTAGATCGCATAGTTAACCTGCCCGTTTGTTCACAGGCCGTAGAAAACTCTTCATCATTTAAATCAGTACATACATAAACAAATTTGATAGGTTTCCACACACCTATTAATAAGTTAGATTCCGGTTTTGGTTCATCATCATTAGAACTACATCCAGCAATTATAACAAGAATAAGCACAAGTACAATTTTGATCGAATTTTTCATAATTATAATGTTTTAAATTCATTAAAAAACATAACTTAAAGAAACCTTGATAGTATAATTATTCGGTTTTGAAACATCATAACTCCTGAACCTCAGCATTCCAAAATTACAAAGTCCACTTAGTTTTAAATTTCTCTGAAGTTTATGAACCAGTCCAAAATTTAACCCCAAATCCAAGCAATTAAAAAACTGATTAAAATTAGTAACCCCTTGTATTTGTTTAAATGAATTTTCAAACAAATCTCCAAACTGTGGTTCTGTATATAATTTTAAGCCATTATAAACAGAAATTTCCTGATTAAAACTCAACTTACTATCGGAAACTTTTAACGCCATAAGTTTATTTGAAACTAAAGGTTGATCTTGCCCGTAGCATTGCATAGAAAGTATAATTATTAATATAAGTTGCTTTAATGTTTTCATGACTATAAAATTTAAATTCATGAGGCGACTTCACCGACTTTACTATTCAAAAGAAACTAACAATACAGAATAAGATCCTCCTACCTTATTTATCTAAAAACCCTTAGACTTCTTTTGCTTTAGTTCGTTTCAATAAGTAAATTATATTCTTTATTCGCGTTATAATTAATACATATATTAGTATCAGGAAAATGTGGCTCGATATCTAGGTAAATCACAAATCCAAATTTCCCAGCTTTTGAAGGATGGCCTTCCAGAATAACACTTCTATTCTCTATAACTACTTTCAGTCCTTCGGGCACTCGACCTTCAATAGTAAAGTTATAATCGTAATCATCATCATTTGGATCATTCGAAACGGAAGCTGTTAACCTATCGTAGTAATATTCTTCTAGATATCCAGTCATGAATTCATGATTTGGAAGACTAGCACTCCTGTTTCCAATACAACTTAATTCACCATCTTTATTAAGCTCACAATTATAAATGCAAGTAATTATTAAACAGAGAATACACCCCTTCTTTTTTAATAATTTCCAGTCTGATATACTTTTAATTTTCATAACTACCGTAATGCATTGAACTTATTTCAAATGTCCAGTTTTTAATTAAAATATATATCCGATTAAATAGTTTGTAGATGATTTAGGACAACTAAATTAGGATTCAAAATGACACCTAGCTCTTACAAACATACTTTTGAGAATTGAACCACTCCGCCGCTTCGGCGATCCCTTTTTCAATGGGAGAAAACACAACGCCCAATTGTTCCCGAGCCTTTTTATTCGAGTAATAGCTATTAATGCACAACACTTTTAAATTATTTGAAGATAGCGGCGTTTTTATCATTAATTTTCTTAACAAGTCACCCACAAACCCCAAAAAATAAAAACAAATCTTTGGCACCCTTACTAATATTTGATGCGACTTCTGAACCTTCTTTAATAGTTTAAAAAATGCTTTATAGCTTAAATTTTCATTGGACAAAATATACGATTCACCATTCTTACCTTTTTCAACAGCCTTTACAATTCCCCTGGAAACATCTTGAACGCAAACAAAACTTTTTCCTCCAGGTGGATAGAACACTACAGACTTATTTAACCCATACAACACCAATTTACCTGAACTCGGTTTGGTATCGTAAGCACCTAGCATAAAAGTGGGATTTACCACCACCACTTCTATATCATCCTTTTTAGACAATACATATTCTTGGGCTACTTTTTTACTCCTTGAGTACGGTGATTTTGAAAACGGATCTTTTATAGAATGTAACTCGCATCCCAAACTTCCCAAAGTTCCATACCCATAAACATTGGCAGTTCCAACATAAATAATTTTCTTAACCCTATTTGCGATAGCAGACTCTACAATATTCTTTGTTCCAATGACATTTACTTTATAATAAGATTGATACTTTTTTATTTTAGGATCTATCAATGAAGCCACATGAACTACAACTTCACAGCCCTCCATAGCCTTTTTAATTTCTTTGTTGTTTAAAATATCAACTTCAATTAACTTTAGCCGTTCATGCTTTCCCAACACAAAACTGGACACGCTTCTTACCTGCGCAACAACCTGATACCCTTGTTCCAAAAACACAAGCACAGTATTTGAACCTAGCAATCCATTCGCCCCTGTGATGAAAACTGTATTCATACCATATAGTTTATATACCTCAAATACTACATGTCTTCTTCTAAAAAATCGTCATCTACAGCATTGGCTTTTATTAACTTATAATGATAATATAATGCCTGATGTAACTTATATGAGCGATAACTCAACCCATTTTCTCTAGCATAATTTCGTATTTCAATAGTGATTTCTGGAGCATAAACCGAACTAATATTAGGAAATAAATGATGAGCTATGTGATAGTTAAAGTTCCCTAATACATGTCTAGATATCCAATTATCCATCGTAACATCGTTTGTAGTCAAAAATTGATGTTCTAACCAACTAACACTTAATTGACCTTCAGTATCCGGAACCGGAAATTTACTTTTATCATTAGCATGGGGAGGCAGCAAAGCTAATAACGCAAAAATACTTCCTGCGGTTAACAAGATGAACAAACCGATTAAAGCAACATATAATTTTACTCCTAATAGAACCGGGACACCAATCGTATAAAACAGGAAAATGGCTTTAAAAATGAACAACTTAAAATATTCTTTTTGCGGGATATTACAAACTTTTTGTATGGTTCGATTCTTTACAAAGAAATCTTTAAAATCTCTGAGAAGAATCCAATTTAGCAAGTACATGGGGTACAAGAAAAAAACAAGCCAGGACTGATTTCTGCTTACAACAGTTGGCTTATCATTTTTAAATATTCTTATTAAACCTGATTGCTGAATATCTGAATCCCATCCAGCAATATTCTGGTAGTTATGATGCAACAAAACATGTCGTTTTCTCCAGATAAAACTATTTGCTCCAATAAGATCGAAAATAATGAGCAGGGCTTTATTCATCCATTGCTTTTTAAAAATATTATTATGGGCAGCATCGTGAATAATGTTTAAAAAAATTAAAACTGACAATATTCCTAAAAACCCATACATAGTATAAAACATATAATTAATATAGCTATAGTTTAAAGCTGTAACATATGCAGTTAAATAAATAATGGGTAGAGTTAAAACAATATAAATTTTTTGCCGCTTACGTCTCTCCGGTAAGTTTTTCAACACTTGTTTTAGGCGTGATCTTAATTTTCGATAATGTAAATTGGCCGTGGGACTTGGGTTAAATGTAACTTGAGGTTCCATACTAATAAATTTAAAATTGACAACATTTTATTTTATACTATTAAAATCCATTGAGAAATAGTTAACAACTAAATAAAGGTTCCGAACCACTAACCATGGGCTTCCCAACACCCAGTATTGCTAAGACCCCGGGTGTACCGGCCAAGACGGCTCCTATTGGTAGAATTACAGAAAGCGTTTTGTTTTTTATATTTATGCTTTTAATATATTGTTCAGATTACTTTAGCTTTTCTAAGTTTTCTTTTACATTTCATATGCCCTAATATTTTCCATTTTGCACTTTTATATATTTAAATTTACATCTGATGCCATTGTAGGTTTACACTTTGGTTTTTACAGGCTTTTTAGCTGCCTGTTCCAAACTAACAGTTTTACCTTTATACACGTGCAATTGTAAAACAATACGAAAACAGACAATAAATGCGTCAGTGGTTTTATATATTTCTTTAAACTTTTCTTATCACTTCAATTTGTCATTAAACTACTTTATACTTGTAATCTTGGCAATTTATTAAGCTCGCGTTCGGCAAGCCTGTCTTTTATAAACTCAGGTAAAATTTTATCTAAAACCATAAGACACTTATTTATAAAACCAGGTATCAATAACGTTTGACCATCGAGCATGGCATCAACAGCCATTTTAGAAGCATCTTCTGGGTTTAAAACGGCCTCTCTCGAAATCCACCCCATAATTCGGTTTTGATAACACAAGCGTGTGGTGGTATTTAATCCACCTGGACAAATTGTAGTTACAGATATATTATGAGGTTTTAATTCCTTCCCCAAACTTCTAGAAAAAGAGGTTAAATAAGCTTTTGTCGCTCCATAGACCTGTTTTTTGGGTAATGCAAAAAAACTAGCCATACTGCTAATATTTAATATAGAAGCTGGAGCTACAGATTTCATATTATCCAGCAATAATTTTATTAATAAGGTAGGGGTGGTAACATTCACAGCAATCTGACTTAAAATAAATTGCTCATCAATGTTTTCGAATAATCCGCGACTTAATACCCCTGCATTATTAACAAGGCATTTAATTTGTAATTGCTTTTCCTGTATAAATTCCGAAATAGCATGACAGCTTTGGGAGGTACTTAAATCTAACTCCAGATAATGCGTTTTCACGTTATAATTATCTTTAATAAATTCAGATAATTCTGGTAGTCCTGAATTAGGTAAAGCGACCAAAACTAAATTCATTTTTCTATTGGCAAACTCTAATGCTATGGACTTACCTAATCCTTGACTTGCTCCTGTTATTAATGTATGTGTTTTCATGATTTCCTAATTTTTCAAGTAAGCTATTGTTTTGGAAATACCCTTTTTAAATGGCGTAATATGGTATTGTAATTCAGAAATTGCTTTATTTGAGGAAGATCTTCGATTGGTAAAAATGGAATCTATCACTCTTGGACTTAAACTCGTTCCTATTTTAAGAATGGCGTTTATTTTAGAAATTAGAATAAGAATAATCTTCAATATATTATAGTTAAGCTGTACAATTTTAATATCACTCTTTGTATATTTCTTTATCTTATTAAAAAGCTGCTTATAATTTAAATTCTCTCCTCCAATAATGTACCTTTCGCCATTCTTTCCTAGTGTCATAGCCGAAATATGGGCGTTTAATACATCATCTATATAAACATAATTGGCCATAGTTTCCAGCTTGGAAGGAACAACTAACCAACTTTTATAAGTAATCATATCAACTAGTTTATTAACCCCGTTAGAAAAAGATTTCAATCCAGGTCCATAAACCCGTGTTAAATTTAAAATAACACAGGGCAAACCATTTCGAGTATAGGCCCTTACCTTTTCTTCGGCCATAGCTTTGGTTAATTCATAATCGTTGGCATAAGAAACTAATCTGGGTTGTGTTTCCGTGATTGGTTTCTGTTTAAAAGAAGGTCCGAAAACAGATAAGGTACTTGTATAAATTACCTTTTTAATACCTTCAGCTAAGGCTGCATTCAAAATATGTTCTGTTCCTAAAACATTAATGTTATAAAAATCATCAATATTCCTATTTTTTAGATTAGTATAAGCCGCCGTATGAAATACATATTGACAGCCTGTTATGGCTCTTTTTATTGAATTGAGGTCGCAAATATCGCCCTGAAACACCTTAATATTTGGATGCTTAGGTATTTTAATTGAATTTACATCCCGAACAAGGGCATTCACCTGAATTTTTTTTGCTGCTAAAGCCAAAGCTAACCGATGCCCTATGTAACCGGTAGCTCCTGTAATTAATACTTTCATGACTTTAAAGTTTTTAGAGTTTTATTATAAAAAATCGAAATCTCATAAACTGCAGATAATATTAAATGCAACACAAAAGCATACCAGATACTTTGCGTCTCATAGGTTATTAAACACAGTATTATACCAAAAGGAATGGTTCCAACTATTTTGTCTTTAGAGTCAAATAAATGAATTACCAAATACAATAATGTTGTTAAAGAAATGGCTTCAATTAAACTGAAATAATCAAGAAAAGTAAAGAACAATACGCCCCTAAAGAAAAATTCATAACAAAATAAAAAGACGCATCTAAAGACCATATAAGACCAGGGATGTTCATATGCGTACTGATCGATATTTTCATTTGAATTATTTACTTTTTGTGCTGCTAAATGTGACATATAGCCACTTATAAACAAAATAGCCAGATAAGGCAAAAAGACATACAACCTAGGAATTTCAATCTGAACAATTAAAAAACGTAAATCTGGACATAGTATATAAAATACTATCCCAAAAAGTACAATACCCAGACCGTGTCTCATATTTAATAACCTTAAACCATTTCTGGCTTGTAGGGCCTGTTCAAATTTCCCAACCTCTAATTTCTTATAAATCCAACTTAAAAGAAAGTAGGTGATAAATACTACTCCAATAAACACCCAAATATTTTCTATATTTCTCATGATTCGGCAGGAATTAAATCAACCTCAAACAAAGCGCTAATAGCTTCAATTTTTACACATTTACCATCACGATAATGGTAAACATTATATTTTCCATCGGAAAAAGATACTTTATATGCGCTCTCGCCCATTGGCTCTATACGTACCATGCGTTTTTCCTTATCACAATAAATCTGATTCACCCCTACAGGCTCACTAAAATATAATGTTACCAGATTTCTATGAATTTCCTTAAAGTATATTTGCTCCTGATTATTATGATCTTGGCTGTGATATTTTTCACCTTTAAAAACGACCTTGTGGTTAGCCTTAATTTTATTATTAACTTTTCTGTAAATAGAAGAATACGTTAAAATACCATCCTTATACACTGTTGTTTCCTTACCCGTGATATTAAACTTAAAAAGAGCCTTTACATTAATATGACTTTCTAAATGATAAGCTGTAGAATCTTCATTAAACATTCGACTTACGCTAATGGTTCCAATAACATGATTATTTCGAACAACGTTATAAATTAGATGGGTATTAGGATCGGTATTATTGGCGAAGGAAATATTAAAAACAAACAGCGGTAATAACAATTTTAGTTTCCAGATTAATCGTTTAAAATCCTCAAGTTTTCTTGAAAAGAACGACACCCTTTTTATTCTCCTTACTAAGTATAAAATTAATATTGGTATCATAACAGTAAGTGTTTAGTTGTTTACTTACTGTAAAATTATTACCAAAGATTAAGTACAATATCCTAATAGGTCTAAGAAGTAATTATTGGGATGTCCAACGATTTTTTCGGATAATGAATAAAATTAAAATTGAGCTCTAAATGTAGAAGGTGTTTCTGAGGTAAACTTCTTGAAAGCTGAATAAAATGTAGACTTCGAGTTGAAGCCACACTCTAATCCTATGGCTACAATGGTATAATCGCTAAATTCGTTGTTAGATAAAAACTTTTTAGCTTGTTTTACCCGAAGAGAATTAATAAAATCTGAAAAATTATAGTCACTATATGAATTAATAAGCTTAGAAAAATAACTTTTACTCATCCCTAATTCAGAAGCCACAGATTCCATACTTAATAGGGGATCGAGATAAAGCTTATTTTTTATAACATAGGATTTTATTTTATCGAAATCGGCTTGATGTTTTTCGTTAAAAAAATCATCTTTAGAATCATCTAATCCTGATTGATTTAAATTCTCGATACCAAATTCTTCAGCAGCTAACGAACTTCTTAGTGAAATCCGATCCCTAACAACGCTATATTTATAAAATCCTTGGTAGCCTAACCAATATAGGAGGAAAGACGAACTTAAATTTAAAAACTTGTAGGCTTCTTTATCCCCAGTTGCTACTTCTATACTTAAAGCAACCGCCCAAAAACCAACAACAATAACACCTAACTTAATTAACCATTTAATCCAAGCCAGATCGTCAAAAGATAAAATATAAGAAGTTATTTTCTGTCCTTTAAAGATAATTAAACAAGCTTGTATAAATAAAAATATACTATATAATAAATTGATAATGTTCTCCCAAATTGTAAAATCTTTGATTAACGTCGATTCATCTTTATTGGGGACTTCATGATACACATAAGATATTAAAGCTAAGCGAATAACCATTTCTATAATAAAAATAACTATTGTCAATTTTAAATAACGTCGAACTTTATCTTGGACCTTGGTAAAATAAATAGTAAAAGCGTAAAAGGACGGTAAAATAAAAAGATACCATGGTACCATTAAATTCTTTATTAAAAACAAATCAGATATATAACCATTATCAATTAGCCAGCGCTGTAGGTTGTTTAATGAAATAAATAAAACCGTAAGGTTTAAGAAAAGAATAGTCTTATCGGGTTTCTTCTTTACAAACAGAGTCACCAGGTTAAAACCGAAACCCTGAAGTACTCCAGCAATAAGTAAAATATTTATTATTTCCACCAAGCTCATGTATCCAAAAAGTTGGTTATACTATCCATTTACTTTATCTCTAAGATAGTAAAAAATGCATGGAAATTATTTACATAAAGAAAAATAAACGGCCACAAATTTCTAATTACCAAAACATTACCAACAAACCCAAGAATAAAACAAATGATAGTCTAAATAATTTTATAAAAGTGCATCTATTAAAAAGCGCATTCATGTCAATTTAAAATATCTTTCCCAGTAAAATAAACGTTAAACCCCTTCATAAATTTGCTTTTCTACTCATTTTCATTATATTATAAGTTATGATATACGAAGACAAAGCAAAATACACAGACATTTTAGAGCATTCAATTACCTACCTAGAAAACCACGGTTTTGAAAATATTAAAGCCGATTTAGAAGGTTACGAAACCCCTAAATCATACACCAAAGCAGGTAGTAATATTTCTATAACACCAGATATTGTTGCCCAGAAAGAAGGCAGAAAACATTATTTCGACATCAGTCTGAAATCTGAAAAACCCAAATTACTAAAATCAAAATGGCTCTTTCTAAATACTTTGAGCGCTCTTAAATCTTCAAGATTTAAACTGATAACCGTACGAGGTCACTACAAGTTTACACAGGATATGCTTGACGCCATTAACCTTCCAAACAAGGCCTTAATTAAAATATAAGCCTGAATAACACTTTTGTTTTTCAACCTATATCTCAATTTAATTGACGGTGTAATTTTGTCTGAAAAATAAAAATTCAAAAAATTATTACATCTTTTTGTAACATAATGTGATTTTGATACGTATAACTATCGAATAACAATATTCAATTTAATTTAATTAGGAGAACATTAAATGAGACAACTTAAAATCACGAAGCAGGTTACCAATAGAGAAACAGCTTCGTTAGACAAATATCTTCAAGAAATAGGTAAAGTTGACTTAATTACAGCAGACGAAGAAGTAGAATTAGCTCAGCGTATTAAAGCTGGCGATCAGGTTGCTTTAGAAAAGTTAACCAAAGCTAACCTACGTTTCGTTGTATCGGTAGCTAAGCAATACCAAAATCAAGGTTTAACTTTACCCGATTTAATTAATGAAGGTAATTTAGGTTTAATTAAAGCTGCACAACGTTTTGATGAAACTCGTGGTTTTAAATTTATATCATATGCCGTTTGGTGGATTCGCCAATCAATTCTTCAAGCTTTAGCAGAGCAGTCGCGTATTGTACGTTTACCGCTTAATAAAATTGGATCGATTAATAAAATTAATAAAACCTTTGCTTTCTTAGAGCAAAGTCATGAGCGCCCACCAAGTGCCGAAGAGATTGCTAAAGAATTAGACATGACTATTAACGATGTTAAGGAGTCTATGAAAAATTCTGGTCGTCACGTAAGTATGGATGCTCCGTTAGTAGAAGGTGAAGATTCTAACTTATACGATGTACTAAACAGTGGCGAATCTCCAAATCCGGATAAAGAATTATTACACGAATCGTTACGCACTGAAATTGAGCGTGCACTTGAAACATTAACTCCTCGTGAAGCTGATGTGATTCGTCTTTACTTTGGTTTAGGAAACCAACATCCTATGACTTTAGAAGAAATTGGTGAAACCTTCGATTTAACTCGTGAGCGTGTAAGACAAATTAAGGAAAAAGCTATTCGTAGATTAAAGCATACATCGCGAAGCAAAATATTAAAAACATATTTAGGTTAGTAATTGTTAAAAATTACGACTAAATTACAGTAACAAACAGTTAAACATAACTGTTCGTTTTTTGATTGATGAAAGAACCCTCGGCTGATTACCGGGGGTTTGTTTTTTTTAACAAAATCTTTATCCTTAATAAGCTAGGTCCTATCGAAAAGACTTTTCTATATTTGCAAAAATTTTAAATAACACAACAACATCATGAGTTCTAAATTAATAGCTCCTTCATTATTAGCATCAGACTTTGCTAATTTACAACGCGATATAGAAATGGTTAATCAAAGTGAGGCTGATTGGTTTCATATTGACATTATGGATGGGGTTTTTGTTCCAAACATTTCGTTTGGCATGCCAGTTTTACAAGCCATGGCAAAACACACCAAGAAAACTCTTGATGTTCACTTAATGATTGTCGATCCTGATCGTTACATTAAAACCTTTGCTGATCTGGGAAGTGATATTTTAACAGTACATTACGAGGCTTGTACACATTTACACCGTACCATTCAGGCTATAAAAAATGAAGGTATGAAAGCCGGGGTCGCCTTAAACCCTCATACCAATGTTAATTTACTTGAAGACATTATTAATGACTTAGATTTAGTACTTATTATGAGTGTTAATCCAGGCTTTGGCGGTCAAAGTTTTATTGAAAACACTTATGAAAAAGTAAAACAACTTAAAGAAATTATTACACGCAAAGGAGCATCAACCATTATTGAAATTGATGGCGGCGTTACAAATGCCAACGCTAAAGCTTTAGTTGATGCAGGTGCGGACGTTTTAGTTGCGGGCAGCTTCGTATTTAAAAGCAGCACACCACTCGATACCATTAAAGACCTTAAAGCAACTGCTAATTCTTAAAATACCTTTATATAATATTTTAATAAATCGGTAGTTGTAACCATACCTACCAAAATACCATCATCAACTACTGGCAGGGCGTGAAATTCGCGCTCTGCTAGAATTTGAGCCGCCTCATTAACAGGTGTATTACTAGGAACCGTTACCACATTTTTAGTCATAACTTGTTCTATAGAAAATGTGTTATAAACCACGGTGTTAATATCATGTTCATCGGCACTTACTTCAGCCTGACTTATTTTTTGTAAATCGGTAAAACTTACCATACCAATTACCACATCATGACTAACAACTGGAATATGTTTTATTTGATATTGGTTAAACAAGGCTTCCGCTATTTCTAAAGTATCACTACGTTTAAGGGCTATAGGTTTAGTAGCCATAATATCTCCTACCTCTGCTTGATGTCTCATGAAGATTCCTTTTAAAATTCTAAACTAAAATTAATTATTCCAATAATGTCATTTTATGATAAATATCAGTTGTATTTACTTTTACGTAATTCGCAGCAATTATAATTCCATTCTAAAATTGTTGCAATAAATACTTTATCAGGTCGGTGGTCGTAACGATACCCTCCAACTTATTATTCTCGACAACTGGTAATGCATGAAACTCTCTGGTAGCAAATATTTCTGCCACTTCTTTAATAGAATTTGATGTTGACACGGTAACAATATCCCGTTTCATAACCTGTTTTATTGTAAACATATTATATATCATCACATCGGTATCTCGTTGTTCTTCATCTAATATATCAGCAAAACTTAGCCTTAATAAATCTGTATAACTCAACATACCAACGACTGTATTTCCTGAAACTACCGGTATATGTCTAATATGATGTTTCTTAAATAAGCGCTCTGCTTTTTCAAGACTATCGTCTTTCTTTAATGTAATAACAGGCGTTGTCATTATCATTGAAATTGGTGCTTTTCGTATCATCTCCTTCAGCTTTAAGTTTTGTGCTTAATAAAATTATTAAACTTAAACCCGAAAAATTATGATAAAAATCATTTTAAATAATACAAAATCCATAAATACGGAAAATACGTGCTTAATCGTATTTTTTTTATTATCTCATAATTTTTATGTACTTTAAGTTAATTAACAACACTATTTAGTTTTACAACTATCCTCCTCCCCAAATTTTATGCGCTAGGGCATAAAACTGAATAACTAAAAAAAACTCATTATGAAAAAAATTACAAACCTTGTAATGCGCTTATGTCTTGTATTTGCGCTGGGCTGTATGTTATTTACATGCTCGAATGACCCCTTAATGATTTCCTCTGATGAAGCAGACACATCAGAATTAAATAGCAAAATGGCTTCTGAAAAGAAATCCATGGATAATAAACTTCACTTCACAGCATCATTGAAAGGTAGTAATGAAACTACTCCAAATGATTCTAAAGCAGCAGGAGAAGCTATCGTTCATATTAACAAAGAAGAAACTATGATTCATTACAAATTAATAGTTGCTAATATTGAAAACGTTACTATGTCTCATTTTCACATGGCACCCGCTGGCTCAGATGGCGGACCTGTTGCTTGGCTATATAAGAATCTAGATGGTCAGCCTTCCGGTATGTCGAATGGCGTGATAGCTGAAGGCCAAATAGAGGAAAGTGATTTAATTGGAGGTTTGGCCGGCAAGAGTATTGCTGACTTAATTGAAGCTATTAGAAATGGGAAGATTTATGTTAATGTACATACCTCAGCCTATCCTGGTGGAGAATTAAGAGGTCAACTATAAGTGTCAATTTAGTACAAATAAAGCGCCGCTTATCTAGCGGCGCTTTATTTTTTACCATGTAAGCCTATTAATAATTCGCTACTCTAAAATTTAGCATCTGCCTAATTTTAGCATATAATACCGGAAATTCGCTTTTAAATTGCTTAGGTGTTTCTATAAAATTTTCAATTAAAACGGCTAAAAATTCAAATTGATTGGTAAAAGCATATTTTCTGAAATATTCAGAAACCAGTAGCTGATTCCTCAGTGACTCGTTAGAAACCAATAAATCGGACAATTCTTTAAACGAATCGTTGAAAATGGTAGAGCTTACATCCTTTTCTTTTATACTATTAAAGTGAATGGCATGGGTTAGTTCGTGAATACCCAAATTTAAATTATCCTTAGCATCTCTAAATCCTTCTTTAAAATCAAGCCAGGATACCACTAGGGTTTCAAGCCGGGGATTAAATTCTCCTTTATGATAAGCCTCGTTGGTATTCGAATAAAATTTGGTAGGATATACTACAATTTTAGAAATTAACCCAATATAGTAATCGCGAAACCCGAAAGTTAACATAACGGCTGTAGCAGAAATGAGCACCTTAATTTCTTCTGAAATAACAACACCTTCTCTTCCTATAAAATCTTTATCTTTAATAAAATTAGCCACTCTATGCTCAAAATATTTCTGATGTCTGGCGCCTAATTTATTATAAAATGAAAATTGACTTTTTAGAATTACCTTTTGTTCTGAAGATAATTTTTTCAAATAAAAATAAAAGTGATTGTATAAAGGTCTACGGTATTTTAAAACAAATGCCATTTCTATCATTCTAAAAAAATAATAGAAAATTAAACCAATTAAGGCAACAATAAACACCAATAATAAAATATTAGCAGCAAATCGGCTATCGTCACCCTTAGTAAGAATCAGTATTGGTATTTTAAAAAGCATCTATTTTTTTATTGCAATATATTAAAAACAAAAACACCTGAATTTACATTCAGGTGTTTTTAATTCTAATCAGCTAGACATGCATCTACTCCATTTGTATGGGTTTAAGCATTTGAGCCGCTAATATTTCAAGGCCGGATAATTCTTCTTTGCTTACAGCTAATTCTAAAGAACTAATAACCTCCTCACTTATACCTGGTGATTTCGTAGCATTTTCAAAATATTTCATAACATCTGCGGCCCTTTTATAATCTTTAAGAAATAAATTTATCAAGACTTCCTTATAAACATCTGATTGAAACTTCCTCTCGGAATTATTCTCATAATACCCGCGTAATTGCTCTAATATAGGTCCATTATTTTGAGAGTCCAATATAATATTGGCGTAAGCATTACTCCTATCCTGCCAATCGAAATTTCCATTATTAATTTTTTCTATATACCAATTAGTATCTTTTGTAACATCATAATATGGCTTATAAAAACACTTTATTCGTAAACGGTTCCAATCGTTAAGTGCCATTAACTCTTTAATATGAGACAAAGCCGCTTCATACTTTTCTAAATTATTAGTTTCCCCATACTTCTTTGCTAGATAGTCCATTTTTGAAATCATACTCCTAGCAACTATATTGGTTCCAAATTTATTACCAAATTCCAAAAGATGATCCGAATAATACTCAACGTATTTACCTTCCTTCAAAAATTTGAACATAATTAAAAACGGTATCTCACCATCTATATCGGCTAAGGTATCTAAATAATCATTTATTTCTTCTGACGATTTATCGAGCTTACGTTTCTCGAAAGAATTTCTGTAAAACTCCGGATAGTCTAGTTTATATGATGTACTGTAACCTTTATAATATTTTTTGTTAGCAAACTTAGCTGTGACACTATTTAAAAATCTTATAAAGTTATCGACACCTTTAAAACCGCCATCTATATCTATAACGTGATTATCTGCTGTTAATATTAAAAACGTCGGAAAACCGGTAATGGCATATTTTTTTGATAGTTTAAGACCTAAAGCCTTCTCCTTTTCATTAAAAACATCAACCTTATAAGGTATAAATTCGTTATTTAAAATATTTGCCACTTTAGTATCGGGAAACACTCGATTATCCATTTCACGACAAGGCATACAGCCTGTAAAATACATATCGATAAAAATGGGTTTATTTTCCGTTTGCGCTTTCTTTATTAATTGCTCCCAACTACCTGTATAGAATTGTGTTTGCCCGTATGCGGTGCTAATTGTATATAGACATATTAAACCAAGGACTATAGATTTTATTTTATTCATGTTTAATATATTAAAATAGATTGCATAAAAAAGGGAAGCTTTAAACCTCCCCTTTTTTAACATATTAACGATCTCGATAAGAAATACTCACTATTCTTCCAAATCCAACATAAGAGGCCTGCAAATTAAGATCTCCATTAACTGGTGGTACTTCATAAAGCTCCATAGTTCCTTCATTTGAAGCCGCATCATAACTCGCTAATACCAGTTCTGAACGTGTGTCTCCTCCAAAAGATTTAGAATCATCTTGAAATTTTAATACCGTTATTTCTGCCGAACCTTTATCTATCATCAATTTCGTTTGTTTTAAACTAAAATCGTACTCATAAACTTTTCCTCCGACATTATAAAATATATAACCGAAATCTGGACTCACCGCAAAATAATCTGCCTGTGCCATATCTACAGCAATTGTTTCAGGTATTTCTTCATAATACGTTTGTGTTATAGTCCCCCTAGAAGAAGACATTCTAGCCAAATACAATTTACTATCAGCTGGATCTTTTAATATAGCAAATACTTCCCCGCCGTTATAAATACTTCTTCTCATATATAACAGGTCTTTACCTGTATTATAATCAAAAAGTGTTCCAGGAGACATCACATTACACTCTTTACCTCCCCAAGCATGCTGAATAAAGCGCTTATTATCAACATCATAAAGCAAATTCTTTCCATAAAACCCTCCCGTACCAATAAATGGTGAAGCTCTAAAAGTAGTAGACTCTCCAGAAACTATATTTATAGGAACGCCATAACGATATTGAAAAATTCTTAAATAATAATAAAGATCGCCATCATGATACATTAAACTTTCCTGACTTCCTATTCTTTCAATTAAATCGGCACCAAAATCAGTTGGCACGTCCCCTAACATTTCATAAGACAGGTTATAATCCAATTGCCAGTCAAATGATTCTGGGTGTAACTTTGTAGTTCCGTTACCTTCAGTAGTTACGTATATACCATAAAACTGTTGATCATAATCAAAACACGTCACATCTTTTGGTGCACCTTCAAGACTTAAGGACGATCCTGTATAGGCTAACACATCATAAATAGGCACATACGTGTCATTTATTTTTGACACCATATCTAATCTTGCTACACCATTAATATCATTAAGGAGCATCCAGCCTTCGTAAATAGTACTTTGTACATGTAACCTAAAAGAAGTACTAAATTGCACTCCTGTACTATTATCGGTTACTCTATACCGCACATCGTATTCCGCAGGAGGAATTTGCAAAGCCTCTAACTGTAAGTTCTTTGTAAAAGCCAAATCCTTTTTTATATCGCCAGGTAATACATTTCCTCTTTGAAAAGCAATCCATTCGTAGCTATAATTACTTTCATCTCCACTCATATCCTGAGAGAATTTTAAATTGGGAATGATTTCGAAAGGTTCGCCCAAAAGCCCAAAATACTCTGACTCGACACCTTCAAAGGTAACTTCATTTATTTCAGAATAATCATAATTTCCTAAATCTTCTGAACATGAAAACATGGCGACAAAAACCGCTAATGTCATCAATACTTTATATGTTATATTTCTAAACATTCTTATACTTTTTTTATTGTTATGCATAAATACCCATAGTCATTTCCGTACCATCATCCTCATAAACCGTTTCACCGGCTGCCTTTTTATCGTTTAAATAACGTTTCATAAATTGAGCATGAAATTGTAAGTCACTATAAGGCACAATAGTATTATAGTGATCTGTTGAGATACCTAACAACTCACTAATTAAAAATAATTTCTTCTTAGTAAAAACACCTAAAAAACCTTCATGCCAAAAAGTAGGTTGTTTCAATATATCGTTAACAGACAATTTAAATGATGTATAACTTCGCATCTCCCCAGTAAATTCGTCTTCAAGTTTATCATTCATTTCTATACGGAAATCTTCATTTTCTTCTAAATCTAATACCAGCGTAAATGTTTCTGATTTCATTTCCGGTGTTCTGTGGAATGTTATTGGAATACTATCAGTTGTTAAATTGGCACCAAATTTTATCGATTCAGGCAAATCAAAATGAACACCTTCTTTGGCTGTAGATTCCGGGTTTACCGATACTTTTAAAGTTCTATCTCTATCTAAAACTTGCCCCTGTACCGTAACAGGTAATTTAAAAATAGAATCTGTTACTGCAGCTTCTTTATAAGCAAAAGTAAAACCAAGACTATCTGGATATACATACAACCTATTCACATAAAGTCCTTCAACGGACCAGGTATAATAAACATTATCATTACCCTGGTAAGTATCTATTGTATCATTGCTACATGCGGCCAAAACAAAGCCTAAACAAATAACAAACATATAATTGATTATATTTTTCATATATAAAATTCTTTTATTTTTTATTGGTATTTAGTTTCAGACTCTGGTAACGGTAGCACGTACTGTTCTGGTCCCATAGTTTTATTAGACCAGCGACTCGAAGACGAACCGTTCGGTATTCTATTTATATTTTTTCTTTTATAGTAATAGAATAGCTGGCCTTCTCCAAAAAATTCCTTTTGGTATTCCTTTCTAAGCTCGGCATCCATATTGGTTCCTGCTGGTAAGTCTACCAGACCTCTATTATATCTAACTGTATTTAAATACTGTAATCCCTCAGCGGCATCGCTTTCTGTTTCGGCAACGATATAATACATCTCTGAAATTCTAATCAGTGGTTGTCTGAATCTAAAAGACTTTCTTGCATCATCCACATCGGCATACTTAAAAAACGTTTTATATGATTTACCCCCTGTAGTAGGTAATATCCAGGTAGAATTATAACGATAATCGTTTTCATTACTTTCAAAGACATTAACTAATCGCGTACTGTTCGGCGCATAAATTTCCAAATTCGACAAGGAACTTGAAAAATAATCGTTATGCCTTTCATACAATTGAATGTTATGTAAAGCAAAAACAACCTCTGAAGAAAATGTTCTATCTGGATTACCTCCTGCCGAAATAACATCGGTTGGGTTTGTCCATGAAAAAACAGTCGATGCTTCATCGATAACCACTTTGGCAGCTGCATTGGCTTCCAATGTATTACCCGCATATAAGTAAGCTCTAGCCTGCAAAGCTTTAACCGCATAAAAATTAAATCTTAGCCCACGTTCTTCGATATAAAAAAATTCTGGATTGCTAATTTCTGCCTCAGGACGTATCGCATCATTTACAAGTAGCGCTTCTGCCTGTTTTAAATCTGCTATAATAGCATTCATAACTTCTGTAGCTGGTAATATTTTCCCATTTTCCGCCTTAGCTTCGGTATAATATGGAATAGAAGCATCATCGGGATTAGTGCTATATATTGGACCAAATAATCTTAATAAATCAAAATGCAACATAGCCCTAAGTCCATAAGCTTCTCCTTTAATAATATTGATTTTATATTCTGGTAAAGCCTGATATTTGTCGACATTAGCAATTAAATCGTTTAAATTTAAAATAATGCTATACATAGAAGACCACATGGCATCAAATGTTTCTCTGGCATATTCTTCACCATAACTATAATTAACTAATACATAATCATCACTTCTATTATCGGGAAATGAATAACGCTGAGCTAGAGACTCTACAGTTGTCATCGTTAAATTTCCTCCATAGGCATCCTCATCGAATAGGTCGAGGTATATACCATTTAGCACATTATTAATGCCTGATTCCGTTGAATATATTTTAGTTTCTAATATCTTATCTTCTGGTACAACATCTAAATAATCGCTACACGATGAGAACATTGTTGCAATAGCCAGACATGTTATTTTTAAAATGTTTTTCTTCATAATAATTTTTTTTTTAAAATGATGCATTTATACTGAATGACACGGTGCGAGCAAACGGATATTCAATACCGCGTTCTGCATCCACTGTTGAAATTCTAAAAATATCATTCATATAGGCTGTAAATCGTAAACTTTGTAAACCTAAGGCGGCTACCCATGATTGCGAGGTTACTCTGTAACCTACATTAATAGACTCCCCTATTAATACATTTTCATCTTCCACAAATCTTGATGATATTGGCGTGGTATCTAATAACGAAATGGCTTTAAATCTTGATTGATCGCCTGGTAGCTGCCATCTGTCGTACAAGGCTCTTTTGTCTTGATTAAAATTAATATCAGCTCTGGATATATTTTCTACCTTATCGTAAAGTGCCGAATTAAATATTTGTCCTCCAAATCGATATCTCACATTTAAACCTATATTAAAGGCTTTATAATTGAAAGATGTGCTTAAAACTCCTTCCATGGTTGGACGTAAATTACCCACAACAACCTCATCATCGTAATCGTAATCGAATGTTGTTTGCCCATTGTGTTTTAAAAACACTTCCTGACCCGTAGCCGGATCGATTCCTAAGGATGGTACTGCCCAAATATCGTCTGGACTAGCGCCATCTCTAAAACGTCTTAAAGAGTTACTATCAATGGCATCTTCATCTAAGTTTTGTAATTTGTTTCCAAACCCACCGTACTCTTGGTTCACAACTGAAGTTGTAGCTCCAACACGCCAAATAATGCGATCTTTGCGGTTATTTATAACATTATAATTAACAATAGCTTCAAACCCATCCACCTGAAGATATCCCACATTTAATGGGTAAGCAACCAGTCCGGTTGACGACACTAAATTAACTGGCACCACTAAAGGGTCTGTTTTCTTTCTATAAATATTGAACTGCGCATCTAATCTATTATTAAAAAATGCCATATCTAAACCTAAGTTCATATCAAAAGTTCGTTGCCATTCTAAATCAGGATTAGCAAAACTTGATAATCCAACACCTGAACCAAAATAGTTAATCAAATCTCTATAATCATACACGGAGATTGAAGCAATACTTCCTAAATTCTGATTACCGGTATATCCCAAAGTTTGTCTAATTCTTAATAAATTCACAACTTCTTTATTGAAATTAAATTCGTTGTGAATGTTCCATCCTAAACCAGCCGACCAGAATGGTGAATATTTTTCATTTGATCCAAAGGCTGTAGAACCGTCTAACCTGTAATTTAAGTCTAAAAGATATCGGTTATCATAAGCGTAGTTCGCAGAAGCCATAACATTATTTCTTCTGAATTTTCTAATGTCATAACCTGGACTTTCAAAACGGTCATAGCTAAATGCGAAGGCTGGATTCCCATTGGCTCCATAAGGAAAGCCTACAGCCTTAGTTGTATATGCTTCGTTATTTTGTTCTTCAATTTCTGCTCTTAAGTTTCCATTCACCATATGTTTCCCAGCAAACACATTATTGTAAACCAACATAAGATTACCACGGTAACTAAAATTATCTATTTGTGTATTGGTATATTCTCCACGCTCGAAAAACGCACTATCATCAAATTCCGTTTCTTCAGGTGAAAGGAAAATCTTCTGTTTTGAACTTGTTTTTCTAAGCTGTAAACCTCCTTCTAATCTTAAGTTTTTATTAAACTTCCAGATGGCCCCTAAATTATTTTGAATATTAAACCCTACCGTATTGTCTATATTATTTAATGTTGAACTATATAACGGATTTGAAACCTGAACATTACCAGGAGGCGTATTGACAACATAGTCTAAATATCTCGTAATTTCTCCAAAGGCATTTCTTTTAGTATAGTAAGGATTAGCCTGTGCAAATTTTTCAAAAGAACCATAAGGTGACTCGTCGGCATCATAACCATTTACATACAATCTGTTTGTGATATTAATTTTACCCTTTCTATAGGTTAAATCGATATTTCCTCCCCAGGTTTTTCTACCTGAACCTTTCATAACTCCTTTACCATCTTTGTAATTAACACCTGCAGCTATACGAAGTGCTTCACTACCGCCATCTACATAAACGGAATGACGTTGTGAAAAGGCCGTACGTGTTGGTTCGCTTAACCAGTATGTATTTACACCTCGACGAACATCTGCTAATTTTAAATTGTATAAACTATCTAAAACTGCTTGACCTCTAGGATCCGTTGAGCCTGCTGACCAACGTCCTGATAGACGTTCAAACTCTAACTTCTCAGAAGCATTCATTAGGTTATAATCGGTAAGATCTGGCATATCAACATTAAAGTCCCCTGTATAAGTCACTCTAAATTTACCCTCTACAGGTTTTTTAGTTTCAACTACAACAACACCATTAGCTGCTTTAGATCCGTATAATGCTGTTGAAGCAGCGTCTTTTAAAATGGTTATAGATGCCACACGATTCATATCAAGATCTACAATGGTTCTTAAATCGGTTTCGAAGCCGTCTAAAATAAATAACGGGCTATTAGGATCGGCACCAAACTCATCTCGTAATGCTTCTGTAGACACGCTCGTTTTTCCACGAACTTCAATATTTGGAAGTACATTCGGATTAGAACCTTGCAAATTATTTTCTAATACAATGAACGATGGATCTAAAGTTTTAATGCTTTGAATAACATTTAGGTTTCCAATTTCCTTTATTTCGTCTCCAGAAATTGTATTCACCGCTCCCGTAAAAGTTTCTTTATTACGTTGCACAATTCCTGTTACAACGACCTCATCTAACTGAGACACATCAGATTTCATTTTAACATTAATATTGGTCTGATCGCCAACTGTAATTTCTTGTGTTTGAAAACCGATATAACTAAATACCAATACGCTATCGCTGTTAGTTTGTATTTTATATTGGCCATCGAAATTGGTAGTTGTACCTGTACGCTCTCCTTTGATTAAAACAGTCACACCGGGTAAAGGCATACCTGCCTCATCATAAACTAACCCGCTAACCGTGGTAGTTTGAAATCCGCTGATGACAAATGGTACAATTAAAAACAGACCATCACCCTTGTCTTCAACCGTGTAATTTCCACCAACAAGCGTAGATATGGCTTCGACTAAATTGGTTTTATAAAACTGAACATTGACTATGCGGTTAACATCCAATTCTTCATCACTATAAAAAAATTCTACATCGGAAATATCTCTAATTTCCTTAAGTGCCCTTTCCAACTTTACATTACCCAGGCTTAAAGTAATTTCTTTTAAACTATTCTTACTGTTTTGCGAAGATGCAAAAACGGTAACATTTAAAAACAAGATGCAAAATAAATAAAGCGATCGCTTCATATACAAGATAATTTGTTGTTTGTTCCTCTCGAGAAATCCAGAGAATTTCTCATGATGATTTTTTTTCATACATTTACATGTTTAGTTAATTATTGATTAAGTGGTAGTTAATTAACAGTATACAACCGGTTAGTGGGCCAACACGAACCGGTTTTTTTACTGCTTTATTTTTGATATTGTTATTTCATATCTTCCAGAATTATTCTTTGATGCCATATAAGAGATTCTTGATGTTTTACTAATGATATCCAATAAATATGTTATAGGTTTATCTTTACTAACAACCCCGGTAAATCTTGTCTTTTTTATAGATTCATCTTCAAATTTCACATCGGTACCGTACCATCTAGCCATCTTTTTTAAAATATTTTCAAGTGGTTCTTGTTCGAAATAAAAACGACCGTCTTTCCATAGTGTATAATTTCTGGTATTTACAGTATTAACTTTCAAGGTATTATTTCCTATAACTTGTAAATACCCTCTTTCTCCAGGAGTTAAAATCACATCCGTATTTTGATTAGATGACAGTTTCACTTTACCTTCTACCAATGTGGTAGAAAAATAAACATCATCTGTATACGCACTCACATTAAATTCTGTACCCAATACCGTGACATCCTGATGTTCCGTCTTTACTACAAATTGCTTATCACTTTTGGTTACATCAAAATAGGCCTCACCAGTAAGTTCGACAACACGCTGACTTCCTGTAAATACCTCAGGATATTTAATCGAGGAATTAGAATTCAACCAAACTTTGGTTCCATCAGATAACTCTACCGTATAAATACCGCCAGTTGGCACATAAAGTGTATTATATGCTATCTCACCAGCATTTGTATCTGCTGTTGGTCTGTATTTTAAAAGATTATTTAGATTATTAATTTCGGCCGCTCCTGACAATTGTATTTGTTTATTTATTGAAGCTTCTAGATTTATTTCAACGCCATTTGCCAGAATTAAAGTTGCCTTTTCATAACCAGGTTTTATCTCCTTTAATGTTTGCTGAGAAATAATTTGTTGTTGAGTTTGTATATAGTTATGCCATTTAATACCAGCTGTCACAAATAAACATAATACCGCTGCGGCGCCAATAGTTCGTTGTAGCAATCTACGCATGCGCTTACGCTTTTTTAATGCTATTTTTAATTGCACATTATTATAAGCGTCTTGACTATTCAATGCAGAAAGAAACTCTTGCTTAGTTTGCAGGTTTTCCACATTAACTATACGATTATATAATTCTTTGTTTCCCTTTTGTTTTAGCCAGTCATTTAACTGAGTATTTTCCTCGGTATTTAAGTCCTCTAAAACCGATTTAGTGATTAATTTGGCTATGAGATAATTGGAATACTTCTTTTCAATCATATATCATCAAACCTTTAAAAGGTTGTTAATTTTTTGTTATATAATGTTAAGAGTATATTAATTGAAAAATGGGTGGAAAAAAAATCAAAAAATTTGATTCTTTATTAAAAAAGTCAGATAAGCCAATAAAATTGGTTGATCTTTTAACTGTATTTTTAATAATTCAATAGCGCGAGCGCGCTGAGATTTAACAGTATTTACCGAAATATTCATGTCTTCGGCAATCTCTTTATATTTCAGCCCCTTTAAACACGATAACTCAAAAACGCGTCTACATTTTATTGGTAGAGTCTCTAATGCAGAAAGCAAAATGGTTTGTACTTCTTCTTCTATAATATTTTCATTGTCGGAATCACTAAAATAATCATGACGATCAGACTCTAAATAAATAACTTTCTCCGCTGCTTTAAGGTGTTTAAAAGCCTTATTTCTTACAATAGTATACAAATAAGACTTGATGTTATCTATATGATTAAGATCGCGTTTCCGTTCCCATAAATAGAGCAAAGCTTCGCCTACAATTTCATCGGCAATGAATTTATCTTGAACATATTTCATACAGAAAGACATGAGTCTTGGATACATCATGTAAAACAAGTCTTTATAAGACTCAGAATTAATCTCTATCTGCTTTTTTTCTTTAATTGGAGGGCGTTTATTTATTCAGATTTAAATAACGCCCATAATAATAAAAAAAGCAAGCTAATGCTTGCTTTTTTATTAAAGTGACCACGGAGGGATTCAAACCCCCGACCGCTGGAGCCGAAATCCAGTGCTCTATTCAGCTGAGCTACGTGGCCGTTAACAATGTATAATATATATTATCCTAATTTTTGCTTTACGATAGTAGAAATAGTTTTTCCATCAGCCTTTCCGGCAAGTTCCTTCGATAGAATCCCCATTACTTTACCCATATCTTTCATACCTTCAGCTCCTAATGTCTCAATAGCTGCAAGAACCACCTTCTCAATCTCTTCTTCCGAAAGTGCCTCAGGTAAAAACTGTGCAATTATATCTGCTTCTGCCGTTTCGGGAGCAGCCAGGTCCTCTCTTCCTTGTTCCAAATAAATACTAGCACTATCGCGACGTTGTTTTACTTGTTTTTGAAGTATTTTTATTTCTTGTTCTTCTGTTAATTCCTCTTTAGAGCCTGTTTCTGTTTGCGCTAATAAAATAGCTGATTTTACTGCACGCAAAGCTGTTAAAGCTGTTTGATCTTTAGCTTTCATTGCTTCTTTCAAAGCCGTCATGATATCTTCTTGTAAACTCATTGGAATATTTTATTTGACTGCGAAGATAAAAAAAACTTTAGTAGAATTATAGGCTGTTAGCTAATAAAAAACCCGAAAAGCTGAGGGAAACTTTTCGGGCTCATAACTAAGTAAGGCCAGTAATATTATTTTAATCTACATTATCGTGTAAAAACGAGTTATTACTTCTTAATTGAATATCATCATTATCGTCAAGACCAATACTGGTTCTAGACATATCGGTTTCTGAAGAGTGCTTTGCTGCATCTAAATTCACGCCCTGACGTTTATAAGCTGGTACTTTTTCTATATCGTCAATTTTTGCATTATTGAACTTATAATTAAAGTCTTTCATCTTACGACGTCGTTCTTCTGCACGTTCCTTTAGCATTGCTGAAATAGGACTGTTCATAGGATCAACTTCCTCCTCGGTTGTTTCCGTTACTGCTTCCTTTATTACTTTCTTTTCGAAAACCACATCTTCTTCCTCAACCCTTTCCTGCTTAGAGTTATTGGTCTTTTTTGATTCCGATTCGTAATAATCTTCTAAAGCATATCGAACATCTCCTTTTTCGTTAGATTCTGTTACAGGAATAAGCTCTACGTAATCGTTAACAGCAATATCCTTTACATTTTCATCTAAACTAAAAGTAACTCGCTCCTTACGATTTTCTGGAGTTTCATTCTTTTCTTCCTTAGGAGAAAGCGGCATGTCGAATGTTAAAGTGAATTGCTGTTCATCCTCAACTTCAGTTTCTTCAATGTCCGACATTCTTGTAACAGGTTTAATTACAAAATCTTCTTCTTCCTGAAAATGAGCTTTCACCTCTTCGTATTCTACTTCAATATTTTTAATAGTATTTGAAGTTGGAACAAACCCTGTATCAGCCTTTGGTTTTATCTCTTGCTTATTCTCTACAGGTTTCACTTCTTTACGTTCGAAAACCACATCTTCATGATCATCGATATCTAAATCTAAAGTATGACGAACTATTTTTGGTTCCTTTTTTTCTTTCTTTAATTCAATTACCGGCTTAATAATTACAGGCTCTGTTTCCTTTTTAATCATTTCTACCTCTTCACTAAGCGAATGCACCACTTTTTTTGTTTCGGTATTTGAAATTTCGTCTTGTTGCTCAATATTGAAACCCGTAGCAATAATGGTTACAGCAATAGATTCTTCTAAGGATTCATCTTCACCGACACCCATGATAATATTAGCACCATGACCGGCTTCGTTTTGAATATGATCGTTGATTTCACCAATTTCATCAATAGTAATTTCTTGAACCCCTGAAACTATAAGCAGCAATACATTTTTAGCTCCAGTAATTTTATTATCATTTAACAACGGCGAATCTAAAGCCTTGGTAATGGCTTCCTGTGCTCTGTTTTGACCTGATGCTAATGCCGACCCCATAATAGCTGTTCCACTATTACTCAATACCGTTTTAGCATCACGTAAATCGATGTTTTGAGTGTAATGGTGTGTAATAACTTCGGCTATACCACGAGCAGCTGTGGATAACACTTCGTCGGCCTTAGAGAACCCGGCTTTAAAGCCCAGATTACCATAAACCTCACGTAGTTTGTTATTATTAATCACGATTAATGAATCGACTACATCTCTTAGTTTTTCAATCCCTTTTTGAGCTTGTTCAAGACGCATTTTACCCTCGAACTGAAAAGGCATCGTAACAATACCAACCGTTAAAATATCTAAATCTCGAGCCATTCTTGCAATAATAGGCGCAGCACCTGTACCGGTTCCTCCTCCCATTCCTGCTGTAATGAACACCATTTTAGTATTGGTATCTAACATCGTTGAGATATCTTCAAAACTTTCTACAGCAGATTGCTCACCTACGGCTGGGTTAGCTCCTGCCCCTAATCCTTCTGTTAGGTTAATTCCTAACTGAATTTTATTAGGCACACCGCTGTTTTGAAGTGCTTGGGCATCGGTATTACAGATATAAAAATCGACACCATTAATTCCTTGTTGGAACATGTGATTGATAGCATTGCTACCGCCACCGCCAACACCAATAACTTTAATTACATTCGATTTGTTTTTTGGTAAATCAAATGCGATGCTTTCGAATTCTTTTTTGCTGCTCATAAATTCTGTTTTACTGGTATTCTACTTTTATTTTACTTTTATATTTCGTTAAATGATAATCACTATTCTGCGTTATCTAAAAAATCTTTTACGCGTTCCGTTAACTTATCTAAAAATGAACGTCGTTCTTTAGGTCTTTCTGGTTCTGGTTCTTCTACAGGTGTGTCCTGATCGTTTGTTATTTCAGGTTCGGCTTCTTCCTGCAATTCTACTTTTTTACGTTCCTGACGCTTTAAACCGTCAAGTACCAAACCTACAGCGGTTGCATATAAAGGACTGGTAATATCTTCATCACTATCACCTGCCAAATGCTCATTAGGGTAACCAATTCTGGTATCCATTCCAGTGATATACTCTACTAATTGCTTTAAATGTTTTAGCTGACTTCCGCCTCCTGTTAAAACAATGCCTGCGATTAATTTTTTCTTTTGTTCTTCGTGTCCGTAGTTTTTAATTTCAACGTACACCTGTTCGATAATTTCAACAACACGTGCATGAATTATCTTCGATAAATTCTTAAGCGTTATCTCTTTTGGCTCACGTCCTCTTAATCCAGGAATAGAAACAATTTCGTTGTCTTTATTCTCTCCCGGCCAAGCTGATCCGAACTTGATTTTTAATAATTCGGCTTGCTTTTCAATAATTGAACAACCTTCCTTTATATCTTCACTAATAACATTGCCTCCAAAAGGAATTACCGCTGTATGACGAATGATACCGTCTCTAAATATGGCTAAGTCAGTTGTTCCACCACCTATATCGATTAATGCAACACCTGCTTCCTTTTCTTCCTGACTTAACACAGCATTTGCCGATGCTAAAGGCTCTAATGTGATGCCCTCTAATTCAAGACCTGCACTTTTTACACAACGACCAATATTTCGAATGGATGACACCTGACCAACAACTACATGGAAATTAGCTTCTAAACGCCCTCCATACATCCCAATAGGTTCTTTAATTTCTGCTTGCCCATCTACCTTATATTCCTGAGGCAACACATGAATAATTTCTTCTCCTGGAAGCATCACCAGTTTATGTACCTGATTAATTAAGCGATCGATATCATCTTCGTCTATAACCGTTTCTGAATTTGATCTTGTAATATAATCGCTGTGTTGCAAACTACGAATATGCTGACCTGCTATTCCAACGGTAACGCCGTCGATTTTCATATCGGCAGCGGCCTCTGCTTCTTGTACGGCCTGTTGAATAGATTGAATAGTTTGTGTTATATTATTAACAACACCACGGTGAACGCCCAAACTTTTAGATTTGCCAATTCCTAAAATTTCAACTTTACCGTACTCGTTCTTTCGGCCAATCATGGCCACGATTTTTGTGGTTCCTATATCTAATCCTACTGCTATATTATGCTCCATCGCTTATATTTTGGTACATACTACTTGGTTGTCAAACTGTAAATTGACTTTACTATATTTATCAAGCGTTTTATCTTTTAAATTCTTCTGATAAAAAGCTTTTAAATTATTCACCTTTTTATTTAATAAAGAAACATCTCCTAACTGCACTAAAAATTGGCACTGCCTAAGTTTTAAATACAACACGTCATCACGACTTTGGTGTATTTCGATAACGTGCTTTTTTAAGAAGTCGTCATCTCTAACTTTTTTAGCAACAGTATAGATGTTCTTTAACTTATTTTTTTCTACATAACCGGTAACCAAGGGTACTCTGGCCGAATAATTTGAAGATAACGGCATATAATAACCGTCGGCATCAATGTAATAAGACGCATTGGTACTTACTCTTGCAATTGGTGTTTTCTGTTCAATTTCTGCATTTAGTGTCCCATCCACAGTAAGATACACCTCAGCAGATTTTATTAATGGATTAGAATTCAGGGCAGTCTCTAACTTATTCAAATCTAAAGTTTCTTTAGCTACATTTTTAGAGGCTTTAAAATTTTGTATTAACAATTTACTAACAGCCTCATTAGTAATAAATAAATTGTTTTCACCTACAAATTCAATTTTAGGTTCTGGCAACAACCTAGCCGAATTTCTTTTTGATGCAAAGGCATACAAAAACACTACCACAAGTGTTAGAACAATCATCTTTATGTAATGCCAGTTAATTCGCAAGACTAAATTCCTTTTTTATATGTTTTACTTCTTCACCTATGTCTCCCGCTCCAATAGTAAGAATCACTTCTGCACTACTTTTACGCAATTCTATTAACAGGTTAGACTTATTAACTAGGCGTTTATGTTCATTATTAATTTTTTCAAGTAGCCACTGAGATGTCACCCCTTCAATAGGCAATTCTCTGGCCGGATAAATATCTAAGAGAAGTAACTCATCGAATTGAGCCAAACTATTAGCAAACTCATCTGCAAAATCTCGAGTTCTACTATAAAGATGCGGCTGAAAAACAGCCAATACCTTCTTATCCGGATACATTTCCCTAACGGCCTGATGTACGGCATTAATTTCTTCTGGGTGATGTGCATAGTCATCTATAAATACCAACTCATTGGTTTTTATATGATAGGTAAAACGACGCTTAACCCCTTTATAAGACGCTAAAGCATTGGCGAGCTGCTGGTGAGGGCAACCATACTCTACAGCCATCGCCAAGGCTAATAATGCGTTCGACAAATTATGTCTACCAGGTAGGTTAAAGTGAATATTTTTAAGAACAGCTTTCGGCGTTTGCACATCGAAAACATACGTTCCGTTTTCTATTTTTATATTTTGAATGGTATAATCTGAATCATCTTCTATACCATAAGTTATACCTGAAAGAGGCAACCCATTCTTTACAAACAGCTTACCTTTAGGTTTGATTTTTTTTGTAAAGTCTTCAAATGATTTTATTAACTCCGAAGCTTCACCATAAATATCTAAATGATCGGCATCCATCGAGGTAACACCTGCTAAATTTGGTGATAACGTTAAAAACGATCTATCGAACTCATCAGCTTCCACTACCGAAACTTCCGTACCATTTATAATTAAATTAGAATCGTAATTTTCACTAATACCACCTAAAAATGCCGTTACCGGAACATTACAAACCTTCAATAAATGTCCCAGAATACTTGTTGTAGTTGTCTTACCGTGGGTACCAGCTACAGCTAAACAAAAGGTGTTTTCTGTGATTAAACCTAAAAGTTGCGAACGTTTTAACACTTGATACCCTTCCGATTTAAAATAGTCTAATTCGGCATGCCCCTTAGGAACGGCGGGCGTGTAAACAATCAAAGTTGTTTCCTTATTAAAAAAGGAATCATCAATATTGTTTATAGCATCCTCAAAATGAATCTTAACACCTAAAGCATTTAAAGCCTTCGTAATATCGGAAGGTGTTTTATCATAGCCACCAACACATTTCCCTTTGGCTACAAAATATCTTGCCAAAGCACTCATGCCTATTCCGCCGATGCCAATAAAATAGATGTTATGTATTTTATCTAATTTCATTTTTATGCTTTTAGAAGTTTTTCAACCTCATCTGCTATATCCTTTGTAGCATTAACCAATGCCATTTTTTTTATGTTTGTTCCTAATTCCTTTTGCCTTTCAGGTGAAGCTATAAGACTAGAAAATTTATTCTCAAAATCTACATCCAATTCATCTTCTCTAATAATTAAAGCTGCATCCTTATTTACAACCGCCATCGCATTTTTTGTCTGATGATCTTCAGCCACATTTGGCGATGGAATAAAAATTACTGGTTTTCCTACAATACATAATTCCGAAACCGAGCTGGCTCCAGCACGAGAAATGACAATATCTGCCGCTGCATAAGCCAAATCCATATTGTTTAAAAACTCACAAACCTGAACATTCTTGATATTATTATAAATTTTATATTGTTGATAATACAACTTTCCACACTGCCAAATAACTTGAACATTCTGTGTGTCTAAGAAATCTAATTCTTTCTCTATAAGTTCGTTTATACGCCTTGCCCCTAAACTCCCACCTAAAACCAGAAGAGTATATTTTCCATGTTTTAGATTGAAAAAATTCTTAGCTGCAACAGTTTTATCTTCAATATCCAATAATCCTTTGCGAACCGGATTTCCAGTTTTTATAATTTTATCTTTAGGAAAAAATCGGTCCAAATCATCATAAGCCACACAAATCTTTTGTGTTTTTTTAGCCAATAATTTATTGGTAATTCCTGGGTACGAATTCTGCTCCTGAATTAAACTAGGTATGCCATTAATTTCGGCCATATATAACAATGGGCCACTAGCAAAACCACCTGTACCAATAACCACATCTGGTTTAAACGACTTAATAATTTTGCGAGCATTCCATAAACTACTTAAGAGTTTAAATGGAAACATGAGATTTTTCAGAGTTAATTGGCGTTGCACCCCGGAAATCCACAGTCCTTTAATTTCATAACCGGCCTGCGGTACTTTTTCCATCTCCATTCTATCTTTAGCCCCAACAAACAAAATTTCGGCATCTGGAAAACGAGATTGCATTTCATTAGCTATAGCAATAGCTGGGTAGATATGACCACCTGTTCCTCCGCCAGATAAGATAATTTTATATGCTCCGTTTTTCTTACTCACCAGTTCTCTTATATAATATCTTTAAATAGTTTCCGATAGAATTTCTAAAGGACTCTCTTCTTCTGTTTCTTCCTGTTCTTTAAGTTCTTCTCGTTTTGCGCTTACACTTAAAATAATTCCAACTGCCATGCAAGTCATCCAAATAGATGTCCCCCCACTACTTATTAATGGCAAAGTTTGCCCTGTAACCGGAAATAATTCAACTGCAACCGCCATATTTATCAATGCCTGAAATACAATTGGCAAGCCAACACCAAGCACTAACAGTTTACCAAATACTGTATCTGATTTTTGTGACACTATTACTATTCTGAATAACAACCACATATACAAAATCATAATAAACAAGCCACCTATCAACCCATATTCTTCAATAATGATGGCAAAAATAAAATCGGAGGATGATTGTGGCAAGAAATTTTTCTGAATACTTTTCCCTGGCCCCACGCCTTGAATACCACCCGTTGCAATAGCAATTTTAGCTTTTTCAATTTGATAATCTGCCGCAGTATCTTCTGGGTTCGCGAAATTTTCAACTCTACTTATCCAAGTATCTACACGATTTGGCATAGCATCTGGAAATGCTTTAGCCACTAAAACAAACATACCCAACATCAACACTCCGGAACCCACTATCAAAACCAAGTATCGTATAGGATACCCTCCTAAAAACACTAACATCAATACCATTAAGAACATAATGGCTGTTGTTGAAAAGTTTGCCGGTAATATTAAAACTAATACTAAAAACACTGGTAGCCACAAGGGCAGTATTGAATCTTTAAAGGTGATGACTTCATCCTTTATTTTTGACATATAGCGAGACACATAGACCATAAGAACCACATATGCGAACGTAGATGTCTGAAAAGACATCCCCACTATTGGAATTTGAATCCAACGACTGGCATTCGCTCCATCAATTGTTGTCCCCTGCAACATAGTTATTACTAGCAACACCAACACCACCGGCATCATAAATAATGACAGACCTTTAAAATAACGGTACGGTATTTTATGTACGCCATACATAATTGCAAAACCTAAAAACAAATGCATAAAGTGCTTGATAAAGAAACCAAAAGTATTAGCACTCCCCCCTTTATAAGCTAGATTACTAGAAGCGCTATACACAGGCAGAAACGACAAAATTGCCAACAAAGCCGCAATTGCCCATATTAAACGATCTCCTTTTATGTTTTTAAATAATGCTTGCATTCAATTTATAAATTTCTTACTGCCTCTTTAAATTGACGGCCGCGATCTTCATAGTTTTCAAACAAATCGAAACTCGCACAAGCTGGTGACAATAAAACATTATCTCCACTCTCCGCTAATTTGTAAGCCATCTTTACAGCCTCACTCATAGACTGAGTTTCACTAATCACATCTACCATGCCTCCAAAAGCATCTAACAGCTTTTCATTATCAACACCCAAACAAATGATAGCTTTTACTTTTTCATTTACAAAAGCATAAAGCTCCTCATAATTATTTCCTTTATCGACTCCTCCAACAATCCAAATTGTAGGCGCATCCATACTTTCTAAAGCGTAATAAGTCGCATTGACATTGGTTGCTTTTGAATCATTGATATACTGTACTTTATTAATTTTAAGAACCTGCTCTAAACGATGTTCTACGGCTTGAAAATTTTCCAAACTCTCACGAATAGTCTGCTTTCTAATTTTTAACAAATGTGACACTGTAGAAGCCGCCATAGCATTTTTAATATTATGTTTACCTTCTAATGCAAGATTTTTTGTTGGCATAATTATCTCATTATTGGTTATTGATACTATCATATTTTCATTTTTTAAATAAGCTCCATTTTCAAATGTTTTATCAAGTGAAAATGGTAACAAAGTAGACTGAACCGGATGTTCCTTCAACCAACCTGTTAACACCTCATCGTCTGCATCATATATTAAATAATCATCTTTAGTTTGATTCATCGCTATCCGAAATTTAGAAGCGATATAATTTTCAAACTTATAGTCATACCTATCCAAATGATCTGGGCTAATATTTGTGATGACAGCTATATGCGGTTTAAAATCTACAATATCATCCAACTGAAAACTACTTATCTCCAGCACATAATTTTCATAACCATGCTCTAACACCTGTTTTGCAAAACTATCGCCAATATTGCCTGCCAACCCAACATTTAACACCTCCTTTAATATATGATGCGTTAAGGTTGCCGTAGTTGTCTTACCATTACTTCCTGTGATTCCTACAATTACTGCATCTGTATATTTTGACGCGAATTCAATTTCGGAAACCACTGGAATATTAGCTGCAATTAATTTACTTACCAAACTAACATTTCCTGGTATACCCGGGCTTTTCATGACGATATCAGCATTTAAAATCTTTGATTCGGTATGCCTTTCATCTTCCCATTCAATCTCATTATTTACAAGAACTTGTTTATATTTTTCGTTAATTCTCCCCTTATCTGACACAAAAACCTCGAAGCCTTTTGCTTTTGCTAACAATGCTGTACCCACACCACTTTCTCCTCCACCAAGCACTACCAATCGTTTCACTTATCTAATCTTTAAGGTTACTATAGAAACAATCGCTAACAATATGCCCACAATCCAAAATCGAGTTACAATTTTACTTTCATGATATCCTATTTTTTGATAATGATGATGTAAAGGCGACATCTTAAAAATGCGACGACCTTCACCATATTTCTTTTTGGTATACTTAAACCAACTTACCTGCATAACTACCGATAAATTTTCTGCTAAAAAGATGCCACACAATACTGGAATCAACCATTCCTTTCTAACAGCAATGGCTATTACCGCAATAATTCCACCAATGGTCAAACTTCCTGTATCACCCATAAACACTTGAGCCGGAAACGTATTATACCATAAAAACCCTATCAATGCGCCAACAAAAGCTGCTATGTAAATAGTAATTTCTTCAACTCTAGGGATATACATTATGTTTAAGTATTCCGAAAATATAATATTACCAGACACCCAGGCGAAAATACCCAAAGTAAGCACAATGATAGCAGAGGTTCCTGCCGCTAATCCATCTATTCCATCTGTAAGGTTAGCTCCATTTGAAACCGCTGTAATTATAAATATGGTTACAACTATAAATATTATCCATGCATATTTTTCCAATTTCGGGCTAATCCACGTAATCAAATCGGCATAATCAAACTCATTCCCTTTCATGAATGGGATAGTCGTTTTAGTAGACTTCGCCTCTTCACTAAAAAATTTAGTTGGAGATACATTCGGATTCTCAGCAAGTAATACTTGTTGTTCTTCAATTGGTAATTTTTCTTTTATAGTAACTTCCTGATGAAAATAAAGCGTAGCACCTACAATAAGCCCTAACCCAATCTGACCCAAAATTTTAAAACGTCCTTTTAAACCTTCCTTGTCCTGTTTAAATTTCTTAATATAATCATCTATAAAACCTATAATCCCCATCCAAATTGTGGTAATTACTAATAGGATGATATAGATATTATCTAGTTTCGCTAATAAAAAAACTGGTATTAAAGTTGCAAGAATGATAATAATTCCACCCATAGTTGGTGTTCCTGCCTTTTCGCTTTGTCCTTGAAGCCCTAAATCACGAACTGTTTCACCTACTTGTTGTTTTTGTAAAAAACGAATAATGCGCTTTCCGTAAATAGTAGATATTAACAATGAGAATATCATAGCCAATGCCGCCCTAAAGGTTAAAAACCCAAAAAGGGACGCCCCAGGCAACTGGAATTGTGTTTCTAAATATTCAAATAGGTAATACAGCATGTTTTATCTCTACTATTTAAGTTACTTCTGTAACTCTGTTAAAATTTGGTTTACTAATTTAAAATCATCAAAATCAAAACGCTTGCCATTAATCTCTTGATAAGTTTCATGACCTTTACCCGCAATTAAAATAATGTCGTTTGGCTGTGCCAATTGACAAGCCGTTTTAATAGCTTGAGCGCGATCTTGAATCGTTAAGGTCTTTTTATAATTTTGAGGCTCTACCCCTTTTTCAATCTCTTCTAAAATAGTTTCAGGTGCTTCACTTCTAGGATTATCATTTGTAAAAATAACTTTAGTACTTAACTGTGAAGCTATATGTCCCATTTTAGGTCGCTTTGTCTTATCACGATCACCTCCACAACCAACAACAGTAATTAACTCTTCGTTTTTAGTTCGAATATTATTAATGGTTTCTAAAACATTTTTTAAGGCATCCGGTGTATGCGCATAATCAACAATAGCCGTAATATTACTTCCAGACACCATATATTGAAAACGTCCACTTACACTTTCTAAGTCGCTAATTAAACGTAGCACCTCAACTTTTTCTAACCCCAGCAATTCGGCCGTTGCATAAATTGCTAATACATTATAGGCATTAAAACTCCCTATTAGCTTAGTCCAAACCTCGGATTCATCAACCTTTAACAACAAGCCTCCAAATTGATTTTCTAAAATCTGAGCTTTGTAATCTGCATAGCCCTTTAATGCGTAGGTCACTTTTTTGGCCCCAGTATTTTGCAACATTACCAAACCATTTTTATCATCCACATTTACCAAAGCAAAGGCCGATTTCGGCAACCTATCGAAAAAGCTTTTCTTAACATCTCTATACTCCGGAAAGGTATTATGGTAATCCAGATGATCGTGAGAAAGATTAGTAAATACACCTCCCGCAAAAGTTAAACCTTCTGTACGTTTTTGATGAATACCATGAGAGCTTACCTCCATAAAACAATACTCAACACCAGCCACATTCATTTCTGCCAAATACTTATTTATGGTCAGTGAATCTGGTGTGGTATGAGTTGCTTTATATTCAACCTCATCGACTAAAATTTTAACGGTTGACAACAGTCCTACTTTGTAACCAGCATTTTTAAAGAGCTGATACAGCAAGCTAGAAACCGTAGTTTTTCCATTAGTACCTGTTACTCCAACCAACTTTAAATTTTCAGAAGGCGTATCATAATAATTTGAAGCCATTAATGCTAAGGCCTTATTAGTATCAGCAACCTGAACATAGGTAACACCTTCTTTTAAATCGACTGGTAAATCTTCACAAATAATTGCTATAGCTCCTTTTTCTATTGCCTTTCCTATGTATTCATGCCCATTAGCCGCACTTCCTTTTATAGCGACAAAAACATCTTGCTCTGCAACTTTTCTAGAGTCGAAATGTATTGCATTAATACCCACAGTCGTACTACCAACAACGGCATCAATGGAAACTTTATACAATATGTCTTTTAATACAATCATGAAGCTTTTAATACAACTATCTGGTTATTTTTTAATTTCTGATTATGATTTACTGACTGATTCTTCACCACACCACTTCCTTCTAACTTGACGCGAATATCTACCTGCATATTTTCCAGTAATGCTAAAGCATCCATAACAGGTAATCCAACTACATTAGGCATGATAGTTTTATAAGTCTGCGCTGTTTTATAATAATTCTCAAATTCAGATTCCACTGAAGCAACTTTAACATCTAAAGCCTCCACCTCATCTACAATTGGAGTATCAGTATGTATTTTCTGAGCAATTCTTTTAAATACCGGCCCTGTAACATCAGCCCCATAATACCCTTTTTTCACACTTGGCTTATGAATAACCACAATACAAGAATATTTAGGGTTATCGGCTGGAAAATACCCTGCAAAAGATGAGATATAGCGTTTATTATCTTTCCAATCTTTCATCCAGTATTCCGTTTGAGCTGTACCTGTTTTACCCGCCATTGAAAAATAAGGTGAATATAATGAACGTCCTGTTCCACGCTCAACCACATGCTTCAAAATATCTTGTATTTCCTTCAAGGTCTTTTCTGAACATATTTTTTCATCACTGGCAACCTTATCAAAAGATTCCACCACTTTCCCCAACTCCTTTACTTCTTTTATAAATCTTGGTTTTACTATTACCCCATTATTCGCAATCGCATTATAAAACGTTAACGTTTGTAATGGTGTTAATTTTAAATTGTATCCATAAGCCAAAGACGGCAGGGCATTTTTACTCCATATCTTATCTCCCGGCTGCGGAATTACAGGCTCTCCCTCTCCTAATATTGGCAGTCCTAAAGGTTTATCTAGACCCCAGTCCTGAAGATGAGCTATAAACTTTCTAGGATTTTTAGCATATCCCTGATCAACAATAGTAGCCAATCCTATATTAGAAGACACTTCTAAAGTTCTGGCTGCAGAAATTTTACCATGTCCGTGAGTATCATAAATCCCTCTACCATAAAATTGTTTATATCCTAATTTAGTATCAATTACAGTAGATGTATCAACCACTTTATCTTCTAAAGCAGCCATTAAAGCCATGACTTTAAATGTTGAACCAGGCTCGATGGCTTCACCTACAGCATAATTCAAACGTTCATAATAATGTCCATTATCGTTTCTACCCAAGTTCGAAATTGCCCTAACCTCTCCGGTTTTAGCTTCCATCACCACCACACAACCGTGATCTGCTTCATACTCTTCAAGTTGTTTCAATAAAGCATGATGTGCAATATCCTGAATATTCACATCTATAGTTGTATAAACATCGTACCCATCTTTAGGTTCTATTTCATTTGCATCACTTAAAGGTTTCCATTGACCTTTTCCTATTTTTTGCTTTCTACGATGCCCATCCGAACCACGTAAATATTTAACACCAAAGGCTCCGTCGATACCCGCTCGTGTTACATTACCATCTTCATCAAAACGTTCATATCCAATAGAACGTTGCGCGATACCTCCCATTGGATGTTCGCGCTTTGTTTTTTGCTCTACAATTAAACCGCCTTTAAAAGCCCCTAGATTTAACAAAGGAAAATTCCTTAATCGCATATACCCAGAATAACCAATATTACGAGCCAACAGGTAATATCGGTTTTTATTAGCTCGCGCCCGACGTAATTCTTTTTGATAATATTTTGAAGACTTTCCTGTATAACTTGCTAAAGAATCACTTAACGGAATTAAATATTTCTCGAACCGCGCCGACGTTGGTGTGATGGCATCAAAACGAATATCGTATTTAGGAACAGAAGTTGCCAGCAAATTTCCGTTTACTGAATACACATTACCTCTATTAGCCGGAATTACCACATCTTTAATTACGCGCTCGTTAGCCAAGGCACGGTATTTATCTCCTTGTAAGAACTGAATACTAAACAGCTTAAACAACACAGCCATCCCGAAGACGAACATACATCCTGCTATAAAATACAATCGGTTTAATATGTCTTTCTCTTTAACTGCCAAAGTTCAGAAACTAGTTTTGGGATTTAATTTTTATTTTTTTTGGAGGAATTACGGAAGGTGCAATTCCTTTTTCCTTCATATTATTAACGATTACCGATTCCATTTTCATTTTCATGAGCTTGGATCGACCATCTATAAAAGCAGATCGCATTTCACTTACTTCATTTTTCAAACGCGCAATCTCGTATACCTTTTTATCTGCACTATGAGAACTCGCAATCATCACTACAGCCAGCAAAGAAACATAAATGATAAATCTCCAGTTTTTAAAGGAGTCATCACTTACTAAAAAAGTACCTTTTAATATTTTATAAATTTTTGTTTTCATTTATAATTTTTCCGCCACTCTTAATTTAGCACTACGCGCCCGGCTATTAATTTTTATTTCTTCTTTTGTTGGCACAATTAATCCGTTTACCTTTTTAAATGGCACTTCAAAATTTCCATACATATCGCGCTCCGGTTCCCCTTCAAATAAACCATTTCTAATAAAACGCTTCACTAAACGATCTTCGAGAGAATGATAAGAAATCAAACTTAATCGCCCCCCTTTACTCAACAACTCAGGCGTCTGCATTAAAAACTCCTTTAACACTTCTATCTCCTGATTAACCTCTATTCGAATGGCCTGATAAATTTGTGCTAGTATTTTATTTTCATGTCTTGGCGACAAGAACTTTTTTAACACTGTTTTTAGTTCCTCGCTAGTCACAATTGGTTTATCTTCACGACTCTCAATAATGAGCCTAGCCATTGCTGGAGCCGCACGTAATTCTCCATACTGCGCAAACACTTGCCGCAACTGCTCTTCATCATATTCATTAACCACATGGTAAGCCGATAATTGATTTTGTTGATTCATTCGCATATCTAAATCAGCTTCAAAACGGGTTGAAAATCCACGCTCGGCCACATCGAACTGATGTGACGACACACCAAAATCACCAAGAATACCATCAACCACTTTTACGCCATGAAATCTTAAAAATCGCTTTATATATCTAAAATTCTCATGAATCAAAGTAAAACGCTCATCATCTATAGCATTTTTTAAAGCATCCTGATCTTGATCGAATGAATACAATTTACCTTTCTCATTTAAACGACTTAAAATCTCACGACTATGTCCACCTCCGCCAAAAGTGACATCCACATAAACACCATCAGGATTAATATTTAATCCATCAACTGTTTCTTTTAATAATACCGGATTATGATATTCCATACTCTTCGTCGTCTTGTCCCATTACTTCTTCAGCTAATTCAGCAAAATCATCGGCTGCATCATCAATAGCCTTTTCATACAAATCTTTATCCCAAATCTCAATGATATTAATAGCCGAAGCCACCACAATATCTTTGGATATATTAGCAAACACCGTTAAATCTTTTGGAATTAGCAATCTGCCATTCGCATCAACCTCCACAAGCTTCACTCCTGCTGTAAACCGACGGATAAAATCGTTGTTCTTTTTCTTAAATCGATTTAGTTTATTCATTTTTCCCATAAGCACTTGCCACTCAGCCATAGGATACAATTCTAAACACTTTTGAAAAACCGAACGACGCAACACAAACCCGTCCTGCAGGACTGGAGAAAGCTGTTTTTTCAGCATAGCAGGCATCATTAGCCGACCTTTAGCATCAACTTTACAATCATATGTACCTGTTAATAAGTCCAATGCAGATTTTTAGTGGTTAATTGTTTGTTTTTCAAATATATTGAAAATTTTACCACATTTTACCACTTTATACCACTTTGTTGATAAATTTTCGATAAAACAACAAAAGTTCAATACTTTAAATCACCAAAACACGCGCTCTGCTTAGTATCAACACATTACAGACAACTATTTAACAACACCAAAATTATTAACATCTATAATTACAAGTTTTATGCTTGTGAATTAATTAAAATAGTTATAATATGCACGAAATAACTATATTTGTTTTTTAGTAACGACTTATTTGATTAATGACGCATCGTTTAAAAAAAGAGAAGGATTACAGCTACATTGAAGCTGGAGAAGGCACCCCAATTATTGTTCTACATGGCTTAATGGGTGGATTAAGCAATTTTGATTCTGTAACAAAACACTTTAGCCAAAATGGATATAAGGTAGTCATACCAGAACTACCAATTTACGACATGTCTTTACTTAAAACCAATGTAAAAAGCTTCGCTAAATATTTGCATGAATTTATAGAATTTAAAGGATATGAAGAAGCGATTTTATTAGGCAATTCTTTAGGTGGTCATATTGGTTTATATCACACCAAGCACTATCCTGAAAAAATTAAAGCACTCGTAATAACAGGAAGTTCAGGGCTTTACGAAAGCGCCATGGGAAGCGGCTACACCAAACGTAGCGATTACAATGTTATCAAGAAAAAAGCGGAAGATGTATTTTACGATCCTGCGGTAGCAACAAAGGAAATCGTTGACGAAGTTTACGAAACCGTGAACGATCGCAATAAACTAATTAAGACCTTAGCCATTGCAAAAAGTGCCATTAGGCATAACATGTCTAAAGATTTACCAAAAATGGAAACACCCACTTGCATCATCTGGGGAAAAAACGACACAGTAACACCTCCAGAAGTAGCCGAAGAATTTAATGCACTCCTACCCGATTCAGAATTATTTTGGATTGATAAATGTGGACACGCTGCCATGATGGAACACCCTGAACTATTCAACAAAATATTAGCAGATTGGCTAACAAAACGTGAGTTATAAAAAAGCTCAACGACGAAACATAAACATTCAAAAAATTAAATTAACACACCTCCAACTCCTGAGGTTAATGACCTATGAAAATTAAATCTGCTGAATTCGTAATGAGTAATTCCGACGTAGCAAAATGTCCGAAAAGCATGCTACCCGAATATGCATTTATTGGCAGAAGTAATGTCGGAAAATCGTCGTTAATTAATATGCTAACAAGTAGAAAAAGCTTAGCTAAAACTTCAGGACGCCCCGGGAAAACACAACTTATCAATCACTTTTTAATTAACAAAAACTGGCATTTAGTTGATTTGCCTGGATATGGTTACGCCCGTGTTTCGAAAAGTGCCAAAAAAACTTTCCAAAAATTTATTACACAATATTTTAGCCTACGAGAACAATTAGTAACCGCATTTGTACTTGTAGATATTCGCCATAAACCACAACCTATTGATTTAGAATTCATGCAGTGGCTAGGAGAACATGACATTCCTTTTTCTATTATATTTACAAAAGCCGACAAACTAAAACCGAAGGCCATCGAAAGACATATTGCAGAATACGAAGCAGTACTTTTAGAATTCTGGGAAGCCATGCCAAATTATTTTGTCACCTCATCTTCAAAAGACATTGGTAAAGATGACGTATTAGACTATATCGAGCAGCTAAATGACAATATGCAACAAGAGACTTTTTAATAACAATACACCCCTTAAAAGCTACTCCCCTTTTACGTCTAAAGCATCGCGAAGTGCGTTGCCGATTAGCATAAAAGCCATTACCAAACTCATTATACAAAGTCCAGGGATAACCGCTAAATAAGGTTTCCCGAGAATAATATAATTATAATGATCTTTTATCATGGCACCCCAACTAGCCATTGGAGGTTGCGCTCCAATACCCAAAAAACTAAGTCCGCTTTCAATTAAAATAGCCGCCGCAAAATTCGCTGCTGATATTACAATAACTGGTGCCATAATATTGGGTAAAATATGCTTAGTAACAATCCTAAAGTCCGAAAAACCTAATGCCCGGGCAGCAGTAACATACTGCATTTCTTTAGCACTAATTATCTGCCCTCTTACTACTCTGGCTACCTCAACCCACATAGTTAATCCAACAGCTATAAACACTTGCCAAAATCCCTTTCCTAAAGCCAACGTAATAGCAATTACTAACAATAAAGTTGGTATAGACCAAGTCACATTAATTACCCACATGATAATAGCATCAACCTTACCTCCAAAATAACCGGCTACACTTCCCATAAAAACTCCTATAACTAAGGATATAAACACAGCAATGAAGCCAATAAAAAACGAAATCCTAGCTCCCACTAAAACACGACTTAGTAAGTCTCTACCGTATTTATCAGTTCCAAAATAAAAAGTTCTTACTGAAATATACGTTTCAACCTTTCCATTTGGAAAAGCATCTAAACTTATTGTTTTCTGAACACCTTCTAAACCATCTGAAGCATACTCCTGATATTTTAACTCACCATTTTCGACAGAATAATTCGAAATAGCAATTTCAGAGAAAGTATTTTTATCACCAAAAAACATTTTACTAAAAGCCCCTTGTTCTACTAATTTCTCAGAAGGCACAGTAAGCATAGTAACAGTAAAACCTGGCTTCTTAGAATGTATAGCCAAATGCATTTGATTTGCATATTGAGAATTATCCGGAGCAAAAACATAGGCAAACACAGACACCAACCCTATTAAAATAATAAACCAGAAACTAAAAACGCCCCAAAAGTTCTTTTTAAACTTTTGGAGCGCCAATTGTTTTAATGAGTTTAATTTTCGACTCATAAATATATTTAGTTTTTCACAGAGGCAGCCACCTTTTTAATAGGATAAGCCATTTGAATATCTTCTAATACATTTACAGCTTCTTCCACATAAACATCTTTAGCCAAGTTTTCATGCCAACGAACACGTTTTTCTTTTAAATCGGTTGTATCCTGTTCGAATAGCGATTTTTCATATTGTGTAGAATCGAAGGTTAAGTCGTTTTTATAATTTGAAAGCACCTCAAATTGTTTCGCCTCCATATCATTCAACTCTAAAAAAGATTTATAATCTTGATACCCTAATGGCACAGCCGTATTATCTATCTGTTGCTTTAACCATTTCCCATTATCTTCCATAAGCTTAATCTGTTCATTATTACTTATGCGATCTTCACTTTTCTTTACAATTTTATCATAATCGAAGTACCCATCCCAAGGCGTGTAATCAGCAGGATCTATTTCATCATAAGGCAATGGATTGGGTTTATCTTTCTCACCAACATCAATAAAACTAAAGCGACCCGGTAACATAATATCACTTTTTACACCTTCCAACTGAACAGAACCTCCATTAATTCGGTAATACTTCTGTGTTGTTAAGGCTAAAGCACCTAAATCGCCCGTTGTATTGTTACGAAGCATATTATTTAGATTAATCACATTTTGCACGGTTCCTTTACCATAAGTCTGCTTTCCTCCAATTATAATGGCACGTTTATAATCTTGCATAGCAGCGGCCATAATTTCCGATGCCGATGCCGATATTTCGTTAACTAACACAACCAAAGGGCCATCCCATGAAATGGAAGCGTTTCGATCTCTTAAAACTTCTTTTGTTTTACCTGTGGAACGCACTTGAACTACAGGGCCGTCCTTTATAAAAAGTCCTGCCATTTCAACAACCGTTGGCAAGGATCCTCCTCCATTATTACGTAAATCTAAAATAAGACCTTTCATACCATCGGCTTTAAGATGTTCAATTTCTGCTTTTACATCCTTTGCTGCATTTATGTTCTTATAATCTTGAAAATCGACATAAAATGATGGCAAGTTAATTACCCCGAACGTTCTGCCATCCTTTTTTATAAGCGATGACTTAGCATAAGTTTCAGAAATTTCTATTACATCACGAACAATAGTAATATCTTTAATAGTTCCATCTACTTTTTTAACCGTTAAGGTTACCTTACTTCCCTTTGGACCTTTTATATATTTTATAGCATCATTAATACGCATACCTACAATATTAACCGGGTAATCCTCATCCTCTTGCTTTACTTTAAGAATCAAATCTTCCACTTCCAGCTCGTTACCCCTCCAGGCCGGACCACCAGAGATTAATTCAATAACCTTTATGTAGTCCATACGTTTCTGAAGACGAGCTCCAATACCTTCTAATTTACCAGACATACGCTCATCGAAATCCTCTTTATTTTTAGGAGCCAGATAATAGGTATGCGGATCGAATTCTTCAACCATCGTGTTCACATAAATAGCAAACCAATCTTCACGGCGTAGGTCATCAATATTATCGTTAAAATAAATATCTAATGATTTCATGGTAGACTCACGTGCTTCTTTTTCAATCTCAGCTTCCGTTTTCATTACATAAGACGCATCTTTTTCCTTAGCGTTTTTTTCTTGCTCAAAAAGATCATCATAATTTGTAAGTGTAGAAAACTTTAATTGTTGTCTCCAACGCTCCTTCATTTCAGACTTGCTAGACACATAATCAATCTTATCATAGTCTGTGTCGAAAGATTCTTCCCTAGAATAATCGAAAGGTTTCGATAAAATTTCTTTATAAATCGCCTTACCTTCTGCTATGCGCTTTAAAATACGTTCATGAACCAGATTAAAAAATGTAATATCTGAAGTTTTTATTTGTTCATCCAAACTAAACTTAAACTTTTCAAATTCTTTTAAATCTGATTGATAAAAGTATCGCTTTACCGGATCGATAATTTCGATATAATTATTAAAAAATGCTTCGGAAAACTCGTTATCAAAATTAACGGGGTCATAATGCCCTTGTTCTAACACAAAAGTCACCACCTGTATTAATAGCTTATCCTTGTCTGGATTACTGAATTTTTTTGTAGTAAAACTACATGAAGCAAATGCCAATAATATGGTAAGTAGTAAAAACTTATAATTCTTTTTCATCATTTTTTTCATCATTTTAGATCCACAGCTCTTAAAAGCTCATCATGAATCTACTAAAATAAAGAAAAATCCATGCCAACAATTAACATTCGCTACTAATTTTTTGTTAAACTGAAGAATTACCATATTTCCTAATGAAATTATGTATTTTAGCGAGAGAATTTCAAGAAATTAAATGAAAGAGAAACCACTTATTTTAGTTACCAATGACGATGGCATTAATGCACCAGGAATTCGAACACTTATAGATATCATGAAGACCCTTGGTGATGTGGTGGTGGTGGCTCCCGATAGTCCTCAAAGTGCTATGGGACATGCAATCACTCTCGACTCTACCTTATATGTTGAGCAGGTTTCTGCAAACGGCAGTTTACAAGAAGAATACAGTTGTTCGGGTACACCTGCGGATTGTGTTAAGCTTGCTATTCGAGAAAAATTAAAACGCAAACCCGACTTGTGTGTTTCAGGAATTAATCATGGCTCAAATTCATCTATAAATGTTATTTATTCCGGAACCATGAGCGCGGCAATCGAAGCCGGAATTGAAGGTATCCCCGCCATTGGTTTTTCCTTATTAAATTACAAGTGGAGTGCCAATTTTGAAGCTACAAAATCGTTTGTTAAAACCATTACAGAAAATGTTTTAAAACATGGATTACCCAATGGAGTAGTGTTAAACGTGAACATACCAGATCTTGATAAAAATAAAATTAAAGGAATAAAAATTTGCCGTCAAGCCAAGGCGAATTGGGTTGAAGAATTTGATAAACGTAAAAGTCCACAAGGCAGAGAATATTACTGGCTAACTGGTAAATTTGTTAATTTAGATGGAGGTGAAGATACCGATGAATGGGCTTTAGAAAATGGATATGTTTCGGTAGTTCCTGTACAATTCGACCTGACAGCACATCATTTTATACAAAATTTAAACACCTGGAATTTAAAATAAGTAAGAAATAAATCATTAATGAAAAAAGACATTTTAATTGGCGTTTTGGTTGGTCTGATTGCAAACTGTATCGGACTGTATTTTGCGGCAACTTTATTGGGGCGGGGCGACGATTTCACCACTGTAATTATGGCAGCTTCAAAAGAAGGCTTTTTAGGCAAACTAATTAGCCTTGGCGCTATTTTAAATCTAGGAGCATTTTTTGTATTTATAAAAAAGCGACAAGATTATCGCGCTAGAGGGGTATTATTAATTACAGTTTTTATTGCTGTATTTACTTTCGTTTTTAAACTCTTTTAAATGAGATATTATATAATTTCGGGTGAAGCTTCGGGTGATTTACACGGTTCCAACCTCATGAAAGCTTTGCAAAAGGAAGATGTCAATGCCGAATTTAGATTTTGGGGAGGCGACCTCATGGTCGCCGTTGGTGGCACCTTAGTAAAACACTATAAAGAGCGAGCTTTCATGGGCTTTATAGAAGTACTCATGAATATTAAAGCCATTTATAAAGACATTGCATTTTGCAAACAAGACATTGCCCAATTTCAACCAGATGTTATTATTTTTATTGATAATTCGGGTTTCAATTTACGCATAGCGAAATGGGCCAAACAAGAAGGCTTTAGAACCAATTATTATATTTCCCCTCAAGTTTGGGCTTCTCGTGCCAGTCGTGTAAAAGCTATTAAACGCGATATCGATGCCATGTATGTTATCCTTCCTTTTGTTGAAGATTTCTACAAAAAATACGACTATAAGGTTAACTTTGTCGGACATCCACTTATAGATGCCATTTCCGACCGACCTTTATTAGATGAATTTGAGTTTAGAAAAAAACACCTTTTAAACGATAAACCAATTATTGCATTACTACCCGGAAGTCGCAAACAGGAAATAAAAAACATGCTCTCGGTAATGTTAAGTTTAGTAGAAGATTATCCCGACTATCAATTCGTAATTGCAGGTGCCCCGAGTCAAGATTATAATTTTTATGCATCCTTTATAAAATCTGAGAACGTAACCTTTATAGAAAACAAAACATATGATTTACTAAGCATCTCGACTGCCGCCCTGGTAACTTCAGGCACAGCCACTTTAGAAACAGCTCTCTTTAAAGTACCTCAGGTTGTTTGTTATAAAGGAAGTGCTATTTCCTACCATATTGCTAAGCGTATTATTACTTTAAGATTTATTTCTTTGGTAAATTTAATTATGGATAAAGAGGTCGTCACCGAACTTATCCAAAACGATTTTAACAAAAAACGCCTTAAAGAAGAACTGGACCTTATTCTCAATGAAGAAGAGCGAAAAAAGATTTTCTTAAATTATAACGAATTAGAAAAGAAACTTGGAGGTAAAGGAGCCAGTGAGAAAGCTGCTAAACTAATATTTAACGCATTACAGGATTCATAAAAATGAAGTTTATAGGTATATTTATTGTTCTACTTTTTAGTTTTACAGCCTGTAAATCTTCGAAACAACATATTGAAAAAGCTTCTAATTCTAAGGAAGTTACTGAAAGCGAATCTTTGCAAAAAGACATGTCGAAGATAGATTCAACAGTCAATTCCTTTGTTTCTAATGAGGCCATAAAAACCGAACCCATTTCTGAGTCCAAAGCCAGAAGTATTGCAGACTATGCTTTACAATTTGAAGGGGTAAAATACAAATGGGGCGGCACCACGAAATCAGGAATGGATTGTTCAGGATTAGTTTTTGAATCTTTTAAAGCCCATGATATCATTTTACCTCGCATATCCCGGGATATGGCTAAAATTGGTGAAAAAATTACCTTAAAAAAGGTTCAGGAAGGCGATTTATTATTCTTTAAAACCAGAAATCGGCGTAATACCATTAACCATGTTGGATTAGTTATAGATACTAATAGCGATATAAAATTTATACATGCTACATCAAGCAGCGGTGTAATTATTTCTAAGCTTTCAGAAAATTACTGGGAAAAAGCATACATAGAGGTAAGAAGAATATTATAGTTTTGTATATTTATTGGGTATATGAAATTACTCAATTTTGCAATAATTAAATTGTGCTTTTGCTTCATTATTGGAATTATCATTGCTTTTTTTATTCCAATTGATTACACCTATAGTATTATTGGCACACTGTTCTTGATTATTAAACTTACTATTTCATACTTTCTGGCAAAAAAGAAATTTACTAAAAGCATATGGTTTGGAATTCTAAGCCTCACTACTATGATTTCTATTGGAATTCTGACCAGTAATTTACACAATCAGAAAAATTTTAAAAATCATTATACAACAGTCATACCTATAGTAGAACCTGATTCTCTCTATCCCATCTCTTTTAAAATCCGTGAAGCACTTAAGCCAAACAAATACTATCAGAAATATGTTGTAGACCTGCTTGAACTAAAAGGCCAGCCAGTATCGGGAAAACTTTTACTTCATATTAAAATAGATAGTCTAAAACCGTTACTTCAGGTAGACGACATCCTTTTTAGCAAAACACCAATTAAACCAATACAAACTCCTTTAAACCCTAACCAGTTTGATTATAAATCCTATTTAAAGAAACGATATATTTATCATCAATTAATTTTAGAAAGAAAGGAATTATATAAAATAGAGCATTCTTCTTCATCCATTTTAGGATTTGCTAATTCTATTAGAAATCACATAAGTTCCAAGCTTAGTAAACAGAATTTTTCAAATGATGAACTCGGTGTAATCAAAGCACTATTTCTTGGTGAACGGACTGACATAAGTGAATCGCTATATGAAAATTACAAAAATGCCGGAGCGATTCACATACTAGCAGTCTCTGGCCTTCATGTTGGAATTATTTTAATCATTCTCAATTTCATATTACAGCCCATAGAACGGTTTAAATATGGTAGACAATTGAAAACTATTCTCTTAATTATTACTCTATGGCTATTTGCTATTGTTGCAGGTTTATCTGCATCTGTTACACGAGCCGTAACCATGTTCAGTATTGTAACCATAGCTTTAAACCTAAAACGACCTACTAATATTTACAATACCTTAGCCATTAGTATATTTGTAATTTTATTGTTTAAGCCTATGTTTCTATTTGATGTAGGCTTTCAACTTAGTTATGCAGCTGTATATGCTATAGTCGCTATCGACCCACATTTAAATAAAATCTGGTCACCAAAACACTTAATCACTAAAAAGTTATGGCACACTCTAACAGTTACCATGTCTGCTCAACTTGGCATCCTTCCTTTAAGCCTTTATTATTTTCACCAATTTCCAAGTTTATTTTTTATTTCAAACCTCATTATAATACCATTATTAGGTATTATTCTAGGATTTGGTATTCTAGTCATTTTACTTACCATTCTAAACTTACTTCCCCCATTTATAGGAGAGACCTATAGTTTCGTTATTAACAGAATGAACCTATTTATTACTTGGGTCGCCGAACATGAGCATTTTATTTTCAAGCATATTTCTTTTAATATATATTATCTTATTATGAGCTACTATTTGATTATAGCTAGCTTCAGACTAATTACGAAATACAACAACTCCAGACTAAAGACTTTTTTGATATCAATCATTGTTTGTCAGATTACGATACTTTACACTCAAGCGATTAAGCCTAAACATCAATTGGTAATTTTTCATAGCAACAAACATAGCTTAATAGGTAACACCAATAACAATTTAACCGCCATATCATCTGAAATGGACTGTATTACAAATACCATGACGCAAACCGTTAAAAATTATCAAGTTGGCAACTATATTAATAACACCATCAAGAACTCTTTAAAGGACTTTTATTTATTAAACAATAAGAAGCTTTTAGTAATTGATAGTTTAGGAGCTTACAATATTAAATCCTTCAAACCTGATTACATCTTATTAAGACAATCACCCAAAATAAATTTGAAACGTTTAATTGACTCTATACAACCGAAATACATCATTGCTGATGGAAGTAATTACAAATCGTATGTAGAGCAATGGAAAATAGTTTGTAAAAATAAAAAACTCCCTTTTCATAGCACTTATGAAAAAGGAGCTTTTATAATAAACTATTAAAAGTAAATTATTGAAATTCCGGTTTGAATGCCAAATAATAGGAATTAAACTCCTCCTGTGTCTTAATAGATTTATGGTCGTCTTCCTTAAACATTTTTAAATACAACTCTAATTGTTGTGGTTTTTGATACCCTTTAATTGGTGCCAACATTTCACCTTTTTCATCTAAAAAAACAATGGTTGGATAGGCCTGAATCTGAAAATACCTTGCCAGCTCATGTAAAGAATTTCTACGATTGGCTAATTCGGGTTTATAGGAAGGATTTGAAAAGATCTTCCCCTTATAGTTTATTTCCCCATCACCTTCTGCATTAAACTTTACGGCATAGTAGTTTTGATTTACATAATCGACAACATCTTCATTATGAAATGTGTTCTTATCTAACATTTTACAAGGACCACACCAATTGGTATACATGTCCATCATAATTTTTTTTGGTGTTTTCTTTTGAAGCTCTATAGCCTCTTCAAAAGACACCCAATTAATTTCCTGCCCAAAACTACCTAAGTGGGTAAAAACTATAATAAATAATAAGAAAACTATCTTTTTCATAATAAACTAAGTTGCAAAACCTATACCGAACTTACAAAAAATGCTCCATAATTGGAGCATTTTAAATATAATTTCATGTTTTTTTCGATTAACGAACACCATGCATAAGTTTTTTTAACACGGGATTTAATCCAAAAATTAACAGACCAGACACTATAGGTACAATAGTAAAAATCAGGAAAAAGGTAGATAAACTATACTCCTGAGTAATTTTCTCAATCTGACCACCAAACACAGCGGCTAATTTATTTCCAATAGCAATCGCCAAATACCACATACCAAACATTAGGGCTATCATACGTCCTGGCACCAATTTACTCACGTACGACAGTCCAACTGGTGACAAACATAATTCACCTAACGTATGTAATAAATATGCTAATATTAACCAAATCATACTCACTTTAACTCCTTCAGCCACACCGTAAGATCCAAATGCTAATAAGCCAAATCCACCACCCATGATGATTAATCCTAAGGCATATTTTCCAGCTGCCGAAGGATTATATTTACTTTCGAACCATTTAGAGAACAAAGAAGCAAATACTATAATAAAGAAGGAATTCAAAATACTAAACCACGATACGGTAATTTCACTTACATCGGCCGTAAACTCTCTTACTAGCATCCAAATTACGATACTCCACATAGCTAAGAAACAAACGACCAATACAATATTAGAGTAAGGTATCTTCTTAAAAGTCTTCTTCCATAAATCGTATAAAACGTAAGTAATAATCAATAATGGAATTACAGTTAACAACCCATTAATCACATTAAATGTTAAAGCAGAATTACCTTCTAATACGCGATCAACATTATCTCGGGCAAATAGAACTAATGACGAAGCCCCTTGCTCAAAAGACATCCAGAAGAACACCGTAAAGAATGCGAATATGATAAAGGCCAACATACGATCACGTACCACTGCCGTATATCTTAAAATACGCCCTATTACTAAAAACAAGAATAAGACCAGACCTATTAACACCGCCACATATTGTCCTTCTACATCGCCCATTTTAAAGGCAGAAAACATATCTAAATTAGCAATTTTAGACATTGGATCATTAATAGCATAGCCCAAACCAATAACAGCACAAACAACAATTAATATTTTATCTAATAATGTAAAAGGGTTTTCCTTTTTAGTTTCAGCTTCTTCGTTAAGCTCTGCAATATGATCATCGGCATCCATTACATCTTCAACCTCATATTCCTTTGTTGGTTTTTTACCAATTTTTCCAAACAAATTACCTGAAAACGAAAACTGTAATGTTCCTAATAACATAAAAATTCCAGCCAAACCAAAACCATATGACCAGCCAATTTTCTCAGCTAAATAACCACATAGCATCATTCCGAAAAATGCTCCAGCGTTTACTCCCATATAGAAAATAGTATAGGCACCATCCTTTTTCTCTGGATGGGTTTTATACATTTCCGAAATTATCGAAGTAATATTAGGTTTAAAAAATCCAGTACCCACAACTAACAAACCTAATCCTAAGTAAAGAAAAAATTCAGTTTCGATGGCCATACTAGCATGTCCTAAAGCCATGATAATAGAACCAATAATAACAGCCCAACGGTATCCGGTTAATTTATCGGCAATTATCCCACCCAATATAGGTGTAATATAAAGTAACATGGCATAGGTACCAAACAAGGCTCCTGCATTTTCAGCGGACCAACCCCACCCTGGATTAGCTCCTACTACCGCATAAGTTAAAAAATTTACTAAAAGCACACGCATTCCATAAAACGAAAAACGTTCCCACATTTCAGTAAAAAATAATACAAACAATCCTGCCGGGTGGCCTAACACCTTATCCTTAAAAAGATTATCAACGTCTGTTGTCATAAAAAATATTTAATAGTTATAATTAAGAAAACCCTCTTAATGAGAGGGCATTTATTTTAATTTTTTGCTAGTTCCAGTTCTTCGGCATCCATTATTTCACGCTCGTTATCTTCAACGCCATGCGTTAATTTCTCCAGTTTCTTACGGAATATCATCACTCCTAAACCAAAAAGCACACTAAATATAGCAATACCAGTAAAAATGGTTAATTCACCAACGCCTTCAGCGGATTCTCCTAACAGTCCAGCAAGTTTATTTCCAAACCCGGTCATTGCAAAATAAACGCCCATCATTAGAGAGGCGTATTTTACTGGCGCTAATTTTGTAATATAAGATAAAGCTACTGGCGATATACAAAGTTCTCCAATCGTGTGAAATAAATAAGCTAATACTAACCAATACATGGCAGATGCTCCCGTATTATTATATTCCACGGCCGCCGCCGACATGAAAAAGAATCCTGTTCCCATTATAATAAGTCCGAGTATCATCTTAAATAAAGATGTTGACAATAAGCCTTTCAACTTCCTTTTAGCCCAAAATGCCGCTACAGAGGTTCCTAGAAAAATAATGAACATGGCATTTAACGACTGGAACCATGATGCTGGTACTTCCCACCCCATTAGCATTCTGTTGGTATTTTCTTTGGCGTAAATATTCATTAATCCTCCAGCCTGCTCAAATGCACCCCAAAAAACAATTACCAATAAGAAAGAAACAAATAATACAATTACACGATCTCTTTCAATAGGAGTTAAAGGTTTATTCATCGCTTCTTTATCTGTTTCATTTTCCGAGGTTCCTAAAAAGTTTCCAACTTGTTTTAAATACTTTTGTCCCAGAACATATTGCAACAAACCTAATCCCATTCCAATACCCGCTAATCCGAAACCGTAATGCCAGCCATGAACTTCTCCTACGTAACCAACAATTAAACTTGATAAAAATGCTCCTACATTTATACCAATATAAAAAATGGTAAATCCTTTATCTCTTCTTATATCACCTTGCTTATATAATCCACCAACCATAGTTGAAATATTCGGTTTTAATAAACCTACTCCTAATATGATTAAGCCTAAACCAGAATAGAAAGCCCACATCTGCTCAATAGCCAAAACACTATGCCCTGCCACTAATAAGATCCCTCCATAAAGCACAGATCTTTTCTGACCAAAAAATTTATCGGCTAACCAGCCTCCCGGAATAGATGCCACGTACACTAACATCGTATACCAACCGTAAAGCGCTAAAGCTTCACCATTAGACCAACCTAAACCAGCATTGGCATCACTAGTAGCTTGCACTAAATATAAAACGAGAATTGCACGCATTCCGTAATAAGAAAAACGCTCCCACATTTCCGTAAAGAATAAAACGTATAAACCTACTGGGTGTCCGAAAAGTTCTTTTTGATGTGGTTGTTTTACTAAATTTGTCATAAATTTTATATTGGTTATTTTTTAATTTTAGATTGTTTAAGTTATTATTTATTGGCAGTCTCAATCTTATCTCCCAATTTAGCGTCGATGAAGTTAGTCATTTTTTTATAAAGGTGTAATCTGGTATTACCACCATAAATGCCATGATCTTTATCGGGATATATAGCCCAATCAAATTGCTTATCGGCCTGAACTAAAGCTTCAACTAAACGCATGGTGTTTTGCACGTGCACATTGTCATCTCCAGAACCATGAATAAGTAAAAAGTCACCTTTTAATTTTTCCACATGATTTAAGGGCGAATTATTATCGTAACCACTTGCATTGGTTTGTGGCACTCCCATATAACGCTCGGTATAAACAGAATCGTAAAATCGCCAGCTGGTAACCGGGGCTACTGCAATAGCCATTTTAAAAATATCGTTACCTTTAAATAGACAGTTACTACTCATAAAGCCACCAAAACTCCAACCGAATATTCCAATTCTGGAAGCATCAACATAGGGCAAATCACCTAATAACTTAGCCGCGCCAATTTGATCTTCAACTTCATACTTACCTAATTCATTCTGGGTGATTTTTTTAAATTCAGAGCCTTTAAAACCTGTACCGCGTCCATCAACACAGGCTACGATATACCCTTTCTGTGCTAGATATTCAAACCAATAATCATTTGCACTATGCCATTTATTCACTACTTCTTGAGAACCAGGACCTGAATACTGATACATAAATAGCGGATACGCCTTATTTTCATCAAAATCTGCAGGTTTAATCATCCACATATTAAGATTGTTACCATTTATCTGAATCGTAGAAAATTCCTTTGTAGAAATAATGTAATTTGAAAGTTTGGCCTCCAATTCCTCATTAATTACAATATTCTTTATGACATCTCCAGACTTGGCATTATTTAAAGTGTACCGAGGTGGTGTTGTAGCACTTGAAAACGTATTAATGAAAAAAGAAAAATCTGCACTAAAGGCTGCGTCATTAGTCCCTTCTGTTTTTGTTAATCGGGTTTTACCTCGACCATTTAATTTAACCGAATACACATCACGGTTAATAGAACCATTTTCTACCGATTGATAAAAAATTCTGTTCGTTTTTTTATCATAACCATAATAATTAGTGACCTCCCAACTCCCTGTAGTTACTTGATTTATTAATTTACCAGACTCTGTGTAATGGTAAATGTGATTATAACCGTCCTGCTCACTGGTCCAAATAAAACTATTGTCTTCTAAAAACGTTAAATCGTCTGAGATAGCAACATAGGCGTTATCTCTTTCTTCTAACACTATATGAGACGTATTATCGTCTGTATGAATCATCCACAAATCCAGATTATTCTGACCGCGATTTAAATATTGAGCACTTAAAATATCGGAGTCGTTGGTCCATTTTATACATGGGATATAGAAATCTTCATAGTTTTTATCTAAATTAACTTCTAACGTTTTATCGGCGGTAAAATCATAAATATGTAACGATACTTTCGAATTAGCTTCTCCTGGTTTTGGATATTTAAAAACCTGTTGCGTTTGATACAGTGCTTTCCCGTAAATATCCATTGAAAATTCAGGCACATCAGTTTCATCAAACTTTATATAGGCTATTTTATCACTATCAGCATTCCAATCGAAGGCCCGTACAAATGCAAATTCTTCTTCATAAACCCAATCGGTAATACCGTTAATTATTTTATTCTTTTCACCATCAAAAGTTATTTGTTGGGTCTCACCAGAAACTAAATCTTTTACAAATAAGTTGTTTTCATAGCCGTATGCTATTTTAGTACCATCGGGTGAAAAAGTAGGCTCTTGAATTTTCTCTTCGGAAACTTTAATCAACGAACCATCACTAATAGTATAAACGAAATAATGTCCTAACACCGAACGCCTGTAAACCGACTCTTCATTGGTTGCCAAAAGCACTTTAGTTTCATCTTCACTAAACTTATAATCTGAAAAGTACCTAAGGTCAGGAATGCTTCTGGAATCGACCAAAGTTTTTACCTTCTCTAAAGTTTCGTAGTTGTAAATATCGATTGTTGTTGCATAGGTGTTTCTATCGAAATTAAAAACGGAGTATTGCTTACCGTTAGCCATAGAGTGCAAAACATCCATATGCTCAGCGCTAAAGCTCCCATCCCATATCTCTTCAAGGCTGATGTTTTTTGTTTGTGCGAACAAAACACTGGTAAATAACAGACAGACTTGTAAGGATAATTTTAGGTATTTCATTAAAAAAAATATTTATTTCTTAAAAGGTCGCCAAGTTTACTAAAAATTACGCAATAAACCATTCACATTAACACTTATATAACGTCTATTAAATAAATTACACTTTAATTATTCCTGTTAACTGTAGTATCTTTGCCTTGTTAATTAAAATTTTATGAGTAAATCTATTGCTGGTTTTTCGAAACTATCTAAATCTAAAAAAATTGATTGGATAGTAGATACCTATTTTTTAAATGCTGAAAACGCACAAAAAATTATAAAACAATATTGGAATACCAACGAAAAACTACAACAACTGCACGACGAATTTATTGAAAACACCATAACGAACTACTACCTACCTCTGGGAGTCGCTCCGAACTTTTTAATCAATAATAAGCTGTATACCATTCCCATGGCTATCGAAGAAAGTTCAGTAGTTGCAGCTGCCAGTAAAGCAGCTAAATTCTGGATGGATCGTGGTGGATTTAAAACTCAAGTTATTTCGACCACTAAAATTGGTCAGGTGCATTTTATGTATCATGGCAATGTTGAAAGCTTAAAAGCCTACTTTAACCATGTAAAACCTAAACTAATTGAAGATGCCCAGCCCATTACCAAAAACATGGAAAAGCGCGGCGGAGGTATATTAAATATAGAGCTACGCGATAAAACGTCAGAAATCCCAGGTTACTTTCAATTACATGCTTCTTTTGAAACGCTTGACGCCATGGGAGCTAATTTTATAAATTCTTGTCTGGAGCAATTTGCTAAAACTTTTAAAAGTGAGGCTTTAAATTTTGATGCCTTTACTACGGAAGAAAAAATGATTCAAGTTACCATGAGTATTCTTTCTAATTATGTGCCTGAATGTTTGGTACGCGCCGAAGTTAGCTGTAAGGTTGAAGATTTAAGTGATTCTGACGCTATAGATCCTGAAGAATTTGCAGAAAAATTTGTTCAGGCTGTAAAGATTGCTGAAGTTGAACCATATCGTGCCGTGACTCATAATAAAGGTATTATGAATGGTATTGATGCCGTTGTTTTAGCCACTGGAAATGACTTTAGAGCTATTGAAGCCTGTGCACATGCCTACGCTTCAAGAAATGGATCTTACGGAAGTTTAAGTCATGCTAAAATTGAAAACGGCCAATTCACATTTTGGATTGAAATGCCATTAGCTTTAGGAACTGTTGGAGGACTTACTGGACTTCATCCTCTAGTAAAACTATCGTTAGAATTATTACATCATCCTTCAGCTAAGGAACTCATGGAAATTGTTGCTGTGGCTGGCTTAGCCCAAAATTTTGCTGCTTTAAGATCGCTCACTACAACTGGTATTCAGCAAGGACATATGAAAATGCATTTAATGAACATTTTAAATCAGTTTGAAGCGACTCTAGAAGAAAAAGAAGTTCTGGTAAAACATTTCGCAAACCATACCATTTCACATAGTGCCGTAGTTAAAGCCATTGAAAATTTAAGACAATAATCTTATGCGATTTTATTCAAACGGAAAGCTTTTACTAACTGGAGAGTATCTCGTTCTAGATGGTGCCATGTCTTTAGCTATACCAACTAAATATGGACAATCTTTAAACGTCACTCCTATTACTGAGAGGCAACTTATTTGGCAAAGTTTGAATAGTGACCGCAGTATCTGGTATAAAGGTGTTTTTAATATTCTAAATAACGGTATTATTACAACTAGCAATACAGATGACACTTCGAAACGAATTATCCAAATAATTAATGCCATTAAAACTTTAAATCCGAATTTTTTAAATACTAATCAGGGATTTAAAATAATAACGGAATTAAGCTTTCCAAAAGATTGGGGATTAGGTACTTCTTCAACTTTAATTAACAATCTAGCCCAATGGGCCCATGTTAACCCTTACGACTTACTAAAATTAACCTTTGGTGGGAGTGGTTACGATATCGCCTGTGCCCAAACCAATGGACCAATCACTTACCAAATAAAATCGAATACAAATTATATTGATAAGGTTGCATTTAATCCTGACTTTAAAGACCATTTATATTTTGTTTACCTAAATAAAAAACAAAATAGTCGGGAAGGCATAGCAACCTATAAATCGAATAAAAACACTATCGACAATGAAATAGATGAAGTCAATGCGATTACTAAAGCCATGATAGCTTGCAATTCTTTCAGTGAATTTCAAGATTTAATAGAGCGACATGAGGCTATTATTTCGAATATAATAAAACAAACACCTGTTAAAAAACGTTTGTTTTCAGATTTTCAAGGAAGCATTAAAAGCCTTGGAGCCTGGGGAGGTGATTTTGTTCTAGTGACTTCAGAAAATAATCCTACCCCGTATTTTAAGAATAAAGGCTATCATACAGTACTTCAATACAGCCAGATGACACTTTAAAAGGCACTTCACTATTAAAATATATAAATAAAAAAGGGGCAAGTAAACTTGCCCCTTTCTTTATATGTATTCAGTAATTTATAATTACTGAATTTGAGTTTCTACTCTGTTATCTTCTATCTCAGCTGCTTCTTTTAATGCATTATACAATTTAGACGTTACAACACTCATTTTTTGTTGCTCCACTCTATTAGCCGCTGCTTGATAATTATCTAACTCTACTGCCGGAGTAATTTTAGTTACTTGAATCATGTAAATTCCCTTTTCTCCTACAATTAAATCGGAAGTTTCTCCTTCGTTTAATCCAAATGCCGCACCAACAACTATTGGTTCTCTTCCAGCTCCTGATAAGGTTGGGTTTTTCATGTTAACTGCTGCTGCAGTTCTAACACTTGTATTTTCGGCTGCAGCGAGATCTTCTAAAGTACTAACAGATATTCTGTCCTTAATCATTTCTGCTTTCTTTTCCTTTCTAATGATTGGTAACACACTGGCAGAAGCATCTTCTACAGACATTAATCCTTCCTTGTGTTTTTCAACTAATTGAGCAACCACATAACCATTTGAAACATTAAAACGTTTTACTGCACCTACTTTAGTTTCCTCATTAAATGCCCAACGCACAATGTTTCTTTGATTACCAACACCTGGAATGTTTTCATCTAACACTTTCACGCCGTTAACTGGACGCACGGTTAAACTACTCTCCTTAGCTACTTCTTCAAAATCTCCATCAGCTACAGCAATTTCAAAACTAGAAGCATCTCTAAACACTTTATCAATAGTCGCCTCAGATGGCTCAATTTTTCTTGCTAATGTAGCTACCTGAATAGCTTTACTCTTTTCTTTTTGCCCTTCAATTTCAATAATATGAAAACCAAAAACAGTTTTTACTACACCCAAATCTCCAACGTTACCTTCGAATTCGAAATCGTTGAACTCAGGTACCATCGTGTTGTAAGGGTGCCAATCGTAACGCCCTTCTTTTTCAACACTTCCTTGATCTGAAGAAAACTCCTTTACTAATTCTGGGAATTTTGAACGATCATTTTTAATAACAGCTAATAAACTGTCTGCAGTTGCTTTAGCTTCATCTTCAGTTTGCGTTACATCTTGAGCTGCACTTCTTGAACCTAAGAATGGAATTAAAATGTGTCTAACCTTAGCAGAATCCGGAATTTGTTTTACTGCCACAACTTTAGATATTTTGTAATATCCATTGTCTTTATATGGCCCGTAAGTTTCTCCTTTATTTAATTTAAAAATGCTATCAGCAAATGTTGATGATAAACTGGATTTAAATACAAAACGCTCATCAAATTTAATATCAGAATGCGAGTTAACAAATTCAGCATCTTCAGTAGTGCTTAAAAAACCTTTTACAGTTTCACTCTCTTTTGTTAAATTATTATACTCTTCTCTGTCATTTAACAATCCTACTAGTTCTTCTTTAATAGCATCCTCATCCTCAACAGAAGCTACTTCATTGAACTTTACATAACGTATGTCTCTTGAAGCTTCAACTTCATATTGTTTTTTATTGTTGCTAATATAACTTGATATATCCGATTTACTTACTTCAACCAAACTATCAGCAATAGAGCTGTAGGCAACCTGAACATATTTAAGGTCTACCTTATCTCCTTCTAAATTATATTCAACTTTTCCTTCGGCTAAAGTCCCTGTTAAACCAGCTTTAACCATATTATAATAGTTTTGTTGTAAACCATTTGTCGCTAAAGACTTCTCGTAATTAACCCAGCTTTGAAAACCAATAGGAGATGTTTCTTTTAGATTTGCAATATATTCATTCAATTTAGCTTCATCGAATAAGCCTGCTTCATTTAAAAATTCAGGACTTGATGCTAAAGCTGTTTTTAATAAATCGCGCATTTGATCTTTCTCGATAGTAATACCTAACTTTTCGAATTGAGATTCCAATACTGCTTGTCTTACTTCTTGTTCCCAAACACGATTTATAATTTGCGTATTAGTTGCACTGGCACCAGCATTACGTTGGGCTTCCTCCACTTTTTGCAAAAACTCCTCTCTGTTAATATCCTTACCATTAATGGTACCTACAATGTTTTGTGATTGTTGTGAAAAGGCATTTCCTTTCGTAAATAAATCTGCTAAAACAAAAGAAAATAACGCCAACGCTATCACTATAATTAAAAATAGGGAACGCTGTCTAATCTTATTTAATACTGCCATTTGTTAATTATTTTTTTTTATAACCTTTAATTGGTTTTACTTGTTAAGTTACTAGCCAACGACATTTTGGCTAAATGATGCGTGCGAAAATACTATTTTATACTTAATAATAAAAGTAGTTAGTTGTTTTATTATTAAGCCTTAATCTTCTCCTAAAATTAGCAGTTCAACCAAGTCTATTTTGGTGTTGGAAACTTCTAAAATAGTGAACTGGAAGTTATCCATTTTAACGACTTCATTCTGGGCAGGAATCTCTTCGGTATGGTTAACAATCAAACCTCCCAAGGTTTCGTAATTCTCACTTTCCGGTAGGTTTAATTTAAAGGTTTCATTAATATAATCAACTTCCAAGCGTGCTGAAAACTTATAAGTGTCTTCATCTAATTTTTCTTCAATAAGGTCTACGGTATCGTGCTCATCCTCTATTTCACCAAACAATTCCTCTACAATATCTTCTACGGTCATTATACCTGATGTCCCGCCGTACTCATCTAAAACCACCGCAATACTTTTACGTTTTTTAATTAAAACGTTTAGCACATCTTTAATTAAAACGGTTTCGGGAACATATTCTACCGGAAGCAACATCGCTTTTATGCTCTTTGGTTTTTTAAATAATTCGAACGAATGTACATAACCTAAAATATCATCAATAGATTCTTTATAAACCAATATTTTAGTATGGCCTGTTTCGGTAAATAAAGCACTTAAGGATTTTACAGAATCGTTAATTTCTACAGCCGTAATTTCGGTTCGAGGCACCATAACTTCACGAGCTTTCACCTCTGAAAACTCTAAAGCATTTTGAAAAATCTGAATCTCAGAATCTATCTGATCATGTTCTTCAACCGACTCCATCTGTTCGCTTATGTAATGTCCCAATTCAACCTTGGTAAAAGCCAGTTGAATTTGGTCGCCTTCAGTTTTAAATAGGTGTTTTAAAACAAAATCGGAAATCCAGATGACAAAATCGGACACCAATGAAAACAAAGCATAAAACACATAGGCCGGAACTGCTAATATTTTAAGCAGAGAATTGGCATAAATTTGAAAAAAAACTTTTGGTAAAAACTCTGCTGTAATTAAAATGAGTAACGTTGAAATAATGGTTTGACTTATTAAGCTAAAATCGGTGAGCATCAAATTTATAAACCCGTATGAAGTTGGCATTAAACTTTGAAACCATTCAACCAATAAGTCACCCATAAAAAACCCATAAATCACCAATGCTATATTATTACCAATAAGCATGGTTGCGATAAATTTTGAAGGTTTTGCCGTTAACTTGGTTAGTACTTTTGAAAGTAGGCCATCTTGCTTTTTTTCAATTTCAATATGTATTTTGTTTGAAGACACATAAGCAATCTCCATTCCTGAAAAAAAAGCCGATAGTATTAAGGATACAATTATGATAAGGACATAAATGCTCATGTACTATGAATTATCCTTATTGTCGTATTTTTTTCTAAATTTCCTTCTGAAGAAATACATAAACACCGCTAATGCCGCTAAACCAAAAGACACATAAGCACCATGTGTCCCATCACTTAGCTTTGAAATGCCATCGTAAAGAAATAACGCAGCAAAAACTAAATACGCATATTGAAAAATCTTAGAATATTTCACTTGAATAAATTTTGTAGATTTTGATAATGTAAAGATAGGTAAAATTAATCTTCAACGGTAATAAATCCTGTCACCTCTAATACCTCGGCATTCGTGAATTTTGAATTCGAATCGAAACCATTACCATTAATAACATCCTGTCCGGTAGTAAATGTTACTGACTTATTAGTAAACAACCATTCTTTCTTTTGGTCGTAATACAGTTGCTGTGTTTTTAAAACACTATTGTCGGCCGTTGTAATTACAACGTTGCCTTGTAAATCAATTAAATTGGTGTCGTTATAAATAATGGCATAATCTGAAACCACCGTACTTTTTTCATCTTTATCGTCGTAAAGATAAAGGGTAATACCCTCCGGAAATTCGTTATATGGAAAATCTCGATTCGTATAGTCTATCATTTTCGGACTTAATAGATTGGCGGTTACCCGTCCTTCTACGGTGTATTTTAAATTAATATCGTAAGCTTCTCCTACTGGTTCATTTTCTGAAACACCAATTTTCTGAACTTCATTATAACTGTCGTTACATGAAAAAAACATAGTCATCGTAATTACGATGACTATGTTAAAAATATGATTATTAAATTTTACTTTCATTTAGATACTTGGAACAGTAATCACAGCATTAATCCAACATCCAATTTTAATTTGTTGTCCAGAAGTACCTGAACTAAATACATCTGACTTCGAAGGCGCTTTAGCTTTATAACTAGCTATAGATTGCGCAGCATGTTTCTTTTGTGTTGGATCTACACGGCCTGCCTTAGCAGCTTCATCAGCTGCCAACCAGTATACTGCTCTTTTATTAAAGGCTGTATCTCCACAATCGTTAGCACTTGCCGCATACATGGCTGCAATGTATAAGTGAGGACTTCCATCTGAAGGATTTAAGCTTAAAGCTTGTCTGAAATAATTTCTAGCTTTTACATAGCTTCCTTTAGACTTCAGTTTTAATCCGATTTTCTTGTAAAGTTTTGCTTTTTTAAACCCATCAGACTCTAAACTAAGGGCCTGCTCGTAAAAAGAAATAGCATCATTAGATTTCCCTTCTTTATCTTTTAAGATACCTAAGTAATATGCCGAATCAGCCGATGGATCTAACTCATGAAATGCATTTACTAAATCGAAGAACATAGGATCGTCTGTACATTCCTTTTGTGCCATTTTAGCTGCCGCTCGTTTTAACCAAACCGCATTGGTTTTATTCTCTTCAAATCCTCTTTTGTATAAAGGGACTAAATTCTCGCAATTAGCACGATCACCTAATTTAGAATCGATACTGCTCGCAATTTGATCGTAAGCTCTTAAATAACTCTCGTAAGAACGTTTGTATGACGCTTCTTTCTTAGTTAAAGTACCTCCAGCATCTTCCTTAACTACAAGATCATTTAATTCCAAAGAATAGTTCTCAATCTCACTTTCAACTTTTTCAACAACATCGTCATATTTATTAAACAAATCTTCTGCTGGTTTTTTACCCGCATCATAAAGATCTACCATTAACGAAAAATATGTATATAAACTTTTTGGGTTTGAGAACGTTTTCTTATCTGTATTATAAGCCTCATCGAAACAAGCATACAATTCTTCCTTAGACAAATTTAAAGCATCTCTAAAATCGTACTTTAACTGACAAGCCTTTGCTAAAAATTCTCCTTTTGCTGTTTTATTAGGAAAATTCTCTGCTCTTTGCTCCCATAACAACAATAAGTCGTTAATTACAGCAACCTGCTCCTCACCAGAAACTTTATCGATTTTAGATTCTAAAATCTTTTCTCCATCTACATATATGGCACTATGGAATTTAGGACATTTATTTCTTACAAGCATCCATGGTTCGTAGGCTGCTTCAAAATTTTTAGATTTCACATATTCGTGAAATATTGAGAGTTTTGTTAAGCACTCTTGATCTTGCTGTGCAAAACTAACATTAAGCCCTACAAATAGTACTGCTAATAATAAAGTAATCTTCGTCTTCATTTTCTGTTTTTTAATTTATAGCTTTAATCGTATTTTCTTTTTTGGAACCATCTATCGTTCAAAGATAAACTTAATTGAAAATTAATAAAATTCTCTTCTACTAAATTGCTGTTGGTCGTTCCACGTTTTCCAAATTCTAAACCTATATTGGCATTAGAGAAAAAGGAACCCACTGGTAATCCTACACCAAAAGACATGCCAAACTCATTTATAGACTCATTATTTAAAACTAAACCTGTTTTTTCGTAATGCATACCTGCTCGGTATACCACACGTTTGTAATACCCTCTAAACGCATTGTAATCAGGAATATAAAATCCTCCTAAGCGATAGGTTTCAGAATCTTCGTATTGGGTAGAAACACTAGAATACAAATCATTTGAAAACTGACTTGTTTGCTGTGCTTCATATTCAGCGCCAACAAACCAGCTTCTAGGCTTACCAAATCCTAATCCTGCTGTATATTTTGAAGGTAATGTTAAATCTGTCTCTCTTAAACCTATAACATCTAAATCTTCATCAATCGTATCGACCACAAACTCTTGACCTGTACTACTATTAAATGTAATGGTTGAATACGAGCGCACATTTTGAGATGCGAGCTTACTTTCAGGTGTATAGGTTCCACTAGCAACCAATTCTAAAGATTTACTTATCATGGTTTTATAAGACAGTCCTAAGTTAAAGTTTAAACCGCTTAAATCTGAACGGTTATTTTCTCTGGATTGGTACTGAGCCAAATTACCATCATTATCGTAAACAAATGCAACGGTGCTGTTTTTAATATTTCCAAAATTATAATGAGCATCAACACCAATGGTTAAGCCTTCAACAATTTGGTAACCCAATCCTAAAAAAGCTTTATTTAAACCTCCCTCACCTCGAAAACGGTTAGATAAATCGCCTTCAGAGTCTAAAGATTCTAATTTATACCCTACTGAGGTAAATGGTAACAATCCAAAACCTAATCCAAATTTCCCCATAGGTACCGACATTGCCAAATAATCGAAAGTAGTTGAAGACGCGCGGTCCTTACTAGTTTCACTTTTCAAGCCTATATTGGAATGTCCTCCACCTACTGTAAATTTAACAGGTCTGCTTTCTCCATTTAAAAGTTCAAGGTTCTTCCCTGCATAAGACGCAGGATTTCTTAAGTTTACATGCACACTATCCATATAAATACTTAATCCTCCCATGCTTCGGTTTTCAACAGTTCCTTTAAACTTTAGGCTTCCAATACCGTAAAAAGAATAAGGAGATGCTGTTCCTTCTTGTCCATATACACTAATTGCAAATACTGCAATAAAAACTAATACAAGTTTTTTAATCATTCGTTCGAATTAAGTTGTAAAATTAAGTTCAACCCCTCTAAAAGGAAATTGGAGTTCGCAAATATGCTACTTTTTAATTGTTTAGACAAGAAATTACCATCACCACCTGTTAAAATAACTGTTAAATCGGGATATTTTTTTTGATATTCACCAATAACCCCTTCTATTTCTTTTATAACACCAAATACGACTCCGGAATGTATGGATTGATTTGTAGAATCTCCAATAATATTATTAGGACTTTCTGTTGTTAACAACGGTAATTTAGCTGTAAAAGTATTCAAAGCCTTATAACGCATACGTATTCCTGGAGAAATAGCTCCGCCCAGATAATTGGCTTTCGAAGTTATAAAATCGTAGGTAATACAAGTTCCTGCATCAATTACTAAACAGTTAGTATTCGGGAATCTATTAACAGCAGCACCTACTAAAGCCAAGCGATCAACACCTAAGGTTTGTGGGGTCGCATATAAATTATTAAACGGTAAACGCAGCGTATTATTTAAAACCAATACATGAATAATTTCATGGATAGCTTTTAAGTCTGATTTTGAAATATTAGCGACTGAGGAAATAATACCGTCCTTTAACCGGTCGTATTTAAGTTTAAGATTACTTATCTTATCTAAAATGCTATTTATGTCTGTAGTTTGGGTTTCAACAAGCAAGTTACCATTAAAAACAGCTAACTTAACTAAAGAATTACCAACATCGATTATTAAATTCATGGGCCTAAAAAGAGATAAAATTACAAAATGTCATTTTATTAATTTTTACTTTTAACTTATTATATTGATTTAAAAAGAGATATGTTTTTCTAGGATAAAAAAGATAAAATTTGAGTCATTTTTTTTGAATTTCTTTTGGTGAATAACAAAAAGGGACATATATTTGCAACCGCTTTAGCGAGGTACCTTAGCTCAGTTGGTAGAGCAAAGGACTGAAAATCCTTGTGTCCCTGGTTCGATTCCTGGAGGTACCACAAAAAAATCCCGTAAATTCCTAACAACAAAGGTTTTACGGGTTTTTTGTTTTATATAAGTGCCAGATTTGGTGGCTAATTTATTATTAATTATACTAGAACTAACCGTTCAACCTATTCCAGTTGTAAGTGGTTTAAGATTAATTCCCTCTTTAGCATATCAAATAAATACATTAAATACACCCAGAATTAGGTCTTTAATTAAAACTTAAAAGAGACCAAAATAAATAGACTAATCAGTTTCATATAAGTAATTAACTTATTCGGGTGCTGAATAAATTATAATTGTTTTTTAAATCCTTAGTTCTGGATTCCACTAAGCAAATCTATGAAGACATCTCAAAAAGCCTTTAAACACCCAGTATTTAAACACAAAAAGTCAAAATATATTTTTGGAATTTTGAATTTTCAGAGGGCGTGGGGGAAAATAATATTGTTTTTCTTTTATCGTATAAGCCCTATTATTTGAGTAGGTCTTCAATAAAAAAATTAATTTCCGCTTTTATTTTTTTGTAAAATAGAAAGTTTTATGCATTATTTTTGATGACAGGTTCTTTACAATTTTAGCCAATTAATTAATCTACTCTTGTATATTCCGTATAACAATGTGAGGGTAATTTTCCTCCGTCGCAAGGGTCGTTTTCATCGTTATCATAATATCCAATTCGTAAAGTATTATCTGATAATTCAAAAAAGGTAGGGTTAAGTGTTTCCCCATCTATATTTACAGATAAATCACCTCCATTTAAAGTCCAAGTTCCATTTTCATTATAATCCTCTAAACAATCTCCGGTATAGTCGTCAAAATCTGTAATATTTAACATCCCGTTTGAAGCGAATGTAACTCGAGACTTTTGTTCACAAGCATCATATGGATATGTTTCTCTGCTTCCAGTTGAACATACCTGAACTTCTGCAATTGGTTTCCAAATACCCACAATAGACACTGTTTCATTATTATCAGATGAACAAGCGACGATCAAAAACGTTAAAAGTATTATTGATAATTTTTTCATATTATTAATTATTGAAAGTGATTTAAGACAAATGTCCTGTTATATTAAAGTTATTAATATACAAAACTATAAATAGAAAGCTTTACGGATAACCATATGTGAAAAAGAAATGGTTAGGCTTAGCTATAAATTAGAATATCTTAGTCTTGCTTTATTACCCTAAAAATCAAGAGCTTTTGGACAGGAAATTTACAGAAACCTAGATAGCTATAATTAGCACTTATTGTGTTTAAAAGTTATTCTAATATTTATTATATAATTTCATAACCTCTCCAACCCCACTCATTTTTCCTTTTGTTAAATGACAAAATAGCTTTACAAGTAATATCTTCTCCATCGGAAATGTTTTGGTTTTTAATAAAATCTGGAGCTATAAATACATTTTCCAAAAAGCCGAAAGTTTTTCCCTCTGGTATATTAATTTTGCCAGAAACTGTTTTTAATACTAGACTTTCACTTTGATCACCTATATTCAATTCTTTCGCTGAATACACCTTACACATTCCCCTATTCACTTTATTTTGAAATCTTATTTTTAATACATCTCCAATCTTTGGTTTTATCTTTAATGTTTTATAACCAAAAAAACCATAAAAGTTTTTATCCTGAATAAAATTTAAAATCTTTTTATCTTTATTAACAAACTCAACAACGACTTCATCTTCATCAACATCTTGATACAATAGTTCTTCAGCTTTTGAGATAAAACGATTATAATATTCAAAGTTCGTTGATTTAATATTTGCAGTATCATACCAAGGTTGATCTGTCCATTGTATAATGTTTGAAGGAACTCTCCAGCTATTACCTTCTCTTGTATTTATAATTTTATTAATCTCCGTTTTTGCTTCATCAAAAAGCCCCTTTGTTATTAATATTTCTGCTAATTTCTGTCGTGTATTGATCAAAAAATCTTCCTGAGAATTTAATGAAAGTGCTTTACATAAACAGGCTATTTTTCTCTCATCATCAACTGGAAAGACATCTGACATTAATTCCCATACCCAGAAATCATTTCTTTTCTTTATGGCAAATGGTAAAAAGGCTTGAAGCACATCACTGTCGTCTCCTTTAGTAAGCAAAAGTTTCGCTTTAAAGTAAGGTGGGTATTGGTAATCTGGATGAGCTTCTATAATAACATCTAATTTGGGCAAAAACTCTTCGATTTTAAACCTATTGATTCTTCTTTGTGAACCAAAGGCATCTAAAGCCTCTCCCTCCATTAATATTTTAGAATATGCGATATAGGCTTGTTCTACTAAGGCCATTATCAGCCTACCATTATATTCTTCTTTCTGGTAATCTTCAGGTCTAAAGTTTTCAAAATTCCACCAATCGGCGAATTCTAGGTAACGGGACCAATTTTGATAGCCTTTGTGAAATGCTTTGTATAATAAACTATAGCTTTCTGATGGTTTTGTATAATGAAACTCTTTAATTAAATCGAATACTTGATTAATTTTAGAATAATCAATTGGCTCTGATTTTTGTAATGTAAAAACTACACTCGCTATTTGCCACGCTGCAGTATCAAAAACCATCACCTCATTTTCAGGAAGATCAAGTTCTTTTAACTTTGTTAGATTTTCTAAGAAACCGTCATAGTCAAATTCATGGGCATACTTTTTTATATACTCATAGTAGACCCAACTAATATTTCGCTTTCCCCAAATATTATCTGGATGTTTATTCAACTCATTTTGAGCCATCTCTAGAGCTTCTTCTAATCGTCCAGACTGTCTTAGTTCTTTAATTTCTTTAGCTGGCATAATTAGCTTCTTTTAGTTTGCCAATGATTTCTTTAATTCTTTCTAATAGCGGCTTACTGTTGCATTTACTTTCAATAGGAAGTACTCTACCGAAAAAACCTTCTTTATTGTATTCAAAATCAATCACACATTTATCACTACCACTTTCAAATGCATATCGTTCTCTATATGGTAAATGTGAAATTCCAGAAATAACTTCGTTTGCTTGAAGTTCACTTTCAACGCTATCAAATATTTTTTTCAAAAACGGCTTGCTTTCCTCTAATTCAACATCAAATGCAACTTTAGTTAAAATTCCTTCGGCAGTATTTCTGTTTATTGTAATACTTTCCGAGTCCTCTAAGATGTTAGAAATAGAATCAAAAAGCTCATCTGAATTTGTCTTAGCGGGTAATTTTTGAAAATTTGAATTAAACACATTTTTTCCGTTAACCCAATATTTAAAAGCGGCCATCTCGCTTTCTTTCTTGAAAACATACCGGATTTCATATCCAACTTTTTCCCATTCAACAATTTTGATGTTTTTCTTTTTCAGTAAATACCAACGAGCAATAAAATGGTCTTGGATTTGTAATGGCGCTTCCAACAAACCAAAGTTTTCAATTTTTTTTAACACTTCTTCATTTAAGTCAACCTCCACGGTTTCAAAATCTTGACCTAATAATTTGTTAAATGCTGCTTGGACATTTATATCAATAAAGGACATATTTGTAAAGGATGAGAAATAAGGAGGATTGATACAAAATAACTTTTTTGACGCTCTAGTTATCGCCGTATATGCCCAGCGATAAAAATCTGAATTTGTCTTACCAGATCTATCATGTTCTGATTCAAAAAAATTAAAGTTAGAACTAACTCCCCTATCCCAAAACACAAAAGCATTATCCCATTCGCCTCCCTGAGCTTTATGACATGTAACAGCATAACCATATTTTAATTGAATACAATTGAAATATGGGTCATTAGAAATGGCCTCCTTAAACTCTTCGGTTCCCTTTTTAAGTTTAGGATATCTGGTTTTGAAATCAACATATAATGCTCTTTGCTCTTCAGGTTTTAAATAGTTATCACCATACAAGTAATTCTCTAAAATAAAACCGGAAACATTTTTAGGCTTACTATTTTCATCTGGTAATACTAGAACTACTTTTCTCCAGGTTAATCTAACGGTTTCTGTTTCACCATCTTTTACTTTAAATCTAATTTCTCGACTCTCAACTGAAGAGCTTGCTTCAGAGACCACAGCAAACTCGCCGTTCATAATTCCTAATCTATAATTATTAACACCAATAATTATGGTATCTGATTGTTGAATTGGTAAATCATCTCCAAATTTATCTTGTCGAATCGCTCTGTTTAAATCAAGTGCGGTTTTATTTTTATAACAAATAATAATTTTACTCTTGAATTGTCCCTTGTATATTTCTAGATAATTTTCATAAAGTGGATTAAATATATCCTTTTGATTTTCACTTAAATTAAAATCATTGAAGTATCCAGAGGTAAGGCATTGTCTCAATTTGGTTGCAGATAATAAAATGCCATTATTTTCATCTTGACGCTTTACTTCTTTCATTTCTGCCGTTGAAGTCATTAATTGAAATGTTTCCTGAAGATATTGTGAGTCAAGTGCTGGTGAAAAGTTCATGCCGATAGGTGGTAGCTGTGCTGGATCACCAATGAAGATTATTTTACTTTTTGTACTTGAATCCTGAACTCGAGAAAAAGCAATCAAATCACTTAAAAGATAACCACTTCCAAAACGAAAAAATTCTCCCTGACTCAATGTATCTGAGACCATAGATGCTTCATCAACAATTAACACAGAGTCATAGATGTCAGTATTATTTCTTAACTTATACTGATATAAAAATGAAACATCGTTTTCTTCATTTCCTCGTTCTATTTCTTGTAACTCATCAAAACTATATATTCCCTTATGAATGGTTGTTGATTCAAATCCTGTTTTTTGATTAATGACTTTAGCTGCTCTTCCTGTAGGAGCCATAAGCTGATATTTCTTTTCAATATTCTCGAGATAGTTAACTACACCTTTCAATAGAGTGGTTTTACCACTCCCTGCATAGCCTTGAAGTATAAATACCCGTTCATCGCTCTGTATGAAAGCATACAGCTTTTCCAACGCTTTATGTTGATCGTTGGTGAGTTCTAGATTATTAAAGTAATCAAATATGCTCATCAATATTAGTCTTTAGACAAAGATTGGTACTAGCTATGCAGTGTATATGCGTAATTGAATAAATTACTATTGCTAAAGTAGTTTTTTAACAGAAATCATTAATAAAACGTTCAGCATCTTTATTTCCAAGTGCCTTTGCAGATTCGAGTGCTTTTCTCCCATTATAAAGATCATTTAATTTGATATATGCTATCCCTTTATTCATAAAAGCAGCTACATTATTTGGATAATAACTTGTACAAATATTTAAATATTTTATTGCTGTTTCCATAGATGCCGGACTATCAATCTCAAAACAACATTCTGCTAGATTTAAATATAATCTTTCATATTCAGCTCTTCCGGGATTACTGTTTAAAACTATTTTATAACACTCTATTGCTCCACCAAAATCAGAAACTTCTTTTTTAGCATTTCCAAGATTACAATAACCCGTTTCCATTGAGTCTCTTTCAAACTCTTTAGGCAGACCTGCAGATTTTAAAACGGACATCGCTTTTTCAAAATAATAAATGGCATTTTCATAATTGCCTTCTCGATACGATTTCACTCCTAACAAATAATTATTCTCGAAATTATTCATAGTTATCGGTTTTAATTTTATAAGTTTTAATTAGTGTTTTCGTAATGATATATTTCCTTTTTAAGGACATGAATTTTTGCGATATTGAGTTTAATAAATATCAAAACACATTTTTCTGTATCCATTGCAGAGCAATCTCATTACAGGTATTTTCAAACAGTATCGAATAGGTTTCCTTTAATTCATTTGCTCTTGAAGCGTAATGTTTACTAAATATTTCGTGAAATTTCTGCTGCATATGATTATTAAAATAGAGGTCATGAATAGTAATATCCTCGTTGTAACTGAACTCTTTCAAAATCTCTTCACTGTATAGAACTGGGAATGACAAAAACGGTTCTTCGTCTTCAGTCTGTTCTTTATATTCAACCAAGAAATCTTTCAAAAAAAGTTGATCAATAAGCAAATAACGATCCTCGTCAACAAAATCAGTTGGATCGCTGTTTGATATTCTTGAAGCAAGTTTTTTATTTGAGATTGTCTGATCTCCAAGCAAAGAGGAAAAATAGCCTTGAACATATGTTACTACATCTCCTTTTACTCTGTCAAAATAGACCATTTCATCGGAATTTCTAGATAAACCTGCGAATGTTGCATATAGCATTTCATCTGTTATTTTTTCAAGAGTAAATTTTGGTGAGTAATCATTACTTTTGACAGAAGTTGGATAAATGGAATTCACATTTGATAAATCAAGTTCATTTTCATCAAAATTATCATCGTTTGCATCGGTGAATAATATGAGTTCCGAAAAATTAGTTTCAATATAATTTATAAGATAGTTTATATCATCCTCACCAAGCATTTTGCTCATATTATCCATTCGAATGGTAGAATTTCTAATAGCAGGCTCTAGACTTCGACTTGCTCTGCTTGCCAATTTATATGCCATTACTGTGTTTCCTGCAAGATAATTTCCAAGTGCTAAATTGTAAAGTGCTCTTGGTTTATACAAATCTTTACTTTCAGTAATTTGATTGGCCTTTTTAAAATATTCAAGTGCTTTTTTAATAGACGAAGCATCTTTTTTTTCGAGTAGTTTATGCCCCTGTTGTGTGTAAAAATTAAAATCCATAAAATGCTTTTTGAGATTAATGAAATGTTCTATTCCTCTTTGTTTTCATAAGTAACTAATTAAGACACAAATTTATGTTATAACCCTTATGTATAGCATGACTAATATCATGGGGACAAATATTTCCCCATCTGTTCGACAACCATAGACTGCTGATTATTATTCATTGCCTCATTGATAACTTTTTCAATTATTCTATCTGCAGAGAACCGGTCAAAAAAAGTATTTTCGTGAATTGCAGCGTCTTCAAGAAACTTCATCAGCATTTTTTTAGCCTCGCTCTTCACTTTAAATTTACTATAAAAAACGGAATGAAAAGTTATATCAGCAATTAAGGTTTTATCCTTTATAGAATATATTTTTATTCCGTTTAAAAAAGTACGTGCATAACCCTCTCCAATATCTTCTTTAATAAGAATCCCTGCTGCCATACGAAAGGAGTTGAAATAAGTATTACCTGCTGCTGAAGTATAGCCACTTGTTAAAAATGCATTCGCCACTTCTGAATAAGAAACATTTGCATTTATAAGCTCAGAATTTTCAAAAATCACCTTTGGTTTGTTCATAATTATTAGTTTTATAATTTAAATTTATTCATAAGATCTGATGCTACTCTTTTCTTTGCTTCTTTATTAACTTCCTTTATAGATACTCTCGAGATCTCTAATACTTTGTTGAAATATGAAGAAGTAATTGAATCAACGTTTTCAGGAGTGTTTTCTTTTAGAACACCATTCAGTTTAATTTTATTGATAATCTTTTCTTTATAAATGATATTTACGGAGTTGATATAGCTTTTTTCACCTCGCTGAATGATGGTTAATTGGATATCAATACCCGAATAAACTCTGGGTGTTAGTGCAATAATTGTTTTATCCATAATTAGTTATTAAAAATTCCTAAGTCTTTTGCCCAACTAGAAATAGCCATATAGGAGGATTCGTAATAGGCCTGTTTTAAATGATGATCAATTTTTACCCTAGCTGCTTCTTTATTGAAATTTTTATCATCTCTGTGAACTTCTAAAAGCATTTTCAGTAGCTCATTCAATACAACCTTCCTAACGGCTTCTCTTTCAAAATGAAATCCCTTTGCCATTTTACAATCAATAATTAATGTTCCTTTTTCATCAAAAACTTTAATTCCACTTAAATATGCAACGGCGGTTCCGGCAGCTATATCTTCTACTATTTTTAGATTCCCAAAATTTCTAAAACCAGAAGCATAATTAAAACCATTTTCGGCCTTAAAAACATCTCCTATTAAGGTTAATCCGATTTCATTTTCTTTTTTGTTGTGAGCAAGGTTATTAGACATAGTGAATTAAACTTTATGAGTTATTTATATTTCTTGTACAAGATTAAAACCAAACCATGCAGTAGATGTGCACTATAAATAAAAAAGCTCAGGTAATGAATATTTTAAATTTTATCTTTATTTTTTCAATCTATAAGAAAATTTAAACAAAATGAGTAGAGAAAATGAAATAATTGAAAATTATCAGACATACATTTCAAGGTCAGGTAAAAATGGTATGACTGAGGAAGAAATTGCTCCTTTAGTTCTAAACTTAGCCTATCTAGAAGTCCTGAATCAGCGAAAAAAAGGAATTTTAGTTAACGATTTTAATATCTTAAAAGAGTATGCAGATGCGGCAGAAGAAATATTTCCTGATATGAGTAATTTAACTGCAACTTGGCCTGGATTTCAGGCAACACTTGCCTGGGATGGTTTATGGGATTTTTTAAGAGAGTATTTTCAGAATAAACTAGGACAATCGATTGATAACGTTGACGTAATATCTGAAACATACAACTCTTCATTTCATAAAAGATATGAAAACAATGCTTTCACATCTGAAAGTGCTGTTGAGCGGATAATAAAAATAATATTTTCTGAAGATAAAAAGGAGTGTTTATTAAGCATATCTCCTACTTTATCTGAAAAGAAGGCTTATTTAAAAACCACTGAAAATAATCGCTATACATATATTGGTTCTGATCCTGATTATAAATTTGTGATAACATTCGATTTTTTAGACAATGTTGAGCATGTTACTTTAATCCTTACTCATAGAAATGTTAGAATTGAATATTTCGAATGATGGTGTTATTAAAAACCTACAACGATAATTCTTATTTACTCCTTTGCAGCTATTTGACAAATCGTTTAAAGGAGGTCCAACTGTTCATTGAATCTATACGAAAATCAAAAGATTATCCGCGTATTAATGAGATAGAAGAAATTTTTAAGGAAACTTTTAGCTATGTCAATACAAGAGGACAACTTAGTTTAAAAATTGAAAGAGTTCTAAACCCACATTATTTGCTTTCTCCAGGAGAACTTGATCATGGGAATTCATCATGGTTTATCAGTTTAAATATTCAGAAGAAAAGTTTAAAAAAATTAAATGAACTATATGGCAAACAACTATCTGGATTATTACGTATTTTCAAAAAGGTGTTCGCAGTTTTAAACAGTCCCGATAATGCCATAAAAGAGGAGACATTAAAAAAATATGAAGACCTGATACAAGGGGTGAATTTAAAAATGGAGGAATTCCTTTTTTCGACTGAGAACAAGCAGTTAATAGATAAAAGAGAGAAACTAAAATCATCTGTAATCAGGAATTTACCACATAGTGGCTTCTATCATATGACTCATGTTGAAAATCTAGAAAACATTCTAAACGCCGGCTTACTCTCTCATAAAACAGTTCATAGAATTAAAATGATCAAACATGATATATCAAATATTGAAATTCAGAAGCGCAGAAATCGGACGGAAAAAGTATACGGTCGCAACATTCAGGATTACGTTCCTCTTTATATCAATCCATCCAATCCTATGATGGGTTCTACAAAAGTAATAGAAGTTTTAAGTCAGGTAGTATTGTTGGAAATAATTCCTCATGTACTAGTGCAGAAAAAGGCGACATTATTTTCTGATGGAAATGCCGCGATTGAGGAAACAAATTTTTATAATGATCAAGATAAACTGGAGAGTATAGATTGGAAGCTATTGCAAGAAGGTAAATGGATTGATGGGACTGAAAGCCAGCGAATCATGTGTTCTGAAGTGCTAGTACCAGAAAAGATTGAAGTTTTTTACATACAGAAAATTATTATTAAATCGGAATCTGCATTAAAAAATATTTTTCCATTATTCCCTAATCACAAGGGAATCCCAATCGAAATAAATGCAGACTATTTTAAAACATATCATCAGAATTAAAAAATATGAGCCTTATAAATCTAATTTCCGTTCCAACTTTAAGTGGTACCAAAACAATAGAAGTACACAATGCTGACATAACAAAAATGACATTTGATTTTGATGTGTTGGTACTTTCAGCCTATCATAACAAATATATTCCAGCCCCAGGAACAGTAATAGAAGCTCTTTATAAGAATACAGGGATATCATTACTAGAACTTTCCCAGAAACCACAAATCGATTTAAGATCTTCATTACACTGCTGGGTAAGCAATAAAATTGAGGGCCATCCTTTTAAACACATCGTATGTATAGAAAGCATTAAAACAAGTATAGAAAAAAGTGGTTCAGGAGAAAATGCCTTGTCGGATTTATTCGGAACAATTGCTCTTCTCCAATATAAAAATTTGAAGGCGGGTAGCATTGCACTTCCTGTTTTAGGTGCTGGTTTTCAGAAAAATTCAATCGATGCCATACTTCCTAAACTTATTGAGAAGGCAATAGATTCTTTAAATACAATTACGTCCCTTAATACAATTTACTTTGTGGAAGTAAGTAAAGAAAAAGCACAACTGATTGATTCAACAATAAATAGTTATCTAAATCGTGGAAACGACAAACTGGAATTGGTTTTTGATGATCCTTTACTAGTAAGCAGTCTTGAATTGATTCTTGCAAAACTGGTACAAATAAAAAATAATTCTTTTTACCATAATAAGACAATAAAAAATTTAATTGGTAAAATCAGTAATAGAAATTTACGATTTTTTGAACTGGGGATTTTGTGCAGAAAACTTGAAGAGCTCTTGCTGTCTGATATTTCAGATTTAAAAAGTGATAGTTATATATCACTTTTTGAATACATTAATGATTTAAAATCAAAAAATGTGGCTGACTGGATGATTACTTATTTGCATACCCTGAGAGTTTTTGGAAATTTTATGGCGCACGAAGGTGAATCGTCAGATATTCCTTCTCAGATGGAAAAAACAGATGTCATTGTTTTTACATACGCACTAAACAGATTACTTGATTTTTACATAAGTTTTAAAAATAAAAAGTAATAAACTTAAAATAGGTTTGGAATGAGTGTAGAGTATGATAGATTCGAGATTAACATAGACGAGCTAAACGGAAAAATCACCAGAAAACCATTTACTTTTAAATATGATGAATTTGAAGTATATGAGGATGATACTTTGGTTTTGAAAGTTACTATTCCATCTAGAATAAGAGGAGTTCTTGAAAATGAAAATCTAAACGTAAAAATAATAGGAAATGAAGCTAATGAATATCTAAATCAGTCTTTGTATTTCGATACAATATCATCAGATATTGATAATATAAGATGGAGATTAAAAACCTCTATTCAACAAATTAAATCAGTTATTGATAATCCTGATTATATGGCGCTGTTTTATGTAAATGAAGTACTCACAAAAATTTCATTTGTTACTCATAAAACCAGAATGCAAATCAATTTTTTTTCAAATAAACATAAAGGACTATTAAAACCTTTATCAGAATTATGCTTAAATGCCAGAAAGGCCAACAGTTTATATGGAAAAGGAAATGTAGAAGAATCAAAACCAGTTCTGTTGAAAATTTATCATTCGGTCAAAAACAACCCTCAACAACTTAGGTCCATTAATAATTATGAAAATTTAGGAAGATCCTTCTTGTTGATGCTTGACTCAGAACTAACTAAAGATATTGATTCGCTTCAGTTTATTGTGAGTATTGGTTATTTGTGTACTTCACTGGCTATTGAGGATAACAAAGAGAATATTAATAATTACAAAGACAGACTTCTTCTTTTAAATTTTGGACATAAACCAATTATCTATACAGTAATGGATGCTCTAAATTTAATTTCCGGTAACCTCCTTTCTATGTCAAACAGATTTGCCGAACTAAAGGCAAGAGATGCCATTTACAAAATGGAAATGTTCGACTTGGAAAGCAACCCAATGCTTTGCGCCGAAGTAGATTTTTTTCAAAAACGAAAAAACGAACTTGAAGAAATGATAAAAGATGAATTTTTCTTACCAGATCGAACAAAAGAAAATGTGTTGGCCACAGGTCTTTTCAATCATCAAAGCTTACTGACGTATCTTGAAAATAAAGTAATGGTAAATGGAGATGTTGATTTTTAATAGTTCTTAGATTTACTTTTATATTTAGTATAAAGAACATTTTATTTAACCTGTATAATTAAAAAATTATGAGTGTTGTATTAATTCCTGACGAACAATTTGAGCGATTATTTAGATCTGGCGGTATTTCAATTACTGAAGAGGAAGACCATGGTGACGCTCTTCCTTTTTCACCAGCATGGAGCATAACTAAAAAAACTGGACGATTTCATTTGTTATTGAAAGTTCAAATTACGGAATATCAAGTTGGTATAAGTGAAAATGATATTAATAAATTTTTAGTTACATGGGAGCTTATTAATAGACAAAACATTAATGGAATAACATATTGTGTTTTTGAGGGATGGGGTGATCCTATGAGTGGGGGGCATAAGCAATTCGAAGGAATAAAAATGGGTGTAAATGTCAGTTATTTACTTGGAGCAATTAAAGCTTTATTTCAACAAAATCCGGAGATGTTATCCATAAGTAAACTTAAAAATGTAATCGGTTTTGAAAATATACCTTTTGAGAAATTATTTTAAAGGGCGATTGTCCATTTTAATTCACTTTTATAAAATCAATACTCGTTTCTAAACATGGTCTTAAATCTTGGTCATTAGTGCCAATCTGGAAATAATTACCAGCCAACGACTGAAAATAATCAATCCCTCTACCTAATATAATTCTCCATCCTGTAGACAAAAGAATTTGTCTGTCATGCATTGTATTGGAAAACTCAACTTCTAATTCTACACCATTTTCATAAAGACTATTTGCTAACTGCCTGAAAGAATGTTGATTTTGATCCTCTTGATAAGCATCATCTGATGATGTTATTAATTTAATATATTGGACATCTCCAATTTTTACAGCCAATTCACAAAACTTAACAAAGTTCGATATTTGATGATTTTGCCTGATATAAGGGTCTTCAATAATTATCTTATCCACACCTTTTAAATATGGCCCAAACACGGTTTCATAACTATAGCCAACATCGCCATAATGAATTTTTACATGCTTTTCCTTTAGCTCTACCTCAACATTCGTATGATCGTCTGAAACTTCTTCAATCACTGATCTAGATTCTATTATAGGAGTTTCTGTTAAATCTTCCTTTCTAGGGTTTTGAGAGGCATTTGATGATTTACTCTCAGGGCAATAAACAATTTGTTCCGTTCCATTTTCCTTAAAAAAAGATAAATTAATGGCTGCAAACTCGTCGTCTGGCTTACGCTTATTCATTTGTTCTTTAACTCTTCTTCTACCTTCAATTGCATAAGAAACAATATCATTAAACTCTTCTTCTGTTGGCTCACCAGAAGGGTGAATAATTTTTAGTAAACCTGTTACTGTTTTTTTAATCGCTATTTCATCTCTTCCCTGAACTGAAGATCCTAATTTCAATCGCCTGTTCACAATATCAAAATAATCCTTATTATGTTTGAACATGTAATGAAATGCTTCAGCCATATAATCTGTAATTAAACCATAATTGGAGGCAAAAAATTTATTATCCATTTTAGGAATCTCCCAACCTGGCAAGAATAAGAAAAACCGGTCTTGAATGGCTAAATCAAAGGCCTTTGGCAACGTAATAAATAGATCATGATCATAAGAATTAACCAATTGGTCTATCGAGTGATCTATGTTTCCAACGAATGAAAAACTGGCATTAGCTGTAACTTCTTGACCACGAGAAAATCGTCCATTGGCCATATAATCTTTCATGATTTGAATAGTATCAGTATCCCTGATTTTCATATTACCAACCTCATCAAATGCGATATTATCCCAAAATCCAACAGCTCCCACTTTTTTACGTGCGTTGTTGTAGAGCAGTGTGGCTGTACTGGCTTGACCTCCTGAAAGTAATGTTGAATATGGTGAAAACTCTGAATAGAAATAAGATTTACCCGTACCTCTTGGTCCTAATTCTATATAGTTAAAATTATTTTGAACTAAAGGAACTAAACGCGCCAGAAAATGTAATTTCAATCTTAATCCTGAAGGAAATTTATCAGCTATCTCCTTTGGTGGATTATCCAAAATTTCAGGATTCAATCCTACACTTCTTAACACTACATCAATCCATTCGTCTCTGGTGAATTGGTCCCTACCCTCAAAATATTGATTTTGATTAAAACGAGATAACTGAATGGGTTTTAAATCCTCTATATAGAATGCGTAATCATCATCTTCTACGTCATTATGACCAATTGTTATTTCTGCCCAAATACCACCTTCGAGCAGTTTGTCGTTTTCTTTGTAAAATTTCTCGTTTATGGCAATACGACTGGAATTGAAATTCTCCATGGCTGCCCAATGTCTACGTTCTTTTTCCACATATTTTACATGAATTTTATCTATAAACTTATGCCTTCCCTTCTGCTGCACCATAGATTGTGCTTTATTTGCCTCATCAGCTCTAACATAGTTTTTTTCAACAACTTCTAAAACAGCTTTAGAACCTGCTTTAATTTCATCTGGATCATCTGTTGCACAATATTTTGATAACAAAAACTCAAGAACAAATGAGGGGACATTCGCTGCTTTTTTTATTTGATGCACAAGATCTTTTCTGACTACTTTCCCAGAAAAAATCTCATTTAATTTTTTATCTAATACATCCATAGCCTATAAGTAATCGGTTTCAAGATTAATCTCTGATAGTATAACACCTGACGAAGGTGATTTCGCATAAACAGTAAACTTTCCTTCAAATTCGTCTTTTAATGCTAGTGTAATTTTAATGGATTCACCTGGTTTAATACCAATAAATCCAGATGTGGTATCAACATATTCGGATGATGCAGGTGTTCCAATTTGAACATCTTCATTAACTGCTTCAATCATAACATCTATTGGCTCATCGAAGAATGAATCTCCAAAGCACGATATTTCAATAGACGGTCTCCTTGTGGTTACATAGCCAAAAGTTTTACCTTTGTATGTTAAATTTATTTGGTATTCCTGTTTAGATTCAGCTCTTTTGGGTTTAAAACTTAAAAAAGGTGTAATGCATTCTTGTAACGACAGCCCTTCATGGAAAAACTTTTTTCCTCTTTCATATGTCGCATAATTTTTCAAAAATAAAAACTGTTTCGTTTCACTTGTGATTGCCAAGTCTTCATTTGAAAGTTTTATATGTTCGGAATTAGAATCACCCAATCCAGCTAAACAGCGAGATTTCTCTAGCGACCACTCTCCTGTTGGTTTGGTGCTACTATTGCCCGCCTTAAAACTATCGATCAACACAAACCCATGATCGGCAACTAAAACAAACTCTTCATAGCCTTCTCCTTTTAAAATATTAGAAAGCTTTAGGATTTTGTGAATGGCATTTTCTATAACCATTTGAGCATTTTCAGGGGAATTCTCGCCTGCTTTATCAATTTCTGTGGTGGTTACAAAAAGAATATCTTTCTTTTCGAATTGCTTATTTAGAATATCTTTCTCCCAATACCAAGCGTGCTTATCCCCAAAATAAGAATCGGTATAAGTAATACGATCTTTTCGATTACTGGACTTTGTGCTTTTAAGAAAAGGTTCTAGTTTTTTATTTACGACTTTTAATTCTAAATTCTTTTCTGCTTCAGGCATTAATGAAGCCATACCAAATTTGGTTACTGTAGGAACGAAAGCAAGAGATGGTTCTAAATGACAATTAAAATCTGAACGTTCTAAGCCTTGTTTTAAAAATACAGCCAACTCATAACGCAATGCATCTGCTAAAATATAAACAGTTTTTTTACCAGCAGCGATCAATGGACTTACCTTATCACTAAATAGACTTAAATTTCTTTGAATACCAATACTAGACATTCCATCTTTTTCAATGCCTGTTTGGAAATGCAATTGCACTTTGTCCGTGAAATTGTGGTATTCCTTTCTGCCAAAATCCACAACTTCATTCAATGTTTTAGATAACACAATTAGACTTTGTACGCCTTTCTCTATTTCTCTTTGTAATACATCAATTTCATAACCTGTAGAAGCATACCATTGAATTATGCTATTAAGACCTTTATCCTTCTTCAATTTAAGGGATTCAGATTGTATTTTAATAAACAAATCACATACTTTATTACCAATCTGCCAAGCAGCTCTTCTTTCGTCATCGTACAAGCTCCAAATAGATTTTGAAGAAACTTCGGCAAGTGTTTTGGCATTTTCTAATTCGCCTACTAAAAGTTCATTTTTAAATTGGTTAAAAAATGTAGAATCTTCAAATGCAAAGGTGTTTATCTCACCCAGATTAATTTCATTCTTAAAAAGTTTAGACAATCCCAATTCACTGCTAACAGCGTTGGCATTATTTATATAGATCTCTTCAGTGTCTTTGAGACTTCTTAGCTGATTACATACTTTAAAAATGATTTCTTGAGATTCAGGCTTAGCAGAAACGACTTCTTTTAAAGACTTAGGGAGTGCTACTGGTAAATCAAAAATAAACTCACTAAACAGTACAATACGCCAAATATCTTTTTGAAGGGTTTCAAACTTTTTAGAGGTTAGTTTAAAACCTAAACTCTCATTGGTAAATTGTTTGAATTCTGAAGGCCAAGATTTATCTGTTTTTAAGAAATCTTTCTGTTTATCATTAGGATTTAAAAACGCCAATACTATTTCTACTTCAGATTGTGCTCCTAAACCGCTTTTTAATGCAGGATATGCATTACCACCATCTAGTGCATCAATTTTATTAAATGATGGGTAATCTTCGTGTGAAAATATTTCTTCTATTTTAATCGCCTTATCTGGTAGCGCCGCTAAGCATAATTGTTTATAACCATCTGATGCTTCATCCGGAAATATAGCCCCTCCACCAGCAAAAATCACAAAAGGATCTGTTGCTTTTTGGTCATCATCAATTTTCTTGTCAAATGGCACATAGAAAACTAACTTATTATCTAAACCCTTTGGCATTTCGTTCACCCAATAGTCTAATGCCGCTTCACGCTCTGTAACTACATTTTTAGAAGCATCAAATACCTTAATATTATCAGATTCTAATTCTAAAACCAGATTATGATAAAACATGTTAGCATCGTAAATCAATAAGCTATGCTTTCGTTCTAATTTTTCTAGTAGATATGTTTTAATATGTTCTTTAATCATTATAACTTCCAAATTTTAGGCGCATAGTCAGCTAGTTCTTTTGATCGCTGTTTTAAATCATTAAACTTAAAATCATTATAATTTTCTACAATTTCTTGTGTAATTTTTATTGAAGATTTAGCATACTCTTTTAACTTATCAGAAAACGGATTATTTGATGCCACAATATTTAATTTTTGTCCAAGAAGCGTATAATTTCCAATAGTATCGACATATTCTTTATGTAATAACTTAGCCTCTGAACCTAGATATTCTTCCCAATCACCAAATTCTCTTTTAGATTTTTTTGTTGTTATTGTTTGGGGTATGATATGTTCTAAATGAACATCGCTACCGGAATTAATCTTTAATTCTCCTGTGCTTCCCATTTTATCATATTCAAATTGCTCAAGTACATATTTAGCTCTATTAACATTGCCCTTATAAGTTGCTTTTTCAAATTTCAGCTTAAACTCATTGTCCAAAGGCGTATCATCTATAAGCGCTAATCTTACCTGTTCTATAATATTATCACCTTCTAATTTATTTATCAACTTAGAGAATATCTCATCTAATTCTCCAGTTCTATATTCACATATATGCCTACGCAGCATGAATACGGAAACCATTTTTAATATTTTTAATCGTTGCGCATCCGAAATGTTGTCATCATGAAATAATGGAAGAAGAAATATATATCCAGGGAATGTTTTTATCCGTTGCAAATCAAATATAGCATCATTCAACTTTGTGTTATGAGTGCTTCTATTTCTAATTCTACTATATGTTAACGCTTGATCCTTAAGCATTTTAGAAAACTCAATTACCGATAATAAAGCCTCATTCTCGTTTTGATCGTTATCATCTTTACTTACCTCGTTTTCTTCTTCTTCATATTCTTCATCTTCTAATTCCTCCTCAACATCTTCCTCTTTTTTAAGTTTTATTTTTTTGTAGATTTTATATTCTGCTAAATCCTCAACATTAATTACAGAATTAATGTATAGTTTTTTAAACTCATCAATTAAAAAAGTGAAAGTCACTTTTCTTCGTAGGACGGAACATATATATTGTCTAAAAAAATCATCAATGGAAAGCTTATCTAAAGCAATAATTAAACCTTTCCAATTCTCTTTTACTTGATCAAGTGTATCTTTATCAAAACTAGAAGCATGACCGAGAAGAAAGTTTTTAATAATATCGGTGTGATTCAAACTTAATCCCCTATTATTTATAGTCTCAAAAAGTTTGTATGCATCCTTGGCTTGGTACACATCCAAGCGAATAACGGATACACTTTGAAGCAATTTATAATATAAACTGTTAAACTCACTCTCCTCCAGTTCACTTAACCAATTTTTGAAATTTTCATAACAATTAACTAAGTTTTCGTTATTTATATTTTCCAAATCACGCTGTAATAATACTCTTTGATAATCATCGTTATCTAACTCTCCAAGGAGCACTTTATTTTCAGGAATTTGATCAGGACCTTTCGATTTCAACATTCCCATAATCCTGTTACATTCCCCTCCATTGCCATTCTTCTTGAATATATTATGAAATGTATGAAGTAGTAATGATAAGGTAGTAATTCGCTGCTGTCCGTCAACAACTTCTAATTGATTAATACCTGCTGTATGATCAGAGGTTAAACACACAATATTTCCTAATAAATGAGAATCACCATTTTTAAGGTTATTGATATCATCATATAACTCTTTTGCCTGTTTCCATTTCCAAGCATATCGTCTTTGATACGCGGGTATAAAAAACTGCTCATTCATTGTAGTGAACAGCTGATTAATGGTCAACGTTGTTGGTGTTATTTTCATAATAGCTTATTTTGTATTTCTACCTTAATTTCAGGTTTTGTTCTTTCTTTTGTCTCCTTTGGCTTTATTTCACAGATGCTTTCCAAACCATGGGCTATGGCCATACTTAAATCTTTTTTGCATTTTTTAGTGACTCTATCTGGCCAAATGCTATAGGCCAAATGTGCCCAATCATAGTCTCCTTTTTTTAGTTTTTTCCAGCAATCCTCAGTGCTTTTACGCCATTTGGTATGGCGGAATAAATTATGTAATGGAGCTGCTGTAATGAGAACGCCGTCATCCTGGTTGGGTTTGTATGGTAATTGTGCTACTCTTAATAATTCTTCTTTAAAATCTATGAGCTCATCTCGCAGAGCCATTTGCTCATGCAACTCTTTAGAGGCACTAGACATTTCTAAAGCAGCTACCTGCTTTTTAACATCTTCTAGTTTTGGTTCTACTAATTCATTTACAATTTTGAACAAACTGTTTTCATTTAGTTTTGGATAGTAGACCCAAATATTAAATTTACCTGAAGGCACTCCCAAATGCCAATAAATTGGAGAAATGCGCTTGTTACGGGAATAGTCTTTTAAATGTGCATCAAAGAATTTGGAATGTTTATCAAATATTTCATCGAGGTCATTCACCTTAAAATGTTCTAGTAATTCTTCTACGATTGTATCATTAGAATCTGGCCAGAAGTATTTAATAACCTCTTTTAATTTATCTGTTATTGAATTGATTTCTGAAACCGTAGCACATTCTTCTAGTGTTTTAATTGGATACGGCATCTCCCAGATTTCTTTGATCTTATCATGATATTCTGGTAATACTAAATCTAAAGTAGATGCTCTAGGGCCATATAAAAATGGACTGTGTTTTCTTTCTTTAAACATATCTTCATCACTCCATTCTTGCTTCCAACATTTTAGAAATCTCAAGTCTATTCGACCAAATATACCCCCAACAATTATTGAGAAAATTCTAAACGTTATTTCTAAACTTGAAATTTCAAATTGACTATTCTCTTTTTTACCACCAGATTGATTAATTATAGATTCAATATCATCAATGTTTTCTACTAAATAATAGTTATAAACCAATTTGTTTAATTTGTCTAGATCATTTACGTATAATTCCGCAATAGATTCAAAATATGATTTTTTAAATTTTATGAAATTATTTATTGTTTTAAAGCTTGTAAATTTATTATCCTGTAAGTCTACGCTTCTATCATCAAGCTTGAACAATTCTAAAGTCCTTATAAATTGCAGCTTAGATAACTCTACTAGTTGATTACTTAAGTCATTATCAAACGAAGGATGGGGCAGGTTATTTACAAGACCATTAATGAATTTTGGATGACCAGCTCTTTCAACACCAAGTTTCATCCAATAATCAACATAATCAGAATTCCAAAAGGCCAAATAAGTTAAAATTTCACGTTGGTCTTCAAAAACTGCAATGCATCTTCCTGGTTGAGCAATATGACCTTCACGAACTAAATGTGGCTTGAATTTATTTGTTCTAAAACTCCAACTTAATCCTGATTTATTAAATATATCATAAGTATCCATAGGTCTTGATCTTAATTGACCTTTCTCGTTGAAATGATGCTTAAGCTCATATCCGTCGTTGGCATAATACACAACTGTTTCCTGGGATAGACAAAATCTCAAACTATAGTCTGAAAGAAGGTAAAGATTCCATCTGCCTGATAAAATATCTTTAACAGGATATCTTAGTTCCCAATGATTTCTTACGTATCTATCATTGTCACCTGTTTTCATTCCCTGCCTTGCTCCTCTTTTTCCATTATCAAACTTTTCCTCATTTGCAAACAATTTAGTAGTAGAAGAATCTACCCAATAGCAAAATGGTGAATTATTAAATGCCAAGAACAACAATATATTGACATTATAAATATTGTTTGTGGAGCCGCTTAAAGTTTTAGTTAAATCTTCGTTTTTATAATTACTGTTGGTTAGTCTTAAGAATGTTGATTCATTATGAGTCCCTTTATTTGATAAAATATATGCTGCAGTTTCAACCATGGCATCCAATACTCCCATTCCCAAATCTAAAAATGTCTCTAACTTCCGCCCTTGAATTACCAATTCTTCTCTCCATTTACTATATGATCCTAAATAAAAAATACTTCGTGTTGATATACAACCTATTTGTCCATTCCTTTTTAGTAATTGAATAGTTCTTTCAATGAACACTGCAGCCAAATCTTTATACGATCTTTTATATTCATCATCTATATATATTTTTGATCCTATCGATGAATCCCCAAAAGGCGGATTCATCACAATCACATCATACCGCTTTCTGCATAACTCAATAAAGGCAAAACCTCTAGCGGTATCTTCAGCAAAGAGTAGTTTTTGAAAGGCATGTTCACCTTCTGCATTTTCAGAGAATGATTGAAGTGCTTTTAAAACCTCATCTTCAGCCGTATCAAAAAAGTCTTGCGTTATCTTTTGGTCCTTTCCATAGATGGCAGCCATCTCTGCTGCTTTTGCATCTTCTACACCACCAAATATTGAGGTTTGGGTCGCACCTCCTTTATATTGTTTATATTCTTGCTTGGCTATTTCAATTTCCTTCTTAAGCTCTTCTTCAATTTTAAGCAATAATCCAGTTTCACCAGCCAATTGCATTTTATCCCAAATCACTCTAACCAATTTACCAATAGGCCCTGGTAAGCTTCGTGTAAATTCACTGAGTAACTCGGCATCTCCAGGCATAGGTTCCGCCACCACCAGATTACTCTTTTTAATCATGGGTCTATCCGCAGGTTGTAAGCCTAGTTTTTTATAACTCCTCTGTGCTCGCAACCATAAACTTAAACCTGCAATCTGTATGGCTCTTGGGTCAATATCTACTCCATGTATATTGTACTGTAAAATATAGCCAGGGATGCGTTTAATATAGTCTTCACGTAAGTATTTATCACGCAAGTCTGGCATGAGCTCTGAATGGTTATCCCAGGCTTCTAGATAAATCTGTTCAAACAAATCGAAACAATACAAGCCAAAGTGCATAGAACCACATGCAGGATCTAGCATTAAAATCTCTCTTGGGTCTTTTAATGTTCTGTGTTCTATATAATTAGCACCTTCAATTTTGGTTTCTGGGATTGCTTCGCCTTTGTTTAAGAAAATTTCTTGTTCTCGTTTTACCATGTACTGGCAATCGTCAACTAAAGTAGTTTCTCCTTTGGTCATTTCAAACCATTGTCTGCCCAGACTATTATCTACTAAAAACTGAACCACATAACGTGGTGTAAAGAACTGGTTTCTTACAGCGAGCTCTCTGCTGTTTCTTGGTGCACCAGACGCTTCACGCATGACACTAATTTCTTCACGGCTATTATAGTATTGGTATACCCAACCAATGGTTTCATCTTCTTCCCATAGGTTTATGGGTTGTTGGCCTTCTTCTCGATAAATACTCAAGTCCTCATCATCGATAATATCTAATAACTCCAACATCACTTTTTCAGAAGGAAATAATAAGGAATAAGGTGAAAATCTGTCAAACACTGCTGGTAAGTCAATAGCCAATTCATCGAACATGGCTTTTAAAAACCAGTTGTAACGCTCAAATTGTTCTGCGGTTTGGGCACCTCCACTTAACTGGTCAAAGACCTGAAAACCTTCAGAATTATACCCTTTTTTAATGGTCTCAGGAATGATATTGCGTTCTTCTGCCATTCTGATAGCAGCAAAACGATTTAAGATGGTGAATGCTTGTTCTCTTAACAACTGTTTTACAGCTTCTTCCTTTTTGTTGGAACCGGCAATGGTATCTTCAAGATAATCCAAGCGCTCTCTAAGTAATCTAGCGGTTTGAATGATAGAACCATCGTTTGTTGTTAATTCTTCAACCATCAAACAACTACCATCTGGACGAATGCCATAATGTTGTTGTACTTGTGCCGCGAATTCATTCATCAACAAGCGTTTTGCCGATTGAACAAATGATTTTATTTTATTCCTAGCGCCTTGTGTTAATGCCATATTACCAGTTTAATTCTATTGTTTCGTCATCTTTTAATTCGCCTTTTAAATCGGTTAACTTATCGATGATTGTATCTATATCTTCTTGACTTTTAATTTGCTTTGGAAGTGCAGAAAGATTTACTTTTCTTGTTTTTGTACCCGGATTTGGTTTAGGGGTAGTTTTTGCATAATCTTCAATCTGCTCATTAACAGCTCGCATAGTGGTGCTTACCGTATATGCAGCATTTAAAATATCTTTTATACCATCGATACCTTGCTTATCTTTAATAATGAGATTACCCAACCTATTGTTCAATTCTTGTTGCTGCTCAGCATTTAAGGCATTCCATTTTGAGTTGGCTTTTACCGAATTTATCTCAGATGTAATATTTTTATTTTCTGAATTAAGCAATTTATCACAGTAATCGGATATTAAATTTTCGATGCTCGAAATAGCATCTTTTAAATCTGGAATCTTATTCACAAAATCATCACTTTCCATCACTTCATTAACACTTTCAAAATGACTTTGTGTAGCGTCTTTCAGTTCTTTAGGAATACCAGAATCTGGGAGATTATCAACTGATACTTTTAGGTCGATAGCCTTCTTAAAAACCTTTTTAACCCCTTTCTCAAAGGCTTGCTGCACACTTTTTATCCATACCAAATTATCATACAAATCAGAATCCGGTTTACCCAATCTAAATGCAGCATCAGAGCCTTCGCCTTTTAATACTTCTTCAATACCATCTTGAACGTCAATGGCTTTTTGTACTCCTGGTAAATTTAGATTCTCTAACTCGGTTTTAACTGCAGAATATTTTGTTTGGAATGCAGGGAAATGACGTCTTACTACTTCAGCAATTTTATCTTGCAGTGGTGCTATGCTTTCGCCTGTTAATTCTGCCAATCGTTTAACCGAAAGCGAAAGCATTTCCATGGAAGGTCTATCTTGCTTATCATATCTAGATATTCCGATTTTATTGAAACCATTCGCATTCCTCAAGGCTTCTATGGCTTTAGGCCCTTTTACTTTAATGTCTTCACCGGCTATTCTTAACTTGATATCGGAAGCTATAAACATTAAGGCTATTAAAAAACGAGTCGTGTCTTTGCTCCAGCCATATCTTGCAGCATCAAAGACTTCTAAAAGCTTACGTCCTTCCACATGTTCTTCTTTGTCTATATATTCTTGGATAGAAACAATAGCATCGTATTTAAGATTGATACTACCGTCACTTTTTACAATATCGAAATGGTTCAAAGCATTTGGTAGCAACCTTAGGTCCTGAAATTTTAATAACTTTTCAGCATCGGAAGAAGGAATCGTTAGTGGTGCTTGAGCATACTTGTCAAATACCTTTTCTGCAATATTCTTTAATTTAGAATTAACAGCATCTCTTAATTTACTCCCTTGAGATTTTACAGTTGTAGAAGCACCTCTAAAAATAATCTCTCCTTTTTCAAATGCTTGAACAGTAGATCTTCTTATACCATTTCTTAAATTTTGGGCTAACTGTTTTTGTCCGTTTAAATAATCATTAATCTCTTTATCATCCGTGATTCTTCTGTTCGAAATTTCTTCACACTTTGCAATTTCTATAACATCATCTTCCAAATCTTTAGACAGCTTGCCTAGTAGATAATATCTAGATTGATTATTAGATTCTGTGCTAATTCTTGTTAATTCATTTAAAGTTGAAGGATAGTCATTTTCTACTACAAACGTAGTTTCTAATTGTATCTCTTCATTAGTTTCTAAAAGTTTGTAAACTCTCATATCCAAATTAAGATTAATACCACTTTTTACGGTCTTGGTATTATGTAATCTTGCCGAAGGAACTGGTGAAAATATATCCTTAATGATATCCTCGTAGATCTTTCTTTTATCTGTTGGCCCTGGATTATACTTGCTTTTTTCATTTTCAATGTTAATAATAGCATCAGTCATAAATCGTAATTCTCCATCAATTTCTTGAAGAGTATTATTTTTCATCGATTTAATGTCCTCTATTATTTTTGAAACTTCTTTCTCGTTTGAATCTGAATCTACAGATGGCAATATGAGTGCTGCCACATTTTTTGGTGAGAGGTACAAATCCTCCAATAGTTGAAGTAGACCGATAGACTTCGCTACTTTAGAATGTTCACTGGTTTCACCATAAAAGTCAACTACTTTGTCTACTGCAGAAACCACATGGCTGTAAGCCTTTCTGATATCCGATTTTAACACATCATAGATGTGATACATACTTGCCAACTTACCAATTTCCATCTCGGCAAATGCTTGGTTTTCTGAATTTAAATTATCTGTAAGTATGTCTTGAATGACTTTAATTGCGGAACGTAAACCAACTCCTCCAGTTATTTTAGCAAGCCTTCCCAATAGAGCAATAATTACTTCAAAATGTTGTGGCAAAAACGGATAGAGATCTACGAAATGTTTTTCATCTAAAACCGCCTTCACATACATGGTTCGATCACAATTTTCTAGTTTTGTATAGTGACGTAATTTCTCACCGTGCTTTTTATATAATTTTTTAAGTTCAGTGTTGGCGTCATTCGACTTCCCTAAAAGTCTTTGTGTACAAATTTCTTTAATATCGGATGCTTCAATTTCTGCTTTCACAGGGAATCTTGCATTCAACTTATAAAGTTTGTCTGAATTTAATCGAGCACTTGGATTATCCTCTGTTAATGTTTGTTGCGCAGTGGCTAGTAACCAGGCTTTTCCTTGCCCTATGTCTTTTAAATTCTCCAATGTCCCTTGCAATGATAGAATCAAACTGTTTTTTGCAGCGATATACTGACCGACCTCATCAATAATAAAAATGATGTTTTCTTTTCCTGTAATTTTTCTAATCGTTGCCAATAATTCTTCCACTTTCTGCTTGTCTGAGCTCATATCATCCACCTTGGTGGTCTTAAATGATCTGGCATCTGGCCATATCTCAGGATACATTTCTGCGGCTAAATTGCTCGCAATACCTTTTGCCCGAAGTTGATCGTTTACCTTAATATCATCCCAATCTTTCTCAAAATCGGCAGAAATACGTGTCTTAAACTTCTCTAGATTACCGTCGTTTTCGAGCATTCTCTCAAAATTCGCTAATTGACTATCCGTTGAATAGCCAGCCAATTGATGCACCTTGGCAATTAAGAGCTCCAAAATAGGGGGTAATGTGCCTCCTTTAATTTGCTCTGTTGCACAATCCAATAAAATAATTGTGGGATCATGTTTTGCAATGATAGATTTAAATGTTTGTGCTATTGGTGCAGAATTTATACGATTAGAAAGTCTTTCATGAAATGTTTGCCCATCAATCACTAAATCCTTTTTCAATGCAAACCCCAAGTACTTAGCAAAAGAACTTTTACCTGAACCATAAAACCCAGAAACCCAAATACCTATTTCATTAGAGCTATCGGTCATACCGCTATAGAGCGCATCGAGTATCTTTTCGAAATTATCTCTAATTCTTTCGGTTACGACATACTCGGAGACCTCATGCTTTAAATTTTCATTTGAAGCATTTCCAAAGGTTACTACCTTTTCAATACCTCTATAGATATCTTTATCCTTACCAAATAATGATTTTATCTTACTCATTTAATCCTATTTAAAAATGTTTTGACCTATAATTTCCATCTTCAGGGTAAAATCCTAAAAACTTTAAAGCTGTACCAGTAATTTCACCTGGATAAAATACCACTATAGGTACATTAATTTTATTATATATTTTTTGTTCAATTGGACCGAATCGGGTAAAGGGATGAATGGCCTCCAAATCAGTTATAAACAAAACACCGTTTTTCGGATCTACTTTTTTTTGAGCATCCAAAATAGCGTTCTCTATGACTTCTTGGTTTTTTAAATTTTCACCCAAACTATGATATACTTCAATAGTTTCGTCTTCATATTCGACAGCATCCACACCAGCTTCGATTCGGTATTCATCTTCTTTGAAAAAGTTTTTTAGTACTTCATGTAGTGACAGTATTATTACTTCCAACCCTTTATTTTTTGCTAGCTCAACCCAAACTTGATTCAACTTTCTTTTGACATTGATTATATCTTCTGTGTCGAAAGTTAGATAACAGATGGTTTTATCTCCACCATGATCGTACGTCTTAGGTTCTAACAAGGAGTCCAAGAGTGTTCTATAATTATTATCTACATTCATTTTTTATAAATTCGTTCATATTTTTATATTTCCATGAAATCCTTAATAATTCACCCGAATATTGGTAAATAAATGAGCCGGTAAAAGATATTTTTTCAATTTCCCTGAGAGTTTCATTTTTACTTAGCTGTAAAATTGACCATGTATCATCATTTAAAATTTGATTATCATCTATTTCAGAGAAATGTAGTTCATGCAAAAAATAATTGACCACAAAACCCTCTGGATAAAAAAGAGAAATCTTTCCTTTACTATCAATCAAACTAAAATCTCTACACGAAGAGACCAAATATGAAGAGACTCTTTTCTTCATCGAATCTGACCAAGAGGGTGCATTGCCAATAGAAATGGCATCGTTTATAAAAGTTAAACTATCTTGATTTGAGATCTTATAGTTTCTTTTATTTGCCACTTGCTGAATAATAAAATCTTTAAATATGGGATTAGCCCTTGCTGTGTAAACTAAAAATAGTTGTTTCATACCTTCAAGTCCTAACCCACTTTCTCTTATGGCTTGTAACTGCTGAGGTAGTCCTTCTTTCCAATATCGATTAAAAAAAACAAGTGATATTATATCCTTAGTTCTTTTTTCGGTTGACTTTCCTAATAGATTTAAAGTCACACACCTATCCAAAAATGATTTTTTATCATCTTCCTCTTCTACAAAAGAGAGCAGTTCTAGCGTTTCATTTACGAAGCCAGTTCCCTTTGCTAAATTTGTATTATATAAATATTTACTTCTCAATTTTAGTTCAAATAAGGATAAACAGTAACATTTGATTCAAATGCTTTCAAATACTCTGCTGCAAATGCCTGAATTAAATTATCATCAATTTCATTGATACTTCCAATATTCTTAGGTCCTTGTGCAATGTCTACTGGTAAACTTTTCGCAAATTCATTCAATAATTCTCTTGCTTTATCGAAAGATAAATACTCATCGAAATCACCTTTAAGTAATTGATTATGGATTTGTTCTTCATAATTAATGCTCAACCTAAAAAGATGAAAGTGATTTGGTCCAACCTTTTTATCTATAATACTTTTTATAGCATCAAAAGCAGCAGCGTATTGGACGTTTTTTGATCTTGGAAAAGTGAAATTTAAAAATATTTTAGAGCTTTCGTTAAAAAATTTAGTCTTCCACCATCCGTTTTTTTCACCTAGAACTGCTACTGCAACTCTAGTTAATAAAAGATTATTTATATTTTCTTTAGTCATTTAAATATGATTTCTACAAATTGTCAAATTTTTGTTTCATGGTTGGGTTGCCATGGGTTAATTTTTTAATGGTTAAATCATCTGCCTTATTATTCGCCAAACGTAAATTATTTTCTGAAGATAATAAAGCCGCCTTAGTCTTTTCTAAATGAGAGATGGTTTTATCTATTTCACTAATAGCAGTCATAAATTTACGACTTGCTAACTCATAATTACGCGCAAAACCGGTTTTAAAATCGTTAATCTTATCCTCAAAATTAGTAATGTCAATATTCTGATTTCTCATGACACTTAACTCAGCCTTGTACTCTAAAGACTTCATACCTGCATTACGGAGAAGAGTAATCATTGGTATAAAAAACTGGGGACGAATCACATACATTTTTTCGTACTTATATGACACATCAACAATACCGGTATTGTAGAGTTCATTATCTGACTCTAATAAAGAAACCAATACGGCATACTCACAACCTTTATCTCTACGGTCTTTATCTAATTTGGCAAAGAAATCTTCATTTTTCTTTTTTGTGGAAGTCGTATCATTTTCATTCTTCATTTCAAACATTATAGAAACCACCTCATTATCAGCATGGTCTGTTTCTTTAAATATGTAGTCACCTTTTGTTCCTCCTGAAGCATCGTTATCTTTCTCAAAATAAGCATTTTGAAAGGCAGTTGCTCTTAGTTTGTTAAACTCCGTTTCACAATGCTGCTCCAAGGTTTCACCAATCATTTTGGTAGAAAGCTTTTGTTTGTAGTTTTTTAAACGCTCTATTTCATCATCCTTTAACTGCAAATCTTTTGCTATATGATCCAATTCTCGCCTAAAATCCTCTTTTAAAGACTTTTCAAGGTTCTCTTTTTCAGCTTCTTTCAATTTGACATCATTCTCTAATTGGTCTTTTTCTTTTTCAAGAGCTCTTACCGCATTCGAAAGCTCCAATTTTTTCTGTATTTCGGTTTGATCCAATTTAGACTGTAATTGTCTAATTTCTTCTTGTTTTTTGGACACCTCATCTACTAATTCGTCTTTGCTTTTAAGTTTTAAATTATTGATTTCTATATCTTTTTGAGCCAATTGCTCCTTAAACAAACTTGTAATATTTGCCTCGACTAATTTTAGGGCCGCTTCTTTTTCCCTATTTGCAGCATCTAATCGACTCTGAAGTTCCTCATCAAACTGTTGATCTCTAACTTGCTTTATAATGTTAGTATAAACGGCGTCATCAACTTTAAAGACTTCTTTACAATTTGGACATTTTACTTCGCTATTCGCACTCATAGTTTATTTTTAAGGTTCGATACAAATATGAAATTCAAACATGCAATATATGTGCATATTAATAAATTTTGTTCATTTTTCTTATTTTTTCTATTAATTCATCCCTTACAATTGAAGGTGAAATAACTTCTATGTCTGCACCAAAGGATAATAATAGCTGATATAATTCTGGATTAGGTATAACTTCGATTGTTATGGTATTTCCTGTTTCGTCAGAGTTATCTATTTTCTGAGTTCCATGTATCGGCTTTGTTACTACATAATTTATACGATTCTCTGAAAATTTCAATTTGATGAGTTCTACTTTAGATTCTTCTGGTTTAGTTACGCCTATAACATCTTCAAAATAATCCATCCAGTTAATATCTAAAGGATCAAAGTCATCTGCTAATTCAATTATAGAAACTATTCTATCCAAAGGATAATTTGAAATAGATTGATAAACCTCATTAAAACAAAACAAAAACCAGCGGTTATTATATTGCTTCAAATAATACGGACAAATAATCACTTGTTGTTGAGGTTTTCCGTAAGGTTCATAAATTAACTTGACTTTTTTCCTTTTTAGAATAAGATTAAAAAGCGTACCAACATGTCCTCTCCCTTTAAGGTCTATATTTTCTTGATAACCAATGGCTCCATTATCTCCAATGGCCACTAGATCAAACGCCTGTTCCATTCGAGGAATTAATTCTTCTAACCAGTTAAATTCTTCTCGATGTTTATATCTAGATAAAATAGCTAAAGTCGTTTCAAGTTGTTCTGAATCATTAACATTTAAAGGGTGATTTGCAATAGAGAAGTTTTTATCCTTGTAGCGAAAGGCTTTTTTACGTTCTTTTTTTAAGCCCTCAATGAGTTCAATAGCCCAACCTGCATCAGATTTCATATGTTCAATATCATACTGAAGTTGTCGAAGTTTAACCCCTTCAGTTCCTAACTCATAAAGCACATTGTTAATCTCTTCTAAAAGGTCATCATAATTATATAGTCTATTAAAGTTGCTAAAGCAACGGTCTAGTATCGTGTATCGTATTTGAGCATGCCTATTGGTTGCCATGTAATTTAATTATTTGATTTTCGCTATTAGCTATAAGGAGACTTAAAAGTAGCAAAATTACGTATAAACGGACCTAACATTAGTCAGTAATTTTCTACTTTTATTAATATGCAAATATACTGCGCATTATGAGTTCAATTTTGCTTAAAATTATTACAATGAAGCGAAATTCTGTTTTAAAACTTGAAGATTTGACATCATTGGATGAGTTGGATTATATCAACTCCATTTGGTATGCTATCATGAAAATGGAGGTGGGACTATTAAAACTTATACTTGCTGATGATATCGACTATGAAGATATTGGGAAACTTAAATTTATAGAAAAATTGAACGACCGATTCAATAACCATAAAACTCATGGAGATTCTGAATTGTTATTGGATTTAGACTGCTGCAAGGGCTGTAATTGCAATAAGCCTATCTGTAAATTTGTTGGAAACCACTCTGGAATGCACTTTGCCTTATTTTTTGAAATGACTGATGAAAAAATAACGGATATTTATCACTGCGACTGGTATGGAGATATTGATTTTTTAGATGCTTTTTAACAAATTAAACCAATCATCTACCCGGATCTCTAATCTAGTAATCTCTTTTTCAGCTAGAGGTGTACAATGAGCAATAGAAACTCTTAAGCGATTAAGGTCAATCATTACTTCATTTACGGAATTTAAATTTCTATTAAATTTATTTCCGAAGACATTCCAATGAGTATTTATAATTTTTCTTAAATCTCCAAATGTTGTATAGTCAATCTTCTGGTCAGATCTTTTAGTATGGGAAGTGTCTAGTTCATATTCTATGTTGTTTTTTACATTTTCTTTAACCCGTAAATCAATTTTACGCCACCAGTTTTCACCATATTCTTCCTCCAAAGTAGTTTTAACTAGCTGACGAATTGAGCGCTCCAAACAATAAAATAACTCATAACTATATCGCATACTGGATGCTTCTAATTTCAAACTTTCGTCAAAATAATTACCTAAGTTATTATTAATTTGTTTAACAGTTTTTTGTCTGTCAGACACCTTATTCGACCTATCTCCTCGTCGCTTAGGTTTATTTAACAAAAACCGTTTATAGGTTTTTAACCCATTTATATAGGTCCTATTTCCCTTGTTTCCATAATCACTATATTTTCCATCAAAATCATAAATAGAAATTATTTCTTCTAGTTCATCTGGGTCAGTAATATTCAAAATATTCATTCTAATTTCTTTATACTTAGAATAATGTTCTGAAATCTTTTCTAGAGCTTTACTATAGCTATAGATTGTCCCAGGTGCTTTATCTTCATTTTTCTCAACCCAATATTTAAACTTTTCAAGCATCTAATCCTAATTTAAATAAATCTACAATTTTTTTTTATTCTCTTATTAATGATTAACTCACAAAAAAGTAAAATTAAAAAGGTGTCTTTGATTAATAAGTCAGATATTATTGTTTTCTTACTAGTTAAGAATATATTAATATATGCATTTTATGAAACTCTTATTTCTAGATCAAATTTTAATTTAATCTCTTTTTTACTTCCTTTAAAAATAGACGCTACATTAATGTTTATTAAATAAATTAAATTATCTGACCTTCTATAACCTCTGACTTCTGTTGTGGTGTTATTTTTTGAATTAGATACAACCTCAAAACTAACTTTTCTTTAGCAAAACATTTAATGTTAACATCTTTAGTTCTGTAGCTATTTAAGAATATGCATTTACCCCAAACAATCTGTTCATTTTCTATTTGAAAGAATAATATAAAAGAAGGCCAACATTTCTGCCAACCCTTTCTTTCATTATTAATCTAATCCAATAAAACTAATATCTCTTACAACTTTAGTATCTATAACTATAGCAATTTATTTTGAATGTTCAGCCAACTGTTCCATAATTATTTCACTTAAATTTTTATGGTCATAATACGCCTCAGAATAGAAATTATAGACCACATCAAGCATTTCTTTAGGTAGATAGGACAAGGTTTTTACAATTATCTTTTCCGGTATATCCTTATAGAATTTTTCAGCAATACTACCTGTGATACAAGCCAAGGTATCGCTATCTCCACCTATGGATATAGCATTTCTAATAGCATCCTCGAAGTCTGTACTTTCAAGGAAACAGACTATAGCCTCGGGAACTGTCCTTTGGCAAGTTTCATTGTATTCGTAAGTTTCTCTTAACTGTTCTACTGTACGGTTGAGGTCATAGCCGAATTCTTCTTCAATGGCTTTTTTGATCTGTTCCTTGGATTTATGTGTAATAGCCATTTTACAGGCTACTACTACTGCCTGGGCACCTTTGATTCCTTCGGGGTGACTATGTGAAACTTCCGTTACAAATTTTGCTGATTCTCTTATGTCTCCAAACGTAAGTGAGGGTACTGACGATACACGCATGGCTGCACCATTACCATAACTGTTCCCTTTCTTGAACAGAACATAATTAGTGGTCTCAAATTGATTCAGCCACTTGACAAAGTTTCTTCCATACGTCAAATGGAGTTGTGGGTACTTTTTGTACCAATCATATAAATGCGAACAAAGTCTTGATTGTGATATTTGCCTATCCAGTAATAAGAATTCGGTAATTGCTACCGTCATTACAGTGTCATCTGTAAACGTGCTTTCTTTACTGAATAAATCAAATTCTTTACTCTTATGATTATCGAACTCATATATTGAGCCTACTATGTCTCCGATTATTGCGCCTATCATGACTTATTTGTGTTCTGTAAGATAAAGATAAGATACTTTCGTATTCTTTTAGATACTCTTTTTATCTATATATTTAAATATAATTTTACTTTAAAAACGTGAGTGCATGACACACATACCTATTATTGATATTTTGTAATTAAAGAAAACTAATCTTTATCATTCATTAAACTTACTGCTTGAATAACAACTGATTTTCCTCTTTTTCAATTTTAAGCATTTGTTTGTTAGTATATAGCATATTTATTTATGCTTCATAAAAAGACGCTACATTAGGGTTTAACTAATAAATTATATAGCTAGAGTATTAAATATATATACTTATATAACTTCTTTTATTATTGAATAGTCATTCCAATCTTCTATTTCTAATTTTGGCGATAAAGTCGTTAGTTCCTTAATATGTTGTTGCATTTCATCTTTCAAAACATCCTTCCATGATTCTGTTGTAACTAAAGCATCATGAATACTGGAAATTGGCATACCTGGGTATTTGTGGTGAATTTTCCATGCCGTGTAGTCTAACAACACATAAGCTTCCATATTTTGAAGCAACTTAGATAAGCCTACCCCAAATTCTTGAAGACAAATGAAAATTCTGAATAGACTAGGGTATTCTTTTCTAAAAACCTTAGCCTCTTTAATCGTGGTTTTAGGTTTACTATAAAATATCTCCATTACAACCTTTTTGACTAACTCTCTTGTTGTATCATAAATTACTTTACTTCTAGGCTCATTTACTTCCTTTAATTTCCATTTTTTCTTCTTGCCAAAATTTGAAACCATTCTATATGGTAAACCATTTTCATCAAAGTCAATAGACAGCAATTTCTCAAATTCAGAATAAAAATCTCTGTTTAATACCGATAGAACGAAACTCACTAATTCTTGCTTGTCTAACTCTAAGTTAAAAAGAGCATCTACCATTTCGTCCGTTAGTAAATCTGTTGCTTTTGTTTGTTTTAACAAGCCCTTGTCTTGCTTTAAAATAGCTTTTATAACGACACTTAACATAAATGGCTGAGAGGTCTTTAAATCAACTCCTACAAGGTGTTCGCTATTGTATAGAATATGCTTTCGCAGTACCCTAGAAGACCTAGTTAAGTTACTGTGCAATCTATTATCTGTAGCTGGTTTTATAGAATATTTCCAATATTGATTACGGAATTCATTTATTAATTGAAAATTAGATTTATAACTGCTTTTTGTCTTTTCATCATTTTTTAGACTTTCAATTTCTAAAAGTGCGTCAAATGAATTAATTGTAAGATTATCATTAAAAAACTTAACTAAATGAGGTCTTTCATTTTGACAATACTGGTTCTTGTTTCTTTGAGAACCACCCCTTCCTTTATTATCAAATTTTTTCAAGAAAGTTTTATCAGTTATTGGATAAGACATTAATTCATTATTCAAATACATTTCACTAAAACAGAATGTATTGCATTTATGGTTATCAGTGCTATAATTTCTAGTTTTTACAATGAATCCATGCTTTATAAAGAAGCCTAAGTAGAGATAATATTTATCATGATACTTCTTTAATATTTGTGAATTCAATGCAACTTCATCAGATCGCTCTTCCTCTCTGTAAAAGCTGGGAATACTGTTTAATAAGCTCAAAATAAAAACAGATATGTCTAGTTTAAGTTTAGGCTTGTTTACTTTATTGTATTCAAGAATGGCTACTTCTAAATCCTTTAATAGTTTTTTTTGGATAATGACTTGTTTACTTCTTTTTTTGGTAAAATCATTTTGAATTTTAAGTGTCGAATCATTCATAAGTACTACAATTTCAATTATTAATTGCAGTAAATATTAGAAAAAAGCCAAGTAGGTAACCGGTTATTACTAGTTACAAATTTTAGTTAAATTCGTTCTCCTGAATACGCTTTAAACCTAACACTTCTTCTTTTATTTTTGTTTGTGAATCTGTCGAAACTAATTTAATAACACTTTCTAAAAGATCTATTTTGTTTTGTAGCTTTCTTGGAGTTAGCGGATGAGGCGCGCCCTTTCTATTAGCATCACTTGAGTAACGTATGTATTTATTATAAAGAGCATCTCCGGAATTATGACCAAACTGTTTTACTATTTCCTCACTGTTTTCCCTATTAATTAATTTGCCCTCATAAACAAATTTTAAGGCTATTTGATTAATTGACAAACTAAGGGTTTCGGCAGTTTCTATTTCAGCAAATTCAGTTTGTGATATTAATTTTGAGATATCATTATCTTCAAACTAAACGTCATCAATAAGTTGTATTACTTTACTATAATATTGCTTAAAATATTCAATTGTTTTATCAGAAGGTATTGTGAAATCTAAATACTGACTACTTGAAACTTCAAAGTAACAATAGAAGTTATAATTACTACTTGTAGAATACGAGCCTAAAAAACGATATTCTCTTTCAATAAAGTTTCCCAAGTGAAAAAGAGAATATCCAAAAACATGATTTATAAAATCCTCCCTGTCAGCATAAGGAAAAGCTTTTTTATAATTTTTAACCAGATCCAATAAGTAATCTTTAAAAATACTTAAATCAATTTCATGAAGAAAATCTACATATTGAGTTTGATTAACTCTGTATTTATCCATTTCAGAATCAGAATCTTTGAATTTGAGCCAGTTGTTCAGTTCCTTCTTGCTCTCTAAATCATTATTTGCATTAGTTAAGCACCCAATAACAAAATGAGAAGTAAATAAATTAAATCCTCCTAGCTCTTCCATCTCTTAAACTATTAATATATTGGTATAATTTATGTAAATTTATTTTCTTTTCATCTAAACCCGCCATAAATTGACGTTAAACCAAATAAAGCACCTCCCCCAATACGACAAAAGCTTTAAAAAACTTATTTTAAAAGAGTTTGAGCTATTTAAAACAGAGAGAGGACATAAGAACATTGATTTAGATACCGACAATTTAGAAGCTTCAAATAAGGAAGCTATTGGGCATTTCAAGACTTATTTTTTATTAAGACAACAATCAAAAATTGAAGATTTACTATCGGAAAGTAAAGATTATGTTTTTTCAGATAAAAACATTTCCCCCGATAGACTATCTAACGCTTTGGATGGTTTAAAAAAACAGATTGATACTTGGCTTGAGAAAATTAAAGGAGAAAATCATGATTTAAAAAAGCATAAACCTAAAAGCCTTAAATTATCATGCTATGAGTTGTTTTTTGAATATTGCAATAAGCTAAAGCATTTCCACAACGAATTTTTACAATTTCTAAAACGACATTTTAAAGACTTTGATTTTAGTCATCAGAAATATTTTGTTAATATTAAACACAACGAAGACACCTATTCGTCAAATCCAACTAAAACTCCATTAATGACAAAAACAGAAGTGGCCGAATATTTGAAAATATCCGTGAGACAGGTTACCAATTTAGAAAACATGAAACACTTCAAAAGAAATAATCATATTGGGAATAGCCCTAGATATTTACGTTCTGATATTGAGAAATATGCTAATACAAGAAACTATTAGCCAACAGCAATAAATGACTTATTAAACCTTTCTGAATTAGTTATGTTTCTGACCGTTTCCTCTTTTGAAATTCTAATGTAGTTCTTAAATTCCTTTTCTGTTTTATGTCCACTCTGCGTCATAATTTCCTGTATTGGCACACCTTCGTTAAAGTGTAAACTGCAAAAGGTTCTTCTTGCGGAGTGGGACGAGATAAGACTATATTTTGGAATATTCTTAATAACTTTCTTTCCTCCTTCTGTTCTTTCGTATTTAACCATTTCATTAATACCTACCATTTGAGCAGCTTCTTTAATTCTGTCGTTTAGATATTGTTCATGTATTGTTGGCGGTGGATTATTATCATATCTTAATTTCATAATACTGCTTATTGCGGGAGTTATTAGGCAGTAAACTGTTTCACCTGTTTTTTTCTGCTTTAGTTTAAAATATTTCTTCCCTTGCATTTCTATTATTTCAGCATTATTTAAGTTATTAAAATCTGAAATCCTTTGACCGATTTCACAACCAATAATGAATATATCTCTTGCTTGCTCTAATTCACGGTATTCTGAAAAATCAAACTCAAAAAGCTTTGTTTTTTCTTCTTTGGTTAAATAAACAGCTGTTGTTTGCTCCTTTGGAATTTTAAATTCAGAGAGCTTATACTTAAAATTAGTATTGACTCCAACATTAGTGGCGTAATTCAAAAAAGTTTTAAGTGTTTTAATATGCTTTCCAATAGTATTTAATGAATAATATTTTCCATCAGGTTTTTCAAGTGATTGCATATAATCTATAAACTCAAAATAAAAATCTAAATCAACACTCTCAAATGTCACTTTATACTTTGTGTCTTTTTGAAACTTGACAAGGAACTTTAAAGCTTGTTTATAAGCCTCTACCGTTTGATTCCTTCCACCTCTATTCACAGGAAGCATTTTAGTTTTAATTTCTATAAATGAATTGAACACATCAAAAAAATCATTCGATACAAAGACTTCCTCCTCCTCGTTCTTTTTAAAAGCATCTATAATATTGCCTACATCCTTTTTATGAATTATGGCCTTTGTTTTCCTTAATTCAGATATCTGCGCATTAATATAATTTTCAAGGTCATTAATCTCTCTGTTTATTTCATCTTTATTGCTAGCTAGATTTACATTCTTTACTCTTTGTTTGCCAATATCCCAATACTTTGGTTCAATTTTATAACCTATACTTTTTCGTATTCTAACATCTCCTAGACTAAAAATAAGCTGTATAGGTGATTGAGTATTTGAATTTGGTTCCTTTAATGCAAATCGAAGTGTTCCTTTAGTTCTATGATTGCTTTTAGCCATAATAAAAAGTTTAATCAAAATTATGCCTTTAAAACATAAGTGCCAAATAAAGTGCCAAATATATTTCCCAAACATTCTTTATATTTCCGCTTAAAAACTACTAAAACAACGCCAAATACAGTATATTTAACACTTAACAAGGAATAGAACGGAAAATCACGGAAATAGACATATTGCAATGTTAGTACTGGAGGTACCACAAAAAAATCCCGAAACTTTAATGTTTACGGGATTTTTTTTATCTCATACTCTAGTTTCTTTTAGTTAAAATCTGATTTCTTCCTTTTTATTCATAACTCCCTATACCTCATAACTTTTAACACTATTAATCAACAACTTTTATTTAAAATTATTAAGAAAAAAAGCACCTTTAATAATTATTATAAAATCTTCGATTTTATCTTTTTTTTTTCTAAATTTACTCTGCTAACTTTTAATGTCCAATTAAAAAAAATCGGCTATTGAGTTTAAGAAAAAAAATACTTCCAGAAAAGAATACCGGATGGCGAACAACTTCTGTATTTCTAATAGCGGTGTTAATTGGTCTAGGCTTATTTATGGCAAAAGAATCTGAAATTGTTTCTTATATGTCTGATAGCCCACAAGCCTGTGTTAATTGTCATGTTATGACACCTGTATACAATAGCTGGATGCATAGTTCGCATCGAGAATGGGCAAATTGTAACGACTGTCATGTCCCTCACAATAATATTTTTAACAAATACTATTTTAAAGCTAAAGATGGGCTCTACCACGCCTCTGTTTTCACAGCCAGAGCAGAACCTGATGTTATTAAAATGCATGAACCCTCTCAAGAAGTTGTTCAAAACAACTGTATTCGCTGTCACGTACAACAGGTAACCCAAACAAAATACAATGGTTGGATTGATGACCATAAAGAGAATAGAACCGGACGTCAATGTTGGAGTTGCCACAAGCAAGTTCCTCATGGAAAAGTTCATGGTATCACATCAATAAAATATAATTTAGCTCCTAAACCTACAGATAAAGAAACATTGGTAATTCCAACATGGATGGAGAAACAGATAAAAGACTAAAAACTATACCAGATGAAAAATAAAATACTATTCATTGTTACTATTATTGTAGTATTTCTACTTGGATTGTTAGCTTCAAGCATTATTAACAGGAAATCTGAAGCCAAATATAGGTACACGCCAAAAGTAAATATTGCAGAATTTGAACCACGAAATGAGGTTTGGGGAGATAACTTCCCGCAAGAATATCAATCGTACATGCAAACATTAGACACTTCTTTTTCTTCGTATCAAGGTGGTTCACGTATGAGGGATGTTCTTGAAGAAGACCCTAGACTAGTTATTTTATTTGCAGGATATGGTTTTTCAAAAGATTACAATCAAGGTCGTGGCCATGCCTATGCCGTAGAAGATATTCATAATACCCTAAGAACCGGAGGTCCAACAGGTAAAGGAGATGGTCCTATGCCCGCTACCTGCTGGACATGTAAAAGTCCAGACGTTCCTCGATTAATGAATGAAATTGGTATAGCTGAATTTTATAGTGGAAAATGGGCTGATAAAGGTGCTGAAATTGTAAACCCAATAGGTTGTGCCGATTGCCATAATCCGGAGACCATGAAATTACAAATTTCAAGACCAGCATTAGTTGAAGCATTCGATTCTATGGGCAAAGACATTAATCAGGCTACCCATAATGAAATGAGAACACTGGTCTGTGCTCAATGTCATGTTGAATACTATTTTAATTCCAATTTGCCTGGTAAAGAGGGGACTCCTTACCTTGTTTTTCCATGGAAAGATGGAACAACCGTTGAAGACATGGAAGCTTATTACGACAACATTAATTTTTCAGACTGGACTCATAAACTTAGTAAAACTCCGATGATAAAAGCCCAGCACCCAGGGTATGAAACCTTTCTTACAGGCGTTCACGCCGATCGTGGTGTATCTTGTGCAGATTGCCATATGCCCTACAAAAGTGAAGGCGGACAAAAATTCACAGACCACCATATTCAGTCTCCTCTAAATAATGTATCAAATGCTTGTCAAGTTTGTCACAGAGAAGATTCAGAAAAATTAATTGCAAACGTTTACGAAAGACAGCGTAAAGCCACCGAAAACAGAGTGAAGTTGGAAGACTTATTAGTAAAAGCACATTTGGAAGCTAAAAAATGTTGGGATTTAGGTGCAACGGAAGCTCAAATGGAACCTATACTTACCGATATTCGTCACGGCCAATGGCGTTGGGATTTTGCGGCAGCCGCTCATGGTGCTTCTTTTCATTCACCCGTTGAAATTGGTAGAATTATTGGAAGCGGTCTTGTTATTGCTCAAGAGGCACGTGTAAAACTCGCGCGATTGTTAGCCGATCTTGGCCACAACAAACCTATCGAAATGCCGGATATTACAACTAAAGAAAAAGCTCAAAAATTTATAGGTCTTGATATTGAAAAGGAAGAAGCTGCTAAAGAAGCGTTCAAACAAAACCTGCTACCTAAGTGGCTAGAAGAAGCTAAGGCACGTGAAGATAAAATGCCTATTAATACGGTTTCATCCGTACAAGATTAAAATAATCACCTAACACTGATTTCAAAAGATACCTTAACTTTTAAGGTGTCTTTTTCATTTATACAACTAAGAATTCTATGAATCGTATCTATAAATTATTTTCATCACCAAAACTAGCTGTTATTCTATTATTCGTCTTTGCCCTTTCTATGGCTATAGCCACCTTTGTAGAAAACGACTTCGGGACAGCCACAGCATGGAAACTAATTTATAATGCCTGGTGGTTTGAACTGGTTATGCTGGGACTGGTTATTTCTTTTATTCTTAACATTTTCAAATACAACCTATGGAATAAGACCAAATGGGCCTTGCTCATGTTTCATTTGGCTTTTATAGTTATTTTAATAGGTGCCGGTATTACCCGCTATACATCTTACAGTGGTATTATGCGAATTCGAGAAGGTGATACTTCAAACATCATTATTTCAGACAACAACTTTTTACACATTCATATTACCGACGGACGTAACACCAAGGTAATTAAGAAAAAAATTGATTTTTCTCCTTTAAGCGATAATCAATTTTCCATTAATACTGATTTTAATGAGCGGCCAATTAAAATAGCATTCAACGATTTTATTGCCGATGCGCGACCCGAAATACAAGATGACATCCCGAATGGCAAAGCCTTGCTAGAAGTAGTAGTTTCTGCTGGTAATGGCAGAGAAGCTTTATTATTAGAAAAAGGTGAAATTGAATCGATTGGTGCTCATAAGCATAAAATTGGCTTTGATGTTAATCAGGATGACGTTATTAACATAACTGAAAAAAATGGGCAGTTTCAACTAAAATCACCAAGAGATTTAAGCTCCTTTGTTATGGCGAGTCAAAAGGCTTCAACCATAAAAAAAGACAGCTTATATAATATTAATCTCAAAACACTCTATCGAGATGGAGATGCTTCTTTCGTTCTGTTATCCTATCACCCAAATGCTAAAATATCTCTTGTTAGCGACTCGGAAAAACCAAAGGATAATGACGAGCAAAAGGATGATGCCCTTATTTTAAATATTAAAGTTGATAACGACACCAAAGAAGCCTCATTAATCTATCGAAAAGGTTTTCAACCGATATTGCACGATTTAGAATTTAAGGACCTAATATTTACTCTTTCATATGGATCGGAAATTATTACAACTCCCTTTTCCATTAAATTAAACGATTTTCAGTTAGAACGCTATCCTGGTTCTACAAGTCCGTCTGCCTATGCAAGTGAAATTGAAGTGATTGATAACAACACTCATATACCACATCGTATTTTCATGAATAATGTATTAGACTATAAAGGATATAGATTTTTTCAGGCTAGCTACGATACCGATGAATTAGGCACCGTGCTTGCTGTAAATCATGATGCCTGGGGAACGAACATAACATATTTGGGCTATTTTTTAATGATGCTTGGCATGTTTTTTACACTCTTCGGAAAATCATCACGTTTTTCAATCGTCAATAAGAAATTGAAAAAATTAAAATTAAAACAAGTACTTACTGTTGGTCTGCTATGCTTAGGAAGTAATTTCATCCAAGCTCAAGCAAATCTTCCAGAAGTTAACTCAACCGTCATTGAATCTCAACATATCGACGAGCAGCACGCAGACATGTTTGGACGTATCATGGTTCAGGATCTAGATGGCCGCATTAAACCTATTAATACGCTCGCGTCGGAATTCCTAAGAAAAATATCGCGTAAACCTTATTTTACATATACCGAGAATGGGCATAAAATTAGCTTTAATGCTAACCAAACTTTTTTAGCCATGCAGGCGTCGTCTAACATCTGGCAATACATTCCGCTAATAAAAATAGATAAAGAAAAGGGAGGTGTTTTATATGAAAATATTCAACTTAATGAAGATGGTTTAGTTTCGTTTAACGATTTATTGGATGATAACGGCAAATACCTATTAGGTGAACAGGTTGAAGCATCAAACTTAAAAAAGCCTGCCGAACGTAACGAATTTGACAAAGAAATTATAAAGGTGGATGAGCGTTTTAATATTCTATATAATGTATTCGCTGGTAATTACCTTAAAATTTTTCCGAATGCAAACGATGCAAATAACAAATGGCATAGTAGCTCCCATCATTTTAATGATTTTCCAAAAGAAGACGGTGCCTTTGCTAAACATATTCTCCCAATATATTTTAAAAATGTTCAGGATAAAAATTGGATTGCTGCTAGTGAAAATCTTGAATATATAAAAACGTATCAATCAGTACTTGGGAAAAACATAATTCCAAACAAGAAGCGAATTGAAGCCGAGCTATGGTATAATGAATTGAATCTTAACTTTTGGTTGTTTCAGGTATACTTCACGTTAGGCTTTATATTACTAGTTCTTGCCATTACAAGAATATTTTACAATAAAAGATTTATACAAATCACTTGGAATTTTGTAATCATAATAACTCTAATAACCTTTTTAATATTTACTGGAAATATTTTATTACGTTGGTACGTAGCGCAACACGCGCCTTGGAGTAATGGGTATGAAATGCTTATATTTGTTTCTTGGGTACTTTTACTCTGCGGATTACTCACATTCCGAAAATCGGATTTTGCATTACCCTTGGCTACACTATTCTCTGGCGCCCTATTATTTGTAAGTTATTTAGATTGGCTAAGTCCAGAAATAACCAATCTAATGCCTGTCCTAAAATCTTACTGGTTAAAAATTCATGTCGCTACTATAGTTAGTAGTTATGCCCCTTTGGCTTTATCTGCAGTTCTCGGTCTCATGGCACTAATACTCAGTATTTTTAAAACTGAAAAGTCTAAAATTGCAATCGATATTCGCATTAAAGAACTCACTTATATCAATGAAATTTCCATGACTATTGGCGTATTTGTATTAAGTGTTGGCACATTTTTGGGCGGTATTTGGGCCAATGAATCCTGGGGACGTTATTGGGCTTGGGACCCCAAGGAAACTTGGGCACTAATAAGTATTATCGTATACGCTATTGTTTTACATTTAAGACTTATTCCTGGTTTAAATAGCAAGTTTATTTTTAATTCAGCGAGTGTCATCGCATTTAGTTCTATTATAATGACCTCTTTTGGAGTTAACTATTATTTATCCGGTTTACATAGTTATGCGGCTGGCGACCCCTTACCAATACCTTCCTTTATATATGTATTAATAATTATTGTATTAAGCATTATCTTAATCGCTTACTTTAGGAAACAGGCTACTAAAAACACACCATAAATAATTTCACGTTCGATCTTATTACAGGATAAAATAAACTAGAGCATTTTAACTATAACAAATATGAAATCAATCTTGCCAAGGCAAACTTTAACCTATTATACAATCCATTTTTATTCCATGCTTCTATTGTAATTTGTCTACTTTGTTCTAAGTCATTATAGAAGACTTTTTCTAATTGTACGGAAAATTCACTATCATAAATAATCGGCATAATTTCAAAATTTAAATCAAAGCTTCTAATATCCATATTGGCTGTACCCACAATGCTTACAAAACTGTCAATAACCGCTGTTTTTGCATGAATAAATCCCTTTTCGTATAAATATATTTTAACACCAGATCTTAATAACTCCTCGAAATAAAATCTAGATGCTGCCCCAACGACAGCTGAATCTGATTTGTCAGGCATTAATAATCTAACGTCTACGCCTGTAATTGCAGCCTGTTTTAACACATTAAGAATACTGTTATTAGGTATAAAGTATGGATTTGTAATGTAAAGTTTTTTTCTAGCTAATGAAAACGCTTTAAAATAGGACAACATGATTGTTGACATTGAATAAACAGGCCCACCCGCCATTACTTGGCCAATACTTAAAATATTACTTTTTGGAATTTGGATTGAAGGAAAGAGTTCTTTATTATACTTAAGTGAATTACTTTGTGCTGCATTCCAACTTACAATAAAGTGACGTTGCAAATTAGCAACCAATGGCCCTGAGAATTTAACATGAGTATCGCGCCAGTATAATCCCGTATCTATAGTATTATCATACCTATCCGAGATATTAATCCCTCCAAGAAAACCAAAAACACCATCCACTACAACAATCTTTCTATGGTCTCGATGATTAATTCGGTTTGCAAAAAAAATAAACTTTATTTTTATCTTAGGATATATCTCTACTCCAGCCGCCTTTAATTCCTTCACAATAGTATGTTTTATTTTGCGACTTGCGTAATCGTCATAAAGAACTCGAACAGTTACCCCTTCTTTAACCTTTCTTATTAGTACATCTTTTATTTGATTGCCGCGAATATCATTTTCCCAAGCATAATATTCCATATGAATAAAAGAATGAGCCTTTTCGAGTGTACTTAATAATTCAGGAAATTTTTCTTCCCCATTTATTAAAAGTTTAAAGGATGCCTTATGTAAAATTTCTCCTAAAATATTATGCTGAAATTTAATAAGACTATCGAATTGTTTTAATTCTCCTTTGTGTTTCTCAATAAGTTTATCAGTTTCATCATATTCTTCTTTTTTGTATAGCACATCAAAGTCCTGTTGGAAATTGGCCGTTTTCTTATTATGCTTTACATGCCTGTAATTAATTCCGAAAGCATAATAAATTAAAACACCTAATAAAGGAAATAATAACACTAATAATAAATAAGCTAAAGTTTTAGATGTAGAATGAGTATCCAAAATAATTCTGAATACCGTATACAATAAGAGTATTAAATAAATTGCAATAATTAAGAATTCCATATATATTATAATTAATCGGTACTATAATGGTCTTAATTTAAATAGCTTACACTTCTAAAATAGTAAACCTTTTTTAAACTATTTACTATATCAAGACATTTATTTCTTAATTCTGTAAGCAATTTAAATTCTAATGTCTGCCTGTTCGGGTTTTCAGTTTAGGGCAAAAAAAAATCCTCATCAAATAAATGATGAGGATTCTAAAACAAGGCGATGACCTACTCTCCCACAATCGTAGTACCATCGGCGCTAACGGGCTTAACTTCTCTGTTCGGAATGGTAAGAGGTGAGCCCCGTTGCTATAACCACCTTAAATCGTCGTCTTGACTAATCAAGAACTAATATTGTAACATATTGAAAAAAGGACTCTATAAGTCGCTATACATAATAATAGTAATAAATTTTGAACTTTAAAAAAACAGGCGTACAATAAGCCTATGGGTTATTAGTACTACTCG
>NZ_AUDV01000007.1 GCF_000425645.1 Gaetbulibacter saemankumensis DSM 17032
ATGTATAGCGACTTATAGAGTCCTTTTTTCAATATGTTACAATATTAGTTCTTGATTAGTCAAGACGACGATTTAAGGTGGTTATAGCAACGGGGCTCACCTCTTACCATTCCGAACAGAGAAGTTAAGCCCGTTAGCGCCGATGGTACTACGATTGTGGGAGAGTAGGTCATCGCCTTGTTTTAGAATCCTCATCATTTATTTGATGAGGATTTTTTTTTGCCCTAAACTGAAAACCCGAACAGGCAGACATTAGAATTTAAATTGCTTACAGCATCACAACCAACAAAAACAATGCACTCACATTTTTATAAGCCCTTAATCCTTTAGAACAACGGAGAATTATTATCTTCAAACTTTAATTTTCAAAAGGAGTATGACCGAAAATAAAGAATTAGAATTAGCTTGGGAATTCGTAAACAGTACTAATAGGAGTGTTTTTTTAACGGGAAAGGCAGGTACCGGTAAAACAACGTTTTTACATCGATTAAAGATGAATTCCAATAAGCGTATGGTTGTTGTTGCACCTACGGGTGTAGCCGCTATAAACGCAAAGGGTGTAACCATTCATTCTTTTTTTCAGATGCCTTTCGGGCCTATATTACCAGATGCAGATTTAAATAAGGTTAGTGGTTTTAATAGAAAATTTAATAAGACGAAAATCAATATTATTAAGTCTATGGATTTGTTGGTTATCGATGAAATTAGTATGGTCCGGGCCGATTTACTGGATGGGATAGATAAAACGTTGAGACAGTATCGTAATCGAAATAAAGTATTTGGAGGTGTTCAGGTTCTAATGATTGGTGATCTGCAGCAACTGTCACCAGTGGTAAAGGAAAACGAGTGGGACTTGTTAAAGCATTATTATGACAATGCATTCTTTTTTAGTAGTCATGCCTTTAAAGCCTGCCATGCCTTAACAATAGAATTAAAACATATATATAGACAAGAAAATCCGAAGTTTATTGAAATTTTAAATGAAATACGGAATAATGCACTTAGTGAGGGTGGTAGTGAAGAACTTAATAAACGTTACAAACCGGATTTTAATCCTGAACCGGGGTACATATTTCTTACTACTCACAACAGGAGAGCTGAAGCGATTAATAATAAAGAACTAAATAAGCTAGAGGGTAAAACTGTTACTTATAAGGCTAAAGTAGAGGGGAAGTTTCCTGAGTATGCTTATCCAAATAGTGATAATTTAGAATTGAAGGTTGGAGCCCAAGTAATGTTTATTAAAAATGATAGTAATCCTGAGAAGCGCTATTTTAATGGGAAAATAGGTAAGGTTATTCATTTAGATCGAGATGAAGTTGTAGTGCATTGCCCTGATGATGAGTTCAACATTATTACAAAACCTGAAATTTGGGAAAGTATTGATTATAAAGTTGATTCTGAAACGAAAGAGATAACTGAAGAAAGAAAGGGAGCTTATACCCAAATACCCTTAAGGTTAGCCTGGTCGATAACTATACATAAAAGCCAGGGATTGACTTTTGAAAATGCCATTATCGATGCAGAGGCGGCTTTTGCCCACGGACAAACATATGTCGCTTTAAGCCGATGTAAATCGTTAGAAGGGTTGGTGTTGAAAAGTAAAATTAGTCCAAATCAAATTATAAATGATAGCCATGTATTGGCTTTTAATGCAAATACCGAAGTCTATAAACCCGATGAATCGATTTTAAATGAATCTCGCAAAACCTTTCAATTAGACTTAATTTCTGAAGTTTTTGAGTTTTATGAATTTTTACATCCTGTTAATCGCGTGCTTGATATTTTTTATAAAAGCAGAAATATTCTGGAAGGATCTATTGAAGCGCCTATGTTAGTAATAAAAGAATCAATTACTAATTTGTTAAAAGTTAGTAATGCTTTTAAAGTTCAGTTAAAAGAGATTGCTTTACTTGATGATGTATTACCCGAAGAAAACAAGCAGTTACAGGAACGTTATAAAAAAGCGATAGCCTATTTTAAATCGGAATTAGAAACACATGTTGTAACATCATTAAAATCATTTTCTTTTACAACAGATAACAAAGCTATACAGTCTGATTTGACCAAGCATCTTGACAAATTAGAAGAACTTCTAGATACGAAGCAGTTATATTTTAATAATTTACCAATAGAGTTTAGAACTCAAGAATTTTTAGAGTTACGGGTTAAAGCTGTGTTTGAATTAAAATCGAAAACAAAGAAGAAACGTAAAGATGTTATAGATGGTACAACCAATATTGAATTGTTTGAAAAATTACGAATTCTAAGAAATGAGATTGCTCAAGAGAATGATTTGATTCATTATCAGGTGTTCACACAAAAGGCCTTATATGAAATGTGTGAAGTACTACCAGTAAATAAAAGAGATTTGAAATCGATTAATGGTATGGGGAAAGTTCGGATTGAGAAATATGGTCAGGCAATTATCGATTGTATTTTAGAGTATTGTGAGGACAATGATATTGAAGTGTTTCAACCGGAAGAAGCAATTATTGAAGAAAATCAAAAGCGACAAAAAGGAGATACCAAGAAACAATCTTTAGAATTATTTAAAAAAGGTCATTCCATAGAACAAATAGCAGAAATTAGAGCTCTTAATGAAAATACTATTTTTGGCCATTTAGCAAATTTTATACCTACAGGCGAAGTACAAGTCACCGATTTAATAGGTGAGCAAGAATATACAGAATTGAAGGAAATTATTCCAAAGAAGACATTCGGAAATTTATCTGAATTGAAACTTCAACTGGATGATAAATATAGTTATGCAACTATTCGTTTGGTTTTAGGTACCTTGAAGACCGATTAGAAAATTTCTTTTATGAGCGAAACAATTACTAATTGTATAGGGACTAATTAAATTAATTTATTTTCCTATTTTAGTAATCATGGATATCATTGTAAAATCTACCCTTGAAACCTTAAGGAAATCTATAGTTCTAATAGATTCTTTAGATGATACACAACTTGCCAACGCTACTATCGGTCCTTACTATTCTAGTATAGGTAGTCATTTAAGGCATATTCTAGATTTTTATCATTGTATTTTTAAATCGAATATGGCTACTACAATCGATTTAACAGCCAGACCAAGAAACACTGAGGTGGAAACAAATTGTAAAAAGGCTAAGAACTATTTAAATGAAATTATATCACAAATGGAATCGACTCTTTATAAAATAGAAGAGCAGGTTTTAGTAATTGATGATTTAGGATTAGGAAAAACTGTTATCCCATATACTTACGGAGCCTTGTTAACTCAGGCAAATAGTCATACTATTCATCATTACGCTATAATTAATTATATTCTTAGCGGATTGAATATTTCAATTCAAGACACACATTTTGGATATAATCCAACAACTCCTAAGCAAGTACCGTCGAGTTAATTTTTGAACATGCTGGCCAAGATGGTTTTTATGCCTTTAAATAATAAGAATACCGCCATGGCACAAATTAGGCACGCTACTATTAAAAGTGGAATGTAAAGCGGTTTCTCTTTATTAGCGAGTGCTAAAGACATTAAAATAGGCCCCATGAACATACTTAATAACGAAAACACCAAGGTTTTAATACCTTTGAATAATATTTTTTTATCGGTTCTATTGTTTTCCATTGGTAAAGTTTTTTATTGCTAGTCTTACGTTTTTATGTTCTTTTAATAGTTTTGAAGCCTCATTTTCCGAAATGTTTAATTCATCCATAATCATTTTTATACCACGATTTACAAGTTTGTCATTGCTTAACTGCATATCGACCATTTTGTTTCCTTTAATATGCCCTAACTGAATCATGGTAGATGTCGTGATCATATTAAGAACCAATTTTTGAGCGGTACCAGCTTTCATTCTCGAGCTGCCTGTAACAAATTCGGGACCTACAATTACTTCAATAGGAAATTTAGCTGTTAATGATAATGGGCTTTTATGGTTACATGTTATGCAGCCCGTTAAAATATTATGATTATTACAGGCTTCTAAGGCAGCAATAACATAAGGAGTGGTTCCTGAAGCCGCAATCCCTACAACCACATCGTTAGAACTAATATTATAAGATTGTAAATCTTCCCAACCTTGCGAGGTAGAGTCTTCGGCAAATTCAACAGCATTTCTAATAGCAGTATCCCCTCCAGCAATTAACCCGATTACTAAATTAGGTGATACACCAAAAGTAGGAGGACATTCCGAAGCGTCTAAAATTCCTAATCGACCACTTGTTCCAGCCCCTATATAAAATAATCGGCCACCTTTTTTTAGTTGATCTACAATTTGATTAACCAATTTTTCAATTTGAGGTAAGGCTTTTTCGACTGCTAAAGGAACGGTCTTATCTTCGCTATTAATATTCCTTAATAGTTCGGCGACACTCATGTTTTCCAAATGATTGTAATTGGAATCTTGTTCGGTAGTTTTTGTGAAACTCATGTTTCAAAAATACACTTTTTTTTGATTGACATTAGTGATAATTGTAATGTTTGAAGGCTTTTGTCTCTTTGAGTAGTAAAATGTGATTGATGAAAGCTCGATAGCAAATTACGTTTGGTCAGAATTCCATAATATTGGATGACCGCTCATAAAAAAAGCCCCTATATAGGGGCTTTTTCAAATAATTTATACGATTTTCTAACTTAGAATACTGTTAAATGTATTACTTGGGCGCATAACCTTATTTGTTAATGCTTCATTAGGTTCGTAATAACCACCAATATTTACCGGAGAACCTTGAATATCTGTTAATTCTTTAACGATGGCTGCTTCGTTCTCTGCTAGCTGTTTAGCAATTGTTTCGAACTCAGCTTTTAAATCGGTATCAGCTGTTTGTTTTGCTAATTCCTGTGCCCAATAAAGAGCTAAATAGAAGTGGCTACCTCTATTATCTAATTCACCTGCCTTTCGAGAAGGTCCTTTTTGGTTTTCTAATAAGGTACTTGTTGCATCATCTAAAGTTTCACTTAAAATTTTAGCTTTTGCATTATCGTTTACCTGACTGAAATGCTCTAACGATACGGCTAAGGCTAAGAACTCTCCTAAAGAGTCCCAACGTAAATGATTTTCTTCTAATAACTGTTGTACGTGTTTTGGAGCAGATCCACCGGCACCTGTTTCAAATAATCCACCACCATTCATTAAAGGTACAATTGATAGCATTTTGGCGCTGGTTCCAACCTCTAATATTGGAAATAAGTCGGTTAAGTAATCACGTAATACATTACCTGAAACAGAAATAGTGTCTTCACCATTTTTTAGTCTTTCACATGTAAATAAGGTAGCCTCAACAGGCGATAATATTCTTAAATCTAACCCAGTAGTATCGTGATCCTTTAAATAGGTATTTACTTTTTTAATTAATTCGGCATCGTGCGCTCGGTTTTCATCCAACCAAAAAACTGCTGGAGTTTCTGATGCTCTTGCACGAGTAACAGCTAATTTTACCCAATCTTGGATAGGGGCATCTTTAGTTTGACACATTCTCCAGATATCACCTTCTTCAACTAAATGCTCCAATAAGGTTACTCCCGAAGCATCAACAACAGTAACTTTACCATCTGAAGGAATTTCGAATGTTTTATCGTGAGATCCATATTCTTCAGCTTTTTGTGCCATTAATCCAACATTAGGTACAGTCCCCATAGTAGTTGGGTCGAAAGCCCCATTTTCTTTACAGAAATCTATAGTTGCAGCATATACACCGGCATAACTACTGTCTGGAATAATGGCTTTTGTATCTTGTAATTTTCCTTCCGCATTCCACATCTGTCCGGAAGTACGAATCATTGCTGGCATTGAGGCATCGATAATAACATCACTTGGTACGTGTAAGTTAGTAATACCTTTATCGCTGTTTACCATGGCAATAGACGGGCCGTTGGCTAAAGCAGCATCAATATCTGCTTGAACTTCTTGACGTTTAGCTTCTGGTAATGATTGAATTTTTTCTAATAAGTTCCCAAATCCGTTATTTACATTGACACCTATTTCTTCAAATAAATCGGCATATTTTACAAATACATCTTTGAAATATGTTTTTACTGCGTATCCAAAGATGATTGGGTCACTCACTTTCATCATGGTGCCTTTCATATGTAAAGAGAATAATATCCCTTTTTCCTTAGCATCAGCAATTTGCGCTTCAAAGAAGTTTACCAATGCTTTTTTACTCATAACGGTTGCGTCGATAATTTCTCCTTTTAATAAAGGTAAGCTATCTTTTAATATGGTTTGGGTTCCATTTGCATTAGTATGAATAATCTTGATGTTTGTTACATCTGCAAGGGTTACCGATTTTTCGTTATGAGCAAAATCGCCAGCTTCCATAGTTGCTACATGTGTTTTAGAATCTTTACTCCAAGCTCCCATTGAGTGCGGGTGCTTACGTGCAAAATTCTTAACAGCTTTAGGTGCACGTCTGTCTGAGTTACCTTCACGTAAAACAGGATTTACAGCACTACCTTTAACTTTGTCGTAACGAGCCCTAATTTCTTCTTCAGAGGCATCTTTAGGGTCATTAGGATAATCTGGAATGGCAAAACCTTCTGCTTGTAATTCTTTAATAGCAGCTGTTAGCTGCGGGATAGAAGCACTAATATTAGGTAATTTAATAATATTAGCTTCTGGTTTTTTAGCAAGTTCACCAAGTATTGCTAAATCATCTGAAACGCGTTGATTTTCGTTTAAATAATCTGGAAAAACAGCCAATATACGAGCTGCTAATGAAATATCTTTAGTTTCAATATTAATACCTGACGATTTAACAAAAGCTTTAACAATAGGTAAAAATGAACGTGTCGCTAAAGCAGGCGCCTCATCGGTTTTTGTATAAATAATTTTGGACATTACTTGAGTGTTTTATTTTGGTTTAATAATCTGCAAAAAGGGTGACTTTTTTTGCAGTTGCGAATATACAAAATTAGACCATTAAAACGGGTTAAAATGGAGATGAATAGAAGTAAAGAGAATAAGAATTGAGAGAATTATAAAAATGAATGTTCGTAATACGAATTTAGTAATGAAAATTTTAAACTGCTTAAAAAACAAAAGCCATATCACTGCCGAAATTAATCTGCTCTGACATGGCTTTTTCGAAATAACATAACGTAATCTAATTAGTTTTACAACTACTTCGGTTTAAATTTTCAATAAACCTTTTCAATTTAAGTTCTGTTATTTCAAGGAAACATTTTTGTTGTAATTTTCAAAATGTATTGAACCTATTACTAAAATGTTTCTGTAAATTGTTTTTTCTTGATGCTATTAATTGGTGCTTTTCATTTTAATGTTAGCACTTTAATAACATTGCCTTGTTTTATGCAACTCAAAAACTCTAATGATTTGTTGCTTTATTTAGGCTTTCCATTATAACCAAATATTAAATTAATAACTTCCACGGTTTATAATGTCATGGTTTATTACTTATACAAGCTTACACTTGCTGTAATATAACCTCAAAAAAACAATTTTTATAAGAACGTTACCTTATTTAGTATATAATATAAATTCATTGTTGCGATGAAACCAATCAAATTAAGATTGTTATTATAACGTCTTCTAAGATACGACATATTTACAGTTTCTGCAAAAATTTTAACTATTTAATTTTCAACGATTTATTAACACAAGTTATTAACTTTTGTTCATAACAAAAAAGCCTTGAGTAATCTCAAGGCTTTTTAAATTTTTTGTTAAGAAACGACTAGTGTCTACGCTCTTTAATACGCGCTTTTTTACCAGTAAGTCCTCTAAAGTAGTAAATTCTAGCTCTACGTACTTTACCACGTTTGTTAACTTCTATTTTTTGTAAAGCAGGTAAGTTTACAGGGAAAATACGCTCTACACCAATAGTACCAGACATTTTTCTGATAGTAAAAGTTTCAGAAGCACCAGATCCTCTTCTTTGAATTACAACACCTCTAAAAAACTGAGTACGTGTTTTGTTACCTTCTTTAATTTCGTAATAAACAGTAATTGTATCACCAGCTCCAAATTCTGGTAAGTCTTTTTTTGCTACAAATTCGTCTTGTACAAATTTTACTAAAGATTCCATATCTTTAAAATTTAAATAGTTTTATTCAGAATAACATTCACGATTTTCGCCAGAGGTTAACCCGAAATTGGGTGCAAAAATACTTATTTATTAGTAATATCCAATATTTATTTTGTGTTTTTTGAAGTGTTTTTATGTGATTAGAGGGTCACTGTTTGCTATCACTTGGTTTGCTGAATTCAATCTAATGGTTATTATTTAACATGGATATTATCAGTATGTTAGTTTTCGTCAAGTAAATCTGGTCGGCGTGCTTTGGTGCGTTCATAAGCTTGTTCCTCGCGCCATTTTTCAATTTTAGGGAAGTTACCACTGAAAAGCAATTCTGGAACTTTCCAACCTTTATACTCACGTGGTTTGGTATAAATAGGAGGAGCTAGTAAATTATCCTGAAACGAATCGGTTAGGGCAGAAGTTTCATTTCCTAAAACTCCGGGGATTAATCTAATGACAGCATCACACAAAACAGCGGCTCCTAATTCCCCTCCAGATAAAACATAATCGCCAATAGAAATTTCACGGGTAATGAAATGGTCACGCACCCGCTGATCCACACCTTTATAATGTCCGCAAAGAATAATAATATTTTCTTTAAGTGATAATTGATTGGCAATTCCTTGTTTTAAGGTTTCACCATCAGGGGTCATATATATAACCTCGTCATAATCACGTTGAGACTTCAATTCATTAATGCACTTATCTATAGGTTCAATCATCATAACCATGCCTGCACCACCTCCAAACTGATAGTCATCTATACTTTTGTAATTGTCGGTTGCATAATCACGCAGGTTATGAAAATGCACTTCTACCAATTTGGCTTCAATAGCTCGTTTTAATATAGATGCCTCAAAAGGACTTTTTAATAATTCAGGTAATACGGTAATTATATCGATGCGCATGCTGTCTGTTTAAGAGTGCAAAGATAATTGAATTGTTAATAATTTTGCTTAATCCCTTTTCTTATGTTTTTAATTGGAGACAAAAAAAAGGTTGAGACTTATTAAATTCTCAACCTTTTGTAATGTTTTTGCTATGCTGAATGTGACCGTAATCGTTTTTTGTCCTGCCTATAGAGTTCGTATTCTTGACTATGAATCATTTTAGAATATAAATTCTGATTTACTTTGACTGGAATTTTTAAGTAAGGAAATTTAATCAAGTAGAAGTCTTTTTCTTTACCAACTAATTGAATTTTTACAGGTTGTTTCTCCATAATTTAAAATTTTAAAAATTAAACTATAAATACTTTTTCCTATTAGAAAGCAATATTTGTTCCAAACAAACATTCGTATAAAATACGAAAAGTTGTCAGTTAGGCTTTTTTCTGCTTATTAATTTCATCTTGAAGCTGACGTCTTACTTTTTGCTCACGCTCCAAAGCTATTTTTCGGTGTTCATCAAATTCTTCTTCAATTTCAGCAAGTGCTTTTTTAGCTTCTTTTGTAATAATATTACTGTTCTTAAATTTATATATAAAGAATAAAAGTAAGCCTAACAAGGAAGCTATAATTAGCCACATGAGCATATTATAATTACCTTTACTCATTTGCATCCCAAAAAGCGCCATACTGTCTTTTTCTAAATTTGTTTCGTCTAAGGTGTTTTGAGTAGCATCAAGCTTTTGTTTTAATTCAGATATTTCATTAGATTGATTGGTTACAACAGCCTGGGTATCGGCTAAATTTTTATGGACAGCATTTAATGTATCAATAGTATGAGCTTTTAGTGCATATAACCAAGTTTTTTTAATTACCTTATAATCCTGGTAATTATTAGATTTCCTTATAACATATTCAAACTGATTGTCAATGGTGCCACTGTTTAAAGATAGTTTATCATCTTCTTGAGTATCAGTTTGAGCAAATGTTGTAAATGTAAAAAGGAAAATAAAAAAGGTTAAACACTTAAAAGGGTTCATGCTAGGATTCATTTAAAGGTTGTTTAATTTACTAATGTATAAAATAATGTTTATTTACTGCGATAAAATTAACAAAAAGCCCCACATGGTGAGGCTTTCTTATATACGTCTAAAAATTCTATTTAGATTTTTTAACTCTAATAATATGTAAATCGTCTAACTTTTGCTATGTATTTAGCAAGTCTAATGACTTGATGGCTATAACCATACTCATTATCGTACCAAACATATAAAACGGCGTTTTTTCCATCAGGACGAACAATAGTGGCTTTACTGTCGAAAATTGAAGGTGCCGAACAACCTATAATATCACTCGAAACTAACTCGTCGTTTAATTCAAATTTAATTTGTTCAACTAAATTACCTTCTAAAGCATATTTTTTTAGAATAGTATTTATCCCATCTACCGATGTTTTATTTTTCAATTCTAAGTTTAAAATGGCTAAAGATCCGTTAGGAACTGGTACTCGAATAGCGTTTGAAGTAAGTTTGCCTGCCAATTCAGGTAAAGCTTTAGCTACCGCACTACCTGCACCTGTTTCGGTTATAACCATATTAAGTCCTGCTGCACGACCACGACGGTATTTGTTGTGAAAATTATCAACTAAATTCTGGTCGTTAGTGTAAGCATGAATGGTTTCAATATGGCCGCTTTTAACGCCAAAAGAATCGTCAATAGCCTTTAATACAGGGGTAATAGCGTTTGTGGTACAAGAAGCCGCAGAGAAAATATCAACGGTATCTGGGTTGTGGTCTAAATGGTTAACACCATGTACAATATTAGGGACTTCTTTACCAGGTGCGGTTAATAATACTTTATCTACACCACGAGATTTTAAATGACGACTTAAAGCTTTTTTGTCTCTAAAAGCTCCTGTGTTGTCAATAACCAAAGCATGATTAATTTTATACTTGGTATAATCAATTTCTTCGGGTGCATTGGCAGAAATAACATGTACAGTAGTACCGTTAATTTTTAGGGCTTTGTTTTTAACATCAATATCTACTGTTCCTGAGAATTCACCATGAACAGAATCACTGCGTAACAAAGACGCTCGTTTTTCTAATACATCGGCATCAACAACGCCACGTGTAACTATAGCTCTAAGACGAAGTTGGCTGCCTTTACCTGTACGAGCCATAATTTCTCGGGCAACCAAACGTCCAATGCGTCCAAAACCATATAAAATAACATCTTTGGGCTTTAGATCGGTGTTTTTTACTTTGTCTTTTAATTTCGAAGCAACAAATGCGGTGGCATTATTGTGTTTGTTACCTTCGGTATGGTATTCGTAAGTTAATTTACCAATATCTAGTTTAGCAGGTGGAATATCCAGGGTTTTAATGGCTTGGGCTATTTCAACTGTGTCGAAAATAGAAATTGGTTTCTGAACAAACTTGGCTGCATATTCATGCAAATTAATTATCTGACTAACGTTGCGATCAATTAACTGGTTTCGAAAAATCACTAATTCTATAGAATTATCGTACCAAAGATCACTTACCGTTTTAATGAATTCAACAGTTGCCCTTCTGCGGTCTGCCTGAAAAGCCAATTCATTTTCATAAGTTTTATTAAAAGACATGTCTTAATAGTTTAATTTAAGATGATATTTTTTTTGCAAAAGTATCATATTTCAAACGTTTTCGTAAGACATTTTAACAAAAAAATAACCTCTTAAAAAAAACAATTTTTAAGAGGTTAAATGATACTTGTTTTTGTTTAATTTTTACCTAAAATTAAAACGTTCTTTTTCGCCGTTGGTGCTTATTATTTCTAAGCGCAGAGCTTCGTATTGTGCTCTACTTTTTATGGCTTCCTGAACATCATCAACTGAATGTATTTTGGTTCCGTTTATAGCGGTGATAATAGCGCCTTCTTCAATACCATTGTTTTTCCAGTACGAAGCATATTCTCCATTTAGGTCTATTATTTTTACACCATTTGTTGCATTAACAGCTTTTAAGTCTTCTTTTTTCGCGTTCTTAACACGACCAACAAGCGGCATGGTGTAAGTTTCGTTACGAGTTAAGGTTACTGGGAGAGTTTTTAATTTTCCATTTTTAGAAACTTTTATGGTTACAACATCTCCAGCGCGTCTAGCGCTTATATGTCCAGTTAAATCCGCAAATTTTGAAATTTTAATATTATCTATTTCTTTAATAATGTCACCCTTTTCTAAACCAGCTTTATCGGCACCTGAATCTTCAACAACGCTATCAATATAAATACCTTCAGTATCATTAATACCTAATTCTTCTGCTATGTCACTATTTAGAGGAGCCCCTTGAATTCCTAAAATACCATTTTGAACGTTTCCATATTCCATGATATCTTCAATAACGCGACGTGCAATATTACTTGGTACCGCAAAGGAGTATCCAATATAAGAACCTGTTTGAGAAGAAATGGCTGTGTTTATCCCAATGAGTTCGCCGTTTGTATTTACTAAGGCGCCTCCTGAATTTCCTGGGTTAACTGCCGCATCGGTCTGAATGAACGATTGTGAGTATTTACCAGTAGGATCCAGATTTCTTGATTTAGCACTTATAATACCTGCCGTTACCGTAGAAGTTAAGTTAAACGGATTTCCAACAGCTAATACCCATTCCCCAATTTTGGTTTGATCGGAATCAGCAAAAGTGATAAAAGGTAAATCCTCATCAGCTTCTATTTTTAATAAAGCAATATCTGTCTTAGGGTCCGATCCTACAATTTCCGCTTTGTAAGTTTTATTATTGTTAAGCGTTACCGATAACTCATCGGAATCGTTAATAACGTGATTATTAGTAATAATGTAACCATCTGCATTAACTATAACTCCAGACCCTGTACCCATTTGAGCACGTGGGGTACTCCGTCCGAAAAATAAATCTTCAAATGTCATTTGTCCTTTATTAATAGTTACATTTTTTACGTGAACAACTGCATTTACAGCATTTTCTGCTGCAATGGTGAAATTTGGAGCGTCTTCTAGATTTGGTAAGGTTGCTACATTCGTTGCAGGTAAAAAGGCCGGATTGTTTATCGCAGATGTAGTAACTACTTTATTTTCGGGTTCTAAAAAAAGTTTATAGGTACTTAAGGCAATAACGCCACCTAAAGCAGAAACTAAAACTAATGATAAAATCTTTTTCATAATTCTGTATTATTTTAATTATTCTGATTAATGTTGTGTTTAAATCCTCTTAAAAAATTTATTTATTTCTCTTATTTTAAGAAAGTATCTAGTTAATTTTCAATCAAACCAACGATTAAAATTAGTTAATTATTGAAAGAGCTTTTCAACTTTAACGACTATTTAACACCATAAAAAACGGTTTAATATTTATATCTTTGTGCTCTATTATGCAGCAAACATTTTACAAATATCAAGGAACAGGAAACGATTTTGTGATGATTGATAATCGTCAACAAACGTTCAACAAAAAAGATACCAAACATATTGCATTTTTATGCGACCGACGATTTGGCATAGGAGCAGATGGTTTAATTCTTTTGGAAAATCATCCAGAATATGATTTCCGAATGGTTTATTATAATTCTGATGGGAATGAAAGTTCTATGTGTGGAAACGGAGGGCGTTGCTTGGTTGCGTTTGCACAGGATTTGGGAGTCATTTCCGGTAAAGCCGTCTTTGAAGCAATTGATGGTTTGCATCATGCAACTATTGAAAATGGCATTGTAAACCTGCAAATGCAGGATGTGGACGTTGTGGAGCAATATCCAAATCATGTGTTTTTAAATACCGGATCGCCACACCATGTGCAATTTGAGGAAGATATTGAAAACTTCGATATAAAAATCAAAGGGGCAGATATACGTTATGGTGAGCCATACAACGAAGCTGGCACCAATGTGAATTTCGTGAAGCAGTTAGATAATGAAAATTTTGTTGTAAGAACCTATGAACGAGGGGTTGAGGATGAAACTTTGTCATGCGGAACAGGCGTTACAGCAGTGGCTATAGCAATGCATTCCTTAAAAAAAACAACTGAAAATCAAGTTGCTCTGCAGGTTAGAGGAGGAGATTTAAAAGTGCAGTTTGAAGAGAACAATGGTACTTATAAGAACGTTTGGTTAATAGGTCCGGCAACTTTTGTGTTTAAAGGAGAGATATGATAACGTTAAAAGGAGATAGTGTTTTTTTGCGTGCCTTAGAACCTGAGGATTTGGAGTTTGTCCATAAGGTTGAGAACGACGAATCTATCTGGGAGTTAAGTCATACGCAAACACCTTTTTCTAAATATATTATTAAACAGTATCTGGAGCAATCGCATAAAGATATTTATGAAGCTAAGCAGTTACGTTTGGTAATTTCAGATTATAATAATCTACCCTTAGGTTTAATTGATTTGTTTGATTTTGATTTTAAAAACCGGCGTGCAGGCGTTGGTATTTTAGTGCAGAACATTGAAAATAGAGGCAAGGGCTACGGTTCTGAGGCTCTGAAATTATTGATTGATTATAGTTTCAATCGTTTAGGATTGCATCAATTGTATTGTAATATCTCGGAAGATAATATCCAAAGCGTTAAATTGTTTACCAAACAGGGATTTGAACAAATCGGATTAAAAAGAGACTGGAATCATGTAAATGGTTCATTTAAAAGTGAATATTCATTTCAACTTATTAATAAATAAATGTATATTAAAAAAATACTTGTTGCAATAGCACTAACGGGGCTTGTTGCAGCTGCTTTTTTCGCGAATTTCGTGTATAAAACCATGTTAAAGCCTAATACAGCGTTTAATAATGAAACGGCTTATATATATGTATCAACAAATGCAACGTACGCAGAGGTGAGAAGTCAGTTAGAGCCGTTGTTAATAGACATGAGGACTTTTGATGTTTTAGCAGAACAGAAAAAGTATGTCTCAAATATTAAAGCAGGGAAATATGCCATTAGTAAAGGCATGAATAATAATGACATTATTAATTCGATTAGAAGTAAGAATCTGCCTGTTACAGTGTCTTTTAATAATCAATCCGTACTTGAGAAGTTGGCTGGTCGTATTAGTTTGCAAATTGAAGCTGATAGTTTAGATTTGATAAAAGCCATGACAGACTCTGAATTTTTAAAAGAGAACAATTTTAATGAGGCTACAGCCTTAGGAATGTATTTACCTAATAGTTATGAGTTTTTCTGGAATACCGATGCCGAAGCTTTTAGGGATAGAATGCTAAAAGAATACAAGCGATTTTGGACTGATAATAGAAAAGCAAAAGCCAAATCTATAGGATTGTCGCAAAAGGAGGTTATTACTTTAGCTTCCATTGTTTATGAAGAGTCTAAACAAGCTTCGGAGCAACCACGTATAGCTGGTGTTTATATGAATAGATTGAAAATAGGCATGCCTTTACAAGCTGATCCGACATTGAAATTTGCTGCGTATCAATTGCCAAAGTATCAGAATACAGTTATTAAACGTGTTTTAAATGTTCACAAAGAAATAGATTCTCCTTATAACACCTATAAGTATCGGGGTTTACCACCAGGTTTAATTGCTATGCCGGATATATCGGCTATAGATGCTGTTTTAAATCATGAAAAACATAAGTATCTGTATTTTGCTGCAAATGCCCAAAAATTAGGATATCATAAATTTGCCAAGACCTTATCACAGCATAATGCTAATGCCAGAGAGTATCAACGTTATTTAACGGCTCAAGGAATTAATAAGTAATGAAGCAGAGCTCGGGAATATACCTGTTATTTTTTGTTTTTATTCCTTATTTATTCTTCGCACAATCTAATTTAGATAGTTTTTTAACACCAAGTGACACCTTAATTAAGTCTAGAAGAAATGCTGTGATTATTTCAGAGGCTTCATTAGCTAGTATTTCTTTAATTGGATTGAATCAGTTGTGGTATGCGAATTACAAGCAATCAAAATTTCACACTACATATGATAATAATCAATGGTATCAGATGGATAAAATTGGCCATGCTTTTACCGCTTATCAAATAGGAAAACATGGTGCCCAGTTATTAAACTGGAGTGGTGTACAAAAAAAAGATCAACTACTTTATGGCGCGACTTTAGGTTTTACATTTTTAACAGCGGTTGAATTATTCGACGGGTTTTCAAAAGAGTGGGGTTTTTCTTGGGGTGACATGGCAGCCAATGCCGCAGGTACGGGGCTGTATGTTGGTCAGGAATTACTATGGCAAGAACAGCGTATTGCTTTAAAGTTTTCTTATCATCAAACACAATATGCAAACCAGCGACCTGAAATATTGGGTCATGGTTTTTTTGAGGAATTATTAAAAGATTATAATGGACAAACCTATTGGCTAAGTGTTAATCTTCATTCTTTTTTTAAGGAAGGTGGTCTTCCTAAATGGTTAAATGTAGCTTTTGGATATGGAGCAACAGGCATGATTTCTGGTCGAATTGATTCCGATTTGATATCATTAAATGAAACAACTCGCTATAGGCAATTCTTCTTAAGTTTAGATTTAAACTTAAAATCGATACATTCAAAATCTAAAATATTGAACGTTTTTTTAGACGTTTTTGATATGATAAAAATACCTTTTCCTGCTTTAGAATTTAATAAAAAAGGTGGTGCATTTCATCTATTCTACTACTAAAAAAAGTAGATAGACGATTAATTTTGATAATATTAAAAAAATATCTAATTTTGCACGCTCAAATTTTCACGCATATTATACTAGTAAATATGCCGAAGAAATTTAAAGTTATGAGAAAAAGTATTGCAACCTACTTAACTCTAACGCTTACAGTAAGTTTCTTATTGTTTGTTTCGTTTTCATCTGATGAAACGATAGATTTAAGTAAATACTCAACAGAAGGCTTAACGTTAAATTATACGGTAAGTCAAGACGAAGGCATTAAAGATAATGTTATAGCGTCGAATGATGTGAACAAAACATTTTCTCCTTATTTAGGAAAATCTTTTGTAGGTTTTAAAGAAGCATTAGCTTTTAAAGAGTCTGGAGGCGATTATTTTACAGTAAATACTTTCGGGTATTTAGGAAAATATCAATTTGGGGCCAGCACTTTAAAATTGATCGGGGTAAAAAATCCGGAACAATTTTTAAAGGATCCAGAACTTCAAGAGCGTGCGTTTATGGCAAATTCACAGCGTAATAAGTGGATTTTGCGAAGAGATATTAAAAATTTCGTTGGTAAGCGAGTAAACGGAATTTTAATTACAGAATCTGGAATTCTTGCAGCTGCGCATTTAGCAGGACCAGGGAATGTAAAAAAGTATTTAAGAAGTTTTGGGTTAGATAACTTCGAGGATGGTTACGGTACAACGATCGAGTATTATATGAAACGATTTTCAGGCTACGACACTTCGGCAATCCAACCCAATAGAAAAGCTAAAGCTATTTAAAAATTAGTAATTAGCTTTTATGAATAATAAATATCGTAGGTCTTTTATGAAGGTCTACGATATTTTTTTTCCAAGCCTTAGCTGGTAAGGTTTTTATAAATTCTGAAGCTAAAGTAATGTCACAAGCCACACAAACATTGGTGTTTTGTTCTAAGTAGTTTGATAAATCTTCCAGCATTTTATTGTTTCTATAAGGCGTTTCTATAAATAACTGTGATTGATTGTGTTCAAAAGATAGACGCTCTAGACGTTTAATTTCATTTTTGCGTTCATGTTTGTCAATAGGGAGGTAGCCATTAAATGCAAAACTTTGTCCGTTCATTCCGGAGCTCATAATGGCCATTAATATCGAGGATGGGCCTACTAAAGGAACTACTTTAATGTTCTTTTGATGGGCTATACTAACAATATCAGCCCCAGGATCGGCAACACCCGGGCATCCTGCTTCAGATAATAAACCAACATTTTCACCGTTTAGACATGGTTCTAAAAAACTTGGTAGATCACTTGGGTCAGTAAATTTATTGAGGTGAAACATATTTAAAGCCGGTTGCGATTTATCTGGAGTAATACGTTTTATGAAACGTCTGGCTGTTTTGTCGTTTTCAACAATAAAAGTGTTTGTGTTTTCGATTACCGTTTTTACGGTTGCAGGTAAAACTTCTAACGGTTCATTATCTCCTAAAGTAGTTGGTATTAAATATAATACGCCTTGTTTTGTGTTCATGGAGATGGTTTTAAATTAACTTTTTTACAATTATATCACAGGCTTCATTGAGCATATTATACACATTTTCGAAACCTTGATTACCGCTGTAATAGGGGTCGGGAACATCAAAATTTTCGCCTGGATAAATTTCGTTTAATATCATGTTTACTTTGGCTATGTCTGCTTCATTTCGTGCTAAGCTTAATACATTGCTTAAGTTGGAACTATCCATAACGTAAATGTAATCGAAACGATCAAAATCAGATGCCTCAAATTGGCGACCTCTAAGATTATTTATATTTATACCATATTTATTAGCAACTGCAACGGAGCGTTTATCGGGTGGACTGCCTACGTGATAATTCGCCGTCCCTGCCGAATCTACAATAAATTCATCTTGAGGTAATTTGGACTTTAAAATACCTTCCGCTAATGGCGAACGACAAATATTGCCTAAGCATACCATTAGAATTTTAGTCATTATTCTGAAATTTTAAACTGTAAGCTTCTTGCTGATATCTTCAACGTATTTTTTGAATTGCTTATCGGTTGAAGTTAAGTTGTCGACGGTCTTGCAGGCATGTAATACCGTGGCGTGATCGCGTTTTCCAATTTGAGAACCAATACTTGCCAGTGAGGCTTTGGTGAATTTTTTCGCAAAAAACATGGCTAATTGCCTTGCTTGAACAATGTGACGTTTACGAGTTTTAGACTGTAAAGTGTCAATGTCCATCTGGAAATAATCTGACACTACTTTTTGTATAAAGTCTATAGATACTTCACGTTTGGTGTTCTTCACAAATTTCTCAACAATAAGTTGCGCAAGATCTATAGTTATGTCCTTTTTATTGAAAGACGACTGTGCAATTAAAGAAATAATAGCACCTTCTAATTCACGAACGTTTGAATTAATGTTTTTGGCAACATATTCAATAATATCATCTGGCATTTCTACACCATCACGATATAACTTGTTGTTTAATATTGAAACTCTTGTTTCAAAATTTGGTGTTTGTAACTCTGCTGATAATCCCCATTTAAAACGAGATAATAAGCGTTGTTCAATATCCTGCATATCAACAGGGGCCTTGTCACTTGTTAAAATGACCTGCTTACCATTTTGGTGTAAGTGGTTAAATATATGGAAGAACACGTCTTGTGTTCCTGTTTTACCAGATAAGAACTGAACGTCGTCAATAATTAAGACGTCAATAATCTGGTAAAAGTGAATAAAGTCGTTTCTATTATTCTTTTTTACGGCATCTATATATTGTTGCGTAAATTTTTCAGCAGAAATATAAAGTACTGTCTTTTCGGGGTACTTATCTTTTATTTCAACGCCAATGGCGTGTACTAGGTGTGTTTTTCCCAGGCCAACCCCTCCAAATACTAATAAAGGGTTAAAGGATGTGCCTCCTGGTTTTGCAGCAACCGCTAATCCAGCACTTCTAGCAAGACGGTTGGCGTCACCCTCAAGAAAATTATCAAACGTATAATTAGGATTTAACTGAGATTCTATCTTTACATTGCGAATTCCAGGTATAACAAAAGGGTTTTTTAATTCCGGATTTTTGTTTTTTAATGGAATGTCAATTTCTTGAGACTTTACAGCAGTTCTGTTCGCGCTTGGAATTTTTTCGGTAAATGGTTGTTTATTGCCATAAGTGTTTTCCATTTTGATAATGTAAACAAGTTTAGCATCTTTACCTAATTCCTTTGTGAGGGATACTTTAAGGATTTTTACATAGTGTTCTTCAAGCCATTCATAAAAGAATTTGCTCGGCACTTGTATGCTTAAAGCGTTGTCAGTAAGTTTAACTGCTTGAATCGGTTCAAACCATGTTTTGTATGCTTGCGGTTGAATGTTATCTTTTATAAATTGTAGACAATTATTCCATACCGATTGCGCAGTTCTACTCATTCTTGCTAAAGTGGTTTTGTTATTTAGTGTTAATGTCGAGAGAAAAATGTAATTTCTCTTGGTTGTTGTTGTGGGGCAAATATGTGAACAAATTTTTTAAAAAAAAAATCATTTACTATTGATTTTTTGCAAAAAAAAACACATGTTTAAGCCCTGACCGAAACTACAAAAAAATATTTAATAATCCTTATGAAATTCGATGAAATACAAATAAGAGTTAGATATGGTGAAACCGACCAAATGGGGGTTGTATATCATGGAAATTACGCATTATATCTTGAAATGGGCCGCATTGAGTGGTTAAGAAAACAAGGAATTTCATATAAGAGTATGGAAGAAAGTGGTGTGATGTTACCGGTAATTTCTTTGAATATAAATTATAAGAAATCAGCTGTTTATGATGATGTAATTAATGTAAAAACTCAAGTGAAAGGTGTGCCTACGGCTAAGATTGAATTTGAGTATGAAATTACTAATGAAAAGGGAGAACTTTTAGTGACCGCGACAACGACTTTGGTGTTTGTTGATATGAAAACCAATAGACCTATGCGTGCTCCGGATTACATTTTAGATGCAATTCAGAATTAATCTAAATTTCTGAAATGGTTATTTCATATAAATGATTGAACAGATTAAAAATAGTGTTAGCATGTTTTTTTCGAACAGAAATTTTTATTTGGCAATCTAATTCTAATTTTTGGTCTACGATATTCAGATTTTTTTCCTTAACAATCCGCATAACGGTGTTCATGTTTTTGTATTCGAATTTAATCAAGTATTCTATGTTTATTGTTTTTTCAATAATACTGGATGCTTCTAATGTAAGTTGAGCGGTTGTTTTGTAGGCGTTAATTAAACCTCCAACACCAAGTTTGACACCTCCAAAATAGCGAACCACAACAATTAAGATGTTAGTAACATCGAAAGATTGTATTTGGCCATATATGGGCATGCCTGCTGAATTGTTTGGCTCGCCGTCGTCATTTGCGCGATAAGTGATGCTTTCAGTGCCTAATTGATAGGCGTAACACCAATGTCTTGCAGAATGATGTTCTTTTTTTAAATCTTCTAAATGTTGTTTTATTTCATTTTCGTTAGAAACCGGGTAGGCGTAACCAAAGAATTTACTGTTTTTGTCTTTAAATAAAATGGCTTCAACAGGTTTATAAATGGTATTGTAAGTGTCTTTAATAGTCAAAACGTATTAAAATAAATGAAGTTTGGTTTCAAATAATGTAGTTACATCATCAGTGTTAGGAGTGATATGCCATGTGTTAATGTCTAGTGATTTAGCGGTTTGTATATTGTCGGCATTATCATCTATAAATAAACATTCTTGAGGGATGATATTATTTTCCTTTAAAACGAATTTAAAAATATCCTGATTTGGTTTTCTTAGTTGAATTTCATGCGATAAATAAAACGCGTCGAAACATTGTTTAAACTCGTCATAGAGTGGTATGTTATTTTTAATCCAGTCTATATGTAGTTCGTTGGTGTTACTTAATAAGATGAGTTTGTATTTGCCTTCAGATTTTAGTTTTTTTAGAAAATCCAGTCGGTGTTCCGGGAAATCCTTTAGCATATAATTCCAGATAGATATGAGTTCTTCTGGTTGGGTGTTAGGAAAGTTCGCCTGATAGAATTCTATAAATTCATTTGTGCTAATCAAGCCTTGTTCATATAAGCTGTTAAAGGCAATCATTTCTTCCGGAAACGATTCTATCTTGAACGATTTCATTGTGTGTGCAATGGCTCCTTCTATATCTAGGTTGATAAATACATTGCCAAAATCAAAAATTAAAGTTTTAATCATTCGTATAGATTTTAAGGCGGTCATTTAATATGTTCTGTTCTGAAATTAACTTTCCTGAGAATGTCGGTGCTAGGATACCAGCGGTAAATTTAATAGTTCCATAGAAAATCCGAGCTTCATCCCATAAATTTTCATTTATAAAGGTTTGAATTGTTTTTGCACCACCTTCAATAATTATAGAATTAATATTTTGTTTATAAAGGGTGTCACATATTTGCTTGGCTACATTTATTTTGTTGTCTATATCTTTGTTACTTATGATAATAGTTTGTGCGTCCTTATTAAAAACACTATAGCTTTTTGGTAATTTCAGATGGTTATCCAATACAACGCGAATAGGGTTTTGCCCCATCCAATCTCGAGTTGTAAGACTAGGGTTGTCATCAATAACTGTATTGGTACCTATCAGTATAGCTTGCTCTTCCCCACGCCACTTGTGTACGAGTTGTCTGGAGTAGGTATTGGTAATCCAAACCGGTGTTTTAGTGTCTTTAGATTTTGGAGCAATAAACCCATCGGTGCTTTCTGCCCATTTTAAAATAATATAAGGGCGCTTCTTATTGTGAAAGGTAAAAAAGCGTTTATGGTGTGCTTTGCATTCGTTTTCCAAAACGCCTACAGTGACATTGCATCCAGCGTTTTTTAATTTAGCAACGCCTTTGCCTGCTACTAATATATTGTCGTCTAAACATCCAATAACAATATTGGGAATTTGATGTTTTATAATCAAGTCACTACATGGGGGTGTTTTGCCGTAATGTGAACAGGGTTCTAGCGTAACATAAATAGTAGCTTCTTTTAGAAGTTTTTTTTTCTTTACCGAATTTATAGCGTTAACTTCTGCATGATTCCCTCCGTAGGGGCTGGTGTAGCCTTCACCAATAATTTTGTTGTCGTGTACAATCACGCTGCCAACCATCGGATTGGGTCTGGTGCTTCCTAATCCATTTTTAGCAATTTCTATGCAGCGTTTTATATATGTTTCGTGCAGATTCAAAATAGCTTATTTTATTTTTATAGTTTCGGTTTTATCAATGGTATAAGTGTCTGAATAACCAAAAACTTTGTATTTAATATCGCCACGATACTGGACTTTTATTTTTTTACTAAATAAACTTCCAAGTAAGCTCCCTAGGTTTTTGTCACTAAAAATACTGTCTTTTGGAATGTGTGCTGTAAGGGGAATGGAAAATTCCTTTTCTGAAGGTATATCGAATGTTTTTGTGGAAACCGAAGCCATTTCGTTATCATTAACAAATACTTTTATTTCGTCTGTTTTTAGTTTACCTCCAATAATATTAGGATTCATAAAAACAGCATGGGCGCTTATAGTGAAGGTTTTAGAATTAGATTCGGTAACTTCAATGTGTTCAACTCTTAAAAATTCAGGTTTTTCACTAATCTTGCAGCTTGTTATACAGAGAAGTGTTGTTAATAATATTATGAGTCTTTTCATTTCAATTTTTTCAAAAATAAGTATATTCACTTGCGCAAAATTATACATTTAAATTGACTAAAGATACGATTGTTATTAGAGAAATTCTTCCGGAAGATAATACCCAACTTGAAAAAGTTATTCGGGCATGTTTTCATGAATTCGATATTCCTTTAGAAGGAACCGCTTATAGTGATTCCGAAACACCCTGCATGTATGAATCGTATCAAAATGATGATGATGTTTATTTTGTTATTACCAATGGCAGCTCCATTTTAGGAGGGGCGGGTGTAAAACCTTTGAAGGATTATAATGGTGAGGTATGTGAAATTCAAAAAATGTATTTTTCACCAGAAATTAGAGGTAAAGGTTTTGGTAAACAAATGTTTGAAATGTGTTTAAAGGCAGCTAAAAATTTAGGTTATAAACAATGTTATTTAGAATCAGCGCCACAATTAAAAGCAGCAATCCATATTTATGAAGCTTATGGGTTTAAACATTTGCAAAAGGCTTTAGGGAATACCGGACATTTTTCTTGTGGTGTCTGGATGATAAAGGACTTATGAAAGTAAAAGAATTACAACATACATTTCATCAGGAATTAGATGTACATTATGATAAGGAAGAGGTTGATAGCTTTTTCTTTATGCTGTTATCTTATTGGTATCATATTGAAAGGATTAAATTAGCACTAGAGCCCAATTTAATTCTTGAAGATGATTCTAAAATGTTTAAGGCTTTAGATCGACTGAAAAAACAGCAACCGATACAATATATCTTGGGGGAAACCGAATTTTTTGGTTTACCTTTTAAAGTAACTGAATTTACGTTGATTCCGAGACCAGAAACAGAAGAGTTGGTAGAATGGATTGTTAATCATCAAGGGGAATTCAATAAAAAAATGCGAATTATTGATATTGGAACTGGAAGTGGTTGTATTGCTATTTCTTTAGCGAAAAATATCCCGAATGCTGAGGTGTTTGGGTTAGATGTGAGTGCAGATGCTTTAAAAATAGCCAGACAGAATGCTGATTTAAACAAGGTAAATGTTCATTTTATGGAGGCTAATATTTTAGATTCGACAACTTGGCCGGATGTGTTATTTCAAATGGAATTCGATGTTATTGTGTCGAATCCGCCATATGTTCGCGAGCTTGAAAAATCGCTAATGAAAGCCAATGTCCTAGATCACGAACCTCATTTAGCCTTATTTGTAAAGGATGAAGACCCTTTAGTGTTTTATAAGGCTATTACTCAGTTTGCTACTAAAAAGTTAACCGATAAAGGAGCATTGTTTTTTGAAATTAATGAGTACTTAGGTAATGAAATGATACATTTGCTTACCGAAAATAAATTTAAAAACATTCTATTAAAACAAGATATGTTTAAAAAGGATAGAATGATTAAAGGAGAAAAGAATTAGTTGAAGATCATGACTGCAGAGCAAGAAATCTATAAACTTCGTGAGGAATTAAATCAGCACAATTATAATTATTATGTGTTAGATACGCCTATAATATCAGATTATGAGTTCGATTTGAAGTTAAAACAGCTTCAGGAGTTGGAGGCGAAACATCCTGAATTTTTCGATGCCAGTTCTCCTACACAACGTGTTGGAGGAGAAATCACCAAGAGCTTTGAGACTATTCAGCATGAGTACCGTATGTATTCATTAGATAATTCGTATTCGAAAGAAGATCTTTTAGATTGGGAAAATCGTATTAAAAAAATTATTGAAGGTGAAATCAAATATACCTGCGAGTTAAAATATGATGGTGCTTCGATAAGTTTAACTTATGAAGAAGGTAATTTCGTGAAAGCGGTTACACGTGGTGATGGTTTTCAAGGTGATAATGTGACTGCTAATGTGAAAACCATTAAATCCGTTCCCTTAAAACTTAGAGGAGATTTTCCTTCTAAATTTGATATTCGAGGTGAAATTGTTTTGCCTTTTGAAGGTTTTAATAAATTAAATGAAGAGCGCATTGAAATAGGAGAAGAACCCTATCGGAATCCTAGAAATACGGCTTCGGGAAGTTTAAAATTACAAGATAGTGCCGAGGTTGCTAAGCGTCCTCTAGAATGTTTGCTTTATAACTTAACAGGTACAAGCTTAGGAGTTAGTTCACAGTTTGAAAGTTTAGAGAAAGCCCGAGATTGGGGGTTTAAAGTTCCAAACGTTGCTAAGTTGGTTAATAGTATTGATGAGGTTATAGAGTTTATTGCTTATTGGGATGAACACCGTCATAGCTTGCCATACGAAACCGATGGTGTAGTTGTTAAAGTAAATAGTTTACAACAACAGGATGAATTAGGTTATACGGCTAAAGCGCCACGATGGGCTATTGCTTATAAGTTTAAAGCAGAGCAGGTGTCTACTAAATTAGAAAGCATTTCCTATCAGGTTGGACGCACGGGGGCTATTACACCTGTTGCTAATCTGGAGCCAGTTGAATTAGCTGGTACAACAGTAAAACGTGCATCTTTGCATAATGCCGATCAGATTGCGAAATTAGATATTCGTGTTGGTGATATGGTGTACGTTGAAAAAGGGGGTGAAATTATACCAAAAATTTTAGGGGTTGATTTGTCTCAGCGTACTTCAGATTCAATGCCAACAGAATATATTAATAATTGTCCGGAGTGTAACACAGAATTAGTTCGTCAGGAAGGTGAAGCTCAGCATTATTGCCCTAATTATAATGGGTGTAAGCCTCAGGTTATTGGGCGTATACAGCATTTTATATCTCGCAAGGCTATGGATATTGAAGGGTTGGGAGGAGAAACTGTTGCGCTTTTGGTTAATGAAGGGTTAATATCTAATTATTCCGATTTATATGAATTAACCAAAGAGCAGGTATTGCCATTGGAGCGTATGGCAGAAAAAAGTGCTGATAATTTAATAAAAGGAATCGAACAGTCTAAATCGATACCATTTGAACGGGTATTATATGCGTTAGGAATTCGTTATGTAGGGGAAACAGTAGCTAAAAAATTAGCTAAACATTATAAAAGTATCGAGGCAATCGCAGTTGCTTCTGAAGAAGCGTTGGTGAATGTAGATGAAATTGGAAAAAAAATAGCCGAAAGCGTATTGGCATTCTTTCAGTCTCAAGAAAATAAAGTGATAATTGAAAGGTTGAAGCAATTTGGTGTTCAGTTAGAAATGTCTGCTGAGCAATTGGAAGGGCAAACTAATTTATTGGCAGGACAGGCTATTGTGGTAACTGGTGTATTTGAAACAATTTCACGTAACGATCTGAAGAAATTAATCGAAGATAATGGCGGTAAGGTAGGTAGTTCAATATCTTCTAAAACCACTTTTATTGTTGCCGGAGATAAGATGGGACCAAGCAAGAAGAAAAAAGCAGACGATTTGAAAATTCCTATAATTAGCGAGGCTGAATTCCTACTTAAAATCGATAATTAACACAAAATATTCGATTAAATGTAATTTTTTGTCGTTTATATGCGATATTTATTTATATTTGTGGCTTAACCATATAATTTAATCATGGATAAATCTAAAATCATGATAAGTTTAGTGCTACTTATTTATATTGCGTCAGTATTGTGTCAATTTATTGGATACGATGTTTGGAGTTATTATTTGAGTTCTTTAATAATGCCAGTAATTACAGTACTTTATTTTATTAGTGTTAAGAAACGAACCTTGTTCTTTAGTCTGTTTTTATTGTCAACAACGGTTTCGGATATCTTAGTTTTTTTGGAGGACTTTATTCCTTTCGATTTTAATTATTTGTTTGGGAATTCACTTTATATTCTGGCTTATATCTTTTTATTGGTCGAGATTTTCAGTTCCATGAACTTAATTAAAGTTATAAAAAGTTATTTTTTACATCTTATTATTTTATCGGTTCTCAGTGTTTATTTGGTGTATGTGTTGCAAGAGATTGTTGATCCCTATGTGGAGATGAGTTATAAATATTATGTAGAATTAGTTTATAATATCGTTTTATTTCTTTTGCTATCTGTAGCCTTGTTAAATTACTTTTATCACGATAATGTTAAGTCGCTGTATCTATTCTTTGGTTCATTAGCTATTGTTTTTGCGGAGGTTATTTGGATAGCTTATGCTTATATTTCAGAAAGAAATCTACTTATTTTCTTGGCAATAACATTACATTTATTAGGCTTCTTATTATATTTTCGTCAAGCTAAGCTGGAAGATGAAGAAGAGACTGTAGAGGTCACTGTTCAGTCTCATTAGATTGTTGGTTGCATGTTTTTTAACAAAAAGTCCTTCTCTGTTTATTGTTGGAATGTTTCTTTGTTTATACCTTTTGTTTAGGCTATTTGATATAGTGATTTTTATCTAAAAATTACACTTCATCGAATTTATGTGTGTTTAGCATAGTTTATTTTGAATATTTTCTATTTTTGTAGGCAGCCCCCTATTAATTAATTAGTATGAATAGCCTACTTAAAATCTCTAGAGATAGAAGTGTTCAATTTCTATTTTTCATTGTATTAGTTTTAATTGTTACCTCAGCAGTTGGTTTTGGTAAATTAACCTTGGAATACACTTTTTTAATTGTAACCCCTTTATTTTTATTGTATTGTTTGAGAAAACAAAATTCCTTAAGTGTCAGTTTTGTTTCTTTCCTTATCTTTTCATTAGGAGGCCATGCTTTTATGGTTTTTGTGCAAGGAGAATCTGGGACTAAAATTGCACATGTGTTATATATGTTGGCATACCTGTACCTCATAGTTATGGTGCTGCCTAAATTCAAATTGAAAAACTTCGACCGATTAATAATGGCTTATTTATTAGCGGTATTTTGCATTTCATTGTACTTTTTATATTCAGTTTTTAGTTTGCTTAAAGTTGTTATTGCAGACGATCTTGAATCGCTATTATTCGCCATAAAAAGTCTAGGTATTGTTTTACTTTCATTTGTTGCTTTGGGGATATACCTAAGTACAGAAACAAAACAGTCAATATATTTGTTGTTGGCAGTAATGTGTTTCGGATTCTCAGCTGTAATTAATTACATTGAAATGTATTATTTGTATGATTTTAATTTTTTAATCGTTGAGCGTATATTATACGTATCAGGATTATTCTTAGTTTTTAAATATGTATATCTAGAAGATACTTATCATAAGTTAATCGTAACTAAAACCTACACTTCAAAAAATATACTTGCTAAACTGTAATAGAAATGCCTTCGGTTGATTTGGTTTTGTTAGTATCAAAGTAAAAATCGATTCTTCCTAGATACAGTCCGTAGCATCCCACTTGATTAATTATAACATCTCGATTTTCAATATTTTTATGAATCGTGGGTTTAGGTAAGAAGGTGTGTGTATGTCCGCCTATTATTAAATCGATGTCTTTGGTCTGGGTTGCGAGTTTTGTGTCTGAAATTTTATTTGGCTCATTATTGTACGCATAACCAAGATGGGATAGGCAAATCACAATATTACATTTGTGTTCTTGTTTTAATATGCGAGTTATATCCTGAGCTATTTCTACAGGATCAAGATATTGGGTTTCTTTAAAATTCACCGGGTCCACAAGTCCTTTAAGTTTAATGCCTAAACCGAAAATTCCAATTTTAATCCCAGATTTGTTTAATATTTTATATGGTTTAACATGGCTGTCTAGTAGGGTGTTTCTAAAATCATAATTAGCAGAAACAAATTCAAAATCGGCGTTAGGTAGTTGAGCATATAAGCCATCAATTCCATTGTCAAAATCATGGTTACCAATTGTGGCGAGATCATATTTTAGTTTACTCATAAGTTTAAACTCTAATTCACCGCCATAATAATTGAAATAAGGAGTGCCTTGAAATATATCACCGGCATCAAGTAATATGGTGTTTGGGTTTTCTTGTCTAATAAATTCAATTAAACTGGCGCGGCGAGCAATACCACCTTTATTAGCATTTCTGCTATCTTCGGGTCCAAACGGATCGATGTGGCTATGGACATCGTTGGTGTGTAAAATAGTAATATGAGTAGTGTTGGGTTTAGAATTAAAAGATTGAAAACCAAGACCGCCTAAAGAGATTAAGGTAGATGTCGCGATACTTTGCTGGATAAATTTTCTGCGATTCATGATGTTATTTAATTTGAATAAATCTATCGTCTACCATAGAGTTAATAGTGTCTTGATCTGTAAATGTATCAATTAGTGCGTTTCTAACTTTGTAATTTAAGACATAAAGACCGTTGTTTGGTTGGAAAAAGGTCATATCATCTCCTCCATTATATAAGAAGTCATTTGTGCAAACATAATAGATTTTGTCAGCCAAAATTTTATTGTTGTTTATAGTAACCTTAACGACTTCGTAGTTATCATCTATTAAAATTTTAAGCTTAGAAATGGGATGCGCCTTCTTTAATTTGGCTAAATATGTTACTAATTTATCTAACTGTTGTTTTTTTAAAGCCACTACGACCAGACTGTTTTCAAATGGCATCACATTATAAGCGGTACGTTTTGTTATGTCGCCTTTAGAAATAACGCCTCTAATGCTACCATGGTTTAAAATCACCATATCGATGTTGTTTCCTGTTCTGCTTTTAAAAATGGGGTTTGCTCGGTTGTATACTGCATCTGCCATAAAATTCCCTAATGAACTATTAAGTTGTCCATCGTCCTTGCTGTAAGTTTCCGGTGCATATGCCAACACTTCATTTAAGTCGTCATTGATATGTTCCCGGAAGGGTGTAATGAAATCATCAATTTCAAAATCAGTTTTTAAACTATCGGTAATAGCAATTCTATAACCTTTAATTTGAGTTAAATGAGGTTGCGAATCTTTGCAAGAGCTAATAGAAAAAACAGCAGCGATTATTAAAAAATAATATTTAAAAGTCATGAAATAAACTTATATAATTTGATGATTTTTTTGAATGTACTTTTGTTACCTTTGCGCAAAGTATAAAAGTAAATGATTTTTAAAGGTTTTAGTGAAAAATCTAAAATAAAGTACTTAAACAGATTGTTATCAGAACGTCATGTAAATGTCTCCGATAATAAAACGCAAAGTCTTGGAGTTCTTGTTAATATAGATGAGTTTAAAGATTTAGAGCAGTTTAAGATACTCGCAAGCGAATTAAGTATACGAGCAAACAGCTTGAAAATCATAACTTTTTCAACTTATATTGACGAAAATTATCATGTAGGTGAGCCTGTTTTTAATCTAAAGGATTTTGGATGGAAAGGAAGCGTTAAAAACATGGAATTGCAAACTTTTATAGAGCAAGAGTTTGATGTTTTGATAAGTTATTATAAGGTTGATGTTTTAGAATTGAAATTAATTACCGCTCTTTCGAAAGCCCAATTTAAAATTGGTATTAGTAATAACGATATGCGAGTAAATGATTTAATAATACAAACAGGAGTGAAGGATTTTAATGTATTTAAAAGCGAAATGTTTAAATACTTAACTATATTAAATAAAATTACATAATGAATAATAAGTTTTTAGGAACTGGAGTTGCATTAGTTACACCTTTTAAATCTGATTTTAGTGTAGATCATGATGCATTAACAAACATCGTGAATTTCAATATAGATAATGGTGTAGAATATCTTGTTATATGTGGTACAACAGGAGAAAGCGCTACGCTGACTAAACAAGAAAAGAAAGAGGTTGTAGCTACAATTTCTACAGCTAATAACGGTCGGGTACCTATGGTTTTGGGTATTGGAGGTAATAATACTGCTGCAGTAATTGAAGAGATTAAGTCTACAGATTTAAGTAGTATGGATGCGATTTTATCGGTATGTCCTTATTACAGTAAACCAACTCAGGAAGGTTTTTATCAGCATTTTAAAGCAATTTCAGAAGTATGTCCAATTGATATTATTCTTTATAATGTTCCTGGACGTACAGCAAAAAATATGGAATCGGCAACGACCATCCGATTAGCAAGTGATTTTGATAATATTGTTGGGATAAAAGAAGCTGGTAATAATGTGTCTCAGTATTTGGAACTTCTTAAAAACAAACCAGATAATTTTGCCATTATTTCTGGTGATGATGATTTGGCTCTTGGTGTTGTATTAGCTGGTGGATCCGGAGTTATTTCGGTAATAGGTCAAGGGTTTCCAAAGGAGTTTTCAGAAATGATTCGTTTAGGTCTAAATGGTGATAATAAAGCTGCATACGATTTACATTTCAGACTAATGGATGTTATTGGATATATATTTGAAGAAAATAACCCGGCTGGAATTAAAGGAGTATTTGAAGCTTTAAATTTATGTCAGGATACGGTGCGCTTACCATTAGTGCCTGCGTCGAACGAATTAAAGGATAAAATAAAAGGTTTTATAGCTAAGTTTTAGTTCTGTTAAATTAAACTTAATCCTTGGATTTACTAAGTTTAAGCCTTTATTTTAGCTTCAAAATATATTTTTAAAAGTCATTTTATTAACTTAATTTTGCATCTTGTTTTAAAACTATGAGAAAATTTCTTTATTTATTATTAACAGTCACATTACTAAACGCTTGTAGCGAATACCAGAAAGTGCTTAAGAGTGAAGATATTGCCTCAAAGTTTAAAATGGGTGAAGAACTATATAACCAAGAAAAGTATGCGAAAGCAAATCGACTTTTTGCGCAAATAGTTCCAAATTACAGAGGGAAACCTCAGGCGGAGAAATTAATGTATTTATACTCGAATTCGTTTTATAAAATGCATGATTATTACACATCTGGATATCAGTTCGAACGTTTTGCTTCAAGTTACCCAAAAAGTGAGAAATTAGAGGAGGCTTCATTTTTAGCTGCCAAGAGTTATTATATGTTATCTCCAGTGTATACTAAAGACCAAAAGGAAACTGTTAATGCCATTGAGAAATTGCAGGAGTTTATTAATCAGTTTCCAAATTCTGAATATCTAGCAGAGGCAAACAAGTTAGTTAAAGAATTAGATTTTAAACTTGAGCAGAAGGCTTTTGCCATAGCAAAACAATACAATACAGTGTCAGATTATCAGGCGTCTATTAAGTCGTTTGATAATTTTATATTTGAATTTCCTGGTTCAAAATTAAAAGAAGAAGCGTTATTTTATCGATTTGATTCGGCTTATAAATTAGCAATTAATAGTGTTGAGTATAAAAAACCCGCTAGATTAAAAATCGCTAAAGATTATTATGAATCTTTTAAAAAGAGTTATGCGAATTCCGAGCATATTGAAGAAATAGATAACATGGCTGAAGATTTGGATGAAGCCATGAAAAATTATAGCATTTAAAGTTAAATAACAAAGACAATGGATTTAAAGAAAACCAATGCACCTGTTAATACTATTACGTACGACAGAAACCAGATAGATGAGCCGACCGATAATATCTATGAGGCAATTTCTATTATCGCAAGACGTGCAGAGCAAATTAATACTGAGATAAAGAAAGAGCTTATCGATAAGTTAGAAGAATTTGCTACGTATAATGATAGTCTTGAAGAAATCTTTGAAAATAAGGAGCAAATCGAGGTTTCTAAGTTTTACGAAAAATTACCTAAACCACATGCTTTAGCAGTACAAGAGTGGTTAACAGATAAAGTTTATTTTAGAAATACTGAGGAAGACGCTCAGTAATACTTTTTTAAAATGTCAATATTAAGCGGCAAAAACATACTATTAGGAATTAGTGGTGGTATTGCCGCTTATAAAACGGCATCGTTAGTAAGGTTGTTTGTGAAATCGGGAGCCCATGTAAAAGTGGTTATGACACCGTCTTCCAAAGAATTTATAACTCCCTTAACCTTATCTACACTTTCAAAAAATCCAGTTTATTCCTCGTTTACTAATGAAGATGATGAGAATTCCGTTTGGAATAATCATGTCGAATTAGGGTTATGGGCCGACCTTTTTGTTGTCGCTCCGGCTACAGCTAATACTTTGGCTAAAATGGCTAATGGCGTATGTGATAATTTACTTATGGCTACCTATTTGTCGGCTAAATGCCCAGTGTATTTTGCTCCTGCAATGGATTTAGATATGTATAAGCACCCGTCAACGGTACGTTCTTTTAAGGTGTTAGCTAGCTATGGAAATATTATGATTCCGGCTACGAGTGGAGAATTAGCAAGCGGTTTGGTTGGTGAAGGTCGGATGGCTGAACCTGAAGATATTGTATCTTTTATCGAGGATGATATTTTAGATAAATTACCAATGCGAGGTAAAAAAGTGCTTATAACTGCTGGTCCTACCTATGAAGCTATTGATCCGGTTCGATTTATTGGTAACCATTCCAGTGGTAAAATGGGCTTTGAAATTGCCAAAGCGGCTGCTCGATTGGGTGCCGAGGTTATTTTAGTCGCAGGGCCTACTCACGAAAAGGTAAAGCATTCAAATATTAAAGTAATTCCTGTGGTTAGTAATAAGGAAATGTATGACGCCGTGCATGCACACTTTAAAGTTATGGATGTGGCAATTTTGTCGGCAGCGGTTGCAGATTATCGACCAAAAGAAGTTGCCAAAGAGAAAATAAAAAAGAAAAGCGATACGTTAGTATTAGAGTTAGAGAAAACGAAAGACATTCTGGCATCGCTTGGCTCTATAAAAGAACATCAATTTTTAGTGGGGTTTGCGTTAGAAACTAATAATGAGTTAGAAAACGCAAAAGACAAACTAAAAAGAAAGAATTTAAATTTAATTGTTTTAAATTCGTTAAATGATAAAGGTGCTGGTTTTAAAAGTGAAACCAATAAGGTGACTTTTATTGATGATAAGGAACATATTACCGAACATCAATTAAAAACCAAGATCCAAGTTGCCGAAGATTTAATGAATAAAATTCTGAAACAAATAAATGCGTAGTATTCTTTTAGTTTTAATGTTAAGTTTAGGTTTTGTGTCGTTTTCACAAGAAATAAATTGTAACGTTGTGGTTAATGCCCAGCAAACAGGAAATGAGAACTTCCCGATATTTAAAACTCTAGAAAAGCAACTAAACGAATTCGTAAATAACACCAAATGGACTAATAAAACAGTCGCCTATCAAGAACGTATAGACTGTAGTATGGTAATTAATGTGTCCAATTACAGTGGCGAATCGTTTCAGGCAACTTTACAGGTACAATCTTCCAGACCGGTTTACGGATCGACTTACAGTACACCAGTTTATAATTTTAATGATCAGGATTTTAATTTTCAATATTTAGAATATCAGAATTTAAACTTTAGTCCTACACAGTTTGAATCTAATTTAGTTTCTGTGTTAGCGTTTCATATCTATATGGTATTAGCTTTAGATGCTGATACTTTTGCGTTAAATGGAGGTGATCCTTATTATAAACAAGCACAAATCATAACCAATTATTCACAGCAAGGAAATTTTAAGGGTTGGAAGTTAGAAGATGGTTTGCAAAGCCGGTTTGCGTTAATCGATAACGTATTATCTCCTACATTTAAGGAATACAGAGAGGTCATGTATCATTACCATCGTCTGGGATTAGATGAGATGAGCGATAATGCTAAAATGGGAAAAGAACAAATTGCTATTGCGTTAAGGAAGTTTCAAGCGATGAATTCACGCCGACCAAATTCATTTTTACTTCGTACTTTTTTCGATGCGAAGGCCGATGAAATTGAGCAGATCTACTCAGACGGACCAAATGTGAATGTCGTTACCCTTAAAGATCTGCTTCAAAAAGTGGCACCTATGCATAGTAGCAAGTGGCAAAATATTACCTTTTAAATTGGAAACAATTTAATACCTTTCATTATATTTAATTCTGAATTAATAAATCTATAATACGCTTTGTTAACAGCACTTTCAATTAAAAATTACGCTCTAATTGATGAGCTTCAAGTCGAATTTAATGATGGTTTTTCAATTATTACAGGTGAAACCGGAGCAGGAAAATCTATTTTGTTGGGTGGTTTGTCTTTAATTTTAGGTAAACGTGCCGACTTAAGTAGTTTAAAAGACACTTCAAAGAAATGTATTATTGAAGCGGTATTCAACGTAGCTAATTATGATTTAAAAGATTTTTTTGAAGCAGAAGATTTCGACTATGAAGCCCAAACAATCATTAGACGGGAAATATTGCCATCAGGTAAATCTAGAGCCTTTGTTAACGATTCTCCTGTTAAACTTTCTAGTTTACAATTATTAGGTATCCGACTAATAGATATTCATTCGCAGCACCAAACATTAGAACTTACTAGTGATGAATTTCAATTTCAGGTAATAGATGCTTTAGCAGGAAATACGTCTGAATTGGAAGAATACCAGCAGGAACTTAAGGCACATAAGGTTTTAAAGAAAGAATTAAAATCGCTTTTAGAATTTCAGGCTGAAGCAATAAAGGAACATGACTATAATGCTTTTTTGTTGAATGAATTGGTCGAAGCTAATTTGGTAGATGGCGAACTGGAACAACTGGAAATAGAGTACGAAAGTCTGAATAATGTGGAAAGCATCAAGGATACTTTGTCTGAGGCTTATCAGTTGTTGGGAGAAGAGCAAATAGGCGTGTTAACCATCATGACCTCTTTAAAAAGCAGCTTGAGTAAATTAGCCTCTTTTTCTCCAGCCTACGAAGAGCTTTATAATCGGGTTAATAGCAGTTTAATAGAATTGGACGATGTGTTTTCTGAGGTTGATGAACTGCAAGGTAATTTAGAGGCCGATCCGGCACGTTTAGAAACGGTCGATGCTAAATTGCGAGTGCTGCATAACCTTATGCAAAAGCATGTTGTTGATAATGTGGCCGACTTGATTGAAATTAAAACACAACTGGAAGAAAAGGTCTCGGTTACAGAAAACCTGGATGATTCTATTCAGAAGAAGCAGCAGGAAATTGAGGCGAAGGAAGCCCAATTAAATGCCATTGCAGAAAAAATTCATAAAAAACGAATTAAGGTAGTGCCTGAATTGAAATTGCAGTTGGAAGACATTCTAACTGGTTTAGGAATGCCTAATGCTCAATTTCAAATTGAACTTATTTTAGAAGAAGCATTTTATGTTAATGGAAAAGATAGTCTGTCGTTCTTATTTTCTGCGAATAAGGGAGGGAGTTACAACGAATTAAAAAAGGCAGCCTCGGGAGGAGAACTTTCAAGAATTATGCTGGCTATAAAATCTATTTTAGCTAAATATATTCAGTTACCAACTATTATGTTTGATGAGATTGATACGGGGGTTTCTGGAGAAATATCTAATAAAATGGGCGATATAATGCTTGAAATGAGTAAAACCATGCAGGTATTTTCTATTACCCATTTACCGCAAATTGCAGCGAAAGGACATTCGCATTTCAAAGTGTATAAAGAGGATGTCGATGAGGTTACTAGAACCAATTTGGTGAAATTAAATCACGACGAACGTATTGTTGAGATAGCGCAAATGCTAGGAGGTGTAGAAATGTCGTCATCTGCTATAGCTCATGCTAAAGAATTGTTGAATTAATTAGTATCTTTGACCGCTAATTACATATAAAGACCAACATATAAATAAAAAAGTATGTCATATAATTTATTAAAAGGTAAAAGAGGAATCATTTTTGGGGCATTAGACTCAAATTCCATTGCTTGGAAAACAGCAGAACGTGTTCATGAAGAAGGTGGGCAATTTGTTTTAACTAATGCACCTGTAGCAATGCGTATGGGGCAAATTAATGAACTTGCAGAGAAAACGGGTTCTCAAATAATCCCTGCCGATGCAACTTCATTAGAAGATTTACAAAATTTGGTAGAGCAATCTATGGAGATTCTTGGAGGTAAAATCGATTTCGTTTTACATTCAATTGGAATGTCTATTAATGTGCGCAAAGGAAAACATTACACAGACCAAAATTACGATTGGACTCAGAAAGGTACCGATGTATCTGCAATGTCTTTTCATAAAGTAATGCAAACGCTTTATAAAGCAGATGCGATGAACGAGTGGGGAAGTATTGTAGCTTTATCTTATATGGCTGCTCAGCGTGTATTCCCGGATTATAATGATATGGCCGATAACAAAGCGTACTTAGAAAGTATCGCTCGTAGCTTTGGGTATTTCTTTGGTCGTGATAAAAAAGTACGTGTGAATACCATTTCACAGTCGCCAACACCAACAACAGCAGGTAGTGGAGTAAAAGGTTTCGATGGTTTTATAGCTTATGCCGATAAAATGTCGCCTCTTGGAAATGCAACAGCCTTAGATTGTGCTAACTATACTGTAAGTTTATTTAGTGATTTAACCAAACGGGTAACACTACAAAACCTTTATAATGATGGAGGCTTCAGTAACATGGGAGTTAGTGATGCGGTAATGTCTACTTTTGTAGGAGAACAAGAATAATATTTCATAAATATCCATTGAGAGCCACCTTGAATAGGGTGGCTTTTCTATTTCTATTCGTTACATTTGTGTTATGCAATTAGAATATTCTTTTATCATTCCTGTTTATAATCGTCCCGATGAAATTGATGAGCTTTTAAGAAGTTTTGAAGCCCTAGAGACTTCATTGCCTTTTGAAATTGTAATTATTGAAGATGGTTCGAGTATATCCTCTGAATCGGTCGTTAGAACATTTCAGAATAAACTGAATATATCCTATTATTTTAAAGAGAATTCCGGACCAGGCGATTCCAGAAATTATGGTATGCGCAAGGCAAAAGGAAATTATTTTATCATTCTGGATTCAGATTGTATTTTGCCTCCAGAATACTTATCTGAAGTCCATAAAAGTTTGAAGAACAATTATGTGGATTGTTTTGGTGGTCCTGATGCGGCGCATGAATCTTTTTCTAATTTGCAGAAGGCTATTAATTTTGCGATGACTTCTTTTATTACAACAGGAGGTATTAGAGGGGATAAAAAAAGTGTCGATAAATTTCAGCCCCGCAGTTTTAATATGGGACTTTCTGAAAAGGCGTTTGAAGCATCCGGTGGTTTTGGTTCTATTCATCCTGGTGAAGATCCGGATTTATCAATTCGACTTTGGAATCTAGGTTTTAATACCACATTGATACCCGAAGCGTATGTATATCATAAACGTCGTATATCGTGGAAGACATTCTATATTCAGGTAAATAAATTTGGTATGGTAAGACCTATATTGAATGCATGGCATCCTGCCACAAAAAAAATAACCTATTGGTTCCCGACCTTATTTAGTCTAGGAGCCGTGTTTTCAATTATATTATGGATGACCAATATAAATTTCTTCTTAAATTTATATGTCTTGTATTTCGTTTTGGCATTTATAATGGCTTTAATAAAAACTAAAAGTATTGCTGTAAGTATGTTGTCGCTGGTAGCTATAGTAATACAGTTTTTTGGTTATGGTTATGGCTTTTTGAAATCGACAATCGCAGTACAGGTTTTGCGTAAGAATCCGGAAACATATTTCCCAAAATTATTTTTCAAGACCTCATGATAAAAAAAATAAGGCTTCAGATATTAACATCGATACGAAACAAAAGAATCAATGTGTTTTTGTTGTTCTTATTACTGTCTTTTGTGATACTTATTTTTTCAAAGCTTTCAAAAACCTATACGAATACTATTGCCTTTGGTATCGAGAAATTAAATGTGCCAGAAGCCGATGTTATTTTAAACGATACGCTTAAATTAAATATAACCTTAAAGACTCATGGTTTTAAGTGGTTAGATTTGTATCTAAATGAGCCAAAAATTAAAATCGATTTTTCAAAGGATGTTCATAAAACCGATTCTGTATTTGTTTGGCACCAATCAAGTCCTTATTTAGCGAATACACAATTTGACAAACAGGTAGAGTTGTTTAGTGTGACACCTGATACGTTGTATTTTTATTATGATGTAAACATGGTGAAATATGTGCCGGTAAAATTAAATGCAGATGTGAAATTCAGCCTGGGTTACGATAGTGCCGATGGATTACAATTAATACCAGATTCAATACGTGTTATCGGACCAAAAGTAAAAGTGTCACATGTTATGTTTGTTGAAACCGAACGCTTAGAACTTGATAACGTTAAAAGTGATATTAATAAAGAGGTCGCTTTAAATTTACCTAAGAAGGAACTGGATTTAAAGTATTCTACGAAGCAGGTTAAATTAATTACACAGGTAGAAAAGTTTACAGAAGGAACCTTAAGTGTTCCTGTCGAGCTTATAAATGTTCCAGAAGGTATTACTGTAAAGTATTTTCCAAAGAAGTTAAATGTATCATATTATGTGAGCTTAACCAACTTTAATTCGATAGTAGTTGAAGATTTTAAAGTAGTCTGCGATTTTAATGATTCTAAAGTAAATCAATCATTTTTAGTCCCTAAAGTAGTGAAATCGCCTTCTTTAGTCCGAAACATAAAAATAGGGCAGCAACATGTTGAATTTATAATTACCAAATGATATTAGTAGGGCTTACAGGGGGTATTGGCAGTGGAAAAACTACCGCTGCGAAAGAGTTTGAGAACTTAGGTGTTCCGGTATATATTGCCGATGTAGAGGCTAAGAAGTTAATGGCGACCTCGGAATCTATTAAAGAAAAGCTTATAGATTTATTTGGGCCCAATGCATATACCGAAAGCGGGTTAAATAGACCTTTTATAGCAGATGTTATTTTCCATGATAAAGCGTATCTTGAAAAGATGAATGCCGTTGTGCATCCGGAAGTAGCTAAGCATTTTACGCAATGGGTAGAAAAGCAAAAGGCACCTTATGTTATTAAAGAAGTAGCCATTCTTTTTGAAACAGGGGGGTATAAGGCTTGCGATTTTGTTATTACGGTAACCGCACCCAAACATTTAAGGGTAGAAAGGTTATTAAAACGCGATGATAGTAACCCCGAAAAAATAGAAGCTATTATGAATAACCAATGGCAGGATGAAGAGCGTATAGCACTGTCTGACTTTGTAATAGAAAATGTGGATTTAGCGACTATGAAGGAAAATATTAAAAAAATTCACTTCAAAATTATAGATGCTATCAAATAAATTAACTATTTTAACATATTTGTTAATGTAAGGTTAAATGGTCTTTTAATTAAATGTTAAAATGTTAAATTTGACTAATGAGTAAAAGAATCTTTGTCCTGTTAATCATTTTAATGAGTCTATCTCTAATAGGTATCATTTTTGTTCAGGCATATTACATCAACGATAGTGTTCAGAATGAGAAAGCGCGATTTAGGTTTAATGTGAATAAAGCACTAAATTATGTTTCGAACACTATTGAAGAGAATGAAATAACAACGTATTACGAGAAATTTCAAAACCTCATTAGCAAACAAAAAGACGTAGATTCAACAGCGGTTTCGCAACTGTTAATTTATCAGCAAAACAACAGGACAAAAGAAACCCTTATATTTAGAAGTAATGTTTTAGAAGAAAATTATAAATTATCTTCTTCGCTCTTTGACATAGGTTTAGATAGTATAGATATTAAAAATATTATTGGTGCTTCATCTTTTGAAAGTTATAAGAATATAGAGTTATCAGAGAAAGATATTAACGAAAGTCCTATAACCAAGATTATACGAAGTGGTGTTGTGTCTGATGCTCAGCGTATGGCCTTTGAAAAAAGTTTTAAGGAAATTTCAAAAAGAACTCCGATACATCAACGTGTTTCAGAAGAAGAAATAAGAGAGTTGTTATCTGAAAAATTAAAGAAAGATAGTATTAATATTGATTTTGAATTTGCTATATACAGTCACGATCTAGCAACAGCTGTTCGTAGTGAAGGTTTTGAATATGATAAAAAATCAATGTATAGCGTACCAATTTTTTACGATGAAAATAACCGAAGTCTATTTAAGTTATTAGTTACTTTTCCAGACGACAGGCGATTTATTCTTTCTACCGTAATTGGTATGATTACCTTATCAATCATTTTTACGTCCATCATTATTATCGCTTACGGAAGTGCCTTATATCAATTAGTAAAACAACGTCAAATTTCAGAAATTAAGACGGATTTTATAAATAATATGACGCATGAGTTTAAAACTCCGATAGCAACAATTAACTTGGCTCTAGATTCTATTAAGAATCCTAAAATTATTGATGATAAGGATAAGGTGAAACGTTATCTGGAAATGATTCGCGAGGAGAACAAACGAATGCATGCTCAGGTAGAAAACGTATTAAGAATATCTAAACTTGAAAAAAACGAACTAAATATTAGTAAAGAACGTTTAAATTTACATGAGTTAGTAGAAGATGCTATCACGCATGTGGAACTGATTGTTGAGGACAGAAAGGGGTATATAAAAACCTTCCTGGAAGCAGATAAAACATCGGTTTTGGCTAACGAATCGCACTTTACTAATGTTATAGTTAACATATTGGATAATGCCATTAAATACTCGCCAAATGCACCGGAAATAGAAGTGTATACCGAGAATGTTGGTACCAATATTTTATTAAAAGTAAAAGATCACGGTAGTGGAATGAGTAAAGCTGCCGCGAAACGAGTGTTCGAAAAATTTTATAGAGAACACACAGGAAATATACATAATGTAAAAGGACATGGATTAGGTTTGGCCTATGTGAAACGTATTGTAGATGATCATCAAGGATATATTTCTGTAGAAAGTGAGAAAGAAAAGGGAAGCACATTCACTATAAAGCTTCCACTAATATCATAAAAACATGGATGAAATTAAAAAACGAATTTTATTAGTAGAAGACGACCCGAATTTCGGAACGATCCTAAAGGACTATTTAGTGATGAACGATTACGACGTTACACATGCTAAAAATGGTATGGAAGGTTTCGAAAAGTTTAAAAAAGACGATTTCGACTTATGTATTTTAGATGTTATGATGCCTTATAAAGATGGCTTTACATTGGCTAAAGAAATACGTGAGAAAAATTCGGATGTACCAATCGTTTTTTTAACTGCTAAAACCATGAAAGAGGATGTGCTGAAAGGTTATAAGGTAGGAGCAGATGATTATTTGAATAAGCCCTTTGATAGTGAGGTCTTATTGATGAAGATTAAGGCGATCATGCAACGTAAAGCTACCGAAACCATTTCTGATAGTAAACAATTTGAGTTTAAGATTGGAAGATTTGATTTAAATTCAAAGTTACGTTTCTTGCGTTTTGACGGCGGAGATCCGGTAAAACTATCACCAAAAGAAAATGAATTATTACGTTTATTAGCGCTTCATGAAAATGATTTAATGCCACGTGAATTGGCCTTAACTAAAATTTGGAGAGATGATAACTATTTTACCTCGCGTAGTATGGATGTTTACATTGCGAAGCTTCGTAAATATTTAAAACAAGATGAAAAAGTAGAAATACTAAATATTCATGGTGAAGGTTTTAGATTAGTTGTGAATGAATAATTAGATATCATCCATACCTACACATAAAAAAATCCAGCAATTCGCTGGATTTTTTATTTTATCTATTAAATACGCTTAGTGAGCCAGTCTTTAAACTCAAAAAAGTTTTGAGGCGCTACACCATGTCCTACAGGAAATTCTGAATATTGATAATTTATATTCAAGGCATCTAAAAACGGACCGGTTTGTCTAGCCCATTCTACAGGGATAACCTGATCTACACTGCCATGAGAACAGTAAAAGTTCAGATTAGAATAATCTAATGCCTTTAAGTCATCTGGTAAGATATCTTTATATATATAGCCACTAAGTGCGATAATGTTCTTTACTTTTTCCGGGTAGTTAAAGGCTACACCATAGCTTAATATACTGCCCTGACTAAATCCTAATAAGGTTACGTTATCTTTGTTAACCGGGTAGGTTGAGACCACTTCATCTATAAATTTTGCAATGAGATCTCTAGAAGCAGCGGCTTCTTTCTGGTCGTTCCATTTTCCACGATCGGCATCAAAATTTATAGTATACCAGGCATTACCATAAGGTTGCATGGAGAATGGTGCTCGAACCGATATGATAAAAAGTTCTTCAGGTAATTCTGAGGCAAAAGAAAACAAATCGTTTTCGTCGCTACCATAACCGTGCATCATAATAAGTAATGGTGCATTTTCTGTTAGTGTTGACTTTCGAGTAAGATGATATAATGATAAATCGGTTTTGGTCATGATTAGCTTCCTAAGTTTGAAAAAAGTTTTTGATATAGGTTTCCTAATAACGGAACAGTTTGTGCTTTTCTACCTATGGCATTTACAAATCCGTAAAAAAACAGAACGCCAAAAAACATATAAAATCCGAACGTAATCATCCAGCTGTTAAAATTTCCAACAATATATCCCAAGGCAAAGAATGTTAACCATAAACCTAAGGCTTGTCTAATATGGAAAGTTGCATAAGCGCTTTTATTTTCGTTATTAAGGTAATAGGCTATAATGGTTCCGAAGATGGTAATATAGCTTATTATGGCATTCTTACGACCTTTTTCAATGTCTGCTTCAGTCATGATTATGAATTTAATACTATTTTATTGTTTGCCACGATGCCATAAACCTTACCTTTTAAGTTCGCATCTTCAAAAATGGCATTTTTAGATTTTGATACGATATTATTTTTTGTAAAGGTGTAACTGGTGCTCGGGTTGAAAAGTGATAAATTGGCTTTATTCCCTACTTTGATGCTTACAGGCGCTACCCCAAAGCGACTTTTTCCTTTGGTTAAGATCTCTACAGCTTTTTCGGTTGAGAACAAACTTTGTAAAGCTCCAAAGCTACTTTCTAATCCAATAGTACCATAAGCGGCATGGTCAAATTCTACCTTCTTATGTTCCACATCAATAGGGTTGTGGTCACTCGTTACCATATCGATGGTACCGTCGTTTACGGCTTCAATTAGAGCTTCTGCATCTTCTTTGGTACGCAGTGGAGGTAACACTTTGAAATGGGTGTTGAATTCTGTTAAAGTGGCATCTGTTAAAGCTAAATTATGAATTGCTACACTACAACTCACGTCTAATTTTTTCTTCTTGGCTTCTCTGATAAGCGCTACCGATTTAGGTGTTGAAATGGTAGGTATATGTAATTTTCCTCCGGTATATTCTAATAGAAATAAATCACGGGCTACTTGCAATTCTTCAGCCAATGCCGGGTTTCCTTTCAAGCCCAAACGTGTACTGGTAATATGTTCGTGCATAACCCCGTTTCCGGAGATTTTATTTTCTTGGGGAAATGAGCATACCAGACCGTCGAAATTACTAGCATATTGTAAAGCAATTTTCAATAGGTTCGGATTGCTAATAGGTTTCTGGTAATCGTAAAACGCTACGGCTCCTGCATTATGCATATCGTACAGTTCGGCAAGATCTACTGTTTTACTTCCTACGGTAAGTGCGCCTATAGGTAACAGGTTTACCGCGTGGTTAGAGGCTTTCGATTTGGTAAAGATAATATCCGAATTACTATCAATTACCGGATTGGTGTTGGCATTCATTGCAACTGCAGTAAATCCGGAATATGCGGCAGTTTTTAAACCATTTTCAATAGTTTCGCGGTCTTCAAAACCTGGTTCTCCAAAGCATACACTACTATCAAACCAGCCTTCTGAAATATGCAGATTTTCAAGTGTTATTTCTTCGTAGTTGTTAGGGTTTGATAGGTTGCTTTCAATCTTTGTAATGACACCATTTTCAATTAAAATATCCTGAGTAGTATTATTATAATCACTGTTAGGATCTATAATAGTGGCAGATTTTATAAGTATGTTCATTTAAAGTATTTTAATATGAGCATTTCTGTAATCAATAACGCTAGTGCAAAAATAACAAACCATTTCCATAGGGCATTAATTTTTGTATCACTTTTTATAGCTTCGAAACTTTCTGAAACCGAATTGCTGACCGTTATTTGTTTCGCGTCGCTGAGATTTAAATAACTAAGGATACTTTCGTCACGATTATAGTTGTAGCTCACATTTTTTAAGGTTGTGTCTTTATTTTTAATGGAGTAAACACCAGCGCTTTCTGGATTGTCGGAAGTGTTAATAAGTACTTTGTTGTTATAATAACGCTGTCGGGGAATTATATGAATGTCGCCGTTTTCTAAAGATAATATATTGTCTGGTTGCAAGCTGGTTTCAATAGCGTAGTTGTTTTCGTTTCCAATAGTGTAATACAGTTCCGGGCTCTTTAAGCTATAGCGTCCCATATTGTAAAAAGTAGGAACAATTAAGGGGGAATTTTTAAAGTTAGAGTTATCACTGTTTATAGGGGCTGAAAAAATATAAACTCCATTGGAAGCACTTATAAAGGCTTTGTTGTCTTCAAAACTTAAAACGGCCGATGCATGACTGTTTTGCACATTATAGTAACTATTTACCTTTGGATATTGAAAGTTATTAACCTGCTTTTCAAAAACCCCGTTACGGTACAAGGGATGACTGTAATTAATACTGGTAATATTTTTTCCGGTAGTTATTAAATTGCCAAACGAAACCCCAAACCCTTGTGTTAAGACATTGTAAGATTCTTTGTTTCCTTTTTCAGAAGGAATCATAATCAGCGTGCCTCCATCCTGAATAAATGATTTTAATGCTGCTATTAGTGCAACTGGGATAGTTTCTAATTCATTAAGGACTATTAGATGTTGTTGGGAAATCAGGTTGTAGTCTAGTTCTTTGATTTTAGAACTTATATAGTTGAATTCATTTTCGCTATAGAGACGCTTTAAAAAGGCATCGTCAGTTTCATTAATGCTAAGCACCTTGATTTTATCGGGTGCGTTGATATTAAAGAATAGGGTGTTATCAAATTGTAGTTGGTTATCGTTAATGCTTATTTTTCCGTTTATAATTTGATTACTCGGTAGGGTAAAACTGGTTTCCGCACTTTCTTTAATACTCACTGAAGTTTTTGCGATAAGCGTATCATTATTGTAAAGTGATATCGGTAAATTATCAATGGTCGTCCCATTGTTATTAAGCAAAACCGTAAGGGTCGTGTTAGCAGCATTCTTTTCTGAAATATAGGCACTATCTATACTCACGTTATTACGATTTTGTGGTGTTAATTTTACCAGATGCACCTGCGTTAAGGAGTCAGGGGTGATGTTAAAATCTTCTTTTGTATTTTGAAAGTCTGAAATAAAAACCAATTGTTTTAACACATCACGATTCGTGCTGAAAAGTCTCTGGCTTTTTAAATATGCATTGTTTAACGAAAGTGGTGTCGAGCTGTAATTTATTTCTATAAGCTCGTTAGCTATACGGCCAATAGTAGTGTTTTTGTATGTTTCATTATTGGTAAATATAGATACGTTTTCACCTTGTGGTACCTCTTTAATTAAATCCTGAACAGCTCGTTTTAAGAGTTCTCCGTGACTGCCTTTTGCCTGCATGCTATAGGAATTATCCAGATAGATAACCGTTTCTTTTTTTGTTTTAAAGCTGTCGTAATTCGATGTAAATGGCTGTGCAAAGGCCAAAATAATAGCAGTAAGTAAGAATAGGCGGGTGGCCAGGATAAGCCATTTTTTAATTTGTGAACTTTTACGGGTTTGTAAAGTTACTTTCTTTAAAAAGGCCACATTGGTAAAAGGTACTTTTTTAAATTTACGTAACTGAAAAAGATGAATGATAATAGGAATAAGCAGTAAGAATAAGGCGTAAAGAAGTTCGGGGTGTTTAAACTGCATATCGTTTTTAATTATTCAAACCTACATATTTTTTAATAAAATGAATATAAAACAAATTGAAAACTTTACCATCTACAATCTGTAAAAAGTTTTATTCAGCTTTAGGGGGTTGATGTAACCTGTAATCGAAGCGAGGAGTCGTTACGTTAGCAAAAGAAAAAATAATCGGTCATAGGAAGCATTTGCTGACTTTCAAAATACGTTTTAATTTGTTTTTGAGCCTTAGGGTTAGCAACGGTAATGATACTTTGAGGCTGCTCAATCTGTTCTAAATATTGGAAAGGTTTCAGAGGCTGATCGTAGATGTCCTTCCCAATTTTTTTGGGATTATTACAAATCCATTCAAAAGGAATGTTGTTTTCTAGCAGCATTTTGGCAATGGTTTTTCCCTTCCATCCGGCACCCCAGATAACCAGTGGTCGCGACGCATCGTAATCGAGTTTTAAAAAGTAATGCAGTTTTATTTCTAAGAAGGTGTTTTCTGCATAATGGTCGTGGGTCCGTGATGTGCGGGTCTGGTAATCACGCCAGTAGTGTAGTACATGTTCCGATGGAATGATTTTAAATTGATGCTCGTAAAACCGAAAGGTTAAGTCGTAATCTTCCGGATAACGATTCGGATTAAAGGCATCAACAGTTAGTAAATCATCGCGGTGTATCATCCAGCAAGGTGAAGCAATAACACATTCTTTGTAAATTTCAGAATAGTTAGTTCCGGTTTTTGTAAGTAGGTTTAGCCAGTTTTCATATTTCTGATACCCATCACTAATCCCGCGTTTCGAAAAGTATTTAACCTGTCCGGTGGCTACGTGTTGCTTTCCAGCCTCGAGTAAATCATTCAGTAATAACTGTAGCTTTTGTTTTGGCATAATATCATCACTGTCCATACGCGTAATATAATCGCCCGAACTTTCGCTAAAGGCATGCCTTAACGCCTGAATTATACCCTGTCCCGGATTTTTATAAAGTTTAATGCGTTGGTCCTTATCGGCATAAGATTTTACCAGATTATAACTGCCATCGGTAGAGCCATCATCAATAATTAAAAGTTCCCAATTGCTGTAGGTTTGATTTATTATCGACTCTAGGCACTCTGCTAAATAAATTTCTGTATTTTTAAACGGTGTTAAAATGCTTATTAAAGGTGCTTGCATCCTGCGAATATACATAAATACTCATTTTAACAAAACCTTAGTAATGCGACGTGTAACACAGTTGTAGTTTTGACGTCAATAAGAAAACCATAAAACTAATTAAATGAGATCTAACATTTTATCTGTTATGTTTGTCGGCCTTTTATTGGTTGGCTGTAATAGCACAAAACAATCCGGCAACGATCTTGCTGTGAGTAACCCCATTGAAACCTCTATTAATTTAACTCAAGTTACTAACGATAAGGCTCCCGTAACCATTAACCCCGGACGGTTTACCCAGGAAACAGTAACCTACCGTCTGCCAAGAGTAGTGCAGGGTACCTACTCGGTAAGTAATTTTGGAAATTATATAGACGATTTTAAAGCCTACGATTACAAGGGGAATGAAATGCCGGTTGAAAGAACAGATAAAAATACTTGGACTATTACTGGTGCAAAAAAATTAGATAAAATAACCTATTGGGTAAACGATACTTTCGATATTGAAGAAGTAGGCGGCATAGGGCAGGAACAGCCATTTTCGCCATCAGGAACTAATATCGACCCACCTAAAAACTATGTGCTTAATTTACATGGATTTATCGGGTATTTCGATTCGTTAAAAAACTCTCAGTATAAATTAGATGTGGTAGCGCCTAGCGACTTGGTGCGTTCGTCAGCTTTGCAGACGGTTGATACTAAAATCAGCGACGATGGAAAAACCACCACTACCAGCTATTACGCGACCCGATATTTTGATATTACCGATAACCCAATGTTTTATGGTGATTTAGATGTTGAAGAATTTATGGTTGGAGACATTAAGATTGTATTAAGTGTGTATTCGCCTAACAAAGTACATTCGGCAAGTTCGCTTAAGGAAACGGTATATAAAATGATGCAGGCGCAGAAAACCTATTTAGGCGATATTAACTCTACACCACGTTACGATATTTATTTGTACCTGGCGGAGAACAAAGCGGAGTCACCTAAAGGATTCGGAGCCTTAGAGCATCATACCTCTACGGTCGTGGTATTGCAAGAGGATATGAGTCCTGAGGCCTTGGCTGAAAGTATGACCGATGTGGTGTCTCACGAGTTTTTTCATATTGTAACACCTTTAAGTGTACATTCTGAAGATGTGCATTATTTCGATTATAATACCCCTACATTCTCTAAACACTTATGGATGTATGAAGGAGTTACCGAGTATTTCGCAACGCATTTTCAGGTGAATCAAGGATTAGTTGATACCGACGATTTTTATTATAAGCTAATGGTTAAAATAATGATGTCTCAAACTATGAATGATGCCATGAGTTTTACCATAATGAGCGAAAACGTACTGAAAGAGCCTTATAAAAGTGAGTACTTAAACGTGTACCAGAAAGGAGCTTTAATCGGGATGTGTATCGATATTATGATGCGAGAAGAAAGCAACGGACAGCGTGGTATATTATCCCTGATGAAAGAATTATCGAATAAATATGGAAAAAATAAACCGTTTGAAGACGATAAACTAATAGATGAAATTGTAGCTATGACCTACCCATCCTTAGGTAAGTTTTTCAAAACCCATGTTATTGGCGATTTACCAATAAACTATAATACCTATTTAAACAAGGTAGGATTAGAAATAGGCGTGGGGCGTGTAGAGACCAATTATGTCATGAATGGTAACGAAATTATCTTGGCGGGTAACCCAAAAACGGGCGACATATTCTTTAGTGATTTAGTAAAAGATAACAGTTTCTGGAGCGACAACGGGGTATTACCAAACGATATTATAAAGTCTATTAACGGGACACCTTTAACCGTAAACAATGCCGACCAGTTACTACAAGGTGTTTTTATGTGGGAGCCAGGAATGGATGTTCAGGTGGTATTAAACAGAGCAGGAGAAGAGGTTGTTTTAAAAACCATAACGACTAAGAGTTATACTACCGGATCGGGTATTTTAGAAAAGGCAGATGCTACGCAAGCACAAAAAGACTTAAAACAAGCCTGGCTTAAAGGCTAAGTTTTAAAGACAGTATTAAATGAACTAACGACTGGTAATGTGATTTACCGGTCGTTTTTTTTATGTCTTGTTTTTAGAAAAAACAGGAGCCTTTTTAGCTGTAATAGTTGAATTGTAATAATGCTGTCATGTAAAACACAGTGAAGCATTTCATTAAAATTAGGGGAATACTTACTTGTTTATTGCTGTACTCCTAATATTAAGATAAAAACCAACTTAACAAAATACTACGAATATATCTTAACTCCAAATGTGTGAAACCATTTGACACCATTTGACACAAAATGACACGATTTGACACAATTTGAGACTGAGACCAAAAAAAGAGGGGTTTTGTTCGAGTCTTGTTCGGGTTTTGTTCGTCTCTGCTTCGGGTGGCTTTTGTCGGGATGCGGGTTTAGCTGGATAAAACCTGAATAGTACTAAAATTTAAATAAATAGGACCTCCTTTTTGTTAAAAACTCTGTATAACTTGTCTTACTAGTTGTTAAGAATGTTATTATATTTGAAGTAAATAGCATGTAGATAAACGCCATGGTGTTTATTCTATTGTTGTGCAACATATGAACAAACCTATGAAATACATATTATTACTCGGAATTCTAATTTCATTTTCTGGAACAAATCTTATCGCTCAATCGACTTCTGACAGCCTGAAACCAAAAATGAAAATGGTTAAAGAAGTCATCTACAAACCAGAGAATGGCGAATTAAAAAGTCGAGAAAATCTGTTTGACTCAAACATAAGTTCATATATGATTTTTGATAAAAATGAGAAAGTGGTAGAAAATGGACAATATGAAAGAGACGGTTCGCTTTACGAGAAAACTATTTACGAAAGAAATGAAGATGGAGTTGCTCGAAAAGCTATGAAGAAAAATTCATCAGATGAATTAAAAAGCTATTGGACTTATGAGTACGATTCCAACGACAATATGATTGCTGTTAAAACTTATGATTCAGACAACAGTCTGACAAATATCCAATCGAATAAATATGATGATAGCGGAAATAACATTGAGATGCTTCTTAAAAGACCAGGAAATGAAAGCGGTTGGAAATATATTTACAAATACAATTTTGACAACAAAAAAATTGAGCAGTTCAGATATAAACCTGATGGCAGTCTAAAAGACAGACGAACATACTCATACGATAAAGACGGAAATGAAAATTTACAATTTAAATTCAATCCTGATGGGAGTTTTATGAAGTTCGTTTCCGAATATGACGAAATGAATAATATGATTGTTCAAAATTGGTTCAATGAAAAAGAAGAACAAACACACCAAACTTCTTTCGAATATATATATGACGAAAATGGAAATTGGATTTCTAAAAGGAGAAGTTCCAATGGAGAATTAGGAATGGTTTGGGAAAGACAAATAGAATATTACGAATAAAAAAATACGTTGCACAACAATGCCTATAAGTAATTGCTTGTTCTCGCCTACATTTGAAAATCCTAGTGGATTTCCAATCTTGTGTGTGCTTGCAAAGTTTAGTGCTAACCCACGCAACTACTCATAGCCGAAACCGTTGGCAAACATTAAAAAAACCGATATAATTAATGAAAACCCCCTTTAAAAATATAAACTTTGGCTCTTTAAATACATCATTGTATAAAGCTCCAGAGCCCAACTGGGAAGCTATACACAGTAGCTTATCTGATGTTGGTTTAGAAGATGTATTTAACAAATTAAAAGAACAAAACAACCAACTTCGAGAAAATAATGAACAGCTTTTAAATACATTAAACAACCAACATATTGAAAATGGAAAATTAAGCAGTTTAAATTCTCGATTAACTATACTAACAATTTTAATAACTATTGTTTTAGGCGTTCCTAATATTATATCCATGTTTAGTGAAAATTATAACCAAAAAATGTTTTTAGAACAAAAAGAGCAGAATAGACTATTAAAAGAGAATACTATAAAATTAAATAGTATGTTAGAACAGTCCATTTTTTTTCAGGAGAAACGATTAAATCAGAAATTAATTGACGAACAAAACGAATCGGACAAATAAAAACGTTTGCCAACAAAGAATCCTATGAATAGCACTAGCCCAGTTTCTCAAAGTTAATATTTCAACTAGCTCATTTTAATTTTATCTGCTATTACAGCCTATTCAAAAGAATTATGACCTCCATAAATAATACCATATAGTATTCATATTTACTATTGTTACCTTCCTGTTTCTAAATTTAGTAATAGGAATACCTTTTCTTTTAGTATTATTAGTATTATAAAAGTAATGCGCTATTTAAAATAAATGATATTTAAAAAATAATACATATAAAATCAGTAACTTAGAGAGGGTATTGGGCTTCATTAAAATAAACTAAATTGATAGAGCAAATAAAATATTGGTTTACTGAATATCCGGTTCTTACAAAGATTATCAAATATTTAATCTGGATTATTTTAATATTCCTGGCTATTGCATGGATGAGACGCATTTTAAAAAGGCGTCTTCCAGACAATTCATTGAGATATAAATCTCAGAAAGGTATTGAAATTATCGGTTACTTTTTTGCACTGCTTATTACCATCTCTTATTTCACGGGAAACATTAAAGATTTTGGTCTTGCTATTGGATTGCTAACAGCTGGTATAACAATAACCTTGCAGGAGTTAATTTTAAGTATAGCAGGTTCGTTTTATATTTTCTTTGTTCGTGTGTATAAGCCAGGTGATCGAATTGAAATAAACGGCATTAAAGGTGATGTGATTGATGTGGATAGCATTTACACTACAATGATGGAAATAGGTCAATGGGTTTCTAGTGATAATTATAGCGGACGCATTGTAAAACTCAGCAATGCCTTCGTTTTTAAGGGTCCGGTGTATAACTACTCGCAGGACTTTCCTTTTGTTTGGGATGAATTCAATTTGCCTATTCGTTATGGTTCCGATATCGAAATGGCTAAAAGTATTGTTATTTCTGTGGCTCAGGAATATTTGTCGGAATATGTTAAAGCTTCCATTTCAGATTGGAAGGATGTTGTAGAAAAATACTATATAGAAGACGCTCAGGTTGATCCTGCCCTTGCCATTACTATGACAGATAACTGGATTCAGTTTAACTTAAGATATATCGTTGACTACAAAAAAAGAAGAATCACCAAGCATCTTTTAAATGAGGAAATTGGAAAACGAATAGAGCAAACCAATGGCAAAGTAATACTGGCATCTGCGACATTTGAAATTGTTAACATTCCAATAGTAAAATTTAAAGAGGAAAAAGCAAGACAAAAGAAAACTTAAACGCATGATCCTTAATCCACAAATTAAAATACTAACAGTCCGCTTTAGTATCTTCCGAGCAATAGTTTAGGTGTTTTAAATTTTTAGTTATTGATTAAAATCAGGCACTTTGTTGGAATTTATGGGGTAATTCAAAATTGGGGTGTGAGCATAAAAGGGGTGTCTTGGGACTATTTCTTCTGATATACATATAGGTTAATCCTTTCATTTTCATTATATTGTATACTTATTCTGAGGGTCTTAATGGATTTTCAGATAACATGGCCGTTTACAAACTGCTGGCAAAAACAACCATTAACCAAAAATAATCATCATGAGAAATTCTAAGAATAGCCTTGGCAAAGCTGTACTAAAAGTTCTGTATATGGGTATAGCTATGAGTTTATTGCTTGTACAATCCTGTAGGCAAAATAAAAAAGAAAAACAGTCTGAAGTCCCTGTGGCAGAACCAAACCCGGTTATTGAAATTGTGACAGAAAATATGGAATTTCAGGCACCGGATACCATACCCTCCGGATGGAATACCTGGCGCTACATTAATAAATCGGTGCAACCACATTTTATATTAATAGACCATCCTGTCGATAGTATTACGGTAAAAGAGTTTGAAGAAGAATTATTACCGCCTTTTGGAGAAGGCATCACTAAACTTTACGAAGGTAAGAATGAAGAAGCCTTTGCTGCATTTGGTAAAATTCCGGAATGGTTTGGTGGTACCGAATGGCCTGGTGGTGTCGGGTTAATTTCACCCGGGCATACGGCAGAAACGACCTTAAAACTAGACCCTGGTTACTATATTATAGAATGTTACGTAAAAATGAGTAATGGTATGTTTCATACCAATATGGGAATGTTTAAACCGCTTATAGTTTCAGAAGAGCCATCCACCCTCAAAGAGCCCGTTGGGGATATTGCGGTCGATATATCCAGTGAGCAGGGGATTGTTTTTAATCCGCCAACAAAGGCAGGCACTTATGTGTTTTCGGTAAACTATATCGATCAGATAAAACATGAACACTTTCAGGGGCACGATGTAAATCTTGTAAAAATAGACGAACCTGCCGATATGGATAGTCTTGAGGTTTGGATGAACTGGTTAGAGCTTAAAGGACTCATAGATCCGGCGCCAAAAGGATTTACATTTCTGGGAGGTGTTAACGATATGCCTGCTGGTAATAAGGGGTATTTTAAAATAACTTTAACGCCTGGGAAATATGCGCTTATATCGGAAGTGCCAAAGCCTGCAAGTAAAAACATGCTGAAAATATTTGAGATTACAGAATAGATTGTTTTCTGTGGGACTTTGAGATGAGGTAACCTATCGCAATTTCATATTATGATTGAAGGACTTTTAAATATTATATATGGTTTAATTGCTTCGGCCGTATTTGTGGGTATCGGTTTTTTATATGGTAGGTATAAGGAACGAAAGAAAAATCAGGGGAGCCCCTTGGAAAATTATCCGTTTTATCCTTTCTCCTTAGATGCTAAGAAAATGCTTCAGTTCGATTTCGATAAGTTTAACATGGCAGTATCATTTTTAATTAAGTCAAAGGATTATAAGGCGGGGAAGCAGTTGGTGTTAATAGGAGAACAAAATAATGTTCGGCAAATATTAAATGCATCATCTTTAGATAATTATGAAAAACTTTATAAGCTTTATAATGGCAACAAAGTACTGGATGATTCTTTGCAGTTTCTGGAAAATTATAAGCGTATCGTCAGACTTATAGGAGATAGTTTTCCGGATTGCGGCATTGAAATTTTATTGCATAATCTTAGCAATCCATCGAAAGCTTTGTATCATATAAAAAATAATGTTACCGGAAGAAATGTGGAAGCACCGGCCACCAATCTGGTCATGGATTTAAAACGAAGAAACTCTAATAAGGAAGATAAACTCAATTACGAACTGAATATAGGTGCCAGAAAATTTAAATGTACCACGATACCCATTTATAAAGACGATATGGGTATTGTTGGAGCTATATGTATAAATGTAGATTACCATTATTTAAATGAAGAAGTAAGAAATAATCCGGAATTAATAGATAAATTTTTAGATGCCTTGTGCAAAACCGATATGGTGTTGGATGAAAATATTTTGAGTAAAAGCGAATATGAGTTGGCACTTCAAGGAAAACGTCATTTTCGGGATTTCTAAAATAAGAGGGAAGAAGTTTATTTTTTAGACAAGTATCGTAAGAATTGGACTAAAACGCTGAATGATGTTGCATCTGTATTAAAGGCTCTGGCTATATTGAAGACATGATTCATTTTCAAATCTTTCCATGTCTTTGAGAATAGAATTGAATTTATGACACTAAAAACAGCTATGAAAATGAAAAGAAAGCTCATATCAAATGGAAACCCCCTTGAAGACGTTATTGGGTTTAGTAGAGCCGTACAAGTTGGTCCATATATTTCTGTCGGGGGCACGGCGCCGGTAGGTGACGATGGAAAAACCATCGGTATAGGAGATGTAGCCATGCAAACCCGTAGATGTTTAGAAATAATTAAGGAGGCATTGGAAAAAGCGGGTTCAGGCTTAGAAGATGTTACAAGAACACGAATGATGCTTACCAGAATTGAGGATTGGGAAAAGGTTGTTAAAGTTAGAGCCGAATATTTTAAGAAAATAAAACCAGTAGATACCGTTATGCAAGTTACCCGATTTATCAATCCTGAGTGGTTGATAGAAATAGAGGTAGATGCTATAGTTCAGTCTGAATAATAAAATCAAGCCTGAAGTCATAATCTATAGGTATATTCTTATTACTGCAAAATAGTATGGAGACTATTAAAGGAATGGTATCTTATGCGCCTCTGTAAAAGGTTATTCTGAATAGTAGAATTGGTTGTAAAAGATTAAGTTGGGGTCTAGTGTTTCTGTAAGTTGTTTAGGATCCCTTTTATAGAGGCTATGGCCATTATAAAAGCGGCAATACCTACAAGGCATAGATAAAATACAATTATGGAGCCCAGAATGGATTCTATAAGTGGTATGTCGGGACCGCGACCTTCAATAATTTGATGGATGCCTTCAAATAAATGCGCGAATCCCATTAATAAGCAAAACCAACTTATAATTCCTGAAAGTACAAGAATAGCTATATTGAAAGATAGGGGTGTTTTTAAAAATGGATTTTTCATCATATACTTTTTTTAGATTAAACGTATATGGTAAACAGATAGGGTAGCTATAAAGTTTTATAAAGTTAGTGATTTTTAAGGCAATTAAAAGTTAAGTAAGTTTTTAATCACTTATATCTTTTACAATGTAAATATTTTGTAAGTTGCTCCCATACTTCTATGAAGTCGGTTATTACTGTAATTCCAACCACCGCGTATAATGTATACCTTTCAATGAAGAACGAAGAAAAAGCTATAAGAGCGACTTACTTTAGTATCATAGGAAATACCAGTTTGGCAATAATTAAAGGGCTTACAGGAGTCTTAGGTCATTCTTATGCTTTAATCGCAGATGCTATTGAGTCTATTACAGATATCTTCGCTTCGCTTTTAGTTTTATTTGGTTTAAAATATGCGAAACGACCGGCAGACGATAATCATCCTTACGGACATGGAAAAATAGAGCCATTAATTACATTTTTAGTTGTCGCTTTTTTGGTTATATCGGCGTCGGTAATTGCATTTAAAAGTATAGAAAACATACAAACCCCGCATAAAGTTCCAGAACCCTGGACATTGATTGTTCTATTTGGAATTATTTTATGGAAAGAAATTTCATTTAGAATTGTTATAAAAAGAAGTAAAGAGACCAATAGTTCTTCACTTAAAGCGGATGCCTGGCATCACAGAAGCGATGCTATCACTTCTATTATGGCTTTTATTGGGATTTCGGTGGCATTAATATTTGGAAAGGGCTATGAAACAGCCGATGATTGGGCAGCTTTGTTAGCCTCTTTTTTTATTCTTTACAATAGCTATTTAATATTCAGACCTGCTTTAGGGGAGATCATGGATGAGCACAGATATGATGATTTGCTGTCTGAAATTAGAGAGGAATCTATGAAGGTTCCCGGAGTATTGGGAACAGAAAAATGTTTTATTCGCAAAGCGGGAATGAAATATCATGTAGATTTACATGCCATTGTAGATGGTGAAATTTCGGTAAAGGAAGGGCATGATATTTCTCATCATCTTAAGGACTATTTGAGATCTAAAATACCAAATCTAGGACATGTATTAATTCATATTGAGCCCGATAAATATGAAAAATAGATAGTTTAATCTGTAAGTGTATCATTTGAAAGTAAGAGGTAAGAGCTTTTTTAAAGGATGCCTGAATTGTTAATTTTAAGGTACTGATTATTTCCTAGAGTATTTTTTTGAAGTATTCGTTCGATAACTATTTAATGAAAAATCAATTTTTTATACTTAAAAAGTATTGGTTATTAGGATGGTTTTTTGCCTTTGCCTATTAAGTACTATTTATTTTCTAAAGTATTTTTAATAGGGGCGCGTAGGTTATTCTAAGCAGACAATTGCTTGATGAAGTTAATAATACCATACTTAAATACAATCAAGAAGCCTTATCAGCCTTAAATTATGATGCGATTGTAAACTACTATGTGCTAAAATAAAACCCGGCGTACATAGTTTAATAGTGCTTCTTGGGAGCATAAGATTGGGATTTAAACCTAAATAAAATTTTGATAAGATTAGTGCTTAAGTTTTTATTCTTAAGTACTAATCGATTAAAGTGGTTTGTGGTATGTTATTTCTTTATTCGTTTGTTTTTTATTTGAGATAAGGATAAGCCCTTTTCTCTTAAAAATGAGTTGTTTTTAGGACTGCCTATAATTTGAGAAGAATAAACTCCAGAATGTCCGGAAAACAGATAGGCAGTAGAGCATGCCAAAGCAATAAAAACACCTGATTCTATACCAAAAAGTTCAATGCCCATAATGGTACAGGCTATAGGTGTATTGGTGGCTCCTGCAAAAACAGCTACAAAACCCATACCGGCTAAAAGTCCCATAGGTAAAGGGATAAACCAGATTAGTACATTACCCAAGGTAGCGCCTATAAAGAATAAGGGGGTTACTTCACCACCTTTAAAACCCGCACCTAAGGTAAACGAAGTAAATAAAATTTTCAACAGGAAATCATAAGCGTTTAAATCGACATTAAAGGCATCTAAAATGGTAGGAATTCCTAGTCCGATATATTTAGTTGTTCCCATTAAATAAATGGTAATTGCCAAAATAGCCCCCCCAATAACAGGACGCAATGGGGGATACTTAATTTTTGTTTTAAAAAGATTGCTCCAGAAATGTGTTGATTTAGAAAACAACATCGCTACTAGTCCGAAAATTATACCGGCTAATAAGGACCATAACAGGTTTACAGGGGTCATTTCGGCAACCGAATGAATGGTGTAATGCGTATGTGATACATTCCAGATTTCACAAAAGTAATTCGCAAAAACAGCCGCCATAAAACTTGGAATAATGGCATCTAACCGTATTCTTCCTAAAATCAGTACCTCTAAAGCAAAAATACCACCAGCAAGTGGCGTTCCAAAAACAGAGGCAAAACCAGCACTGGTACCTACAATGAGAACAATTTTTCTATCGCGTTTTGAAAGATTAAGGATTTTGGTGAATCTATCAGCAATGGCACCACCAATCTGCACTGCTGTACCTTCACGTCCTGCCGAGCCACCAAAAAAATGGGTTAAAATAGTACCAAATAAAACAAGGGGAGCCATTCGAAAAGGAATAATCTTTTTTGGGGAATGGTACTCCTCTAATAATAAATTGTTTCCTTTTACAACGCTATCTCCAAATAAATGATAGAACAACCCAATAATAAAACCTCCAGCTGGTAATAAGGCTATAATCCACAGATGTGATTCCCGCCAATTGGTAGCCCAATCTAAACTAATAAGGAAAAAAGCTGATAAACTACCCGCAATGGCGCCAATCATTAGCGTAATAAAAATCCATTTAACAAGATAAGCTAGGGAGGTAATTTGCTCTATTGAAAGTAAAAAGTTTTTGATTTTTGTTCTGTCCATATTGCCTTAAATAAATAATTCTACAGCGGCATAAGCCATTAAAAGCAGAAGTCATTAGATCCAAGCGGAACGGTTTAAGGCAGACCTCATTGCCAAATATGTAAGCAAATATAAATAAAAAAAGTTTATAACTACAGCTGTTTTGAAATAGTAGGTTCTAGGAAATTTTGTTGTATTGGCAAACAATTTAAAAGAGTTTTTAAATTTTAAAACCCTTCAAAAACACCAAGTCCAAAAAGAGCAAAGTCGTATTTTACGGGGTCTTTAGGGTCTAGTGCTCTAAGCGCGTTATCAAGTTCGTTTAGAGCTTTAGCGTCGTTTTGTTTTCTGTTGAGTAAACCTAACTTTCTTGCTACATTACCGGAATGCACATCCAGTGGGCAGGAGAGTTGTGCTGGTGAGAGGCTATTCCATATGCCAAAATCAACACCCGTGTTGTCATTTCTAACCATCCAACGCAGGTACATATTAATACGTTTGGCTGCCGATTTTTTTAATGGATCACTTATGTGTTTTTCAGTTCGCTTTAAATGATCTATTTCAAAAAACAGACTTTTAAACACCGATATGGCTGGTTGTACAGAATCTGGAGAAGCATACTTACTAAATACATTTTCCAGTCCGCCATGATTCGTATATATATGTTTCAAGGACTTAATAAATTGCATAGCATCTGCACCATTAAATGTTCGATGCACAAAAGGGCTTAGTTGCTCTAAGTCATTTTCAGAGTGGTTCATAACGAAATCATAAGGTGCATTACCCATAAAATCCATAAATCGGCTGGCATTTTTAATAATACTTTTTCGGTTTCCCCAGGCAATGGTAGCACTTATAAAGCCCGCAATTTCGATATCTTCTTTTAGATTATAACGATGCGGAATTTGTATTGGATCACTGTCTATGAATTTGGGTTGGTTATATTCAATAACTTTAGTGTCCAGAAACTCTTTTAATTCTGATGTACTTAAAATAACTGTATTAGTATCCATATGGCTACAAAAATATTAGATTAAGTTTAATTATTCGGTAATCGTTAACTCATATATAAACTGAAGCAATGAATCAATAAAAAGCATGTCTTAATGATTATTGCATAGTCTCCGTTATTATAAATTAAACAGGTGAAGATTAAAAACGTGAAATGGATGAAACTTACCTTTTTACCTTGCTAGCTGTAGTCTTGTTTTTGGCATAATAGCTCTTTTAATAAAGTAAAATCACGCTATAAAATTGTGTGTATTTTAATACTTTGTTGTTTCTGTATCGGCTAATTGTGTCGATGAAATGCATTAAACAAGGTTGAGGTGATAAAAAATTATAATATTATAACATATAATTCAATTTAATGCGTTTATTTAGTAGCACAAAAATACTTATGTTATGAAAAAGCTAATCGCCCCAATTCTAGCATGTTTGCTTTTTAATTGTACAGTAGAAGATATTAAAAATCAAGCCGGCGAAACCACCGAAATTATTAAATCTTTAAATGAAGCTGTTTTAGTTAACAAAATTTTTCAGGATGTAGGAAATAATAATGGAGGTGCGATATTAGAGGCTGAAGTATCGGCATCAGCTCAAAGTAAGACATTTTCAAAATCCAGTACGGGCCCGATAATAACAGTAGAGCCTTTTGATTTATCAACCTTTCCAAAAACCACAACGATCGATTATGGTACTGGTGTGTTGTGTAAAGATGGTATTACCAGAAAAGGTATAATTAAAGTTGTTTCTACCAATTGGTATCGTGTGGCAGGGAGTGTGCATACGGCTACATTTAATAACTATTATCACGAATCTTATAAAGTAGAAGGTACCCACGTGGTTGAAAACTTGGGAGAAGTTGAAGGGAACTTAAAATACACCGTAACTATTAATGATGGTAAGGTAACATCCAGTATGGGTGAGGTTATAACCTATCAGGAAACCTCTACTAGAACCTGGATTGCAGGAGCCGATACACCATTTAATATCTGGGATGATGAGTATCTGTTGGGAGGACAGCAAACAGGTGTTAATACCAAAGGAATAGACTATAAATTATCGATTCGGGACCCATTACATTTTACTTTATTACCCAGAAGTATCAAATCCGGTATTATGGATGTAGAAATAGGATTGATTAAAAATATAGAATTAAACTATACCAATAAAACTATTAGTGTATTAGGAAAAACCATTCCGCTAGTTAATTAGCGGAATTTTTTTTGAAGGTCTGATTTATACCATAATATTACCATCTACCATGGTAAGTTTTCTATCCGCTAAATCGGCCAATTCTTCATTATGAGTAACAATAACAAATGTTTGTCCAAACTCATCACGTAGTTTAAAAAACAGGTTGTGAAGATTTTCAGCCGATTCGCTATCCAAATTACCCGAAGGCTCATCAGCAAATATTAAATCCGGATTATTTATTAAAGCACGAGCAACCGAAACCCGTTGTTGTTCGCCCCCTGATAGTTCACTTGGCTTATGATTATAACGCTGAGACAATCCTAAGAAATCCAGTAATTCTTTAGCACGTTTTTCTGCAGCATCTTTTTTAGTGCCTTTTATAAAGGCCGGTATGCAGACATTCTCAAGAGCAGTAAATTCCGGTAATAATTGATGAAATTGAAAAATAAAACCAATATGTTCATTTCTGAATTTAGCTAGTTCCTTGTCATTAAGAGAACTTATATCAATACCATTGATGACTAATTCATAGGGGGTCTTAGTTGATGCCCGATCCAGCGTTCCCAGAATTTGCAATAGCGTAGTTTTTCCTGCCCCAGAGGCTCCAACGATAGAAATAACTTCGCTTTTTTTTACATGAATATCGACACCTTTAAGAACTTCTAAATTATCGTAAAATTTGTGAATATTTTTTGCTTGAATCATACCTTAAAATAACTGCGTGAATTTACTACTTTAAGCTGTGATGTACAATTAAGATTGGTTTTTATTGGATTGTCCTATTTATGCGTTATATTTAAATTAAAAATTGAAGATGCCTTATAAGAAATTGGAAGAATATAATATGCAGGTTACCGATGATGTGAAATCACGATATAAAAGTATTATTGAAGATTTAGGAGAAAACATAAACCGCGAAGGATTACTTAAAACTCCTGAACGCGCTGCTAAAGCCATGCAGTTTTTAACTCAGGGATATCATCAGGATCCTGTTGAAATTCTTAAAAGCGCCATGTTTAAAGAGAGTTATAATGAAATGGTTATTGTAAAAGATATTGAAATATACTCACTTTGCGAGCACCATATGCTACCGTTTTTTGGTAAAGCACATATAGCTTATATTCCTGACGGTCATATTGTAGGTCTTAGTAAATTACCACGCGTTATTGATGTGTTTGCGCGACGCTTACAAGTTCAGGAACGCCTAACGGAAGATGTGTTGGATTGTATAAATGATACTTTAAAACCTCAGGGTGTCGCGGTGGTAATAGAGGCAGCACACATGTGTATGATGATGCGTGGGGTTCAAAAGCAAAATTCGCTAACCACTACTTCAGGGTTTAGAGGGCAGTTCGAAAAGATTGAAACCCGTAACGAATTCCTTAAATTAATTGGTAAATAATAATAACTCATTAGTAAGACGTTTGAATTTATGTACACTATGAGTAAATACAAAAAACTTATTATTGGACTCATTCTGGATGCCATAGGCTGTGTGTCTTACATGATTCCGGGAGTTGGTGAATTGGCCGATATAGTTTGGGCACCAGTGTCAGGTTGGCTTATGACTAAGTTGTATAAAGGCAAGTCGGGTAAAGTAGCTGCAGGAATTGCTTTTGTTGAGGAAGCACTTCCAGGGTTTGATATTATTCCAACCTTTACCTTAATGTGGATTTATACCTTTCTAATAAAAAAGGAAGACCAGACTACCATAGAAGAATAAAAAAATCCCTTTCTATTTTAGAAAGGGATTTTTTGTTTTAAAATTTATAGCTGATACCAATACTGATATTTCTTCCCATATTATAAATGCCGTCTGATTTTAATCGGGATAAGTGATTAAAGTAAGACTTGTTTGTTAGGTTCGTACCCGATATTCTAATGGTGGTTTCATTATTAAATAAATTAATATTCCCTCCAATACCAGCACTTAACAGGCTATATCCTGCCGTTGGAGTTTCAAAATCACTCACGTTATCTTGTTTAAATGTAGTAGCTAATTTAATAAAGGAATACCCTTGTGTTAACCAGGGCCTTTCAAATTCTACACGAACTGTATTGTTTATGGAGTTGGCAGGAATAAGTGGTAAATAATTATTGTTAGACTGTTTTCCTGTTACTGTTTCAAAGCTCGATTCAATATGAAGCCATTCCACATTATATGGGTGAAAATGTATTCCCATTTCACCACCGTATAAGCGCGCATCATTTTGTGCGTATTGGTAAACCGGGGTTTCATTAATAACATCTCCTGTTGGTAATAAATAGATGTAATTATTTACTAGGTTATAAAAACCATTCACAAAAAATTCTAAATAGTCCCTTTTGTATTCAATTGCTAAATCGGTTTGAAAGTTTTGCTCATTATTCAAATTAACATTACCAATTTCATAGCGGTTGGTGCCGTGGTGCACACCATCGGAGGTTAACTCCGCTAAGTTTGGGGCTCTAAAGCCTGTAGCTAGATTTACGCGGGCAACTAGTTTTTCTGTAATATTGGTTTTAACGCCCAAAGCACCATTAAAGCTATTGTAGTTTTTGTTTAATAGGTTTGGAACGTCTAGAGTTCTACGGTCGTAGCGTATACCTAACTGTACATCGGCACGATTAAAATGAATATGAGAAGTTCCAAAAACACCAAAATCGTTAGTAATCGCATCTGGAATTAAAAATTCTTCCCCGTAATTGCTGTTAATTTGATTCATTCCTTGAATACCAACTATGGTTTCAAATTTCCCAAGCTCCGGTAGGTTGTATTTTAAATCATAATTGAAGGTTTTTAATTTCATGTGAAGGGCAGCTTCCAAATCTTCTTCGTGATCATCGTGATCATCGTGATCGTCATGATCATCTTCCTCCTCTTCTTCTGCACCATGATCATGGTGGTGTTCTTCTTCAAACTCTTTTCTATCATTATAAATATACCCTAAATTTATATCCAGCCTAGAGTTGTTAAAAAACAAAGTGGATTTTGAACTAAATACATGATTAGTAATATTCTGATATGGCAGTAATGGTGACTTAGCTAAAGAGTGTGCTCCAATAGATCCGGGGATACCTAGTTTGGAATGATTTAGGTTATAGCGAAAATCAGTTTTAAACTTATTATCTTGATACCCGATACCAGCTTTAAAATCTTGTTCGGTAAATCTAGAATTGGTAGCTCGGTAATCTTTTGTTTTATAATCAGAATGTTCTGTTTGGCTGGCTCTAAACAATAATTTAAAATTGTCACTGGATGATTTATATCCGGCATTCGCATTATAACCCAAAGTGTTACTGAAATAATTTACATTTAAGTCGCCCGCATCTGAATTCATTGGAGCAAATTTTTCAGGGTTTAAATATAATACCCCTCCCAGTGCGTCGCTACCATAGAGTAGGGAGGCAGGACCTTTAATAACTTCAACACTTTCAACACCGGCATCATTTAATCCAAGACCATGTTCATCACCAAACTGTTGGTTTTCTAAACGCACGCCTTGGGTATACACAATAACGCGATTGGAGCTCAAACCTCTAATAACAGGCTTTCCAATACCCATACCGGTGCTAACATTATTAACACCTGCGATATTGGAGATTCCATCGGCTAAACTGATGGCGCCAGAGGTTTTTAATTCGGCAATACTTTTTTGTTCAACCTTCATCACATTTTCACTTTGCAGTTTATGAAAAGGTGTCGATATAATAATATCTTCCATTTCAATTGCAGAAGGTGAAAGACTAATATTAAGAGGTAATTTACTTGGGATGTCTATTTTTAAAGATTGTGTTTTATACCCTATAAAGGAAATAACCATGTCGTAATTTCCATTGGGTAAATTATTCAAACTAAAGTGTCCTGTATCGTTGGTCGTAGTTCCTCTTTCTATATCGGGAAAATAAATGTTAACTAGAGGAAGTGTTTCATTGGTATTCGCATCAATAACAGTACCTTTAATTTCGTTTTGGGAATATATATTAGTTACTGCTAATAAAAGCAAAATGTTTAATAGGTGTTTCATGTTTTATATTTAATATTCATAAAAAATAACTGATGATTTTCAGTATAAATAACAGATATTAAATAGTGTAGGGAGGGCCTCTTAAGAAGGTTTGTTGTCGTTGAAATTTGCTTATAAAATAATATTGCGATACAACACTTGTGGAAACTTCAATTGGATAAAATATGATGTGTTTAAATAATTGAAAGTCATAAAGAGATGTGATTTTATAATCGTAAAAATGACAATCAATATTTAATTCATGAAGATGATCATGCGAGACTTCATTTAAACATATATCATGTTTATGGTGAGAGAATAGGTGGGTAAATTCAGTAATTATCGGCGTTAACAGCAAGCATGCTAATACCGTAGTTAGAATTTTGGTAATGATATGTTGTTTTATGCGTTGCATTAATCAACAAGACGCTTTAGTCCTATACGACGTAGCATTTTTTTCTCAAAATTCCAGAAAAATTTGTATTGTCCAAATAACCAGCCAAAACAAACTAACATAATTTGGTACATAATAAAAAGTACAACAATACGAATAACCCAATAACCTACTGGTGTAAAAGATTCGGAGGTAATATTTAGATAATTTAATATGGGTTTGCCAATGTAAGAAGCGGTAGATCCAGTAATAGCAAATACGATACAAATAATAACGATTTCCCAATTATGTTCTATATCCCAGCGTTCCTTTAGTTTTTTCATTAGGCATGATTTTTAATTAAGGTACAAAAATAGTTAAAAGCTAATAAAATGATGTATCCACATAAAGATACTTTTGTTACTAATTTATTGTGTTTCTAATAAAAGTTAAACAGGCTCATGTTTTAAATATAAGTAACTTTTAGATTTTAAAGAAATTACACGTATAAGATTTATGAAATACTGTACTATTCAGAGTAAAAAAGGAAGGTTGAAATCAAAGGGTTAATAACAGAATAAATAATCATATCAAAGCGTTTAAATAGTTTCTCCATATCATAACAACGTTGCATAATTACTGTTCTCTAATCATGGTGTATAAGTATTATTTAACAAAGAAATTATAATTAATTAGTTTATCAATATTGTTAATTTTGAAATAGGCACCTAATGCATAAATAGTCCAAATTAAAACAGGTTATAATGTAGTTTTTTATGTTTTGTATGGCCCTTTTTCTGTCGGAAATTGAATCTTATTGAGTATCTTTAGGATACGATAAAAAATAGACTCGTATATATTGGTTTACTTGTATTTAGTGTTTGACCTTGTAAAGTATAGAATCGAATTCGTGTAGTCTTTTTATATAGCTGTATCCTCATGAATAAGCTTCAAATTGAAATAAATGAGCTTAAAAACCCACGTAAAGCCCGTAGAATTGAACAGATTTTGAGTAAGCGTAATGGGATAAATGAAGTTGCAATTTCAACTTCAGGGATTGTTTATTTAAGATGGAACCCTCACGACACTAGTGTTGCAGAAATTCTATCATCAATTCAAAAGTTGGGTTTTCATATAAAAGATGTGACTCATGATAAAGATAATAGTCATAGAGTCGATCATCATGAACATCAGCTTTCCATCCTGAATTTATTTGGTACAAATACAGAGCTTTATTTCGCAATTACTAGCGGTGTTTTTTGGTTTACAGGTGTTGTTTGTTACCTGTTACCAGATATTTTTGGAACGTTTTCCGTTATTTTTTATATAATTTCTGCTGTATTTGGTGGTGTTTTTACGTTTATAACCGCGGGTAATGACCTTTTTAAAGGTAAGTTTGAAATAGATTTTCTTATGCTCTTTGCAGCAATAGGTGCTGGTGCTTTAGGGAAATGGGGTGAAGGGGCCTTGCTTTTATTTTTATTCAGTTTAGGGCATGCCCTAGAGCATTATGCCATGCAAAAGGCACGAAAATCTATAGCTGCTTTAGCCGATTTAGTGCCTCCTGTAGCACTTTTAAAAAGTGAGGGCGAATTGGTAGAAGTGTCTATTGAGGCCCTTAATATAGGCGATATCATTGTTGTGAAACCTAATTCTAAAATTGCTGCCGATGGTGTTGTTATTAAGGGCAGTAGTCCTGTTAATCAGGCGTCCATTACGGGAGAGAGTTTACCAGTTGATAAACGGCCAAGTCTGGATTGGGAACAGGTGAACGAGATTAAAAACCTATCTGCTGAACACCGTGTTTTTGCCGGGACCCTTAACGGTAATGGAATATTGGAAATTAAAGTGTTAAAGCAAGCAAAAGACAGTACCCTGTCTCGACTCATAACATTAGTTAAAGAAGCCGAAACACAAAAGTCACCAACCCAACATTTAGCCGATAAATTCGAAAAGTATTACGTACCATTGGTTTTGATTTTGGTATTACTGATGATGTTTGCCTTTTTAATAGTTGATGAAACATTTCAGGTTAGTTTTTACAGGGCACTTTCGGTACTGATTGCGGCTTCACCTTGTGCTTTGGCTATTTCAACACCAAGTGCGGTACTAGCAGGTATTGCCCGTGCCGCGCGTCAGGGTGTTTTAATTAAAGGTGGGCGCCCATTGGAAGACTTAGGAGGGATAAAAGCCATTGCTTTCGATAAAACAGGTACCCTTACCAAAGGAAAACCCATGCTTACAAATGTCATTCCCTTTGGAAATACTACGAGGTCAGATTTGCTAAAGGTGGCTGTTGCTGTTGAAGCCTTAAGTGATCATCCTTTGGCGGCTGCTATAGTTGAAGGAGCAAAGGAAGAGCTTAAAATGGATGTTTTTACAAAAGCCGAAAATTTAAAAGCTCTTATGGCACGAGGAATTCAGGCAAGTTTAGGAAACAGTATAGTACATATTGGCAACAGACGCTTATTTGTAGAGTTAACAGGCAAGAAAGTGCCTGAAGCAATCGATTTAGAGATGGCGGAACTAGAGTCCACAGGACATACGGCTATGATTGTTCATAGAGATGATATTTATATGGGCATTGTTTCTGTAATGGATATTGCCAGACCAGAGGCTGCAGCCACTTTAACCACTCTCAAAAATATGAATATTGAACGAATGGTTATGCTCACCGGTGATAATCAAAAGGTGGCTGATGCTATTGCTAAAAATATTGGGATAACCGATCCGTTAGGCAGTTTGCTGCCTGAAGAAAAAGTAAGTGCTATTAAACGGTTGAAATTAGAGTTGGGGATGGTAGCTATGGTAGGAGATGGCGTAAATGATGCTCCGGCTATGGCTATTAGCACAGTAGGGATTGCGATGGGAGCAGCTGGATCGGACGTGGCTTTGGAAACGGCCGATATTGCCTTAATGGCCGACACACTTGATAACCTTCCCTTTGCCATTGGATTGAGCCGTAAAGCTAAACGGATTATCAAACAAAATTTGGTGATAAGCCTCGGTATGGTAGGCTTTTTAGTGCCTTTAACTATAATGGGTATTATAGATATTGGTCCCGCCGTAGTGGGTCATGAAGGATCTACGGTATTGGTGGTATTAAATGCCTTGAGGCTGTTAAGGTTTGATACCTAGATTTTAAATGTTTGAGATTAGTGTATACAACGAAAATAGCAATAGTTTGTAATGAGTAAACTGTAAATTAAAAAGGTAAATTAGTTTAATCAATACAGGCTTTTGCTGTAACAATGAATATTAGGTGTTTTGAAGTTTGGATGTGTTCAAATAATAAATTACTTAAAACATTTACGTCGTATTTGTGTAAAATTATGGATATTGTTAGAACCAACTAGCTTAATTTAAATTATGAGCAATCAAAATCAACTGAATCTCCTTCTAAGTAGATTGGAGCTGTTATTAAAAAAGCAAGAAGATTTCTCTAAAGAAGTGAACGCTTTGAAAACCGAAATTCTTCAACTAAGAGCTTCACAGACAAAAGAACACCCTGCTAATTTAGAGGTTGAAGATACTTCAAAAGAGAAGGTGTCTGTTAAGGAAACATCCATAAAAACAAACAAGTTTAGACGAAATTTAAGTCATAAGGTTTTAGGCGGTGTTTGTGCTGGAATAGCTGATTATTTGGGAATTCATAGAATAATTATTCGAATTCTATTTTTGATTTTTTCTGTCTTTTTTGGAATAGGGTTTTTACTGTATATAATATTGTGGATTTTTATTCCTTCAGAAAATAGAAGTATTATCAACCTACCATTAAAGGAACCTCATAAGAGTAAAACGATACCAAGTTCAGATTTAGAAAAATTTATTGGCGAAAATTTAATCAATAAAATAGGAATTATAATTATCATTATAGGGGTAGCAATAGGAGCTAAATATTCCATTGAACACAATTTAATTAGTCCCTTAACCCGAATTATTTTAGGCTATCTTGTAGGTGTCGGACTTTTGGGATTTGGCATAAAACTTAAAACGTCATATGAAAATTTTAGCGCCGTTTTGGTAAGTGGAGCTATTAGTATTATGTATTTCATGACTTATGCAGCCTATAGTTTTTATATGTTATTTCCTCAGGTAGTAGCCTTTGTTTTTATGGTAGTTTTTACCATTTTTTCTGTTATTGCTGCTTTACATTATAATAAACAGGTTATAGCTCATATAGGATTGGTTGGCGCCTATGCCGTGCCGTTTTTGTTAAGTGAAGAGTCTGGAAATGCTACAATTTTATTTAGTTATATGGTTATAATTAATGGGGGAATATTAGTAATAGCTATAAAAAAATACTGGAAACCTCTTTACTTATCATCTTTTGTGATTACCTGGTTAATATATGCTTCATGGCAGCTTTATAGTTATTCTTCAGGTGTATATTTTGGAGTAGCCTTGACCTTTATTATCATCTTTTTTACCATATTTTATGCAGCCTTTTTGGTGTTTAAATTAATTAAGAAGGAACAGTTTCAGATTACAGATATTTTAATGCTCTTAGCTAATTCCTTTGTTTTTTATGGTTTTGGATATGGTATTCTGGAAAGTCATGAGGTAGGGTCTCAGCTTTTAGGAGTCTTCACTTTGTGTAATGGCATTGTTCATTTTATAGTTAGTGTTATTATTTATAAGCAGAAGTTAGGTGACAAAAATCTATTTTATCTGGTTTCAGGTTTGGTATTGGTTTTTATTACTATAACTATTCCTGTGCAGCTTGATGGTAATTGGGTCACCTTGCTATGGGTTGGAGAAGGTGCTTTGCTTTTCTGGATTGGAAGAACAAAAGGGTTACCAGTATATGAATACATTGCTTATCCACTAATGATTTTAGCGGTTTTTAGTATTTTTCAGGATTGGTCTGTCGACTACCACCAAAATTACTATAAAGATATGGTAGTAAAAATAAACCCCATACTTAATATACATTTCCTGACCTCTGTTTTATTTATTGTAGCATTTGGGTTTATATTCAACTTGAATAGAAATGAAAAGTACGCTTCCCCGGTACGTTCTGATCTATATAAAATGATATCCTATTTAATTCCAGCGGTGCTTTTAGTGGTTTTATATTACGCTTTAAGATTAGAGATCGAGAATTACTGGTTTAACCGTTATCATGATTCTAAACTGGAAATTGGTAATCAAGTGACACAGGCTAATTACGATTTGAGAAAGTTTAGAGTTTTGTGGGTGTTGAATTATTCTTTATTCTTTGTTAGCGCTTTGGCATTCTTGAACATAAATAAAATAAAAAGTAAATTATTAGGCCATATTAATTTATTGCTATTGGCATTTACCGTATTATTATTTTTATTTCAGGGGTTATATGTTATTAGCGAATTGCGTGATAGCTACTTAAATCAAGTATTAGGTGATTATTATAACATAGGTGTTTATAATATCGTGATTCGATATACATCCCTGCTGTTTTTAGGATTGGGGCTTTTCGCGTGTTATAAATATATCCGAACTGATTTTATAAAAATTCAATTAAATGCAGCATTCGACATGCTATTATTTATTTGTATTTTATGGGTTGCAAGTAGTGAATTAATTCATTGGTTGGATATGGCTGATTTTAAAGAATCTTATAAATTAGGGTTAAGCATACTTTGGGGTGTTTACGCCTTGTTTTTAATTGCCTTAGGAATTTGGAAAAGCAAAAAGTATTTGCGTATTGGAGCCATTGTTATTTTTGCAATCACACTTCTAAAACTATTCTTTTATGATATTTCGCATTTAAATACATTGTCTAAAACCATCGTATTCTTATCCTTAGGTGTGTTGTTGTTAATTATTTCATTCTTATATAATAAGTTTAAACACAAAATAACCGATGATATTAAGAATTAAAATATTGCTGCTTTTAGTTGGGCTATATTGTTTTCCTGCTTTCGGACAAATGCAGGATTATCAATTTAAACGCAAATTAACAGGAATTGATGGTATTTGGAACCAAATTATTTTGCCTGAGGCTTTATTTGAGAATTTACAATCAGGGTTAAATGATATTAGAATTTATGGAATCACTTCTGAAAAAGATACCGTTGAAGTTCCGTATTTACTTCAACCATTAAAAGGAAAGCGTTTTGAACGTGACGTTGAATTTAAAATAATTAATACTGCCCGTAATAAGGAGGGCTATTTTTTTACTTTAGAAGTACCTTCTCAAGATGTTATTAATCAAATAAAATTAAATTTTGAGCAGCAGAATTTTGATTGGCGGATTACCCTTGAAGGCAGTCAGAATCAACAGGAATGGTTTACCATAACAGAAGATTATCGTATTTTATCTATTGTAAATGAAGATACCAATTATCAGTTCACTAAAGTTAATATACCAAGTGCGAAGTTTAAGTTTCTTCGACTTTTAGTTAATTCTGAACAAAAGCCATTACTGGCTCATGCAAAGCTTGTCTTTCATGACACTTTAAATAGCCATTATAAAACATTTCAAATAAAGAATTTTGAGGTTAGTGAAGATGAAGAACTACATAACACCATGGTGAATATAGATCTTAAACATGCAGTTCCGGTTAGTTTTCTAAAATTATCTGTAATTAATGATTTCGATTATTATCGTCCAGTAACAATAGACTATATTTCAGATAGTATTCGAACAGAAAAGGGGATGAGGTATAAGTTCAAAACTTTGTTTCAAGGCACTATAAGTTCTCTTGAAAAGAACGAATTTAAATTCAAAAGCAGCATTTTAAAGCAACTTAGAATTACTGTTTTTAATCTAAATAATGAACCTTTAAATTTTGGTTCGGCTATAGTTAAGGGATATGAGCATCAATTGGTAGCTCGATTTAATGGGGCCGCCAGTTATTATTTAGTTTATGGGAATTTGGAAGCTTTAAGTCCAGATTACGATATTAAGAACTTTCGTTCTAAAATACCAAAAGAGCTTAATCTCATTGATACAGGAGAAGAGGAAATTATCATAAAAAATGACATTCAAAAAAATACAGGTCTATTCAAAAATAAGATTTGGCTTTGGGTTATTATGGTTGTAATCATGGTTCTGCTAGCATGGTTTTCTTTAAAAATGTTAAAAACGAAATAGGATAAATTTAGGAAGAAGGATTTCTGAAAAATCTATGACATTAATTGGGTTTAGTGCTATTTTGGCTATAATAAAGTTTGCAAAGATGGAGGCTAATTTGTAACTTGTTAAAAGGAATCTTACTAGTTATCGTACTATGAATAGTTAAATAGAATCTTAATTGTTTAATTTATAGATACTTAAATTATGAGTCTTATTTCTGAAAATATAATCCCCGGTGACTATGGCAAATCTTTCGTAACCGATGCTAAAGAGGATAAAGATCTAGAAAGAATAAAAAAGGCAATTTTAAGGGTAGAAGGGATAAAAGATGTTGAGATTAATTATGGTGTGTACCCTAAAGAATTTACTGTTCACACATCAAAAATTGTAACGCTTAAAGCCATTGAAAACGAAATTAATGCCATAGGTTTTCATGCTGTGGTTAAGAGTTTGTTTTGATTTTTATTCTGAACGTTGATATACCAAATTAGTTGATTATTATGTTGTAACGTGTTTATTTGTAATCTCGTATAAATAAAAAGTGCAAAATATTATGTTAAAATAAAACGCCTAAAGAAATACTTTAGGCGTTTTTATGTCTTCGAAATATTTTTAATTGTTTATCGCATTTTCAAATCTTTTAGAGCCACCAACAATTGGCAGTTTTAACTGAGTACCTTCCAAATCAATAGTTAATTCTGTTCCTGGTTGTGGGTGTAGAGTAAATTCTTTATCACTCGAGAAAATCATTAGTCCAATTTGTTGTCCAGCGGGAATTATTTGATCGTCTGGTTGTAAATTAAATGTGACTTCGTAAAACTTACCTGGAATTAAAGGTTCTCCCTTAGTAATAGATTTGTAATTCTGGGGGTCGGCCCAACCACGGGTAATAATGTTGTCCGTAATCTTAGCATTAGGATCATTATTCCAAGGTAAAGATACCAGCCAGATAGATAGGTTCGCAGCAGGCTTACTGCTGGATAGTTTTAGAGTAATTTCCGGAACTCCTGAAATATGCAGATTTTTAGAAAGTTTAGGTGTTATATATAATAATCTGTGATTGGTGTTTTCTGCTTGCGCCAGGGTCGCTCCATCAAAAGAATAATTGTCTACTAATGTTTCTTTTTGATTTTCTGAGGGCTTCATGGTTGATAATTGGCCAGAAGTAGGTGCTCCAGCAGATAGATATAAATTTACATTTTCAGCATTCGGATTAGGATAATCTTTGTAAGGTGTTGGATTTTGAATGGGATCGCTTTCGCGCACAATCCATGCTTTATTCTGTTCGTTTTCTATACCATTGTCAATTCCAAATAGGTAATGAGTAAACCATTTATTCATCATCTCAAAAGGAGGAGGTCCACCGTGACCATTTTGGTGGTAGTAAATGGCCGTTTCAAGCCCCATATCTTTGGCTTTTTTATAGATGCGGTAGCTGTGTTCGGGCATAACATTCCAATCGTTAAACCCATGCGACATTAACAAAGCGGCCTTCATGGAACTCATATCATTTAAATAATCACGTCCTGCCCAGAAGTCATTATAGTCACCCGTAATTCTATCCATTCCCTTCCTCATTTCAGTATCTCTGATAGTTTTGTTACTATACGCTCTTTTAGATTCATCGCCACTATGAATAAAATCATAAAGTACATCAATATCCTCACCGAGATAACCACCTGGTGAACGTACTAATCCGTTAGAACGATAATAATGGTAATAAGAGGTGTTAGGTGCCACGGGAATAATAACTTCTAAACCTTCAACACCCGTGGTAGCAGCCGCTAGTGGAATGGTACCATTATATGAGGTGCCGGTCATACCGACCTTGCCAGTACTCCAATAGGCTTTTACTTCTTCGTTACCATAAGGTTCTTTATAAGCTTTGGCGCGACCATTTAACCAATCAATTACAGCTTTTGGAGCTAAAGATTCATTATCCCCTCCCACAGTAGGACTACCTTGAGAAAATCCGGTTCCGGGAGATGAAGAATGCACAACAATAAAACCTCGAGGCACCCAGGTTTTTATGAATGCATTGGAAATTATCGGGCGTTTACCTGTTCGTTGTACTTCAGGATGAATCCGTTCGGGTGCTACTTCACCTAATTCATGATTTACATCCCAGAATAAACCATCTACATCGGGTGCTACCCCAGCAAAATAAGGACTTGAATTGTATATTACTGGTAGTTTTAATTTTTCCGTATCTGTTTGATAAGGTCTGGTTATATCTACATGCATGCGGTCTAGCTTGCCATCACCATCAGTATCGAAAGTTGTTTCAACAAAAACATCGTGGCGTATCCATTTATTTGGAGTATTAAAGGCATTTACAATTTGTGTCTGCCCATCTTTAAAAATAGGTTGAACCTTATTGTTTACTTGCGAAAAACAGGTAAATGAAGTCGTTACGCATAATATACCAGCAGAGGCTATTGTACGCAAGTGTGTTAATCTTAACATAAGTTAGTCGTTTGTATAATTTATTTTGGTAAGTATTTGTTTGGTATAGGGTGAATTGGTGTTTCCTGCGACCAATATACATTCACAATCCACCAGCGGTCGCCATCATGAAATAACTGTATGCTATTTATCCCTCTCATAAAAGGTTTTTTATCTTCCAGACTATAGTAGGATTCGTAGGTGCTAAATACGTGAGCAATATTCCCAAAAGCATTAATGGTACGGTGAATTTCTTTTTCAAAAAAACCGTTGTCAACTAACCATTGCCCTGAGCTTTTAATATAATCATTAGGTTTTAAAAAAGTTACCTGAGGTTCACGGTCGGTATTTTTACCAGAAGGAATCAGTTTAGCGTTAGGGTAGAATAGATGTTTAAATAAATCCCAATCACGGTCTTCACCCTTTTCTCCTGATATGGAAGCATAAAGAGATTTTACCGTATTATCAATAGTATTAACATTGTTCGAGTAATCTCTTTCTTCGTTTTTTTCTTCGTTTTGGGCCCAAATACTGCTTGTCGTTATAAGTAGAAAGGCCATAATTTTTAAGTGCTTTTTCATAACAAAATAGATGTTAGTTTGAAAGCACAAATTAGCCAATTGCAAAACTTAAGAATGTTAAGGATTTCTTAAAGTTACTTATAGGCTTTTTTTATTCTATCCAGATTACGCTTATTATCACGGTCTTTAATTGTTTCGCGTTTATCAAAGAGTTTTTTACCCTTGGCTAAAGCGATGTCCAATTTAGCCAAACCTCGGTCGTTAATAAACAATCGTAATGGCACTATAGTTAGACCTGTACTCTGAACTTCCTTTTGAAGTTTTTTTAATTCACGTTTATTAAGAAGTAATTTGCGTTCGGCTTTCGGGCGGTGGTTGTAATAGTTTCCAAAGGCATATTCTTCAATATTCATGTTAATAACAAAGAGTTCACCACGTTCATTAAATTCGCAGAAACTTTCAGCAATGGAGGCTTTACTACTGCGAATGGATTTAATTTCCGTACCTGTTAATACAATACCAGCTGTATACCTATCCAGAATTTCGTAAAGAAAACGCGCTTTCTTGTTTTGTATGTTTATGGTTTTTTGCATGGAGCACAAAACTACATAATTTTATGTAGTCCGCATTTTAAATAGTTCTGAAAATTTTAGTTTATGCTCTATAGTGTAACCTGAGCAAATCATTTAGGTTTTAATGTGCTACATAGTAATAACTCTAAATAACGGCAGTATTTAGTTTTTTGGAAGTTATATGAAGGTTTAATTCATGGTAAAGCCAACCTTAATAGTTACTTGCCACATATCTACCTTTCCATTTTTTATGTTACCTCGTGTATCTATTACTTCAAACCAACGAAGATTGTTTATAGACTGTGACGCTCTTTTTAGGGCATTTTGTATGGCATCATCGCTCGATGTATCTGAGGTGCCTACTATTTCTATTTTCTTATAAATATGCTCATCCATAATTTTTGACTTTAATTATAAAACTCTTTAAGTTACAAAAAAAATGTGAAAAATGGAATACTTCAATAGGTGTTTAGTGGTTGTAAGGTGTTCATTATCAATATGTTTTAGCTCTGAGCTTTTGATGTTCATATCAAAATTTTAAAATTACTTTATAAACCCTTGTTTTTTATTGCCTTCCAACAAAACATTTGTATTTTTGAAACTCCATTTTTTTTTTAAATAAACGAATATCAAAATAAATTATGAATTCATATGATGTGGCCGTAATTGGCTCAGGTCCTGGGGGATATGTTGCAGCTATACGTTGCGCTCAATTAGGCATGAAAACTGCCATAATAGAAAAGTATAGTACTTTAGGTGGTACTTGTTTAAATGTAGGGTGTATTCCAAGTAAAGCCCTTTTAGATTCTTCACATCACTATGAAGATGCCATTAAGCATTTTGAAGAGCATGGTATCGAAATCCCTGGAGATGTAAAAGTGAATTTAGAAAAAATGATTGCCCGTAAGCAAGCGGTGGTCGATCAAACAACAGGAGGCATCGATTTCTTAATGAAGAAAAATAATATTGATGTATACCAAGGATTAGGAAGTTTTAAAGATGCAACGCATATTACTATTGCAGGGGAAGAAACAACTGAGATTGAGGCTAAAAATACGATAATAGCTACCGGAAGTAAACCTTCTAGTTTGCCATTTATTAATATCGATAAGGAGCGTATCATAACATCTACGGAAGCTTTAAAATTAAAAGAAATTCCAAAACACTTAATAGTAATTGGTGGCGGTGTTATTGGTTTAGAGTTAGGTCAGGTTTATAAACGTTTAGGTGCTGAGGTTTCTGTAGTAGAATTTATGGATCGTATTATTCCAACTATGGATGCTGGGTTGTCTAAAGAATTAAACAAAGTTTTAAAGAAACAAAAATTCAAAATCAATACGTCACATAAAGTAAAATCTGTAGAACGAGTTGGTGATGAGGTGATTGTGAAGGCTGATAACAAAAAAGGCGAAGAGGTTGAGTTTAGAGGTGATTACTGTTTAGTTTCTGTAGGACGTCGTCCTTATACTGATGGTTTAAACGCTGAAGCTGCTGGTGTAAAATTAACCGATAGAGGACAGATAGAAGTTAATGACCATTTACAAACAAATGCCTCAAACATTTATGCGATTGGAGATGTTGTTAAAGGGGCCATGCTGGCACATAAAGCCGAAGAAGAAGGTGTGTTTGTTGCCGAGACTCTAGCAGGACAAAAACCGCATATCGATTATAATTTAATTCCAGGCGTAGTTTATACGTGGCCGGAAGTGGCAGCTGTTGGTAGAACCGAAGAGGAATTAAAAGAGGCTGGTATAGCTTATAAGGCAGGTTCTTTCCCAATGCGTGCTTTAGGTCGTGCCAGAGCAAGTATGGATATAGATGGTTTTGTAAAAGTATTAGCCGATAAAAATACCGATGAAATTTTAGGAGTACATATGGTCGGAGCTCGTGCTGCCGATATGATTGCTGAGGCTGTTGTAGCCATGGAGTTTAGAGCATCAGCAGAAGATGTATCTCGCATGTCACATGCACATCCAACGTTTACCGAAGCCATTAAAGAAGCGGCTTTGGCTGCAACAGATGATCGCGCTTTGCACATTTAATGAAATAGTTAATTTAGCAGCTATAAAAAAGCCTCTTTTAATAAATTTAAAAGAGGTTTTTTGTTAAAATATTAAAAGTGAATGTCTTGTGTGGTTTTTTGAATAACATTTAGTAACTTTATATAGTTACATAGAATAATGTTTTTTGCTTCCTAACTAATCATTACAATGAGAGCTTAAGTTCATAGGTTAAGTTCTTTACTTTATCTATTCATGTTATGTTATTAATTCAAAATAGCATACTATGAAAACAACATTATTATATACTTTTTTTTCACTTTTTGCTTATTATTCTTTTTCGCAAACTATAGTTCCTGATGATCAGTTTGAAATGTACTTGGAAACTCACGATGCTAATGGGGTTGAAGTAACTCTTGGAAGTGTAAATAGTCTAGGAGATGGTGATGCTACTAATAATTCAGTTCCAACAGCTAAAATAGAGGTTTTAACAACCTTAGACGTTAGCGGAAAGGGAATACAAGATATGACGGGTATTCAGGATTTTGTCGCATTAGAAACTTTAAATTGTAGTAGTAATAACTTTCTTGCAGAACTTAATGTGTTTCAAAATATAGCACTTAAAGATATTCGCTGTTTTAATTGTAATATTTCCAGTTTAACATTACCTGATAATAATACACTTAGTTATTTAAATTGTGGTAATAACAATTTAAGCACGTTGGATGTAAGTGGTTATCCATTATTGGAATATCTGGCGTGTTATAATAATAGTCCCTCTGACTTAGGGACTTTGGATTTATCCTCAAATACTGCTTTAAAAACATTGTATTGTCATAATTCGGGAGTTAATTCTTTGGATGTAACGCAATGTAGTCTGTTAGAGTTCATGTGGTGCTATGGAAATAATTTATCAACTTTAGATATTACCACTAATACGGTGCTATCAGAGTTAAGATGTTACAATAGTGGTATTAGTACATTTAATTATACAAACAACACAGCTTTAGAAACGCTCGATTGCAGTAATAATCCTATTGGTTCTCTTAATGTATCACTTTTTCCAAATCTAGTAACGCTTAATTGTATTTCAAATAATCTGATAACTCTCGACATAAGTATTAATCAGGTTTTGGAGTTTTTGGATTGCGGTAGTAATTTGTCCTTAACCATTCTTGATTTGCCAGTAACTAATTCAATAAAGGAATTAGAATGTTATTCTACTGCTTTGGAAGCTTTAGATTTAAGTAACTTGATCAAGTTACAATATTTAGATGTTTATTATTGTAATAATCTATCTAGCTTAATCCTTCCTCAAACTATCACATTAACAGAGTTGTGGGCTTATACTACTGGTTTATCAAATCTTGATTTCACGAAAAATACAGGTTTGCAGTATATGGATATTGCTCATGGTAATTTCACGAGTATAGATGTAAGTATGTTGCCTAATCTTAAAGGATTTTATTGTAATGAGAATGCTTTGTTAAATGAGTTAAATATAGCAAATGGGTTTATAGATAATTTAGAAGTCATGTGGGCTCATGATAATCCATTATTAAAATGTATTCAGGTTGATGATTTGGCTAAAGCTACTGCAAAATCTAGTCCTGACTGGAAACGTGATGTTGGTTCCAATTTTTCAGAGAATTGTACCTTAGATGTGGAGTCTTTTAATAAGGTAAGTTTACAGATTAATCCAAATCCTTCTACTGGTATTTTAAACATTATAGTCAATCATCCTTCGAATTATATAGTGTCAAATGTCTTGGGAAAGAAAGTATTTGAAGGTCATTTGCAATCAGGTAATAACACTTTAAATTTTCAATATTTAACTAGTGGTATTTATTTCTTTACGGTTAGATCTTTTTTGGGTGATTTAACTAAAAAAGTAATAATAGAATGATGTAGGTTAAATATTTGGGGGAGCGAACCGCAAGGTTCGCTTTTTTTATAGCTCATAATCTGCATATTTCCAGCTTTCAGAAATTAAATCTTCCATTTTAGATTCGTTTTTAGCATCCTTTAAGGCATTATAAGCTGGTTTAAGTCCGTGATAAGCCCAGCCATTTTTCGAACATTTTTTTTAGACTTATGCCACTTTTTTAAATTGAATAAATTCTTGTTTCACTTCCTCGTTCGACAGTGTCAAAACATTAGATATTTTTAACCGTGGTTTTTCTTAAAATAAGCATAGGTAGTGAAATGCCAACCGCAATTGAAATTAAAATAAAAACCATGGTAAATCCATTAGAATAAATGGCATCAATCAATTCGATACGTTTATCTAAATTGGTTTCTATAAATATGAAATTCATTATTGAAAGTACCGTTTTGTATGCGAAATATCCTGGAATCATAGGAATTACAGGTGGGACGCAGAAAATGACTGGAGGATGGTGAATTTTATGTGCTAGCGGAATACTAATGATAGCAATACCAATAACGGCAATAAATGTGGCAATAATGATGTTAAGTTCAAATTCCGTTAGAAGGAACTTTATAAAACCACCTAAAAATCCTAGACAAAATACAGTCACCATAGCACTTCGGGGAATATTAAATAAAATGCCGAAACCCAAGGCGGCAAATCCAGACCAAGTAGCAACTTCTATCAAGTGTATAAGGCTTTCCTGCATTTTTTAATTAAGTTGAAAGATTAATAATGTAAGGAATAGTCCCATAGCAATGGCCAAAACAATCATTAAACCTGTAGTGAATCTAACCAGACCGTTTATAATATTGCTATCTAGTAAATCTGTAAATGAATTTATTAAAGGAACTCCTGGAACCAAGAACAGTATTGAGGTTACCAATGCAGCAACAGGATTTGCTCCTATATCGTAGACAACACCTAGACTGGCTATAAAGGATGCAATAAAGGATGCTAGAAAAATTCTGAAATAAAGGTTGAAATGCTTTTGATGCGCGGTCTGTAAAATAAACAGTCCTGTAAATGTGCTTATAAAAGCTATTAACATATTAATATAGTCGCCTTTAAAGATATTACAGAAGCCAGCACCAGCAATACTTACAGCCAATAGGATTATAATTCTGGGATAGCGTTTGCTTTTTTTAATAGAATTAATGGCTTGGGCGATCTCATTTAAACTCCAGTTTTCGTTTGAAGCTTCCCAACTAAGCTTACTTATAGCTGATATGATAGAAAAGTTAATAGCGTATGGCGGTATGTTTTTAACCCGAGTACAACTTTCTAGATCATTTTCAGTGTAAACAGTCATAACAATACTTTTATGACTAATAAAACAAGATGCTTTATAATTTAACACCTCTACAAATCTATCAATGTTAGAGTTTATTCTAATCGTATTTGCTCCAGATACCATTAATATGGAAGCAATTTCAAGAAGTAAATCAGTAGTTTTAATTAATTCTTTAGAATTAGCCATAAATTCATGTAGCAATGTATTTTACAAATTTATGATATTCTTTTTATTGCTACACGGTAATTTTAATTAATTAACCACTAGTAAGTATTACGAAAGGTTTTTACAGAAAACTATTTTTTCTTGTTACGCTTGTTGTAATTTTTATCGCCTCTCGTTTTTGGCTTTTTGTATTTTTGAGCGATTTTAAACTTATAAGAACCACCTAGATTTTCTTTCTGGTTTTTGGCCTTTTTTTCGTGGAAAGCGGCGCCAGCTTCATCTTCTTGTTTTCTTTTTGTAGGATTGTTTCGCTCTTTTATCTGTGGACGTTCTTCTTCAATGAGTTCGGTGGAGATTGTTACAGAGTCAGGGAAGTCAATTAACGGGATACGCATATTCATTAATGATTCAATAGCATCAACTGCTTCTTGTTCCTTTTCTGTTGAGAGTAAAATGGTTGCTCCTTTGCGTTCTGCACGACCAGTTCTACCAATACGGTGCATATAGTTTTCAGGATATTCAGGAACGTCAAAATTGATAACATGGGAAACATTATCGATATCTAATCCGCGGGCCATAACATCGGTGGCCACTAAAATTCGGTTGTCGCCATTTCGAAATTGTTCAATGCTACGTAAACGGTAATTCTGTGTCTTATTAGAATGAATGATACATAATTCTTCTTTGAAATATTCATCCAGTTGTTCAAATAAGCGGTCTGCCATTTTTTTGTAGGCAACAAAAATAATAACCTTATTAAATTTCTCGCTGTCCTGAAGTAAATGGGTCAGTAAATTTACTTTGCTATAAAAGTTCGGTACTATATAGCGTGATTGTTCGATGTTTTCAAGAGGCGTTCCTGAAACAGCTATAGAAACACGCTCGGGCGATTTAAAAAAGTCGTTTAATAATAAATCGACATCCTGAGTCATAGTGGCCGAAAACATAATGTTCTGGCGTTTTTCAGGTAGAATATCAAAAATGTTTATTAACTGATGTCTGAAACCTAAGTCTAGCATCACATCAACTTCATCAATCACTAATTTTTGGATTGATTTTAATTGTAAAACACGGCTTACAGCTAAATCATAAAGTCTACCTGGAGTGGCAACTAAAATATCCAAGCCTTCAGCAACAGCCTGTTTTTGAGTATTTATATTGGTTCCTCCGTAAACGCCTAATACACGAATGTTAATGTATTTTGCTAAATTTTCAATATCGTTAACTACTTGAACAACTAATTCCCGAGTAGGAACCAGAATAAGGACACGTGGGTTCTCTTGCTTAGAGAATTTCAGATTTTTTAGAATAGGAAGCATATAGGCTAAGGTTTTCCCTGTTCCTGTTTGTGCTATCCCTACTACATCTTTCCCGGAACTTACCACACTAAATGCCTCTGCTTGAATTGGGGTTGGCGTGGTAAAGCCTAAATCGTCTATGGCGTTATATAACGGGGTGTTTAAATTTAAATCTTGAAATGTCAAAGCCTGTATTTTGCTGGCAAAGTTACGCTTATTATTTAATTTACACTAAATGGCTGTTATCTATTTCCACAAGGTAGCTGGCCTTAAATTCGGTTTCGGGATTGAGTTTGATAATACCATCTTTATTCTTAAAATCTTGATTCGTATCTACATGGTCTGCAATGCCTAACCAGGGTTCAATACATACATAATCGCCTGAAGGTTTAGCCCAAATGCCTAAATAGGGGAAATCCTGAAATTCAACAGATAATATACGTCCTTTCGAATGACTTTTTAGCGCTACTTTTTTAGATTTTAAATCTTTAAAAACCAGAGCATCCTTATTAAATAGCTCATGTTTCAGTGGTAATGTGTTGGTGTTGTTAAAGATAGGCTTGGTGTCTAAGCTTATAAGTCCATTAGACATGTCTATAAGATGAGTTTTGGAATTTTCAGCGTGCTCAAATTCTAAATAATAATCTTCATAGTTTTCATTTTTAAAAACAGGACATTTAAATGCTGGATGCCCGCCTAAAGAAAAATATAGAGGATTAATATCTAAGTTCTTTATGGTATGATGTATTTGTATCGCGTTGTCAATTAATTTGAAGCTGATATAAAACTCAAATTTAAATGGATACATTTTTAATGTTTTTTCAGAATATATCAATTTAAAAGTGAGGGTATCATTGGTTTTTTCATGGAGTTCCATGTCGTCATTATTGCGAATGAAACCGTGTTTAGGTAGCGTATAAGTGTTGCCTTCAAATAGGTAACTATTATTTTTAAGGGCACCCACAATTGGAAACAAATTGGGAGCATAACCACGCCAAACGTCGGGATTCGCATCCCACATAAAATGGGTTTGGTATTTTACAGACGCAATTTTACATAATTCGGCGCCCATATTTTTTATTGAAATTTCTAATTTATCGTTTTTTAAGCTGTGCATTCTGAAAATATTTAAACTAAGATACAAAACTTATAATTTTATTAGGATTCTGCATAACTTTGCAGCCTAAATTTTAAGGTTGAGAGCAAAGCAAATTTCGATTATTGAAGATCCTCGGAGGTTTAAACAACAGTTGTTGAATTGGAGTCAGCAATTTGATGATGTGGTCTGGTTGGATTCTAATAATTATGCACAAAATCATTCTAATTATGATGCGGTTTTAGCAGTCGATGCATTTACAAGCATTCAAACCGATTATTTTGATGCTTTTAATCAGTTAAAGGACTATCAAACTAGGGTAAACGATTGGATCTTTGGTTATTTAACCTATGATTTAAAAAATGATGTAGAAAACCTGAAATCTGAGAATTATGACGGTTTAGGATTTCCCGATTTGTATTTTTTTCAGCCTAAAAGGTTGTTCTTTTTTAAAGGCAACGAAGTAGAAATTCAGTATTTGAATTGTGTTAAGGATGAATTGAATTCTGATTTAAATGAAATTCAGAAAGTTGATGAAATGAAATCGCATTCAACGCATCAGGAGGTTAAAATAAAACTACGCATTCATAAAGATGAATATTTCGATAAAATTAAGGCGATGCTTCAGCATATACATTACGGCGATATTTATGAAGCTAATTTTTGTCAGGAATTTTATGCTGAAAATATAATTCTACAACCATTAGATATTTATAATAAACTCAATAGTATTTCTAATGCACCATTTGCCACTTATTTAAAACAAGGCGATAAATATCTTATGTCGGCGTCACCCGAACGTTACATAAAAAAAGAAGGTACAAAAGTAGTTTCTCAACCTATAAAAGGAACGGCTAAACGTTCTAAAAATAAATCCGAAGATTCACTTTTAAAACGGACCTTAAAGAGCAATGAAAAAGAACGAAGTGAGAATATTATGATTGTGGATTTGGTTCGAAATGACTTATCTAAATTAGCTGTAAGAGGTTCGGTTAAAGTGGATGAGTTATGTGAGATTTATACTTTCGATCAGGTGCATCAAATGATTTCTACAGTGTCTTGCGAGGTCAATTTAGAAACACATCCCGTAGATATAATTATGGCGACTTTTCCAATGGGGAGCATGACGGGGGCACCCAAAATTTCAGCGATGAAAATTATTGAAAATTTGGAAGAAACCAAACGCGGACTGTATTCAGGAGCAGTGGGGTATTTTTCATCCGAAGGGGATTTCGATTTTAATGTGGTTATTCGCAGTATTTTGTATAACCAAACTAAGCAATATGTTTCTTTCTCGGTGGGTGGAGCGATTACAGCTAAAAGTGATCCGCTGAGCGAGTATGAAGAATGCTTAATAAAGGCAAAAGCTATGCGAGAAGTGTTAGAGTCTTAATCGATATGATCTTTAAATTTCTCTTTTATTTCATCAAAAATAAGTATGAGACGCTTGGTTTCAATATTTTTAATTTTTGAAATATCTTCAAAACTAAGTTTTCCAAAGGCAAATAAATCTACAATATTAGATACGTTAAGCGGTAACCAATGGTATAGACTTCCCAGGGCCTTTTGTGAGTTGTTAGGTGATAGATCTTGAGCATCGAAAGCTTTCAGGATGGAACTGTTGTCATCATCATATAAAAATTCCTGTTTTTTATGATTGTCTTGCTGGTAAGAAATGTCGTTTAACTCCTCATTCATGATATAGTCGAGGTCATCATCTATGGTGTAATGTTCTTCTAAATTATCTAATTCTTCTTTTAATATGGTGTCCGTACTCATTGTTTTTTTATGAAAGGCTTCATTTTTAAACAAGTGGTATAAGTCATCGTCGACAATTTTAAAAAGTTTCAATTTAATGTCGTGCGTGTCATTTTCAATATTATAACCATTTTCGTAAAATTTGGCAATACTTTCATCAATTATACCACTGGAAGTATACATGTTTTTGGGGATGATATTTAGTTTTTGCCCAATATATAAACGGTGTTTTACATAAGCATGTAGATGCAATGAAGCCGAAACTACTTTTTTGTTGAAAGCATCTTGAGTAGATTTATCATTTAATTTTTCAGTCGATCCCATAGTAAAAGCTTTTATGGTTGCTCTTCTCAAGATACGAAATTTTAGAATAATTTTCTATTAAAAATGGTGAATCCTTAATTATGATAAAGCCCCGGGTTTCATTTTGCAAAGTTGTATATTTGAAGCATGCTAGAACAATTTCAAAAACATATAGAAAACCATCTGAATTTTCTAAATAAATCTAAGGTGCTTATTGCAATTTCGGGAGGAGTTGATAGTGTAGTACTAGCTCATTTATGTCATAAATTATGCATGAATATAGCTCTGGCTCATTGCAACTTTAATTTACGAGGTAGTGAAAGTGATGCCGACGAGGATTTTGTTTTGGCTTTAGCAGAAGATTTAGAGGTTGAAGTTTTTATAGAAAGTTTCGAAACCGAGGTTTATGCGAAAGAACATAAGCGATCTACCCAGATGGCGGCTCGTGAATTGCGTTATAATTGGTTTAACGAATTGGCAAGTCAGTTACAATTTGATTATATATTAACAGCCCATCATGCTGATGATAATCTGGAAACTTTTTTAATAAACTTTACCAGAGGAACGGGGTTAGAGGGATTAACAGGGATTCCGGAAGTCAATGGCTATTTTGTTCGACCTTTATTACCGTTTTCTAGGGAAAGTATCGAATCTTATGCGATTGATCAACACATTACTTGGCGTAATGACAGTAGTAACGCTTCAAGAAAATATTTACGAAATAAGTTAAGGCACGATGTAATACCAGTGCTAAAGGAGATTAATCCAAGTATTTTACAAAGTTTTCAGAGCACTTTAGATAATTTAAATGAAACTTCATATATCGTAAAAGATACAATTGACGCCTTAAAAAGTCGAGCTATTGTGAGTGTGGATGATGGTGTTTTAAAATTAAAAATTTCTGAATTTAAGAGTCTTTCCCGTCCTAAGGCGTATATGTTTGAGGTGTTCAAAGATTATGGTTTTAGCGAATGGGATGATGTGGTTAATTTGCTGGAAGCGCAACCAGGAAAACAAGTGTTATCTAATACGCATCGTTTAATTAAAGATAGAGACTTTCTTTTGTTAACTGATTTAAAGGAAGTCAGCGAGTTGAATAGTTATATTTCAGAAAATGATGAATCCGTCGAAATATCTCAAGGGGTATTGCAGTTGAAATCGGTTAAAGCCATTACACATAAAAATTTAAACGTCCTTTATGTAGATAAAAACAAATTAACCTTCCCGTTAATCATTAGAAAGTGGGAGCAGGGTGATGTGTTTTATCCATTAGGAATGAATGGAAAAAAGAAGCTAAGTAAGTATTTTAAAGACGAAAAGTTATCTTTATTAGATAAGGAAAATGTATGGTTATTATGTTCAGGAGATGATGTGGTTTGGGTTATAAATAGAAGAGCAGATAACCGATTTCGAGTTACAGAAAGCACTAAAGAGATTTTACAAATCGAGTTAATCTAAAATCATAAAATTTGAAATTACAAGGGCGGATCGTTGATATTCATAATAAACGCATCTTCAAGGGTGAAATTACTGTTGAAGATGGTAGAATTATTTCCATAGAACAAAAACAACATGATGTTGAGCATTATATTCTTCCAGGATTTGTAGATGCTCATATTCATATTGAAAGTTCTATGCTGGTGCCGAGTGAGTTTGCTAGAATTGCCGTGAAACATGGTACGGTGGCAACGGTTTCCGATCCTCATGAAATTGCTAATGTACTGGGTATTGAAGGTGTAGAATTTATGATTGAAAATGGTAAACAAGTACCATTTAAGTTTAATTTCGGTGCGCCATCCTGTGTGCCAGCGACAACTTTTGAGTCTGCGGGAGCCATTATAGATTCTGAAGGTATAAAGGATCTTTTGGCTAATCCTGATATTAAATATTTAGCTGAAATGATGAATTACCCTGGTGTGTTATTTGATGATGCTGAGGTGATGAAAAAAATAGCCTTGGCAAAACAATTTAATAAGCCTGTAGACGGACATGCTCCGGGACTCCGCGGCGATGAGGTTTCAAAATATATCGATGCAGGCATTTCAACCGATCATGAGTGTTTTACATACGAAGAAGCATTAGAGAAACTTCAGAAAGGCATGAAAATCCTGATTCGAGAAGGCAGTGCTGCAAAAAACTTTGAAGCCTTAATCGGGTTAGCAGAAGAGCATTTTGAGAATATAATGTTCTGTAGTGATGATAAGCATCCAGACGATTTAATGCTCAGTCATATTAATGGATTGTGTGCAAGAGCTGTATCAAAAGGACTTGACGTTTTTAAGGTTTTGCAAATGGCTTGTGTAAACCCGGTAAAGCATTACAATTTAGAGGTTGGTTTATTACAGGAAGGTGATCCGGCTGATTGTATTTTGGTTGAGGATTTGTTAGATTTCAAAACGTTACAGACTTATGTAAATGGTGAGTTGGTTTTTAATGGAAACGAGACTTTGATACAGTCTGTTGAGTTTGAAACTTTAAATAATTTTAATTGTGATAAAAAATCAGTTATAGATTTTAAAGTTGCTTCTACGTCAACTAAAATTCGTGTGATTGAAGCTTTAGAGGGGCAGTTGGTGACTAATGAGTTAATAGCAGATGCATGCATTGTCGATAATAACATTGTATCTAATGTAAAAGCTGATATTTTAAAAATGACCGTCGTAAATCGTTATAATAATGCCAATCCTGCGATGGCCTTTATTAAAAATTTCGGATTAAAAGAAGGAGCTATTGCTTCTTCTGTGGGACATGATTCTCATAATATTATAGCGGTAGGAGTATCTGATGAAGCTCTATGTAAAGCCGTAAATTTACTTATTGAAAATAAAGGTGGTATTTGTGCGGTTTCAGATAGAGAACAATTAGTTTTAGAGCTCCCGGTAGCTGGAATTATGAGTGATAAAGATGCAGTCTCTGTTAGTGAATCTTATGTCAAACTTGACAAGATGGCTAAGACATTAGGGAGTACTTTAATAGCGCCTTATATGACCTTGTCGTTTATGGCTTTGTTGGTAATTCCAGCCTTAAAATTGAGTGATAAAGGCTTGTTTAATGGAACCCATTTTAAATTTACATCATTACAAATAAATTAGTTAGAATGCCAATAATAGAATCTACGTATAAGCCATTTTTTTTGTTTAAGAACGGATTTGTATCCACTGTGTATTCTGGTTTATTCAGGAGTGTAAAGCTGGAACAGGATCGTGAACGTATCACTTTAAGTGATGGCGATTTTTTAGATTTAGACTGGAGTTATGCTAAAGAAAAATCGAGTAAACTTATTATTTTATTACATGGTTTAGAAGGACATGGTCAGAGACCATATTTAACTGGTACGGCAAAACTTTTTAATAAAAATGGTATAGATGCTGTTTGCGTGAATTTTAGAGGATGTAGCGGTGAAGATAATTTAAAATTTAGAAGTTATCATTCAGGGGCTACCGAAGATCTGGAAGACGTAATAAATCATGCCATACATATAAAGAAATATACTCATATATATATTAAAGGCATTAGTTTGGGGGCTAATATGCTTCTTAAATATTTGGGGGAAAGATCAGAACTTCCTGTTGAAATAAAAGCTGGAATTGCAGTATCAGTACCTACAGATTTAAATGGTTCCTGCCAAGAATTGATGAAATTAAAAAACAGACCTTTTTCTAATCGATTTCTAAATCATTTAAAACGCAAACTCATTGCAAAAGCAGTTAAGCATCCGGAAGATTTATCTTTTGATGAGTTTTGTACTATCAATACACTTAGAGATTTTGATGAGGTCTATACGGCAAAGGCACACGGGTTTAAAGACGCTTCTGATTATTATGAAAAGAGTAGCTGCTTACAGTTTCTGCCCAATATAAAAACAAAAACCCTTATCATAAATGCTTTAAATGATTCTTTTCTATCTCCAGAATGTTATCCTGTAAAAGAAGCTAAAAATAATCCTAACTTATTTTTAGAAATGCCGAAAAATGGTGGGCATGTTGGTTTTATTGATAAACGCAATGTCTATTACAATGAAAAACGAGCGCTTGAGTTTGTTTTTAAATCTTAAAATAATCTTAAAAACCGAGAACAAGTATTCTTTTTTGTATTTTTAAGGGAATTGGTTTTAGCCAAAACAAACAACCTTTTAACTTAATACAAATTAATATGCCTGATTATAAATTACGCATTAACGGAACTTCTTATAAGGTTAATGTAGCCGATGATACTCCATTACTATGGGTATTGCGAGATGAATTACATCTTCTTGGAACGAAATTTGGATGCGGTATTGGCCAATGTGGGGCGTGTACTGTGCATTTTGAAGGTGCCGCTGTGCGTAGTTGTTTAATAGCAGTATCTGCTATTGGTAAATCTGAAATTACAACTATTGAAGGCTTATCTGAAGATGGTGATCATCCGGTGCAAAAGGCGTGGTTAGAGCACGATGTTTCGCAATGTGGTTATTGCCAAAGTGGACAAATTATGAATGCAGCTGCGTTGTTAGCAGAGAATCCGAAGCCGACAGATAACGATATTGATAATGCCATGAACGGAAACATTTGCCGATGTGGTACCTATGTAAGAATCAAGCAAGCTATTAAAACAGCATCTAATCAATAAAAGCAGACCTCATGACAAAAATTCAAACACAATATAATCGTCGTTCATTTTTGAAAATATCTGCTGCTGCCGGAGGAGGTATGCTCATTGGATTTAGTTGGTTAACCGGATGTGTTTCGGAAGGTAAAAATAATGAAGCTTTAGCAATTCCAAACGAGTGGTTCGATATAAATGGTTATATAAAAATAGGCGATACCGGTTTGGTAACTATTTACTCGCCAAACCCAGAAATTGGTCAGAATGTAAGAACTTCTATGCCTATGATAGTAGCCGAAGAGCTTGATGTTAATTGGGAAAATGTTATGGTTGAGCAAGCGCCTTTGAACACAGGGTTTTATAATAATCAGATAGCTGGAGGAAGCCAATCCATTCGAAAAGGTTGGAATCCTTTGCGTATGGCAGGGGCTACAGCCAGAAGGATGTTACTTGAAGCTACGGCTAAAGAGTTGGGTGTGGAGGTTACAGCCTTAACGGTTGCCAATGGTATTATTAAAGAAATAAGTGGTGAACGCACCATGGGTTATGGCGATATTGCTTCAAAAGCGGTAGGTATCGAAGTGCCTGAAGTGGTTGAACTAAAAGATATTAAAGATTTTAAGCTTATTTCTACAAGTGTTAAAAATGTTGATGGTAAAAATATAGTTACCGGTAAGCCTTTATTCGGATTAGATTTTCAAAGAGAAGGTATGCAATTAGCAATGATTCAGCATCCGCCTGCATTTGGTATGAAGGTAAAAGATTTTAATGAAGCTGAAATTAAAGCTATGTCTGGTGTGAGCAATGCATTTATAGTTGATATTACAGTGCCTGAACCTGGATATTTTGATGAAAAAGGATTTTTGCAATTGGTTGCAATCGTTGGGAAATCGACTTGGCAACTCATGAAAGCGAAAAAAGCATTAAAAGTCAATTGGGAACAGGTAAGCGAATTGGAAGATTCAGAAATGCACATGAAGCGTATGGAAGCATCTTTGGCTTCAGAAATGCGTGAGAGTCGAAAAGATGGGGATCCAGCTGCCGCATTTAAAAAAGCAGCGAAGGTTATAGAACGCACCTATAGTGCTCCTTTTTTACCACATAATACCATGGAACCGATGAACTTTTTTGCGCATGTTACCGAAACATCGGCAGAATTAGTTGGGCCAACGCAAACACCTCAGGCTTTAGAGGGTTCGGTGTCTAAATTATTAGGATTACCTATTGAAGACGTTACTGTAAATATGACGCGCATGGGTGGAGGTTTTGGAAGACGTTTATATGTGCATTTTGGAGTAGAAGCTGCTGCAATATCAAAAAAAATAGGTGCGCCTGTGAAGTTAATATATACACGTGAAGACGATATGACACAAGGCACTTACCGACCGGCATATTTGGCAACGTATAAAGCTGGATTAGATGAAAATAACAATTTAATAGCGTTTTCAGTTAAAGGTACCGGTTTGCCTGAAAGTCCAGTGTTTGAAAATCGTTTTCCGGCGGGAACCGTAGAAAATTACCTGGCAGAAAAAGCGAGTACAAAAACTAATATTACCACAGGCGCCTGGCGTGCACCACGATCGCATTTTACTGCAGGAGCAGAGCAATCGTTTTTAGATGAGGTAGCTGAATTAGCAGAAAAAGATCCTATAGAGTTTAGACTGGAATTATTCGATAGAGCAATTTCTAATCCCATTGGAAACCGAAATGATTATGATGCGCAACGTTACGCAGGTGTTTTAAAGTTGGTAAAAGAAAAATCGAATTGGGGCCAAGAAATGCCAGGAATTCATCGTGGTGTTGCGGCCTATTATTGTCATAATAGTTATGTAGCGGAAGTTATCGATATCGCTATGGAAAAGAATACACCTAAGATAAAGAAGGTTTGGTGTGCTGTAGATTGCGGTATTGTGGTTAATCGCGATGCTGCTAAAAATATGGTTCAAGGTGGTGTAATAGATGGTGTAGGTCATGCCATGTACAGTCAGTTAACATTTAAAGATGGTGCAACACAGGAAAGTAATTTTAATCAATACCGATTAATACGTCATTCTCAGGCACCAGAAGCAATTGAGGTGTTTTTTGTTGAAAATGATATTGACCCCACAGGGCTCGGAGAACCCGGATTGCCACCGGCTATCGGAGCTTTGGCAAATGCATTGTATCAGGCTACCGGAGAGAGACATTATCACCAGCCATTTATGTCTTTTAAGTCTGTAAAGGGTTAAGAAATCAGATGAATTAATAAAATTATTTATGACACACGAATTCAAAACGCTGGTTGAAACAGCTATCGCTTGGGAAAATCAAGGTTTAAAAACGGTCTTAGCAACGGTGGTTGATTTAGATGGCTCTTCATACCGACGGCCTGGCGTTAGAATGTTATTAAATAACAAAGGAGTGTGGAAAGGTGCTGTAAGCGGAGGCTGTGTTGAAAAGGAAGTGTATCGCGAATCCCAAAGTGTTTTTGAAACAGGTCTGTCAAAAATGATGACTTATGACGGACGTTATCGTCTGGGCTGCGAAGGGGTGTTGTATATTTTATTAGAACCTTTTAATCCTAGTGCAGGTTTTAAAGAAGCTTTTTTTAATTGTATTGAAAACAGGAGCTCTTTTACGATTTCCTCATATTATAAAAGGCAGGAAGGCGTGTTTAAAGGTTTGGGGTCAGAAATAGCGTTAAATGATCTGTCATATTCAATTGATGCAAATCATGTTTTTAATGATGACAAAAGCCAGTTAGAATGGTTTAAACAGGAGATGCTACCTTGTTTTAAGTTACTTATTATTGGAGCTGAACACGATGCGGTTAAGTTATCGCAATATGCTTTATTGACAGGTTGGGAAGTTACTGTCGTTGCCAGAACGAATGAATTAAAAACACCTGAACATTTTCCGGGAATTAACTTTATGGAGATTATGGTTCCAGAAGATATCGGTTCATTGAATATTGATAAGCAAACAGCTATAGTATTAATGACACATAATTTTGCAATAGATTTACGCTATTTGGTAGCATTGAGAGCATCGATGCCGAATTATATAGGATTGCTGGGATCGTCAAGACGACGTGATGATTTGTTGTCCCAATTCATAGAGTATTGTCCTGATGTTTCAGATGATTTTCTGGAAGTTATTTATGGACCTGCCGGAATCGATATTGGTTCAGAAACTCCTGAAGAAATAGCGCTTTCTATAGTTTCTGAAATATTAGCAGTAACTAGAAAAAGAGCGACCTATTCGCTTCGGGAAAAATCTGGGAAGATTCATTCGAAGTTAAAATAAACCATGAATAAAATTTCAAAAATAGCTCTGGTTGTATTAGCAGCAGGAGGTTCTAAGCGCATGGGTGAACCCAAGCAATTGTTGGCTTGGGGAGATTTTACCTTATTAGAACATGCTATTGAAACAGCTCTTGAAGTTCGTCCTAAATATGTTTTTGTGGTTTTAGGAGCAAATTATGAAACTTTAAGGAGAAAGGTTGAAAACTATCCGGTAGAGATTATAAATAATCTGGACTGGGAAATAGGATTAGGAAGCTCTATCTCAAAAGCGGTAAAACAGATTAATGATTCGATATTGAAATTTGATGGCGTTTTGTTTCTTTTAGCTGATCAGCCGTTTATCACTTCAAATTACTTAGAACATATGATGAGTTTGTTTGAATCTCATAAAGACCAAATTTTAGCAACATCTTATATTGATGGAGAAAAAGGAGTTCCTGTGTTGTTTGATGCCATTTATTTTAAAGAATTAGAAGCTTTGAATGGTGATATTGGTGCTAAACAGATTTTAAAGGCTCACGAATCGAAGGTGAAAATTTTATTTGGTGGGACTAAAAACATAGATTTGGATACTCAAACCGAATATAAAGCAGCCTATAAAGCGCAATTTTTAAAGTAATATGAGTTCTTCTGCCCAAGATAAAGCCAAAACACCGGAAGGTTTTACAAAATTAAAATTTAAGAGACCACCCAAAAACAGTGCGGGTTTAGCTGCTTTAGCATCGGCAGTTACTCAGGTTTCAAAATATATGAATTTGAATGAAGTGTTCAGGCTAACTTCAAAAATAAATCAAAAAGGTGGATTTGATTGTCCGGGATGTGCTTGGCCAGATCCAGATGATGATCGCTCTTCATTGGGTGAGTTCTGTGAAAATGGATTAAAGGCTATTGCTGAAGAAGCACAGAATAAAACTATCGGTTCTGATTTTTTTGCGGAGCATTCTGTTGATCAATTAGCTCAATGGACAGATTTTGAAATAGGAAAATCGGGACGATTGGCTCAGCCTATGTATTTATCGGAAGGTGCTTCACATTACAAGGCGATATCATGGGAAGAGGCTTTTAAAAAGGTTGCAACGCAATTGAATACTTTAGATTCACCCGACGAGGCTGTTTTTTACACTTCCGGGAGAACAACCAATGAGGCTGCTTTTTTGTATCAATTATTTGTGAGAGAGTTTGGAACTTCAAATTTACCTGATTGCTCAAACATGTGTCATGAAGCATCTGGAAAGGCTTTGTCTGAAACTTTAGGGATTGGTAAAGGGTCGGTGACTTTAGATGATTTGTACAAAGCAGAATTGGTATTAGTTGTTGGACAGAATCCGGGAACCAATCACCCAAGAATGCTTACGGCGTTGGAAAAGTGTAATCAAAATGGTGGAAAAATTGTAGCAATAAATCCACTTCCGGAAGCCGGTTTAATAAAGTTTACTAACCCACAAAATCCTTTTAAGCTATTAACTGGTGGTACTAAAATAGCAGATGTTTTCGTGCCAATAACTATTAATGGTGATGTGGCTTTTTTTAAGGCTATTTTGTTAAGGTTGTTGGAATTGGAAAATGTACGAGGTTCTGTGTTTGATTGGGAATTTATCGATAATCATACAGCGGGTTACGAATCTTTTATAGAAGATTTAAACCGATATAATTTTAATGATTGCTTAAAAGCCTCTGGGGTATCTGAGGAAATCTTCGATGACGTTTTTCATTTAATACTTAATAATGATAAGATTATTATTTGTTGGGCTATGGGATTAACCCAACATGAAAATGCCGTAGATAATATACGTGAGTTGGTGAACTTGTTATTATTAAAGGGTAGTGTAGGTAAAGAGGGAGCGGGTACCTGTCCTGTTCGTGGACATTCTAATGTTCAAGGTGATCGTACCGTAGGTATATGGGAGTCGGCACCTCAGGCCTTTTTAGATAAAATTGAAGCTAAATACGGTTTTAAACCATCAAAAAAACATGGTTATTCAGTAATTGATGCTATTCGCGCCATGCACGAGAAAAAAGCAAAGGTGTTTTTTGGCCTTGGAGGAAATTTTATTTCAGCAGTTCCGGACACTTTATATGCTGCCGAAGCTATGTCCAATTGCAATCTCACGGTTCACGTAAGTACGAAATTAAATCGTTCACATTTAGTAACAGGTAAAGAAGCGCTTATCTTACCATGTTTAGGTCGTTCGGAGAAGGATTATCAGAAAACAGGTTTGCAAATTCAAAGTGTTGAAAACTCTATGGGAGTAGTTACTTCTACGAAGGGTGTTTTAGAGCCATGTTCCGATAAGTTACTTAGTGAAGTCGCTGTAGTTTGTGGTATTGCTCATGCAACCTTGGGTTCAAGCTCTAAAGTTAATTGGTTGGCTTATAGAGATAATTATAAATTGGTTCGAGATGATATTGCTGAGGTCGTAACCGGTTTTGAAGATTATAATAATAGACTGTATAATCCATCTGGGTTTTATCTTCCTAATGGGGCGCGTTTTAGGAAATTTAATACCTCAACGCGAAAAGCCAATTTTTCTATTAATAAATTACCCGAATGGAAGCTTAAAAATGAAGAGTTAATTATGATGACTATTCGGAGTCATGACCAGTTTAATACAACAATTTATGGGTTAAATGATAGGTATCGTGGTATATTCAATGAAAGACGCATAATTTTTATGAATCGGGATGATATGAAAATGAGAAATCTAGAGGCTGAAGAAGTTGTACGTTTAAAATCAATATTTAAAGGTGTTACACGTGAGGCTCATAATTTTAAGGTAATACCTTACGACATTCCCAAAAATTGTTGTGCTACCTATTTTCCAGAATCTAATATCTTAGTGCCGTTAGATAGTTTTGCTCATACAGCCAAGACACCAGCTTCAAAAAGTGTCATTATTACGGTGCATAAAATTTCATAATCCTTATTCTTTCATATTTCTGGTATAATAATTTTATTTAATACGTAGAAAATGATATTTCAATTTGTGATTTTGGTAATAATGCACTGAATTTAGATATTTCAATGATAAAAATAAGTATAATTACGTAGTTTATAATTATGTTTGTAATGTAAAATACGTAGTTATGAGGAATATTATTGTTGTCGGTAATGGTATGGTTGGTTACAAATTTTGTGAAAAGTTTGTAGCAAGTTCAGGAAACGAAGCTTTTAAAATTACCGTTTTTGGTGAAGAACCAAGACCAGCATACGATCGTGTGCATTTAAGTGAGTATTTTGAAAACCAGGATGCAAAATCTTTAGAAATGGCACCAAGAAGTTGGTATGATGTAAATAATATAGAACTAATAACGAATGCCAGAATAACCTCTATTAACAGGGAAACTAAATCGGTTATTTCGGCAAATAAAGAAACTTACTTTTACGATTATTTAGTTTTAGCTACAGGATCTTCTCCCTTTGTACCTCCAATTAAAGGTGTTGAAAAAGAGGGGGTTTTTGTTTACAGAACGATTGAAGACTTAGAGGATATGCTGGAATATGCCGCAAAATTACGTGAGGTCAACCCAAATGCGAAGGCTGCGGTTTTAGGTGGAGGATTACTCGGTCTAGAAGCGGGAAAAGCAGTGTTAGATATGGGGTTAGAGCCGCATATTGTTGAATTTGCACCTAAATTAATGCCTAGGCAATTAGATTCTAGAAGTAGTCAGGTTTTAAAACTGAAATTGGAAACGATCGGATTAAATATTCATCTTAGCAAAGCAACTAATCAAATATTAGGTGATAAAGCAATTATAGCCATGGAATTCGGGGAGGATGATGTATTAGATGTAGATATGCTTATTATTTCTGCAGGAATTCGTCCGAGAGACGAATTAGCAAGAACTTGTGATTTAGAAATGGGTACGCGTGGTGGTATAGTGGTAAACAATAAAATGCAAACTTCAGATGCTCATATTTACGCTATTGGAGAAGTGGCATTGTATAATCAAATGATTTATGGGTTAGTGGCGCCTGGCTATGATATGGCCGGAATTGCAGTCGATCAAATTTTAGGTAAAACCGATAGTTTTATGCCAGCCGATATCGATATGTCTACCAAACTTAAATTAATTGGGGTAGATGTCGCAAGTTTTGGAGATCCTTTTATGCCTGCCACCAAAGGACATTCTATAATTTTTGAAGATAAAACACAGCATTTATATAAACGAATAAACGTTAGTCATGACGGTGAAAAATTATTAGGAGGAATTTTGGTTGGTGATGCAGCCGATTATAATATGTTGCATCAAATATGCCTGAATGGTATGGCAATACCGAAAAACCCCGCTCAGCTCATTTTACCAACAAGTGAAGGTGGCGCTTCTTTTGGAAGTGCCATGGACCTTCCAGATACTGCACAAATTTGTTCATGTGAAAGTGTAAGTAAAGGTGATATATGTTGTTCTATTACCGATGGTGTTAGTAATAATTTAGGAGATGTCGTTGGTGCTACTAAGGCAACAACGGGCTGTGGCGGTTGTAAACCTATGGTGGTCGACCTTGTAAATGAAACTTTAAAATCCCTAGGTAAAGAAGTAAAAGAAACTATCTGTGAACACTTTAGTTTTAACAGACAGGAGTTGTACGATTTGGTAAAAGTAAATCAGGTTAAAGATTACGATGAAGCCTTAAACTTATTTGGTGATGGTGATGGTTGTGAAATTTGTAAACCAGCATTAGCATCTATTTTCGCGACTATAACTATGGAAACACCTAATAAGCAAGTGGCTATTCAGGATACTAACGATAGATTTTTAGCAAATATTCAAAGAAATGGAACCTATTCTGTAGTGCCTAGAGTTGCTGGTGGTGAAATTACACCTGATAAACTCATTGTATTAGGAGAGGTTGCAAAAAAATACGATTTATATACAAAAATAACAGGAGGACAAAGAATTGATTTGTTTGGGGCGCAGTTACAAGAGTTGCCTCTAATTTGGGAAGAATTAATTGCGGCAGGTTTCGAAAGTGGACATGCTTATGGTAAGTCACTTAGAACGGTAAAAAGCTGTGTCGGTTCTACCTGGTGTCGTTATGGCATGCATGAAAGTGTAACCTTTGCTATAGAAATTGAAAATAGATATAAAGGTCTGCGTTCACCACATAAACTAAAAGGAGGCGTTTCTGGATGTATCAGGGAATGTGCTGAAGCTCGGGGTAAAGACTTCGGATTGATTGCTGTAGATGGTGGTTGGAATTTATATGTATGTGGTAATGGAGGTGCTACACCAAAACATGCCGTGTTATTTGCAGAACAATTAGATGATGCAACCGCGATAAAATACTTAGATAGATTTTTAATGTTTTATTTAAGAACAGCAGGCCCGTTAGTTAGAACAGCCCCTTGGTTAGATAAGTTAGATGGCGGTATAGAATATCTTAAAAGGGTAGTTATTGAAGATTCTTTAGGAATAGCTGAAGATTTAGAAAACGAAATGCAGGGGCTTGTAAATAAATACGAATGTGAATGGAAGCAAGCCGTTGAAGATCCAAACATGAGAAAACGATTCAGGCACTTCGTAAACTCAGACGATACCGACGATAATTTAGTTTTTGTTCCAATGAGAGATCAAAAAATGCCTAAAGCTTGGTAATTATAAATTCATAAAATCTTTAAAAATGCAAGACATATTAGAACAATATAATTCAGTTTCAGAAAACCAAGTAAGTACATGGTTTAACGTAGGAGTCGTATCAGATTTTCCGGAAAACAGTGGGGCTTGTATAAAATATAAAACCAAACAAATTGCGGTTTACAATTTTGTGAGAAAGGGTAAATGGTATGCCTGTCAAAATTTATGTCCTCATAAAATGGAAATGGTTTTGTCTCTAGGAATGATTGGTGATAAAGAAGGGATAGCTAAAGTGGCTTGTCCCATGCATAAAAAGAATTTTTCTCTAGAAGATGGTTCTAATTTGGGTGGTGACGATTTAAAAATTGCGGTATATCCTGTAAAAGTTGAAGATGAAAATGTGTATATTGGCTTTTCAGATTAACTTTTACTAAATACATAATGAAGCCAACAAGATTTGAAACAGCTATAGCCTTAATAGATAAAAAAAATTCAGAAGATATAAACACCTATCAAGTGTTTGGAATTGAGTATCCAAAGGAGTTGTTGTACTCACAGCGAATGACCCGAAAATTACTCCAGTTTAAACCCAATGCTTCCAGAGCTCTTCAAATCGCTGCACGGGCTCAACATATTTGTAGATGGAAAATTGCCAGAGACGAATACCCAATGGATCGTGTTGGCTATTTAAAATGGCGTGAAACTTTAAAAAAGATGCATGCGGAAATTACGGCAGAAATTTTAAAAGAAGTAGGGTATGAAGATGAGTTTATCGAACGCGTTTCATTTTTAATAAATAAAAAACTCATTAAGAAAAATGAAGAAAGCCAAGCCATTGAAGATGTTATTTGTTTGGTGTTTCTAGATTACTATTTTGAGGAGTTTGCGGCTAAACATGATGATGATAAGATAATTGATATACTTCAGAAAACCTGGAAGAAAATGTCTGAAGAAGGTCATGAGGAAGCTTTAAAAATTAAATTTTCCAATAAAAGCCTCGATTTAGTTAATAAAGCCATTTCATAATTTATTTAAAGTATGAGTAAAAACGGTAATAATTCATTAGATCAACGCACTTTTGATAAACTACGCCGTTTGTATATCATTGCTCTAAGTACTATTGCATTTTCTGTTTTAGTCAGTCAATTATTAGTGCGCCGACACCTAAAATCTCAGCAGAATGATTCTACAGTTATTAATGTAGCAGGGCGTCAACGAATGCTGAGTCAGAAGTTAACGAAGGAAATCGTGACATTAACTGGGGCGACTAACAATGCAGAACGCTTAGAGATAAAAGATAGTATAAAAAAAACACTTAAAGTTTGGGAAAGTTCTCATAATGCTTTACAAAAAGGGAATGATAGCTTGGGAGTTCCAGGTAAAAACAGTGTTCTAGTTCAGAAAAAATTCGAGGAATTAAATCCAACCTTCAATAAAATAAGTAAGGCCTCAAAGTCTATTATTGAAAAGTTAGAAAATCAGCCGTCGCTTCCAATGGAATCGTTTATTGGCGATATTAATGTCGTAAAAGCTAACGAGGGGCATTTTCTATTAAAAATGGATGACATCGTTAATTTGTACGATTTAGAAGCCGATGAAAAAGTAAGCAGATTAGGGAATTTAGAATTACTATTAACTGCCTTAACATTACTGATTTTATTAGGTGAATTTTTATTTATTTTCTGGCCAGCAGCAAAAACAGTTAAGGTTACATTAGCAGAATTGTTAGATGCCGAAAAACGCGCTAAACAAATGGCTATTGATGCGGATGAATTAAGTGCCGCTAAGGAGAAATCTATTAAAGAATTACGGGCGTTGAGTTATGCCATGGATGAAACCTTGTTGTTTGCCAGGATCACTCAAAATGGGGCTTTAATTCATATGGGGAAGAAATTTTCTAAACTCTTCAAGTTTTCAAGGTTTAGTGTAAATACACATTTGTCGGAGGTACTTTCTATTCATGAAAATGAACGAGAGAATATAGAGAATTTAATCTCTAAGTATAAAAAAACAGGTTGGCAAGGTGAGCTTAAAGCTACCACCAAAGACCAGACCAATGTTTGGCTTGAAATGTCTATGATTCCTTTTAACCCGACCGATGACCGATCTGAATTGTTAGTTATAGCATCAGATATCAGCTCAAGAAAAGCGGCGCAATTAGAGATTGAACGCCTCACAAAGCAGAGCTTTGAAGAAAAGATGAGTCAGCAAAAAGTTATCTCCAGTAAGATTATTGAAAATCAGGAAAAGGAGCAGAATCGTATTGCTAAAGATGTTCATGATGGTATTGGGCAGATGTTAACCGGGTTAAAGTATAATCTGGAAAGTATTGATACTAGTGATGTAGAAAAAACAAATAAGAAAATTGAACATTTAAAAAACCTCACTTTAGATATTATTAAAGGGGTAAGGACGGCTACGTTTAATTTAACGCCCCCAGAATTATCAGACCATGGCATTGTTCCGGCAATAACCAAATTAACTCAGGAGTTGGCTAGGCTTACAGGTAAGAATATCATGTTATTTAATAAAACCGATTTTAATAACCGTCTAGATTCTTTAGTGGAAATTAATATTTATCGTATTGTACAAGAGGCAATTAATAACGCTATAAAATATGCCAATTCAACACATATTTTAGTGTCTATTTCACATAGGGAGAATATACTTAGTATTGTTATCGATGATAACGGTAAGGGGTTTGAGCCGAGTAAGGTTAAAAAAATTAAAAAGGGCGACGGAGGAATGGGCATGACCTTTATGCGTGAACGTATAAAATACATAGATGGTAGACTGTTTCTTCATTCAGAAGTTGATAAAGGGACACGTGTAACTCTTAATATTCCAATCTAAGAATACGTAGAGATACTTAAAATTCTTATTTTTGTTACTATAAATCCAATTGTAATTATGATTAATGTAGTTTTAGCAGACGACCATGTTTTAGTGAGAGATGGTATCAAGGCACTTTTAGAAGATCAGGTAGGTATTGCTGTAATAGATGAGGCTTCGAATGGTAAAGAGGCATTAGAGGTAATTAAAAGACAAAAGCCACACGTTCTTATTGTAGATATTAGAATGCCTGAAATGACGGGAATTGAAGTGGTGAGGGAAATAACCAAAAATAATATTGATGTTAACACCTTAGTGCTTTCTATGCACGATTCTGAAGAGTATGTGGTTCAGGCTATTCAGGCTGGAGCCGATGGTTATCTGTTAAAAGGAGCGAGCAAAGAAGAGTTTCTGAAAGCTTTAAGTAAAATATCTGAAGGAGGTAAGTATTTTACTGGAGATGTATCTGCTATTATTATGAATAATTTTGTGAATGGTAATGTGTCTAAGGAAGAACCTGTTGAAAACAAAGAGGTTGAGCTCCCATTTCATTTAACAAAACGTGAGAAGCAAATTTTGGAATTGGTATTACAATTAAAGAATAATAAGGATATAGCGGAGGAATTAAATATTAGTAAGCGTACAGCAGAAGTGCATCGATTTAATTTAATGAAGAAAATGGATGTAAAAAACCTTATGGAACTAAGTAATAAGGCAAAGAAATACGCTTTAAATTAAATAATTGAATTCCTATTTTTAAATAATTCTTTTAATTTCATATATAATTTAAATCCATTTTTGAGAGATTCTTAAAAATGGATTTTATTATTTGTCAAAGTGGTATTTATTTTAAAATACGTATTCGGTATACGTATAAATTAAGTATTTATACTTAATTTTGAGTCAGAAAAAGTAAATATTATGACAAATTCAGATTCACTTAAGGCCACCAAATTCAATTTATTAAATTTTAAAGCCATTCCAGTACGCATATTTTGGATTACATCCATTTCTTTTTTTATGTGTTTTTTTGCTTGGTTTGGAATTGTACCCTTTATGCCAGATGTTGTTCGAGACTTAGGTTTAACTCCTGAGCAAAAATGGAATTCGATAATTTTGGCTGTATCAGGCACCGTATTTGCCAGATTGTTAATAGGTAAATTGTGTGATAAGTACGGACCAAGGTTGTGTTACACTTGGTTGCTAATGTTGGGAGCTGTTCCTGTTATATTATGCGGGTTGGTTCAAACACCATTACAATTTTTAATTTGTCGGTTATTTATTGGTTTTATTGGGGCATCATTCGTAATAACTCAGGTTCATACTTCTTTAATGTTTGCTTCAAATATTGTTGGAACTGCCAATGCAACTTCGGCAGGATGGGGTAATTTAGGAGGTGGAGCTAATAGGTTAGGAATGCCTATCATTGCGGCAGCAGTTGTTGGTTTTGGAGTAGCTGACGCGGAAGCCTGGAGATATTCTATGGTGGTTGCTGGAACTATTTGTTTTTTTATGGGGTTGGTCTATTACTTCTTTACACAGGATACGCCACAGGGTAATTTTAAAGATCTAAAAGAGGCCGGGGAAACTATTGCGACGAAAAATGATCAGGAAGGATTTTTAACAGTTATTAAAGATTATAGAACATGGATATTATTCTTTGTGTATGCTGCCTGTTTTGGTATTGAATTAACCGTGTATGGAACCATGGATGACTATCTTCAAAATACCTTTCAATTAGAAAGAATAACCGCTGGAAATATAGTGTTATCATTTGCTTTGATGAATATATTTGCTCGTACTTTGGGAGGTTTCTTTGGTGATAAATTTGGAAAATTAAAAGGGGTACGTGGTCGCGTTTTATTTTTAGCGTTTATGTTAACCGTTCAAGGAATTATGCTCATATCATTTTCAACAACTACAAGTATTATTATAGGCTTCATTTTCTTAATTTTATTTAGTTTATCGGTACAAATGGCTGAGGGGGCAACTTTTTCTGTGGTGCCATTTATAAATGAAAAAGCTATTGGGTCCGTGTCAGGTATAGTAGGTGCAGGTGGTAATGTAGGAGCGTTTTTAGCGGCAATCTTATTAAAATCTAAATCAGCAGCAGCTGAAAAAGCAGCTATTCTAGCTAATCAAGGATTAGGAGAAGATATAATAAATTCAGCACAATCTATTGCGGCTTCACATGCAGTATCAAATGGATATTTTATTATTGGCTTTTTTGTAATATTAGCAGGCATGGCATCTTTAGCTATTAAATTTTCAAATGTAGAAGAAGTTATTAACGAAGATGTTAATGTTGCACCCGAATTGGCTACTATAAAAGTGAAAAGTTAATTTTAAGTGATTAATTTTTTTAATAGTGTAGGTTGTTAGAGGTTTTTTTATCGCATTAATAATAAAGTAAAGTGCGCTTGTTTAGTGTTATTAAAATGTCTTAATTAGTATTAAAACGGTTGTCAAGATGTTAAAAAATGAAGTAAAAACAACATGTTCCTATTGTGGTGTTGGATGTGGTATAATTGCTAAAAAAGACCATAATGATAAGATTATAGTTGAAGGCGATAAAGATCATCCGGTTAATAAAGGAATGTTGTGTTCTAAAGGAATGAATTTACACTACGTTGTGAATGATACTTCAGATAGGATTTTATATCCAGAAATGCGATGGAGCCGTTCTCACCCTAGGGAGCGCGTAAGCTGGGATGAAGCTTTAGATAGAGCAGCAGGCGTTTTTAAATCTATTATAAAAAAATATGGTCCAGATAGTGTTGCTTTTTATGTGTCTGGACAAAGTTTAACAGAAGAATATTATATAGCAAATAAACTTACTAAAGGCTTTTTAGGAACCAATAACATTGATACCAATTCACGTTTATGTATGAGTTCGGCGGTGGTAGGTTATAAAAAAACTTTTGGAGAAGATAGTGTGCCAATTGCTTATGCCGATATTGAATTGGCCGATTGTTTTTTAATCACAGGAGCGAACCCAGCCTGGTGTCATCCTATTTTATTCAGACGCATTGAAAAACATAAAGAAGAAAATCCGGATGTAAAAATTATTGTTATTGATCCGCGTAAAACCGATTCGGCTAACTTCGCTGATATACATTTACAACTTATTCCAGGTACCGATGTGATTTTGTATAATGCCATTGGAAGGTGCATATATGAACGTGGTTTAATAGACGAAGATTTTATAAATAATCATACCGAAGGTTTTGAGGCTTATAAAGATTTAATTTATAAAACCTCTGTAAAACAGGCTTCAAAATTGTGTGGAGTTCCAGAAAAGGATATTAGAAAAGCAGCTGATACCATTGGACTTTCAAAGGGCTTTATCAGTATGTGGGCCATGGGACTGAATCAAAGTGTAGTGGGAACCGATAAAAATGTATCGTTATTAAATCTGTCTTTAATTACGGGTCAGGTGGGTAAACCGGGTTCCGGGCCATTTTCATTAACGGGGCAACCTAATGCCATGGGAGGTCGAGAAGTAGGTGGTATGGCTAATTTATTAGCGGTTCATAAGGATTTAATGAATGAAGAGCACCGCCGTGAAGTTGCACAGTTTTGGGGGGTTGAAAAAATAAATCCAAAACCAGGATTAACGGCAACCGAGATGTTTGACGCCTTAGAATCTGGTAAATTAAAAGCTGTTTGGATTGCCTGTACGAATCCCTTGGTGAGTTTACCAAATACACATCGTATTGAAAAAGCTATGGCAAATGCTAAATTTGTGGTAGTTCAGGATATTTCGCATAAATCTGATACCGTAGCTTATGCAGATTTAGTTTTGCCTGCCGCAGGCTGGTTGGAAAAGGAAGGAACTATGACCAATTCAGAACGCCGTATTTCCTATTTACCAAAAGAATTAAATGCTCCGGGTGAAGCTAGACCAGATGTTGAGATTTTTTGTGATTTTGCACAGCGAATGGGCTTTCGAGGATTCAACTATAGCAGTGCCGAAGAAATTTATGATGAGTACTGTGCTATGACAAAAGGAACAAATATTGATGTTTCCTTTTTGAATTACGACCGACTTAAAAGTGAAGGTACATTCCAATGGCCAGTACCTGAATACAGACATACTGGAACGCCTAGATTATTTTCCGATAAAAAGTTTTATACGCCTTCTAAAAAGGCCATATTTAATATCCCTTCGTCTGTTGAAAATACCTCATTGCAACCTAATGAAGATTATCCGTTAATATTAACAACGGGGAGGATTCGCGATCAATGGCATACCATGACGAAAACTGGTAAAGTGTCACGTTTAAAAACACATTACCCGACTCCGGTTCTAGAAATTAATCCGGTTGATGCCTATTTATGTAAAATTAAAAATGGAGATATTACCGAAATTAAAAGTGAAAATGGGGTTGTAAGAGTAAGAGCTAATGTTACAGATAATATAGCCAAAGGGGTTGTGTTTTTACCTATGCACTGGGGAAAACAGTTACAAAGTGATTTAAATCGAGCAAATAATTTAACGAATACCCATGTAGATCCGGTATCGAAAGAGCCAGATTTTAAATTTACGCGAGTATCAGTGACACGATACAAAAAGCCTGTTGAAAAAATCATTATAGTTGGGGCAGGAGCGGCATCTTTTAGGTTTGTTCAAAATTATCGTGAATACAACGAATTAGATGAAATTCATGTATTCTCAAAAGAACCAAATCTATTTTACAACAGAGTATTACTTCCCGAATATGTTACAGAAGAATTAAGCTGGGAACAATTATTAAAAATTAAAAAATTAGAGCTTAATAAACTCAATATAAAGGTGCATCCTGAAACACAAATTTCTAATATCGATCAGGAGAATAAAATAGTAACCGATAGTCATGGAGAACAGCATAGTTTCGATAAATTAATACTGGCAACAGGAAGTAGAGCCTTTATTCCTAAAGATGTTCAGATAGATTTACCAGGGCGATTCACTATGAGAAACAAACGTGATGCCGATGAATTTAAAGCGTATTTAAATGCTACAGGATTGCCTCCTGAAGAACAACATGTTGTTATTGTAGGGGGAGGTTTGTTAGGTTTGGAGTTAGCGGCCGCCATGAAACACAAAAAGGTAAAAATTACTATCATTCAAAGAGCTTCTCGCTTAATGGAGCGACAGTTGGATAAGGTGTCTAGTAAATTATTGGCTTTAGATGTTCAGGAGCGTGGAATTCAGATATATTTTGATAATGAAGTAAGTACGGTATTCGATGATGAAGATACGGGTGAATTGAATATCACACTAAAGAGTGGCAAGTTACTAACGGCAAATGCTATTGTATATGCTATAGGCACGATTCCAAATGTTGAAATAGCACGAGAAAATGGTATTTTATGTAGTCGAGGTGTTAAAGTAAATCAGCATTTACAGTCGTCTAACCCAGATATTTTTGCTATTGGTGAAATAGCCGAATTTAATAATAGGTTATTCGGGATTACTTCGGCAGCTGAGGAACAGGCTAATATATTAGCAAACTTTATTGCGGGTGATATTAGTTGTGCTTATAACGGTTCAGTATTAATGAATATTTTAAAGTTTAACGACCTTAATTTATGTAGTATCGGAGATATAAGTGTTCCCGAAAATGATGATTCTTATGAAGAAATTATATTCACAGATATTAAAAAGCGTTATTATAAAAAGTGTATCGTTAAAGATGATCTTTTAATTGGAGCCGTTTTAATGGGGGATAAGAATGAATTTGCCGAATTTAAAACTATGATTGAAACCAAGATGGAGATGTCTGAAAAACGCAACACTTTATTAAGAGGCACCTCCAATGCTGTACCTGTAAAAGGTAAACTTATTTGTTCTTGTAGTCAGGTGGGCGATGGTAATATTGAAGAAGCTATACAGGCCGGTTGTACAGATTTCACCGAATTATGTAGTAGTACCGGAGCTGGTTTAGGTTGTGGGAGTTGTAAAACAGAAGTGAGGGAGATTTTAAATAATACAAAAGTATTGGTCTAATATAATTAAGGATATAACAATAATATCGCATGGAAGAGCCATATAGATTACGAATTAACGGAGGTGTATTGTCGCCGGGTGAATTAAAATATATTTGTGAAGCCGCAGAGGGCTTAGGTTTAGATGCTATTTCTTTCGGATCTCGTCAGGATATTATTTTTCCTGAAAAAATTGATGAATCGAAGTTCGTCGATTTTAATAAGATTCAATTTATAAAACCAAAACATGATGGTATTGAAAATATCGTATCATCTTATGTGTCTTCCGATATTTTACCAAGTACCTCATGGCTTACGAGTGATCGTTATTTGTATATATTAGAGCAGTTTAAACACAATTTAAAATTACGTGTAAATATCACAGATCCTAAACAACGATTAGTGCCTTTGTTTACAGGGAATATTAATTTTATTGCATCTGAACATGAAGACTACTGGTATTTGTACATCAGACTACCTGAATGGAAAAAAACCGTGATGTATCCGGCGCTTATATACAGTTGGGATATGGATAAGGTTGAGTTGGCTATTGAAAATATATTGCTGGAAGAGCCTGAAACCATCGAAACTATTTTCGATCTGGTGAGTGATGCTGTAGATACTAATAATCGAACTGTAGATAAACCATTGGAGGTACCTTTTTATCCGTTTCCATATTATGAGGGTATGAATAGAATAGGGACCGATCGTTATTGGTTAGGGCTTTATTGGAGGAATAATCGTTATGATTTGAAATTTTTAAAAGCTATGTGCGAGTTGTGTTCCGAAAGTAAAATTGGTAAAATATCTATTACGCCTTGGAAATCGTTTATCGTAAAGGGAATTCCATTAAAAACCAAATTGCAGTGGGAAAAATTTCTAGGAAAGTTTGGTATAAATGTACGCCATTCCATGTTGGAGTTAAACTGGCATTTACCAGTAAACGATAAGGAAGCGCTAAGTTTAAAAAAATATTTGGTTTCTAATTTTGATCAGAATGATATAAGTACTTACGGACTTACCTTTGGTATTTCTAATTATGGTAGCAATTCCTATTATTTTACTTCAATAGTCATTGAAAAAAATAAGCAACCAGAGTCTTTGGGTGATTTCATAATTAGAGATACTTACAATCTCTTGTATGCAAAAAACTTCGATCCAAATACGCGTGAGTATATCATGCACGTTCAAGATGTTGATAAAGTGGAATTACCGGGACTTTTAATGGAGTTGAGTCAGTTGTATTTTGAACAGTTAGGAAATGAGCGAGAAGAAGTTGATTCAGAGGAAAGTGTAAAAGAAATTTCAGAAGAAGAAGTATTTCAATGTAGCGAATGTATGACCATTTACAGTGAAATTTATGGTGATGTCACGCAAAATATTACACCAGGGACATCTTTTGAGGAGCTTCCGGAAAGTTATGAGTGTTCGCTATGTGAAGCTCCAAAAAGTAGTTTTGAAAAGAAGGTTTTAGTAAAATAATATAGTTTTAATTATTAGTTAATAATACAATATGTCAATTTGAGCGTTTGTAGTGGTTAAATAAGACTTAAGAAGCTAAAGGGGATTATATTCCATAATTTAATTTAAAGTCATTAAGCTCGAATTGGCAGTTGTATTATAGTTTAACCGCCGATAGTAATCATGCTTCTGTTATTATTGTGAAGTTTGGGCTTCTTAAATTCTTCTAAGGTATTCATGCCGCCTCTAATTTTAAATTTACCTTGTACTGCTTTATGAATAGTAGGTTCGATGTTTTTGCCTGCACGTAGAGTTGTAAGTAAATCTGATTCACTTGATGAAAACAAACAATTTTTTAATTGTCCGTTAGCGGTTAGGCGTAGTCGGTTGCAGGAGTCACAAAACGGATTGGTAACAGAGCTAATAACAGCAAAAGATCCTTTAAACCCTTTAATTTTATAATTTTTAGAGGTGTCATTTGGAGCGTCTTTTAGCCGAATTACTTGATTAGTTGGGAAATGCGTATTTACTATATCCATGATTTCGGCATATGAAACCATCTTACTCATATCCCATCGATTTCCGTCAAAAGGCATGAATTCTATAAATCGAATAGAAACAGGTAGATCCTTAGTGAAATTAATGAAGTCGATAATTTCATTTTCATTAAAGTCTTTCATTAGAACAGCATTAATCTTGACCTTAAATCCTTCTTTAACTAAGAGTAAAATATTGTTATAAACTTTATTAAACTCATTGCGGCGTGTGATTTTATGAAATTTATCAGGATTAAGAGAATCTAAACTAATATTCAAACTTTTAACGCCATTGGCTTTTAAGACCTCTGTAAATTTATCGATAATTACAGCGTTAGAAGTAATGGACAGTTCGACAGGCAATGACGCTAATTTTTCTAAGATTACAGGAAAATCTTTTCTAACCAAAGGTTCGCCTCCTGTAAGCCTTATTTTTGTTACGCCATGCTTTACAAAGGTTTTGGCAATATCATAAATTTCTTCATAAGTCATTAAATGACTTTTAGGAGAAAGTGTAACGCCTTCTTCCGGCATACAATAAGTACATCGCAGGTTGCAACGTTCTATTAACGAAATCCGTAAATAGCTATGCTTTCTACCATGAGTATCTTGTAATATGTTTGTTTCGTTTTTCATTAGTCGTGTCTGGCTCCTTTTAAAATTCTGAAGCTATGAAGGACGGCCGGAAAAATTGCATCCATAGATTCTTTAGCACCATTGGTTGAACCTGGTAAGGCTAAAATTAGAGTGTTTTCTATGGTACCCGCAACACTGCGAGATAACATCGAAAACGGCGTGCGCTCTTGACCGTAGCTTCTAATTGCTTCTTCGATTCCTGGAATTCTTCTGTCTAATATTGGGGTTAAAGCTTCTGGTGTTACATCTCTTGAGGAAAGTCCTGTGCCTCCGGTGTATATAACCATATCGACTCCTTGCTCTTGAAAATTCTGAGCTTTTTGCTGAATGATTTCTTTTTCATCTGGGATAATTACGTATTCTGAAATTTGAATATCACACGATTTTAATTTCGCTATGATGGCTTTACCCGCTTTATCTTCTTTGGTTCCTGCCGATATAGTATCACTACAGACTACAACGGCAGCCGTTAAATCTTTTCTGAATTTATCGCTGAAATCTGATTTTCCACCTTTTTTATTCAGTAATTTAATGGATTGAATTTCAATGCCCTTGTCAATAGGTTTTAGCATGTCGTACATATTGAGAGCAACCACGCTAGCACCGTGCATTGCTTCAACTTCTACGCCCGTTTTGTAGATGGTCTTTACGGTAAATAGTACCTTAATTTCTAATCCGTTAACTTCATATTCAACCCCAGTAAACTCAATAGGTAAGGGGTGGCAATCGGGTAAAATATCAGGCGTACGTTTTACGCCCAGTAACCCTGCGGCTTTACTCATAGCAAAGACATGACCTTTCGGAACAGTATCGTTTTTAATAGCTGTTACGGTCTCAGGTTTGCTTACTCTTACTATAGCCTGAGCAACTGCGGTTCTTAGGGTGGTACTTTTATGTGTAATATCTACCATGATTTAACTGTTTACTTTCCACTGATGTGAATTATCTTCAAATATTTCTTTTCCGAAAACGGGAACATTTGCCTTAATGGCTTCTACTATGTATTCCAATGCTTCAAATACTACCTTTCTTCTTGGGGATGACACAAAAACAAACAAGCAAATTTCTCCAGCTTTTACAGTGCCTAAACTATGGTAAATATGCATGCATGTTAAATTAAATTTTTCAAATGCCGATTCTCTTATCTCATGAAATTTTTGATTAGCCATATCTTCATAAGCCGTATATTCTATAGCAGAAACTGTTTTACCATCAATGTTATCGGCTCTTACTTGTCCGAGAAAAATATTGTGGGCACCAATGCTTGTTTTAGTTTGATGTTTATATATGGAATCACCTATGAATTCAAAAGAAATAGGCCCTGATTTGAAAACGTTTTTAGGTTTTTTATCGTTCATTTTCTATTATTTTAAGATTTTCTTTTAAATATTGATTCAGTTCTGAGGCGCCTTCCTCTAAACTGAAACATGAGTTAATTTGTAATTCTTTTAATCGATTTACGGCCATTTGGCTTCGAACACCCGATTGACAGAAAAGAATATGTTTTTTATTTGGTTCTAGTTTGCTTAGGTGAGATTCTAATCTACTTAAGGGTATGTTCGTTATAGGATAATCTAACATTTTCGGTTGTTCATCTTCTTCTCGAACATCAATAAGTTGAATGTTATGGTCGAATATTACATCTTTAAATGAAATGCGATTGGAGGTGACATCGCAGTCTAAATCCAGTTGTTTTTTTCTAAATGAATTAGAGGTGTTTAAGATTTGGGCAACACCCTTTTCGTGTTTCTTGAACTTTAGGCTCGTTATTTGAGCGTTTAGTGCATTATAACATAATAATTTGCCTGATAAAACATCACCAATTCCTAAAATAATTTTTAGAACTTCATTAGCTTGCATACTACCAACAATTCCTGGTAAAACTCCAAGTACACCAATGTCGGAACAATTTGGAACACTGTGAGCTTCAGGCGGATTTGGGAAAAGGCACCTATAGGTTGGTCCGTGCTTATAATTGAAAACGGATATCTGACCTTCAAATTTATAAATAGCTCCAAAAACTAAAGGCTTATTTGTAATTACGGCGGCATCGTTTACTAAATAGCGTGTAGCAAAATTATCGGAACCATCTACTACAATGTCATATTGCTTAAACAAATCAAGGGCATTTTGATAGGTGAGTGGTTCTGGATAAGCAATAATATTAATATCGCTGTTTAAGTCTGATAATCTTGATTTAGCAGCTAAGGCCTTATTTTTTCCAAGTGAAGAATTTCCGTAAAGTACTTGTCGCTGCAAATTAGTCAAATCAACGGTGTCAAAATCAATGATTCCTAAAAATCCAACCCCGGCGGCAGCAAGGTATTGTAAAATAGGGCAACCCAAACCACCGGCTCCAATAACTAAAACTTTGGAATTCGATATTTTGTCCTGTCCTGTTTGTCCGATTTCTGGTAATATAATATGTCTGTTGTATCTTTCCATAATAATTAACCTCCTGCAAATGGTGGTAAAAGAGCAATTTCAGAACCGTTAATCTCAGTATTCATATCTACTAATTCCCGATTTTGCGCTATTTTGAATTCTTTATTTTTTAATTTTTCATATTTTGAATAGATTCGATCTAAAAGCTGGGCGATCGAAGTTTCATAAATTTCTAATACCTCTTCTTCTTTTTGGGTAATTTCAGAAATCTGACCAAAATATTTAACTGTTATCCGCATCACTTATTAATTTTAGTTCTTCTTTCGTGTTTATATTCATAGTCATTTTGTCTTCATCAAAATTGGTTGGTACATTCTTTACAACACAATGATTAACAGCAACTCGTAGGCGACGTTCACCTTGGTTTAGTAAATCCTTAAATGTACGAAGGCATTGCTTTTTGTATATCGCAATAAGAGGCATGGTTTTACCTTTACTTTCCGCTTGGATAATATCGTAAGCGTCGTCTGTATGTTTTAATAGCTTTTCTAATAATCTCGATTTTATGAATGGAATATCACAGCTTAAAATGATATTATATGTTGATTTAGATGCCTCTAATCCGGAACAGATTCCTGAAACAGGCCCTGCATCTTTTTCATCGTCTTCAATGGTTTTGAAACCGAATAGTTGGTGTTCTGCATGGTCTGAGACAATAATTATATCAGAAACTAATGGAGTAAGCGCATCGATGCTGTATTGAATAAAGGATTGTTCTTTAAATTTTAAAAGCCCTTTATCTTGACCCATTCTGGAACTTTTACCTCCCGCCAATATAATACCTGTTATGTTTGTTTTGTTTATCATTTAGGTGAAAAATAATTTAGCACAGGCAATCATTAGTACCATAGCAAGAATATAGCGCAAGTGCTTGTTGTTAATCTTTTTACTACCATAATATCCTCCTGCAATACCACCTATAAGTGCTATGGCAACTAATAAGAAAGATGCAGTTTCTAGGGTGACTCCACTGCTAAGTTGGCCAAATAAACCGGCTGCCGAATTTACCCAAATAAACAGAGCTGATACGGCAGCTGCTTCTTTCATTTTACCCCAGTGTAATAATAAAATTACAGGAGTTAATATGATGCCACCTCCAATACCAATAAGTCCTGAAAAGAAGCCTATGATGCCACCTACTATTAGACCTTGCCAAAGTTTAACTTGGGTTATTTTTTGATTTTCTTTTCCAAAGACATTAAGCATTTTTAGAATAGCGAAAATGAGTAATACCGCTAATATTTTTTTGTAAATCGAGGCGTCTACTTCTATGGTGCCTCCTAAAAAGGCTAGTGGAATTGACGCTATGGCAAATGATAAAAATAATTTTTTATTAAAATACCCGCCTTTATAATAGTAATAGAATGACATACCAGCTACAAATAAATTAAGCAATAAAGCTGTTGGTTTCATAGTTTCTGGAGCAAATGAGAATAAAGCCATTAAAGCCAAATAACCACTGGCACCACCATGACCTACACTGGCATATAAAAAGGATACGATAGGTAAAATAGCCAGAAACAAGTATATATGTTCGTTTTTCAGCATTTATATATGTTCTATTTTTTCAAGTTGTTTATCTAAAAAGTCCCAGCAGTTTTTATTAATTTCATCAAACGCTCTAATAAGGGATAGGCCATAATCTGTTAATTGAGCACCACCACCGCCTTTACCTCCAATACTATTTACTGTTACTGGTTTTTTAGCTGATTTGTTTACGGAGTCTAATAAGTTCCAGGCTTTTTTATATGATAAATTTAAAGATCTAGCTGCTTTTGAAAGTGACCCCGTTTCTTGAATGGCTTTCAATAAATGTACGCGGCCTTCCCCAAGGAGTACATTATTGTCCGCTTCTATCCAAATTCTACTTTTAATTTTATACTTCATATTATTTATTCTGGTAATAAAATTGTTTGCAAAAGATCTCCTTTTTGAATCGTGTTTATTTCAGCAGGAACATATACTAAGGCATTTGAAATAGCAAATGTTTGCAGCATAGACGAATTTTGACCTTCTAAAATTATAACATGTCCTTCCTTATAAATGGCTTTTAAAAACTGCGGACGATCACCGTGTTTTATAAATGTTGAATCTGATATGGCTTCAGTTCTAGGTAATTCTGTATTGTTGCGATTCATCATGTTTTGAAGTGCGATATATACATATACATAAAAACAAGATAAGGCAGCAGCGGGGTTACCGGGAAGTGCAAAAATTAAACTTTTTTCTTTTTTTCCGAAGAAGAGCGGTTTTCCTGGTTTTTGTTTCACTTTATAAAATAGTTCTTCAACCTGTAGTTCAGAAAGTGCTTTGCCAACAAAGTCGTAGTCACCAACTGAAATGCCTCCGGTTATAAGTACTAAATCGTTAGTATTTATTACCGATTTAAGTTTGTTTACGGTTTTTTGATAATCATCTTCTACCTTGTGAATTGTGACGTCGTAAAATTTGAGATTATATAAGGCACTTAAAAGCATTTTAGAATTACTTTCATAAATTTTCCCGTAGCTTAATTTCTGTCCGGGTTCTATAAGTTCATTACCAGTAGTTACAATAGCTATGTTAGGTTTTTTAAAAACGGGAACATCAGTAATACCTAAAGAGAGAAGATAGCCAATGGCGGCCGGTGTTAATTTTGTGCCTTTTTTAAGGGCAACAGAACCATTTTTTACTTGTTCTCCTTGTGGCCGGATATTTAGTTCTTCGTTAATGGGATGCTCAATTTTAATTCCGGTGTTCGTAAGAATCACTTTTTCCTGCATCATTACAGCATTGGCAGTATCGGGAACGGCAGCACCTGTGAAAATTCGAATAGCTTCTCCTTTTTGTAAAATTGGTTGGTGGGCATCACCAGCTTTTACTTCACCAATTAATTTATACGACAATTTATCATGAATATTCAAAGCGTAACCATCCATGGCCGATTGCCGGAAAGGCGGCATATTTATGGGAGAAGTAATATCTTCATATAAAATATATCCACCAGCTTTTTCAACAGATTTAATTGTTTTTTTAGAAATTTTTTGCCCTGTATTTTTAACTATAGAAATCGCTTTATTAATAGAAACCATACATATAAATCGTTATATCTAAGCAAATATAGCGAAAAGATTTTTTATGTTAAACTGACATTTATCATGTAAATTAATTTTTAATTAAGATAAAATTGCCCTAAATTTAACAACGACAGTATTAGTTTATTATGCCAATAAAGAGTTATCTAGCACATCCACACGAAGGAAAAAAAAGTGAACTTGTTCAAGCACTAACATCAATAAGTAGTTGTGAAGTTATTCCTGCTGAAAATAATGATTTGTTGATAGTGATTACTGAAACAACGAACAATACCGAAGATAATATATTAAAAGAAAAAATTGAAGCCATTGAAAGTTTAAAATTACTAGCCATGGTTTCAGGATTCGATACACCTATAAAGTAATTAAGTATGTATACCTCGTTAACCAATAGACGTGAATTTTTAAAAAAAATGGCAATTATGTCGGCTATGACGGCTGCAGCCACCATGTTTCCAGGGATATTATTTGCTGAAGAACAAGAGAAGAATCTACCAAAAGGTGGAAATTTAGATTGGAAAAAGGCTCCCTGTAGATTTTGTGGCGTTGGATGTGGTGTTTTAGTTGGTATTGATAATGGAAAAGCGGTAGCTGTAAAAGGAGATCCTAAATCTCCGGTAAATAAGGGCTTGTGTTGTGTGAAAGGATACCACTCCGTTATGTCTATTTACGGTAAAGATCGATTGACTAAGCCTTTGGTGAAGAAAAATGGCAAGTTTGTAGAAACTTCTATGAAAGAAGCACTCGATTTAATTGCTTCTAAAATGAAAGAGACCATAAGCGATTATGGTAAGGATGCGGTGTCTATTTATGGTTCGGGACAGTGGACTATTCCTGATGGATATGTTGCTTCGAAACTCTTTAAAGGTTGTATAGGAACAAATAATGTTGAGGCTAATGCGCGTTTGTGTATGGCAAGTGCTGTTACAGGGTTTATGACTTCATTTGGTATCGATGAGCCTATGGGGTGTTATGAAGATATTGATCATGCCGATGTTTTTGTGCTATGGGGTAATAATATGGCAGAAATGCATCCTGTATTATTTTCCCGATTATTAGATCAGCGTTTAAAACGAGGTGTTAAAATTATTGATTTTGCAACACGTACAACACGTACTAGTATGGCTGCAGATAAATCGATTATTTTTCAGCCACAGACTGATTTAGCGGTTGCAAATGCTATTTGTTATGAAATTATAAATAATGGTTGGGTGAACAAGGCCTTTGTTGAAAAGCATTGTAATTTCAAAAAGGGGCTTACTAATATGGGCTATGGTTTAGAAGATAAGTACAACTTTAATGATAAGCCAGAAGGAATCACTTTTGAAGATTTTAAAACCTTTTTACAAGATTATACTCCTGAAAAAGTAGAAAAGGTTTCTGGGGTTTCTGCTAAAGACATCAAATATATGGCCTCTTATTATGGTGATCCTAACAAGAAAGTCATGTCTTTATGGTGTATGGGAATGAATCAACACACAAGAGGAACATGGATAAACAATTTAGTTTATAATATACATTTACTTACGGGTAAAATTTCAGAACCGGGGAACAGTCCGTTTTCTTTAACGGGTCAGCCAAGTGCCTGCGGAACGGTTCGTGAAGTGGGAACCTTAACTCATAAGTTACCGCATGGTGTGGTAACAAATAAAGAGCATAGAGAGTTTGCTGCGAAGATTTGGGATGTTCCTGCAGAGAATATTCCTGCCAAGCCTTCCTATCATACCGTGGAAATGTTTAGAGCATTAGATAGGGGAGATATAAGATTTATGTGGATACAGGTTACCAATCCGATGGTTACTATGCCCAAATTAAAGCGTTATCGCGATGCATGTGAGAAAGAGGGTCGATTTATTGTAGTTTCAGATATTTATCCTACACCAACAACCGATATTGCAGATGTAATTTTACCCTCGGCCATGTGGATAGAGCGCGAAGGTATGTATGGAAATTCAGAGCGAAGAACGCAATATTTTGAACAAATGATACAGCCTTCAGGCGAAGCTATGAGTGATACCTGGCAAATTGTTGAAGTAGCTAAGCGACTGGGATATGAAAAGCAGTTCTACTATAACGAGGCAACTCATATAGAAGAAATTTACAATGAGTATAGAAGGCATCATGAAGGTAATAAACATGCTATGGCGCCTTTAGAGGTTTTAAAGGCTGAGCCAGGAGCACAATGGCCTTATGTTAATGGAAAGTCTACGAAATGGCGTTTTAATGCCGAGTATGACCCGGCATGTAGTAACGGCGAGCAATTTCATTTTTATGGAAATAAAGATGGAAAGGCTGTAATTTGGCAACGTCCATACGAACCCGCACCAGAAACTCCTGATGATGATTACCCATTCTGGTTGTGTACGGGGCGAGTGGTGGAACATTGGCATACGGGGTCCATGACTCGAAGAATACCAGTATTACACAAAGCAATGCCACACGCTTATGTGGAACTTAACCCAGAGCAGGCTAAAGAGATGCAGATAAGAACAGGAGACCAGGTTAAATTAACAACTCGACGCGGTGAAATTATTTTACCAGCATCAGTTAATGAACGTGGTGTGCCAGAGCGTAATCAAGTATTTGTACCATTCTTTGATGAGAATATGTTAATAAATGATGTGACTTTAGATGCTTTCTGTCCGATATCAAAACAACCTGATTATAAAAAATGTGCGGTTAAAATTGAGAAAGTATGAAGCGAATAGGTATAATATCTTTGTTTCTAATATTGTTTCTGGCATTTGTAACTGTATGGAATGTTAGCTACCTGGAAGGACGGGAAGAAGCATATATTCCTGTTGATAATGAACAGCCAATGACCTTAATTCCGTCTGAAATAGGTGTATTTGAGCGTTCAAAATTTGCTTTAGACTATGCAAATATGCCCGTTGATGAAAATCATCAACGCTCTTTAGAGACTTATTATGATAATCGTGCATTTCATGGTGCGCCCCCTAGTATTCCACATCCGGTTGCTAGCGATCGTGGTATGGGAGAAGATATTTGTTTAAAGTGTCATCAGAATGGAGGTTTTGTCGATAAATTTGATGCGTATGCCCCTGTAACTCCACACCCAGAAATGGTTAATTGTCGCCAATGCCATGTGGCTCAGGTATCTGAATCTTTATTTGAAGAAACTAATTTTCATAAAATAAAAGCCCCTGAGGTAGGTATTAATAATGCCTTAGATGGTAGTCCGCCAATTATTCCACATCAAATTCAAATGCATGAAAATTGTTTGGCTTGCCATGCTGGACCTGCGGCTCCAAAAGAGATTCGTGTTACCCATCCGGAACGCGTGAATTGCAGACAATGTCATGTATCGAATAATAAAGAGGTTAGAGATATTGGAGAATTTAAAAGATTAAGTAATTATGATGATTAATAGCCTTATGAATAAATATTTGGGTCTAATCGCTTTTTGTATAGTATTTTTTTCATGTAAACATGAAGGGGATAAATATCATGGCGTTATGGAAAAAATTCAGGTTGAAGGAAATCATTATGAAGGCACATCGATATCATCAGAAAATTATCTGGAAGGTCTTGAAACAATTGAAATTTCAGAAGGAGGTCAGACGTTCTTGATACCTGAAAGAAAAAGTCATATAAAATCATTTGCCTGTACAGAATGTCATTCAAAACCATTGGCAGAAATGCAAGAGGCCGATATTAAGAAGGCACATTGGGATATAAAAATAGTGCATGCTAATGAGAATACCATGAACTGTGTAACCTGCCATAATCCTTCTAATATGGATGAGTTGCATAGCTTAACAGGAAAAAGTATCGATTTTAATAATAGCTATAATCTTTGCAGTCAGTGCCATTCAAAGCAATTTGAAGATTGGAAAGGTGGAGCACACGGTAAGCGTATTGGAGGTTGGGCACCACCTAGAGCATCTATGACGTGCGTGAATTGTCATAATCCGCATCAACCACATTTTGAAAGTCGATGGCCTGCACGTTTTAATACACAAAAGGTTAAAGAAAGAGAATAAAGCACCATTAGAAGTTTAAAATATTTAAGGTATGAGTAGAAGTAACAAAAAATGGTTTTCATTAAATCTAGGGAGAAAACAACATGATAATTCGGGTTCTTGTGGCTGCGGTAAAACATCAGGTGGTTGTGGGTCTCATTCAAATGACTCTGAAATGTCTGAAGAGGAGTTTTATAATGCGGCCGTGGATGCTTCTATTGGAGATGAAAGAGAAAAGGATGGTTTCGATCAGGTTTTTGATGTTAAAATGGATCGACGTACGGCATTTAGGAAATTAACGGCTAGTCTGCTAATAGGAGCGGGTGCCGTAAACACTTCTTGTAATGTTTTAAGCAGCGATGAGAGTAAAGAAAAGGCACAAATTGACTGGGAGGAGCAGTTTAAAGGTAACTATAAATTAATGACCGATGATGAGAAAAAAGGGACTGTCGATAGATTGGTGCGTTCTTATCAAATGCGTACAGGGAAAACAGTGAGTATGTCATCTAAAAATGCAGAAGAAGATGTATTGTTTGGCTACGCCTTTAATATTTCCAAATGTCAGGGTTATATGGATTGTGTAAGTGCCTGTGTAAAGGAAAATAATCAGGATAGAAATTCTCAAATGCAGTATATCCGTATTCATGAAATGAAAGATGGTGAAGGATTGAAATTTGATGAGGCCGACGATAATTATTATCATGAAGTCCCTGCAGAAGGTCATTTTTATTTGGGAACCCAATGTTTTCATTGTGACAATCCACCTTGTGTAGAGGTGTGTCCTGTGCAGGCTACCTGGAGGGAAGATGATGGCCTAGTGGTTGTTGATTACGACTGGTGTGTCGGATGTCGCTACTGTATGGCGGCCTGTCCATATGATGGACGTCGATTTAATTGGAGTAAACCTGAAGTGCCAGAAGAAGAGGTAAATCATAATCAGCATTATTTAGGAAATAGAATGCGTAAAAAAGGGGTAATGGAAAAATGTACCTTTTGTGTACAGCGCTCAAGAGCTGGTAAAAATCCGGCTTGTGTAGAAGCTTGCCCTACCGGAGCACGCATATTTGGAAATTTATTAGATCCTAATAGTACCATACGATGGGTGTTGGAGAATAAAAAAGTATTTCGATTAAAAGAAGATTTAGGTACCGAACCCAAGTTTTGGTATTTTATGGATTAATTATAGAAAAAGTAAACCTACCGCAGACTAAAATTAGAATAAATGAAACAATTAAAGGTCTTTAGAAGTTTAGTGAAAGATGGCTTTGATGTAGTAACACATGGCACTAAAAATTATCACCTCTGGATGGGGTTCCTTACTTTTATGATGCTTGTTGGGATGTATTGCTATTCAATACAGTTAAGTGAAGGGTTAAGTGTTACGGGAATGACTGATCGTGTAAGTTGGGGGTTGTATATTTCTAATTTTACTTTTTTAGTGGGAGTGGCTGCGGCTGCAGTTATGTTGGTAATGCCAACTTATGTCTTGCATGATGTCGATTTTAAGCAAGCGGTTCTTATAGGGGAAGGGTTAGCCGTTGCGGCCTTAATTATGTGTTTGGCTTTTGTTATTGCCGATATGGGAGGTCCTTCAGTTCTCTGGCATATGATACCTGGTATAGGCGTGTTTAATTTCCCCAATTCGATGCTTACCTGGGATGTTATTGTGTTAAATGGGTATTTGTTTTTAAATATAACTATTCCGTTTTATATATTGTTCAGGCATTATCAAGGTAAAGAAGCTAAGTCCAAGGTGTATGTTCCAGGGGCTATTTTATCTGTTTTTTGGGCTGTAGGAATTCATTTGGTAACAGCTTTCTTATATCAAGGTCTTCAGGCACGTCCGTTTTGGAATAATGCTTTGTTGGGGCCTCGGTTTTTAGCATCTGCCTTTGCAGCGGGACCTGCCTTGATTATTCTTGTTTTAGCAATTATTAGAAATTTTACAGAGTTTAAAATTCAGGATAAAACTTTGAAGAAGATTGCTATGGTTGTTACTGTTGCTGCTCAGATAAATCTAATCATGTTGATTTCAGAATTGTTTAAGGAATTCTATGCACCTACACACCATAGTGAGAGTGCTTATTATCTGTTTTTTGGATTACACGGTAAAGATGCTTTACTGCCCTGGATTTGGACGGCTATTCCCTTAAATGTATTGGCAACAGTGTTGTTAACTTTTCATAAGCTCCGCAACAACCCTAAAATATTATACTTTTCATGTTTCATATTATTTGTGGCTATCTGGGTTGAAAAAGGTTTTGGATTAATTGTTCCTGGATTTATTCCTGGCCCTTATGGAAAGATAGCAGAATATACACCTACAGGTATAGAGATAGGCGTAACTATTGGTATTTGGGCCTTGGGAGCCTTTATTTTTACTATTTTGGCAAGAACAGCCATAGGTATTGAGCTTGGACAATTGAGATACAGAAAAGATAAGTAACTCGTTTGATAATTTAAGAGTTTCTCATTTAATAGATATTATAACATCAATTGATTAATTTCAGTTGGTGTTTTTTGTATTACCCTTAAAAATAAGTGTTACATTTTAAAAACTAAGTATTATTACGTAATATTGTAGTATTACCCAGTTTTTATGATGCAGATAGCTTCACATATAAGATCAAAGCATAAATTACAGAAAGATGTTTCGTGCAATACGTGTCTTAACGATAACTGCTTGATTAAAAAAAATTTATATTCATTCAAAGATTCCAGTTTTGCCGATAAAAAAAATACCCTGAGCTGTAAGAAGGGACAACAGTTTATTATTGAAGGTGCTCCTGTAAATGGGTTGTTTTTCATTTTAAAGGGTACGGTCAAAGTATTTAGAACGGGTATTAACGGAAGGGAGCAAATAGTGCGTTTTGCAAAGGAGGGTGAGATTATTGGGCATCGTGGTTTTGGTACCGAAGAATATTATTCTATTGGAGCCATTGCTCTGCAGGATTCTGTGTTGTGTTATTTTTCAAAGGGTAGCCTTCAGGATGTTCTGTTGAAAAACCCAATGTTTACTTATGATATGATGTTGTTCTATGCTAATGAGCTAAATAGAAGTGAAAACAAAGTAAAGTCTATTTCTCAGATGACGGTACGAGAACGTGTTATAGATACCGTATTATATATTCATAGAAAATTTGGTGATTTGAGGGGGTTTATAAACTTACCTTTAAGTCGAAGAGAATATGCTAATTATGCTGGAACAACAGAGGAGCAAGTTATACGTGTGTTTTCAGCGTTAAAAAAGGAAGGCTTGATTATTGCTCAAGGAAAAAAAATAGGAGTTAATGATATAAATCTCTTGAAAAAGGAAATTAGTGAGCATAATTTCTTTCTCGATAGTTAGAACAAACTGTTTCTAGTACTTTACTAACTTTATTAGTTATATCCATACGTATATGTCGTATGGTTTTTTATTTTACTTAATCTGTAATCTATAGTTATTACTGTGTTTGTTAGGGATTCCTGCTTTTTAGCAGGTTTTTTAATGCTTAAAAGTATAAGATTATATGTGATATACCATTGTTGGACTTAATAGCTACGTATATATTTGTTGAATAAATAAGTACTAATACTTAGTTAAACTAAAAATTCTTAAATATGAAATCAGTATTAAAAAAATCAGCATGGGCATTGTCAGTTTCATTACTGTTGTTTTCTTGTGGTGGAAAAGATTCTAAAAAGAAAGCAGTTACAGAAGAGATTGCTGTAAACGTATCTAAAGCAAAAAACTTGGATATAGAGAAACCTCAGTTAACCTTTGGTTTTATCAAATTAACAGATATGGCGCCTTTGGCTATTGCTAAAGAAAAAGGTTTTTTTGAGGATGAAGGACTATTTGTGTCTGTTGAAGCACAATCAAACTGGAAAAATGTATTAGATAGAGTTATAGATGGTCAGTTAGACGGATCTCATATGTTGGCTGGTCAGCCTATTGCTGCAGGTGCAGGATTTGGGCGTCAGGCGGAATTAGTGACTCCTTTTTCTATGGATTTAAATGGAAATGGTATTACCGTTTCTAATGATGTTTGGTCTAAGATGAAACCAAATGTGCCAATAGGAGAAGATGGAAAACCTATTCACCCTATAAAGGCAGATGCTTTAAAACCTGTAATTACAGACTATAGGAATTCGGGTAAAGCTTTTAAAATGGGAATGGTATTTCCAGTATCGACTCATAATTATGAAATTAGATATTGGTTAGCGGCTGCCGGAATTCATCCAGGTATGTATACCGCCGATAATGTTCAGGGGCAAATTGATGCAGAAGTTTTATTATCTGTTACCCCTCCGCCACAAATGCCTGCAACTCTTGAAGCGGGTACGATTTATGGGTATTGTGTAGGTGAGCCATGGAACCAGCAAGCTGTTTTTAAAGGGATAGGCGTGCCAGTTACGACTAACTACGATATCTGGAAAAATAATCCAGAAAAAGTATTTGTAATGACAAAGAAATTTGTTGAAGAAAACCCAAATACGGCAATTGCTGTTACTAAAGCTTTAATTAGAGCGGGAAAATGGTTAGATGAACCAGAAAACAGAGCTGAAGCAGTAAAAATATTATCGATGTCTCAATATGTGGGTGCCGATGAAGCTGTTTTGGCAAATTCGATGACAGGAACGTTCGAATTTGAGAAAGGGGATAAACGTGATATGCCAGACTTTAATGTATTCTATAAATACCATGCCACCTATCCGTTCTATTCAGATGGTATATGGTTCTTAACGCAAATGAGACGATGGGGACAAATCCCGGAATCAAAGCCAGCCGAGTGGTATTCAGAAACAATCAAAAACATATATAGGCCAGATATCTGGAAAAAAGCAGCCAAATTATTAGTTGAAGAAGGTAATATTCCCGCATCAGATATTCCTGTGACCGATGGATATAAAGCTCCGACTTCAGACTTTATAGATGGAAATACTTATGATGCAAAAGATCCGATATCTTATATCAACAGCTTTAAAATTGGAAACAAAGAAGAAGCAGTACAGTAAAACTTGAAAGAATTAAATAAATAATCAATCATGAAGCAAAGTATAACACTAGGAAAAGTAACTAAATTTATGGGATTAGGTTTTTTAAGTACTTTAAAGGCCTTATTCACCGGGAAGCTAGAAAAGGAAGACTTTATTAAATTTCTTCGTAAGATAGTCGTACCTCTTGCTTCCATACTATTATTTATTGGCTTATGGCATTTAGGAGCAAAAACTCTATACGATAGAGAGGCTAATTTTAAAATTGAAAAAGCGCTTGAAGATCAAGGTCCGGAAGCTGCTGAAGTCATGCGTGCATGTATTGCTTCGGGCGATTTAAGTTGCCAGCCAAATACCTTACCGGCACCAGCACAGGTATGGGAGTCTTATAAGTCTTTATTAAGGGATCATAACATTATTAGCGCAGATAAAGCGGCTTTTAAGGAAAAAACAGCCGCTTTAAACGCTAAGCGTATTAGTGAAGGTAGAGCTCCAATTGTTTATACAGGACGTCCATCTTTTATCGATCAGATTGTGATGAGCTTAAAGACAGTTTTTGCTGGTTTTTTATTAGCATTAGTCATTGCAATCCCCATTGGAATATTAATTGGACTAAGTCCGACATTAAAAAGTGCTTTCAACTGGTTTATTCAAATATTTAAGCCGGTATCACCTGTAGTTTGGTATTTATTAGTTTTTATGATTGTAAAAACGGTATTAATCGATTCAACAGAAGATAGTTCATTTGTTATTTCCTTTATAAGTGTTGGATTATGTTCTATGTGGGCCACATTAGTTAATACAGCAATGGGGGTGTCTTCGGTAGATAAAGATTATATCAATGTTGCCAAAGTACTGAAATTAGGCCCTTTTCAAAAAGTGTTTAAGGTTATATTGCCATCCTCTTTGCCGTTAATTTTTACGGGTTTGAAAATAACCTTATCGGTAGCATGGATGGTGTTAATTGCTATTGAGTTATTAGCGCAAAGTCCAGGCTTAGGGCTGTTTGTTTGGGAAGAATTTCAAAATGGGGCAAACGATTCAAATTCAAAAATTATTGTGGCAATGTTCGTTATAGGAATTATAGGTTTCTTATTAGATCGTTTGATGCTTACCATTCAGAATACAGTATCATTTAATAAAAATGAAGGTCTGTAATATTTACAATTTCAACATTAAAGATTAAGGATATGTCATATCTAGAATTAAATAATATACATAAAAATTACGGTCAAGGAGATTATGAAACAGAAGTGTTGTCTAATATTAATCTGTCGATTGAAGAAGGAGAATTTGTAGCCATTGTAGGTTTTACAGGTAGTGGCAAAACAACTCTGGTTAATTTAATTAACGGGTTGTTAGAGCCAACCAGAGGAGAAGTGCTTTTTAAAGGTAAACCTGTATTCGGAACAAGTCATGAACGTGGTGTGATTTTTCAAAATTATTCGCTTTTACCATGGTTAACCGTGGGACAGAATGTATTCATGGCGGTAAAGGAAGTCTTTCCTAAAAAGAGCAAAAAGGAACTGAATGCCATTGTAGAGGAATATGTTGAAATGGTAAATCTTTCTCATGCCATTAATAAACGACCTAAAGAATTATCAGGTGGGATGCGTCAACGGGTAGCGGTAGCCAGGGCTTTAGCGATGAAACCAGAAATGATTATTATGGATGAACCTTTAGGAGCTTTAGATGCTTTAACGCGTGGAAATCTTCAAGACGAAATTTTAAATATCTGGGGAAAAGATAAACGTACCGCTTTATTAATTACGAATGATGTGGATGAGGGACTTTATATGGCTGACCGCATAATCCCTCTTAAACCAGGTCCGAAAGCGACTTTAGGTCCTGAATTTAAAATTGATATTGAACGTCCAAGAGATAAAACCGAGTTAAATGATAATCCTAATTTTAAGAAAACTAGAAATGCTATTATAGAATATTTAATGGATATAGGAAACGAAAGAAAGTCTGAAGCACAAGAGGCAATTGTATTGCCAGATGTAGAACCTAAAGCATTTGTTGGACGCTTTTAAAAAGAAAAATTATGAATACTGTATTAAAAAATAGGTCATTACTAGATATATCAGATAACGGTTTATTTCCACCATCGAATGTTATGTTGGATTTGAAGCACTTAAAAAAAGTGTATCCAACACCAAAAGGTGATTACGTTGTGTTGGAAGATTTAAATCTTCAAATAATGAAGGAGGAGTTTGTTACCATAATAGGTCATTCAGGTTGTGGTAAAACAACAATGCTTTCTATGATTGCAGGACTTAATAAAATTTCGGGTGGTAATATTTCGGTTTTAGGTAGTCATATTAAAGGTCCTGGACCAGATAGAGGTGTTATTTTTCAGGCGCCAAGTTTAATGCCTTGGATGACCTCACTTCAAAATGTGCTGCTTGGGGTAAATCAGGTTTTTCCCCATGCAACAAAAGCACAACGTAATGATATTGCTAAATATTACCTTCAAAAGGTGGGCTTGGAAGATGCGTTTCATAAAAAAGCGAGCGATTTGTCACAAGGTATGCAACAACGAGTAGGTATTGCACGAGCTTTTGCCATAAAGCCTAAAGTATTGCTTCTTGATGAGCCTTTTGGTATGCTCGATTCATTAACTCGAGGGGAACTTCAAGATACTCTAATTGAAATTTGGAATAAAGAAAAAATTACAGCCGTAATGATTACCCATGACGTCGATGAAGCTATATTTTTAGCAGATCGAGTCGTTATGATGACCAGTGGTCCTAAAGCTAAAATTGGCGATATTTTAGAAATCGATTTTCAAAGACCAAGAACACGGAAAACGGTGCTTGAACATGATGATTATTACAAATACAGAAAGCATTTAATAGATTTTCTTGAGCACTAATTTTACGTGTAATTAGATTAAAAGAAAAATTATTTTTAATTTAATACAATAGAAAAATAAATAGAAATGACTTTTATCATGGCAATATACAAATGCTCTTAATACTTTTAAAAACAGTTTAATAATAAAAATTAATTAAAATTAATCAACCAAATTAAAATTAAAAAAATGAAAAAACAATACGTAATACTAGGTTTACTTATAGGGTGCTTGCAATTTGTGCATGCACAGTTTACATTAGATGGTGAGTTTAAACCTAGAGCGGAGTACCGCCACGGTTTCGGAAGTTTAATACAAGAATCGGCAGAACCAGGATTTGGTGTTTCTACAAGGGTAAGATTAAATGCTGGGTATGCAACCGATGTATATAAGCTGTATGTTAGTTTTCAGGATGTTATGGTTTGGGGTGAAAACAGACAAATATTACCTTATGATATGAATAATTCCTTTGCTGTATTTCAAGCCTGGGCAGAATTTCAATTAGGTTCAGGATGGTCTACCAAACTAGGACGTCAAATATTGTCCTATGATGATCAGCGTATTCTTGGTGCTTTAGATTGGGCTCAACAAGGGCGTAATCATGATGCTGGTCTAATCAAATATAAGAAGAATAAATTCGCTTTTGATTTGGCTTTAGCCTGGAATCAAGATTATTCAGATCCAACAGGATTTGTATCTGTAGGAAATGCGTATAATACATCAGGTTTTTTCTCTTATAAAACGATGCAAATGGCGCATTTAAGTAATGCTTGGGAGAGTTTTTCAGGAAGTTTATTATTAATGAATAACGGCTTCCAAGATGCCGATGCTAGCTTGACTGATGTAGTTAATTTACAAACAATAGGGGTGCATTTAAAATATGGCAAAAAGGCTTTCTCATTAGCGGCAAATGCATATTTACAAACGGGTGAAGCTATTTATGGAACTTCGTATAAAGATGTTAAAGGAGCTTATTTACTTGGTTTGGATTTAGGCTATAAAGTGTCGTCCAAAGTAGGATTGGGAGCAGGTGTTGAATTAATAAGTGGAAACGATAAAACTGATACTTCTGAAACCGGAGCATTCTTCCCTTTATACGGAACAAATCATAAATTTAATGGTTTTATGGATTATTTCTATGTTGGGAATCACGCAAACAGTGTTGGTTTATTAGATGTTCATGTGAGTGCTAATTTTAAGCTAAATGAAACATCTAATTTAATGGCAAAAGTTTTAAACTTTAGTGCGGAAAAGGAATTGACTTCAGGGGAGAAATCATTAGGGACGGAAGTTGATTTGGTATATTCAAAAACCTTCAAAGGTTTTGGTTTAAATTTAGGGTATTCTCATATGTTTGCTAGCGATGGGATGTATGAATTAAAGGGTGTGTCAGAAAGTGTAGCTGCTGATGTACAGAACTGGGCATGGGTGCAGTTATTAATTAAACCTAAGTTTATAAATTAAAATATTTATAAAGTGTTAGTATAAAAATCCCGCTTCTGCGGGATTTTTTATGAGTGGTAATTATGTTGTTTTCAAATTAAATTACTTTTCTTACATTTATTGTAATAAAAGTAAACTATGCTTAAAAAAGTTTTTGGTAGTGCAGTCTTTGGTGTAGAGGCTAAAACTATTACAGTTGAAGTTAATGTGGATTCAGGAATTGGTTATCATTTGGTAGGTTTGCCAGATAATGCTATTAAAGAAAGCAATTACCGTATTGCGGCTGCTTTGCAGAATAATGGATATAAAATACCCGGTAAGAAGATAACTATTAATATGGCTCCCGCCGATTTGCGTAAAGAGGGTAGTGCTTATGATTTAACCTTAGCTATTGGGATCTTAGCGGCATCAAGTCAAATAAAAGCTCCCGAATTAGAAAAGTATATTATTATGGGAGAACTCTCGTTAGATGGTAGTTTGCAGCCTATAAAAGGAGCTTTACCCATTGCAGTGAAGGCTAGAGAAGAAGGTTTTAAAGGGTTTATTCTTTCCAAAGAAAATGCTAAGGAAGCTGCAATAGTTGATAACTTAGAAGTTTATGGCGTAGATAACATCAAGCAGGTAATCGATTTTTTTGATTGTGGTGAGAAACTTAATCAGACTATAATTAATACTAGAGAAGAGTTTTATAAAAATTTGGAGTTTCCTGAATATGATTTTAACGATGTTAAAGGGCAGGAAAGTATTAAGCGATGTATGGAAATAGCCGCTGCTGGAGGGCATAATATTATTTTAATAGGACCTCCAGGCGCTGGGAAAACAATGCTAGCTAAGCGATTACCAAGTATTCTTCCACCAATGACATTACATGAAGCTTTAGAGACGACTAAAATACATTCGGTTGTTGGTCGAGTAAAAGATTCTGGATTAATGGCGCAACGACCATTTCGTAGTCCGCATCACACAATCAGTGATGTGTAGAATGTTTTTGTGTGGGTGATTTTTATTGGTTATATTTGATATGTAATCAATTGAACTATAGGATTATGTTAGGTATTTATACACGACTTAGTAAAGAAGATGATGAATCAAATTCCATCAAAAACCAAACAAGGGAAGCACTTCAATATGTAGAAGATAAATCTATTAAAGATTATAAAATATATAATGAAGGGAAAGGGTTTTCGGGTACTCTAAGAATCCAAGAAAGGCCAGAACTAAACCAGATGATAAAAGATATGGAATCTGGTGAAGTTACTTCTGTTTGGATGCGTAAACAAGATAGATTGGCCCGATTGGGTATTACCGTTATGTTGTTTGCTGATGCAGTTGTTAAAAATGGTATAACCCTAATATTTGGTGATAAAGGTGAAGTTGATTTAACCGACCCAATAGAAATGTTTCACCTAACCATTATGGCTGGGGTGGATGCACTAAAACCAGCACAACAATCTAAAGCAACCAAGCGAGCATTAAAAGATAATGCACAAGAAGGTAAAGTTTGGGGGGTTATTCCATATGGTTACAGAAGTGATGAAAATATGATGCCATATGTTCATAAAGAAGAAGCTGAAATAATTAAAAGAATATTCAATGAATATCTATCTGGAAAAGGTCCAAAAACAATTTCCACCAGCCTTAATAAAGAAAATATACCAACAAAATATAATAGTAGAAAAGGTACTATTAAAAGAAGAAATAAATACACTAAAAAAGTAACTGAAAAATCAACTGGTAATATTAAATGGTCAGCTAAAACAGTTAGTGATATCTTAAAAAATACTTGGTATGTTGGTGAAAGAAAATTTGGTGGTGAAAAATACCCAACACCAATAATTATTGATAGTGTTCTTTTTAATAAGGTCCAAAAAGCAATTAAATCAAGAAAAGGTACAAGAACAACAACACCCAAATATAAATACCTTCTGAAAGGATTAATAAGATGTAATAAATGTGGAAGAAATTATTATGGTAGATATAGAGAATCAAAAAAGGATAATTTCTATATGTGTTCAAGCAAAAGAAGTGCAGCAACTAATTGTGGTAATAAATCAATTAGTATTCCAATGCTGGAATCTTTTATTATTAAACACCTTTTTAAATCAAAAGACCTTCTGAAAATGATGGAATCTATACTATCAACTAATGTGGCATTGGATGCTGTTAATTCAGAAATTAAACAATTGGAAGATGATATTATTAAAACAAAATCGAGGGTAAATAAATATGCTAAACTATTGGGTGATGAACTACAAGATGATATATTTATTATTAAACAATATACCAATGCAAAAAGTAAATTGAAATCACTTGAACAAACATTAAATAAACTAAAGATTGAACAAGCTGATTTAACCAATTCTAATGCATTAAAAACTTATAATAAGGAATTAACAAGCGTTAATGCTAAAAGTGATTTTAATACTCTTAAAATGGCTGTTAATAATATTATTGAAGATATAGTAATTGAATCCTTTGATACAAAACAACCTTCATATATGATAACCATAAAATATAAAGGTTTTAATGATTATACCATCTGGAATACTGAACTACCTTATAATGATTGGTTTTGTGCATTAGATACACATAATACTTATAATATATCTTGTGGCATTCCAGCTGTTTATTCTTTGAAACCTATTAAATTATTAGATGATGAAATATTTAACTTTAACTAATTAAAGAAATCTTTTAGTTAACCCACCATTATTAAAACCCTTGATTTTAACCCAGAATCAGGGGTTCTTCTTTTTAATATCCCAGAATCACAATGTGAAAACACTATATAATAAAAACCTTTCATAAATCACTTGTTAAGAAGAAGATAATACTTATAAGAGATAATAAAACCACTGATACCAATGAATATCAATATGTAATTACTAATACCAAATATATCACCAATAAATAAAGATAATAACCCATATAAGAAACAAACAACAGTACAGATAATACCAGCCACATATACAGTAACTAATGTTATGTATTTAATTATTAATCTTTTTTCTGGTAGTGATGGTTGAATGTAATACCAACATATTAAACCCATTAAATTTCCAACAATAGTAATCACCAAAATTTCCATATATAAACCCATAAATTAAACTATTCTATAACCAAATTTAATCAGTAGATTTATTTTAAATCAGATAATTGAAGAATAACCTTCAACAAGTTTTTAACTATTTATGTGTAAAATGTATAGTAAAAAAATAGGTGGATATATATAGCATACTACGTAAATAATTACTCATATATTACGATAAATGCACCATATTTTCAATCATTATACCATTATTAGGAATATTGGATATAGGACCGTTGTAGGTGCTATAATCATTAAATAGTTCTATATGGTACTTATATCCGCATACTAGAGTTGGTAATGTTATATTATAATTTAATAGGTCTTCAAATTTAACAATAATGGCATCGTGAAATCGATAACTTTTAAATGGTAATATGTTACTGTAATTTTCCATTAGTTTTTTTTCATTAGCAGTCATTAATTCATAAAATGTACCTTTTTGTACTCCAGCTGTCATTTCTGCTAATTGTTTGGAGTTAACCTCATCATAGCCACAATCTAAATATATTTTTTTAGCACTATATACAGACAACCGATGGTTGTTTAATGTAGAATTATATAATTTTTTTGCTTGGTCACGTGTAATTCCTCTTTTATTCATTAAATTATTATAAATATTAAGTGCAATGTTAGTCTTAAGTATACTATCAGTAATTTGTGGGTTAGCACTTGCTAGGTCAATTGATACATATTTGATTGGTATGATGCAGCGAAACTTCGCTGGTAATTGAGTTAATGGGTTATATTCACGACTCTTAATTTCTTCAAATTCACTTACAAGACCTTCTGTTAAGAAGTATATTAAAGCATTCAACATTTTTTTCTTTATACTTTTTCGAGTATTAGAATTTACATAAGCACTAGTGTTATTTAAAGCTTTATAAACGCCTTTAACAACCTCATCGAGCCAAATATATTCAGTGGTATTTAAAGTTATTTTAGAGTCCATACAACGTTTTAAAATTACTCTTACAGTGTTCCTGATACGGTTTTTGTCCTTACTTTTTTCTATGTATAAGTTAGTATCATAAAAGATATCGTATAATTTAATTTCACGTTCTACATTTTTGGGTAGAATGTTATTGGTTATCTTATGACACGCATAAAGTATTTGCCAGTCATTTGTTAAGTGCTCTTTATTTTTTAAGATGTTGGTCGTTTTTTTAGAAAAATAAAGACGGTTGCAACTGTTAATCTGTTGAGGTGTTAACTGATTATAATAATTGGAGGTATTTACATTGGACCTCAAAAATAAATCCATAGAGTTATAAAACTCATTAGGTTTAACTCTTTGGTTATCCAATTTATTAATAATAGATGTTGCATTAGTTATTTTTAATAAATAAGCACTTAAGTATTGTAAAGCTAGTTTTACTGAATAATTCCCTTCTTTTTTAAATTTTAAACTTCTTTTTATAGCAAAGTAACCATATAATAACTCCATTTCATTTTGTTTTAATAGGTTGTTTAATATTGTTTTAAATGGTGTTTTTTTTTCAGTATAATTTGCAGTTGGATTAGGGTTAATGTAGTCTGTAACTATGAAATTATATGATTCTAAAACTGATTTTAAGACACTTTCATTATACAATTGATAATCATATATACATTGTAAAATAGGAGCCAAAATAACTGCTCTATTGGTGTATAGCTGAGGTGTTATTTGTTTGTAGTTTATAGACGAATACCATTGCATAGTAGTTGCCGTTTGATGCCATCTGGTTAATTCAATGGGATAGGTTGAAATCATATTATTCACGTCATTTATAGAATCTAAATATTTTATTTCATTACCATCTTGGTCGTGTGTTGCAGTAGAATTTACAAAAAGTGCATTATGAACATTTGTTCTGCATCGGCCATAAGCTTGCACAACATCGTTAATATGTATTTGGTATGCGTGGTTCTTTTGTTCAGAAATTATACATATTGAACAATCTTTAGTTATATCATATCCCGCAAAAAAACTACTGGATGCAAATATTATATCTGTGTTTTCGTAAATGTCAGGGCCATTGTAGTTTCCTCTTTCAAAAGGCTTTAATTTGAGGTCAAGAGTTAATCCTACCAAGTTTTTTACATTTAAATTTTTAAAGGATTTGTGGTAATTTGGGTTATTAGTGAAAACGATTACCAATCGACCTTTATGGTGCTCATCCATTATAAATTGTTTAGCGTCTTTTAAATTACTTGAAAGTTTAAGTTTCCTTTTGTTCTGGTCGGCTTTAGTTATTTTATAATATGTAATGTTTTTATCCGTTGGAACATCTAGATAATTATAGTTAGGGGTGGCAGTGCTTAATTTAAAAGGTGCATTCCATTCATTATACACTAGTTCTAAAAAATGTCCAACTTCATCCCTATAATTGGAAGATACCGTAAAGGCGTGTATTTCATCTATAAAGATGGGAATTTTTATTAGTTGGTTGTATAACTCTTTATTTTTGTTTTTTATTTTTATAATTTGATTTGGCGTTGTATTAATTATAATATTGGTGCTGATATTTAACCAATCATTTAATTCATTCCACTTATCATCGGACTTTTCATAGATAAAAAATTGCTTATCACTTAAAAAGTCACAGCGCTTGTCCTCTTTACTTTTAATCATTCCAACATTTGGACTAATGATTAGGCAGTTTCCTTTGGTGTAATTTAATATGGAGTGTGTACCACCGTTACCAGTGCTACCTTTTATAATATAAGTGTTATTTGTAAAGTCGGTTATAACTTCTAAGGCTTTTCCGCTAACATATTTACTGTTATATTGTATTTCATTAATTTTTATTTCATTCTTGAACATTTAAAAGGTTAGTATTAATTTTTTCACCTTTTTAGATAGCTTATTATGTTTTTATACTATTTATTATAAACATCATTTATTAGCATCCAAAAGGAGTGTTATTTAAGAGGTCGTGGGTGACCTCTTTTTTTTTATCAATATTATATTTCGATGATGTAGTTTTTTATCATTGAATTTAATTTTACCCAATATGCTGAACGTACAGCTTTTCTAGTGTTATAAGTTGGGTCATTAGGTCTTGGTAGAGGGTAAATTTTACGTAACCATCGATTTTTTAGTAGTGTTTTTCCGTTAGATATGTCACCAGCTTCATTAATAAAATATAATACCAGTAATAGGTTTTTTCTTTGTGAGTGAGTTAATTGGTTGTAATCATCAGTAACTTTAAATTGCTTTTTGTTTCTTTTTTCGTTTTTCATTTTTTTTATTTAAGAAATCGCTATAGTCCTTTATAAAAAGGGCTTAATAATATGTAGTCTATTATTGATATAAAAACCCATTTTGTAAATAGTAAACATTGACTTTTCGATGAAATACATATAAATCTGCTGAAATACGTTAATAGGGAGGGGTGATTATGTTGTGCTTTTTGGAAATCTCAGGGCATCCGATTTTTATGAAGTTTATTGTGGTGATGTTAATATTGGTAGGGAGTTTGAGGTTTTTTATAGTATCCGTCCTTAACCTTTATATATATAACAATGAAACTTAAGGACGGGGTATAATTTATCAATGTTATTATTTTACATAACAGAAATGTTCATTACAAAGATGTAAAATTGTTTATCTTTAGGTATTAAAAAAATAGATAGAATGAAGTATGTTAGCTATTATCGTGTATCTACCCGTAAACAAGATTTAGGCCTAAAGGCCCAACAAACTATTGTTAATAATCATTTAAAACCTGATGATGAGGTGGTGGGGTCATTTGCAGAAAAGGAAACTGGTACCAATAAGCGAGTTAGGATAGAATTGCAAAAGGCAATTGATTTGGTGAAGAAAACTAATGCTACATTATTAATAGCTAAGTTAGACCGCTTAAGTCGTAATGTTGCTTTTGTATCAACACTAATGGATTCTGGTATTGATTTTAAAGCATTGGATATGCCTTACGCTAATAAGCTAACCATTCATATTTTTAGTGCAATTGCAGAACACGAAGCAGAATTGATTGCTAATAGAACTAAACAAGCATTAGCAGAACTAAAGAAAGATGGTGTTAAACTAGGCAAACCCGAAAATATGACCCAAGAGGGACGTAACAAGGGCGTAAAGACTAATATAGAAAAAGCAAAAACCAATATCAATAACCGTAAGGCTAGGGCATTTATAAAGGCGTTGCGTTCACAAGGATTAAATTTTAATCAAATTGCTAAGGAACTTAATTCTAATGGCTTTGTTACTAGTCGAGGGAAACAATTTCAGGCTATTCAGGTCCAAAGACTAGTGTAGATTATTAATTTCTCCCCCCTATTAGATTGCCCTACATTATTTATATATAAATAAGTTAATGAATGTCTTTTTTGGGGGCTAGGGGGTATAAAATATGTGTGTTCACTATCTATGGAGCAAAATTTAGAGTCAGTAGGCTTCTACTTAGTAGAAAAAATAGGTGTGAAATATTCTACAATATTGTTTATAACTCTTAATATGTTTGTTTTTTATAAGAAGCATTAATAATTAAATTTACTTCACTAATACATCAAATTAAGAAACCTTAGGGTAAGTGAATTAAAGTATATTTTAGTAAAGATTTAATTTTTCTTTTGATGAAAAAATTCTAATTATATGAATTATAAAACAGAATCTTTGGCATATTTAAAGGATATTCAAAGGGTGTACAATAAAGTAAGGGAGGTTGTAGAATCAAAAAAGGACTATGTTTATATAGATTTTGATGATGAGAAGAAAATTGTTATTAAGGACTTAGATTTTGAATCTGATTTTCATTTTATAATACATAATCCAACATTTATGAACAACAAGTTTATGTATAAATTAACTCTAAAACCTTATAATGCTGGGCCTATTGAAACTAAAACTGTTTCCGTTGCATCTCATAATAATGGGATATTTCAAACTTTAACAAACTGGATTAGCTTAATCGAGCAATATGAAACACTTGAATTACACCCAAATAGTAAAGTGTTTCAACATTACGAAAAGGAAATATTTAAATCATTTACTTTTATTGATGATGAAAATGATGATTTACCCTTAGAGCGTGAGAAACAAATTCTTTTAAGTGAATGGATAGATGAGGCAATTGTTATATTAGAAGAAGATGAAGGTGATAATACTCAAATAATTGAAGAATTAAAGTATTTAAATGCTAATATGCCTAAATTGAATCAAAAACAGATTAAATTAAAGTTTGGTCGTACAATGGCAAAAGTTAAGTTTACCAGTATTACATTAATAAATAAATTAGCAGAAATAAGTACAAGTTGGGGTGTTGGAAAGTTACTAGATATGTTTATACATTAATTATAACTAAAGGAAAACTCTTTCTCATAAAGGAAGCTATTCTCATACATTTAATTCCTGAATAAATTATTTTATAATATTAAAAATATGGCAATACAACATTTAGAATTTGACGATGTGATAAAGGTTAGAAAATCACTTTTAATATCAAGTTTAATTGGTTTGTTTTTTAAACAAATGATTAATTTTTCATCTGGTGATTTCGAGTTTTTTGGTTTCAAAGTAATTAATCTTGATGCCACATTTATACCAAATTTTATTGGGGGTATAATCATTTTTTTTATGGTGGTTTTTGGAATACGAATAATGAATGATAGATTTAAAGAAAAATATACAGCAAAAATTAATTGGATTGATTCAACCAATTTTCATAATGTCGAATTTATAGCTAAAACAGCACAGCAAATATTCAAAGAAAAATTGTTGCAAGCATATGACGATGAAGTGAAAATGGAAATGACATTTAATAAAAGAGCAATAATATTTCTTGATTTATGGTTCCCAATTATCTTTGCTATTATCGTTTTGTGTAATATATACTTTGATATTTTTAACTTTTATATTTATGGTAAGTGTTTACCTTAAAACTTTATTAAACACTATTAATGAAAAGCAGATTTCTTTTATTGTTCACCGTAACATTATTATTTAGTTCTTGTTCAATTGATGGTAATACGCCAGATAGAATAATAGGTAATTGGCAAATCATTGAATATTATGATAATTCAGTTAGGGGAAAAGAATATTTTGAAGTTGATTAATTAATTATAGAAGGTGTAACATATAATGGTATAAGTGCATATGTTTTATACTAAAAGTTAACCCACCGCTACGGTGGGTTTTTTTATCTTTAAAAATAAAGGAAAATTTATGAGTAATAAATACACAATAGATGATTTTAGTTGGTTTTTAAATAGACATAATATTCTTAAAGAAATTTACACCGAAGAAGAATTGGATTTGTTTTTAGATGAATATGGTGATGAAATTAACTTTCATAATTATTGTTGGTCACTATTTAATAGAGCATTAAAAAAGAGTGCTGATAAATATCGTATAGATGGAAATGAGGAACAATTTTATCAAAGAAATGGAAGTATTTATTATTCAATGGGTAGGTTTAGACGTGAAGAAGGTGGTAATGTAAACTCGGTTAATAAGTACTTAAGAATGGGGTTTGAATCACAAGCAAAAGCGCATATGGTGAGTGATTTAAAAGGTAGTGTAAAAATAATAGCACAAGTGGTTGCCGCCCCAAAAGGCAGATGTGAATATGCAGATAGTATAAATGATAAATTAATAGAAATTGATGATTTAATTGATGAATGCCACATTGCAACAGATAAATGCACAAGTTCGTTCAGTTGTGCGTGTACATTCGGTATTAAACCAGTACGTGATAAAAATGGGCGTATTATTTGGAAGAAGTAAATATGTTTGATAATTATAAAAAGAACGACCCAAGATTCTGGTGGGTGTATACCAAATATACCAGACCAGTATTAATTGTGCTTTTTATTTTATTAGTTATAATAGTAATTTATGATAAATTGATTAACTTATAGATTATAAGAATCATTAGACTATGATTTTTAGACTGGAATTAGTTTTTTGAAAATATTCTTGTTGATAGTGCTAATTTTAGTAACTGCGGTATAAGTTAAATTAAACAATCATAAAAATGGAAAATAATCAGATAGAAGATAATATTAAACAAACTAAGAAAATTTTACTTTTAAATGAGGTTAGTGCTAAAAAGAAATTAACTAGAGAAGATATAATCGAAATAACAAAGCTTGAAGCTGAGGGAGTTATAAAAAAAGAAGAGATTTATAATATTGGCAAGGTTTTTCCAGAATTTTTTAAAATGCAAATTACGTTAATTAATGCTTTAATTAATGTTTCTTATAATTTTAATGAAAGCCATAAGAAATCAGTTGAGCCATTAATGGAAGTTATAAGAGAATCAGCTAATATTTTGGAAAAACTCACGGAAAAGGTGGAAAGTGATGAGTCTATTAAAATTATTGCGGAAAAATCTATTGAACTTGCAAAAATACACATTGAAATCTTAAAAATTAATGAGAGAATGTCAAAAGATAAAAATTCAGTTTATAAAAGGTTGATTTCTAATTTGGTATTTGCGACTGTTGTTGGAGGAATTTTCTTTTTTAAAAGAGTCGGTAAGCTAGGTTAATAGTTGATATAGGTTTAAAGTTGATTATTTAAATAATGTTATTCGTATTAAGTTTATTATTCAAAACAAACACCTCTACAATATCCTAATGTACTGTCGCAATGTAGGAAATTGATTGTTGTTACATCACCTTGTTTAAAATTTACTGTATTAGAAGCACTCCAACTTCTGGTTCCACACGTGAAATTTATATCAACATTAATATTTGAATAGCCGCCTGACATACCTTTATTTAGAGAAAAGGTTTGTGAGCTACCAAATTCAATATTTAAGTTAGAGAATTCATATCCCACGAGGCTAATATTTGTAATGACTTTATCAGTATTGCTATTATTCACTATAGTTAGTGATGTAGATTCATTTTCATCTGATGAACTACAGGTAAATAGTAATATTGTTAAAAGTGTAAGAAATTTTGATTTCATATAATCGAATACTATCCAAATTTAAAAAATATTCAACAATTGAACAATATTCAACAACCCACACATTTAATATATTTACAGATGTAGTAGTATGCGCCATTATAGCAAGAACTTTTATTGTTGACTAGACAAATCGTACTACTAAAATATAATTCCGTTCAGGAAATAAATGTTTACCTTTAAAAATAAATAATATGAATAAATTAGTTTCACTTATTATACAGCCAGATTTAGATTATGATGTTAAAAAACTGCAATATTTCGCAATAATAATTATTGTTGGAATAATCGCACATAGGCATTATTTTATTAAAGGAATTAATAATACTTATAGCAATAGGACGATTCTTTATTGCTTCTATGTTTTATTATTATTTGTTATTTGGTCGTATATAATACCAATCTTTGTATAGTAAATTCATACCACCACATTATATACTATCACAGATGTGGCTTTGGTAGGAGGTGGGGCTTATCCGCAACCGGGAGAAATTTCTCTTTCTCACAATGGAGTTTTGTTTTTAGATGAATTACCAGAGTTTAAACGCAGTGTTTTAGAAGTACTCAGACAGCCTCTGGAAGATCGGGAGGTGACCATCTCAAGAGCTAAATTTACCGTTACCTATCCGAGTAGTTTTATGTTGGTTGCAAGTATGAATCCAAGTCCTGGAGGGTATTTTAATGATCCAAACGCGCCTGTAACTTCAAGCCCTGCTGAAATGCAGCGTTATTTGAGTAAAATTTCAGGGCCACTTTTAGATCGTATTGATATTCATATTGAGGTGACTCCTGTACCTTTCGAAAAGTTATCGGAAGAACGTAAAAGTGAGTCGTCTACGGATATTAGAAAACGTGTAACCAAAGCACGTGAAATTCAGACTGAACGTTTCTGTGATCTGGAAAATATTCATTATAATGCACAAATGAATACGAAGCAAATTCGAAAGCATTGTGCGTTAGATTCAACTTCAAAGGAACTTTTAAAAAAGGCTATGGAGCGCTTAAGTCTTTCTGCTCGAGCTTATGACAGGATACTAAAAGTCGCTCGTACTATTGCCGATTTAGAGGGTTCAGAACAGGTAAATGGTACTCATATTAGTGAAGCGATTCAATACAGAAGTTTAGACCGAGAAGGTTGGTTAGGGTAAATAAATTTGTATAATTGCATTTTTAATAATCAAATTTATTCGGAATGAAGTATTATATATTAATAGCATTAACCTTAGTTTTAAGTTGTAACACATCAAAAAAAGAAGAGAAAACTGCTGATGATATGCCTGTGAATGATAATGTTTTAAAGCCTGAATTAAATTTGGAGCAAGCCAATATGTTGGCAGATTTACCATTGCACTGTATTAATACAGAATATCCGAATAAATTATCTCAGACACTTGGAGGTGATGAAGATTTAAAAGCACCTCGCGAATTACATCCTGCATTTTATGGTTGTTTTGACTGGCATTCTTCGGTACATGGGCATTGGAGTTTAGTAAGTTTATTAAAACAATTTCCAAACATTAATGATGCTCAGAGTGTGAAGAAACGTTTGTTAACGAATTTGTCCAAAGAAAATATAGATGCCGAAGTATTATATTTTCAAGGAAAGCATAATAAAAGTTATGAGCGTACTTATGGCTGGGCTTGGTTGTTGAAATTGGCTGAAGAATTACATACTTGGGATGCATCTGAAGCGCGTGTTTTAGAAAATAATTTGCAGCCATTAACCGATATTATCGTTGATAAATTTATAGCTTACTTACCAAAACTCAATTATCCATTACGTGTAGGAACACATACGAATACGGCTTTTGGATTGTCTTTTGCATATGATTATGCGAAGGCTGTAAATAATATAACTCTAAAGGAAGCTATAACAAGTAGAGCTAAATTTTTCTATGCAAACGATATTAATTGTCCAATATCATGGGAGCCTAGCGGTTCCGATTTTTTATCACCTTGTTTAGAAGAAGCCGCTTTGATGAAGCGACTTTTGTCTCAGGAAGAATTTAAAATTTGGATTCATAAATTTTTACCACAACTTGAAAATAAGGCGTTTACCATAGAAACTGGTAAAGTGTCCGATAGAACTGATGGCCATTTAGTACACTTAGATGGTGTGAATTTTTCTAGAGCATGGAATTTAATTAAGATTTCCGAGGGACTTCCAGAGTATGAGCATTTGCATAATGTTGCTTATAATCATGTGAATCATTCCTTGCCAAGTATTTTTGGCGACAGTTATGAGGGAGGGCATTGGTTAGGTACTTTTGCTATATATGCACTTAAGGAAATCAATAAAGATTAGCCATATTTAGGAATAAGTTGTTAAATTATTATTAATTAGACTTTATACCCTTAAAATATTTATTGTTTTGTAAACGTAAACAACTCAATTAATATTGAAATGAAGCTAATTAATACTTTTACTTTTTTTATTTTTTTAACCAATTTGGCTTTTGCTCAGGGAGCTTTGGTTAATGCACCATCTATGAGTCCTGATGGTCAGAAAATCGCCTTTAATTATCAAGGTGATATTTGGACGGCTAATGTAGACGGTTCTGATATCAAGCGAATTACCATACATGAAGCTTATGATACTAAACCATTATGGGGAGCAGATGGCAAGCAGATTGCATTTCAAAGTAACCGATTTGGAGGTTATGATATTTTTACTGTCCCTGCTGAAGGAGGGATACCAAAGCGGATTACTTATCATTCAACAAGTGATTATTTAACCGATTATACAGCGAGCGGAGATATTATTTTTTCAACCAGAAGAAACTTTGTTCAGGTCGAAAACGAGATGGAAACCCATATTGTTAGTGCTCATGGAGGCACTCCAAAGCGTTATTTGGATGCATTAGGTTTCGATGCAAGATTATCGCCAAATGGCAAATTTGTTGTATTTACAAAAGGCTATTGTCGTATTCAAAGAGAAGCGTATCAAGGTTCGGCGAATAGAGATATATGGTTATACGATATAAAAAATGACAAATACACACAGTTAACAGTTTTTGAAGGAAATGATTTTTATCCGCAGTGGGCCGATAATAATACTATTTACTTTCAGTCTTCTCGTTCTGGACGTTATAATGTTTATAAGCTTGAAATTGATAATCAAGGTGAAAAAAATAGTGACATTTCTCAGATTACCAATTTTAAAGATATGGGAATTTTTTCCTTTAATTTAAGTCGCAATGGTAAAGATATTGTCTTGGTTAAAGGCGATGAGTTATATCATGTAAATGTAGTTACTCAAGATAAAAAAGCCATTAATTTAGATATCGCGTCTGATTATAAGTTTTATCCTGTTTCGCATAAAACATTTACAAGCCGAATTGAGGACGTTGCTATATCGCCCAATGGAGAAAAGAGTGCTTTTGTTATTCGAGGAGAACTTTTTGTAAAAACGACTAATAAGGATGATAAGAAAACAGTAAACTTATCGAAATCGGCATATAGAGATAGAATGCCAGCTTGGTTAAATGATAGTACCTTAGTATTTGTTTCAGACAGGGAAGGTCAGAATGATTTTTATTTAGTAAAATCTGGAGATGAGAAAGAATCGGATTTAGTTAAAACATTAAAATATGAGGTCGTTCGCTTAACAAAGACAAGTGAGGATGAAAAGGATCCGGTAATATCTCCAGATGGTAAATCTATTGCTTTTTCGAGAGGAACGGATAAATTAATCGTTGCAGAAATTAATTCGAAAGGAAATATAACCAATGAAAATGTGTTACTAAATGGCTGGGCTTCACCTTCAGGAGTGTCATGGTCACCAGATTCAAAATGGTTAGCATATAGTTTAAGTGATTTAGAATTTAATAATGAAATTTATATTCATAAAGCTGATAATTCGGAATCACCTGTTAATATCTCTATGCATCCAAAACAGGATATGAATCCTATTTGGAGTCCTGATGGATCTAAATTAATGTTTTCATCAAATAGGAATAATGGCGATTACGATATTTGGTTTACTTGGTTAAAAAAGGCCGATTGGGAAAAAACACCCGAAGATTGGAAAGACGAAGAGGCAAAATCGAAAAGTAAATCTTCGGCAAAAAAAGGGGGTAAATCTAAAGATTCTATAACACCAATTGCTATTGATTTTGAAGATATTCATGAGCGTCAAGTTCAAGTTACAGCTTCAGTGGGTGGTGAGTTCGGTGAGTTTTTCTGTAAAGACGGAAAAACCATTTATTACACAACAGGAAGTAGAAGTCGAGGTAATGCTAAGGTTGATAGCGATCTTTTTAAAATTTCCTGGGATAAAAAAGGCGAAAAGTCGTTAACATCAAATAATTCTAAGCCGGCTCATTTTTCGGTAGACAGTAAGTCTTCAAAGGTTCTTTTTACCAGAGGTTCAGGAACTTTATCGGTAATGAGTTTGTCTAGTAATAAACCGGAAAGCTTATCGGTGAGTGCAAAAATGGATGTCGATTATTTCAAAGAATCGGATCAGATTTTTGAGGAGGCATGGCGAGCAATTAACGATGGGTTTTATGATCCTAATTTTCATGGTAGAGATTGGGAAGCTTTAAAGAAAGTCTATAAGCCACTTGCAATGAAAGCTTCAACGCGTAGCGATTTTCAAAATATTTTTAATTGGATGCTTGGTCAAGTGAATGCCAGTCACATGGGCTTTAGAAATGGTGAGAATTTAGAAAATGTACAGAGAGAATCTACTGGATTGTTGGGAGTAGAATTAAAACCTCTATCTAATGGTCATGTTGAGGTAACTTCGCTGGTTTCAGGGATGCCAGCTAGTAAAAGTACAAGTAGATTGTATAAAGGTGATGTTATCACGGCTGTGAATGGGGTTGATTTAGATAAAAAGACTAATTTTTATAGTTTATTTCAAGGGGTGGCCAATCAAATTATTTATTTAAATGTGAATCGTGCTAACGAAAAACGAGAAGTTCTTATAAGACCGGAGTATTCAAATCAGCGAGAAAACTATCTGGCCTGGGTTAAGGAGCGTAAGCGATTAACGGATAAATATTCAAATGGAAAATTAGGTTATGTTCATATTGAAGGTATGAATTGGCAGAGCTTTGAAGAATTTGAAAGAGAACTTACGGCAGCAGGTTACGGTAAGGAAGGTATTGTTATCGATGTGCGCTATAATGGTGGTGGTTGGACAACTGATTATCTAATGGCAGTTTTAAATGTAAAGCAACACGCTTACACAGTGCCAAGGGGAGCAGCTGAGAATTTAGAAAAGGAACATACTAAATTCAAAAATCACTATCCATATAGTGAACGATTGCCTTTTGCGGCTTGGACAAAACCTTCTATTGCTTTATGTAATAGCAATAGCTATTCTAATGCTGAAATATTTTCGCATGCCTATAAATCATTAGAAATTGGTACCTTGGTTGGCGAACCAACATTTGGTGCCGTAATTTCAACAGGAAGTGCCAGTTTAATGGATGGTTCTATGGTAAGAATGCCTTTTAGAGGTTGGTATAACAAGGAAACAGGAAAAAACATGGATTTTGTGCCTGCGATGCCTGATATTTTAGTTAAACAACATCCGGGTGATAAAGCAAAAGGGGTTGACTTACAGTTAAAGGCGGCAGTTGATGCTTTATTAAAACAAATATAACTAGTGAAAGAATGGTTTAAAAATATTGGTCCGGGGCCCTTGGTAGCAGCTGCTTTCATCGGCCCCGGAACAGTTACAGTATGTACCTTAGCAGGTGTAAACTTTGGTTATTCGTTACTGTGGGCTATGGTCTTATCTGTTGTCGCCACCATCGTGCTGCAAGGTATGTCTGCTAGATTGGGACTTATTTCTCAACAAGGGTTAGCAGAGGTTATCAGATCTGAAATAAAATCTCCATTAATAAAGATTTTTGCACTTGTTTTAATTCTTATGGCCATCGTTGTTGGCAATGCCGCCTATGAAGCCGGTAATATTACTGGTGGTGTGCTAGGTCTTGAGGCTTTAATCGAAAATCCATCCTTACAAATAGGAAATTTTACATTAAAAGGGTTTAATGTGTTGATAGGTGTTTTGGCTTTTATTTTGTTGTACATTGGTAATTATAAGGTTATTGAAAAAGTTCTGATTTTTTTAGTGATTTTGATGAGTATGGCGTTTTTGGTGACTGCCATCATAACCAAACCAGATTATGTTTTGGTATTTAAAAGTATGTTTAGGCCTCAGGTGTCTAAAGAAAGTATCTTAACTATTATGGCGCTTATTGGAACTACGGTTGTGCCATATAATTTATTCTTACATGCCTCGTTGGTAAAAGAAAAATGGCATCGATCATCCGATTTAAGTTTAGTAAATAAAGACACCGTAGTGGCTGTTGTATTAGGAGGTTTGGTATCAATGAGTATTATTATAGCAGCAACTTCAATCCAATCTAGTACTATTAATAATGCCGCTGATTTAGCTAAAAGTCTGGAGCCGTTATTTGGAAGTTTTGCTAGGTATTTCTTGGCTATTGGGCTGTTTGCGGCTGGTATGACAAGCGCTATTACAGCTCCCTTAGCAGCTGCTTATGTAACTACTGGTTGTTTAGGTTGGCCTTCACATTTAAAGAGTAAAAGGTTTAAAGCGGTCTGGATTGTAGTGTTATTTATTGGTGTTTTTTGTTCATCATTGGGAATAAAACCCATTGAAGTTATTAAGTTTGCTCAAATAGCCAACGGGGTCTTATTGCCTTTTATCGCAGGCTTTTTAATCTGGGTGGTAAATAAATCTTCGGTCTTGGGTACTTATAAAAATAGCTTAAAGCAGAATATTATAGCTCTAATTATTTTTGGAATTAGTATATTACTCTCTGTAGTTACTTTAATTAAAGTGCTACACATAACATTGAATTAATTACTATGTTTTCTGTAGATTTAAATGCCGATGTGGGTGAAGGTATTGGAAACGAGTCTCTAATTTTGCCTTATCTTTCTTCTTGTAATATAGCTTGTGGGGGACATGCCGGTGATGGGGATTCGATGCGGGCTGTAGTACATTTGGCGAAAGAAGAGGGCGTGCTAATAGGGGCGCATCCTTCATTTCCTGATAAGGAAAATTTTGGTAGAGAACCTATGGATATATCCTATGCGGCTCTTTATGCTTCCTTGAAACATCAGGTAGATAATTTAATAGCTATTCTTCAAGAGGAACAGGTAGGATTACATCATATAAAGCCTCATGGCGCATTGTATAATTTGGCCGCAAAAGATGAAAAAATTGCTACTGTTATTATAGAGCTGATTAAGAGTTATGCGCTTTCAATAAAATTATATGTGCCTTATAAGTCAGTGATTTCAGGATTGGCTATAAAAAATAGTATTCAAGTAGTATATGAAGTGTTTGCCGATAGAAATTATAATAATGATTTATCATTAGTTTCCAGAAAAAGCAAAATGGCGATTATTGAAGATGAAAATGAAGTTTTTGAGCACGTGTATCAGATGATTACAAAGCGTGAAGTTAAGGTGATTACAGGGCAAAATGTTTCGATTATCGCCGAAACGGTATGCGTGCATGGTGATAATATTAAAGCAGTTGAATTGGTTAAAAAGCTAAGACGCCAATTAGAAAAAAAGGGGGTGTTGGTAACTTAATACATGAGTTTTAATCTAAAATATAAACCATACGGAGAATATGCTATTTTAATTGAATGGCCAAGTAAGATTCAGGAGGATATTCTTTATGATATTCTAAAATTTAAACATAAAATAATTGCTGAAAATATTGATGGTATTCTCGAGTTGAAATCTGCTTATAACAGTTTACTAGTTGTTTGTGATAAGGAGATTTCCGACTTGAAAAGTATTGGTGACCGGCTGAAAACAATATATACAAAAGAAGAAGTTAAAGATGCTGGGGTGGATTCAGTTACCTGGATAATTCCTGTTTGCTATGATTTTAGTTTTGGTTTGGATTTAAAGCAGCTTTCAGAAGAGAAAAATATTACTGTAGAAGAAATTATTAAAAAGCATTCTGAAACAATTTATACGGTTTATTTTGTGGGGTTTTTACCAGGATTCCTTTATTTAGGAGGGCTTGATGACATCCTTCATACACCAAGGAAAGCCATGCCAAGAATGCAAATTGAAAAAGGAGCCGTTGCCATTGGTGGTAAACAGACGGGTATTTATCCTGTTCAGAGTCCGGGAGGATGGAATATTATTGGCAATACACCGGTTAGTTTTTTCGACCCACAAAAAGAAACGCCTTGTTTTGCAAAAGCTGGGGATAAAATTGTTTTTAAGCCTATTACTTTAAAGGCGTATGGTGATATTAAAATTCTAGCCGATGCTGGGGTTTATCAAATTGAAATCGAAAACGGGCATGATTAAAGTTATTAAACCAGGTTTTTATTCAACCATTCAGGATTTAGGACGTTATGCTTATCAGGATTTTGGAGTGCCATATGCTGGTGTTATGGATCAGCTTTCGGCTCAATTAGCCAATCATATATTAGGGAATAACCTAAACGATGCTGTTTTGGAGATTACCATGAAAGGCCCTGAACTTGAGTTTTTGAGTCCTACTTTAATTTGTGTTTCTGGAGCTCAAATGAACCCTATGCTGAATAAGACACCTGTTCATATGAATAAAATGATTTCTGTTGAAAAAGGAACAATACTTTCTTTTGGGAAATTGGAATCTGGTGTTCGGTGTTATTTAAGTGTGCGGGGGGGATTTCAAACGGAGCTCATAATGCGGAGCCGTAGTATGTATAGCGGTATAACAAAGCAGATAACTATTAGTAAAGGTGATGAATTGGAAATAGGGGAGGTTAACCGGTTTTTGGCTGATAAAAATGCCCATGTAAAAGTAAATGCTCATCATATTTCCGAGCATGTTATTGAAGCATATGAAGGTCCTGAATTTTCAAAATTATCAAAAGAGGCTCAGCATATTTTAAAAGCTCAAGAATTCACCATCTCTAACGATAATAGTCGCATGGCTTATCAATTGAAAGAGTTATTACAGAATGATTTGGATGCCATTTTAACGACACCTGTTCTTCCAGGGACAGTACAGTTAACACCATCCGGGAAGTTAATTGTGCTTATGCGAGATTGTCAAACTACCGGGGGGTATCCAAGAGTGCTTCAATTGAGTAGTCAGGCTATTAATGTATTGTCTCAAAAGTTAACCGGTACCAAAATTAAATTTAAAATAGTGTCAATCGAGTTCTAATGCAATTTCAACCATTTCATTAAAAGTCGTTTCTCGTTCTTCACTAGTGGTGCGTTCCCCTGTTACAAGGGAGTCGGAAATGGTTAAAATAGTTAATGCTTTGGCTTGATATTTGGCTGCGACCGTGTAAAGTCCTGCTGTTTCCATTTCTACACATAATACACCGAATTTAGACCATTTTTTATAGGTTTTTATGTCATCAGCATAAAATTCATCAGAGGTAAATACGTTTCCTGCTTTTATTGGAATGTTTTTTGTTTTTGCCACTTCAATGGCTTTTTGAAATAAATCGAAACTAGCAGTGGGCGCATAATCTGTACCTTCAAACCGATTCCTGTTCACGCCCGAATTGGAAGAAGCTGCCATGGCAATAACAATATCCCTTATTTTTACATGTTTTTGATATGATCCTGCAGAGCCCACACGAATAAGATTTTTTACATCGTATTGCGTGATTAATTCATGGGCGTAAATGGAAATAGAGGGAATTCCCATACCGGTGCCCATCACAGAAATTCGTTTTCCTTTGTAAGAGCCTGTATAGCCAAGCATATTTCGCACTCTGTTAAAACATACCGGATTTTCGAGAAAGGTTTCCGCTATCCATTTAGCACGTAAGGGATCACCAGGCAATAGAATGGTTTCTGCAATGTCTCCTTTTTTTGCTTCAATATGAACACTCATATTAATACGTTTTATTTGAAGATGAAATCCCCGTTACAATGGCTATACCAGAGGAGGTTCCAATACGTTCAACCCCCAAGTTTATATATTCCTTTGCTGTTTCGTAGTCTTTTATGCCACCAGAAGCTTTAACTTTAGCATAATCCTGAGCGACCGATTTCATTATTTTAACAACGTGTATGGTGGCTCCTGAAGTACCAAATCCAGTAGATGTTTTTATATAATCGGCACCACTTTGAATGGCTAATTCACTGGCTTTTATAATTTCAATATCATCTAGGTAGCAAGTTTCTAGAATAACTTTTAAAGTGCCATTTGGTATACATTTTTTTACTTCTTCAATATCAGTCCAGACGTCATCAAAATTTTTACTTTTTAAATACCCCAGATTGATTACCATATCAATTTCTTCAGCACCATCTAAAATGGCTTGTTTGGTTTCGGCGACTTTGGCCTCTGTACTCATAGCACCAAGTGGAAAACCAACAACGCAACATACTTTTACCTGACTGTTTTTTAATTGTTCATTTGCAAGGCTAGCATAACATGAGTTAACGCAAACAGCATGAAATTGATAGGTTTTAGCTTCTTCACACAACTGTTTTATCGCATCACTTGTTGCTGTAGCACTTAATAAGGTGTGGTCTATATATTGACTTAAATTTTCCATAGTAAACTTATGAGTAAATTTAAGTCAATATAAAAAGCTAAAATATGCTAAACGTCATATTTCGTAGGAATGACATTTATTTTCGATATAAAGCAAAGAGGTTATGCTTTTTTTGAATATTTACGTAAAGATTTTGTGGTTTTTGGAATTGAGGTCATACTAATTCTATGTACACCGCTATCTAAATATTTTAAAGCCGTTTCAATATCTTCTATCGCTCCTGAAGCTTGTATTTTTGTTCGGTCTTTTACAGTTTTCTTTATAATTTTTGTAGCCGTTAAAGTAGCGCCGCCTTTAGAGAAACCGCTGGATGTCTTTATGTAATCGGCTCTACCATCTATACAAATTTCTGCGGCTTTTATAATTTCATTTTTGCTTAATTCAGAAATTTCTAAAATTACTTTTAATGGAATTTTATTTATTGCAATTTTCACATCGCTAATGTCTTTTAGAACAGAAACGTAGTTTTTACTTTTTAAAAACCCGAGGTTAATGACCATTTCAATTTCATCGGCACCATCTTCAACGGCTTTTTTAGCTTCAAATACTTTAGCCTCAGTAGATGTAGCTCCTAAAGGAAATCCAACCACAGTACATATTTTAATGTCCGATCGTTCTAATAACTGTTTGGCCAGAGAAACGTATGAACTGTTAATACAAATAGAGTGAAAATCATTTAAAATAGCTTCGTGACAAAGATCAATAATTTCGCGTTCTGTAGATGTAGGTTTTAAGAGAGTATAATCAATGCGCTTTGATATGCTATTCATAGTTCTAAGTAGGTTTAATTTTGTTTATTCTTAGGGAAATAAACAGGGTAATTTTTAAAATTGTTGTCTAGTTTTGGGGACTTTCAACAGCAACAAATCTAATAATAAAATTTAATATATCTTCGATAAAAGTCGAAAATTATCGTTAAAGAGTATTAACTTCTTTGTTGTCAGATTATTTACAAAACCATTCAATCGTGGATGTTTATTGAATTATTTGCGTTTTTATGATGAAAAAGCGTTGTTATTCTTAAAATTATTCGAATAACAACGCTTATACTAACTAAACAAAATTAAATATACAACATCTAAATTGGTGTTAAATTACTCAAGATTTTCTTCAACTAAATCATTCTGATTTCTAAATACTAATTGTTCATCGAAAGCATCTAATAAAATGATACTATCTGTAGTGACTTTACCAGCCAAAATTTCCTTACTTAAAGCGTTTAGAACTTCTTTTTGAATAATTCGTTTTACAGGACGTGCTCCATATTCAGGATTAAAGCCTTTCATTGATAAATAATCAATAGCTTCTGATGTTGCATCGAAAGTGATGCCTTGCTGAGCAATCATTTTTTTAACACCGTTAAGTTGTAATCCTACTATTTGTTTAATGTCCGATTGACTTAAAGGGGTAAACATAATAATATCGTCTATTCTGTTTAAGAATTCTGGTCTAACGCTTTGTTTTAAAAGGGCAAGCACATCTATTTTAGCTGCTTCCGTAGCTGTATAGATATCTCTAGTCGTTTCAAAATGCTGTTGTATGGCTTCACTTCCCATGTTTGAAGTCATGATAATAATGGTGTTTTTGAAATCGGCAAGACGACCTTTGTTATCTGTTAAGTGTCCTTCGTCTAAAACTTGTAATAATATATTAAATGTGTCTGGGTGGGCTTTTTCAATTTCATCTAAAAGTACCACAGAGTATGGTTTTCTTCTAACAGCTTCTGTTAACTGCCCACCTTCGTCGTAACCTACGTATCCTGGAGGCGCACCAACTAAACGGCTAACAGCATGACGTTCTTGGTATTCACTCATGTCGATTCTGGTCATCGCGCTTTCATCATCAAATAAATATTCGGCTAAAGCCTTAGCTAATTCTGTTTTACCAACCCCAGTTGTACCTAAAAAAAGGAATGTACCAATGGGTTTTTTAGGATTTTGTAAACCGGCTCGACTTCTGCGAACGGCATCACTTACCGCGGTAATAGCTTCTTCCTGACCAACAACGCGTTTGTGTAATTCATGCTCTAAGTTCAACAATTTTTCGCGCTCACTTTGGAGCATTTTAGTTACAGGAATACCTGTCCATTTAGCTACAACTTCTGCAATATCATCATAAGTCACCTCTTCCTTAATAAGCGAATTTTCGGCTTGTACTTCTAGTTGTTTTTGAAGCACTTCCAGTTGCTCTTGAGCTTCTTTTATTTTGCCGTAGCGTAATTCTGCTACTGTTCCGTAATCACCATCACGTTCAGCACGCTCTGCTTCTAATTTGTAGTTTTCAATATTTTGTTTAATATTCTGAATATTATCAACTACTTCTTTTTCGCTTTTCCATTTTGCATTTATTTCATTGCGTTGTTCTTTTAAATTTGCTAAATCAGAACGGAGTGCCTTTAATTTATTTTCATCTTTTTCTCTTTTAATGGCTTCAATTTCAATTTCAAGTTGCATGATTTTTCTATCTAATACATCTAGCTCTTCGGGTTTGGAATTTATTTCCATGCGTAATTTAGAAGCAGCTTCATCCATTAGGTCAATCGCTTTATCTGGTAAAAAACGATTCGTAATATAACGTTGTGATAATTCCACAGCTCCGATAATGGCGTCGTCTTTAATGCGTACTTTATGGTGTGTTTCGTATTTCTCTTTAATACCTCTTAATATGGAGATGGCACTTTCTGTATCAGGCTCATCCACCATTACTTTTTGAAAACGACGTTCTAATGCTTTATCTTTTTCGAAATATTTTTGGTATTCGTCTAAGGTGGTTGCTCCTATAGAGCGTAATTCACCTCTGGCTAAGGCGGGTTTTAAAATGTTTGCAGCATCCATAGCGCCTTGTCCACCACCAGCACCAACTAAAGTGTGTATCTCATCTATAAATAGTACGATATCTCCGTTACTTGTAGTTACTTCTTTAATGACTGCTTTTAATCGCTCTTCAAATTCACCTTTATACTTAGCGCCTGCAATTAAAGCACCCATATCTAAGGCAAATATTTGCTTGTCTTTAAGGTTTTCAGGAATATCACCGTCGATAATTCTGTGAGCAAGACCTTCTGCTATAGCAGTTTTACCTGTACCAGGTTCCCCTACAAGTATCGGATTGTTTTTGGTTCTACGAGAGAGAATTTGAAGAATTCTTCTAATTTCTTCATCACGACCAATTACAGGATCTAGTTTACCGTCTTTGGCTAACTGATTTAGGTTTTTTGCATATTTATTTAAGGAATTATAGGTGTCTTCCTGGCTTTGAGAAGTAACCTTTTCTCCTTTTCTTAATTCATCGATAGCTGCTTTCAATGCTTTTTCGGTAACACCTTGATCTTTTAGCATTTGAGCTATTTTACTATTCGATTTAAAAATGGCTAAAATTAAATGTTCGACAGACACGTAGTCATCATTCATTTTTTTTGCAATTATTGCGGCTTCATTTAACATTTTGCCAGCTTCACGTGATAGCATTAATTCGCCACCGCTTACTTTCGGATAACTTTCAATTTGCTTATCTAAAGCCTGCTTCAAAATGTTAATATTAACATTCAATTTTTTTAAAAGGAATGGTAATACATTTTCGTCCACTTCTGAAATGCCTTTAAAGATATGTTCGATTTCGATTTGTTGATGCCCGAAACCCTGCGCTAATTGTTGCGCTTGTTGTATGGCTTCTTGCGATTTAATTGTATAATTATTTAAGTTCATAGTTAATATTTTTTAGTTTCCATCGTGTGGAAATGCTCTATTGTTTTACATTTACTACTTATTTTGGACAATAATCTTACCATGATTATTCGCAGGACAATTTGTCTTAAAAGCGTGGTTTGTGTATGACTTTTAGTCAGATGTAAGGTTATGATTTAGTTTCGACTTAATCCCTTTAAATTACAATAAATGAGATTGATTAGCAAGTTATTTAATAGTGTTTCCGAGGAAAAGGAAGAAAAAGTGTTACCATGGAATTCTCTAAATAAAATGGAGGCGTTAGAAGAGATAGAAAACAAATCAAAAGAAAAAACTCAAGTTATATTTAAGCATTCTACACGCTGTGGTATTAGTAGAATGGTTATTAATAGGTTTGTAGAATCATATAATTTAAATGCCGAGCAAGCAGATTTATATTATCTTGATCTTTTAAATTATCGCGATATTTCTAATGAAATAGCTTCAAAGTTTCAGGTATGGCATGAATCACCACAGTTATTGGTAATTAAAAATGGTACCGTTATGAAGCATGCGAGTCACAGTTCTATAAATGAGCTAGATTTGACTCAGTTATAGTCTTTATTTTTTTATGGATGTCTAAAGAATGTTAGAGTCTGCAGTTAATTACTTGTTTGTTTATGGAACCTTAATGCAGGATGTTGAAAATGAAATGTCTCAATTTTTGAAAAAGCATTCCACGTTTGTAGGTAAGGGAAATTTTCAGGGTAGTTTGTATGAAGTTGCTGGTTATCCTGGGGCTATACTTAGCGAAAATGAAACGTATAAAGTTTATGGAGATCTATTCATTATTCAGGATGCTGAATACGTATTTAGTATTTTGGACCCTTATGAAGGTATAGAGGAAAGTACTATTGAAACCGACTTATATAAACGTGAAGTAGTCGATGTGATATTAGAATCTGGGGTTTTAGTAAAAGCATGGGTTTATCTTTATAATTTAGAAGTTACTAATTTACGGTTAATACCTTCTGGTTACTATTTAAAGAAATAATATTTCGTTTCTTTGCAGCAATTTTCAATAAAGTTTATGAAGTCATTTTCTGAATCCGTATTTCATCCTTTAAATATTCATGAAGAGGTAGAGTTTCCAGAAAAATTCACATTTCCGTTTTACTATCAGCCTCATAGATTAAGTAGGGTGGCAGCAGCCGATTTGCAGAATTATCTAGAAAATCAGAGAGATTTTATACATAATTTCGGATTAAAATCAAGTGCTAAGGGATTGTCTATCGGGAAGATGTTTGGTGTTATGGTGGTTAAAAATGGACAGGGTGAATTGGGGTATCTTGCCGCGTTTTCAGGGAAATTGGCTGATAGTAATGATATTTCCGGATTTGTACCCCCCATATTTAATACCTTAGATGTTACTGGTTTTTATAAACAGGGAGAGGCAAAGTTAAACGCGATGAATCGTGAAATAGAGACTTTAGAGTCGTCTGAAATTATAGTGCAAGCCAAATATTATTTAGATCAATTTACATTAAATCATGAACTGGAATTAAATGCACTGAAAGCCGAAATAAAAGGAAAAAAGAAAGAACGGGATCAACGACGTAAATTAGCTGAAGGTCTAATGTCGGCTTCTGAATACTCTCGATTAATAGAAGAGCTAAGTCAGGAGAGTAAAAGTTATCAAATTCGGTTAAAGCATTTGAAACGAAGTGGACAAGAACGAATAAATGAAGCCAGGAATCACTTAAATAATTTACGAAAACCTATAATTGCGTTAAAAGAGCAACGCGCAAACCTTTCTGCCTCGTTACAAAAGCGTATTCATGAACAATATCGATTCTTAAATGCTAAAGGTCAGGAGAAAGATTTATTAGATATTTTTAATGCTACAAATACTTTGATTCCTCCGGCGGGTGCGGGTGAATGTGCAGCTCCAAAGCTTTTTCAATATGCCTATCTGCACGATTTAACGCCTTTGGTAATGGCTGAGTTTTGGTGGGGTGAATCACCAAAATCAGAAGTTAGAAAGCATAAGCAGTTTTATCCATCATGTCGAAGTAAGTGTGAGCCAATATTGGGTCATATGATGCAAGGTTTACAAGTTGAGGATAATCCGATAGAGCAGGATTTGGAGTTTAATCGGGATTTAGAAATTCTATATGAAGATACTCATTTGTTGATTGTAAATAAGCCACATGAGTTTTTGTCAGTGCCGGGCAGAAAAGTTAAAGAATCGGTTTTAAGTAGAATGCAGCAGTATTTGCCAGACGCTTCTGGTCCCTTATTGGTGCATCGTTTAGATATGTCTACTTCTGGAATTCTTTTAGTAGCTAAATCAAATCGTATTCATAAGAAGCTTCAAAAACAATTTATCGACCGCACTATAAAGAAGCGTTATGTAGCTATATTAGATGGTGAGGTTTCTCAACAATCTGGTGTGGTGGATTTACCATTACGTGTAGATTTAGATAACCGTCCACAACAGCTAGTGTGTTATGAATACGGTAAGCCTGCTAAAACAAAGTATAAGGTAATAGCCGTTGAAAATGGAAAAACACGAGTTTATTTTTATCCTATTACCGGTCGTACCCATCAACTTCGTGTTCATGCAGCTCATAGCCAAGGGTTAAAGACTCCTATAGTAGGCGATGACTTGTACGGTTGCAAATCGGATAGACTACATTTGCATGCCGAAAATCTTGTGTTTGAACATCCAATAACTAAGGAACAGCTTAATATAAATTGTAAGGTTCCGTTTTAAAAATATCTAAATGCGGCTAGCGGACTTTGTCAATCAAACGAGCCATATAAGTGTATTTTAATTCTCGGGTGTTAAAACCTTCTTCTATAGCTTCTTTCGAAGCGGCACTTGGCGATTCTTCAAACGGATGAGGAGTTAGTGCTTGTGTCACATCGCTATACATGTTAACCGTCATGTGTGAGGCATAAGTAGCTTCACCAATTGGTATGATATATCTAAGTAAAGACCATGAGCCTTTCCATCCGTTATTAACCATATCCTGATGTATAGGTTGAAATACGTCTTTTTCGGCAGCTTCGTATAGATCGTAACCTTTCATTGGTACTTTCATCAAATCTATAAAAGCTATGGTTCCAATGTTCATTTCAAAATCACCGTCGGTTACGGCAATTTGCTCCATAAAGTTTCTAACGGCTAGATTTCTGGTTTTTCCTGCGCCTTCTACCATGTCGCGAAGCGATTCATCAGACATATCAGGATAGGCCTTTTTTGCATATTTAAATACTTCGTGAACATCAAACATTTTATCGGGACTATTGTAAAGTGTTACCGTTAAATATTGGTAGCCTTGATTTTCTCCACCAGGAAGTAATTGCCACAAATCCCAACCAATAATTTCTCCACCGGCAAGACGTTGTTCGTGGATTTTTTTCCAGAAACGTTCGGTGTCAAGATAGTCGGCTTCTTGTTCGTTATCTACTTGCATTAATTCAAATATGAGGTAAAGTTTTTCTTGAGCTTGCATGCTAAAGCATGTTATAGCTACAAAAGCAATGATTAGTAATTTTTTCATCGTGGTTTAGTTTTAATATAAGCACAACATATACAAGTTGAATCTTGCAAGTAGAAGTCGGGAATTAAGCCATTCTAAGGGTTTGTATATCAAGGATTGGCTTATTCTAAATATACAAAAAATATGGAAAAAATCTGAATTTAGATATAATAAAAAACTCCCAAAAATAATTTGGGAGTTTTTTATTAATTGATGTTGTAGGATGTGATAATTTGCTTTAGTTGCAGTTTTAAATCTTCACCTGTGTCGTATATCATTTGCGATTCACTAGGGAAGGGGACGCGTCGGTTATCTAAAAATGGAAGTAATGTGGTTTCCAGAGCTCGGCGATCTCCACTTGCTGTCGCATAAATATGTTCGAATAAAAATTGACTTTCAATAGGGAAGGCATCCACTAATTGTTGGGTGTTCAAATTAAAATATTCCACATTTCCAGAGACCTGTGAAGATTTAAATTGTTTGAATTCGTAATATTCACAACGTATATTTTTTAAATTGTCTATTTCAATAGCGTTACCAAGACTGTCCTTTACCTGATTTCCTTTTTCATCTAAAAGTAATTTTTTTCCATCGGCAATTTGTTTTTCCTTAATAATTTGACGCTCTTGGATTTGTTCCGGTGAAATATTGATTTGTCTTAAGTTAACACGCATATCGTAATCGTATTTAAGGTCTTGGACGGCGTTGTTATGATAAACAGTCCAAAGATTGTTAATGCCGTAAGTGCTGAAATTTAATAAATCGTCTTCTAGGCGTTGCGGAATAACTTTGTCGGTATCATTAATCATGTGCACCAATACAAAATCGGTGCCTTTATTGTGCGCTTCATCTATAAGCACTCTAGTATCCTTAAAGTTTGGGTTAATTTCTTCAATATCTTGAAAAATATTGTAAGCTTCTCTAATGTTCAATTTGTTATTAGATTTTAAAAGCGCTGTTGCATTACTATAAAGCTGCTGAGAAGCTTCGTTTTTAGAGTTTATAATTTGATGGGAGTAATCCTGAAATTTGAAGTTTAGCGCTTTACCATGTGCGTATAAAGGTAGTAAAGGTTTTATTAATTCCTGACGGTTATTTAATCCTACATAGGTATCGTAAATACGAATGTAATTTTCCGGATTATTATCCTTTTTTAGGAAAGCGATAGATGCCAAATCTCTGTCGGTAGCCTTATTATATGCTTCGTGAAGCATGATAATATAATCGGCTTTTCCTTTTTTGTCTTTGTTAGTGCGTAATTTGCTAACAGCATTAGCTATGGCAGTGTCATAATTGCCATAGCTTAATGCTTTTTCTATTTTTTTACTTGTGCTGCAGGAAATAAATAGGCAGCATGTGAGTATGTTAAGTAGTAGTTTTTTCATAGGTTAAATTTTGGCTTATTGAAATTGTAGTTCAAATGTAATGCCAAAAATAGAAAAAACTACTAAAGTACCTATCAACTAATTAATTTGCAGTAAATTATTTTTTCTTATAAACGGGTAAAAGTTTTGTTGAAACCTCACCAAACCCAATTCTTGTACCATCTTTTTCACAATACCCTCTCATAATTACCGTATCATTATCATTAATGAATTTGCGTTCAGAACCGTCTTTCATCGTTAAAGGTTTTTCACCTTTCCAGGTTAGTTCAAGCATTGATCCGTAAGAGTCTGGTGTAGGCCCGGAAATAGTGCCGCTACCCATCATATCTCCTGAGTTTACAGGGCAACCATTAATGGTGTGATGAGCTAATTGCTGTGCCATGTTCCAGTACATATATTTAAAGTTCGATTTACTTACCAATGTTTCTTTTGTTCCCATTGGTTGAATAGAAACTTCCAAATTTATATCGTAACTCTTTTTGCCTTTATATTGAAGGTAAGGTAACTGAGGTTTTAGTGGTTTTGGTCCTTCTACTTTATAAGGTTCTAATGCATCTAAGGTAACTATCCAGGGAGATATTGAAGAGGCAAAATTCTTTGCCAAGAAAGGGCCTAGTGGCACATATTCCCACTTTTGGATATCACGGGCACTCCAGTCGTTTAATAAAACAAGTCCGAAAATATATTCTTCGGCTTCGTTCACAGGAATAGGTTCTCCTAAGTCGTTGGCGTCGGTTGTAATAAAAGCCATTTCCAATTCGAAATCTACCAATTTGCTTGGTCCGAAAACAGGTTCTGTAGCACCATTTGGAAGCGTTTGTCCCTGTGGTCTGTGTACCGGAATTCCTGAAGGGATTATGGATGAACTTCTACCGTGGTAACCCACCGGAATATGAAGCCAGTTAGGTAATAGCGCATTATCAGGGTCTCTAAACATGGTACCTACATTAGTAGCATGTTCAATACTTGAATAAAAATCGGTGTAATCTCCAATTTGGACGGGTAATTGCATTTCAATTTCATCTAAGCGAAATAACACGATTTCTTTGTGACTTTTGTTGTTTTTAAGACTGGTGTTATTATCGTCAAAAATTTCAGCAATACGGTTTCTTACGGAACGCCAAGTTTTTCTTCCATCGGCTATAAAGTCGTTTAGGCTATCTTGAAGAAAAATATCATCGGTTAGTGCGATGCCATCAAAATAACCAAGTTGATGTAATGCCCCTAGGTCGATTGCGGTATCACCAATACGAGTACCAATAGTAATGATGTCGTCTCGTGTTAAAAAGACACCGAAAGGAATGTTTTGTATTGGGAAATCTGAATTTTTATCTACATGAAGCCAGGACTTTCTGTCTGGATTATTAGCTGAAATCGCCATAATTTAAATCTTTAATGTTTATTGAATTATCTTCAAACCTACATAATTTTTTCTTTTTATATAAAATAAATTTAAAATTATAGGTTTCTTTTAACGGTTGCTAACACGTTTAAAAACTTCATAGTAAATATATGTTTTTTGATGTATTTAACTAATCAATTTCATACTTTTGCGGAATATTTAACTCATATTTAATTTTATATGCAACGCGACGAACAAATTTTTGAACTTATACAAGCTGAAAAAGAGCGCCAATTACACGGAATTGAATTAATCGCTTCAGAAAATTTTGTAAGTGAACAAGTAATGGAAGCTGCAGGATCTGTATTAACTAATAAATATGCTGAAGGATACCCAGGAAAGCGCTACTATGGTGGTTGTGAAGTGGTAGATGAGGTTGAGCAAATAGCTATAGATAGAGCAAAAGCTTTGTTTGGTGCTGAGTATGTAAATGTACAGCCACACTCTGGAAGTCAGGCTAACACAGCTGTTTATCATGCGTGTTTAACACCTGGCGATAAAATCTTAGGTTTTGATTTATCTCATGGTGGTCATTTAACACATGGATCGCCGGTTAATTTTTCAGGTAAATTATATAACCCAGTATTTTATGGGGTAGAAGAGGAAACAGGAGTTTTAAATTATGACAAAATTCAAGAAATCGCCACAGCAGAACAGCCCAAATTAATAATTGCTGGGGCATCTGCATATTCACGTGATATTGATTTTAAACGTTTTAGAGAAATCGCAGATAGCGTGGGTGCTATTTTATTAGCAGATATTTCGCATCCAGCAGGTTTAATTGCGAAAGGCATTTTAAACGATCCCCTTCCACATTGTCATATTGTTACGACTACAACTCATAAGACTTTAAGAGGTCCAAGAGGAGGTATGATTATGATGGGGCAAGATTTCGATAATCCGTTCGGTCTTAAATTAAAGAATGGCAACTTACGTAAGATGTCGTCTTTATTAGATTCTGCTGTATTTCCAGGGAATCAAGGTGGTCCATTGGAGCATATTATTGCGGCTAAAGCTATTGCTTTTGGTGAAGCACTAACCGATGACTTTTTACATTATCAGTTGCAAGTTAAAAAGAATGCTTCTGCCATGGCCGATGCATTAGTGGCTAAGGGATATAATATTATTTCAGGAGGAACCGATAATCATTGTATGTTAATTGATTTACGTAATAAAAATCTATCTGGTAAAGATGCTGAACAAGCATTAGTAAAAGCAGATATTACTGTAAATAAAAACATGGTGCCTTTCGATGATAAATCACCGTTTGTAACTTCTGGTATTCGTTTAGGTGTTGCAGCTGTAACAACGAGAGGTTTAAAGGAAGCTGATATGTTAGCGATTGTTGAATTAGTTGACGAAGTGATTGCTAATTTTGAGGATGAAAATATTCTAGAAGCTGTGAAAACTAAAGTGAATGCTATGATGCAGGATAAACCTTTATTCGTTTAGTGTTGATTTAGAATATCTTTTAGAGATTTATATAAAAAGGAGTTCCACAATTGTGGAACTTTTTTGTTTTAGGAACTTTTTTAAAGATATTTTTACTTTGAAACAATTCTAAAAATTAATTTAAAATTTAGATTAAGCACTGCAATATTATTAGTTTTGATTTGTAGCGATACTAAAAGAAAAATTTATGAGCATATTCGATACTATTGAGTCTGGTAAAGACAAATTTGTAAAAAATAATTCAAGTTATTTAAAGTCTTTGTTTGATACAGATAATCTTATGCCTTTATGGATTGCCGATATGGATTTTAAGGTAGCGCCTGCTATTACTCAGGGCTTGCAAGAAATTGTTAATCGCGGTGTGTATGCTTATGAAGATATAAGCCCAGAAGTAAAACAAGCTATTGCTAATTGGAATCTAAGGCGACATGGTTTAGATTTGGATTCGAAGTGTTTTATCCAGGTTAATGGCGTGCTTACTGCTATTGCTGTTTTGCTTCGGGTATTAACCAGAGAGGGAGATGGGGTCATGATACAAACTCCGGTGTACCATCAGTTTTATACAGCTATTAAAACGGCGAACCGAACTGTTGTTGAAAACCCTCTAAAAATTGAAAATGGGAGTTATGTTTTTGATTTTGAAGATATAGAGCAGCAATTAAAATTAGGAAAAACAAAACTCATTTTGCTTTGTAATCCACATAATCCGGTAGGACGGGTTTGGAATCGTGATGAGTTGCAAAAGTTTATTGACTTGGCGAATACCTATAATGTAATTATAGTTAGTGATGAAGTGCATTCTGAAATTGTATATTCTAATTTTAAATTTAATAGTATTTTGTCTTTTCCAAATACTGAAAACCATATTGCTGTTTTGGGGTCTCCTGCAAAAACATTTGGGATGCAGAGTATTGCCAATGGATATATTTATTTAAACAATAAGGAAAGGTTTAATCAGGTTAATAACCTGGTAACTTCCATGTATCTGCATCAAGGAGGTGCTCTGTCGGCTTATGCAATTTTAGCAGCATATACTCGGGGTGAAGATTGGGTTAATGAATTAGTGGCGTATTTAGAGAAAACGGTTAATTGGATTCAAGAGTTCCTAAATACAGAATTACCTACTGTAAAAATGGTTAAGCCAGAAGGAACGTATCAGGTTTGGTTGGATTTTTCAGCACTTAAATTATCTGAATCAGAATTAAAGCAATTAGTCTTTAAGGAAGCGAAATTAGGCTTGGCACCAGGGAAGCTGTTTGGTGCAGACTATCAATTGTATATGCGCATGAATATTGCGTCGCCTCTTTCAAAAATAAAAACAGCTTTTAAGCAATTAAAAGAGGCTATTGATTCGCTATAAAGGATCATTCTTCTACAGGAAATATAATATGCTGATAAGCGCCTAGATCCGGCGCGGTAGCTCTATCTATGTTAAGAATGTCAAAAGGTACCTGATTGGCAAAAGTTGTATTTCCTTTATTGATAACTGCAGAGTTGTTACCAATAATAAGCTGGTTGTTTTCCGGGTTTAAAAAGTCGGGATCTTCATTGAAAATACAATTTTCATAAAGACTATTATTTTCAATATCGTAATTTGGACTAGAGAAATTGTTATTGTTATCGCGAAAGCGAATTAAACAATTGGTGAATTTAAAATTAAAATTTACGGCATCATCTTCAATTTCATCCAGTAGAATTTCAGGATTGTCATTACCATAAATAATACAGTTATTAAAATTAGCTTCGGTTAAATCGGTAATAATGGCCGTATCTTCTTCATCGATAATGAAATTATTCAAAAGTAAAGCAGGAAATTGTCTGGAGCTTGAATTCCAGTAATTAGCAATGGTGCTATGTGTTAAATTATATTTGCCCCCAAAGGTACCCGCAAATGAAGTTTGTCCGCTGTTATTTATAACGACATTTTCTCCATAAATGGAACTGTTCCTTCCTAAAATACCAAAGCTGGATGAGTTGTAAATTTGTGAGTTTGTAATAGTGAGTTTGTTGTTTGTAGCATCGGCATCACCGTCACTTAAAATACCTAAAGTGGCATTTTTAATAGTTGCGTAATTAAAGGTGTTATTTATACTGCCTTCAAACAGCCAAATGGTACCCCATTGTCCGGGAACATCAGAAAAATTAGGTTCGAGGCGGTCGCCTTCAAAAATAACTTCGTTTTCAAGCGTTTCAGGATTATTACTAAATGTACCATTTACTGCAATGGACGCACCTTCTGTAACGATGATTCCTGAATTTTCATGGAAGTGTAGACGTGCACCAGCATCAATGGATAAGGTTTCATTGCTAGGAACAGCAATAAATCCATAGATCACATAAGGTTTTTCGTTAGTGAAATGTAATTCTTCTGGTAATAATTCCCTTCCTTGTAAGTTGGTTTCTGTGGTTTCTCCATCGATATTGATTTTTAAGGTTTCAATAACTTTGGTAGTTTCATCGCGATCCGGATAAATAAAAACAGCATCTTTGACTAAAGTAATTAGGTCGACATCCTGTAATTTGCTTCCTGTATCGAATTCAATTTTATCGGTATAAAGATATTCTCCGTTTGGATTAGGAAAATTATTAATGTCAATAGTCGATTCAACAAAAATAAATAAACTGTCGTTGGCTTGAATTTGAATGTTTTCAAATACTTTTCCTGCAATGCCATCAATGTTTAATCGGTAGTTCGATGTTTCTCCCAATCCCAATTTTACCATTGGAATTTCAATGTCATTATGGCTTCGGTTGTAAACTTTTAAATTATAGGTGCTAGATCCGATGTTAGTAAATACAGTGTCTAAGTAAACGGTGTCTTTAGAGAATTGTAAACTTCCGGTACTTGGGGCAAATTCAAAATCTTTTCTGCAAGAGCTCCATAAGGTTAATATCACTAAGGTAAGCGTGAAGTATGTAAATCGTTTCATGTAAGTAATGATAACTGTATTCAGATTCAAAAATATAACTTTTCAATGAATGAATGCTATGAAAGCAATAAAACTGCAAGTAAAAGCATAAAACCTTGTGTGAAATTTTTAAACTCTGAAAAAAGCACCTTATAAGTTCTGAAACTAATCATCTTTTAAAATTTTAACATAATATTAATAGGGGGGGTGGTTCGAAATAGCGTCTTATCTGCAAATGGCGCTTTGTTTCTCAAAGAAAAATTTTAAGTAATATTTAACATGGTGTAAACCACCCTAAAATACAATTTCAGGGTTATAAGGAGTAGAAGTCTAAAAGAGGAAAGGTTTAGGCTCTATAAAGAAAGCTTCTTATAAGTTTGATTTTATGTTTATTTGAATTAGTCACTCGAAATAAACCTTTGAAATAAGCTGAGAAGTACACAAGAGGACTGTTTTTTGTAGCAGTCCTCTTTATTAAAACTATCTTAAATAGAGCAATAAAAATAAAAGAAAACAATAGCTTTGAAGCCATTTTGTTAATAACCGAAAACCTAACATATGACACGTACTTTTATATTCATTACTTCGTTAATTTTTTCCTTCAATAATTTTGCAGGAGCTCAATCTTTAAATTATAACGATCCCTTACCGCAAGATGAAACTTTCAAGAAAGGCGTACTTGAAAATGGTATGACTTACTACATTAAAAGTACTGATGTTGTGAAGAATGCGGCAAGCTATTACATTATTCAGAACGTTGGTTCGGTTTTAGAAAATGACGATCAGCAAGGATTGGCACATTTTTTAGAGCATATGGCTTTTAATGGTACTAAGAACTTTGAAGGTAAGGAAATGTTGAATACTCTTCAAAAGTATGGTGCCGTTTTTGGTAAAGATGTTAATGCTTATACCTCATTTGATGAAACAGTTTATAATCTGAATAATTTACCAACAACAGAAGATTTAATAGATACCTGTTTATTGGTTTTACATGATTGGTCTAACGAGTTATTACTAACTGAAGAGGAAATTGATGCCGAACGTGGTGTTATTAAGGAAGAATGGAGAACACGTCAAAATGGAAGAATGCGTTTGTTTGAAACATCAATGCCTATTTCATTTAATCATTCAAAATATGCTAATAGAATGCCTATAGGCTTAATGTCGGTTGTAGAAGGTTTTGAGTATAAGGCGTTACGTGACTTTTATCACGATTGGTATAGAACCGATTTACAGGCTATTGCAGTTATAGGAGATGTAAATGTAGAGGAAATCGAAGCGAAAATTATTAAAATGTTCTCCGATATTCCTGCGGTTGAAAATCCCAAAGAGCGTTTTTATATTAACATACCTGACCATGAAGAAATGCTTTATAGTTTAGGTACAGATCCTGAAATATCTACAGCTTCAATCAGTTTTGGTATTCGACATGATAAGCCAGAAGATGAAGGAACTGTGGGGGCTTTAAAAAGAAACTTGTTAGAATCTATAGCAACGAATTTAATAAACTCTAGAATTTCTGAGAAATCACAAAATCCAGATGTACCATTTCTTGGCGGTTCAGTTAGGTTTGGCGGTATGGTTAGAACAAAAGATTATTTCAGTGTTAACGTAAATCCTAAGCCAAACCAACAGAAGGAGGCTTTTAAAGCTATTTTAACGGAGGTACAACGCGTTATTAATTACGGGTATTTACAGTCTGAGGTAGATCGTGCCATTACAAAAATGAAAAGCTCTTACGAAAATGCTATCGCTAAAAGGGATAATAAGAGTCATGCTTCAATAGAAAAGGCTATTCAGGCTAATTATTTAAATAATGATGTTATTACTGATATTGAAAAAGAATACGAAATAGCAAAGCAGATTTTAGATAATATTAGTTTAGAAGAACTTCATGAAACGTTTAAAGGATTTTATACTGAGAATAATCGATTTGTAAATGTTACAGGGGTTGAAGGCCAAGATAATTTAACTGAATCTGATGTTAAAGCCATTATTTCTGCCGTTGAAAATGATAAAACAATAGAGCCTTACAGTGAAGCTCTTGATGGAAAAACCTTAATATCAGGAGTAGATATTACACCTGGTAAAATTGTAAAAACGGAGGTTAGTGAAGTTATTGGAGCTACTACTTTTACTTTAAGTAATGGGGTTACTGTACATTATAAGTATGTAAACAAGGATAAAGACCAAGTTACTTTAAATGCACAAAGCTACGGTGGGATGTCATTATTAAAAGATGAAGACTTACCATCTGCCGATCTTGTTGGGAATTTAGTAAGTATGTCTGGTTTGGGTGAATTTTCATCTACCGATTTAAAAAAGGTTCTGGCGGGTAAAACAGCAAGTGTTAATGCTAATATTTCGAATATTTCTGAAGGTTTGACTGGAAGATCGAACACCAAGGATGTTGAAACTATGCTTCAACAAGTACACTTATATTTTGTAAAGCCAAGATTCGACGAACAGGCCTACCAAGTACTTCAAAATAATATAAAAAACTACCTTCTTAGAAGAGTCAATGATGTTGGTGAAAAAATGAGGGATAGCATGACTGTTGCTCTTTATGGTAATAATAATCCAAAAATGCGTATTTTTAATGAAGCCTATATAAATGATATCTCTTTTGAGAAAATTAAGGCTATTTATAAGGATAGATTCGCAAACGTTGCCGATTTCGACTTCTACATCGTGGGAGATGTTCAGGAGGAAAATTTAAAACCATTATTAGAAAAATATTTAGCAAGTATACCTGCAACTAATGTAAAAGAAATTTATAAGACCAATCAAGCCGAGTGGATTAAGGACCGTATAGATGAAGATATTTATATTCCTATGGAAGATCCTAAAGCGAATGTAAATGTGTCATTCAAAAAGGAAATAGAATATGCTACAGATAAATCTATATACACTAGTGTATTAGGTGATATGCTTCAGTTACGTGTTAACGAAACGGTAAGAGAAGCAGAAGGTGGTGCTTATAGTCCAAGAGCTTCAGCACGGTTGTCAAGAGAGCCTAAAGCTATAATTTCAGTGTCTTTTAATTTCGATTGTAATCCTGAGTTAGCCGATAAAATGGTGGATATCGTAAAAGAAGAATTACAGAAAATGGCCGATGGCGATATTAAAGAAGAAGATTTAAATAAAACAAGAACGAACTTCTTAAAAGAACGCGAGCAATCAAAAGATAGAAATTCATATGATATGGCTTTATTATCGAATTTCTTTAAATACCATTACAATATGAACGATCCTAAAAACTTTGATAGCATTGTAAAAAGTATGTCTAAAGAAGACATTCAATCTATCGCAAAAGAAGTTCTTAAGGGAGGTAAGTCTTTTGAAATCATTTTTAAACCCAAAAATTAAACTTAAATACTAATTAAACTTAAAGTAATGAAGAAAGTAGTTTTAATGTTAGCCTTTTTAGCTTTTAGCATAGGGCAGGCACAAATATTAGATCCTGTAACATGGAGTACTTCGGTAAATAAAATAGCAGATACTGAATACGAATTGGTTATTACCGCAGGTATAGAGCCTGGATGGCATTTGTATTCACAAAATGTTCCAGAAGACGGACCTATTGCCACAAGTTTTACTTTTGAAGGGAATGGAAAATACTTGAAAAAAGGTAATACTACTGAGGAAGAAGGGCATGTGGTTAACGATCCTATTTTTGAAATGGAGATAAAATACTTTGAAGATAAAGCGACATTTAAACAACGTATAAAATTAAAAACTACAGAATCATTTAAAATAAATGGAACCGTTGAATTTATGGTTTGTGACGATAGCAGATGCTTGCCACCAAACGAAGTAGATTTAGAATTCAACATAAAATAATATAGATTACAAACGAATGAGAAAATTTCTTTTAGCAATTGCGGTATTATCTTTATCTGTTTTAGGTCATGCCCAAATCTTAGATCCAGTACAATGGTCAACTTCGGTAGAGAAAGTATCGGAAACGGAATACGAACTTATAATTAAAGCGGCTATCGAACCAGGATGGCACTTATACTCGCAAACAGTACCAGAAGGTGGACCAATTCCAACATCTTTTATGTACGACGATAGTGAAGGCAACTTCAAAATTGTTGGAAATACCGTAGAAGATGAAGGTCATGTTGTAGATGATCCTGTATTTGGAATGAAAATAAAGTTTTTTGAAAATAAAGCGATTTTCAAACAAAAAATTGAAGTTTCAGAAGGCGTAGAAACGATTGAAGGGCTTGTAGAATTTATGGTTTGTGATGATACTAGATGTTTACCTCCAAACGAAGTTGATTTAGAATTTACGATTTCAGAAAAATCACAAGCCAGTACAACGGTTAAAGAAAGTGATTCTGATGATGCTGAGAAAGTAATAGAAGAGGCAGAAGCCAGTGAAGAGAAAGCATCTAAAAAAGGACTTTGGTCTATTTTCTTTATAGCATTCCTTTCAGGATTTGCTGCCTTGCTTACACCTTGTGTATTCCCAATGATACCAATGACCGTAAGTTTCTTTACTAAACAAAGTAAAAATAAAGCAGTAGGTATTAAAAATGCCATTATTTATGGTATCTGTATTATTGTTATTTACCTATTATTAGGAACTGCGGTAACAGCTATTTTTGGAGCCGATGCTTTAAATGCATTAGCAACTAACGTTTGGTTTAACATTATTTTCTTTATTCTACTTGTTGTCTTCGCAGCCTCTTTCTTAGGAGCATTCGAAATCATGTTACCTAATTCATGGGCTAACAAAGTAGATTCTCAAGCCGATAGAGGTGGTTTAATAGGAATCTTTTTTATGGCATTGGCTTTAGCAATTGTGTCATTCTCTTGTACGGGACCAATTGTTGGAACTTTATTAGTTGAAGCAGCTTCAAAAGGTGGTTTAGCTCCTATTATTGGAATGTTAGGATTCTCTATGGCTATTGCATTACCTTTTGCCTTATTTGCGGCGTTCCCAGGTTGGTTAAATTCATTACCAAAATCTGGTGGTTGGTTAAATACAGTAAAAGTGGTATTAGGATTTTTAGAATTAGCATTAGCTTTTAAATTCTTATCACAAGCCGATTTAGTATCACAAACGCATTTATTAGAGCGTGAAGTATTCATTGCCATTTGGATTGCTATTTTTGGAACCTTGGCATTATACCTTTTTGGAAAAATTCAATTACCACACGATTCGCCATTATCACATATTTCGGTAGGTAGATTAAGTTTAGGATTAATAGTATTAACATTCACAATTTATATGATTCCGGGACTTTGGGGAGCACCATTAAATTTAATTAGTGCATTCCCTCCACCACAAGATTATAGCGAATCACCTTATGGAGTTGGGTTTACCAAAGTAGGGGGAGGTGCAACTGCTTCTAGCGATCATGGAAGTCTGCCAGAAGGGGCGCATTTATTAGCTCCACATGATATACTAGCCTTCAACGATTACGATAAAGGTTTAGCTTATGCTAAAGAAGTAGGCAAACCAGTAATGATTGATTTTACAGGATGGGCATGTGTTAACTGTCGTAAAATGGAGCAGAACGTTTGGCCAAAACCAGAGGTTTTAGAAATTCTTAAAAATGATGTGGTTTTAATCTCATTATATGTTGATGATAAACGTCCGTTACAAGATCACGAAGTTGTAGATTCTAAGTTACGTCCGGGTAAGAAATTAAAATACATCGGTCAGAAATGGAGTGAATTACAAACTATTAAGTATAAAGCAAATTCGCAACCGTTTTACGTGTTAATGGATCATAATGAAGAAAACTTAATAGATCCGGTAGCATATACGCCAGATGTGAAAATATATTACAATTGGTTAAAAACAGGCGTAGAAAAGTTTAATAAGTAAATAACCTGATTCTAAAGTTATTTTTGTTTTCCCCGAATCACTTTGGTTGTTTAAATCAAAGTGATTCTTTTTAAAGATTTCAAAGTATGAGTATTATAAAAGATTTTATAAAAAATACATTCAGTTCAGACGAAAAGGCAACGAAGTTAGAAAATTATTTCGCGCCGTTTAGAGCTAATGTTGTTGGTGTTGATACAGAGTTTGAATCGCCTTACGGTAAGAAGAAAATTATCTATGCAGATTGGACAGCCAGTGGACGTTTATATCGCCCGATAGAAGAAAAATTAATGAATGAGATTGGTCCGTATGTGGCTAATACGCATACAGAAACTTCTATTACCGGTAGTGTCATGACGCATGCTTACCATGATGCCAGAGCGATTATTAAGAAACATGTTAATGCTTCTAGTGATGATGTATTAATTACTGTTGGAACGGGTATGACAGGAGCTATCAACAAGTTTCAACGTATTTTGGGTCTTAAATTGAATGAGAATTTAAAAGATCATACAGATGTTCCTGAGGAAAAGCGCCCCATTATTTTCGTGTCTCACATGGAGCATCATTCTAACCAAACCTCTTGGTTGGAAACCATAGCAAAGGTAGTTGTAATTCCATCGAATGATGAAGGGTTACCATGCTTAAATAGTCTCGAGAATTTGGTTCAGGAATATGCAAATGTGCCGATTAAGATTGCGGCTATTACAGGGTGTTCTAACGTAACAGGTATTCGAACAAATTACCATCAGGTAGCGAAAATCATGCACCAGAACAACGGTTTATGTTTTGTTGATTTTGCATGTTCTGCACCTTATGTGTCTATAGATATGCACCCGGCAGACGAGGAAGCTTATTTAGATGCGATTACCTTTTCTCCGCATAAGTTTTTAGGAGGACCTGGAACGTCGGGGGTTTTAATATTCAACAAAAAATTATATAAAAATTTAGTGCCAGATAATCCGGGAGGAGGAACAGTATCATATACAAATCCATGGGGAGATCATGATTATATTGATGATATTGAAACTCGTGAAGATGGTGGTACACCAGGATTTTTACAAGCGATTAGAATTGCCCTTTCAATTCAGCTAAAAGAAGAAATGGGAGTTAAAAATATTCTAGATAGAGAGCATGAGTTGAATACGATCATCTTTAAGCGTTTGTCAAAAATTAATAATTTGAAATTATTAGCACCAGAAAATAAAGATCGTTTGGGTGTTATTTCTTTCTACATTGAAAATGTACATTATAACCTCATCGTAAAATTACTAAATGATCGATTCGGGGTGCAAACACGTGGAGGTTGTTCTTGTGCTGGTACTTATGGCCATTATTTATTGAATGTGGACCAATCAACTTCAAAATCGATTGAAAAGAAGATATTAGAAGGTTGTATGATTGAGCGTCCAGGATGGATTCGTATGTCGGTGCATCCAACTATGACAAATAAAGAAGTGGTGTTTGTTTGTGATGCTATTAAGGAAGTAGCTAAGAATGCTGAAAAGTGGGGACAAGAATATACCTATGATGCTTCTAAAAATGAATATATTCATAATAGTCAACCAACTATTGAAAGCACTATTACTAAAAACTGGTTTTAGTATTTTATTGGATTAATTTTTGAAAAGAGTCATGATTATCATGGCTCTTTTTTGTTTTATGGAAATGGGATTTGGTGGGTAATACTTTCTTTAAAGTTATTTTTTGAAATCAATAAATTGTGAATTAGTGCGTTAATATTATCTTAATGGACATAATTTATTGAATAATATCTGGTCAGACTTTTTTAAAATGATAGCTTTGTAAAACAATTTATTAGAAAATTTAAAAAATTATGAGTCAAGTAAAAGAGAATGATACTGTAAAAGTTCATTACACAGGTAAATTAGCTAATGGTCAGGTTTTCGATAGTTCTTTAGAAAGAGAGCCATTAGAAGTTACTTTAGGGCAAGGAATGCTTATTCCTGGTTTTGAAAAAGGTATCATCAACATGGAGGTGAATGAGAAAAAAACTATTAATATACCTGTAGCAGAAGCTTATGGTGATGTTAGAACAGATTTATTTCATGAAGTGAAAAAAGATCAGTTACCACCAGAAATTACTCCAGAAGTAGGTATGGGATTAGCTTCAAAAAATCCTGATGGAACAGAGATGCAATTTCGTGTAGCTGAAGTTCATGAGGAGCATATTGTTATTGATGCAAATCATCCTTTAGCAGGGCATGATTTAGTGTTCGATCTAGAATTGGTTGAAATAAAATAAATAGAAACGTATGTTTTCAATTATAAAAACCTGAACAAAACGTTCAGGTTTTTTGTTTTATTAATACAACTGACTAATTTATCCTACCAAAATGAAAAAATAATAATCCTATCTTCAATTATAATTAGCGATTTTTGTTTTTAAACCTTAAATCTTATATGTTTTCTAAATTCGATACAAATACAATATATGATGCCATAGTTATTGGGACTGGTGTGTCTGGCGGATGGGCTGCAAAGGAATTATGTGAACAAGGATTAAAAACACTGGTTCTGGAGCGAGGGCGCATGGTAGAGCACGTGAAGGATTATCCAACCGCTAATAAGGAAGCCTGGGATTTTGAATTTAGAGGAGCTTCAAGTCAGGAAGAACTTAAAAAACAGCTAAAACAAAACAGAACAGGTTTTGTTACTCATGAAGCTACAAGACATTGGTTTGTTAATGATTTAAAACATCCTTACAATGAAACAAAACGGTTCGATTGGATTCGTGGATACCATGTAGGCGGACGATCATTAACATGGGGAAGACAGGCATTAAGAATGAGTAATCTGGATTTTGAAGCCAATAAAAAGGAAAATATTGGTGTTGACTGGCCTATTAGGTATAATGATATTGAACCCTGGTATGCTAAGGTTGAAAAGTATATTGGCGTATCGGGTGAAAATTTAGGTTTAGATCATTTGCCTGATGGAGAATTTTTGCCACCAATGGAATTAAACTGCGTTGAAGAATCTTTTAGGGAAGAAATCACAAAGCATTATTCTGACCGGTATTTAACTATTGGCCGATTTGCAAATCTTACAGGCAATGAAAATCATGAGGGACGAGCCAATTGTATTTACCGAAACCGTTGTATGCGGGGCTGTCCTCTAGGAGCATATTTTAGCAGTAATTCTTCTACTTTGCCTGCCGCTAAAAGAACTGGAAATATGGTTTTAAAGACCAATGCCATTGTTCATGAAATTGTTTATGATGACACAAAAAAGAAGGCAACAGGAGTGAAGGTGATTGATGCCATAACCAACGAGCGTATCGAATTCTCGGCAAAGTTGATATTTTGTTGTGCTTCCACAGTGGCAACTACTAGTATTTTGTTACAATCAAGATCGGAAAGGTTTCCAAATGGATTAGGTAATGATAGTGGAGAGTTAGGTCATAATTTAATGGATCATCACTTTAGGGTAGGAGCAACAGCGACAAGCCATAAGTTTCAAAATAAGACCTATAAAGGAAGTCGTCCTGCGAGTTTTCATATTCCTCGATTTCAAAATTTAAAAGATATGGAACCGCATCCGAACTTTTTAAGAGGCTATTCATTTCAGGGGAGTGCCAGCCGAACCAATTGGAGACGTGCTATCAAGGAATTAAGTTACGGTAAAGATGTCATGAAGGAACTTTTAAAACCAGGACCTTGGCAAATAGGCCTAACTGGATTTGGTGAATGTTTGCCTTATCATGAAAACAAAATAACTTTAAGCTATTATAAAAAAGATCAGTGGGGATTACCCACGGTTACCTTTGATGCTGAGTTTAAAGAGAATGAAAAGGCTATGCGTAAGGACATGAAACAGGAAGCCATTAAAATGTTAACGGCAGCTGGATTTTCAAATGTAAAAGGATACGACGAAGGGTTCTTTCCAGGGCACGCTATTCATGAAATGGGCACGGCAAGAATGGGACATGACCCTGAAACATCGATATTGAATAAGAATAATCAAATACACGGGATTCCTAATGTGTATGTAACAGATGGCGCTTGTATGACCTCTTCAGGGAATCAAAACCCTTCCTTAACGTACATGGCTTTAACGGCAAGAGCGGTCGCTCACGCTGTAAATCAGATAAAAAATAATCACATTTAGAATATGAATCGCAGAGAAGCTCTTAAAAATATTGGTTTGTCATTTGGTGGTGCCCTTGCTAGCCCAACGCTCGTAAGTATTTTAAATTCATGTACTGCACCTGGAACCGATTGGACACCAGAATTTTTTAATGCCGGTGAAAAGTATTTGGCAGAGCATTTAGTTCATATTATATTATTTTCAGGGAATTCGTCGATTGAAAATCAGTATAACATAGCTCAGTTTATTGATAAAATGATGAAACATACGGTGAATTCTAAATCTAAAAAAATGTTTCATAATGGGGCTTCTGAGTATAAATCGAAATTTGAGTTACTTTATGGGAAAAAAGCGCTCAATGGAAGGCGTGAGGAATTTGATGAGTTATTCAGTTTATATTTTAATTTATCTGAAGATAGAGAACAACAGGTTTTTGAAGAATTAAGAACCCCTGTCAATGAAGTGCCTCAACATAAGAAATCAAATTATCTCATCTATAAGTTTTTAATTCAGTTTAGGTATTATTGTTTACTAGGGTATTTTACATCTAAGGAGGTCATAGAAAACAATCCGTATCATAACGATAATCTTGGGTATTATACAGGGTGTACGGATTTGTGATTTAGTCAGTCACTTAAACAAGAGTAATTCTTAATAAAAATATAATTCAAACTTATTCTTTCTACGATACAAAATATTGACAAAAAAAAAGCCCCATAAAAATGGAGCTTTTCTATTTTAAAGTATTAGACTATAATAAGTCTAAAGCTTCAAGTCTTTCTTTTGCTAGAGTATATCTTGCATGAACATCATCAATTTGCTGTTGAGTTAACTTTATACCATAGGTACGAAGCCCTCCAGCTATATCATTATGATGAATACCCATGGCAAGCTTAAGATATTCCATAAGTAGCGGCTGACCATCCAGATACGATATGGAATTTAAAGCCTGAGAAATTTTGTTTGCTTCAGCCCATTCTCCATTTAAAACATGCTCTTGCATAGTAACGCTTGCTTTTGGGAAGATAACGCCTACACCAGTAATACCACCACTTGCTCCAGCAAGTCCTGCGTGTACAGTAACTGTGTCAACGCCTGCTAAAACTTTTAAATCTTTGTTCTCTAACATCAAAGTTTCAATAATTGAAACATCTATAGTCGATATTTTAAGAGCAGTTACGTTAGGTAGAGCAGAAATTTTTCGAAGAAGATCAGTTGATATTGCATGATAACCAGCAGCATCAGGATTGTTATAAGGCATAATTGTTACGCCTACATTTCTTGCAGTTGCTTCAGCAAGTTCATAGTAATCATACATTTCATCATCAGATGGAGCCGTCTTAGTTTTTGGCGGCATGACCATAACTGTATCCACTCCAACCGTTGCAAGATCTTCAACGATTTTGGCAAGTTCTTCCTTCGTTTCAGCCGCAGCTCCACTAATCAACGGTACATTGTATTCTTTAGCAACGTCAGAAAGGGCTTTAAGTAAAGTAAGGCGCTGTTCGTTGCTTAGGTAGCTATTCTCTCCTAGAGTACCAGAGCCGACAAGTCCGCCCATTCTACTTCCTCCTTTTCCTTGAATTTTTAAAGCCTCTGCGGCGTATTTTTTTGTTGCATCTAGGTCAATTTCAAGGGTGCCTGATTTTGACTCTTTCAACCATGTAAACACAGCTGGCATAACGCTATGCCTCCAATCTGAATTATTTGTTTCTATCATATTTCTTATTATCTATAAATTAACCTAAATAAACATTTTTCAATTGATGTCTTAGGCAAAAGTATAAAGTAAAACCTCATTCAATGAAGTATAGTTAGCCTAAAGAGATATTATATTATCCTTTTTTAAGTATTTTATTAAAAAATAAGGTAGTCGTAATTCCTTAAGAGTAAAATATAGATTTGAAACCCTGAAACTATCTCAAAAAACTGGTGGAGGTGGTATTTATATTATAATTTTTTATAATAAGTGAGGTGTCTAACTCTATTAAAACCTTTGTAACCTGTAATGTGATGGTGTTATGCCTTTAATCTCTTTAAATTTTCTATTAAAATTAGCGGTGTTTTGAAACCCGCATAGTTCAGAAATGGAGGAAATGGATTGGTCAGGGTTGGAGTAGATGAGTTTACACGCATTTTCTATTCGTATTTCTATTAAAAACTGAAAGAACGTTTTATTAGTTCGTTTTTTAAAATAGCGACAAAAAGCATTTCTACTCATATGGGCTATTTCAGATATTTCTTCTAAGGTAATAGGTTCCATATAATTTTCCATGGCGTAATTAAATACATCATTCATACGTTTACCTTCATCGTCGGTGTATTTCTTTTTGTAGACAAATGATGATAAAGGTGTTTTTTCGGCTTTGGTAATAAGGTCAATAATTCGTAAAAGACTACTAATACGTTGAACTTTATTCTGATCTTTTAATTTTAAAAAGAGTTTAATAAGTTTATCCTTTGGAGTTAATATTTTCATCCCGTATTCAGATGCATTAAAGAAATCATTGATAATTTCCATATCAGGCAAATCGAAGAAATGTTTTCCAAAAGAGTTTCTGTCAAAAAACAATGTGTAAACTACGGTTTCATCAGAAAACTTAGTATCTGTTCTAAACACATGTGGTAAATAGCCTCCTAATACAAGAATATCGTCTGGAGAAAAAGTATTAATTGTATCTCCGACTATAAGCGTTCCAGCACCTTTTTCTACGTAGCTAATTTGTATCTCACTATGTTGGTGTAATTGATCGTATAATACTTTTAACCGTTCTTCCTGATATACTAATGCTTCATTATCTGGTTTCGGAATTTTAAATGGAAGTACCTTCATATACTGTTGTTTATGCAAATATTATTAAATTTTTTACAAAAATCATATTTAAATGGTAATATAGTATTATTATGTGCTAATTATAACGACAGTAAATTTATAAACATGGTCTATTTTTGTCTTTATTAAAGTTTATATCCTATGATTAATTAGGAAGGTGTAATGACAGCAGTAACGACTAAGTTTACAAGTTACAATACATTAGACCTTGTGATGTTTGAAATAATATCAAAGCTCAAATTGAAGTTGGGGTACATGGAATTATCCTTGGAGGAACTCTAGAGGAATCCAGTACGCTTACACAAGACGAAAAGGAAACTTTAATTAATTAGAAGAAGTTGCTAGAGGTATTGTAACAGAAAATGTAAGAGCGCCCAGATTGCCATTACGAGCAGAAGAAGGAACTCGTGTAATAAATGTTATTGATACAGCAATGCAATCTAGACCAACATTAACAGATTATAAAAATTTATAAAATAAATGATTACAGGTAAAAATTATATAGGGAATACTTTATCAGCTAATGGTAGTGTGACACACCATAGCATTAATCCAAAGTTAAATATTCCTACCGATGTGCCTTTTTATGAAGCCACAGAAGAAGAAGTAAATGAAGCAATTAATCTAGCATGGGAGGCTTTTAAAGAATACCGAAGAATTCCTGGTGTAAGAAGAGCAGCCTTTTTAAATGCTATTGCCGATGAAATATTGGCTTTAGACCAAGAACTGATTGATGCTTATACTACAGAATCTGGCTTACCAGAAGGCCGGGCTATTGGTGAACGCGGGAGAACCGTTTATCAATTACGTACTTTTGCTGATTTGGTGTCGAACGATGAATGGAGAGAAAATGTTATCGATGAAGCTAATCCAGATAGAGAGCCTTTACCAAAGGATGATTTAAGAAAAACCTTAAAACCATTAGGCCCGGTCGTTGTTTTTGCAGCGAGTAATTTCCCCTTAGCATTTTCAACGGCAGGAGGAGATACTGCTAGTGCTTTGGCTGCTGGTTGTCCAGTAATTGTTAAAGCTCATGCGATGCACTCAGGAACTTCCGAATTAGTAGCATCAGCTATTATTAAAGCTGCTGAAAAAACAGGAATGCCTAATGGGGTGTTTTCAAATTTAATGGGACGCGGAAGAACTGTAGGTACGGCCTTAGTAAAACATACAAATGTTAAAGCTGTTGGTTTTACAGGGAGTATTTCTGGTGGTCGTGCATTATTTAATTTAGCATCGCAACGTGAAGAGCCTATTCCTGTATTTGCAGAAATGGGAAGTATTAATCCGGTAATTATAACTTCTAAAGCTATAAATAATAGAGGAGAAGATATTGCTACTACTTACGCAAGTTCTATTACCTTGGGAACAGGACAATTTTGTACCAATCCTGGATTAATATTAACGGTAGAAAGCGATAAAACTAATGCATTTTTAAATTCACTAGCAGAGAAAACTGTTGCTATTGAAGCACAGTGTATGTTAGGGCCTAACATTAAGAAAAGCTTTGTAGAGAACAGTGCGAGTATAGTTGAACAAAAAGGTGTACAAGTACTTGGAACTATCGATGGTAAATTAGAAGCTAATTATGCAGCATCTCACGTGGTTACTGTTTCAGGAACGGAATTCTTAGCCAATCCAAAATTACATCAAGAAGTATTTGGACCATTTTCTTTGGTGGTAACATGTTCTGATGAAAATCAATTGTTACAAATTGTAAATGGTTTAGAAGGTCAGTTAACAGGAACTATCATTGCTGAAGAAGAAGAATACAGCGAACTGTATGATCTTATCGATGCTTTAGAAAATAGAGTAGGAAGAATTATTTTTAATGGAGTGCCAACGGGAGTAGAAGTAAGTCCTTCTATGCAACATGGAGGCCCTTACCCAGCATCAACAGATTCACGCTTTACGGCGGTTGGTACTGGTTCTATTAAGCGTTGGGTACGTCCAGTAAGTTACCAGTCGTTTCCAAAAGAACTTTTGCCTACATATTTAAAATAATAAAACTTAAAGGGGCGTTTAAGTAAACGGGTTGTAGATGTTCCTGTAAATGCTCCTTTGGTTTTTAATATATTATCGTCAGGTTAGTGGCGAATTATTGTTGTTTGTATTATAATATGTGTTAATAATGAGTAAAAGTACATTTGTTTGTATTGATGCACATACCTGTGGTAATCCCGTACGGGTAATAAAAGAAGGCGGCCCTGTACTTGAAGGCGCTTCAATGAGTGAAAAACGTCAGCATTTTTTAAAAGAATACGATTGGATACGCAAAGGCTTAATGTTCGAGCCACGAGGTCATGATATGATGAGTGGAAGTATTCTATATCCACCCCAAAAGCCTGAAAACGATTTTGGGATTCTTTTCATAGAAACCTCTGGTTGTTTACCTATGTGTGGGCATGGTACTATTGGTACTATAACTGTAGCGATAGAAGAAGGTTTGGTGACTCCAAAAGTGCCAGGTAAAATTAGAATGGAAGCCCCTGCTGGTTTGGTGGAGATTGAATATCAACAGACGGGTGAAAAGGTAGATTGGGTAAAATTAACCAACGTAAAAAGTTACTTGGCAGCCGAAGGATTAACAATAGATTGTCCAGAGCTTGGAGAGATTACTTTTGATGTGTCGTATGGTGGGAATTATTATGCCATTGTAGATCCTCACAAGAATTTTGAAGGGGTACAAGCTTATTCAGCATCTAAACTTATACAATTTTCTCAAATTGTCCGCGAGCGCATCAATCAAAAATATCCAGATATGTTTGTACATCCAGAGAATGAAACCATTCGAGATGTAAGTCATATGTTATGGACGGGTGATCCATTAGATTCTGCTTCATCTGGAAGAAATGCGGTATTTTATGGAGACAAAGCTATCGATAGAAGTCCTTGTGGAACGGGTACTTCTGCGCGTTTGGCACAACTTTATACGAAAGGAAAACTAAAGCAAGGAGAACCTTTTGTACACGAAAGTTTTATAGGTAGTAAATTTATAGGTCGTGTTGAAGAAGTAACAAAATTAGATGGGAAAACAGCTATAATTCCAAGTATACAAGGTTGGGCTAAAATTTATGGTCATAACACCATTACCATCGATAGTGAAGACGATCCGTATGCTTTTGGTTTTCAGGTGATATAATGGAATTTAATTTTAATCGTTTCTCATGTAATTGAGATAACACTATGAATTTATGGGTAAAAGTGTTGTAGTAATAGGAGGGGGTATTATTGGTCTGTGTTCGGCTTACTATCTAAAAAAAGAAGGTTGTGATGTAACTATTATCGATCAATCTAATATGGATGGCGGGGCTTCACATGTAAACGCAGGTTATATTACTCCAAGTCATTTTGTGTCGTTAGCAGCACCGGGTATGATTACAAAAGGTATTAAATGGATGTTTAATGCTTCGAGTCCGCTTTATGTAAAACCACGTTTAGATTTAGATTTTTTTAAATGGGCTTTAGCTTTTAAGAAATCGGCAACGCAATCGAAAGTAGAAAAATCAATTTCTGTAATTAAGGATATAAATTTATATAGTCGTGATTTATATGAAGATTTAAGAACTTCAACTGATTTCGAATTTCACTATGAACGCAAGGGACTTTTGATGTGTTATAAGACAGATGAGGTTGGGGAAGAAGAATGGCACATTGGTAAGCGCGGTATTCAGGAAGGTTTAGGGGTTAAGAATTTAACTAAACAGGAGGTAGAAGCAATGCAACCTGATGCTGCTATGGATATAAAGGGAGCTGTTTATTACGATTGCGATGCGCATATGACCCCGAATAATTTCATGGTAGACATGATTGGTTATTTGAATTCGAAAGGTGTTAAATTTGCTAAGAATGAACAGGTAAAGGATATCGAATTAAGTAATAATAAAATAACTAAAGTTATTACTGAAAATTCAATATTTACAGCAGATGAGGTTGTACTTGCGGCTGGGAGTTGGAGTCCTATTTTATCTCAAAAATTAGGAATTAAAATTCCACTTCAGGCAGGTAAAGGGTACCGCATAGATGTTGAACGTTCAACAGGAATCACTATACCGTCGATTCTTTGTGAAGCAAAGGTTGCAATTACCCCTATGGATGGTTTTACACGATTTGCAGGAACTATGGAGATTGCAGGAATTAATCATGATATCAATCCAAAACGCGTCAACGCTATTTCAAATGCAGTACAACGTTATTATTCAGATATTACCATTACTTCGGAGGAAAAAGAAGCTGCTCAATGCGGATTAAGACCATGTAGTCCAGACGGTTTGCCGTATATTGGTAAATCATCAAAATGTGATAATTTAACCATAGGAACTGGACATGCTATGATGGGCTGGAGTTTAGGCCCAGCAACCGGAAAGTTAATTTCAGAAATTATACTAAATAAAGAAGTATCTCTAAACTTGGAACCATTTAGTCCAGACAGATGCTTTTAATAAAAAAATATAAATGAATTTATACGGAATAGGAGGATCATCAATACAAGAAGAATTAGATAAAATTGTACCCACGGCTCACGAAGCCGTAGCTATAAAAAAAAGTGAATTTGAATCACGCATAAAAAAGGTTACTGAGCTAATGAAAGCTCAGGAAGTTCCCGCCATGTATCTTCACGGGGGAACTAATCTATATTATTTTACGGGAACAAAATGGGGTCCAAGCGAACGTATGGTTGGAGCTATTTTATTTTCTGATGGTACTATAGAGTATATCGCTCCTACATTCGAGAAAGGTACCTTATTAGATTTTATGATAATTGAAGGGGAGGTTAATTGTTGGGAAGAGCATGAAAGTCCTTTTGAATTATTTGTTCAGGTACTGCAATCTAAAAGTGTTGTAAAGGGGCATATTTTCATGGATGAAACAACACCGTTTTTTATTACAGACGGTATTTTAAGTGTTTCGGAGGCCTTTCAATTTATAAATGCTAACAGCGTAATTTCTCCTTGTAGAATGTGTAAATCTGAAGCCGAGATAGCTATTATTCAAAAGGCTATGGATATAACTTTAGAGGTTCATAAAGCAGCTGCAAGAATATTACACGTGGGAATAACTGCAAAGGAAGTTGAAGACTTTATAAACGAAGCTCATAAAAGACACGGAATTGTTTCGGGGTCTTATTTTTGTATTGTATTGTTCGGTAAAGACACCTCCTTTCCTCATGGAGTGAAAAATCCAAAGCCATTAGAAGCTAATGATGTTGTATTGGTAGATACTGGATGTATGTTACATCATTATCTTTCTGACATAACTAGAACCTATGTATTTGGAAAACCTGATACCTATCAGGAAAAAATATGGAATGTAGAAAAGGAAGCGCAAATAGAGGTATTTAAGACTGCTCAAAATGGTACTTCTTGCCAGATGCTTGATAGAGCAGTAAGAGAGGTTTTAATTAAAAATGGATTAGGACCAGATTATAAACTTCCTGGAACGCCACACAGAACAGGTCATGGTATTGGATTAGATATTCATGAATACCCTTATATTCTAGAAGGTAATAATACAGAATTAGTTAAGGGCATGAGTTTTAGTAACGAACCTATGATTTGTGTGCCTGATAAATTCGGAATCCGTTTGGAAGATCATATATACATGACAGATAATGGTCCGAAATGGTTTACTGAGCCAGCACACTCAATAGAAAATCCATTTGGCTATTGATTATTTTTTAAGGTGATTTTAAATTTAATTTTTATCAGATGAATTAAGTTATAGACTATAAGAATCAAAATTGTTTTTCCGGTTTGCGTAAAAGGTTTACATGATTTGTATTTAGGTCGAATTTAGTTTTGGCTGAAATATGTTTTTAGTTTTGAAACCCTAGATTTAAGTATCTTTAATCATAGCAAAAATTAGGATAAATCTTATTGCTTTTTTGTAATACCATGGAGTTATTTATTCAATTCTTCATTGGAATTGATTACTTTTTTTATTCAAATTTCATTTTTTAATCATTTTAGCATAGTCAAGGATAACATAATATCAAATTAAGATAACATGACGTAAGACACGTTATTAGGTAATATATAATTTTATGCGTATTTCATTTTATGAACTTAAAGTATACAATATCAAACACAGCTATTGCATTTCTTTGCTGTCTTTCAATTTATAGCCAAGGAACATTAGAAGAATATAAAAAAGCTATAGCAATAGACTCGCTTTTTAAAAACAAAGTATTCAATACACCAGAGGAATTTCACTGGATGCCAAATAATAATTTCTGGTATATTAATAATTCTAAACAAGGTAAAGCGTACTATCTAGTTAATACCAAGAGCCTAAACCAGCGTTTGTTGTTTGATCACAAAAGAATGGCTCATGCGATTAATAAAACATTACAAAAGCATGTTAGTGCCGAGAATTTAAAAATTGATGATTTACATTATTCAGCTAATGAAAATAGTCTGAAATTTAAATTTGAAAATCTTGTATTAAGCTGTAATCTTAATGAATATAATCTAAACGTTATTGATTCCATTAAAAATAATGAGAATCGTGGATATTGGGGAAATCGTTTTGATGAAACCAATAATAAACCAGTATTATCTCCAGATAAAACCAGATTGGCTTTTATTAAAAACTCTAACCTTTACATAAGAAACATCAAAAATAATGAAGAATTTCAATTAAGCTATGATGGTGCTTTAGGCAATTATTATTCTTCTTATATAAAATGGTCTCCCGATGGAAAAAAAATAATGGCTTATAAAGTAAAGCCCGGTGTAGAGCATACCTTATATTTTGTAGAATCCAGTCCTGAAAATCAGTTACAACCTAAATTGCAATCCAGAGATTACTTAAAACCAGGTGATGAATTGCCATTTAAGAGTCCGCAACTATTTATAGTAGACTCAAAAAAACACATCAAAATTCCAACCGAAGAATTTAATAGCCAGTTTAGTATCTCAGATATACACTGGAGAGAAGATAGTCGAGCTTTTACTTTCGAATATAACCAAAGAGGTCATCAAGCCTATAAAATCATAGAAGTTGATGCCTCCAATGGTACCGTTAAAGTTCTAGTCAATGAAATGAGTGATACGTTCATTGATTACAGCAGTAAAAAATATCGTTATGATGTAGCAGATGGTAGTTCCATTATTTGGACTTCAGAGCGCGATGGCTGGAATCACATTTATCTATATAATGGCGATGGAACTTTAAAAAAACAAGTTACAAAAGGCAAATGGGTAGTTCGAAAAGTAATTCATGTAGATGAAGAAAACAAAGAAATTTATTTTACAGCAAGTGGTTTAGATAAAAATCAAGATCCTTATTTCATTCATTACTGTAAGATAGATTTTGAAGGAAAGCATTTAACACGGTTTACTTCCGAAAATGGTAATCATAAAGTAACCTTTTCTAAGGATTATAAATATTATGTTGATCAGTATTCAAGAGTTGACATGCCAGCTATATCTTTATTAAAATCAGCTAAAAAACAAAACACTCTCTTAGAAATTCAAAAGGGAGATTATAAAGAATTACTAAAACAGGGATGGAAGGCTCCCGAAGTATTTAAAGCTAAAGGTAGAGATGGAACTACTGATATCTGGGGCATAATTATTAGACCAACCACTTTCGACCCCAACAGAAGTTATCCTATTATCGAATACATTTATGCTGGTCCTCACGATTCATTTGTTCCTAAAGATTTTCATGCTTATTACTGGTCAATGTCTTCCTTGGCGGAGCTTGGTTTTATTGTTGTTCAAATAGATGGCATGGGTACTTCTAACAGATCGAAAGCATTTCATGATGTATGTTGGAAAAACCTGAGAGATGGTGGTTTTCCTGATAGAAAATTATGGATGAAAGCAGCAGCTAAGAAATATCCCTATATGAATGTAGATAAGGTAGGTATACATGGTACCTCTGCTGGTGGACAAAATGCGGGAGCAGCTTTAGTATTTAATTCTGATTTTTATGATGTTGCCGTATCTTCTTGTGGGTGTCATGATAATAGAATGGATAAAATATGGTGGAATGAGCAGTTTATGGGGTACCCTATCGGGCCACACTATGAAGCCTGTTCAAATGTCGTTAATGCACACCAATTAAAAGGAAACTTAATGTTGATATTAGGAGAAATAGACGATAATGTGGATCCAGCATCCACGATGCAGTTTGTTAATGCCTTAATAAAAGCAAATAAAGATTTTGAGTTAGTTACGATTCCTGGAATGGGACATTCTGCCGGAGGTTCTTTCGGGGCACGTAAACGCAAAGACTTTTTTGTGAAGCATTTACATGGCGTTACTCCTCCTAAATGGACGGAAATTTATAACTAAAATTATTTAAATTTTAAAAGAGAAAATACAATATAAATAAAGAATGTTATTCATTTTTGTTTTTTGGGGTTTTACTCTTTTTCTTCTATTTTAAAAACTCAAATTGTAGATAAATACTTGATATTATAAGTTAAACATAATAATTCGGGTAATACTATATTATAATTAATGACTATATAGTTAGAATGGGACTTCATTCTTTTTTAAGTTTTTTTACTGATTTAAATTTTTCAATTTTTACGCAAGAATCAAATAGGAGATATTTATTTGTATATGATTTACAGAATATACAAGAGAATACCGAAAAATCTGCTTATAAATTATTAAGCGGGTTTTATGAATAGTAATCTATTCTTAATTAAAAAAGGGATAAGTTTGAATTTATGAAAATAGTGTAAATCAAGATTTTTGAATTGTCAACTAAAAATAAAAAAGCTCGTAAACATTACTGTTACGAGCTTTTATTGCGGAGAAAGAGGCTCCAACACCTTATATTGTATGCCCCATAAACAGTGGCCTAACAGTCATTACCTTTTTTAGGGTAACTCATAGGGTAACTCAACTATATGATTTTAATGAACTTGATTAAGTAAATGTAAACAAATTTTTTATATTATTATTTTCAATTAATAAAACAACTAACTTTAAACAACTACTTACTAAACAATGATAAGATTTATTTTTTCAAGGTTAGCCAATATAAATAAAATCATTATTTTAATAAATTAAAAAATCATGCAAGTAGATTATGATACATATAAAACGCAAGACTTCACCTGTATAAAATGTGGATGGAAAGGTAAAGGGGAAGAATTGGAGAATGGTGAGTTTAGTGAAGTTCATGTAATTGGTGATTTAGAATGCCCAAATTGCTATCATTTGATTGCCTTTTGGCAAGGAAAGCTTATATAGTAAAAACATCTTTTAATTTATGATAGACCTTATTGGAGACATCCACGGCCAGGCAGACAAACTAGAAGAATTACTTCTTAAGTTAGATTACAAAAAAAGAGACGGAGTTTATTCGCATACCAACAGGAAAGTATTATTTGTTGGTGACTATATTGACCGAGGTCCAAAAATTAGGGAAACACTTCAAATAGTCAAGTCGATGGTTGATTGTGGAAATGCAATTGCCTTAATGGGCAATCACGAATACAATGCGCTATGTTTTCATTTCCAAGAAACTGAGAGTGGTCACCTTAGAAAACATTTAATTAAAAATATCATTCAGCATTACGAAACACAGAAGCAATTTCAGAATAGACAAGAAGAATATGAATAATATCTGGATTGGTTCAAAATATTACCTCTTTATTTCGAGACTGACACATTTAGAGCTGTTCACGCCTGTTGGGATAACAATACCATTGAATATCTAAAAAGGACACTGGTTAACGACAGATTGAACGATGAACTCATTTATAAATCGGTTAATAGAGGAACAAAACTATATGAAGCAATTGAACAGACCTTAAAGGTAAAGAAATGAACATGCCAGAAGGACTTTTTTTTACTGACAAAGACGGAACAAGAAGAAGTGAAATACGAATAAAATGGTGGGAAGACCCTTCAAAAATGACCTGTAAGTCAATAAGTATTATACCACTTGAAAATTTACCAGAACAACCCATTGAATTATCAGAATTAAAAACCCTTGACTTTTATCGTGGTGGTGACAAAAAGGTATTTTTCGGACATTATTGGCTAAAAGGTCAACCATCATTATACAAAGACAATGTATGTTGCTTAGATTATAGCCTTGCAAAAGAAGGAAAGCTTGTGGCATATAGGCTTAACGGAGAATCCATTTTAAATAGCAGTAACATAGTTTATATTTAAATCAATCATACCCAATGCCATTACTTATTACTAATGACCCCTGACATAAATAATAAAGACAAAATTTTATCGACAATTGGACTAAAGCACTTAATGGGTTCGCAACCCTGTTATGTTATGTTTTATAACAAAAGAAATTTTGAGCGTTATATCACTTCAGAATACATGAATTCTGAACGCAGAGAGACCGATGAAGTTTATCGTATGAATGAGTTTAATCTTTTACATATTCACTCAGGGTTAAGATTGACTTTAACAACACATGAAAGTTATGATGGAGAAACAGTAGAATACAAGGTAATTAGGATGTTTATTACAACAACAATTGGGGAAGAATTAGAAGTTTTAGATGCGAATTTCAAAGATAGAATCTTTTATACTAAAGATGCGGAAATTCCTTTTGATGAAACTAATAAGTTAATAGAATAAAACCAACTAATAAAAGTCAAAGAATTCTGGCTATGAATGTGATTAGGCAGTAAATTAAAACAGAAAGGCAAATCTCAAATCTTTTAAGATAAGAGGTAAATTAACATTCAAGACTCTGGTATTTCATAAAGCTTTTCAAGAATCTTTACCATAGCATGAGTGTCCAATTTACAATATTCTAAAAGGTCTGTTCTGGTTTTTTCCATGTCCCCCGAAAATTCTCCAGTGACCATTTGTGTAAAAACAGTACTTGCCGTACCACCTTCTTTAATCTCCAAATCATTATAAGACAATTCTGGCACTAAAGCTGGTAAAACAGCTTTGATAGAGTAACTGCCTTTCATTTCTGGTGTATAATACCACTTCTTTCGAAATGGAATCATTAAGTCTTTCAACCTAGATATAATGCTTTCAATTTCATTTGAATATTGTGGATATACTAAGATGAGGTCATTTAATTTTCCTCTCTCAAATCCAATGTTATAGACCAGTATATCACCAGAATTTTTACAATCCTCAATTAACTGCTTAACAAAAGATTCTCTTGGGTCTATATTAGGATTAGCTTCTGCTAAGTATTCTTTATGGTCTATGTCTCCAATCTCATTTTGAACGTGAAGCGAATATTGAAAAACCAATTGCTGATATGGTCTGCTATTATCATAAATAGGAATAGCTGTTGCCATTGTTTCAAAGTCTAAAAAGTGTAGCGGATAAACCAATTCTTCTAAAAAACTCTTAATCTTTGACTTATCTATATAAGTTGTATTATCTAATTCACTCGTTACTTGTATTAATTGGTTAGGATTTAATGATGTGACTTGTAAATCAATTTCTTCAAATGAAACAGCACCCTGATTATAAAGTTCAAATTTCTTATTTATATTTAATCTAGAAATATTGAATATAGAATAGTCTGGAATAAGATTCCAACAGTACCCTTTAAAGTCACAATCATATGGTTCAGAGCAATGTGGTCCAATACCAATATTAGGTGCTTCATGTTGTTTTATTACTTGCTTAAATCGCTCTATTTGATTTGGTGTTTTTGGTAAGACATTTTGAACTTTATCAAAAACTGATTCTATAGTGAATAGTTTCTGAATATCAATACCACCATCTTTAACGTATTGATTATTAATATGAACGATAGAGATATCCTTAAGTGCAATTCCTGAATTAACTATTGTATAATACTGAATTGCTGCATCATTTATATAAACATCTGAAATACTGGTAGAACTTTTTACTTCATAAGCTTTCCAACTATCATTTTCCTTAACTAGAATGTCAAGTGCAGCCAATACTCCATTAAATTGAAATGTGGCTTCAAAGATAATTGACTCTCCATTTTCAATAAATTTTTTTGTTTTTAAAACTGATTCTTGAATTTTAAAATAACTAGAAGGTGATGCGTCCACACCATTTGGAAATAAATCATGAGCTAAAATGCCAACATTATTTCCTTGATTAAATATAGCTTGAATTTGAGTAGATGCCTCAACCTTTAAATCATAATGATGCTTATAGAGATACAATGACTTTTCACATTGTAAGCCCCTAATAAATGTTGATTTAGAAAGGATTGGTTTTTCCATGTTCACTATATTTGAGATTGAATCTTGACATCATATTTAGAAAACTCCAACATTAATTGATTTATCCAATCTTTCCCAGAAGCAATAGCAACAATATATTTTAGAGCTTTTTTTTGATTCTTTGGTATATAATAACCATAACTCATTTCATAAGGTGTTCCAATCCTATTGTAATTCCTTTCATCATTATCACCAAACATAGAAAACCAAATCTCTTTATTGTCTTTAGAATATAAAAATGACTTATAAGTATTTTTTAATTTAGAAATTTGTACAGCATTTTCATCTGTATTTTTAATTCTTTCATATGAGCGTTGGCATTGCTCAAAATCATAGCAAAGTAACATTTTTGGATAGCCTCCATATTCTAAAGCTTTGTCAATAGAAAAAGGAATTGCCCAGAATGCATCAGTAGGATTTTCTCCTTCGACACCATGATTTATAACGTAGGTAAGTCTTGAAAAGTCAGTCCCCCGAAACACATTATAAATATCATTTTTTAATATTTCTTTTATAATAATATTTTCTAACCGATTGTTTGTAATATTTTCTGTACTATTTTCAGGCTCCAACCCAATTAGAAATAAGGGGATTTCACCTTCTATAATTGCTGATAAATGACTTAATTCCATTCAATTTTAAAATTTAAGTTTTACATGATTATTTTTTCTAAAATTTCTCCACCTATTGTTAAGTTTAAATAATCATCTTCATCCAAAACATTTATAAACCCAACCTTACATTGGTTATTATCTGGATTTTCTCTACCCTTCCAGTAATTACCAAATTTCTCATTAATTAATTTTGAATTTGGATATAAGAGCATACTTCGTTTAGCATCCCAATATAAATTATAGGCATACATCTGCTTTAAATCATTGTCACTTGGTTTTGGATTACTTGCGTCTAATACTTTCCATTTTGTATCAATAATAAAAGTTTCTTCATTTTTCTCATCTTTATTTCTAATCAGAACTAAATCAGGTCTAATAGTTCGTCCTTCCCAGAAAACTTGTTTATTTTGAAAGCTTACTGTAAGATTATCTTCTTTAGCTCTCAATAACATCCTGTAAACATACTCTTCCCAAAGTTTATTCATGTCAAACAATAGCGTTAACATATTTTCTTGACCAGACCGAATATCTGGTGAATAGTTGAGAATAATCATTTTAGCGATTTGCAATGCTCGAGTGTATCCAATAGTCTTTCTATTTTCTTTTACTTTATCAAAATGATACTTCTGAATTGAGATTTCTTTTATTTCTGGAAAGTTTACTCTTAACCTTGCTATTCTATCTTTTAGTTGAGAGTTATAAGTTAATGTACTTAAAATGGTTAATCCCTTTAATAGAATTTGATTCACCAAGTTCTCATAGTCATAGATTTGGTGCTCGGTATAAAATCTCTCCTGATGAATAAGGTTTTGCTGAATATTTTTATTAAAATCTAATCGCCCTTTTAAAGCAAGTACATTTGAAGAGTCTCTTCTATATTGTTTAACTAATCCTGTTCTTAACAAACTTTGAACTTCGTCTAAATACATTTCAAAATAAAGGTCTAAAAGGGAATTATGTTTTCTTTTAAGATTAGTTTCAGATACTGAATTTACATTAATATGCTTACAGATTTTGAGCATATTGAGTAAAGCACCATACCATGCACTAAAATCCGAATCCTCTGCAATATTCCTATCTGTTTTTGGGAGAATTTCAATAGTTAACCCACCAATCTGAATAACACCAACAAAGTTTTTAAACTTAACACCATCTCTAATGCCAGTAAAATAAACATTGTCGTTTTTGTCATTAAATTCATAGAGTTTATCAAGTTCTCTTTCTTCTAAATAGCGTCCTCTCCAATCCTTGTGAAGGGTTAACTTTTCGAACTCAAAGACTTGAATAACTCTAGACATATTAATTATTCGTAAATAGCTTTAAAATTCCAATCATCTGTACTAGTTACTTCATAAACAGAACGCTCTAGTAAATCATTAGCAATTGAAGGGTCATACTCATTTGATTTAGCAAAAGTCATCCCAGCTTTAGTCCCTTTTGTTATAAAGCTACTTCCTAAAATTAAGCTTATTTTGCCAAAGTCACCGAAGAAGTATTCCTCCAAAAGCGGTATGACTTTGTCATTAAAAGTATTTTTTAATTCGTCTTCTGTTGCAATATTTAAAAAATATGAATGACCAATTTTGTGGTCTTTATCAATAAGTTTTTCTATTCTATTATTGATGGTTTCTAAAATTTTAACAACATTGATATCCTCAATCATACCTTTAGTGCTTTTTAATTTCCCTTCCGTTAAAATTAAATTGGGTTTTGGAGGCATTTCTCTAAATGAAAAACGTCTTCTAAGGGCTGTATCTAATGCTTCTATACTTCTGTCAGCTGTATTCATAGTTCCAATAATGAAAACGTTATTAGGTACCTTAAATTCAGTTTTAGAGTAAGGTAATGTCACGCTTAGTTCTTCATCACTATTAGCTCTTTTATCTTTTTCTATTAACGTTATTAGCTCCCCAAATATAGAAGACACGTTACCTCGATTTATTTCGTCAACAATTAAAACAAAGTTTTTAGGGTTTTTGGGTAACTTTAGTGTATCAACTTTCTTTTCTTTAACAAAAAAATCTTGTTTAATTTCCTTTTTTTCAAGTTTATAAATGGTCTGTTGGGATAGATTTTTATTATAAATCTCTTTAGCTGAAATCTTTTTATTAGTAAAAACCCATTCTACTTGTCTAAAGTGTTTATAATCTAAATTATTGGTAAAAGGTGATTCTTCCCTAAATTCATAGTTCCCAACTACTTTACCAATAGCTCTTATATAGTGGTTACCATTAGATATCACTACGTAATTACCAATTTTTAAATAATTACTAAATAAATTCATTGCTTGTATAGGAAATGGTTCCAGATTGTTTTCTTGTCCAAAAGTTCTCAATTCCTTTTCGTCCTTTCCAGTAAAATTCAGACCATTTCCAAACCCCAGTGTAATACAATTATTATCTACGCAATAATCAAATATTTCATTGTCATCTTCAATTAGTGTATTTCCCAATGACATTTTATAAAAGTGAGCTTTTTCATATTCCTCTGGAGATAAAGAAATAAGTGAATCTGAATCTATAGAGACAGCATTTAAACTATCATTAGCCAATCGACATATTTTTTTAAAAACACCTTCTTGTACTTCATACTTTAAATAAGTGTCTCCATCCGATGGTTCTACAGGTTTAATACCTTCAATAAAATCTTCGTAGCTAAATGATTGATGAAAAGTGGTAAATCCTATCTGACCTATATCTTCATTATCATTATTAAGTAACAATAATTTAAAACGGTCCTTTAGTTTATCCCTATTATCTTTATTTGCCTGATAAAATTTTGGGTCAACTATTTTTATTGCTTCATTAATGGTATGATATGTTTTTCCTGTCCCAGGAGGCCCAAAAAATATTTGATTTAAATCTATTTTTTTATCCATGCCTATTGTTATTGCGGTTTCTCTTTCTGTTGAGGAATTTTGTTCTGTAATCCATGCTTTAATGTTTTGTAGCTTATTGCTTATATTAGGGTTTAAGTCAATAGCTTCATCTAAAATATTTAATACAGTTTCAGGTTTTTTGAGATAGCTAAACCCTACTTGACCTACACGACTCAAGCCTTCTAAATACCCTTTGTCTTTTATGTTGTCTATTTTGTTTGGCAATACTACACTTAAGTTTTTATCAGCAATGAGGTTATATGATTCTCTTTCATTAATATCCACCCAGTCTTTAAGAACTTCTGTTTTACCATAAAAACCAACTATTTTCCCTTGAGAGTAAAATATAAAAAGGTTGTTGTTACCTGATACTTTAGGTGCATTTGTGAACTTGACAAAGCCAAGTAATTTGTCTCCTTCATTTCTTGGATTTTCAAAATCAAAATTCCAGCTTTCATGTGGTATGTTGTCACCACCAACCCAAGCATGACCACTCATATCTTCACTAACTTCTTTCCAATCTTTACTATTCCAAGTGATGTTGGCAACTATAATTTTAAAAGGATTTGAAATTTTAGCTTCACTTTTCTTTTTTAGAGTATTGCTTAATATTTTTTCAAATTTTTCATCGGGAATTTCAAATTTATCCTTTAGGTTCAACTTCTGGATAATATTGTCAATTTTAGGTTTTTGAGTTGTTAGGAACTCATCTAAACTCTCTATTGGTTCTTTTGAATTATATTTTTTAAAGAAATGCTTGTCGTTTACTTTTTCAAAACCCCCAATTGTATTTACAATGCTATTATAACATGCTATTATTTGTTCGTTTTTTTCTTTTTTGAATATAATTTCGAGTCTACATTTGGTTTTTCCATCCCCATCAAACTCTACAATAAATGAAATACTTCTTGTAGAGTGATTGCCAGCAGTTCTATTTACAAAACCTACAGCTATATATTTGTCAGTACCCTGAAACCAATAGCCATCATCTAATCGGTTGCTAGTGTTTTGCTGACGTAACCAAAATTTAAGATTAGAATTAGACGACCGCTTTTGGATTAAATAATTCAATATTTCGTCACTCAAATCTATAGAGCTATCTATTTGTTTCATTTAATTATTAATTAAATTTTTATAATATAATGTTAGTGAGTATCGAAAGCTCTTCTAGAGTTTTAATACCTTTAATAAGTTCAGTTTGAAAAAGAATTGTGTAAACATCATAATGAGAGGCGGGATTAAGCATGTGAGAACGCATAATGTCAAGGTCTTGTATTTCTAAGTCTTCAGATAAATTTGAACTTTTTGGTTTAAAATTTAAGAGAGGGTTTAATGCTAATTTAAGCTAAATTTTTGATATTGTTTTTTTTCTGTCGTTTAATGTTTTGATTAATGATTTTGCATTGTGTTCTCTGTTCATTGTAATGATTTTTAAGGTTAAAATTATAATCTTTTTTCTCACTTAAAAATCAACCTATAAAAGTTCACTTTTTGCTGACGTTAAACAATAGTTAATCCTCACATTTTTTAAAAAGTCTTTGAACTTGGATAGGATTAAATTTCTTGCCCCTCCTAGTGGTATACTGTAGTTTATTTAATTTATCAGCAATGGCTTGGAAAGTCATACCTTCTTTCCGAGCTGAGCAGATAATATCCATGGCTTGAATATTGTTTTTATTTGTACGGGCATTTTCCTTGATTTTTTCAACGCCAAGTTTTTGAAATTCCCCAAAACCATTTGGATTGCCAAGTCTAATTTCACCATTAATAGGAGTCATGGTTGAACCATCCTTATTAGTGTAGATACCTTTTTCAATTTTCTCTTTTTTAACCTTTAAAGCGTCTTTAATGCGCTTAGAAATGACCTCAGCTTCATGTTCTGCTATTACTGAAAGTAGCTGGATAGTTAATTTGTTTGCATTGGGGTTGTCACAGCATATAAAATCAACACCACCGTTAAATAGGGCAGAGGTAAATTCTACGTCACGAGCTAAACGGTCTAGCTTGGCTACTATAAGGGTTGCTTTGGAGGATTTAGCAAGTTCGATAGCTTTATAAATCTCAACACGTTTCTTTTTTCTGGTTCCAGTTTCAACTTCGGTAAATTCGCCAATTAGATTACCGTTTTCCTTTATATGATATGCAACAGCATTTTTCTGAGCTTGTAACCCAAGACCCGAACTTCCCTGTTTTTGGGTTGAGACCCTATAATATGCAACGTACTTTTTCATTAACCAGCATATTTACCTTCTACATAGTCTATAATATCAACAAGCATGTCACAATAAACACCGTCACAAGATTTTTCAACCTCAGCTTTTTTATTAATAAACGATACCTTGTATTCGTCAAGCCTTGTTAGTTTCACTTTAACCCAGCTTTTAAATGTTGAACCATTTACTTTAAAAGTAACACCTCCTTGAAAATCTTTTGACTCAGGTAAAGCTACATAGTTCTTTGCTCCCCATGCAAAAAGAGCAGACCTATCAATACACTTAATTTGATTTAAAATGATTTGTGCGATTTGAATTGAAGTGTTGGATTTCATGGTGTTAAATTTATATAATCAAAGATGAAATATTTTATAACAAATTGCAAACGTTAGTTAGCAATTTGTTATATTTGTAATATAAAGTTTAAAGTCATGGAAAGTCACAGTAAAAACATAGAGTATTTATGGAGACCAAATGATGAAAGTGTAGGAACTCGTGCTAAATATGATTTGGAGGCTGCCCATTGGTATCGTTCTTTTAAAAGTGCTGAATTGCAAAATAGGCCAATTTCAATAAGAGCAGACCTGAATGTAATAGGTTTGTTTGTTCAGTTGGTTTTTACATTTCTTGTATTGATTGTCGCTTTGGTGATAGACTTCGTAAAATGGTTGAGGTCTTAGGAGTTATTTCTAGGACATTAAGTTCTTCAAATTAAGGTGAAGGTTAAGAATTGTTTCATGCTGATAAATTCAATCAACTTTATTACAGTTTACTGTATAAATGTAATTTATTGTATGGATTTATTTAAAAAGTCTTGTTTTTAATATAACTATATCGATAATTACATTTAAAAGTTTAACTAAAACTAATCAAACTTATTTTATTAGTATTTAGGTAAGCTTCTAATCTAAAATAAGTTTCTTAACTTCAATTTTATTGGAGGATGAATTGTAAATACTTATAAAATAAAGACCAGTTGCCCAATTAGATATGTCAATATAAAATTGTTGTTCACTGATTTCCGATTGAAACATTGATTGACCTAATGAATTAGTTATTTCAATTGAATAACCAGGAATTGAATTAATATTGCCGTTATCAATTGTAATTTGGTTTTTTGCTGGATTTGGGTAAACTTTGAAGGTGTGATTATAGGAAATTGGATTATAACTTAAAGTAGTTGTGTTAATATACAATGTGTCTGTTACAGTAATAGTTTGGTAACATGTTCCTTCATAAAATAATTCTTTGATTTCTTCGGCAAGTAAAACTCGATTATAAATTCTAAGGTTGTCAAAAGAACCATTAAAGTATCTGGTATTTAAATATGGTTTACCGAAGTAAGTGTAAATTGGCATATGACTACCGAGGATAGGTGTTAAATTCTGTTCATTTATAAGAACATTATCAAGGTATAATTTTATTTTATCCTGTGTGTCATATGTCAGTGTTAAATGGTACCATTTATTTAAAATCAATGGAGAGGTGTCATTATGACTAACACTTTGGTTGTTTTCAAAAATGTAAAATATTCCACCTTCTGAAAAGGAAGAAATTCCTGTGTGTGTTTGCAATGCATCTAAGCTATATCCAAAGCCATTGTCTTGAACATTAGAATGATATAACATTACTTGTGCGTCATGATTGTTAGTTTTAAACCAAAAGGAATAGCTTCCAACATCTATAGGAATTATATTTGGAAAGGTAATAAAATCACTACTACCATTAAAGCTGTAGGCAGAATTTTCATTACCAAATCTATCTGTTGTTAGAGTTACACCATCAGGGGTTCCATCATAGCCATTCCCGCTTTCGTCATTTATATTGCCATTTATTGGATAATATGCTATTAATCCATCATGTGAAATTTGAGCGTTAACACTAAATACTATTAAGGCTGCAATAATTATTGAAGTTAGTTTGTGTTTCATTATTGTAAGTTTTTATAACAATATTATACATATGTACGGCTTAAAAAGAATTCAGTTAGTTAACGTATTATTTTTTTAAATAATCGTTATTCTTAAATAAGAATAAGTTTTTAACCATTTATTTATCAAATATACGTAAACTAATTCTTAGGTTGTAGGTGATTTGTAATCAATATTTTATATTTATATATTTATAGTCATGAAAATATTAATTGGAATAAGTTAAATCATTTTTCTGTGCTTTTCCTCATGCGATTCAAGTGAGAATAGCGATGGTTCAAATGGAGACCAAATTTTAGGTGAATGGGGTAATTTGATTTTTTTCTAATCGATTATCCATGGATTAATTTTTTTGAAATTGATTTAATTCTTGAAACGCATTAATAAAAATAGGAAGCTTAGAAGGTATGATTCCTAAACTTACAGAATCTAAATTTTGAGGCGTTAGGATAAAGCAGGTTGAAACCTCATTGTTCTCTATAATAATGATATTTTGGTTTCCAATGCTGCCTTTTCGGAAATGAATTTTATCTTCAATTAAACCAATAACTTGGTTGATTTTATATTTCCTATCTAACTTTAAATTAAGTTTTTGTTCGTCTCCATTTTGAATGAATTTGAAATCATCCTTTTCTTGTTCATGGAAATCTAAAAGTACCTCAATATTATTTGCTTTTTTTAATGTTTCAATAAGTTCAAATAGGGCGAAAGAGGTAAAATAGTTGCAACTTACATAAATTTTAGAGGCTTCTGAAATCAGATTTTTTAGTTCCTCAATAAGCAGAGTATCTTGATTGTTAATTAATTTCATTTATTGGTTGGTTAGCAATTAATAATCAAATCACACGGCACTAAAATACCGCACCAGTATAAGGCTTCTAAGTTAGTTTAATCACTATTCAGTTAAAAACGGTAAACCGTAATTATAGTTTTAACAGAACTCTAAACCTTACATCTTTGGATTTAGTTATTGTGTGAAATTTCAGAAACTAAATATAAAATATTAATCTTAAAAATAGATTAGTTTTCGAACCTAAATAGCAATGAAAATTGTATTTATACTGTAAATTATAACAGTACTATTCGTTTGAAATATTAAAAGCTTTAGTTCTAGAGTTATTATATTTTTTTAAAGTATTCACGTTCAATTAAATTTCTAACAACTTCACTGGCATTACTTCCGTGTTTATCATTTCTAGCTAATTCTTTTAAATGTTCTTTCTCTTTTTTACTTATTCGAATAAGTAAGACTTCATCTTTTGATGGATTTGGTAGTTTCATAGTTTACTCTTTTTTAATATAAATATCAAAAAAAAATAAAATACCCAAAAGGAGTTTTATAGTACTATTATGGTATCAGTATAGCACGTTAAAACGTGTATTTACATTAAGGAATAGTGCGTTTTTTGAATTGTATGGTGACTTTAGGAGGGAGGTGTCTTTAAAATAATTATGAAATTTATATCAAAAATCCTACGCCACCCCCGTATCGAACCTTATATTTAAGGTGAAAAATTAATTGTATATACGATGGAGAGGGATGTCTCTAAAAATTTTTTTAAAAATTTTAGGCAGATTTTTTTAGAAAGGGTGTTTCTCTGAAGTTTATTGAATATTTGATACTACAGTTATTTTCAAAATTATCTAATTTACCTCTAGCTTTGAAATCAGTATTAAGCTCTTTTACATAACTTTTAAATTCTTCCCAATGCCTTTTCACTGTTGATATGCTCGGTGTTATTTCATCTGCTATTTTCTTTTGGGTTATTTTCCCGAGAGTATTAAAATCCCAAATCTCAATACATTCGTATATTATGTCTTTAGTTTTTTCACTTCTTAGTTTACCTAATTCTCTATTGGAAATTTCCATTTTTTCTTTGAATGTGAATTCCTTGTTTGGATTAAATAAAATTCTTCTTTCCTTATTCAGGTATAATTCAAGCTTACCCTCTTCATTTAGTTTTAGAATATTATTGATAATATTTTTAATTTCACTTTGTTGAAGAGTGGGTTTAAAAGCGTTCGAGTTAACTGAATCAGCTAGTTTTGATAAATAATTATTGTTAATCCATGGGTTTAAGGCTGTTATTTGTGTAAGATAGGTGAACATAGTATTGTTTCTTTGACCTTCTTTAACAGTGATAGGTACAAATGGTTGACATATTTTTTCTTTATTTTCAGGAAAAAATATATAATCTAAATCCATATTTTTATTTTGAAAGTAATCGTTTATGTTATTGAATCTTACTTTTCTATACTCGGAGGAGTTAGAAAAAGTATCATTCGAGGTTAAACCCCTTCTCTCCAAATTTTGTTTAATGGGGGATGGTACTTTTTTTGTATTGGCACAATTATAAACCTTTGAATTATGGTTTATATACATTTTAGGGTCATAACTTAACACCGTTTGTTGTGTTGGTTTTCTAGCACCTATATCAGAATTAATATTTAATAATTTCGAGATTTCATCATAAGCGTTGTTGAAATTATCGATTGTTAAGCCATCCACTTTAACTAATATACCGTAACCGTTTTTTGAAAGGGATTTCCATTTAGCAAAAATAAATTCATTTTTATTTATTTTTTTATTGCTATCTACGTCAATAAAAATAAGACCTGTAGAATCGGTAATATTTTTATTTGATGCTTTACCTTTAAATAAAAAGTTGAATCTGAAAGTTGAGATAAGGTTTGTTTTTACATCATCATATTCTTTACTTCCTTTTTTTAACCTTCTAGCATATTTAATATGAGTTAATTCTGAATCTCCATTTTTTATTATTTCAAATACCTTATCAATACTTAATCTGAATCCGTCTTTTGGATTCTTAATGTTTTTATATTTTGTAACTGTATACATCTTCAAGTCTAATTTTATTGGAATAAATCCCAGTTAGAATTAGCTTTTAATACTTCCTCAATTTTATCGATGGGGTATAGGTATATATCTCCAATTACAGTGAAAGGAATTAGACCTGACTCTCTATATTTAATTATTGTATTGGGAGACAGTCTAAATTTTTCCTGAAGGTCTTTGTTACGGTAGTAGCCTTTGGACTTTGAAGAGGATGAATTATTTAGTTTTTTATCTATTAATTCTAATTTAGAGGTAATTGGAGTTAATAGATTTTGAAGTTCTTCCTTAGATAGGAATTGAAAGTTTAAGTCTTTTGCATTCATAATAATCTGTTTTTAAAATTAATATGCTGCAAAGGTTGTTCATATTCATAGGGATAGCTAAGGATTCCCTAGCATTCCCTGAGGAACGGTTATTTTTATTTTAATTTGGTGTTATTGAGATAGTATTTGTTCTTTTTTTTCTTGAAATTTGGAAATTAGGAGGTCTAAAAGGTTAAGTTCTTGTTGTTTGTATTCCTTGTATTTGTCATTTAAAATTTTTGAAAACTCCTTATTAATTCTATCAACTTTATTTACATTTTTATTATCTAAATAATAGATGTTAGCATCATTGATATATTTTTTTAAGTTCGTATAGGGCATTTTTTGATTTTTGTTATCAACGTTTATTATTCCCATGTCGTGAAGATTTCTATAAAACATGGCAATAGCTAATTTATTGATTTTAAACTCAAGTTTAATATTATTTGGGTCATTATCATGTACCTCATCTAAAGTTAGTTTATCTTCTTCAAAATTCTCTAACTTTTTGATGAAGTTTACTAAATAATCAAGGTATACGGTAATTCGTCCTAACATTTTTCGTGTTTCTTCCATGGTTAAGCTTAAATGCACATAGGAGTAAATGCTCTCAAGCTTTTCTTCATTATCTTCTTTAAGATTAGAGAGTATCTCATCCTGTAGAATGTATTTATAAGAATCAGGTGAATGTTGTGCATCATATAAGTCGAAATCATCTATTTTATATATTTCAGCCATTCTAGTTAATGTTTCTTCATAGCCGAAATCATCTGAAGAAAAATATAATTCTTGAAATTTCTTTTTTGACAGTTTTGTTTCTAGATTTGATATATATACAGTTTTTGGAATTGATTGTAGAATATCTAAATCCTTATAATCCAATTTAAGTAAATCCCTATATTTCTGTAACACATCTTGGTGAAATACTTTTATAAATTTGACTTTACTAAGGCTATCTAAATCTGCTATATTGTTAATTTTATTTTTTATTCTTTCTTCCCAGTCATTAAAATAGTTCCAATGAATCTCGTTCACCCATTTTCCATTGTATCTTATATTTTGTAATTCTTGATGATATTCAATATTAGGTTTTACAATTTTTTCAATCTCAATGTTTAAGTCAAGTATGTTTTTCATGGAAAAAGTTATTTAAAAAAAGCTCTCAATATTGAGAGCTTCTAAATTAAACATATTAAGAAATTAAGAAAACTTTTGCATCAATTTGTTCATATCTTCTTTTACATTTTTATCTAACACCTTAGCATAATGTTGAGTCATTTTTATTGTAGTGTGCCCCATCATTTTAGAAACATTTTCTATTGCAATGCCATTTCCTAAAGTTACCGTTGTAGCAAAGGTATGTCTGGCTGTATAGTGGGTTAGTTTTTTGTCTATTCTACACAGTGTTGCTATTTCCTTTAGATATTCATTTATTTTTTGATTAGATATCTTCGGTAGAAGTTTATCGTTATCTAGACGCTCATATTTATCAATGATTCGTTTGGCTGGTGGAATCAATGGTACGTTTGATTTAACATTTGTTTTTGCTCGATTCGTCTTTATCCAAAACATGCCTTCATTATCTTTGATGAGATTTTTTTTTTGTTAATTTTTCTACATCACACGGGGCATAACTCGTATAACAACTAAATAAAAATATGTCTCGTACTTTATTTAGTCTTTCGCTGCTGAAGATTTTCATTTCTATACGTCCCAATTCTTCGTTGGTGAGAAATATAGCGTCTTTTATTACTAGTTTTTCGTCATATATTAAAAATGGGTTATTATTTATCAAATTTCTTTTGATAGCATAGTTACAGACGGTTTTAAAACACTGGATGTATTTGACAGTATAATTATGACTTATCCCCGTTTTATTATTAAAAGTGGATTCGTATTTTAAATAAGATTCTAAATTGTATATGAATTGATTATCAATATCATTTATAACGAAAGAATTTTTACCATGTTTCACTTTTATATAGTTGGCCAATAAATCTTTGGCTCTATTGTATTTTTGTAGTGAAGCTTTAGAACGTTCACCAGCTTTAAATTTTCGTTTAAAATAATCATTATGTTTTTCAAATAATTTGATAATATCCACCTCAGTAGAATCTATATCCTTACCTTTTAATTTGTTTTTAACATCTATTAAAGTTGTATTGATATTGTTTTTTGTTAATTCAAAGTAGGTGTTTTCAATTTTAGATTCAAGTAAATCCAAAGCTATTCTACAGTTTTTTTCCTTGTCTAAGCGTAGTTTATTTCTAAGTTTATTAGTGAAAGCCCATCTTTCTTTACTAATAAATTTACCTGTGCTTAAAGTTGTTTTTTTTCCTTGCAGTTCGATTTTAGCATAAATTGGAGATTCGCCTTCTTCGTTTTGCTTGTCTGTTTTAAGATAGAGAAATGTTTTAATCATAATATTACGGTTTTAGTGTTTTTGTAAAATTATCAGTAAAACATAGGGTTTTCGAGGGATTCCCAAGGATTCCCTTAAAAATTTAGTTACCCTATTTTTCTCATTTTCAAGGGTAACCTATAGGGTAACCTAACTTTGATATTTAATGTGTATTTTGCCTATATACCAAAAAACAAAAAACCCTCTAAACATAATGTTTAAAGGGTTTTGACTTTTAAAGTGTCATTTGACGACTTTATCAGCGGAGAAAGAGGGATTCGAACCCCCGGAGGTGTGACCCTCAACAGTTTTCAAGACTGCCGCATTCGACCACTCTGCCATTTCTCCTTGAGTGTCTCATCAGGTATTCCCTGAATGCGGGTGCAAATATAGAACCCTTTTTTAATTCTTTCAAATAAAAATTAAGTTTTTTTAGATTTTTTTTATCTTGTTTTTCTATCCTATTAATTTCTAGAGGATTTGCTTAAAAGAAATGTTACAAATCTTATTTTTGCAGAAACGATTCGATACATGGATATAATAAAACAGTTAAAATGGCGCTATGCCACTAAAAAATTTGATAAATCTAAAAAGCTATCCAATGAAAAACTAGAAGTTTTAAAACAAGCTTTTAACCTTACAGCAACCTCTTTTGGCTTACAAACCATAAAAATGATTGTTATTAAGGATGTTAACTTAAGAGCATCGTTGTTAAAGCATGCCTATAATCAAAAACAGGTTCTTGAGGCTTCACATTTATTAGTTATTTGTATTCAAGATGATGTTTTAAATGAGGATGTAGTTAACTATTACGAAAACATAAAAGCTACTCGCAAAACGTCTGATACTATTTTAAAACCATATAGAGAAGAATTAATTAATATGATGACCAAAATGAGTGTGGAAGAGCGTCAGCAATGGTCAAAAAACCAGGCTTATATAGCCCTTGGTAACTTAATGACTGTCTGTGCAGCCGAAGGAATAGATTCATGTCCAATGGAAGGTTTTGTGCCGGAGGCCTACGATGAGGCTTTAGGTTTAGCCGGAATGAATTTAAAATCTGTATTATTATTACCAGTAGGGTATAGAGCGGAAGATGATATCTTTTCTGGTTTTGAGAAAGTGCGACGTTCTATAAAAGAGTCTGTTATAGAACTATAAGAAGTATTTAAAATAGCCTTGTAATTTATAATTGAAGGGCTTTTTTTATTGCCTAATTTAATCGTAGTTTTGAATTCTAACTTTAAATTTTATTATGCCAGGATTTGAATTATTTGGTGATATAGAACGTGAACAGGTCAATGATGTTTTAGAAAGCGGAGTCCTTATGCGTTATGGTTTTGACGGGATGCGAAATGGTCATTGGAAAGCCAAGGAATTAGAAAACGAAATTCAAAATATATTTCAAGTAAATCATGCGCAATTAGTATCTAGTGGAACTGCCGCAATTTCAGTAGCTCTGGCGTCAGCTGGAGTGGGAGCAGGGGATGAAGTTATCATGCCAACTTTTACGTTTGTTGCAAGTTTCGAAGCGGTTATGATGCTGGGAGCTATTCCTGTGTTAGTGGAAATTGATGATACGCTAGCATTAAATCCTGAATCCGTATTGCAGGCCATAACAGATAAAACTAAAGCTGTAATGGTGGTTCAAATGTGTGGAGGTATGGGAGAAATGGATGTTTTGAAAGATATTTGTATCGAACATAATCTCATATTAATTGAAGACGCTTGTCAGGCAATTGGAGCAACTTATAAGAATAGTGCTCTAGGAAGTATCGGTGATTTGGGGTGTTTTTCGTTTGATTTTGTAAAAACAATTACCTGTGGTGAAGGTGGAGCAGTAATTACTAATAATAAAGATTATTATTTACATGCCGATCATTATAGTGATCATGGTCACGACCATATAGGTAATGATAGAGGAGCTGAATGCCATCCGTTTTTGGGATATAATTTTAGGATATCTGAGTTGCATGCAGCAGTAGGGTTGGCACAAATAAAGCGTTTGCCTGAAATTATTAATATTCAAAAAAAGAATTATACTGTAATTAGAGAAGCTTTGTCTAAAGTTCCTGAAATTACTTTTAGACGTACACCAGAAGGAGGTGAAGAAAATTATTCCTTTTTAAGTTTCTTTTTACCAGATATAGAATCTTCTCTTAAAGTATCGCAGGCATTAAAGGCTTGTGGTATAGATGGTTGTTTTCAATATTACAATAATAACTGGCATTATTTACGTAATTGGGATCATTTAAAAGATTTTAAATCACTATATCCTATTTCGAAAGAAGTAAAATCAGGTTTAAAATATTTAAAATCAAAATCATATCCAAAATCAGATTATTATATTGGAAGAAATATTTCTTGTTTGATTAAATTATCATGGACTGAAGAGGAAGTTATAAAACGAGCCAGTAAGATGGTTGAAATTATTAAATCTTCACTGTAATAATATATTTGAAAATGAGTGTTTGTAAAAAAAGCCAGTATCATGATACTGGCTTTTTTTATTTATTATAACGGTCTTTTAATAAGTTACGTATTCTACAATTTCTAATCCATAACCAATCATACCAACTCGTTTGGTTTGTCCGCTATTAGAAATTAAACGCATTTTATGAATGTTCAAATCATGTAATATTTGAGCTCCTATTCCAAAATCTCGGTTATCCATTTTAATATTTGGAGCCTTGGTTATTTTTTGGGCTTCTTGATGGTCTTTTAGGAAAGCCAAGCGGTTTAAAATATTTGTAGACTGTGCTTCTTGGTTTATAAAAATAATAGCACCACGTCCTTCATCATTAATAACCTTAAACATATTGTCTAATTGCTTGTCAGCGTTATTGGTTAATGTTCCTAAAATATCGTTGTTAACCAGAGTTGAATTGATTCTTGTTAATATTTTTTCATTTTCATTCCAATTCCCTTTTGTTAAGGCAATATGAATTTGATTATTTGTGGTTTGTTTATAGGCTCTTAAACGAAAGCTTCCAAAGCGCGTTTCTAACTGAAAATCTTCTTTTTTCTCAATTAATGAATCGTGCTGCATTCTGTAAGCAACTAAATCTTCAATAGAAACGATTTTCAAATCTAGTTTTTTTGCAATATTAATAAGCTGCGGTAAACGAGCCATTGTACCATCTTCATTCATGATTTCTACAATAACTCCAGCAGGTTTTAAGCCAGCAAGTCTTGCGAAATCTATAGCTGCTTCGGTGTGTCCTGTACGGCGTAATACGCCTCCTTCTTTTGCTACCAGTGGGAAAATATGACCAGGTCTGGCAAGTTCAAAAGGTTTGGTATGTTCTTCAACTAAAGCTTTTATGGTTTTTGCTCTATCACTAGCTGAAATACCCGTTGTAACACCATTTCCTTTTAAATCAACAGAAACTGTGAATGCCGTTTCCATGTGGTCTGTATTATTACGAACCATCATGTGTAAATCCAGTTCTTTACAGCGATTTTCTGTCAAAGGAGCACAAATAAGACCTCTTCCTTCGGTAGCCATAAAGTTAATCATTTGTGGACTTACTTTATCGGCAGCGGCAACAAAATCACCCTCGTTTTCTCTGTTTTCATCATCAACTACAATGATAACTTTTCCATTTCTAATATCTTCAATAGCCTCTGGAATGGTGTTAAGTTTTATTTCAGAAGTCGTGTTCTTTGTCATAGGTTCTTGTATCATTTTGCAAAGATAGTGCTTATTTTAATGAATTTAAACAATGTAGTTTTAAGTCTTCTTTTACTTTAGAATTTAAAAATATGAAAGTCAGGAAATATAAAGGGAGCCCTAAAATTAAAAGCGCTACATTCGGAAATTTGTTCGATTTCTTTATGTGTTTATAAAATTTAAAAATATTAATTAGAGATTTTATATAATAGACCATATATAAAAAGAAAGAAACAAAACTTAATTGTATAGATGCACTCGCAATCGAAGGTAATTTATTATTCTTAAAAACGAAATGTAGTATAAGTAATATAGCACCTATTATAAAAAGAGTTAAGGCGTATTTGGCATATTCTTTATATTCATTTTGAATTTTTTCTGAATCCTTATAGTCGTTTTCGATACTAACGCCAAGTTCTTCAATATCCTGAATATCAAGACCTCTGGTTTTTAATACTTTTATTGCTTCATAACGACAATTTTCATCGTGTCCGAGGCTTTCATAATTATTGATGGTATTAATTAATTCCTGATTTTTATAAGCCTGTAAGAAGGTGTAAGAAATACTATCCTTTGGTTTTATATTAAAGGCTTTTTTAATAGGTTCAATGAGATGATCGAATTCAAAAAGACCTTTGTCTTCGGTGGCTCGTTTGGTTAGGAAAAAGCCTAATGGTAGCATTATTAGAGTCGAGAACCAACTAGCAAGAACAGGGTTAAAAGAACCATTCTTAGCACTGTTAGTAGCAAAAATTCCAATAAAGTGGTAGGTTAAAAATAATAATATAGCTATTACCATAGGTAGACCAATACCACCTTTTCTTATCAAGGCTCCTAGTGGGGCACCAACAAAAAATAATATAATACAGGCAAAACCTAAGGCAAACTTTTCATGAAATGAAATAACATGTTTGTTAAGCCATTCTCTGGAGTTTTTAGTTGTAAGGTCTCTAGTTTTAATAGTTTGTTTAGCTCCGGTTATGGTACGCAGGGCTACGTCTATAAGCTCTATTTTCTTCTTAGTGTCAAAAACATCTAATATAGGCCCCAAGTAAGTAGAATCTTGAACTTTTTTGTTGGTTTGTTTTTTTCTGTTACTTATAACACTGGATCGATGAAATAAATTAGTAGAAAACGCTTGTTGTTGTTCAACTTGCCTGTTAGATAGGGAATCGATAGTTTTATTTAAGTCAACCACATCCAACATATTGTATTTGTCGGTTTGCGATTCATCACTAAAATCAACTTTATTAATTTGAGTCAAGTCGATATTCATGATATAAGTATCAAAGGTGCTTTTGGCAAATGGTTTTTGATCTTGAGATTTTGGCGATTTTGGAGTGATATCACTATAGTAATTTCCGTCTTTTAAAATAAGTTTTAAGACATTGGAATCTTCTTTACTAGCTAATTCTCCGGTTTTAGATTTTATAGTCGTCGCATTTTTTCTTCCGTTGTCTCCTTTTACGTGAATAGTTACATCCTCAAGGTATTGGTCATGATCACCATGCTTAGTTTCAAACTTTATATTATAATTGCCTACCGGATTAAATTGCCCTTCTGCTAACAGCATGGCGGGCTTTAATTTCGCGATATTTCTTCGGAGGTTATACGATTTAAGTTCGGCCCAAGGAATAACATTGTTAGAAAAGAAAAAGGTAGTAATACCCAGTATTACAATAAAAATACTTAATCCAGACATGGCGCGTTGCAAAGAAATACCAGTCGATTTCATTGCTGCGAATTCGTAGTTTTCTGCAAAACTACCGAATACCATGATAGATGATAATAATATTGTTAGTGGTAGTACCAACGGAATAAGTTTAGGCATGAAATAGATAAGGAATTTTACAATCACTATAATATCTAAATCCTTACCGGCTAATTCCTTAATGTATAGCCAGATGGTTTGTAAAATAAAAATCAGCATGAGTATAAGAAACACGCTGATAAAAGTTTTAAGGTACGATGTTAATATGTAACGGTCTAATATTTTCAAGAGCTGGCTACTTAGTCTAGGTTGTTAATGTAGTAATCTTTATACTTATTGGCATCAAAAGTAAATAAGCTTTTCGATAGCGGCTCATTTGTTTTAAAAGAATTAACAGTCAAAGTCGTTTTTGTACCATTGTTACCTATCTGGATAAGGTTATATATATGCTTTGTTTGTTTATCGATCCCTAATAAAATATCCTTGATTTCTGAGTTAGAATCAATAGGGGTTAATTTTACATATTGAATCTTTCTTCCGTTAATATTTTGTTCAATATCGTATTTGTACGTGTAACCATCTTCATAAAAAGATAACATTTTACTTGGTGTTATAGAATCTTCGTTATCCTCATTTTCAGAAGAAATGGTAACCTCTTCATCTTCCATACTAATGGAGTAAAGTTTCGCTCCATCAAATAATCTGGTAACACCTAATATGTTTAAACGATATTTATCACCTTGTAAAACGACGTCACCTTTTGTTTCTTGTTTTATGTTCTCAGCAGTGTTTTCTAAAACGTATTTAAAGGTAAGTGATATGTTGTCGTAGGTTTTTATTTTTTCAGAAACTTCCTTTAGTAAAGCCTTTGACTTATCTTGAGCAAAAGCGTTAAGTGTTAAAGTAATTAATAAAACAGTAAAGATGTTTTTAAGGTTCATTTTTTATAATTTATAAATTTTCGTTTTCTAAGTGATTATCCAATGCGATTAAGTCCGGAATTAAAACCTGTCTGGCTTTACTTCCTTCAAAAGGACCAACAATACCAGCTGCTTCTAACTGATCAATTAACCTACCAGCACGATTATAGCCTAATTTTAATTTACGCTGTAATAAGGAGGCTGATCCTTGTTGAGCTGTTACAATTACAACGGCTGCATCTTTAAATAACTTATCTCTATCTTCAATGTCTATATCAAGACTTGTGCCACTTTCTTCGCCAACATATTCTGGCAGTTGGTAGGCTTCGGGATAAGCTTTTTGAGATCCAATATAGTCGGTGATTTTTTCAACTTCAGGGGTGTCTACAAAGGCGCATTGTACACGAATTAAATCGTTTCCTTGCGTGAAAAGCATGTCTCCTCTACCAATTAACTGATCGGCACCAGCACCATCTAAAATGGTTCGTGAATCGATTTTTGAAGTTACTCTAAAAGCAATACGTGCCGGGAAGTTGGCCTTAATAATTCCTGTAATAACATTTACCGAAGGACGCTGAGTGGCAATAATTAAGTGAATTCCAATAGCACGGGCTAACTGAGCTAATCGCGCAATTGGGGTCTCTACTTCTTTACCAGCGGTCATAATTAAATCCGCAAACTCATCAACCACTAGTACAATGTATGGTAAAAATTGATGACCATCATTCGGGTTTAACTTTCGAGCTTTAAATTTTACATTGTATTCAGCAATGTTTCTGCACATCGCATTTTTAAGTAACTCGTAGCGATTATCCATTTCAATACACAAAGAGTTAAGGGTGTTTATAACCTTCGTGTTATCGGTAATAATGGCCTCTTCACTGTCAGGTAATTTTGCTAGGTAATGCCGTTCAATTTTATTGAATAGGGTAAGCTCTACTTTTTTAGGGTCAACTAAAATAAATTTTACTTCGGCCGGATGCTTTTTATATAGCAACGAGGTTAAAACGGCATTCAATCCAACCGACTTACCCTGTCCTGTAGCACCAGCCATAAGTAGGTGAGGCATTTTAGCTAAATCTACTACAAAAGTTTCATTGCTAATAGTTTTACCAAGGGCTATAGGTAACTGCATTTCTGAAGCCTGAAATTTTTTAGAAGCAATAACCGAACGCATGGAAACAATAGTCGAGTTTTTATTGGGAACTTCGATACCTATAGTCCCTTTTCCCGGAATTGGTGCGATAATACGAATACCTAGTGCTGATAATGATAATGCGATATCATCCTCTAAATTTTTAATTTTCGAAATTCGAATACCAGCCTCAGGAACTATTTCGTAAAGTGTAACTGTTGGACCAATCGTCGCTTTTATACTGGCTATACCAATATTGTAGTTTTTTAAAGTATCAACAATACGATTTTTATTTTCTTCTAATTCCTCCTGATTAATCTTAATACCTTCAGTGTCGTATTTTTTAAGCAGATCTAATGGGGGGAATTGGTATTTTGAAAGCTCTAAAGTAGGGTCGAACTGACCGAAATCTTCTACCAATTTGTTAGATAAATTGTCGTTTTCCGATTGTTCTTCGGCTACTTTTTCAACTTCTATTTCTAATTGCTCGTTTACTTCTTCAATGTCTTCTGCTTCTGAAGCGGTTACTTCAAAAGGTGTTGGAGCAAACGAGGCATTACTGCTTTTTTCTGTTTCTAGTTCAGACTTGGAATCATCACTATTTTCAGACGTTAAATCGAAAGCGGATTTAAAATTTTCTGCTTCTTCTGTTAAGTTATTATCAAAAGATACTACGACATCCTCATTAGCTTCCGAGAACTCATTTTTAAGGTCTTTTTTTACAGACTTGAAACTATTTAAAATACTATCGAAAGTTAATTTAAAACGAATAGCTAAATAAGTAATAAGTATAAAAAGTAATAATAGAATGGTTCCTGTTTTACCTATATAATCTTGTAAAAAAGTATTAATTTCAAATCCAATGGTTCCTCCGAGAATATCGATGCTGTGACCAAAAAAACCAAATAAAACAGAAAGCCAAATGATGATAATAACACCCCAAAACCAATGAGTTCGAAGTTTTTCTTTATTAAGGTTCATAAGAACATAAACCCCTGAAAGCATAATAAGGCCTGAAAAAATAAAGGAAGATATTCCAAAACCTCGTTGAATAAAGAAATCACTAAGCCAAGCGCCTGTTTTACTTAGCCAGTTTTTTGATTTGATATCTCTGGATGCAAAATTTGTTAGACTACTTTGATCAGCTTCGCCAGTAAAAATATAAGAAACAAATGCTATAAATAAAACAAGACCGAACAGAACCAAAAAGCTACCAACCACAAGTTTTTGCTGGTTGGATAATGTTATTGTAGGCTTTTTTAATTTAGGTGTTCTAGATTTGTTGTTGGTTTTTTTCTTCGCCATTCACGCCATGTTTGGTTTAACAAAAATACAAATAACTAACGTTTATCCTAACGCTAAAAGTATTTTAAAATCTTAGGTAAATAGATGATAAAACCTATTATGGTAGCAAATATGGCAGCAATAAAAACAGCCCCAGCAGCTATATCTTTTATTCGACCTATTTTCTTATGTTGTTCTGGGTGTATAAAATTAGCAACCTCTTCTATGGCTGTATTAAGTCCTTCTATACTCATAACAAGACCGATGGCAAATATTTGAGCCAACCATTCTTGTTTCGAGATATTAAAAAAGAATCCAGCCGCCGTAGCAATTAAGCCTGTGGCGAATTGAACTTGAATACTGGCTTCGGTTTTTATTAATAATAGAGCTCCTTTTAAGGCATAGCCAATACTTCTTAGCCGATTTGCAAGAATGGATTCTTTTTTAGACATCTAAGAAATTACTATTTTAAAGCGTTTAGAGCAGCTTCGTAGTTTGGTTCGGTTACAACATCGTAAACTTGCTCTGTATAAAGCACTTTACTTTGTTCATTTAAAATTATAATGCTTCGTGAAAGTAAACCTTTAATAGGACCATCTACGTAAACTAAATTGTAGTTTTTACCAAAGTTACCATCTCTAAAATCAGAAAGAACTTCAAGATTATTAATGCCTTCTGTTTCACAAAAACGACCGTTTGCAAAAGGTAGGTCCTTGGTAATGCAAAGAATTTTAGTGTTTTCCAGTTTACTTGCTTCTTCGTTGAATTTCCTAACCGAATTAGCACAGGTTCCTGTATCTAAACTGTGGAATATGTTTAAAATTACTTTAGATCCCTTATAATCGTTAAGGGTAACATCAGACAAGTCTACTTTTGCTAATTTAAAATCAGGAGCAGTCGATCCTATTTCAGGTAAGTCGCCTAAGGTATTAATAGGGGTCCCTTGTAATGATACTGTTGCCATTTTTTAGTGTTTTTTATTTTTATTAAAAGTAGTAATTAAAAAAGAATATCAAAGAAAATTGATTTGTGTTTTGAAATCTTTAACGGTTGTATTAGAGCAGAAATTAACTTTAAGATTCTCGAGACTATAATTTTGTTGAATTTATATGCTATTGCGAATACCCTAATAAATTTTAGTAATAATTATATAATTTATATAAATATAGATTTAAAGGTTTTTAATTCTTATTTCTTAACTTTAAAGGAAACAAATAATCTTTAAATTTTTAAATCTCAAAAAATGCAAGGAAATTCAAATTTATCAAGCGGAAAATGTCCGTTTGTGCATGGCGCAAACACCGAAACAAATCAATCGGTCATGAATTGGTGGCCCAATGCTTTAAACCTAGATATTTTAAGCCAGCATGATACAAAAGTTAACCCTCTTGGAGAAGAATTTAATTACCAGGAAGCCCTAAAATCTTTAGATGTTGAATCTTTAAAGAAAGATGTTACCGATTTAATGACCAATTCTCAGGACTGGTGGCCGGCGGATTGGGGTCATTATGGAGGATTAATGATTCGTATGGCATGGCATGCTGCGGGTTCTTACAGAATTTCTGATGGTCGAGGTGGAGGAGGAACAGGAAACCAGCGATTTGCACCGTTAAATTCCTGGCCCGATAATGTAAGTTTAGATAAGGCCAGACGTTTGTTGTGGCCAGTTAAGAAAAAATATGGTAATAAAGTAAGTTGGGCCGATTTAATTATTTTGGCGGGAACGATTGCTTATGAAAGTATGGGGTTAAAAACTTATGGATTTGCCTTTGGACGTGAAGATATTTGGGCACCTGAAAAGGATATTTATTGGGGAGCGGAAAAGGAATGGTTAGAACCGAGTGATGCGAGATATGACGATGTTAGTAGACCTGAAACTATGGAAAACCCTTTGGCGGCGGTGCAAATGGGATTAATATATGTAAACCCAGAAGGAGTTAATGGTAAACCTGATCCTTTAAAAACTGGGGCCCAGGTGCGTGAAACCTTTAAACGTATGGCTATGAATGATGAAGAAACGGTGGCTCTAACAGCAGGGGGTCATACTGTTGGGAAAACACATGGTAATGGTGATGCTAGTATTTTAGGTCCAGATCCTGAGTCATCCGCGGTTGAAGAGCAAGGTTTTGGATGGTCTAATCCAACGCGTTCTGGAGTAGGTAAAGATGCCGTAACTAGTGGTTTAGAAGGAGCATGGACAACATATCCAACAAAATGGGATAATGGTTATTTTGAAATGTTATTCAATCATGACTGGGAATTACGTAAAAGTCCGGCTGGCGCATGGCAATGGGAGCCGGTAAATATAAAAGAAGAAGATAAACCGGTTGATGTTGAAGATATGACAACTCGGCATAACCCAATGATGACTGATGCCGATATGGCTATGCGAGAGGATCCCATATATAAAGAAATTTCATTGAAGTTTAAAGATGATTTTGATGCATTTTCTGATGCTTTTGCCAGAGCATGGTTTAAGTTAACACATAGAGATATGGGACCCAAAGATCGATGGTTTGGTCCGGATGTACCCTCTGAAGACTTAATCTGGCAGGACCCAATTCCAAAAGGAAATTCAAATTATAATGTTGATGCTGTAAAAGCTAAAATTGCGAATTCAGGATTAACTATTTCAGAATTGGTGTCAACCGCCTGGGATAGTGCAAGAACATTTAGAGGATCCGATTTTAGAGGAGGCGCAAACGGTGCTCGTATTCGATTAGCTCCACAGAAAGATTGGGCTGGAAATGAACCTGAAAAGTTATCAAAAGTTTTATCGGTTTTAGAACCTATTGCAGAAGAATTTAGTATTAGTGTTGCAGATACAATAGTTTTAGCAGGTAATGTAGGGGTCGAAAAAGCTATTAAAAATGCTGGTTTGGATTTCACGGTACCTTTCTCGCCAGGACGCGGTGATGCAACACAAGATATGACTGATGCTGAATCTTTCGAGCCTTTAGAGCCATTGGCTGACGGGTTTAGAAATTGGCAAAAAAAGGATTATGTGGTAAGTCCGGAAGAGATGTTGTTAGATCGCGCTCAGCTTATGGGGTTAACAGCACCCGAAATGACCGTTTTAATTGGGGGTATGCGTGTAATGGGTACTAACTATGGTGGAACTAAACATGGTGTGTTTACCAATAATGTTGGGGCATTAACGAATGATTTCTTTGTAAACTTAACGGATATGACTTATAAATGGAAGCCAATTAATAACGGAATTTTTGAAATCTGCGATAGAATGTCAGGAGCTGTGAAATGGACAGCAGCGCGTATTGATTTGGTTTTTGGTTCGAATTCTATATTAAGAGCCTATGCCGAAGTATATGCACAAGATGATAACAAGGAGAAATTTGTTAAAGATTTCGTGAAGGCTTGGGTAAAAGTTATGAATGCAGATCGATTCGATTTGACTTAGCGATTAGAAAAAGAATTAAATAAAATCGGGATTCCTTATGAATCCCGATTTTTTAGTTTTCATCAGGTATGAACTTTAGTGCTACTCCATTGATACAATGGCGTTTTCCAGTGGTTTCCATAGGGCCATCGTCAAATACATGTCCTAAATGACTTCCGCAAGAAGCACAAATTTCTTCTATTCTTGGGTAGCCTAATTTATAATCTTTTTGATAAGTGATATTTCCTTTGATTTCTTGGTCGAAACTTGGCCAACCGCAATGGGCATCAAATTTATTTTCACTTTTAAAAAGAGGGGCATTACAGGCTTTACAAATGTAGGTGCCTTTTTTAAAGTTTTTATCTAAGGGGCTGGAGTGAGGTGGTTCGGTATAAGCCTGCCTAAGAACTTTGTACTCCATATCGTTTAATTCAGATTGCCATTGTTTTTCAGTTTTTGTAACCTTAAAATCTTGTTGTTTTTCTTTTTGGGCATTGCCATTGCAGTTAAATAGTAGAAAGACAGTGGATAAGAAGAATAGTTTTTTCATAGTTTTTTATTTGTGTTAAGTAGTCGAATAAAAAGGAAAAACATAACAGGATGAACTAAATATTAAATATTCCATTTTTAAAGGAATAAATGTAGAATCAAATAAAGTTGAAAACACAATTTTTGTATTTTTATCTTATATTTAAATAAAAAATAATGAGCAATTTGAAAAAAACATATTTAATGATTGTGGTGGCTTTAGGAATATTTGCCTGTGCCACTAATCCTTTTACTGGAAAAAAAACCATGGCACTTGTATCTAATGATCAGTTGTTTCCAACATCATTTGCGCAGTACAATCAATTTTTGTCTGAAAACAAAGTCATTGAAGGTACTTCAGATGCCAAGATGGTAACCAGAGTGGGGCAGAAGATTGCTGTTGCGGCAGAACGCTGGCTAAATGCTAATGGGTATGTAGGCTATTTAAATGATTATAAATGGGAGTATAATTTGGTTGATGATGATGCTATAAATGCCTGGTGTATGCCTGGAGGGAAAATTGTAGTTTATACTGGAATTTTACCTGTAACTCAAACGGAAACAGGATTAGCTGTCGTTATGGGGCATGAGGTAGCGCATGCCTTAGCTAATCACGGGCAGCAACGTATGAGTGCGGCTTATGTGCAACAAGGTGTTGCTTTGGCTGGTAATATTGCAATTCAAAATGAGAAGGATAGAAATGCCTTTAATCAATATTACGGTGTTGGTTCGCAAGTGGGGGTTATGTTGCCTTTTAGCAGAGCACATGAAACAGAAGCCGATAAAATTGGTTTGTATATTATGGCTGTTGCGGGGTATAATCCCGATGAAGCAGCAGAACTATGGAAACGTATGTCTGCAGGAAGTGAAGGACAAGCCCCTCCGGAACTTTTAAGTACGCACCCATCAAATGAATCTCGAATAGCAAACTTAACAGCACTTGCTCCAACGGCTAAGCAGGAAGCTGCAAAATTTGGTGTCACGACCTTTAAATAGAAAATATTTATTTACTTTACAAGCTGCTTTAATAAAGCAGCTTTTTTATTATGATACAATTAGAAAAAGGAAGTCAAAAACTTTTAAATGCCTGGGCGTTTTACGATTGGGCAAACTCAGTATACAGCCTTGTTATTGCTTCGGCGATATTCCCCATATTTTATGGAGCCCTTTTTAGGATGGCTGAGGTGGAAAAGGTGACTGTTTTTGGAGTAGAATTAGCTAGAGCACCATTAATAAGTTATACAACATCATTGGCATTTGTTTTCATAGCTGTGATTACCCCATTAATATCTGGAGTTGCCGACTATCTTGGAAATAAACGTGTGTTCATGAAGTTTTTCTGTTACTTGGGCGGATTATCTTGCATAGGGTTGTATTGGTTTTCTTTAGAACATATTTATTTTAGTTTACTATGTTATTTTTTTGGTTTGGTCGGATTTTGGGTGAGTTTCGCAATAAATAATTCTTATTTGCCGGATATTGCTTTTCCAGAGCAACAAGATCGTATTAGTGCAAAGGGATTTTCGCTAGGTTATGTAGGGAGTGTTATATTATTGCTTCTTAATTTAGCTATGGTAATGAAACCAGATATTTTTGGCATCACAAACGATGAAGCAGGGAAAGCCGAGATTAAAGCTATGAAGTATTCTTTTGTTTCTGTAGGAGTTTGGTGGATATTGTTTAGCCAGTATACTTTTTATTTTTTACCAAAAGGTAATAAAAAAGAAAGCCCAAAAAAGAATATAATTCTTAATGGCTTCAAGGAATTACGTTTAGTTTGGAATCAATTAAGCGACAACCAGAAATTGAAACGCTATTTAGGAGCCTTTTTTGTTTACAGTATGGCCGTGCAAACGGTTATGTTGATCGCGACTTATTTTGGAGAGGAGGAGATAGCTTGGGGCTCTGATAGTGAACGTACAATGGGGTTGATTGTTAGTATTCTGGTAATTCAGGTGGTAGCTATTGCCGGGGCATTGTTAACCGCACGCTTGGCAAAGACATTCGGAAATATCAAAACGCTTATTGTAGTAAATGTGCTTTGGGCTTTAATATGTGTATATGCGTATTATTTAATTACACCAATGGATTTTTATATCGCTGCTGGATTAGTAGGTGTTGTAATGGGTGGGATTCAGGCATTGTCGAGGTCCACTTATTCTAAATTTTTACCTGAAACAACTGATACAGCATCATTTTTTAGTTTTTATGATGTTGCCGAAAAGATAGGCATCATCATTGGAACATTTTTGTATGGATTTGTAGCACAAATAACGGGAAGTATGAGAAATGCTGTGCTATTTTTATTTTTATTCTTCCTTATGGGAATAGTGCTGTTATTCCGCGTGCCAAATAAAACATAATACCAGAAAAGGTGTTTAACTTTTATATTAGTCACCTTTTCTAGATATATTGCTGATATATGCGGTAAAAAGAATTTTAATCGAAATACTAATTTTGTTTGAAGGTTACATTGCCATAATCTGAATCAATTTTTATTAAATTATTACTTTTTGAGCCGTAGTAGCCACGATAGTAATTTTCAACAGATTTCTTGATCGTTTCAGTAAAAGTGAATTCTTTGGTGTTTCTGGCATCACCATATTTTATGTTCATTTCGAAATTAAAATGGTATTCTGGATTATAGCCAATTGTAATGCCTAGGTAGTCTGATTTTATGTTAATATTTCCTGCTTTGGCACCCATTTCATCTATTTTTAAAGAGCCATAATCGCCTTTAATGTTAAGGTTTTTATAAACCGTACCAAAACGCATATTTAAGTAATCACCATTACCATTTATATTATTTGATTGATTGATTTTAATGGCACCATAATCACAATTAAAATTAATATCTTCAGCATATTCGATATTTGATTTGGTGTAATCGGCACTAATACTTAGATTTTTTGTTTTACCTACTGTAAATTCACTGTAATCAGCAGCAATATTTCCGCCATTAATGTATTCAAAATAGGAGTTATTCGTATAGTCGAAAGTAATACTATTGTCTTCAGCCATTAATTCTTTTGTGGTAATTTTTCCATAATCGCAATTTATAATGGCTTTGCCTTCCAGTTTGTCTAAATTAATACTTCCATAATCGTTGCTCAGTTCAACATTATTAGTGATTGGGAGTTTTATGGTGTAGTTAATTTTCATATTGGTATTGTTATTGCTAAAATTCCACCAAGACTTTTTGCTCTTGGAAAAAATGGTTTTTGCACTTACCAAAGCTGGAGTTGATTCAAAATATACATCGATTTCTTCAAGTTTGTCGAGCACTTTATCTTCATCGTTTCCACTTACTTTTATGCTAACTTCAATATAAATCTTATTTCCTTCATAAGTAGTTATATCTAAATTGCCGTAGCTGTTGTCTACTTTTAAAAGCGCATTTTTGTTAACGGTATATTCTTTTTTAATGTTTTTTTCTTTGGTATACTTGTCTTTGGTGACATTGTGCGCGCATACAATAGCAGGGATAAAAAGTAATAGGTAAATGGTGTTATATAGTATAGTAGTTTTCATAATCTTGTTGTTTAAAATTTTTAATGTTCTCAATAGTCTCTAGGACATCTTTTAATAAATCTATTCGGGTTTGAAAATTTGAAATCATGGCATAGATTACGCGTTTATCTTCACCACTATCAAAAAGGTTTTGTTTAAGAGATTCATAATTTTTTTCAAGTACAGCCATATGCTTCATGGCATCATTTATAAGTTGTTCGGTTTCTGGTCTTCTTTCTTGATTTAATTTTGATAATTCTTCAGAAATTACCGAGGTAAAAAAGTATTGTGTTTCTGCCATTTCTGGTGATACACTCGCTAAGTCGGTTTCTTTATCCATATTAAACCATGTGAGTAATCCGAAACATAAAACAAGAGATGCTGCCATAGATAATATAGGTTTCCAGTAATTATACCTTTTTTCCTGTTTTAGGTTTTGAGCGTTTAGTTTTTTTAGAAATCGATTTTCATGACCGAATTCGGGAACTTCGAAATCAAATTCTGAATGTAAACTTTCAAATAAATTATCTATAGGTTCTTTTTTCATCTTTTTCATTTACACCACAAGGGCTAATTTTTTTCTAATACTTTCTTTGGCTCGAGATATAATAGTTCTACAATTGGCATAAGAGATATTTAAAATTTCACTTATTTCTTCGTAGTCGTAACCTTCTATTAAATGAAGGTTAAGGCATACTCTGTAATTTTCTTTTAGTGAATTCATAACCTCTATAACTTGTTTGACTTTAATGTTGTTTTCTTCAATGTTGGCGGAAGACGTTTCATTGTTTTCAATTTTATACATGACATCATCTAACGGAATAACCTGATGTTTACTGTGTTTTTTGTAGTGATAAATACTGTTGTTTATCACAATACGCTTTAACCAAGGTCCAAATGTCTTATAATCATTCAGGTTGTCTAGTTTTGCAAAAGCCATTAAAAATGAGTCTTGCATAATATCTTCAGCCGCATAGCGATCTTTTACAATTCTTAAGGAAGCATTAAACATAGTCTTATAATAGCGATTGTAAATTTCTAGTTGAGCTGATTGGTTGCCGCTCGAACATAGTTTTACAAGTTGCTCTGTATTTAATTTGGTTAGCTTCACTTAGGTTTATTGTTGTTTTATAGAGTATAAGGAATTACAAATGTTACAGTTTTATTAAAAAAAAATCCCCACACTAAGTTAATAATGTAGGAATTTAAAATTAGAAGCATTATAGTTTTTATAGAGTTACGCTAATTGAACTTCTTGAGCTCTCAAGTTTTTTGCAGCTTTAACAATGTTTTGCAGTGCTTTTTTGGTCTCTGGCCAATCTCTAGTTTTTAATCCGCAGTCTGGATTAACCCAGATATGTTCTTTAGGGAGTACCTTTGTAGCCTTTAGAAGTAAATTTTCAATTTCTTCTAATGAGGGAACACGAGGCGAGTGGATATCGTAAACACCTGGACCAATTTTATTGGGATATTTATAGTTTACAAAAGCATCAAGTAGTTCCATTTCAGAGCGCGAAGTTTCAATCGTAATTACATCGGCATCCATGTCTGCGATGCTTGAAATGATATCATTAAAATCAGAATAACACATGTGAGTGTGAATTTGTGTTTCGTCTTTTACACCACTCGCCGAAATTTTAAAGGCTCTAACTGCCCAGTTTAAATATTCGTTCCAGTTTTCTTTTCGTAGCGGCAAACCTTCACGAATAGCAGGTTCGTCAATTTGAATAATTTTTAAACCATGCTTTTCTAAATCTACAACTTCATCTCTAATAGCTAAAGCAATTTGATTACAGGTAGTTTCTCTAGGCTGATCGTTTCTAACAAACGACCATTGTAAAATAGTTACAGGACCTGTGAGCATTCCTTTTAATGGTTTTTTAGTTAACGATTGTGCGTATTCTGACCATTGTATTGTCATTGGTTGGTTTCGCGAAACATCACCAAATAAAATAGGAGGCTTAACACAGCGGCTACCGTAACTTTGTACCCATCCAAAATCGCTAAATGCAAATCCGTTAAGTTTCTCTCCAAAATATTCGACCATATCATTACGTTCAAATTCGCCATGAACCACTACATCTAAGCCAATTTCTTCTTGAAAACGAATAGAATCTTCGATTTCTTTTGCTATTAAGAAATCATAGTTTTCTTGCGACAAAAGACCTTTTTTGTATTTTAACCGCCAGCTTCTAACTTCTTTTGTCTGTGGAAAAGAGCCAATAGTGGTTGTTGGGTATAAGGGTAAATTAAGAGTTGATTTTTGTTTAGTTTGGCGAAAAGAAAAAGGATGCTTTCGATCGCTATCGGAATCTTTAAGATTTGATACGCGATCTTTTACCGCTGAATCATGAATTAGCTTAGACGTTTTTCGGTTAAGATTGGCTGATTTATTTTCTTCATATAGAGATAAGTAGGCATCGTTTTCTGGTAAATATAGGTTTCTTAATGTATTAATCTCTTCCAGTTTTTGTTTTGTAAAAGCTAACCATTGTTTAATGTCTTTTTGTAAGTTAATTTCTAAATCTAAATCATATGGGCAGTGTAATAACGAGCAGGAAGATGAAATCCATAGATTGTCTAAGTGGATTCTAGTGGCTGCTTTTTCAATGATTTTAAGAGATGATTCAAAATCATTCTTCCAAATATTTCTCCCATCAACCAGTCCTAATGAAAGTTTTGTTTTCTCATTAAAATATTTAGATTCGAGAACATCCTCTAACTGTAAACGGCATCGAACTAAATCTAAATGCAAAGTATCAACAGGTAATTGTAGAGCAGTTTCTAGATTGTCGCCATAGCAGTCGAAGTAATTAGCGAGAAAAATTTTTAAATCTGGAAATTGTTTGTTTATAGTTTGGTAGGTTGTTGTTATTGCTTCTTGTTCTTTTTTGTTAAGATTTAAAGCAAGACAAGGCTCATCAAATTGAATGTATTCAACGCCTAAAGCTGTTAATTCTTTTATGATTTCTAAATAAACGGGAAGTAATTTATTTAGTAAATCTAAACGATGAAATCCCGTTTCTTTTTCCTTACCCAAAAGCAAGAAGGTAACAGGCCCCACTAAAACAGGTTTTGTTTTAATTCCAGACACTAAAGCTTCTTGATATTCTTTGATGATTTTTTTTGAAAAAAATTCAAAAGTTTGATTTTTTTCAAATTCAGGTACGATGTAGTGGTAATTTGTGTCAAACCATTTGGTCATTCCCATAGCGGTAACATCAATATTTTCGTTTTGTAAACCACGAGCCATGGCAAAATACAACTCCAGATCATTCTGTTTTGAAATGCAGTTGTAGCGTTTTGGGATGCAACCTACTGTTAAGCAGGTGTCTAAAATTTGGTCGTATAAAGAAAAGTCGTTTGAAGGTATAAGGTCGATACCCAATTGTTTTTGTTGATTCCAGTTTTGTGTTTTTAAATAACTTGCAGTTTCAAGTAACTCTTCTTTGTTAATTTGTCCTTTCCAAAAGGCTTCACAGGCTTTTTTTAATTCACGATGTGATCCAATTCTTGGATGTCCTAAAATGGTAGTTTTCATAATATGTTAATGGTTTTTTAAAGCGTGTTCAAAATTATAATTGAAGAATATAATTATATAATAGTTATGGGATATTAGTTATATTACCTAATATTGTTTTTTATTATAGAATAATAATCTTTTTAATAAAAAGTAAAATGAGTTTAGAAGAAAATTATCCTACAATCATGTTAGATGAAACTGATTTTAGAATCTTAAAAATGCTACAAAACAGAGCGAATCTAACGACCAAGGATTTAGCGGCTAAAGTTAATTTGTCGACGACACCTGTCTTTGAGCGTGTGAAAAAATTGGAGAAAGCAGGGTATATAAAAAATTATGTTGCGGTTTTAGATGCCGGAAAATTAAACAAAGGCCTCATGGTGTTTTGTAATGTTACATTGAAAGAACATACTAGAGAGATCGGAAATCAATTTGTAAAAGATATTTTATCGTTGAAGGAAGTGGTTGAGTGCTTTAATATTTCGGGAGACTATGATTTCTTTTTAAAGATATTAGTGAGAGATATGAAGGAGTATCAGAATTTTGTGTTAGATAAGTTGGGAGGTATTAAAAATATTGGGAGTGCACATAGCACGTTCGTTATGGGTGAGATAAAAAATTCTTATGCCGTACCGATTTAAAAAGAAAGCCCGAAATATGTATTTCGGGCTTTTTTATCAAATATAAATTTAGGTTATGATTCAGTAGGGTTTTCAGCTTTTTTAATATCAATACTCAATTCTTGTGTGTCTTTGTCTAGATTGATATGAATTTCATCACCGGCTTCTACATGTGAAGTTATGATTTCTTCAGCCAAGGCATCTTCAATATATTTTTGAATGGCACGTTTTAAAGGTCGAGCGCCATATTGTTTATCGAAACCTTTTTCAGCTATATATTCTTTCGCTTCATCACTTAGTTTTAGGGTGTACCCTAAGTCTTTTATTCTTAAGAGTAATTTATCTAATTCGATATCGATAATTTTGTTAATATCTTCTTTTTCAAGAGCATTAAACATAACAACATCATCGATTCTATTTAAAAATTCAGGAGCAAATGATTTTTTAAGAGCATTCTCAATAACGCTTTTTGCATTTGCATCGGCTTGAGCTTTTTGTGATGACGTACCAAAACCTATACCTGTGCCAAAATCTTTAAGCTTACGCGCTCCGATATTAGAAGTCATTATAATAATAGTATTTCTAAAATCAATTTTTCGGCCTAAACTATCTGTTAGATAACCATCGTCTAACACCTGTAAAAGCATGTTAAATACATCTGGATGCGCTTTTTCAATTTCATCTAAAAGGATTACCGCATATGGTTTACGTCTTACTTTTTCTGTTAGTTGTCCGCCTTCTTCGTATCCAACATATCCTGGAGGCGCTCCAATTAATCTAGAAATAGCGAATTTCTCCATGTATTCACTCATATCGATTCGGATTAATGAATCTTCACTATCGAATAACTCTCTGGATAAAACTTTAGCCAACTGTGTTTTACCTACACCAGTTTGCCCTAAAAATATAAATGACCCGATTGGTTTATTAGGATCTTTAAGTCCGGCACGATTACGCTGAATGGCTTTAACGACCTTCGCAACAGCCTCGTCCTGGCCAATCACCTTGCCTTTAATTAAATTAGGTAATTCAGCTAATTTATTAATTTCGGTTTGGGCAATTCTATTTACAGGAATCCCCGTCATCATAGAAATAACATCGGCCACATTATCTTCGGTAACAATTTCACGATGTTGTTTGGTGTCTTCTTCCCATTTTTCTTGAGCTGTAGCAAGTTCTTTTTCAATACGTTTTTCATCATCTCTCAATTTGGCTGCTTCTTCATATTTTTGCTTTCTTACAACAGCATTTTTAGTTTCCTTAATGGCTTCGAGTTGTTTTTCCAATTCGATAATTTGTTTAGGAACCTCAATGTTGGTTATATGTACGCGAGAGCCAGCCTCATCTAAAGCATCAATAGCTTTGTCTGGTAAGAAACGCTCAGTCATGTAACGATTAGTAAGTGTGACACAGGCTTGAATCGCTTCTTGGGTGTAATCTACGTTATGATGATCTTCGTATTTCGCTTTTATGTTATTAAGAATTTCGATCGTTTCTGCCACTGTTGTTGGTTCAACAATCACTTTCTGAAAACGTCTTTCTAGGGCACCATCTTTTTCAATATATTGTCTGTATTCATCAAGTGTTGTAGCTCCGATGCATTGAATTTCGCCTCTTGCTAAGGCTGGTTTAAACATATTGGAAGCATCTAAACTGCCTGTTGCTCCACCGGCACCAACAATGGTATGAATTTCATCAATAAAAAGAATCACATCGTCATTCTTCTCTAGTTCATTCATTACGGCTTTCATTCGTTCTTCAAATTGTCCGCGGTACTTCGTACCGGCAACTAAACTGGCAAGATCTAGAGTAACTACGCGTTTATTGAAAAGAATTCGGGATACCTTACGTTTTACAATACGTAGAGCTAAACCTTCAGCAATGGCCGATTTGCCTACACCAGGTTCTCCTATTAATAGCGGATTGTTTTTCTTTCTACGGCTTAAAATTTGTGAAACACGCTCTATTTCCTTCTCTCGACCCACAACAGGATCAAGCTTGCCTTCTTCGGCTAGTGCCGTTAAATCTCGTCCGAAGTTATCTAAAACAGGAGTTTTAGATTTTTTGTTTGTTTTACCTGATGGTGTGTTGAAAATGTCTTTTCCAGCATCGTCGCTAGCATCTGAGTCATCTTGAAATGATTCTGCTTTTGGGTCTATATATTCGTTGTCGTTTGTTATCATAAGTTTGAATTGTTCTTTTACATTATCATAATCAATTTTAAGCTTATTTAAAAGCTTGGTAGTTGGGTCATTTTCGTTACGTAAAATACATAGCAATAAATGGGCGGTATTAATAGAAGAACTTTGAAATAGTTTAGCTTCTAAAAATGTCGTTTTTAAAGCGCGTTCTGCTTGTCTGGTAAGATGTAGATTTTTCTTTTGATTTGATGCGGCCGAAATATTCGGGTTTGCAGGGCTTAAAATCTCTACTTTACGTCTTAAATGATTTAAATCTATATCCAGAGCGTTTAATATGTTGATGGCTTTTCCGTCGCCATCACGTAAAAGTCCGAGCATTAAGTGTTCGGTCCCGATAAAATCATGACCCAACCTTAGCGCTTCTTCTTTGCTGTACGCTATAACGTCTTTTACTCGAGGTGAAAAATTATCATCCATAGTCAATTCCTTTCTGCATTAAAAATACTAAAACATTTAACCAAAGGCAAAAACTATACCTTAAATTAAGTGCATGTTGCTAATTGACGAAAAAAACTTAATAAAATCAAAAAAAATAGGATGATATTTATTAAATAAAATGTATTGAAAAATTGTTAATAAAAAACATGAAAAAATACTGTTAAAAGACCTATCAATACTGACGGAATACGTATATTAGCGTGTTTTGAAATACTCATAAAACTTAATTAAAATATTTATGGCAGAAGGAGAAAAATTGATCCCTATTAATATAGAAGATGAGATGAAGTCTGCGTACATTGATTATTCAATGTCGGTCATTGTGTCACGTGCTTTACCAGATGTAAGAGATGGTTTAAAACCTGTGCATAGACGGGTGCTATATGGAATGCATGAATTAGGTGTTAGAGCTAATACCGCACACAAAAAGTCAGCGAGAATTGTTGGAGAAGTATTGGGTAAGTATCACCCACATGGTGATTCTTCAGTTTACGACGCTATGGTACGTATGGCTCAGGAGTGGAGCTTGCGTTATATGTTAGTAGATGGTCAAGGTAACTTTGGTTCGATAGATGGAGATAGTCCTGCAGCAATGCGTTATACGGAGGCACGTATGCGTAAGATATCTGAGGATATGTTAGCAGATATAGATAAGGAGACAGTTGATCATCAATTAAACTTTGATGATACCATTCAGGAGCCTACGGTGTTACCAACTCGTATTCCTGGACTTTTAGTTAATGGAGCGTCTGGTATTGCAGTGGGAATGGCAACGAATATGCCTCCACATAATTTATCGGAAGTTGTAGATGGTACTATTGCTTACATCAATGATAATAACATAGAGGTTGATGAATTAATCAAACATATAAAGGCACCGGATTTTCCAACGGGAGGTACCATTTATGGGTACGATGGCGTGAAAGAAGCTTTCCAAACAGGACGCGGCCGAATAGTACTTAGAGGAAAGGCTAATATCGAGGAAGTTCAAGGGCGAGAATGTATTATAGTGACTGAAATTCCATACCAAGTTAACAAAGCAGAAATGATTAAGAAGACTGCTGATTTGGTTAATGACAAAAAACTGGAAGGCATTGCTACCATTCGTGACGAGTCCGATAGAAATGGGATGCGTATCGTATATGTGTTAAAGCGTGATGCTATTCCAAATATTGTTTTAAATAAATTATATAAGTACACAGCGTTACAGTCTTCATTTAGTGTAAATAACATTGCGTTAGTTAAGGGAAGACCTCAGTTATTAAATCTAAAGGATTTAATTCACTATTTTGTTGAGCACAGACACGAAGTAGTTGTTAGGCGTACTACTTATGAATTGCGTAAAGCAGAAGAACGTGCTCATATTTTAGAAGGATTAATTATTGCTTCAGATAATATTGATGAAGTAATTGCTATAATTAGGGCCTCTTCAAATGCTGAAGAAGCAAGAACTAAATTAATCGAACGATTCGAATTTTCTGAAATACAGGCGAAAGCGATTGTTGAAATGCGTTTACGTCAGCTTACCGGATTAGAACAGGATAAATTGCGTTCTGAGTATGACGAGTTGATGAAGACTATTGAAGATTTAAAGGATATCTTAGACAAGAAAGAACGTCGTATGGATATCATTAAAGAAGAGCTCGAGCAGGTAAAAGAAAAGTATGGTGATGAGCGTCGTTCAATAATAGAGTATGCTGGAGGTGATTTAAGTATTGAAGATATGATTCCAGATGAAAAAGTGGTTATTACTATTTCGCATGCTGGTTATATTAAACGTACATCGCTTACCGAATACAAAACACAGAATAGAGGGGGGGTTGGCCAAAAAGCTTCAACCACCAGAAATGAAGATTTCTTAGAACACTTATTTGTTGGTACGAATCACCAATATATGTTATTCTTTACTCAAAAAGGTAAATGTTTCTGGATGCGTGTTTACGAAATTCCGGAAGGAAGCAAAACATCAAAAGGACGGGCTATACAGAATTTAATAAATATTGAGCAAGATGATAAAGTGAAAGCCTTTATTTGTACTCAAGACCTGAAAAATGAAGATTATATTAATAGTCATTATGTGATTATGGCTACTAAAAAAGGTCAGGTTAAAAAGACCTCTTTAGAGCAGTATTCACGTCCTAGAACCAATGGTATTAATGCGATTACCATTAAGGAAGAGGATGAATTACTAGAAGCAAAATTAACAACTGGTGAAAGTCAGGTCATGTTAGCGTTAAAATCTGGTAAAGCCATACGTTTTGAAGAAGCTAAAACACGCCCAATGGGACGTGGTGCTTCAGGAGTTCGTGGTATCACTTTAGCTAATGATAAAGATGAGGTAATCGGTATGGTAACTATCGAAAATCCGCAAGAAGAATCTGTATTGGTAGTTTCTGAGAATGGTTATGGTAAACGAACTTATATTGACGATCCGGAAGATGGAGAGCCAGTTTATAGAATTACTAACCGTGGAGGTAAAGGAGTTAAGACTATTTCTATTACTGATAAAACAGGTAAGTTAGTAGCTATTAAGAGTGTAACCGATAGTGATGATTTAATGATTATCAATAAATCGGGAATTGCAATCCGTTTAGAGGTTAAAGATTTACGTGTTATGGGTAGAGCTACTCAGGGTGTAAGATTAATTAACTTAAAAAACAACGATTCTATTGCTGCCGTTGCTAAGGTGATGAGCGATGAAGAAGAGGTTGTAGAAATATCTGAAGTTGTTGAAGGGGTGGAACCAACAGAAGATGGCACAACTCTTGATAATTCTCAAACAGAAGATAATAATAACGAAGAGTAAATAACTAAATATCATTACAATGAAAAAACAAATTATTGTAGCTTTAGCTTTATCAGTTAGTGCATTTTCATTTGCACAAAAAAAGGAACTGAAGGCCGTAGAAAAAGCTATTAAAAGCGCTAATTATGCTGAAGCAAAAGCGGCATTAAAACAAGCAGAAGCATTGATCTCTGCTATGGATGATAAATTAAAAGAGAAGTATTATTTTTTAGAAGCACAAACCTTATACGCCGGAGGAGCGGGTTCGATGGCAGATGTGGATAAAGCATTGGCTAACCTATCTAAGACTGATGGTACTTATAAAGATGAGAGTGCAGAATTGAAACAAACAATTGTTAATAATTTGCTTACTAAGGGTAATGAAGCATACGAGAAACAAGAATTTTCTAAGGCTTCAAAATACTTTGAAAATGCATACAGAGGAAGTACAAAAGACACACTGTTTTTGTATTATGCTGCAGCTACCGCTATTAACGTTCAGGAGTATGACAGAGCGTTATCTATTTACAAGGAATTGGATGATTTAGGATATACAGGAATTGCGAAGGAATATTTTGCAACTAATGTTGAAACTAATAAAGAAGAGACTTTCCAGAATAAAAACATGAGAGATTTATCGGTAAAAACTAAAACCCATGTTAATCCAGGTGTACGTACAACAGAATCGAAAAGACCTGAAATTGTAAAGAATATTGCTCTTATTTATTTAAATCAAGGAGATGATGAAAAAGCCTTGGGAGCTATGTCGGCCGCTAGAGCAGCAAGTCCAGATGATGTAAATCTAATTTTATCTGAGGCAAATATCCATTACAAAATGGGGAATACCGATAAGTTTAAAGAGTTGTTGCAAGAAGCAACTAAAATGGATCCTAGTAATCCAGAATTACAGTATAACTTAGGTGTTATTTCTGCTGAATCAGGTCAGAATGAAGAGGCTAGAGCTTATTATGAAAAGACTTTAGAATTAGATCCAAATTATACGAATGCCTACATTAATCTCTCTGCTTTAATTTTATCAAAAGAAGAAGCTATTATAAAAGAGATGAATGGGTTAGGGAGTTCTAAAAAAGACGATTTACGCTACGATGAATTAAGAGAGGAACGTCAGGAGATTTATAAACAAGCTGTTCCTTATTTAGAAAAAGCATTAAATGTGGATACTGAAAATATAAATGCTGCAAAAACTTTAATGAATATTTACAGTATTATTGGAGAAACGCAAAAACATAAAGAAATAAAAGCTAAGGTTGATGCTTTAGAAGGTAATTAATCAAGTAAAGATTTCTGTTAAAAAAAAGAGCCGCTATTTAGCGGCTCTTTTTTTATATTATCTTTTTAATAACTCGTAATTTATGCGTGTGTATTTTTTTGTCAACGTTATAAATTCCAGAATGGTCTAAGCGGTCAATTCGTACTTTACCATGGGCATGAATAATATAATTATCGCTCATAATAATTCCAACATGCGTTATTACTCCTTCGTTGTTGTCGAAAAAAGCTAAATCTCCAGGTTCACTTTCTTCTATAAAACTTAAAGCTTCACCTTGTTTTGCTTGTTGTGATGCGTCGCGTAATAATTGATAGCCATTTAATTTATACACCATTTGAGTAAAGCCAGAACAGTCAATGCCAAAAGGAGTTTTACCTCCCCATAAATAAGGTGAGTTTAAATATAAAAATGCAGTTTCAATAAGATGCTGTTTTGGTAGTTTGGTAATAACAATATTACCATCATGTTTGTGGTTTAATAACGATAAGCCATTTAGCATCGAACCGATAGTTATAGGGTATAACGCCTGATTTTTATCTTCTACAAATTCAACTAAATCTAGAGAGAGTTTTGGTTGTTCGGCATTAATCGTATCATAGTGATCTACTGAAATTTCTACATATTGCTTATTGTCTAGCCAGCCTTCATATTTATCGTAGGCTAGTCTTATTTTACTCCAATTTTTGCGTTGTTCTATTACTTTAAAAATTTCACCGTATAGCACTTGAGAAACCAATTCACTTGCATCTGAGGGTTCATTTCTAAGAGGAACAATGCTTAAATTACAAATTCCGTATTGCATTAAAACTGCTTAATTTCGTTCAATAACAATTGCCGAAGCTCCTCCGCCACCATTACAAATAGCAGCTGCTCCAATTTTAGCATTGTTTTGTTCTAAAACGTTTAATAATGTGATTAATATTCGTGCACCCGAACATCCAAGGGGATGACCTAAAGAAACAGCTCCTCCGTTAACATTAACATTACTGTCGTCAAGACCGAGAATCTTCATATTAGCTAAGCCAACAACAGAAAAAGCTTCGTTAAATTCAAAATAATCCACATCGCTTATAGAAATACCTGCTTTGTGAAGTGCTTTTGGAAGTGCTTTGGCTGGAGCTGTAGTAAACCATTGTGGTTCATGGGCAGCGTCAGCATAACTTTTTATGGTAGCTAAAGGTGTTAATCCTAATTCGCTCGCCTTTTCCTTACTCATTAAAACTAATGCAGCTGCGCCATCATTAATGGTAGAGGCATTAGCTGCAGTTACAGTACCTTCCTTAGTGAAAGCGGCACGTAGCTGTGGTATTTTATCTATCTTAACATTGGTAAACTCTTCATCTTTTGTAACTATTACAGGTTCTCCTCGACGTTGAGGAACTTCAACAGGTACCACCTCATTATCAAATTTCCCTTCATCCCAAGCCTTTGCAGAGCGTTGATATGATTGAATAGCAAATGCGTCCTGATCTTCACGAGTAAAGTTATATTCAGAAGCACAAGCGTCCGCACACACTCCCATAGCATTTTGATCGTAGGCATCAACTAAACCGTCTTTTTGCATGCCATCAACCAATGTTGTTGGTCCGAATTTTGTTCCTGTTCTGGCGTGTAAATAATGAGGTATTAAACTCATGTTTTCCATACCTCCAGCAACAACAATTTCCGTATCGCCTAAGGCTATACTTTGGGCAGCCTGCATAACAGCCTTCATTCCTGAAGCGCAAACTTTATTAACTGTAGTACAAGGTACTGTATTTGGAATTCCGGCATATATAGCAGCTTGTCTGGCAGGCGCCTGTCCCGTTCCAGCTTGCACAACATTTCCCATTAAAACTTCTTCAACCAATTCAGGTTTAAGCTTAATTTTATTTAATGCACCTTTTATAGCAATAGCTCCTAAATTTGGTGCCGAAATTGTCGATAACGCTCCTAAAAAACTTCCTATAGGAGTTCTTGCAGCAGATACAATTACTACTTCTTTATTCATTAATAGGGTTTTAGCTTATTACCTGCGAAATTAATCATTTTTTGGGAGAAATAAGACTGATTCATTTATTATAAAACGGGTTGGAGTTTATAAATTTGTTACATTTGATATTGATAATTCTTCAAATGAAAGACCTTATAAATAAACTTTATAAAAACCATTCCTTGATTTATAAAGGATTACTGTTTTTATGTACCACATTTTTAATTGTTTATTTGTTTCCTAAAAGTGGAAAGTTTAAATATAATTTTGAAAAGGGTAAACCATGGCAATCTGAAAATTTATATGCTCCTTTTAATTTTGCTATCAAAAAATCGGCGAGTGAAATTGATGCTGAAGAACAAAGTATAAAGGAAAGTTCTATATTATATTTTAATATAGATTCTTTAGTTTATGATCAGGGTATAAATGTGTTTAATTCGGAGTTTAACGATTTATTTAAAGACTCGGTTAACAGTGTGGTATTCAATAGACTGTACATAGTTGGTCAGGAAATTTACAATAGACTTTATGCTTATGGCGTGTTAAATGAAAATTTAAGTTTTTCTGATAACCGACGAGTTGTTATTTTAAAAAACCGCGTTAAGGTAAACGAAGGGTATTTTAGTGACTTGGTAAAGCCTAATGATATTACAGGTATTATCGATGAAACTTTAGTGAAGTATAATTTACAGAATTATAAAAATGAATTTAAATCTTTGTTTTTCGATTTAATTCAATCCAATTTAGTTTACGACCGCTCATTTACTGAAAATGCCTTAAATGAAGAATTAAGTAAAATTGCTTATACCAGAGGGAGTATAGAGAAAGAAACGCTCATTATATCAAAAGGAGAGGTTATTGAGGGCGATAAGTTTCAAATTTTAAAGTCGCTACAATCGGAGTATGAGTCACAGGTCTGGAGTAAAACAAACTACAATTGGATATTATTTGCTTATACACTTTTAGTAGCATTGGCATTACTGATGTTGTTATTGTTTTTACGAAAGTACAGACGAGAGGAAGTGTTCGAAAACAATACCAAAGTAACCTTTATTTTTTTCAATATCTTTTTAATTATACTTATCACAACCATGGTTGTGAATTATAATTCTAAATTTATTTACGTTGTACCAATCTGTATTTTACCCTTGGTATTTAAGGCATTTTTTGATGCCCGTTTAGGGTTGTTTGCACATGTTATAACGGTTTTATTGCTAGGTTTTATTGTGCCCAATAGTTACGAATATATGTTTCTTCAAATTATAGCTGGTATTGTAACTATATTAACGGTTTCTGAATTATATAAACGGGCTAATTTGTTTATTTCGGTAGGGCAAATCACCTTAATATATATTGTGGCTTATTTTGCCTTTTTTGTAATTCACGAGGGGAGTATAGAAACGATTAAATGGGAAATGTTTATATGGTTTATATTAGGTGGGTTAGCGACCTTATTTGTTCAGCCATTAATATATGCCTATGAAAAGCTCTTTGGATTAGTATCGGATGTATCTCTGTTAGAATTATCAGACACGAATTCAAAATTGCTAAAAGAACTTTCTAACAAAGCGCCTGGAACATTTCACCATTCTTTAAATGTGGCTAATTTGGCAGAGTCTTCAGCTAATGAAATAGGAGCAAATGCAATGCTTGTAAGAGTAGGAGCATTGTATCACGATATAGGTAAAATGAAGAATCCGACTTATTTTACGGAAAACCAGACCACAGGTATAAATCCTCATGACGAATTATCCTCGAAGGAAAGTGCCAGAATTATAATAAATCATGTTATTGACGGGATAGAAATAGCGAAGAAAAATAACCTTCCAGATCGCGTCATAGATTTTATAAGAACGCATCATGGGACTAGCGTCGTATATTATTTCTACTCAAAAGAACTGAAGGATTTTCCAGAAGTTGATAAATTAAACTTTTGCTATCCTGGACCAAGACCTTTTAGTAAGGAAACAGCTATATTAATGATGTGTGATAGCGTTGAGGCTGCATCGAAAAGTTTAAAAGATCCGACTTCAACTAAAATTGATGCTTTTGTTGAAAATATTATCGACAAACAGATTGAAGAAGGACAATTTTTAAATGCGAATATCACTTTTAAAGAAATTCAGTCTATAAAAAAAGTGCTAAAGCACAAGCTTGCAAATATTTACCATTTAAGGATTGAATATCCAGAATAATATTTCAAAAAAAGGTCAAAAAATAGTTGCGTACTATGTGTATAAGATATACATTTGCAACCGCAATTTTATTGCAAGGTTCTTAAAAAAATCTAGGAGAGGTGCCAGAGTGGTAATGGAGCAGATTGCTAATCTGTCGACGGGTAACTGTCGCCGGGGTTCGAGTCCCCGTCTCTCCGCAAATTGATAACCAGAATCGGGGTGTAGCGTAGCCCGGTTATCGCGCCGCGTTTGGGACGCGGAGGTCGCAGGTTCGAATCCTGCCACCCCGACGAACTTAGTAATAAGTCAAACTAAAACACTGTTAATCTTTTGATTTTCAGTGTTTTTTGTTTTTTACGCATTTTATTCCTAATAAAAACGGCTCAAGACAAATAGTCGTGTGTATGCATAAATTTGAGTAAGCCAGAAAAGGAAGATACGGTATTTTTCACGCCTCTAAATAGACTTCTAAATGCCTTTATTTTTGCATTGAAAGAATCGCCAAAGCATTAGTACCTCTGTTAATAAAGTAATTGAGTATAGAATTGCAATTTATGCTTATTGTATTAGTGATAGCATTGAAAGCCTTAAAGCTTGTTTTTTCGACATCTTTATGCAAGTGAGCCATTTTAATATGAGCTTTTTGGAATGATATTCTTGTTATACCTTTGGCAGATATCATGTTGTCTAGAGCTGAAGCATTAAAAGAGATTAGTGGACCAACACAAGCAGCCTAAATCTTATTAATTTAACACTGAAAGCACCATATAAAACTCCTATTTAAAGGGGGTTCTTTTTTGCTTGACACAACTTCTATGACTGCATCCACCTCTGTAGCAAACACCAAAGTTTGGTAAACCACACAATACCTCTAGGTTAATTTTAGCAGCGTTTCTATCCTTTCTTTACTTTGGGAGGTGTACAGTTGAAAATTTAAACGTAGATTTTTAAAACCATATTGTGTAAACTTTTAACAGAAAGATACCATTTACGGAAATACAAATTAAACTAGAGAACAATTCCATTTTCTTGAAAAAAGTCATCAGAATATAAAATCATTTAAACACGGAAGGAAATTAGGGTCATAACAGATTTTGAACTGCTTATCTTACAAGAAGAAGATTTCACAACTACCGCATAATGCCCCCTGAGTACACAATTCTACTACTAGCAAAAACTTAATAAAAAAGGACAACCAACCTTGAAATTTTGTTTTATAAAGGCAAAATTAGGGACATATTCACCTATTCTAGGAGACATATTCGCATAAGTATTTTTATCCATTTTTAAGTTGCAACTATTTATTATTTTAACAAGGTTTTAACATGTTTTTAATTTAATATTGAGTCTGTCCGTTTCTCTCTCATATTTTTTTAAAGATAATTTGAACAATAACCAAGCTAACAAAACAAAACTTAAATTAATTAACTAAACTATAATAAATATGAAAAACAACTTGTTAATTTTATTTCTAATTTTAGCCTGCCAGGTCAGTTGGTCTCAGGTAAAAATTAAAGGAACGGTTAGTGATGCTAACAAGGCTTCCTTACCCGGTGTAAGTATAATTGAAAAAGGGACATTAAACGGTGTTTCTTCAGATTTTGATGGCAACTATGAGATTGAGGTAAGTAGCACTAATGCTATATTGGTATTTTCTTTTGTAGGGTCAAAAACCAAAGAAGTAGCGGTAGGAAATCAATCGGTTATAAACGTTACTTTAGAAGAAGATTTAGCACAACTGGATGAAGTAGTTGTTGTAGGGTATGGAACTGTTAAGAAGAGTGATTTAACGGGATCTGTTACATCAATTAAAACTGAAGACATAAACCAAGGTGTTAATGCTTCAGTAGATCAAATGCTCTTAGGTAGGGCGGCTGGAGTTAATGTCGTTCAGAATAGTTCTGAACCAGGAGGAGGTATTTCCATAAATATTAGGGGATCCAGTTCTTTCACAGCTGGAACAGAACCTTTGTATGTTATTGATGGATTACCTATTAGTAATGCTTCTCTTACAAGTGGGACTGGGTCAGGTTTCCCAAACTCAAGAACTTCAAGCAATCCTCTTAGCTCGATTAATCCAAATGACATACAATCCATTGAGATATTAAAAGATGCCTCTGCTACGGCTATATATGGTTCTAGAGGAGCTAATGGAGTGGTATTGGTAACTACAAAGAAAGGTCGATCAGGAAAGATGAATATCGAATATGATACTTATTTTGGTTTACAGAATGTCATTGGAAAGTTTGATGTTCTTACACCTCAAGAATATATGCAGGTCATGAATGATATTATTGCTGATGGAGGTGGTAATCCTGATGAAGAAGTAACCGAAATACAAAATGGTGGAACAGATTGGCAAGATTTGATTTTCAGAAAAAATTCTCCAGTGCAGAGTCACAACCTTTCCCTATCGGGAGGTAACGATAAAACAAATTATTATGCGGCAGTAAACTATTTTAATCAAGAAGGTGTTGTTATAAGTTCTGGTTTTAAGAGGTATGGGGGGCGATTAAATCTTAATTCTAAATTTTCGGATAAACTGGAAGTTGGGATGAATCTGAATACTACCTTTACAGATAACAATCAAGTTCCTGCACAATCTTTTGGCTCTAACTTGGATAATGGTGCTTTGTATGCAGCCTTTAATTATGACCCAACCTTGACGCCGTATGATGAGAATGGAGATTATCAACGACCACCATACCATTCTCTTGAGCATCCCTTGGCATTAGCAAATGGAAAATCGTCTTTTACAAAAAGTTATAGAACTTTGGGAGTAGTATACGCTAATTATTATTTACTTCCATCACTTTCTTTTAAACTGAATGTGGGAACCGATATTACAAATCAGCGAAAAGATGTATATATAGACAGGACGACTCTTGATGGTGCTGCTAATGGTGGTATTGGAACTATTTTTCAGGCTACCAATTCAAATTATTTAGTAGAGGGAACTGTTACTTTTGATAAGACGTATGGAGTTCACAAAATTACGGCTCTTGCTGGATATACCACTCAAAAGTTCTTTAATAAATCAACATATTCAGAGGCTAGAGGCTTTCCATCGGATGCTACCGGCACAGACAATTTAGGGTTAGGAGACCCCACTCTTTATAACTTGGGCAGTGGAAGATCTGAAAACCAACTGATATCCTATATGAACCGTATAAACTATTCATTAAAGGATAAATATCTTTTCACAGCAACGCTTAGGGTAGATGGATCCTCACGTTTTGGTGAGAACAATAAATATGGATACTTCCCTTCGGCAGCATTTGGCTGGAAGATGAAAGAAGAATCTTTTTTGAAGGATATTGATGCCATAAGCTCACTGAAATTCCGAGCCAGTTGGGGACAAACAGGTAACCAATCCATAGGAAACTACCAGTCAATTGATACGTATGCTGCTGGGCCAACAGCGGTATTTAATGTTGGAGGAACTTCTACACAAATTTCTACCACAGATGCCAGTAGAATTGCCAATCCAGACTTAAAATGGGAAACTACTGAACAATGGAATGTTGGATTGGATTTTGGATTTATTAACGGGAGAATTAATGGAACAATTGATTATTACGAAAAGAAAACGTTTGATATGTTGATTAATTTGCCAATTCCATCTTCAACAGGGTTTAATACTCAACTTACAAATATTGGGAGTATCCAAAATAAAGGGTTTGAATTAAGCCTTAATACTAGAAACATACAAGATGGTGATTTTAGATGGTCATCAAACATCAACATATCTACTGTGAAAAATAAGGTTAAGGATATTGGTTCAATTGACCGTATTATTCAAGGAAGCGCAGGAGCTACCCGTGGATTTTTTATTACTGAAAAAGGACAAACATTGAGATCGTTTTACGGATACCAAATTGATGGTATTTGGCAAACAGATGATGATTTTAGTGTTACAACAGATAATGTAGCGCCTGGAGACATTAAATTTCATGATGTTAATGGAGACGGTACTGTTAATGCAGAAGATAGGGTTGTGCTAGGGAATTCCTTCCCTGATTTTACATGGTCGTTCAATAATACATTCGATTACAAAAATTTAAGTTTAGCGATATTTTTTGAAGGGGTAGAAGGAGTCAGTATGCTTAATCAGAACCTTGTTGACACCTATTTCCCAATTAATTTCAGGAGAAACAAATTTGCAGAACCTTATTTAAACCGATGGACACCAGATAACCCTTCAACCGTGTATCCATCTTTTGTTAATCCAGGAGGACAGGGGCAAAAACAGGCAAATTCATATACTATTTTAGATGCCTCATATGTTAGGCTTAAAACTGTTACATTGAGCTATAGGCTTCCAAAATTCACCAAGTCAATAGAAGATGCCTCTGTTTATGTTACTGGAAGTAATCTTTTAACCATCACACCTTACAAAGGAATAGATCCTGCAGTTAACCCTAATGGAAGCGCATTAAGTAGAATTGATTATAATGCTTATCCATCAGCAAAATCGTTTCTTTTTGGTTTAAAAGTTAAATTTTAAAATAAAAAAATTATGAAAAAAATATTAAAATTGAATTTATTCACCTTGCTTTTCATCATTTCGTTTTCCTGTAGTGATTCGTTGGATGAGAAAGTATATTCTCAATTAGCTCCGGGAAATTTTCTTGTTACACAGGAAGGTATTCAGTCAGTTTTATTTTCTGCCTATGCAGAAAGTTATTTAAATGGGTATTCACACCATAGTGTGCGAAATATTTTAGAATGGTGTACCGATATTGAATGGGAGACTGGTGGTAATGAAAACCTTAAGGCGGTTTTAATGATTGGTTTTACTTGGGACCCTACGATTGATTGGATGAACGGTGATATGTGGAGAAAGCCTTATAGAGGGATTAGAAATGCCAATACGGTTATTGAAAATGTTGAAAATGCTAATATTTCGGATGAAAACAAGGCTTTATATACTGCCGAGGCGCGATTTGTTAGGGCTTTAGCTTATAACTATTTGTATTCTTGGTTTGGACCTGTTCCCTTAAGAACAAGTTCAGCAGACGAGCTTCAGCTTGCAAGAGCTACTGATGATGAAATGAAAACGTTCATTGAGTCTGAATTATTGGCAGCTTTACCAAATGTGCCAGATCCTGGTCAGGAAGCTGCAGGAGGGAGAGCTAATAAAGGGATGGTTCAGGCATTGCTTACAAAGTTTTACTTAAATACAAAGCAATGGCAAAAAGCAGCTGATATGGCTCAAAACATCATAAACATGGGAGTTTATTCTTTGTATCCTGATTATGCAATGATGTTCCGCGTTGAGAATGAGATAAATAGTGAATTCATACTTTCATATCCACAAATAGCAGCTGGCCCTGGATGTAATTACATGCCAGGAGCGTTTCCTCCTGGGTTTAATTACCATGAACCTACTGGGCTTATGTTTAATTCTGCATGGAGGAACTGGGCAGCACAGTATAGATTGTATGATAGCTTTTATAATTCATTTGAGTCAGGTGATTTGAGAAAAAACCTGATTATTGATGAGTATGTCAATAAGAAGGGAGTTACGAAGTCATTATTGAATAATAATAACACAAGATCGTTTAAATACTGGCCTGACCCAAATGGCGCTGGCAGTGAGCATGGCAATGATATAGCAGCTATAAGATATGCAGATATCTTGTTATCTAGGGCAGAAGCCCTTAATGAACTCAATGGACCAAATCAGCAGTCAATTGATTTGATTAATGAAGTAAGGGACAGGGCAGGATTGACAGATTTAAGCTTGGCAAGTTTTACATCAAAGGATGAATTAAGATCTCATCTTTTGAATGAACGTGCTTGGGAATTTTATTCTGAAGCATTAAGAAGAGAAGATCAAATTAGAATGGGAACTTTCATTTCATCAGCTGTGTCAAGAGGAAAACCTGCTAAATCCACTCATGTTCTTTTTCCTATTCCACAGCCTGCTATGGATGCGAATCCCTTATTGGTACAAAATCCTGGATATTAGATTACAGATTTTAATAAGCAAATTGTTTTTAATGAAGTGTTTGAGTTAGTCTTTGTCTTTGTTTTACAGCCATTTTACTAATGGCTGTAAAAATGAGGACATATCACCAGAAAAGAAGATTAATTTAACACTGTAAGCACCATATAAAACCCCTATTTATAGGGGTTTTTGCTTTTTAGCTTCATACAGATTCTATTACTGCATCCACCTCTGTTGCATCCACCAAAGTTTGGTAAACCACACAATACCTCGCGGTTAATTTTAGCAGCCTTTCTATCCTTTCGGAAGTGTTCAGTTAAAAATTTAAATGTACTTTTTTAAAACCAATTTGTGCTTCTTTATCAATACCAAGGGTTCCTCGAAAATCCAAATCGCTTTCTGCCTTTACAATACGTCCTTCAAAGTCACACTCTATAGCTGTAGCAACAGCATTAAGGGTAACGCCAGCACAAGTCACCAACGCTTCGAGAAGCAAATTTCCCGAACATGCTTGCAGTCCAGTTCCTCCCGTAGCAGGATGAAGCTCCGCCTCCACCATTGCCTTACCTGTATCTACTTTACATGAAATTCCTTCGCCTATTTGTCCACTTGCTTTCAACGTTATTAATGCCGAGCCAGCATCGTTGCGATATTTTTCTTTTAAGGGCGTTTGTATCTTTTTTTAATCATCTGCTTTTATTATTTTCGAGCTTATTTGTCTCCAATTAATGTACAGTCATTCAGCTTTGCCTGGATGTCCTTTAGGTAGTGAGTATCGTGCACCGATGCTGTTGACAGGTCAATACTGTGAAATATACAGCGTGAAGCTTAGTTGAGCCTTGGGCGGCGTAGTAGTCCTTGTTCGGTCATGTATATCGCTTTTCATTGCAAATTCTAGAGAGCTGGCTCCTTGAAAGTTTGCAGACCTCCAAAGGCATACTGTCTACAATGAAAAAATCCTCAAACTCATTGAAACGGGATGCTAACTTTAATCGGATGCCCTCGATATGGCAGGCCAACCTTCGTCTTCTTCTATTGTACACGCTGCGCTCTATCTTACCTAAAAGCGGTTAGGGAGGCTTTCTGAACAGGTCATTTCGCTATCGATGCCAAAATATTCTGCCGTCAAGCAAAGGCTGGTCAACTCTAGATCACTCAACTTTGGCTTTCGCCTTTGGTTGGGCAATAATTGTTCTTCCGATATTTTTTGTAAAACTTTCAAAATTCTCTCGTAAATTGCATTTAAGTTGTTTATTTTTAATGTTTTATATTTAAAACAGGTTACTGTTTATCAGTAAGATGAACAACTTTTTTCTTTTAAATCATAATGCACAACGGGTAAGTATTATTCTCTATTAATAAACGCTGAAGGATTATCTCCAAATTGCTGTTTAAATAGTTTACTAAAATATTTTCGATCTGAATATCCAATATGATAGCAAGCTTCAGCTACGGTACATCCTTTTTCTGTAAGTAACTTTTTGGCTACCTTTAACTTATAATCCCTTATGAATTCTACAAGGGATAAACCAGTTAACGCTTTTAGTTTTTTATATATAACCGAATGGCTCATCCCTAAATGTTTTGAAATGAAATCGGCATTTAAGGCATCAGAGTCAATGTTTTCATTTATTAAATCGATTAAATTTTTAAGAAACGCCTGATCGGCATCATTTTTAGCCAATTCACTTATTGTAACGATGTCTGCAGATCGAAATTTTTCATGAAGAATCGCTCTATTACGAAGCAAACTTTTTATTCTACTTCTTAATAAGTCTTCATTAAAAGGCTTGGTAACGTATTCGTCTGCTCCTGTATTGTAGCCTTCCATTTGTTGCATTACAGAGGCTCTTGCAGTTAGTAGTACTATCGGGATATGACTAGTGTCTACATCTTTTTTTAGTATTCTGGTAAGGTCTATGCCGTTCATTTCTGGCATCATAACGTCACTAATAATAAGGTCTGGGGCTTCTTTTTTAGCTATATCGAGACCTATTTTGCCGTTCTCGGCCTCCAGAATTTCAAATTCGTCTTGAAGGAACTCTTTGATATAGTCTCGAATGTCTTGATTGTCTTCAACTATTAATAGTTTTTGCTTTTCACCAGGCTCAAAAAGAGCATCATCTTTTTCTTTGTTTAAATGGCTTTCAACATCATAATAATTTTCTAGAATTTCAGAATTTAATTCTTTTCCACCCAATTCAATTGTATTAAAATGATGGTTGCCTTTCTTTAATTCTATTGTAAATTTAGTGCCTTTATCTTTTTCACTTTCTACCGTTATAGTACCGTGGTGTAATTCAATAATCTCCTTAACTATTGAAAGTCCCAAACCATAGCCTTTATTATTAATACTGTTCTTTATTTCGGTCTGATAAAAACGGTCGAAAATTTTGGTGATTTTATTTGAAGAAATTCCAGTGCCCTCATCTTCTACAATTAACCGAACGTTATCTTCGGTATCTACAACCTGTAATGTTACTGAGCCATTTTGGTTTGTGAACTTAAAAGCGTTTGAAATTAAATTGTATAACACTTTGTCCATTTGTATTTTGTCAAACCATAAAGGGATCTTAGAGGTGTGGCAATCAAAAGTAAATGCTATGTTTTTTGCATTTGCCTGTTCCTGAAATACAGAAAAGGTTTCTTTGCAGAACGATACAAAATCTTCTTCTGTAGCCTTTATTTTAATTTCGCTGCTTTCCAGTTTTCTAAAATCCAATAGTTCGTTTACCAAATTAAGCAGGTGCTTACTGTTCTTTTCTAAAACTTTAAAATGATTTGGAGTTTTTTCGGATGTGCTTTCACCTTCTCTTAAAATTTTGTTTATAATACCGGTTATAAGTGTTATTGGCGTTCTTAACTCATGAGAAACATTGGTGAAGAATTGTTGCTTAATATTATAAAGTTCAATATCCTTTTCATGGGATAATCTTTCAAATTCCAGATTAGACTTTAATTGCTCCCAAGAAATGATGTATTTCCTAAATAAATAGAAAATTAGAATAGTTATTAAAAAATAAATTATATAAGCCCACCATGTTAACCAGAATGGTCTTTCTATTTTAATATTTATAGAATTGAAATTATCTCCCCATTCACTTCCGGAACTTTTACTTTTTACCTTGAAAATGTAGTTTCCATGCGGGAGGTTTGTATAGGTGGCTGTTACATCATGTCCTATTTCTCTCCAATTTTTATCAAAACCTACCATTTGTATGGCATATTCGCAATTTGTGGAAAAAGGGAATTGCATGGCCGCAAACTCAAACGTAATAACATCCATGTCGTGCTCTAAAGTAATTGATTTTGTTAGTGAAATGTTGTTTTTTAGGATGTCGTTTTCCCCTATAGAAACTTCTTTATTGTATAATTTAAAACTGGTAAATTCAACTTTGGGGTTAACACTTTTGGGAGCTAATTTTTCGGGATTAAATACCATGAGACCTTTTGCTCCTCCAAAGTATAAAAACCCATTTTCATCTTTAGTAGCAGCATTAATATGATATTCTCCGGCTAGGTTTTCAAAACTATTGAAACTATTGGTGTCGTAATTATAATTGTAAATACCTTGCTTAGTACTAAACCAAATTTGATGCTTATTATCCTCTACTATTGCTAAAACTGTTTGGTGTCGGATATTTTTATGCTGATCAAAGCGGTTAACTTGTCCAGTTTTCTTATTTATTAAGTTTATACCTTTTGATGTGCCTACCCATATGTTGTTTTTCGAATCTTTGAACAGGGATTGTACATAATTGCTACTTATAGTATTACTATTAGACTTAGAATACATAAAGCGTTTTGAAACTTGTTTAGTTTTTGTGTTGAATACATTAACACCACCACCATTGGTGCCTAACCATAATAGTTCGGCATCTTTTTGCATGGATAAAATATTGTTACTACTTAAAGACAGGGTATCACTTTCATTACTTTTATAATGTGTGAAGGTTTGTAAGGATTTATTGAAGTAATTGAGACCGCCTCCCCATGTAGCAATCCATAAGTTGTGCTTTTCATCTTCAATAATATATCTTACATCATTGTAGCTGAGTGATTTTTTGTTATTAGCATACCTGTAATTTATAAAGTTTTCGGTAGCTGGATTAAAATGAATCAATCCATTTACAAAAGAGCCTAGCCAGTAGGTATTATCGTCCCCTTTTTTTATATACTGAATGTAGTCGGCACCTATATGCTTTTTATGATTTTTACTATACCGTTTTTTAACTTTACCTTTTCCACTTAAAACTGATAAGCCTTTTCCATCTAAGCCTATTAAAAGATTAGCATCCTTAAGTACAGATAGGACGGGTGAGGGCACTTCATTTATAGTAGTGCCATATAAAAGTTGGTAATTTTCATTTTGGCTTAGTACATTAACGCCGTCCCAAGCGGTACCTATCCATAAATTACGGTTTTCATCTTCATAAACTTCGTATATAGAATTGCTAGAAATAGATGATTCCAACTGAGCATTGAATGTATAAATAATGAATTGACTGTCTTTAGGTTTTATAGTTTTGAAATTAAATAAGCCACTACCATCTGTTCCTACCCATAGATTACCAGTTATATCTTTTTTTATGCTTCGTACTATTTTTATGGTTTGGTTGCTAGGAAGTTCAATTTTAGAAAATTTTAGACTGGTAATATCAAAAATTAATAGACCAAAACCATTAGTTCCAATTAATATTCTATTTTCGTCAATTCCTGATATAACATTTATAAAATCTGAAGTAATATCAGCTGGGGAAGTTATTTTTTTGAATATTTTTTTATCAGTTTCAAACATATTTAGACCTCCTCCCAAGGTGCCTACCCATAGATTACCATGTACGTCTTCATAGATACTTTTGATGATATTATTGTTAATAGAATATTCGTTATTGATTTCATGGGTATAATTAATAAATCTATTTTCATCTTCGATATATAAAGACAAACCATTGTTAGTACCTAGCCAAAGATTACCGTGGGAATCTTCAAAGATGGTATTAATTTCATTGGAGGGAAATGATGATTCAATACCTTTTTGAAAAGTTACAAATGTATCCTTAAGAGTATTGTATAAATTAAGTCCTCCTGAAGTTGCTATCCATATACGTTGTTTACTGTCGATTAATAGGTCTGTTATATTATTTGATGTTAGATTGCTGTTTTGCTCATTGTATACCTTTATTTTTTTACCGTCAAACTTGTTAAGACCGTTACCTGTACCAATCCATACATACCCATGTTGTTGTTTCACAATACTAGTTACTCTTGTGTATGATAATCCGTGTTCTGGACCAATTTTTTTGAATACAGGTTGTGTTTGGGTAAAGCAATTACTAGCAAATAATAGGATAATTATAATGATGTGATAACGACGTATTCGATTCAAAATTTTGCTATTAATTTAGTTGGTTTTATAAAAATGAAAAAATTAATTCAATTTAGAAATGATTCTGTATACTTTATTGCTTAAAAATGAATTTGTCTAACCACTAAAAACGAATCTTTCCCTCTTTTGGGATAATTAAAGGATAGTTTTAGTTGTTTTTTTAAATTAAACGATAATATTTATCGTAAATAACTAAATATGATAATACGGAATCTTTTTTTTATTGTTATTCTGCAATTTATTTTTCATTCTATTGCATCAGCTCAAGTTCATATTTATGTAAACACTAATACGATTATAGCTTCTGGTGTGGGTGATAAATATGATATTAACCTAAACGCTGCGGCTGATCATGGCGATGATAGAGCAGTAGGAGCACAGTCTCTGATTACTGCGATGACTGAAATAGGAGCAAAACGTATTCGGTATCCGGGAGGCAAGAAATCAATCTTTTATGCTTGGACCGCCCATCCTTTAAACCCAGATCCTACTAAGCATCATTGGGTTGGTTGGGCTGCAAATATTGCAGCGCGTATTATATAATAGTCTTTTACCTGTCGCCCAACCTTTTAAATTGTGGAAAATGTTTATTAAGGATAAGCTTGTACTGATTAGCAGTGATAATTATGCGGTGGTGATTTATGTATGCTATGATTATGTAACGAAGGATTTAAATATCTTTTTAGTTAATAAAGAAACGTCTTCTAAAAGTATTGACCTATCGATTACTTCTTGTAATATTTATAAAACAGATGAGGTATGGCAATTTAAAGGGAATGATGAAAGGGATACTAACCCAACTTTGGGAACGATAGACAATGTTTCTATTGTCGATAATCAAATTATGAATTACACATTGCCTTCCACTTCTATTACAGTTTTAAAACTTACTAAAGTGATTACGCATTAAGAGGAATATATTTTATTTCTATCGAATACCCTGTAACCAGAAGTAATATGTTATTTGGTTGAAATTCAAAATCATTTTATAGAATTATTGAAGGTTGCTTTTCTGGCAGTGCTATAATTATAAATTAATGTAATAATGGTAATTATTTAAAAATAAGAGATAAAATCTTGTAAGTGTTTAAAATAAGGGGTGAAATTTTGGTTAAAATGAATTTATCCCCCTAAAGAAAATGAATCTTACCCACCTTTTAAAAGGTATTTATATAGAATTTGCGTTTGTTTAAATTAATAAAATGTTTAGTAGTTAGTTTTTAGTTTAAGAGGTAGAGTTGTTGTATTAAAGTGTTTTAAAACGACTCTCTACTTTTTTACTTAACCACTGAAACATTTTTATAAATAGGTAATAAGTTCTATTTAGAACTAAAAATAAATACCAAAACCAACTAAAACTATAACCAAACAATGAAGAAATCAGTACCATTAAATAGCATCTTTCTTAAAGATTGAAAGATAATTAAAACTAAACTTAATTTTTTGACTAACGAGACATTTATCCATAATTAAATGTTTGAATAAACTAATTTTAAAATGAATAAATTAACATTAACAAGATTATTATGTCTTGTCGTCTTTACAATTTTCTCATTTCAGGGTTGTGAAGATCAAAGTTCTTTTGGAAAAGATACAAATGGATCAGTATTGCCTACTAATCTTTCATATCCAGACATCATAGGATATAGTGCATTTAGCCAAATGGAAACGGCTGCACCAACTTACGACTCGAATGGCCAACCGGTTATGTTCGAAATTGTAAGCATTGCTAAAGATGGTGTTATTTTAGATGAAACTTATTTAAATGCGGCAAGTATTGTAAACTATGAGCTTATAGAAACAGAATTCAGTTTGAAAGGTGATAAGTTTATTATTATTACTCCGGACATAGCCGAAGCAGGCAAAATAATCATTGAAGAAGGCAATCCATTTGCTAATGGAGACTATTACTTTTCCATTAAGGCATCAGTTAAAATTAACAATCAAATAGAGTCGGTAATTTTTGAAAATGCTCTTCATTTACAAGTAGGCTGGGCGGATGGAATAAGTTATTGTCCATTTAAAGTAAATTTTGTAACTGGCGCAGGAACTGTTTCAGAAGCAGCTGAAATACTAGGGGGAAGAGATAATGTTAGATTTGAATTGGGATCTGACCAAGAAAAGTTATCTATAGACCCAGTGACTGGAGCTATTTCTGTAAACTCATCTTATACTATTACGGAAACGGAATACTTAAGCCCAGTTATAAAATTAATTTATGAAAGCAATCCATCGGTACCATTGGTATATGATGGTAGGTTTATAGCTGTCTTATCTAATCAACCAGTTGAATTAGAACGTGAGATAGACTATTTCTTTTATCCAAAATTAAAGGCAACTATTAATAACAATACGGCTGCAGGTGGTGATGGTTATTCTGTAGATATAGGTAGATGGTCTGCAGAAAAGGGATTTGTTAAAAAAGAAATTTACAGAACATGTCCAGGTGCAGAGCAACTTAATGAACAAGAAGCTTTAGACACAAGAGCAGAGGCTGGTGTTGACGGAATCACGGGTTTAAGATATTTTACGCAAGGTCCAAATTCAAACAAACCATTTGAATCCTGGTTTATTGCTGATGCTGTTAATTTAGTAGCATATTCAGGTTGTTATAAATCAGAGTTGGTATTTTGGATAAAGCAGAATCATTTCCCGGATACTGAAGATTATTTCACAGGAAAAGAAACGCCATTACGCTTCTTGGCATATATTACCGATAATTATACTGGTGATGTGGCTACAACGGAATGGACACAGGTTAATGATGATTTAACTTGTAAAATTGCAGGTACAGAAACGGAGTTTTTAGGAACGCCATACCCGTTTACCGGCACTAGAGAAGCTAACGTAGATGCTTACGACAGTTGGGTTAAATGTAAATTGGATTTAGCTGACTATGGGGGTCTAAGCAATTTTACTATTGCCTTCAAGCAAGAAACATCATATGATGAGCCAGTTGTTTTTCCTTCAACGGCCTCCCTTGACAAAGTTAGAATCAATTTATACATATCAGATCTACACTATGTAGCTAAAGAAATTCAATAATAAATTATGAAAAATAATATATACATATTAATAGTAACGTTTTTTGTTTCCTTGTTAGGATATTCACAAAATACGATGATAACAGGAACCGTTACAGATCAAGATAAACTACCACTTGCTGGAGTAAACATTATTGTTAAAGGGACCTCAACAGGAACTATGACTGACTTTGATGGGAGCTATTCTATAAAAGCTAAAACAGGAGATATTTTAAATTTTTCCATAATTGGTATGACGTCCAAAACCATTACGGTAGCTAATCAAACAGTAATTAATGTTACATTAAAAGAGGATGTAGCCCAACTAGATGAAGTAGTGGTAGTTGGGTATGGATCGGTTGCTAAAAAGGATTTAACAGGATCTGTAGCGACGTTAAAGGCTGAAACAATAGAGTCCGTAATAACTGCCAATTTCGACGAGGCCTTAACGGGAAGAATAGCAGGTGTTGATGTGTCTTCAAATGAAGGGACCCCCGGGGAACCTTTAAATATTGTGATAAGAGGAGGAAACTCTATTACCAGCTCTAATAGTCCATTATATGTGATAAATGGTTTGCCGCTAGAAGATTTTGACCCTGCTACGATATCTGCATCAGATATAGAAACATTTCAAGTATTAAAAGATGCTTCTGCTACGGCTATTTATGGTTCCCGAGGAGCCAATGGGGTAATAGTAATTACTACAAAATCTGGTAAAACCAATTCAAAAACTGAAGTGACTCTCGATGTTTCAACCTCTTTACAGGAAATCACAAAAACCATAGATGTATTAAGTCCATATCAGTATGTTAAATATCTTGAAACACAAGCTATTGCTAAAGATGGGTACCAGTTTTTACCTGATGAGGACGGTTCGTTCTTAAATTTTATTTATAAAAAATGGGGAGATCTAGAATTGTATAGAAATGTAAAAGGTGTAGATTATCAGGACGAAGCTTTTAACGTGGCACATATGACACGTGCAAATCTATCCGTTAGAGGCGGTAACGATAAAACATCGGTATCTTTTTCCAGTGGTATAGTAAATCAGGATGGTGTTTTGATTACCACAGGTTTTAAAAGATGGAATAATAACTTTACCATTAGCCATCAGGCAAATGATAGACTAAATTTTTGGGGATCCATAAACTATGCGAACTCAAATAGAAGAGGTGCCCGATTGAGAATTGGTGGTTCAAATCAGCTGTTAAAAAAGATTATTTTATTTAGACCCGTAGATCCTTTGAATCCCGATGCAGGAGAATTGGAAGGTGAAGGGGGCTATATACCTGGTGTAAACGACAATGATTTTTTCGATTTGTTTGATCCAATACGTGATATGAAAGGAACCACACGAGAGGACAAGGCGCATAACATTCGTGTGAACACATCCATAACGTATAACATAAATAAGGATTTAACATTTAAAACCACTAATGGTTTTAATACAACCATTGGTAGGGAAGAATTATTTTATTCTTTAGATACACAACAAGGATCAAGATCTCCTAATGGTATTAACGGCCGAATTGATGGTTACGAAAGATCAACATTCTCTTCGTCTAATACCCTTACGTTTAACAGAAAAGTACGCCGTAATGCTTTTAATGCGGTATTTGGAACTGAGTATGTGCACAACACGTTGTTCGAATCAAGGCTTTGGAATAAAAATTTGCCAACAGATGAGTTCGGTATTAACAACTTAAATATTGCAACACAACCTACCATAGCAACAACAAATGCGGCACAAAATAAGTTAGTATCGTTTTTTGGAAGAGCCAATATTGGACTTAATAAAAACAAATATTTGTTAACGGCTACTTTTAGAGGTGACGGGTCTTCTAAGTTTCAAGGCGATTATAGATGGGGGTATTTTCCCTCGTTTTCAGGAGCCTGGCAAGTAGCTAAAGAAGGGTTTATGGACAATGTTAACTTTATAAACAGTTTTAAAATTAGAGTTGGATGGGGATTAACTGGTAACAATAGAGTTCCAAATTATGCCTCTATTAACCAATTTGGAATTGTTCCTTCCCAAGGATATGTGTTTGGTAATGACGAGGTTTTTCAGCCAGGTGCTATACAGACTACATTTGCTGTACCGGATTTAAGATGGGAAACTACGGCACAAACAAACATAGGGGTAGATTTTTCAATTTTTGATTCAAGATTATCAGGAACTGTAGATTACTATGAAAAAAAGACCGAAGACCTTCTGCTGAATGCTAATATGGCTTTAAGCACCGGATTTGTAACTGTACAACAGAATGTTGGTGCGGTATCGAACAAAGGATTTGAAGTAACACTTTCAGGATTGGTTGTTGATTCTAAAGATTTTAAATGGCGTTCTAGTATAAATGTGTCTACTAACAAAAATAAAATTCTCAGTTTAAATGATGGTCAAGAATTTATAAAGTCTAATCCCCAACTTGGTTTTACTTCAAATGAAACCTATTACATTTCAGAAGTTGGGCAACCCGTTGGAATGATGTATGGTTTAGAATATGATGGTCTTTATCAGGTAGATGATTTTATTTATGATGATTCAAATCCTGCAAGCCCTTATACTTTAAAGGATGGTTTACCTAGTTACGGAGTAGGAGTAGGCCCTGGATCTGTAAAATATGTAGACCAACTTACGGTCGATACCAATGGAGATGGTATTCCTGATGCGGGAGATGGGGTTATTAATCAAAATGATCGCAAAACCATTGGGAATCCACATCCAAAACATTTTGGTGGTTTTGTAAACGATTTTAAGTATAAAAACTTCGATTTATCTGTTTTGATGCAGTGGTCTTATGATTTTGATGTGTTTAATGCCAATAAGGCGTTATGGGAATATCCTATAAATAATAGTTTTAGTAGATTGGCAGGGGCGGCAGATGCCTGGACGCCATGGAATACAGACACAGATGTGGCAGCGCATTGGGCAAATGGCAACCCAACCTATCCACGAGCAGGTTTTAAAGGGGATACTCGATTTATTGAAGATGGAAGTTATTTAAGGTTAAAAACAATAACTTTAGGCTACAACTTACCATTGGATGCCAAAACCGGATTTACAAGTTTAAGGCTGGCATTATCTGGTCAGAACTTGGTTACATGGACCAATTATTCAGGATTCGATCCAGAAGTTGGAGTAGGAAGTTCAATTAACCAGTTAGATAATCCAAGTAATGGATCATTGATTCGTAATTTAGATTTTTCTGCCTATCCTAAAAATAGAACATACAGTTTATCAGTTCAATTAAAATTCTAACAGCTATGATATCATATAAAATAAAAACAATTTACAATAAAGGCTTGCTCATCTTAGGTATATTAGCAACAACCTTTAGTTGCTCAAAAACATTAGATTTAAATCCTGAGGCTAATTGGGCCGCAGAAGACTTTTATGCTAGTGAAAGTGATATTGAAGCGGCACTTGCAGGTATTTATTCTAATATAGCCGCAAGAGGAGCATTTGGAAGACATTTAATATTGTTTGATTTGGGGACCGATGAAGCTATCAGGAATAGAGATTTTGGTTCAGATAATCCGGTAGGGCATAATGACCATAATCCTACAGACGTAGATATTCAGTTGCTCTGGCAAACCTTATATAAGGGCATTAATAATGCCAACAACTTCATAAAATATATAGATGCCTCCAAATTTGAGGATGAAGCAGATTTCAATAAATATGTAGGTGAAGTAAAATTCTTAAGAGGTTTTATGTATTACCATTTAACGGTTTGGTTTAACGAAGTGCCGTTAAGATTGGAACCTGTTCTAGATCAGAGCTCAAATCATGTAGCACCTTCACCTTTAGGGGATGTTTATACCCAAATTATTGCCGATTTAACTTTTGCTGCAGAGCATTTACCAAGTGCTTTCGATTCGGATTATAAAGCAGCCCATGCCAATAAAGGGGCCGCTCATGCCATGTTGGCCAAGACGTATTTAAAAGCGGCGGGTTACCCATTAAGAGCTACTGAAATTAATGGCAAAAACCCATACCAAGCTGTTAAAGAACATTGTCAAGCTGTAATGGATCTTGGACATAATTTGAATATGGCGAGTTACAAAGACGTATTTTTAAATTATATCCAAAATAGATATGATTATAGTGAATCATTGCTTGAAGTGGCCTATAGTAATGGTACGGCTTTAGGAATACCTTCGGGTGGTCCAATTGGCTATATAAATGGATTAACTTGGGCAGGAAATTTATCTAAAATTGGTTTACCTGTTGAACAAAGATTTAATAGGCCTACACCATTACATGATTTTATTTATGAAGAAGGAGATACTAGAAAATCATGGAACGTACCTAACTATAATGTTCTTAGAAACGCCAAATACCCTAATGGTACAATAAAAATTGTACCTAATGTATTGGCTGGGCCATCGGCCTCAGGTAAATTTAGGAGATGGGATGCGGTCTATCCAGATGATATTCCATTGTCAAATGAACAACTTCAACCATGGATTACGTTGGAAACACCACAACCGGTACACCAATCGGTCACGGGTTTAAACTTCCCACTTATAAGATTTTCAGACGTGTTGTTAATGTATGCCGAAGCTGAGAACGAATTAAACGGTCCAACCTCTGTGGCCCAAGATGCCATTAACATGGTTAGGAATAGAGCGGGATTAGATAATTTGGCTACTGCAAAACCAGAGGCTATTGCTGGAAAAGAGGCTTTCTTTAACGAATTAGTAGATGAACGTCTCAGAGAATTGTGCTTTGAAGGGTTAAGAAAGACAGATTTAATTCGATGGGGCCTATATGAAGAAAAACTAAATGTATTATATCAATCTATTATTAACTATCCACCATACCGAAGTGGTAATGTGACACATAATAGGAAGTTTAGTGCTTATACAAATTTTGATCCGTCAAAACATTTATCTCTGCCTTATCCAGAACAAGAAGTAGACTTAAATAATTTGTTAAATCAAAAGCCTGAGTGGCAGTAGGAGTTTAGCATTAAGAAATTAGATGAAATTCATACTGTCCCATAGCTTGTAATAGTAGGTTTGGGTTATGGGGCAGTATTGTTTTTTAAAAAATAAGTTAAAATAGACTTTACCCTTTGAGCATAATATAAATAATACAGGGTTTAATATCTATCAAGGATTTAAGGCAAAAGGTCTTATTTAACTTCAATAAAACTACCAGAATTTCTTTTTAAAATTAGATGTATGGGAATAGTGTTAAGGTTACATTATTATAACCCGATAGGGGTATTTTGTACTTATTTCAAACTGTTTTTTATTTCAAAAAGGCTACCAGAGTACTATAAAGTAAGTTGGTTATGGGAAGTAAATTAAAAGGTAAGAGGAAGAAAATAGGACATTTTAAATTTTAAACTGTATAAAAGAAAACGTCCCCTACTAGAATGAAAAAGACCTGTGAAAATTACAAATTGAAACGGTGTTTTGGGGATTTAAATTAAGTTTTGGAAAACTAACGAGATGAAGAATTAGTCCAACAAGAAGGGCAATTATAACAAACATGTATAAATTTAACTTACTACATAGAAAGCATATTTTACTTCTATTTACAAGCTTATTGTTTTTTGGATATATCACAGGAATCAATAATATAGATAATAAAAATCCTTATCAAACTGTTTGTAGTTTTAACCAAAATTGGAAATTCAAAAAAACAACTTCAACTTCTAATACAAAGTTGTATACGAATGCGATAGATGATTCAGGATGGGAAGATGTTTCCTTGCCACATACTGCTAATATAGAGCCATTAGTAATTGTCGAACAACAATGGCAGGGAACCTGTTGGTACAGAAAGACGTTTAAACTAGATCCCGAATATCAAGGAAAACATATAGCGCTTTATTTTGAGGCAGCCATGCAGGTTGCCGAAGTATGGCTAAATGGTGAATTGATTGCACATCATGAAGGGGGGTATTTACCTTTTTATGTAGATCTTACAAGTAAGGTTAACTTTGATAAAGAGAATCTAATTGCCGTTAAGTTAAACAATAGCAACAACCCACATGTCGCACCTGGAAAACCTATTGAAACATTGGATTTTAATTGGTTTAGTGGACTGTATCGAAGTGTGCATTTAATTGTCAAGAATAAGATACATATAACCAATCCAATTCAGGCCGATACCGTTGCGGGAGGTGGTGTGTTTGTTCAAACTTTGGAAGCGAATACTAACCAAGCAACAATTCGTATAAAAACGGATGTTTTAAATGAATCGGACGCTACTAATACCTTAAAGGTTCAAAGCGATATTTATACAGCCTCGGGTGATTTGGTAAAAACAGTGATAAGTGAGCCCAAAACAATTTTAAACGGTAATTCGGATGAGTTCATAACCAATGTTTATATTGAAGCTCCCAATTTATGGTCACCAGAATCCCCAAATTTATATACCTTAAAAACATCTTTGTTAAAAGACGATATTTTAATTGATAGCCAAGAAAATACTTTTGGAATACGGTCTATAAAGTTTGATAAAAATGGATTCTACCTAAACGGAAAAAAATACTATTTAAGAGGAACAAACCGTCATCAAGAATACCCATATATAGGTTATGCCCTGTCTGATAATGCACAGTATAGGGATGCTTACAAAATAAAGCATGCAGGTTTTAATTTTGTGCGTTTATCCCATTATCCCCACTCAGAATCCTTTATGGATGCCTGTGACGAATTGGGTTTAATGGTAATGGATGCAATTCCAGGATGGCAGTTTTTTGGAGATGATGTCTTTCAGGAAAATTGTTATGACGATATCAGGCAGGTTATTCGTAGAGACAGAAACCATCCTTCAGTTATTTTGTGGGAAGCCTCGTTAAACGAATCTAGGATGTCCAAGGAATTTATGGACAATGCCCATACTATTGCTCATGAGGAATTTCCCGGAGATCAAATGTATACTTGTGGATGGATAGACTATGCTTACGATGTCTTTATCCCTGCAAGACAACATGCAAAGGCACCAGATTATTGGAAAACATACTCCAACGACAAGCCTATGCTTATTGCTGAATATGGCGACTGGGAATACTATGCCCAAAATGCAGGGTTCAACCAAACAGCCTATGAGAGCTTAAAAGAGCATGAGCGTACCTCACGTCAGTTAAGGGGCGACGGTCAAATGCGATTAGTGCAGCAAGCCTTAAATTACCAGGAGTCACATAATGATAATTTGTATAATCCTGCCGCTGGAGATGCCAATTGGTTAATGTACGATTATAATAGGGGCTATGCATCAGATATAGAGAGTTCTGGAATAATGGATGTTTTTAGGTTGCCCAAATTTGCTTATTACTTTTACGGCAGTCAGAAAAATTTAGATAGTAATAATCCAGTGATATTTATTGCCAATTATTGGGATGATTCTAGTTTTAAAGATGTAAAGGTTTATAGTAATTGCGATGAAGTAGCGTTATGGCTTAACGGAAAGCTTATTGAAAAAAGACAACCAGATACAGATAGAAATTCTACTAACCTACAACATCCTCCATTTACATTTCATAATGTCCCTTATCAAAAGGGAACATTAACCGCAAAAGGATTTTCAAATGGTAAACAAATAACGCAGATGGATGTAACCACACCTGAAGCTCCAGCAAAAATAACATTATCTATAGACGAATCTAATAAACCCTTGGAGGCAGGCTGTAACGATGTTGTTTTTGTCTATGCTAAAATCTTAGATAAAAATGGAAATTACGTTCCTTCTGCGGATAATGAAATAACGTTTAAAGTAAAAGGGGATGCAGAATTAATAGGGACTAACCCAATAGTTTCGGAAGCAGGCATAGCAACCATACTTTTGAAAGCAGGAATATCCAAAGGTATGCTGGAAATAAGTGCAGCTTCAAAAGGTCTTGAAACCGAAAATATCAAGGTTTCAATAAAACATTAGTTTAATATAAGATGAACAATAAATTAAGGCTGGAAATAAATCCAGATAATATTTATAGATAACCAATTAACCGCTAAATCTTTATTATATGAAAACAAATTACTTTTCATTAATTGCGAGTTTTCAGTTTTTGTTGCTGACAATTAATAGTGTTTATGCACAAATTAACGTTGACGTAAACACAAATGCCGTTATAGCTTCTGGTGTGAGTAATAAATATGGTATTAACCTAAACGCTGCGGCTGATCATGATGATGATAGAACAGTAGGAGCACAGTCTCTGGCTACTGCGATGACTGAAATAGGAGCAAAACGTATTCGGTATCCGGGAGGTAAGAAATCACTCTTTTATGCTTGGACCGCCGATCCTTTAAATCCAGATCCTACTACGCATCATTGGGTTGGTTGGGCTGCAAATACTGCAGCGCGTACTAGCAACGATCTTAATTTTGATGAATTTATGGCTGTTTGCATTGAAAGTGGGGCACAGCCTCATGTTAATGTCGCTTACCATAAAAACCCTGATTATCAAGACCTGCTCGATGAGGAACTTGCAGCGGCTTGGGTTAAGTATGCAAATATTACCAAAGGTTACAATGTTAAGTATTGGGAAATAGGCAATGAAATGTGGAATGCTGGTAATTTTGGGACAAGCGGAAAAATTGAGAATGTTCAGGAATTGGCTTCTATTGTTATAAGCTATTCCAATGCCATGAAAGCTATTGATCCAACTATAAAAATTGGGGTTAGCTGGCATACAAACGAATTCCAGACCCTTATTGACTTATGTGGTAGCGCTCTGGATTTTGTTACAATTAGTAATTATAAAAGTGGAGGTGGTAGTAGTTACTCAGATTATAAAAACGCAAACAATAGGGATTTATTGAGTGAGTTCAACAGTATACCGCTAAATACAGTTGTTTCTGAGTATAATCATGCCGATTGGAGCAATAGCACATGGGATTTGGCAAATTGTGCAGGTAAAGGAATTATTAATTTTGATATGACAGGCCAGATTCTTAAAAGCGCTAAAACTGAGTATGGAATGTTTTGGAATACGCGCTATTACCCCAATAGTTCAGGAGTTTATACTGAGGATAAATTTCAAGCATTAGATAATTACAACAATCTATTGCCAGTGGCACAACCATTCATCTTATGGAAAAGATTTATCAAAGATGAACTGGTACAGATAAGCAGCGATAATTATGCTGTTGTAGCTTATGCTGCTTACGATGATGCTACCCGTGATTTAAACGTTTTTCTAATTAATAAAGAAACGTCGTCTAAAAATATTAGCTTATCCATTAATTCTGGAAATGTTTATGTTTCGGATGAAGTTTGGCAATATAAAGGGAATGATGAATGGGATACTACCCCAACCTTGGGGAAGATAGGGGATATTTATATCAATAATAATACAATCTCAAATTATTCACTGCCATCAACTTCAATCACGGTTTTTAAACTTGTAGCTGGTTCAATTGCTTATGAAGCCGAAAAAGCTACGCTTATAGGCGATGCAAGCATAATAGATTGTGACCTTGCCTCTGGAGGCAAACAGGTCAATAAAATAAATGCCACGAGTGGTGTTTTGTTTACGGTAAATGCGGATGTTACAGCAAACCATAAAGTGACTTTTAGTTACAATAGCATTACGGACAGAAACATCACCTACGAGGTGAATGGCGGTACACCAGTAACGATAGCTATTCTTGCCAATGGCACTTCCTGGTGTCCTGGAGGGGTAGCACCATCAGGATATACAATTACGGTTCCATTAAATGCGGGTAGTAATACCATTAAATTTTCTAAGGCCCCTGTTTTGGATAAGATTTATGTGGAACTGGGAAATACTTACGAGGCAGAAAATGCTACCCTTACGGGTGATGCGAACATTATAGATTGTAATCTTGCTTCCGGGGGGAAACAGGTTAATAAAATAAATGCTACGAGTGGGGTTTTGTTTAATGTAAGCGCAGAAGCCGCTGCAGACTATACGGTTACTGTTGGGTACAATGCCCTTAATGACAGAGAGATGACCTATGAAGTTAATGGAGGAACCCCGGTAACAGTAGCTATCCCTGCCAGTGGCAGTTCATGGTGTCCATCTGGAGGCTTTCCTGCAGACTATACATTTACTGTTCCATTAGCAGCAGGAAGTAATACGATCAAGTTTTATGATTCTCCTGTGTTGGATAGAATATATGTGGAGCAAGTATCAACAGCAGTGCAAACAGATGTGTACGAGGCTGAAAATGCCACACTCATAGGAGAAGCCAACATCATAAACTGTGATATCGCTTCGGGAGGTAAAGAGGTCAATAATATAAGCTCATCTACGAGTGGTGTTTTGTTTGATGTGACGGCGGGATCGGATGCAGCATATGATGTAACCGTTAGTTATAATGCCCTTATTAATAGAGAGTTGACCTATGAAGTTAATGGAGGAACTCCAGTGATAGCAGCAATACCTGCCAGTGGTAGTACATGGTGTCCTGGAGGTGGAGTGCCTGCAGGTTATACGTTTACAGTTCAGCTAACATCTGGCAACAATACGATTAAGTTTTATGATTCTCCTGTTTTAGATAAAATCGAGGTTACAGCTTCTTCTGGTCAAGGATCAAAACAGTTGGAAGGAAAAAAGCGTTTGACAACAAGCACAACAGAAGAGGTGCAATTGAAGGTTTATCCAAATCCAATTAGAAAAGGAGAAGTTCTAAAGATCTTGTTACCTGAAGGGTATGGTAATGTTGGTGATATTCATGTCTCTATTATGGACCTAACGGGAAGAATGGTAAGTGAAGCTTTTAAGGTCTCTTCAGGAACGATGGAGGTTCCAACAAAAGGTATTAAGGCATCTGGAATTTACTTGTTAAAGATTAATTCAGGAAGCGATGTATTTGTTAAAAAGTTATTGGTTGAATAGGTAGCCCATAGGGAAGCCTATGCTCGAATAAAAAGTTTAACAAACTTCTGCCTGATTTACTTAAAGGCAATATATGTTTAAATCAGCTCAAGGGATTTTATAACAATAAACTCTTGAGCTTTTTGTTCATTTAGGGAGGGTAGTAGGTAGTGGTTTATTCAAGATAAAGGTTACCTCGGTTAAGCGAGCTCTTTACATGGGGTGTCATATTAGGTTGTAAAAAATATAGAGTTTAGAGTATATATTTTCTATAGAAGGTTAAGACAGGAATAGCTTCATTAAAATAATTGTTAATAGAACATCAAAAGGAAGTGTTTTAACCGCTTTATCCCCCTTTATGAAATGAATTTGTCCCCTCTAATACATGGTTTAATGAGATAAATTTGAAGATAAATAATGAATCAAATCATTTGTAATTTATTAAATTTCCTATTAGCAAGATATTCAAACCAACTGAAGATCTCTAGGATATTACACTTGATCAATAAAAAAAAATAGATGAAAATTTTCAATTTGGGAATCATTTTTCTTGTGTTGTTACAATCATGTGTACAACCATATGAACGTTCCCAAACAAGTTTTAATAACCATTGGCGGTTCAATAAAGGAGAAAAAGGAGGTGAAGAACAAATAACTTTCAAAGATTCTGGTTGGAGAACCTTAAATGTTCCTCACGACTGGGCCATTGAGGGGCCTTTCAGTGAAAAATTCGATGCAAGGACAGGGGGCTTGCCTATTACGGGTATAGCGTGGTATAGAAAAACATTTATGGTAGCAGCTAATCAAAAAGGGAACTTGGTAACCTTTCAGTTTGACGGCGTAATGAGCAATGCCGAGGTATATATTAATGGTGAAAAAGTTGGAGCACGTCCGTATGGTTATATTGGTTTCGAGGTAGATGCCACCCCATTTATAAAGTATGGTAAAGAAAATGTTATAGCCATAAAAGTAGCACCTAAAGAACTGTCGGCACGTTGGTATACCGGGGCTGGAATATACAGAAATGTGTATTTAACAATTAAGAATCCTGTTAATATTACTTATAATGGGACTTATATAACTACTCCGAGTGTAAATGCACAAGAGGCTGATGTAGTTGTAAAAACTACCATAGAAAATAAAAATAAGATAAGACGTGGTTATAAGATAAGAGGTAATTATACGCTAAAAACTATAATTGTTGACGGTAATGGAAATGCGGTTTCAGAAGTTGAAAATAAAATATATATAGATGCCAACACCCCTATAGAACAAAAGCTAAAAGTACCAAATCCAAACCTATGGGATTTAGAAACACCATACTTATATAAAGCTAAATCTATTGTGTTGAAAAATGGAATGCCAGTTGATGATTACGAAACTACATTTGGTGTTCGAACCATAAAATATTCAAAAGAAAAGGGATTTGAGCTAAACGGCAGACCAGTTAAGTTCAAAGGGGTTTGTTTACATCATGATTTAGGACCTGTGGGAAGTGCTGTTAATTACCGTGCTACTCAACGTCAATTGGAAATCATGAAAAGTATTGGGGTCAATGCCATAAGAACCAGTCATAACCCACCATCACCAGAACAATTAGAGTTGTGTGATAAAATGGGGATTTTGGTTCAGTTAGAAGCCTTTGATGAATGGGCTTTGGGTAAAGTAGAAAATGGATACAATTTATTATGGGATGAATGGCATGAAACCGATTTACGGGATATGATTAAGAGAGACAGAAACCATCCGTCCGTTGTTATGTGGAGCATTGGGAACGAAATTAAAGAGCAACGATTAAAAAATGGTGGAGATCTGGCTAAACATTTGGTCGATATTTGTCATGACGAAGACCCCAAAAGACCCGTTACGGCTGGCTTTAATCAATACCCACAATGTGTTAAAAATGGTTTGGCAGAGGCACTGGATTTGGTGGGGCTTAACTATAAGCCCACCCAGTATGATAATGCTGTTGCCAATAACCCTGATTTTATTGTGTACGGATCAGAAACCGCGTCAACGGTAAGCTCTAGAGGAGTGTATCATCTACCAATGGGAAATTACGATAAGCATGAATCTTTACAAATTTCTAGCTATGATATTATCAGTCCGCCATGGGCATACCCACCAGATTTTGAGACCTATGCTCAGGAAACCATACCGCATTCCTTGGGAGAATTTGTCTGGACAGGATTTGATTATTTGGGAGAGCCTACGCCATATAACGGCAAGGATCATGAAACCCATGGGAAATGGGGAGGCGATTGGCCTTCAAGAAGTTCATATTTCGGCATAGTGGATTTATGTGGATTTCCTAAAGACAGGTACTATTATTATCAAAGCAGATGGACAACAAAACCTATGGTGCATATTTTACCGCATTGGAATTGGGAAAACTCAGGGCATAAAGAAATCCCTGTGTATTGCTACACAAATGCCGATAAAGCAGAACTGTTCTTAAATGGTAAGTCGTTAGGAATTAAAGTGATGGGTGTTGATAAAACCACCATTCCTGCCGAATTTTTATGGTGGAAAAAACCTGAAAAAACTTGGGACTCACCATACAGATTGAATTGGAAGGTGCCCTACGAGCCTGGAGAATTAAAAGTAATAGCTTATAAAGACGGAAAAACAGTAGCAGAAAAAACAATTGTAACGGCAGGAGCTCCTGATAGAATAGAACTCACTCCAGATAGAACAGAAATAGATGATGATGGAAATGACCTGTCTTTTATAACGGTTAAAATAGTAGATAAAGATGGTAATTTCTGTCCGTTGGCAGATAACCTAGTAACTTTTGATATTGAAGGGCCAGCAACTATTGCTGCTGTTGGGAATGGGAATGCGGCGACAACCGAACCATTTCAAGCAAATTACAGAAGAGCTTTTAATGGATTGTGTATGTTGATAATAAAAAGTAAGGCAGGGGAAAAAGGAACAGTTAGCATTATGGCAAAATCTGAAAATCTTGCTGAAGCCAAAGCCGAAATTAATGTCTTGTGATGAAAAATTATGTGAAAGAAAATAAGGTGTTGGTAATAATTGATTTTATGATATTAGTATTGTTCTTATCTTGTTCAGGTAGAAGAAAAAAGAAATCATGATATCAAGTTTAAAAATAAAAAGGGTAGCACAGTTAAACGTTATATGAAGAATACGCTCAAAGGAGAAAGAATATTATCTATAGATGTATTGAGGGGCTTCGATATGCTTATGATTATTTTTGCGGACAAATTTTTTGGCAGTTTGCACCGTGGAGTTGGTTTGCCTATAACTAAGTCGATATCCGAACAGTTTAAGCATCCAGACTGGTTAGGGTTTACCGCTTACGATATTGTAATGCCTTTGTTTTTATTTGTGGTTGGAGCCGTAATTCCTTTTTCGTTATCAAAACATTTTCAGGAAATTACACCTAAATCCCAGATATACAAAAAGCTAATAAGACGGTTTGTAATATTGTTTGTTTTAGGATGGTTGGTGCAAGGGAGGCTTTTGACTTTAGATATAAATCAGTTCAAGGTTTTTAGTAATACCTTGCAGGCTATTGCGGTTGGATATTTGTTTTCAAGTATGGCTTATATTCATCTTAAAAGAAAGTGGTTGTTTGTGGTTTTTGGGGCATGCCTTATAATTTACACCTTACTTTTAACACTAACACAAATTCCGGGACAGGGATTTAGTGACATGTTACCAGATCGAAATTTTGCAATTTATGTAGATTGTTTGGTTTTTGGGCAATATCAGGATGGTACTCAATACACTTGGTTAATCACTGGGTTTGGGTTTATAGCAACCACATTATCAGGTCTGTTTGCCGGCGAACTTATAAAATCAACACTTCCTAGAAGAAAGATAGCTTTATACTTATTTTTAGCTGGTGTTTTAGGAGTTTTTCTAGGATTGGTACTGGGAATATGGCATCCCATTGTCAAAAAAATATGGAGTAGCACTTTTGTACTGTATTCATCTGGATTATGCTTTTTGTTAATGGCCCTTTTCTATTGGGTTATTGATGTGAAAGGCTATAAAAAATGGACCTTTATTTTTAAGGTAATAGGTATGAATGCCATTACGGCATATGTTATATCACATGTTATTAATTTTAATGATATAGCCCATGGTGTACTGTTTGGTTTGCAGCAATATGTTGGGAGTTTTTACCCAATGATTAAGGTTGTTTGCGGGTCAATAATATTGATCTTAGTTTTATGGCATATGTACAGGAATAAGATATTTGTAAAAGTCTAAAAAGAATTAAAGGCAAGTAAAATGTCCTAAATCATTAATAAAAAGTATTAGAGTGTTTTTAAGGAAAAATAATAACTGAAATTTTAAGATTAAATAAGATAAAATCAACAATAAAATAATTCAATTTCTATGAATAAATTTAAATATACAATAGTATTAGTTTCTATTTTAACTTTTACGATTAGTTCGTGTAAAGAAAGTAAAAAATAAGAAGGGGTAACCTCAAACAAAGAAGTAGTAAAACCTGATTTTAGTAGGGAATCCTATCTGAATTCTGAAAAGTTTGATACCATAATTGATAGTAAAAAGGTTAAGTTGCTTTGGATTGCAAATGCTAATATTCAAGCAGCGTTTACCAATTATGGTGGTCGATTGGTAGGGTTATGGACTCTTGATGCTCAAGGGAAATGACCGATGTGGTTGTTGGAATGGGAAGTGTTAAAGAATATGTCAATTCTTCTGAGGCTTATCATGGATCCAACATTGGAAGGTATTTTAAAAACAGTAAAAAAGACTACTGTTTTAATTTGGCAACCATTTTATCATAATATATTGCATAATATATCACATATAAATGCATAATATATCACATATAATAGTGTTAGAAAAAGAAGAAATTGCAAGTTAGTAGATTAACATCATTTGTGTGAAAAATGAACTGCATTTATTTTTTAGTCTTTACCTAATCTTTTTCTATTGCTTGTTATGTTAAAAGGATTTAGACGAAACTAAGGAGACTGAAAGGAAACAAGAGTAGATTCAATTCTTTTCTTCAGGTGAATTAAATAACAATATATTAAGTGTTATTTTTTACTTGCCGATTTCGTGGTAAGTAAAATATTGAAAATATGTAGCTTAATTTGGTGCAAGTATATTTGTTAGAACACCAAATCATGTACTTGTAATAAGTATTGTAATTTTAAAAGGTTATGAATAAATTTTAAAATAAGATAAAATCAACAATAAAATAATTCAATTTCTATGAATAAATTTAAATATACAATAGCATTAGTTTCTATTTTAGCTTTTACGATTAGTTCGTGTAAAGAAAGTAAAAAACAAGAAGCGGTAACTTCAAAAAAAGAAGTAGTAAAGCCTGATTTTAGTAGGGAATCCTATCTAAAATCTGAAAAATTTGATACCATAATTGATGGTAAAAAGGTTAAGTTGCTTTGGATCTCAAATTCTAATATTCAAGCAGCGTTTACCAATTATGGTGGTCGTTTGGTAGGGTTATGGACGCTTGATGCCCAAGGGAAAATGACCGATGTGGTTGTTGGAATGGATAGTGTTAAAGAATATGTCAATTCTTCTGAGCCCTATTTTGGTGCCACCATTGGTAGGGTAGGCAATAGAATAGCCAAAGGAAAGTTTACCCTAAATGGAGAGGCATATTCAATTCCCATTAATAATGGAGAGAATTCTTTACATGGTGGGAAGCGAGGGTTTCAGGATGTTGTTTGGGATGTAGAAAAACCAAATGAGGCTACCTTGGTTTTTAAATACCTGTCTAAAGATAAAGAGGAAGGCTTTCCGGGTAATTTAGATGTGACGGTCGTTTATTCGCTTAGCGATGATAATGCCCTTAAAATGGAATACACGGCTAATACGGATAAACCAACCGTTGTAAATCTAACAAATCACGCCTTTTTTAACTTGAATGGTGAAGGAAGCGGAACCATATTAAATCACTCACTTAAAATTTATGCAGATGAATTCACGCCTGTAGATGAAGGGTTAATTCCAACGGGCGAATTGAGAAAGGTCGCGGGGACACCATTTGATTTTGTGAGCAAACCACACACTATTGGTGAGCGTATAGATGTTGATAATCAGCAGTTGAAATTTGGAAAAGGCTATGATCATAATTTTGTACTTAACAATACAAAAAAAGACGGCATGAATTATGCAGCTACGGTAGTTGGGGATAAATCTGGTATTGTCATGGATATCATTACGGAAGAACCAGGGTTGCAATTTTATAGTGGTAATTTTATGCAAAGTAATAACACATTCAAGGCTGGTGCTAAAGATGATTTTAGGACAGCTTTAGCTCTTGAAACACAACATTTTCCAGATGCACCCAATCAAGAGGGGTTTCCCTCAATTATATTAAATCCAGACGAAACATATCATACCGTGTCGATTTATAAGTTTTCAATAGCCGAAACTAAATAAGCCTCATGAAAAGGTTAAAGAATCTTCTAGTATTAAGTATTGTGTATTTTTCGTTTTGTAATGTGCTTCATGCGCAAACTGCAAAAAAACCGAATATTTTAATAATTATAGGTGATGATTGTACATATAGTGACTTGGCGCTTTACGGTGGTAAAAATGTTAAAACACCAGCTATCGATAAGCTAGCTTCAGAAGGCTTAACCTTTAATAAAGCATATGTTACCATGTCGATGTGTGCTCCGAGCCGCTCGGAATTATATACAGGATTGCAGCCAGCAACAAATGGTGTTTGTTGGAATCATGCGCAAGCAAGAACAGGAACAAAGAGTATCGTTCAATATCTTGATAAGTTGGGATATAGAACAGGTATTGCAGGGAAAACACATATCAAACCCAAAGCGGTTTTTCCATTTGAGATGGTGCCTGGTGTTGGAAGAAATTGTGTTAGTGAAACGTCTCCCTACGATTCAAAAGGTATGTTTGAATTTGTAACCAGAGATAAAAGTGAACCTTTTTGTTTAGTTACGGCACTTACAATACCTCATGCACCGTGGACCGTTGGAGACCCTTCACATTTTGACCTAGATGCGCTTGAATTACCGCCTTATTTGGTTGATAATAAAGAAACGCGATTATATTATGCCAAATACCTAGCAGAAATAGAAGTTTTTGATGAACAAGTTGGAAAAACTTTGGATATGCTCAAAGAGGCCGGTGTTTATGATGATACCATTATCATATTTACATCCGAACAGGGTGCTCAATTTCCATATTGTAAGTGGACCAATTATGAAAATGGCGTGCGTACAGCTTTTGTAGTTAGATGGAATGGCGTTACAACTCCGGGGGTAAGAACCGATGCTTTAATTCAATATTGTGATGTATTGCCAACGCTTTTGGAGGCTGTTGGGGGACAATCAGAAGGTTTTGATGGAACAAGTTTTTTACCTGTTTTAAAAGGGGAAAAAGAAAAACATAGAGATTATGCTTATTTTATGCACAATAATGTGCCGGCTGGGGCTTCATATCCTATTCGATCAATTACAAATGGCGAGTATCATTATATTTCAAATCTCAATAGTGAAAACCTATTTTTATTAAGGGCGCTTATGGCGAAACCAGAAAAGACGGGATATTGGTTTTCATGGATGGACAGTGCTATGGCAAACCAAGATAATTTGAACTTAGTTTCAAATTATATGTTACGCCCACAAGAAGAGCTTTATAAGCCGGATGATGATATTCATGAAAGAAATAATTTAGTAAATCAACCTGAATATAGTGTTGTTCAAAATGATTTATCAGACAAACTTAAGCTGTGGATGGTCCAACAAGGAGATCCAGGTGCATCCTTAGATTCTAAAAAGGAATTTAAAGCTCAAAAAAAGGGTGATCATTTTAGAATCCGTTAGTTTACATAAGTTATCTATGAATTGACAAAATAACAACCTTACAAAAATTTAAAATGACAATAATGAAACAAAGATTTATACTGATTCTTTTTTTGATGGGTACTTTCACGTTTGCTCAAAATTGGAAACCTGTAAAAGGTAAAATGATGACTGAATGGGCAGAAAAAGTAACTCCAGAAAACGTATGGAATGAATATCCGCGTCCACAGATGGTTCGTGAGAACTGGCAAAGTCTTAATGGATTATGGGATTATGCAATAACGACTAATAATGTGGCCAAGCCAAAAGAGTGGGAGAAGGATATATTAGTGCCATTTGCTTTAGAAACCCCTTTGTCGGGCGTAGGACGTCGCATCGAATCGAATGAAGTGATTTGGTATAAGCGCGCTTTTGAGTTGTCGAACATTGGTAATGAGCGACATTTGCTAAATTTTGAAGGCGTGGATTATAAATGTATGGTGTGGGTAAACGGTAAAATGGCTGGTTCGCATATTGGGGGCAATCTGCCATTTTCATTTGATGTAACAGACCTAGTTAAAGAAGGGACGAATGAAGTCAAATTAAGGGTTATAGACGGTACCGACGATCCCGATTTATATCAACTTAGAGGAAAACAAATGCGGAATAATTTTGGGATATGGTATACGCCATCTTCTGGTATCTGGGCGCCTGTATGGTTAGAACGGGTACCTAAAACATATGTAGGGTCATTGAAAGTTTTAGCCGATATGCATGGACAATTGAAAGCGGAGGCCATCATGAGTGGCTCAACTCAAAATGTCAAGTTGCAGGTTACTGTTTTGGATGGCGATGAGGTTGTGTCCAAAAGGAAAGGTCTCGACAACAGTGTTTTGTTACATGTTAAAAACGCAAAACTATGGTCGCCAAAATCACCATTTTTATATAATCTCAAAATTGATGTTTATGGAGAGGACGACGAAGTTTTAGAAAGCGTTTCATCTTATGTTGGCTTTCGTAGCGTTGGCCGAATATGTGATGAAAATGGCAATTGGAGATTCTCTCTAAATGGAGAAGAGGTATTTCATTTTGGCCCATTAGATCAGGGTTGGTGGCCGGGATCGTTCCTGCTTCCTCCGTCCGATGACGCTATTGTATGGGAAATGGAATATTTAAAGGCTGCGGGTTTTAATATGATCCGTAAGCACAAGAAAGCAGAGATAAGACGCTACTATTACCATGCCGATCGCCTTGGGTTTTTAATATGGCAAGACCAAACTTCTGGAGGCAGTGGAGGTAGTGAATGGCCTAAATGGAAAAGGCTTCATGCTATTTCCGAAGGCTATAAGGCCAATAATAATAGTCAGTGGAGTAAAGGCGATCCTGAAGATGCAGATTGGCCAGATTGGGCACATGATTTATACATGGATGAGCTAAATACGATGATTGATGTACTTTATAATCATCCATCCGTAGTTGTTTGGACAACTTTTAACGAGCGTTGGGGGCAACACCGTAGTTTAGAAGTAGGAAAATGGGTGAAATCTTACGACCCGTCAAGATTGCTTAATATTGCTAGTGGTGGTAATTTCTTTGAAATAGGAGATATTGCAGATCAGCATGCATATCCGAATCCAGGTTTTCCATTACACCTTAAGTTATATGATGATTATATAAAAGCAGTGGGAGAATATGGAGGCCATGGATGGGCCGTTAAGGGACATCTTTGGGATACCAAAAAGGAAAACTGGGGTTATGGCGGACTTCCAAAAACCATAGATGAATATAAAGCCAGATATATAAAAAGCTCGAACAAATTAGGTGATTTGAAGAAGAGCGGAATTAGCGCTGGTGTTTATACTCAAACTTCAGATGTTGAAGGCGAAATTAACGGATTGGTTACTTACGATAGGAAAGTAATGAAAATTTCACCAGAGGAACTTTACAATATACATAAAGACGCAGGGTTGTTAGATTAATCTGGTTAGGGCGAAATATGAATTTTAGAAATAAAAATATCCTTATCGCTTTAAGCCTTTTGGGCTTTAATGCGCTTCTTTTTAACGGTTGTAAGCCTACGAGCAAATCAATAGCCAAAACAAAGGAGTCGCTTCCCAATATTTTGCTCTTTTTGGGTGATGATATGACCTGGCGCGATTGTGCGCCTTATGGGAATAAGGATGTTATAACGCCTAATATTCAAAAACTTGCAGATGAAGGTGTTTGCTTCGATAATATGTTTACATCAACAGCTATGTGCGCCCCATCCAGACAGCAATTAATGACTGGACTTTACCCAGCAAGAAGCGGGGCGTTTCCAAATCACTCAGTCGTTTATGATGGGGTAAAAAGTTTTGCCCATCATTTTAAGGATTTAGGGTATCGAGTGGCATTAATTGGTAAACAACATTACGGACCGGATGATTCATTTCCGATTGAATATCTGGGAGGAAGGCAACATGATAATGGAAAAAATGGTTCTGATATTCATTTGGAAAAAATTGAACCTATAGTAACGGGAGACCAACCATTCTTTTTGATTATTGCCCAGAACCAACCCCACATTCCTTGGAATAGAGGAGATAAATCGCAGTACAATGCTGAAACATTGAAATTGCCAGAATATGTATTAGATACACCCAAAACCCGTGATGAATTCACAAAGTATTATGCCGAAATCACCTATATGGATAGTCTGTTGGGAAAAACATTGAGCTATATTAAAGAGGCAGGTAAGGAAGAAAAAACCATTTCCCTGTTTACAAGTGAACAAGGGTACACGTTTCCGTTTGCAAAATGGACTTGTTATGATATGGGCTTAAAAACGGGGTTTATAGCTAAATGGCCAGGGACAATAAAAGCGGGTACCAGAAATTCTGCAACTGCGCAATATGTTGATATTATCCCAACGCTGTTAGAGGCTGTTGGTGCGGATCCTAAAAACATAGATACGGGAATAGCCGATGCCAATGGTTATAAAGGTTTCGATGGTTTTAGTTTTTTATCGGCATTGTTAGGGGAAACACAAACACATCGTAAATATACATTTGGTATTCAAACCACCAGGGGGATTTATGAAGGGTCTGAGGCCTATCCGGTGCGTTCAGTTAGGTCAAATAAATATTTATATATAAGAAATTTAAATGCTGAGGCCAATTTTTATAATACGGTTACAGTTCGATCAAAAATATACAAAGCTTGGTTAACTAATGCTGAATCGACTGATAAGGAGCAATGGGTTAAACGTTATCAAAAGAGACCATTTGAGGAGTTGTACGATATTGAAAATGATCCTTTTGCATTAAATGATATTGCAGATTCAGTAGGGGTGAAAAAAATAAAGGATGTACTTTCAAAAGAACTCGATAATTGGATGGCCCAACAGGGGGATAAAGGAATAGCTACCGAAATGGAAGCTCTAAGCCGAAGGCAACACAAAGCTCAGGAGTGGATTTCTCATGATAAGAAGATTAAAAAAAAGTCAATTAATAATAAATAAAAAGATCACAATGAAATTAGTGAAAAATGGTTTTTTGCTACTAGTAACAATGGTGCTAGTATCGTGTAAAGCGAATAAAACAAATGCTCAAAAGGCAGAAGAACGACCAAACATTATATTAATAATGTCAGATGATATGGGGTACTCCGATTTGGCACCATACGGAGGTGAGATCAATACACCAAATTTAACCGCATTAGCCGATGGGGGATTAAAGTTCACGCAATTTTACAACACAGCCCGGTGTTGCCCAACCCGAGCGTCGCTCATGACAGGGTGTTATCCGCACCAAGCAGGTATTGGGTACATGACACAACAACCCCAAAGTAAAGGAATGGATTTAGGTGTGCCCGGATACAGAGGATTCTTAAATTCTAATACGGTCACTATTGCCGAAGCTTTAAGAGAATCTGGATACTCAACGATGATGACAGGTAAGTGGCACTTGGGAATCCACGAAAAAGAGCAGTGGCCTATGCAAAGGGGGTTTGATGCTTTTTATGGGTTCCTTGCGGGAGCAGGAAGCTTTTTTAAGCCAGAACATCCAAGGGGGATAACAGAAGGGAATGAGCCCATCACAATTACCGATGAAAATTATTATACTACAGATGCTTTTACAGATAAGGCTATAGAGTATATCGATGCTGCCAAATCAAAAGACAAAGAGAAGCCTTTCTTTTTGTATTTGGCCTACAACGCACCACACTGGCCAATACAAGCACCAAAAGAAGATATCGAAAAGTACCGAGGAAAGTATATGGAAGGATGGGAAAAGTTACGTGAAGAACGTTACGAACGCATGAAAAAGATGGGACTTGTAGATCCTTCTTGGGAACTGTCTGAAGCAAAGGGCATAGTAGCATGGGATTCTTTAAGCGAAGAAAAGCAAAAAGAGATGGATTTTCGTATGGCTATTTATGCAGCTATGATAGATAGAATGGATCAAAATATTGGTCGTTTAGTAAAGAACTTAAAAGAAAAGAATCTGTACGATAATACCATTATCATTTTCTTAAATGACAATGGAGCTTGTGCTGAAGGCGGTATGTTGGGACGTGGAGCAGCGAAAAATTTAGGAACTAATAATGACTTAGGTATTTCGTATGGTGAAGCATGGGCGAATGCATCTAATACGCCCTACAGATTGTATAAGCACTGGACGCATGAAGGTGGCATAGCGACCCCATTCATTGTGCATTGGCCTAAAGGAATTTCAGAGGATAAAAAAGGGGCCATTGTTAATCAATATGGATTTCTTCCGGATGTTATGGCAACCTGTTTAGATCTGGCCCAAATGGAACAACCAAAAGAGTATAATGGTAATGTAATAACCCAGCATTCAGGAAAAAGCTTAAAACCACTATTTTCAGAGTATTCAGGGCAAATCCACACAGAGCCCATATTTTTTGAACATGAGGGCAATAAGGCAGTACGTTTGGGTAAATATAAATTAGTACAGCGTTGGGTAAGGAATAAAGATAACTGGGAGTTGTACGATATGGAAGCGGATAGATCGGAGACAAAAAATTTAATCAATGAAATGCCTGAAAAAGCTAATGAAATGAAAGCGATGTATGATGAATGGGCAGCCAGAAGTAATGTACTTCCCTATGAAGAAGTTATAAAAATGAGGCCGTGGAAATAAAGTTTTAAAATAAAATTAAAAAAGTAACAAACTTGCTATTCTAATTATAGAATAGCAAGTTTATCATATCAATCAAGATAATATCAATTTAAATTAAGTTTTATGAAAAAGGTGAAATTATGGGGTTTATTGCTTCTTTTTATTGTTACAATGGTAGCGTGTAAAAGTCAGACGCAACATGTTAAAAATCAAGATAATAATAAGGAAGAACGACCAAATATTATCGTTATTATGGCCGATGATCTTGGGTTTTCTGACTTAGGGTGCTATGGTGGAGAAATTGATACACCCAACTTAGATCGTTTGGCCAAAAATGGCGTGAGATCGAATGCATTTTATAATACTTCCAGATGTTGCCCTACAAGAGCCTCACTGTTAACAGGATTATATCAGCATCAAGCTGGAATTGGGGGCATGACAAAAGATGAAGGTGAGCCAGGTTATAGAGGGTCCCTTCAGTCGAATACGGTTACTATTGCTGAAGTTTTAAAAGATGCTGGCTATCAAACTGGGATGACAGGTAAATGGCACGTGTCTTTAACTAAGAGTCTTGAAAGAAAGAAACACTTAAAATGGCTTGCTCACCAAGAAGATTACGGTGATTTTTCCGATATAAGTTCGTACCCAACATCCAGAGGTTTCGATAAGTATTATGGCAACATTTGGGGTGTCGTAGATTATTTTGATCCTTTTAGTTTGGTTAATGGTACAGAACCGGTAAAAACCGTACCAGAAGATTTTTACTATACCAATGCCATTGGAGACACTGCTGTAGCCTATGTAGAACAATTCTCAAAAAGTAAAGACCCTTTTTTCCTTTATGTAGCACATTGTGCACCACATTGGCCTTTACAGGCCCCAGAGGAAGTCATTCAGAAATATATAAAAACTTTTGAAAAGGGGTGGCAGAAAACAAGGGAAGCGCGTTATGAAAGACTATTGGAAAATGGTATTCTAGATAAAGAAAATAGTACGCTAACACCTTTTATGTTTCCTGAGTTGGATTGGGAAACAAATCCAAATAAAGATTGGGATATTAGAGCTATGGCGGTTCATGCTGCTATGATAGACGTTTTGGACCAATCGGTAGGGAAATTATTGGATAAGCTTGAAGCTACAGGCGAATTGGATAATACTTTAATTTTGTTTTTTTCCGATAATGGAGCAAGTTATGAGATGCCATCCCGATATGGCCCAGGATTTGATAGAGCAGGAAGCACTCGTGATGGGAGGAAAGTACATTTTCCAGTTAATAAAGATAAAATGCCTGGACCCCAAACCGTACATTCAGGGATAGGTTCGCAGTGGTCACATACGGCGAATACTCCATTTAAATACTGGAAAACAAGGGTGTATGAAGGAGGTATAAACTCCCCATTTATTGCTTTTTGGCCAAAAGGAGGTCTAAAAGAAGGAACCGTTATCTCTAAACCAGCTCACGTAACCGATATTATGGCTACATGTTTAGATATAGGCAAAGGTCAATACCCCAAGGAATTTAAAGGTAATACCATAACACCAACTCCTGGTAAAAGTATTATACCATTATTACAAGGTGATGCTTCCTATGAAGCACAAAAGGTTTATTTCTGGGAGCATTACGGCTCAAATGCGATTCGAAAAGGTGATTGGAAATTGGTTAAATTAGATAGTGATAATCCATGGGAGCTTTATAACTTATCTTTAGACAAAACCGAGAATAACAATTTGGCTAGTGAGTTTCCAGATAAAGTGAAGGAACTAGAGGAAGAATGGATGTTACTAGCAAAAAAATATAATGTTTTTCCAAAGCCAGAATCTAGAAGGAAAAAGTAATTGATCTATAGAATGATATTGAGGTAATTTTATCTCTTGTATAAAAATTTTTTTTGTGAAAATGCAGACCATGAAATGAGCCAGAACAAATCTTGATACCCACAGATATGATTATTGGCGAATCAGACCTGCCTGCCGGCAAGGCAGGTCTGACTTATGAAAAATAATAAAATTTAAACAGATGAAATTTACTTCCTTCCATTTTTTACTTGTTATAGGATTCTTGAAAATAACTTATATGGAGGCACAAGAACAATCCTATAAAAATGAGACAAAACCAAACTTTATTTTAATTGTGGCCGACGACTTAGGATTTGCCGACTTAAGTTTAAACGGTAGTACACAAATAAAAACACCAAACATAGATTTATTAGCTAAAAAGGGTGTGAACTTTACAGAGGCTTATGTCTCCTCTGCTGTATGTAGTCCATCAAGAGCTGGGTTGCTAACTGGGATAAACCAAGTAGAGTTTGGTCACGATAATAACATTGGAGGAAGTCAGAAAGGGTTTGATCCCGATTATTTAGGGTTACCTATAGAGCAAAAAACAGTAGCTAATTACCTTAAAGATTTAGGGTATACAACAGGGCTAATAGGAAAATGGCATTTGGGTGATGAACCACAATTTCATCCGTTAAAAAGAGGATTTGATGAATTTTGGGGCTATACAGGAGGAGGACATGACTATTTCGCTTCTTCGCCTAATGGGAAAGGGTACGATGTTCCTATAGAATGCAATTATAAAATGCCTGAGCCAATAACTTATATTACAGATGACAAGGGAGATGAATGTGTTGATTTTATTAATAGACATCAAAGCACCCCCTTTTTTTTATTTGCCTCATTTAATGCCCCTCATGCTCCTTTGCAAGCAACCCAAGACGATCTTAATCTATATAAGCACATTAAAGATATTAAAAGACGTACTTATGCAGCTATGGTCCATAGACTGGATGTAAACATAGGTAAAATTGTTGATGCCTTAGACCAGAATAATTTATCTAAGAATACAGTAGTCGTATTTATTAGTGACAATGGTGGTCCTGTAGATGCCAATGCTTCGTTAAATGCTCCTTACAGAGGTCAAAAGGGCATATTGCTTGAAGGCGGAATTCACGTGCCTTATATTATTAAATGGCCAAGTAAGATTTCTGCCGGAACAGTTTATAAGAAACCCATTTCCAGCCTGGATATTACCCCAACATTTGTAGCTTTGGCAGGAGGCCACGAAGAAAATACAAAATTTACAGGTAAAAATTTAATACCATACATAACCAAAGAAAAACAAGAGCGCCCTCATGAAGCATTAATGTGGCGCTTCACAATAAGTTCGGCCATTAGAATGGGTGGCTGGAAACTGATATCCATTCCAGATCGTCTGCCCATGCTTTATTATTTACCAGATGATGTTACTGAACAAAATGACTTAGCTTTAAAGCATATAGAGAAAACACAGTTTTTGCTTAAAAAGCTTGGCGATTGGAACGTAAGCTTACCACATCCTTTGTTTTTAGAAGGCTCAGAATGGAAACGAAATCAACTTAATTTATACGATAGGGAATATAAATTGGTACAGCCAAAGCGCAACGATTAAATTAATTAATACTATTGCTTTTTTATGTTCAAGTCGTTTCATGATTTCCTTATACTATGTCCTTGTTTTATTTCGTTGATTTGTAATTAGCTTCTGTTGTTATTTTATACGAAAAGAAAATAACATTAAGGTTTCGAAAATGACATGGTACTTTACTACAAAAATATTCATAAAAGACTTGTGCTTCTTGGCATTACTTTGGTGATTTTAGTACTATTTTGCTTGAATAGTTCGATTAACTTTTTTACGGTAAAAAAAAAATGGATATTTAAGAAATAATAATCATACTACGAATGATTGCAGGTTGAGGTTCTTGTATTGATAATATTTTACCCATATCGACTATTATCTTATTGCAAATTAAAATAGTTATTTGTCTGTAATGAAACAAGGTTGAGAGTTGGCATAGAAGTGATTACTTCAATATAGCCTTTGATCTACTTATTTATTAAAGTATCTTTTTCGATTTCAAAAACATGCTTGGCATAATTTACACCTAAAGCATCATAATGATCTTTTAATGAATTTAATCTGTTAGTGAAATCTTCCCAATTTTTATTGTTCTTGGATGACCAAACAACTTCAGACAGGGCTGCCATTCTAGGAAGTATCATATATTCAACATAATTGAAAGTTTTCATATACTCCGTCCAAACATTTCCTTGGGCGCCTAATATGTATTTTTGTTCATCTTTTGATAATTCTATAGGTATAGGGTCATAGGAATATACATTGGCTACCGTAGTATTACCTCCAATAGCTAATGGCTCTTTTGCTTTTTCTTCGGGTGATTTAACCTGATAATAATCAAAATAGCAGGAATGCCCTGGTGTCATAATAACATGGTGTTTTTGTTTTGCTGCTTCAATACCTCCTTTGGTTCCTCGCCATGACATAACGGTTGCATTAGGAGCTAAGCCTCCTTCTAAAATTTCATCCCATCCTATGATGTTTCTTCCTTTTGAATTAAGATAACGCTCAATTCTAGTAATGAAATAACTCTGTAGTTCATGTTCATCATGTAATCCTTCTGTTTTGATTCTTTTTTGGCAATTAGCACACCTTTTCCAATTGGTTTTTGGACACTCATCGCCTCCGATATGAATATATGTAGATGGAAATAATTGTATAACTTCATCTAGAACGTTTTGTAAGAATAAAAACGTTTCTTCTTTTCCCGAACAATAAACATCTGGGAAAACCCCCCAGGTTTCTTGAACAATTTTTGGAGTTCCTGTCTCTTGTATTTGTTTTCCTTTTTCGGAACCCATGTTTTTGGTTACTTTAGTTGGCTCCTTAGGGAAACAGCTTAAGTAAGGATAAGCAGCAATCGCTGCACTACTATGACCTGGTAATTCAATTTCTGGGATTACGGTAACATGTTTTGCTGTGGCATAAGCTACAATATCTTTAATATCTTCATGGGTGTAAAATCCACCGTATTTTTTTTGATCGTTTGAAGTCCCAGGAAGACGCCCTACAATGGTTCCATTTCTCCATGCTCCAATTGTAGTAAGTTTTGGATACTTTTTTATTTCTATCCGCCAACCTTGATCTTCAGTTAGATGCCAGTGAAAAGTGTTCATTTTATGTAATGCAATCAAATCGATATATTTTTTGATAAAATCTACCGGAAAGAAATGACGAGCTACATCCAGATGCATGCCTCTATATTTAAAACGTGGACTGTCCTCTATATAAACAGCAGGAATGGTTAATTCATTTATACTTTCCGATTCTGTACGTGCAGGAAGTAATTGTCTTAACGTTTGAATTCCGTAAAAAATTCCTTTGGCATTTTTCCCAGTAATGGTAATGTTATTATAAGTTATTTGTAATTTGTACCCTTCATCATTGTTTATAGAGTTGTTTAATTCAAGTATTATATTTCCTTTTCCTTTTGAGGTGTAATTTATAGTTTTTCCAGAAGCGGAACTTAACATACTAGCCAGTAACTCACCCTCATTTTTCAGCCTTTTACTAGCTACTATTATTGTGTTTTCATCCACTAAAAACTTACCGGTACCAATGTTTATTTTAAGAGGTTTTGGAATAATATGATAATCGATAGCACTATTTTTTAATTCCATGTACTTGTTTGAACAAGAAAAGCTTAATAAGCTAATGAATAAGATAATAGAAATTCTCATTTTATTTTATATTAATTGTTAATCTATAATTGAAATGTTTTTTATAAACAGCCGTTTTTCGACTGGTTTGACCATGGGTCATGCTTTTTGATATTTTTAAATAAGGCTTTCCCTTTCTTAGATTTTTTTATTTTCACTATTCATTTTAGTTTTTCTATCGAATGAAAATGAATTATTTACAGCTAAAATCATGAATAATGGGTTATTAAACAATTTATTTATGCATTTTCAATGCTAGATGTTTTTAGGCTATCTGGATTTCTGGCCATAAGTTTTCATGGTATACTTTGTCGCGGGTAATGAGCTCCTTGAATTGGAGTTTAAGGTATTCTTTAAGATAGACTTTGAATTGTGCTTTGTCTTCATCGGTTATGCCTTTACTTCCCGCATAAGTATCGCCTTGTGCATTAGGTTGGTGAAATTCATAATAGAAAGGTAGGTGCTAAACTTAATGTAATATTTTTTATATCTAGAGCATTTATTATCAGGAACTATATATGTGTATTTTGCGATTTCATTAAATTATAACTACTTTTAGTTATTCCCAATTTTGTAAATTTTCTTTTCAAGTGTTCACTTGAAATTATAAGTTATTCATATTGGTTCTTTAGTCTAAAAGGATTCTTTAACAAAATGCACCTAATTAATTTAAACTTATTACCTTCATTTTGAAAAAAGTTCAACAGTAAATATTTGATTTTCATTATCCAGTTTTCCTTGCCTTGGCTATTATTGTTTTATTTATTCATGATTTAAGATGTTGTCTTAATGTAGATTAAGATTTTTTATTAATGCACCTTATAGGTGTACACTTTTTTTTACGCGCACCTTTGTAATGTAATTAATCGGATAGATTTTACTAATTAAAAGGAACTTAAATTATAAGATAAATTTTAAAAATTAGGAAATAATGGAAAAAGTAATAGTAGAGAAAAAAGGAGGTATTATGTATGTAAAGATCAATCGTCCAGATGTATTAAATGCTTGTGACGGAGATACCTATAATGCCATAGCAGATGCCTGGGAAGAACTGGAAAATGATCCTACATTACGCGTAGGTATAGTTAGCGGATCTGGTCGTGCTTTTTGTGTAGGTACCGATGTTAAATGGGTAAAATCACCAGACGCTGATGGCTATGTAGATCGTTTGTATCCACGCATGTTAACCCTAACCAAACCTATTATTACCGCAGTACACGGACATTGTAATGGAGGCGGTTTAGAGCAAGCTTTGGCTGCCGATATTCGCGTATGTACTGAAGATGCTCATTTTGGATCAGGTGAAGTAAGACTGGGATGGATTCCAGGAGGTTATGGAACACAGCGTTTACCTCGTGTTGTGCCTTTAGGAAGTGCTTTAGAGTTGCTTTATACTGGTGGTCGTATTGATGCCAAAGAAGCATATCGCATTGGTATGGTAAACCATGTGGTTTCTACCGAAGAAGAATTAATGGCTAAATGTGAAGAAATAGCAGGCGAGATTTTAAAGAGTGCACCACTTGCTGTACAAAAAATGAAAGCCGTTGTTATGCAAGGTTTAGATATGCCGTTACCGCAGGCCGTTAGACTTGAGAAAGAATATTTCGACTGGCTAATGAGAACGGAAGATTCCAAAGAAGGTGCTTTAGCATTTGCTGAAAAACGTGCTCCTAATTGGAAGGCCAAATAGCCAATAAGTGAATGATGCTTAACGAACAATAATCAAAAATAGTTTGTTCAGAGTATCTATTTCAAAAGAGAAAATAATAGTCAGTATATCATAATTTGGTGATTTCACTATAAGTGAGTGAGTTAGTTAGTGTTTAGGGTTCAGCTTTTAAAAAGCTGAACCCTTTTTTGTTTACCCTGTATATCGGGAGAAAATAATCTTAATAATTTCTATCAGTATCGATTGTTAAGCTTGCTTTTTTTGAGCTAATTTGAAGACAAAAACAATTTCGCGTTATAGAAGATATTATTCATTCTAAATTTATCATGATTGCAAGAGTGACTTAGAATGATAAGCTTCGAGCATACCATACGCCTTTCTTTTGATTGCTTCTAGCATGTTCTTAGGCCATCCCGTGGCATTAATAATAATCTTGGATATTATTTATATTGCAAATTATTACCAACCAGTTGATTTAAAAGTTTGAGTTTATCTGGTGGTCCATCAATCGTAAGTCTGTCTTTTTTCAATATAATTTTATAATGCTCTTGGGGTTATTTTTAAAGGTTCCTTAGATCCGTACTAAATTTTTAATAAAAGTTTAGCTGTCATTTAAATTGAAAGCTTAGTATTTACATAGTAAAGTTACCGGTTTTGCTAGGGGGCTGTGTTTCTTAAGTATTTGTCTTAATGTAGATTAAGGTTTTTTATTAATCCACCTTATAGGTGTATGCTTCATATTACTCGCATCTTTGTAATGTAATTAATCGGATAGATAATTAGTTATCGATTCACAAACTCCAAGAGATATGGATAAAATTAAATACACCCCAACTATTCATTTATTCAAAAAATAAAGTAATGCATTTATTGCCGCGCAATAATGTACAAAAATAATAATGTCTAATTTTTAAAAAGAAGTAAAAAATGAAAGTACTTGAAGGAATCAAAGTTTTGGAAGTAGCCTCTATGGCAGCAGCACCGTCTGCGACAGTAATTCTAGCCGATTTAGGCGCAGAAGTTATTAAGGTAGAACCATTAAGTGGAGATATGTGGCGATATGGTAATATGGTTGCCGGTATGCCACCTAGTAAAATACCATATACTACATACATACAAAACCGAACTAAAAAGTCTGTGGCCCTTAACCTAAAATCAAAAGATGCTCAGGAAGCACTTCATAAACTGGTTGCTGATGTAGATGTTTTTCTTACTAACTCTCCTCGCAAAGTTCAACAAGAGCTGGCTCACACTTATGAAGATATAAAAGCAATTAACCCGAATATAGTCTATGCATGGATTAACGGTTTTGGATTAGAAGGTCCAGATAAAGATGCACCAGGATTTGATATGACTGCATGGTATGCACGCTCAGGTATGATGGAAGAATTACGTCCTAAAGATGGTAGTCCTGTGCCATTACCAGTTGGAGGAGGTGATTTAAATACGGCTGTTTCTCTTTTTAGTGCTGTAATGACTGGACTTTTCCATAGAGAAAGAACAGGAAAAGGATCATTCGTTTCTACATCCTTAATGAATATGGGTATTTGGGCGAATTCAAGTATGATGCAGGCTGCACTTGTTGGAGCACCAGCCATGCAAAAATTCCACCGTACCGAATGGCCTAACCCAGTAAGTGGTGGAATATACAAAACTAAAGATGAGCGCTACATTATTATTGTAGAGCTTAATCCAAATAACGTAGATAATTTACGTAATGCTTTTGGAGCAGATCATCTTAAAGGAGACGAACGATTTGCTACTGTAGAATTAAGAGCTAAAAACCACCAGGCATTATTTGATGAAATGCAAAAAATTGTTGGTCAGCATGATTTAGCAGAAGTATCTAAACGTTTAAAAGAGTACAGAGTTAACTTTAGCGTGGTACAAACTACAGAAGAATGTACACGTGATGAGCACATGATTGCTAACGGTTGTTTCCCAGAAGTAGAAGGTACTAATGGAATCCGTACTATCGACAGTCCAATTCAAATACAAGGTGATGGTCTGGAAAAAGTAAAACCACAAAAC
>NZ_AUDV01000008.1 GCF_000425645.1 Gaetbulibacter saemankumensis DSM 17032
GTCTTGTAGATGCTCAGGTACAACCAACGCCTCCTAGTGTTAATGATGCTTGTGGAAATGCTATTACACCGGTTCTTAAAACTACTCCTAACAACATTGCGTGTGATGGTGATATGATATGGGTGTTTACTTATACTGATTGTGAAGGTAACTCTCATGACTGGTCTTATACATACACTATAGACATCCCTGACTTTACTTTACCTGCTGACGGTGCTAGTACGGTTAATTGTCTTGTAGATGCTCAGGTACAACCAACGCCTCCTAGCGTTAATGATGCTTGTGGAAATGCTATTACACCGGTTGGACCAACTGTAAGTACAGATCCGTTTTGTAAAGGTATTAAAACATATATTTGGACTTATACTGACTGTGAGGGCAATTCTCATAATTGGACATATACATATACTTTAGATGACAATATTTCACCAATAATAGATAATTCGAGTACCCAAAATATCGCAATCGAATGTGGTGTCAGCGATCCAAATGCTTTACAAAATTGGTTAGATAATCATGCCGGTGCAACCGCTACAGATAATTGTGGTGCAGTAACATGGTCTAATGATTATGGTCAAGATACTAGTGTGAAATGTAAAGAAGGAAAGGGTATTACCATTACGTTCACAGCAACTGATGCATGCGGTAATTTCTCCGAAACAACTGCCATATATCATATTCAAGATAATATACCGCCTAGTATAACAACTGCAGCTTCTGATTATACCGCTGAATGTGATGGTGCCGGAAACTTACAAGAACTAACCGATTGGCTAGCTAATAATGGAGGAGCTATGGCTGCAGATGACTGTTCTTCTGTAAGTTGGTCTAATAATTTTACAGCCTTAAGTGATGACTGTGGCAACACAGGCTCTGCTACGGTAACCTTTACTGCTACTGACGCTTGCGGTAACATTAATGAAACAACTGCAACTTTTAATATCAAAGATACTACAGCACCTGAATTAACATTGCCTGCCGATGTAACTATTGAATGTACAGAAGATGTAACCAGTACTAATACAGGTGTAGCTACTGCGAGCGATACTTGTGGTTCTATAACCATAACAGAAAGTGACTCTGAAGTTGCTTCATGTGGAAACAGTAAAGTAATTAGTAGAACCTGGATAGCTACTGACGAATGTGGTAATGAAACAAGTGCTGTACAAACCATAACTGTACAAGATACAACGCCGCCAGTATTAACGATACCTTCTGATGTAACGATAGAATGTACTGAAGATGAAACCAGTGCTAACACAGGTGTAGCAACTGCTACCGACACTTGTGGTACTGTAATTGTTACCGAAAGTGACTCTGAAGTGGCTTCTTGTGGAAACACTAAAGTAATTACAAGAACCTGGATAGCTACAGATGAATGTGGTAACACAACTACTGATACTCAAACCATAACCATTCAAGATACAACGCCACCAGTATTAACCATACCTTCGGATGTAACGATTGAATGTACTAACGACGAAACCAGTGCTAATACTGGTATGGCTACTGCTACCGATACTTGTGGATCTGTAACTGTTACAGAAAGTGATTCTGAAGTTACTTCATGTGGAAATACTAAATTAATTACAAGAACCTGGGTAGCTACAGATGAATGTGGTAACACCACTACTGATACTCAAACCATAACTGTGCAAGATACTACACCACCGGTATTAACGGTACCTGCTGATGTAACTATTGAATGTACTGAAGATTCATCAAGTGCGGCCAATGGCATGGCTACGGCTACTGACACTTGTGGAAACGTAACTATCACTGAAAGTGATTCAGAAGTTGCTTCTTGTGGAAACAGTAAAGTAATTAGTAGAACTTGGACAGCTACTGACGAATGTGGTAATGAAACAAGTGCTGTACAAACCATTACTGTAGAAGACACAACACCTCCAGTGTTAACGGTACCTGCTGATGTGACTATTGAATGTACTGAAGATATAACAAGTGCCACCAATGGTTTAGCTACTGCTACAGACTCTTGTGGAAACGTAACTATTTCTGAAAGCGACTCTGAAATTGCTTCATGTGGAAATACTAAAGTAATTACAAGAACCTGGGCTGCAACGGATGAGTGCGGTAACACCACTACTGGTACTCAGACTATAACCGTTCAAGATACAACGCCGCCGGTATTAACTGTACCCGCTGATGTAACGATCGAATGTTCTACCGACGAATCTAGTGCTACAAATGGTATTGCTACTGCAAGTGACACTTGTGGTAATGTAACTATTACCGAAAGTGATGCCGTTGTAATAGACTGTGGCAATTCTAAAACAATTACAAGAACTTGGACTGCTACAGATGAATGTGGTAATTCAACTTCTGCGAATCAAATTATCACGGTAGTGGACACCACAGCTCCGGAATTAATTACTGAGTTCCCACGTAATGTTTCTGCCAGCTGTACCGATATTCCAGCCGTGCCAGATTTAAAATTCCAGGATGCTTGTTCTAATGATATCAAAGTTGAATACACAGAATCATCTACTTACGTAGAAGGCGTTATTGCAGACTACAACATTGTTCGTTCATGGATTGTTACTGATACCTGTGACAATGAAGAAGTCTTTACTCAGGAAATCGCAGTGACTATGGATGAAGTCGTTATACCATTGGATGCAGGAACAAGATGTTACGACGATGGTGCTATCGATTTATTTAGTCAGGTGGCAGGAATTCAAAGTTTAAATGGTTCCTGGAGAATAATTTCTGGTAATCCAGTCTCTACATTGGAAGGGGAAGTATTTAACCCAACCCAATTAGAAGTTGGTGAAGACTTTTTACCAGATGATGGTGGTATCGATTATGTTCTTGAATATACCGTAGCCGAAGAAGGATGTGTTAGCGTGTATGAAGTATCATTGAATATTAATGCTGATTGTATTGTATTACCTTGTTCTGAAAATGATATTGAAATATCTAAAGCAGTTACTCCTAACGGTGATGGATTTAATGATACCTTCGATATCAAGGGAATTGAACTATGTGGATTCGAAACTCAAGTTCAGATTTTTAACAGATGGGGTGCTCAAGTATATAAATCTGATAACTATCAATTAGGAGAAAATCAAGGTGATTGGGATGGTAGAGCTCATAAATCTTCCATAGGTAACGCCGAGAGAGTTCCTAACGGAACATATTACTATATAATAACATTAAAAGACAGTGGATTGGCTCCATTTACAGGACCAGTTTATTTAGGAACCAAATAAAACCATTTAACCTATGAAACGTATAAAATATAACATATTAGCTATAGCGTTGTTAGCATGTACTGTTTCGGTAGCACAACAGTTACCACAATTCACACAGTATATGTATAACACCATCTCTGTAAATCCGGCCTACGCTGGTAGCAGAGAAGCCTTAAGCATTGTTGGATTGCATAGAAGCCAATGGGTTGGTTTTGATGGTGGTCCTATTACCCAAACACTATCCATTCATTCCCCCTTAAGAAATGACAGAATTGGGTTAGGTTTATCTTTTATTGAAGACGATTTAGGTCCTGAAAACTTCACCTATTTATATGGCGATTTCTCCTATGCTATTCCCACGGGAAAAGATGGTAAATTAGCTTTTGGTGTTAAAGGTGGATTTACACAATACAGTTTAGATTCCGATTTCAGAGAATCAGAAAGTCAGGATCCTTTAATATATGGCATTGCTAATCGCTGGTCTCCTAATATTGGGTTAGGAATTTACTGGAGTACTAATAAGTGGTATTTAGGATTATCGACACCGAGAGTATTAAACACCGATAGAAACACCGAAGAAGGTTATGAAGCTTTAGAGCGCTTGAGTTATTATTTTACCGGAGGTTATGTCTTTGGGTTAAGTCAAACTTTAAAATTTAAACCGGCCTTTATGATTAAAGCAACGAATGGAGCTCCTCTATCTTACGATTTAACCGCTAATTTCCTTTTCAATGAAAAGTTGTGGTTAGGTGGTTCATATAGAATTAATGAAGCTACTGGAGCGATTGGCGGTATTATAGATTTTCAAATCTCCAGACAATTACGAGTTGGTTATGCCTATGAAAAACCAATATCCGATATTTCAAGATATACTAATGGAACACACGAAGTTTTGTTAATGTATGAATTCAAGTTTATGAGTAATAAATTAAAATCACCTAGATATTTCTAATAAAAATAATCACCCATGAAAATAAAAAATTACATATTAGTTTGTATCCTATTGTTGGTGAGTTTAAGTGCTTCTGCCCAATACGGAAAGCAAAAAAAAGCAGATACTTTATTTAACAAGTTCTCCTTTGTAAAAGCTTCTGAAATCTATAAAGAGCTTATAGAAAAAGATTATAACGCTGATTATGCTACCCGGCGCTTAGGCGATTGTTATGCCTATATGCGTGACCCGAAAAATGCAGCCAAATATTATAAAAAGGCTGTGGAGCAAGAAAACATTCCAATAGAATATTATTACAGCTATGCTCAGGCTTTAAGCGGTATTGAAAAATATGATGAATCCAAGGAGTGGTTAAAGCGCTATAAAGATTCAGGTGGTGTTGTTAACAAAAATAAGTTCTTAAAAGATGGAAGTTTCTTAACGAATATTTTCAATGCGAAGCAACAATACTTTTTAAAGAAAGTAAATTTCAATTCAAAATTCAGTGATTTTGGTGCCTACGAGAAAGATGGTAAAATTTACTTTGCCTCTACGCGTGATGAAGGAGTTTCAATCAAACACCTATACGGATGGAATGAACAACCATTTTTAGATGTCTATGTGATTGATAAGGAAACTAAGAAACCGGTAGATTTTAAAGACAAAATTAAAGGTGATATTAATACCATGTATCATGATGGTCCAGTGGCTATTACAAAGGATGGTCAAACCATGTACTTCACCAGAAATAGTTTCCTTAATAATGTTAAGGATAAAGATTCTAAAGGCATTAATAATACGAAAATTTACCGTGCTACTTTAGTAGATAGTGTTTGGACTCATGTCGAAGATTTATCCATTAATAATAAAGAATATACCACACAGCACCCTGCCTTGAGCCCAGATAATAAAAAATTATATTTTTCATCAAACAGGCCAGGTGGTCAAGGTGGATCAGACATCTATGTGGTAGATATTAATGAGGATGGTTCCTTAGGTGAACCTGAAAATCTTGGAGATATTATCAATACCCATGGTGCGGAAGGCATGCCTTTTATTAACAATGAAGGAACACTCTTCTTTGCATCAGATGGTCATCCTGGATTAGGATTATTAGATGTTTTTGGAACCATTTCTAATGAAGATGGCGATATTGTAGATGTCATTAACCTGGGTGTTCCAGTAAATTCGAGTAAAGATGACTTCTCTTTCTTTATGAATGAAGATGGATTAACAGGTTATTTTGCCTCAAATAGAAAAGGCGGTAAAGGTGATGATGATATCTATGCTTATAACAGAATACCTCTTTTAAATGTTGAAGGTGTTGTAACCGATGTTATAAATAAAAAACCAGTACCTAATGCTATTATTACCTTGTTAGATGGTAATGGTAAACAAATCGCCTATATGGAAACTGACGATGAAGGCTATTATGAAATTAATATCGATAGAAATGTAGATTATAACATTACGGCAAGTCAGAAAAAATACGAAAACGACTCCAAAAGCTTTACTTCTAAAAATATTGAAACAACCGTTACAACTATTACTGTTGACTTAGAATTAACACCTGTTCGTGATGTTGTAAAACTTGCAGACCTTGGAATTATATACTTCGATTTCGACAAACACAACATTCGTCCGGACGCAGCTAAAGAACTGGATAAAATTGTCAAGATGATGAATGAAGATTATCCTGGAATGGTTATCAGAATTGAATCTCATACCGATTCCCGAGGATCTTTAACTTACAATGATAAACTATCAATCGACAGAGCTAATTCAACCTATGAGTATTTAATTTCTCAAGGTGTAGACTCTTCAAGAATTACGGCCTATGAAGGATTTGGTGAACGTAGATTAACAAATGGCTGCGATGGTAGCGTGAACTGTGAAGAGAACAAACACCAGTTAAACAGACGTACCGAATTTATAATTATTAAAATGCAATAAGCATAGCTAAATTCAATAGAAATAAAAGCCATCAAGACATATTATCTTGGTGGCTTTTATCATTTAATACTTAGGTATTCATAGAGTACAGATTTAACTAAGAAATGAAAGAATATCATTAAATGAATTTAAGAGCACTACGTAAAAACATTCTTTGAAAACGTTTACCAAAAAGATTTTTTATATTTCTTAGCTCATTATATCTAGTTAATGCTACATAGGAACACAGACATTCAATTCTAGTCATAATAGCGTAAAACACTTCTAAAACGTTATATGCTTATTCATTTGATTGATATACTAGCTCATATTAGAATTGCATATTCTTTATGTTAGTAAACAAAAAATCCTCTCAAAATTGAGAGGATTTATACCTAAAGCTAAATTCAATAACAATGAAGTTATTAATATAACCAGATTACCTATCTGGCTATTTCGTTATACAATAAATAATTATTGGATATTATTTTTTAATGAAGATATTAGTATAATACCATTTACCTTCTGAATTTTCTTCTGCGGCTATATCGAAGTTAGTAAAATCACCTTCAATAGTAGCTCTGTGCCCTTCGCTTTTTAACCAAGCGTTAACTACCGATTCGGCCGAACTATAACCGTAAGCTATATTTTCTGAAACTTTAATAGCGCTTGCATTACTTTTTAAATACTCACTACGCTTAAAAAAGTTTGCATGAGATACTTCTCCATTAACAACCATATAATCGGTATGTGAAAATGCCACCGACTTCACTAAAGTCATATCTTCTAATGGATTTAGACCTAGAGATAATCGATGATTATTAATTAATTCTAAGATTTGAACTTCAATAGGTTTTACTACAGGAGTTGTTAAATTAAGTTCAATTTCAAGGGCTTTGTCATCAAGGCTGTCTGTGGTACAAGAGTACGACATAACTAGCAACATTGCCAATAATGGCAGTTTAGCTAATAACTTCATAAGTAGGTAATTTAGATTTGGTTCTGTAAATTTAGCAGCCTACTTCGAAGTATATGTTAAAGAAATGTTAAATTCGATTAACGACGTGTATTTTAACGTTATTATTTGTTTTTAATCGATAAAATGACGGTTTTCAATCAAAACACATGTATTTCATCGTTGATATCACGGAGATAGTCGATTTATCTTCCAGTTATAATCAGATTGAAGTTTATAACGAATTCTATCATGTAATCTATTCGCTCTACCCTGCCAAAACTCAATTTCCACAGGTCTTACCAAATATCCACCCCAGAATTTTGGTCTAGGGATTTCTTTATTTTCATATTCCTTTTCAAGTGAACTCAGCTTATCCTCTAAAAAAGACCTATCGGGTATAACGTCACTCTGATTTGAAACTACGGCACCCAACTGACTACCTCTAGGACGAGATTCAAAATAACCATCGCTTAAATTTTCAGCTATTTTTTCTGCTTTCCCTTTAATAATTACCTGACGTTCGGCACCATGCCAAAAAAATGATAAGCATACATTGGGATTCTTATCTATCGCCATACCCTTTTCACTATTGTAATTCGTATAGAAAATAAATCCTTCGTAGGTATAACGCTTTAAAAGTACGACCCGGTTTTTTGGATACCCATCTAAACCCAGAGTGGATACAGTCATGGCATTGGTTTCGTCTTGTTCAAAATATTTATCCACCTCATAAAACCATTTTTGAAAGAGTTCTAAAGGATTTTCAGGAACATCTTTTAATAGTAATTCTCCTTTTTCATAAGATTTTCTATAATTGCTTAAATCTTTTTCCATAGTATCAATTTACAAGAAAATTTTAAAATTCGAAGGTTTTTCCATCATCACAAAGTTCCACATGATCGAAAACCTCCTTAGCTTCCTTTTTAAAGCCTTTTAAACTATCGTAGCGAGTAGAATAATGCCCTAGCAGCAAAACTCCTACATCTGCCTTTTTCGCTATGGTAGCCGCCTCTTTAGCTGTTGAATGCTTTGTTTGTGGTGCTAATTGTGCATGCTGCTCTAAAAAAGTAGATTCATGATATAATACATCTACATCTTTAATAATCGGAACAATATCCTCCTTATACATAGTATCACTACAAAATGCATAACTTTTTGGTTTTGGTCCTGGTCGCGTGACAGTTTCATTTTTTACGAGCTCACCAGCTTCATTTACTACGTCGAAACCTTTTACTAGCTTTCTGTAATAGGCTACATCGATATGTGCATCTTCCACCTTACCAATGTCCAGTTTACGATCTCCTTCCTTTTCTTTAAAAAGAAATCCATTTGTATATACGCGATGATTTAAAGGAATTGTGTATACTTCTATCTTTTCATCTTCAAATATTAACTCCGACTCTTTGGATGTTAGTTCATGAAAATACAGATTGTAATTGGTCCATGAATCGGCAAGTTTCATTTGTAGCGTTACCACTTCCTTTATACCTTTTGGTCCATAAATATGTAAATCTGCTTCGCGTGTAAGTAATCTAAAAGTTGAAATGAGTCCAACCAAACCAAAAAAATGGTCGCCATGTAAATGTGAAATAAATATGTGTTTTATACGATTGAATTTAATTTTATGCTTACGAAGTTGTACCTGAGTACCTTCGCCGCAGTCTATTAAAAACATGTGATTATTTATTTCTAATACCTGAGATGTAGTATTATTTAAAGTTCTTGGGGTTGCACTATAACAGCCTAAAATAGTAAGTTTCATAAGTCAAGAGCTGTTAATTGGAAAATAAGGTAGATGTTGAACACGTCATTTTTAAACATTTTAATAAGTTAAACCTGCTTTAGCAATAGTTTAAAACATTAAAACTCTAAATCACGTTCCATTTCTTCCATTTCAATAATATCATAGGCTTCTTGTTCTGTAGGCACTACAACAATTTCATCTGGAACATCCTCTAACTTCACTTTATCTGAAACAATAACAAAAGAATGTTTCGTAGCTCGGTGCCTATTTGAAAGTTCTAAAAACTCTAATATATCTTGCAAACCCAATGGTGATAAAGAAGTTAATGTAACAATTATATTATTGTTTTTAAACTTAGGATATATTGCTTGAATTTTCTTAACCAACTCAACTATGGTTGCCTTTTCTTGGGTAATAATTGAAATATTCCCGTCTTGATCTAAAATCATAACTTTTACTGTTTAATTTTTGAAGCTAGTAAATAAATTACTGCCATACGAATTGCCACACCATTTTGTACCTGATCTAAAATTATTGACTGTTTAGAATCGGCTACATCACTGGTTATTTCAACCCCACGGTTAATTGGCCCAGGATGCATAATGGTTATTTCTTTATCTAAAGAATCTAACAAATCTTTAGTTACTCCAAACTGTTGTGAATACTCTCTTGTAGAAGGAAAATAACTAATATCCATACGCTCATTCTGAACGCGCAACATATTAGCCACATCACACCAATTAAGGGCTTTTGTGAGGTTCGTTTCTACCTTAACACCCAATTCATGAATATATTTAGGAATTAAAGTCTTTGGACCACACACCATAACTTCGGCTCCTTGTAATTGCAATGCGAATATATTAGAAAGCGCAACTCTACTGTGAAGAATATCTCCAACTATTACAACTTTTTTACCACTAACATCACCTAATTTTTCTCTAATGGAATAAGAATCTAATAGAGCCTGTGTAGGATGCTCGTGAGCACCATCACCTGCATTAACAATACTCGCTTTAATATGTTTGGATAAAAATACACCCGCTCCTGGGTTTGGGTGACGCATCACTACCATATCGACTTTCATCGATAAAATATTGTTTACTGTATCAATGAGGGTCTCCCCCTTTTTCACAGAAGATTGTGCCGAAGAAAAATTAATAACATCGGCAGATAAACGTTTTTCAGCCAATTCAAAAGACAATTTTGTTCTTGTAGAATTTTCGAAAAACAAGTTAGCTATGGTGATATCTCTTAGCGAAGGGACTTTTTTGATAGGACGGTTAATCACTTCTTTAAAATGATCGGCCGTTTCAAAAATTAATTGAATATCTTGTTCATTTAGATACTTAATTCCTAATAAGTGATTGACACTTAATTCGCTCATGGGTACTTTATTTTTCAATTAAATAAACTGAATCTTCCAAATCTTGTTCCTTCCAGTTTACCTTTACTTTTTCATTATTTATAACATCTACCTGACGCCCTTTATAATCTGGCTGAATAGGTAAATGCCTACTAAAACGCCTGTCGATAAGTGTTAGTAGCTCAATTTCATTTGGTCTTCCAAAAGACTGTATGGCAGTTAAGGCTGCTCGAATACTTCTTCCGGTATATAAAACATCATCAACAAAAACAATATTTTTGTCCTCTACTAAAAAATTAATTTTAGTTGAATTGGCTTCTAATGGCTTATCACCACGACGAAAATCGTCTCTGAAGAATGTAATATCTAACTGCCCTAATTGAATGTTTTTAACGTTATAATCTTCTTCCAGTATTTTAGCAATTCTATTCGCTAAAAACACCCCACGCGGCTGTAAACCAATAAGTACCGTGTTCGAGAAGTCGTTATGTTTTTCAATAAGTTGACAAGCCAATCGATGAAGAATGATGTTTACCTCTTTTGCGTTAAGTAAAACTTTTTGACTCATATACTATCCAAACGTGTTTGGTTTACAAAAGTAATTAAAAAAACAATGCATCTTGCATGAATTTAACTTAGAATTAAAGCACACATAAGATATCTATTATAACTATATAAAAAAGAAGAAGTTCCGGAGAACTTCTTCCTTATAAAACTTAGATTTGACATCATAATTATTTAACAAACTTATGTAGAAAACGTTGTCCATTTGTTCCTTCTAAATTAAGAATATAAAATCCGCTACTTAATGCAGAAATATCAATTTGAGCCATATTAAATTGCTGTTGTGATTGACTTACTGCTTTTCCTGAAACACTATAAATAGTATAGCTCTTAAATTCTCTAATAGTATTTGAAACCTCTAAACTATTTGTCTTAGCTATTATTTTTGGTTTTTCGGTTTCTATTGTAGTATTAGATAGAGTTACGTCAAAAGCACTGTCCATAGTAATAGTAGTTCCGCTTAATAAATCACCTAATGCTGCTCCTAAACCACTTGGTTTGTATACACGTAGATAATAGTCATCAGTATCGCTAACACCCTATATAACTTCTTCAAAACTGCCTCCAGCAAGTAAAACAACATCATAAGAACTACATGCTATTTCGACTAAATTATTAACATCACCATTAATGGCCCTTAAAATTTGATACTCTATATTGGTTGCAACAAGTATGGCGGCACTTGCCATACCTATGGTAATTTTGTTATCACCGCTTGATACATCATGCTTATAAAAAACATCTTCTGTTGCACCACAGCTTGGAATTAGTCCTGAAGCTGTCGCAGAATTGTAATCTAGTGTATTAACACTAACCGAGGTTCCTTCGATCGGAATAGCATTAGCTATATCGTTACCCGATTGGGCAAATAAAAAACTTACATTTAAAATTGCGATAAAAAGTAGATTTGTTCTCATATAAATATATATTAAATTAAAAAATTAGTTCTTTTAATTACTTCTGTAAGGACTTACTATATGAGAGACACGTTACATAAAAACGAAAGAAAGTCTTATTTAGTTGTACTAAACTTATGAAAATAAAATAGTTTTTTCTTACAAATAAAGAGGTTTTCGATGAATGGTAACTTATGACTATGCATAAAAAAAGCCTTCAAATATCTTTGAAGGCTTTAATTTATTAATGGTTTCCTGAGTTCAGGAAGTAAAAATTATTTTTTACCGTCCATTTTATCTTTAAGAGCTTGTAAAGCATCATTTGCATCACCTAAAGTTGGTTTTGCTTCTGCTGCTTGAGCTTCAGCTTTTCTAGCTGCTGCTTTTACGTTAGCAATTTCTTCTGCTTTAAAGATAGCAGTGTGAGATGCTACAACACGTTTAAACTCTTTATTAAACTCAATGATTTTAAACTCTGCAGTTTCACCTTTCTTAAGTTTACTTCCATCTTCCTTTTCTAAGTGACGAGAAGGAATAAATGCTACGATATCTTCGTTGAATGCTACAGTAGCACCTTTGTCAACGATTTCAGAAATTTCACCTGTATGAACAGTTTCTAAAGCAAAATCTTTTTCGTAAGCATCCCAAGGATTCACAGTTGTTTGTTTGTGACCTAAACTTAATTTACGTCCTTCAACATCTAACTCTAATACTACAACGTCTAATTTGTCACCTGCTTGACAGAACTCACTTGGGTGTTTAATTTTCTTAGTCCAAGATAAATCAGAGATATAAATTAATCCGTCGATACCTTCTTCTAATTCAACAAATACACCAAAGTTTGTAAAGTTACGTACAATACCTGTGTGCTTAGATCCTACAGGGTATTTACCTGTAATATCTGTCCATGGGTCTGGAGTTAATTGTTTAATACCAAGAGACATTTTACGCTCTTCTCTATCTAAAGTTAAGATAACTGCTTCAACTTCATCTCCAACAGAAACGAAATCTTGAGCTGAACGTAAATGTGTAGACCAAGACATTTCAGAAACGTGAATTAATCCTTCAACACCATCAGCAACTTCGATAAATGCACCGTAATCTGCAATTACAACAACTTTGCCTTTTACTTTGTCACCAACTTTTACCTCTTCAGCTAAAGCTTCCCAAGGGTGTTTAGATAATTGTTTAAGACCTAATTGGATTCTTGATTTGTTTTCATCAAAATCAAGGATTACAACGTTAAGTTTTTGGTCTAATTCAACAATCTCGTTTGGATGATTAATTCTTGACCAAGAAAGATCTGTAATATGGATTAATCCATCTACACCACCAAGATCGATGAATACACCGTAAGAAGTAATGTTTTTAACAACACCTTCTAATACTTGACCTTTTTCTAACTGACCAATAATTTCTTTCTTTTGTTCCTCGATATCAGCCTCGATAAGTGCTTTATGAGAAACCACAACGTTTTTAAATTCGTGGTTGATTTTAACAACTTTGAATTCCATTGTTTTATTTACGTACTGATCGTAATCTCTAATTGGTTTAACGTCAATTTGAGAACCTGGTAAGAATGCTTCGATACCGAATACATCTACAATCATACCACCTTTAGTTCTACATTTAACAAAACCATTTACGATTTCGCCAGTTTCGTTAGCCTTAATTACGCGATCCCATGCTTTAATTACACGAGCTTTTCTGTGAGATAATACTAATTGTCCAGTCGCATCTTCACGAACATCAATTAATACTTCTACTTTATCTCCAACAGCTAAATTAGGGTTGTAACGGAATTCGTTTAAAGAAATAACACCTTCAGATTTAGCATTGATGTCGATAATTGCATCACGATCTGTAATGTGGATTACTGTACCTTCAACAACTTCATCATCTAAAGTGTCAACGAAATTCTCAGCTACTAATTTTTCAAATTCCTCTAATTGCTTTTCATCCACTTCATCAATACCTTCTTGGTAATTGTGCCAGTTAAATTCTTTTAAGAATTTTTCAGGATTTGCTTGAGCTTCAGAAACTACAGGAGTTTCAGTAGTTTGTGCTTCAGTTGCTTCAACTTCAGCTTGTTTTGTGTTTTCAGCCATTTGCTGATTAAAAATTTGTATTCTGTTTGCTTAGGAAAGTCATGCAGCTAACAATACAGAAGTTATTATTAAATAATTGAGTTTCATCCCTTTTACCTTACCTACGCCGCTAAAAGGAGTGCAAAATTATGAAATATAATTCTAATTACCTAAAAATGAATTAATAAAATAACTCTCATTAAAACTACTGAACTCATACTAACCAAACATACCTAAAATTTAAACAATTAAAGGTCAAGCTTTAGAGATAATCTTTTCGGCAAGTTTAACAATTTTATGGAATTGTTCTTCCAAAGACAACTCTGAATTATCTATTTCAATAGCGTCTTCAGCTTTTACCAGCGGAGAATCTTTTCTGGTTGTATCTAAATAATCACGTTCCTGAACATTTTTTAACACATCGTCAAAACTTACAACCTCTCCCTTTTCTATTAATTCTTTAAAGCGTCTTTGAGCTCTTGTTTCTGCCGAGGCTACCATAAATATTTTTAATTCTGCATCGGGAAACACCACGGTACCTATATCACGGCCATCCATGACCACACCTTTATTTATTCCCATAGCATGCTGCTGTTCTACCAGCTTCATTCTTACCTCCGGTATAGCTGCTATTTTACTCACCAATTGAGAAACTTTCAAGGTGCGAATCTCTTTCTCGACATTAATTCCATTTAAATAAACCTCTGAAAACCCCAGCCCTTCATTATAAATAAAGGAAATAGAAACGTCATTTAATTTAGAAACTAATCCATCTTTATCTAAAAAAGAATCACTAATAAATCCTTGTTGCATCGCATAAAGAGTTATAGCTCTATACATAGCACCAGAATCAACATAGGTGTAACTCAAATGCTTTGCTAATTGTTTAGCAACAGTACTTTTTCCTGTTGATGAATATCCATCAATTGCGATAGTTATTTTTTTATTAGTCATTTATTGTAAATCTAATTGTAAACCAAAAAAGTTTGAATTGGCTGCGCTTGTATATTTAGCATGCGTATAACTAAATCGCATTTTATTTAATTTAATAGAAAATCCAGCCGATAAACCTGAAAAATTGCGTTGCTCTAATATCCGTAAATCTTCACCTCTTCTAAAATTATACCCTAAACGAATATTAAATCCTCCCTCCGGAAAAATTTCAGCTCCAAAAATAGAATGTCGCATTACCTGACCTATAAAACCTATTTTTTCACTCGATCTGTTACCACTTAAATCACTTTCTTCACGTGCAGGATTTGGACGAGAAATAGGCCATTCTTGTAAATTCTCTAGGGTAATGTGCCAGCGAATAGGTACATTCTCCATGAGTTGAGACATACCAAAATTAACTTCAAAAGGTAATTTTTCATGAAGTCCTGCATATGTTGTAAACTGTGTTCCTAAATTCCTAATACTTAATGCAGCATTAAAATCAATATCCTCATTAATATAAATCAAACCTAAATCGACAGCGCCTCCAAAAGAATTATATTGTTCTAATTTTGATGTTATCAATTTTACATTGGCTCCAAAATAAAAATCACTATAATCTATTTGCAAAGCATATCCAAGCGATAAGGCGGTTTCACTCCCCGAAAAAGTTCCGGTTGAGTTACCATCTTCATCATAACCATCGAAACTTCCGTAATTTATGTATGTAATACCCGTATGAAAGGTTTGTGTATGTCTATCTACTGTATAAGCATAGGTAGCCGTTCCGTAACTAATTCCTCCAAGATAGCTGGTATAATTCAGAGCCAGCTGATTATCCATATCAGCATTTATAGTAGCAGGATTAAACAAACCCTGAGTAACATCATAATCCACATTAGTCAATACCTTACCACCCAATGCTGCCTGTCGTGGGGAAGACACAAGGTTTAAAAACTGATAGGTAGATTCGCCGCCAACCTGGGCGTTCGCATTAATTCCGAAGAATAAGCAAAAAGCAGCAATTGTTTTCTTTAACATATTTACAATACAAAGTAAATAAATCTATCTTAAAACGATAGTATCCAGCTTTTATTTTAAATAAAAAACCTCGACTACATATCGAGGTTTTAAATTATTTAATTTTTTAAAGCTTCTTTGCGTTACTTACTTTTTGATTCGTAATAGCTATATCTATGACTTCACGCATTTCGGTGACATAGTGAAATGTTAAGCCCTTTAAGTATTCTGGTTTTATTTCTTCTATATCACGACGGTTCTCTTCGCACAATAAAATCTCTTTAATTCTAGCACGCTTAGCTGCTAATATTTTTTCTTTGATTCCCCCTACTGGCAAGACTTTTCCTCGAAGGGTAATCTCCCCTGTCATGGCTAAACTTTTCTTAACCTTTTTCTGCGTGAAAAGTGATACTAACGAGGTTAACATCGTTACACCCGCACTTGGTCCGTCTTTAGGTGTGGCGCCTTCTGGAACGTGAATATGTACATTGTATTTGTCGAAAACTTCTGGATTAATTCCAAAAGCTTCAGCATTAGACTTAATATACTCCATAGCAATGGTAGCAGATTCTTTCATAACCTTTCCAAGATTTCCAGTTATGGAAAGAAGTCCTTTTCCACTAGATAAAATCGATTCAATAAACAATATATCGCCTCCTACACTGGTCCACGCCAAACCTGTTACTACCCCTGCAACATTATTATTTTCGTATTTATCACGTTCTAATTTTGGACCACCAAGAACCTCTATAATATCTTCGTTTGTAACTTTGATATTATATTCTTCTTCCATAGCAATATTTTTAGCCGCATGGCGAACCATTTTGGCAATTTGTTTTTCAAGACCACGTACACCAGATTCTCTTGTATAACCCTCAACTATTTTTTCTAATTGTGGTTTAGCTATTTTCAAATCCTTTTCACTCATTCCGTGCTCCTTTAATTGCTTTGGCAACAAATGACGCTTAGCAATTTCAACCTTTTCTTCAATGGTATAACCAGTTACGTTTATAATTTCCATACGATCACGTAACGCCGGTTGAATGGTTGCCAAACTATTGGAGGTAGCAATAAACATGACTTTTGATAGATCGAAACCCATCTCTAAGAAATTATCGTAAAATTCACTGTTTTGCTCTGGATCCAATACTTCCAACATAGCTGACGAAGGATCTCCTTGATTAGAATTAGACAACTTATCAATCTCATCTAAAACGAATACAGGATTTGAAGTACCTGCCTTTTTTAAACTTTGAATAATTCGGCCCGGCATAGCTCCAATGTAAGTTTTTCGATGCCCTCGTATTTCAGCCTCATCACGCAAACCACCAAGCGAAATACGTACATATTCACGACCTAATGCCTCTGCTATCGATTTTCCTAAGGAGGTTTTACCAACACCTGGAGGTCCATAAAGACACAGAATTGGCGATTTCATATCGTTACGCAGTTTCAATACGGCAAGATATTCGATAATACGACGTTTTACATCTTCCAAACCAAAATGATCACGATCTAAAATCTTTTTTGCACGTTTTAAATCAAATTTATCTTCACTGAATTCATTCCAAGGCAAGTCTAAAAACAATTCTAAATAATTCCTTTGAATAGAATATTCAGCAACCTGAGGATTCATGCGCTGCATCTTTGCCAGCTCTTTTTCGAAATGCTTAGCTACCTTTTCATCCCACTGCTTCTCTTCAGCAAGCTTGCGCATTTCTTCTATTTCTTGATCATGATTTACACCTCCAAGCTCTTCCTGAATAGTCTTCATTTGCTGATGCAAAAAGTACTCTCGCTGCTGCTGACTCATGTCCATTTGTACCTTAGACTGAATATCATTCTTAAGTTCTAACTTTTGATATTCAAGATTCATATACTTTAGAGTAGCCAGCGCTCGTTTTTTAAGATCATCAATTTCTAAAAGAGATTGCTTTTCTGAAACTGCTAAATTCATATTAGAAGCCACAAAATTGATTAAAAACGAATTACTTTCAATATTTTTAATAGCAAAAGAGGCTTCACTTGGAATATTTGGACTTTCCTTAATAATGCTTAATGCTAAATCTTTAATAGAATCAATAATGGCAGCAAACTCCTTATTTTTTACCGCCGGTCTTGCCTCAGGCAAATCGCGAATCGTCGCGTTCATATATGGTTCCTCTGTTAACACTTCGGCAACCTTAAAACGTTTTTTACCTTGAATAATAACGGTTACATTTCCATCAGGCATTTTAAGTACACGTAGAATTTTTGCAACAGTACCAATTACATGAATCTCCTTAGCAGAAGGGTCTTCTACGGCCTCATCCTTTTGTGCTACAACCCCTATCACCTTACTACCTTTATTAGCATCGTTTATCAACTTAATTGATTTATCACGACCTGCTGTAATAGGGATAACCACCCCTGGAAACAAAACCGTATTTCTTAATGATAAAATAGGTAACGTTTCGGGTAATTCCTCATTATTTATTTCCTCCTCGTCTTCGGGTGTCATTAGCGGAATTAATTCTGAATTCTCATCAAAATCCTGTAATGACAAACTGTCAAGGCTTAAAAAATTATTTTTTTTCATAGATCTATTTAGGTCAATCTGTCATAAAGACAAATCATTTCTTTTAGTTTTATCTGCTTCAAAAGCAACAATTACTTATATATCAATAATTTAAGAGCAACTATAAATAACTCTTCAATATTAATGGTCAATACTTATGCCATAATTTGATGCTCAAGATAATAGGACAGTTGCAACTTTACATTTTACCCATTTTCTTCAAAATATAAAGTAACACAATCGGCAAGGCCAATAAAACAATCATTAACAAATTGGTAGCAAAAAGTGAAGGTACCAAAACCAAGGTTATGACATAACCTCCAATAGCCCCACCAAAATGAGCATCGTGTCCTATATTTCCGATTCTATTTTTCATTCCATATATAGAATACAATAAATAGCCAATTCCAAAAATATAAGCAGGAATAGGAATTGGCACAAAAAACAAATACAAGCTCATACCAGGTTGTAATAAAATAGCCGAATATAAAACACCTGTTACAGCACCACTGGCTCCAACTGCACTATAATGATATTCATTTTTATGAAATAGTAACGATAAATAATTACCAACAAACAAACTTCCGATGTAAATAAATAAAAATCCCACGGTACCGACGTCTGTAAAGACAGGGCGGGCAAAAAAATATAATGTTAGCATGTTAAACAACAAATGCTGTGTATCGACATGTAAAAAACCGGCACTAAACAATCTGATTTTCTCTCCACGTTGTATTGCTCCTACCTGAAACTTATATTGTTCAAAAAAGCTAAAATCACCAAACCCTTTATACGAGATTATTACGTTTGCCGCAATCATTATTATAGTAATCATATCTAAATTGCCCATCATGTGTAAAAGTTTAATTTCAAATTAGCATATATTTGCGCTTACAAATCTAAAATTTATTCATGCAATTTCTAGCATATATTCTGGTTTATCCTATTTTATGGTTAATTTCCATTCTGCCTTTTCGTTTACTTTACCTTTTATCTGATGGCGTGTTTATTTTAATATACCATCTTATTGGCTACAGAAAAAAAGTTGTTAAAGCTAATTTACAATTGGTTTTTCCTGAAAAAAGCGAAGCTGAAGTAAAGGTTATTATGAAAAAATTCTATCACCATTTATGTGATATGTTTTTAGAAATGGCAAAAACCCTGACTATTTCTGATGCCACTTTACAAAAACGCTTTAAAATCACAAATCCAAAAGAATTAAAGCGCATTGAATCTTTAAACAAAAGTATCATTTTAATGTTTGGACATTATGCCAGCTGGGAATGGTCTATTGCCGTACAAAAACACCTTAAATATACCGGATTCGCAGTATATAAAAAACTAGCCAATAAATACTTTGATAGTTTGGTTAGAAAAATCCGCTCTAAGTTTAACACACAATTAATTAGCACCAAAGAAACTATAAGTACAATTAATGAAAATGAAAGCTTAGGAAAAAAAAGTGTTACTGCTTTTTTAAGTGACCAATCGCCTCGTCCTAGCAAAGATGTTTACTGGAGTAAATTTATGGGTGTTGAAGTGCCTTGTTTTACAGGTGCCGAACGAATTGCTAAAAAGCTAGATTTATCTATTGCTTATTTAAAAATTAAAAAGGTAAAACGCGGTTATTATGAAGCCGAATTTATAACACTGGCTGATAACACTCAAGGTTATAAAGATTTCGAACTTACAGATATGTTTTTGAGAATTGTGGAAGAACAAATTAGAGAAGCTCCTGAATATTACTTCTGGACTCATAAACGCTGGAAACACCTTGGCAAGAAACATACTGCATAACTTTTTATATTTTAATCATAAAAAAAGGGAAACTATAATTAATTATAGTTTCCCTTTACTCTTTTTATAAAGCGCTATTAAGCTTTTGCTATATCAACAATCTCTTCAATAAATTTATCAGCCAAAGCATCGGCTTCATTTTGCGATTTAGCCTCGGTGTATATTCTAATAATAGGCTCCGTATTACTTTTTCGTAAATGCACCCAACTCTCAGGGAAATCAATCTTAACACCATCAATAGTGGTTAATTGTTCATGTTGATAACGAACCTCGATAGTTTTTAAAATAGCATCAACATCTAAATCTGGTGTTAATTCTATTTTCTTCTTACTCATAAAATAATTTGGATAGGTTTTTCTTAACTCGCTTACCGTCATTTTTCGTTCGGCTAATAAGCTTAAAAACAAGGCCACACCTACTAAGGCATCTCTACCGTAATGAGATTCTGGATATATAATACCACCATTGCCTTCACCTCCAATAACCACGTTATTTTCTTTCATAAGCTTAACAACATTCACTTCACCTACAGCACTAGCTTCATAGCTTCCTCCATGTTTTTCAGTTATATCACGAAGCGCTCTGGTCGAACTCATGTTACTTACAGTATTTCCAGGAGTTTTACTCAACACATAATCTGCACATGCCACCAGCGTATATTCTTCACCAAACATATCCCCATTTTCATCCATAAAGGCTAAGCGATCCACATCAGGATCTACAACAATACCAAAATCGGCATGATGTTTTTTTACAGCTTCAGACAAATCCGTTAAATGCTCTTTTAATGGCTCTGGATTATGCGGAAAATGTCCATTAGGCTCACAATACAGCTTTATCACATCAACACCTAAACGCTCTAATAATAATGGTATTGCAACTCCACCTGAAGAATTCACTCCATCTACAACTACTTTAAAACGTGCTTCTTCTATAGGTTTTACTGTTACTAATGGTAAATCTAAAACCTCTATAATATGTAAATCTATATACGCCTTATTTTTAGTAATTCTCCCTAAATTATCTACATCTGCAAAATTAATAGTATTGCCTTCTGCTATCTCTAATATTTTTGCACCTTCTACACCATCTAAAAACTCCCCTTTGGCGTTCAATAGTTTTAACGCATTCCATTGTTTTGGATTATGACTGGCAGTTAAAATAATACCTCCATCGGCCTGCTCCATTGGAACTGCGACTTCAACAGTTGGTGTAGTAGATAAACCAATATCCACGACATCAATTCCCAACCCAATTAAAGTATTCATAACCAAATTCTGGATCATTTTACCCGATATACGAGCATCTCTACCTACTACAACTTTATGATTGTCTTTATTTCTTTGTTGCTTTATCCAAACCCCATAAGCCGCTGCAAATTTTACAGCATCAATTGGCGTAAGGTTATCTCCAACATTTCCTCCTATAGTTCCTCTAATTCCAGAGATTGATTTTATTAATGTCATGGTTAATTTTTAAAATTTAAAACAAATATACAATTACAATATTGTATTTCTTAAAAGGGAATTCGTAAATTTCTCGAATGAACTATTTAGCCCACATCTATCTGTCTGGAGATAATGATTTAATCTCAATTGGAAATTTTATAGCCGATGGCATTAAAGGAAAAGCTTACCTAAACTACCCTAGAGATTTTCGAATTGGCATACTATTGCATAGAAATATTGACACCTACACAGACTCACACCCCATAGTAAGGCAAAGCACTAAACGTCTTCATAATAAATACAGTCATTATTCAGGTGTTATCGTTGATATTTTTTACGATCATTTTTTAGCTAAATACTGGAATAAATATTGTGACACACCACTTAGTGATTACACTACCCAATTTTATGAGGCTTTACAAACTCATTACGACATTTTACCAGATAAAATTAAAAACATGCTCCCTTATATGTTACAAGATAACTGGCTAGTAAGCTATGCTTCTATTGATGGTATTTCCAAAGTTTTAGAAGGTATGAACCGACGAACAAAATATAAATCAGGCATGAATGAAGCCGTAAAAGAATTAGAAACATTTTACACAGAATTTGAAAATGAATTTTTCCTGTTTTTTGAAGACCTAAAGCAGTTTTCAGAATTAAGACTCCTAGAGCATTCTAAAAACATTTTAGAATAATAAAAGACATACTTAATAGTCCTATTTCAAAGATGAAATACACAAGTAACAACCTGTAATCGATTTAGCACATACAATCATCGGTTTTCAACTATATAACTTGATTAACATACTCTTTATTAATATTTTAGCAAAACACATTAGCTAATTTAGACGCGAAATTTTACAACATGAAATTGAAAAAAATTATTAGAATATCTTTAGGTCTATTTATTTTCTTGACCCTACCCAGTATATTATTTTTCAGTTTCGTTTATTTTAAATACAATGAAGATTTACCAAAAGGAATAGAAGGTAAACAAGCAGACTCTTTAGCTCATGCTATGCTTGTTGCTTTAAATCATGAAGCATATCAAAACACAAATACCATTGAATGGAGTTTTAAAAAACGTCGTCATTATAAATGGGACAAAAAAAATAATATGTGTGACGTATATTGGAAAGAATACAAAGTAACCTTAGACCTAAATAATCACACCTATAGTAAAGCTTATATACATAGTTTTAATGTTGACAGTAAAGCTGGGGAAGATCTCAAAACTAAAGCCTTAGATTATTTTAAAAACGATTCCTTCTGGTTAGTAGCACCTTATCAGGTGTTCGACAAGAACACACTACGCCAAGTGGTAGAATTAGAAAACAACAATCTAGGGCTTTTAGTCACCTACTTAAAAGAGCAGGATGAGACAAACGATTCGTATCTTTGGTTTTTTGATGATGATGGAAAACCGAAAGCTTTTAAAATGTGGACCTCCCAACTGCCTTTTAACGGATTAACCGCCTCCTGGAACGATTGGGAAACTACTGAAACTGGCGCTATATTGCCCACATTTCACAAGCTATTCATCTTAGGTCTAGAAATTGACTATTTAAAAACAGAATTTTAAAAAATCCCTATTTACTTCTTTGGCCAACAAATTGATGACTTTTAGATTTAAATAAAATATTAAAACTCGTTAAGCTTCCATATATCCTTGTAATGTATTGCTGCAAATCTATTTTTCCTTGCTCATCTAAATCACTGGCATTTATTCTTTGCTCCATAACCCGCAAACGATCTCTAACCATGATTATTTTATGAAAAAACTTATCGATAGGTAATTCATACGGTTTCAAACTTTCATCTGCAGGTTGTAATATAAGAGTACCTCCTTTAAATTTATCAGCAATAGGAACCACCTCACTTACATCGCTCCATTTCTTTAATATCTGAACCAAACTTTGCTCTACTTCCGAAAAACTTACGGCATCTACATCACCGTCTGTGGCTTCAATAATTTCAAATTCACTATCCAAATCTATAGTTTCTAAACCATTTTCTATAAAAGTAACCCAATAATGTTGAGAAGTCACATTTGTAACTACCCCTTTACCATATGTTGCATGTTCAATTCTAGAACCTATTCCTAATAATCTCATTATTTATCATTTAATTTATTCATATTCCAAATCTAAAACATAAAAAATATTTTTACAACAAACACAAGACAAATAGATTTCAAGTAAAAACGGAAAAATATTCTTAAAAATCAAAGAATAAGTTTTCTTAAATTAAAGTTAAACATCATTTTTTCATATTTAAAACACCCCCTATTTTTTCATATACTAATCTTAATTTAAGACATATTTTTCCTATTTATACCCTTAAAAAAAGAACTCCTAGGACAAAAAATTACACAACCCCAATTAACCACCCCTTATTCCTATAGGATTGATGTGTTTACCACCTAGATTCTAAATGGTTAAAACTTTCTAAACACCTTTAAAATCAACACTTTTTATGTATATATTTGATAAAAAATTAATAACAATTTAAATACATAAATCATGAAAAAAGTACTTTTTTTATTACTTTTCGTATCAGGATTAGCATTTGCTAATAACAATAATCCAGTAAATTCACAAGATACGCCACAAATAGGCGATGAATTAATTATCAATGCTGTATCAAACATAAAATATAATCATGTTAACTTCCCTAAATTAAACTTCATTGTTAAACGTGGAGGTTTGGCTACATACAAAACGGTTCATGGTAATGAAGTGGTAATAAAAGAAGTAAACGCTGAAAACGGGAAAACAACCGTCGTTCTAGAAAAAAAAGATGGTAGTAAATTTTTTGGATATTTAACTTCGGTTGAAGCCGATTACGAAGCCTCATTAAATTCTGGTGAATTATCAGTTAAAAATTAAGACTTTTACAAGCCTAACATAGTATTGAAAGCTGCACATAATTGTGCAGCTTTTTTTTATTTAAAAAATAAAATCTGAAATTAACTTTACTTCCTTTTAAAGTCTAAAATTGTACCTTTACCCTTTTCCCAATATATGAGCCAATTTGACGAATTTATTGAAGTACAAGGAGCGCGAGTTCATAATTTAAAGAATATCGACGTATCGATTCCCCGTGAAAAGTTAGTAGTAATTACAGGTCTGTCCGGTAGCGGTAAATCCTCTTTAGCTTTTGATACGATTTATGCTGAAGGACAGCGTCGTTATATCGAAACATTTTCTGCTTATGCGAGACAATTCTTAGGAGGATTGGAACGTCCTGATGTTGATAAAATTGATGGACTCTCACCAGTCATTGCTATCGAACAAAAAACAACCAGTAAATCACCACGTTCTACCGTAGGTACGATTACTGAAATATATGATTTCCTCAGACTTTTATATGCCAGAGCAAGCGATGCTTATAGTTATAACACCGGAGAAAAAATGGTTAGTTATAATGATGAACAAATAAAAGAACTGATAGTTAATCATTTTAAAGGAAAACGAATAAACATATTAGCACCTGTAATTCGCTCTCGAAAAGGTCATTATCGTGAATTATTCGAACAAATAGCAAAACAAGGATTTGTAAAAGTTAGAACTGATGGTACTATTCAAAATTTAACAAAAGGCCTGAAACTTGATCGTTATAAGACACATGATATTGAAATTGTAATTGATCGATTGGTTATTGATGATTCAACCGATAACGACAAACGCCTTACCGAATCTATACATACCGCAATGTACCATGGTGATAACGTGCTTATGGTGTTAGACCAAGATAGCAACGAAACACGTTATTTCAGTCGAAACCTCATGTGTCCGTCAACTGGAATATCATACCCAAACCCTGAGCCCAATAATTTTTCATTCAATTCACCCAAAGGCGCTTGCAGTCATTGTAATGGCATTGGCACCTTATATCAGGTTAATATTAATAAGATAATTCCAGACGATACACTTTCTATAAAAAATGGCGCATTAGCGCCTCATGGGCCAGAAAAGAAAAGTTGGATTTTCAAACAGCTTGAAACTATCGCACAACGCTTTAATTTTAAATTAACCGATGCCTATAAAGATATTCCCGAGGAGGCAAAACAAATAATCCTCTTTGGGGGTAACGAAAAATTTTCAGTAGAAAGTAAAACCTTAGGTGTTACCCGAGATTACAAAATTGATTTCGAAGGTGTTGCTAATTTTATTGAAAACCAATACAGAACAGCTGAATCTACTTCCTTAAAACGATGGGCAAAAGATTATATGGATAAAATTGAATGTCCTGAATGCCATGGCAGTAGATTAAAAAAAGAATCGCTTTTCTTTAAAATTAACAACAAAAATATTGCAGAATTAGCAAACACCGATATTGTTGATCTTTCTAAATGGTTTGAAGATTTACATAATCACCTTTCAGAAAAACAACTGAAGATTGCAGAAGAAATTCTAAAAGAAATAAAATCCAGAATACAATTTTTATTGGATGTAGGTCTCGATTATTTGGCTTTAAACAGAAGCTCAAAATCATTATCAGGTGGTGAAGCCCAACGTATTCGCCTTGCTACTCAAATAGGATCGCAACTTGTGGGAGTACTTTATATTTTGGACGAACCAAGTATTGGTCTTCATCAGCGTGATAACGAAAAACTTATTAATTCATTGATCTCTTTACGTGATATAGGTAATTCGATAATTGTTGTAGAGCACGACAAAGACATGATTGAACGCGCCGATTACGTCATTGATATTGGACCAAAAGCTGGCAAATATGGTGGAAAAATTATTAGCATTGGGTCGCCTAAGGAACTTTTAACGCATCATACTCTAACGGCCGATTACCTTAACAATACCAAGAGTATTGAAATACCTGAAAAACGTCGCGAAGGCAATGGGAATTTCTTAGAACTAAAAGGCTGCACTGGAAACAACTTAAAAAATGTATCGGTAAAGTTTCCATTAGGCAAAATGATAGGTATTACAGGTGTTTCTGGAAGTGGTAAATCAACCTTAATTAATGAAACCCTCTATCCTATTTTGAATTCTCATTATTTTAATGGCGTTAAAAAACCCATGCCTTACAAAAGCATAAAGGGATTAGAACATATCGATAAAGTTATCGACATAAACCAATCGCCGATTGGAAGAACTCCTAGAAGCAATCCTGCTACCTATACGGGAACTTTTAGTGAAATCAGAGCTTTATTTGCAAAAATTCCCGAGGCTATGATTCGTGGTTATAAAGCTGGTCGATTTAGTTTTAATGTGAAAGGTGGTAGATGCGAAACCTGTCAGGGAGGAGGGTTACGTGTTATTGAAATGAATTTTCTTCCAGATGTTTACGTAGAATGTGAAACTTGCCAAGGTAAACGATTTAATCGGGAAACCCTTGAAATTAGATACAAAGGAAAATCTATAAGCGATGTATTGGATATGACCATTAATGAAGCTGTCGATTTCTTTGAACATATTCCAAAAATTCATCGTAAACTCAAAACCATCAAGGATGTTGGTCTTGGATACATTACACTAGGACAACAAAGCACTACCCTTTCTGGTGGAGAAGCCCAGCGTATCAAACTCGCTACCGAACTTAGTAAACGAGATACTGGTAATACTTTTTATATATTAGACGAACCTACAACAGGTCTTCATTTTGAAGATATACGTGTACTAATGCAAGTTCTAAATAAGCTAACGGATAAAGGCAATACGGTTTTAATTATTGAACACAATTTAGATGTTATTAAAACCGTTGACTACATTATTGATATTGGCTACGAAGGTGGTAAAGGCGGTGGTAAAGTCGTAGCGAAAGGAACACCTGAAGAAGTGGCAAAAGACAAAAAAAGTTATACCGCTAAATTTTTAAAGAAAGAATTAAACTAAAACAACAACCTCAAATAAACTATACGTATATGGTTACAGAACATCATCATAAAGGCTGGAACGAAATAAAAACTAATGATTCATGGGCCATCTTCAAAATAATGGGAGAATTCGTCAATGGCTTTGAAAAGATGAGTCAAATAGGTCCTTGTGTATCTATTTTCGGATCGGCGAGAACAAAACCAGAAGATAAATATTATGAACTTGCTGAAAAAATCGCACAAAGTATTGTTGAGGCTGGTTACGGTGTAATTACCGGAGGAGGTCCAGGTATAATGGAAGCTGGAAATAAAGGAGCACACATTGGCGGAGGCACCTCGGTTGGACTTAATATAGATTTACCTTTTGAGCAAAATGATAACCCTTATATCGATCCAGATAAAAACTTAGATTTCGATTACTTCTTTGTGCGTAAAGTTATGTTTGTAAAATATTCTCAAGGATTTGTAGTTATGCCAGGGGGCTTTGGAACTTTAGATGAACTTTTTGAAGCCATAACACTTATTCAAACGCATAAAATTGAAAAGTTCCCTATCATTCTTGTCGGAACAAATTTCTGGAAAGGTCTTATAGATTGGATAAAGTCAACCCTTTTAGAGGGGTATGGAAATATTAGCCCTAAAGATTTAGACTTAATTCATTTGGTAGATACCGATGAAGAAGTGATCAACATTCTAGATTCTTTCTATAAAGTATCATCTTTAAGTCCTAATTTCTAGACAAACGTTTCAAATTACTTGAAGGCATCGATATTTTGCTATATTGCAATTGCTTTTTAATAGCTATCAATTATACATGTTTAAGAATCTTTTGAAACCACATTTTTTATATACTCTTATTGTTGTACTATTCTATTTAAGTGGCTTTAGCCAGAATAAAATAGAATTAAAAGCCCATTTTAATATTGAAAGGAAACAGATTAAAATTAGTCAAACCATTCAATATCAAAATACAACAAATGATGAGCTTCAAACGATTTACTTAAACGATTGGGGAAACAGTTTTTCAACCAAAACAACACCTCTGGCTAAACGCATTGCCGAAGAATACAAAAACGAATTTCATCTGGCCAAGAATAACGAGCGGGGTTATTCTGTAATAACTTCCATTAAGCAGAATGGACAAGACCTTGTGTTTCAACAATTAAAAAATCAAAATGATATTATTAAAGTTGAGTTAAACACAGCGTTACAACCTAAGAGTTCTTATAACATTCAGATAGAATATATTATTCAAATACCAAGCGATAAATTCACAAAGTATGGCGTTGATGTTAATGGAGATTTAAATCTAAGATATTGGCGAATTAGTCCTGCCATATATGATGGCGCATGGCAATATTACAGTAATAAAGACCTAGATGACATGTTTGTTCCGGCTGCAGATATTTCAATGGAACTTGAATTTCCAGGTAATTATCATTTAACAACCGATTTAGATTTAGTTAGATCTGAAACCATTGGGTCCAATAAGATTATAAAATTACAAGGTAAAAATCGTATAAATGACAAATTGTTCTTAAGTAAGAGGGCGACTTTTGAACGGATGAACACCAGAGACTTCACTTTAATCTCAAATATTGATGATGAAGGACTTGAGGTTTTAGAAAAAGCCCTTATTTTGGGTCGTGTCTCAAAATATATCTTTGAGAACTTTGGCGAATATCCACATGACAAACTCTTATTAAGTCAGATAGATTATGATAAAAATCCTATTTACGGGCTTAATATTCTTCCAAAATTTTTAAAGCCCTACCCTAACCATTTTAACTATGAACTTAAACTTGTTAAAATAGCAATTCATAATTATTTAGAAAACACTTTATTTCTTAACCCAAGAAAGGAACAATGGCTGCTTGATGGAATCGAAATTTTCTTTCTAATGAATTATGTTGACGAATATTACCCTAAAATGAAATTCCTAGGTGACATTGCTAACATTTGGGGGGTGCGTTCCTTTCATGCCGCAGACATGGCATATAACGATAAATACACTTTAGCTTACATGCTTATGGCGCGAACCAATAGAGATCAACCATTGAGCATGGCTAAAGATTCTTTACTGAAATTTAATGCCAACATCGCAAATAAATACAAAGCAGGAATAGGTTTAAATTATTTAGACGATTTCATTAATAGCAATCACACTGTGGAACAAATTATTGAAGATTTTCTTAAGAACAACAAATTACAAACTACCACAACTTCAGAATTTGAGGCTTTTATAAAATCGAAAACTACTAAGGATATAGATTGGTTTTTCACAGACTATTTAAGTTCACGAAAGATTATTGATTATAAAATTAAAAATGTTTCAAAGACTGAAGACTCCATAACCCTTACAATAAAAAACAAGCATAATACAAGTATGCCAATCTCGTTATACAGCCTTAATAATGACAGTATTATTTCTAAAACATGGGTTGAAAACGTATCAAAATTTAAAACACTCACAATCCCTAGAAATGACGCCAACAAACTCGTTTTAAATTACGAAAAAGTCATACCAGAATATAATATTAGAGATAATTGGAAATCACTTAAGGGCATATTTTTTAATAATAAACCTTTACAATTTAGATTATTTAAAGACATTGAAGATCCCTATTATAATCAGGTGTTTTTTATGCCTATAGTTGAATTTAACAATATTTATGACGGATTTATACTAGGTATAAACGCCTACAATAAAACAGTGTTAAGGAAATTATTCGATTATAAAATAAAACCTGTATATGCCTTTAAATCGCGATCATTAACCGGTTCGGCTGCAATTTCAAAAACACACTATTTTAGAAACAGCAATCTTTATTATTTAAATTATGGGATGTCTGGAAGTTACTCCTCATTTGCTGAAGATTTATTTGTTCGTAGACTAACACCATCGGTAACCTTACTTTTTCGTGAAGACAATGACTTTAGGTCGAACAAAAGGCAATTTGTTATTTTCCGTTACGTAGATATCCACCGAGATAAAGACGAATCGAATATACTAACCACTAGTGACCCTAATTACGGAGTCTTTAATGCTCGTTACTTATTCTCTAACGATAATTTAATTAATTTTAATAAATGGTATTTCGATGTACAAATAGCTCAAAAATTCTCAAAATTATCATTTAATTATGAATACAGACATTTATTTGAAAACAACCGACAACTTAATTTAAGATTTTACGGAGGAACTTTTTTAGAAAACAGGAATGACCCGACTTCCGATTATTTTAGTTTTGCCTTAGACCGCCCTACTGATTATTTATTTGAATATCCTTATTTGGGTCGATCAGAATCTTCTGGTATTTTTAGTCAGCAATATATTGAAGCCGAAGGGGGATTTAAATCTAAATTAGACACACCCTACGCAAATCAATGGATAACCACTATGAATTCAAGCACTACCCTTTGGAGATATATTTTATTATATGGAGATATTGGTTTAGTAAAAAATAAATATGAAAATCCGAAATTTGTTTATGATTCTGGTATTCGCGTTAATCTGGTTACCGATTATTTCGAAATATACCTCCCTGTATATTCCAATTTAGGATGGGAAATGGGTCAGCCCAGGTACGACCAAAAAATACGTTTTAAGTTTACAGTAGATCCGCAAGTATTATTAGGGCTTTTTAGAAGACGCTGGTTTTAAATTAATAAGCTAAGACAAAGCATTTAATTTTAATTATTCTCACTAAAAAGAGTGTTTGAGTTTGAAAAATTTAAAATATTAGAGTTTAAATTATTTTTTTTGAAATATTATCAATTTTATACTTTATTTATTTATTGTTTAAATCATAAAGATTAACTACTTTTGCAAAAGCAAAAAAGCATTCCCACTATGCAAAGTTTTCCAGAATTGAAAGACAATATTTCCTTTGAAGATTTTAAAACCGAAATCCTAAACGATTATAAAATAGCCGTAAAAAGTAGAGAATGTAGCTTACTAGGGCGCAGAGAAGTACTTACAGGTAAGGCTAAATTCGGAATTTTTGGTGATGGTAAAGAGGTGCCTCAATTAGCCATGGCCAAAGCCTTTTTAAAAGGTGATTGGCGTTCGGGGTATTACCGTGATCAAACCTTTATGATGGCAATTGGAGAATTAACTCCAGAACAGTTTTTTGCTGGACTATATGCCAATACCGATTTAAAAGAAGAGCCTATGTCCGCTGGACGCCAAATGGGAGGTCACTTCGCAACACACAGTTTAAATGAAGACGGTAGCTGGAAAGATTTAACGCAACAGTACAATTCAAGTGCTGATATATCACCTACAGCAGGCCAAATGCCTAGGTTGCTTGGTTTAGCTCAAGCCTCTAAAGTTTTTAGAAATGTAAAAGGCATTGACACGAGTAAATTCTCTGTTGACGGCAATGAGGTAGCCTGGGGAACTATAGGAAATGCAAGTACAAGCGAAGGGTTGTTTTTCGAAACAATAAATGCCGCAGGTGTATTACAGGTCCCAATGGTTATAAGTGTATGGGACGATGAATATGGTATTTCTGTACACGCCAGACATCAAACCACGAAAGAAAATATTTCTGAAATCCTTTCAGGGTTTCAACGTGATAAACATAATAAGGGGTACGAAATTTTACGCGTTAAAGGTTGGGACTATGCCAACTTAATAGAAACGTATCAGGAAGCTAGTACCATTGCCCGAGAAGAACATGTTCCTGTTTTAATTCATGTTTCTGAATTAACACAACCTCAAGGACATTCAACTTCTGGATCGCACGAACGTTACAAAAGTGCCGAGCGCTTAGCTTGGGAACAAGCACATGACTGTAACACCAAAATGCGTGAATGGATTATAGAAAGTGGAATAGCTACTCATGAAACACTAACGGAAATTGAAAGAACATTAAAAAGAGAAGTTCGTGAAGCCAAGAAAAATGCTTGGAACACCTTTTTAAGACCCGTTTTAGAGGAACAACAAGAATTAATCTCAATTCTAAAAAAAGTGGCCTCAAAAAGTATAAATGGTGTGTTTATTAATAAATTAATTGATTCACTGGCTACTACAGATGAACCAACAAGGAAAGATATTTTATCAGCTGGACGTAAAACACTTCGTCTGACTCTTGGAGAAACCTTTTCAGAAAAAACCGTTTTAGAAAATTGGATTAATAACATCTTTGAAGTTGTTCAACCAAATTTCAGTTCTCACCTATATTCAGAAACGAAACAGTCTAACATCTTAATTAAAGAAGTAAAACCAACATACGATGCCGATGCCAGTCAAGTGGATGGTCGGATTATTTTACGTGACAACTTCGATGCTATTTTTAGTAAATATCCAGAAGCGCTAATTTTTGGTGAAGACACAGGTAATATCGGTGATGTTAATCAAGGACTTGAAGGCTTACAAGAAAAATACGGCGAACTTCGAATTGCAGATGCAGGTATTCGTGAAGCTACCATTTTAGGTCAGGGTATTGGTATGTCACTTCGTGGATTACGTCCAATTGCAGAGATTCAATATTTAGATTATTTAATGTATGCTCTGCAAATCATTAGTGACGATTTAGCAACGACTCATTATAGAACTAAAGGAAAACAAAAGTCGCCTTTAATTGTTAGAACCCGTGGCCATAGATTGGAGGGTATCTGGCATTCAGGATCCCAAATGGGTGGTATTTTAAATTTGGTTCGTGGTGTTAATCTATTAGTTCCTCGAAACATGACCAAAGCAGCAGGATTTTATAATACTTTATTACAAGGTGATGATCCAGCTATTGTTATTGAATGTTTAAACGGGTATCGTTTAAAAGAAACCATGCCAAACAATCTGGGGTCTTTAAAAACACCAATAGGTGTCGTAGAAACCCTTAAAGAAGGTAAAGATATTACACTGGTATCATACGGCTCAACCCTTCGTATTGTTGAACAAGTTGCTAAGGAACTACTAGCGGTTGGTATTGATGCTGAAGTTATAGATGTTCAATCTCTTTTACCTTTCGATTTAAACCACGACATCGTTAAAAGTATTCAAAAAACGAATCGCGTTGTTATTATAGATGAAGATGTTCCTGGTGGGGCTTCAGCTTACATTTTAAATGAAATTTTAAATACTCAAAATGCTTTTCAATATTTAGATAGTCAACCAAAAACTATTACTGCTCATGCTCACAGACCAGCCTATGGTAATGATGGTGATTATTTCTCAAAACCATCGGCCGAAGATATCTTCGAAGGAGTTTATGCCGTAATGCATGAAACAGATCCTGTAGAATATCCTAAATTAAGATAAATCATAGTAGTATACAACAGCATATTTTATAACCATCGACATTCTCGGTGGTTTTTTTATATTTATAAAAATTAAAACCACACCTATGAAAGCCGCATCTCTTCGAGACATTAAAACAGAATTAAATACGCTTTCAACACAGGAGCTTCAGGAGCTATGCCTGCGTCTTTCTCGATTTAAACAGGAAAATAAAGAACTACTCACCTATCTATTATTCGAATCCCACAATGAAGACGCTTACATCGACACGATAAAAAGCTATATTGACAATGAATTAAAATCCATTAATAAAGACAGTTACTTCTATATTCGAAAGAGCATACGCAAAATCCTTCGGAACATAAAGAAATACATTCGTTATTCACTTAAAAAAGAAACCGAAGTTGAACTTCTACTCTATTTTTGCTATAAACTGAAAGACTTTAAGCCTAGTATAAAAAAAAGTCAGCAATTAGATAATATGTTTCAACGGCAACTTTCATTAAGCAAAAAGATTGTTTCCAAACTGCACGAAGATTTGCAATTTGAATTCACCGAAACCATTGAAGAATTAGAAGCTTTCTAAATTTAACATAACCCTGTAAAATTCTTTCAAAACTCCCATTTTCCATAACGTTTTCAAAAGGAAAAATGAAAAAAAATATGTAGGTTTGCACACTCAAACAGTAATAGATTTATGAAGATTTCATACAATTGGCTAAAGCAATTTATTAAGATTGATTGGTCTGCCGAGCAAACTGGTGAATTATTAACAGATTTAGGTTTAGAAGTAGAAGGCATAGACCTTTATCAATCTGTAAAAGGTGGTTTAGAAGGTGTTGTTGTAGGCGAAGTGCTTACTTGTGAACAACACCCAAATGCAGACAAGCTAAAAGTTACAACAGTTAATATAGGCACTAATGAGCCGCTTCAAATTGTATGTGGAGCACCTAATGTTGCCGCCGGACAAAAAGTACCTGTGGCTACAATTGGCACCACTTTATACACTGAAGAAGGTGAATCGTGGACTATAAAAAAAGGAAAAATACGAGGTGAGGAAAGTTTTGGAATGATATGCGCCGAAGATGAACTTGGTCTTGGAAAATCACATGATGGCATTATGGTTCTAGATGCTAAAATTAAAGTAGGAACACCATGTGCCGATTTATTTGAGATTGAAAACGATCAGATTTTCGAAATTGGGTTAACGCCAAATCGTGCCGACGCAATGAGTCATTATGGTACAGCGCGTGACTTAAAAGCTGGTTTGGTGCAAAAAGATATTAATTTAGAATTAATTACTCCTTCAGTAAGCGCATTTCACACTGATAACCGAACACTAAAAATAGATGTAGAGGTTGATAAAGAATTAGCACCTCGCTATTGCGGAGTAACTATTTCTGGTATTAAAGTAGCCGAATCCCCGGCTTGGCTGCAACATCGCTTAAAAGCTATTGGATTAAGTCCTATTAACAATATAGTGGATGCAACCAACTATGTCCTTCATGAACTTGGACAACCACTCCATGCTTTTGATGCTAACAAAATTTCAGGCAATAAAATTGAAGTAAAAACGTTAAAGGCTGGTACTAAATTTATCACATTAGATGGTGTTGAACGCGAATTACACGAAGATGATCTAATGATTTGTAATGCCGAAAAGCCTATGTGTATTGCCGGTGTTTTTGGGGGATTAGATTCTGGAGTTACTGAACATACAACCAATATCTTTTTAGAAAGTGCCTATTTCAATCCTGTTAGCATTCGTAAAACTGCAAAACGCCACGGACTGAATACTGATGCTTCTTTCCGTTTTGAACGCGGTATCGACCCTAATATTACCGAATACGCACTGAAACGTGCCACACTTTTAATCCAAGAATTAGCTGGAGGTGAAGTCACCTGCGATATTATAGATTTTTATCCAAACAAAATTGAAGATTTTCAAGTACGTTTAAGTTTTGAAAATGCCAAAAAATTGATTGGAGAAGAAATCCCTAAAGAAACAATAAAACGTATTCTTTCTTCTTTAGAAATTAAAGTAAATAACGTTACTGAAGCAGGACTTGGTTTAACTGTACCGGTATATAGAAATGATGTACAACGTGAAGCAGATATTATTGAAGAAATTCTACGTGTTTACGGCTATAATAATATAAAAACAGCCGAGAAGTTTAATGCATCGGTAGCGAATTCAACACGATTAGAAGACCATAAAGTTCAGAATATAATTGGAAATCAATTAGCCTCACAAGGTTTTTTCGAAATCATGTCTAACTCGCTTACTACACCAAACTACGCTGCATTAAGCGAGCAATTAAAGGAAGAACATAATATTACTATGTTAAATCCTTTAAGTAACGATCTATCTGTTTTAAGACAATCTATGCTATTTTCGGGACTTGAAGCTATCTCCTTCAATATTAACAGAAGAAGGTCTGATTTAAAATTATTCGAATTTGGTAAAACTTACCATGCTTACAATGAAAAGCGCGAAGAATTTAAACATTTGTCTTTGTTTATAACAGGAAACAAACAAATTGAAAATTGGAGTGCTACCAATGAGAAAAGTAATTTTTTCTTTCTTAAAGGACATATTATTTCAGTATTAGAACGACTAGGTATTTCAAGATTTAATGAAAGTCCTGTTCAAAACGATTTGTTTAGTGAAGGTATTAGTGTTGGTTTAGGAAAAATGACATTAGCTGAATTCGGATTAGTTAAAAAACCAATTTTAAAACAATTCGATATTTCTCAAGAAGTTTTATACGCCAATTTTAAATGGGACACTATTTTAACTCTAATCAAGAAGAATAAAATCACTTTTCAGCCCATTCCAAAATACCCAGAAGTTAGACGTGATTTTGCTTTGTTATTAGACGATGCAGTCACTTTTGATGCTATTTATAAGATAGCTAAAAAAACGGAAAAGAATCTACTTAAAAGTGTGAATCTGTTCGATGTTTACCAAGGAAAAAACCTTCCAGCAGGCAAGAAGAGTTATGCGGTAAGTTTTACATTGCAAGATGAAAACAAAACCCTTAACGACAAGCAAATAGATAAAATTATGAGAAATTTACAATCTCAGTTTGAAAACCAACTGGGTGCTGAATTAAGATAAGTTCTTTTTTAATTAAAAATTTAAGCCTCGTTCATTTATAAACGAGGCTTTTTTTTATTTCTTTAATTCTCATAAATTCTTCTACTTTCAGTTATTAATGTTTGTATTCTTTTCGAGCTGTTTTCTTAGTATTAATTCGATAAAATCTCTAACTAATAAAATCATAAATCTTTAGCATTATATGTTAGAAAATTTTGTATATTTAGGTAAACACCAATATTAAACGGCCATGAAAGACTCTAATTACATAAAAGTATTTACTGGAAGTCTTATTAGCTCAAGACGTATTATAGCTGAATTAGAAAAAATAGACATTAGTCCGGTAGTTAAGGAACAATCAGAATCTGGTTTACAACCAGGTATGTTTGGAGGCTCCAGAGATTATCAGGAAATATTTGTTCATAAGGATGAATTTGATGCAGCCATCAAAGCCATAGATGGATTCACCTCTGAATTAGAAGCTTAAGTCATAAAAAACAATAAAAAAAGCGACTTAAATAAGTCGCTTTTTTTATTTATTACAACACTTTAAAACTATGCTGTAACCGCATACATTTTTGCTCGTAATTCTTTAATTTTTGAATCTTGCATATACTCATCGAAGGTGGTATAGCGATCAATAACACCATTAGGTGTAATCTCTACTACCCTATTTGCAACAGTTTGAGCAAACTCGTGGTCATGAGTCGTAAACAATATAGTTCCTTTAAAATTCTTCAATGAATTATTAAATGCTGTAATACTCTCCAAATCTAAGTGATTTGTTGGTTCATCTAACATTAATACGTTAGCCCTTGTCATCATCATTCTACTTAACATGCAACGCACCTTTTCTCCACCCGAAAGCACATTCGATTTTTTTAAAGCTTCTTCACCACTAAAAATCATTTTCCCTAAGAAACCTCGAATATGAACTTCTTCGCGTTCTTCTTCTGTTTTTGCCCACTGACGAAGCCAATCTACCAGCGATAAATTATTTTGGAAATATTCATCATTGTCTAAAGGTAAATAAGACTGTGTTGTCGTTACACCCCAATCAAAAGTACCTGCATCTGCTTCTTGCTTATTATTCAAAATTTGATAAAAAGCCGTTGTTGCTCGTGAATCTTTAGAGAACACCACAACTTTATCTCCTTTAGCTAAATTTAAATCGATGTCTTTAAATAACACTTCACCATCGATTGAAGCTGCCAAGTTTTGAATATTTAATATTTGATCTCCTGCTTCTCTTTCGCGTTCGAAAATAATTGCAGGATATCGACGACTAGTAGGCTTAATATCATCGATGTTCAATTTATCAATCATTTTTTTTCTACTGGTTGCTTGTTTACTTTTTGCAACATTTGCAGAGAAACGACGGATAAACTCTTCCAATTCCTTTTTCTTTTCTTCAGCCTTTTTATTCTGTTGCGCTCGCTGACGGGCTGCTAATTGAGATGATTCGTACCAAAATGTATAGTTTCCAGAAAAATGATTAATCTTACCAAAATCGATATCTGAAATATGTGTACATACAGCATCTAAAAAGTGTCTGTCATGCGACACCACAATCACACAGTTATCATAATTCGCTAAAAAATTCTCTAACCAAGAAATGGTTTCGTAATCCAAATCGTTGGTAGGCTCATCCATAATTAACACATCTGGATTTCCAAAAAGCGCTTGAGCCAATAACACTCGTACTTTTTGTTTACCATCCAAATCTTTCATTAATGTATAATGAAATTCTTCTTTAATATCCAGATTTGATAACATAGCTGCTGCATCGCTATCTGCGTTCCAACCATTCATCTCTTCAAATTTCACCTGAAGTTCTCCTATTTTTTCAGCATTTTCATCAGTATAATCTGCATATAAGGCATCCATTTCAGATTTAATCTTAAACAATGGCTTATTTCCCATTAAAACCGTTTCTAAAACTGTTTGTTCATCATATAAATTATGATTCTGCTCTAATACAGACATACGCTTACCAGGCTCTAAATGTACACGACCCGATGTTGGATCTTGCTTCCCTGAAAGTATTTTTAAAAAAGTAGATTTACCTGCTCCATTAGCCCCTATAATCCCGTAACAATTACCTGATGTAAATGTTGTATTTACTTCATCAAACAATATGCGTTTTCCAAATTGCACTGAAAGATTCGATACTGATAACATAAATGTATTTTTTTATTTAACTCAGATATTATTTTAATAGGTTTACTCCTTGACACAAACCTAATTGAAAATTTGTGCAAAAGTAGAAAATTCCTTTCGGACAAGGAAACCAAGAGATTTTATTTTAAAAATATATTGCTATTTTTTCTAAGTGCCCTATATTAGTGGTTTTTAGTACTAGTAACTTTAACAGCCCATTAACAACACTTTAAATTAACAAGGTCTATTTTTGTATATAAACGTATTTAGTCGGCAAATTATGAAATTATATGGTTTTGGCCTTTTCCTGTTGTTATTGGTTTTTGGTTGTAAGTTTGACAATAATCAGGTTAATGATAATTATGCTTACTTGGGTGGTGAAATTATAAACCCAAATGACAACGTTGTGATACTTTCTCAAGCCGGACAAGTTATAGATACCATTACTCTAGATTATAGAAATAGATTTCTCCATAAAATTGAAAATTTAAATGCCGGCTTGTACACTTTTCTTCATGGAGGTGAAATTCAAATGGTATTTTTAGAACCTAAAGACAGTTTATTGTTTAGGCTAAATACTTTAGAATTTGATGAATCACTAGTTTTTACTGGTATTGGTGACAATAAAAATAATTATCTTATAAGAGAGTTTTTAGAAAACGAAACTCAAGAAAAGAAAATTTTCAAATATTGCCAATTAGATCCAGACCAGTATGAAAATGAAATAGACTCTATAAAATCTTTAAAAATTAAGCGCTTTAATAATTTCAAAAATCGTTATGAGGTTAGTGCCCTTTTTGAAGATTTAGCCTTAGCAAATATTAATTACAACTATTATTCCAGCAAAGAAGTGTACCCATTTGTCCATTATGGATATAACAAAGCGGAAATTTTAAACTCTTTGCCTAAAGATTTCTATAATTACAGAAAAGAAGTAAATTATAATGACACCCTACTTAAGGATTACCATTATTATAATTCATTTTTACGCTACAGCCTTAATAATTTAGCACTACAAGAGCATATCGATCATCATGAAGACACGGTTTTTAACAGACGTTCATTATGCTTCAATATTGACCTAATGAAGTTGACAGATAGTTTAGTAAGTAACGTGAACATTAAGAATGAACTCTTGCATCATTTTGCCTTGAATTATTTATCTAAAAGCCCAAATACAGAAGCTAATAGCGCAATTTTAAATACCTATTTAATACTTTCTTCCAATGAAAAGGGTAAAGAAATGATGAAAAACTTCACATCTTCTTTAAATGCTTTAGAAGTTGGTGCACCTTTTCCAGATTTAGAAGTTGTTAATTACAATAATGAGACCATTGCATTGAACAGTTTGTTCAATAAACCTACCGTTATCTGTTTCTGGTCTGATGTTTTCTTCGAACACTTCAAAAAAAGTCATTATTTACTTAAAGATTTAAAATCCAAATACCCAGAAGTTAACTTTTTATCTATTAATATAGATAATTACGGTATTGATAAAGCTAAAAAATCGTTACGTGCAAATGGATTTCCTACTACCGATGAATACCAATTCCGAAGACCTACCAAAGCTTACGAGACACTAGCTATTCGACCAATGACTAAAGCCTTTATTGTAGACAAAAACAATAAAATTGCCAATAATCATACCAACATCTTTTCTTCAAACTTTGAACAACAATTATTAGGTGTTTTAAATAGGTAACCCTTTAAAGTTTGTAATGATTCATTAAAAGTTTTTCGTAAACCTTATCCGGCAATATACTTTTTAATATTACAGAGAATTTTTGCATAAACTCCCCTACTTTATAATGAATTTTAGGTTTGTCGGTCTGAATTACCTTTAAAACGGCTTTAGCCATCATTAATGGATCACTACCTGAATCTACGTGCTCATTCATTAAATTTAAAGTATCTCCATAAGGCTTTTTATATGGAGAATTTTCAAGTAAAGGTGCATGGTATCTTCCTGCCGCTATATTTGTTGCAAAGTCACCTGGCGCAATATTAGTCATGTGAATATTAAAGTCCTTCAATTCCATTCTAAATGCCTCTGTTAATAACTCTAAAGCGCCTTTACTAGCACTATAAATACCACGATAAGGCAAACCCATATAACCAGCTATTGAAGTAATGTTAATGATAAGTCCAGAGTGCTGATTCCGCATCTGTGGTAAACATTCTTTTATTACATTTATGGGTCCAAAAAAATTAGTATCAAAATTAGCCTTAATTTCAGCTTCCGGAATTTCTTCTATAGGTCCGGTGATACCAGCACCCGCATTATTAATAAGGACATCTAGACGTCCTTCCACACTAATAATATAGCTTACCGTTTGCTGAATAGTTTGTGTATTTTTAACATCCAACTCTAAAATAGGAAATTTACTCTTACCGTATTTTTCAGGATTCCTACTGGTTCCATAAACTTTAAATCCATTATCTGTTAGGTATTCCCCAACCGATTTTCCAATACCAGAAGATCCACCAGTAATTAAAACTACTTTAGACATATTTTGTGTTATTTTTAAGGCTGTAAAGGTACTATTGTAAATGCTTTTTAGGAAAGAAAAGTGCATAAAAAAAGGCAAGCTACCTACATCACACCGCTACGACCATTTACCTTTGCTGCGTTCCCGCCCTGGAGGATTCAACAGGAGCTGGTTGTGTAGGACTTGCCGGGTGCAAATATACAACCTTTTAAAAGTTTTACAATGATTTTTTTCTCTGATTTTTAATAAATATCTTGCCTAAAATTAATCACCAAATCATGAATACAATTAAGTGCTTCACTATCATATTTTTATCCATTTTAATTTCCGGATGTGGATCAAGTAACGGACAAAAAAAGAATGACTTTTCTATAAAAACCAACACTGACAAGGGCAACATTTCTAACAATAGTGTTCTAAATTTAAGTTTGATTAACAAAAAAGAACACGAAATAGATTCAATAGTTTATTCTATATACGGAAGAAAAATTGGTGCAAACACAAAACTTTCTGATTTTAAATTAGGAAAACATGCTATTGAAGCAACAGTATATTTTAACGAAACTAAAGAAGTGTGTACGACTTCCATTACCATACTCCATAGCGAAAGCCCTAAAGTATACACTTACAAAATAATTAATGAATATCCTCACGATATTACATCTTATACTCAGGGATTAGAATTTCATAATGGAGACCTATATGAAAGCACAGGACAATACAAATTTTCTAAGTTAAGAAAAGTCGATTTCAAAACCGGCAACGTATTAAAAAACAAAGATTTACCTAATGAATATTTTGGTGAAGGTATAACTATTTTAAACAACAAAATTTACCAATTAACCTGGAGAGAAAACATCGGATTTATTTACGATATTAATTCTTTTGAAAAAACCAGCAGCTTTAAATACAACGAAAGTAAAGAAGGCTGGGGTTTGTGTAACAATGGATCAACAATATATAAAAGTGACGGTACAGAAAACATTTGGTTACTAAATCCTGAAACTTTAACCGAAGAGGATCATATTCAGGTCTACACTAATAAAGGAAAAATAATAGGCATAAATGAAATGGAATGGGTTAATGGTGTTATTTACTCCAACAGATATCAAAAAGATGGTGTAGCTATCATAAATCCTGAAAATGGTGCTGTAATTGGTGTTATTGATTTTTCACCTTTAAAAAGATTAGTAAAACAACACGAAGGATTAGATGTTCTTAATGGTATAGCGTACAATACAGAAACCAAAACTTTATTTGTTACAGGTAAACATTGGGACAAACTTTTCGAAGTAGAAATTATCGAAAAATAAGACTATCTCTTTATTTTTGATTAATTAATCAATGTATCCTTCGGATTTATTCTAAAACATTGTTCACTGCCTAAATACGAAGGATCACCATGTTTTTCAGACCAAAAACCATCCAAAAGATCTTTAGATAAGCATTTATATACAACGACACCTTTAAATATTTTGTTGTCAGCCCCCTTATATCTAAAATTAATCACTAAGATATTATTTTTAAAAAAACCGGTTCCTGATTGTTGGTGATTACCTATAGACCATCTTGCAATAATCCTATCATTTAGATCTAAGTCAATTTGAAGCAAACCTTCATAACTAGTTTCTTCATAATCCTGATTGGTTCCAACAACATTGTATTTCCCTACTAACTCTCTAACTTCCATACTTTAAAATTATCAAAAGTAGTTATTACTTTCCGATACAGAAATTAGCAAAAATATTTCCTAGTAAATCGTCGTTAGTTATTTCACCTGTTATTTCACCAAAATAATACAACGCCTGGCGAATATCTATCGCTAATAAATCCCCAGACAACCCTATCTCTAACCCATGCCTAACTTTATCTATTTCATCTAACGCTTTAAGCAATGAATCGTAATGCCTTGTGTTTGTTACTATTGTGTCATTGTTACGAAGTGCGCCTGTATTAACAAAACTTAGTAATTTATCTTTTAACTCTTCCACTCCAAATCCTGTTTTAGCTGATAATAAATGAAGATCTGAAAACTGAGTCATTATAGTTTTAACCTCAAAATCTGAAAGTTTATCAATTTTATTAGCAATTATTATAATCGGCTTTTGAGGATATTTATTTTTGATTTTTTCTATTTCAATCTTGAAGGATTTAATAAAACTTTCTTCTTTTAGGTTAGTACTATCAGCTAAGAAAACCACCACTTGCGCCTGCTCTATTTTCTCAAAGGTCTTTTTAATACCAATACTCTCAACAACATCTTTTGTTTCGCGAATTCCGGCGGTATCGATAAATCGGAATCCTATACCTCCAATCGAAATTTCATCCTCTATAGTATCTCTTGTTGTACCTGCAATTTCAGAAACAATAGCACGCTCTTCATTTAATAACGCATTTAACAAGGTAGATTTACCAACATTAGGCTCACCAACGATGGCTACGGGAATTCCATTTTTAATCACATTACCAACAGCAAAAGAATCTATTAAACGCTTTAACACAAAACTGATGCGCTCAATGAGGTCTTTAAACTTTGTTCTATCAGCAAATTCAACATCTTCTTCAGCAAAATCAAGTTCCAACTCAATTAACGAGGCAAAGTTCATTAATTCTTCACGAAGTTTGGCTATTTCAGATGAAAAACCTCCACGCATTTGCTGCATTGCTATTTGATGAGAGGCTTCATTATCACTAGCAATCAAATCCGCCACAGCTTCTGCCTGACTTAAATCTAATTTACCATTAAGAAATGCACGCAATGTGAATTCTCCTGCCGATGCCATTCTACAACCTTTCCGAAGAAATAACTGAATAATTTCTTGTTGTATATAATTTGATCCATGACAAGATACCTCAACAACATCTTCGCCCGTATAAGAATTAGGATTTTTAAAAACTGACACCAAAACCTCATCTATGGTTTTAACCCCATCAATAATATGACCTAAGTGAATGGTATGTGTCTTCTGTCCTGACAAGGATTTATTGTCTCTTACTGATTTAAAACAGGAATCTGCTATGGTAATTGCCTCTCTACCAGACAAACGAATAACAGCTATAGCTCCTGCCCCAGAAGGAGTCGCTAATGCTACAATGGTATCTTGATTAATCATGCTGCAAAAATAGCAAATAGTTAGTGTTTCTTTACTGCTAATTCAAAATTCGAAAAATTACTTTCCCAAGTATGCTTCTTAATTAGTTCTTAAAATACATAAATTCTTACTAATTAACTTTTCATTATCAATTAAAACTCAATTTGTAAGTTATTTTTGCTGTTTTAATTTTAGTTATGCCCTTATTTAACATCCCTCAATTTAACGACATTATAAGCTATGAAATTATAAAGTTAGGTCATCTGTTCCTGTTTGAAGATTTTGTTATTGCCGAATATAAAGAAGGGGTCACCTTTACTTTCTAAGGTTTTCAGGATGGCATAAAAATTATTAAAGATTTTTACGGTAAAAAGAATTTTGGCTACATAAGCAATCGAAAAAACTCTTATTCAATAAACTGTACTGATGGTCAAAGCATATCAGATACTTTCCCAAATTTAATTAGTTGCGCTACGGTAACTTATACTTTTCAAGCCCGCAGTGCTGTTGAAATAGAGAAACTGTTTTTTAATTTCAATTATAAAAATTTCAGTAACCTTGAAGATGCAGTAATTTGGAGTAAAACGGCAATAAAAATCAACAAATTAAAGACGGTAAATCCCATCTGATTTAATTACTATTTTTTTCTGCTTATAAAGATTCCCAACTGCTTTTTTAAAGTTCTTTTTACTCATCTGTAACATTTCCTTTATATCCTCAGGATTAGATTTATCGGTTAAATTTAAATAACCACTATTATCATCTAGTTCCTTTAATATACGTTCGGCGTTAGGTTCTATATTTCTATAACCAATTTGCCCCAAAGAAATATCAAGTTTATTACCTGGTCGTATCTTTTTAACAATCCCCTTGAGCTTATCACCTACACTTAAATCAGTAAATATTTGATCATTATAAATTAAACCCGTGTGCTTTTTATTTACAATCACATTCATACCAATATCTGATGGATGCGACACAATAATATCTACCTCATCAAACTGACTTACCGTTAGTTCTTTATTACTTAAAAAGTGATTAGTTTTACTAGAAGCAGCTAATCGTCCTGTTTTCTCATCTAAGTAACAATATACCAGATACCAGCCTTTAGGTTTCATTTTAAAGGCTTGTTCTTTAAATGGACAAAATAATTCCTTTACCAATCCCCAGTCTAGAAATGCACCAAATTCAGTCACTTCATTACATCGCAATAATGCAAAATCGTTTAACTGGATAAAAGGCATATCGGTAGTCGCCACAGGACGTTCTTCATTATCTAAGTAAACAAATACATCTATCTTGTCCCAAATCTTAAACGTTTCAGGAACGTACCTATTTGGTAATAGTACTTCATTATCCTCTTCATCTATCAAATAAACTCCGTGATCGGTCTCACGTAGTATTTCTAATGTATTTACTCGTCCTATGTTTATCATGCAGCAAAAGTACTAATATTTAGCAAGATTTTTCGATTTACTTTAAATACTCAAAGTAATTCAATAAGACCTCATCATTTACTTCATTAGGTGTGAATATTTCCAATAATTTAGGCTGCTCACTTTCAGTATAAAAAGCTTTTAAAGCAGTTTCTAATCCCGATGTGGTCGAAGCCGATTTATAGCCAATATTATACATAGCACATAAATGTTTAGCCGTTAGGTTATGAGTGGTTTCGAAAAACGTGGTAAAATTATCCGTGTTTTTACGACCAGGCAAAATTCTAAAAATACCTCCTCCTGAATTATTCACTACAATAATTCTAAAGTTATTAGGAATGTAATTATTCCACAACGCATTGCTGTCATATAAAAAACTTAAATCTCCTGTAATAAATACGGTTGGTTTTTTAGCTCCTACAGCGCACCCAATAGCTGTAGAAGTGCTTCCATCAATGCCACTTGTGCCACGGTTACAATAAACATCAAGCGTTTTATTTATAGTAAATAACTGCGTATATCTAATGGCCGAACTATTCCCTACTTGAAGTATGTAATTATTTGGAATAGCTTTTAAAACCATGTCAAAAACTTTAAAATCACAAAATGGTATGTCATTTAAATACTGATTGTGTTTTTTAAGACGTCTTTGTTTTACAGCTCCCCAGAACGGTCCATATTGACTTTTTACATAATGAGTAATTTTTGGTAGAAACGTTTCAAAAAATTCGTTCGGTGTCGATTCAATATGATTACTTAAACAGAAAAAAGTATCATTCGCTTCTTTTTTGTCGATATGCCAATGATGCTTAGGTTGATATTTACGTAATAAGGCTTTTATTTTTTTCGAAACAATTAGACCTCCAAAGGTTAGAAGAATATCTGGCTGTAATGCTTTCTTTTCATCTTCAGAAAGCGGAGCAATGATTTGATCGATACTTGGTAAAAAGCTCTGATTATATAGGTTTGATGTCGTTTCGGTAAAAACAATAACACTATCATCATTCGCTAATTCGTCAAGCCATTGTTTTTCTATTTCGTTAGGACCATTAACCCCTACCAAAACCATTTTTTTGGAAGCCGCATTCCATTCTTCTAAACATTCCTGAATAGTATAATTCTCAAGTTGTTTATTCTTTGAAACTACCGCTGTGGCTTTTGGGGAAATCGATAATTTATCTACTACTTCGTACAAAGGCTCATCAAAAGGTATATTTATATGAACTGGCCCCTTCTTTAAAATCGAAAAGTTTATAGCAGTATTAATAGCTTCCTCATTAAAACTTTGAATATCCTTCTGAAGTCCTAAAAAACGTTCTAACTTATCTTCAATATTCTTGATCATGGGTAAGTCTTCATTCCCAGGAATGTTCTTTTCATCTTTTATGTCAAGCTTTAAGTTTGCTGAATATAAAATATGATTTTCAAAAACGTTTTTCTGGTTTATGGTTTGTCCATCACCAATACCTACTAAATGTTTAGGGCGATCGGCCGACAAAACAACTAAAGGTATATGACTGTAATAAGCTTCTGAAATTGCCGGATAATAATTTAACAAAGCACTTCCTGAAGTACATACCACAGCCGTTGGCTTTTGTATTTGCTGGGCAATTCCCATAGCAAAAAATGCGGCACAACGCTCATCTACTATACTGTAACATTTAAAAAAAGAATCGTTTGTAAACCCAATTGTTAGAGGAGCATTTCGGCTTCCTGGAGAGATAACGATATGTTTAATACCTTTAACTTTGCACAATTCCACCACGGTTTGAGCCAGTGGTATTTTTGAATAAATCATATACTACATAATATAAATACAAAAGTAACGATAGCTCTTAAAATTCCCTAATTACAAGGCATTTTTAATAACTAGAGATTTAGATACAGTTTCCTGCCATTCACTCTCTGGATTGGAATCTTTTGTTATTCCTCCTCCCACATAAATTATAGCATGAGAATCTTGTAATTGCATACATCGTAAATTCACATACAATTGCGTAGCATTTCTATTAATTGCATAGGCTCTGTTTTCAATATTGCGCCTACCTGTTCTCGGTGCTTTAGTACTTTCAAAATTTAATTCACCTAAAAACCCAGTATAGAATGAACGGTTGTAAGGTTCGTTTTCTAGAATAAATTGTTTCGATGCTGCTTTTGGCAATCCACAAACCGCTGGAGTTGGGTGAATGGTCGTGATTATTTCCTTAAGACCTATTCCTGCTTTTAACCTGGCCGATATCATAGTTTTTAAATGAACCAAATTACCAGCTCGAACGGTTTCTGTATCAGATACTTTAATTTGCTCTGCAGATGGTTGCAAACTATCTATAACATAATCGGTAACATATTGCTGTTCTTCTTTCTCTTTATACTGCCATTCCACATCTAAGGTACCTTTATACACTTGTGTTCCAGCTAATGCCATAATAGAAAATCGATTTCCTTCTATTTTAATTAAGGTTTCTGGAGTAGCACCTAACCATAAACCTATTTTAGGATGATACCAACAATAAACAAAAGCCAAAGGGTACGCATTTAATAATTCCTTTAAAATATGAATAGGATTATCAACGGTAATATCAACTTTTTCCTGTCGGGATAGAACAACTTTCTCCAAATTGTGTGCTTTGATAGTTTCTATTCCCTTTTTTACAAGAGCGATATGATGTTTCTTTTCCGTTTCATCCTGAACTGAATTATCAACTCTTAAAGTTCTATCTACTTCGAAATTCTGCTGATGATGTAGTTGAATAATTTCTGAGTGCTCCTTAGGAATTAATACAGTCTCATCTATATTTTCAAAAGGAGAGAAAACAAACCCGCTCTCTTTGAAAGATATGGCAGAATAAACTATATCATCCTTTTGAAGCAAGGCATTTATGATTACTTCTTTAGGTTTTCTATAAACAACAAACGGTAATTTATCCTTGTATTGATTTTCAATACGAATTAAGGCGTCTTCTATGGTCATTATTATTTTCTAGGCAGTGAAATCGTGGTAAGTTTACATATAGAAATTAAATTTTCATCATCATCGGTGACTTTAATTTCGAACAATTGAGTGGTTTTTCCTTTGTGAACAAACTTAGCCTTGGCATAAACATATCCCGACCGTACACTCTTTATGTGATTGGCACTGATTTCAATTCCACGAACAAAATACGCTTTAGTATCCAATAGCAATTCGGCTGCAAAACTACCTGTCGTTTCAGCTAAAGCCACGGTAGCCCCACCATGAAGCACACCATCAGGTTGGTAAACACGATTATTCACTGGCATACGTCCCACTACAAAATCGTCCCCAAAATCAACCATGGTAATTTCTAGGGTTTCCATTAAGGTGTTTCTTGTAATAGCATTAGCCCGTTCTAAAATCTCACTTTTAGATAAATGCATGGAAATATTGTATTTTTATTATAGCAAGTAAAAGTACAAAATGCTTCATGAAAGCACTAAACTTTAACCTGAATTTAAAACCAATTCTATTTGTAAAGTCAATTACTTATGAAAATACCGTCCCTAGAAAACCAATATGTCAAACTTAATTTGTTAGATTTAAGCAATGACAAACACCTAATAAATGTTGCACAAGAACCTAATTTACTACAATACACTCCAAGTAAAATTGACTCACCTGCCGACCTTAAATCCTACGTTCAGAAAGTATCTTAAGAAAAGACACCGTTATGACCGATGGATTTAGACGTAACACTTGCAGCTATGGCAGCATTAAAGAAGCATGGTCAGATATCAAAATTTCTTAAAATAATTGAACTTAAAAATAATAAAAAAAGGCACAGTTATTATTCTGCGCCTTCTCAACAACTAACTAAATAAATTTGTTAAATAAACAAATCAACCAACTATTTTAAGGTAATAAAACTTTATTAATTATGTGCACTACGCCATTTGTAGCTTGAATATTTAAACTTGCAGCATCTAACATAGCAACACGATTATTATTATCTGTAATTTCTAATGTGTTTACATCAATATTGAATGTACCATTTAATGTCTCTACCCAGCCACTCATTAAATCACTGGAGTACACTCGCCCTTCCACGATATGATATTTTAAAACAGCTTCTAGGGTTGCTGCGTCTAAATCATCTAAAGACTCTACACCATCCAATTCTCCAATTAAATTAACAAAAGCTTCTTCGGTTGGAATAAAAACGGTGTATGGTCCTCCTGATTCTAAAGCATCTACCAGCCCGGCTTTTATTACGGCTTGAACTAAAGAAGAATCAATACCAAAAGCACTAATCGCTAAATCTTTAAGGTTTTGCATTGGAGGCAACAACACTTTATCAATAACATGAATTATACCATTAGTAGCTTGAACATTTGCTGCAGTAACCATAGCATCGTTTATATAAACGTTACCATCTATTTTCACCATAACTGCCGCTCCATTCGCTGTAGGCGTGTAACCATCACTTAAATCTGTAGAAAACACTTTTCCTGGCACGACATGGTACAGCACAATCTTTCTTAATAATTCAATTTCATCTTCGGAATCAAAATCATCTAAGGAATTGAACCCATCTAAACCTGAGATTAAATTTTCAAAAGCCTCGTTTGTTGGAGCAAATACAGTATACATATCCTCCATCATTAAAACATCGGCCAGTCCTGCAATAGTAGCAGCCTTCAATAAGCTAGTAAATTCCGGATCGAAGCTACTAGCAACCTCTACAATATTTCCAGCGGGTGGAAATAAAACTGAATCAATAGCATGAATAACACCATTACGAGCTTCAATATCAACATATGCCAAATCTACATTTGCCATATTTACCATGACACCATCGCCTAAGTTAATTTCAACAGAAGCACCATTAAGAGTTTCAACAAAACCATTTTGTAAATCTGTACTGTATACTTTCCCTACTACTACATGATAAAGCAAAATACTAGCTAGATTAGGTACACTTGCTATATTTTGATGGTTTAATCCCAACTTCTCAAAGGCTGCGTCTGTTGGCGCAAAAGCTGTTAATTGATTTGAGGAATAAATACCTGATAAACCCGTTTTAGCCAGGGCAACGGTTAAGGCTTTAAATGTTGGTTTTTCGTTTCCTCGCTTTCCATTAATAGTTTTACTTGCTACTTCTGAATTAGTATCAAAAGATTTAAGTACTGCAACAATATTACCTTTAGATGCCTCATATTCATTACCATCTATAGATTCATTATTACACGATACCAAAATTAATAAGGAAGAAAAGAAAAGAGATATCAATAATTTGTAGGTCAAAAACTGGGGGCTTTGAGATAAAATTTTTGATTTCATGATTTGTGTTTTTTTGTTTAACTTTTTCAAATATACTATAAACAATATATTTTGTTTAAACTTTTTTGCATTTTTTTAAACAATTTAGATGAAATACATATTTTACCGACGTGCTACATAGAGATATTTGTAACAGATTGTTTTTTAACTAATTAATTTTTTAATGATTTCTTTAACAGGCAAAATAGCATTGGTATTTTTTATACTGGGCCCGGCCACCCAAACAGTTTTATAAGTAACTTCGGTAGCTGCTTTTTTCGTTGCAGCCATACCAATAGAAAAACGTAGCATTTTAATCCACTTCTTTAATATCTTATTTTTGTTCAAAACCCGTTCTATCCATGTCGACCTAGTTCCTACCTTTTGAACATATGGGGTGTTTATAACCGTACATGGTGTTCCAGATATTCGTTCGGTTACTACAATATCCTCTGCACCATAATCCACACAGGCTTGTTTATATTCATCAGTAACACCGGCTTCTTCTGAAGCAATAAAAGGACTTCCTACAGAAACACCGGCGGCTCCATAACTCAGCATTCTATCTACATCTGCTTTACTGCTCACACCTCCCGCAGAAATTACCGCAATTTTACAATTAGTAACCAATTCTGTTATTAATTCTTTTGGACTTAATTCGCCTCGATGACCACCTGCTTCATTATTAACCGCTATCAAAGCATCCGCACCCAAGGCCTCTACTTTTTTTGCATATTTTAAATCAACCACATCACAAAACACTTTAATACCAACCTCATGAGCACGCCTAATAGTTTCCTCTGGACTCCCTAAAGAAGTTATAATAAAATCACAACCTTCTTTACAAAGTATATCTAACTGATTTTTATATTTAATATTTGACTTATTTACGATTAAATTAAATCCAAACGAACCTCCTTTTGGTTTAGCACTTTTAAGTTCCATTATGGCCTGCTTTAATTCTTCTAAAGTCCGATAGTTTAAAGCCGGAATACATCCTGCGATTCCCTCATTCATCGCTGCAATCACCATTTCGGTATTTGAAACTAAGAACATAGGCGCCTGAATAATAGGATATTTAATCTGAAGTATTTCGGTTAATTTTTTTGGCATAATTTTTTTGATTTATTCAAATATACCAAATATTATGCATGCATAATACAAGTATTAATCTCTGAACCTATAGTAACCACATTTCAAATATGCCCCCTCAGGGAAACTTACTGGGTGATCAATATCGTGCGTCGTTGACTTAATAATCTTATAAGAACGTCCAGCAGCATTTAATACTTGGGTATTTATATCAAAAAACGCAGTAGAAGTAACACGTGAAGAACAAGACGCTAAAACCAACAACCCATTTTTAGCTGTTAACCTTTCTCCTAATGCAGCCAACTGGGCATACTTCTTTTTAGCCAAATCTATTTCGGAAGCCTGTTTAGCAAAACTTGGAGGGTCTATAACCACCACATCGAAAGTGACATTATTTTTAATTAGCTTGTTTAACTCTTCAAAGGCATCACCAGCAATAGTGTAATGGGTGCCTGAATAATTATTCAGTTTTCCATTCTCAACAGCAATTTCAAGCGCTTGTTTGCTAATATCTAAACTAGTTACACTTTTGGCTCCGTTACTGAGTGCATGAACAGAAAAACCACCGGCATAACTAAAAACATCTAAAACAGTCTTCCCCCTACTCCATTCACCAACTTGTTTACGATTTGCTCGATGATCTAAAAAATAACCCGTTTTATGTCCTTTAATAACATTAGCTGAGAAATGAACTCCATGTTCAACAAATTGAACCACTTCATTTTCCAATTCACCATAAATTACATCACCATTCTTTAGTCGATGCCCTTTTAAATTTTCCACATTACGACTTAATCGAACAACTACGGTCTTCGCTTCAGCAGTTTCCTGTAACTTAGATACCATGGTGTCTAGATATGGCATCCAGATATCCGAATATATTTTAACGACTAAGACCTTATCATAAACATCTGCAATAAGACCAGGAAATCCGTCATTTTCACCAAAAATTAAACGATAACTATTCGTTTTGGTCTGTAATAAGTCATACCGCTTAGCAAAAGCCTCTTCAATCTTCCCTTCAAAATATCTAGAATTAATTTCAACCTTATCAATACCGCTATGAAGCATTTTTATTCTAATTGGTGAATTTGCATCATAAAGTCCAACACCTATTACTCTATTTTTATTCTTACTAAATATTATAGCCAAATCTCCAGATTTAGCATTATCACTAATCTTAATAATATTATTTGAAAACACCCAAGGATGCCCTTGAGATACATATAGTTCTCCTTTAGCATTCAGTTTTACAGCCAAACGCTTTACGGTATATGTAGATTTAATTTTATTAGAAAATTCCATAGCTTTAATTAATACGTCAAAAGTATTTTAATTAAATCGCTTATTGTAATAAAATGTATTTTAATTAGAATCTCCCGTCAAAATTCATTATATTACAATGTATTCAACACATGAACTCTCCCTAATAATCTTTACTAATAATAATTGGTAACACCATTTAATATATTATGGTTGTAAAAAATGAAGATTATTTATTTCAAATACTGAAAAGAAATTCTTTGTTTAGTGAGATTTCTGAAGATAATCTTCGTGTCTTAATTAAATCTTCCATACTTAATAACTTGCCTAAAAGAACCTGTATTTTAAATGCTTCTAAAACAAATTGTCATTTTCATATTATATTAGCAGGACGTGTTAAAGTATATTATTTTAACGATTTAAAAGATCGAAAAATAACCCTTTTCCTACTAACCAAGAATGATGTTTTCGATGTTCATAATTTATTACAATTACCTGACCATTCGAAGCCGGTATTCTATGAAACATTAGATAAAACCGACCTTATTTGTATACCTACACTAATTTTGAGAGAATGGATGTTAAAAAACCCTTGTTTTTACAAATCGCTTTTACTTTACACAACAACAAAACTTAAGGCTCTTGAGGAATATGTTGCTTATTCCAGTACCGACGATACATCAACCAAATTAGCTCGACTACTTCTAAATAATTTAAATTGTTCTACAAATAAAATTGAACACATTAACAACCTTCCTCATAAAGAACTAGCTCAACTTATTGGAACCACTCGAGCCGTTATAAATCGTGAAATACAACAATTTAAACGAGAAGGCATTATTAATATCAAACATAAAAACATAGAAATTACCAACATGTTCAGGCTTCTTGACAAAATAAACAACTTCTAAAAGTTATTAACAATCAATGAGTTAATTTAACAAATGCTACTTTAGTAGCATTTTATTTCCTGTCTCTATTATAATTTTAAAGTAATAATTTTTCTCCCTTCCTAATAATATCATTTGCTTAACCCTCACTAATTAAATTTTATTATTATGAAACACATTATTATCTGTGTAATTGCTTTCGCTTACACTCTCTTAAATCACGCTCAGATTGCGTACAATCATGATCCATCACCTTATTACAATCATATAAGAGAAATCAGTTATAGAGCTGTAACCAATGTAGCTCACATTGATTATTTTAAAGCCACAGCCGCTTTTAAAGATTGTAAACGTATAACTTTTTTAGAAAAGAAAGTGGCTCAATTTAATATTACCAAACAACCCGTTTTTAAAAATCCAAAAAAATCTTACACGGTAGTTTTTAAAGAAAATGAGAACTACAAAGGACAGATTATTGCTAAATATGACAAAGTTGGCAAGCTAATAGAAACAAATGAACGGTTTTGCGACATTCGCTTACCTCGCATCATAAGAAGTTGTATAAATTCTAATTTTCCAGGTGCGATTATACAATCCAATTTGTATGTTCTTTCTTATTCGGAGAATAAACGTGTTCTTGAATTTTACAAGGTTAAAATAGATCATAATGGAAAAAAAGAAACTGTTAAAATTGATACTAAAGGAAATATTATTTAAGTTTTGAGTTAGTTCACAAAAAAACGCAATCAAACTAATGATTGCGTTTTTTTAATTATGCATTCTGAAAATTTTCAGAAACTAGATTTATTTCACTTCTTCGAAATCTACGTCTTCCACATCACTTCCTTCAGACTGTCCATTTTGACTAGCATCCGGTCCAGGCTCTGATTCACCACCTTGTTGTGATTCAGCTTGTGCTTTGTACATTTCTTCACTGGCAGCTTTCCAAGCTTCATTAATTTTTTCTAAAGCCGGATCGATAACAGCTACATCTTTAGTTTCGTAAGCTTTTTTCAATTCCTCAAGCGCTTCTTCAATTGGTTTTTTCTTATCATCAGATAATTTTTCACCAAATTCTTTAAGCTGACTTTCTGTTTGGAAAATCATCGCATCTGCTGCATTCAATTTTTCAGCTTTTTCTTTTGCTGCTTTATCTGCCTCTGCATTTGCTTCTGCTTCTTGCTTCATCTTCTGGATTTCTTCTTCTGTTAATCCTGAAGATGCTTCAATACGAATATCCTGCGTTTTATTTGTCGCTTTATCTGTTGCTGTTACGTGAATAATACCATTCGCATCAATATCGAATGTTACTTCAATTTGAGGTGTTCCTCTTTTTGCCGGTGGAATACCATCTAAGTGGAAACGGCCAATGGTTTTGTTATCGGCAGCCATAGCGCGCTCACCTTGTAACACATGGATTTCTACTGATGGCTGGTTATCTGCAGCCGTAGAGAATACCTGTGATTTTTTAGTAGGGATGGTTGTATTAGCTTCGATAAGCTTAGTCATTACGTTACCCATAGTTTCAATACCTAAAGATAATGGCGTAACGTCTAGTAATAATACATCTTTTACATCACCAGTTAATACACCACCTTGAATACCTGCACCTAAAGAAACAACTTCATCAGGGTTTACACCTTTACTTGGTGCTTTACCGAAGAATTTCTCAACAGCCGATTGTACTGCAGGAATACGAGTAGAACCACCTACTAATATTACTTCATCGATATCACTTTTACTTAATCCAGCAGCTTTTAATGCAGATTCACATGGCGCGATAGTACGTTTTACTAAATCGTCGATTAATTGCTCAAATTTAGAACGTGTTAATGTACGTACCAAGTGCTTTGGCCCTGAAGCTGTTGCTGTGATATAAGGTAAATTAATTTCTGTTTGAGCAGAAGATGATAATTCAATCTTAGCTTTTTCAGCTGCCTCTTTTAAACGTTGTAAAGACATAGCGTCTTTACGTAAGTCCATATCTTCTTCAGCTTTAAACTCATCTGCTAACCAGTTGATGATTTTTTCATCTACATCATCACCTCCTAAATGTGTGTCTCCATCCGTAGATAATACTTCAAATACACCGTCACCTAACTCAAGGATAGAAACATCATGTGTACCACCACCAAAATCGAATACTACAATTTTTTGGTCTGTTCCTTTTTTGTCTAAACCATAAGCTAATGCTGCAGCCGTAGGTTCGTTAATAATACGACGAACTTTTAATCCTGCAATTTCTCCAGCTTCTTTTGTAGCCTGACGTTGTGAGTCGTTAAAGTAAGCTGGTACAGTAATTACTGCTTCACTTACATCCTGACCTAAGTAATCTTCTGCCGTTTTCTTCATTTTTTGAAGAATCATAGCAGATAATTCTTGAGGTGTATATAAACGACCATCGATATCTACACGAGGTGTATCGTTATCTCCTTTTACTACTTTATATGGTACGCGTTCTGCTTCTTTTTGAGATTCAGAATATTTATTACCCATAAAACGTTTAATTGAATAAACAGTTTTATTTGGGTTCGTTACTGCCTGACGCTTGGCTGGATCACCAACTTTAATTTCACCACCTTCTACAAAAGCAATAACCGATGGTGTAGTACGCTTACCTTCCGCATTTGGGATTACAACAGGTTCGTTACCTTCCATTACGGAAACGCAAGAATTTGTTGTTCCTAAATCTATTCCAATAATTTTACTCATAATATTTTTTATTAATTGTGTTGAAAGTTCTATTTTAAATTCAGCATACTAAGGTCAATGACTGTGCCAATCAATAAATACTGACAACGTGTCATAATGCTATCAAGAGCTTTGCTTACATTCAAAATAAAATTATAAAGATTTAAACTATTAAACATTTTAACAGTATATTTATAATTGATGAACTAACAAGACTTTCTCTCCTATGAAATCATTTATACCTAGAAGCTTAGCGTTTTGCGTAATTTTTTCTTTCTTCAACCTCCATGCTCAGGAAATTCAACAAAAATCAGTCTCAGAAAACGATAGCACAAAGACCAAAAAAGCTAATTTTAATGTCATGCCATTTTTAAGTTATGATAGAAATCTGGAATTTATGATAGGTGCCATCCCTATGGTTATGTATAATTTGGATTCAGAAGATCAAGTTTCTCCAAAATCATTATCAGGTTTAGCAGCTGTTTATACAACAAACAAATCTTACTTTATTGTTTTTTTTAATAAATTGTACTTCAATGAAGATAATTGGCGCGCTACAATCTTTGGTGGGATAGGCAACTTAAATTCTCAGTTTTTCATGGAGGGCAACGAAAATCCAGAATTTTATGACTATGGTACAAAGGCAACAGTACTTAATGTAGGTATTCAACGTAAAATAATTCAAAAATTTTATGGAGGAATAAACTATACTTACGCTCAATTCGATACTGATTTTGAAAACGACATCCGACCGCCTACATCTAACCAAACAAATTCACTTCAATTAAACCTATTATACGATTCTAGAAATGCGCAATATTACCCAACTAAAGGAATTAACACCAGATTACGTTATGTTACTTATCCAGAATGGTTAGGTAATAATATTAAAGCAACAAAAATACTTTCCGAATACAATATGTATTTCTCAACCAGAAAAGAAAAAGATGTGGTGGCCGCCCGATTTTCAGGGCTATTTGGATTAGGCGATATTGTATTCGAACAACAAGTTGTAATTGGAGGAAAAGATATTCGAGGGTACTCTGAGGGCAAATATCGTGGCGATGGTTTAATGGCCTTACAAGGAGAATACCGTTACAATTTTGACAATAATATGGGGCTAGTAGGTTTCGCAGCATTAGCAACTATTTATGGTTCCGATAATCAAGATTTTGATTGGAAGGCTTATCCAGGTGTCGGTGTTGGTTATAGGTATGCCGCTTTTAAAAAGGTAAAATTTAATATTGGTATTGATGCAGCCGTTGGAAAAGACGATTGGGGCATTTATTTTAGAATTGGTGAAGCATTCTAAAACATAACACACACTTTAATATTTTTGAAAAAACAAAAGAAATTTGAGATTTACTTTAGTAGATTTAGGCAAATTCTAAATCAAAAAAGAATTCGTACATTTAATATCACTTAAATGCTTTGCTATGAAAAAACTTATTCAAATAATTACACTATCATTAATCTTTATGGCATGTGAGGGGCCACAGGGTCCTCCAGGCCCACCAGGTAGAGATGGAGGATTAATCGTTTCTGATGCTTTTGAGATTGAAATCAATTTTAATTCAAATAATAATTACGAGCATTTTGAAGCGTACGGCTTTCAGGTCTATCCGTACGATGTGGTTATGGCTTATATTTCTTGGGCAACAGATAATGGTCAGGATATTTGGAGACCACTACCACAAAGCACCATTTTTAATGAAGGCACTTTAACCTATAATTTTGATTTCACACAAGATGATGTTCGCCTATTTTTAGATGGTGATATAGATTTTAGTTTACTTGATGATGGGTGGACTCAAAATCAAGTTTTTAGAATAGTAGTAATCCCTGCAGATAACGTGGATGCTGTAGATTTAAACGATTACAATAATGTGATTGAAACTTTAAATATTCAATCATTTAAAACAAAATAAATTAAATCATTTACATATCATATCTTATTAAAAATAAGATGAAGCCTCTTTAAATATTCACAAACATCTCAATATCAATTATTAATATAATTCATTTGTAATCCCCTCTTATTTCCAACTATATTTTTAACATTTTGAAAAACCTACAGAAGTCTAATCTCTCAAAACTTCTTGTATATTTGCGCGCAATTATAACGTTTTCGTAAATGGAATGTATTTCAATTTTTGATATGCTTAAAATAGGGGTTGGACCCTCAAGTTCTCATACATTAGGTCCTTGGCGTGCTGCCGAATTATGGATTAAAGAACTTAAAAAAGCAAATAATTTTGATAAAGTTGAAACGATTCGAGTAGACCTATTCGGCTCGCTTTCACTTACAGGTAAAGGACATGCTACCGACTTAGCCGTTATGTTGGGTTTAAGTGGTGCTGATCCCGAATATGTTCCAGTTGAATCTATCAATAGTATTATAGAAACTATTAAAACCTCTAAAAAAATTAATTTCAACAATGAAATTGAGTTAGATTTTGATATTAAAGAACAAATAGTTTTCAATAAAAAATTCTTGCCATTTCATGCAAATGCCTTAGTATTTACAGCTATCATTCATGGAAAACCTAAAAAACATACCTACTATTCTATAGGTGGTGGATTTGTTGTGGAAGAAACGCGTAAAAACTCAAAGAAAAACAAGGAAATTTTTAAAACATTTCCTTACCCAATTCAATTAGGTACCGAATTATTAGAGCATTGTAAAAACCTCAATTTACCTATATCTGAACTTGTTTTAGAAAATGAAAAATCCATTCGTAATGAAGATGATATTGATTTTGAATTAAAGCGTATTTGGAATACCATGCTTGAATGCATGTATATAGGTTGCCATACTGAAGGAAATTTACCCGGAGGATTAAATGTAAGACGTCGTGCACATGACATGCATAACAAACTCAAAGGAGAACTCACTTATAACAACCCTCAAGAATGGCTGGAAACTATTCGTAAAACGGAAGTGAAATTCAGGCAAATTTTAAAATGGGTTAGCTGTTTTGCCTTGAGCGTTAATGAAGTTAATGCCTCTCTTGGCCGTGTTGTAACCGCCCCTACTAACGGAAGCGCCGGTGTTATTCCAGCAGTACTTATGTATTATATGGTGATTGAAAATCACGATGCCGATTTCGAGTCAATTAAAAAGTTTTTATTAGTGGCTGGCGAAATTGGTAGTATATTCAAAAAAGGAGCAACGATTTCGGCGGCCATGGGAGGTTGTCAGGCTGAAATTGGTGTTTCTTCAGCAATGGCTGCGGGAGCATTAACAGAATTACTGGGCGGAACACCAGAGCAAGTATTGATGGCTGCCGAAATAGCAATGGAGCACCACCTCGGACTTACCTGTGACCCTATAGGTGGCTTGGTTCAAGTTCCTTGTATAGAACGTAATTCTATGGGAGCCATAAAAGCGATTAACGCTGCGGAATTAGCTTTAGAAACCAATCCGGAAAACGTTAAGGTACCCTTAGACAAGGTTGTTTCAACGATGTGGGAAACTGCTAAAGATATGAACTCTAAATACAAAGAAACCTCAGAAGGTGGATTGGCTGTTGGGGTGAATTTGGTAGATTGTTAAGATTAACCTTCTTGACAGCCGTGCTTTCTTCTAGTATCGATTAAGTGAATTATTTTCCATGTACCGTTGTCTTTAAACAGCTGAAAGTTATTTACACCACAATGACTAAAAGTGTCGTTTAACCAAAATTCATAAGGCACCCAAACATTAGCCAAGATGCCATCAATTTGAATATTATAATCCAATAAGCGTTCATCCCATTTCTGATGTTGAGGTCTATTTGAAATTACTTCCATTAATTTTTCTGAACTCTCAGTTACCAAAATCGATTTTCCTTCATTGTTTGTGTAAGTCGTTTGAAGAATAATATTATCCATCATAACAGACTTCATTAAAGTTGTATCTCCCTTATGAAAACCTTCAAAAAATGTATTGATCGTCGCTTTAGTATTTACAGACTCATCTTCCTGTCCGTAAAGCATGCTTGTTAAAAGCAAAATTAAATATAAAATTAAACGAGCCATAAATGATTAGTTTCCTTAAAGTTACTACCTATATCGTAAGTATTTACATATTTAAAATAAATTTAACACTTCATAAATGGTCTATCTCAAGGTGAAGACTTTGTTCTTTTCTGTAACAAACAAAATTGTTTTACTACTTTTGTACTTCAATTTTAATTTATTCGATAATGTCTACAGCCAAGAAAGAATACAAACGCGTTACCGTAAAAACCTTAGTGGATATGAAAGCTAATGGAGAAAAAATATCCATGCTTACAGCATACGATTATACCATGGCTAAAATAGTAGATGAAGCAGGCGTAGATGTTATTCTTGTAGGCGACTCGGCCAGTAATGTCATGGCTGGCCATGAAACCACCCTCCCCATTACATTAGACCAAATGATTTACCATGCCTCTTCGGTGGTACGGGCCACAGACAGAGCTTTAATTGTGGTCGACTTGCCTTTTGGAAGCTACCAAAGTGACCCCAAAGAAGCACTTCGTTCTGCCATAAGAATTATGAAAGAAAGTGGTGGGCATGCTGTTAAATTAGAAGGAGGTAAAGAAATTAAGGAGTCTATTAAACGTATTTTAAACGCTGGTATTCCTGTTATGGGACATTTAGGACTTACACCACAATCTATATACAAATTTGGAACTTATACCGTTCGTGCTAAAGAAGAAGAAGAAGCCAATCGTTTAATAAATGATGCCAAAATGTTAGAACGTATTGGTTGTTTCGCGATTGTTCTTGAAAAAATCCCCGCAAATCTTGCCAAACAAGTTGCAGAAAGTGTTAGCATTCCAATTATTGGTATTGGGGCTGGTAATGGCGTGGACGGACAAGTTTTAGTACTTCACGATATGATAGGCATGACTCATGAATTTCATCCGCGTTTTTTACGCAGATATATGAATTTATATGAAGACATGACCAAGGCTATTTCTCAATATGTAGATGACGTCAAATCGGTTGATTTCCCGAATGAAAATGAACAATACTAAGCATTCTATTTAATTTTAGAATCTTATTTATAACTAGTGGCGAACAAGACAATATCAGGCAAATCGAATCTTCAGGTACTATATGAAGACAATCATATAATTGTAATTAATAAACGGGCTGGCGATATTGTACAAGGCGACAAAACTGGAGACAAACCTTTAAGTGATGTTGTTAAATCTTATCTAAAAGAAAAATATAACAAACCTGGCAATGTATATCTCGGTGTCGTTCATAGGCTTGACAGACCAACCACCGGATTGGTAATATTTGCAAAAACGAGCAAAGTACTTCCCAGATTAAATGCTCTATTTGTTTCTAAAGATATAGAAAAAACATATTGGGCAGTAGTAAAAAACAATCCTAAAGAACAGCGGGACACATTAACTAATTGGTTACGTAAAAACCCTAAAAATAATAAAGCATCAGTATTTAATAAAGAAGTAGCAAACAGTAAAAAGGCGGTCTTACATTACAAATTAATAAAAAACTTAGATAATTATGCCCTTTTGGAAGTGAATTTAGAAACTGGGCGTCATCATCAAATTCGTGCACAATTAAGTTATATTGGAAGCCCTATAAAAGGTGATTTGAAATACGGTTTTAACCGAAGTAATCCCGATGGAAGTATTCATTTACATGCCAGACACATTACCTTTATTCATCCAGTAAAAAAGGAAAAATTAAGCATTACAGCACCATTACCCAAAGAACCTATTTGGGATGCCTGCGTTGACTAACTATTTAATTTTAAACTGGAAATCCGAGCATCCCTCCCATCCCCACAGTAAATAACCAACACCCATAAATAGCGTGCTCAATAGAAACCATAATGGTAGATTCTGATTTTTGATAAGTTCTAGCGAAAATTAATCCACCAAAAAAAGTGATTACACTCACCAATGCATTATTGAAAATTAAATGAGCTAACGAAAAGACTATCCCATTAAGAAACAGACATAAATTATCGTTCTGAATTAAATCTTTGTACCTTTTGAAATAGAACGTCCTAAAAATTAATTCCTGCGGGTACACAGAAAACAGGCTATATACAATAAGTATGATGCTCCATAATTTAGGTTTACTAATGACCACATGAAACAACATCTCTCTTTGAGTTAAATAAACATAACTCCCGGTTATAATGCTAATAGCTACAAACTTAAGCATGGTTTCTTTCCAAAAAACAGGCCAGAGAACCTTTTTAGAAAAATTCAATCGAATATTTTCAACTTTTAATAATATATAAAGTATATAAGCAAAACCAAAAGTACAATATCCAATCTTTAACCAAACCGGTAGAGGTAAAATCAAACCAATTGGAAATAATATATAGATTATAAAAAATTCAACACTTTTATAATACGCAGATTTCATTTTATAAGCTAATTGCAGTGGTATGCTTTACTTCATTTATAACAAACATACTATGTGTGCTACCTATATGATTTATAGATGTTAATTTATTGACCATAAATTCGCGAAATGAATTCATATCCTGAACCATTACTTTTAACAAATAATCGTAATCTCCACTTAAATGATAGCATTCCAATACTTCCGATAAACTGGTGACTTCTTTTTCAAATTTCATGACATAATCCTGAGAATGTCGCGTTAGTTTCACATGACAGAAAGCCACAAAATCCTTATTTACTAACTTTTTATTTACCAAGGCAACATACTTACCTATAAAACCTTCGCGTTCCAATTTGCGAATACGTTCATAAACGGCCGTAACCGATAAATTCAACTTATTTGAAAGCTCTTTATTGGTTTGCTTACTGTCCTCTTGTAAGTATTTTAACAGTTTTTTATCTATGACATCAAAACTCATAAGTGAAAAATAATCATTAAAGCATTATAAATTATTAAAGTTAATAAAATTATTTCTACAAAATAACAATTTTATAGATTTATTATCTAATACAAATATAACCTATTGATTTTTTATCTAAATTTTATGAAATTTGAATAAAACAAAAACCTAAAACTATGGCTTTTAAACCTGCTAATAATATTCAAGATTTACAGTATTTTGGAGAATTTGGAGGCGTTAACCCTTCCATCTCAGATTCATCCACCTACACTTTTTTATCGGCAAAAACCATGTTTGATACTTTTGAGGGCAACGCCGATGGATGCTACTTGTATTCAAGACATTCCTCTCCGTCTAATTTATATTTAGGGGAAGCATTAGCAGCTATGGAAGGTACCGAAACAGCTAATGTTTCTGCTTCGGGAATGGGAGCAATCACACCCGTTTTATTAGAATTATGTGAATCCGGCGATCACATAGTCTCTAGTAGAACCATTTATGGCGGAACATATGCCTTCTTAAAAAATTTCACACCCCGGTTTAATATCAACACTTCTTTTGTAGACATTACAAAATTAGATTTGGTTGAAGCTGCCATTACACCTAAAACCAAAGTTTTATATTGCGAATCTGTGAGCAACCCTCTTTTGGAAGTTGCAGATATTAAGGAACTCTCTAAAATTGCAAAAAAACACGACCTAACACTAGTGGTAGATAATACGTTTTCTCCTTTATCCATATCCCCAGCCAAATTAGGTGCCGACATCGTTATACATAGTTTAACTAAGTTTATTAATGGTTCTAGCGATACCGTAGGTGGTGTAATATGTGGTTCACATGAATTTATTAATAGTTTAAGAAATGTCAACACAGGAGCATCCATGCTTCTTGGTTCTACCATGGATAGTTTAAGGGCATCATCCATCTTAAAAAACTTAAGAACCCTTCACATTCGAATACAACAGCATAGTAAAAATGCCCAATACCTCGCATCTAAATTTGAACAAGACGGCATAAAAACAGTATATCCTGGCTTAAAATCTCATCCATCACATAATTTATTTAAAAGCATGATGAATTCAGAATATGGATTTGGAGGCATGCTCACTATTGATGTTGGTTCTTTAGCGAAAGCAAACCAGCTTATGGAACTCATGCAAAATGATAACCTAGGATATTTGGCAGTTAGTCTTGGGTTTTATAAAACACTATTTAGCGCTCCAGGCACATCAACATCTTCAGAAATACCTGAAAAAGAACAGAATGAGATGGGCTTAACAGACGGATTAATACGTTTTTCCATTGGCCTCGATGCCGATATAGACCGAACGTATTTAAAAATGCGTTACTGTATGGAAAAACTTGATATTTTAAAACCTAAAATGATATCTAAATAAAACTGTAAAAAGGCCAAAAAGTATAAATTTTGGCTTTTTTGTTGCTATTTGCATAGATTCGGCTAAAATCGTAACATTACATTTCAAAAAATGTAGAATGCAAGACAATAAAAACAGCTCCAAGATTAAGATAGAAAACCAAAATATTATTAATAATAAAGAACTAAATATTTGGGAAGCAGTTATTCCCGTAATAATACTCATGGGGATGTTAGCGTATAACATCTTTTTTGTTGAAGGACAAGAGTGGTTTGGAACTTATACAAATCAGATTATTCTTGTTTTTGGAGGCCTTATTGCTTTACTAATGGGTGTTTTCAACAAAGTATCTATTATTGCCATGTTTACTGAAGTTTGGGAAAACTTTAAAAGTGTATTTATTCCAATATTAATCTTGCTTCTTGTTGGAGCATTAGCTGGCACATGGCTTGTTAGTGGGGTCATCCCTGCTATGGTATATTACGGCTTGCAAGCCCTTAATCCTTCTATTTTTTTACCAGCTACAGTTATTATTTGCGCCTTAATTTCAATTGCTACTGGTAGCTCTTGGACCACTTCAGCTACCGTTGGTATCGCTTTAATTGGTATTGGCAGCGCTTTAGGCATTCCTTCAGGAATGATTGCCGGAGCTGTAATTTCAGGAGCTTATTTTGGAGATAAAATGTCGCCATTAAGCGACACCACTAACCTGGCTCCTGCTATGGCTGGAACCGACTTGTTTACGCATATTCGATATATGACTATCACCACGGTACCAACGATTATAATTACGCTTATTGTTTTTTCAATTATAAGTTTTAATATTGATCCCACAGGAAATGCTGACTTGGGAGCACTATTAAATTCAATAAAATCAACTTTTAATATAACACCCTGGTTATTTATAGTACCCCTTGCTGTTTTGATTTTAATACTTTTTAAAGCAAAACCTTTAGTAGCCCTGTCAGTTGGTGTATTGTGTGCGGTTTTATTCGCATTTATATTTCAAGCCGAGGTCTTAACAGCACTGCAATCGTCAAAAATAAGAGCCATAGTTCAATCAATATTTACGGAAACCCAAATAAATACACCTAATGAAAAGCTTAACGACTTATTTTCTGCAGGTGGCATGCAAGGCATGTTATGGACGATACTACTAATTCTATCGGCCATGTTTTTTGGCGGGATTATGGATGGTATCGGAGCTCTGGCTAGAATTACCAAGGAATTATTGAAATTAGCACACAGTATTTTTGGTTTGTTTGCAAGTACTGTTATTAGCTGCCTTGGGTTAAATGCTATTGCATCCGATCAATATCTTGCCATTGTCATTCCTGGTAAAATGTTTAAACAAGCCTTTGAGGATCGTAATTTAGCCCCAGAAAACTTATCCAGAACCTTAGAAGACAGCGGCACAGTAACATCAGTGTTAATCCCTTGGAATACCTGTGGAGCCTATCAGAGTAGTGTTTTAGGTGTAGATACTTTTCATTATTTTGGTTATGCTATTTTTAATTGGTTAAGTCCATTTACAACTTTATTTTTTGCAGCACTTTCTATAAAAATTAAGCAACTTACTGAAAAATAAACAAATACTATTATTAATGTTTCTCACAATAACAAAATGTTATAGTCATATAAATAATTAAAATTCTATTAACGAAAAAAACTATGCTACTGTTTTATATTTGCACTGTCGAAAATTAATAAATAATAAATATAAAACACATGGCATTAGTTGGAAAAAAATTCCCAAGTTTAAGCGTTGACGCAATGAATGAAATGGGCGATACTTTTAAAGTAAACGTTCTAGAAGAAGCGATCAACAACAAGAAAAAAGTATTATTATTCTGGTACCCAAAAGATTTTACTTTTGTTTGCCCAACTGAATTACACGCGTTTCAAGCAGCTTTAGCTGAATTTGAAAAACGTAACACTATTGTAATTGGTGCTTCTTGTGATACTCCTGAAGTACATTTTGCTTGGTTAAATACCGCAAAAGATCACGGTGGAATCGAAGGTGTAACTTACCCTCTTTTAGCAGATAGCAACAGAAACTTATCTAGTATTTTAGGTATTTTAGATATTACAAATGAGACGTTCGACGAAGAAACCGGAACTGTTCAAGTGGAAGGTGATAACGTTACTTACCGTGCAACATACATAATCGACGAGGATGGTTTAGTACAACACGAAAGCATTAACAACATGCCTTTAGGTAGAAATGTAAATGAGTATTTAAGACTTATAGATGCTTTAACTCATGTACAAACTAACGGTGAAGTATGTCCAGCAAACTGGGAAGAAGGTAAAGATGCAATGAATGCTAACAGAAATGGTGTAGCAGACTATTTAGCTTCTCACTAAAAACAAATTATTTATTGCGAGTAAAGATTTAATTGCTTTACTCGCAATTTTAAAAAACTTATATATGGTAAAAGAATTAGAACAAGATAATTTGGCAGAAATCGTTTCAGAAAACAATATGGTGGTTGTTCAATATTCTGCAACATGGTGTGGTAACTGCAGGATTATGAAGCCTAAATTTAAACGCATGGCAACCGAAAATGAAAATGCTTCATTTGTAATAGCTGACGCTGAAAAATTCCCGGAAAGTCGCAAGCTAGCAACCGTTGACAATTTACCTACCTTCGCTGTGTTTAAAGATGGGAAATTTGTAAACCAAGTGCAAACAAACAAATTTGAAGTTTTAAAAGAATTAGTAGCTGAAACGATTTAGTTTCTACATTCAACTTATATTTTGCCTTATGAAACTACCTGTTATAAAACACTTAACACAATTTATAGAGGACAACGATGAAGATTTTGTCATTGAAACCATAGAAACATTGGAAGCATTAACGGAAGTCCCTTCTATAAAAGATGAAGAACTTGATGTTATAGGGGAGCTTATCTCGAATATGTATGGTGCTATTGAAGTGAACAAAATGATAAAAGATGGGACGCCTAAAAAAGAAGCATTAAACAGTTTTATGTCTCGTGTTCTAGGGGCTATCGATAAATAATACATTTTTCTATATAAAGAAAAACCACTTTCAAAGAAGTGGTTTTTATTATATACACCATATAGTGTTTTTATTTATCTTCCATTTTTCGTGTAGTGTAATAACCTATCTCACGAGTAATCATCCCATCATCATTAAAATCATGAGTGAGCATAACAGGAATTCTTACTTGTTTTCCATCTGATTTTCTTTTCACCCTAAAATCCCACCAAGATTGAACTACTTTGGCGCCTCCTTTTTCATATTCTAAATAATCTGGATAGCCAACCACATCAATGCTTTCAATATCCCAAGATTTTAACATTTCAGTGAAGCCATTTTTCTCTTCTTCAAGTGAATGAGATTCATCGAACCCCATATCTAAATTATAGAATTCAGCATCTTCTGTAAAATAACTAAACCCTTTATCAACATCACTATTTTCTAGGGCCGCTACCATTCTACGCACCTTATTTATGTATTCATGCTCATTATAAATGGTACCATTAGTTCTTGCATTAAAAGCTTCTCTAATGTTCTGACCAACAGGATGATTATAATATATTTCCAAGTCTATTTTGTTATCATCATTAAAACGATATAAATTATGCAAGGGCATTTCTATTTTTATCCCAGTTTTATCGTGAACTCCTTTTAAATAATTCCAAGTTTGCACCCAAATTTTACCATCTTTATACTCAATGGCATCCGGGTAAGCTTCTCCATGACGGGTTAATGTTCTGTATGCGGTCCAGTCCTTTCTGTTTTTTACCCACTTTAAGTAATCCTCCTTATTAGTACCTTTGTCATCTTTTTTTAGAGTAGTTCCACTATAGGCTTTAAAATCATCGGCTAAATATGAAGCGACCTTGTCCACATCGCCAGCAATATCTGCTTGCTGCATAGCCTCGACAGCTTCAATTGCAGGATGTTCAAGGTAAACGGTTCCGTTTTTTTTGGTTTGAGAATACATGATGATAGAAAACATCATCAGGACAATACAAGCGTACTTTTTCATTTTGATTAAATTTTGGTGGTTAATTCTTCTAAATTTAATCAAAATAACTGATATTAAATCACTTACGTCATTTTATTTTAATAAGAATAAATTGACAGTTACCGAATTGTTTTTTTATAAGGCCGAATAATTAGCCTTGCTTCTCGGTCAAAACGAATATAATTATATACCCAATTAACAAAAACCACCATTCTATTTCTAAAGCCGATAAGAAAAAATAAATGCACAAACATCCAGACATACCAGGCAAAAACACCCTGAAGTTTAAACCTAGGAAGATCAACCACCGCCTTATTCCTTCCGATGGTCGCCATGACACCTTTATTATGATATTCAAAAGGTTTCATCGGTTTCTTTTCTGTTAATGCTAATAAATTATCTCCTAATTGTTCTCCCTGTTGAATTGCCGGCTGCGCCATCATAGGCAAACCATTTGGAAAAGAATCGGTAACCATACAAGCCACATCGCCAACTGCAAATATATTTTCGAATCCAATTAGTTGGTTAAATTCATTCACCAATAATCGATTCCCTCGTGTTACCAAGTTTTCAGCATCTAAACCATTAATCGTGGCTCCTTTTACGCCAGCTGCCCATACCAACGTGGCTGTTTCAAAAGTTAAATCACTATCGGTTGTTACTGTTTTACCGTCGTAATTGGTAACACGCACATTTTTCCAAATATTTACGCCTAACTTTTCCAGAAAATCTTCGGCTTTAGTGGACGCCTTATCACTCATTCCTTTTAATAGACAGTTACCAGATTGTACTATATGAATTTGTGCCAAACGCGTGTCTAAATCAGGATAATCTTTAGGTAGAATGCCTTTTTTTATTTCAGCAAGTGCACCCGCTAATTCAACACCTGTAGGGCCTCCACCAACAATAACAAAATTCATTAAGGCATTACGCTCATTCAAATCCGAAGTCAGTAAAGCCTCTTCAAAATTTTCCAAAATTAAACTACGTAAATTTAAAGACTGCGGAATGGTTTTCATAGCCATGCTATGCTTTTCAATCGACTCATTACCAAAATAATTAGTTTTCGAACCAGAAGCTACCACTAGATAGTCATACTTCAATTCTCCGATATCAGTAATAACGGTTCTGCTTGCAGGTTCTATTTTGGTTACGTCTGCCAAACGAAAATGAAAATTAGGGAAATCTTTAAGAATTTTTCTAATAGGGTAAGCAATAGAATCAGGCTCTAAACCACCGGTGGAAACCTGATATAATAAAGGTTGAAAGGTATGATAATTATTCTTATCGAGTAATACCACCTGTACTTCCTGTTTCGATAGCTTTTTTGCCAATGAAATACCGGCAAATCCTCCACCTATAATAACGACTCTCGGGTAACTAGTCCTAGATATATTCATAAAGTATGTGTTAAAACAAAGGTAATAAAAGTTATAAATTTCTAAGACTGTAAATTCTTTATTCGAATAAGGTTTCGTAAATTCGTGGCTTGAAATAACGATTAAAAAATTCTCATGAGTAAATACGATATTATTGTTCTTGGAAGTGGGCCTGGAGGTTATGTAACGGCAATCAGAGCGTCACAATTAGGTTTTAAAACTGCTATTGTTGAAAAAGAAAATCTTGGTGGTGTATGTTTAAACTGGGGTTGTATCCCTACAAAAGCATTATTAAAATCTGCTCAAGTATTTGAATATCTTAAACACGCAGAAGATTACGGTCTTAAAGTTCAGGAGGCCGAACACGATTTTGAAGCCGTTGTAAAACGTAGTCGTGGTGTTGCTGAAGGCATGAGTAAAGGTGTTCAATTCTTAATGAAAAAGAACAAAATTGACGTTATTAATGGGTACGGTAAACTGAAACCTGGTAAAAAAGTTGACGTTGATGGAACCGAGTATAGTGCAGATAACATTATTATTGCAACTGGAGCGCGATCACGTGAATTACCAAGCTTACCTCAAGACGGTAAAAAAGTAATTGGGTACAGAGAAGCTATGTCTTTACCAAAACAACCTAAAAAGATGATTGTTGTTGGTTCTGGTGCTATTGGCGTTGAGTTTGCATACTTTTATAATTCTATGGGTACTGAAGTTACCGTTGTTGAATATTTACCAAATATAGTTCCTGTTGAAGACGAAGATGTTTCTAAACAACTAGAACGTTCTTTCAAAAAGAATGGTATAAAGATAATGACATCGGCCGAAGTAACTAAAGTTGACACTTCTGGCGATGGTGTAAAAGCCACGGTAAAAACAAAAAAAGGTGAAGAAATTTTAGAAGCTGATATCATTTTAAGTGCCGTAGGTATTAAGACAAACATCGAAAATATAGGTCTTGAAGATGTAGGTATCGTTGTAGATAGAGATAAAATTTTAGTAAACAATTTCTACCAAACAAATATCCCTGGTTATTATGCAATTGGTGATGTTACACCTGGGCAAGCTTTAGCACATGTTGCTTCTGCTGAAGGTATTATTTGTGTAGAAAAATTAGCAGGACAACATGTAGAACCTTTAGATTATGGCAATATACCAGGTTGTACATATGCTACTCCTGAAATTGCTAGCGTTGGATTAACAGAGAAACAAGCAAAAGAAAAAGGTTTAGATATTAAAATTGGTAAATTCCCATTCTCGGCGTCTGGTAAGGCTAGTGCCGGAGGAAATAAAGATGGTTTCGTAAAAGTAATTTTCGATGCTAAATATGGTGAATGGTTAGGTTGTCATATGATTGGGGCCGGTGTAACCGATATGATTGCTGAAGCGGTAGTTGCCAGAAAACTAGAGACTACAGGACACGAAGTATTAAAAGCAGTTCATCCACACCCTACCATGAGTGAAGCTATTATGGAAGCTGTAGCCGATGCTTACGATGAATGTATCCACATATAAGAAAATAAGTTTTCTTTATAAAAAACAAAGGCGATTCATTGTATGAATCGCCTTTGTTTTTATAATCTCTTTTAAAGAAATTAAACTATTATATTGAAAGTTACCAGTAGTTTTGATCTTTATAGAAAACTCTGAATCGCCAAATCATAACTTTTCATACCAAAGCCTAAAATAACTCCTCTGGCATTAGGCGAAATATACGACTGATGTCTAAATGCTTCTCGACCAAAAGTATTTGAAATATGAACCTCTACCACCGGGGTTTCAATTCCCTTAATCGCATCACCTAACCCTATTGAGGTATGCGTATAGGCTCCAGCATTTAAAATAATACCGTCATAACTAAACCCTACTTCATGTATTTTATTTATGAGTTCGCCTTCTACATTAGACTGATAATATTTAAGTTCTACATTTTTAAATTTCTTCTTTAAACCGTCTAAGTAATCTTCAAAAGTTAAACTACCATATATCTCTGGTTCACGCCTTCCTAATAAATTTAAATTAGGGCCGTTTATGATGATTAGTTTTTTCATGCCATAAATATATTAAAAAAGGGCATAAAAAAACCGAAGTAATATTACATCGGTTTTTTTAATTTATAAATGACTTATTTTACTACAACTCAAATACAAGACCTAAATTTATTGCTGAAGTAGAATTTAACAAAGTAAAATCTGTATCAATGATACTTATAAATCCACCATAGCCTTGATATTGAATGTACAATTCAGTATTATCTGAAATCACAAATTTGTATCCAATACCTATATTTAAACCAATATCAAAAGTGCTATCTAAGTCATCTTTAAAATCAAATTCCTCCCCTAAGTAATCGGCTTTGGCACTAGCTAAAAAATTTAGATTTGGGCCGAAATTTAAAAACCAATTTCTGTTTCGTCCAAAATGCCAATTAGCATTTACCGGTAATGAAATATAGTTTAACTTCTCAACATAGTCATCTCCATCTTGCGTAATTTTAGTTCCTTTAGAATCATAAAGTAATCCAGATCTTAAGCTCCAGCGATCATTGAAATAGTACTCCACAATAACACCTGCGTTAAATGCTGTCCTTACTTTATTACTTAAATCTTCAGAACTGGTGTAGTTTGATAAATTCAAACCTATCTGTGGCGCAATTGTAAAATCACCTTTGTCGGACTGAGCTCTTACCCCTGTAAAAGTCAATGCCGCAATAGCAGTAAAGAATAATAGTTTTTTCATATTAATAGTTAATTGGTTTATTTAAAGGTACAACTAATTAATTCATTTATAATTTTAAAGTTGAATATTATTTTAACAAAATATAGTGAGTCATTTATACAATAACTTATGCTATCTATTAAATATTTATTAGGAGAATCTTATTCTTAAATTTCATTACTTTTACCTATATGAAATGGGAAAACGCTTTAAAAGATTACCAAAATTACCTCAGGATTGAACGCGGTTTATCCGATAATTCTATCGCCAATTATTCGTTAGATATTAAAAAACTTATTAAGTATTTAGAAGCTCATAACGATGCCATATCACCTGTCGATATTTCTAATGAAAGTATACAGCAATTTATCTATGACACTGCCAAAAAAGTCAACGCAAGATCGCAATCAAGACTCATTTCCGGTTTGCGAAGTTTCTTTAATTATTTAGTTTTTGAGGACTACAGACAAACAAATCCTTTAGATTTAATCGAATCTCCTAAAATTGGGCGGAAATTACCCGATACGCTATCCGAAGAAGAAATTGATCAACTTATTGGCGCCATAGATTTAAGTAAACCCGAAGGTGAACGTAACCGAGCTATGCTGGAAACGCTTTATGGTTGTGGTCTACGCGTAAGTGAATTAATTAATTTAAAATTGTCGGATTTATTTTTCGAAGAAGGTTTTATTAAGGTCGATGGAAAAGGGAATAAACAGCGCTTTGTACCCATTGTAAGTGTTACGCAAAAGTACATTAACATTTACATAAATGAAATTAGAAACCACCTAACTATTCAACCCGGACATGAAGATACTTTGTTTTTAAATCGTCGTGGAAAACAATTAACCAGAGCAATGATTTTCACTATTATAAAGCAATTAGCTGCATCTATTAGGTTAAACAAGAACATTTCCCCGCATACTTTTAGACATTCATTTGCTACGCATCTATTACAAAATCAAGCCGATTTAAGATCAATACAACTTATGCTCGGGCATGAAAGTATTACAACTACCGAAATCTATGTGCATTTAGACAAAAAGCACCTCACAGATGTGGTTGAAAAATATCACCCAAGAAAATAAGCTCAAAAAAAATCCAGCTAATAAGCTGGATTTTTTATTAATATATTAAGTTGTTTACTTAGCTATGTTTACAGCTCTTGTTTCTCTAATTACAGTAACTTTAACCTGACCTGGGTAGGTCATATCAGTTTGTACTTTTTGAGAAATGCTAAATGATAAATCTGCTGCTTTGTCATCATCAACTTTTTCACTTTCCACAATTACTCGCAACTCTCTACCTGCTTGAATCGCGTAGGCCTTTTTAACACCAGTAAATCCAAAGGCGATATCTTCAAGATCTTTCAAACGTTGGATATAACTATCTAGTACCTGGCGTCTAGCTCCTGGGCGTGCTCCTGAAATAGCATCACAAACCTGAATTATTGGTGCTAATAATGATTTCATTTCTATTTCATCATGGTGAGCTCCAATGGCATTACATACCTCGTCCTTTTCCCCATATTTCTCAGCCCATTGCATACCTAAAATAGCGTGTGGTGTTTCAATATCTACTTCGGCATCCGGCACTTTTCCAATATCGTGTAGTAACCCAGCACGCTTCGCTAATTTCGGATTCAATCCTAATTCCGCAGCCATCACACCACAAAGTTTTGCTACTTCACGCGAGTGCTGTAATAAGTTTTGTCCGTAAGATGAGCGGTACTTCATTCTACCAACCATCTTAATAAGCTCTGGATGTAAATTATGAATTCCTAAATCGATAACGGTACGTTTACCTACTTCAATAATCTCCTGCTCTATTTGCTTCTGTGTTTTTTGAACCACTTCTTCAATTCTAGCAGGGTGAATTCTACCATCGGTTACTAATTTATGTAATGATAAACGAGCAATTTCTCTCCTTACAGAATCGAAACATGATAGGATAATAGCTTCAGGGGTATCATCTACAATAATTTCAACACCAGTAGCCGCTTCAATAGCACGTATGTTTCGGCCTTCACGTCCAATAATACGACCTTTTACATCATCGGATTCTATGTTAAATACAGATACACAGTTATCAACCGCTTCTTCCGTTCCAATACGTTGAATCGTATTAATGATAATTCTCTTAGCCTCCTGCTCGGCTGTTAATTTCGCTTCTTCCAAAGAGCTCTGAATGAATGCCATAGCATCATTTTTAGCCTCACCTTTAAGCGATTCAACTAACTGTTCTTTAGCTTCTTCCGCCGATAAACTAGAAATAATTTCTAATTGTTGTACTTGGTTTTTGTGAAGTTTATCTATCTCTTCTTGTTTCTTCTCTAATACATCTAAACGGTGATTATAGTCCTTAATTTTAATCTCTAAATTCTCGTTTAATTTTTTAGATTTTGACAATTCGTTTGATACCTGAGATTCTTTATCTCTTGTACGTTTCTCGGCCTCTGCCATTTTCTTATCACGTGATAAGATTACTTTTTCATGTTCAGACTTGAGTTCTATAAACTTCTCCTTAGCCTGAAGTATTTTATCTTTTTTTATCGATTCGCCTTCGCTTCTGGCTTCTTTAAGTATTAATGTCGCATTCTTTTTAGCTTCTTTTAATAGTTTAGAAGCATTTTGTTTTTCCAGGGTTTTCGCGATTATAATCCCTATTACTACTCCTAAAATTACACCTCCTGCAATTAATATAATTGAGTTATCCATTATTAAATTTAGTTAATATTTATATATAAAAAAGCCTACACCAGCATAAAGTTTTGTATAAACTCCTTAAAAACAAGTTTAGGGCTAACAAACTGATCAAGGATCTGCTCAAGGCAGCGTGCTTTTACAATTTAAACTCACCCTTTTTAAAGAATTAACGTTGAGTTTATCAAAAAAAATAACCAATGTAGGCAGTAACTTTATTTATTTTAAAGAACGTTTTAAGAGACCAAATGCGATGTTAATAATTTATCCAGAGCCTTTAATTTATCTTCTACATGCTCATTAACGTTCGCTTTATCTATAGATTTCTGTTCCACTTGTGCTGCAAATTGTAAGGCACACATGGCTAGTACATCTTGCTTATCTCTAACAGAATAGCTCTGTTCAAATTGCCTAATCATTACATCTATATTCTTCGCTGCTTTACGTAACCCCTCCTCTTGACTCGGATCAATAGTTAATGGATACACGCGATTAGCTATAGATAGCTTTATTTTAAGCTTTTCTGACATTTACTTCTGTTTACACTAATCAGATAACTGTGTTATACAATGATCAATATCTCTAATTAATGCGTTTATTTTAAGCTTTGCTTCTCTTTTATTATCGTTACTACCAAGCATTGAATTCGCAATTTTTAGAGCTTCATACTTTTCTTCCCAATTTGCAATGTGCTTCTTTTGGCTTAGAATTTCTTGCTTTGAAGCTTCCAATTCTTCATTCAATTTTAAATTAGCAATTTTTAAAAGTTCTAATTTGCGTAACAGTTTGCTAATTTTGTTTTCTAAAGAATCTACAATGTCTTCAATATTACTCATTTGCAAATTTCAATACTTATCTCACAAAGTTAACATACCCACCCTGAAATAACAATTGTTTTTTCATAAAATTTTATTGTATCGCTTATTGCTAAAAATCAACGAAATGGCTCGAATTTTGCTTTAATCTTGGGATTGTGATTACTAATTAATATTTTAGCCGCAACTACTTAGTTATGAAAAGAGCCCTATTTTTTTTACTTACTACCACTATTTTTTGCAAAGCTCAAAATAATTTACCTCAGGATTATTTTAGCTTTCCATTAGAAATTACTCCCGTATTAGCCGGAACATTTGCCGAATTACGTTCGAACCATTTTCATTCTGGTTTAGACATAAAGACCCAACAACGTGAAGGCTTAAAAGTTAATGCCTCTGCAAATGGTTTTGTTAGTCGCATTAAAGTATCTCATTATGGGTACGGCAAAGCTCTTTATATTGAGCACCCAAACGGATATACTACCGTTTATGCTCATTTACAAAAATTTTCACCTGAGATTGAAGCTTATGTAAAGAAACGTCAGTATGCAGCCGAAAGTTTTGAGATTGAACTATTTCCAAGAGCTGAAGAATTACCAGTAAATAAAAACGAACTTATTGCTTACAGTGGAAATACTGGTGGCTCTGCAGGTCCGCATCTACATTTTGAAATTCGGGATCAAAATCAGCACCCCATGAACCCCATGCTTTTTGGAATTGATGCTAAAGACACGACTAAACCTCACATTAAATCTATTTATGCCTATGCTTTAAATGACAGTTCATTTGTTAATAATTCCAATAGTAGACAGCAAATAAGATTAATTCCTTTACAAAATGGTGATTACACCACAGAAAGTATTCAAGCCATTGGAGACATAGGATTCGGTATTGAAGCTAACGACCGTCAAGATTATGCTCCAAATTCAAATGGTGTAGACAACATTCAAACTTTTTTTAACGGCACTCAGAATTTTGAAATTGATTTCAAAAAATTCTCCTTCGACGAATCATCTCACATCAATCAACTTATTGATTATGGACATTACACCCAATCTAAAAAACGAATTCAAAAATTATTTAAAATAAATAACGATCTTAGTTTATACAAATTAGCTATAAATGATGGTTTTTTAAATATTCAGGACAGCACCAATTCTGTATATAAAATTAAAGTTAAAGATTACAAAGATAACGAAACGACAATAACAATTAATATAGAAGGAAAACATAGTGAGTTAAACATTCCTTATGAAGAAAAAACCACTCCATATCATATCTTAGCCAATCAGCCCACAAATTTAAAAGCCGGAAATGTTTCTGTTGATTTTTATAGAAATACTTTTTATGAAGATTTTTATATTGATTTTGAAGTTTATAACGATACGCTTAAGTTACATGATGACGTTTTACCTACTAAACGTAATTTTACCATAACCTTCGATATTAGTAAGTATCTAGATAAAGACAAAAGTAAATTGTTTATTTCACGATTAGTGGGATACAAAAAAAACTATCCGGTATATTCTGGATCTAAAATTAAAGGAAATATGATTTCCACAAATACAAAAACATTGGGAACCTATGCTCTTTCAGTCGACTCGACACCTCCAACTATAAAATTCCGTAATTTTAAAAACGGACAGTGGATAAGTAATTACAGGTATTTAAAGTTGAAAATTGATGACAAAGATTCTGGTATTTCAAACTATCGTGCAACCGTAAATGGCAAATGGATTTTAATGGAATATGATTACAAAACAAACACGCTAACACATGACTTTCATGATGGAATCGTTACAGACGTAAAAAATAATTTAAAAGTAATTGTTACTGATAATGTGGGAAATAGTACTACATTTGAATCTGAGTTCTATCGAAAATAAATTTATTCTTTTGAAAGCAAAATATTTAGCTCTTATCATAGCTCTAATTGGCACATCATATTTTAGTTTTTGTCAAACCGCTACTATAAAGGGCATTATTTTAGATGAATTAAACACTCCCATTTCCAATGTTAACATTAAAGCTAATAATAATGGAACCATAACTAATAGCAATGGATTTTATTCATTAAACATCCCGGCTAATCAAGATATATCTGTAGAATTCACACATATTTCTCACAAACGCATTATTAGTGTATTCAACTTAAAAAATGGAGAAAGTTTTGAATTTAACCCTGTAATGAGTACCACAATAGAGCAGATTGCCACAGTAACCATAAAATCATCTAAACAGAAAGAGGTTGAAGGCATTATTTCTTTAGAACCTGAGGCCATAAGAAAAATTCCGGGAGCCAATGCCGGTGTTGAAAATTTACTTTTAACACTTCCTGGTGTCAGTAACAACAATGAACTTAGTACCCAATATTCTGTTCGTGGAGGTAATTACGATGAAAACCTGGTGTATGTGAATGGGATTGAAGTTTATCGCCCTTTTCTTGTTCGCAGTGGTCAGCAAGAGGGACTGAGTTTTGTAAACACCAATCTAGTACAGAACGTCGATTTCTCAGCTGGGGGGTTTCAGGCTAAGTACGGTGATAAATTATCATCGGTTTTAGATATAACCTACCGGACACCTTATCAATTTGAAACCAATGCCGACTTGAGTCTTCTAGGCGCAAGTGTTTCTGTAGAAGGAATTAGTAAAGATTCTAAATTTTCAGGTATTATAGGAATGCGCTATAGAGACAATAGCTTACTGGTTAAAGCTAAAGAAACCGAAACTAATTTCAAACCTGCTTTTGCGGATATACAGGGATATTTTACTTATAAATTTTCTAGTAAATTTCATTTAAGCTTTTTAGGCAATGCGTCACTGAACAAATATGACTACCAACCTATTACCCGACAAACGAACTTCGGAACTTTAAGTGATCCTATCGCATTACTCATTTTTTATGAAGGTCAAGAAAAAGACCGATATCAAACATTATTCGGTGCTTTTAAAGGAACCTATTTTGCAAGTGATGACTTAACTTTAAAACTAACCGCTTCTACGTATCATACCACTGAAGAAGAATATTTCGATATTCTTGCCCAATACCGATTAGGAGATGTTAATTCAAACATTGGTGATGAAAATCTAGGAGAAGTAGAATTTAGTGAAGGTGTAGGAAGCCAGTTAAATCATGGACGAAATGATTTAGATGCTTTAATTACTAACATTGAGCATACAGGTGATTTTAGAATTAACGACAACCACATAGAATGGGCCATAAAATACACCCATGAAGATATTCGAGATCGATTAATAGAATGGGAAGTTATTGACTCGGCAGGCTTCTCCATTAGACCGCCAAAATTTACCCCTATAAATGAGCAACCTTATATACCTTATAGTGGACCTATTGAACCTTTTCGAAATGTAAGAACATTGAACAACACACAAATAAATCGTATTCAAGCTTATGCCCAATGGAGCAAACGTGCTTCTATTGGTTCTAGTGATGTTTGGTATAATGCAGGTGTAAGAGTTCATAACTGGACGGCAGATGGTCAAAACATATCTTCTACAAATCAGACTGTTTTTAGCCCAAGAGCTCAATTCGCTATAAAACCGGAATGGGAAAAAGATATGCTTTTCAGAATAGCATCAGGTCTATACTACCAACCTCCTTTTTACAGAGAACTTAGAGACGAAACAGGCACGATTCAACCGGATGTGAAAGCTCAAAAATCGTTTCATGTTGTATTGGGAAATGACTACAGTTTTAAAATGTGGGACCGACCATTTAAGTTAACATCTGAAGTTTACTATAAAAAGCTGAGTCATGTTAACACTTATACTCTCGAGAATGTTCGAATTAGATACCGTGCGTCTAATAATGCCAAAGCCTATGCATATGGCTTAGATATGAGATTGAATGGAGAATTTGTGCCCGGTACAGAATCATGGTTTAGTTTTGGTTATCTTAAAACTGAAGAAAATATTGATAACCGAGGTTATATTGCACGCCCAACTGACCAACGTTTAAAATTTGCGGCATTATTTCAAGATTACATTCCTAACGTACCCAACTTAAAAGTGTATTTGAATTTGGTTTACAATACAGGCTTACCTGGAGGCTCTCCCAGTTATGCCGATTCTTATGAGTATCAAAACAGACTCCCAGATTATAAACGAGCTGATTTAGGTTTGCAGCTAGTTTTGGTAGGCGATAATAAAATTTACAATCATGGCTGGAGAAAACCTTTTAAATATCTTTCTTTAGGATTTGAATTGTACAATATGTTCGATGTTCAAAATTCCATTACCAACACCTGGGTGCGCGATGTATATACTAAAAGGCAATATGCTATACCAAACTATTTAACCCCGCGTGTTTTTAACCTAAGAACTACAATGAAATTTTAATCATATCTAATAAAACCCTTATATTTAAAGTAGATAACCTCGTTATTCTTTACAATATTTGTTTAAATTTAAGGTATGAAAATCTCTATTCACGCGACATTAATCTTATTTTTATTTTACCACTACTCTATTTTTGCACAAAAAATAGATCCTAATAATTTAATTATTAATAATGTTAGAATTATTTCAAATACTTCTGACACCACTTATGTTGAAGCTTCTATTTTTATAAAAGATAATATCGTTAAACTGGTTTCTCGAGAACGTTTAAACTTAAAAGATACTTATATGTTAGACGCGAGAGGCGGATATCTTTTAGGTCATTTAGTAATTAATGAAAGCCCAAGGTTTGTTATATTAAAACAGGATCCTAGAAAAAACTTTAGAGTATTAATATCATTCGAATCGAATACGATTTTTGCTATTGAAGGTGGTATTATTCATAGAAACCGCCTAAATAAAGACTACGGCACAACTAACGATAAAACGCCCTCTGAAACAATAAAATGGCTTGCTTACCAACCTCCTCCAGTATCACTACCCTTATCGTATTCGAACTCTAAAAAATGGAACTATTTGGATACGAAATATTTTAGCACCTTGTTTTTTTCGGCTTTAGGTTTAGATCGATTATACTGGTTGTCTCAAAATAATTCAAGTAAAGACCAAATAGGTAATCTAAATTCAAACGCTGGAGGAACTGTCCGTGGGTTTAGACTAGGATTGCTAGGTAAAATAAAAACATTTAAAACCCCTTGGAGCTATACTTTTTTTATCGCATCAAATGCCTATGATAAAAATTTTGAATCTGGAAATTTGAAAAATTTTATTCTATTTGATTATCGTCTAGATATACCTTTGTTTGATAAATACACCTTAAGTATTGGAAAACAAAAAGAACCTATTTCTTTTGGACGCATTCCTTCTTCTTTATTTGTACCTATGCAGGAACGTGTTTCAGATGCCTTTTTAAATTCACGAAATATTGGTGTACAGTTAAGTGGAAACATGTTAGGAAATAAAATGTCATGGATTATTGGAGCCTATAACTCTTGGTTTGAAAATTCGGGAAATTTTAGTGAAAATGAAACGGCCTTCATTTCAAGACTCACCGGTGTAGTTTATGATAAAACCCAGTATAGTACCTTAGTTCATATTGGTTTAGGTAATAGGTTTGGTTTGGGAGGACAAGACATAAACTACAGAATAAAACCTGAGTTTCAAAAATCAATACCTTTTTTAGAAACAGGACTAATAAAAAGAGACTTCGTAAATTTGTTAGCCCCCGAAATTAGTTTTTTACGAGGGCCCTTTTGGTTCTTTTCAGAATACAATTGGAATTATGTAAACGCAACAAGCGATTATAATTACAGCTTCAATTCGTTTCAAATCACAGGCTCCTGGGTACTTACTGGAGAACACAGAAGTTATAATTACAGGAATGGAACAGTAAACCCTATAGAAATTTCTAACATGGTAACCCATGGTGGTTGGGGAGCTGTAGAGTTTGCCTTACGCTATTCTAATTATAATTTAAACAGTAATGATATTAAGGCCGGTAATATGAATATTTATTCAGCTGGCCTTAATTGGTGGTTAACAAATCAAATGATGCTGAGTCTTAATTATCGATATATTAGAACAAATGCAGCCAATCAATTAGGGATAGCTAATGGATTAAATACAAGAATATTACTTATTCTTGATTAAATAACACTTAAACATATGCACATTGATATCTATCTAAAATCACATGTTATACAACTCTAAATGTTTAAATTACCTAGCTTTATGTGTGCGAGTGATTATATACCTGATATCATAAATTTCAGCAGAATAGTCGGAAACTATTTTAACCATTCCTCCATTGGTTTCCCAAGTATCTAGTGTATAAGCGTCAAATGAACTGACATAATAATGCTCTACATTCAAACCTTTTGAGGTTATGAAATCTCTTTTATATATTTCTCCAACAGCTCCACCAATATCTATAGCAACAGTTATTTTAGTAGTCTGATTAACGGTTGGCCTTATTTTAAATTCTATAACTACATTTATTCCATCACCATTTCTACCTGTAATTACAGAATTAGTGGCATCATAAAATTCAGTTATATCTATTGGTTTTTGGCTATCTCTTACGGTATTTGCGGCATTTGGTAAAGTCACTTTATTATTAGCTGTTAACGTAAATGGATTGCTAGAGGTATAAACACCATCTGTATAGTCAGCCCATCCCGTATAATCATTTAATGAATTTTCACCAATAAGTTTTACCCAGTTACCACCATTATAATGATAAAATGCTTTTATATCGGTATCGTACACTAAAAGACCATCTGCCGGACTGGATATACCACTTCTTTGAGTTGAAGTCATTCTAGGGGTTAGAATACCTTGTGTTGTGGAAGATACATCCAAAATAGAGGAAACATCTGGAGAGGTAGTACCGATACCTACTTGAGCCTCAACATTTTTTGCTAATAATAGGCTCACTAATAAAAGGAAAGGGAAAATTAATTTTTTCATGTTTTTAGATATTTTTAACAATTCACAGCGTCAAATATATACAATTATCGATTAAATGCAAAAAATACAGATAAAATGCATGATTTTATTTTTTTTTATTTTTTTTTAACATACATTTGGATAGTCAAAAAAATAGCATTCAGACACTAATTAATTTAAAATTACCTTATGAAACTTATTACCAAACTATATGTTAGCTTCGTATTATTATTTACCACTATCGGGTTTTCTCAAGATTTTGTTTTAAAAAATGGTGAAGATATCCAGTTAATTAGTAATACCAATTTTTATGTAAACGGTCTTACACTCACTCCAAGTACAGATTACTTAATTACTTCTGAAAATGCAATTTCAACAACATCTACACCTATAAATAGCAACAGTATAAGCAGAGTAATAACAACTCAAAATCCAATAGATAATTTTCAAGGTATTATTACTCTATTTTATGAAGATTTCGAATTGAATGGTATTTCGGAGAATAATTTAGAATTGCAACTAAAAAATGAATCTGATATTTGGACTAATTATACATCAACCATTGATGCTGTAAATAATAGTTTATCTTATAATTTTATTTCACCAGTAAGTTTTTCAGGAATCACTGGAGGTGATAGTGCTACACTTTCATTGAACAATCTCACTTTAAATAACATTAAAATACATCCTAATCCTACTCATTCTATCATTTATTTAAATAGTAAAGCAGATATTACATCCACTCTTTATAATAGTATTGGCAGAAAGATTAAACAAACTAACCATAAAGAAATAAATCTTAAAAACTTAGCTTCAGGCACCTATTTATTGCATATTACCGATAACAAAACGAACGCTTTTGTTACTCATAAAGTTGTAAAATATTAAAATCCCCCTTTTAAAACCTCGATTACATAATCGACCTCTTCTTTAGTATTATAAATACTAAATGAAAATCGTAAGGATGGTTTTAAGAGGTCCTCACTAGATAATATTTCTGTAAGTACATGTGATGATTTTGTGCTTCCACTTTGGCAAGCACTCCCTCTTGAGCAGGCAATTCCTTTTAAGTCTAATTGAAACAAAATCATTCCGGCCTTATCTGCCGCCATAGGTAAACAAATATTTACGATGGTATATATACTGGAATTCAAATCAGCCGAAGTACCATTAAATGTCACACCAGGAATTTCACGTGTTATAGATTTTATAAAATAATCCTTTAAGGCTGTTATGTAGACAGATTCTTCAGAGAGGTTCTTATAAGCAAGATTTAGTGCGGTCTCTAACCCAACAATATTATGAACACTCTCGGTTCCTGCTCGAAGCCCACGCTCCTGTTGACCTCCAATAATTATTGGTTTCAAGCCTGAATTCTTTCTTATAAAAGCAAAACCAACTCCTTTAGGTCCGTGAAATTTATGGGCCGAAGCAGCCAGGAAATCAATAGGAATTTCTTGTAAATCAATATTGTAATGACCAATAGCCTGAACGGCATCGGTATGAAATAAAGCATTATGTTCCTGGCATATATTGGCTACAGATTTTAAATCTAATAAATTGCCAATTTCATTATTGACATACATTAAACTAACCAAGGTTTTTTGCTCAGAATCTAACAATTCTTTTAAATGCATCAGGTTTACAACGCCATTAGCATCTAACTGCACATATTCAACAGAAATATTATATTCAACTTTAAGAGCTTCTAAACTTTCTAAAACCGCATGATGTTCAATTTTAGAGGTAATTATACGTTCAACTTTTAAGTCTCTAACAGCACTTCTTAATATTAAATTATCCGATTCGGTGCCTCCCGAAGTAAATATAATTTCGCCTTCAGATACATTAAACCATGAAGCAATAGCTTTCCTTGATTTTTCGACAAGTGATTTAGAAGATCGACCTAAACTATATGAAGATGAAGGATTTCCAAAGTTATTCTTCAACACGTTATGCATTTTATCGATTACCTCTTCTCTTACCGGCGTAGTAGCTGCATTATCAAAATATACCTGTTTCATAAAATTATTTTCTACTACAAAATTAGTCAGAATAAAATTATTATCAATAAGCTACGTTATAAATAACAATTCCATTATTTTTGCCCTAAAATCAATAATTACCATGCGTAAAATATTTTACTTTTTTATTGCTGCTACATTAATTTTCAATTTATCATGTGATGATGGGGATATCTTAACTGTTGAATTCGATTTCGATGATACCTTTCAAGTTTGTGGTATAAATGATTTGGTTTTTTCGAAAGCAAAAGATAATCCTTCTGAAACTTTATCCGTTAAAATATCAGGGGTAAAATTAGAAGACATTTTACAAGTTGGTGAAGATAATACATATTTAGAAACCTTTAACTTAAGCAATTCAAACCCATTTAATTACAGAACCTATTTCAATACCTCGTTACCTTCCAGCATTTTTTGTAACGACGTACCTAATGCTGAATTAAAAATAAAAGACGACTACGAAAGCACAAGTGGTAAAGTTGAAATTAGCACAGTTTTAGCGGAAGATGACAACGATGGTATTCCAGCCGAATTAGAAGATATAAATGGGAACGGAAATTTAGATGATGATGATACTGATGGTGATGGCATTCCTAATTACCTAGATTTTGATGATGATGGCGATAACATACGCACTATAGACGAAAAACCAGATCCTAACAAAGATGGCGTATTAGATGATGCACAAGATACTGATGGTGATGGTATTCCTGATTATTTAGACACCGATGATGATGGCGATGGTGTAAATACCAGAGATGAAGAAAACGAGTCTCAAGACCAAAATCCTGCCAATGATATTTCTGACCCAGAAGTAGGTCCAGACTACTTAAATCCGACTGTTTTTACGGTAGTTAATGCTACGGCTTATAGAGAACACACTATTAATCAAACCTATTTAATTACGTTAACGATATTTGATTTCGATTTAGATATTATTTCTTTAGATGAGTTCAATTTTGGGCTTCTGAAAGATAGTCGCCTAAACAACTTTAGAAAAGAAACGCCGGCATTTAATTAAATTCTTTCTGCATTCTGATAGATATATACTTCGGTAGCACCAAGACCGTACTTTTGATAATTGGCATCATAATATTTAACATTATTATATCTACCAAATAGATACTCCAATTCTACCTTTAGTACACCCTCTCCAACTCCATGAATGAACACCACTTTTTGAATGCGTTTAGACATGGCATATTCCAACTGTCTGCGTGCTGTATCTAGTTGCAGGGTTAACATATCATAATTAGACATCCCTCTGGAAGATTTAACCAATTGGTGAATATGTAAATCGACTTCCATAGTAGGTTCGTAACGCTCTTTGGCACGTTTCTTATTTTGCCTACGACGAATAGATTCTTCTTTTTCTGATATCACATTGAGCGCACTAGGAATGGAAAGAAACTCCTTTTTCAAACTATTTTGCGATGATGATTTAACCAATTCAGAAGAGTTAAAGTCAAGTACAAAACCATCTTCTGTTTCAATAGAAACCGTATCCTTAACTACTTTAGTTACAACCCCTGAAATAGCTTCATCTAGCACATATACCTTATCACCTATTGTGAAATTCATAAATTATACGTTATCGATATCTTGATTTTCTTCTTCTTTAGTTCTACTTGGTACTTTTTTAGATATTCTATAAACACCAATCATAAGTAATACGATACCTAAAATTAATATAAACTGGTTTTGGTCTGCCTCCGCTTTAGCATAAACCGCTACAATTGCTCCAATTAATATAAGAATATAATTAAGATATTTCATTGCATTTAATTTTTAGGCTACAAAACTAATCGAATTATAACTTAAATTCCGACTTTCACCACAAATTAATCGCATTCCTATTAGACCTTTCCTCATAAATTATATAAATTTGAAATTAATGAAGCAAATTTTATGACGAATATAGATGATTTGATGATTCCCTGTTTAAACAAAAAGTTTTTTGGGTTTGAGTGTATGGGCTGTGGATTTCAACGTGCATTTTCGCTATTACTTAAGGGAGAATTTATAGAAGCCTTTTTTATGTATCCTGCCATATACACCTTAATACCTTTATTTAGTACTATATTATTATCTTTCTTCGTAAAATTTAAATACTCACAAAAACTAATTAATTTTTTAGCTATCACTTCTATAAGTATTATTGTAATTAGCTTTTTAATTAAAAAACTATACTAACTTAATCCATCATGAAAAAAAATCTCAACACAACGGTTATTTATATTTTAACCATTTTAGGGCTACTCTGCTGCTGCTTTGGTGGTCTCGGAATTCTATTCTCTGGGCCAGCATTTTATATGGCGAATAAAAAAATAAAGGACGCTGAATTACATCCAGAAGCTTATGAAGGTAATCTAAAAGCTATGAAAACTGCTAAAACCTTTGCTTTAGTTGTGACAATTATATGCGGCGTATTTTTACTTATGAACTTATATGATTTAGCCACAGGTGGCTGGGAACAACGTCAAGATCTAATAGATCAATTCATGGAATCCTACAAAGAGGCATTGGAATCGGCATAATATAAAAAAGCGACCTATTGGTCGCTTTTTTATTCTATTAATATTTTAAATTATTTTTCGAACTGTTTAAGTGTCGTAATAATAATATTTACACAATCCATAAGTTGCGCTTCGGTCATCACTAATGGTGGAGCAAAACGAATAATATTGCCATGGGTTGGTTTTGCTAACAAACCATTGTCACGTAATGCTAAACAAATATTCCAAGCTGTATCGCTTTCTTCAGAATCATTTATCACAATAGCGTTCAACAAGCCCTTTCCTCGTACTAAGTTAGCAATACTACTTGTCGCAATATAATCGTTAATTTTAATTCTAAATAAACGACCCAAGGTTTCTGCGCGTTCAGCCAATTGTTCATCCTGTACCACTTCTAAAGCTGCAATAGCCACTGCGGCAGCCACTGGATTACCACCAAAAGTACTGCCATGATTTCCTGGTTTTATTACTTGCATAATAGCATCATCTGCTAAAACTGCTGAAACAGGATACACACCGCCACTAATAGCTTTTCCTAATATTAATACATCAGGTTTTACATTTTCATGATTTACAGCGAGTAATTTTCCCGTACGCGCAATTCCTGTTTGTACTTCATCGGCTATAAACAACACGTTGTACTTTTCACATAGTGCCTTTGCCTGCGCTAAATAACCTTCGCTAGGCACATAAACACCCGCTTCGCCCTGAATTGGTTCTACTAAAAACCCAGCTACATTAGAATTATTCTTTAAAGCCTCTTCTAAAGCTACTAAATTGTCGTATTCAATTTTAATAAATCCTTTAGTGTATGGTCCGAAATTTTTGCGAGCTACAGGATCATTTGAAAAAGAAATAATGGTTGTTGTTCTTCCGTGAAAATTGTTTTCACAAACAATAATCTCAGCTTCATTTTCTGCAATCCCCTTAACTTCATAGGCCCATTTTCGGCATAACTTTAAAGCCGTTTCAACAGCTTCAGCCCCTGTATTCATCGGCAGTAACTTATCGAAACCAAAATATTCACATGCGAATTTCTCATATTTCCCTAGCACATCATTATAAAATGCTCTGGAGGTTAACGACAATGTTTGTGCTTGATTTACCATGGCACCCACAATTTTCGGATGGCAATGTCCTTGGTTTACGGCAGAATAAGCCGATAAAAAGTCGTAATACTTTTTTCCTTCAACGTCCCAAACGTAAACGCCTTCCCCTTTGGTTAAAACAACGGGTAGTGGATGGTAATTATGAGCTCCATACTTGTTTTCTAAATCGATTGCTTGCTGTGATGTTAATTGTTCTAAAACAGCCATTTTAATAAAATTTAAATTGATAAAATAACCATTCCTACTGTACCTTTATCCTTTCGAAGAATTCGAAAATTCAGCGTGGGAGAGAAATCATCCCTAAGAGGCCGCAAATTACAAAATATTAACGGCTTCAAAAAATCTTAGTTCTCTACATATTTACTGAAAAAATTAACAAGTCGCTCATAACAAAAACAGAAAAAGAAATTACTTTTGCAGCATGTCAAGAAGAAAATCGAAAAAACAAGTTTTTGAAAATATAGAGGTTATTGATGCTGGTGCCAAAGGCAAAACTATTGCTAAAGCCCCAGACGGAAAGGTAATTTTCCTGCCCAATGCCGTACCTGGAGATATTGTAGATGTACAAACCTTTAAAAAGCGTAAAGCTTATTATGAAGGTAAGGCTACTACTTTTCATAAGAAATCAGATAAACGTACCGAGCCTGCATGCGAGCATTTCGGTGTGTGTGGTGGTTGTAAATGGCAAGATATGGGTTACGAGCATCAACTATTTTACAAACAAAAAGAAGTTACAAACAACTTAACCCGCATTGGGCATTTGGAACTTCCTGAAGTTACCCCGATTTTGGGATCTAAAGAGCAGTATTTTTACAGAAATAAAATGGAATTCTCTTTTAGTGATAGCCGATGGTTAACTTTAGAAGAAATTCAATCTGATGAAGATCTTGGAGACAAAAACGCCTTAGGATTTCATATTCCAGGCATGTGGGATAAAATTCTCGACTTAAAAAAATGCTACCTGCAAGCAGACCCTTCTAATGCTATTCGTAACACCGTTAAAAAATTTGCCATTGAGAATGACTTAGAATTTTTTAATACTAGAAACCAAACAGGCCTATTACGAACTATGATGATTCGTACTTCCAGTACTGGAGATATTATGGTGCTTGTTCAGTTTTTTAAAGAAGATAAATCGAAACGTGAATTATTGTTAGATTATATTGCTAACACATTCCCTGAGATTAGTTCTTTACAATATGTCATTAATGGTAAAGCTAATGATACTATTTACGATCAAGAAGTAATTTGTTATAAAGGAGAAGATCACATTTTTGAAGAAATGGAAGGTCTTAAATTTAAAATTAATGCGAAATCATTTTATCAAACAAATTCAGATCAAGCTTACGAATTATATAAAATAACCCGTGAATTTGCCGGTTTAACAGGCAACGAACTGGTTTACGATTTATATACCGGAACAGGTACCATTGCACAATTCGTTTCTAAACAAGCTAAAAAGGTAATTGGTGTTGAAGCCGTTCCCGATGCTATTACAGCCGCAAAAGAGAATGCGAAATTAAACAATATTACAAATACAGAATTTTTTGTTGGTGATATGAAAAACGTATTCAATGCCGATTTTATTAATATGCATGGCAATCCGGATGTTATAATTACCGACCCTCCACGCGATGGGATGCATAAAGATGTTGTACAACAAATTTTAAATATTGCACCAAAAAAAGTAGTTTATGTTAGTTGTAATAGTGCTACCCAAGCGCGAGATCTAGCTTTAATGGATGCACAGTACAAAATAATTAAAACACAGGCAGTCGATATGTTTCCACAAACTTTTCATGTAGAAAATGTTGTACTTTTGGAAAAACGTTAGTTTTGTTATAAATCAAATTGAATGCCCCGCTGATTTAAAAATATAACATGAAATATTTAAAAATTACTGTCATTGCCTCACTTAGTTTACTTATAGGTTTTATTATAAGTTGCGAAAGTGATGATATTTGTCCAGATAGTGAATCTACCACTCCCCGACTAATTATAGAAGCTTACGATGTTTCTAATCAGGAAAACCTAAAAAGCATTCCTAGCTTATTAATTGTCGGTGTTGATAATGAAAATATATTAGATGGCTACGCTTTTGTAGCCAAGAACAAACTATTACTTCCATTAAAAACCGACGTTAACACGACGCAATACCGCCTAATAAAGGATGCGGAAATTAATGATAATGGAACACCTGACAACCCAGACGATGATTTCTTAGAAGGTAATCAGGATATCATAAGTATTAGCTATAGCAGACGTGAAATATACGTTTCACGTGCCTGTGGATACAAAACTATTTTCGAAAATGTGACTCTAAATATTGAGCCGGACAACGATAACTGGATTAAAGCCCGCCAGCCTTTAAATGATAACCAATCTGTAGAAAATGAAACTGAAACGCATTTCAACATATATCACTAATTCGCTTATTTTAATAGTGTTGTTTTCTGTTTCCGTTCAAGCACAAAACGACAGTATAAGCAATACTTTCGATGATTCTAATGTCATTAAACATAAATACGGTCTTCGTGTAGGTGTCGATTTAGCTAAATTAACCCGATCATTCATCGACGATGAATATAGTGGATTTGAAATTGCTGCTGATTATAGAATTAAAGAAGACCTTTACATAGCTGCCGAACTTGGTTTTGATGATAAAAACACGGTTAACGATTATTTAGATGTTACAACAAAAGGGAGTTATATAAAAGCAGGTATTGATTATAATATGTATGACAACTGGCTGGATATGGATAATTTAATATTTGCCGGATTTCGAATCGGGGCCAGCACCTTTAGTCATAATTTAAACAGCTATACCATTTACAATAAGTTTCCTTACTGGCAGGTACTGACATCTAATGACTTACGTGAATATAAGGGACTAAATGCAGTTTGGGCAGAATTGATTCTAGGATTAAAAGTTGAAGTTTTAAACAATCTTTTTCTTGGAATAAATGCTCAATTAAAATTCTTAGCCACAGAAACCAACCCTGAAAATTTTGAAAACGTCTTCATTCCTGGTTTTTATAAAACTTACGATAGTAGTGGCATAGGTGCTGGTTACAGCTATTACATTTCTTATAGAATACCATTATATAAAAGAGCTGACAAACCTAAGGGTGAAGACAAGTAATAATTCCATTACTAATTATATTTCCTACTCCATATGTTTCGCTTTCTTACTCCCTGCATAAATTTCATACTTAACTAAACGTGATTCCAGCTTCGCATTATAAAGTTGAATTTTACGTGACGGACGTAAACCTACATACTTTAAAGCATCTAAATTACTGGTTATAAACCAGGCATCGGTATTGGCATAATTTTGCTTTAAAGTATCTCCTATATTTTTATAGAATTCCTGCATATCGATGTTCAAACGCTCTCCGTAAGGTGGATTAAACACCATATGTAATTTGTTTTCTCCTCCTTTTTGGGTTTTGAAAAAGTCTTCATGCTTTATAGTAATAAAATCCTCTAACTGGGCATTTTTTACATTTTCTTTTGCTTTAGTAACCGCACTAGGGGCTTTATCATAACCTGTAATAGTATGGTGAAAATCTCGCGTTTTATTTAACAGGGATTCTTCAATCTTTTCAAACAAATCGACATCCCAATCATGCCAACGCTCAAAGGCAAATTCCTTACGCATTAAATTTGGTGGAATATTGCAGGCAATCATAGCCGCTTCAATTAACATAGTACCACTTCCACACATAGGATCCATAAAATCAGATTGGCCATCCCAACCCGATAACATAATAAGCCCGGCTGCCAGAACTTCATTAATAGGAGCAATATTGGTGGCTAACTTATACCCTCGTTTATGAAGAGAATCCCCAGAAGAGTCTAACGAAATTGTACATTCTTTTCTATCGATTCGCACATTAATTTTTAAATCAGGAAATTTTAAATCTACATTTGGTCGCTGACCATCGGTATCTCTAAATTTATCGACAATGGCATCTTTAACTTTTTGAGCTATAAATAAGGAATGCTTAAATAAATCGGAATGTATGGTCGCATCGATAGCCAGAGATCCTGTTGGTTTTAAATACGCACTCCAATCCATCGCATAGATTTTATTATACAAATCCTGCTCATTATTTACCCGAAAAGTTTTTATAGGCTTTAATATTTTAATGGCCGTTCTCAGAGCTAAATTTGACTTATACATAAACCCTTTATCTCCAACAAATGAGACACTTCGCACCCCTTTTTTAATATTTTGTGCACCTAGTTGTAACAATTCTTTTTCTAAAAGATCTTCAAAACCAAACAAGGTTTTGGCTACCATGGTAAAATTTTCTTGCATTTTTTCCTATTCTCTTAAGGGGTTCGCTTTAATAGAATGCAAAAATAGCGTAATTTTGCCGTAATATTAAAGTTAATCTGAATTAGGTTAAGGATTGCAGCGGCATCCTTTTATCTGGGTTTGCAAGTGTAACGCCGAAAATACAGATAAAAGATATAGCAAAAGCCTGGCCTTATATTGGATAACCAATATAAGGGAACCTCCAAACATATATATGACTGAAAATAACACTAAATGGTTCGCCTCTTGGTTTGACACACCATTTTATCACACATTATACAAAGATAGAAATGAGGTTGAGGCGCAACATTTTATGGAAACCCTTACCCAGTATTTAAACATTCCTGAACACGGAACCATATTAGACCTACCTTGTGGAAAAGGTAGACACGCTCGCTACTTAAATAAAATTGGATACGATGTCACTGGTGCTGATTTAAGCGAAAACAGTATTGCCTTTGCCAAGAAGTTTGAAAATCACAGGCTTCATTTTGATGTACACGATATGTGCAAACCATTTGGTAAAACTTTCGATGCGGTTTTTAATCTGTTTACTAGTTTTGGGTATTTCGAAGACGACGCAGATAACTTAAGAACTATTAAAGCTATAAAAGCTGATTTGAATGAAACTGGATTCGGTGTTATTGATTTTATGAATAGTGAATTCGTTATTGAAAATTTGGTTCCTAAAGAGGTTAAAACTATTGATAATATTGAGTTTCATTTACAACGCTACGTAAAAGATGACTATATTATAAAAGACATTAACTTTACTGCTTATGGTGATGTTTATAGCTATCAGGAGCGTGTAAAAGCATTTACGTTAAAAGATTTCGAAGCATTATTTGAAGAAGCTGGAGTATTTTTATTAGACGTTTTTGGTGATTATAAACTGAATAAATTTCGTCCAAAAACGTCGGAACGCTTAGTCATGATTTTTAAATAGCATATATTAAACAAATAGGTATTTTAAATTCAAAATGAATAAATTTATTTTTCCCATTATAGCTGTTGTTGTAGGTTTTATTTTAGCAACAATCACTAAAAAACAAAAGTCTATTAACACCAAACTCTTACTTTCATTTAGTGGTTCGTTCCTATTAGCCTTAACACTTTTTGAATTGCTTCCCGAGGTGTATGAACATCTAGAAGGGAAACTCACAGGGGTGTATATTATGGGAGGTATTATGCTTCAAATTATTTTAGAACTTTTTTCTAAGGGTGCCGAACACGGTCACGTACATATCCATAAAAACGAAACGGCTTTTCCTTGGATGCTATTTATAAGTTTGTGTATTCATAGCTTTTTAGAAGGATTTGCTATTCACGACCACAACGATATGGTTTATGGTGTTTTGGTTCATAAAATTCCAATTGCAACTCTAATCACCATGTTTTTATTTCAGTCGGGTTACAAGAAACTACAAATTGCCGTGTTTTTAATTTTATTTGCGATGATGACGCCACTGGGAACTTTTATTTCCCATACTTCTGAAGTACTTACCACCTATTCTCAGGTAATAAATGCCTTTGTTATTGGGATATTCTTCCATATTTCTACTACTATTTTATTTGAAAGTGGCGATGGGCATAAATTCAATTTATCGAAATTTGTTTCTATTATTTTAGGTGTTTGTGTAGCCTATTTAATTTAATAATATATGTTCTCTAAAGAAGAATCTAGGCGCTTACGACAAGAATTTTGGACCAGTTTCGGAAAATCCTTTCCTAGGAAATGGATTTTATACGATACTAAAATGAAGGGACTTAGTTTTAAATTTTATTTCGACAATAAAAACGCGCTTATCGCACTCGACTTAGAAGACGACCTAGAAAACCGAATTAATTACTGGGAAAAATTAGTTGCCTTAAAGACTATTCTTCTAGAAGAGTATTTACCCGACGCTATTTATGAAGAAGAATATATTCTGGATAATGAGAAGGAGATTTCTAGAATATATGTGCCTTTAGACCAAAAAGTTTCTATTCATAATAAAAATACTTGGCGCGATGTTATGGAATTTTTTAATGAAAACATGATTTTATTCGAAACATTCTTTGAAGAGTACAAGGATATCATCAAAAGTTAATTAATAACTTTAATCATCTCATAATCATCCATAACAAACCCATTCCCTATATCAGCTACAATAGGTCCATTATTGTGAAATCCCATGTTTTCATAAACATTAATAGCCTTCGTATTATGAATATTCACGGTTAAACGAATCTGTTTTAACTTGCAAATATGAGCTTTATTTTCAACAAAAGCCATAGCATCACGACCTATTCCCTTCCCCCTATGAGTGTCTAAAACATAAATTTTACTGAGAAACAGCGTATCAATTTCTGGTTTTAGAGCAATATAACCAACGGAAGATCCTTTTAATGTTATAATATAATATTTGAACCCTTCCATAATCTGGTCTTGCATGGCTTTAACAGACTGAAACTTTTCAAGCATATAAGCAACCTGATCTTTACCAATAATTGGTGTATAATGACTAATCCAAATTTTATTAGCTAAACGTTCAATAACTTCAAAATCCTGCCTCATAATAACAGGAACCATTTTAATTTTATCCATGCTTGAAAGTTATAATGTAAAAGTTGAAGCTCTAAATTACATAAAAGAATATCATTAGAAAATGGCATACGGCACCAGCTAGCACAAATAAATGCCAAATAACATGATTATAGGATATTCGTTCTATAGCATAAAATACTATTCCTAAGGTATAAGCAAGTCCACCCGCAAAGAGCAACAATATACCATTGCTAGCCATTATTTGACTTAAACTATTAAAATCAAACACAATAAGCCACCCCATTACCAGATATAATAAGGTTGAAAATACCCCGAAACGACCTGTAAAGAATATTTTTAATACTACACCAAATGCGGCAATACCCCAAACAATCCAGAATAAAGACCAACCTAAACTAGCTTTTAAAGTAATTAGGAGTACCGGTGTATAAGTGCCTGCTATTAATAAGTAAATACCAATATGATCTATAATTCTGAAGTAATATTTATTCTGCTCATGACGAACCGCATGATACAAAGTTGAAGCCGAAAACAATATAACAATAGAAAGCCCATAAACAATAACACTAAATAAACTCCAGGGGGTTTTATTAGAATTAAAAACAATTAACAACACCAACCCTGCGATACCAAATACGGCTCCAATGCCATGGGATATGGCATTTAACTTTTCTTCAAAAGGCGTCTGATTACGCATTATTATGGGTTTTCCTGATTGAGCCACTTATTACTTAAATCGTAAAAATTGTATTTTACCTCCGGCTCCTGACGCTCTAAAATACCACTTTGAAAATTCCGCTGAAGTATGTCTTCAATTAAATAGTCTTCCTTTTCATTTAAAGGATCGAATTCGCGTTTTAACGAAATATCGAACATACTGGCTGTTGTATTATACCAAAAGGCACGCCAACCACTGCGCAGTTCCTTCACCAGATCAAAAGCGGTTGTCCCCGTTTGCCTATGAATTAATTTTACTAAAATCTGACCTTCGGTACGCGTCATTTTTTTAAGTTCATCTGAAAACTCGCCTTCAATATACTTTTGAACTCGTTTAGTATAACGTTTCTTATCTCTATTTCTTTTTAAAGTTTTCATGATTTTATTCATAGAGTCTAAACGTTCGGCAGCCATTTTAGCATAAGGATACACTTTTATGGTTTTTCGTCTAAGTATAAGATAACGACGACGCGATTCGCGATCATCGAATTTCAATTTATTTAAAAGTATAACTTCTTCTAAATTTATTGTGGTATGTGGGACCGAATCACCTTTTATGATAACATAAGTAACTTCAGATGAATCTTTAGGTCGGTCGTTAATCTGTGCAAGCAATAAAGCAGGGAAAAATATTAGTATATATGCTAAAATTCTATTCATAAAAATACTGGAGCAAAAGTCGATTCAAAATTACTAATTTAAAAATTGCTAATCACTTTTTCATTCTTAATAATCGCTAACGCACCTTAAAACATCCAGCTTTACTAAAATCTCAAATATTTATTAAAAGCGCCTATAATATTTAATATAGCCTCATTCAATTCTATTAATATTCTTATTTTAGTGGAAAATTTTTAAACACGACTATGAAGAGCATTTTAAATAAAAATTCAATCGATTTTTTAGAAAAATACCTAAATAATGCGGCCCCAACCGGTTACGAATGGAGTGGCCAAAAAATATGGATGGATTATCTAAAACCATATGTAGATGAGTTTATTACTGATACCTACGGAACTGCTGTTGGTGTAATAAATCCCGATGCTAAATACAAGGTTGTTATTGAGGGGCATGCAGATGAAATTTCATGGTATGTTAATTACATTTCAGACAATGGACTTATCTACGTGATTAGAAATGGCGGTAGCGATCACCAAATTGCACCAAGTAAGGTTGTAAACATCCATACCAAGAATGGCATTGTTAAAGGTGTTTTTGGTTGGCCTGCGATTCATACGCGCGATAAATCTAAAGAAGAAACTCCAAAACAAGATAATATTTTTATCGACTGTGGCTGCAAAACCAAAGAAGAAGTTGAGAAATTAGGCGTTCATGTGGGTTGCGTTATTACCTATCCAGACGAATTTCATATTCTAAACGAAGACAAGTTTGTATGTCGCGCTTTAGATAATCGCATGGGTGGTTTCATGATTGCCGAAGTAGCGCGATTATTAAAAGAAAATAAGCAGGAGTTGCCTTTCGGATTATATATTGTAAATGCAGTACAGGAAGAAATTGGTTTACGAGGAGCAGAAATGATTACCCATACCATTAAACCTAATGCCGCCATCGTTACCGATGTAACTCATGATACCACAACACCGATGATTGATAAAAAAGTTCAGGGTGATTTAGAAATTGGCAAGGGGCCTGTTATTGCTTATGCACCAGCGGTACAACAAAAATTACGTGATTTAATTACCGATACGGCCGAAGCTAAAAAAATTCCGTTCCAACGTAGTGCTCTTTCTCGTGCCACTGGTACAGATACCGATGCTTTTGCTTATAGCAATGGCGGTGTGGCATCTGCACTCATATCTTTACCGTTACGCTATATGCATACAACCGTAGAAATGGTACACAGAGATGATGTTGAAAACGTTATTAAATTAATTTACGAGAGTTTATTAAACATTAAAGACGGCGAAACATTTAGCTATTTTCAATAATATAAAAAAGCCTCTTCACTGAGGCTTTTCTTTTTGCACTATGGATGAATATTTAGATATTGTAGATGAAAATGCTGTTCCCACAGGACGCAGTGAATTAAAATCGGTGATTCACCAAAAAGGCTATTTGCACAATACTGTTCACATTTGGTTTTATACTAACAAAGGTGAAATTCTTTTATCGCAGCGCTCGGCTCAAAAAAGTATTTGTCCGCTCATGTGGGACGTCTCTGTTGCTGGACATATTGATGCGGGAGAATCTATAATACAGGCTGCCATTCGAGAAACCAAAGAAGAAATTAGTTTAGATATCTCTGAAAATACACTTCATAAAATTGGTGTGTTTAAATGTTTTCAATCCTACCCAAATGGTATTATAGACAATGAGTTTCACAACACATTCATATGTGAACTCAAACAACCAATAACCATATTAATTCCTCAAGAAGAAGAGGTTGAAGCCTTGAAATTAGTTAGTATAGAGTATTTTAAATACTTAATTGACCACATTGGTATGGATAACCATTTTGTACCATCAAATAAAGCGTACTACGAATTTGTACTTGACAAAATTAAAAACATTAAATTTTAATTTTGAAAAAAAATAAGCCATGAATTTAATTCTACTTTCAATTGTACCCATAGTAATAGTTGTTTTATACATTTACCATCAGGATAAACATGAGAAAGAACCTAAACGTTTTCTATTTTATAACTTTTTGTTAGGGGCCATTGTTAGCATTTTTATTACTACTGTCCTGTATTTTTGTTTTGATTACGTTTTACCTATCACAGAACACACCAACATTGTGCAACAATTTCTAAAGGCCTTTTTGGTTGTTGGATTTACCGAGGAGTTTAGTAAGTACATCATTATTAAATACTACGCTCAGACAAACCAGGAATTTAACGAACCTTTTGATGGTATTGTTTATGCCGTTATGGTTTCTATGGGATTTGCGGCAACCGAAAATTTTTTCTACGTATTACAAGGTGGTTACGAAGCAGCCTTGTTAAGAGCCTTTACGGCCATTCCCGCTCATGCGTCATTCGGTATTTTAATGGGGTATTACATGGGTAAGGCTAAGTTCTCAAACAAGCGTATCCTATTAAACTTCATCGGACTTCTTTTAGCTATATTATTTCATGGTATTTATGACTTTTTTCTGTTTATCGATTTTGTTCCCGGCATATGGGTAGGTGCCTTTATTTCTCTTGGCATAGCTTTAATATTATCGCATAAAGCCATTATTAAACATCAGGAAAATTCGAATTTTAAGGTTTAGTTGGTACTTATAAATTCTAAGCACAATTAGTCTTTAAGATTGAGTAGATAAATTCTTATATTTACTACAAAGCAATTCTACCAATTATGAGTAAATCGTTCGAAGTTGAAGTGAATAATAGTTTTCATTTTAAAATTTCTTCTGAGGATATTTTAAATCTTGATGCCATTTCTAATAAAAATGGTTTACATATTTTATTAGACCACAAATCTCTTCAATCTGAAATTGTACGGTCTGATTTTAATAAAAAACGATATACAGTATCAGTTAATAATAATCACTACGAAGTACAAATAGCGGACTCCTTAGATTTACTTATAAAAGACATGGGGTTTGATCTTGGTTCAACAAAACATATTCAAGCTGTGTATGCACCTATGCCAGGGCTCATTCTGGATATTCACGTTAAAAAAGGTGATTCGGTAAATGAAAATGACAGCTTATTAATTCTTGAAGCTATGAAAATGGAAAATATCATTACCGCACCTCGAGATGGTATTATTAAATCAATTGCAGTTAGTACAGGAAAATCTATTGATAAAAATCAACTACTTATTGAGTTCGAATAACTATGAAAAAATTATTAGTTGCTAATAGAGGAGAAATTGCTATTCGTGTCATGAAAACAGCACATAAAATGGGAATTAAAACCGTTGCTGTTTATTCCACAATAGACCGAAATTCACCTCACGTAAAATATGCAAACGAAGCTATCTGTATTGGTGAGGCTCCTTCAAATAAATCATATTTAAATGCTCAAAAAATAATTGAAGTATCGAAACAACTCAACGTAGACGCCATCCATCCGGGTTATGGTTTCCTAAGTGAAAATGCAGATTTTGCCGAATTATGCGAAACCAATCATATAACATTTATCGGTCCTAAATCGGAATCCATAAAAATTATGGGAAGTAAATTAGCTGCAAAAGAAGCGGTAAAACAATATAATATTCCTATGGTTCCGGGTACCGAAAAAGCCATAATCAACACTGAAAAGGCGCTACAAATTGCTTCAGATATAGGATACCCCATTCTTATTAAGGCCTCAGCAGGTGGCGGTGGTAAGGGGATGCGTATCGTTGAATCATCCAAAGAACTAGAATCTCAAATGAACCGTGCTATTAGTGAAGCAACCTCAGCCTTTGGTGACGGATCTGTTTTCATTGAAAAATATGTGACCTCTCCTCGGCATATAGAAATTCAAATTATGGCAGATCAACACGGGAATATTATTCATTTATTCGAGCGAGAATGCAGTATCCAACGTCGTCATCAAAAAGTTATTGAAGAAGCACCTTCATCAATCTTATCACCCGAACTACGTCAAATAATGGGAGAAGCCGCTGTAAAAGTAGCTAAGTCTTGTGATTATGTAGGCGCGGGAACCGTCGAATTTTTATTGGATGCCAATCGTAATTTCTATTTCTTAGAAATGAACACCCGACTTCAGGTAGAACACCCCGTAACCGAATTAATTACAGGTTTAGACTTGGTTGAACTACAAATTAGAATTGCACGTGGAGAGCCTTTAAATATTATTCAGAAAGATTTAAAAATAAAGGGACATGCTATAGAATTAAGAGTCTATGCGGAAGACCCTGCAAACGACTTTTTACCGAGCGTGGGCACTTTAAATATATACAAACTACCTCATGGGCGAGGTGTTAGAGTTGATAATGGTTATGAAGAAGGAATGGAAATCCCAATCTATTACGACCCTATGCTATCTAAATTAATAGCATATGGTAAATCACGTGAGGAAGCCATTCAAATCCTCTTAGAAGCTATAAAACACTATCAAGTTGATGGCATTAAAACAACCCTTCCTTTTGGCAAATTTGTCTGTGAACATGAAGCTTTTCGATCTGGAAATTTTGACACGCATTTTATAAAACAATATTACAAGGCTCATCTACTTAAAAAAGAAATAGAACAAGAAGCTAAAATTGCAGCTCTAGTAGCCTTGAAACAATATTTGGAAGATCAGAACAAACTAAGATTACCTAACCAATAAGCATCTATGGATTCAAAAATAAAACAGTTAAAAGAACTCGAAGCACTGGCAAAATTAGGTGGCGGAAAAAAGCGCATTGATAAACAACACGCTAAGAAAAAATTAACTGCTCGTGAACGTGTTGCGTATTTATTAGATGAAGGCTCTTTTGAAGAAATTGGTCTATTGGTAACCCATAGAACCACCGATTTTGGTATGACCGATGAAATTTATTATGGTGATGGCGTTATTACTGGTTATGGCACAATTCTAGGTCGATTAGTTTATGTCTACGCCCAAGATTTTACCGTTTTCGGTGGTGCCTTATCTGAGACTCATGCTGAAAAAATATGCAAAATAATGGATTTAGCTGTAAAGGTTGGCGCTCCTATAATTGGACTTAATGACTCAGGTGGCGCTCGTATCCAGGAAGGTGTTCGTTCACTAGGAGGCTATGCTGATATTTTTTATCGCAACGTGCAGTCTTCTGGTGTAGTACCTCAAATATCAGCCATTATGGGACCTTGTGCTGGTGGTGCTGTGTATTCACCTGCCATGACCGATTTCACCTTTATGGTAGAAAATACAAGTTATATGTTTGTCACTGGACCGAATGTAGTTAAAACGGTGACCAATGAAAATGTAACTTCGGAAGAGTTAGGGGGCGCCCACACCCATGCCACAAAATCGGGCGTGGCACATCACACTTCAGCGAACGATGTAGCCTGTCTAGAAAGCATTAAAACATTACTTAGCTATCTGCCACAAAACAACAAGGAAACGGCAAGTAAACTGGATTTTATTCCTAAAGATGAAATTAGAAATGAATTGAACAATGTGATACCTGATAATGCCAACAAACCTTATGATATGCATGACGTTATTTCAGGAATTATAGATGAGGCTTCGTTTTTCGAAATTCATAAAGATTATGCTGAAAATATTATTGTAGGATTTGCCAGATTAGGAGGAAGAAGTATTGGTATTATAGCTAATCAACCTAAATTTTTAGCTGGTGTTTTAGATGTAAATAGCTCAAAAAAAGCAGCACGTTTTACCCGCTTCTGTGATTGTTTTAATATACCAATACTTGTTTTAGTAGATGTGCCAGGTTTTTTACCAGGTACCGATCAGGAGTGGAATGGAATTATCGTTCATGGTGCTAAATTATTATACGCACTGAGTGAAGCAACCGTTCCTAAAGTAACTGTAATAACTAGGAAAGCTTACGGTGGTGCATACGATGTTATGAATTCAAAACATATAGGAGCTGACTTGAATTTCGCCTGGCCAGAAGCTGAAATTGCGGTTATGGGAGCCAAAGGAGCCAGTGAAATTATATTTAAAAAAGAAATTGCAGAATCCGATAATCCAGAAAAGAAACTAACTGAAAAAGTAAGCGAATATTCCGAAAAATTCGAAAATCCATATCGGGCTGCTAGTCGAGGATTTATTGATGAGGTTATTCTACCTTCACAAACGAGAAGAAAACTCATTAAAGGTTTTGCCATGCTGGAAAACAAAATAGTCGATATACCAAAACGCAAACACGGAAACATTCCCTTATAAAACAAAAATCTATAAAAAATCATAAAAAAAAGCGTTCCCAATGGAACGCTTTTTTTATTGAATTAGTCACTCTGTTGCTATTAATCTAATTAAATTTAAATTAAAACTCTAAATCTGCAACTAAATCAAACTCATCGTAAATGGCTTTATCTTTTAAACCATCGAAGAAACTAGTAGATCCGTAACGTACATCATATTTTGCTCTATCAACTTTTAAAGAAGCTGTTGCTTTACTTCCGTAGATTGATATTTTAAACGACACAGGATTTGTTTTTCCTTTAATGGTTAAATCAGCCGTTACGTCGTAAGCATTTTTACCAGATTGTTTTACATCTGTAAAAACTAAAGTAGATGTTGGGTGTTCTTCTACACCAAAGAAATCATCAGACTTTAAGTGTCCTTCCAATTTACCTTTGTACTCACCTTCCATATCTGTACTAACAAGTGTTTGCATATCTACAACAAACTCTCCTCCTACCAATTTATCATTATCGAATGATAAATGTCCTGATTTAATATCGATAGTTCCTTCATGAGAACCTGTTACTTTATAGCCTTTCCAAACCAAAGTACTTTCTTCAATTTTAATTTCCTTTTTCTCAACATCAACTTTTGTAAAAGATTGTGTTGCAAATGCCACTAGGGCTACAATAGCTAAATTTTTAATTGTTTTTTTCATGTTTAATTGTTTTTAATTTATGATCCGTAATAAAATTTTTCTTTTATAATTTTTCCTTCTCTCCATTCTTGGACAGCTACTTGTGAATAACGTTTTTCACCATATTCTTTGTGAACGTAGTGTAGTTCCCATTCTACCATGGTTGTTTGTTCTCCAATAGTAACTTTTAAAGGTTTAGCACATTTAAATTCTTCAATAGCATCAAAAAAGGCCTTTTCTCTTTCTCTATTTAATGATTTCCCCACACACGCAGCATGATCGTTTTCCTGCATTATAACATCATCATGATAATAAGTTTCAAAAGCTTCTAAAGCCTTTCCCTGAAGAATTAAATCGTTAACATCACTTATTTTTTCAATCAATGTATTCATATATTTACGTGATTAAATATGATGGTACAAAGATTGCCAAGATATACAACTTATAAAATGAAGTAGTTTATTAAATGATGTTAAACTAGATTAACTTTTATTGCTCAAGAATCAGTTGACTCTTAATTTTACTAAGAAATTCTTTAGTAATTCCCAGATAGGAAGCAATCATATATTGAGGAATACGCTGTTCAATTTTAGGATATTGTTCTCTAAAAAACAAATACTGCTCTTTGGCTGTAAGACTAAAATTTCTAACAATTCGCTTTTGAGATGCAACAAAAGCCCTCTCTACAAGTTTTCTAAAAAAACGTTCTAATTTAGGGATACCTTCATATAAATCTTCTATAACATCGATAGAAAACATAACCAATTCAGAATTTTCCAGACACTGTATATTAAAATCGGCCGGGGTTTGAGTAATAAAACTTCCCATATCGGAAGTCCACCAATCTTCAATAGAAAACATAACAATATGTTCCTGCCCTTCTTTGTCTATATAAAAAGTCTTAGTACAACCTGAGAGCACAAAACATTCATACTTACACACGTCGCCTTGCTGTACAATATATTGACCTTTTAAATACTTTCTAACAATAATTTTTGATTTTAGGAACTCAATTTCTTCATCTGTAAGGTTAATATATTTGGTAATATTATTTAATAGAGGAGCTATGTTCATGTTTGTTTTTATAGGTCAAAAAACAAATTTAACAATAAAAGGATGCTTATTAACTAGAAATTGATTTTTAACGTATTTTAATAAATTACTTTTGCTAGATGCAAAAAACCACGCACCTAAAGTTTGAATTTGTAGCCTTAATGGCATCCCTAATGTCAATCGTCGCCCTTACCATTGATGCGCTATTACCAGCACTTCCTGAAATTGGTACATCTTTAGGTGTTACAAATCCTAATGACAACCAATTACTTATTACTATGATATTTTTAGGAATTGGTTTTGGGCAATTAATTTTAGGACCACTATCCGATTGCTTCGGAAGAAAACCTATAGTATATGTCGGTTTTATAATATTTATAATGGCTAGCGCCTTATGCCTGATAACTAAGAGTTTTGAAATTATGATTGTTGGGCGTGTATTACAAGGCATAGGTTTAGCTGCTCCAAGAACCATAACTATTTCTATGATTCGCGATTCTTATGAAGGCGACTACATGGCCAAAATAGTATCGATAGTAGTTATGTTTTTTATATTGGTTCCTGTTATAGCCCCAACCTTAGGAACTTTTTTAATACACTTGTTTAATTGGAAAGCCATATTTTATTTTAACCTTATTTTTGGATTGATTATTATATTCTGGTTTTGGAAGCGACAACCAGAAACGCTAGAATCTGAAAATCGCATTCCATTTACTTCACATTTATACTTAGATGGATTTAAAGAATTTATAAAATACCCTGAAGCTGTTGCTTTTACTTTGGTGTCTGGTTTTATTACAGGATCCTTTATGGTATATTTAAGTACGTCTCAACAGATTTTTGAACAGCAATATAACATGGCCGAAATGTTCCCATACATCTTTGCCAGCTTATCCATATCTATAGGCTTAGCTACTTTTTTGAACAGTACACTAGTTGTTCGATTTGGGATGTGGCGGATTGCCTTTATTTCTTCTATTGCTTACTCATTAATCTCGGTTCTATATGTACTATTATTTTTCTCTGGAAACAATCCGAGCATTTATGTTCTTATAACATTTTTTGCACTACAGTTCTTCGCAGTTGGCTTTTTATTTGGAAATTTAAGAGCTTTAGCCATGCAGTCTGTTGGTCATATTGCTGGAATTGGAGCCGCCTTAAATGGCTTTATTTCAACCGTCATGGCCGTACCCATTGCAAATTACATCGGTGGCTTTGTAAAAACATCAGTGCTCCCCCTTTTTATAGGGTTTTCAATATTTGGCATCTTATCGGTTATTGTTTTTTACATGCTAAAAAGTAAAACATCTAGTCCTGCAACAGTTTAAAATAGCATTAGAGGTAGCGCTGCTTAATAATTTCCATATGCCATTTATAATGTCCTAAAACAATGAACGCCGCCGCTCTGGCAGACATTGAACTATTATTAGCATTGCCAATAAACTTTAAATCCTCCTGAGTTAAACTTCCCAATAATGATATAAAACTTTGACGAACTACAGTAAATTCATCCAACAGTGTTTCTAAGGCTTTCTCATTAGCTCTAGAAGGGTCGATATAATCGTTTTGCTCAAAACCAGCCAAAGCCGTTGTATCACGACGAGCAATTCTAAAACAGCGGTATTGAAAAACTCGTTCGGTATCTATTAAATGCTGAAACACCTCTTTAACACTCCATTTGGCATTTGCATAAGCATAATTAAGCTTAACGGCAGGAAGACTTTTAAAAAACCTATTAACCTCTGCTGTATCGTCCTTAAAAGCATCCTTTAAATCTTTATTCTTTGAAATCAAATTAATATAATTTTGATAGAATTCGCTGTACTCTTCCGGTTTTAAATCTGTAATTTTCATAAAGTGGTCTTTTAAATTTTAGCCTGATAAGTATATAAATTATAATACCGCCCTTTTAAACCAATAAGTTCATCGTGTGTACCACGCTCAACGATATGTCCATCTTCAACTACCAAAATTTGATCGGCCTTTTTAATAGTACTTAATCTATGCGCAATCACAATGGTGGTTCGGTTTTTTATTAGCTCAGATAAACTCTTCTGAATTAAAGCTTCACTCTCCGTATCTAAACTGGAAGTTGCTTCATCTAAGATAATCATTTTTGGATTAGCAAGTATAGCTCTGGCTATAGCTAAACGTTGTCGCTGTCCACCAGATAATTTAACACCGCGTTCTCCAATCACGGTTTCTAAACCATCTTCAAATCGGTCCGTGAATTCATTTACATAAGCCGCTTTTACCGCTTTTTGTAACTCGTCTTCAGTCGCATTTGGTCTTGGAAACAGAATATTTTCTCTTATAGTACCCTCAAACAGAAATTCATCCTGCAGCACGACGCCCAAATACTTCCGATATGAATTTAACTTTACTTTAGACAAATCGTGATTATCGATACTTACCACGCCTGACTTGGGGGTTAAAAATGTAGCAGACAACCCAGCTATAGTCGATTTTCCGGAACCAGAACTTCCTACCAAAGCGGTGACTGAACCAGCAGGTGCCTTAAAACTAATATTATGCAAAACTTGCTTACCTTCTTCATAAGCAAAATTGACATCCTTAAAAGTAAGATCTCCCCTAATATCTGCCAATTCCAATATCCGCTCTTGATTGTCTTCTTCTGCAGTCATATTCATTAACTCCTCAGTTCGATCAAGACCAGCCAAGGCTTCCGTTAGCTGACTTCCTATATTACTCATTTGCACTATAGGAGCTATCATAAATCCGAGTATTAAGGTGAAAAACAGAAAATCTCCCGTGGTCATTTCATTTTGCATCATGTAATAGCCTCCAATCCCCATGATACCTGTTGTAGCAACACCTATTAAAAAAGTGGAAGAACTAGTCATTAAAGCAGTAGCTGTGAGACTCTTTTTTACATTCTCGTAAAGCTTATAAACACCTTGTTCAAATACATGGTTTTCCTGAGCCTCTGCATTAAAAGCTTTTATCACTCTTACCCCTGCCAAAGTTTCTGTTAATCGCCCTTTTACCTCGGCATTAATTTTACCACGTTTTCTAAAAATAGGCCGAATATATTTAAAAGCTTTTAACGCTATATATCCAAAAACAGACAATGGAACGAACACAAAAAGTGTCATCCAAGGATTTAAATTTATTAGAATAATTAAAGATAATATAGCTGTAAAAGTGCCTCCTACTAACTGCACCAACCCTGTACCAATCAAGTTTCTAACACCTTCAACATCTGTCATAATTCTCGACACCAAAGCTCCTGATTTTGTATTATCAAAAAAGCTAATAGGTAGCGATAATACTTTCTTTTGAACCTGTGCACGTAATTCACTAATTAAATACTGGGCTTGTACGCTTAATATTCTAGTTAATAAAAAAGAAGTTACTGCCTGTGCTAAAATTGCTGTCAATACAATAGCTATTAAACCATATAATTGCCTGTAATTTTTGTCGGGAACGACCTCATCAAGTAAAACTTTACTTTGCCAAGGTAAAATTAGTCCGGCAACACTACGAATTACAATTAAAAATAAACCTATAAAAACTAATTTTCTCCTAGGCCAAATTATATCGATAAAGGCTTGTTTCATAGTTACTTTTGAGGCCTTTTTATCTTTTTTATCGTTCGTTGTTTGCAGATGTTTCATTTATATACTTCTAAGTTATTACGTAAAAATAGTTATTAATCCTGTTTACAGTAAGGGCTATACAAAATAAAAACCACATTTAATGTGGTTTTTATTTTGTAATATTTATAACTGTTTTAGGCTTTCAGTACTATCCTAAATCGCGCCTTACCAGACTCTAAATGTGCGATAGCTTCATTAACATCTTCCATGGCAAATTCTTCTACTGTTGGATAAATATCATGACGCACGCAGAACTCTAACATTTTACGCGTAAGGGCTATACTTCCTAAAGGACTTCCTCCAATAGATTTTTCACCCGTTAATAAACTAAATGCGGGTATAGCCATAGGTTCAAGTACAGCTCCAACATTATGTAATTTTCCCTGTGGTGCTAGAACACCAAGATAGGCATTCCAATCTAAAGTAACATTAGTCGTATTTAATATAAAATTTAAGGATCCTGCAATGCTCTCTAAATCCTCAGAATTGGTAGAATTTATAACCCTATGAGCTCCCATTTTTAAAATAGCCTCTTCCTTATTCGGGTTAGAACTAAATGCAATGACTTCACATCCCCAAGCTTTTAAAAACTTAATGGCCATATGGCCTAAACCTCCAACTCCAATAACTCCAACCTTATCTGTTGGTTGCACCCCCGATATAACAATTGGATTAAAAACCGTAATCCCTCCACAAAACAGGGGACCCGCTTTTGCGATATCCAAACCTTTTGGAAGTGGCGTTACCCAAGACCAATGTCCTCTTACTATATCGGCAAAACCACCATGACGACCAACAATAGTAGCCTCACTGCCTCCACATAAATGCTGTTTACCATCTAAACATTGATTACAGTGCATACAGGATGCAGAATACCAACCCAAACCAACCATATCACCTTTTTTCAATCCATTCACTTCATTACCAACTTCCAGAACTTCGCCTACAATTTCATGGCCTGGTACTAATGGAAATTGACTCATGCCCCACTCATTTTTTATCATACTTAAATCGGAGTGACAAATACCGCAGTAGTGTACCTTAATATCAACTTCTTCCCTACCAAGATCTGTTAATTCATATTTAAATTTTTCCAGTTTACCACCAGCTTCTTTTACAGCATATGCTTTAATCGTTTTCATAATCAAGATTTTTTTTTGAAGAACCTTGAAGATACGTAAAAACAAGAAGTATTATACATATTCTCGTATATAATTACAATATAAATACCATCATAATTTATTACATTTACTTTCCGATAAAAACAACCTTCTAAAGGATTATGAAAATAATTGGTATTGGCAAAAACTACGTGAATGATCAGTCTGAAGTTAAAGCATTAAAAACTGGATCACAGACCGTATTTTTAAAAGCAGAATCTACATTAGTTACGGGAAATAAAGATATTGAATTCCCAAAAATTACAAATCAATTATTATATGAGGTTGAACTTGTAGCTAAAATTGGAAAACAAGGTAAAGATATCAGGGAGAAAGACGCAGCTTCGTATATCTCAGAAATTGGAATAGGGATTGATTATACTGCGAAAGATGTTCTAAATGCCAGCAGAGACAGTAAAGGTCCCTGGGCACTAGCAAAAGGATTTGATGGTGCATCGCCTGTATCAGATTTTAAACAAATTTCAGATTTCCCAGATTTAAATAATATTAATTTTGATTTAATAATAAATGGTGAACAAAGGCAAATTGGAAATACCCAATTCATGATTTATAATTTTGCCGAAATCATAAGTTATGTATCGAGTTTTATGACTTTAGAACCAGGTGATTTAATATTTACGGGCACTCCAGCGAGTGGTGCTGGTGAAAATGTAAAAGGAGACCACCTTCAAGCATCCATTGAAGGTGAATTACTCTTAGATTTTAAACTAGTTTAAACATATTATTGATACTAAATGAAAAATTCCATCGCCGATAGAGTTAACGACTTTTTAACTAAATATCCTCCGTTTAATCTTCTAAATAACGATAGTTTATTAAAAATTTCCACCCAGGTATCTATAATATATATGGAGAAGGGCGATACGCTTTTTAAAAGAGGTGATAATTTCCATGAACACTTTTACATTGTTAGAAATGGTGCGGTGAATCTGTTTCATGCTATTAATGATGACATAGAAGAAATTATCAATATCAGTGATGCAGGAGATATTTTTGGAGTAAGACCACTAATAGCCAAGGAACGTTATAAACTAACTGCAACCGCTAACGAAGAATCTATTGTATATGCCATTCCTATTAATATATTTCGGTCTGTAACAGAAAACAATGCCAAGGTTTCTAAATTTTTAATAACAGCCTTTGCTACTAATTCTTACGACCCATATACCGCCGAGGCCACCAATAAAATATTTGTCGATTATTTACCGACTAACACTCAAGATATAGCCAATTTTCAAACAGCTAAGTACACTAAAAACCCGGTTACTTGTGACATAAATTCTTCCCTAAAAAAAGCTGCCTTACTAATGAGTAAACATAAAATAGGCTGCATTATTGTTGTGAATGAACAAAAGCATCCTGTAGGTATCATCACCAATAGTGACATCAAGAATAAAATTGCAACTGGTAAATTCCCCATAGAAACCCAAGTAACCAACATCATGAGTTCTCCGGTTTTCACCGCTAAAAAAAATCTAACTGTAGCGGATGGACAACTTCAAATGATAAAACATAATATTGGTCATTTATGTATTACCAAAGATGGTACTGAAAATTCGCGCCTGTTAGGTGTTTTAACACATCATGATGTATTAGTTAGTTTAGGAAATAATCCTGCCGTAATTTTAAAAGAAATAAAGCGAGCAAAGCGCACAAAAAAACTACGCGCAGCAAGGCTTAAGGCAAATAACTTAATAAAAAGTTATCTAGAGCAGAATATACCACTCTCACATATTGTAAAATTAATTTCTCAGATTAATGATGCCGTTACTATTCGAGCCATCGAGATTGCCCTAAAAAAAATGGATGGCAAGCCTCCTGTCCCATTTGCTTGGATTGCACTTGGAAGCCAAGGCAGAAAGGAACAATTACTGTTTACCGACCAAGATAATGCTATCATATATCAGAATGTTGAACCAGAATTAGATAAAGAGACACAAGACTATTTTTTAAAACTAGGAAAATATGTTACTAAATCGCTAAATAAAATTGGATTTGAATACTGTGAGGCCGACATGATGGCAAATAACCCGGAATGGTGCAAATCCTTATCAGATTGGAAAAATCAATTTAATGATTGGATTTTAAATCCGGATGAAAAAGCTATTTTATTATCCTCCATATTTTTTGATTTCAACTTCATATATGGAGATAAATCATTAACTGATGCTCTGACTGATTCAATCTACAACACTTTAGATGAGGGATTAATCTTTTTCAAATTTTTAGGTCGAGATGCATTAAAAAACCCATCACCTCTTGGTTTTTTTAAGCAATTTTTAGTTGAAAAAAATGGAGAACAAAAAGATTTATTCAATATAAAAAGCCGCGCACTTATGCCATTCATCGACGCCGCAAGGTTACTTATACTCCGTTACAAAGTGAAAGGCATCAACAATACTGCTGAACGATTTGAAAAACTTGCCGAAATAGAACCATCCAACAAAGAACTTTACGAATCCTGTTCGTATGCCTTTAAAGCCCTTTCGAAATTTAAAACAAAACAAGGTATAGCGCATAACAACTCTGGAAAATACATAGAACTTCAAACGCTTACAAAAGAAGAACAGCTAAAATTACGTCGTTGCTTTAAACCATTAAATGATATTCAGGAAGCTCTAAAAATTAAATTCGATTTAAAAAACTTTGTATAACATGACGCTTAATTGGTTTAAACGCAAAACACCTGATTATCCGGACTTTTTCATGGCATATTTAAACTGCTTTAAAAACAAGCCTATAACTGAAATTCAAGAAACTAGGTTTGTGGCTTTCGATACAGAAACTACGGGTTTCAGAATAAAAGACGATCGCGTATTATCCATTGGTGCAGTATCCATAATAGGAAAAACCATTAATGTAAATGATAGTTTAGAACTGTATTTACAACAGGACGTTTTCAGACCCGAAACCGTTGAAATACATGGCCTATTGAAAAATGATTCTATTGATAAAATTCAAGAATTTGAGGCTATAAAATTATTTTTAGATTACATTAAAGACTCGGTTCTTATAGCGCATCATGCCAATTTTGATAAAAACATGATTAATGAAATGCTCATACGCCATGGCTTAAAACCTCTTAAAAATAAATTTATCGATACGGGCGTTCTTTACAAAAAAGCGCTACATATAATATATCAAAATAACAGTAAGCCTTATACTTTAGATTTTTTATGCTCTGAACTCAATGTTCCTACAGTAGATAGGCACACCGCCACTGGCGATGCGCTTATTACTGCTTTAGTTTTTCTAAAAATCTTATCTCGTTTAGATAAAAGAAAACATCTAAACTGGGGGTATCTACTCAATAAATAACAAGCGACTATAAGGCATTTTCAATAATATCCTGAACAATTTCAGGGTTTAATAAAGTACTGGTATCTCCCAAATTGCTAATATCTTTACAAGCTATTTTTCTTAATATGCGACGCATTATTTTACCCGAACGCGTTTTAGGTAAACCTTTTGTAAATTGAATCTTATCTAATTTGGCGATAGGCCCAATATGCTCTGTTATAATTTGATTAATCTCCTTACGTAAATTATTCTGATCCCTGCTTTCACCAGTATCTTTTAATATGACATAACCATAAAGAGCATTACCTTTAATGTCATGAGGGAAGCCTACAATAGCAGACTCTGCAACCGCAGGATGCTCATTTATCGCATCTTCAATTGGAGCAGTTCCTAAGTTATGTCCTGATACAATAATAACATCGTCTACACGACCAGTTATACGGTAATATCCCACTTCATCTCGTAATGCACCATCACCTGTAAAATATTTATTTTCAAAAGCTGAGAAATAGGTGTCCTTATATCGCTGATGATTTCCCCAAATGGTCCGTGCCATACTAGGCCAAGGGAATTTTATACACAAACGTCCTTCTACTTGATTTCCGTTTAATTCTTTACCATTCTCGTCCATTAATGCTGGTTGTATACCAATAAATGGTAAGGTTGCATAGGTTGGTTTAGTTGGTGTTACAAAAGGAATCGGGCTTACCATAATACCTCCAGTTTCAGTTTGCCACCATGTATCTACAATCGGACTTTTTTTCTTTCCAATATTATCGTTATACCAATGCCATGCCTCTTCGTTTATTGGCTCACCTACAGAACCCAATACTTTCAACGAAGATAAATCGTGTTTTTCTATAAGATCTACTCCTTCTTTGGCCAGTGCACGTATTGCTGTTGGGGCTGTATAAAACTGATTTACTCTATGCTTTTCTATAATCTGCCAAAAGCGTCCATAATCCGGGTAACTTGGCACCCCCTCAAACATGAGGGAAGTTGCTCCATTAGCTAAAGGTCCATAAACGATATAACTATGACCGGTAATCCAACCTATATCGGCAGTACACCAATATACATCGTGTTCTCTATATTGAAATATATTTTTGAACGTATAAGCCGTATAAACCATATAACCCGCTGTAGTATGCACCATTCCTTTAGGCTTTCCTGTTGAACCTGAAGTATATAAAATAAATAATGGATCTTCCGCATACATTACCTCCGCTTTACAAGTATCTGAGGCCTCATCTAAAAGTGGTTGCAACCAAACATCTCGACCTACTTGCATATTAATTTCAGAATTGATACGTTTCACTACCAAAACAGATTCGACACCTGGACAGTCTTCTAAAGCATCATCAACAATTCCTTTTAAATCTATAGTTTTTGCCCCTCTGTAAGAACCATCACTAGTGATAACTAATTTACAATCACTATCGTTTATTCTTGTAGATAAAGCTGATGAAGAAAATCCCGCAAAAACAACCGAATGAATCGCGCCTATGCGTGCACATGCCAGAAGTGAAACAGTCAATTCAGGAATCATAGGTAAATAAATACATACCCTATCTCCTTTTTTAACACCTTTTTCTTTTAAAACATTTGCTAATTTATTTACACGCGCATACAATTGTTTGTAAGTAATATGCTCTGCAGGTTCATCAGGGTTGTTTGGTTCAAATAAGATAGCTGTTTGGTCACCACGCGTTACCAAATGCCTGTCAATACAGTTTTCCGTAATATTTAATTGAGCGCCTTCAAACCATTTTACCTCTGGTTTGCTAAAATCCCAACTTAATACATTATCCCATTTTTTGCGCCACATAAAATGTTCTTCCGCTACCTCTTCCCAGAAATTTTCAGGTTCCCTAATAGATTTCCTATAAACTTGATAGTATTCTTCTAAATGCTTAATGTGATAATTACTCATTCTTAATGTTTAATTTTTGTAGTATGTTTATTTGATTTAATATGTTTGCTAAAATATATAATATTGAGTGGTTTTAATGAATATATTATCTGTACAACTAGAAAATATAGACCAATACCTTAATTAATTATATTAATGCGTAGCCTCTCCTGCTCCGCTTGGTATTCTAATATTTTCAACAATATCCTGAACATTTTCGGGTGGTTCTTTAGTGAATTTCATAATTGAAATAGATACTATAAAATTTAAAACCATAGCAACAGAACCAAAACCTTCTGGTGAAATACCATACCACCATTCACTTTTATCCGGAGTAACCTCGTCAAACCATCCTAATCGGTATTTCACCATGTAAAGTAACATAGCTATTATCCCGACTACCATACCAGCAATAGCTCCTTCTTTATTCATTTTTTTATAAAATATTCCTAAAATTATTGCGGGGAAAAATGACGCTGCTGCCAGTCCAAATGCTAAAGCCACTGTTGCCGCAACAAATCCGGGTGGGTTAATACCAAAATAACCAGCTACGCAAACTGCAACGATTGCCGATAAACGTGCTGCTATTAACTCTCCTTGTTCCGAAATTTTTGGATTAATCATTTTCTTTATCAAATCATGAGAAACAGATGCCGAGATTACCAATAATAGCCCTGCTGCAGTAGATAATGCTGCCGCCAAACCACCTGCAGCCACCAGGGCGACAATCCAATCTGGGAGATTAGCAATTTCAGGATTAGCCAATACCATGATGTCGTTATCCACTACTAATTCATTTTGAGAAGTATCTGCTAGATATTGAATACGACCGTCTTCATTTTTATCTGTAAATGTTATTAAGCCTGTTTTCTCCCATTTTTTAAACCATTCCGGGACATTGACATATGATTTATCAGAAACTGTCTCTATTAAATTGGTTCTCGCAAATACTGATACTGCCGGAGCAGTCGTATACAAAATAGCAATTAATAACAGAGCCAGTCCAGCCGACTTGCGTGCATCGCGTACACGCTTCACGGTAAAAAACCTAACAATTACATGCGGCAACCCTGCTGTTCCAACCATAAGAGCCAAGGTGATTGCAAATACATCTACAACAGATTTAGACCCTTCCGTATATTCATTAAAGCCCAACTCTGTACTTAAGCCATCTAATTTATCTAACAAATACATACCCGACCCATCAGCTAGCTTACTTCCAAAGCCGAACTGTGGAATAGGGTTACCTGTCATCTGGATAGATATAAAAATAGCTGGTACCATGAAAGCAAAAATGAGCACACAATATTGTGCCACCTGCGTATAGGTAATCCCCTTCATACCACCTAAGACCGCATAAAAAAGCACGATAATCATACCGATGATAACACCTGTATTGATATCAACTTCTAAAAATCGTGAAAATACTAAACCAACGCCACGCATTTGTCCAGCCACGTATGTAAAGGAAACTAATAAGGCACAAAACACAGCAACCAGTCGCGCTGTTTTTGAATAGTACCTGTCTCCAATGAAATCGGGAACTGTAAATTTTCCAAATTTCCTTAAATATGGAGCCAAAAGTAATGCTAATAAAACATAACCACCTGTCCACCCCATCAAATAGACAGCGCCATCATAGCCTGCAAAAGAAATAATTCCTGCCATAGATATAAATGATGCTGCACTCATCCAATCTGCTGCTGTGGCCATGCCATTTGCTAATGGAGAAACACCACCACCTGCTACATAAAATTCTTTAGTTGACCCTGCTCTCGACCAGATAGCAATTCCAATATAAAGAGCAAATGTTACCCCTACTAAAATATAAGTCCAATTCTGTACACCAATAGTTTCAATCAAAAATATATTATTCATCATAACCATATTTTTTATCCAGCTTATTCATAAGGCGCACATAAACGAAAATAAGAATAACAAAAACATAAATAGACCCTTGCTGAGCAAACCAGAATCCTAATTTAAAACCTCCTATTTTTATTTCATTTAAGATGTCTTTAAATAGGATACCAGCTCCATAAGACACTATAAACCATATAGCTAAAAGAAAGAGCAGATATCTAATATTTTCTTTCCAATAAGCCTTTGCATTACTTTTGGTCATAATATTATTTATTTAGTTGGTTTTAAAATTGGTCATTTAATTTAAATAGAATTTTAAAAGATGTATATAAAAAATCAACATACAGAAATCAATTTACCTTAAAAAAATACTATAATTATTGCTAATATAATATTTAGACTAAGAAATACAATTACAATAATTTAGTAATTACGCTAAAACCTTACACATTAAAGAATTCTATTGGTCAGTGATTAAAGTTTTCGAAGTATATTTATCCCCTTTAAAATACCTTTTTCATTGCAAGTACAAAGATTATATTTTATTGACGCCGTTCGAGCATTCGCTATTTTAATGATGCTCCAAGGTCATTTTATAGACACCTTAATCAATCCCATTTATCGAATCGAAGGTAACATGTTATACGATATATGGACTTATTTTAGAGGAATTACCGCACCTACCTTTTTCACTATATCGGGCTTGGTATTTGCCTACTTACTTTTAAGAGCTCATGAAAAAGGAAATGATCGCGAACGTCTAAAAAGAGGTTTGTTTAGGGGGCTACTTCTTATTCTTATAGGCTACAGTCTTCGGATAAATATATTACGATGGTTATCAGGACATTTCAGCAGCTATGTTTTAGTTGTTGATGTATTGCAATGTATTGGCTTATCTCTTATACTTTTAATTGGTTTACATTCCCTATTGAAAAAACACTCTTACATTTATTCGGCAGTGTTATTAGTTATTGGCTGTTTGTGTTTTATTTCTGAGCCCATTTATCGCAATTTGGCATTTACTAATGTACCTTTGGTATTTGCTAATTATATGACCAAAGCAAACGGTTCGGTATTTACTATACTACCTTGGTTCGGTTATACTGTATTAGGCGCATTTATTTCGACTGTATTTTTCAGGCATTCGCATCGAACTAAGTTTAAACACCTAACCATTATCACTTTCTTTATAGTTGGTTACATTTTAATTTACCATTCCACTTGGGGCTTAACAATATTGTATAACTGGACGCATTGGGATTTGCTGATACAGTGTGCTAATTTCAACTATTTATTCATTAGACTTGGAAATGTGTTTGTATTATTTGGATTGTTCTATACCTTTGAACACTACCTTAAACATTCCATCATAACTAAAATTGGAAAGAAAACATTATCTATATATGTTATTCATTTCATCCTATTGTATGGAAGTTTTACAGGCTATGGTCTGAAACGCTTATGGAATAAATCCTTAGACCCTGCGGAAGTTATTATAGGTGCTTTATTCTTTATTTTAATGGTTTGCTTTATATCCTTCCATTATGCGAAAACCAACCATTTCATTTATTCTATAATGCATAAAATTATCACCAAATTTAAACGGTAATTTTAAATATTTATTAATTTACAGTTAACCAACATTTTTTTGTAAAAATTAAAAAACTAACAAAAGTTCTATTTTCAATACGTGGTTAAATTTAATTTTGAATATCAATTCAAACTAATCTAATAAACTCGTATAAAATGAAATTAAATTATTATATCTACGGCTTTATTCTTATAATTTTTACGTCTTGTAAAGACTCAAATAAAAAACTTACCCAAGAATCTAACCACCATTTAACGGAAGCTACGCATTGGAGTTATTCTGGAGAAACTGCTCCCGAGCACTGGGCAGAACTCGAACAAGGCTCCGACTGTGATGGCCATAACCAATCACCCATAAACATCATCACAAAAGACGTGGTTGAAACCCCAACGAAAAACCATCTAAACATTCTATACTCCCCTCAAACTTTCATCAAAAAAGTTATAAATAATGGGCACACCATACAGTTCGACTTTGAATCTGGGGATTCCATTTCCTATTTAGGAGACACCCATTATTTAAAACAAATTCACTTTCACGAACCGTCTGAACATAAAATAAATGGAATAATATACCCCATTGAAACACACCTAGTTCATCTCAACAAGTCTGGAAATATTACGGTTTTAAGTATTCTTGGTGAAGAGGGTGAAGAAAGTCAGGTGTTCGAATTTTTAGAAAGTTTCCTTCCGCTAAAAAATGGAGAAAGTAAAGACATTCATAAAAATATTGATTTATCTAGTTTTTTCTTAAACGAAAAGCATTTTTACTCCTATACAGGTTCACTTACAACGCCTCCATGCTGGGAAAGGGTTAATTGGGTTGTATTTAAAGAACCTATTATTCTCTCTGTAGATGAGGTAGAAAAACTAAGAAACAACATGCCCATCAATAACTACCGTAACGAACAACCTTTAAATAACAGAATCGTTACGTTTAACTATTAATCAATAAAAAACATAAATAAAAACCAGTCAGAACTACTAAAAAAACTCTAGTAAATCCGACTTCCAAAATCAGGACTCAATATCTTTTGCATTATTGATTTTCAAGAAGAAAACCCTTAAATTAGCATAACACAGCATACATTTAATTTAACGATTGCCATTAATTATGGAATATATAGATTATTACAAAGTTTTAGGCGTATCAAAAAATGCAACCGAAGCTGAAATAAAAAAAGCTTATCGGAAATTGGCTCGTAAATATCATCCCGATGTAAACCCAAATGATTTAGAGGCTGAAAGAAAATTCAAAGAAATTAATGAAGCCAACGAAGTATTAAGCCACAAAGAAAATCGAGCTAAATACGACCAATATGGTAAAGATTGGAAGCACGCCGAAGAATTTGAAAAAGCGAAAGAACAACAGCGGCAACACCAATCACAACAAAATTATTACAGTGGTAGAAGTGGTGGATATAGTGAGGAAGATTTCTCGGATTTTTTTAGTTCTATGTTCGGTGGTGCACAGGGTGGATTTGGAGGGCGCGGACAACAAGTTCAATTTAGAGGACAAGATTTCAATGCAGAGTTACAACTAAATATAAAAGATGTTTACGAAACCCACAAACAAACACTTACTGTTAATGGTAAAAACATACGTTTAACCATTCCGGCAGGAATTAAAGATGGTCAGGTTATAAAAATTAAAGGCTATGGAGGCGAAGGTATCAATGGCGGTCCCAAAGGTGACTTACATATAAAATTCTCAATAATAAATAACACCAATTTCAAGCGTGATGGAGATAACCTGTACGCTATGAAAAATATTGATCTCTACACTGCTATGCTGGGTGGTGAAATCACAGTTGATACTTTTAAAGGAAAGGTGAAATTAAAAGTTGCTCCGGAAACCCAAAATGGCAATCGAGTGAAATTAAAAGGCAAAGGATTTCCTAAATACAAAAAAGAAGGTCAATTTGGTGATTTATACATTACTTATAATATAGAGCTACCTAAAAAGCTAAGCGAGCGAGAAAAAGCATTATTTAAAGAACTTTCTAAACTAAGATAACATGGCTATTCCAGAATATATTCCCATTGCTAAATTAAGTAAACACTATACGATTGAAATGGCTTTCTTTGAAAAGCTGCACAATGAAGGCTTAATAGAACTTATTACTATTGAAAAAACAACCTGTTTACATCAGGATTATCTGCATACTTTTGAAAAAATAATGCGCATACATAACGACCTTGATATTAATATAGAAGGTATTGATGTGGTCCTTAATTTATTAAACAAAGTAGATGAGCTACACAACGAATTGCATCAACTAAAAAGTCGTTTAAATCTTTATGAAAATGATTAATCACAATTAACTCAAAATAAAAAAGGACCTTGTTACAAGGTCCTTTTTTATTTTATAATGTCTAAAACTATTTATTTAAATATTCTAAAACATTGGTTTCAATTCGCGATTGAATATTATTTACATCCGCCTTTACAAAGGTTTCTCCTGTAATATTTTCATATAATTCAATATAACGTTCACTAACCGACTCGATGTACTCATCACTCATTTCCGGTAAGGTCTGTCCTTCCAACCCTTGGAAGTTATTAGATATTAACCATTGACGCACAAATTCTTTTGACAATTGCTTTTGAGATTCTCCTTTTGCCTGTCTTTCCTCATAACCATCTGCATAGAAATAACGTGATGAATCCGGAGTATGTATCTCATCAATCAGAACAATTTTTCCATCTTTAGTTTTTCCAAATTCGTATTTGGTATCTACTAAAATTAATCCTCTTGACGCAGCAATTTCGGTACCACGTTGAAATAGTTTGCGAGTATAATCCTCTAAAACCACATAATCTGCTTCCGATACAATGCCTTTTTTTAAAATATCTTCTCTGGAAATATCTTCATCATGGTCACCCTGCTCGGCTTTTGTTGCTGGTGTAATGATTGGTTCTGGAAAAGCATCATTTTCTTTCATACCTTCCGGCATTGGTACACCACAAAGTAAACGTTTACCTGCTTTGTATTCACGTGCGGCATGACCAGACATGTAGCCACGAATAACCATTTCTACTTTAAAAGGTTCACATAAATGCCCGACTGCCACATTAGGATCGGGAGTTGCAGTTAACCAGTTCGGCACTAGGTCTTCTGTAGCCGCCATCATCTTAGTCGCTATCTGATTTAATATTTGCCCTTTATAAGGAATTCCCTTTGGCATCACTACATCGAAAGCCGATAAACGATCGGTAGCAATCATTACCAATTCTTTATCGTTGATATTGTAAACTTCACGAACCTTTCCTTTATAAACGTTTTTCTGTCCTGGAAAATTAAAATTGGTATCTGTAATTGTATTACTCATTCTTTATTTATTTTGAGCATTTCACTTGGTGTAAACCACTCTTATGATTCTAAATTTTTCGCAAATTTATATAATTATATCACAAGAATAAACATTAATTCTATTAAGGCGTCCTGATCTAGTATAAAAACACATACGTTCTTATTAAAAGAGAAAAACTATATCGGTTTTACACAGGAAACAAATCCTAAAAACACTTTTAATCGCGATTTTCTATACTTTTATAGGCTTCTATCACCTTTTTAACCAAACGATGACGAATCACATCTTTATCGTCCAAAAAGATCATCCCTACCCCTTCTACATTCTTTAGAATAAGTAAAGCCTCTTTAAGTCCGGAAATAGTGCGTCTTGGTAAATCGATCTGCCCAGGGTCTCCAGTTAATAAAAATTTGGCATTTTTTCCCATACGGGTTAAAAACATTTTCATCTGGGCATGTGTGGTGTTTTGTCCTTCATCTAGAATTACAAAAGCGTTATCCAATGTTCTACCGCGCATAAAGGCTAATGGGGCTATTTGAATGGTGCCATTTTCAATATAATGAGCTAACTTTTCAGCAGGAATCATATCACGTAAAGCATCGTATAACGGTTGCATATAAGGATCTAATTTTTCCTTTAAATCACCGGGAAGAAATCCCAAATTTTCCCCGGCCTCAACCGCAGGTCGTGTTAAAATAATTCGTTTAACCTCTTTGTTTTTTAAAGCCTGAACTGCCAATGCTACGCCCGTATAGGTCTTTCCTGTTCCTGCCGGTCCAATAGCAAAAACCATATCATTGGCACGCATGCTTTCTACTAATTTCCTCTGATTAGCCGTTTGTGCTTTTATAAGGCGACCACTAACACCGTGCACTATTACTTCGCCGCTTTGTGCTGATGTATTATAATCTTCGCTGCTATTACTGGTAAGCACGCGTTCAATAACATTTTCGTCTAGTTTGTTGTATTTTCCAAAATGCTTTAAAAGCATGGTTATACGATGATCAAATTCTTCTAATAGTTCTTCGTCACCATATGCTTTTACTTTATTCCCTCGCGCTACTATTTTAAGCTTCGGGAAGTATTTTTTCAGGAGTTCAATGTTAACATTTTGGGCTCCAAAAAATTCTTTTGGAGTAATTTCTTCAAGTTCAATAATGATTTCGTTCAAAGGCGTTTTTTTAGTTAATTAATAAATGACTGGTTAATTATTAACTTACCATTATATAAGTTAATGGCTTTGTTAACTGGTTTCAGTTTCTTTAATAGAGACCTTCGTAAATCTACATTTTTCAGTTAAAAAATAAAAACGAAAACAAAAAATTTATGTAGGTTTGCTCAATCCTTGTTTCTACTCAAAAATACATAAATTTGAGTGACCAAACGTTAAAAACATATCAACAATTTTGCCCATGGCGATTATCACTTTAACAACTGATTTTGGAGTAAAAGATCACTTTGCTGGCGCGACAAAGGGCGCTATTTATAGTGAATTACCCGATGTTAGAATTGTTGATATCTCACATAATGTTTCACCCTTTAACATTTTAGAAGCGGCTTATATTATTCAGAATGCTTATAAAAATTTCCCGAAGGATACCATCCATATCATTGGTATAGATTCTGAATTAAATACTGAAAACAAACATATCGCATTAAAGCTAGATGACCATTATTTTATTTGTGCCAACAATGGCATTATGAGTATGATATGTTCTGAAATTGCTCCTGAAAAAATTGTTGAAATTAATATTCACGACAAAATAAGTACCAGTTTTTCTGTATTAGATGTGTTTGTTAAAGTGGCTTGTCATATTGCACGTGGTGGAACACTTGAAGTTATAGGAAAAACAATCTCAAAAATAAAACCGATAAAAAACATTATGCCATATGTCAATGAGGATAAGACTCAAATTATTGGCAGTGTGATTTACATTGATAATTACGGAAATGTAGTAACAAACATAAAACGTAACTTTTTTGAATCACTTCAAAAAGGACGTGAATATCAAATATCGGCACGCAATTATAAGTTCAAGAAAATTTACAGCAAATATAGTGATGTCGTAAACTTCGATAAGCCTGAAGACCAACGCCATGATGAAGGACGTGGATTAGTGGTTTTTAATTCTGGAGATTTCTTAGAAATTGCCGTTTACAAAAGTAACAGTGCCACTGTTGGCAGTGCTTCGACACTTATGGGATTAAATCTAATGGACACGGTAAGTGTTAGCTTTATTACGAAACCTGTATTACTTAAAGGCTTTGAAAATTAATAATTTGAATATGTTAATAAGAATTGTAAAAATGGGATTTTATAAAGAACACATCTGTACTTTTCTTAGTAATTTTGATGCTAATAGAGAAAAAATCAGAGCTTTTGAAGGCTGTACTTTTTTAGAGTTATATCAAGACAAACAAGAGTCAAATATATTTTTCACCTATAGTTATTGGAGAAATGAAACTGATTTAGATAAGTATCGACAATCTGATTTGTTTAAAAATGTCTGGAGTAAAACGAAACCTTTATTCGATAGAAAACCGGAAGCCTGGAGTGTTGAAAAAATAGTCAGTTTAAATTAGTACAAGCTTAATTAATGTAAATATTTGTAATGCTAGCCATCCTTAAGAAAGAAATAAATTCGTTTTTCGCTTCCCCGATTGGATATTTAGTTATATCCATCTTTTTAATTCTTAACGGATTGTTTTTGTGGCTGTTTAAAGGCGAGTTTAACATATTGGATTATGGCTTTGCAGATTTGTCATCATTCTTTTTATTAGCACCCTGGATTCTTATTTTTCTAATTCCTGCTATAACTATGCGTAGTTTTTCAGATGAAAAGAAACAAGGAACCTTGGAGTTATTATTAACTAAACCCATATCGCACGCTCAAATTGTTTTAGGAAAATACTTAGGAGCCTTTATCCTTATACTCATCGCTTTAGTACCAACGCTTATATATGTATATACGATATATCAACTTGGAAACCCAATAGGTAACTTAGATTTAGGCAGTACCATAGGTTCCTATATCGGTTTATTATTTTTAATAGCATCTTATACATCTATCGGAATTTTCACCTCTACCCTTTCTGATAATCAAATCGTGGCATTTATTACCTCTGTATTTATTTGCTTCGCATTTTACATTGGTTTCGAAGGTGTTGCTGAATTTACCTCTAGTAGTGTTATAGATCAATTTGGCATGAGTTCGCACTATAAAAGTATAAGTCGTGGTGTTTTAGATACCCGAGATATTATATATTTCCTCAGTATCACCGCTTTCTTTCTAATACTAACAAAATTAAACCTCAATAAAGAAAAAAAATGATTTTCAAGCCCAGTCTTATCATCATATTAATAATTGTTTTTATCCTGGTTTGGCTATTTGCTAATACCATTGATAAACGGAAATGGTTAAGTTTTTTAATTAGTTTGGTTTTAACACCTATTGTTTATTTTTATGTGCTATATCCGCTAATGAATATTTTTAGTAGCTATCATCATGAAAAACATTTCAATGTTAAAAATTGGAAAAATAGTCCTGCATTGCGCTATGAAATGAGTCATGAAATTATTCAAGAAGAACTTTTCCTTGGAAAAGACAAACAACAAATTGAAGCATTACTTGGTAAAAGTGAATGGTATGGATGGGATGACCGTATAAAAGAAAATTCTAAAGACATCTGGAACTACAATTTAGGCTTCAAGCCTGGAGCCTTTAATATGAATCAGGAATGTTTAGAATTGAATTTTGAAAAAAACAAAGTAGTTAAAGTAAAACAGTACCAATTAAAAAAAGAGTTTGAATAAACATTTAAAACAATTAGGAATTTTATTTATCGCACTGTTTGCCATAAATTATCTGAGCAGTTTTATTTTTAATCGCTTCGACCTAACTAAAGATAAACGTTATACCCTTAGCGAAGCCACAACATCTATTCTTAAAAGTATTGAATCTCCTCTTGTTGTCGACATTTTCTTAAAAGGGGACGATTTCCCTTCAGAATTTAGACGATTACAACGAGAAACCAAGCAGCTTTTAGAAGAGTTTACTTCAAAAAACAACAACATTGTTTTCAATTTTATAAATCCATTAGAAGACGATGCAACTCGCGATCGTAACATTCAACAATTATCAGTACGGGGTCTAACCCCCATGCAGCTAAGTGTTCAAGAAAACGGAAAAGCTAGTCAAGCTATTATTTTCCCTTGGGCACTAGCAAGTTATAATAACCAAACCGTTATCATTCCGCTTATTAAAAATAAAATTGGAGCCACCCAGCAGGAATTAGTAACCAATTCAGTACAGCACCTTGAATATGCCTTTGCTGATGGTTTTAGCAAACTTTCAACACCTAAGACGAAAAAAATTGCAGTACTTAGAGGCAATCAAGAACTGGACGATATATATATTGCTGATTTTATTAAAAAAATAGGTGAATATTATTTAATTGCTCCTTTTACATTAGATAGTGTTTCCTCTAATCCACAAAAAACTCTTAAAGCTATTGAAAGTTTTGATTTAATAATAGCTGCTAAACCAACAGAGCCATTTACCGAAGAAGAAAAATTAGTTCTGGACCAATATACTATGAATGGCGGAAAAAGCTTATGGCTTATTGATGCTGTTGCCATGGAAAAAGACAGTCTTTATAATGCTTCCGGTAGAAATTTTGCTGTAACACGTGATTTAAATTTAACCGATTTCTTCTTTAATTATGGAGTTCGAATCAACCCCGTTATGGTTAGCACCCTATACTCCGCTCCAATTACATTGGCTATTGGCGAAGGTAGTAATTCTCAATTCCAGCACCTGCAATGGCCCTATTCACCTCTAGCTGGAAGTAATAATAATCATCCCGTTGTTAACAATTTAAATTTGGTGAAATTCGATTTTGCCAATCAGATAGACACTTTAAAAAACAACATTAAAAAAACCGTCTTATTAGAAAGCGCCCCTCTATCTAAACTGGAAGGAACCCCTAGAGAGGTTAATTTAAATTTGGTTACCAAAAAACAAGATCCAAAACTTTTCAACAAAGGAAATCAAACCTTAGCTGTATTATTAGAAGGTCAATTTAATTCCGCTTTCAACAACCGAATTAAACCATTGGAACTAAATAATTTAAAAAACAAAAGCCACGAAACAAAAATGATTATCGTTGCCGATGGTGATATTATTAAAAATGATGTTGTTAGAAACGAACCTCAGGAATTAGGATTTGATAAATGGACAGGACAAACCTATGGTAACAAGGAATTCCTGCTTAATGCCGTAAATTATTTACTTGATGACAACGGACTTATAAACATTCGTTCTAAAGATATAGCCGTTGCCTTTTTAAATCAACAAAAAATTACCAAAGAAAAAGCGAAGTGGCAACTCGTAAACATCTTATTACCAATAGTATTACTAGGTCTTTTCGGAATGGTTTTTAATTACTTTAGAAAGAAGCATTATACTGCCTAAATGTTAATAAGTTTGTTTCCTATATTTAACTGTATAGAATATATTTGTAAGAAGTAAGATTAAATTTTAAACGAAGCTAATTAGATGATACAAAGTCAGTTTAGTCCTTTTATTTTTAAATCGACGTGCGGTCTGTAACTATTAGCCGATCAAAAATCAATAAAATTTTCACATGAAATTTATAGTATCAAGTACTTATTTACTAAAACAATTACAGGTTTTAGGCGGTGTTATTAATAGCTCTAACACCTTACCTATTTTAGACAATTTCTTATTTGAATTAGAAAATTCTAAACTTACGGTATCTGCAAGTGATCTAGAGACCACCATGTCTTCAACCCTTGATGTTGAAAGTGATAGCCAAGGAAGTGTAGCTATACCTGCCCGATTATTACTAGATACTTTAAAAACTTTCCCTGAGCAACCATTAACTTTTGTTGTTGAAGATAACAATACTGTAGAAATAAGCTCAAACCACGGGAAATATGCTTTAGCTTATGCTAATGGCAAAGAATTTCCAAAAGCTGTGGCTTTAGAAGACCCCAGTAAAACAGTAGTTACGGGCGATGTTTTAGCTACCGCGATTAGTAAAACTATTTTCGCAGCTGGAAACGACGATTTGCGCCCTGTAATGAGTGGTGTGTTTTTTCAGTTTTCTACGCAAGGCCTTACTTTTGTAGCTACCGATGCTCATAAATTAGTGAAATATACTCGTGAAGATATAAAGGCTAATCAAGTAGCAGAATTTATTATGCCCAAAAAACCTTTAAACTTATTAAAAGGTATTCTGTCAGGTAGTGAAGATGATGTTACTATTGAGTACAACGATTCTAATGCTAAATTTACTTTTGAAAATTCTGAATTGATTTGTCGTTTAATTGACGGAAAATATCCGAATTACGAAGCGGTAATCCCTAAAGAAAACCCGAATAAATTAGTAATTGACAGAACACAGTTTTTAAACTCTGTGCGTCGTGTTAGTATTTTCTCTAACAAAACAACGCACCAAATCAGATTAAAAATAGCAGGCGCTGAGTTAAATATTTCTGCTGAAGATATAGACTACAGCAACAAAGCTGAGGAACGCTTAACCTGTGATTACCAAGGAGACGATATGCAAATTGGGTTTAACTCAAGATTCTTGACTGAAATGCTTAACAATTTAAGTGCCGATGATGTTCAATTAGAAATGAGTTTACCAAACCGTGCAGGTATTCTAACTCCAGCTGATGGATTAGAAGATGGTGAGCAAATAACCATGCTTGTAATGCCTGTAATGCTAAATAGTTAATATTGATTGTTATCAATATCTTTTTCTAAAAGCTAATTAACCAAAAACCAACAACTAAACTAAAACTAAACTAGCTTTTAGAGCATAAAAGCATCCCTTTTTTGGGATGCTTTTTTTTATTTAATAACATTATAAATTATACTAAAATAAATTCCTGTTGTATTTTTGATAAAACTACAGACCCGCAACTATGGAAGACATGCTTTTTTATGACAGGATGCAATTTGCCTTCACCATAACCTTTCATTACCTATTTCCACAACTTACCATGGGACTTTCACTCATGATAGTCTATTTTAAATGGAAGTTTTTAAAAACCGATAACTCCCATTACAATGACGCAGCTAAGTTCTGGATGAAAATATTCGCACTCAATTTTGCAATGGGTGTGGTTACTGGTATTCCAATGGAGTTTCAATTCGGAACTAACTGGGCCAAATTTTCAGAGCTAACAGGCGGCATCATAGGTCAAACCCTGGCCATGGAGGGTATGTTCTCGTTTTTCTTAGAATCCTCATTTTTAGGACTTTTTCTTTTTGGAGAAAAACTACTAGGGCATAAACTACATTTTATTACAGGATTTTTAGTCTTTTTAGGTTCTTGGGCCAGCGGATTCCTAATTATTGCTACACATTCGTGGATGCAACACCCGGTTGGCTACGAAATTTTAGAAAATGGTAAGTTTGTTCTAAATAATTTTAGTGCTTTATTCTCAAACCCATGGTTATGGCCATCATATTTACATAATCAGGCGGCATCTCTTGTAACAAGTTCCTTTGTAGTATCGGCAATTGGTGCCTTTTATTTACTTAATAAGAAACACGCCTCTTTTGGTAGACTTTTTGTTAAAACAGGAGTTGTTTTTGGGCTTATTTCAACCGTAATTGTAGCTTTTCCAACAGGAGATTTAGTAGCCAAAAATGTAGTAAAACATCAACCGGTAACTTTTGCTGCTATGGAAGGTATTTTCGAAACCGAAGATGGAGGATCTGAAATTGTCCTGATTGGACAACCCAATATGTTAGATAAAAAACTCGATAATAAAATTGCCGTACCGAATATCTTAAGTTTTTTAACCTATCAGAAATGGGATGCACAGATAAAAGGACTAAACGAATTTGATAAAGACATATACCCTACTAATGTTCCGGGATTGTACTACGCGTATCACATCATGGTTGGTTTAGGAACTATCTTTATTGGCCTTATGACATTTGCGAATTTCCAGCTTTTCAGAAGAAAACTCTATGAGACCAAATGGATTTTATGGAGTTTACTATTCATGCTACCATTCCCCTACATTGCCAATACAACAGGCTGGTATACCGCTGAATTAGGCAGACAACCCTGGTTAGTATATAATTTACTTCGAACTTCGGCTGGGGCTTCTCCAACGGTTTCTTCGGGGAACACACTTTTTACTTTACTCGGATTTATAGGACTTTATTTATTATTGGGCCTGTTATTCTTGATCTTGGCAGGAAAAATTATTAATCAAGGACCTTCAACTGAAAATCATTAAGCTATGGAATTATTCTGGTATATTATTTTAATTATGATGTTGGCAATCTATGTTATTTTAGATGGCTATGATTTTGGTGCAGGTATCATCCATTTATTTTTTGCTAAAAACGAAAAAGACAAAAAGGCCATCACCAATGCCATAGGTCCGTTTTGGGATGCTAACGAAGTTTGGTTAATAGCCTCAGGAGGGGTTTTGTTTTTTGCTTTTCCCACTTTATACGCCTCATCCTTTAGCGGGTTCTATTTACCTCTCATGATGATTTTATGGCTTTTAATATTTCGTGCCATTGGATTGGAGTTACGAGGTCAGATTCATAATCACTTATGGGAAAGCTTATGGGATAAGGCTTTTGGAATAGCTAGCTTACTACTAGCTTTGTTTTTCGGAATTGCTTTAGGAAATATTGTACGTGGTGTTAATTTAGGCATGGTAACCAATGGAGTTTCAACCCAAGAAGCTCATTATTTTTTCTTACCTCTGTGGAATCCTAGCTTTAGCCCCCATGCCGAACATTTGGGCATCATCGACTGGTTTACCATTCTCTTGGGAATTATTGGAGTTGTAGCACTTACCATTCATGGTGCCAACTGGATTATATTTAAAACGAATTCAGAACTTAATTTAAAATTAAAAACAGTTGTTTATCGTTTAAATTTAATCTTACTACTTCTAGTTATAATTTCCATATTAATCTGGCATATTATAGACCCCAAACCTTTTCGGAATTTCTTAGATATGCCTTGGTTATGGATATTCCCAATAATTACAATAACCGGATTAACTGGTTTATTTCGAATAAATCAATTTAAAAAAGATGGATTAGGATTCTTGTTTTCATCTCTGTTTTTATTTGGAGGAATTACTACAACGGTTGCTTCTATATTTCCCGCATTGCTTCCTTCAACTAACAAAATTAACCCGGACCTGACACTTTACAATATGGCTGCTGATCATTACGGTCTATCGGTAGGAATGAATTGGTTTATCGTAGCCGCTATTTTGGTAATAATTTACTTTATAATTCAATATAAAGTATTTAAAGGAAAGATGGATAATATTGGTTATGGGGAACATTAAACATCTTTCCGTATAATTAAATTAAATAACACCTAAAGCTTTCCCTACTTTAGTGAAGGCTTCAACTGCTTTATCTACATGATGCGTATCGTGTCCTGCTGAAAGTTGCACACGAATTCTAGCTTTTTCTTTTGGCACCACCGGATAGAAAAAGGCTATTACATAAATACCTTCATCTAACAATTGAGCAGCGAATTCCTGAGCTAATTTAGCATCGTATAACATCACAGGAACAATTGGATGCTCTCCCGGAACAATATCGAATCCAGCCTCTGTCATTTTTGTTCTGAAACGTTTCGCGTTATTCTGAACCTTTTCAATTAAATCGGTTGACGTTTTTAATTTATCCAAAACTGCAATTGATGCTCCTGCAATAGCAGGTGCCAGAGTATTTGAGAATAAATACGGACGAGATTTTTGTCTTAACATCTCCACAATTTCCTTTTTAGCCGCCGTAAATCCTCCTGAAGCACCACCTAAAGCTTTTCCGTAAGTACCAGTAATGATATCGATGCGTCCCATAACATTTCTGTATTCGTGAGTACCACGACCTGTTTTACCAACAAATCCGGTAGCATGGCATTCATCAACCATCACCATAGCATCATATTTATCTGCTAAATCACAGATTTTATCTAACTGTGCAATGGTTCCATCCATAGAAAACACACCATCGGTCACAATTAATTTCCTACGTGCTCCTGAAGCCGCTTTTAACTGCTCTTCTAAGGCTTCCATATTGTTGTGCGAGTAGCGATAACGTGCGGCTTTACATAAGCGAATACCATCAATAATAGAAGCGTGATTTAATTCATCTGAAATAATAGCATCTTCAGGACCTAAAATCGGTTCAAAAACACCCCCATTAGCATCGAAAGCTGCTGCGTAAAGAATACAGTCTTCCATACCTAAAAACTCCGCAGTTTTCTGCTCTAATTCTTTGTGAATATCCTGTGTACCGCAAATAAAACGCACAGAAGACAATCCGAATCCATGTGTTCTCATTGCTTCAATACCAGCCTCTACAACATCCGGATGCGAGGACAATCCTAAATAATTGTTTGCACAAAAATTTAAAACTTCATTACCCGCTGTCGTATTAATTTCTGCTCCCTGAGGTGTTGTAATAATACGCTCCTTTTTATAAAGACCTGATTCCTTTATTTCATTTAACTCTTGTTGTAATTGTTCTTTAACCGATCCGTACATTTCTTTATAAAATTTATTATTGGGTTATTAAGTTATATTTTTTTTTTAATTGCGTAATCATTTCAGCCGTTATAGCATCTAAATCATACTTGGGCTGCCAATTCCAGTCATTTCTGGCAAAGGAATCATCGATTGATGATGGCCAGCCTTCTGCAATACCTTGTCTGAAATCCGGCTTATAAGTCACTTCAAAATTAGGATAATGCTCTTTAATAGAAGTCACCACTTCCTCTGGTGTAAAACTCACGCCTGCTAAATTGTAGGATGTTCTTATGGTAATTGATTCTTTAGGCGCTTCCATTAATTCGATGGTAGCTCGAATAGTATCATCCATGAAAATCATAGGTAACATAGCATCTGCTTTTAAATAGCATTCAAAAGCCTCTTCTTTTACGGCATTATGATATATTTCTACCGCATAATCGGTTGTTCCTCCCCCTGGTAATGACTGATAGCCTATTACCCCTGGATAACGTAAAGAACGAACATCTAATCCATATTTTAAGAAATAATACTGACACCAGTTTTCGCCAGCGGCTTTACTTATACCGTAAACAGTTGAAGGATTTAAAAACTCATCCTGAGCCGTATTACTTTTGGTTGCCATATCACCATAAACAGCAATAGAACTTGGGAAAAACACCTTATCTATTTTGTATTTCACCGAAGCTTCTAATACATTGAAAAGTGTTTTTAAATTGATGTCCCATGTTTGCAAGGGATTTTGCTCGCCTTTCGCAGATAAAATTGCCGCTAAATGGTATATTTGGGTAATTTTATATTTTTCAATCAGTGCTTCTAAAGCTACAGCATCAGTGGCATCAAGTAATTCAAAAATACCTTCGTAATTTTCCATCTGGCGTAAATCGGTCGCTATGACGGCATTTTTTCCAAACTTGTCTTTTAAGGCTTCTGTAAGTACAGACCCTAATTGACCACCTGATCCTGTTATTAAAATTTTTTCTTTACTCATTAGTTTAATTTATAAGATAAAATTACTAAATACTTAAATTATCAAAATAAATATTTTGTTAAAACAATTAAACAAAGTAAATTTAACTTTTAAAATATATTTTTAAAGATATTATTACTTTTTGGATATTATTAAAATATCCGTTTGAAGAAAATTTATCTAAGCCTTATGATAGAAAAACTCGATGACATCGACCTTACCATACTTAGAATCTTACAAAAAGATTCTAAAAAGACAACAAAAGAGATTGCAAGCACCTTAAACATGACGATTTCGCCCATTTATGAACGTATAAAGCGACTCGAAAATGATGGTTACATTAAAAAGTATGTTGCTGTTTTAGATAAAAAGCTATTAAACTATCCCGTTACTGCTATTTGTCTCGTGTCTTTACGTTATCATAATGAAGGATTCATAGATAAATTTGAACAGCAAATACAAGAGTTGCCTGAGGTACAGGAATGCTTCCATATGGCAGGCAAAGTGGATTTTTTCTTGAAAATAAACATGAAAAGTTTAGATGACTACCATGATTTTGTTCGGTTAAAACTGTCCAATATATCTAACATCGGTGTGCTTGAAAGCTATTTTGTTTTAAAAGAAATCAAACACACCTCTGAGTATAAAATTTGATTTTAAATCGGCCTAAAAACTTATTTGTGCAAATACAGGTAAATGGTCGGAAGGATAATAACAGTCTTTAGAATCGCTCAATACAGCATATTTATTTACGGTTACATCTTGACTTACAAATATATAATCAATGCGCTTTGTTACGGGTTCGTGAAAAAAGAATCCGTTAAAAGTACCCTGAGGACCAAAAGTCAATTTCGCCGTAGTTTGAGCATCTTGTAATGATTTTAGAATATACTCAATACTTTCATGGGTATCTTCCATGTTGAAATCGCCCGTTAAAATTACTGGCAAATGCTCTTTGTTTAGGTCCTTAATCTTATCCATTAATAAGACTGCACTTTGTCTTCTGGCTTCATCTCCTTTATGATCGAAATGCGTATTAAACATCCAAAATCTCTTTTTTGATAGTTTGTCTTCAAACAAGGCATAAGTACAAATGCGATTATGAGCAGCATCCCAACCCCGGGACACCTGATCTGGAGTTTCAGATAACCAAAAGGTTTCTGTTTCTAATAATTCAACTTTATCAATTTTATAAAAAATAGCTGAATATTCACCTTCATCAACTCCGGTATCTCGTCCCTTTCCAACAAATTTATAGCCAGCAAGTAAAGCATCCATATCCCTCATTTGATTGGGTAAAGGTTCCTGAACACCCAAGACATCCGGATCATAAAATTTAATCTGATTGACTAAAAAAGCCTTACGATTTGCCCAACTATTCTCACCCTCTTTTGGGTAATCTAACTTAACATTATAAGACATTATTTTTAATTCCTGACCAAAACTTAATCCAACTTGTAATATAAATAACAGAATAAAAAACTTACAAAATTCCCTCATATTAAAATGTTTTTTCTATAATATCACTTGTCTTATACCCTATTTTATGTGCCATAACAAACAGGATTTTACCTGTCTGAATTTTAATAGGCTCGACGTAAATCTCCCAATTATTAGTTAATGTTTCTTCACTATCTGCCCACTGATAACCTATATTTGCTCCTTTGATTAAAGACATTAACTGGATTTTTTCATTAACTACTTGAACCTTTGGATCTTCTGTTTTTGGTTGATTACCATCAGGCCAAATTGTTTCCAGATAATCTTTTTCCAAGAGTTTACCTTTATCATTAGTGTCTTTAATCCATTGGTCTAATTCGGCATGCATTGTTTGAATTTGCTCCTGATATTCTGGTTTATTAGCCAAATTATGAATCTCATCAGGATCGTTTACCAAATCGAAAAACTCAATAGAATCTTTCGTTTTCCGAAACCATTGTTTTTGAATGTCATTCAAACTATCCTTATCACGCAAACGTAAAAGTTCTCTCATAATTGGCATGGTCTCTCGATACTTAACCGGTAAATAGTACGCTTGATTTAAATTATAGTATTTAATAAGCTTGAAGTTCTTATTAAACACCGCACGTATCTTATCGGTTTCATTATCAAATCTATCAGCAGCTGCAAAAAGATATTGCCGCTCATCAGCGTTGGCATGCTTACCTAACCAAGCTTTACCATCAACTTTTTCAGGTAATTCAATACCTAATAGCGACATCACGGTTGGTTTCAAGTCGATAAAACTAAGTAATTGATCATCAATCTGCCCTGCAAATTGTTTATTAGGAAACCTTACTATCATAGGGACATGAATTCCTGATTGATAAACCGTTCGCTTTTGTCTTGGCAACGGTCCGCCATGATCTGTATACCAAAAAATGATGGTGTTTTCCAATTCTCCGGTTTGTTCTAATTCCTTTAGAATTTCACCTACACGATTATCCATTTCAATAATGTTGGAATAATTACGCCTTATATCCTGTAAAGCTATTGGCGTATTAGGTAAGTATGGTGGCACTGGAACATTCAAATTCTCATCAACCAATAAACTATCTTTAGCTTTTCGCCAAATCATGGATTCATGAGTATTATCTAAATTGAAAATAGCATAAAACGGTTGCCCCGGTTTTCTATTTTTATAATGCGCCTGAAAACTACTCTCATCCCAAGCAGCTATTTCACAGCGAAACTGATAATCTTCTTTAGGGTTATTTGAACAATAATAACCATGCTTTCTTAGATAAGTGCTCAACATATGCACGTTAGTCTCGGGTAACGCTTCATAAGCTAATCTTCCGTGCTTCGCATAATTTTCTAATGCCCTATCGGTGGTTGAAAATCTAAACCAAGGTCCGGTACGCATATGCTGCGCACCGATTCTTGTTGGATACGTACCTGTGGCTATAGCGGCTCTACTTGGAGCACAAACTCCTGATGGTGAATAAAAATTTGTATAAACAATCCCCTCTTCAGCCAGTCGACTAATATTGGGTGTAACTACAGTAGAATCACCATAAGTTGGAATATAGGGACTTAAATCTTCCGCTACAATCCATAATATATTTGGTTTATCGGGAAGCTCTAATTTTGAATAATCGATAGCAGAACTACTATTCTCTAATTTTGCTTCAGACCTACAACTAAAAACAAATACTAAAATAAGTGCTCCATAAATTCGAATCAAATAATACATATTATGTTATCATTTATTCCACAAAAATAATTTCACTTTTCTCCGAAATACCATTTTCATTAAACGATTCCACTTGCATATAATAAGACTGGTCTGTGGTAAGTGCACGTAACTCATAATTTGGTTCGTCGTACATCAGTGCTGATAAATTAAGTTTATCTTTTTCTATACCCCAGTAAATTACATAGCCCTGAGCTTTGTCATCGTTATCCCAGGTTAAATCGGCATTTCTTCTATCTTTTTGTCTCACGACTTTAAAATTAGCAGGACTATCTGGAACAGCTTCATACCCATTTCCAAAAACTCTAAATTCTGAAATGGCTAAATATTTATTGGTACAATAGACATGATTATATCTAACGTATCGGGCATCAACCGATTCATACAACTCTATATAACCATGAGGCATATCTCGAGTATTCTTAGAATAATCTGCGATGGTTTTCCAGTTTTCACCATCTACAGAAACCTCTATTGTAAACTGCTGTTTCAAATGATCTGGCCTTCCATAAATATCACTATTAAAATCCTGGAAATTAATCTGAATAGCTTTTACATTCATTTTCTTTTCCAGATCCATAGTTACATCTATCGTATCATCATTCACCGCCGATACCCAGTAAGACCGAATTTCTTCATCGTTAATTTTATCAATTCCAAAATCGGTAATTTGGTCTAACATATATCCCTTTTCACTTTCATCTACAACGTTAATGTCCTTTTCAACCAAAGGTGAATTTGTAGTAACTAGTTTATTATAAGATAAGAGCATCCAACCGGTAAACCGTTCTTTGTGTAAATCTACTTCGGTATCTGGTAAGTAATGTGGATAATCACCATAAGCAGTATTTACATACATTTGTCCGTTTTCTTCAAAGCCCGCAGGATACATACCTATACGTCGTTCAAACTTAAAGTTTACAGAAATTGCCATAGTTGAATAATGCCAGTAATTACCATGATTGTCTTTCACCGTACTACCATGACCCGATCCTTTCAGGAAACCACCTGGTTTATACGAAATCGGGTTATAAGGGGCATACTCAAATGGTCCTAATGGACTCTTACTCGTGTAAACACCATCGGCATAAACATTCCATTGTGTCCCTGGGGCACCGTATTCCAAATAATAGGTGTCACCGTGTTTCATCATCCAAGGACCTTCAATATATGGATCTAGATCGGATTTATGATCTTGCCCAAAACGCTCCCACCCATTTTTTTCCGGCTCCAAATTGAATAAATCAACTTGTTCTCCAATGGGCACGTAATAATTATCAGGATCTAATTCGACACCATGTATAGGCCAGCGATTAGAAGACTCTTCATATAAATAAACTCGATTATCATCATTTACAAAAATATCTGGGTCCTGAATACCTCCCGGAGGATTTAAAACGGCATAATTAGTCTGCCAATCACCGAGTTCAGGATTATCTGTTTCTAATATAGGTCCTCTACCGGAAGGATCACCATAGACTAAAACTTTACCATTTCTTACAGCCGCTGCGGGAGCATTACACCCTGAAAAATACCAGGACTGTGGTTTAATAAATTTCCAGTTTAACATATCGTCTGAAGCCCAATAACCATGAGATCGTGTAACAAACATGTAATACCGGCCATTAAAATTTATAACGGCCGGATCGGCTCCCGAACGGTAAGACACCTTATTCTTCGCTCGATAATGCGACATATATGAATAATCAATATCTATTGGATTGCAATAGGTCGTGAAGTTTCTTTTAGAGGTTTTTGTATTTAAAACAGTACTTTCCAAATTATCATTTTTCTTTGCATTATCGCAAGACAACCCCAATAATAAGACCCCTAAAATTATATATATTTTCATTTATTTACTATTTTGGTTTAATTGCGTATCCGTGTCTGTAACAGGATCATATGAAGTGCCATAGCCTCGCAATCGTTCAAACATTTTATAAGCATTTTCAACGCGTTTTTTTGGAGCACGCTCCGATTCGTCGTTAGTAACCTGATACTGCTCCTTTAATTCCAAAAGTTTGGCTTTCAACTCCGCTTCAATAGTATCGTACTCTGGATTATCTATTTGGTTATGAATTTCATCTGGGTCTTCCTCTAAATCATATAATTCCCAGGTATCAATATCATCATAAAAATGCATTAATTTATAACGCTTAGTGCGCACACCGTAATGCTTTTTCACCATATGAAATGCCGGATAATCGTAATAGTGATAATAAACAGCATCTCTAAAATCCTCATCGCTTATGGTTCCCTCTAACAAAGGACGCAGCGATTTTCCTTGCATATCCTCAGGAATTTCAACCCCAGCATAATCCAAAAAGGTTTCTGCAAAATCTAAATTTTGAGTTAAGGCTGTAATTTCACCTCCTGGTTTTATAGCTCCAGGATATTTCATAACCATTGGCATAGCTAAAGATTCTTCATACATATAACGTTTATCAAACCAACCTTTTTCTCCTAGATAAAACCCTTGATCAGTGGTGTAGATGACAATCGTATTTTCTGCCAGACCACTTTCTTCTAAATAATTAAGAAGGCGTCCTACTCCCTCATCAACCGATGCGATTGTAGCCAAGTAATCCTGTAAATAACGCTGCCCTTTCCATTCCGCCAACGCTCTACCTGATAAATTCATATCATGAAAGGCATCATTTTTAGGTTGATAAGCCGCATCCCATGTTGCACGTTGTTCAGCTGACATTCTATCGAAATCGGAAGTCCATGGATTATGTGCCAGTTCATTACTTCCCTTTTCCTTAGTCATTTTCAGATCATGACCTTCGTACATATCCTGATAAATGGTCATTAATTGCGACTCGGAGGCTAAAGACCCTTTATGATCTGTAAAATAGGTTTCAGGTAGCGGAAACTTAACATCATCAAATTTATTTACATGTCGTAAGGCTGGCATCCAGTTTCTATGCGGTGCTTTATGATGTAACATAACCATAAATGGCTTTCCGCTTTCTCCTTGTTCTTTTATATATGCCAATCCTTCGTCTGTAATAATATCGGTAGCATATCCTGAAATTCGGGTCGTATCAACTTTTTTAGTCGTTTCATTTACCGAAATAAAATCTGGATTGTAATAATTACCCTGATCGGTTAAAATATTCCAGTAATCAAAGCCTTGTGGTAAACCATGCAAATGCCATTTTCCAATAACCGCGGTATTATAACCTGCCTTTTGTAATAATTTAGGAAAAGTTTGTTGCCCGGCATCGAACACATCACCATTCATACGAAAACCATTTTCATGACTAAATTTCCCTGTTAATACCACAGCCCGACTCGGTCCACAAATGGAGTTAGTACAAAAGTTATTTCTGAATATGACCCCTTCATCGGCAATTCTATCAATGTTAGGTGTAGGCGCTAATTTACTCACCGGATGCCCGTAGGCACTGATAGCTTGTTCTGCATGATCATCCGCCATGATATATACAATATTTGGGCGTTTAATCTCACTAACTTCCTTTTCTGCCACTTTCTGTTTGCAAGATTGAAACACAACCGCCATACAAACCAGATAATTTAATAATCTCATGGTATTTTTGTTTTTATAATTTTAGTTTGAATGATTTCTTTTTTAATAATCGTTTTTTCAAAAAATTGAAATATTACATCCAAATCCTGAAAAGGAATTGCAGATATTTCATGCCGCGCTCCTTTTACAATATTGAAATAATAAGAGGTTTCTAAACCGTCGAGTTTCTCGGCAATAATTTTTGATCCATCAAGTAGGAGATAACCAGGCATGTCCACACTACATTGGTGGTGAGGCTCAGATTCAAAAGGCACCAAATTGTCTTCGGTACCATGATATAATACAGCTGGTATCACATTCCGTGCGGTTATATATTCAGCATTTACAACAGCTCCGGCCGCTGTAAAAATTCCCGCAAATTTTACATCTTGATACTTCTCTAAATCGTCGATAAAATATTCCCGCATAAATACGGCGTTTAATGTTGCTTCTGCCCCGGCACTACTTCCTCCTGCTATGATATAATCGGTATCAATATGTAACTTTTTCGAATGATTTACTAAATAAGCAGCTGCATCTAAATAGTCTATCGCCGCCTGTTTAAAAGTTTCCATCTTATCTTCTTTGGGACAATTACAACCAAAACCGCTTTCGGTGTCCTTTCGTAACAAACGATATGAAATAGAAACACCTATATAACCATTCTTCGCTGCATATTTGCACAAGGCCGCATCGTCTCTATAATCTCTGGACCCTCCCGAAAAACCACCGCCATGCATCCAAAGCAACACAGGAAGTTTTTGATTCTTTTTTATCTTTCTTGGGGTATAAACATCTAATTTAAGTGTATCTATTCCCTTAACAGCATAAGTATATGTCGCTTTTTTTTGAGCTGATACAATTACAAACAGCAAAAGAAAAAATAAGCATGTTAGTCTTTTCATTTAATCTATTTTCTCTATTAAAACACCACTTAATACAGGCTTACCTTCAACAGATTTTAAATACACATTTAAACCGTCTCCATTTTGAACGGTTATTGTTGAGGACAACTCAACACCATACTTCTCAGGATATTGCTCAGCTAAATTAAACTGATCTTCTACGAGAATAGAATTCAGGTATACATTAAAAACACGTTGTTTTTTTAAAATTGTTTCATCATCACCTTTCGATAAATTATAAATATTCTCGGTAGATTTAATTTGAGGTTCCACAAAATACAAATGCACTCTATATTGTCCGTTAGGCAAGTCTACTTTATACTTAGTGCACCCCTCCAACATGGTTTGAAACAAAGGCTCTGAATTGGAATTCCTAATATTATGGGGAATACCTTGATGATTATTCGGATTCAATTTAAACATTTCTCCGTCCATATAACCAAACCATCCTTTTATATACGGCTGATCCGGAACAAACGTAATATTCCGCTCTTCATCTGAAAAATTAAAATGAGACCCCACATTAATACCCAAACGATTAAACTGTTTGAAATCTAAAGCAGAAATTTTATTTACCTCAACTATCTTTTCATCAGATACGTTACCGGATATCACTTTAATGGTGTTCTTCCCATTTTTAAATGGCACATTCATGCTTGCAAAGCCATTTTCGAAGCTTAACTCCTGTAGCTTATTATTATTCAAATAAACGTCCCCTTTTGGCTGATTCGAATATAGTTGTACAGGGTAAGTGCTTTCATCTATTAAAGTCAATCCGGACAAATGGGTTGTTGCCACATGTACGAATGGATGTTTCTTATCTAAAACCGATTTGTACCAATAGTAAATGTCTTTTGGCGTACGATCATATTGTACCAACCCTTTTTGATTCACATACGGAATAGCATCGCCACGAAACTCAGAACCGAAGTCTGAAAAATTCCAGGCCGTCATTCCTGTCATGTAAGGTCTATCGGTAATTTGTTTGTAATACGACTGATGCAATTTCGCCTGGTAATCAGTGGAAAAATCAAATTTCTTTGGTGTTTTCGTATAGATGCGAACATCAGCTCCAGGACCATATTCTGAAAGCAACAAGGAACGATTCGGATACTTTGACTGTTGCTCATCAAGAAAGATACCTAAATCTTCAATCCCCTTATCATACCATCCAAAATATAAATTCCACCCTAAAACCATCGGCAAATTGGCGATACCTGTTTCGTTATAAATATCGTTTAAATGACAAGCCATGACCGTAAGATGGTTTGGCGCTAATGTTCTTGTAAGTGTCTCTAATTGATTAGCTAAATCCATCGTGGTTACTTTTAAATCTTCTTTCACTTCTGCAGTTGATTTGTTATCAAAAGCTAATCTCAAAAAGATTTCATTCATATAACCAAACATTACCACCGACGGATAATTATAATACTGTTTAATATGCTCTTTCTGCATATTTATACTAACATCGAAAAAGGTTTTAGAATTAGTAACCTTATTCACTATAGGGATTTCGGTCCAAACAATAATTCCAAGTTTATCACAGAGATCATATAATTCACGACGATGCGGATAATGAGCAAATCGAATCACGTTGGCGCCCATATTTTTTATGATTTCGATATCTTTTTTCTGAATATCTAAGGGCACCGCATTACCATAATCTTTATAATCCTGATGACGGTTCACTCCAATTAACTTGATCGGTTCTCCGTTTAAATAGAATCCTTTTTCAGAATCTAATGACGCCCATCTGAATCCAATATTCGCCGACTTAACTTCTAACAAATTACCATGAACATCTGTAAATTCAATTTTAAGTTTGTACAAATAAGGACTGTCTGGCGACCATAAATGTGGATCGTAAATAAGTGGTAATTTAATTACAAACTCATTCGATGTATCGGAGAATAATTTTAATTCCTCCTTTCGGGATTTTACCAGATTTCCTTCTGCGTCAAATAAGTTTAACTTCAAATTTGTACTAACATCAATAGAATCTACATTATTCAAAATGGCTGCTACCTCAACACCTGCTTTTTCTTTGGATACATCATAATAGTTTACGTAAAAACCATCTGAAGCATAATCAGAAACATCGAAATGCTGTTTGGGTAAAGTCAACAATTCTACATCACGATATATACCTCCATAAAAAGTAAAATCGGCATCAAGTGGTGGAATATCTAAATTATGAGAATTATCAACTGTAACCTCTATGAGGTTAAATTCATTAAAATTTATGTAAGAAGTAATATCGAAATTAAACGCTGTATAGCCTCCCTTATGATTTCCAACTTCCTTTCCGTTAACAAAAACCGTCGCCTCCTGATTAACGGCATTAAATTTTAAATAATGAATTTTATTGTTTTCTTCGGAAGCAATAAATAGTTGTTTTCTGTAATAACCCAACCCTCTGCGGTATCCAGGTGTATCATCAAAAGCATCTTTTAAATTCCATGTATGTGGAATATTTACCGTTTGCCATGACGTTTTATCTTCGGAATATTGCCAACCGGAATTAATTATTTTGTGCTGAGCATTTAAGTCCAACCCCCATATACTCAACACAAAACAGATAACTAAATTCCAGTTCAATATGTTTTTAAACTTAATCATTTACTAATTCGAAACTGTTAGTGAATTTAAAATCAGAACTTGGCTCGATAGCAATTTCAAACGTACCTGGTTCCACACCATAAATCATTTCGCTATTATAGAATTTTAAATCCTCAGCGGAAATGGTAAAACTCACCGTTTTACTTTCTCCCTTTTTCAGAAAAACCTTTTCAAAACCTTTAAGTTCTTTTACTGGTCGTGTTACACTTCCAACAACATCGTGAACATACAACTGAGCAATCTCATACCCATCCATATCACCAGTATTTGTAATAGTAACCGAAGCTTTTAACGCTTCATTAAAAGTCAATTTATCTGAAGATAATTTAAAGTCTGAGTACTCAAAAGACGTATAACTTAAACCATGACCAAACACAAATAATGGTGAATTTGGAGCATCGATATAATTACTTTTATAGTCTTCTTTAGGATTTGTTTCAGGAATTGGTCTTCCCGTATTTTTCATGTTATAATAAATAGGTACCTGCCCCACATTTCTAGGGAATGTTACCGTAAGTTTTCCTGATGGATTGTATGCTCCAAACAACACGTCGGCGGTTCCGGCACCTCCCATAGTTCCAGGAAACCAAATCTCTAAAATAGCATCTACCAAATCAACTTCGTTCGATAAGTTTAATGGTCGCCCATTCATTAATACCAAAGTGATGTTCTTATCTGGATTCGCCTCTCTTATCTTTTTAATTAATTTAGGTTGAATCCCTGGAATTCTGATATTAGTTCTTGAAGCTGCTTCACCACTCATGTGATGCCCTTCTCCCATGACTAAAACGATAGCATCGGCTTGTTTAGATATTTCAATAGCCTCTTCGAAACCAGATTCATCGTCTTTTAAAATTTCACAGCCTTTAGCGTATAAAATCTGATCGGCTTTTAAATATTCCGAAATGCCTTCAAAAACACTCACTGCTTTACCTTTACGATCACCCTTCGCTGCCCAGTTTCCAATAATATCATAATGATCTTTCACTAAAGGCCCTATAAACGCGACAGATTTTGCATTTTTTGAAAGCGGCAGGGCACTGTTTTTATTTTGAAGTAACACTGAAGAGGAGGCGGCGGCCTCACGAGCCTTAGCCAAGAATTCTGGTTTGTATTTAGTTGTATCTTCTCTATCTTGATCGATGTATCTATAAGGATCTTCAAACAAGCCTAATTTAAATTTTGCCAACAGGATTCTTCGGCAAGCATCTTCAACAATGGCTTGATCGACTTTACCTTCTTCAATTAATTCTTTTAAATACAATCTATACACACTCCCCATCATATCCATATCTACACCAGCATTCATACCAATACGAGCTGCATCTTTTCCATCGGCTGCATAGCCATGAGGAATCATTTCGTTTATAGAAGTATAATCGGAAACTACAAACCCGTTATAACCCCATTCATCCTGTAAAATATCACGAAGGGTGAATTTATTTCCTGAAGTTGGCACTCCATTTAGTTCATTAAATGCAGACATAAACGTTTCGACACCCGCATCAATAGTTGCTTTAAATGGTGGCAGATAAACATTTCTCAGCTCCCCTTCACTCATATTCGTGGTGTGATAATCCCGCCCCGCCTGAGCAGCTCCATAAGCCACAAAATGTTTGGCACAGGCCAAAATGGTATTAAACTTTGATAAATCGTCTCCCTGAAAGCCCTTTACATAAGCCTTACCAATTTCACTACCTAAAAACACATCTTCACCTGGTCCTTCGGAAATACGTCCCCAACGTGGATCACGAGAGATATCTACCATAGGGGCAAACGTCCAGTGAATCCCTTCCGCTGATGCTTCTTCGGCAGCTATTCTAGAAGTATCTTCAATCAATTTTAAATCCCAACTAGCAGCCAATCCCAAATTTATTGGAAATATCGTGCGGTGACCGTGAATGACATCATATCCAAATAACAGCGGAATACCCAAACGTGACTCTTCAACAGCCGCTTTTTGTAAATCGCGTGTTCCTTCAACGGTAAAGGCATTTAACATAGCCCCCATATGGCCTTCACGGATATACTTCATATTATCTGTTCCAACATAGGGTCCGGTCTGGTCCCACTCACCACTGTACATAACAGTTTGGCCAATCTTCTCTTCCAAGGTCATTTTTGCCATTAAAGCCTCAACTTGAGCTTCATAATCCTGTGCCAAACCAGTATATCCAAGCAAACAGGATATCCCGAGTAATAAATTGCTTTTAAGTGTTAATCTCATTAATTTTTAAATATTTAATTAAAATAAAAGGTTATTAAGCAGTTTATTCAAATGGTTTCACTCAAAATTCAGTTTATTCTATACCTTAAAAAAAGGCATACCTCCCCTATATTACAATCATACTTCAATGGATTACTCCATAAAAATGAAAATTCGAGGCGGCTAGTTTGTAACTCTGCCTCAATAAAATTGAGGCAGATTATTATATAATTATTACTTTATTAATTCGAAAGACGCCATAAGACTAGCGTTAGAATCTGTACCTACGTACACTTCAAACTCACCTGGCTCTGCAACAAAGTTTAATTCTGAATTGTAGAATTTTAAATCTTCTTCAGATATCGTGAATAAAACGGTTTTGGTTTCACCTTTTGTAAGTGCTATTTTATTAAAATTCTTTAATTCACGAACAGGTCTGGTAACCGTACCCACTAAATCACGAATATATAATTGAACAACTTCTTTACCATCATAATCACCTGAATTGGTAACATCGACTGTCACTTCTATAGAACCATTTTCACTCAGGGTATTACTACTTAGTTTTAAGTTGCTATATTCAAAAGTAGAATAACTTAATCCATACCCAAATGGATAAAGTGGTTCATTTCTTACATCCAGATAGTTACTTCTAAATTTCTCGAACTTACCTTCTTTATTTCCTAAAGGTCTACCCGTATTTTTATGGTTATAGAAAATTGGCACCTGCCCTACATTCATAGGCCATGTAGCCGTTAATTTACCAGAAGGATTAACATCACCAAACAACACATCTGAAATGGCTAAACCAGCTTCACTTCCAGGGAACCATACATTTAATATCGCTGGTACATTTTCATTTTCTTCAACAATGGCTAATGGTCTTCCCGTAAATAACACTAACACTACTGGCTTTCCTGTTTTTAATAAGGCATTCAATAAATCTTTCTGCACTTGTGGAATTTGGAGTGACGTTACACTACTACTCTCTCCACTTAATTCGGCTGGTTCCCCTAAGGCAGCAACAATAACATCAGATTTTGCCGCTACTTGTAGCGCTTCGTTTAATAATTGTTTATCTGTTCTTCCATCTCTGGGAATAGCTTTTCCGAACATGGTAATACGCTGTTCAAACTCTAAATCATAATCAACGTTACTTCCTTTTGCGTATAATACTTTTGCTTTATCCCCAACTACTGTCTTTAATCCATCTAACAATGGATTCGATTTATCTTGTTTCGTAGCGACACTCCAAGTACCGGCCATATTAACTGCTGTATTCGCCAAGGGTCCGATTAATCCAATTGTACCTTCTTTTTTAAGAGGTAATAAATTATTATCATTTTTTAATAATACCATTGACTCTGCACCCACTTTACGAGCATAAGCACGGTGTTCATCTGAAAACACTTCTTTAGCAGGTCGCTCTAAATCGCAATATTTATAAGGATCATCAAATAAGCCTAATTCATATTTAGCGGTTAATAGTCTTCTAACCGCAGTATCTAAGGCCTCCATAGTTACTTTACCTTCCTCTATAGACTTAGCCAGGGTTGTTAAAAAACCTTCACCAACCATATCCATATCGACACCTGCATTTAATGCTAAAGCAGAAACCTGTTGCAAGTCGCCCATACCATGGTCTACCATTTCATTAATCCCTGTATAATCGGTAACAACAAAGCCATCAAAACCCCAGTCGTCTCTTAATAATTCCGTTAATAACCATTTGTTTCCTGTTGAAGGCACTCCATGAATTTCGTTAAATGCCGCCATTACCGAACGTACTCCGGCATCTACTGCGGCTTTATATGGAGGTAAATATTCGTTATACATTCGAATATCACTCATATCAACCGTATTATAATCTCTACCTGCTTCTGGTGCGCCATATAATGCCATGTGCTTAACACAAGCCAAAATGGTATTGTTGGCTGTTAAATCGTCTCCTTGGTATCCTTTTACCATAGCCGCAGCAATGAGGCTTCCTAAATAAGGATCTTCACCCGAACCTTCAGAAACACGACCCCATCTCGGATCACGTGAGATATCAACCATTGGTGAGAACGTCCAGTTAATACCATCGGCAGAAGCTTCCTGAGCAGCTATCTGAGCTGTTTTTTGAATCATCTCCATATCCCAAGAACTGGATAAACCTAATGGAATTGGAAATGTTGATTCATAACCATGTATAACATCCATACCAAAAAGTAAAGGAATTTTTAAACGACTTTCTTCGACAGCAACACGCTGTACATCCCTAATTTTTTTAACTGTTTTTATATTGAATAAACCGCCTACTTTACCTTCAGCGATTTTTTCAGCGATATTTGAACTTTTAGCTTGTCCTGTAGTAATATCCCCCGATGATGGTAAGTTTAACTGTCCTATTTTTTCTTCTAGAGTCATCAAGTTTAATATAGAATCAACTTGTTTAGCGTAAGGGTTACTAGAAGTGGTCGTTGCCGCATTGTTATGAGTCGTATTGCAAGCCACCATAAATAGGGAAGCACCCGCCAATAATGCGATTTTGGTTTTAATTAATGTATTCATATTTCATCTTTAGTTTTAGAAAATATCCACGGCAATAACTGAGGCTCGGCAAAAGCTGAATCCCAACTATTATGATTATCGTCTGCGTACAAATTAAAATTTGGTTTTCCGCCATTTTTAATAATAGCGCTCACCATATTAATAGATAACTGAGGATCTACCACGTCGTCTTTAGCGCCATGAAAAATCCACATATCTGTTGTCGTTGCGTAGTTTGCTGCTAATTCAGGATTTCCTCCGCCACAAATTGCAAAAGCCGCAGCGAACGTATCAGGTTTTCTGGATAATAACTCAAAAGTACCCATACCGCCCATGGACAGTCCTCCTAAATAAATCTTCCCTTTATTTACGTAAGACTCACTCATTTGGTAGTCTAACAAACTTATAACTAATTGCATAGCTTTAGTTGGTGAAGCATTAAATGGAAATTCCAGTGAAAAGGGTTTCGTATTTCTATTAACGGTAACGTTAGACCAATAGCTATCTTGCGGACATTGTGGAAAAATAACAATCGCAGGGAAAGCTCCACGGTTAATCTCATTAGTAAATAACCTGCTTCCATGCGTTAATTGCTTCTCATTATCGCTACCGCGTTCTCCAGAACCATGCAAAAAAATCAATAAAGAGTATTCCTTATCTTCAGAAAAATCTTTTGGCAACAACATTCTGTATTTTAAAGTATCAGATCCGTTTACGAAGATTTCTTTTGAGTACAGTTCTTTTTGCTGAGCAAAAACCGACTGTGCCATAATCATAGTCACGAAACAAATTATTCCAATCCTTAAATGTGTTACCATTATCCTTTTTATTATTATTTTAATTAATAGTTAAATCCTAGCTTATTTAAACCATTTTTAACATCCTCATTTTGCATAAACAAATTCCAAATTAATCCTGTTCTGTAATTTTCAATCATAATTATTTGAGGGCCTTGGTCTATAGCTAAATAAGCATCGGCTACCCAAAAATTATACTGTGGACTAAAGGCATCATAAAACCCAGCGACCCCTAACATTTGCTTTTTCTTTTGATACAAATAATGCATCACATCTAAGGATTCTGCAGGCGTATATGGAATAGAACTAATGGCTGCTGTGGGTGAAATAACCCCACTATCATTCACAGGACTATGCGCTGAATACCCAATAGACCCATCAGAATTTCTTGAATAACTAGCGGTTAAGCCCCAACAATCTTTACCATAATCGGTATAGTTCTTCGGATTTTCTATGCAATATTGCCTATTAATTTTAGTATGATTTACGGCCAATTCCCAGTAATTGGCATACTGATCATTTAAATTTTTCGGATTTAACCCTAAAAAAGAATAATGACTAAAAAATAAGGGACCTCCATATCTCGATCCATCAGCATGATTAAGAATTAATGGCAATCCATATTGAAAATCTGATGACTTAATAGCTCCATTATTTGCCCAGCCCTGCGTATAAACTTCCTTTTGAATAGTATAATCTGGTGATGCCGCACCAAGGATATAGGCAATCATAGTTTCATTATAACCTTGTAACTTGAGATTCATTTCAAAGTCGTAATTAGGACTCCAATGCCAATACAGCACATTTTGATTTTGAGTATACCAATTCCATTCCACTCCTTTCCAAAGTGCGTCCGCCAGACTTGCTAAATCCTGTTCTTCGCTTGTACCATTTTTAAAATATTCTTTTATACAAATAAGTCCTTGTGCTACAAAGGCTGTTTCTACAAGATCGCCACCATCATCTTTAGGACTAAAAGGTATGACATTACCAGAACCACCATCAATCCAATGAGACCATGCCCCATGAAACCTGTCGGCATTGTTTAAAAAGTTAAGAATTTTATTCAGCCGTGCTATACCTTCAGATTTTGTTATATACCCTCTTTCAATGGCAACTATAATGGCCATCAAACCAAAACCAGTACCTCCAGCAGTGACTACATTTTTATTAAGTTCTGGATTTCTAGGGTGATACCTTTCTTTAGCTGCTCCCGACTCGGTATTAGCATAATCCCAAAAATATTTAAAGGTTTCTTGTTGTGTTAAATCCATCATTTCCTCATCGGTAAGAGGTTCTATAATCTCCGGTTCAGGAATATATGGCGGTTGATAACCAGGGCCATCGGAACTACAAGAAATCATTACAAACAAAACTAAAACACCCAAACTTATTCTATACATCAATCTCCATTAGTTATTTTGTTCAACAATAAATCCTAACTTATCTAAACCTCGCAAGACATCCTTATTTTCCATAAATAAATCCCATAACAATCCAGATCTGTAGTTTTCAATCATGACCGGAATTGGTCCTTGATCTATTGCTAAATAATTTGGTGTGTACCAATTATGTTCAAAGCTAAAGGCATCATATGGTCCGTATTTACCTATAAGCGAATCATGATTTTTATATAAATTTCGAAGCATCTTCATACTCTCTTTTGGTGTATACGGGAACGATGACAATGCTGCTGTTGGCGAAATTACTCCATGATCGTCACCAGGGCGATGTCCTACGTACCCTTTCACGGAATAACTAGATGTGAGTCCCCACATATCGTCACCATATCCTTTAAATTTCAACGGATTTTCTTTGGCATATTCATAATGAATAAGCGCATGATTCTTTACTAATTCCCAATAATCTGCATATTGATCGGATAAACCTTTTGGATTTAACCCTACATAAGAATAATGCGCCCAGAATAATGGCCCGATAAGATCGTCACTATGCTCAAAATAGTTTAGAACCAATGGTTTATTATATAAAGAATCCTTAGATACAATGGCGCCATTTCTGGCCCATCCTTTTTCATAAACGGACTTACTTATTGAATGCGTAGGTGATGCCGCAGCTAAAATGTACATAATTAAACATTCGTTATAACCACCCACGGGAAAGTTCATTTCCCATTTGTAGTTTGGCGACCAATGCCAATATAAAACATCTTCTCCCCCCTTAGTATACCAGTCCCACTCTACTTCATGCCATAGTTTATCGATTTTAGTAACTAATGCTCGTTCTTGCGCATTCCCCGATTTAAAATACTCACGAACCGCAAGCATACCTTCAATTAAAAAGGCTGTTTCTACTAAATCGCCACCATTATCTTTTTTACTAAATGGCACAACTTTACCTGTTTCACCATTTAACCAGTGAGGCCAGGCACCATGAAATCTATCTGCCGTTTCAAGAAAATCGACCATTTTAGTAAATCGATTAACCGCCTGTTCGCGTGAAATAAATCCGCGCTCAATACCAACTAATATTGCCATAAAGCCAAAACCGCTTCCTCCGGTAGTTACTGTATTTTTTGGCGAGGTAGGATATACATCATCTGTATGATAACGCTCTCTTGCCAGACCTGAGTTAGGTTCAGCTCCATCCCAGAAATAATTAAATGTCTGGAACTGAATGGTATCTAATAATTGATTATCCGTATATTCGACAAGTATATTGCCTTTAGTTTTAGTTTGCTTATCTTTTTTACTGTTACAAGCTAAGAAAGCGAAGCTCAAACTAAAAAAGATAACATATTTCATATGATATTTTGTCATTTTAAAGACATTAATAAAGTTAACTACACTAACAATAAGTGTAGTTAACTTCTAATTAAACAAACAACTCTTAAAGAAAAACTAACCAAACTTTAAACCTAAGAGTGCATGAGTAAAGTTTTTTATTTTGCTCTTATTCCATTATAGCTTTTACTTCTCCTTCGGATAATGCTTTGCTGTAAATTCGTAAATCGTCCAGATTACTTAAGTCTGAAGCATGTCCCCATCCTCCAAATCTTGGTTCACCAGACATAATGGAAACAATATCGCAACCAGTCCAGTCAACGCCATCAAAATCTCCTTGACTTACAACTTCTCCATTAATATAAACTACACATTCCGTGCTTGAAATGGTAAATGCTAAATGTACCCATTCATTTTTATTAGGATCAATATCGGCAGCTGCTCCTCCATCAAACCAAGTATCTGCTGTTCCATTTCCAACATTTAATTTAACCCGTTGCATACCTCCTGCATTTTCTCTAAAAAATCTAAATCCACTATTTCTATTGTTTTGCGCTGAAGGATTACCATCATCCGGAGGACCAATTACTAAAATACCACCACGGTCAGGGTCGGCATTAACTTTATACCACATGGTAGCACTAAACTCTTCACCAATTAACCCATCCGTAGGAAATGTTAAATAAGAATCTGCAGCTCCTTTATAACTGGTGCCAACTTTACCATCTCCAAACCCAGGTTCACCAACCACAGTTGGGTCTGTTTCACTAACGAGTTCTGTATATAAACCAAATTCAAATGGCATATAGAATAATTCGCCATCATATTTTGTTAAATACTTGTTCGATACATTAAATGATAATGTTTCTGTAGTCGTTTTACCCGAGGCATCTTTAGCTGTAAGTGTCATTTCATGATCTCCAAGTCCTAAAGATTCATAAAATTCACTTCCTAAATAAATTCTGTAATCTAAAAAATCTGATTGATCATGAATTGTTTCACCGTCAAGCACAACACTTACATTATCAATCCTGATATCGTCCTCTACCCTGAATTTTATATCCAGATCTACTTCTGTATCTGTAAACGGGATGTTTAAATCGCCTGAAGGAAATGTTAAAGATACTGTTGGTGCCGAAAGATCATCTCCTGGCGGTACATAAGTAATAGGGTCTATACCCTCATTACAACCTACAATCGCAAGTAACATACATGATCCTGCTATATATTTAAAGATATTTTTCATACTTTCTTAATTAGTTTATATTATTCGTCATTTCCAGATGGTAATGGCAGTGCATCTTGTTGTGCTTGCGGATAAGGCAATAAAGCTTTGTCTGCCGTAAAGGTTCTGCCATCATAACTTAACTCATCATACTTCTGCAATCTAATCATGTCCCAATATCTAATCCCCCATTCCATAGCAAATTCTGCAAACTTTTCATCCATTACCTGATCTGCTGTTACACCAGAAATTGGTAATAATCCAGCACGTTGTCTTACTTCATTAACAGCCTGATCGGCTGTCATTGCTGAGCTGTTTGCCCCTCTCGTTAAAGCCTCCGCATGCATTAATAATATCTCAGCATATCTGATACAGATATTATTTTTACCTGCACCATATTCATTTCTACTTTCTGTTAACTGAATGGAAGGTAAATAATGTTTACCACTTGCAAATAAAGCTCTGGAATAATCATTTATTCTGTCGCCATCCCTAGTGGTGTTATTAACGAATGCCGGTAAATTTGAATAATTTGAATCCTCCTGAAGTTCTGCAATACCTCGGTCGGTAAATAATACACTAGTTTCTAAACGTATGGTTTCACCTCTATCTAACATAAATTTGATAAACTTCATACTTGGTTCAAAAAAGCCCCATCCACTTTCTGCATTTTCTCTGGCCGGTGTCCAGTTTTGTGAACCAAATGGAGCGTATAAATGATAGAACGTATCTCCTGTACTATTACCATAATCGGAATACTGCATTTCAAGTAAGTTTTCATTACTTAATTCTCCAGGCTTTTTAAATGCCTGATAAAAATCAGGATATAAACCAAACTTACCAGAAGCAATAATAGCTCCAGTGGCATCTGCCACGCCTTGATAATTCTTTAGCTCTAAATTCGCCATAGCTTTTATTGCCAAAGCCGTGTATCGAGTGACACCACCTTCTACATCTATTCGCTCATTAGGTCTTACATTTGGCAACATGGGGATAGCCTCGTCCATAAGATCTGAAATATATTGCATCACTCCATCTTTTGTAGCTACACCGTTTGCAATGTCATCATCTGGAATGGTTGTATTAATAATGAAAATATCTCCAAAGGTTCTTGATAAATTTAAATGAAACCACCCTCTTAACACTTTTGTTTCCGCAATATACTGATCAGCTTTAGCTACATCAGATCCAGTAGCGAATTCTTTAAAATTTTCAATTAAAGAAGCGGCATTATTTACGCCTATAATATCCTGATAATGGCCATTCCACAACGCGTTATACATCCAATAATTATCATCGTAAATGAACATATCAGTATCTGCAAACGGTTGTTGGTCTCCTAAACCACCTGCATTAACATCATCTCCTCTTACTTTTAACAATAATAATTCTTCCCAACCTCTGGTGTAAAATTGTTGGTAAGCCCCCACAAGAGGTTGAATCATATTTTCTGTTTGAGTAAAATCGTAATCACCGGTATTAAGTTGTCCTTCTCGTAAATCTAACTTATCATGGCAAGCCAGAAAACTAAACATTACAATAAGCGAGTAAACACCTATATGCATATAATATTTTAAATTTTTCATATTCAATGTCTTTTTTTAAAGTTTAATATTCACCCCAAACGTGTATACTCCTGGAATCGGGTAGGTTTGTCTATCAACGCCATCTGGTACTTCCGGATTAAACCCGTTGTAATTAAAGAAAGTTAAAGGTCTGTCGGCCGTTAGAGTAAATCTCATTTCCGGAAATTTGTCACCTAAAACCTTTTGATCCTTAAGGGTGTAACCTAACTGAATATTCTGAATTCTAAAGAATCCGCCATCTTCAACCCAGAAGTTACTTAAACGTTGGTTCCAACCTTTTCTAAGTCCTGCAGAAGAAGGGTAAGAATTAGAAGTGCCTTCTCCATGCCATCTATTAATAGCTAAATCGGCATCCATATTGGTATCATTGGTAAAAATGATTTCACCTCGTTTTCTGTTTAGGATTTTATTTCCAGTTTGCCCGTAAAAACTAAGAGCAAAATCAAATGCTTTGTAATTAATACCTATGTTTCCACCATACATAAACTTAGGAATGTAAGACCCTAAAACTTTTCGATCGCTAGCATCTATAATCCCATCATTATTCAAATCCTTAAATTTAAGATCTCCAGGCACCAAATTGTTAGCAACAGCTATCGGATCAGCAGCAATTTCAGCGGCATTCTGATAAACGCCTACCGTTTCATATCCAAAGAACGCTTTTATCGGCTGCCCAACAATAGAACGTTGTAAAAACTCTGCAGATCCAGCATCAATATAGCCTCTCGGATCGTCAACACTTCGAGTTGTATTCTTTAATGTTGTTAAGTTTGTACCAACAGAATAGCTGAAATTTTCATTTACAGTATTATTCCAATTTAAACCAATTTCAAGACCTTGGTTTCTAATCACTGCGGCATTTCTATCTACATTTCTATTTAAAATAGGTACAAAAACCGGTATAATCGCATTTTTGGTATCCCGAATATAATAATCGGCTTCTAAAGAGAATCTGTTATCAAACATTTCTAAATTGACACCAAAGTTATTTTCTTCAATAACTTCCCAGGTATTATTAGTAAAGGTACTTGATGAGATAATTCCAGGCGTTTGGACATCACCTAAAGGAATTGATATTACATCAATCGTATTAGAACCTGCACTGGCCGCAACATTATCATTACCTAATTTACCCCAACTTGCTCTAAGCTTTAAGAAGTTAATTGCATCGACGTCGTCCATGAAATTCTCCTTAGAAATTACCCAACCAGCACCTATTGAAGGAAAATACCCCCAGGGGTCTAAAGTGAATTTCGATGAACCATCGGCTCGTATAGTGGCGTAGAACAAATATTTATCAGCATAATTATAAGCAGCTCTTGAAAAATATGATATCCCATATAACCTTCCACCTATATCACCCGCTCCTGCCAGTCTAATAGAACTTTCCTCTGCAAAGTTTAAATACCATGAAGTTTCTAAATCAATACCGGAAATATTATTACCTATAACATTTGTTTCGTGATTCGCCTCGTCTCTATAAGAAGTACCAGCCATCACTGTTAAATTATGATCACCAAAAGAATCGGTATAAGTTAACACATTATCCCATATTTGATTTGAAAAGAACTTTTGGTTTTGTTGGATGCTTGAAATTTGTTGAACATTATTACCTAAGGTGTATGGTAATCTTACGAAACGTTCATCCAAGGCAGAAAAATCATGATTATAAGTGGTTTTAAAATTCAACTTTTCTGGAATGAAATCCAACTCAAAATACACGCTACTTAATAACTTTCTAATTTTCAATTGATTATCACTATAATTCATGACAGGAAATGGATTCTGAGCACCTCGATACCCTAATATCTGAGCATTAGAATATCTAACAGGTAAGGCTTCTGTATTTAACTCATCGATTACCGGCATGATAGGTACAGCAAAATAGGCTTGAAACCAAGCAGCGTTTTCAGCATTATATTTAGTAGCATTACTAAAAACACTGTTTACACCCATCTTAAGGTTTTTAGTTAATCTAATATCTACTTTAGAACGTATATTAAAACGTTCATATTCATTTTTCATATCAAGAATACCCTGCTGCTCGAAATAGTTAATCCCTAAAGCATAAGATGCATTCTCTGACCCTCCAGTGGCCCCAACACTATGACTTTGCATAAATCCTGGTCGCAGTATCTCGTCATACCAATCTGTATTCACCGCAGGAACATTCGGGTTCATTTCACTTCTACCAAAACGCTGCATGGCATTTAAAATATTGTTTATATCCGTCTGCGAACCTGACTCATAAGCCATAGTAGTAAACTGCTCGGCATTAGCCAATTTCACAATATTATGCGCTATTTGCACCCCGGTATAGCCATTATACTCTATAACTGGTTTCTTTTCTGTTCTACCAGATTTCGTTTTTATAATAACCACACCATTCGCTGCTCTTACACCGTAAATTGCAGAAGATGATGCATCTTTAAGCACTGTTAAAGATTCAATATCTTTTGAATCTAAAAAGTCAATATTATTATAGAACATGCCATCTACTACAAATAAAGGTGTTGTATTTGCTCCATACGAGCCCAAACCTCTTAATCGTACGGTTGGAGAATCACCGGGAGAACCAGAACTTACTACCTGAACACCCGCTACTTTACCTTGTAAAGACTGCATAGGGTTGGCTGCTGGTGTTTTTTCAATTTGCTCAGGCTTTATAGTTACAATAGAACCTGTAAGATCGGCCTTTCTCTGTGTACCATAACCCACTAAAACTACTTCTTCTAAAGTAGCAACATCTTCCTCTAAAGATACATTAATAGTTGTTTGATCCTGAACCTCAATTTTTACGGTTTTATATCCCAAAGCGCTAAATTCTAGTACTTCACCTTTACTTACCAAAATACTGTAGTTACCGTCAAAGTCGCTACTAACTCCACGAGTTGTTTCCGATACGATGACATTTACTCCAGGAATTGGTATATTATCTCCGGCATCCACAATGGTACCACTAACTGTGATATCTTGCGCAAAAACATGTGCGGAAATAAGAAAAATTAAGAAAAACGTTAGTCTTGTTTTCATATATAAATATTTAGATTGTTAGCTAGACTAAAATAGCGAGTATATGAAAGACATTCAAAAAATGGAACGCACATAAAATACGTCATTCCATAAAAAACATACAAAAAGCCTTATTGACGTATATTTATCAGGTAAATAACATTTGAAAATGAAGCGTTTCGAAAAGAAATGACGTAGTTATGACGTAGCATAAGCACGTTGATTTTAACACTAATGACGTATCATTATTTAAAATTTCGTAAAAAATCGCCCAGAGATTGATCATTTTCTAAATCTAGTTTCTTTTTTAAGCGATAACGGTGAGTTTCCAAGCCTCGAATAGAAATATTCATTAAAGGGGCGATTTCTTTGGATAGCAAATTCATTTTAATATAGGCACAAATTTTTAAATCCTTATGAGTTAGTTTTGGAAATTGTGACTTTAGCTGTTTGAAAAATTCCTCATGCACCTGATTAAAATTATATTCGAACAATTCCCATTCATCTTCATGCCCAATCGAGTCATCAATTCTTTTAATAAGCTTTCTATATACCATCGCACTTTGAAAACTGGATTTATTTTTAACTATATCGCTCTTAATATCCAGTAATGATTCATTCTTCTTAACCAATGCCATGGCTGTATTAGCCAATTGCTTGCTTTTCAAGGTAACTTCGTTCTTCAGTGATTTATTTTTAACCTGCACAAGCTTCTTTTCATTTTCTATAGCCTTTTCCTTTAACAAGGCTTCCTGCTCCTTAATAAATTTTTGATGAAGTATATTTTGCTCCTTTTCAATCTTTTTCTTGTGAAGTATATACGATATGACAAATACAAATATCAGTAAGACTAAATAAAACAACCCATCTTTATACCAAGGCGGTAAAATAGTAAAACTCAGTACTTTTTCCTGTGATACATCTCCTGAAATATTACCAGCTCGAAAATGTATTTTATAATTTCCATTACTCAAACGAGATAACTCTAACTTTTCGTTGTCTAAACGAATCCAGTGTAAATCTTTGGAATCACTTGATAAAGCATATTCAAAATAATGTGTATTATTATAATTAGGAGAAGACACTGAAACGCTTATCGCTTTATTAAAAGGAAGTTCGTAATCTTCTTTTGTTATATCCAGTAATTCACCATTGACATTAATTTTTTCTATAACTGGTGTTTTCAGTGAATCGTTCTCCTTTTTATTTGTTTGATTAATTAACATAAAACCATTATACAAATTTAGCGCATATATGGAATCGTTAATTTGAGAGACCCTTTCTTCATCTACAACTAATCGTTTTTGATATAATTTACTTGCTATATTTAATTTAGTAGTTCCGCCTTCAATAGAAAGAAAGGTTATATCATCATTTTTATTTTTTGTTGCTAATAATTCCGTGTTTGTCTCTGAAATTATATAAGTGTCTTTACCTAAGGTTTTATTTAAAAGATTGTTAGGGACAATGCTATCTAAAAGCGGCACATACATCTGCCATCCATCATTAGTTTTAAAGCATATATCGTTTTTTAAGTTATATAATTTCACATTATAGTTAGACGCCAAACCTTTTTCAGCATAATCTTTAATATCAATTATTTTACTATAATCTGCATTAAAGGTAACCCTAAACACACCTTTATATGCGTGGGCAACCCAAGCGGTATTATTATCTTCAAATACCATATATTTTACAGGAATGGTTGTTCCTTGCACATGCGTAACTTTCCATTCTCCGTTAAAATATTCGTATTTAATTAAACCAGCATAACTTCCCTGAATGTAAATGTTGGGAGATTCAGGCACTTTTTCAATTACCCACCCACCAGTATAATTAGATATTTTTTTTAATTTATAATTATCAACTACATAGGTCCCATCATTATGACCACAAAACAATTGACCATGTACAATTTTCAAATCCCAAATCTGACCTTGAGAATTAGCAATAAACTTTAATTTATTGTCCTTTTTATTTAAATAAAAGAGCCCCGTGTTACTACACACATATATTTCATCATTATAACTAATAACGTCATAAACAGCTCCCAAATCACCCGAATTATCCGTATAAAACAAGTGATTATTGTTTAAATCAATTAGGGTAACACCATTATCGAGTCCAACCCAAAGTTTATTATAATCGGCATCACATAAACTTAAAACCGTACTATTCTGTAAACCATCCTCATTATCGATATCAAATAACACATTTCCCAATAAATCCGTTATATAAACACCATTTTTAATGGTACCAAAAACCATTCTATCGTTTCTCAATTTCAATACACGATTAAGCTGATGATTTTTTACCAACTCATTTATTTTAGTATTCCAAGGTTTTAATTTCCCCCTTTTATAGAGAAAACACCCATCTAATGCTGTTGAAATTAGAAAACTATCATGTAATTGAGTCACAGCAACAATGCGCTTGTTAGCTAATTGATTGGTGTTGCGTAACGCTACCAAATTTTGGTTTCGTAAAACAAATACACCATGTCTTAGCGTAGCAATATAAAGTTCATCATTTATAACATTACACGATATAATAGATGATTGCGGCTTAATTTTAATAATCTCCTTGTTATCTAATATATACAGGTTCGAAAATGACCTGAAGAAAATAGTATCGTTAATGTTCAATATCTGCCAGAATTCTTCGTCTTTAGAAGTAATATCTTCATCATAATGGCTTAAAGATGTATAAAGTAATTCTCCTTTCTTTGATTTTTTCCAATATCCAAATTCTTCATAAGACCCTGTATAAATAAGACTATCTTTGGCTAACACAGAACGAATAGTTGTTTTATTCGGTAATTGATGAAACCCCCATTTCATCCCATCGAACTCCAACAGTCCCTTGTCATTTGCCACATAAACTTTCCCATTATCAGCATAGGATATATCCCAATTCTGATTACCACCATTAAATTGTGTTGAAGAATAATTCTGAAAATATGGTGAGAATTGAGCAATTGTTACTTGTGATAATATTAACGCAAGAAACAATACGATACTGGTCTTTAAATTTTCATTTATTGTAACCATAACTAAAGGGATTTATACAAATCTAAGCAATTTAATAAATTAGACTAAACCTTAATTTATTATATCCCTAAGTAACACCATTGTATAACTCTTAATTATTAAACAAAAAAAATCCTGTGAATAAAATTCACAGGATTAACTAACAAACTATCGGTTCTACAACTTAAGAACACAAACTAATTAAAAACAAAAAATACATTATTAAGTTTAAATCTCAGCCTATAGGCTATACGAGCATATTCCTTAATGAAAACTTAGCAAACTAATTAGTCTCTTGTAAACGGTATAATTTCAGCCATAGCAGCATTATTTGTACCATCATGTCCTGATTTTACTATAAATTTTAAATATCGAAACGTTTGAGGGGCATCAAAATCTACATCCTGAAATTCCGCCGTTTTTCCTAGAACAAAATCCCCCATAGATGTCCAGTTAACATTGTCTGCACTAATTTGCAGCTCTAAGTTCTCAACCGAACGCGATGTACTTTGTCTTTGATAAAATCTCACACCATTAACCAATTTATTCGCTCCCATATCAATTGTAATATGATGTGGTGCCACAGGCGTACATCCATACCAACACGAGTGCCAGTAGGTATTTAAATTACCATCAAGAACATCTGCTGCACGACCGGTAGCCCCTTCGCCTCCTTGATCTTCCTGTGTACTGTAATCAATCACTGTCCATCCTGTTCTATCTAGTTCTGTGGCTGGACCTAAAACTTTCACTTGAGGCAACGCTTCTAAATCTATATTTGGGTTAGTACCTGGACTTCTGGTTAAAGTAGATCCAGCACTTAAATAATCACTAAAAAACCCACAATTCTTCATTATAAAATTGCTACCATCTGCATCTCCAAAATAATCCATTCTGTCCCCATTAGCAGCCGTTGCATCTACTCCAAAATTAGCCTCTGTTACTTCACTCCATGCACCATCGGTAGTATAAACCCATTGGTTTCCATAACTACCCTGTCTTGTTAAATTACCTGTTGATGGATTGAAGTTTTCTAAAAATGAGTGAGCACCTGTTAAATATGTAGAGGTCTTAGGTCTTCTTAAACTCGCTATCAGCTCCCATTCTCCAACTTCAGGATCGTAAAAATATCCTGTATAATCTGTAGAACCTTCCACATCAGCAGGCTCACCTTTAAGCAAAAACTTATAAGTTACACCAGTTTTCCATCCTATATTTTTAAAACTTTGAAGTCCTGAACCCTCATTTCCAAAATCCTGAACCGTAACACCTTCTCCACTTCCTAATTCTGTTACTTTATAATCGTCTGGAATCTGATTTGGGTCATCGGTACTGTAAGCACTCCAAATAGAAAATAAAATACGTCTTTCTGAACTTGAATTCACCTGCAAACCAAAGTAACCTTGAGAATGTCCGTTAGCCATAAAGAAAGAACCTAAAACATCATCTCCTTCTGCTACTGTTAATTCATTATAAAAATATTGTACATCTTTACCAGTAGGTGTCTTATAACCAATATTTACTGACGGCCCTCTTCTACCGAAATAGAAATTATCCGTTGGATTATAAACAACACCAGCCTCAACTGCAGACCCACCTAAAAGCAAGCTATTAATATCTCCAACAAACGTTCCTGATTTATTTAATGCTTTAATTTCGATAGTATTATATCCGGCTTCAACAGGAAAAACACCTATACCATAATCAACATATTCATCTGTAGTTATTATCAACTCTTTACTCACGCCATTTACAGTTACCTGAAATTTAGATCCCTCTTCTGATGTTTTAATATTTAAACCTACATTTAAGTTACCAGCATCAGTTCTAACATAAGTATGTATTACATCTGATGTAGAAGTCCAGTTATGAATACCTTCAGTAGAGATTAAGGTTCCATTCTGATTTATATTATTCGCAACCCAGCTGTTTGCACCGATGGGAATCGTGTGCTTAAAATCTAAATTGGCCGCATCGGCACCTATTAGATCTTCAAAATAAACAATTTTATCACCATCACATGATAGAAAACTTAATGCTATCGTAAAAAACAGTATTAACACTTTATTATTTTTTATATTCATAATTTTTAAATTTATAATTCAATAATCTTTTCCTGTTTACCTTTTTATTAGGTGTTTTTATGGAAATTATACTGAGACATGATTACTCGTATGCATAGCCACCAACTTGTGCCAACGCCGCATAAATACTACCGTCGTGTGATGTCTTTATAATTAATTTCACATACTTTACTGTTTTGTTTTCACGAAAATCTACTTGCTGTAATTCGGCAATTCTTGATAATGAGAAACTTCCCATTGACGTCCACGTGGTTCCATCGGTACTTGTCTCTACTTCAAGATCTTTAATAGCTCTAGAAAGCGTTTGTCTTTGTGCTACCTGAAGCCCGCCTATACTAATTTCCGATCCAAAATTGATGATTAATTCATGAGGGTGTTGTCCTGCTGGGTTGCATGTCCAGCAGGAATGCCAATAAGTTTCTAAATCAGTATCGAGTATATCGGCTGCTCGTCCTGTAGCTCCTTCTCCTGCTGTTTCCTCCGAACTAAAACTTTCAATAGTCCAAGCGGTAGGTTTAAGATTTACTTTAATTCTTGTATCGTTAAAAATCTGATTGGTTTTATATAAAACCTGGTCTGGTTCGCATGCCAAAACCACAATTGCAACAAGAAAAAATAAAATATGTTTTATAGTTTTTGATTTTTTCATAATTATTAATTTTTTATAGCTTACAAACCAAGCAAGGTTTACATTCGTTACTTGGTCTGTTGCCTGCTTATTATAATGGATTTTGCTCTAAAGTCGGTTGTATTAATATTTGTTGTTCTGGTATCAATTCAATAATAACTTTATCTGTAGACAAAATCTGAGGATACGGATTCGAGTTATTTAAGTGTGTTCCTGGGTAACGTCTATCCATCGTTAAACCATTTCTATAAACATCAAACTTTCTATGTCCTTCGAAGGCTAATTCTAACTGACGCTCATCTAAAACAACATCTAACACTGTTTTACCCTCTGGTAAATTTGCTAGGGTATATTCATCAGCTTGAGCTCTTGCTCTTAAAATATTGATATTATCTAAAGCTAATTGATCTGCTCCTTGTTTTGCGTAAGCTTCTGCTTTATTTAAGTACATTTCTGCAAGTCTAGATACTGTTGGTGACCATAGGTGCAAATCGTTTTCTTGTTGAGAAGCTTTCAGAATAAAGAATTTTGGATATCCGTTACGCTTATCCATATCATAATCGAACACCACATCCTGACGCCCATTAGTACCATTAAAATAGTATTGGGTTCTACCGTTAATCTCTTCAGACATTAAGGTGTATGTGTTACCTTCATAGTCAAAAGTAATTGTAGAGCCGTTGTCAGTAGTGCGACTAAACTGGTATGTGTCATTATTTTCTACCCAATATACAGCAGGTATTTTATCACCGTTTTCATCCAATAAATACTGCGGATCTATAAAGCTACCTCTTAAATCTTTTTCACTTTGATTTAATAATTCTAAATAGGGTTGAGAGACATACATTTCTCCCCAACCTACACCATCAATAGTTGCGTAAAACGAACCTATAGTCCACCAATCTTCATTACCTGGAATATCAATATCCTTAGTTAAAGTTACAGAAAAAATGGCCTCTTCATTATCTAATGGAGGTAACGTATTCATTATCGAAAAGCGCTGCGGAGACAATAAAGCATATGGTCCTTCATTTATTACTTTATCAGCATACTCAATGGCTTTAGTGTTATCTTCCATGTACAGATAAACCCTCGATAATAATGCCTGTGCGGCTCCTTTAGAAGCAAACGATGCTCCTTTATTTTCATTCATTAAAGCCTCAGCCTTTAACAAGTCTGATATTACCTGGTCATAAACTTCGCCAACCGTATTTCTATCTGGTAATTCATTGATATCTGATGTTAATTTTAATGGAATTGACAGGTTCGATGTTCCTTGATTATATGGTCTTCCGAAGATATTACCCATTTGAAAATATACCAAAGCTCTGATATAATAGTTCTCACCAATAACCTGATCTTCTTCGTCTGAATTACCTTCAGTTAAACTTTCAATAACACGATTTGCTCCTACAACAGCCTTATACGAATTACTCCAAAACCTATCGGCTCTGTAATTATTAGGGTTTCTTTGATAATTGTAAAAGAAGTACAAAGGATCGGTTGTCCCCCCACTAATCATTACATTATCACTAGAATACTCAGACATTCTATGTAAATCGTCTATCCAACCATCATAACCTTTATCTCCTTTTAAAAATAAATAGTTCCCTAAGGTTGCCGCCTGTGCAGCTCCAGGATCCTTAAACAAATCGTCGGCTGAAATTTCTGTAAATGGACTTCTATCTAAATCACAAGATGTAAACATCATTGGAACGGAGAATAGAATTGTATATAATATTTTTTTCATCTTTTAATTTTTTTTTAATTAAAACGTAAGATTTAATCCTAATGCAAAACGTCTTGGCACTGGGTATCCTATACTTGTATATCCCAATTGAGATCCACCAACACCATCACTAATAGTTGGATCAACACCTGTAAACTTGGTAAAGGTTACTAAATTGTCACCTGACAGGTAAATATTAGCATTACTTACACCTATTTTTTCAAGAAAAGCCGCAGGTATATCGTATGATAATCTCACGTTATTTAAACGTAAATAGCTACCATCTTCTAAATAACGTGTAGAAGTTTGGTTACTTCCTGCATAGCCTCCTGGCTGTGGTTTTGGATGCGTTGCTACATCGCCTGGTCTTTCCCAACGAGTCCACCCATCAGGTAATACCATTTGGTTGTATTGTAAATAATACCCATCTGAATCAAATAAATTGCGAGACGCATTGTATAACTCGGCTCCGTAAGAGAAGGTCCAGTTTGAACTTAATGTGAAGTTTTTAAACCAAAAGCTCGTGTTGAAACCCCCATTATAATCAGGATTAGCAGAACCTGCAATTTGTAAAGTCGCGCTGTTATAATCAGAAGTTGTAGAACTTTCACCAGTATCTGGATCGATAATTTCGTAAACTGGTGCCCCATTAGCCGGGTTTACTCCTAACCATTTTCTCATGTAAAAAGAACCAAATTCCTCACCTTCTCTAATAATATAGGAGCCACCTATAATATCTGTTCCATCAGGTAACTCTTTTACATTATTCTTATTAAAACTAATGTTAAAACCAACATTAATTCCAAAATCATCTTTGTTTATTATATCAGCTGACACAGCAATTTCAACACCTTGATTAGTAACAGAACCAATATTCTGGTAACGACCACTAAATCCTGTTTGATCTGACAAACGTCTGAAGAACAATAGTCCTGAATTCTCTTTATTGTAGTAATCAACAGTGACATCTACAGCATTAAAAATTGTCGCATCTAAACCAAAATTACTTTCAATACCTTTTTCCCAGGTTAGATCTTTTGTTCCTAACCGGTTAGGCTTCGCAGCAATAAGACCTGCATACTGAAATCTAACATCGTAAGTAGATAAATAACCAAAGCCACCCGGTTGGTTCCCTACGGCACCATGACTCGCTCTTAATTTAAGAACATTTAAATCTGTTATGTTGAAGAAATTTTCTTTATGAATATTCCATCCAGCTGCAATAGAATAAAATTCTCCATAACGATAATCTGGAGCAAATGACGAAGCCCCATCCACTCTTAATGATCCTTTAGCAAAATATTTACCCTTGTAATCATAATCTGCAGCTAATAAAAATGATTGTTGCGCAAATTCGCCTGCATCACCATCGGCTGCAGCCGGTTTTAAACCTATACTCTGAACTTGTCCGTTTACAACTATGTTTTCCGAACGTGTTGTTACATTTCTTGAACTACTATCATTATATTCATAGGCTGCTAAAACATTAACTGTATGATTATCATTAAATACATTCGAATATTTTAGCATTTGATTTGTAAATCTTGATAACCCTCTATAGGTGTAATCTTGAATAGATCCATTTGTAGATAAACCTCCGTTAGATCTTGGATCTGTATAATTAAAACTTTCAAAGTTCCCCCATCTAAAGTTGTTTGTAGAAATGAAGGTTAAATTCTTTAGTAATGTATATTCAAAATCAAAACTTGCAAACAAATCAAACGAACGCGAGTCTGAATAATTCCATTGTCTGTCATAAAAGTAGTTAGCATTATCACGCCCAATCCAATCATCACCCTTAGCTTCTCGAGCATTTACCACAGAACCATCTTGGTTAAATGGGTTGTCCCAAGGCATATTGGTATACGCCTGATATAAATCTCCTGCTCGAGCATTTTCTCTTCTATCGAACACGAAATATAATTTCGGTTTAATAGTTAATCTTTTTGAAATATTATAATCTAAATTGGTACGATAGGTATAGCGATCTAATTCACTGCCTATAACTGTTCCTTCTTCGTTATAATAGCCTCCTGAAATTAATAAATTATGAGTATCTGTTGCTGCAGTAAACGAAATGGAGGCATCCTTTACAAAGGCATCCTGAGTAGTTGCATCAACCCAATCAAAATCGCGCTCTAACAAACTTTCATCAAACCATGGATTGGTATTTCCTAAGCTTTCATGGAAATCGTATAACTGCCTAGAGTTCATGACTTCAAAGTTTCCCGGGTTAAATTGATTCATGGCACTTTTTAAAGACACGGTCATTTGTGGCTTTTGACCTATAGTACCACGTTTAGTCGTTATAATTATAACCCCATTAGCTCCTCGGTTCCCATATAAAGCGGTAGCTGAAGCATCTTTTAAAACAGACATACTAGCGATATCTCTTGGGTTTAATTTGGGATCTGAATTCCCTACAATAACTCCATCTACTACCCATAAAGGTGCGTTAGTTGAATTAATTGAAGAACGCCCTCTAATAATAATATTTGGAGAAGAACCAGGTGAACCATTACTCGGTAACACTTGCACTCCCGTTACTTTACCTTGTAACATAGTCGCTACTTCAGGCACTGTAACATCCATTAACTTATCAGCCTTAACCTCTACGACCGAGGAAGTAACTGTTTCTTTCTTTTGGGTTCCATAAGCAACAACCACCACCTCTTCTAGAGCATTTTGATCTTCTTGTAATTGAATGTTAATCGTTTGTTTTCCCTTTACAGGTATTTCCACATTCGAATAACCAACATAAGTTATTACAAGTACATCATTATCATTGACCGTAATAGTAAAATTACCATCAAAATCTGAAGACACACCCTGTGATGTTCCTTTTACACGGACACTGGCTCCTGGTAACGGTATGCCTGCATTAGCATCCGTTATAGTCCCTGAAACCTGTTTTTCCTGGGCATACATGGTGTATGTAAATCCCAGTAGTAAAACAAATAGCATTGTTTTAACCTTATTTTTCATAAGCTTTAGTTTAGTTAATAATTAATATTTATTGAGTTAATTGTTGAGTATCTTTTAATTCATCTGATTTATTTGTTTTTATTATCAAAGTATAAGAGTATTGACAACCTCTATTTTTAGATACAGAACAAATAAACCAGACGAATAATTAATAGGTTTCCTTCATCCAGTTATATGGTTTTCTTTTTACCCACATACCTCTTGTAAAATCAGGAAAACCCTGTGGTTCTCCATTATTTTCTATTGAAGCTTCAGAAAGTGGTGTAACGGCGCTCCAGGCCGCGGCATCGTAAACATCTAATGGAGGGGCCACTTTCTCTTTTGCAGACTCTACAAAGGCATTCATTACAAAAAAGTCCATACCGCCATGACCAGCTCCTTCTGCTAAATCACCATATTTTTGCCATAACGGATGATCGTATTTCTTTAACCATGCATCATCTTTCTCCCAATGGTGAGATGGCGATTCACCTTCCACATAAATTCTATTTCCATCGACTTCCCATAAACCATTAGCTCCCTGGACTCTAAAACCTAAAGAGTAAGGTCTTGGTAAATTACAGTCGTGGGTGATAATAATAGTTTCACCATTAGCAGTATCTATGGTAGATGTTATAACATCACCTTGCTTAAATTTCAATTTAGCATTAGGATGATCTTTTCCTCCCTTATCTACAATGTATTTGTGTAAACCAATAGCTTTTGTGGCATGTGAGGTTAAAGACATGAATCGGTTACCGCGATTTATATCGCACATTACGGCCATTGGACCAACACCATGTGTGGGATATACGTCTGCATTGCGAAGTAAGGAATGTCGTGTTCGCCATTTTGATTCAGAAATTCCGTGTTCTCCAAATTCTGGGCCTAGTCCATAAGCACTTTTTCCATCGTTAAATTTCACCCCTCTTAAATCGTGCTGGTAACCACATCTAAAATGTACCATTTCTCCAAATACATTTTGCTTTACCATATTAAGAACGGCTAATACATCTCTACGGTAATTTACATTTTCAAGAATCATTAAATGAGATCCCGTTTTCTCATGTGTGTTTACCAAATCCCAACACTCTTCTAAAGTATTCGCTGCCGAAACCTCCAACCCTGTATATTTACCGGCTTCCATAGCATCTACAGCCATCCTAGTATGCCACAACCAGGGTGTTGCTATAATTACAGCATCAACCTCTTTTAACTCTAAAAGGTTTTTGTAATCATGGTTATTTTCACCAAACACCTGAGGTTTTTTATACCCGGCATCCGTAATCATTTTTGTGGCAATCTCTATACGTTTTGGATCAACATCACAAATTGCTGTAATTTCAATATCCTTTCTATGTAAGGCATTCCTTAAATGATTCGCACCTCGAAGTCCAACCCCAATAAATGCAAGTTTTAATTTCTCTCCTTTAAATATATTACTACTTCCAAAAGACAAGCCTGGAATTAAAGATAATCCCGCTCCTGCTATGGTTGCTTTTTTTACAAAATTTCTTCTTGAATTCATCTTAATTTTAATTAACCTTTCTTTTACATTAATTTAACTTCTGTAAAGATGTGCCATATTATTGATTTACAAGACATCCATTTTAGGCATTAAGTCGTATAAATACTGTATTGAACACCTTATTGCCGAAATAGTACACCTGGTAATTTTCTTATTGCGTTTGATTAATATGAAGGTCACCGATTAGACCAAACATATTTAAACTGCCAGTCTAAAAACTACCGACAATACTTTTTATTGAACAAATATTGATTTTAATTTTGAAAAGAATATTTGAATTATTAGAAAAGAAAATCTATCTGATAAAATAATTATAAGGAGTAAATCAATAATAGTCCCCCTAATCTGCCCTGAATAAGTGATTTAAATTTTAAGATATAGTTCATCACGCTTCTTTACACTCCTTTTTGCAGAATAAGACCACCTAATCATCTATTAGAACCCTAATAATCATCAATGCTTAACAATTATTATTAATATCTTTACATGGCATACGCATTAATTATTTACTTGCACGTTATAATCGTTTTTCTATGAATTTAGATATGTTTATACCATATAAAACACATAAATCCCCCTCAATTAGGTCATGTTACCTATTTACTATATACCTAATTGCTTACCTGCCTATTATGGCTCAAAGCCATATTAACTTTACTCACCGTGTACCTACATACAATGATAAACCCATCATAATTCATAAAACAATTCAGGATCATTTAGGGTTAATATGGATGGTTACCGGAGGTAATATTTTAACTTACGATGGCAATAATTACAATTTAATTGATAACAGTACCATTTTTCCTGACCAGAAAAAATACCACATCATCGAAGATTTAATCATTGATAATGATAAAAACATCTGGATTCTTTCTTCATTTGGATTGATAAAGAAATTTAATCACGAGAACAATCAGTTTGAAAATGTAGATTTTGATTCAAATAATGAAGTTATTAAAAAAATGATATCAAGGAATAACATTCTTTGGCTAGCTTCAGACAAAGGCACTATATACAGGTATGCCAACTCTAAAATGGATAGCATAACGAAATTACCTGCTATTAGTCCGAAATCCAGTCGTATAATCAGTTTAGAATCAAATAAAAACAATATTTATATCAGTACAGACAAAGGGAATTTATTTACTTATAATATTGAATTAAAAACAATAACGCCCATAGTTGGTCCATTCACAGATTACCCCGAACAGTTAATCCTTCAAATGGACAATAATAACAGACTCTGGATAGGTACTGAAACCAGAGGACTGCTTCTCTATGATTTAAATAAAGAAAAATATATTCAAGATGAATTTTTAAAGACAAACTCCTCGAATATTCATAAAGAAATGTTTCTTACTTTATTCTATGATAATGATAATTACTTATGGGGAGGCACAGATGGTGGAGGTCTTTATAAAGTTAATGTAAATAATGGAGAAGTAATATTATTTACTAAACAATATGCCAACGAATATTCGTTAAGTAGTAATACCGTTTTAGATATTTTTGAAGACAATCATAAAAACCTCTGGGTATCTACAAATTATGGAAAACTCAACATTCTTTCTAATGTAAATAATAACATTATTTACCATGAAGGCTCCAAAAATAAATCACCGCAACGCATATTAAGTATTTATAAAAGTAAAGACAATGCCTTGTGGTTTGGTACGGACGGATATGGCTTAACAAAAGTAATAACAGACATATCTGGTAATACTGAAGAATCACAATATTTTTTCGACACCAAGCTTAATAAAGGTTTTTTTATACAATCTATTACTGAAGATAATCAAGGAAATTTATGGGTTGGAACCTATAAAAATGGTTTATGGTGTAAAAGAAAGAACAGTTCAAAATTTTTTAATATCGAAATATTCAATACCAAAAATCAAAAGGGTTCCGATATACGGAAAGTTTTTAAGGATCATCACGGACGCATATGGGCCTGCAGTAATGTTGGTATAAACATATTTTCAGATGATTTTGAACAACTGGCGAGTTTTAATAATAATGCAAATGGTTTAAAAGGAACTATTACGGAATCCGTAGCTAAAGACTTCAATAACACCATTTGGATTGGCATGTATAATGGCGGACTTTTTAAATTTAATGAAAATAAACACAATTTAAAACTATCTTCTTTTAGCTTTTATAAAACAAGTAAAAGCCGTGATACTAAAATAGGTATAAAATATCTTGTTGCGGGCGAACCTCCCTACTTATGGCTTGTAAATGATAACGGAACCCCTTTAAAATTTAATACAACTTCCTATAGCGTTGAAGACTTAAGTGCAAGTCAATCTATAAATGATAAAAACATTGCGGCCATTTTACCACAGAATGAACATAATATCTGGCTGAGTTCAAATAATGGTATTATCCATTTAAACCTAAAGGATTCCATTACAAAAGTATACTACAACTCCGATGGTTTTCAAGATAACATGTATTTATCGAAAAGTGCCTATAAGGATGCTTCCGGAATGATGTATTTTGGAGGCGTTGAAGGTGTAAACTATTTTTATCCGGAAAACATATCTAAACAAAAATCAACGGCCAAACTACTCTTAACCTCTATTGAAATTTTAAATAAACCTGCAAGAGACCTTATCCCTGATCAAGTAAAAAATGGTGCGGTAAAAACAAAATATATACATCTAAAAAACAATCAGTCCTCTTTTAGTTTTAGATTTTCGGCTATAGACAATATTTTAAATCCTAAATATTACTATGCTTATAGACTAAAAGGTTTTGATAAAAACTGGATTCATGTTTCCACTGAAACTGTTGCCACATATACAAACATACCTCCTGGCGATTATACATTTGAAGTTAGATCGGGGACCAAAAAAGGCGAATGGAATATTCCCCCGATAGAATTAGGAGTAAGTATAGCTTACCCTTTCTGGAACACTTATTGGGCTTATATTATATATACATTTATTATAGCTACAGTAATTTATTTCTTGGTTTTATGGTATCGCATGAAACAAAAGTTATTTTTAGAGAAAGTCAATCACAAAAAAGAACAGGAAATAACAGAATTGCGAATGAATTTTTTTACTAAAATGTCGCACGAAATCCAAACCCCATTAACCTTAATTTTAGGTCCTATAGAAAGCATGTTAAAAAATGCAGAAGATAGTGGCAATCTACTTTTAAAAGAGCGCCTAAATATTATAAACAATAACACAAAACGTCTTTCGAAAATAGTTCGAGAATTAACGCTTATTCGAGACCATGAATCAGGTAATATAAAACTAAACATCACTAAAAATAATTTAAATAAAAACCTTGAAGACGTCGTCTTAGCATTTAAAGAGTTGGCTAGAAAAAAACAAATTGATTTTATAATAAATTGTCCAAGGAACCTGGATGAAACCTGGTATGACAAGGATAAGTTAGAACATATCATCTATAATCTGCTATCTAATGCCTTTAAATTCACTCCAAAAAATGGTAATATTCAACTAAATGTTATTCCAACCAATAATAAAAAGAAGATTAAAATTTCAATAATCGACTCAGGTTCAGGTATAAATAAACAAGAACTAGACTCTATTTTTGAATTATTTTATCAATCAAAAATGGGCAAAAAATATATAGGGCATGGTATTGGCTTAGCTTTAACTAAAGACCTGGTAGATCTGCATAAAGGAGATATTAAAGTAAAATCTGATGCTGTCGAGGGCACGGTATTTTCTGTTACCATACCTATTAATAAGGCCGCATACAATGAGGAAGAAATCATAATTATAGATGACATAGGTACTGTTCAACTCGAAAATACTACGAGTAAATCAAACATAAAGCCTGAACAAATTCTTGAAGACAAATCCAAAAAAACCGTACTAATAGTTGAAGATAATTTTGAATTACAAGGTTTTCTAAAAGACCTGCTCGAAACTGATTATAACATCATTCTAGCAGAAAATGGTGAAGAAGGCTTTTATTATGCCAAGAGTAATTTTCCTGATTTAATATTAAGTGATATCATGATGCCCAAAATGGATGGGCTTGAAATGTGTAAAAAACTTCAAGAAGACCCATTAACGATTCATATCCCCATCGTACTACTCACGGCTAAAAATTCAACAAATTCAAAATTACAAGGTCTTAAATCCGGTGCTATTGAATACATAAACAAACCATTTAACACCAACGAATTACGTCTAAAAATTAAAAATATAATCAAGACACGCGAAGATATTATTTCTAAATATCGCCAGGAGTCCATTAGTATGCCTCAAGTGACACTGGAAAAATCTCAAGACGAACTATTTCTGGAAAACCTCGTATCTGAAATAAATTCGAGATTAGATAATCCTAATTTTAAAATGGAAGAGCTGGCTGACTCCCTGAATATGGGGTACTCTACACTTTACAGAAGATGTCAAGCTCTTACAGGCTACAGTTTAGTAGATTATGTTCGACAATTAAGACTAAAAAAAGCAGCTATTCTTATATCGAAATATGGTTATAATATTTCTGAAGCTTCCTTTATGTGTGGATTTAATGATCCTAAATATTTTTCAAAGTGTTTTAAAAAGCAATTTAAAAAAACACCAAATAACTTTAAAAAAGAGGCCATGGAGACAGACGTTAATGTGCATTTAGAGAAATACAACATCAATTAGAAAAAACTATCCCGATTAGGTTAAGGTAGGAGTTTAGATCTTAAAAAATAGGATTTAATACTAATTTTTTTACACTTCCTATATTTCTAATACTAAACGGATTCAACATAGTTACCCATAAGTCTCGTATTAAATAAACATACGTAATCTTAATGCGCCTACCAGCACCAGGTCTGCATCGGGATTAAGTGACGGATTTCCAATTAGCTGAACATCAGGGGTTAATTCTATATGAGCAGCTGGCATCCATTTATAATAGGTCTCAAAAACATACTGATCTCTCAATCCGGGTGCAAGGGTACTGGCACTGGGTTGGTTCCAGTTTAACCCAATTCCCAAAACATCCTTGTTCGGGAAGAAATAGCCAACACCGGCCGATGCAGATGCCGAGTATAAGGCGCCTCCATCTTCTGACCAACCCCCTCTTAAGAAGGGCATCCAATTATTATCCAGTTTCCAGCTCAGAGAACCACTAACGCCCCAGCCATTTGGTGTGCCTGAAATACTGCTCTCATCAACTTGCCAAAATGTAACATGAAAGTTTCTAGAAAAAATGGATTTCTTACCACCCGGAAGATAACCCACTTCAACAATTTTTATAGTCTCGAACTTTTTAAAGAAGTCTCCTGTTGCTCTAAAGACATTATCATTAGTTCTATTGATATCGTTGAATGAAGCCACAACATAAATGTCATCCGTTAAAAATGCAGATACCATCATACCCAGAGAACCATCTGGATAGCCAGCTCCCGTTGTACCAGATCCTGTCGCAAAAATTAAATTCTGAAAACCCTGCCAAGGACTAATTAAGGCATATAGGTCTGTCCAATCCTTCATATCCGTATAACCAGCGTAAAAAACCAAGCGTCCCTTCATAAAAGATTGCCGCCAATATAAATTAGTTTGGTACCATCCGTCATCACCATATACGGGAAGTGTGGTTCCCGCATATCCAACACCTAATGCACCCCAGATTTGAATAGGTAAATCGGTGTAGGCATGCCGATTTTCAATTTTGAAGACTATCCCTCCTTCATTATTAGGATTATTTCGACCTGCAAAATACCAATGTCCATATAACCGAGCTACACCACTAGCTGCAAACTCATCTCCAATGGTGTTGGTGCCCCCATGAATGGCACTGTTATAGTCTCCTCCAATGGTAAAGCCCGTTTTTTTTGTAAAAGAAGCATTTTTGGCATCAATATTTTTAAGCAGATTTGTTTTACCGTGCTCGGATTTAAAAGTTTCCCGGTCTGCCCTAACCTGTGCATGAACCGATGCGGGGTTGGTAATTTCCGAAAACTTTTTTATTGAATCCTGTTCTCTATTTTCTTTTGTTTGTGAATGAAGCGTTAAAGATATACTCACTAAGACAAAACTAACCATTATAGTTTTTAACGAATTGTTGATTGATAGTTGCATTATTGACGGTATTAAAATTAAATTATACTATATTTTAATAAAGTTAATAAAAAAAGGAAAATCTGATCTAAGCAAAAATTTAGAAATATATCGAGGTCGCCCCTGATACTAATTATACCTTTAAATTTTATCCAACCTCTTAATTATAAAACATTAAGAATAAATGACTAAAAATTATATTTGTAACCTAAACTTAATAACTAATAATTTTGTAGATTAGGTCTAATTTAATAGCTGTTATTAACTTACGGCTTCAAATGGTTCAATTACACCAAGATCGGTTAATCCCCATATCATAAGTTGAATAGCTAAAGCAGCAAGTAATAAACCAACGACTACAGATACCACTTTTAGTGCAGCAGGACCTATTAATTTAAGAATTTTATGTGCCCCTAATAGAAAGAAAAAGTTAAACAACATAATAGCTAAAATTAAAATAATAACCATAATCGTATCACTAGTTTCAGGATCTGCAGCCGCAAAAGTGGTCACCGCAACAAGACCCTGCGGGGTAGCCGTTAAAGGCAAAGCTAAGGGATATACCGCAATATTTTCAGATGGCTCTGATATAGCCTGAGTGTCACCTTTGGACTCTTTACCAATCACCATTTCTAGTGCGTAAATTAACAATATAAGTCCACCTGCCATCTTCAATGCGGGAATTGATACGTGAAAAGCATTTAATAAAACTTCACCCGCTACCACAAAAAGAATTGCTACAATGGAAGCGGTTAATACAGTTCTTACAGCTACCTTCCGTTTGAAACTGGCATCAGAATTTGCTGTTAATGTGACATAAACTATTGCAGGCTTTAGCGGACCCATAGTTATAAAAAGTATCATAAGTATGTCTAAGATTCCGATATTCATTTTGGTATAAATTTAAATGTTAGTTAGTTTTGACTCCCAATCATGTCAATAAATATAACTTAAAAAAAAGTTTACAACATATTCATTATTATATGTTTACATATATTTTCTGATTACTTTATAAATTATTAAAATTTGGGGCAAAATTGGACCTTGCTATTTAGCCTTCCAGTTTGGAGCACGTTTTTCAGCAAATGCTAAAGCACCTTCTTTGGAATCTTCCGTTCTCATTAGCCAGTCGAAATATTCTTTCTCAAGTCTAACGGCCTGTGGTAACGGCATATCTAAACCTTGCATAACAACGGCTTTCATTTTTTGTACAGCAAGTGGTGCACTCTTTAAAATCTCGCCTGCTATTTCTTCACATTTAGCCATTAATTCTTCTTCGGTAGAAACCACATGGTTTACCAGACCAATGCGATATGCTTCTTTGGCATCAATACGACCACCCGTATAAAGTAACTCTAAAGCACTTCCTAAAGGCACAACACGAGGTAAACGCTGCGTTCCATAACCTCCTGGAATCCATCCCAGTCTTACTTCACCTGATCCAAAATGAGCATCTTCAGTACATACGCGAATATCGGCAGCCAAGGCTTGTTCTAAACCGCCTCCATTACAATGTCCGTGTACTGCGGTAATAATAGGTTTAGTAAGGGTTAACATACGTGGATACAAACGATCTACATAGCCATCTGCTTCTGGTGATTTTACCCATTTAACATCGGTACCCACACAAAAAGCACGACCTGATCCGCTAACTATACCTACGCGTAAAGTAGGATCGTTTTCCAGTTCTTCCCAGGCATCTGCTATCGCGTTATAGGTGTCTCCGTCACAGGCATTTAATACATCTGGACGATTGATCTTTACGTACATGATACCGCCCTTTTTTTCTACTATTACTTTTTCCATTTTTATTCGTTTTAATTAATTAATTTATTCTTGTTTGTATAAAGTCTCAAATATGTATTGAGATATACTGAAAGACTAACGCTAAACCGGAGTTGTATTTGTATTTTTAGTATTTTTTATAATTAGGTTTACGTTTTTCGGCAAAGGCAACCATTCCTTCGTTTTGATCTGGTGTACTAAACAAGCCGTGGAAAAGACGTCGCGCTACTTTTAGTCCTGGAATTAGAGGTGTTTCTGCTTCCTGATTTACGGCCTCTTTACCTGCTAAAACAGCCAATCTGGGATTGTTAGCAATCGATGTTGCTATCTTAAGAGCTTCATCTAACAACTTACCCTCTTCAACAACCTTTGTAATCATACCAATACGTTCCGCTTCTTCGGCTGAAAAGGCTTTACCTGTTAAAACATAATACATGGCTTTAGCTTTCCCAACAGCATGAGATAAACGTGCCGGACCACCACCTCCAGGAATAACACCCAGAGTAACTTCTGTTAAGCCAAACTTTGCTGTAGTGTCTGCTATAATAATATCACACATTAGCGATATTTCTGTACCACCACCAAAGGCATATCCTCTTACGGCGGCTATTACAGGTTTGCGTAGTTCCGCAACCTTATCCATGTACGCAGCCAAATCTGTAAGATAAGCGCTTTCAAAATCCTGAGATGCAATCCATTTTAGGTCTGCACCAGCACAAAAGGCCTTATCGCCACCTGCAAGAATCATACAACCAATACTATCATCATTATCGAATGCCATTAAAGCATCTGTAACTTCTGTTTCTACCTGCTCGTTAAGCGCATTTAAGGCTTCAGGACGATTGAAAGTAACAATTCCAACATTTCCTTTACGCTCAGTTTTCATATACTTATATTCTTTCATAATACACTTTTAGTTTATTATTTTTTACTTTATTATTTTTTTGATTTATTAGTTGCTACAGTGCTTCCTTGAAACTAATCTGATTCAATTGTAGGTAGTCTATCCCTAAGCTTTTGTTTAGCAATTCTATCTAATGTGGAACGTGGAAAGTCTTCAACAATATGTATTGACCTAGGTACTTTAAAATCTGCCAGATCTTCTTGGCAACGGGTCATAATCCTTTCGACGACCTCATTCTCGCTAAGACTTTTTCCAGCATCATTTAATGAAACAAAGGCAGCAGGCACATCCCCTAACATGTAATGCTTTTGGGCGACTACAGCACATTCCATGGTAAATCCTGTTTTATTTATTACAGTTTCAATTTCCAGAGCAGCAACATTCTCTCCGCCAACACGAAGCATGTCTTTATCTCTGTTTACGAAGTACATCCACCCATTCTCATCAATACGAACCACATCTCCGGTATCTAAGGCACCGCTGTCATCAAAGGCGTTTTTAGTGTCTTCTGGGTGTTTATAATATTCTTTAAAGAGAGAAACCCCTCTTTCTCCTCTTATAAACAATAAACCTTCTTCTCCAACTCCAGCTAAGGAACCATCTCTCTTGCGTACTTCGACATCATAAAAAGGAGAAGGTCTTCCAATACTACCAGCAGGTCCGGGTTGGTCTGCATCTGTTACAATGCATGATGATACTGTTTCTGTCATGCCCCAAAGCGCCATAGTTTGAACGCCAAATTCTTTCTCGGCTTCAGGTAAACGCTCCAGTCCCATTAAAACACGTACTTTGTGTTCTGGTACCGGTCTTCCCTTTAATGCCTTGAAGGCAAAAGGAATCATAGATACCCAAGTCACACCGTATTTAGCACAGGTATCCCAAAAACGTGATGCTGAAAATTTAGGATGCACTACAACTGTTCCTCCAGACCACAATGCAGAAAGTAAAGTAATCTGTGCATTAGCATGAAACAGCGGCATGTAAATTAATGTAATATCATCACGACGTAAACGCAGGTTTATAGCCATTGATTTCCCTCCCCAAAGGGCATTTGCATTTGTCCATACCGTTGGTTTAGGACGGGAGGTAGTTCCAGAAGTGAACTGTACCGCAAAATTCTTCTTTGGATCTGGTGGTAACGCTTCAAAAGGTTCATCAGAAAAAATATTTTTAAAGGGCTCAAAATCCAAGTCTTTGACAAGATCATTACTAGTTTGTTCGCCCGTAATAATCATTTTTATCTCATCACCACAGGCCTCACGAACCATTTTAGCATATCCTGGTTGCGTAATGATATATGAGGGTTTCATTTCTTCAGAAAAATACCTGACATTATCGGCTACCGACCGGGTATTTATAGTCACGGGAACAGCCCCCACATAGGCACAGCCAAACCAGGCCGTAAGAAAATAAGGAGAATTATCTGAATGAATAAGCACAAAATCGCCAGCCTTAACCCCTCGTGCATGCAATCCTGCCGCAAATTTTTTAGAGTAATTGGCAAGTTCGACATAGCTCCATTTTTGTTCTTCTTCTTCAAAAGGAGCCCAGATAATAAATGTTTTATCTGGCTGCTTCTCAACCCATTGATTAAGCAGCCAGATAACATCCATACCATAAAATGCATCAAGTTTGGTATAATTATGTTTCTCTTTCAAATTCGATGTTTTATAGGTTTAGAACTTTTTTATTATTCAGCAGGGTTTCTTCTGGTAGCATACAGGATATGCTCCACAAAAGCCACGGTTTCACCTCGCTGATTTGTTGTTGTTTCAGTCTGAGTTAACAATCCGTGCGTTTTGTGCTTAGGGTGTGGCTGTTTATCAGCGATTTTTACTTCCGTTTTAATGGTATCACCTGCAAAAACTGGATGTGGATAACGGATTTTGTTATATCCATAAGCCATGATATTTGGATTTGGTTTTCCTGCCTGAAAAATTAATCCGGTACTTACACAAAACGTTAAATTACCATGGGCTATACGGTGCTTAAATGGCTGTTCTTTAGCAAACTCTTCATTCGTATGATGCGGTTGCCAATCGCCTGAATGCATCGCATGTACAACAATATCGGTTTCTGTAATAGTTCTTGCGGCTGTCATATAAGACTCACCTATTTCGAAATCTTCGTAAAATTTTGATTCTGTACTCATTTTATTTTTATTTAAGTTATTAATTATTCTAAAAGGCCTC
>NZ_AUDV01000009.1 GCF_000425645.1 Gaetbulibacter saemankumensis DSM 17032
TCGCTAGGTGGTGTACCCACTGCTATCGCATCTGGTGCGTTCAAGGTCCAAGTCGCCTCTACATCGAAGGTCTCACATAAATCTGTAATGGTCCAAACCACTGTCGCTGTTCCGCCAGCACATAAGTCTGGTGCATTATCCTGTGACTTAATGCTACCCTCTGGAGCACATCCGCCTGTTATACTTGCTACTGCCGCATTGGTCGTATCAGTTATCCATTGTGCATAGGCTGCATCTACCGCATCCTGATCTGTAAACATACATGAATCCGCCTCTGCATCGCTAGGTGGTGTACCCACTGCTATCGCATCTGGTGCGTTTAGTACAAAAGTTTCTGAACAACTCCCTATTTGACTACACTCATCCGTTGCACTAATCATTACCATTACACTGTCACCACATTCATCAAGTGTTATACCTGTCAAATCATTTGCTGACTCTCCATTAACCATATAGCTTATGGAAGGATTTACACCTCCACTTACTGAAAATCCAGATAGCCAGGAAGCTAATGCCGAAGCAATGTCATCAGACGATGAACAAGCATCTAGATTAACCGGATCGGGACAGCTCACAGTCATTGTTGGTGCTATATTAACCGTAATAATAGCATCGTCACTATTGGTACATCCATTTCCATCGGTATATGTGTATGTTACCGAATAATCGTCTGGAGCTAATCCAGTAGCATCAAACAAGCCACTTTGGCTTACATGATCACCACTCCAGGTTCCTCCTTCTGGAGACCCCGTTAATTGTATTGTTGCTTCTGTACATTCTAAAGACGCTGGATTTGCTGTTACATCTGGTAAGCCATTTACAGTAAGCGTACCAATAGCGTCCCCTCCCGATGGTGAACATCCATTAGGACTTGTCACCATTACGGAGTAATCTCCAACATCTGATAATTGTGCTGAATCAAAAATAATAGTCGCTGTACCCTGGCCATTAAACGTTCCTGGCCCTGACCATTGAAACGTGTAACCATTAGCTACTGGGTTTTCAATAACCATATTACCCTGACTTACAGTTGCTGTTAAACTGGCAGAACCATTAACACAGACCTCATCGTTGCTAACATTAACACCAGGTGGTAAATTAAAACTACCACCTACGAAATCTTTCGAATCGGCTGTTATTTCAGCTGACGATCTGGTTTCCAGCATCCATGTTGCACCACAAATGATTTCAGGATTATTTTGTAAATCAAAAACATCTGTTATATCTATAACACCTTCATAAAACTCGTTGTAATCGTATTCGGTTTGTCCTTCCGGAACTATAAAATTCGAAGGAACTGGAACGGGACCTCCGTTATTTTGACCAACCTGGGAATCAAGCCCAATTTTAACTAAAGAATTATTATTACCCTCTGTTCCATTACCCGGACCAACCCATTTAAGTACTGTAATAGCAGCATCTCGTCCGCCACCGGTGAAATCTGCTAACACTAGAAGGTCTCCTACACAGGAATCGATATCAAAAAAAGTACCTGGATTATCAGGATCTTCCTCTCCAAAATTAGTAAAGTGGTCTGGACTAAAATATTTATCGCCATCATCTATAGCCGTGGAACCATTTAACAAAAGCCAAAATCCAATATATCCGGTTCCTTTATTGCTTTCCCTGTCACCAGCAAAAAATAGATAAGTGTGTTCCGGATTATACACATTAAACGGTGAAGCAGCTCCGCAAATTGGAGACCCATTGATACCCGTATAGATTACAGCAGCTGCATTCATGATATCACTCTTGGCCTGCATAGGACTAAATGTCCAGTTACTGTAATCTGGTGTTGGAGAGGCTTGCCCCCAGCTTTTGAAGTCTTTACCACCTGTAAAGATATCATCCTGATTTCCTGTAAAAACGTCTGCTTTAAGCTCGAACGTCGGTGCTCCAGTAACTGCGAGACCATCCCATTCTTCAGAGTCTCCATCAATACACGGCACGCCTGTCTGCGCCTTCAAACTACCTACAGCTCCAAACAAAAAAAGCATAACTACCGCAAAGGAGGCTATACTTTTTAAATGTTTCCTAAGTAAACTTAAGCAACATGCAATCAAATTCAGAGACGTCTGTCTCCATGTGTTTTGGGTAAAATTGTACATTAACATAACATTTTAATTAATTAATAAATGATGTTAACATAAATAAGGTTAACAATTTACCGCTTTCATAATAGTATTATGAATGCTAAATAAACTATTAAAACATTAGTAAGACGAGGGCATCTTTAATTTGCTATTAATCAGATAAACTCTCAAGGACATAAGAGTTAGCACAAGATGTAGAAATGAGGGAACTCAAATTTAGAAAATTTTAACAGGCTTTTCAATATTAAATCTTGCATTTTAGATATCATGTAGTCTTTTTAAGATTAAAAACTGTTCAGCAACAAAACACCTCTTATTTTATCGATAAAATACATTTTTTATAGGCGAATGAAAAATAAATCCGACTAACTAACAACTATAAATAACAAAACTTACTTCATTATATTCAAAAACTCATTTACAATTTAAAATATTATTCAATTATTTGCTTTAAATGTTAATAATAAATTAAAATGTCTTGAAGAAAACCGTAAATTTTTATTTTTGATACTTAAACATATTATTATAAATGAAAAAACTACTCTTATTTGCCCTGGCAACCAGTATTTTAGCTTGTAATGAAACCCCTAAAAACTACGCCACTTTTTCCGGAAAAATATCGAATAAAAAAAGCGACTCTATAGTGGTTTTAAGTCGTACGTTTTCTAAAACTATTAATGTTAACGAAGACGGCACTTTTAAAGACACCTTAAAGATTGAGCCTGGCGTTTACAGGTTTCACGACGGTAATAAAGCGGCCTCTGTTTTCCTTAAAAATGGCTTTGATTTAAAAGTTAACCTAGATGCCAACGAATTTAATTCTTCATTAACTTTTGAAGGCGATGGGGCTGTTGATAACAATTTCCTTATTGAAACATCTAAATTACAAGAAGATATAATCGATTTAGATGCTATGGCTAATTTAGACATGGCAAGTTTAGATAAAGAATTTGCTAGCATAGAAAATAAATTGAATGAACATTGGCAATCGAACCCACAAATTGATACGGTTCTAACTAATGAATTCAAAAACAACATAACACCTATGCTTTCGTATTATAAAAAGCATGTATCTGAAACGATAGCTTTAAAAGCAGAATTACCTAAGGGTGCTCCTTCTCCAGATTTTTCAGATTATGAAAACTACAAAGGCGGTACAACTTCGCTTGCAGATTTAAAAGGTAAATACGTTTACGTTGATGTTTGGGCTACCTGGTGTGGACCTTGTAAAGCTGAAATTCCTTCACTTAAGAAGTTAGAAGAAGCATACCACGGAAAAAACATCCATTTTGTGAGCATGTCTGTTGATGATGACAGAAGTCATGGCGGTTCTTGGGATAAAGCAAGAGAAGATTGGAAAGCTATGGTGGCTGATAAAGAATTAAGTGGTATCCAAATTTTTGCGCCTAAAGGATGGCAATCTGAATTTGTACAGAATTACAGAATCAAAGGTATTCCTAGATTTATTTTAATCGATCCTAATGGAAACATTGTAACACCGGATGCTCCAAGACCTTCGTCTGACAAATTAATTGAGCTATTCGATTCTTTAGAAATCTAAAAAGATTTTAACTCAAAAAAAAAGCCACTTTTAAGTGGCTTTTTTTATATCTTGTTTTATGTACTTTGTTGTATATCTTCGGACCGTTTAAACAAGTCTTTATAAGCTTCACTAATATATTCTACAATATTACTGGCAACTAAACTTTCGTTGCCATAATTTATAGCCGCCAAATCACCTGCGCTTCCATGTAAATAAACACCAAAAACTGTTGCATTTAAGGGGGTGTAACCCTGGGATATTAAACCCGCAATAATACCGGTTAAAACGTCACCACTTCCTGCAGTGGCCATGCCTGGATTTCCTGTGGTATTAATATATACACTATCCTGGAATACTATATTTGTATAAGCTCCTTTTATCACCATGATACAATCATAGGTTTTGGTGAATTTTTTAACTTTTTCTAGTTTATCAAAATCATCTCGCCATACACCTATAAGTCGCTCTAATTCCTTTGGATGCGGTGTGAATATACTGTGCTTCGGAATCAATTGTAATAGGTGTTTATTAGAAGCTAAAATATTAATGGCATCAGCATCAATAACTAAAGACAAAAGGTTTGACTTTAAAATTTGAGATAAAGCTTCAACTGTTTTTTCATCTGTACCTAATCCTACACCTAGGCCAATGGCACTGGGTTTAATATCATAATGTATTTCTGAAATCACATATTCTTCAGCATCAGCCATTACCATAACTTCAGGAATGGCTGTTTGTAAGGGAGTAACCCCACACTTTGGAACATAAGCAGTTACCAAACCAGCCCCTGTTACCAGTGCCGCCCTACTGCATAAATTAACCGCTCCTATTTTTCCATAACTCCCACCAATTATTAAAGTATGTCCAAAACTTCCTTTATGAGCAAAACGATGTCTTCGCTTATATAAAGGAAGGATATCTTTTTTTGAAATAATATAGCCTTTAGCATCTACATTTCGCATGAATTCCTGATCAATTCCAATATCTAAAACCTCCCATTCCGGACTAAATTTAGCAGTTTCAGGAAGAAAAAAAACGATTTTAGGACTTGCCAAAGTTAATGTGGCTGAAGCTTTGATAACATCATCATCACTTTCCGGAATTTTATCAGTCTGCAATCCGGAAGGAATATCAATAGATAACGTATATGCTGTTGAATTTTGAATATGTTTAAATAAATTCTTCACCCATGTTGCCACCGGTCTGTTGAGGCCTATTCCAAAAATAGCATCTACAACTATATCTTCTGCATTAATAACAGGAAAATCTTCTTCACTAGTCATAAGCTTTGGCCATAACTTCGTAATATTCTTAACCCGATCGTAATTAATTAAAAAATCCTTTGAGCGTTTATCACTATAATTCACTATATAAATATTGACATTATAGCCTTCTAATATTAAATGGCGGGCAAGTACCAGACCATCGCCACCATTATTACCAATACCACAAAAAATATGAATAGGGACCTGTGCGCCCTGCAAACGCAGGTGTAACCAATTAAAAATTTGCTCGCCCGCCCGTTCCATTAAATCAGTTGATGTAATTTGTTGGCGTTCTATGGTAATTTTATCAGCTTGATAAACCTGTTCTTTACTAAGTATCTTCATGAGGTAATTATCAATTTTTCATTTCTTATTCCTTTCCTTAAAAGTTTTCAGAAGAAAATACGGTCTTAATAAGAATATTGTAAAAAATTTTATTAAGTTTTTTAATTAATCTAAAAGTAATACTTTTGAATTGTATATTTACACTTATAATGAATCATTTAATCCAAAATAACAAGATCCTTGCCTCTTTTTCAACGAAAAAGACTACTTTTATTTTTGGAACAACTACAACAATTACAACCCTTTGGGGTTGCTAATTATATATACTTCCGGCTATAATTGTAATTTCAGTATTACAATAAATTAAATTTATTTATTAAATTATTAATTCATTAAAACATGAAAGTTTTAAAATTTGGTGGAACTTCTGTAGGTTCCTCACAAAACATAAATAATGTAATCGACATTCTTGAAAACTATTCTAAACAAGATCAGGTTGTATGTGTTGTTTCGGCTGTAGGAGGTATAACCGACAAATTACTTCTCGCAGGCAAACAAGCACAAAACAAAGATGAAGCTTACATTGAAACCTTCACTCTAATTCAAGATATTCATTTCGATATAATTAATCAGTTAAACACGAATACCAGCTCAGAACTTATTAGCTTCGCCGATGCTAAACTAGGCGAATTAAAAAGTCTTTTAGATGGTATTTATTTAATTAACGAACTATCTCCTAAAACTTCAGATAAGCTAGTCAGTTTCGGAGAATTATTATCATCGGTTATTATTGCTGAAACCATGAAGAATCGTGGCATTTCAGCCAAGCAAAAAAATGCTCAGGAATTAATTATTACGAATTCTAATTTTACGAAAGCAGAAGTTGACTATAGCATTACAAATAAAAATATCAAGTCCTATTTTAATACTATAGACCAAAAGATAACCATTCTTCCTGGTTTTATATCCAAATCAAAACTAGGAGAGCAAACAACTTTAGGTCGTGGCGGATCAGACTTTACAGCAGCCATAGTAGCAGCAGCACTAAGGGTAGAGCAGTTAGAAATTTGGACAGATGTAAGCGGTATGTTTACAACAAATCCTAAAATCGTAAAACAGGCCTACCCCATCGAAAAGATTTCATACCAGGAAGCTATGGAGTTATCACATTTTGGTGCTAAAGTATTATACCCACCGACGGTACAACCTGTATTAGATTTGAATATCCCAATTCACATAAAAAACACGCTGGAACCTGAAGCTTTAGGAACCGTCATTTCTAGTGAAGAAACCAAATCTACATCTCCTGTTAAAGGAATAAGCAATATCAGTAATATTGCCTTGCTTACACTTGAAGGTAGTGGTATGATTGGTATTCCTGGTTTTTCAAAACGTTTATTTGAAACCTTATTTCTGGAAAAAATAAACATCATTTTAATTACTCAGGCATCTTCTGAACATTCTATATGTTTAGGAATCGATGAAAACGATGCGGACCAAGCACAGGCTGCTATAGATGCTGCTTTTGAATATGAGATTGCCTTGCATAAAATAAATCCTATTATCGTAGAACGTGATCTTTCCATTGTAGCCTTAGTTGGTGATCATATGAAAAATCATCAAGGTTTAAGCGGTAAAATGTTTAGCGCACTAGGAAGAAACAATGTTAATATTAGAGCTATCGCTCAAGGAGCTTCAGAAAAAAATATTTCGGTAGTCATTGCTGAAAAACATGTAAAAAAGGCTTTAAATACGCTTCACGAGCAGTTTTTCGAAATTAAAACAAAACAGCTTAATGTATTTATTACAGGAGTTGGAAATGTTGGTGAAAAATTGGTTGAACAAATTAAGCAGCAACGAAAATATTTAAAAGACAACCTAAAAATAAACCTTCGCATTATAGGCTTATCTAATTCCAAAAAGATGATCTTTGATGAAGACGGCATTAACCTAAAATCGTGGAAGGAAGATTTACATCAAGGCGAAAAAGCATCATTAACTGGCTTTTTCGAAAAAACAAAATCACTTAACTTACGTAATAGCATTTTCGTAGATGTAACCGCTAATAAAGATGTCGCTAGTTTGTATGAACATTATTTACGTGAAAGCATTGGTGTAGTAGCGTGTAATAAAATCGCCTGCTCAAGTGATTTAGAAAACTATAAATTATTAAAACGATTGTCGCTTAAATACAATGCGCCTTTATTGTTTGAAACCAATGTAGGTGCAGGATTACCGATTATAGACACTTTGAATAATTTAATTGCTTCGGGAGATAAAATCAACTCCATTCACGCAGTGCTTTCAGGTAGTTTGAATTTCGTATTCAATAATTTTAACAACAAGACAAAGTTCTATGACGTCGTAAAACAAGCTGCCGCAGAAGGCTATACAGAACCAGACCCACGCATCGATTTAAGCGGTGTGGATGTAGCAAGAAAAATATTGATTCTTGCCAGGGAAAGTGGTGTTCAAATGAATTTAGAAGATATAGAAAACACACCTTTCTTATCTGAAGCTGGATTAAAAAGTGATACCGTTGATGATTTTTACGAGACTTTAATTCAGGATGAAGCACACTACCAAAATCTATATGCATCGGCTAAAGCAAAAGATTGTCAATTAAAATATGTGGCACAATTCAATAATGGCAAAGCCAGCGTTGGTTTACAGGAAATTCCAAATGGTCATCCATTTTATAATCTGGAAGGAAAAGACAATATTGTCATGTTCTATACACAACGCTACCCAGAACAACCTATGATTATTAAAGGAGCCGGCGCAGGTGCAGAAGTCACAGCTTCTGGGTTATTTGCTGACATTATTAAAATTGGAAACGAATAAGAAAACATGAAAGTAGATGATAAAAGTTCTTGTTTTTGCTCTAGCGCACCCGAGAACTATTTAATAGAAAATATGAACGAAATAAAAATATTCTCTCCGGCAACTGTAGCCAATGTGGCTTGTGGATTCGATGTGATGGGTTTTTGCCTTGATAGTGTTGGTGATGAAATGGTGATTCGAAAAATAGATAAAAAAGGGATTTTTATTACTAAGTCTGAAGGATTCGATTTACCACTAAAAACCGAAGAAAATGTGGCAGGCGTATCGGCTTTAGCTATGTATCAAGCTGCACAGCCTGACTGTGGATTCGAAATTGAAATCTACAAAAATATAAAACCAGGCAGTGGTATTGGTAGTAGCGCAGCTAGTGCGGTAGGTAGTGTTTTTGGAATGAACGAACTACTCGGTAGACCTTACAATAAAACACAACTTACAGAATTTGCTATTAAAGGTGAAGCTTTAGCTAGTAAGTGTGAACATGCCGATAATCTGGCGCCTGCTATGTTTGGCGGATTCACATTAGTTAAGAGCGTAAGTCCTTTAGAAATTCTTGAAATTCCAACCCCTTCAGATTTATACGCCACAATAATTCATCCCCAAATTGAGATAAAAACATCAGAAGCTAGAGCTATTTTGCCAAAAGATATTTCTTTAAGTAATGCAATTACTCAATGGGCTAATTTCGGAAGCTTCATTCATGCCTTACACACCAGTAACTACGAATTAATTAGAAAGTCGCTTCATGATGTTGTCATTGAGCCTTATCGTAAGAAACTTATTCCACACTATGACGAGGTTAAATCTGCCGTCTTAAATGCAGGAGGTTTGGGCGTTGGAATCTCTGGATCCGGACCCTCAATATTTTCTTTAAGCAAAGGTGTTGAAAATGCTGAAAAAGTGAAGCTTGCGATGAATGATGTGTATTCAAAAACGGGTCTTGCTTTCGATATTCACCTTACTAAAATTAATTCAGAAGGAATAAAAATAATACCTTAACTACAAGGGTTAACAATAATAAAAATGAACTACTATTCACTAAACCAAGAGGCTGAGAAATCTACATTCAAGAATGCCGTTATAAAAGGAATAGCACCTGATAAAGGATTATATTTTCCAGAAAATATTACGGCTTTACCTAAGTCGTTTTATGATAATATTGATAATTTATCTTATTCTGAAATTGCTTTTGAAGCCATAAAACAATTTATATCACCTGACATACCTGAAGACACTTTAAAAACTATTGTAGAAGAAACACTATCATTCGATTTCCCTATTGTAAAATTAAACGACAACATTTCAACACTCGAGCTTTTTCATGGTCCTACTATGGCCTTTAAAGATGTAGGTGCTCGCTTTATGGCACGTTGTTTAGGGTATTTCAACCAAAATAACAACAAAGAAGTTACTGTGTTAGTGGCGACATCTGGTGATACCGGAGGCGCAGTCGCTAATGGCTTCCTAGGTGTTAAAGGAGTTAATGTAGTTATTTTATATCCCAGTGGAAAAGTAAGTGATATTCAAGAGAAACAATTAACTACTCTTGGTGAGAATATTAAAGCATTGGAAGTTAATGGTACTTTCGATGATTGCCAGGCCATGGTAAAAACAGCCTTTTTGGATGAAACGCTGACTTGCAATATGCAACTCACTTCTGCCAATTCCATAAACGTAGCGCGCTGGCTTCCACAACTATTTTATTTTATGTTTGCTTATAAACAACTACATAACAAACATAAACACATGGTGTTTTCGGTACCTAGTGGTAATTTTGGTAATATTTGTGCAGGTATGATGGCACAACAATTAGGTTTACCTATTAAGCATTTTGTAGCATCGAACAATGCCAATAATGTGGTAACCCGTTATTTAATATCGCAATTATACGAGCCAAAACCTTCTGTACAAACCATAAGTAATGCGATGGATGTTGGAGCTCCAAGTAACTTTATCCGTATCCAGGAGATTTATAAAAATAGTTTCGATAAGCTAAAAGAGAATTTATCATCTTATAGCTTTTCAGATGAACAAACGAAAGAAGCTATGTTAGAAATCTTCAACAACTACAACTATGTAGCCGATCCTCATGGGGCTGTTGGTTATTTAGGTTGTAAAGCATATTTAAAGGAACATCCAGAAGCTCATTGCGTGTTTTTAGAGACCGCACATCCTACAAAGTTTTTAGATATAGTTGAAGAAGTTATAAAAGAAGAACAAACTTTACCTAAACAGATACAATCAGTCATAGGAAAAGAAAAAGAATCTATATCCATTTCAACTTATGAAGACTTAAAATCCTTTTTATTAGAATAGGTCGTATCAAGTATATCTTTTATTGCATAGCAACAAATGGATTTTATAAAATCTCTAATTATATCGATTAATAAATATAACTAATGTCATAACTTTTTAATTACATTAGTTTTAATATAGACCTTACTAATCAACTGCAAACTAAATGATCGCTAAACCTATCACTATCTATGTCTTTTTAACATGGTTTATTATTCCATTTTTATGTTTTGGTCAGGAACCAATTGAGAAAAAACTAAAGTTTAATGCTGATTTCAGATTTAGAATTGAAGAAGATTGGAATTCAAAAAAATCAGATGATTCTTTTAGAGATAACCGTACACGACTTAGGTATAGATTAAGAGCTGGGTTTAATTATAAACTAAACCATTGGTCAGACTTTGGAGCTCGCATAAGAACAGGATTACCAAACAAACAACAAGACCCTCAAATTACACTTGGTGATGGCTTTGCTGAATTTAATGTTATTCCACTGGGCTTTGAAAAATTATATTTTCAAGCAGAACAAAAAGGCTATAAATTTTGGCTAGGTAAAAATACATTTCCGTTTTACAAGCAACATGAACTTTTTTGGAGTGACAATGTATATCCCGAAGGTTTGTTTTTCAAAAAGAAAGTACATTTTAATTCCAGCGTATTTGATCAATTAGACATAAACGCAGGACATTTCATAATTAGAGCATCGGGCACATCATTAGATAAAGATAGGTATTTTCAAGGTTTACAAGCCTCAACTACATTTTTAAAACAAAAAATAGCCTTATTCTCTTCGTTATATTATTTCAAAAACATGCCTAACATTCCTGATGGAGGCGAGACATTTACACTTGATTATGCTATTTTTAACATAGGCACCACTTTGCGCGTTTCACAACCACACAATATCTATTTTGAAATAGATTATTATCATAATTTTGAAGATTATAATCAAAACGAAAACATTGTTATTCCCTTTAAAAACCAAAAGAATGGTTTAATTACAGGAATAAGTTACGGTAGTTTAAAGCAAAAGAAAGATTGGAAATTCAAAGCAACATACTCCTATTTAGAGCGTTATGCCGCGGTTGACTTTTTGGCTCAGAATGATTGGGCAAGATGGGATTACTCTAATTTAGATTCTCCTGACGGTAGATTAACAAATTTTAAAGGAATAGAATTGGTTGCAAGTTATTTACTAGCAAAAAACATGAAACTTACTCTAAAGTACTATAAAGTAAAACAGTTAATTCCTTTTGGTGTTGCAAAAGAAACTGGAGATAGAATTCGTCTAGATTTAGACGTTAAAATTTAAAAATGTACAATATAACTTCAATTTTCAACCATTCAACAGAATTCATTATCTCTTATAAGGATTCAATCTTGTTCTTTTAAAGTAATGAATATAATAATGAAAGTAGAGATGATTCTTTCTCATACTTTTAGTAATAAATTAGTGTAAAGGGTCGGGATATCATCACCAAGCTATCAATATAAGATCTAATTGATTTTAGCAAAAGAGCATTTATTTCTGACCATTCAGATTGAGTTCGTTAATTCCCAATAGGAAAGTAAAAATATAGCAAAATCTATTACCTAATAAACAAGGATACAGTCACTACAAATAAGACCAAAATAACAAGGTATAGTAAATGTGCATTCTCTATCGTTGTTTTTTATTATTTCGATAGTATTTGTATTAGTAAACAAGTATAGGTTTATATTTTAATTGGAGTTAAAATTTATGAATTTTCAGTAATTATAGCTTGTATTTTTACATATCTCCCCTTTTTTAGTTTGAATAAAATCTCACATCTACAAATTTTCAATACATTTGCGTTCAATATAAAAACAACTAGAATTCTTTCTTATTTCTCAAATTTTAAGGAGTAAAAAAGAAGATAAAATCAAAATATTTAAAATGAAAAACACAGCTTTAACAAAAACTCATGAAGCTTTAGGAGCGAAATTAGTTCCATTTGCAGGATATAATATGCCCGTTCAATATGAAGGTGTTAACCTAGAACACGAAACTGTAAGAAATGCCGTTGGTGTTTTCGATGTATCGCATATGGGTGAGTTTTTAATAGAGGGTGAAAACGCTTTAGCTTTAATTCAAAAAGTATCAAGTAACGATGCCAGTAAATTAAGCATTGGTAAAGCTCAGTACAGTTGTATGCCAAATGAAGATGGTGGTATAGTAGACGATTTAATTATTTATCAACTTAAAGAAACACAGTATTTATTGGTAGTAAATGCTAGTAACATTGAAAAAGACTGGAACTGGATAGCATCTAAAAATGATGTTGGCGCTACTATGCGCAATTTAAGTGATGAGTATTCTTTATTAGCTATTCAAGGACCAAAATCTATTGAAGCTATGCAGTCTTTAACTAGCCACGATTTGGCTGCTATTAAATTTTACAATTTTGAAGTTGGAGATTTTGCAGGCATTGACAATGTGATTATTTCCGCTACGGGATATACAGGTAGTGGCGGTTTTGAAATCTATGTAAAAAACGAAGACGTACAACAAGTTTGGGATAAGGTATTCGAAGCAGGTGCCGATTATGGTATTAAACCAATTGGATTAGCCGCTCGTGACACTTTACGCCTTGAAATGGGGTATTGCCTATATGGAAATGATATTGATGACACGACATCACCAATTGAAGCTGGTTTAGGGTGGATTACAAAATTCACAAAGGATTTCACTAATTCTGAAGCCTTAAAAGCTCAAAAAGAAGCTGGTGTGTCACGTAAGCTTATTGCCTTCGAATTAGACGAAAGAGGTATTCCTCGTCATGATTACGAAATTGTAGATGCAGAAGGTAATATTATTGGGAAAGTAACTTCTGGAACTATGTCTCCTAGTTTAGGTAAAGGTATTGGTTTGGGGTATGTAACTACCGACTTTTCTAAAGTTGATAGTAAAATATATATTCAAGTACGTAAAAAAGCTATTCCTGCGACAGTAGTTAAGTTGCCTTTCTATAAAGGATAATAAAATCTGTCTTTGCCTGTGAATGACGTAACTGATGGAGAAGAAAACAAGCAAACATAGAATTCTAATTTTAGGTGCCAGTGGTTTTTTAGGTGGTGCGCTTTACAAAGAGCTCTACCCTTATTTTAATACCTATGGCACCTATAATACAGACAGCTCTTTTTACGAAAAAAATCATCAGTTTTTTCAATATAATTTTGAAGAAGACGATATTTATGAAATTCTAGAGTCTGTAAAACCAACGGTTATTATTTCAGCCCTTCGAGGTGATTTTGCTGCACAATTCATAGCGCACAAACATCTTTCGGAATATGTGCTTACTCAAAAAATAAAATTCATCTTTTTATCTTCAGCAAATGTATTCGACGCCTACAGCAAGTATCCTAGCTACGAAGAAGATAAAACTTTAAGCCCCAGCATATATGGTCATTTCAAAATAAAAATTGAAAACATGCTTTTGCGACTACCAAAAAAGTACGTCGCCATTTTGAGACTTCCGATGGTATTTGGGGTACAATCACCAAGAGTACAGGAGCTAATAACACATGTTAAAGAAAAAACACCTATTGAAGTATTTCCTAATTTGATTATGAATGTAACTACCGAGTCGAAAGTAACCCAGCAAATTCATTACATTATCAATCAAAATAAAAAAGGTGTTTTTCATTTAGGCAGTACCGATTTAGTTCATCACGATGATTTCATAAAAGATATTATCAATACGCTCGGACTTAAAAAAGCCATTTATAAACGTGTTTACACAACAAATGACGATAGATATCTAGCCGTATTACCAAAATACAATCTGTTACCCAAAAACTTACAAATTTTAAGTCAGGAAATACTAACTGAATTAGAAATTTAATTGATTTTAACTTCTGAAATGATTACATTGAAGACATTAATTTCAACATAAAAACCATATTCAAATGAAAAAATTATCAGAACAAGATATAGAGAAAAAATTATTGCATTTACCAGAATGGGATTATTACGACGACGCGCTGCATGCCGAATTTGAGTTCGAAAACTTTAAAGATTGCTTTAGTGCTATGAGTAGAATTGCTTTTGAATGTGAGGCTTTAAATCACCACCCAGATTGGTCGAATGTTTATAATGTACTTACCATTTCTTTATCTACTCACGACGCTAATGGGGTTACCGAAAAGGATTTTCAATTAGCCAAAGCTATAGAAACTATTGTAGAGCCTGATGAAGAATAAAGTTTAACTATCTTATTTAATTTCTAATATTTTGATTTGTAGATTTTTTTAAATTTGCATTCAAAATATATAAACTTTAACCGCTTTCTAAGCGATTTGAATAAAAATAAACATTATGGGAAGAGCTTTTGAATTTAGAAAAGCACGAAAAATGAAACGTTGGTCTGCTATGAGTAAGGCATTTACTCGTATCGGAAAAGATATTGTAATGGCTGTTAAAGAAGGTGGTCCTGACCCAGATAGTAATTCGCGATTAAGAGCGGTTATCCAAAATGCCAAGTCGGTTAACATGCCGAAAGATAATATTGAGCGCGCCATTAAGCGTGCCTCAGATAAAAATCAGGGTGATTATAAAGAAGTGATATTTGAAGGTTATGCACCTCATGGTATCGCCATTTTGGTTGAGACAGCAACCGATAACAATACCAGAACCGTAGCGAATGTTCGTAGTTATTTTAATAAATGCGATGGTAGTTTAGGTACTTCTGGCTCGGTTGTATTTATGTTCGATCACACCTGTAATTTCAGAATAAACGCTGAAGGATTAGACCCAGAAGAAATTGAATTAGAATTCATCGATTACGGCGCGGAAGAAGTTTTTGCAGATGAAGATGGTATTTTAATTTACGCACCCTTCGAAAATTTTGGAGCCATTCAGGCTGAATTAGAATCTAGAGGCATAGAAATATTATCTTCCGGGTTTGAACGTATTCCTCAGGTAACAAAAAAATTGAATGAAGAGCAGGCTGCTGATGTTGAAAAACTTCTTGAAAAACTAGAAGAAGATGATGATGTGCAGAATGTATATCATACGATGGAAGAAATCGCTGAGTAAACTTTTAAATATTATATAAAGAGAGGCCGTCATTTTATGATGGCCTTTTTTATTTAATATATTTTCAAACTATTATTAAATCAAGTTAATTATATTAGTTATCAAATTAATCAATTAAATAATGAGGGATATAAAATGGGGGATTTTAGGTTGTGGTAATGTTACCGAAGTTAAAAGTGGCCCTGCGTATATAAACACTTCAGGTTTTGAGGTTGTAGCGGTGATGCGCCGAAATGAAGAGAAGGCAAAAGACTATGCCAATAGGCATGGTATTAAAATATACTACAGCAACGCAGACGATTTAATTAATGATGAAAATGTTGATGCTATTTACATTGCGACACCTCCTGATTCACATAAATATTATGCCTTGAAAGTAGCTCATGCAGGAAAAATTTGTTGTATAGAAAAGCCCATGACTCCCAGTTATGCTGAAAGCTTAGAAATTTTTAATGCGTTTAAATCAAAAGACATTCCCTTATTTATAGCATATTACCGAAGAAGTTTACCGCGATTTAAACAAATTAAATCTTGGTTAGATTCTGATGCTATTGGAGATATACGACACATAAATTGGCAATTTACCAAACCGGCCAGCGATTTAGATAAATCGGGCGAATACAATTGGCGTACCGATTTAAATATTGCCCCAGGAGGTTATTTCGATGATTTAGCAAGTCATGGCTTAGATTTATTCAATTATTTAATTGGTGATATCATAGAAGCAAAAGGCATTAGTTTAAATCAACAAAATTACTACAGTGCTAAAGATGCATTTTCTTCCTGCTGGCTACATGGTAATGGAGCCACCGGAGCCGCATTTTGGAATTTTGGTGCGCATAAGCACTTCGACGAAGTGGTGATTTATGGAAATCGCGGTGAAATTTCATTCTCTATATTTCATAACAACCCAATAAAAATTGAAAGTATTAATTATAGAGAAAGTATTTTTATAGAAAACCCTAAGCATATTCAACAGTTTCATGTTGAGGCTATGCGAGATATGTTGATTCATAAAAACATGCAACATCCTTCAATGGGGGCTTCAGGGTTACATGCAAATTGGGTGATGGATAAGATTTTAGGAATTATATAATCCTGATAATAAGCCTTAAATAAAAAAAGCCCTTCTTGCGAAGGGCTTTGGTGCGTTAGTCATGTTTCTTTTTAGGGACAAAATAGTTTACTTTATGTTTCATAGCTAACACACTTTACTATAAACATGTCAATATTTGTGCCAAAATTAATATTTATATTATAAATACGTTACATTTTTTTATAAAGTTCTCTTAATTTTTTCGCGGTCATTTTTTGCTTCCACCCCTTACCCAGTGCGTTCTCCCAAAGTGGCTCCAAACCTAAAGACACATTAATCATAGTATCTAATTCAATATCAGATAAGTCACGACAAATACCTTCTGGCAATTCGATATTATACTTTGATTTCATGGCTTTAAACATTTGTACTCCTTCCGGATAAAATTCTTCTAATTGATCGAAAACAATACAATTTCCTATGCCGTGCTTAACACCAAGCACATAAGCCAGTCCATAGCTCATAGCATGAGCCACACCTACTTGAGAATAAGCTATACTCATGCCTCCATGCCAAGAAGCCATCATGAGTTTTTCCTGAGATTCAACATCAGATAGCGCTCCTTCTAAAAATATGCTTTTACATAGCTCGAAAGCCTTTTCGCCATAGCTCTTACTAAACTCATTTAAATAAGTTCCCTCTAACGACTCCACACAATGAATATAACAATCCATACCTGTATAAAACCATTGTTCTTTAGGAACACCTTTTGTTAATTCTGAATCAAGAACTACCTGATCGAAAGGTGTATAATCTGAATTAATTCCTAATTTTTTATCAGGTCCTGTTAACACCGTAGTTCTAGAAACTTCGGCACCAGTTCCAGAAATGGTAGGTATACCAACATGATAAATGGCAGGATTTTTAACTAAATCCCAACCTTGATATTCATGGCTCTCCCCTTCATTGGTTAACATAATTGACACGGCCTTGGCTAAATCCAATAAGGTACCTCCTCCTATTCCGATAATTCCAGATGGACGCTCTTTGGTACTTAATATAATGTCTTCAACTAGTTCGTCTACTTGCGAAGTCTTTGGTTCTTCAGCCGATGATATGTAAATAATTCTATCATCATACGATAATTCGATTCTAGAAATCAACCATATATTATTTTTAAAAACATCGTCAATTAAATAAATAAACGGTGCTTTAGCATTTTTGCGCTTTGGGGCCAAAATGTCGTTTAACTGATTGAAACTACCTCTGCCAAAAACAACTCTTGGCACCATTGGAAAGTTTTTATATTTCATTTAATATATTTCCTTTTAACATCTAAAATAGAAGTATTATACTTCTTATTTTTTCAATTTTTAATCGATTTTTACAATCAATCATTATAATAAATCAATAACTTCTTTTAAGCTACTTATCGTTTTATATGTTTTACCGTTTGTTTCTTTTTCTGTAACCTGCTCATGCGCCCAGGTAGTATGAAAAGGAACATGAATGGCGTGCGCTCCAATATGCACTAATGGTAATACATCAGATTTTAAAGAATTCCCTATCATTAAAAACTGTGATGGTTTAATGTCTAAATGATTCAATAAATTCGAGTAATTAGTCTCCTTCTTATCGCTCAATACCTCAATATGGTGAAAATACTTTGCCAATCCTGATTTCTCTAATTTTCGCTCTTGATCTAATAGATCTCCTTTAGTCGCTAAAATTAATCGGTATTTTTTTGACAATGATTCTAGAACTTCCTGAACACCATCTAACAACTCAACCGGTTTATTTAGCATGTCCTTTCCTATTTCTAATATAGCCTCTATAGATTTTGCAGAAATATTATAATTAGATTGTTCCAGAGCACTTTCTATCATAGATAACATAAAAGCTTTAACGCCATAACCATACAAAGGTAAATTATAAATTTCCTTCTTAAAGAGCTCCTGATCGATTGTGTTCAAAGTCTCATAATCAGAGAGGAGTTTGCCAAAGGCAACTTCAGCTTCCCTAAAATAGGTTTCGTTCACCCATAAGGTATCATCGGCATCAAAACCAACAACTTTTATATTATTATAATCTATTTCCATTCTCGTTTGGCTCGCTCTAAGTCCTCTGGCGTATCAATTTCAACCCCTAAAACATCTGTTTCTACCATTTTAATCCGTTTTCCATATTCTAAATATCGAATACATTCAATCTTTTCCGACGCTTCCAAAGGCAGCATTGGTAATCGGTAAAAATCTAAAATAGCTTCTTTTCTAAAAGCATAAACTCCTTTGTGTTTAAAATATTTTACACCTGCATTCTTATCTCTGGGATATGGAATAGGGCTACGCGAAAAATACAGTGCAAAATTTTCCCGATCCACAATAACCTTAACCGTATTTGGGTTTTCTATCTCTTCTGAATCAGTAATATGTACCATTAACGATGCTAAATCGATATTTTTATCATAATCATCTTTAAAAACATCTATTAATTTCGATAAGGATTCTTTATCTGTGAACGGCTCATCGCCCTGAACATTAATGACGATATCAATATCCATAAACTCCACGGCTTCAGCAATACGATCACTTCCACAATCGTGTTCTTTTTGACTCATCATAACCTTACCGCCAATCTTCTCAATTTCTTTAAAGATTATTTCACTATCGGTTACAACATATACTTCATCAAATAATTGTGTTGCTATAGTAGCCTCATAAGTTCTTACAATAACAGGTTTACCTCCCAAGTCCTGCATAAGTTTTCCTGGAAAGCGTGACGCACTGTAACGTGCTGGAATCATTGAAATAATTTTCATCTCTTAAAAATATGATTCAAAAATATAATATTTATTAGAGGTTTCATGTCTTATTTGACCGAAACTTTCTATAAAATTTATAAATAATTAATAGTATGAGCATTGTTAACACAAAAGCAATTACCGGCAAGAAAATCGACAAAATCGACAATACGAATGCCGAAATAGTTTCCACTAACGATACCATCGGGTTAGTAACGCCACCCGTTACCCCTGTAGAAACTAATCGCGTAGTTGATGAACTACCCGAAACTGTTGTTGCCGTACCTGCCCCAGCAATTATAGCTAATGCCCATGTTATGGCAGGACTTAAATCTGAAACCACAGAAAGCATAATCACCACCCCGGCAAAAGCTGCTAGAGGCACCGAAATGCTGTCGAGCAAATTATCTAGGTATGGAATGAAATACGCAGATATTTCAACCATTGTAGCTACACTTAATATAATTAAAGCGATTTCACTGCCTAGCCATTCCCAAGAAGTATTTAATTCCCAAACTTCAAAATACGACGCTAAACTTAAAACCAACAAAGGTAAAAACACCCTGAATCCAACGGAAGCAGCCAGGCCTATACCTAGAAAAACACTTATTATACTTTGTGAGTCCATGAATTAAGATTCATTTTCGAAAAAATCGCTTTTAAAACCTATAAGATACAATTTTTCTTTTGCCCTTGTAACAGCTGTATAGAGCCAGCGTAAATATTCTTTATCGATCCCATTAGGTAAATAAGGCTGCTCTATAAAAACCGTATTCCACTGCCCTCCTTGTGATTTATGACAGGTAATAGCATATGAAAATTTAACCTGCAAAGCATTAAAATATTTATTAGCCTTAACCTTTAAGAACTTTTTATACTTAGCGGTTTCATTCTCATAATCTTTCATTACTTCCTGATAAAGCCTATTGGAATCCTCATACGATAACGATGGTGTTTCTGCCTCAATAGTATTTAATAGTAATACGGTTTCGAAAGGTGCCATCTTAGGATAATCGACCATCCTAATCTTTACTTCTGCAAATCGAAACCCATACAAATCTTCAATTCTGAAAATTTCTAAAATCTCGATAATGTCTCCATTCGCAATAAAGCCTGCTTCGGTAGTTGGTTTTATCCAAAAATAATTATTCTTAACCACCATGAGATAATCACCTGCCGAAAGTTCACTCTCATTAAACAATATGCGTTCTCTTATGTTCTTATTGTATAAATTGGCGCGCTTATTGCTTCTAACTATAATAGCCGTTTCCTCATTACCAAGATTGCTGTAAGCATCGTTAATGGCGTCCATGATTTCATAGCCATCGACTAATCTAATAATGTCTTTAAAGCCTGTTAAATCAAATTTAAAACTCTCATAAGTTTCATAGAATAAGGTTTCACGTAAAATTGTGGCATTGGCTAAAATCCCAGAATCCTTTTCTTGCCTGACAACTTCATCCATTTCCATCTTAATCACCTCCTTATTATAATTTAACTCCAGTGTCTTTTCATCAAGTGCAGGACTCAATTCTAATTTAACAGGAGGCAATTGTGCTGTATCACCAATTAATAATAATTTACACTGATGTCCTGAGTACACATACTGCATTAAATCATCTAACAAAGACCCATTTTCAAACAATTTTGAATCACCCGGCGTATCAGGAATCATAGAGGCTTCATCTACAATAAAGATGGTGTTCTTATGTTTATTAGGCTGAAGCACAAAAGACACACCTCCGCCTTTGTCTTTCCTGGGAAAATATATCTTTTTATGAATAGTAAATGCTTCTCGCCCTGAATAATTGGAAATTACTTTTGCTGCCCGACCCGTTGGTGCCATTAACACGGAACTTTTCTTTGCTTTCCATAAATTATTAACAATAGTTCCTATAATTGATGTCTTTCCGGTACCAGCATAGCCCTTTAAAACATATAAAGTATTCGGGTTTTTGTTAAAAATAAATTCAGAAAGTTGTTGAAGAACAATATTTTGTTTTAAGGTGACTTGGAATGGAAATTGCTGTTTTATAAGTAAATAAAATTCTGATGAAGTCATTTAAGGGCTTAGAATATTTAAATTATTCAAAGATAGAAATGATTTTATTCTTAATAGGTTTTAACGATTAAAAAAAAATTGTAGATTTGCGAAAGACCTTTAATAAAATTTAATTAATACGATATGTTGAAATTTGTTCTTATTGCTGTTGCAGTAATTGTCCTTGCTTTTGTGTTTATAAAAGTAATTGATAAGTATTTACCAATAAAACTTAAGCCCGTTGTAAACCTTGCTCTTTGGGTATTAATTGGTTTCCTTGGTTATCAGACTTATATGTCTATTTATACACCAATTTTATTCAATAAAGAAAAGAACAAACGATACGCCAAGGTTATTGAAAACCTTAAAGACATAAGAGATTCTGAATTAGCGTTTAAACAAGTTACTGGCAAATTCACCGATAACTTTGACAATCTAATAAAATTCATAGACACTGCTGAGTACACCATAACACAACGTCGTGATAGTAGTGTTTTAGACAAAGAGCAAACAAAACTTTTTGGTGTAGATATGTATAAAGATATTGTTGTAATTGATACTTTAGGATATGTACCTGTTAAAGATTCATTATTTAAAACTTCTAATCGCTACAAGACGATGATGAATGTGCCTGTTGGTGAGCCTGGAGCAAAATTTAAATTACAAGCTGGTTTTATAGAACAAAACAAAATAAATATTCCTGTTTTTGAAGCCTCTGTTAGTAAAGATGTGATTCTTTTCGACCAAGACAGAGACTTAGTAATTCAAGAAAAACAAGTGGTTTCTGTAGATGGAGTAAACGGAGCTGAACTAAAAGTAGGATCTATGGAAGAAGTTAAAACCATTGGTAACTGGCCAAAAACATATGGTGATAACGAGTAATTCGACACATACAACATTAAATAAGCAATTGTCCATTCAAATTAGTTTGAGTGGACTTTCTTTTTGTATTCTACAGGATAATTCAATACTCCATTTAAAAGAAATAGATTTTGAACGAAAACTAAATCCGATAGAACTTTTAGCCGAACTAAATAACGTTTTTGAAACAGAAGCGCCTTTAATAGATAGTGCCTTTAAAGAGGTCGTATTAATTCATGATAATGAATTGGCCACTGTAATTCCGAAACCGTTATTTAATGAGGAATATATGGCAGATTATTTAAAGTTCAATTCGAAAATCTTAAAGTCTGATTTCATCGCTTATGACGATATATTAGTTAATGACAGTGTTGTGGTTTATGTGCCTTACATAAATATCAACAATTATATCTACGACAAGTTTGGCACCTTTACTTATAAACATATCTCAAGTGTTTTAATACAGGAAGTTCTCAGTATTGAGAAAAATGTATCCCAAGAATCTAACGTTTACATTAATTTAAATAAAGGACATTTTGAAGTTCTAGTTATAAAGGATTCAAAATTACAATTCTACAATTCTTTTGAATATAAATCGAAAGAAGATTTTATTTATTACACCCTATTTACAGCGGAGCAACTTAATTTAAACCCTGAAACATTAAAATTGTTTTTTATTGGTAACGTTTCTAAAGATGACGATATTTATAATATTACATATAAATATATACGTCACGTAGACTTCTGTAATTTCTCAAAAAACTATCAGTTTTTAAACAAGCAAGCTCCTTTACATTCACATTTCACTCTTATCAACAGTTTTTAATGCGCATTATCTCAGGAATTCATAAAGGAAGAAAAATTATAGCACCAAAAAAATTACCGGTACGCCCTACCACCGATATGGCTAAAGAATCTCTTTTTAATATTTTAGGGAATCATTTTTATTTTGATGATATTTCAGTTTTAGATTTATTTTCAGGAAGTGGAAATATAAGTTACGAATTTGCATCACGAGGAACAACCGACATTATTTCTGTCGATCAAGATTTTGGTTGCATCAAGTTTATCAACCAAACAGCACAAACGTTTAAAATGCCCATTCAAACTATTAAAAGTGACGTTTTTAAATTTTTAGAAAAAACTAATATCCAATCTACCATTATATTTGCCGATCCGCCTTACATCTTTTCAATAGAGGAGTTTTCAAGAATTCCTGAACTTGTTTTTAAGAACAATCTTTTACAGGAAGAAGGTGTACTCATTGTTGAACATTCCAAACACATGAACTTATCGGAGCTAGATTACTTCAGTTATTCTAAAAGTTACGGCGGTAGTACTTTTAGTTTTTTTGAGGCTCAATTATAAATACTACTTTTCTTTCTTAATAACTTTTTTTTCAGTAAATTAGAACTTGTAGTTTTGCTTTGCCTCAACTCTTACATAACATAATCATTATTAAAACTATTGTTTATGGTTAATTATGCTAATAACCAATTAATAATCATAAACATGAAAAATTTCTTATTATCAGTACTGGCTTTAATTTTAATTACGGCTTGTCAACAACCTAAACAACGCTATTTTTTCGATTCACCTGAAATTCAAACTTTAAAAGCTGGAATTAAAGCTTATGAAGATCAAGACTGGACAAGTTGGAAAGCTAATTTTGCAGATACTGCGAAAATCCATCATAACACAGTTAAAGGTATTTCTGTGGATGAGAATTTAAAAAATCTACAAGGTATGATTTCTAATTTTTCAGATTACGGTTTTGAAGACAAAGGTGCCTTTACAGAAATGGTAATTGATAAAGACGAAGAAACCTGGGTTAATTACTGGGGAATATGGAAAGGACATTTATCAGAAAATAATAAAGAAATTGTGATTCCTGTTCATTTAACAGCTCAATTTATTGATGGCAAAATAGTTCAGGAATATGTGTATTATGATTCATCGAAACTAGTCGCTGAACTTCAATCGATAGCCGATGAAAAGGCAGATATGTCTATGATGGAATTAGAAGAATGATAAAAATCAATCTCCATGAAAACGATTAGCTTTGCTTTACTTGTTGCTACCATGCTACTTTCACCAATACATCTTCTGTATTCACAGCAAATGTATCAGGTGCACCAAGACAATGTAAAACCTGCGAAGGTTTTTGAATACGAAATGGTCGCCAGAGATTTTATTGAAGCTTGTATTACCCATAACCCGCCTACAAAATGGATTACAGCCGTTATTGACGATTTCCGGTATCTTTATATAAGTCCGATGGATAATTATGCAGAATTAGACAAGCGTCCATTTAAAGATATGGCCGATACTATGGGAGATGAATTTGGGACTTTATTCAATCGGTTTGATGCTTGCTACGATGCGCACACATCTTATGTTATTACCTTACTTGAAGACTTAACGTATATGCCACAAGGTATTAGTCAAACCCAAGAAGGCAAGAATAATCGTAAATTTATTTTTCTGTATTACAGTCCTGATAACGGCAAAGCTTTACATGAGGCTATGAAAAAAATCAAAGAAGTGTTTGCCAGTAAAGGTTCTAATGAATATTATCGTGTTTACAGAAGTGGGTTTGGAACTCCGGAAAACTACTTATTTATTGCTATTTCCTATAAAGATCAAATTGAAAATGTTGTTAAATCTAGGGCTAATCAACAATTATTGGGACAGTCTGGACTCGAAGCCTTTTCACAAGTATTAAAACATATTCTAAGATATGAAGAATACAATGCAGAGATGCGTCCCGACCTAGCATTCACCCCACGATAATAACCATTACAATACATAAAAACCCCACTTAAACAAAGTGGGGTTTTATATATAAGTAAATCTATAAGCCGAATTCTGTACTCACGTTAATGAGCCCTTATCATTTATCTGAATGCATTGTTACCAATACACTTTAGCTGCCTACCCTCCAACAATCGAACGTGTCGCCCTCAAACGTTGGTATACATGACATTGCACCACATAGAGTTTACCTGATTTCACTACAGCATTACCTGTACATCCTTTCTGTTGCACTTTTCCTAACCTCTCGGCTGGTGGCCATTAACCACTATGTTACACTATGGTGTTCGGACTTTCCTCTATTTTTATAAAATAAAAACAGCGATAAGGCGATCTACTAGCCCACAAAAGTACAATTAATTGTTAATAACTCGTGCTAAATTTCATAATCTATATTCATATTTTAAAGTTGAATTTTTAACTTTGTTCTACAATAAATTCTATGGAGCATTTCGTTGTATCGGCAAGAAAATACAGACCGCAAACATTTAAAGATGTTGTAGGTCAACAAGCTATTACAAATACTTTATTAAATGCTATAGAAAATAATCATTTAGCTCAAGCTTTATTGTTTACAGGACCTCGTGGCGTTGGTAAAACCACTTGTGCACGTATATTGGCTAAAATGATTAATAGTGATGGTCCTGAAACTACTGATGAAGATTTCGCATTCAACATATTTGAATTGGATGCCGCCTCTAACAACTCGGTTGATGATATTAGAAACTTAACCGACCAAGTGCGCATCCCGCCTCAGATTGGTAAATATAAAGTTTACATTATCGATGAGGTACACATGTTATCACAAGCGGCTTTTAATGCCTTCTTAAAAACATTAGAAGAACCTCCTAAGCATTGCATCTTTATTTTAGCTACCACTGAAAAACATAAAATAATTCCAACAATTTTATCGCGTTGTCAAATTTTTGATTTTAAACGTATTACGGTAAAAGACGCGAAGAATTATTTAAAATATATAGCAGAGGAACAGGGTGTAAATGCCGATGATGACGCTCTTCATATCATAGCCCAAAAAGCAGATGGCGCTATGCGTGATGCACTATCAATCTTCGATCGTGTGGTTAGTTTTTCAGGTAAAGACTTAACGCGACAAGCAGTTACTGAGAATTTAAACGTACTAGATTACGAAACGTATTTTAAAAGTACCGATTTAATCCTAGAAAATAAAATACCCGACTTACTCATTCAGTTTAACAATACCCTTTCAAAAGGATTTGATGGTCATCACTATATTGCTGGCTTAGCATCTCACTTTAGAGATTTGCTGGTTTGTAAAACTCCTGAAACTATAGAATTATTAGAAGTAGGTGAAGAAACTAAAAAGAAATATCTCGAGCAGTCACAAAAAGCTTCGCAACACTTTTTAATTGAAGGTATTAATTTAGCCAACGAATGTGATCTCAAATATAAGAGCAGTAAGAATCAACGCTTACTCATTGAGTTATGTCTCATGCAACTTGCCTCTATCACTTTTGATGGAGAAAAAAAAAATAGCAGACGTTACATAATTCCAGCATCATATTTCAGACAAAAAGGGATTCAGCCTATTCAGGTAAAAGTTCCAAATGCTTCGGAAAGTGCTACAAACTCTGGAGAATGCACTGAAACTATCAGCACCACAAATAAAGAAAATAAAACATCGGTATTTCAGGTTAACGATCCTCCAAAAATTGTACTTAAAAAAGAGTCCAAACGTACATCAGGACTTTCTTTAAAAAGTATTCGTGCAAAAAAGGAGCATGAAATAAAAAAAATGGATGTGGTTGTTGAGGAAGAACATCTTCCCAAAGAACCTTTTACAGAAGCTCAGTTAGTGCAGACATGGAAAGATTATATTCTTTTAATTAGTAAAAAAGGACAACATAATCTAGCTTCTATTTTATCTATAGACACGCCTAAAGTTAAAGAAACAACCATACATTTAGAATTACCAAACGAAACGAATAAGGTTGAAATTGAACGTAATCAATACGATTTATTGTCGTACATAAGGAAAACCTTAAGTAATTTTGATATTAATTTATCCATTACGATAAATGAAGTGTTAGAAAAACAATATGCGTATACGACTCTGGAAAAGTTTGAGAAGCTAAAAGAAAAAAACCCTAACATTGATCTTTTAAGAAAGGCTTTCGACCTGGACGTATAGTAAGAATAGTACTCAATTAACATATTATGCTTGGATTAAAATTACCGACAGACCCAAGATGGGTGAACATTGTAGAAAAGAATATTGAAGAAATTCTTACCGACCATGCTTTTTGTGAGCAGAAGGCTACCAGTACAGCTATTTCTTTAATTGTGAGTTTCCCAGAATATACCGAATTGGTTCAGGAAATGACGGCCTTAGTGAAGGAGGAAATCAGCCATTTTAAAATGGTTCATGATAAAATTATCGCGCGTGGCTGGACCTTAGGACGCGATCGCCGGGATGACTATGTTATCGAACTTATGAAATTTTTCCCAAAAGGCGGTAGCAGGACCAATCAATTGGTACATCGTTTATTATATGCCGCCTTAATAGAAGCCAGAAGTTGTGAGCGCTTTAGATTACTGTCGGAAGAACTGGAAGACAAAGAACTCGCCGATTTTTACAGAAAATTAATGGTAAGTGAAGCTAATCATTACACCATGTTTTTAGGCTTTGCGAGACAATATGGTAATAAAAAAGAAGTTGACACCAAATGGCAGCAACTTCTTGAATATGAAGCTAAAATTATGTCAAAATTAGGAACCAGCGAAGCTATCCATGGTTAAAATTTATACCCAACACCAATTTGAATATTGGTGTTTTTTGCTTCTACACTTAAATGATCATCAAAAACATTAGTAAACCCATAAGTATATCGGCAATCTGCAAATAATACATGGGATAATTTAACTTGAATACCAGCCACTCCTGAATAAGCAAAGTTTTTTACACCATCTTCAAATTTATGAACTTTTAGGCCAATCTGAGGTCCTAAACCCAAATGCACTTTTTCAATAATTTTGAAATTAAAAAATAATGGCATTTGAATGTAATCCAAATTCAAATCTTCCTCCTTGGCTCCTTCCGCAGAAAATTGTAATTCCGGAATAAAGGATACCGCATCCGATAATCCTATATCAGCTAAAAAACCAATATAGAAACTATTTCTATGTTTATTTTCAATCTGAGGTGTTCCATCAAAATCAAGGTTCGATATATTATAACCTCCTCGTACACCAAATTTTACATCTTGGGAAAATCCGTAATAAGAAAAACCAAGTAGTACTGTAAATAGTAATATTTTTTTCATAATTAAATAGGTTTGGGTTATGATTTTGCAGCAATATTTCGTGTACGAATATATGTGATAAAGCTAAAAGAAAACAATTTTACAAGTTGAACTGCAAAATTTTACTGTGTATTGCTAGAAACCGTATCATAATAAATACTTTTAATAACCCCATCTGCAAGACCTATTTTAGGAACGTATATGTCTTTTGAACCACTCCATTTCATAGCCGACAAATAAATACGCATAGCTGGAATAATAACGTCTGCCCTATCCTGATTAAGATTTAATTCTGTAATACGCTCTTCGTAAGAATAGCTTTGAAGTTGATCATAATAACTAGTTAAATAGAAATAGGACAAGGGTTTTCCCATGGCTTTACCAGAAATTTTAAAAATTTTATTAATGTTACCTCCCGAACCTAAAAGAGAAATTTTATCATAATGCTTCGTGTTTTCCGCTATCCATGTCTGCAATTCATTCCATGTTTCTTTAGAAACCATATCGTTGAGTAATCTCACCGTTCCTATTTTAAAAGATCTTGAACAAACCTGATTACCGTCATGAATAACCGTAAATTCGGTACTACCCCCACCAACATCGACATACAAATAGGTTTTGCCTTTATCGATATAAGTATTTAAATCTGTAGCCGCAATGATGGCTGCCTCTTCTTCTCCGTCAATAATATCTATATTAATATCGCAATTTTGAGCTATTAAATCAACTACCTGCCTACCGTTTTTAGATTCTCGCATCGCAGACGTTGCACAGGCTTTATACTTAACCACTTTATGAGACTTCATAAGTAACTTAAAAGCCAACATAGTATCTAACATCCGTTGGGTATTTTCTTTTGAAATTCTGTTATGAACAAACACATCGGCTCCTAAACGAATAGGCACACGTACCAATGAGTTCTTTTTGAATTGTACTGGTTTACCTTTCTGCTCAATAATATTTGAAATAAGTAATCTAACGGCATTGGATCCAATATCTATCGCGGCATATTTTTTTATCGAGAGCATATTAACTGTTTATTTTGTTTAAATAATATTCATAGGTAGCATACTGTGAACGCACCTTTTCTTTATTATCTTTTTTATATTCATTAACTTCAGAACTATTTATAAGACGCGCTTTAACATTATCACTCCAGCAAATATCTAAAGTATCCATTATTTCCTGTTTAATATCTTCATCATATATAGGACAGCTTACTTCTACCCTATTATCAATATTTCTAGTCATCCAGTCGGCAGATGAAATATACACCTTCGGATCACCATTGTTACCAAAAACATAAACTCTGGGATGTTCTAAGAACTTATCTACGATACTAATTACTTCAATATTCTCACTCATTCCGGGCACTCCAGGGATTAAACAGCAGATGCCACGAATAATCATTTGAATTTTCACTCCGGCATTACTAGCTTGATATAATTTATCTATCATAGCATAACTAGAAACACTATTCATTTTAAGTCTGATATAGCCTTCTCGTCCTTCTTTTACATTTTTAATTTCAGCATCAATAAGCTTAAAAATCGCCTTTTTAGTATAATGTGGCGATGTAATTAAATGTTTATATCTGTATATTTTATAATTGGTTTCGAAAAAGCTAAATATTTTATTTACATCTTTTAAAATTTTACCATTTGCAGTAAACAAGGTATAATCCGTATAAATTTTAGCAGTCGATTCATTAAAATTTCCCGTACTTATAAAACCATAGCGTTTTATTTTTTTCCCCTCTTCTCTTTCGATAACACACATTTTACTATGAACTTTTAGGCCTTGAACCCCAAAGATAAGGTTAATGCCCTCGTCTTCCATTTGCTGAGCATAATCTATATTGGCCTGCTCATCGAAACGCGCCCTCAATTCAATTGACACCGTTACAGTCTTACCATTAATAGCTGCATTAATAAGCGAACTGGCAATATGTGATATTTCGGCTAAACGATAAATGGTAATTTTAATGGTTTTCACTTTCGGATCTAATGCGGCTTCACGTAAAAATTTAACGACGTACGAAAATGTTTGATAAGGCGCATACAATAAGTAGTCTTTTTTCTCGATAGCTTCAAATATACTATCTTCTAAACTTAAACCTTTAATTGGAAGCGCTTCTATTTTATCATATAACAAATCTGTTCTTCCCAAACTTGGAAACCCCATATAATCTCGTCTATTATGATAACGACCACCAGGAATGACACTATCCATATCATCAATTCCCATTTTAGTCATTAAATAATCTAAAGTTTCCTGATCAATAGTTTTATCGTAAACAAATCGAACGGGTTCACCTTGTTTCCTATGCTTAACACTATCGGATACTTTATCTATAAAACTTTTACTTAAATCACTTTCAAAATCGAGTTCACCATCACGCGTAATTTTAATCATATGAGCCGAAATAGTTTCATAATCGAAAATATTGAAAATATCCCTCAGGCAGTAACGCAATAAATCGTCCAGTATAATAATATAATTTTTATCACCTTCCTTCGGTAAAACTACAAAGCGATCTATGTTTTTAGGAATTTCAATAAGAGCATACTGTTTATCACCCGATTTCATTTCCATTTTCACTGCTAAATAAGCAGCACTATCTTTTAAGTTAGGTAGTACCACATCATCATTTAAAATAATGGTTACTAATGCCGGACTTACATTTGAAATAAAATAACGGCGAATAAATTCATTTTGAATGTTATTTATTTCGGTTTCATCTATGATGTAAATATTCTCATCAGCCAATCGTTTATGAATTGCTTCTAGAATTTCTAGGCTTTCACTTTGCTGATTTATTACAATTTGGGTAATAATTTCCAGTAACTCCTGGGCTTTAATTCCTCCCAGCTCATTTTTACCTTCTTTACCCGCTTCAACAATTCGTTTTACCGTGGCGTAACGCACCTTAAAAAATTCATCTAAATTATTAGAAAAAATCCCTAAAAACCTTAACCGTTCTATTAAAGGAACATTTTCATCGGAAGCTTCTTGTAAAACCCTTCCATTAAAATCTAACCAGCTTACTTCTCTATTTATATATTTATTTGTGTGAATTTCAGGTTTGGTCATTCGTATTTCTTGCATTTATCCAGATATATTCACAAATATATCTTTTTTGATTTAGAATTTATTGATAAGAAATTAAGTATTCTCTATTTTTTTAAATCTCTCGGAAAAAGAGACAGCACGGTTTTACCTTGGTCAAGATACCTCCATGAATCCACATCAAAATCTATGACTACCACACCCGATGTAGGGACATTTTCTATAAGTTTATCGCCAAAAGCATTTACAAAGTAGGTAATCGCATGATTGTGACCAAAAACCAGCAAAGTGTTTACCGCATCTTCAATGTCAGAGATAACCTTAACAAGATCCCGACCATCAAAATCATATAAACTGTAACTATAATGAATTTTATGATGATAAATATCCAATCCTTTTGTGAAAATATCGGCCGTTAATTTAGTTCTGTTGGAGTCACTACACAAAATTAAATCGGGCCCTGGAATAAGATTATTTGCTCCTAAATACTCCGATACCAATTTAGCATCATTTTCTCCACGATTATTTAATGGTCTTTCATGGTCTATGACATCATATTCCCAAGAGGATTTTGCATGCCTTACAAGTATAAGCTTTTTCATATTATTTCGATTAAATGATACAAAATATCGATTAAATGTTTTTTTTCTCGATAAAATTCATTTTCTTTGTTTTATAAATGGAATAATAAAAGTAACAAATACAGCAATTAAACAACAACTATTGAAAAACAAAACTCAATGAAAACAAACTCCGGTCGTTAAACGAACAAAATCAACCGATTAACAACAATACCGTTGCGTTTTATCGTTTTTTTGAGGATTTTAGCATTTATTTTTGAAAAGCCAACGTGTTGTCTGTTCTTTTGTTGTGTATAAATATAAAATTATGACCCCAAATCTAATTTCTCCTTTAAGTTTTTGTACTGTCTAAATCAGTGCACTTCCCTCATTCTTTATAGAAAAATTAGATTAGAATTTAATATAGTTAATAGCATATTAAACAAATAATACTATTAGAAACTCAGCTACTCAACTTTTGGCTTATGAAAACGATTACTCTTAATCTGTACCGAAAGGTAAATCTACTTTTTAAACGATATCTTTTATTTTTTGGTTTAATACTGTTTGGTTTAACCAATGCTAATTCTCAGTGTATTATTGACACTGCTGCTACCGGAGGTGACAATATTATGTCTGGTGCAGAATTATTAGATTATATTAATGATAATAATTGCTCAGGTACTCTGACTATCGAAGCACCTGTTGATATTATTTTATCATCCGATACTGTTATCCCTAATTCTATAGATAGGCTAGTCATTAAAGATGGAGCTCAGATTTTATGGTCAACTAATAATGTAGGGTTATACTTAGCTGAAAATTCCGCTATAGTAATTGAAAATACTACTGATACTGGACCAACAACAGGTGCGCTTGGCTCTACAAGTCCTTCTTGTGGAAATACGCGGGCAGTTTATATTGGCTCTGTTAAATATTCTGCATGTGCGGGTGGAGGTAATGTATGTATCATTTTTGCTGAAGTTATTGAAGCTGGAGGTACAATCCAATTGGATCCCGATTTTGGAGTAATTTCAGGCACGGATAACGAAGTTTGTTTTGCTCCTACATTAATAGATTTACAAATTAATGGATTTGTGGAGGGATCTCCTAGCTACGTTTGGACTACTATAAACAAACCATCAGGGGCCAATGTTACATTCGATCCAAGTAATACTGTTGAAGATCCAACGGTCACTGTATCTCAACCTGGAGTATATGAATTCATGATAGAAGTAACCGTTCCTCTAAGTACTGACTGTTTAGATCAGACTGTTACAGTTAATACTACAATCGAAATAGAATTTGTTGATACTATTTCTATCGATTTAATGTCAATTACACCTGGTAGTGGAGGTTCTTGTAATTTGGTTGTAGACTTTACAGGCACAACCATGAACGCTGGACCTAACTCTTCCTACCTATGGGAATTCGGTGATGGTAATACCAGTACCGACCTAAATCCAACACATACTTATGCTCAAAATGGAGAATATATAGTAACACTTACTGTTACAGATCCTGAAGCTATTCCAGATTGTAATACTGTAATAGCATCTGAAACAATAAATTTAACTGATAATAGCCCTACTATAACGGGTAATTTAACTCCATCATCAATAATAGGATGTACAATAGCAGATGCTCCAAATGCCTTTACTACAGTAGCTGAATTAGAAGCGCTTGGCCTACAAATTAGTGATGAAACTTCAGATTTAGACTTAATTGTAAGTCACTCAGATAATCCTCAAAATTCTTGTCCCATTACAATAACAAGAACCTATACGATCACAGATGATTGTTCAAATTCAAATACAATCGATCATATAATTACGATAAACATCCCTGACTTTACTTTACCTGCTGACGGTGCTAGTACGGTTAATTGTCTTGTAGATGCTCAGGTACAACCAACGCCTCCTAGCGTTAATGATGCTTGTGGAAATGCTATTACACCGGTTCTTAAAACTACTCCTAACAACATTGCATGTGATGGTGATATGATATGGGTATTTACTTATACTGATTGTGAAGGCAACTCTCATGACTGGTCTTATACATACACTATAGACATCCCTGACTTTACTTTACCTGCTGACGGTGCTAGTACGGTTAATTGTCTTGTAGATGCTCAGGTACAACCAACGCCTCCTAGTGTTAATG
>NZ_AUDV01000010.1 GCF_000425645.1 Gaetbulibacter saemankumensis DSM 17032
ATCTCCAATACTTCCCTCACTGTCTGAATAACTCCAGGTTCCTGAATCGGCATTACTAATCGCTAATGTTAAATTAAACGTAGCGGCCTCACTAGTACCTTCCTCACAACTTTCTAAATCAGCAACATCAAAGTCCGGATTATCGTAAACATCTACATCAAAAGTTTTTTGAGTATAACAACCTTCATCACTGTCGTTGTCATTATCTAAACGCACGGTAATTGTTGTTTTACCTAGTGGTGCTGAATAATTCGTTGGATCTCCAATACTTCCCTCACTGTCTGAATAACTCCAGGTTCCTGAATCGGCATTACTAATCGCTAATGTTAAATTAAACGTAGCGGCCTCTGTGGTACCCTCCTCACAACTCTCTAAATCCGTCACATCAAAGTCTGGATTATCATAAACGTCCACAGTAAATGATGTAACAGCATCACATTGGCTATCCGGACGAAGACTACGTACCCAAATGGTTTTTGGGCTTTCACCTACAGTTACACTGTAACTTTCTGGAGAACCAATTGGATTAGCCCCAACTTCTGCATCAGCCAAACTAGTATCATGAAATGTTATTGTTGTTCCTGGTGTACTATTCGCTTCGTCAATAGCAGTTTCAAGGTCAAATGTAGCCTGACCAGTATCACCTTGTTCACAAGCTGTTAGGGGGTCTGCAGCAATCTCTGGTGGACCACCAAGAAACCCAAATAAATAAGGCCCAGCAAAATCTTTTAACTCACTGTCAAAAGCACCTTCATTCGGCCCTCCTCCACTACTACGGGTTTTAACCAATAAACTACCTAATATATTAGAACATGGATCTTGAGACCCTCTTCTATCTAATCCGAAAGCGGATAAATCAATCCCAATTTCAACAAATTGATAGCGTTGATAATCTGTAACAGCATCTGGAGAAGACCCATGCCAAGTACCCCATGGTGGTCCTAATGTCAAAGATCCCGCATCGTCTGACATATTATCATTGACTCTACCCCATGCTGCTATATCATTTCCTTTTGGGTTGATCGCGGCGTAGCCATATACAACACCGTCAACAGTAGTACCTACTCCACTTATAAAAGATACACTTTTATCAACATTAAAAGGTCTAGCAGCATTACCATTATCAAAATTATTATAGTCATCCTCACTCATCCAGCACCTAATTCTTACAGAAGGTACAGTACCTCCGTTGATATAGTCCACAGAAACAATGATGGTTCCAGGAATTAAAATACTCCAATCAGTATCAAATTGCCAGGCCGTACGTCCACCATCTGGACCAAGTTTAGTTGGATCAGCAAGGTCTGCTGGATCCTGTAATCCTTTTCTGAAAAACTCAAAATCTAGATGCTTATTCCCATTGGTGACCACCAAAGACGCTCCGGCATATGCCCAAAGCTTTGTAAATGGTCTGTCATCATTAGCATCATAAAGAGGATCTGACGGGTCTAGCATATTAGGTGGTACACGGGGGCCTTCTCCCCGTAAATGTGCGAACACATCAATAATATCCGTTTTTTGAGGTACACTTCCCGAAGTTCCTAATGTCCAGTTTATTGGATTATCTGAATTCTTATCTGACCCCCCTGCAAAATAGGATGTTTCAGTACCTCCACCCGACACATAAGTATCGCGTCCATAAACGGCATCCAGCCATAAATATGCAGTGGGACCACCGCTCAGATCTATAACCACGGGAAAATTGGCAATGGCGAACGGCACTCGGGCATTACCAACATCATCTGCAGTTATAGATTGTCTTCGCTCAAAGGGTGTATTCCCAGCAGGTGCTGGCTGAGTCTGATCTATTACCCCCAAGCCCGTTCCTGGGTACGATGCCAAATTCAAAAACCAGTCATCAGTATTGGCTCCGTTTACTAATACAGGATTGTTAGGGTCATCAAGATTAAGAAATTCTGACTCATTGGCATAAGCATCGCCGTCAATACCAAAATTAGCCTTTATCACAGTTGAGCCTACATCTTGAGCATAAAAAAATTGTGTTGAAAGACCAAAAGTAATTATGGACAAGCAACACAATAAGAATGTCTTGTACGACTTACTGAATTTACCAATAAAATCGTTGTTAGTAATTTTGTACATAAACATAACATTTAAATTAAGTGAATAAATGAGTTTACATAACAAAGAAGAAGTTGTAGAATGAGGGTTCTAATTTCTTATTTTAGCAATAAAATGACATAACCAAAAAGGTGGAAATGATAAAAAAGGGCATTTAATGTGCTATTAATCAAATGCTATTATGTGAAGTTCTTTAGGTACAAGTTTTACTTGCCCTTTTAAGGTAAGAAATAATAAGATATTATTTAGTTAAAATTATGAATGATTTGTATGGAATAGATGAAATGTAAATTACAGTCGATAAAAAGCATATCTTCAAATTACTGATTCACAATTAGTTTCCTTTTAATCATCGTGTTGTTGACTTTTAGGCTTAAGAAATAAATTCCTGCTGAAAGTTTATTTAAATTAACCCTATTAGATATGGCATTAGAATTAAAATTAATCGTTCTAATTTGTTTTCCTTGTATATCGTAAATGGCCATGGACTGTATTTGATAGTTCTTAGGGTTTTTGATAAACAATACATCTTTTACCGGGTTAGGATATAAAACAATATCCTCTATATAGTCATGCGCTTTAGAACTTAATAAACTACAGGATGATTCCGTCATACTAAGTTGATTACAAACGGCCGTACTTGTGCTTCTCGATAACACATCTTTAGCTCCCATTAAATCATTATCCTGTAACGCTCTTAAAGATTCTTCTTTAGAAATTGAATAGTGCATGACCACATTGGTATCAACCACATGACCCAATTGGTGTCCGTGACCTAATTCGTGTACTGTAACTGTTTCAAAATCTACTTGTCCGTTTGTTGGAGGATTCGTTGAAAAATTCCAATCGATATTACTATTAAAAATAATATCCATTTCCTTAACATACCATTTAATTTCTCCATCCTGAGAACAACCTGAGTATCTTGAATAGCATTTTCCTAAGGTTCCTGTACCTAAATTATCAACAAAGGTTATTACATTTACCCCATCATCGGCATTCGTATTTATAGGTGTTGTGCTTGCAGAAATCTCCCAGTTAATGCCACTTCCACAGGTCCAGCTTTCAAAGGCTCGTGCAAAAGCTTCTTTTGCTCCTGTTGCACTAAAATTAGTATTCATAATCCAGGTATTACCGCCTTCAGAATTATCATCAATATGCTGTGTTTGATAGGCTATTTTACCTGAACCTGAATTATACTCCAGATTAATTTGAGCGAAATCGATATGAAGCTTTTCAGTAGTTACTATAGAACCACCGCTCGCGGTAGAAACCTTAATAGTGCCCGATCCAGCATTATCTGGTATTTCTACTTCAATTTTATTATCACTCCAACTTAATATTTGATTATCTAAAGCATCGGTATGCAAATAACCACCATAATTTGCGTCGCTAAACCCTACTGCTCCTTTACTTTGTCCAAAACCCGAACCATTGATGGTTAAAACACTTTTAGTTCCAGCTGTAAAACTGGTCGCTGAAAAAGATGTAACAGCTAAAGCAGCCGTGGTTGAACTTGATTTTCCATAAACAGGAGTTTCTTCATCCCTGGAAATATCATCTTGCAGTAATAGATCCGATTTTACCTGAATTGGCTTTTTTAAGGTATAGTTAGATAGTATATTTTGAAAATTCGATTGAATTCCTTTGTGCGTTTCGAAAGCATTGGCTACTCTATCTCTTGCTTTATCATATTTATAAAAGCCCTGAAAGTCACTAACACTTTCAAAATTATTATGAGTATTTCCTTTTGATAGATTTTGAGAGTCTGCCCGCTTCAACATAAAAACACCTGTATCGCCTTCTTGCAATTGTAAACTATGGGACACCATTACTGCTTCGAGACCGACTATCCCACCTTCCGTTATTAAATCAACAGTTTCCACAATATTTCCTTTAAAAACCTTATATACTTCAATTGTTTGGCGTGTGTAAATATTTTCATAGGTATCATCCCAAAACGATGATTTCGCAATTATCTTACCTTCCACAATTTGATCTGATAATTTTACTTGGTCTTCAAGATTTACTTTATATGACAGTTCCTGAGAAAAGCTGCTTAAGGAACAAAGTAAAATGGCGCAAAATACAATCTTACTTTTAATAATAGGTATAATACAATTCATAATCAGGGGCATTTATGATCTAAAATTAATACATTTTACAGATTAACTGATTTATAATGCATTTAATCGATGTAATACCAGTTTTATTAAGACTATTGTAGGTTTTTATTTCTATTATTAAAGAATACATTTTTTGTTAACCCATAATTACTTACAAAACTGACATTCAGTATATTGTATATTTTAAATTCGGCAAATCTAAAAATATTTTTTAATGCGTCATTAATTACGAAACAATAAAAACATCTATAAAGTGTTAAAATTATCCGATAAACGAATAAATATAAGAAGTCATGTATGCAGTAACAAATAGATAAGAATGCGCTTCGAAATTTGTAGTAAAATATTAGAGGAATAAAAAACTTAGCTAGAAAAATTAACTCTATATCCGTCTTTTAAACATCTATGATCCATGCGCTTACATATATTTTCAAGTTAGATTTACCTGTAATTTATCTAAATTTTGATTGAATAATCAGAATATTTAGATCATAATTTACTTATGAATACATGAAATTAATCAGAATAAAACTACAATAATTGGTATTTTATCGATTAAAAGTAAATTAGTTCGATAAAAACAACTAAATACACTAAATTTACACAAATTAACCTACTTAGTTATGAAAAGAGTTTTATTATTTACGTGTTTTTTATTAATACAACTGTCGTTGATTGCGCAATGTGACAATACATTACCTGTACTGGAAACTTTTGAAACAAATGTAATAGACGTCTGTTGGGATGTTGAGGATCAAGATGGTGATAGTTATAATTGGATATGGTGGGAATTTTCGTCTTATTATGGAGGCTATAAGGTTATTGCCTCACACTCGCAATCTAGTACCACCCCAGATAACTGGATTATTTCCCATGCCATTGACTTGACATCGTTTAGTGCGGGTGAAAATATTACATTGTCCTGGAAAGTAAGAGGTGAATTATCTTATGCAGCACATGAATATTATACTGTTTATGCTGCTTTAGGGAATCAAACCAGCGATTTTGAATCTAGTGCTATTCAAAGAAGTGAATATACTGATGAAGTTGGTGGTGCAGGTGTATTTGTAACCCGAAGTATAGATATTTCAGACTTAGCAGGTAATTCAGTCTATATTGCATTTAGACATCATAATACTACCAATCAATCCGCAATTAATATAGACGAATTATCAATAACCACAAGTACTCTTGGCATTGATGATTTAAATACCGATACCATTAGACATTATTATAATAGAGAAAGTGATGATTTAATTCTTAACTCACCTCAAAACCCTTTCGATACTATCGAAATATACAATATATTAGGAAAAAAAGTATTGTTCAAAAGGTCATCTAATAACAGAGAAACCATAAACCTTTCAACTCTACAAAATGGCATTTATATAGCTCATATGAATATTGAAGAAAGAATGCACACAATAAAATTTATAAAGTATTAAGGGCTTTTCATATTATTCATCATAAAAAAGAGCGGCAAATGCCGCTCTTTTTTGTTAACATATTTATTGAATTGGTTATTGTGGTGAAGAAGATATTACTTTCTTAATAGCCGTACCTTCTTTAGTTGTCAATCTTACAAAGAACATTTGGTTATCGGTTCTGGAAAGATCAAGTTTAATTGTTTCCACAGTACCTTTAATATATTCCGTATTTTCAGAAGTTCTGATTAATGCACCCTTCATATCAAATACTTCAATCTTAACATCAGTTTCGTAATCGAATGAATATTTAATATTTACTTCTTGATCGAATGGTACAGGATACGCTGTAAAGTCAACTGATTTGGTTGAAACCACTTTAGCTTCTTCTCCACAATTGATTCCTAAATCAACAGTATACGTATTACCATCATCAACTCCAGGTCTATCACTACATCTACAAAGTTCCTCACAGGTGACAGCGTGAGCAATAACATATACTGGACCACTTACATTTGTAAATGTTACAGAAATTCCGGTTGAATGATCTAGTGATCCTGAATTAAAAGTATATTGACCAGGAGCTACTGTAGGCTCTCCATTTTTCTCTGGATACATATCACACCCTACATATATATGAGCTTCACTCATTGCATAATCCTTACCTAATCCATCATTGTCTATGTTATAGGTAACAGTTATCTCTCCTGCTACAGAATAATCTACAGTAACACTGCCTACATTATTTCCTTTAGCAATATCACACTGGGCTGCTCCGGCATATAAAGGTAATTCAGAAATAGCTCCCTCACTGTATTGGTTAGTCCAACCCCAACGTTTAAATTCTGGAATAAAACAACTAGCTGTTTGTGCATCCATAGCAAAGGCGGTTTCACAGTTGTCATATTTATCAACTTCGCGAGTGATAGTAATTGTTTTTGTATCAAAATTACCACATGCATCTTCTGGTGTTATAAATACATAATCTGCTAATTCAGCACACATATCCTCACGATATCTAATGTTAGTTGGACCTGCGTCCACTGTGCCTGGAATACATCCCGTATAACTTGCTGTTAAAATTGCTGGGAAATCAACATTACAAATTGTTGACTCTACCTCAGGTAATGTAATTACTATCTCTGGTAATTCTGTTAATGTCCAAGTCGCCTCTACATCGAAGGTCTCACATAAATCTGTAATGGTCCAAACCACTGTCGCTGTTCCGCCAGCACATAAGTCTGGTGCATTATCCTGTGACTTAATGCTACCCTCTGGAGCACATCCGCCTGTTATACTTGCTACTGCCGCATTGGTCGTATCAGTTATCCATTGTGCATAGGCTGCATCTACCGCATCCTGATCTGCAAACATACATGAATCCGCCTCTGCATCGCTAGGTGGTGTACCCACTGCTATCGCATCTGGTGCGTTCAAGGTCCAAGTC
>NZ_AUDV01000011.1 GCF_000425645.1 Gaetbulibacter saemankumensis DSM 17032
GTAGACTCACAAAGCATGGCTTCTGTGGTAGAACCAAATCCATCACCATCACTATCGACATAGTATAACTGAGGTTCATGGACTAAAGCATTAGTGTCATCACAATCGGTGTTATCACTTACGTAACCACTGGGTAAAGAACAGGCTTCTTTTGTATTATTAATATCTCCATAACTATCTCCATCATTATCCGCATAAAAAATAGTCGTAAGGCCTTCGTCAATTTGACCTTCACAATTATTATCCTTTCCATCACAAATTTCTTCTGCACCAGGATAGACAGCCGAGTCCAAATCATCACAGTCAATATCCGGATGATTTACATAACCATCCATATCATTGTCTGTTGCTAATGAAGAAGACCAAACCCATAAGTCAAATATTGGATTTACAGGTGTTGTGGTTCCTAAATAATACACCCGGAGGTAATAGGTTTGTCCAACGGTTAAGCCATTGGAGACATATATTTCCTCATCTGATAAGATTTCGTTTGGGTTATCGGAACACTCTAAATAATTCAAGGCATTACAATCACCAGAATACAAAGTTAATACTCCATCAAAAGTTGGCGATAAATAGATGTGTACATCAGGCGTCTGAGCTATAAATTTATACCACACATCATCACGCGCATTACCTTTTTTAGTGTTGCAAGTTTCTGCATTTTTATTGGTCCCTGCGCCTCCTGATAAATCACCCTGAACAACTGTCGCGTCACCAATATTAGCTGTATTGATATCCTGTATTACTGAAATGGCCCCTTCACAATAATCATTATCTGGTGGTGCAATCGTATTCATAACATAATCGGAAGGAAACCTAAACCAACTACTTTTTTCGTTTGAAACACAGCTTGATCTTACATATATCCAATACGTTTCTCCTAGTGTTAGCACATTTCCTGAACTCGCATTGGTTTCTGGCGCCATTGTAGATCCTGAAACTATATAATTATCTGGACTCGCATCCTTTAAGGTTATCCGCCAATCGTACCCCAATGGTGTGCTTAATTCTGGTGGACTCCAATAGAAATCTATTCGATTATGGGATTTATAAGTAATCCCTCCAGGGGCTCCCGGCATATTACATGTGGCGGCTGATAAATTTTGAATAGTTAAGGTATGTGCTAAAACCTCTTTGTCACATCCTGAGTTTAAATTAATATGAATTTCTATTGTTGATGAACCTATCGGGCTCTTGGTTAGTGGTGAAGTTTGATTTGCTATAAGCTGATCCGAATTATTATACAAGGTAATATAATCCGTGTTTGGGTTATTAATATCGCTGCGTATGCTTGTAAATTTATAGGTGTCTGTTGAATTTAAACCGCTAACTATGGCGTACTCCCCAGTTTCAATACCATAAGCAATTTGATGGACTTCCCCATCATTTACATCAACCCCAATTGGGATCACTGTACCATCATATAGAGTAGTATTGTCACACTGAGCAAATAAAGCATGACAAATACAAAACATAAAAATCGAAAGTATCCTGTTTTTCATCTGATTACATTTTGATATATTAAATCAAATAGATGAAATTCAAGAGTAGTCTTGGGTTATTCAATCACATATTGCATATGAATTGTATTCAATTTATAGTTTTATTAATTTTTTAGTAACGACTTGATTCCTGACAGAAAATTTCATGAAGTAAATACCTTTCGGCAGGCTTTCTAAATGTTTTAAATCTACACTAGATCTTGACATCGTTTTAATCGAACTTAAAATCATCCGACCACTCATATCAAAAATTACTATTTCTAAATTCTCCGTAATGTTTTGGGGAATATCTATAAAAACATGAGATGAAAACGGGTTAGGTCTTACCAAAATATCATTCAAATCAATTTCAATCACAGATAATGTTTCATCGGTTTGTCCGTCACAATTATCGTCCACGCCATTATTGGGAATTTCTGTAGCATCAGGATGAATGGAAGCCACATTATCATTACAATCATTATTTGTTAAACTGTAGCCAGTTCCTGGGCTAGAGCAGTAATCGGTGCCCGCATCATTACTATCTCCATAACCATCTTCATCTAAATCTACATAATATGTTACCTGATTTGCTACAGAAGGATCATTATCATCAACAAGTCCATCACAATCGTTATCGATAGTATCACAAACCTCTGTTGCACCTGGATTAACAGCGTCATTATCATCATTACAATCTGAACTATTTAACACATAACCTTCAGGTTGCGTATTAGACAATATCATTTCATCAATAGTTCCGAAGTTATCATTATCACTATCCAAATACCAGGTTTTAAGATCTGCGCCATCACAATCTTCATCAATACCGTTATTTGGTATTTCTATAGCGTCAGGGTGAATGGAAGCCACATTATCATCACAGTCAATATCCGGATGATCTACATAACCATCCATATCGTTGTCTGTTGCTACAGACGAAGACCACACCCACAAGTCAAAGGTTGGATTTGCAGGAGTTGTGGTTCCTAAATAATACACCCGAATGTAATAGGTTTGTCCAACGGTTAAACCATTGGAGACATATATTTCTTCATCTGATAAGATTTCGCTTGGGTTATCGGAACACTCTAAATAATTCAAGGCATTACAATCACCAGAATACAAAGTTAAGACTCCATCAAAGGTTGGCGATAAATAGATGTGAACATCAGGCGTCTGAGCGGTAAATTTATACCAGACATCGTCACGGGCATTCCCTTTTTTAGTGTTGCAAGTTTCTGCATTTTTGTTAGTTCCTGCCCCTCCTGATAAATCACCTTGAACAACTGTGGCGTCACCAATACCAGCTGTATTGATATCCTGTATTACTGAAATGGCCCCTTCACAAAAATCGTTATCTGGTGGTGCAATCGTATTCATAACATAATCGGAAGGAAATCTAAACCAACCACTTGTTTCGTTTGAAGCACAGCTTGATCTTACATATATCCAATACGTTTCTCCTGGTGTTAACACATTTCCTGAACTTGCATTGGTTTCTGGTGCCATCGTCGATCCTGAAACCATATAATTATCTGGACTTGCATCCTTTAAGGTTATCCGCCAGTCATACCCTAGTGGTGTACTTAATTCTGGTGGACTCCAATAGAAATCTATGCGAGTATCGGATTTAAATGTTATACCTCCCGGGGCTCTCGGCATATTACATGTGGCGGCTGATAAATTTTGAATTGTCAGGGTATGTGCTAGTTCTTCAACCTCACATCCCGGAAAATTTAAATTTATATGGATTTCAATATTTGATGTCCCTAAAGGATTTATATTTAAAGGAGCTGTTTGGCTTGCTATTACCTGGCCAGATTCATTGTAAATAGTTAAATAATCGTTATTAGGATTATTAATATCACTACGAATACTTGTAAACTTATATGAATCTCCAGTATTCAAACCAGTTAACACAATATATTCCCCTGCTTCAATACCATAAGCTATTTGATGAACTTCCCCATCATTGATATTAATACCATTTGGAATTACGGTGCCATTATATAATGTTTTATTAGTGCATTGTGCATGAGAAAAATTATAAATAAATAATAGTAGAAGTATAGGTAGTATGTTTTTCATATGAAGTCTTTTTCTTTATTTAACCACTAAAACATTCAAAATCAACTGCTCTAATAAATATATTCATAACATTTTATTTATTAAATAAACCTAGATAAAGCCCTTTTTACTTCGTTAAAACACAAACTCAAATAAAGAATTTTTAACAATTATATATTAAAAGAATATGTAGGTATTATTAATATTTATATTGTTCTTACTATTCATTAAAAAAGGAGCAATATCTTACTACTGCTCCTTTATTCTCATTAATTATACAGACTATTTTTGTTTTTTAGATGACACTATTTTCTTAACAATAGCCCCTCTTCTGGTTATCAATCGTACGAAGTACATTTGATCGTCTGTTCTTGATAAATCAATTTTAGTTCTACCAACCGTTCCTTTAATATAGTTTCTGTTTTCAGCGTGTCTTAATAAGGCACCCTTCATGTCATAAACATTGATTTTCACATCGGTGTCATAATCAAACTTATAACTAATGTTAACCTCATTCTCAAAAGGCACTGGATACGTTTTAACTGTAGACGTTTTTAGCCAAGGATCTACATCTACCATACAATCACCCGTTACTGCTGGTTTATCATCTTGGAATTCACCATATTCTTCAAATGGCACAAATCCATTAGATGTCAGCTCTGCCGAAATATCGGTACAGGCCACCGCATGGGCTATAACATATAATTCAGGACCTCCTTCTATTGTGATGGTTTTCATGGCATCGGTAGATGTACTCCAGGACATATGGAAATCTAAATCACCGGCATTTAAGGTGTATTGTCCTGGTGCTACCGTATATTCTCCATTTTTACCGGTTGGATACGGATTACAACCTATATATAAATGCGCTTCGTCTAGACCTACTCCTGGAATCGTTTCGTATAGCGCAGTAAATGTATCATCATCCGGACTGTAATTAATAGTTACAGTACCAACATATTTACCTTTTTCAATTAAACACCTACCGGCACCACTATATAAATCTAATATATAAGGCTCATAACTTGGTGTAATTTTGTTGGTCCAACCCCAACGGTGGAAACCATCTTCACGGAAACATGTACTAATACTTGTATCGATAACGTTTTGCTCATCTAAAGCAACCCCATAGGCTGTTTCACATTCGGTACATTCTACTAGAGTAACAATAAGTTCATCGAAGTTTGTACAAGTATTTTCATCGGTATAGGTATAAGTTATCACATAATCAACAGCAGGAAGACCTCCTTCAGGAACAACAAAGAATGTTCCATCTTCTCTTTCTTCTATATACTGGGCATAAGGGCCACCCCAAACACCGCCTTCTGTTGCACCGATTATCTGAGTTTCATTACCGAATAAATTACATGTAGCATCTGCCGTACCTGCTTCTACTACTGGAAGTGCATAAACTTCAAATTCAGTTACTGCTCCTGAGCTGGTTATACAACCATCGTTTGTGTCTATTTCTACTAAGAAGGCATAACTACCAGGAACCGTTGGTGGTACTGGACATCCTGTTTCGGCGTCAATCACAACCTCTTGAATTCCTCCACCATCTTTAACATAACCCAACCATACAATATCGGCACCTTCAACGTTGGTAGAAGCAAAGCCACATAAAGATGGTGGTGGATTATCTTCACAATATGAATTAGGTGTTGTTACCGGATTCTCTTCTGTTCCATTTACTGTTAGTGTGCGGGAACAAGTAGAGGAACACTCTTTGTCGTCAGTAACTGTAACCCAATATGTACCAGGTACTGTTAAATTCGATATCGTTGCCGTATTTGCTACAAACCCCCCTGGTCCTGTCCAACTATAACTAGACCCTCCCGAAGCAGTAAAACTAGCTGTTTCATCATATATACAAATGACGTTATCTCCTGTTATTTCACAATTTGGATTTTCATTAACTATTACATCAAAGGTTTTCTCGGTATAACAACCTTCATCACTGTCATCATCATTGTCTAAACGTACCGTAATCGTAGTTGTGCCTAATGACGCTGAATAGGATGCCGGACTTGCTATGGGTCCGTTACTGTCTGAATAGCTCCAACTTCCTGAATCGGCATTACTAATTGCTGTTGTTAAATTAAACGTAGCGGCCTCACTAGTACCTTCCTCACAACTTTCTAAATCAGCAACATCAAAG
>NZ_AUDV01000012.1 GCF_000425645.1 Gaetbulibacter saemankumensis DSM 17032
CTGTAAGCAATTTAAATTCTAATGTCTGCCTGTTCGGGTTTTCAGTTTAGGGCAAAAAAAAATCCTCATCAAATAAATGATGAGGATTCTAAAACAAGGCGATGACCTACTCTCCCACAATCGTAGTACCATCGGCGCTAACGGGCTTAACTTCTCTGTTCGGAATGGTAAGAGGTGAGCCCCGTTGCTATAACCACCTTAAATCGTCGTCTTGACTAATCAAGAACTAATATTGTAACATATTGAAAAAAGGACTCTATAAGTCGCTATACATAATAATAGTAATAAATTTTGAACTTTAAAAAAACAGGCGTACAATAAGCCTATGGGTTATTAGTACTACTCGGCTATGACATTACTGCCTTTACACCTATAGCCTATCAACGTGATCATCTCTCACGACCCTTTAAAGAAATCTCATCTTGTGGTGGGTTTCGCGCTTATATGCTTTCAGCGCTTATCCCTTCCAAACGTAGCTACTCTGCAATGCCGCTGGCGCGACAACAGATACACCAGAGGTTTGTCCAACTCGGTCCTCTCGTACTAGAGTCAGATCCACTCAAATTTCTAACGCCCACTGTAGATAGAGACCGAACTGTCTCACGACGTTCTGAACCCAGCTCGCGTGCCACTTTAATGGGCGAACAGCCCAACCCTTGGGACCTTCTCCAGCCCCAGGATGTGACGAGCCGACATCGAGGTGCCAAACCCCCCCGTCGATATGAGCTCTTGGGGGAGATCAGCCTGTTATCCCCGGCGTACCTTTTATCCTTTGAGCGATGGCCCTTCCATGCGGAACCACCGGATCACTATGCTCTACTTTCGTACCTGATCGACTTGTAGGTCTCTCAGTCAAGCTTCCTTATGCCATTGCACTCTACGCACGGTTACCAAGCGTGCTGAGGAAACCTTTAGAAGCCTCCGTTACTCTTTTGGAGGCGACCACCCCAGTCAAACTACCCACCAAGCAATGTCCCCTCGAAAGAGGGTTAGACTCTAGATAAGCAAAGGGTGGTATTTCAACAATGACTCCACAACGCCTGGCGACGCTGCTTCGAAGTCTCCCACCTATCCTACACATTACTTATCCAAAACCAATACTAAGCTATAGTAAAGGTGCACGGGGTCTTTTCGTCCCACAGCGGGTAATCGGCATCTTCACCGATACTACAATTTCACCGAGCTCATGGCTGAGACAGTGTCCAGATCGTTGCACCATTCGTGCAGGTCGGAACTTACCCGACAAGGAATTTCGCTACCTTAGGACCGTTATAGTTACGGCCGCCGTTTACTGGGGCTTCATTTAAGACCTTCGAGTTACCTCTAAGCCCTCCACTTAACCTTCCAGCACCGGGCAGGTGTCAGGCCATATACGTCATCTTTCAATTTAGCATAGCCCTGTGTTTTTGATAAACAGTCGCCTGGACCTTTTCACTGCGGCCCCACTTTAAAGTGGGGCGACCCTTCTCCCGAAGTTACGGGTCTATTTTGCCTAATTCCTTAGCCATGAATCTCTCGAGCTCCTTAGAATTCTCATCCCAACTACCTGTGTCGGTTTAGGGTACGGGCCGCTTCTCTCGCTTTTCTTGGAAGTCGCTTCTCTGGATTATCACCGCAACCGAAGTCTTAGTGTACTATCGGGGTGTTACCACTCCCTTCAACGTGCTATTCCGTCAGCACGCACCAAATATACGCCTCCGTCACTTTTATTGAGAGCGGGTACAGGAATATTAACCTGTTGTCCATCCACTACCCCTTTCGGGTTCGCGTTAGGTCCCGACTAACCCTCAGCTGATTAGCATAGCTGAGGAAACCTTAGTCTTTCGGAGTGCGGGTTTCTCGCCCGCATTATCGTTACTTATGCCTACATTTTCTTTTCTAACCAGTCCAGCATGTCTCACAACACACCTTCAACCCTGTTAGAATGCTCCCCTACCAGTTATAATAAATTACAAATCCATAGCTTCGGTAGTATACTTATGCCCGATTATTATCCATGCCGAACCGCTCGACTAGTGAGCTGTTACGCACTCTTTAAATGAATGGCTGCTTCCAAGCCAACATCCTAGCTGTCAAAGCAGTTCAACCGCGTTTTTTCAACTTAGCATACATTTGGGGACCTTAGCTGATGGTCTGGGTTCTTTCCCTCTCGGACATGGACCTTAGCACCCATGCCCTCACTGCTGATAAACATTTTATAGCATTCGGAGTTTGTCAGGAATTGGTAGGCGGTGAAGCCCCCGCATCCAATCAGTAGCTCTACCTCTATAAAACTATTAATCAACGCTGCACCTAAATGCATTTCGGGGAGTACGAGCTATTTCCGAGTTTGATTGGCCTTTCACCCCTACCCACAGGTCATCCGAAGACTTTTCAACGTCAACCGGTTCGGTCCTCCACTGTATGTTACTACAGCTTCAACCTGCCCATGGGTAGATCACACGGTTTCGCGTCTACCACTACTAACTATAGCGCCCTATTCAGACTCGCTTTCGCTACGGATCCGGTACTGAATACCTTAACCTTGCTAGCAACGGTAACTCGTAGGCTCATTATGCAAAAGGCACGCCGTCACGGATCAAGTCCGCTCCGACCGCTTGTAAGCGTATGGTTTCAGGTTCTATTTCACTCCCTTATTCAGGGTTCTTTTCACCTTTCCCTCACGGTACTAGTTCACTATCGGTCTCTCAGGAGTATTTAGCCTTATGGGATGGTCCCCACTAATTCATACAGGATTACTCGTGTCCCGCACTACTCAGGATACTGCTATCTTACTACTCTTTACCTATACCGGGCTATCACCGTCTTTGGCTTGTCTTTCCAAACAATTCTAGTTCATCATAATTCGAATATTGCAGTCCTACA
>NZ_AUDV01000001.1 GCF_000425645.1 Gaetbulibacter saemankumensis DSM 17032
CCCCAGAATTGCCGTAACAACTCTGGTTTGGGCTAATCCGCGTTCGCTCGCCACTACTAACGGAATCATTATTATTTTCTTCTCCTCCGGGTACTTAGATGTTTCAGTTCTCCGGGTTCGCCTCCTTGCGGATAATACATCTTCAATGTACTGGGTTGCCCCATTCGGATATCTACGGATCAAATCTTGTGTGCAGATCCCCGTAGCTTTTCGCAGCTTATCACGTCCTTCATCGCCTCTGAGAGCCTAGGCATTCCCCATACGCCCTTATTTAGCTTATTGTACTTTTTGCTTTTTTATGAGTTTCATTCTCTAGAAATTTAATTCCTAGGGAATTCGATTATTTATATCGCTCGTTACGGATATAAATAACCCTTTTTTTATTACTTAATTAGATACCTATATCTAATTATCATGTATCTTTTTTCAATATGTCAATGAACTTATCTGTGAGTCACAACAGACATTTTATGTCTGTCTTCCTCTACGCAATACCTTGAAATTTACATCTCAAAACATTGTCTTGTGGAGAATATCGGAGTCGAACCGATGACCTCCTGCGTGCAAGGCAGGCGCTCTAGCCAGCTGAGCTAATCCCCCGTGTCTTTTCAGTAGTCAGTTATCAGTTAACAGTTATCAGTTAATTGATGACCTATACGTCAACTTGGGATACCCAACTTCTAAAATTTCCTTTCAGTTTGTAATGAACTTATCTAATCTTTTTTAAACCTTACAGCCTAATCAAGCTTAGCTTGTAGTCTCAGGCAGACTCGAACTGCCGACCTCTACATTATCAGTGTAGCGCTCTAACCAGCTGAGCTATGAGACTGTTTATAGTCCTTCAGTTTCAGTTTTCAGTATCTCTACTGAGCACCGTATTCTGGTGACTTGTTTTTTTAAATTAACAGCAAGTGAGAACAAACTATTTCTTTCATAGTTTTTTTGATACTATTTAGTCGTCTTTCTCTAGAAAGGAGGTGTTCCAGCCGCACCTTCCGGTACGGCTACCTTGTTACGACTTAGCCCTAGTTACCGATTTTACCCTAGGCCGCTCCTTGCGGTGACGGACTTCAGGCACTCCCAGCTTCCATGGCTTGACGGGCGGTGTGTACAAGGCCCGGGAACGTATTCACCGCATCATGGCTGATATGCGATTACTAGCGATTCCAGCTTCACGGAGTCGAGTTGCAGACTCCGATCCGAACTGTGATAGGGTTTATAGATTCGCTCCTGGTCGCCCAGTGGCTGCTCTCTGTCCCTACCATTGTAGCACGTGTGTAGCCCAGGACGTAAGGGCCGTGATGATTTGACGTCATCCCCACCTTCCTCACGGTTTGCACCGGCAGTCTTGTTAGAGTTCCCGACATGACTCGCTGGCAACTAACAACAGGGGTTGCGCTCGTTATAGGACTTAACCTGACACCTCACGGCACGAGCTGACGACAACCATGCAGCACCTTGTAAGTAGTCCGAAGAAAGATCTATCTCTAAATCATGCAACTTACATTTAAGCCCTGGTAAGGTTCCTCGCGTATCATCGAATTAAACCACATGCTCCACCGCTTGTGCGGGCCCCCGTCAATTCCTTTGAGTTTCATTCTTGCGAACGTACTCCCCAGGTGGGATACTTATCACTTTCGCTTAGCCACTGAGCCGAAGCCCAACAGCTAGTATCCATCGTTTACGGCGTGGACTACCAGGGTATCTAATCCTGTTCGCTCCCCACGCTTTCGTCCATCAGTGTCAATATATTGTTAGTAATCTGCCTTCGCAATTGGTATTCTATGTAATATCTATGCATTTCACCGCTACACTACATATTCTAACTACTTCACAATAATTCAAGATAACCAGTATCAAAGGCAATTTTACAGTTGAGCTGCAAGATTTCACCTCTGACTTAATTATCCACCTACGGACCCTTTAAACCCAATGATTCCGGATAACGCTTGGATCCTCCGTATTACCGCGGCTGCTGGCACGGAGTTAGCCGATCCTTATTCTTACGGTACCGTCAAGTTCCTATCTCGTAGGAGTGTTTCTTCCCGTATAAAAGCAGTTTACAACCCATAGGGCAGTCTTCCTGCACGCGGCATGGCTGGATCAGAGTTGCCTCCATTGTCCAATATTCCTCACTGCTGCCTCCCGTAGGAGTCTGGTCCGTGTCTCAGTACCAGTGTGGGGGATCTCCCTCTCAGGACCCCTACCTATCGTCGCCATGGGGTGCCGTTACCACTCCATCTAGCTAATAGGACGCATACTCATCTTGCACCGTAACCTTTAATATAATGCCCATGCGAGCTCTATATACTATGAGGTATTAATCCAAATTTCTCTGGGCTATCCCTCAGTGCAAGGCAGATTGTATACGCGTTACGCACCCGTGCGCCGGTCGTCAGCGGAAGCAAGCTTCCCTGTT
>NZ_AUDV01000002.1 GCF_000425645.1 Gaetbulibacter saemankumensis DSM 17032
CATAGAGGCTACTTCCAAAACTTTGATTCCTTCAAGTACTTTCATTTTTTACTTCTTTTTAAAAATTAGACATTATTATTTTTGTACATTATTGCTTAGCAATAAATGCATTACTTTTTTTCGTATAAAATGAATATATGAGGCGATGTAGGTTTTGGCTAATTAATATACTTAATTTTCAACATTTTAACAAACAATCATGTAATTTATTAACCTTTTCTTAACACTTCTTTGTTTAACTTTTTTGTTTTTTAGTTAAACAATAATAACAAGAAAAAAAATTATAACCAAATAAAATCACCTATTCTTTCCACATTTTATTTATTTTTTATTTTTTATAAATTTTACTACCTGCTAACTTTATCTATCTCACAACCAGTTTTTTATTAATTACCTAATAAAAGTTGTCCGTTTTATGTCTTTTATTTTTCATTAATAAATTATTATAACAACCTTTAGTTTTATATATTTAAGCATACATTTCAATTCAAATTATGCTCGTTACCCCCATAGTAGAAAGCTTCTCTAAGTTTTCTATACATTTAAATCAAGAAGAAATTAATGCCCTTGAAAACAGCGTTACTAAAAAAACTGTAAAAAGGCGACAGTGTATTCTTCATGAAGGTGACACTTGTGACCACTACAACTTTGTAATTGAGGGTTGTTTTAAAACCTATAAGGTTGATCATAATGGCAAAGAACATAATCTTCATTTCACAATAGAAAACAGCTGGATAACCGATCTTGGAAGTTTCTTTACTAAGAAAACTAGCCAATTATATATCGAAGCAGTTGAAAAATCCACCATACTTCGAATAGAGAGACAGGATTTAAATTCGCTCTATGATTTATATCCAAAATTTGACAAATATTTCAGGGTTTTTCTAGAAAGAACTCTGGCTAAAGAAGAACAAAGATCACTTCATAATATTAGTTCTACTGCCGAGGAACGTTATTTACATTTTCTAGAAACTTATCCTTATTTATTTAACAGAGTTTCTAATGTTCAAATAGCTTCATATCTAGGGGTTACTCCTGAATTCTTAAGTGTTTTACGAAAACGACTGGTTTCTAAGTGATTGTGTTTTGATTTATTGTACATGAATCGTGCAATTCTCCATGCTCCATTTTCCTTCTCAAATACAATAAGTTCACGATAATCATTAGAAAAAATTAAATCGTTTTCAAGAGATGAATTTTCAGAACTTGTAACTGCAAAAGCCATTTCGTTATCCACTTCTACTTCTTCAATATATATTTCGATGTCCAGTTTACCTTTTGAAAAGAAACCTTTATGTACATTATATATCTCTTCTATACCAAACACTGTTACTCCTTCTGAAGGCATGAATACGCTATTTTTAGTGAATAAACTTTGTGCTAATTTGGCATTACCAGAATTTAAAGCAAACTTGTAAATCACTAATAAGTTTACAATTTCTTGTTTTTCAATTTTATCCATATCTCTTGGAGTTTGTGAATCGATAACCAATTATCTATCCGATTAATTACATTACAAAGATGCGAGTAATATGAAGCATACACCTATAAGGTGGATTAATAAAAAACCTTAATCTACATTAAG